>CP171007.1:0-2382162 GCA_043950625.1 Moraxellaceae bacterium WGS2144
ATGGCTCTTGATCTTATGGCGGCTTTCACGGAATTGCCGCCACCCATTGATTATGTTCTGCCTAATATGGTTGCTGGCACTGTTGGTGCTCTTGTGTCGCCTGGTGGGGCTGGTAAATCCATGTTGGCCCTTCAATTGGCTGCACAGATTGCAGGCGGGCCTGATTTACTTGAAATAGGCGAGTTTCCCACCGGGCAAGTGGTCTATCTGCCTGCTGAAGATCCACCGGCCGCTATTCACCATCGTCTGCACGCCCTTGGGGCACACCTCAGCGCAGCGGAACGGCAAGCCGTGGCTGATGGTTTGCTCATTGAACCCTTGATCGGTAAATGCCCAAACATCATGGCTGCTAGCTGGTTCGATGCTCTCAAACGAGCCGCTGAAGGTCGTCGCTTGATGATCTTGGACACTTTGCGGCGCTTCCACATTGAGGAGGAGAACGCTAGCGGGCCGATGGCGCAGGTTGTTGGGCACATGGAGGCCATAGCCGCTGATACAGGCTGCTCCATTGTGTTTCTGCACCACGCGAGTAAAAGCGCAGCCATGATGGGGTCGGGCGATCAACAGCAGGCCAGTCGTGGATCGTCCGTACTGGTTGATAACATCCGTTGGCAATCGTACCTATCCGGCATGACGCAAGGCGAGGCCGAGATACTGGGGGTCGATGATTGTCAGCGTGGGTATTTTGTCCGCTTTGGCGTCAGCAAGGCCAACTATGGCGCACCTTTTCAAGAACTCTGGTTTAGACGGCACGACGGCGGCGTGTTGAAGCCTGCTGTACTGGAGCGGCAGTGCAAGGTGAAAAGGAGACAGCGTGAAGAAGCCTAAGCATGACCTGACCCACGTCCGACATGATCCCGCGCACTGTTTGGCACCTGGCCTGTTCCGCAGCCTCAAGCGTGGCGATCGCAAACGCTGCAAGCTGGACGTGACCTACACCTTTGGCGAGGACGAATCCATGCGTTTCGTCGGATTCGAACCTCTCGGGGCCGATGATATGCGTCTTTTGCAAGGCATCGTGGCCCTTGGCGGCCCGAACGGCATCTTGCTAACCCCGGAACCGACCAGTGAGACGGGGCGACAGCTACGGCTATTCCTTGAACCCCGTTTCGAAGCCATTGAGCAAGACGGCTTGGTGGTTCGTGAGAGCCTGACCAAACTGCTCTCAGAAACGGGCATGACGGATAGCGGCGACAACATCAAGGCGCTCAAAGCCAGCCTGCTGCGCATGTCGAACGTCACCATCCTTGTGACGAAGGGACGGCGGCAAGCCGCGTTCCACCTGATGAGTCATGCTTTTGACGAGACGGACGGCAGGCTATGGGTTGCCCTGAATCCGCGTATTGCCGAAGCGATCCTGGGGCATCGTCCATATGCCCGTATCGACATGGCGGAAGTGCGGGTGCTACAGACTGATCCGGCACGGCTGATGCACCAACGGCTATGCGGCTGGATCGACCCCGGCAAATCCGGGCGCGTGGAACTGGACACGCTTTGCGGCTATGTCTGGCCAGATGAAGCCAATGCCGAAGCTATGAAAAAACGCCGTCAGACTGCCCGGAAGGCACTGGCCGAACTTGCCGCCGTGGGTTGGGTAGTGAACGAATACGCCAAGGGAAAATGGGAGATCAAGAGGCCTGGCCCCACGGCAACTGCACCCGTTTACCGTCGTAACGTTCCCTTGTTACCGTCGTAACGCTCCCCTTCTGCCGTCGTAACGTTCCCCGTCCCAATTTGGAAAACCCAGACGGTGCGCTGCTTTGCGGGCAGTTTGGGAAATCCATCCAAGATTATCTAAAGATAATCCATCATGCGCGGTGCAGCTCGCGCCTTGAGGGCGCGTTCTGACCTTGCCAATAAAGCCCTGGCGGGCTTTATCAATCGGCCATAGGCCGATGGTTTAACGCCAAGAAGAGAAGGCGGCTTCAGTGGCCGCTGAAACGCCTTGTGAGAGGGGAAAACAACCCGGAGTCCCTTATTCCATGAGCTGAAGCAGAATCTGCGTCTAACGGTGCTGGAGGGCCGCTGTGTGCACTTGTAGTTATCTGTACTGAAACCTTGGCTCGAAACGTGAAATGGCTAAGCAGTGCCCATTCGTTCGGTAAGAATAATAAGAAGATTATTATTCTTATTATTACCAAGCAGGAATGAGCCGTGTGTGTTGGACGCCCATAACCAGTAACCTGCGTGAAGGTGTCAACATCAGGAAAGGTTGCCCCTCAAGTATCAATACGTCGCCTTAGTGGTATGACGGGAGGGGAGGCAAATTTCTTGTGTTCATTGACACTTGAGGGGCGGGTTATGCCCTTCTTTTTTGGCGTCCAACTCGCCCCATCGGGGCGAATGGTTTGTGTCGATTGTTGGCATTTTAGGTTCCGATTTAAAGCCGATTGAGCAGCGATTTTGAAGCGACTATGTCGATTGCAGGCCGATTTGGTGACGATTACGGTTATGTTGCCAAGAATCGGTGTTTGTTTGACGATAAAACGCTTTACGTTCGATATGCGCTAGATTTTCAATAGTGGGTGAAATGCGGGCAGGATGGGTGAAGTTAGCTAACCGGCAAGCCGGTTATCTATCTTCACTGTCCCTTATTCGCGCCGGGGGCACTCAACGGGAATCCTGCCCTGCGGGGCTGATCGGCTACCGCCGGTTGCAAGAGTATAGGTCTTGCTATTTTTAATATCTTTGATAGCATGGTTGTCGGGTACACCAAAAGGGTATTGATATGGCAAATGTGCTTATCAGGAATTTACCCGCCGAGGTGCACCGTGCGTTGAAAGTTCGAGCAGCGCTCAACGATAGGAGCACCGACGCGGAAATACGCGAAATACTGACGGCGGCAGTACAGCCGCTAGAGCTTGAAGAGATTGGCCGGGAAGTTGGCTTGTCCGAAAGCGATAAAAAAACAGAGTAGTTTTACGTTTGTAAGTCCGGGCCTCAGCGCCAAGGGCAATACCGATCAGCTAGTGGCGTAGCTCTTCGATGAAACGTTGCCGAGAACAAGCACAACGCTTGGTCAAGGCAATGCCTTCTTTTCATCGACGGAGTACGACCATGAAGTCCAAAATTTTAGCGGCTAAAAAAACCGCTCTAGCCGTTGCACTCGCAACCGGCTTTATCACCACTACCACCGCCCCTGTGCAAGCTGGTATCCCCGTCATCGACGGCGGCAACCTGGCCCAGAACATCATGACGGCCATCGAGTCGGTGGCGCAGACGCTCAAGCAGATTGAGCAGTACCAGACCCAGTTGCAGCAGTACGAAAATCAGCTCCAGAACACGATGGCCCCAGCCGCGTATATCTGGGATCAGGCGCAGACTACGATCAACCGGCTGATTGCCGCGCAAAACACGCTGGCCTATTACGAGAACCAGCTAGGCAGCCTGGATCGTTACCTGGCCAAGTTTCAGGACGTGGCCTATTACCGCAGCTCGCCATGCTTCAACGGCAGCGGCGGATGCACGCCGGCCGAAAAGGCAGCGATGGAAGAGAACCGCCGCCTGGCGTCAGAGTCGCAAAAGAAGGCCAACGATGCCCTGTTCCAGACCGTTGCCGACCAGCAAAAGGCTTTGAAGGATGACGCCCGTACCCTGGAGCGGCTGCAAGGCGCGGCCCAGGGTGCAACTGGCCAGCTACAGGCCATCGGCTACGCCAACCAGCTCGCCAGCCAGCAGGCCAATCAGCTCTTGCAGATTCGCACCATGTTGACCGCCCAACACAACGCGGAGGCAGCCCGGATTGCAGCAGAACTCGATGCCGAGGCGCGAGGTGATGCCAGGGCCGAGCAAATGCGTACCTGGACGTTTCGCCCGAGTCCGGCAGACAACTACTAGGGAGGCGGTGAGATGAAAAAAATCTTTTTTACTACCGCGGCTACGTTGCTGTTGTTGGCTGGATGTGAACAGGAAAGGATGCCCGAACCAAATGCGGCGACGTGTGCCCCCGATGCGTTCCAGGCAGCACTGAATGAAATGCGCAGCGAAGCGAACCGAGAGGCCTTTACCGAGGAATGCAGAGCATTCCAGAAGGCCAAGCAGATGCGTCAGTGGGAGTTCAAGCCCAGCCCTAAAGATGATTATTGAGGTGGTCGCCATGAGAAAGAAAATTGCTCTAGGTGGCTTGATGATGGTCGCCACAATGGTGCTGGCTGAACCTGCAATGGCGCAGGAGCTAAGTAGCAGCGGTGTTATGAATGATGTGCTCAAGCGTTTTCATGATGCTGCCGCAACATGGGGGCCAGCTATTGAGTCCGCTGCATCGCGTTTGTTCTGGACGCTGGTTGTGATTTCGATGGTCTGGACATTCGGCATGATGGCTTTGCGCAAGGCCGACATTGGCGAGTTCTTCGCGGAGTTCGTTCGCTTCACGATCTTCACCGGCTTTTTCTGGTGGTTGCTGACGAATGCGAACCAGGGCATGAATATCGCCGGTACGATTGTTCAGTCATTGCAAACTCTGGGCGCGCAGGCGGGGGGACTTTCCAATAGCAATCTTGGGCCCTCCAGCATCCTTGATCTTGGTTTCGAGTTATACAACCGCACAGTACAGGCCACCTCGGAGCTGGGATGGCGGCAGATGGCAACTGCTCTGGTCATGGAGCTAATGGCCCTGGCTGTTTTGTTTGTCCTGGCGTTGATTGCGGTCAACCTGTTGCTGTTGCTCGCATCAGCCTGGATTCTGTTGTATGCCGGTGTGTTCTTCCTTGGCTTTGGTGGAAGTCGTTGGACTTCCGACATGGCGATCAATTACTACAAGACCGTGCTGGGCCTGGCCGCACAGCTTATGGCAATGGTGCTTCTGGTTGCGATTGGCAAAGAGTTCATCAATCACTACTACACGCAAATCAGCGAGAACATGGCATCCCAGGAACTGGCCGTGATGTTGGTTATATCGGTCATCTTGCTTTTCTTGGTCAACAAAGTTCCGCCGATGATTTCTGGTCTTGTGTCTGGTGGTGGTATTGGCGCAGCCGGTGGAATTGGAAACTTCGGTGCGGGTGCGGCAGTTGGGGCGGCGGTGACGGCGGCCAGTATGGCAACTGGCGGCGCTGCCCTGGCAGGTAAAGCGGTTATGGGTGCCGCAGCCGGTGCAGCCGGAGGTGCAAGTGCACTCCAAGCGGCTTTTCAGAAAGCATCAGCGAGTATGGAAACCGGCGGTGACATGTCCAGCATGGGGTCAGTTGTCAGCAGTGGCGGAAACGGTGGTGGTGAAGCGGGTACTGCTGGCAGTAGCCCATTCGCCCAAGCGGCTGGCTTTGGTGACAGCGGCAGTAGCTCAAGCGGTGGCGGCTTTGCCAAGGCCGCGAAGCTGGCCACAGGCACGGCCTCCGAGTTAGCCAAGGGTGTCGGCTCTCAAGTGAAGCAGGGATTCCAGGAGCGAGTGAGCGAAACCACAGGCGGAAAACTGGCTGCTTCGATACGCGAAAGCATGGAGCCGAAAGAAGCAAGCCAATCTGGCCAGTTCGAGGGCAATAGCTTGGGCGCCGATTCTGGCCCAGATAGTAACGAAGTCAGGAGTTAGCACGATGACGACATCAACATACATGGCCGCATTGGCGGCCCTGGATGAAGCGCCAAGGGAAGAAGTCAGCCAGGTATTTATTTCGCCGCTGGGTGATCAATCGACCGAGGTCGATGCAGAGACAGAAACAGCCGCTTTTGTATCACGGCCAGACCCTATGAGAGAGAGCGAAACTAAGCCGATAAGTATTGAGGTTAATGGCGGCAGGAATGAGCGGTCAGCATTCGCGGAGGCGGCGGGGCTGTACCTGTAGGCGCACCGGGCTGGCCACAACCAGCCCGGCACTTTCAATCAACACCTACTGGAGAGGTGAATTATGACAACACAACATATTATCGAACCAGGGCAAGCAGTGCATCAAGCAGCGGCTATTCTTTCTTCTTTGGAGTACATCAACCAAGCGGAAGCGCGGAGCCTTGGGCCATTGGCCGAAGCCGTCGCTAATGCTTTTATGGTGGTGTACTACCAAGCTGAAACGGGCCGGGCGACACAGGCTGATTTTCAAGAAGCAATGAACGCCTTGCGCCAAGCGTGCAGCTAATGACGAAAGGGCGGCCACTCGAACTGGCCGCCTTTTTCAATCTTCACTGTTTGGCCATTCCCGACCCACAGACGGCGCATCCATCCATTCGCGTTCCTCCGGCGGCAGCGGGTAAGCCCCGGATGCTTCCGCGTCGGCCAGTAGTTCGGCCAGTGTGTAGCGCACCCGACCAGTGGAAACGGCGCGGGCCGGGTCGGCCTTCTCATGCAGCCTGTTCTCTAGGTTCTTTGGGTCTGTCATCGGGCGACCTCAGCAAGCATGGATACTAGGTGTTCCAGGTCAGTGATCGAATGCGCCAGGAAGCGGCCGGCGCGGCAATCTGCAATCATTTCCTCAGTTTTTTCCTACTCATGTTCAACCTCGTTCGTACCAGCTCTTCGAGCGATTCACCACGCGCACGACCAGCAGCATCACCGGCACTTCGACCAGGACGCCGACCACGGTTGCCAATGCAGCGCCGGAGTGCAGACCGAACAAGCTGATGGCGGCCGCCACGGCCAGCTCGAAGAAGTTGCTGGCACCGATCAGGGCCGAAGGACAGGCGACAGAGTGCTTTTCCCCCGCCCGCTTGTTCAGCCAGTAGGCTAACCCGGAATTGAAGAACACTTGAATCAAGATCGGCACGGCTAGCATGGCGATCACTAACGGCTGCCGGATGATGGCCTCGCCCTGGAAGGCGAACAGTAGAACCAACGTCAGCAGCAGCGCGGCCATCGACCACGGCCCGATCTTCTGCATGGCCCGTTCAAAGGCGGCCTGTCCTTGCTTGAGCAGATGCCGCCGCAAGAGCTGCGCCAGGATCACCGGCACGATGATGTAGAGCACGACCGAAATCAGCAGCGTGTCCCAAGGCACCGAGATCGAGGACATGCCCAGCAGCAGGCCGACGATGGGCGCGAAGGCCACGATCATGATGGCGTCGTTCAGAGCCACTTGCGAGAGCGTGAAAAGCGGGTCGCCGTTGGTAAGGCGGCTCCACACGAACACCATTGCCGTGCAGGGCGCGGCGGCCAGCAAGATCAAGCCCGCGATGTAGCTGTCCAGTTGATCGGCCGGCAGGAACGGAGCGAACACTTGTCGGATGAACAGCCACCCCAGCAGGGCCATCGAGAATGGCTTGACGGCCCAATTCACGAACAGCGTGACGCCGATGCCGCGCCAATGCTCTTTGACCTGGTGCAGCGCCCCGAAGTCGATCTTGACCAGCATCGGGACGATCATTACCCAAATCAGCAGGCCCACCGGCAAATTGACCTGGGCCACTTCCATGCGGCCTATGGCCTGGAACACGTCAGGAAGGCCCTGGCCGAGCGCAACACCGGCGACGATGCACAGGGCCACCCACAGCGTCAGGTAACGCTCGAAGCCGCTCATCGGGGCCTGGCGCGGCTTCGCGGCGATGGCCTGTGCGCCGGCGCTCATGCTTCCTGCTCGGTCTTGCCGATGTTCGCCAGCTCGCGCTTGATGGCCGTCTGGTCAAGCATTTTGAGAGGCAGATTCACGAACAGGCGGACGCGGTTCATCATGTGCCGGAAGGTTTGTTCGAAGGCCCGGCGCTTCTCGGCGTCAGTGCCTTCGACGGCGGCCGGGTCTTCAAATCCCCAATGCGCCGAGATCGGCTGACCAGGCCACACCGGACACATTTCGCCGGCGGCGTTGTCGCAGACGGTGATGATGAAGTCCATCTTCGGTGCGTCGGGCGTGGCGTACTCGTCCCAGCTCTTGCTGCGCAGATTCTCGGTCGGGTAATTCACCGACTCCACCTTTTCGACGGCGAAGGGATTGACCTTGCCGGTTGGGTGACTGCCGGCGCTGTAGGCGCGGAAGCGCCCTTGCCCCATCGTGTTGATGAGAGCTTCGGCCATGATGCTGCGCGCCGAATTGCCGGTGCAGAGGATGAGGACGTTATAGATTCTTTCGGTCATGATGTTTCGCTTTCTGGTAGTGGCTGGGGAGCAATGGCGATGGATGAAAGATCGGTGGCCTCGTCGATGACGTGGCCGGCCGCTTTCCGTTCGGAATAGCGGTCTGTCAGTGCTTCACGGTGCGGCCGTACCAGCGCCGTGAAGCGCACCAGTTCTTCCATCACATCGGCTATTCGGTCGTAGTACGGCGAGGGCTTCATGCGGCCCGCCGCGTCGAACTCTTGGAACGCTTTGGCGATACTCGACTGGTTCGGAATGGTGAACATTCGCATCCAGCGGCCGAGCAGACGCAAGGTGTTCACGGCGTTGAAGCTCTGCGAGCCGCCGGATACCTGCATCACGGCCAGGGTGCGGCCTTGGGTCGGCCGGATGCCGGCCATTTCAAGCGGCAGATGGTCAATCTGCGCCTTCATGACACTGGTAATCTGACCGTGGCGTTCCGGGCTGCACCAGACTTGTCCCTCTGACCACTCGGACAGGGCGCGCAGCTCCTTGACGGCCGGGTGATCGTCGCTTTGCACTTGATCGGGCAACGGCAAATCGGACGGGTCGAAGATGCGTGTTTCTGCGCCAAAGAATTGCAGCAGCCGGGCCGCTTCCTCGACGGCCAGCCGTGAGAACGAGCGGGCGCGCAGCGAGCCATACAGCAGCAGGATACGCACCGGCGGGGCGTCGGGTGCCAGCCCGAGCGCCGGGCGCTCGATGGCAAAGGATTTGTCCAAAGCGGGCAAAGAATCGGGGTCGGAAAGATGGCGAAGTCTCATGCCAACACCTTCCCGGCTTCCGTGGTGCAAGACAGGTTGCACACCTGGCCGCCGCAGCAGTTTTCCGTGAGAAAGGCCACCAGGTTAGTGGCCGTCGAAAAGTTCGCCTCGTAGATCACAAATCGGCCTTCTTGCCGCGACGTGACCATGCCGGCGTGTGCCAGCTCTTTCAGGTGGAAGGATAGCGAAGACGGCGGGATGCCGGCCGCTTCGCTGATTTTTCCGGCGGCCATGCCGGCGGGGCCGGCCTGGACGAGAAGCCGGAACACCGCGAGGCGCGATTCTTGAGCGATGGCCGCCAGGGCGGCTACAGCATTTATCGTTTCCATGTTTCAATAATAGTCGAAATATGGAGTGTGCTCAATAGCTCATTTAAGCTGTAAAAATGAGCTAGGCGCATTTAGATCGATATGTGATAAATTGGCCTGCCAGTTTAAGATGGGTGCATTTGAGTATGCCCAAAGGAGCCCGCAAGTATGCGCAGGACGAAGCCAGTAGCCGCGCCGATGGTGGCGCGGGTCTATCTGCGCGTCAGCACCGACGCGCAGGACTTGGAACGCCAAGAGGCGATCACTACGGCCGCGAAGGCCGCCGGCTACTACGTCGCCGGCATCTACCGTGAGAAGGCATCCGGCGCACGCGCCGACCGGCCTGAGCTGCTGCGCATGATCGGCGACCTACAGCCCGGCGAGGTGGTCATTGCCGAGAAGATCGACCGCATCAGCCGCCTACCTTTGCCCGAGGCCGAGCGCCTGGTGGCCTCGATACAGGCCAAAGGCGCACGCCTGGCCGTCCCTGGCGTGGTCGATCTATCCGACCTGGCGGCCGAGGCCCAGGGCGTCGCCAAGATCGTGCTGGAAGCCGTGCAGATCATGCTTTTTCGCCTGGCCTTGCAGATGGCCCGCGACGACTACGAGGACAGGCGCGAACGCCAGCGCCAAGGCATTGAGTTGGCCCGCCAGGCCGGGCGGTACAAGGGCCGCCGTGCTGATCCGAAGCGCCGCGCCCAAGTTGTCGCGCTGCGCAAGTCCGGCTACAGCATCAACAAGACCGCCGAGCTGGCCGGGTACAGTGCGGCCCAGGTGAAACGGATATGGGCCGAGGTCAGCCAGGCCGAAGCGAAGCAGCACGGCGCGTTCGTGGAGGACGCATTGACGGAAGCCGATGCCCTGGCCGCTGTCGGCCAGGATGAGCGCCAGGAGGAAAGGGCATGAAGAAGCCGAACCAAGACGACGAGCCGTTTTTCATCACCGAGGAGATTGCGGCCGAAATGATCGCCGGCGGCTATGAGTTCGAGCTGCCGCCCATTCCTTGCACCATCCGCCTACGCGACGTGCTGGAGCGCATGACCGATGCTGAGCTAGCATTGCAGCCGGGCGAGATCGCCGACCAGGAGCGTGAACGCTGCCGGCGCAAGCCGTGTTCAACCTCATGATCTGGTCATGGTATTTTTCATGGCACTGAGCCTGATAGTTCTTGCAAATTGTTGTCACTAAAGGGTTTTGTGTGCTTGTTTACAATCGAGTGGGAGTGACGGGCACTGGCTGGCAATGTCTAGCAACGGCAGGCATTTCGGCTGAGGGTAAAAGAACTTTCCGCTAAGCGATAGACTGTATGTAAACACAGTATTGCAAGGACGCGGAACATGCCTCATGTGGCGGCCAGGACGGCCAGCCGGGATCGGGATACTGGTCGTTACCAGAGCCACCGACCCGAGCAAACCCTTCTCTATCAGATCGTTGACGAGTATTACCCGGCATTCGCTGCGCTTATGGCAGAGCAGGGAAAGGAATTGCCGGGCTATGTGCAACGGGAATTTGAAGAATTTCTCCAATGCGGGCGGCTGGAGCATGGCTTTCTACGGGTTCGCTGCGAGTCTTGCCACGCCGAGCACCTGGTCGCTTTCAGCTGTAAGCGTCGCGGTTTCTGCCCGAGCTGTGGGGCGCGGCGGATGGCCGAAAGTGCCGCCTTGCTGGTTGATGAAGTACTGCCTGAACAACCCATGCGTCAGTGGGTGTTGAGCTTCCCGTTTCAGCTGCGTTTCCTGTTTGCCAGCCGGCCCGAGATCATGGGGTGGGTGCTGGGCATCGTTTACCGCGTCATTGCCACGCACCTGGTCAAGAAAGCGGGCCATACCCACCAAGTGGCCAAGACGGGCGCGGTCACCCTGATCCAGCGTTTTGGATCGGCGCTCAATCTGAATGTTCACTTCCACATGCTGTTTCTCGACGGTGTGTATGTCGAGCAATCCCACGGCTCAGCGCGTTTCCGCTGGGTCAAGGCGCCGACCAGCCCAGAGCTCACCCAGCTGACGCACACCATCGCCCACCGGGTGGGTCGCTATCTGGAACGGCAAGGCCTGCTGGAACGGGATGTCGAAAACAGCTATCTGGCCTCGGATGCGGTGGATGACGACCCGATGACACCCCTGCTGGGGCACTCGATCACTTACCGTATCGCTGTCGGTTCACAGGCGGGGCGAAAGGTGTTCACTTTGCAAACTCTGCCGACCAGTGGTGATCCGTTCGGTGACGGGATTGGCAAGGTAGCCGGGTCCAGCCTGCACGCCGGCGTGGCGGCCAGGGCCGATGAACGCAAGAAGCTCGAACGGCTGTGCCGGTACATCAGCCGCCCGGCGGTATCCGAGAAGCGGCTGTCGTTAACACGAGGCGGCAACGTGCGCTACCAGCTCAAGACGCCGTACCGGGACGGCACCACGCACGTCATTTTCGAACCATTGGATTTCATTGCAAGGCTGGCCGCCCTGGTACCGAAGCCCAGAGTCAACCTAACCCGCTTCCACGGGGTGTTCGCACCCAACAGTCGGCACCGGGCGTTGGTCACGCCGGCAAAACGGGGCAGGGGCAACAAGGTCAGGGTGGCTGATGAACCGGCAACACCAGCACAACGGCGAGCGTCGATGACATGGGCGCAACGGCTCAAGCGTGTTTTCAATATCGACATCGAGACCTGCAGCGGCTGCGGCGGCGCCATGAAAGTCATCGCCTGCATTGAAGACCCTATAGTGATCAAGCAGATCCTTGATCACCTGAAGCACAAAGCCGAAACCAGCGGGACCAGGGCGTTACCCGAAAGCCGGGCGCCACCGGCTGAGCTGCTCCTGGGTCTGTTTGACTGACGAGCCTGAAGGCCAACGATACCAATCAAAATGCTGCGTTCACAGCGCCGCGGCAGGGATCCGCCGTGCTGGTTGTCGGAAAAGGAGCCGCTAGTGGGAAAGAGGAGGGTAAATTTTCAGCGTTGCTGGCTCCCCGTCAGCCGGATTGGGTTGCATCGCAGGGGTGTCGAAAGAGTCAACTGCGGTCCAAAGCTGTTGGACTTGGGTGAAAAGGGCGTTTATTCTTCCTATACGTTGTCGGCAGCGGGCCAAAAAGGAATACGTCCATGCCCATCGAGGTGAAACCGGCTGTGAGCGCGGGTTCAAGCATATAGCCCGACAGGCGCGTATCCTTGCCGATCACGACACGATGGCGGTGGTCACCGCGACGAAAGACACGGCCAGCCGCCATGCCGACGCGCAAGGCGGTTTCCGCCGTCATCGCGCCTTCGTTGGCTTTGCCACGAATACCGTCTGTGCCGAAATATTTGCGCACCATAAGGTCGATTATCCTGTCGTCGGGTCGCCCTCAAAGGGGACATGCCTGCTGAACCGCGAATATAGAGAAATATCCCGAATGTGCAGTTAACGAATTCTTGCGGTTTCTTTCAGCGCCGCCAATACCGCCAGCCCGTCGCGCAAGGGGCGCGGCTCGTGTGTGCGGATGAAGTCAGCTCCACCTGCGGCGGCGGCAAGCTCTGCAGCGAGTGTCGCGGCCCCGACATCCCCCGGACCACGGCCTGTGAGCGCGCGCAGAAAGGATTTGCGCGAAACAGACAGAAGCACCGGCAAATCGAAGCGCAGCCGCAATTCATCGAACCGCGCCAGCACCGAGAGCGAGGTTTCGGGAGCAGCCCCCAGAAAAAACCCCATGCCGGGATCAAGGACAAGGCGGTTGCGTTTGATACCGGCACCCGTCAGCGCCGCGATGCGCGCGTCAAAGAACGCCGCAATGTGATCCATGATGTCGCCAGCGGGTGCCTCGCGCCGATCTGCCTGCCCGTCTTGCACCGAATGCATAACGACGAGTTTGGCAGATGATTTCGCCAATTGCGGATAGAACGCAGCGTCTGGAAAACCGCGAATATCATTGAGATAGGCCACACCACGCGACAAGGCATAGGCTTGCGTCGCGGGTTGATAACTGTCGAGCGAGACGGGAATGCCATCTGCCTTGAGCGCGTCCAGCACCGGCGCGATACGCGCGATTTCTGTGTCGGACGAAACAGGCGCGGCGTCGGGATTGCTGGATGCCGGACCGAGGTCGATCACATCTGCCCCCTCGGCCATCAGCTTACGCGCCTGCGCAATGGCTGCGTCTGGCGCCAGATACCGGCCTCCATCGGAGAAACTGTCCGAGGTTATGTTGACGATGCCGAAAATGATGAGCGATTTATTCATGGGGGCTTCTATAATAATAATAATCGAGCATGAGTATCATACGGATGCTCGGGTCGAAAGGGAATCCCCAGGCGAGTAACCTGTTTGCGGTGATCCATTAGCTGCAGGAGCAGAAGAGCATACATCTGGAAGCAAAGCCAGGAAAGCGGCCTATGGAGCTGTGCGGCAGCGCTCAGTAGGCAATTTTTCAAAATATTGTTAAGCCTTTTCTGAGCATGGTATTTTTCATGGTATTACCAATTAGCAGGAAAATAAGCCATTGAATATAAAAGATAAAAATGTCTTGTTTACAATAGAGTGGGAGTGATATTTGGCAGTGCTGCCTGCTAGAGTATGGCAGCACTTTGCATAAATAAATATTAAGCCAAAATTTTCGTCTTTTATTGACGTGTGAGAATAAGGGTATTTACCATTTTTAAGCAAAACCAAATACAGAGCGGAAACTAGCTCCTTTCATCACGTTGTTAGGCACTTTTGGCCCATTGTTTCGCATGCCATTGGTAATATATTCTGCTATTTTTCCAGTTCTTGACTTGATTGCCATCTATTTTAGACAAAGCTTCTTCTAGTCTAATCGTAGTTCTTACATTCAAATTTCTGGTAACAAGTCCCTCCTTAATAAATACATAGCCCTTTTCAAAAAAATCATCACAACCAAGTTTACACATCAATGATGCAATATTTGAAAAGTCTAATTTTTCGTGATTAGTACACTCTGACCTCTTCTTGATATGTGCAGCCACAAGCATATTTTCAGGGAGTTCATTATCACAGATTACGCACTTTCCAAATGGTTTCCCTTGAAGTAAAAAGGAACGTAAGAGTGTTTGCTCTATACGTCTTTTAGTTTTTGATTCGACATCAAGATTAGTATTTAAGATAGCCTTTTTTAACTCCTCTTCAACATTTGAAGAGCCGATGCAATCAATATTTTTACTTACTATGAGAGATGGTGCGGAACCTATGCTTTTATTTGACATCCGTGCCCCATATCCCATGCGCACTA
The DNA here is from genome assembly GCA_043950625.1 of Moraxellaceae bacterium WGS2144. Classification (GTDB taxonomy): domain Bacteria; phylum Pseudomonadota; class Gammaproteobacteria; order Pseudomonadales; family Moraxellaceae; genus Alkanindiges. The sequence goes on from CP171007.1 coordinate 14,280, forward strand.
AAGCCTCTAATTGCTCTAATGTTTCAACTTTTACATAGTCAACTTCATAGCGCGTATGAGAAGCAATATATTTTTTATCCTTATGCAAGTGTGGATAAAGAGGTTTTCCAGCATTATTCTTACTACGCTTATCCACGTATGCAACCAAGTTCATTTAATTTCCTTTAGTAAGCACTTTCAGAAATGCACAATACTTTAATACTGCGCAGGTTTGCATTTGAATATAACAATAAATAATATTTTCAATTTAATATCATGATTAATGTAACTAGCTGAGTTGAAAAGCACAATTGGTCTGCACTATTGCTTATATTTATAAAAATTAATTCAATCCACATTTGTATTTTCTAATTTGCGAACCTCACCAAATAAAGCTAGTATATACTTCACATATATAGCAAGATGAGGATAAAAATGTCTACTGGCTCAGTTTTTTTAAATAATCGCACGCAAGCAGTGCGCCTGCCTGCTGAAACTCGTTTTCCTGAGCATGTGCGGCAAGTCAATGTTCGGGTAAAAGGAAATGAACGTATTTTGTCACCTATAGAACACACGTGGGATAGCTTCTTTTTATCTACTACTCAAGTGCCTGATGACTTTTTACCAGAACGCGCTGAACAAATAGATACTGAGCGTGAAAGCTTTTAGTTATTTACGTTTCATTGTCCTATCTTCTTAAAATCTAAACCTATAATAATTCGGGCCGCCGCATGCTGAAATATATGCTGGATACCAATATTGCCATTTATGTGATTAAACGTCGGCCAATATCCGCACTAGAAAAATTTAACCAGCATGCCAGTCAAATGTGCGTGAGTAGCATTACCGTGGCAGAGCTTATTCATGGTGCTGAAAAAAGCCAGAATAGTCAGCAGGCGTTTGCTGTGGTCGAGGATTTTCTATCGCGCTTAAGCATCTTGGACTATGATTATTCCGCCGCAGGGCATTACGGTGATATACGTGCCGTTCTGGAGCGAAAAGGCACCCCGATTGGCGTAAATGACTTGCATATTGCTGGGCATGCACGTAGCGCTGGCTTAATTTTAGTGACCAATAACCTGCGTGAGTTTGAGCGTGTCGAAGGGTTACGCCTAGATAATTGGGTTTAAGCCATAAACATTTAAAAGGTTAAAATATGCCCGCCATCGTCCGCCACATTTTAGTTAAAACTCGCGAACAGGCCGAACAGCTAAAAAGCCAGCTAGCAAAGGGCGCAGATTTTGCCAAGCTGGCCAAACAACACTCCACCTGTAATTCGGCTAAGAAAGGTGGCGAGCTGGGTGAAGTTAAAAAAGGTCAGTTGGTCAAACCAATTGATACAGTGGTGTTTAGCAAGGCAGAGCGGGTGGTACATGGGCCGATCAAAAGCCAGTTTGGTTTTCATCTGGTGGAAATCAAGTTTCGCTATTAATGCTTACTATGTTTTTATCAATCAAAATAAGAAGCATGAGTTTTTAACCCATGCTTCTTACAAAGAATAAACCAGCTAGCGTGATTGCTGATAGTTGTTATGGTTAGTCTGCCCACCTTCTGGGCCAAGACCTGAGTTACGGTTCTGGCGGGTGCTCTGGTTGCGGTTATCTTGATTGTTACCGCCATGATCCTGCACCAGCTGTCCATTGACTTCTTTCACATTATGACCACCAGCAGGCTGGTTTTGCTTATGAGACATAAGGTTCCTCCATTACTGAGCTGACACTTTTACCCTAAAGCAAACTGGCTTTGCTGGCTGTTAAGAAATGCTGTGTTTTTAATGTTTATGTAATAGTTTGCTTCTAACCGTAGCAAAAGCGACTACACTGTTTACATCTTAAAGCTGTCTGCCTGGGAACATCGTATGTCTGGATTGTCATCATGCAAATATTCTATTCTGGATTTAGCGCCCATTCGGGATGATGGTGACGCAGCCACTGCATTAAAAAACTGCCTGAGCCTAGCACAGCATGCTGAACAATGGGGTTATACCCGTTTCTGGGTAGCAGAGCATCACAATATGGATGGTATTGCCAGCTCGGCTACAGCGGTACTGGTGGGTTATCTGGCAGCCAATACCAACAGTATTCGGGTAGGTTCAGGCGGGGTGATGCTACCCAATCATTCACCGCTGGTCGTGGCTGAACAATTTGGGACGCTGGCAGCCTTGTATCCCAACCGTATTGATTTAGGGCTGGGGCGTGCACCGGGCGCAGATCAGTACACGGCGAGGGCGTTACGCCGTAACCATCTGGAAACGGCTGAGGAATTTCCTGAAGATGTAAGCATGATTCAAACCCTGTTGGGGGATGAGCAGCCTAACCAGCGCATTAAAGCAGTGCCAGGACAGGGCACGCATGTACCCATCTGGCTGTTGGGTTCCAGCCTGTTTAGTGCGCAACTGGCTGCTGCCAGGGGTTTGCCTTATGCTTTTGCATCGCATTTTGCGCCACGTTTCATGATGGATGCCATCCGTCTGTATCGGGAAAATTTTAAGCCATCCAATGTTCTGCACAAGCCCTACGTGATGCTGGGCGTGCCACTGATTGCTGCCGATACCGATGAGCAGGCGCATTATCTGGCTACCAGTCTGTACCAGCGTATTTTAAATTTAATGCAGGGTAAAAGTATTAAAAGCCAGCCGCCGGTTCAGCACATGCCGCCATTAAGCCTGCAGGAACAGGCTGGCCTGAACAGCTTTTTAGGCATGGCAGCCATTGGTTCAGCAACTACGGTACAGCAGCGGTTAACCCAGATTATTGAGCAAACACAAGCAGATGAGCTGATTTTTACTGGTGATTTATACGACTGGTCAGACCGTTTGCATAGCTTTGAAATTTTAGCGCAGATTTTTAAAAATGCTTAACCTAAACAGTGACAGATCAGTATAAATAAAAAGTCTAATAATCCCTTAATTTTTTTATGGAATTGTTATACTGCCTGCTTGAAAATTTGGGGTTGAAGGGCTTTTTTTATGACATCACTGCAAAGAACATCATCGCATGTGCTGTTTGATAATGGCGTGCACAAATGTATTAGCTTTACCAGTCTGGTAAAGGGGGAAGGAGTTCAGGCCAATCAGTTTTTAATTATTGATGGTCAGGAAGCAGCCGTGATTGATCCGGGGGGTGATTTAACCTATACACCGCTTACCATTGAGCTGTCACGCTATGTACGGCTGGAAAATTTAAAATATGTCATGGCATCACATCAGGATCCGGACATTATTACCTCCATGCCGCGCTGGCTGGTACACACCAATGCCAAGATTGTAGCATCCAAGCTATGGGCACGTTTTTTGCCACACCTCAATTCGGCGTTTATGAGTGATCGTATCAAAGGCGGTAGCTGGCTGGATCGTTTGATTGAAGTGCCTGATCAGGGGCAAACCATTACTTTAGGCAATTCTTCTCTCAAGATCGTACCAGCCCACTTTTTACATTCAGTGGGTAACTTTCAGTTTTATGATCCGGTTGCCAAAATTTTGTTTTCCGGCGATATGGGGGCATCCATTGTGGATACTGCCAATGAGCCGGTGCAGGATTTTCTGGCGCACGTCCCAACCATGAGGGGCTTTCACCAGCGTTATATGACGTCCAGCCGGGTTATTCGCTTATGGGCCAATATGGTGCGTAATATGGATGTTGAGATGATGGTGCCACAACATGGTCGTCCGTTTTATGGCAAGGAGATGATCCACCAGTTTCTGGACTGGGTGGAAAGCCTGGAATGCGGGATTGATTTATTAACACAGTCAAACTATCGCTGCCCAGACTAAAAAAACCTGCCTAATCCCTCTGGTATAAAGGGGGATTAGGCCAATGTCTTCAAATATTTTTCATAAAGATTTTGGAGTTACGCTGATAGTTGTATAGCGCCTGACGGGCATTAGGCATGGCTTCTACGGGAGCCGGTTCAAAGCCCTGTTCAATAAACCAGTGTGCGGTACGGGTTGTCAGGACGAACAGGTGGTGAATGCCTTTGCTGCGTGCCTTGGCTTCCAGATAATCCAGTAACTCGGCACCCCGGTTACCACTGCGGTAATTGGGATGCACGGCTACACAGGCTATTTCGGCGGCTTGTGGCTCGTCATTACTGGTAGGAATAGGATACAGGGCAGCACAGCCCACAATCATGCCATCACGTTCAATCACGGCAAATTTGTCGATCTCGGTTTCCAGCCGCTCACGTGAGCGATATACCAAAATACCTTCTTCTTCCAGTGGGCGTAACAGTTCAATTAAGCCGACCACGTCGTCAATATCAGCAATGCGGATTTCTTCATAGGGGTCATGGCTAATGAGGGTACCGGAACCATCACGGGTAAACAGTTCCTGCAATAATGCACCATCTCGCGCGTAGGAGATAATATGCACCCGGCGCACCCCACCGCGGCAGGCTTCTGAGGCACCTTTCATATGTAGTAAGAGTTCAGAGTCCAGTGGTTTGTTTCTTAAATACTGATCCACTTCATTGGGAATCAATTCACGTAACAGGCGGTCATCGTCATCACTAATGCCTTCTTTTTCACCCAGGAAAATCAGCTTATCGGCTTTTAGGGCAATGGCGGTTTTAACCGCGACTTCTTCGGCCAGCAGGTTAAACACTTCACCGGTAGTTGAGTAACCGGTTGGCCCCAGCACAATAATATTGCGATTGGCCAGATTTTTTTGCAGGGCGTCCACATCCACCGAGCGCACCTCGCCGGTAAGCTGATAGTCCACGCCATCACGCACGCCATAGGGACGCGCAGTAACAAAGTTACCTGACACGGCATCAATGCGTGCGCCATACATGGGGGAGTTGGCTAGTCCCATGGATAACAGGGCTTCAATTTCCAGGCGAATAGAACCTACCGCGTCCAGTACACAGCGCAGGGCTTCACGGGTGGTAATGCGCAGGTCATTATGAAATGGGGTTTCCAGATGATATTCAATCAGGTTTTCATTGATTTGCGGTCGGGCACCGTGCACCAGAATCAGCTTGATCCCCAGTGAATGCAGCAGGGCGATATCATGAATAATATTGCGAAAATTTTCATGGTTAACCGCTTCACCGCCAAACATCAGCACAAAGGTTTTATCACGGTGGGCATTGATATAGGGTGCAGAATTACGAAACCAGTGAACATATTGTTCAGTCATGGTATCCGGGCATAAAAATTCATCGGTCATGATGCGTGTGGTCTACCTGTTAAGTGTATAAATTCTTTGGCCAGAGCAAGTGCTATCTTAAGGCAGGGCAGGCTCATTTTAAAAGCGGGCATGCCCTTGCACACAATAGTAATGAATGAGCTGATTAAGCAATAACACCATCGGTGAAATATTCTTGATTTCCAGATACTCGTCCGGCTGGTGTGCCTGTTCAATATTGCCTGGCCCCAAAATCACAGCGTCCATGCCTTGCGCTCTGAAATACGGCGCTTCTGTACCAAAAGCTACGGCACCGGCAGGCTCACCCAGCAGGCTTTCTATTTTTTGTACAAACGGTGAGCTGGCAGGGGTTTCTGCAGGCGCTGACCCGGCTGTGGCAGGTTCATACAGCATACTCACCCCAAATTGCTGTTCAATACCCTGTAACAGCTGGTGAATATCGGCACGGATGTGCTCAATGTCCATACCCGGCAAGGGGCGTATATCAAACTGTAATTCGCACAGGCCACAAATGCGGTTGGGGTTGTCACCGCCATGAATACAGCCCAGATTTAAAGTTGGATAGGGCACTGGAAAAATGGGCTGCTGGATTTTTTTGAGGTTGCTGCGAAATTGCTGCAAGCGTGAGATGACTTCATGCATGGCATCAATGGCATTACGGCCAAGCTCCGGATCACTGGAGTGCCCTGACTGGCCGGTAACCACTACTCGCTCCAGCATGACGCCTTTATGCAGGCGGGCAGGTTTAAGGCCGGTTGGTTCACCAATTAACACAAAACGCCCTTGTCCCTTGGCCTGTTCCATCAGGGCACGCGCACCCGCCATGGAAGTTTCTTCATCACAGGTGGCAATGACGATGAGCGGTGCCCGTAAAGGGGTTTTGGCATAGCTGGCAGCGGCTTCATGTACCAGGGCAAAAAAGCCTTTCATATCGGCCATACCCAAACCAAACAGCTTGCCATCACGCTCGACCATATTAAATGGATCGCTTTGCCACAGGTTTTGGTCAAATGGAACGGTGTCAGAGTGACCCGCCAGAACCAGTCCGCCACGTGCTTCTGGATCAAGTCCCGGGCGCACGGCAATCAGGTTTGCCTTGCCTGGCGCAACCGGCATGATCTCACAGTTAAAACCGGCAGACTCAAACCAGTTAGCCAGTATTTCAATAACCGGCAGGTTGGACATATCCTGATCCGGCATGGTACAGGAAATGCTGGGGGTAGCGGTTAGTTGGGCAAGTTGCTGGCGCAAACGCGGCTTAAGCATACGTAGTCCATATTCTAATGATTAAGTCTTTGGGCGCAGATTCCAGTCTGGCCAGTTGCACTCTACTGTGCCACAACCGGCTCATAAGATAAACCATAGGGTTTAACGCTGCTGGGCATCAAGGGATTGGCCGTTTATTCCCTTGCTGTCCGGGCCAATCAGATATAAATATGCTGGCATAATTTCATTCGGGGTGGGCAGCACCTGCGGGTTTTCGTTAGGATAAGCCTGTGCCCGCATTTCGGTACGGGTAGCACCTGGATTAATACAGTTAAAGCGAATATCCGGAAAATCAGCAAACTCTGCCGCAAAAATCTTGCTTAGCGCCTCAATGCCAAATTTGGAAACACTATAAGCGCCCCACTCAGCGCGGGCTGTACGGCCTACGCCGCTACTGGTAAAGACAACCGCAGCATCCTGCGAGGCTTTGAGTAGGGGCAGCAGTGCCTGAGTCAGCACAAATGGTGCGCGCAAGTTGACATTCATCACATCGTCCCAGACATGGGCATCGTACTGTTCCAGGGGCACGCGCTCGCCCAAAATACCGGCATTGTGCAAAATACCGTCCAGTCGGCCAAATTGCTGCTGTAAGGCAGCCAGCAACTGGGAGTACTCCAGTTCGGTGGCACTGGACAGCTGTAGTGGCAAAATCGCGGGCTTGGCACCACCGGCCTGCTCAATCTGGTCATAGACTGCTTCCAGCTTGGAGATGGTACGCCCGTGCAACACCACAGTGGCACCATGGCGGGCATAAGCCAAGGCGGCACTCTTGCCAATACCATCACCAGCACCGGTCACCAGAATCACCCGGTCTTTGAGCAGGTCTGCTTTAGGCTGGTAACTACTTGGATTGATCACTGAATTCGTCATATTGCCCTCCTGGATTACCGCCCGATTGCGGCCAAGGCAGCCGCAAAATCAATTCATCGTTTTCATTAAACGGGTCTTACTATAGCACTTGTTCTGTTAACGGTTGGTGGGTGCTTTGATGAATAAGCTTGATCAGCCCGGCAACATCATGAACGATATGATCCGCGTTCCAGGCTTGCAGGTCGTCACAATAGGCTGGTGGCAAATAACCATAAGCGGCCAGTATGGTTGGCATGCCCGCAGCACGCCCGGCATCAATATCACGTGGATGATCGCCCACATACACAATATGTTCAGGTGCCAAGCCAAGCTGATGCGCTGCCAGATACATGGGTTCGGGATCAGGCTTGGTGTGTTTGACATCATCCGGACAAACCAGCACGCTGCAACGCACGGTTAAATCAAGTGCCTTGAGTAGCAGCTCACTCAGTCCGCGTGGCTTGTTGGTGACAATGCCCCAGGGCAAGCCCAGCTCATCGAGTGTATCCAGCAAGGCATTCATATGGGGAAACAGGCAGGTATCCACGGCAATATTCTGCTGGTAAATATCCAGAAACTGCTGGCGAATCTGCAAAAGCTCAGGGCTGTTGGCAGTTAATTGCGGATAGATTAAATTGACCATGGCACGTGCGCCTTCGGAAACCTGGGCGCGAATCAACTCATCGGCAGGAACCTCAAGCTGAGCCTGCTGGCACATCTGGCGAATAATACGAATAAAATCCGGTGCGGTATCAATGAGGGTGCCGTCGAGGTCAAACAGCACTGCCCGCACAGGCTGGCTAAAGACCGGTTGGCTGGACGTGGGTTTGGACATCTCAGGCAGGCCTCCGTGCATGAACCATATAGTTCACATCTACATTGGGCGCTAACCAGTAATACTTGGTGAGCGGGTTATAATGCAGGCCAGTAATATGTTCATAGCTTAGTCCGGCCTGACGAACATAACTGGCTAGCTCAGACGGACGAATGAATTTTTTAAAGTCATGCGTACCGCGTGGTAACAGGCGTAACACGTACTCTGCACCAATAATGGCAAACAGATACGATTTTGGATTGCGGTTAATAGTGGATAAAAACACATGACCACCGGGTTTAACCAGATCAAAGCAGGCCTGTACAATGGCCGCAGGATCAGGCACATGCTCCAGCATTTCCATGCAGGTCACAATATCGTACTGGCCGGCTTGTTCAGCCGCCAGTTGCTCAGCCGGTACATGGCGATAGCTAATATTATCCACACTCTCCTGCTGGGCATGTAGTTGAGCCACGGCCAGTGGGGCTTCGGCCAGATCAATGCCCAGCACCTGTGCGCCGCGGCGTGCCATGGACTCGGCTAAAATTCCGCCGCCACAGCCCACATCAACAATTTTTTTGCCACTGATGCCACCGCTATAATCGCTAATCCAGTTCAGGCGCAGCGGGTTAATCTGGTGCAGGGGATAAAACTCAGATTTTGGTGTGGTATCCCACCATTTATCCGCCAGTGCCTGAAACTTGGCAATTTCCTGTAAATCGACATTAGCAGAAGACGTCATAGCAAAGTCCCAAACAAAAATTTAAAGGTCAACCATTTAAAAGGGTTGTGTCCAAAGGTTCAAGTTAAAAGGCGTGAAGCCAGCAGGGTGCAGGCCGGCATAGTTGTGCTTCAAGTGTAAAACAAAACACCAGATAAGACAGAAGAAAAACCGCAACAATGTGCAAAAATTCACAGAATCCTCATATACTACAGCGTATCTTGTACTAAGATTCACCACAAAACCTTTATCGCACAGGAAGTAATATCAAGATGAAACGCCTGGTTTTAAGTGCAATGACCGTATCTGTATTGGCGGTGTCCGGATTGGCAAATGCTGCAGAACCCTTTGTGGCCGGTAAGGATTACACCGTGTTAACCACACCGGGTAAAGTCGAAAAACCGGGTAAGATCGAGGTGCGGGAATTTTTCTGGTATGGCTGCCCGCACTGCTATATTCTGGAGCCACACGTAGCAAACTGGCTAAAAACCAAACCAGCCGATGTTAATTTTGTGATGACACCAGCCGCCATGAACCCGGTATGGGAACAAAACGCCCGGGGTTTCTATGCAGTTGACCTGATGGGATTAACTGGCAAGGTGCATAAGCCGCTGTTTGATGCCATTCACCAAAAAAACCAGCGTTTGTTTGATCAGGCTTCTTTGGCCAATTTTTATAAAAACTATGGCGTAGACACCAACAAGTTTAACGGCATGTTTAACTCGTTTGCAGTATCTGGCAAGGTGGCTCAGGCCAAGCAGCTGGCGCAGGCTTATAAGCTGGACGGCGTGCCTGCAATGGTGGTAAACGGCAAATATGTGGTTAAAGGTGAAAACCAGAAAACCATTCAGGTGGTCAATTACCTGATCAATAAAGAACGTGCGCTGGCCAAAAAACCTGCTCCAGCCAAAAAATAAACTCGCTGTTGATCAGACAGTTATGTACGCAAAAGCCTCAATGATTGATTTGAGGCTTTTTTTATGCGGTTGGCTATAGCTTGTGATGAGCAGCGGATTTTCTGTGGGGCTTATGCAGGGTTAATTGCCTGCTTCGCTGTTCCAGTTGGAAATCCCGCGAAACAGCAGCTGCGCCTGCCGGATAGTCGTCTGGATAAACTGCTCATGCTGCTCAGATAAGGCCGCAGGGTTGCTTTTATCCGGCAGGTTAAGCCAGCTCATCACCCACGAAAAAGCCAGATTAATTAAAATGGACGCCATCAGCTGTAAATCCTGACTGGTGCTGACATGGGCAAAAGCTGGTAGTTTTTTAAAGTCTTCGGCCAGATCATCAATAAAAAAACGCACTTCACGCGCAATGGCATCACGTACCACGGGTGAGCCACCCCAGCGTTCAGCCACCAGAAATTGCCAGTCTCTGGGGCTTTGATCAACCGCAGCAAAAAACCGCTCAATACTGACCCGGGTTTTGGAGTCTGACTTGAGCGTATAACCTTCGCGCAGGCTGCGTAGCAAGTAGTGCAGGCTAATAGCCACCTGATCAACCAGATCGCGCCCCAGCTCTTCCATATCCTGAAAATGACGGTAAAACGCAGTAGGTACCAGTCCTGCTTCACGCGCAACTTCACGTAGGCTAATCATGCTAAATGAGCGACCAGAGGTACTTAAGCTTAAGGCAGCGTCCAGTAAGGCCTGACGGCTTTGTTGTTTACGCTCATCTCTAATTGACATGCACCATGCCCAAAAAAGTGACAAAAGCCAAGTTTAACAAAAAATTAAACAAAACTTAAAAAAATTCAGTGTACGGGTGTTGACTAAGCCTGAAAATCTTTTATAGTGTACACATGTTCACATAACTAACAGGCGTTCACTAACTTGTTGAGGCATGTCCTTAAAAATAAGTTAGTGAGAAAACAAGAGGCAATATCATGTCATCAGCAGTTGCATATCGTCCCGAGTGGATCCGTCAGGATTTTGTAGATTTTGTACTGGCCAAGATTGATCCGGTCTGGGCCTGGAAGCGTGTGCTAGCACGGGTAGAGCATATTGAATATCTAAATGATGGCATGGTTAAAGTGGTATTACGTCCTAACCGCCATTTTAAAACTTTCAAGCCAGGTCAGTTTATCCAGCTCAGCATCCGTATTGATGGGGTACTGCATCAGCGCTGCTATTCTATTATTAGCAATCCGCAGGATAACGAACTGGCTATTGCAGTTAAACGTCAGGGTTTGGTGTCCAACTATCTGGCACAGCAGGCGCAGCGTGGTGACGTGGTTGAAATCAGCCAGGCTCAGGGAGAGTTCGTACTGCCAGCCATGGCGCAATCACTACTGTTTATTGCGTCTGGCAGTGGCATTACCCCCATGCTGCCCATGATTACGCAGGCCTTGCAGCAATCCAGTCAGCCTGTCAGCCTGATTTACTTTTCACGGGATCCGGCTTTTGGTCAGCTTTTTGAGCAGTTACAACAGCAGTATCCACATTTTGTATTGCATGTCATTAACACCACGGCAAGTACAGATCGCCTGAACGAAAGCACCCTGCAACATTACTGCGCTGACTATGTTTCACGTGAAACATTTGTGTGTGGTGCGCCTCTTTTAATGAAAAAAGCCCGGAAAATTTGGGGGGAGCAGCAGGCCAGTGAGCGCCTGCATCAGGAAAGCTTTTTGCCTGCCCAGCCTGATGAAACCAGCACCAGTACGGAGCGTCAGCCGGTCAGATTTCGCCGTTCACAGCAGGACTTTGATGCGACTGGTAGCCTGCTGGTAAGTGCTGAGCAGGCCGGATTAAAGCCCGCTCACGGTTGCCGCATGGGTATTTGTAATACCTGTGTATGCACCAAGCTAAGTGGCACAGTGCGTAACCAGCTTACTGGCGAGATTAACGACCAGAGTAATGTACAAATTAAATTGTGTGTGAGCGAAGCCATAAGCCCGGTTGAAATTGACCTATAACCGCTTAGCGCCCTATATCGCAAGTAAACCAACACATTGAGTATAATATTATGAACATGATCAACTATGATGCAGTAACTGCCCCCACCGGTAAAAGCCGAAGCTTAAGTCCTGCTCAAATTGAAGAATTTGGCCGTAAGATTGATGCCATTCGTGCAGAGACCATGGCTAAAATTGGCAAGGAAGATTCAGATTATATCTACAAGGTACGTAATTTTGTGCGTTATACCGAAATTGCCTCACGCGCCATGCTGATGGTTGCTGGCTGGATTCCACCAGTCTGGTTGCTGGGTACTGCCATGCTGGGTGTATCCAAAATTGTTGAAAACATGGAGCTGGGTCATAACGTGATGCATGGTCAGTTTGACTGGCTTAATGACCCCAGCCTAAATGGTGCCAATTATGACTGGGATACCATTGGCACGGGCGATGACTGGAAGTACACCCACAACTATATTCACCACACCTATACCAATGTAGTAGGCAAGGATCATGATGTGGGTTATGGCCTGATGCGGATGACCCGTGAGCAACAATGGGAACCCCGTTTTTTATTCAATATCCCGCTGGCCGCGCAATTGTTGCTGGCTTTTGAGTGGTATGTAGGGGTGCAAAATCTGCATCTGGAAGATGCCATTATTTATAAAACCAAAAGCTGGAAGCAAGTATGGAATGATGCGGCCAAATTTCGTAAAAAAGCCGTGCGCCAGATTGCCAAGGATTATGTATTTTTTCCGCTCATTGCCGGGCCAAATGCCTTGCCGGTGCTGGCGGGTAATTTTACCGCAAATATTATTCGTAACCTGTGGGCCGGTTCAGTCATTTTCTGTGGTCACTTTACCGAAGATGCCGAAATGATGCCCGACAACACTGCCAATGAGACCAAGGCTGAATGGTATCTGCGTCAGATTCGCGGTTCCAGTAACTTTACCGGCGGCAAGATTATTCATTTTATGAGTGGTAACCTCAGTCACCAGATTGAACATCATCTGTTCCCGGATGTGCCTGCCAACCGCTATCAGGAAATGGCGCCAAAAGTGCGTGCCGTATGTGAAGAATATGGTCAGAACTATAACTCAGCCAGTTTTGCCAGGCAGTTTGCTACTGTGTGGGTACGCTTGGCAGAGCATTCCCTGCCAGACCAGATGGTAGACAGAATCAAGGCGACTGGCAGCAGATTGTCCCTAAAAAAGCTGTTTAGCCGTACTGCTTAAGCCGGTTAAGCAACAATTATTAAGAAACAACTAGAACCAAAAAACTCTGTAGTCATAATGCTACAGGGTTTTAAGTTTAAAAATATTAGTCAATTAATTAAACAATTTAATTTCAAAGCATTAACTGTCAATAAAGGCAGAGTTTACAGGCGCAGATTGCCAATGCTGTTTTCTCCTCTTTGCTGGATGTGCTGCTATAATGCGCCTCAACATTTATAAGCAGCCAAGGAAACCCGCATGCGCCTCGATCAACGCAGTAATGATCAATTAAGACCTGTGACGTTTACCCGTCAATATACCCGTTATGCTGAAGGCGCGGTGCTGGTAGAATTTGGCAATACCAAAGTGCTGTGTACTGCCAGTGTGGATAACAGCGTACCGCGCTTTTTAAAGGGAACTGGACAGGGCTGGGTGACTGCCGAATACGGCATGTTACCGCGTTCCACCCATACCCGTAATGACCGCGAGGCTGCACGGGGCAAGCAGTCTGGCCGTACCCAGGAAATCCAGCGCCTGATTGGACGTAGCCTGCGTGCCATGGTGGACTTAAAAAAACTGGGTGAAAATACCATTACCATTGACTGTGATGTGCTGCAAGCCGATGGCGGCACCCGTACAGCAGCTATTACTGGCGGTGCCATTGCACTGGTTGATGCCCTTGCTGCGCTGCAAGCGCAAAAAAAACTCAAAAGTGATCCATTAAAAGGCCTGGTAGCCGCTATTTCAGTGGGCATGCATCAGGATAACGCTTTGCTGGATTTATGCTATGAGGAAGACTCTAACTGCGAAACTGACTTAAATGTGGTAATGACACAAAATGGTGAGTTTATTGAGTTACAAGGTACGGCTGAAAGCAAGCCCTTTAACCGTGAACAATGCAACCAGATGCTGGAACTGGCTTCAAGCGGCATTGCTGAACTGATTGTGCTACAGCAAAAAGCCCTGGGCTGGTAAGCGTACCCGGATAAACCTTAACCAGAAGTGAAAAAGACGAGAAAATTCTCGTCTTTTTTATGCGGTAAAATTTTGTGGCTAAATGATCACAAAACTGATGTAGACTGGAAAGAAAACTATTTTATAGTCAAATACATGAGATTTTATTTTTTTGATCTAAAATTAATACTGGTCATTTGAACTGGTGACCTAAAAACTGCACTGGCATTTAAGGCCAAAGTACGCAGGGAGAAACTCATGCAACCGCATAAGAACTTAACTATTTTGATGACTGGCTTGCTGAGCACTTTATTACCTGCCTGTAATAGCCCTTCAAGTAATTCATTATCGAATGGTTCAGCAGCAGAACCTGCACCAGTGGTAGATCATAAAACCGGTTTTAGCAGCCAGAAAATAGCCCGCTTTAATGAGCCTTGGGCTATGACATTTTTGCCAGATGGCCGCCTGCTGGTTACTGAAAAAAATGGCCAGTTAAAGTTGCATGATTTTAATACCAGAAAAACTGGCAATATCAGTGGCGTACCGCAAGTCGCCTACGGTGGGCAAGGGGGCCTGGGTGATGTAGTATTGCACCCTGATTTTGATCAAAATGGTCTGATTTATTTAAGCTATGCCGAGAGTGGCGCTGGTGGTAAAGGTGCAGCAGTGGCACGCGCTAAACTGGTACTGGATGATAAGGGTGATGGCCAGTTATCAGGGATACAGGTGATCTGGCGGCAAGTGCCAAAGGTATCAGGTGAGGGGCATTTTGGTCACCGCATTGCCTTTGACCCGCAAGGTATGCTGTGGATTTCCTCTGGCGAGCGTCAGAAATTTGATCCGGCACAGGATATGAGCACCAACCTGGGCAAGATTATCCGCCTCAAGGATGATGGCAGCATTCCGGCCGACAACCCGTTTGTTAATCAGGGTGGTGTGGCCGCGCAGGTCTGGAGTTTGGGGCATCGTAATCCGTTGGGTCTGGCTTTTAATGCACAAGGCCAATTATGGGAAATTGAAATGGGGCCAAAAGGCGGAGATGAGCTGAACCTGATTGAAAAAGCCCAGAATTATGGTTACCCGCTGGTATCCAATGGTGTTCATTATGATGGCAAGCCAATTCCTAACCACAGTACCCGGCCAGAATTTAAAGCACCAGCCATTAGCTGGACGCCTGTGATCTCCCCCTCAAGCTTGATATTCTATACGGGTAGTCAGTTTCCAGCCTGGGAAAATAACGCATTGGTGGGTGGTTTATCTTCGCAGGCACTTATCCGGCTTGAGTTTGATGGCAACCGTGCTCGCGAAGCTGAGCGCTTTGACATGGGTGCCCGCATCCGTGAAGTGGAGCAAGGGCCAAATGGGGCAGTCTGGGTGCTGGAAGATGGGCCAAATGCCAATTTGCTGCAACTGGTTCCCAACAAATAGCATAGCTTAGGAGTCATATGGGCTAGGCGAATTATTGAAGAGTTTTCTATGCTGGAAAACTCTCCCAGCACTTTATACCTCGCTCACTTCACCAATCGCATGGACAAATCAATGGCTTTCACATCCTTGGTTAAAGCGCCCATGGAAATATAGTCCACGCCTGTTTCGGCCACTTCACGCAAATTATGCTTGTCGATATTGCCGGAAGCTTCCAGCTTGCAGCGCCCGGCCACATGCTGAACCGCGTCACGCATTTGCTGGTTGCTAAAATTATCCAGCATGATGATATCCGCACCAGCGTTTAGTGCCTGATCCAGCTCTGTAAAACTTTCCACTTCTACTTCCACAGGCTTGCCCGGTGCAATCTGATGGGCAGCAGCAATCGCCTGTGCAATGCCACCTGCTGCCATAATATGATTTTCTTTAATTAAAAAGGCGTCAAACAGACCAATACGGTGATTTTGCCCACCACCAATAGTCACTGCATATTTTTGTGCAATGCGCAGGCCGGGCAGGGTTTTACGTGTATCTAGCAACTTGGTATTCAAGCCATCAAGCAAGGCCACATAGCTGGCCACTTTGGTTGCGACTGCAGACAGGGTTTGAACAAAATTCAGTGCTGGACGTTCTCCGGTAAGCAGACTTCTGGCGTTGCCGCTAATTTCCAAAAAGGCGTCGTTGGCTTTTAAATGAGTGCCCTCTGCCTGTAGCCAATTGAGTTGCACACTGGCATCCAGTTGCTTAAACAAGGCATTGACCCACGGTTGGCCAGCCAGCACCATCGATTCACGGGTAATGACTACAGCTTTGGCCTGCTCTTGCTCAGGAATCAGCATGGCAGTAATGTCACCGCTGCCAATATCTTCTGCCAGAGCCTGGTGAATATTTTGTGAAATAGATTGCGCCAGTAGGTCTGTAGAAATCATAAAACCAACCCGTTTTCGTTTAAGGTAATATAAAAGAACAAATTTCAGTAGCAATATGTGATCGGATAGACATTATCCGACAGATAAAAGTTCGCCAAAACTGATCAAACAAGTATATAGTAAGCAATCAAGGAACGATAACTGTTATTAGTGTGTATGGCCATGAGTAGTCAAAATCAGATACCCAGCGGATCTGCAATATTGCTGCGCTTTACTGACATATTGCGCCCTCAAGTGCTTGCATATTTTCAATCGCGTTTTCAGGCATTTTTAACCGAGCTGCCATCCCATTTGATGACAGCTTGTGAGGGCTTACCAGATGGCCAGCAGCAGGCCTATCTGGATATTATTATATTATTGCGCCATCGCCGTGAGGAGATTGGGGCGCAGGTGGGGCAGTTATTTAATCAAAAATGGCAGAATTTTCAGCAGCTCTCTCATCAGTCGCCTGAGCAGGAACAAAAAACAGGTGGTTTGTCACTGGATTCCATTTCACTCATTGCGTCGGATGAGCTGGAACAGAATGTGGTTATTGAAACTTTATCCACTCGCTTACAGCATCAGATTGATGAGGTGATGAGTGATGCGTTTAATCGCCTACATGCACTCTTGCCAGCCTTAAAACATACCGACCAATTACCATTTCATCCCAAAGTGTTATTACAGTTAGTGCCTGAAAGCTTTGGTGATGCCAGTTTGAGCATTGTGCAAAATACTGTATTGCTCAAGCAGTTTGCTGCTATGCTGGATATGCGCGAAGTGGCAAATCAGGTCAAACACGCACTTGAGCAGGCACAGGTTCCCATCCCTGCGGTGGTGGCAAAAACTAGCGATAGCAGCGAAATTGCTGCGGAAGAAGAACCCGATCTGGTTGATGTATTGCGTGATATTCGTGATTTAAACCAGAAAAATGCCGGTACCGGGCAGGGTGGCACTGCTGAGCCGGGCAGCAAGGCTGTGCTGGATACTGATCCCAACTCACCTTTGCTGCAAACCACCAGCTCAGGCGGCATTGTGGTTGATCCTGCCCGCTTGGTTGAGCAGGCAGCCCAATTTGCCCAGATTAGCCAGAGTGTAGCCAGTGTGCCGCTCATGCCACAAAATATTTTTCCACTGGCGCAGGAACAGCTGCTTGCTACTACTGAGCTGATGGATCGCCTGAGCAAATTGCAGGATGTACAGCCGCGTACTTCCATTGCAGAAAATGCTGATATCCAGTCGGTGGCAGAGGTGCGCGAGCATATTCGTGGACAATTGCAGAACGATGAGGATACGGTTGAGGTCATTGGGCAAAAAGATACCGATATTATTAATCTGGTATCGGCCATGTTTGACTATATTCTGGACGATCAGGATTTGCCCACGGCCATGAAAGCACTGATTGGCCGCTTGCAGATTCCCATGCTCAAAGTGGCATTGCTGGATGAGCAGTTTTTCAAAACTGAAAAACATCCGGCGCGTTTATTGCTCAATAGTCTGGCCAAGGCTGGCGTAGGCTGGGATGAAAAAGCACAGGCGTCTGATGTTTTATACAAAAAAATCGAAGAGACGGTTTTTAATATTCTGACCGACTTTAGTAGTGATATGGGGCTTTTTGAAAGCCTATTGGTTGATTTTGACAAGTTTTATGAAGAACAGCAGGCGCGGGTAGCCCTGATTGATCAGCGTACCCGTGAGGCTGAAGAGCGGCGTGCCAAGGCTGAGCTGGCACGCAGTGAGGTACAGCTGGTACTCAACCAGAAATTAACGGGTCGCCGTTTGCCACTGGCTGTAATTCGCCTGTTGCAGGACGGCTGGCGTCATGTGTTGTATTTGTCCTTTTTAAAGGATGGCAAAGAGTCAGAATCCTGGCGTCAGGCCGTGAAAGTCATTGACGCACTCATCTGGTCGATGATGCCGGTTAAGGATGATCCAGTGTGGCTGGAGCGGCTTAAGAGTGTCACGCCCAAACTGATCAATAGTCTTAAAAAAGGCCTGGCTTCGGTAAATTTTGATCCAATCAAGTCTGAAACCCTGCTGCGCGAAATTGAGCGGGTGCATCAGGAAACGATTGATGGGCTAGACACGCCGGTGGTGGAAATTCTAACTGAAGACCAGAATGTCAAGGCAGATGGCGTTGAGCGCGTTGGGGTGGATCAGGCGGTAACTGGTAGCGACACTGACTTTAAAAGTGTGGTTCTGCCAAAATCCGAGCTGGTAGACCTGTATCAGGGCGAAACCCTGCCTGCCACAGACAAGCATGTGCAAATTGTAAAACAGCTCAGGGTAGGCACCTGGATTGAGTTCATCGCTACCGATCAACGTGAACGTCACAAACTGGTAGCCCGTATTCGTACCATGGAAAAACTGATTTTTGCCAATCGCCGCGGTATTAAGGTGGCAGAAATGTCGCAAATGCATCTGGCGGTTGAGTTTAGCCAGGGACGTGCTCGCTTGCTGGATGATCAGCCACAAATTATTGATCGTGCGCTGCAATCAGTAGTGGGCGGTTTAAGACATCTAACCGCGTGAGTTCTACTTTATTATCTGCAACAGCCAATAGCAGCCAGTTTTTATCTGGCCAGAACCTGACGTGCTGGGCGATTAACAACGGCTGGTTGCAGGGTGGCATGTTAGGTGACAAAGTTGTCAGCATTCGTCATGTGCCATCGCCCAATTTTAACCAGCGGCCAGCAGATACCCTGGTGCGCCTGATTGTACTGCACAATATCAGCCTGCCACCGGGACAGTTTGCTGGCAATTATATTGAGCAGTTTTTTCAAAATCAGCTGGATCCGGCTGTACATCCGTATTTTCAGACCATTGCCGAGCTCAAAGTATCAGCCCATGTTCTGATATTGCGTAGCGGTGAAGTTATTCAGTTTGTGTCTTTTGACGACCGTGCCTGGCATGCGGGACGCTCAAGCTATCTGGGCGTGCCGGAATGTAATGATTATTCTATTGGTATAGAGCTGGAAGGCACAGATGATCTGCCTTTTACGGCTGCCCAGTATCAGGCATTGATTCCAACCTTGCGCAGTATTCAGCAGGCTTATCCGCGCACGCGCTATCATCTGGCCGGGCATTCCGATATTGCACCGGGACGCAAGACTGATCCGGGTGACCATCTGGACTGGCAAACCATTCGGCGCTATCTGGTATCAGAGCGCTGATAAGCTGGCCTCTATAACTTATGGGATAATCCTGTCCGGCTACCAGGCAAGGCAGTAGTCATCAATAACAAGCGTGTTCTATTACAATTTTAGTCAGAAAATTCATCTACAATAACGCATTTTAATTCAGTATTTGCTTGGGGATACCGCTTTGTGGCGCTCTACTTTTATCTTTAGTGCAATGACCATGCTATCGCGCATTCTGGGGCTGGTGCGCGATATGGTGTTGCTCAATGTGTTTGGCGCCGGCGGCGTGTTTGACACCTTTGTGGTAGCATTTCGCATTCCCAATTTTTTTCGCCGCCTGTTTGCTGAAGGGGCGTTCTCCCAAGCCTTTATTCCGGTGCTGACCGAATATAAAACCACACGCACCCATGCCGAAGTTCAACTACTGATTGGCAGTGTTGCAGGTACGCTGCTTACGATTTTACTGCCACTCACCATTATTGCCCTGTTTGCGGCACCGGCCATTATGTATGTGTATGCGCCGGGTTTTCACGATAATCCCGAAAAATTTGCCATTGCGGTAGATTTGTTTCGCCTGACCTTTCCTTATTTGCTGTTTATGTCGATGACGGCGTTATCCAGCAGTATCTTAAATAGCTATGGTTCATTTGCCAGTACCGCATTTGCGCCAGTTTTGCTGAATATCTGCCAGATTGCTGCAGCGTGGTGGTTTGTGGATTATTTCTCTGAGCAGCCAATCATGGTGTTGGGCTGGGCAGTACTGGTAGCCGGTATGCTACAACTGGCGTTGCAGATTCCTGAGCTCTGGCGTAAAAAGCTGCTGGCACCACCACGGGTGGATTTTAAGCATGAAGGCGTGGAGCGGATTTTACGCCTGATGCTGCCAGCATTATTTGGCGTGTCGGTGACGCAAATCAATTTATTGCTCAATACTATCTGGGCATCGTTTATGCAGGATGGTTCGGTGTCGTGGCTGTACACTGCTGAGCGCATGACCGAGCTACCGCTGGGCTTAATTGGCATTGCCATTGCCAGTGTAATTTTACCGTCGTTGTCTGCGCAGCATGCCGAAAAAAATCATGAGAAATTTCGTGCCATGATTGACTGGGCAGCGCGGGTAATCATGTTAGTGGGTATTCCGGCCAGTCTTGCCATGTTTGTATTGGCAGAGCCCATTATTCAGGCATTATTCCAGCATGGCGAATTTAGCGCCCGTGATGTACAAATGACTGCGGTTGCGCTGCGTGGGATGGCAGGGGGTATTTTGGCCTTTATGCTGATCAAGATTTTTGCCCCCGGTTTTTATGCCCGGCAGGATACCAAAACCCCGGTCAAGATTGGCCTGATTGCCGTGTTTGCTAATATGCTGTTTAACGTGGTGCTCATTAGCTTGTTTAAATTGATGGACTGGCACGCGGCACATATTGCGCTGGCGGTCTCATCTACAGGCTCGGCTTTTGTGAATGCAGGGCTGTTGTACTGGTATTTGCACAAGGAAAATATATTTCGCTTTGGCGGACACTGGAAAAAAACCATGCTGCAATATGCGCTTGCCAATATTGCTATGGTGGCGGTGTTGCTCTGGGTTATGCCGTTTTATCAGGCTGATGCCAGTCAGTGGTTAAGGGTAATTGAACTGCTGGCCTTGTGTGCATTGGGTGCGGCAGTATATGGTGCCGTGTTATTGCTGAGCGGGTTTAGGCCGCGCCATTTGCGTCATGACTAACATTCCACCTTGTCCGGCTGTGCTTATGCTAAGCTAGCTGGCAGTTGAGTGGTCAAATAAAATGAGATTGACATGACATTGCAGGCTAAACTGGAACTGTGTTTACAGCAGTTAGAACCGCTGGAAATGCTGATTGAAAATGAATCACATGGACATGGGGGTTATTTTCCTGGCAAGGAATCACATTTTAAGGTGGTGATTGTGAGTTCCCAGTTTGATGGCCTGCGGCTGGTGCAGCGGCATCAGAAAATCTATGCGGCGGTGGGTGACCTGATTGCACCCAGTCGTATTCATGCGCTGGCCATTCATGCCTATACGCCACAAGAGTGGAAAGGGCAGTCACCGGATAGCCCGCAATGTGCGCACCAGCCCAAAACCTGAGCCAGTTCCATAAGCAGCCACATGACCATACAATTTGCCATTGGGCATTATTAGCATACCGACAAGAGGAACTGGTGTGGATTCACATTTGATCTTTAAAATTGTTCACATGACTTTTGGCAGTCTGGCATTGATTGTCCTGCTGATCCGAATGGCGCTGCTGTTCTGGGTACCACAAAACCAGCCGGGTAGAGCCGGACAGATTGCCCTGACCGCTATGCTGCATTTGTCATTCACGGTGTTAATCATTAGCGGTGTGACCTTGCTGTATCAAAACCAGTTTGTGGTGCAGCCGTGGTTCTATGGAAAAATTATTTTGTTTCTGGTGATTTTATCGGCAACGTTTAAAGCGTTTGGCAAGAGGGACATTAGCCTGGCGCAGCGTAGAGCGGGTGCTTTTATTGCGACCATTGCCTTTGCCGGCTTGTTAACGCTGGTGATATGGAAGCCAGATTTTTCTGAGCATAACGTCTCTCCTGCGCAGCCTGTCCTACAGTCAGGCACAGTGCAGGGTGTTGAATAATTTAAACTAAAGCAGACCAAATTTTAAGCAGGGGGTTGCAATGCGTCGAGTGGTATTTAATCAAAAAGGCGGGGTGGGCAAGTCCAGCATTACCGTAAACCTGGCAGCCATTAGTGCAGCACGTGGCAAGCGTACACTGGTGATTGATCTGGATCCGCAAAGCAACTCCAGTCAGTACTTGCTAGGCGAAAAAGCTACTTACGGGCAAAATAATCCGGTACTGGAGCCCAACGTTGAAACTTTTTTTGATGATGTGCTCAATGCCACGCAGGGTAAAGGTTTAATTGGCTCGGCTTTAGGTTCAATTTTAAAACAAAAAGAGCGTGGACTGGATGTGGTAATTCACGGTACACCATTTGATAATTTGTTTGTTATACCGTCTAGTCCGAATCTGGGCAGCCTTGAGCATGCGTTGCAAAGCAAGCACAAGATTTTTAAGTTACGTGATGCTTTAAATGAGCTAGCCAGCCAGTATGACGAGATCTTTATTGATACGCCGCCAGCCTTTAACTTTTTTACCCTGTCGGCCTTGATTGCAGCGGATCGGGTGGTGATTCCCTTTGATTGTGATGTGTTTTCACGTCGTGCCTTGCTCACCTTGCTGGAAAACGTGGTAGAGGCCAAAGGTGACCATAACCCCCGTCTGGAAGTGGAAGGTATTGTGGTGAATCAGTTCCAGAGCCAGGCCAAGTTGCCGCAGCAGGTGGTGCAGGAATTAAAGGATGAAGGCTTGCCGGTGTTTAATACCATGCTGCCCAGTTCGGTGGTGATGAAAGAGTCACATCAAAAAAACAAGCCGCTGATTCATTTGAACAAGGATCACAAACTTACCCAGGCGTATGTTAATTTATTTGATGAAATTAGCCCCGCCTAACCTGACTGGTGGGCATAACCCAAGGAGTGCGCCAGCATGCTAAAGCAAACTTGTCTGTTATCGTTGGGCGTATTGGCAGGCGCTGCCTTGCTAATGGCTGGTTGTGCTTCCAGCGTTAAGCCCATATATGTGTCGCCTACTCAATATCAGGCTTTAAACTGCCAGCAGCTACATGCCGAATACGCCCGTATTGGGCAGTATATTCAGCGTGGCGTGAGCAGCCCTAAAACCACGGGTGTTGGGGTAGGACTGGGTGTTGGCGGAATTTTTGGCCGTGGCGGTGGCTGGGGTATTGGGCCTAGTGTGTCGGTTAATATGGGGCAGTCGCAGCGCACACAAAACTCTGAGTTGGCGCGTGTGTTGGGCGAGCAGGAAGCCATTGCCCAAGCGGCACAGTTTAAGGGTTGCCCGATTGCGGCGTCAAAACGCAGCTAGGTATTGACTGACGTGCCATTAAAGCTGAAGAGGTGATCTGCTAATCTCTTCCTGCTAACCTTGTTTGCTGGGACTCCAGCGCATATCCTGCAAGCGTGCAGTTTCCTGTTCACGAGCATTTTTGGCGGGTGTATAAAAACGTTTGCCTTTAAGTTCAGGCGGCAAGTACTCCTGCTGCACAAAATGATTGGGAAAATTGTGCGCATACTTGTAGCCTGCCCCGTAGCCTTGCTGTTTCATCAGCTTGGTGGGCGCATTGCGCAAATGTAAGGGCACTGGCAAATGACTGGTTTTCTCAGCGGCAGCCAATGCAGCATCAATGGCTAAGTAAGTACTATTACTTTTGGCACTGGTAGCCAGGTACACCGCAGTTTGCCCCAGAATAATACGGCACTCCGGGTAGCCAATCGCCTGCACCGCCCGGAAACATTCACCCGCCAGCAGTAAGGCATTGGGGTTGGCATTGCCAATGTCTTCACTGGCTAAAATTAGCATACGGCGGGCAATAAATACCGGGTCTTCGCCGCCCTTAATCATGCGTGCCATCCAGTACAGTGCCGCATCCGGATCGCTGCCGCGCATGGATTTAATAAACGCTGACACAATATCGTAATGCTGTTCACCGCTTTTGTCGTAGCGGGCAATGTTTTGCTGAGCAGTATTAATCACCAGATCATTATCAATAATAATCGGTTCAATATTTTGTGTGCTGATGACCAGCTCCAGCAGGTTTAATAGTTTGCGTGCATCGCCAGCTGCTAGCTGTAGCAAGGCATCTGTTTGCTGAATCTCAATATTTTTGTCTTTTAAAAAGGTGTCCTGTGTGAGCGCCCGCTCAATGACCTGTAATTGCTCGGTTGGAGTTAAAGGTTCCAGCACATAGACCTGACAGCGGGACAATAATGCACTATTGACTTCAAACGACGGATTTTCAGTGGTTGCACCAATTAAGGTAATTTTGCCTTTTTCCACGGCAGCCAGTAGCGCATCCTGCTGTGATTTATTAAAACGGTGAATTTCGTCAATAAATACGACCGGGGTGACCAGTTCATTGCCTTGCCCGATGAGTTCACGCAGTTCTTTTACACCCGTGCTAATGGCCGACAGGCTAATAAATGGCCGGTCAACTGCCTCTGCCAACAATAGTGCCAATGTGGTTTTGCCTACCCCCGGTGGCCCCCAGAAAATAATGGAAGGCAGATTACCCTGATCAATCATTTTGCGTAGCGGGGCATTTTCACTCAGCAGATGCTGCTGGCCGATGACTTCGGATAGCTGACGGGGGCGAATGCGTTCAGGCAGGGGAATGGCAGGGGTCATGGTAAAAGTTTTAGTCATCACTTAGAAAGCAATCATAACCAATTTTAAAAGCTTATAGGCTAAAGCCACGCTAAAATATTGATAAGTTGGGTAAGTTTAGGTATCCCGTTGCAGGCTGGTGCTCAACTAGACCTTGCTGCCCGGTTTTAAGGATGCTGAATCCGGTACAGTCTGAATGCAATTAAGGTAAGCGCCAGCCAGAAAACATAAGAAATAATAAAGCTGCACCATATAAATTCATCAAGCGGCGCAAGAAAGAGACTTAATGGGTTCATGGACACGCTGCCCACTGGCGAGATCACACCATCGACGATAAAGGGCTTGGGGAAACCTGCCGCAATGATTTCGCAGCCTTGCTCGCAATCTAGTGTGCCCGGCCGGGTGACCTGAACCTCAGCAGGTACCAGTAAGGATAGCCAGGTGAGTACCAGGGCAATGAGTAATTGGAGAAGCAGGCGGTTTTTTTTAGACAGGCGTTTGGGCATTATCAATTCGTGTATATCCATAACAGGATGACTTTACTACAGCACAAACAGCGGGTGACAGTCATGCTAGGGTTGGTGATATTTTGTGACTTTGGCTTAGCGCACCCACTTCACCACGTATTCCTCAATGTCGTCCGGGTCTATGTCAGTTTCGGAAATACAGCGCCCGGCAACTGATTTTTTGGCAGGAATATCAGATCGTGCCTTGCCGGTGATTAAAGGATGCCAGTTAGGTAAATCCAGTCCCATATGTACCCGTTTATAAGCACAGCTTTTGGGCAGCCAGTGTAAATCAGGAACCATGGCTGGGGTGAGTTGCAGGCAATCCGGCACAAACTGCTGACGTCTGGCGTAATCGCTGCACTGCGCGGTTTGGGTATCTAGCAGCTTGCAGGCCACTTTGGTGTACACCACTTCACCGTTGTCTTCATCTTCCAGCTTGACCAGACAACATAGTCCACAGCCATCACACAGTGCCTCCCATTCATGCGGGTTAAGCTGGTCTAGTGGATAGTGTTTCCAGAAATGCGGACGAAGTAAAGACATGGGAGCTGACAAAAACAGGCTACGGCAGGGTAGGCGCAAAGTATAGCACAGCGGGTTTTTAGGCACGCAGTACCTGACCGCTGACTATATCCATAATCCGGCTGGGCACAGGGCTTTTACCCAGCGGCCCATCCAGAATCGCCAGCTGTTCCCCAAAATAATGCCGGATCTCGTCACTGCTTCTGGCTGGTTCCTGTCCTGCCGGGTTGGCGCTGGTGGATACAATCGCACCGCCAAACGCGGTACAAAGCTGTTGTACCAGTGGATGGGTGGTCACCCGAATGGCCACCCGGTCATGCTGGCCACTAATCCAGCCGGGCACTGCCGGGGTAAGTGGTACTAACCAGGTGATGGCCTGCTGATTTTCATCAATATCCCACGACTGCTGCATTTGGGCAATCTGCATGGTAGTTAAACCATTCAGAAAAGGTTGCACTTGTTCCAGGCTGGCAGCAATTAAAATGACGCCTTTTTCAATAGGTCTATTTTTTAAACTGAGAATTTGCTCAAAAGCAGCCTGATTGTAAGGGTCGCAGCCCAGCCCCCATACGGCTTCGGTTGGATAGGCCAGCACACTACCTTGCTGAAGTAACAAGGCTGCCTGGTCAGGATGAAGTGAATGCACGCGGTATTCCTGCTTGGTGTTATTGCCGACAGCGCTGATACAGGCCGCCTTGCTGTACTGCAATTCCCATCAGCTCCATTTCCATCAAATGGCTGGTTAGGGTAGCAACATCAATTTTAACGGTTTCAACCAGGTCATCAAGACTTAACCCCACCCAGTCCAGGGCCTGATAAACCAGCTGCAAGTGCTCGGGAATAGTTATTAAAGGAGAAGCGGGAGGCAGTGAAACAGTAGACGGTGAGGCAGTATCTAGTGCAACAGGGGCTGCCTGCGTTCCGGTGCAAGCCTGCTGTTGCCAGCGGCGCGGCAAATCCATTTCATCGACAATGTGCTGGGGTTCATCTACCAGAATTGCGCCTTCACGGATTAACTGATGGCAACCACGGCTTTGTTCATTGTAAATATGACCTGGAATAGCAAAGACCTGCCGGTTTTGTTCCAGTGCAGCCTGGGCAGTAATCAAGGAGCCGCTTTTTAGAGCGGCTTCTACCACCAGTATCCCCAGCGACAAGCCACTGACAATACGGTTGCGGCGCGGAAAATGATATTCCCGTGCCGGTGTGCCTGGCATAAACTCTGAAACAATAGCACCACCTGCCTCAACAATTTGCCAGTAAAGGGACTGATGAGCGGCTGGATAGCACAGGTTAACCCCGGTGCCCATGACAGCAATGGTTTGACCGCTACCGGCTGCCAGTGCGCCACGATGTGCATGGGCATCAATACCATATGCCAACCCACTAGCAATAAAAAATCCCTGCTCGGCCAAAGTATGGGCAAACCGTTCAGCAATTTGCTGGCCAGTCTGACTGGGTTTGCGACTGCCCACAATGGCAATTTGTGGCTGGTTTAAGGCATGCAGGTTACCACGCACAAATAAAAAAGGCGGCGGGTCGGCAATTTGTTTAAGTTGTCTGGGATAACTGGAATCTTTTAGGCTAATGACCTGATCCTGCGCATGGTTTAAGGCATGAATTGCTTGCTCAAAACGTTGAGCCAGCGCAGGGTTTTGTTGCCATTCGGTCAGTTTTTTCGTATGCGCGTGATGCAGAGCCAATGCCTGCCAATCGACACTACTGGCTTGCAGCGCCTGTCTGGCAGTACCAAAGTGCTTTAACAGGGTGGTATAAGCACTGACCGAATGCTGGACAACAAACCACAAGGCCAGTTCGTCCAGCAGCTGTTGTGACCAGTTGATAGCCATCTTTAGACCTAGGCTTGATGAGTTTTAAAGCTGATCTTCCAGATCACCAAGCGGTGAGCGAATCTCGTCATTTACCTTGATAGGCAGCTCACTTTCCAGCACAAAGGCATAGCTGACTTGTTCAAAAGCACTAAAAATCATGGCCAGGCCAATACGCTCACTGGGTAGCTGAATTTTTTCACCGGTTTTGGGATCAGTTGTGGTTTGACCCTGATGGTAAATGGCAAATACTTGACCTGGCGCTGTGCCGTCCTGTGTACCCCGATCCAGCGCAATCACGCTGTTTTTAGCAGCCGAGCTGATAGAGTCCAGCACACGAATGACCCGTCCACCGGCAGTGACCTGATCCGGCCGGGTAGGATAAAACATGCTGGGCAGTGGTACTTCGTTTTGCAACATGACCCGGTCACCTTTACGCACTTCCTGATCCAGACTACGGGTGAGTTCAAGCGTTGCAATATCGCCATTCACCGCAGTGACTGTGCCCACCGCTACCTGCGTCAGTTCACGCCCAAGGTTGGCTTTAACCTTGTTGCGCTCAACAATATAATCCGCACCTTCACGGTAAACACCATATTGCTGGCCGGTGTGTAGGTCTAATCCACGCACATAGACCGATTGCCCTACCGCAGCAATCACACGATTATCACGGTTACCCACAACGTAGGGCGAACCCTGAATATCTGCTGGTGACACCACACGACTGTGCTTGAGCCAATACTGAATACTGGACAAGGGGATGACCGGAATGGCGACATCCAGTGGTTCAATGCGCACCTGTGGTTCCAGTTTGACCACAGGCAGGCCGGAGTCATTCATGCGGCGTTCAATGCCCAGGCAGCCGTCACCTTCATCACGACCAATGACGGTACGGCCATTAATGATACAGATCAGCAGGCGATCCCCCGGATAAATCCAGTGCGGGTTTTTAACATGACGATTGGCGGCCCAGATTTCCGGCCAGCGCCAGGGCTGACTTAAATAGCGCCCGGCAATATCCCACAGGGTATCGCCTTTTTTAACAATATAAATATTTGGGGCATCGCTGCGTAGGCTGGGTGGCGTCTGATTCGGCGAAGAACGCGCTTCACTGATGCCGGGCAAGGTAAAGGCAAGGCCAAGCGCAAGTGATAGTGCCAGAAGTTTGCCAGCCCTGGCTGGATATGAACTGGTTTTTTGTGATGTTTTCATATGTTTGTTAGAGGCCATATTCATGAACAATACTGTTCTCATTATGATAATCCCTAATACCGAGCGTCAGGCTTTACGCTATAATAAACGTAGCTCAATAAAACGCTCCCCCCGTGACTGGTTTACAATAAGGGTTTATTGAACCGAAGTCCAGCCGCTTTGATACAGGAATGAGTACTGCATGGCACTTTTACCCATATTAAATTTTCCTGACCCACGCCTGCGCACCAAAGCCAAACCGGTGGAAGAGGTCAATGACGACATCCGCCAGCTGGCAGCAGATATGCTGGAAACCATGTATGCTGCGCCGGGTATTGG
This sequence comes from Moraxellaceae bacterium WGS2144, assembly GCA_043950625.1. Classification (GTDB taxonomy): domain Bacteria; phylum Pseudomonadota; class Gammaproteobacteria; order Pseudomonadales; family Moraxellaceae; genus Alkanindiges. The sequence continues at coordinate 43,221 of CP171007.1, forward strand.
TTTGGCTGCGACTCAGGTAGACCGGCATGTGCAGCTGATTGTGATGGATTTGTCGGAAGAAAAAAACCAGCCGATGGTCTTTATTAATCCCAAAATCACGCCTTTGACTGAGGAAACGCAGCCTTATGAGGAGGGCTGTTTGTCGGTGCCGGAAATTTTTGACAAGGTCAACCGACCGGCAAGGGTAAAGATAGAAGCGCTTGACCTTGAGGGCAAGGCTTTTGAGATGGAAGCAGAGGAGCTGCTGGCAGTTTGTATACAGCATGAAATGGATCATCTGGATGGCAAACTGTTTGTAGACCATTTGTCGCCTCTGAAGCGCCAGCGCATCCGGGAAAAACTGGTCAAAAACGAACGCTTGCGTGAAAAAGAAAAAGTGAAGGTGCGGGCACGCTAAGCTGCTGATGCTGGCGTCTGTTTTTATTTAGACCAAACCACAAAGCCTGGATAATCGATGAAGCGCTATGAACAACTGGCTGAAGCGATTACAGCGCTGATTGCTTCAGGTGTGATCAAGCCGGGTGAACGTGTGCCCTCGGTGCGCAATGCTTGTGCCGTATGGCAGCTTAGCCCTTCTACGGTATTTAAGGCCTATTATTTGCTAGAAGATCGTGGTTTGATTCAGGCGCGGGAAAAGTCTGGTTATTATGTGCTTGCCAGTGCTGACACTGCTCATGATATCGATCAGCCTGTAAACCCGCAGAATATCAGCCAGCCCACTACCGTGCAGGTCAGTGACCTGATTTTTTCATTACTGGATCTGGTGCGTGACCAGACCATCATTCCTCTGGGGTCGGCGTTTCCCAGTCCTGACTTGTTTCCTGTCCAGCGGCTGGCCAAATCGGCCGCCCATGCCATGCGCTTTATGTCGGGTGAAACCCTGGTGTCTGACACACCGTTAGGTGTTGCCGAGTTACGCCGTCAGATTGCCCAGCGTTATGCCCTAGCCGGTATCCGGGCAACGCCCGATGATCTCATGATTACCACCGGTGCCATGGAGGCGCTTAATTTATGCTTACAGGCAGTGACCCACGCCGGTGATTATGTCGCGATTGAGTCGCCAGCTTTTTATGCCAGCTTGCAGGTTCTGGAGCGTTTGCAGCTTAAGGTCATTGAAATCCCGGTCAATGAAGACGGCATGGATATTGATATGCTGGCGCAGGCCTTACAGCAATATCCTATCAAAGCTTGCTGGTTAATGAGCAGTTTTCAAAACCCAACCGGAACCAGTTTAAGCGATGATAAAAAACGACAACTGGTTAAGTTGATCAGCCAGCACCAGATTCCCCTGATTGAAGATGATGTTTATCACGAACTTTATTTTGGTAATACGCCACCAAAGCCAGCCAAGGCATATGATCAGGATGGCTGGGTCATGCATTGCTCATCATTTTCCAAGAGTCTGGCACCGGGTTACCGCATTGGCTGGGTAAGTGCCGGACGTTTTAGCCAGCAGGTGCAGCGCCTGAAACTTATGACTACCATTTCAGCGTCTATTCCGGCACAAGCCATATTGGCGGACTATTTGCAACATGGCGGTTTTGAGCGCCACTTGCGCAAGCTGCGTCTGCATTTAAAACAGCAGTATCAGGCTATGGTCAGGGCGATTCGGTGCTATTTTCCAGCAGATACCCAAATTTCTGCACCGGATGGGGGTTATTTTTTATGGTTAAGCTTAAATCCGGCCATTAATACCCTGACCCTGTTTCAACGGGCACTGGCTGAGGGAGTTAGTATCGCACCGGGGCCTATGTTTTCAGCCAGCCAGCAGTTTGCTCATTGCATGCGGCTAAATTATGGGGCGGTGAAACCAGAAGATATTGAGCCAACGATTAAAAGACTGGCGGGGTTACTGGATGCAGAGAGATGCATGTAATCGTTGATTAGAGAAATTTAAGCTGATTGCCATGGACGAGGTAAGCTGTTTGAATGATGGGTTGATCTTTCATAGACCCAATATTTTTAACTCTATTTTATTTTCAGTAAAATCAATAGATTAAGAACTGACTGAAAAATTTGGCTATTTTGTAGTTTTTATATTTAACTTGTTGTTCGTGTTGCTTTTTTTGCTTTAGAATTACTGTTTACTGCCATATAGGCAGCTTAGAAAATCAACTGGCAGCACAAAAGTAATGCGTTGCGGTTTACTGCCATATAGGCAGCTTAGAAATGTACCCTTTACTGCATATGCATTTGGCCCTGGTTTACTGCCATATAGGCAGCTTAGAAATTATATCATCATCACTTTTATTTTTAAAAGTAGTTTACTGCCATATAGGCAGCTTAGAAAAGCATGAAGATATGCCATAACTTTGACGAGCAGTTTACTGCCATATAGGCAGCTTAGAAACAACGCCCAAACCGCACCAGTTTCAATGTTCGGTTTACTGCCATATAGGCAGCTTAGAAAACTCGTTGTTTATATTCTTTAAGTGTTTCATTCGTTTACTGCCATATAGGCAGCTTAGAAATTTTTGTAGTCTTCAAAACTCTCAGTAAATTTGTTTACTGCCATATAGGCAGCTTAGAAATAGCACACTATACAAATGACAACTTCCAAACCGTTTACTGCCATATAGGCAGCTTAGAAAATATACAGCAGCGAGGATTAGCCAGAATGTGGGTTTACTGCCATATAGGCAGCTTAGAAAGCGCAATTTGCAACCGGGTTGTGTTGTCGTCAGTTTACTGCCATATAGGCAGCTTAGAAACTAAAGCTAAGGTAAAAGTAGTGAGCGCGGCTGTTTACTGCCATATAGGCAGCTTAGAAATCTGTGACAGCAGTCCATGTTTTGTGGTTTGAGTTTACTGCCATATAGGCAGCTTAGAAATTTGTCAACTGGAAGATCAGTTAAGCAATGAAGTTTACTGCCATATAGGCAGCTTAGAAATAGATAAGACATCATTTATAATTTCCCTGGCAGTTTACTGCCATATAGGCAGCTTAGAAACATGCCTGATGATCTTGATTGGCGTAATACGCGTTTACTGCCATATAGGCAGCTTAGAAATTACGGGGGCGTCCCATTTTCTTTTTGACAAAGTTTACTGCCATATAGGCAGCTTAGAAAAATAAAATTTGTACCATGCTGACAAAGGAAGTGTTTACTGCCATATAGGCAGCTTAGAAAGTGTTAATTGGCTTAGCGCCTGTATCAATTCCGTTTACTGCCATATAGGCAGCTTAGAAACTGGTCAATAAACCAGAGCTGACCCCATAGGTGTTTACTGCCATATAGGCAGCTTAGAAAATAGAACTTGAAGTGCAGCTGCCGGATGCAGAGTTTACTGCCATATAGGCAGCTTAGAAAAAGCGTGATCAAATTGAAGACTATCAGTCTGTGTTTACTGCCATATAGGCAGCTTAGAAAGAATTAATTGTAGATCCGCAAAAAATTGAAGGGTTTACTGCCATATAGGCAGCTTAGAAATTTGAACAGATTAACGATCGGTTGCATGGTGGGTTTACTGCCATATAGGCAGCTTAGAAAAGTTAACCATGACGTCCCCCTTTTATTAACGAGTTTACTGCCATATAGGCAGCTTAGAAAATTAAACGCAACGATGCGCGCACGCATGGCCTGTTTACTGCCATATAGGCAGCTTAGAAATGTTACGCGCAGATAAAAACATTTTTCACAATGTTTACTGCCATATAGGCAGCTTAGAAAAGAACCGGTAAAATTGCCGTTTTCATCATAGTGTTTACTGCCATATAGGCAGCTTAGAAATAGTAAATTCAGCTATACATTGAGATTCAGTCAGTTTACTGCCATATAGGCAGCTTAGAAAACTGAAAAACAGGTGTTTAATTAAATGACTGAGTTTACTGCCATATAGGCAGCTTAGAAAAAAGTCAATAAAGCCGCCTTAAAGCGCTGAATGTTTACTGCCATATAGGCAGCTTAGAAAATAGTCATAATCCACCACGTACATATCGTAAGGTTTACTGCCATATAGGCAGCTTAGAAATGAGCAGCTATTTCTGCACTTTTGATTTTATTGTTTACTGCCATATAGGCAGCTTAGAAAAAGCTGATTGCACTACAGAATGAAGTCACTGAGTTTACTGCCATATAGGCAGCTTAGAAAGCCACGGGTGTAAATCGTGTACGGCCTCTGGCGTTTACTGCCATATAGGCAGCTTAGAAATTTAATACGAGCGTTACTATCGTTAAGTTGACGTTTACTGCCATATAGGCAGCTTCATCTAAACCCATGCGTTACGAATTGGAAAAGCTACTTGCGATTCCTGCCATAAGCATCATGGCTGGATACCCATTCGTCGGCAACAATGGCCGAGGATAAGGACAATTCACCACACAGCACTGTGGCGGCAATAATTTCCGCCAGTTTGTAGGCTTTACCAGCACCATAGCAATCCATGGCATTGAGGCATTCACGCTAGGTTGGCAGGCCAGTCCCGCCACCATAAGTGGCGACAATTAATGAGGGAATGGTGACCGACATATAGTAATCGCCATTATCCTTTAATTCGGTATACACAAAGCCGGCGCTGGATTCGGCCACGTTGGCAATATCCTGACCACAGGCCAGAAATATCGCGGCAATTCCGTTAGCGAAATGTGCGCCATTATTGACCGCCCCAGACATAAATGCCCCCAGATTGGATAAACCACGCTGGTACATTAAATCCTGTGCCCGGCAATGCATGATGGGTTCAAACAGATCAGCCGGAATAGTAATTTCTGCCACCACGCGCTTGCCCCGACTATGCAGGTTATTTATGACGGAGTGTTTTTTGTCGGTATCAAAATTGGCTGCCAGACTAAAATGTTCAAGTTCGGGCGGTCGTTGTGCCAAAATCCACTGACAGGCTGCATGGGTGGCTTTGGATACCATATTTTGCCCGGCCGCATCGCCAGTGGTCATGTTAAAGCGTAACCAGCGCATTTTACTGGCTGTATATTGTTCAATATTGCGCAGTTTGCCACTGCTAGTGGTGGTTTCAGCGGCGGCTTTAATATCGTCAAGGTGATCATTCACCCATTGACCAAAATCCCGAGCGGCACGGGCATTTTTAAATACAAAGATGGGCGCACGCTGCATGGCATCATCAATTACGGTGGTCATAATACCACCCGCAGCACGGGTCAGGCGCATACCGCGGCTATAGCTGGCAACCAGCGTACCTTCAGTGGTTGCCATAGGGACATAAAACTCGCCTTGTGCATGCTCACCATGTACCAGTAATGGCCCGGCAAAGCCCATGGGCACCTGTACAATGCCGCTAAAGCCTTCAATATTGCCAGGCAAAGCTTCGGGTGGAATGGAATATTGTCCAGTGTGATGCAGGCTATGGCCGCTATTTTTTTCTACCACGGCACGGCGTGCTGCGGCCATGTCATGCGTATAGTCGTTCTCTTTATTACGTGGCAGTTTTTGTAGTGTCATGTTCAGTCCTTGAGAGTTACTTGCAGCCAGAAGTTATAAGTCATCTGCATGGTTCGGGCAAGGCTACTTTGATGACCCAAGAAAATGTATTGAGTTTAATTACTGAAAATACCAAGATAGCTATCGTTTTTATAAAAGAGCATTTCCGGACCCAGGTTATCTAAAAAATATTGAAACATGGGATCATTTAAACACAAAAGTATAAGGCGGCCTTAACACCGCCTTATTTTATAGCTGCATTTACTTTTAATTTACTGGTAGGCAAACTGGGCAAAAAAGCGAAATATTCCAGCAATCAGTGTGATACTGACTACACCCAGCAACCATAACCCGAAAAACCATAATAGTTGCCGTGTCTTGCTAGATTCAACAGGTTTAGCCATAAGATGAGCTCCTAGTGATAACCGTCGCTGCCCACATGGATTTTGCCGCGAAACACCCAGTACGACAGTGCGGTATAGGCCAGAATGATCGGGATTAAAATCACCGCACCCACCAGGGTAAATAACTGACTGCTACGTGGCGCTGCAGCATCCCAGATAGTGATGCTGGGTGGAATAATCATGGGCCACAAACTAATGATAAAGCCGCTAAATGCCATAAAGAACATAAACAGGGCATATAAAAACGGCCGCGCTTGTTGCTGTTTTTTACAGGCTTGCCAGATGGCATAGGTGCTCCACAATACCAGTACAGGCACCGGTAGGAAATAAACGAACTGCGGCATGCTAAACCAGCGCTCGGCAATAGCAGGATGCGTGAGCGGCGTCCATATACTCACCATGGCAAAAATGACCAGCATGGCCAGACCCAGTTTGGGCATTAGCCGATACATGCCAGCCTGCAAGTCATCACTGGTTTTTAAAATCAGCCAGCCGCAGCCCAGGGCAGCATAGGCCACCAGAACGCCCAACCCGGTAAATACCGAAAATGGTGTGAGCCAGTCAAACGCACCGCCCGAAAAGCGTTGGTCGACAATGGTAATGCCCTGAATATAAGCGCCTAAAATAATGCCCTGTAACAGTGCAGTGATAATAGAACCCCAGATAAAGGCCATATCCCACCAGTGTTTGGTTCGATTGGCCTTAAAACGAAACTCAAAGGCCACCCCGCGAAAAATCAGCGCAATCACCATTAAAATAATAGGCATATATAAGGCAGAGAGCACCGCCGAATACACCAATGGAAAAGCTGCAAACAAACCGGCACCGCCCAGCACCATCCAGGTTTCGTTACCATCCCACACAGGCGCTACGGTGTTCATCATTACGTCGCGTTCTGGCTGGTTGGGGAAAAATGGAAATAAAATTCCAATGCCCAGATCAAAGCCATCCATAACCACATACATCAGCACGCCAAAGGCAATAATACCTGCCCAGATTAAGGATAAATCCAGCATGGTTAGCGCTCCTCATCATTGGCTAATGGATGTGATTGATGATTTTCTACGGGTGCATCATCGGCATTGGCACCAGACAGCGGACGCATGGGGGTTTTAAAATGCCCCACGCCGCCGGTTTGCATATCCTGACTACTGGGGTGCGGCCCTTGTTTCATCAGCTTGAGCATGTAATAAATTCCAATACCGAATACCACAAAATACACCAGCACAAACACAATCAGCGTGAACCCGACCTGTTCGGCGCTCACGGGTGACAGGGCATCCTTGGTACGCATTACCCCATAAATGACCCAGGGTTGACGACCAACCTCGGTGGTAAACCAGCCTGCCAGCAAGGTCACAAAGCCACTGCCGCCCATTGCAATAGCAAAGCGCTGAAATGCCTTGCTGTCATATAAACGTCCGGTTTTACGCAGGCATACACTGATAACTCCCAGTAAAATCATCAGCACACCCAGACCCACCATGATGCGAAAACTCCAGAACACAATCAAGCTATTGGGGCGGTCTTCGGGTGCAAATTCCTTTAGACCCTGAACTTCCCCGTCCAGTGAATGCGCGAGTAACAGGCTGCCCAGATAAGGCACGCCCAGCGCATACTTGGTTTCTTCGGCTTGCATATCGGGAATGCCAAACAACAGCAATTCCATGGGCTTATCCTTGTTGGTTTCCCAATGGCCTTCAATCGCTGCCAGTTTGGCCGGCTGATGCTTTAGGGTGTTTAAGCCATGAAAATCACCAATGACGGCCTGTAGCGGCGCCAGTACCACAATCATCCATAAGGCCATGGAAAAGGTCTTTTTGATGAGTGGGTCGCGTCGTCCTTTGAGCAAATGCCAGCCACCAGTTGCAGCCACCAACAGCGCAGAGACCAAAAAGGCTGCCATGCCCATATGTGCCAGACGGTATAAAAAAGATGGATTAAAGACAATGGCCCACCAGTCCAGCGGAACCACACGGCCATCTTCAATGGCAAAGCCCTGTGGTGTTTGCATCCAGCTGTTACTGGACAAAATCCAGAACATGGAAATACAAGTGCCAACTGCCACCATCAATGTGGAAAAAAAGTGCAGCCTTGGCCCAACCCGGTTCCAGCCAAACAGCATGATTCCCAGAAAACCTGCTTCCAGAAAAAAGGCGGTCATGACTTCATAGGTGAGCAAGGGGCCAGTGACTGCGCCAGCAAACCGTGAAAATTCACTCCAGTTGGTGCCAAACTGATAGCTCATCACCACACCGGAAACCACGCCCATACCAAAGGCCAGTGCAAAAATCTTGATCCAGAAAAAGTACAGGTCGCGGTAGACAGTATTACGGGTTTTTAGCCACGCTGCCTCCAGCACTGCCAGAAAACTGGCTAAGCCAATGGATATGGCCGGAAAAATAATATGAAAGGATACTGTAAAGGCAAACTGTATCCGTGCCAGCTCTAATGCCGTTAGGCCCAAAGTCATGGACGTCTCCTCAAGTAAAATCAATATCGCAATAAAAACCGGTGATTTGATTGCGATATTGACCCTTACTTTATGGTTGCTGTGTTTATAATGATTTAATTTGATCTCTAATATATTAAAAATACAACAAGAAAGCCAATTATTAGCCATAGCAGATAGAATAAATAAAAACGGATCAGATTAATTAAATACAGACCATGCTTAAAAATGGACAAATATTTTTTTAGGAGTAAACTAGACCAGAATTAATCTGCCTTGAGTTTATTGTGCAGCTACGGCATGTTGGCTTAATGCTGGGTCTAATGGCCTGGTGCATGCAGCTGGTGGTATTTGTTCAGCCATTTTTACCAGGCCATACTGTGCCTGGTTTTGGTGTTTGCCAGACAATTATCGATGTATTTAAGCCTTCTGTGGTAGCCAGCGAAAAGAATAAGCAGCACTCATTAGCTATAAATAAAAATAATAGTCATGAAAAACATGATATTGGCGTTAACTCTACTTTTGTTTCCCTGGTTGATAGTAGCCAGCTACAGCAGGCTACGGCGCTCCCTGTTCATACGGTTGATCATTATTTTAGCCATCTGTCCTGCGGTTTTTGTACCCTGTATGGCCATGCCATACCACCGCCTGCCTTACAGCCATTGTGGCTGACTGCGATTTTTTCTGACTATATTTCTGTCACGTATTTTTCTGAACAGACAAACTTTGCTCTAGCCCCTGCATATTTAAAACCAAAAAGCCGTGCCCCACCGCATTATATTATTTGAATCATATTAATGAAGTTAGATTTATTCATTGCTATTTATTTTTAAAATAAATGGTTGAAATATTGTATTGCCTGTTTTTGGATTAATGATGAAAGTTTTAAACAACGCAGTGCTGAGTCATTTTGTTTTAAGTCGCCCGGATTTAAGAAAATCTTATATTGCAGTAGCGGTTATGACGGTGCTACAGGGTGGACTTTATGGCAATCTGGCCTATGCAGCAGAGAAGGCCAGTAGTACCGCCGCCGTTCCGGATTGCCAGCACCACCAGAATGGGCAGCCGTGTACGCTTGCACCCATTGTGATTACAGCCAGCGCACCGGATGCCGGACAGGCCTATTTGATCAAGGCCAATCCAAAGCAGCCGATACAGCCAGTACCAGCAACTGACGGTGCTGACTATCTCAAGCATATTGCCGGATTTAATGCCATCCGTAATGGGGGTACCAATGGCGATCCAGTATTTCGTGGCATGTTTGGTTCACGTCTGAAAATTTTAAATAATGGTGCAGAAATGCTTGGCGCCTGTCCTGCCCGTATGGATGCACCGACCTCTTATATTTCACCCCAGAATTTTGATGAAATAACCGTAGTGAAAGGCCCACAAAGCGTGATTTGGGGCGCGGCTTCGGCAGCAACTGTCAACTTTGCCCGCCAGCCTGAACATTTTGATGAGACAAGTATCAAGGCGCAAGGTAGCGTGATGGCTGCATCCAATCATCGTGTTGACAGTGACGTTGAAACTCTGCTGGGCAGTGCGCTGGGTGCTATCCGTTTCAATGCCAATACCTCAGAGTCGGATGATTATAAGGATGGTAATGGCAATAAAGTGCCCGCCAAATGGCGCAAATGGAATGCCGATATGAGTGCCAGCTATACACCCACCGATGATACCTGGCTGGAGTTAAGTGCCGGTAAAGGAGATGGGGAAGCACGCTATGCTGGCCGTGGTATGGATGGCAGTCAGTTTTTGCGTGAAAGCGTGGGCTTGCGTTTTGAGCAAAACAACCTGTCTGATGTGCTGCAAAAACTGGAAGGGCAAGTGAACTATAACAATGCCAACCATATTATGGACAATTTTACTTTGCGTGAGCCTACAGCCATGGATATGGGTGGTCATGGACACGATACCATGAACGATATGGATCATGGCATGGCTATGGATCACGATATGGATATGTCGATGGATCCGGCCATGGCGATGCAACTGGTCAGAAAAACCATCAGTGGCCGGCTGGCTGTTACCTTAAACTGGCAGGATTATGAGCTGATTACTGGTTTTGACGCCAGCCAGAATGACCATAAAGGCCGTATGGGCGGACAATATACCTATAAGGATGCGACCTGGAACAAGGATGCAGGATTTAACCATATTGGTGTGTTTGGTGAGTTAAGCAAGCCGCTGGATGCGCAGAACAAACTGATTTCCGGTTTGCGGCTTGATCGCAGCCGTGTCAAGGATTACCGCAGTGATGAGCCTTCAGCTTTACAAACCCGCAAGGAAACCCTGCCCAGTGCCTTTGTTCGTCTGGAAAACCAGTGGCCGCAGCAGGCAATTAATAGCTATATTGGTGTTGGCTATGTTGACCGCATGCCGGATTACTGGGAACTGTTCAGTCCGGTGCATGCCGGAGATACCAATGCGTTTTTGGGTGTAGACAGTGAAAAAACCACGCAACTGGATATGGGGCTGACTCATCAGGCAGGTCCATGGACAAACTGGGCATCGGTGTATGCTGGCCGTATCAATGGCTATATTCTAATGAGCTATCATCATCATGAAGGTCATAGCGGCAATACCGCAGGTGCCAAAAATGTTGATGCGACTATTGCCGGTGCAGAGGCCGGTACAACCTATAAATTCAATAATTTCATGACTGCTGACTTTAGTCTGGCCTATGCCTGGGGGCGTAATAATACCGATAAGGCACCCCTGCCGCAGATTGTGCCGCTGGATGCACGCCTGGGGTTAAGCTATCAGCAAGATCAGTTCAGTGTAGGCACCTTATTGCGCATGGTGGCACCACAGAACCGCATTGCCCTTAATCAGGGAAATATCGTGGGCTATGATCTGGGTAAAAGCAAAGGATTTGCCGTGTTCTCCGTCAATGCAGCCTACCAGATCAATTCCTTGCTCAACATGAGTGCTGGCGTGGATAACCTGTTTGACAATGCGTATAGAGAGCATTTAAACAAGGCGGGCAATAGTGCGTTTGGCTATGCAGCAACAGAGCAGTTTAATGAAATGGGCAGGAATTTCTGGGTGAAGCTCAGTGTTGAGTACTAAAATGTACTGGTCGCACTGCTGTTTGATCAGGTGGCAGGGCAAACCCTGCTGCCGGCCACCAGTCCTAAAAAAGTAGATGCAAAAGCCCTATGTTTAAAATGCTTAAAAAAACAGCGTTAAATCAGTATAAAATTTGATAAACAAAGGTCTTGTAACCCTGCCTAAATCCGGGCACAATCCGCGTTTTATTGCGCTGCATGATTGTGCCTGGGTGTACGGCAGCGTGTTAAGTTCGTTAAATGATTCGTTTGTACTATGTTGTTTTGCTTGTAGCTCTACTGCAAAGTCGACATAGTGGAAAAATCTCTTCGCGGCCTAACCATTGGCTACTATTTGTTTTTCTTATCGCCGAGTTAAATGCCCATGCGCCTTGAAAACTACTGTTCACCCGAAGAATGGTCAAAAATCCAGGAATTTTCCAAAGACAAGGAAACCCCGTTTTTGGTAGTGGATCTGGAAATTATTCGCCAGAAATTTCAGGAACTGGCTACCTGTTTTCCGAGTGCCAAGGTGCATTATGCACTTAAGGCCAATCCGGGCGTGCCAGTGGTTAATTTGCTGCGCGATCTGGGTTCCAACTTCGACGTGGCCTCTATTTTTGAGCTTAACCGTGTGCTGGAGTGCGGGGTAGAACCGGAGCGTATTTCTTACGGCAACACCATCAAAAAAGCGGCGCATGTCAAATACGCTTATGATAAAGGCATCCGTTTGTTTGCTACCGATTCTAAAGCTGACTTGCAAAATATTGCCGAGCAGGCGCCAGGTTCCAAAATTTTTGTACGCATTTTGGTAGAAGGTGGTGAAACTGCCGAGTGGCCACTGTCACGCAAGTTTGGTTGCCATCCGGACATGGCCATTGACCTATTGGTAAAAGCCAAAAATCTGGGATTAGACCCGTATGGCATTTCCTTCCATGTGGGTAGCCAGCAAAAAGACATTGCGGTATGGGATGCGGCCTTATCCAAGGTCAAATATATGTTTGACTGGATGAAGTTTGAAGAAGGTATCAGCTTAAAGATGATTAATATGGGCGGCGGTTTTCCGGCCAACTATATTTCTGAGGTGAACCCGATCCAGATTTATGCTGAAGAAATCCTGCGTTACCTGCATGATGACTACGGTGATGACCTGCCGGAAATTATTTTAGAGCCAGGCCGTTCACTGGTCGGTGAATCCGGTGTGCTGGTATCAGAAGTGGTGCTGATTTCACGTAAATCACGGACTGACCTAAACCGCTGGGTATATCTGGATGTGGGCTTATTCCAGGGGTTGATTGAAACACTGGGTGAATCAATCAAATATCCGGTATATACCCCAAAAATGGAGGAGAGAAGCCCGGAAGGTACCGTGGTACTGGCAGGCCCAACCTGTGACTCCACCGATATCATGTATGAAAATTCGCATTATCAGCTGCCTTTAAATCTGGCTGTAGGTGATCGTATTTACTGGCTGACCACCGGCGCTTATACCAACTCGTATTCTTCAGTGGAATTCAATGGCTTTCCGCCTTTGGCCACTTATTATCTGGATTAAATTCCATCTGGAACGACAAAAACCGTATCTATTGATGCGGTTTTTTTATCAATTGCAGAAAAATTAAAGTAATTACTCTAAAAATTAGGCATACTTTTTAAGTTAAAAAAACAGCAAGGATGTTGATCATGCAACAGGCAGAGTTTGACTATGTGATTATTGGAGGTGGCTCGGCAGGCTGTGTGCTGGCTGGTCGCCTAAGTGAAGACCCCAATGTTTCAGTATGCTTGCTGGAATCCGGCGGTGATGGCAACAACTGGATTGTCAATACACCGGCAGCGGCCATTTTAAGTATTTCAACCAAACTCAATAACTGGGCATTTAATACCACGCCGCAAGCAGGATTAAATGGAAGACTGGGCTACCAGCCACGCGGAAAAGGACTGGGTGGCAGCTCAAACATTAATGCCATGGTGTATATTCGCGGCCATCGGCAGGATTATGATCGCTGGGCGGCACTGGGCAATACAGGCTGGTCGTATGATGAGGTGCTGCCGTATTTTAAAAAGTCCGAGCACAATGAAAGAATTAATAATAAATATCATGGACAGGGCGGGCCACTGAATGTTTGTGATTTACGCTCTGATAGCGTGTTGCAGCAGGTGTATGTTCAGGCTGCCAAAGAAGCGGATTATCCGCTCAATGATGATTTTAACGGTGCCGAGCAAGAGGGCCTGGGCGTTTATCAGGTTACGCAAATTAATGGTGAGCGCTGTAGTGCTGCACGCGCTTTTTTACTGCCGCATTTAGGCAAACGTCCTAATTTACAGGTAGAAACCTTTGCCCATGTGCAGCGGATTATTATTGAAGACGGCTGTGCGGTTGGGGTGGAGTTTAAGCAGCAAAAACAGCTAAAAATCATTCGGGCCAAGTGTGAAGTGTTGCTCTCAGCCGGCACGTTTCAATCGCCGCATATTTTAATGTTGTCTGGTATTGGCGATAAAACTGAACTGGAACAGCATGGTATTAAGGTAGTGCATCATTTACCGGGTGTGGGCAAAAACCTGCATGATCATCCGGATTTTATTTTTGGCTATAAAGTCAGGCAGACCCAGGGCACTTTTGGCTTATCAGTTGGTGGTTCTTTTGATTTGTTAAAGCAGATTGGCAATTATCGCAAAAACCGCCGTGGCATGATTACTACCAACTTTGCCGAATGTGGCGGCTTTTTAAAGACCAACCCGGAATTATCAATCCCTAACCTGCAACTGCATTTTGTGATCGCACTGGTAGACAATCATGGTCGTACGCTACATCGCGGGCACGGGATTTCCTGCCATGTGTGTTTGCTCAATCCACGCAGCCGCGGTAGCGTCAAACTCAGTGGTGGGCATATTGATGATCCGCTGCAAATCGACCTAAATTTTTTGCATGATTCGCAGGATATGCAAGACATGGTGGCTGGTTTTAAAATGACCAAAAAGCTGATGGATACCCCCGCGTTTAGGGCGATTATCCAGCAGGATGTGTTTTGCAATCATGTTCAGACTGATGAGGATATCCGCGAGCTGCTGTGCCAGCGAGTAGATACCGTTTATCATCCGGTGGGCACCTGCAAAATGGGTATTGATGAGATGGCCGTGGTGGATCCTGAACTCAAAGTTTACGGGATTAAAGGCCTGCGTGTGGTAGATGCATCAATTATGCCCACCGTGGTCAATGGTAATACCAATGCGCCAACCATTATGATTGCTGAGAAAGCAGTAGACCTGATCCGGCAAAGCAATCAAGCGCAAGCTATTGACTGTGCGACAACAGAATCGGCTGCAATGGCCTAGGACAGTGAGCTTTAAGTGGCAAATTTTATACAGATAACTTTTATATCAGAAATAGGGTAGCCAGCCCCAGAAAGATAAAAAAGCCGCCCGAATCGGTCAGTGCGGTGATCATCACCGAACTGCCCAGCGCTGGGTCTTTGCCTAGCTTGATGCGCAGCATGGGAATAAGTACCCCGGCAGAGGCTGCCAGTAGCAGGTTTAGTGTCATGGCCGCTAGCATCACCAGACCCAGCGCCACATTGCTATATAGCGCCCAGGTTAAAATGCCCAGTAACCCGCCCCATAAAATGCCATTGATCAGGGCCACTTCTACTTCCTTGCGGAGCAAGCGTCGCATGGCGGAAGTATCCACCTTGCCCATGGCAATGGCGCGTACAATCATGGTAATGGTCTGATTGCCCGAATTTCCCCCCATGCCCGCCACAATGGGCATGAGAGTTGCCAGTGCCACCAGATGCGCAATGGTATTTTCAAAAGCACCAATGACACGCGATGCAAAAATGGCTGTACACATATTAATCGCCAGCCAGCCCCAGCGGTTTTGTACCGAACGCCATACAGACGCAAAGATATCCTCTTCTTCTTTTAAACCCGCGTTGCTTAAAATCTCGCGCTCATCTTCTTCCCGCACATAATCGACAATATCGACTACGGTCAGGCGCCCAATAAGGCGTTTTTCCGAATCGATCACTGGTGCAGAAATCAGATCATAACGCTCAAAGGCCTGAGCTGCCGCATGTGCCTCATCATCAGGTCTAAAGTTAATAGGGTCTTTATCCATAATATCAGCCACCGGGGTATCAGGCTGATGCGTGAGTAGCATTTCCAGGGTAAGTAGCCCCAGTAGCTGGTTATCACGGTCTACTACAAAAATTTTATCGGTATGTTCTGGTAACTGGTCAAAGCGGCGCAGGTAACGCAGTACGACGCGTAGCTCCACATCATTGCGTACCGTGACCACATCAAAGTCCATGATGGCGCCGACAGTGTTTTCCGCATATGACATGGCTGAATGAACCTGAGCCAGTTCTTCCGGGTCAAGAGCAGAAAAAATCTCGTTGAGAATATCCTGCGGCAAATCCGGTGCCAGATCGGCCAGTTCATCCATATCCAGGCTTTCAGCCGCCGCTTTAATTTCATGGCTGTCCATTGCGCCAAGTAGCGACTCGCGTACTGGATCGGATACTTCCAGCAGAATCTCGCCGTCTTTTTCTTCTGACTGTACCAGATGCCATACCACCAAACGCTCGTCCAGTGGCAAGTTTTCTAAAATATAGGCAATATCTGCGGCGTGTAATTCGTTTAAGCTGTGTTGTAGCTTGGACAGGTTCTGCTGCTGCATCAGCTGGGCAATATGGCGTTGCTTGGGGGTATCCTGACGCTGGCTTAAGGCTTCCACCAAATGCTGGCGTTTAAGCAAAAACTGGATATGCTGGAGCAGGGGCTGTAAATTTTCATGCTGCTGTTCTGGTTTTATGGACATACTAACCCCTAAAAAAGCTGATGCGTATTGTGTTATCTAATAAGCGCGGTTTTTTACAATGATGACACTCTGGCTAGTGTAACAAGATAAACAGTTAAAAATGTTGAGTTTATTTTTAGCTTTTATTTAAGCCCGTATCTGGTGTTGTGTCATTGTGCTGAATGATTTGACGCATAAAATTTGTACAATCCTTAACCATAAAACGAATTCATGCTAAAATGGCCGGTTCTCACTTTTGCGCTATTCCCCATGAAGCGCCGCTAGCCTGTCCCTGCCATTGTCGCATTTAAAGAAAAGAGCCGCCAGCATGTCTACTGCCTACAAAGATATTGATACCCCGACCAAGCTGTTTGACTATGACAAACACTGGGCATCATGTTTTGAACCTGCCCCGTTCTTGCCCATGTCACGCGCAGAAATGGATCAGCTTGGCTGGGATGCTTGCGACTTTATCATGATTTGCGGTGATGCCTATGTGGATCATCCGTCATTCTGTTCCGGTATTATTGGCAGGACACTGGAAGCACAAGGCTTTCGGGTAGGAATTATTGCCCAGCCAGACTGGACGTCAGCCGAGGCCTTCAAGGTACTGGGCAAACCCGTGTATGCCTATGGCGTCACCGCTGGCAATATGGATTCCATGATTAACCGCTATACGGCTGATCGCAAGATTCGTTCTGATGATGCCTATTCACCGGGCAACGTGGCCAACAAGCGCCCGGATCGTGCGGCGATTGTATATTCGCAGCGCTGCCGTGAGGCTTATCCTGACGTGCCCGTATTGCTGGGCGGGATTGAAGGCAGCCTGCGCCGCATTGCCCATTATGATTACTGGTCAGATAAAGTGCGCCGCTCGATTTTGATGGATGCCAAGGCGGATTTACTGATGTATGGCAATGGTGAGCGTTCCATTGTAGAAGTCCTGCATCGTCTGGCCAAAGGCGAAAATATTAAAGATATTACTAATGTGCGTGGTACGGCGTTTATTTTAAATAAAAACAGCAAACAGGCCAAAAAAGACTTTGTTGAAATTGCCAGTAACGATGTGGACAGCATTGGCCGGGTTGACCCAATTATTAACCCGTATGTGATGACTGAAGACCTTGCCGGTTGTGACCTAGAAAATGGTAAAGGGGAACAGAAGAAGGATTCTGTTAGTCAGTATCAGGGTTTTACCAAAGAGCCAGTGGCCAACCCAATTGTCCGCGAAGGCACGCAACTTGATGCCGATACGCAAATCGTGCAACTCAAGGCAGCACCCAGCAAAGCCATCAAGCATAAGCTGCCACCGCGCGAACTGTCAGTCATTCGTTTGCCGGACTTTGAACAAGTCGCCAATGACCCGGTGCTCTATGCGCATGCCAACCGGATTTTGCATCTGGAAACCAATCCCGGTAATGCCCGTGCACTGGTACAACGGCATGCGGATCGTGATGTATGGATCAACCCGCCACCGATTCCGCTGACCACCGAAGAAATGGACTATGTGTTTGACCTGCCGTATGCGCGTTTGCCACACCCAAGCTATGGTGATGCGCGGATTCCAGCCTTTGATATGATCAAGTTTTCCGTCAATATCATGCGCGGCTGTTTTGGTGGTTGTACCTTTTGTTCCATTACCGAGCATGAAGGCCGGATTATTCAAAATCGTTCGGAAGAATCCATTCTACGCGAAGTGGAAAAAATCCGTGATACCGCGCCTCAGTTTACCGGCATTATTTCCGACCTGGGCGGGCCAACTGCCAATATGTACCGACTGGCTTGTAAAGACCCGCAAATTGAAAAAAACTGCCGCAAGCCGTCCTGCGTGTATCCGGGCGTCTGTGACAACCTGCATACCGATCATGCGCCACTGACACAGCTGTATCGTAAGGCGCGTGCGATTAAAGGTATTAAAAAAATCCTGATTGGCTCTGGCTTGCGATATGACTTGGCAGTATTAAATCCTGAATATGTGCGCGAACTGGTCACCCATCATGTCGGTGGCTACTTAAAAATTGCCCCGGAACATACCGAAGAAAATGCCCTGTCCAAAATGATGAAACCCGGCATTGGTACCTATGACCGTTTTAAGCAAATGTTTGAGCGCTTTAGCAAGGAAGCCGGCAAGGAACAGTACCTGATTCCATATTTTATTGCGGCACATCCGGGTACTACCGATGTCGACATGATGAATCTCGCCATTTGGCTGAAGAAAAACGGTTTTCGAGCCGATCAGGTACAAACCTTTTATCCATCGCCCATGGCCACCGCCACCACCATGTATCACACCTTAAAAAATCCGCTTAGGAAAGTATCGCGGCATAGTGAAACGGTGGATATTGTCAAAGGTGAAAAACGCCGCCGTCTGCATAAGGCGTTCCTGCGTTACCATGATCCCAACAACTGGCCATTGCTGCGTGAAGCTCTAAAAAGCATGGGCCGTAGTGATTTGATTGGCAACAGCAAGCAGCATTTGATTCCTACTTATCAGCCGCAAGGCACGGAAGGTGAGTACAGCTCTGCCCGCAAGAAAAATTCCACAGTGGCTGGGGATTCGCAAAAGCGTAGTGGTTCACAGCCGCGTGGCAATGCTTCTGGCTCCTCCAATCGCCCCCAAAAAGGTCAGATACTGACCCAGCATACTGGATTGCCGCCAAGAGAGCAGAAGGATAGAAAGCAGGATAACAAGAATCGTCCTGTTAGAAGTAAGCAAAGAACGCGTTAATTGTCAGCGCAGGGATAAAAAAGGACTCAGAGCTGAACTGACCCCCGAAAGCTAGACGGTTGGTTAAGCGGCAAGTAAGGACTGATTTCTGTACTGTACAGGACTCAGTCCCTTTAATTTAACCTTGATTCGCTCATGGTTGTAATAGTGAATATATCCTTTCACGGCTTGCTCCAACTCATCAGCAGATTGAAATTCTTCATCAAAGAAACCTTCTGTCTTACCGGACTAGACTGAAGCACAGGTACTCGGGCTGGTCACTTGAGTTTGATAAAAATTCTGACGCTGCTGCAACTCGTGGATACGCCGTGCTAGTGTGTCACATGATGCCTGCTGATGAGGGCCATTTAACTTCTTGTTCAGCAAGAAGATTTCCCGAGTACAGCGCTCCTGTAGCTTATATAGCCGCTCCAGATAAACTTCCCAGGTTTCAGCCTTTCCCAGTTGATCTGATATATCAACACTCATGATCTACCTCTCTAGCAATGACAACGTTTTTTGAGTGTTATTTTTAGCAAAGACATATGACAGTGCTATGACTGTCATAGAAAGAATAAAGAATATTCAATTCGGACAAGTGAAAAACTACTACAAATGGGTGGTGTAACCTCAACCAAGCTCATACAGCAGGCTTAATCCTTTACGTCATAATCAATCAAGCCTTTAGTTCTGCTCATTTCAAAAACTGAAACCAGTCAACACTTAACCGGAGCAACAGGTGGTGCATTCCCGTCCTCAATCTGAGCCAGCCAAAATTCCTGTCCCGCGTCGCGCCTCACGAGTAAAGAGTAATAGCTTCGATTACAGTCTCGACTTTAAAAAGATTGATTTTCGACAGCACCCAGAATTGTACCGAATCGGGCGCGGCGAGCAGGGTGTGCTATTGGTTGAGCCGTATAAATCAGAAATTTTGCCGTACTGGCGCTTTGCCGATGAAGCAAAAGCGCAGCAAAGTAGTGAGCAGATTTTTCAGTTGTTTTTGGAGTATCTGGACAAGGACGATTTTGTCGGCGCTGACATGGCGCGTAAATTCCTGCAGATGGGCTATACCCGGGCGCGACGCTATGCCAATCATAAGGGCGGCAAAAAATACAATGGCCCGGTGCCGGATGATAAGAAAGGCTTAAGTGGTGCGCATGGTCGCGCTGAATTACCACGCAGCCCGGAAGACCCGGTCAAGGCCGCTGCTGCCCGCATTTTTAAACAAAAATGGAATGAGGCAAAAATCCATCCACGCTATATTGCGCTTAAGCAAGGTTTTGAACAGCAATATGGCAAGTAAGTTTTGATCCCTGAGTTAAGAAGACTCTGGCAAACCCACTTCGGCCTGTTCCTGCCGTTTGCACTGTTTATCGTCCGGCTCTAACTGCCAGAAAATCCACGCGGCGGCCATGGTCATGACACCCATACACATAAACGTGGCATGAAAGGCATTAATGATTTGATGCTGATAGTGCGCGGTAAAGCCATTTAAAATCGCGGCAGCGGCGGCCACCCCCATGCTCATGGACAGCATCATAATCATGGACAATAAGCTGTTGCCGCTACTGGCATGCTGCGGCTGCAAGTCTTTTAAGGTAAGGGTATTCATGGCGGTAAACTGCACCGAGTTGATCATACCAAACACAAAAAAGTGACCAATACGCAACCAGGTCGGCTGATCGGCATTGACCAGCGCAAAACTGGCAATTCCCAGCCCTACCAGCAAGGTATTGGTGACCAGCACCTTTTTATAGCCAAACCGCTGAATGAGCGGCGTAATGGTGCGCTTAATGGTCATGGCGCCTAACACCAGTGGCATCATCATTAAACCCGCCTGTACCGGACTATGTCCAAGCGCCAGTTGCAACATCAGTGGCATTAAAAACGGGATGGCACCACCACCCAAACGGGCAAATAAATTACCAAAAATCCCAATATTAAAGCTGCGGTTATTAAATAAATCCTTGCGAAATAGCGCATTGCTGTGCCGCTGCGAATGGAACACATAGCCTACCAGTGCAGCAATGCCCATGATCAGCAAAATCAGCATGGCTGCCACCATGGCTCGGTCAGTTAGGCCATCTAAGGATAGCGATAAGCACACCATACCCACCACCAGTAGCACATAACCGCTTAAATCAAAACCGGGCAGCTCGGGATTTTTAAGCACCGGCATAATTTTTAAGGTCATGGCTGCGCCAATCAGGCCAATGGGCAAGTTAATTAAAAAAATCCAGTGCCAGCTGGCCACTTCCACCAGCCAGCCGCCCAGTGCCGGGCCAATCAGTGGGCCAATCAAACCGGGAATAGTAATAAAACTCATGGCGGCCAAAAACTGCGGGCGTGGTACCACGCGTAAAATAGCTAAACGCCCAACTGGTAACAGCATGGCACCGCCAATCCCTTGCAGCACCCGTGCAGCCACCAGTTGCGTCAGGTTTTGCGATAGGGCACAAAATAGGGAGGCAATGGAAAATACCACAATGGCAGTTAAAAATGCATAACGGATACCAATGCGGTCAGCAATCCAGCCACTGGCGGGAATCACCGCAGCCACCGACAAGACGTAGGCAATCACCACCGATTGCATGTGTAGCGGACTTTCCCCCAGACTGCTGGCCATATTAGGCAGGGCTGTATTGACAATAGTGGAATCCAGCGATTGCATAAAAAACCCAAGCGCCACCAGCCATAGCAAGGTTTTATAGGAGGGGTCGACCTTGCCTGAATGCAGGTTGATTGTTGTACTCATTGCTTTTTCTCCAACAGGCTGCCCCAAAAACACAGGTCAAAAATCATTTTTAGTTTAACCTGTTGAGTTATCTAAAAAAGTAACAAGCTGTTGTGTAATGATAAACATGAAATGATGGCTGCCGATAGCATCGGCCATTTTGCTTTAGGGGTTGAATGTTAAATAATAACCAGCAATTTAACGCCTCTGGAAGAACTTATGACACCTGCCTGCCGCTTGTTGAGCCGTAACAAAATCAGCTATAGCATTCATGAATATGAACATGATCCCCAGTGCAGCAATTTTGGATTGGAAGCTGCCCAGAAGCTAAACTTGCCGCTTGAACAGGTGTTTAAAACATTGCTAGTGACTGATGATCAACAGTTTTATGTGGCGATTTTGCCTGTCAGCCATAGCTTGAATTTAAAAAAGGCTGCGCTGGCCTTTAAGGTAAAAAAACTGCATATGGCTGATATCAGGGATGCTGAGCGCATTACGGGTTATCTGGTAGGAGGGATCAGCCCAATTGGTCAAAAAAAGCGCTTAAAGACCATTATTGATAGCAGGGCAACACAATGGCAGTGCATGTATGTTAGCGGTGGCAAACGTGGCTTGGACATCGGCTTAACACCACAGGCACTGGCACAGGTAGTACAGGCCACGTTTGCCGATATTGTAGACAACACTTAGGTTTAAATTTTTTCTTGCGTCAGGGGCTGCGTTTCTTCGTGGCTGATTTGTGCCAACGCAATCAGCACTTCGTCAACAGTTTGGCAGACCAGAACCTGTTTGCGATGGTGCGCCGACAAAAAACCTTCCTGTACAGCATGATCCAGCTGGGCAATTAAAAACTGGTAGTAGTTGTTAATATTAAATAAAACAATGGGTTTACTGTGCTGTTGCAGCTGCCCCCAGGTCGCAACTTCCAGTATTTCCTCAAAAGTGCCCAGACCACCGGGTAAAGCCACAAAAGCACTGGCGCGGTCTGCCATAATGGCCTTGCGCTCGTGCATGGTATCAACAATATATAGTTCGGTTAGCGCATCGTGGGCAATTTCATGGCGCAACAGAAAGTCCGGGATCACGCCCACCACTTCACCGCCGTGAGCAATAACAGTATCTGCCACCTGACCCATTAAGCCAATGCTGGCGCCACCGTAGACAATACCCAGTTGATGCTGCGCCAGCTGTCGTGCCAGTTCAATGGCCTGGGTTTGATACACTGGCTGATTGCCGGAACGCGAACCGCAATATAAAGCCACCAGTGGCAGTGTGGTCTTAACATGTTGTACTGTTGCGCTTGAGGCCGGCTTGTTCTCTAACGACCATAATTTTTCGGTGACTGGATTGGGTTGATTTACTCTGTGATTCATTGTTTATATTTATCCTTTAAAAATCATATTTGTGTAAGTCATATTACCATCTGAATATGACAACTTCATGATACTGTGCCGTTGCAGAGGTTTTAAGTGCTAAATTGCTTCACTTGGTTGCTTTTATGCATATCTTAAGCTTAAAACCATTAAGCCAGTTCAGCACTGATCAGACTGTAGTGCACCAGACCCTGCCGATATAAAAAGCCACATAGTTTTGCGGTGCAGCGGATTTTTAGCCAGTCCCGATATTGCCCAGCCCGAACCGGTGGATGGTGGTGGGCAATATAATGGGCAAAGCCTTGTAATACCGGCTGATCAAGATGCTTTATCTTAATATGGGTAAAGCCACTTGCCTGTAGCTGTGTCACGACTTGCATCTCATTGAGTAAATGCTGTTGTGGCACACAGGCCAGCCCCAGCAGTTTAAGGGTTAGTTTCTTTTGCATCACGGACGCCTTAATCCAGAGTGGGCTGAGCATTAAGGTGGTAAAGGCAATGCGCCCCTGATTCTTAAGGGCTGCCTTATTGACGGCCAAAAAGTCAGCCAGCAGTGCATGATAAGCCGCGTCTACGCAAACCACAGCATCAAAAGCCTGTTGCAAATGTACAGCCGGTAAAGGCAACTGGCTAAAAGAAGCCTGATAAATACCATCAAGCTGGGGTAGTCGCGCCTTATTAATTGCGTTAATACATGCTGGTTGCAGTTCAAAGGCGCTCATGTGCTCAATAGCAAATGCCGTGTTCCAGTAAACCAGACTGGCACCTTGCCCACCGCCCAGATCCAGCAAGTGATCTGAAGGTGCCAAGCGTGCGGCCTTGCCGACCAGTTGCGCCAGTTGCTGACACGCTACTGGATAGTCATGAGTGCCTTGCCAGAATCCCAGATTAGTCCAGGCCAGTGGCCGTGAATCACCCAGCAAATGACTGGCAATAGCAAAATGATGGTCAGGTTGTAGATATTTGCTGATGATTTTTCGCATAGGCTGAATATAATTTAACGGGGCAATCCCGCGGCTTTTACCATGCGTGGTTTTTGCCCGGCAAAGTCAGGATGAACCCCCAGTTGTTTGACCACCCACATGGCCGAGGTGACAGCAGATTCCAAAATAGGCAGGCCATCGCACAGCCAGGAGCCGCAAAAAAACACACGACGCTCAGGATTTTGCTGTAAGTGCTTCACCTGCTGTATCAGCGCTGCGGTATGGCTATCCACGATGGCTCGGCTCAGCCACACACTGGAGATGACCTGACTGGCATCAGGCTCAAATACCGGATTCCAGGTCTGGAACATATCAGTTTTATTGGCTAGTGTGGGTTCAATGGCATTCATCCATACCGTAAACATTTGCTGGCTAAATACGGTATCCATACTGTAATTCAGCACAGTCCAGTCTGCTTTTTGGCAGGGCATAAAGCGCTTGTCCCGGTGAATGACCAGTCTGCCCTGATCAAACTTGAACTGCTGAAGCAATTGCAATTCTTGTCTAAACTGTGCTGCGTTTAAAAAACCAAGATGAGTGGTAGGCGTGGCTACAATCACATAATCATACAGGCCTTGCTGACCGCGTTCATTACGTACCAGCGCTTGCTGCTGTTGATACTCCACTGTAGTGACTTTGGCGCCACTAATCACAGGAATATCCTGAATTAGGGCATTGACCAGCGCCGATGTACCGCCCTGTAAGCGCAACAAGGCTTCCCCCTGCATCAGCTTGTTCACAAAATCAAGTATCGGCTTGGCTGGCCATTTGCCAATATGCTGTGGCTCACAGGTGCAAATGGTATTAATAACCGGCAACAAAATGCCATACCAGAACAGCGGCTCAATCGCATGTTGCATATGAAAATCTGCCAGACTCATCTCCTGATGAGGACTGTGTTTAAACTGCTTTAAGGCCTGTCTGAACTGAAAAAAACCCTTAAGCACGCTTAAGCTGGTCTGGTTGATATAACGCAGGCTAGCAAGTGTCGGCAAGTTACCCAGCGAGGTACGCCGGCTTTTAAACCAGTTGTTTAGGCGCTGGTCTTGTTCCAGCCAGTTGCAGGACATAAAGGTGCGTACTTTAAAGACCGGCACATCCATATAAGCGGCCAGCGCTAAAGTGTTGGGCCAGACGGAAGGATTCATCACCCGTAGCGGAGCATCAATAATGCCACCATCCATATGTAGGCTATGGCTGTCCATGCCCCGACCCGGTAGAGCCTCATAAATGGTAACGTCAAAACCGGCGTCTTTTAACAGACGGGCTGCACTTAGGCCTGCCATGCCGCTGCCAATAATGGCAACAGATGGTGAAGCAGTTTGCTGCATGATAATTGCCTTAAAGGCCAGAAATCTGATGAGCTATCGGGTGATAGCCGGCGTAATGGAGCAGCTTTTAAAATATACCGATCACACAACCAATGCAAAACCTAATACGCAAGGTCAGAGTGATAAAAATTCAGGACTGGCCTAGCCTTCACCGGTCAGCTTGCTTTTAAGTTTACTTAAGGTGCTGTTTTCTGTTTTTGCAGTATTATCTGTTGTGGCATGCAAAGGCAAGCCAACACTCACCTCCAGTCCACCATCGGGATGATTACGGGCATTGACATAACCACCATGCAGTTCGGCAATCCGCTTTACAATCGCCAGCCCTAAACCGCTACCCTGAGTGGTGCGGGCACTATTACCCCGAATAAACGGTTGCATGAGTGATTCAATCTCATCCTGATTTACGCCATCGCCGCTGTCCCGCACCGTAATAATAATATAAGCACCCAGCAGGCTGGCTGATAAATAAACCGGCTCGGCGCCATAACGCTTGGCATTACTCACCAGATTGCCAATCATGCGCTTAATCGACAGACTACGCACCTGAATGCTGGGCAGCAACTGTGGCTGATAAATAATATGTAGCGGCTTAAACTGGATAATAATTTCCTGCATCAGCGCATTAATGTCGGTTGCCTGTTCTTTTTCATCGGAGCCATCCCGCATGTAGGAAATAAACTGCCCCAAAATGGCATCCATATCATCCACATCGTAAATTAGCCCCTGCTGCAAGTCTTCATCCGGCATCAGTTCGGCAGTGAGCCGAATACGGGTGAGCGGCGTGCGCAAATCATGGGAAATACCCGCCAGCATAATGGTGCGTTCCTGCGCTGCCTGCTGTAAAGTACTAATCATATGATTAAATGCCGCATTGACCTGACGGATTTCAATTGGGCCGTGGTTAGTTTCCAGATAAGGTGCCTTGCCGGTCTGGGTAAATTCCCGTGCCGCATTTTGCAGCCGACGCAATGGCCGGTTGAGCTGACGCACCAGCGTTAAAATAATAATGGCAGTTAATAAAGGAATGCCCAGTAGCCAGGCCAGAATAAGCTCCGAGCTATATTCAGCATAAAAATCCAGTGGTTCCCGGATCCAGGCTTTACCCAGTGATGGATAATGAATCCACAACTGCGGTGTGGGCTTAAACTCAAAATATACCGTCACCGGTTCATTGAGTTCACGGGTCAGTTCTTTTTCCAGCCGGCCAGTAAAAAATTCGGCCACCACTTTTTCCCGTGGCGTGGGGAACAGGGCGGGGTCACGGATAATTTGCACACCAACCCGCTGTTCCAGCCAGTCATGCAGGTCAAAAGAAAAAGGGTCTTCGCTAACCTGTAGATCAGTTTGTTCCAGTAAATCCAGCTCAATGGCCAGATAGCGGGCATGCTGGAGAATCTCTGGCAGGTATAGGGTGCGCCAGAAAAAAGCCAGTGACATCACCAGACTAAAAAACACAACAATGGACACCAGCACTGTGGTACGCATGGCGGTAGAGCGTGGCTTGATTTTATCTAAAAATGATTCCCAGGCTGTGCGTTCACGTGGACGATAAGGCGCTTCCAGCTCTGTAGGCACTGGTATTGAGCCAGACGCATTTTTTGCTTGTCCGGTGTTTGCAGAGTTGGTATTGGTGGATTTGGGTGGCAAGCTGGCTATCCTGTCTTGTTTTGCGGCTTATATGGATTGTAGTTCAAGGTATCCATTGAGTGTGCGTTCTATTTGAGGAGCAGTGCCGTGGCATCATCATTGATTTTTTCAGCATATCAGTAAAAAGCTGGATCAAACTTGCTTAATCCAGCTTGACCAAGATTTTTTATTCGGCACCGTCCGGCACAAACACATAACCTACGCCCCACACCGTCTGGATATAACGGGCACGTGCCGGATTTTCCTCAATCAGGCGGCGCAAGCGCGATACCTGCACATCAATGGAGCGTTCCATGGCACCCCATTCACGACCACGCGCCAGATTCATCAGCTTGTCACGGGTCAAGGGTTCGCGCGGATGCTGTACCAGTGCTTTTAGTACTGCAAACTCGCCAGTCGTTAATGTGACCACCTGACCTTCACGGGTCAGGGTACGGGTAGACAAATCCAGTGACCACGGGCCAAAACTCACGACTTCAACCTGCTGGCTGGGCGCACCGGGTATTTCACGAACCTGACGGCGCAGTACTGCCCGGATACGCGCCAGTAATTCATTGGGATTAAACGGCTTGGGCAAATAATCGTCGGCGCCGGCCTCAAGTCCTGCAATCCGGTCACTGTCACTGCCACGCGCGGTGAGCATAATGATAGGGGTATCGATATTACTCTGGCGCAGGCGGCGGCAGATGCTAATACCGTCTTCAACCGGCAGCATGAAATCCAGTACAATCAATGAAAACAGTTCACGCTGTAACAGGCGATCCATTTGCGTGCCATCATGAGCAGTCTTGACCACAAAGCCTTTATCTTCAAGGAAGCGCTGCAACAGTGTCCGCAAGCGAACGTCATCATCCACGACTAAAATTCGTTCCACTCGGTCTGCTTCAGGGCGTAACGTTTGCTCTTCGGCAGGCACAACGAGACTCATGATCGACTCCTTTTGGGATCTTAAACTGACAGATCCGGCAAATTTTTTAAGAATGCTAATTAATAAGTTACATTTAGGGCAAGATGAGGAAAAATTCAAATAGATTCAAGCAATAGATACCAAATATATACAGGTTAATTGATAAGTGAATCGTATTTTTTGCTTTTGGGCAGTCAGCGTTCACAATGCCGGCTTTTCATGGATGAATTGGTTGGCAACCAGCCGGTGGCTACTAAGCAAGCCAAAACATTTGTTCAAATGGCATGAAAAACCATATTCTTTTGTCTGTCATAGCACGTATAATCGCCACTTTCATTTTTGTCGTGGAAATGCTGTATGACTGAGTTGGTTCAACAATTGGCAAGCGAGCTGGCAGTTCGTCCCGCCCAAATTGAAGCGACCATTCGCTTGCTGGATGACGGCGCAAGTGTTCCTTTTATTGCCCGCTATCGTAAAGAGGTGACAGAAGGCCTGGACGACACGCAGCTGCGTCAGCTGGAAGCCCGCCTGATCTATTTACGCGACTTGAATGAACGCCGTCAAAAAGTCATTGATTCCATTAACAGCCAGGGAAAAATGACTGATGAACTGCTGACACGCTTAAACAGTGCTGACAGTAAAACAGCACTGGAAGATTTATATTTGCCTTATCGCCCCAAGCGCACCAGCAAAGCGGCGCTGGCACGCGAAGCGGGACTTGAGCCTTATGCCTTAAAAATCTGGCAGGAAGAGATTGATCCGCAGGCCGCACTGGCTGATTTTCAGGCACCTGAACCCGCAGAAGGTGAAGAGCAGCGTTACGCTGATGTTGCCAGCCAGCTGGAAGGTATTTCGCATATTCTGGTTGATATCTGGGCCACTCGCCTTGAACTGACCGAACAATTAAAACAGGGTTTTGCGGCGACCGCACAACTACTAAGCCGTCTGGCTACAGAAGAAAAGCGCGAAGTCGGTAAAAAATTCCGCGACTATTTTGAGTCAAGTGAACCACTGCACAAAGTACCTAATCACCGTTTGCTGGCCATGTTGCGTGGTCGGCAGGAAAATGTATTAACCTTAAAAGTAGAGGGTGAAGACGCCCCGCGTTTAAGCGAGATTTTTGCTGATCTGGGTCTGGATGATATCCAGCCTGATAGCCGCCAGCAGTTTTTAAAGCAAACCGCCGAGCTATTGTGGCTGGGTAAATTGCGTCCGCATTTTGAGCATTCATTGCTCACCGAAAAGCGTCTGGCTGCCGAAGCGGATGCCATGCAGGTGTTTGCTGAAAACCTGCGTCATTTATTGTTGTCTGCACCAGCTGGAGGTCGCTGTACGCTGGGCGTTGATCCGGGTATACGTACCGGGGTTAAACTGGCAGTAGTGAATCAGGCTGGTGATGTACTGGCACACAGTACCATTTATCCGTTTGCTCCCAAAAATGATGTAGAAGGTTCACTAGCAGAGCTGGAACGCCTGTGTCGTGAGTATCAGGTTGATCTGGTCGCCATTGGCAATGGCACCGCAAGCCGTGAAACCGAAAACCTGATTGGCGATCTGGTCAAAAAACACCCGGATTTAAGCCTGACCCGGGTAACGGTAAATGAAGCAGGTGCTTCGGTGTATTCTGCCAGTGAAATTGCTGCGCAGGAGTTAGCTGAGCTGGATGTCAGCATTCGCGGTGCGGTGTCCATTGCACGTCGCTTGCAGGATCCACTGGCTGAGCTGGTCAAAATCGATCCAAAATCCATTGGGGTGGGGCAGTACCAGCACGATGTCAACCAGACAGGTCTGGCTCGTACGCTGGATGCCGTGGTCGAAGACTGCGTGAACGCAGTGGGTGTGGATGTGAATACGGCATCGCCTGCCCTGTTGTCGCGTATTGCTGGCCTGAACAAAAATATTGCCCAGCAAATTGCCGATTATCGCCGCGAGCATGGCGTGTTTAACAATCGTCAGCAGTTAAAGAAAGTACCGCGTCTGGGTGAGCGTACCTTTGAGCAGGCGGCTGGCTTTTTGCGTATTCAGCATGGTGAGCAGGCGCTTGATGCCTCTGCTGTACACCCGGAAAGCTATCCGCTGGTTGAAAAAATTCTGGCAAAACTGGATAAAAGTCTGGATCAGGTATTGGGTAAAGCCGACGCACTGTCCGGCCTTGACCCGCAGGAACTGGTTGATGAGCAGTATGGTTTGCCAACGGTACAGGATGTTTTAAAAGAATTGTCCATGCCGGGCCGTGATCCACGCCCGGAGTTTCGTACGGCCAAATTCCGTGACGATATTCAAAGCATGGAAGATTTGACCGACAATCTGGTGCTGGAAGGTGTGGTAACCAACGTGACCAACTTCGGTGCTTTTGTGGATGTGGGTGTGCATCAGGATGGCCTGGTGCATGTATCCGAATTGTCGGGCGGTTTTGTGAATGACCCGCATCAGGTGGTGAAGCCGGGGCAAATTGTGCAGGTACGGGTGATGAGTGTGGATGCCGAGCGCAAACGCATTAGCTTGAGTATGCGCCTGAATCCGGCAGAAAAACCAGCACGTGGTGAGCGCTCATTGACGAATGAGCAACGTAAGCAAGCCAAGCCTGCCCAGAGAAAATCTGCTGAGCGACCAGCCAGGCGTCAGGATAAGTCTTTTGATAAACCTAAAGAGCGTACGGCCAAACCGGTTGAAGCAAAAATTGGTGGTCTGGGTGAATTGCTGCTTCAGGCTGGTCTAAAAAAATCTGGCTAAACATGATAGAGAAACAAGTTTGAGAAGCCAGCAAAGGCGCAAATAGAATACAGTTTCTATTTGCGCTTTTTTTATTTACCCAAAAAGCAGCTTATTAATCCAAAAACAAGTCTTTAGCCAGTTGCTTACTGTGTTCGGCAGAGCAGGCATAGCCACTTAAGTCGGTAATACCGGCAAGCTTAAGTGCTTCTTCATCCAGCAAGCTTTGACCAGTAATTTGCCCACATGCGCCGCTGATAAGGCCATACACTGCATCAGCCATAATTTCTGGCTTGCGACTCATTTGCTGTGCCGCATCGTGACCAATATTTTCACTCACCGCGGCGGTATTGATAAGTGTAGCTGGCCACAAGGTATTACAAAAAATACCATCAGCTTTTAATTCTTCAGCAAGCCCAAGCGTGAGCAGGGTCATGCCATATTTTGAGAGTGCATAGGGGCCATACATGCCTAGCCAGTGCGGTGCCAGATTGACCGGTGGTGCAAAGCTGATGATATGCCCCTGACTGGACTGCTTTAAGTGAGGAATTGCTGCTTTTGCAGCAATAAAAGTAGCCCGGTGATTAATAGCCTGCATTAGATCATATTTTTTAACATCAGTATTCTGGATATTACCCAGATGAATCGCACCAGCGTTATTAATCAACACATCCAGCCCGGAAAAATGTGCCGCAGCCTGATCAATGGCTTCGCTGAGCTGTTGTTCATGACGTACATCAACCTGTAAGGGTAACACTTGAGCACCCAGCTGTCTGATTTCCTCGGCAACACTATGGATGGAACCGCCCAGTTTGGGGTGTGGCTCAGCAGATTTGGCGGCCAGCACAATGTTGGCACCAGCCTCGGCACAGCGCAAGGCCACCGCACGTCCAATACCACGACTGCCGCCAGTGATAAATATTGTTTTATTCTCTAAAAGCTTCATACATGCATCCTGTCTAATTTATGAATTGTATAACCCAAAAGCAGTGTAATAAAAATGGCCTAGCTGGCGATGTAGGCCGGATGCTGTTGATCAGGCTGGATAATCTTGTGGCCTTTTTTACCAAACTGGCGTTGATGCTCCAGTTGTGCTTGGCGCCCACGCTGCTGCTGAAGTTTTTGCAATAAAGGCAAATGGCGTTGCGGATGATAAGTCAGCAGGTTGGCAGGAATGAGCAGCAGGGGATACCAGGGCAAGATGCGCTTTTCAACACCCAGTTGCTGCATTTTTTTCCTGCCCAGAAAATACTGGCTAATGCTTAAGCGTTTGTGGTAATCCCAGTAACGTTTAACAGCCTGCCAGGAATCATACTGTTTGGTGAGCGGCTCCTGTGACAAGGCATAACCCAGCGCCTTGCTGGTCCAGTCAGGTGGTGACTGGGTAAGCATGGTATGGTATAGCAAAATGTGTCCGTCCAGCTCACTATCCACCAGCCAGCGCTCATCCACACCCATGAGCCAGCCCAGATATTTCCAGAAATGCATTACCGCGCTGGCCTCGTGCGGGGCAGGGAAAATACCAATTGCTCTCAAGCCCAGCAAAAACAGGCTACAAAAGGCCAGGTTAGTGGCTGCCATATCAATCTGGCAAATCGGTAAGCCCCATTGTTCAGAGCGCCAGTCCTGTTTACGCTGTAAATTGCGGCGTACCAGCGCATGAATCATCCGCACATGAATCGTACTTTTAAAGCCAGTATTAAAGCGCGCTAAGCCATTTTTTTCCGTACAGTCCATCCACCATTTGCTGGTTTCTGCCAGCCGTTGTGAGGCATTTTTATCCAGCGCACCCGTCAGTACCAGCGCCTGATTAAAACCAGACAGCAAGTAACCTCCCATTAATGCCATGTCTTTTAAAATATAATTGGCATTTAATCCCACCGATTGCATGAACTGACGCGCTACGTCAAGTTGATTGATATCTAGCCAATCTGGCTGCTGGTCAATCAAGGCAAACAATTCAACCAGTACTGGAGGAGCATCTGTCAGGTGGTCAATACCCTGCTGCAAAGCCTGCTCAAACATGGCTTTGCGTTGCTTGGAGTCTTTTTCACACAGCCACTCTACCACCTGATCCATTAAGGGATCACCCTGCCATAACCCATCAATCAACTCCTGATGGCGTGCCTGCGATGGAATAATTTCCTTACCGGTTAAGCGGGCAAGAGGCTTAAGCAGTATGGCGCTGGCCTGACGCTGCTTAAAAAGCTTGGCGCGTAACGGTACAGGGTTTTCCGCTGAATTGGTTAAAGTGGGCATGACTATTTTTCTCATCATAAAAACTGGACTTACTTTAATGCGAATATTTAGTCGCATTCAACTCGTGTTTTTAAAAATACTGATAAAAGCTAGAATGGATAAAAATAAGGCCGAAAAATCAATGGCATAAGACAAAAAAGCTGTACCTGACGCAAACCAGATACAGCTTTAAAATAGCGATGATATGAATTTATTTATAAAGTTTTGTGACTACCAGTGTTCACCGGGTACCAGGCGGGCAAAGGCACGCTGAGCCAGGTTCAATTTACCCTGTTTTTTCTCATTTCCTTTGCCAGCAGCTGCGGTTGAACTTGGAAATAGCTGATAGCCTACCGACATAACAAAATCATTAAACTTGGGTACCAGCGCATAGCTGACCGCTGCAAAAGTACCTACTTTGGTGGCAATACTTTTCGGGCGCTGAATGATGGCTTTGGCAATCATATCCGAGGCTTGTTCAGGGGACAGGGTAGGCACATATTTATAGATTTTGGTTGGCGCGATCATGGGAGTACGTACCAGCGGCATATAAATTGAGGTTAAATGAATATTATGGGCGCGTACTTCAGCAGATAGGCAGCGGCTAAAAGCGTCCAGCGCCGCCTTGGAGGCGACATAGGCTGAAAAACGGGTGGCATTGGCCAGTACGCCAATTGAGCTAATATTGATGATATGGCCATTTTTACGCTTTACCATATGTGGCAACACGCTCAAGATCAAACGTACGGCACCAAAATAGTTAAGTTGCATGGTACGCTCAAAATCATGAAAGCGATCCACTGACTCTTCTACGGCGCGGCGAATGGAACGACCAGCATTATTGACCAAAATGTCAATATGACCGACTTCTGCAAGAATCTGTTTAGCGCAATGATCAATAGAAGTCATGTCGTTCAGGTCGCAGGGAAAAACGGATGCCTTGCCACCCTCGGCTTCAATTTCTGCCTTAACTTCCTCAAGTTTTTCGCGGGTACGTGCCACCAATAATACATGCGCACCTGCTGCGGCAAGCTGTTTGGCAACAGTCAACCCAATACCGCTGGAGGCACCGGTAATCAAAGCAATTTTGTCCTTAACCGCTTTGGGTAGCATCTTTTGAATCTGGCTAGCCATTTTCACTCTCTTTCAAAAAATAAAAATAAAAAATCCCAGGCATTTATTAGACCTCTTGCGAAAGTAAAAACTGCCTCAATATAGATTTCATGAAATATCAGAAATTAAACCGTTTTTCAGATTCTGAATTCAAGCGCTTGGTTGGTGTACCTCGACCAGTTTTTAGTGAAATGGTCGAAGTTTTAAAAGAAGCAGAATCACTTAAAAAGAAATCTGGGCGTCCTCATACTTTAGTTATAGAGGATCAATTATTATTAACACTCAATTACTTACGGAATTACAGCACTCAATTGGAATTGGCTGCAAATTACCATATCGCTGAAAGTAATGTGAATCGAACCATTAAAAAGGTTGAAGATGCATTAATGAAATCAAGGCGTTTTACCCTGCCAAAACGAAGCATTACCACAGCAAACGAACAATTTAACTGGGTCATTATTGATGCTACAGAATGTTCAATAGAACGCCCGAAAAAAAAATCAGAGTAAGTTCTACAGTGGTAAAAAGAAGAAACATACGCTAAAAGCCCAAGTGATCTATCATCCGAAGAGTAAACAAATCATAGGAGTAGATATATCTTCTGGCAGTCAGCATGATATTAAATTGGCAAGAAAAACAGTAAAAAAATTCAAACATTTTGAATATGTTATGACCGATTTAGGGTACTATGGGTTAGAGCAAGATGGCTTTAAATTATTGATGCCAATAAAGAAAAAGAAGAATTTACCCTTATTTGATGTTGAGAAAAAGTACAATAAAATGATTGGAAAAATACGAGTTGTAATCGAACATATTAACAGTCAATTGAAAAGATTTAGAATACTAAGTGAACGCTATCGAAATCGACGGAAAAGATTCGGTTTACGCATTAACTTAATCGCTGCACTGGTAAACCGGATGAACTTGCAATAACGACTTTCGCAAGAGGTCTATTTAATATTGCCTAATAATATCTTTATAAAAAATGCACAAAAAATATAGTCCTTTCGTCGGATTAAAAAATAAGCATTTTAAGTTTAAGCCATTGAATATTAATATTTAATTAAAATGAAATTAGAGCAATTATTCTAAAATATAGATTAAAAATTGATCGAGTCTTTACTCTATTTTATTTTTTATACCGGATGATATTGATGGTTAAAAAGAACAGGCAGATAAAAACACCAGAGTATTCCTCCATTGGTTTTTTAACTGATAAGGAGGGACAAACAGGAAATATCCTGACGCTATTTTCACTGTTACAAAATAACCGCGCTTTAAGATAAATCCGCTATACTATACGACAAATTTTTAGGCAGTCGAACTGGTTTGACTGCGCTTGCCTTTGTAATACATGCAAGAAAGTACCTATGCGGTAGCTTGTTTCTGCCGTCTGGCATATTTTAGGAGTCCTGTGTGGCCCAATATATTTATACCATGAACAAAGTATCCAAGATGGTTCCGCCCAAGCGCGAAATCCTCAAGGATATTTCGTTATCATTTTTTCCCGGTGCCAAGATTGGTGTACTGGGCTTAAACGGTGCTGGTAAATCCACCTTGCTGCGCATTATGGCAGGGGTGGATAAAGACTTTAACGGCGAGGCGCGTGCCCAGCCGGGCACTAAAATTGGTTATCTGGAGCAGGAACCGCCGTTAGATCCCAACAAGGATGTACGCGGTAATGTGGAAGATGGCCTGCGTGAACCTTTGGATGCACTGGCACGTCTGGATGAAGTATTTGCCGAATATGCAAGCGACAATGCCGATTTTGATGCACTGGCCAAAGAACAGGAAAAGCTGGAAGCGATTATTCAGACCTGGGATGCACATAACCTCAATAACCAGATGGAACAAGCCGCTGATGCCTTGCGTCTGCCAGCCTGGGATGCGGATGTTAACAAATTGTCCGGTGGTGAGCGTCGACGTGTGGCGCTGTGTCGCCTGCTGTTATCGCGTCCTGATATGCTGTTGCTGGATGAGCCAACCAACCACCTGGATGCCGAGTCAGTGAGCTGGCTGGAACGTTTCTTGAAAGACTTTCCGGGCACCATTGTGGCGATCACCCACGACCGTTATTTCCTGGATAACGTCGCTGAGTGGATTTTGGAGCTGGATCGTGGCCATGGTATTCCGTATCAGGGCAATTATACCAACTGGCTGGAACAAAAGACTGCCCGTTTAGAGCAGGAGCAAAAGCAAGAAGAAGCCTTTGCCAAAGCCTTAAAGCACGAGCTGGAATGGGTACGCAAAAATGCCAAAGGTCAGCAGGCGAAATCCAAGGCGCGTATAGAGCGTTTTGAGGAGTTGAACTCCCGTGAGTTCCAGCAGCGTAACGAAACTGCCGAGATTTATATTCCACCCGGTCCGCGTCTTGGTAATAAAGTCATTGAGGTGGAAAACATCAGCAAGTCCTTTGGTGACCGCCTGCTGTATGAAAACCTCAGCTTTAGCGTACCACCGACTGCTATTGTGGGTATTGTCGGGCCAAACGGTGCCGGTAAAACCACATTATTCCGCATGATTACGGGTGAGCAACAACCGGATACCGGTACGGTCACTGTGGGTGATACGGTTAAAGTCGCTTACGTTGGCCAGATCCGTGACACACTGGATGATAAAAAAACCGTGTGGGAAGAAGTATCTGATGGACTGGACATGATCACCATTGGTGATTATGAAACCCCATCACGGGCTTATATTGGTCGCTTTAACTTTAAAGGGCAAGATCAGCAAAAACGCGTTGGTGAGTTATCCGGTGGTGAGCGTAATCGCCTGCAACTGGCCAAAACCCTGCGTCAGGGTGCTAACGTGATCCTGCTTGATGAGCCCTCTAACGATCTGGACGTTGAGACCCTGCGTGCCCTGGAGGAAGCCATTCAGGTGTTCCCCGGCTGTGTGCTAGTTGTGTCGCATGATCGCTGGTTCCTTGACCGGATCGCCACGCATATTCTGGCGTTTGAAGATGAAGGCCCGCAGTGGTTTGATGGTAACTACTCTGAGTATGAAGTTTACCGTAAAAAGACTTTGGGCGATGAGGCCAGACCCAAGCGTGCCAAATACAAAAAAATTGGCGGCTAGCAGCCAAGCCACTTTCTGCTATTTGTAATCAGCTTTACCAAAACCTCAGCTTAGGCTGGGGTTTTTTAATGCTTGGTCAGATGATGTAAACAAATACTGTATTTTTCTGACAAAAGATAAGCGGTCATTATTTACCTGTTATTTAGCCTATACTGAGATTCAGGTAGAATATTTAAAGGTATAACAATGAACACCTTAACTTTACATAAACCAAGGCTGGTATATATCACTGCATTAAGCTTACTGTTGGGAGGCGCGTTGTTCTCGGGTGCCAGCCATGCTGCTACTCCGTTGTCTGATACCGCCTTAAGCCAGGAAACTGAAACCAATCATTCAGAACTTGATGTACCAGATGTACTTGATTGTGATAAAGATATGCGCAAGGCAGAATGCAATCGCCTGCAATATGAAAACTATGCCAATCAAACTGATCGCTCTTATAACGAGTTTTTGAAAAACGAAACCAATAATCCGCTGCGTAACCGCATCATTAAGCAGCCTTTACTTACTCAGCCGCTGGAAAAATCTAGTCCCACGCCGGAGCAACGTCCCAATTTGCCGGATTTAATCAATAGGCCGCAGTTGCCTGCTTTGCCACCTGAACGTTAGTATTTAATTCATACAAGATAACGCCAGGTTCGAAAGAGCAAGTGTCATTAAAAAACATCAAATAAGGCATAGCTTTTTTAAATGCGCAGCGCTATACTATGCCACGCACTTTTTTCCGTTCATCGCCTGAACAACATATTATCTACGATTGCGCGTTTACAGTCCTCAGGATGACTATTCCTCGCGCCTCATCTGGTGTCAGTATTCACTGACCATCTTTTTTCAGGCTGCTGCCGTAAGCTTTCGTGCGTATGACTGCATCGACTTTTTGAGCTTAAGAAGCCCCGCTGACATGAGTCAGCCAATGTGCTTTGCTGCCTGATGCCGATGTCTACTGTATGATTTTATTGGAGCGCCCAAACGGGCGAGACTCTCTATGAGCAAAACTTTTGCTGATTTTCCTTTAGCTGAACAATATCAAAAAGCACTTGCCGATCTAGGCTTTACCGCGCCTACTCCTGTACAGGAAGCTGCTGTCCCAGCTGCGCTGGAAGGTAAAGATCTGCTGGTGTCTAGCCAGACTGGTTCTGGTAAAACGGTTGCCTTTTTATTGCCAACCTTGAATCCACTGGCAGAAACCAGCCAGTTACAGTCTGTTAAAGACCGCATAAAAGCCATGCCAGCACCACAATTGCTGGTATTATGCCCAACCCGTGAACTGGCTCAACAGGTGAGTCAGGATGCCATTGCCCTGGTACGTCATGTACGCGGCCTGCGTATTGCCAATATTGTAGGTGGCATGCCATTTGGTAAACAAATTGCCCAGCTACGTGGTGCCCAAGTCGTCGTGGCTACGCCAGGCCGTTTGCTGGATCTGGTTAATCGCCGCCAACTGACGCTGGGTCAGGTCGATGCGCTAGTAGTGGACGAAGCGGATCGCATGCTCGATCTGGGCTTTTCTGAAGATCTGGAAGCCATTAGTGATCTGGCGGGTAACCGTAAGCAAACGCTGATGTTCTCAGCCACATTTGCTGACCGTATTATCCGCCTGGCCGAAAAAATGATGAATGAGCCTGAGCGTATTGCGATTGAAACTGGCTCGACCACGAATGTTGATATTGAACAGACCCTGCACTGGACAGATGGTTTTGAGCACAAGAAAAAGTTGCTGGCTCACTGGTTGAGCGACGAAACCATGGATCAGGCCGTGGTATTTGCCAGCACTCAGGAAGATACCGACCTGCTGGCCGAAGAACTGGCCGAAGCTGGTCATCAGGTCGTGGCACTACATGGTGCCATGCCGCAAACTGTGCGTAACCGCCGGATCAAAAGCCTGCGTGAAGGGCGTGCCCGTGTATTGGTTGCAACCGATGTAGCAGCTCGTGGTCTTGATGTACCCGCCATTAGCCATGTCATTAACTTTGGCCTGCCCATGAAAAACGAAGACTACGTACATCGCATTGGTCGTACCGGTCGTGCGGGTCGTAGTGGACGAGCCATTACTCTGGCGATGCACCGTGAACGCGGCAAGATTCGTAGTCTGGAAGAATATCTGGACGCACGTCTGGCAGTAAGCGTCATTGAAGGTCTAGAGCCAAGTCCACCGCCAGAGCGCCCACGCCGCAATGGCCGTAGCTATGATAATAATGGTCGTCGCCAGCGCGGTAATGACCGTAATGACCGCTTCTCTGGTGAGCGTA
This sequence comes from Moraxellaceae bacterium WGS2144, assembly GCA_043950625.1. Lineage (GTDB taxonomy): Bacteria > Pseudomonadota > Gammaproteobacteria > Pseudomonadales > Moraxellaceae > Alkanindiges. Next base: position 82,388 of record CP171007.1, read on the forward strand.
GCCGTCGTGGCTTTGAGGGCGAGCGTAACTTTAACAAGCGTGACGATCAGGCACCACGTGGCAGTTTTAATCGCGAAGGCGGTTTTAATCAGTCCGATCGCCCGGCTCGTCCGTTTCGTGATGCAGCTGCCGGTGAGCGTCGTCCATTTAACCGTGACGGTGGCGAGCGTCGTAGCTTTGGTAATGATGACAACCGTGGCAACCGGGTGGATTACCGTAGTGACCGTCCAGCGCGTCCTTATGCAGACCGTTCATTTGCCGATAAGGGTTTTGGTGGCGAACGCCGTCCATTTAACCGCGATGGTGGCGAGCTGCGTGCGCGTCGCGAGTTCGGCAGTGAACGCAGTTTTGGTGGTGAACGCAGCTTTGGCGGCGAGCGTACACCGCATGTTGAGCGTAAAACCCGCCGCTTTAAAGAGCAGGCTTTTGCCAATAAGCCACGTGCTTATAACCACGAAGACTAAAACTTTGCCAACCCGGACTGTAATGGTTCATGCTATGGGTTAAGTGCCTAGTTTTTAGGGAGCCGGACGAATGTGATCCGGCTCTTTTATTTCTGTAATTTGTGCCTGATTCGTGTACGATAAGCGACCTGACAAGATGGCTTAGAAAGGAATAAAAAATGCCTTATCTGTTTGTTTTTTTGGTGGGCCTGAATGCAGTATATCTGGGTTTTCAGTTGCTTAAGGAAAAGGAGCCTTCTGTATTGCCAGAATTTCATGTTCAGCAGGCAGAAGTATACCCTGAAACCATAGAGCTGGTTGCCAAATAAGCACCTGTCTATAGATTAAATGTGCGTGTTATCGAACAAAAGCGCTACGTTGACTCCTTATAGTGCTGGCTAAAGTATGCTAGAGTTCTTTTTTTAATATTTTGTTACGGATTGTGGTGCGCATGGCCGAGGCAAAAAATCAGACACAAAATTCGAAAAATTTAATGAATGATCCATTAATTGAAGTCAAAGACCTGGTTTTTTACCGTGCTGAACGTCCTATTTATAATGGCGTTAATATGCAGTTTCAGCGTGGAAAAATCACCGGGATCATGGGGCCCTCCGGCACTGGCAAAACCACTTTGCTGCGCCTGATTGGTGGACAGTTAACGCCTGACAGCGGTGAAGTATTGTTTGAAGGCAGAAATGTCAGTCGCATGAGCCGGCATGAATTGTTTAAGACCCGCTCCCGTATGGGCATGCTGTTTCAAAGCGGGGCTTTATTTACCGATATGACTGTCTATGAAAATGTGGCATTTCCCTTGCGGGCACATACCCGTTTGCCCGAAAATTTAATTGGTGAACTGGTCGGATTAAAACTGGAGGCTGTTGGTTTGCGGGGTACTGAGCAGCTAATGCCTTCGGAGCTATCTGGGGGTATGAACCGCCGTGTTGCGCTGGCACGTGCCATTGCGCTTGATCCCGACCTGATTATGTATGATGAACCTTTTGCCGGACAGGATCCCATCGTTATGGGCGTCTTAACCCGTTTGATCCGTACCCTGCGTGAGGCGTTGGGCTTGACCACCATTATTGTGTCGCATGATGTGGATGAAACCCTGTCGATTGCTGACTACGTGTATGTGGTTGCTGAAGGACAGGTGATGGGTGAGGGCACGCCTGAGCAGCTCAGAGCGTCACCATCTGCCTTTGTGCAGCAGTTCCTGAATGGTTATGCCGAAGGCCCGGTTGAATTTCAGTACAGCCAGACTCCCTATTTACAGGTAACAGGTGCACAGACCGGGGGAGGAAAGCAGTGAATCCAGTGCAACAACTAGGCCGTGCTGTCATTGAACGCGTCACCGGCATAGGTGCAGCGGCGTTACTTTTATTGCGTACCCTGCTGATTGTTCCATCCCTGCGCGGTTTTGGCTTGTTTGTCGAGCAAATGTACCGTGTGGGTGTCATGTCGCTGCTGATCATTTCTGTATCCGGGCTGTTTATTGGTCTGGTGCTGGGCTTACAGTTATATTCCATTTTGATCCGCTTTGGCAGCGAGTCCATGCTGGGCACCGGGGTATCCTTAACCTTGCTGCGCGAGCTTGGCCCGGTGGTTGCGGCTTTACTGTTTGCCGGGCGCGCGGGTTCGGCGCTTACTGCTGAGATTGGCCTGATGAAAGCCACCGAGCAGTTATCCAGCATGGAAATGATCGGGGTTGATCCCTTGCGCCGTATTGTGGCACCACGGTTATGGGCGGGAATTGTGAGCCTGCCTTTACTGGCGATTATTTTTTCTGCCATTGGTATTTTAGGCGGCAAGTTTGTTGGTGTGGACTGGTTAGGCGTGGATGAGGGTTCATTCTGGTCCAGTATGCAGGCCAGCGTGGGCTTTGCTGAGGACATTGGCAATGGCATTATTAAAAGCATTGTGTTTGCCGTGGTTTGTACCTGGATTGCGGTGTATCAGGGTTATGCCTGTACCCCGACCTCGGAAGGTATTTCCACGGCCACCACCCGTACTGTAGTTTATTCGTCCCTGTGTGTACTGGGGCTTGATTTTGTTCTGACTGCGGTCATGTTCGGAGGATTGTCATGAGGACACGAAGCAGTGAACTCACCGTAGGCATTTTTGTCATTGTTGCAGCGCTGGCCCTGTTTTTTCTGGCCATGAAAGTCAGTGGGCTGATCGGCAGTAATTATGGAGACACTTATACGCTAAGCGCACAATTTAATAATGTAAATGGTTTAAAACCACGTGCTAAAATTAGTATTAGTGGCGTAACCGTTGGCCGGGTCAAGGATATCCATTTGGATCCAGAAACCTTGCAGGCTGAGGTGGTTATGGATATCGACAGCAAGGTCAATACCATTGATGATGATGCGTATGTCATGGTAGCCACCAACGGAATTCTGGGTGAGAAATATCTCAAGATTGTTCCAGGCGCGGGTGAAAAATATTACAAAAATGGTGATGTGGTTACCCAGACACAAGGCTCCATGGATATTGAAGACTTAATTAACAAGTTTATTACTGGTAACGCTGGCGCTTCAAAAACTGCATCAGCCGCAGATATGTCATCTGATGGCTTTGCTGAAGGGTTTTAAGCATACCATTAGCGAACTACCCATTATCAGGCATTCTTTGATGTGCTGATAAAAACGATGAAAAGCGAGGAAAAGCATGAAGTTTAAAGCAATACCAACCGCATTAAGCACCAGCATGCTGGCTATGATGATTGCAAGCACCAATGTACAGGCAGCGCCTGAACCAGCTCCGGTATTTGTAAAGCGGATCTCTGATGCACTGGTAGAGCGTCTGGTGAAGGAACGTCCCAATTACCAGAAAAATCCAGCGGTACTGAACACTATTGTAAAAGAAAACATTGAGCCCTACGTGGACTTTGATGGCTTTGCCCGTGGCGTGATGGGACAATACTACCGTCAGGCTACTCCTAACCAGCGTACTTCATTTACCCAGACCTTTCGCCAAAGTCTGATTCGTACCTATGCCAAGGGTCTGACAGCTTACAATAATGAGAGCTATAGCATTCGTCCATTCACTGCGGGCCGTGATCCAAGCAAGGCTGTGGTCAATATGGATTTCAAAACCAGCAATGGTAATATTCCAGTCACCTATCAGCTGGTACAAAGTGGTGATAGCTGGAAGGTACGTAACGTATCTCTTAATGGTATTGATATTGGTTTGACGTTCCGTAACCAGTTTGCTTCGACTGTACAAAACAGTAAGGGCAACCTGGATGCAGCCATTAAAAATTTTACCCCGTCTGCTGACGCAGCTGGCAGTAAATAAGCCATGACAGCACAACTGAGCCTACACAATCAGGTAATGACACTGACAGGCAGTGTGAACTTTGATAATGCTGCCCAGGTTTATCAGCAGGGTTTGTTGTTATTAAAGCAGCAAACCAGCTGGCCGGTGTATATTGATTTATCTGCCTTAACCTCAAGTAATACCATTACTTTGGCAGTATTTGTGCAATGGCTCAGGCAAGGTTTGGCAGGTCAGCAGCTCTATTTACAGAAAGTGCCCGCAAAAATGCAGGCTATTATTGGCGCTTCCAGCCTCATGCAGTCATTTGGCCTGAATGCATCAGTTAGTGACTAATGATGTAATCTAATCATTGCCTGTAGAGTAAACAGCCGCAGCAATTAGCTAGTGCGGCTGTTTCTTTTTGGTGCTTCTGTTAATAGGGTGGTACTAATCCGTTTGGGTTTTGCTGTTCCCTGAGCAAGCTCCAGGCTGGTAGAGCGCATCATTAAAGGCTGAATTAATGGTGAGCTGAGCAGGTTAAGCATTTGTTGTGCTTTGGCCGGATTTTTAAGTTCAGGATTGATATAGCCGCGTAAAATAATTTGTTCGGCGGAAACCCGCACAAACTGATCAGTTGGTCGTAGCCATTTATCCAGCGTGGCTGAGCATTGCACCTGCTGGTTACGAGCCATACGCCACGCCACTAGTGAATCTTTGGTCAATGTCAGTTTGGTGGAAGCAGGTAACTTGGGAATATTCTTAATAAATATCTGGTGGACACGATTTTCTTTAATGGGCAGGGCAATGCTTTTGATATTGGCTTGAAAAATGGAGTCCTGCACACTTACCCGTTTTGGCAGATACAGGTTGGGGCACCACAGCACGACTTGACTAGCCGCAATGACCTGGCTGTTTTTACTTAAGTAGGCATTGATATTATTTTTGCCCAGGCTGGGGTTTTCTACAAATATAATTACATCATTAGTCATTTTTTGTTGATTAAGGTCCTGGTAAATACCCTCGTTACCTTTGGCTTGAATCATGACAGTAGTACCCAGTTGCTCATTGAGACGCGGTTTTAGCGACTCCAGCATGGGTTGAAAGCTGGAAGGAATGGCAACGCTCAAGGTTTCCGAGGCTAGCACCGGTGAGCTAGCCGTGATGGCTATCCAGACGGGTACAAGTACACGAAAAAGTTTCATAAAGCACTTCCTGCTTTGTTATCTTATGTTAACCAATTGTAGTATTAATTTTACAAAATACAATTGTTAAATGTATCCAGAAGTATTAAATCCACTTTTTAGCCCGGAAGTAAACAAAAGGACCGATTAAAAACAGGCATACAATAGCGATCACTATAAAGAAACTATAATGCCCACGGGCAAAAGGTAGAATATCTGTATTCATACCATATACACTGGCAATGAGCATAGGGGGTGCCAGCATGCTGGGTAATATGGAAAAGCGCCGAATGGTGTCACTTTGTTCGGTGTTAATAAAGCCTGAGGTGGTATCCAGTAAAAAGCGGACTTTCTGGAATAAAAAAGTATTATGCTCTACCAGTGAGCGCACATCTTCAGCCAGTTCTCGTACGTCAACATCATAAATATGGCTGCCTAGCGCACGTGGACGGCTTAGAAAGGTGAGCACTCGGCGTAAGTCAATCAGGCAAAGCTGGGCTTTTCCAAGTACATCTTCTTGCTGGGCCAGGCGCGTTACCATATCGTCCAGGTCAAGCACCTGCTCACGATGCCGATTATTTAGTACCTCGGTAGAATATTTTTCTAGATCTTTGTGCACATCCTCTAAAATATCTGCCAGTTCATCCAGTTTGGCTTCCAGTAATCCCAGTAAAATCCATATCGGGTCTTTATAATCAATATTGTATTCGTTGCGCCGCGCCCTCGCCCGAAAAGCCCGAAACGACACCAGTTTTTCGCTACGCAGGGTAAACAGCCGTTCTTTACTTAAAATAAAAGCTACCGTTTGAGCAGTTGCCAGTATGCCGCTGTTTTCGTCGTCATGTTCACCGTGCCCTCTGGTTTTGCTTAAAAAATAGGTACTAATATGCAGGACACCGTCATCATCACGATAGTAGCGAGCCGAAGAAGAAATATCTTCCAGGGATTTTAGTGTAGGCAGATTTTGCCCGTAGACTTGATGAATCCATTGTTGTTCTTGCGGGCTGGGCGCAATTAAATCAATCCAGACCAGATCGGGTGCCAGATGAGAGCTATCCTGAATGCTGGCGTCATACAGGCTACCGCGCTCGGTGGCAAAAAAGGCTTCGAGCATGTCCTATCCCTTGCGCGACAATAAATGTTAAGTGAAGCTTAATTTTGCCGTCTATTTTATTCATCATAATAGAAATGGGCAATTTTTTTGTCAGCAAAATGGCCTGGCAATAACTAGGCATTCAATATGCTGTACGCCAAGCTGAACCAAGGCATCCTGCATACTTTTTAGGGTGCTGGCAGTTGTCACGACATCATCAACAAGCAGTACTTTACGCGGGATGACACGACATTCGGGGACGTTAGGATAAAAAGCGCCTTGTACATTGCTTAGGCGTTCCTGTCTGGACAGGTTTTGCTGGGCAATACTGTGGTGCCGGTTCAGCGGCTGCCACAATGGAATCTGCCAGACTGTACCAAGGGTTTTAGCAAGTAACAATGCCTGATTAAATCCACGCTGCTTGAGCCGTTTGCACGATAAGGGTACTGGTACGATGGCCTGTACGGCTGGTTTGGGATGCTGTAATAGCAAATCAGTCAGTATGGGTAACAGATCAAGCCGGTTTTGGTATTTATATAAGTGGATTAAACGGTCAACTGGCCAGGCATACATACAGGTGGCGTGAATATTAAGGTTCTCAAAGTCAAAACTTAAAGGATTATGGCACCACGGCATGGTTTGCCAGCAGAACTGACACAGGCTTTTTTCGGCGAGACACGGATAAAGCTGGCATAGCAGGCAGGGTCGACCAAATGGTCTGATCAAAGCAGTGATGGCCTTAAACATATTTAAACATAGGCATAACGTGGTGCTTCTGGTAGCCAGCGCCGTAATAAAGGTTCAGCAAGTTCGGGATAATCTTTTAGGATTAAAGCAGCTATACGTTGTGCCTGTGGCAATAGGTATTCATCACGTTGCAAGTCGGCCAGTCGAAAACCCAGCAGACCAGTTTGCCGGGTGCCTAGTATTTCTCCAGGCCCGCGTAGTTCAAGATCTTTTTCGGCAATCACAAAGCCATCAGTACTGGCACGCAGCGTGGCTATACGTTCCTTACCATGGCTGGATAGTGGATTTTTATACATCAGCACACAAAAACTGGCGGTACTGCCGCGACCGACCCGCCCGCGTAGTTGGTGCAGTTGAGATAGCCCCAGGCGTTCTGCATTTTCAATAATCATTAAAGAGGCGTTGGGCACATCCACACCGACTTCGATGACGGTAGTGGCTACTAGCAAATGCAGCTTATTTTGCTTAAAGGCCTGCATCACGGCCTGTTTTTCTTCTGGCTTCATGCGGCCATGCACCAGTCCCAGTTTCAGGTGCGGCAGACGCGCTGACAATTCAGAAAAAGTGTCCTCAGCGGCCTGTGCATCCAGACTTTCCGATTGCTCAACCAGTGTACACACCCAATAGGCCTGCTTGCCCTCGCTACAATTAGCGGCTACCCGGGCAATCACTTCTTCACGTCGCTCAAATGGTAGAGCCACGGTGGTAATAGGTGTACGCCCCGGAGGTAGTTCGTCAATAATGGATGTATCCAGGTCACCATAAGCACTCATCGCCAGCGTGCGTGGGATGGGTGTCGCCGTCATGACCAACTGGTGCGGTGTAGTTCCGGCGTTGCCTTTTTCACGCAAGGCCAGACGCTGGTCAACCCCAAAGCGGTGTTGCTCATCAATAATGACCAGTCCGAGCTGCTTAAACTCTACATTGGCCTGAAACAACGCATGCGTGCCAATGACCAGTTGGGCTTGCCCGGTTTTTACCAGATGTTCAGCCAGCTCACGCGCCTTGCCTTTTTGCTTGCCGGATAGCCATGCGACCTGAATGCCCAGCGGTTCAAACCACTGGCTAAAATTAATAAAATGCTGTTCAGCCAGAATTTCAGTAGGCGCCATCAACGCTACCTGCCAGTTACTTTCCAGCACGTGACAGGCTGCTATGGCAGCTACGAGTGTTTTACCAGCGCCCACATCGCCTTGTACCAGCCGCAGCATGGGTTTATTCTGGCTTAAGTCCTGTAAAATTTCAGTACTGACCCGTGCCTGTGCATGGGTAGGATTAAATGCCAAACCAGCCAATAATTGTTGAACAAGCTGCTTGCTAGGCTGAATTGCAGGAGCGGCAATGGACTGGATATAGTAACGGCGCGTCAGCAGGCTGATCTGATGAGCGACCAGTTCTTCAAAGATCAGGCGCTGTTGAGCCGGATGACGGCCTTCAGCCAGATCAAATACATTGGCATCAATAGGCGGCTGGTGTATATAGCGCAAGGCGGCCTGCATGTCATACTGCTTGACAAATTGACTGGGTAGTAGTTCCGGCAGGTGATGCGAGTAATGCTTAAGTGCCTGATCAACAAACTGGCGTAACTTGGCCTGCGTCAGTCCTTCGGTGGAAGGATAAATAGCAGTTAAACGGGAAGCAGGGAGTGGTTCATCCGGGCTGACAAACTGGTATTCAGGGTGATATAACTCAAGGCCACGGGCGCCCACGCGGACTTCACCAAATACCCGCACGCTGCCGCCAACCCTGAATTTTTCCTTTAAGCCCTTATAAACCTGATAAAAACGCAAGGTAACTTTTCCCAGCCCATCACTCATTTGAACAGCCATGGAAGTACGTTTTCCGGGCGGAAAGTCAACCGACTGAATGGTACCTTGTAGTAAAGCGGTCTTGCCCACAAACAGCTGATTCATGGGAATAATGCGACTACGATTTTCATAGTCGCGCGGCAGGTGAAATAGCAAGTCTACAGGCGTATAAATATGCAGCCTGGCCAGCAGTTGAGCCGCGGCTTCCCCCACACCCGATAAATCACGAACAGTTATACTCATGCGCAAAGTGTAATGGCAGTTGGCTAAAAATGCATGCGTTGATTATGGTGTTGGACAGTTTGGAAAAAGAATTTGTAATAGCGATAGCCGTATTACTCATCATAATGGCTAAACTGAGTAGCTTATAAGAAATCCGATATATTCTTAGAGCAATAGACAGAAAAAAATATCAGGCTAAATAACTTAAATTAGCTTAAAAAATATGCGATATGGCCTTTATTGCCCTTGTAATTATTCAGTAATTATTTTTTTATAGACCACCGCAGTGAAGCAGGTTATATGGCATTAGCCATCATGATGATGACAGGCATATGCCTGGCACGTTTTAAAACACGAAAATCTGATATAGGTATTAACAGGCAAGGATTTTGAGTTATGTATAAAACAATAAGGAATATCACAACGACGGGATTACTACTCGGTGCAGTGGCAATCACTACCGCTTCACAGGCACAAACTATTTGTGTGTTTGATCTAGGAGGCGCGTCTGGTGATAACTTTGCTTTAATGCGGGATTATGCGTTATCAGCCAAAAAATGGGGTGTAACCATAGATTTAAAAGCCTATAACAGTGAAGGCGAAGCGATTAATGATTTTAAAAAAGACGTCTGTGATGGAGTGGCTGCTACCAGCTTTTCAACCAGGCCTTTTAATAGTTATACCGGGTCTATTAATGCCATTGGCGCAATTCCCAGCAATGTGATTGCTCGCAATTTGCTATCGCTGATGGGTAGCCCCAAAGTGGCACGTGATATGGTTGAAGGAGAATACGAGGCAGCGGGTGTTATTCCCTTGGGTGCTGCGTATTTTCTGGTAAAAGACAGATCAATCAATAGTCTGGCTAAAGCGGAAGGCAAGCGTATCGGGGTGCTTCAGGTAGATCCCGTACAGTATCGAATGGCACAGAAAGTAGGTGCTAAGCCTGTTTATATGATTATTGATAATGCAGGACAAAAGTTTCAGAATAATGAAATTGATGTGTTACCTGCACCAGCGTTTGCCTATTCAGCTCTGGAAGTCTATCGTTCAATGGGCGCCAATGGCGGAATTGCACGCTTTCCGATTAGCTTTATGACTGGCCAGCTAATTTTGAAAAAAGATAAATTCCCTGCAGGTTATGGGCAAAAAAGCCGTAGCTGGTTTGCCAGTCAGACATCACGTTTAATGAACCAGATTGGCCGCTATGAAGCTGCAGTACCAGCCAAGTACTGGTTCGATATTTCCAGCGAAGATAAAGTGGGGTATTTAAGGCTAATGCGACAGATGCGCATAGAATTTGTACAAAATAAGACCTATAATCCAAAGATGATGAGCCTACTGAAAAAACTTCGCTGTCAGCAGGATGCCACAAGCTTTGAATGTTCGTTAAAAGGTGAGTAGACTCATAGGAACCGGAAAAAAGCTTTTAGGATAAACAGGGTAAGGAAGTACCTATCATGAGAAAGAAAGGTCATTCATCAGTAAGAAGTCTGGTTTTATTGTCCGGAGTCTTGGGGTTTATAGCAAGCGCACAAGCGCAGACCATTTGTGCATTTGACTTGGGCGGTGCATCGGGGGACAACTTTGCCCTCATGAAGGATTATGTACTGGCCGCCAAAAAATGGAACGTAGACATTACCTTAAAGGCTTATGGAGACGAGGGCGCAGCCCTGCGTGATTTTAAAGCCGGCCAGTGTGACGGATTAGTGGCAACCAGCTTTGTGACCCGTGAATTTAACAGTTATACCGGTTCCATTAACGCCATTGGCGCTGTACCGAGCAATGTGGTTGCCCGCAATGTGTTAATGCTAATGGGTAATCCCAAAGCCGCCGGGGATATGGTGGAAGGTGAGTATGAAGCAGCAGGGATCATTCCTATTGGCTCAGCCTACTTTGTGACTAAAGACCGTAATATCAATACTCTGGCTAAAATTGAAGGTAAGCGAATTGGTGTACTGGAGGTTGATCCGGTACAGCGTCGTATGGCACAAAAAGTAGGCGCTAAGCCAGTGCTTATGACCATTGATAATGCCGGCCAGAAATTTCAGGCTGGCCAGGTTGATATCCTGCCAGCGCCATCCATGGCTTATATTCCATTGGAAGTTTACCGGTCTATGGGAGCCAGCGGCGGTATCGCCCGCTTTCCTTTAAGCTTTATGTCTTTAAACCTGGTTTTAAAGAAAAATGCCTATCCTGCGGGTTTTGGGCAAAAAAGCCGTAGCTGGTTTAGCGCACAGACGCCACGCCTGATGAATAAGGTGTCACGTGATGATGGCAGTGTGCCAGCTAAATACTGGTTTGACATTCCCAGTGAAGATCAGGTGGGTTATCTGCGTTTACTGCGCCAGATGCGTATCGAGTTTGTGCAAAACAAAACCTATAACCCTAAAATGATGAGCCTGCTCAAAAAGCTGCGTTGCCAACAGGACCCTAGTAATTATGAGTGTAAGCTAAAGGGGGAATAAGCCCTGACAGCTTGCCAAAAAAAGACCGAATCAAATCGGTCTTTTTTGTTTTGCTTAAGTTAAAAGCGAATTTCATCCACTTCAATTTCTATACTTTCTTTAGGAAAGCGGTCGTGGTCTACTTCACCTACCAAGGTAACTGTGGCTTTACTGGACACTGGCTGGCCTCGCCATTTTTCATCATCTATATCTACTACTATAGTTCCAGTGGCATCTTTAAATTCATACTTTTCATTGCCTAGTGCCCGCACGACCTGACCACGCAGGATAACTTTACTGTCATCTTTAAGGGTTTTTGCCTGCGCTACAGTGACATTTGCGCCTTGAGTGGCATTTAATGCAGCTTGATTAACGGGTTGAGCCTGAGCAATACTGCCAAAACAGCCGACAGTTATGCAACCAGCAAAGATAATTGCTCTCATAAGATAAACCCTATCTAAAATAGTTTTTTACTATAAATGACTATAGCGGCCATACTATGAGTGAATCGTAGTTTTTTCCCTAAAATACGTCTTTTTATGTTGATGAGATTTAGCAAACCTATTCAGCAGAACGAGACAAGCTGGCAGCCAAATAGGTTTGCCAGCGCTAAATTACAATTTAATTAGATCATATCGGGGTTGCCAGGGCTGTGCCTGTTCCAGCTGCGCCGCCAACGCCAGCAGAACATGTTCATGGCCAAAGGGAGCCACAAATTGCGAGCCTAACGGTAAGCCCTGCTTGCTCCAGTATAAAGGAACAGACATGGCTGGTACTCCGGTAATATTGGCCAATTGGGTAAAGGGAACCCAGCGCAAGTTGCTCTGCACAATTTGTTCAACCAGAAAAGAACCACGCACCAGTTGATGGGCCTGTCCGGTTTTAAGTACACCCTTTAGCAATAACTGCTGCCATTTTGGGGTAACTACCTCACCATTTTTTGGGGCCACACTGGCAGTGGCAGGCGTTAAATACAAGTCATAACGTTGGAAGAAAGTATTCAGCTGGCGGGTATAGTGTCCCCAGTGCTCGAGGCAGCGCAGATATTCAGTGGCTCTGGTTTTGGCACCAAAGGCCGCTGCTGCACGGGTGTCTAGCTCAAAATCATTATCACTGCCCTGGGTCATGCGTTTTATGTCATCTACCGCAAGGGCGCATTGAGAAAACCACATCACAATAAAATCACTGGCCAGTGCCATGCCATCTATGCCGGGCTGATCTTCTACCACATCGTGACCTAACCTGGTCAGTAGCTTGGCTGTGTGCTGAACGGCAGCAATGGCATCCTTGGACACCTTGGTACCAATTGGGGACTGGGTAGTAAAAGCAATTTTTAACCGTTTTGGTGGTTGCTTGATGCAATCCAGATAAGTACCGGGTATCGATTGAATATCAAATAATGAACTTAGATCGTAGCCTTGGGTAGCATCCAGCATGGCAGCGCTGTCCCGTACAGAGCGGCTAAGTATATGTTGCATGGCAGCACCGTGCATGGCTTCACTAGAACCCGGACCCCAGGGCGTACGGCCACGGCTGGGTTTTAAGCCAAACACGCCACAATAGCTGGCAGGAATACGAATCGATCCGCCTCCATCACTGGCTGCAGCCATTGGCACAATACCGGCGGCTACGACAGAACCGGCTCCACCGGAAGAACCACCAGAGTTATGTTTTAAATGCCATGGATTATGACAGCTCCCCCAGGCGGCAGGTTCGGTAATTCCTTTAAGACCAAGTTCAGGTGAATTCGTACGCCCAAATACCGTAACTCCAGCAGTTTGCCAGCGGCTTACGATCTCTGCTGTAAAATCAGGGGCGTAGTTTTTATTTTTCAGGCTGCGGGAACCATTGCTTAGTGGAGCACCCTTATATTCCTGAAATAAATCCTTGAGTAAAAAAGGCACCCCGGTAAAGGGGCTGCTCTGATTGCAATGTGTATGCGTTTTAATATAACTGCGGGCCTGTTCATACAGGGAAATGGTCACTGCATTGAGTTTGGGGTTGACCTGCTCGCAACGCTGAATAGCTGTTTCCAGAAGCTCGCTTGCGCTGACTTGTCCGGTTTTAACCAGATTACCCAAGCCCAGACCGTCATAGCTCATGTATTCTTTTATCTTCAGCATGCTAAAACCTTGTCATCCCTAACTAAATGGTTGGTTTAACCCAACATAGGCAAAAAGAACTTAAAAGTCAAAACGAAAAATCAGATGTGGTGGGTTGTATTTTCCTGATAATGCACCACCTGGTTACGTCCAGATGCCTTAGCCTGATAAAGCGCCTGATCTGCCTGTTTTAGCGCCTCGTCAATACTAGTTAGCTGGTTGTCAAAGTAAGTAATACCAAAGCTTGCAGTGACTTCGATATGTTCATGCTGGTCATTATATATGTTTATTGTCATTAAGCCATTGCGGCAACGCTCTGCAATTTGCCGGGTTTGTTGAGGGTTGATGTTAGTTAGAACAATAATAAATTCCTCACCGCCAAACCTGCCTACAATATCCTGTTTACGAATAGTGGCTTTTAGCACTTTTGCCGCTTCAACCAGAATTTTATCCCCTACTATGTGCCCATGTGTATCATTAATTTTCTTAAAAAAATCAAGATCCAATAGAATAAGTGAGTGCAATTGGGGCGTACTGGTCTGCCTGCGCTGTAATAAAGTTAAAAAATCATACAGGGTACGCCGGTTATACAGACCAGTAAGGGGGTCAATACGACTTAGTTCTCGAATGTTTTTCTCGCGTTGTCGCCACTGACTAAGCAATACTTCCAGTAAAAAAACGCCACCTATCAAAATAGGAAGCACCAGCCACAACATGGTGAATGCCCAAAAAACAGTTGCCCTACTGGAATCGCTACTGATAATGTCAATGAATATGGGTGCGTAAGGTAAGTTTCCTTGAATCGTTTTATACATAATCCAGGAAAAAATCAGCAAAATAATAGTCAGGGTGCTATACACCAGCAAGCGCCGGAACAGCAGCAAACCAATAATGACGGAAACCACAAGGGTTAAACTGGTCGCAGGACTCATAATGCCGACAATATAAGCCTCATGAACCATGGACAGACCATAGGTTAAAACGCATAGATAAGGCAAAATAACCTGGGCATTGTTAAAAGAGCGCATCCACCAACACAATAGCATCACCAATACCAAAATTGGCAATGCTGCCATATTGATCAGGATATAATATTTTAAGGTACTGGTGTTTACAAAAGGCCATAAGCCAGGGTGCCAGTAAACATAAAGCTTCCATACCAGCCAGGTCGCATGAATCAGTATACCCATGCTCAGCATGAGTAAGGATTTGTTCAATGGTGACCAATTCAGGATAAAGGTCGTCTTGCTTGGATGCTTATCCATAAGTGGTATAACAAGAATCTTAAGGTGCGGTTTTAGGCACGGTTAGCCATGGGCAGTGAAGTACATTTATTTAATACCTCATGTGAATGTTAAAATGCAATGAAAAAGCGACCAGCTGAATCGTAGATGGCTATGGGCAAGCGCAGTGATATCTGGAGTGTTGCTCATGGACTGGTTAGCGGTTTATAGGGTGCCTTATTTCCGCTAGTAGAAAATTATTTTTTATAAAATAGACACAGCAAAAGATCAATAAACAACTACATTGACTATATTGGTAAACCATTATGATCTCAACAATATAGCCCAATGATAATGTAGCGCCAATGAAAACCTTTTACTGTCAGCACTGTGGACATCAAGTATTTTTTTTAAATACCCAGTGTGAGAACTGCCGCGCTTTGCTGGGCTATTTACCTGATGAAGAAAATATGGGAACTTTCTTTGAAAAAAGATCGGACGGCCTGTGGCAGAGCCAGAATCCCCAGCACATTAGCAAGCTATTTAAACCTTGCTATAACTATCAGGTAGCAAATGTATGCAACTGGATGCTGCCGGCCACCAGTTCGGAAATCTATTGTAAAGCCTGCCAGCTTACCACCGTTATTCCCAATCTGGATGAAGGAAATAACAAACTATACTGGAGCCGGCTTGAGGCAGCCAAACGCCGGTTTTTATATTCTCTTTACCAATTAAAAATTCCCCCCCAACCCAAACGTAATTCTACAGATACCGAAGGGCTGGCATTTGAATTTCTTGCGCCCTATGATAATCAACCTGTAATGACCGGCCATGACAGCGGGCGAATTACCATCAATATTGCTGAAGCAGACTCCTCCTATCGCGAATGGACGCGGGAAAGCATGCAGGAGCTTTACCGAACCCTGCTTGGGCATTTTAGGCATGAAAGCGGGCACTATTATTTCGATCGCCTTATTGAAGGCACCAAATGGTATCAGCCTTTTAAGCAGCTGTTCGGCGATGACGCACAGAACTATCAGGGAGCAATCAATCGACACTATGACCAGGGGGCACCTGAAGATTGGCAAAATTTTTATGTGAGCAGCTATGCCAGTATGCATCCCTGGGAAGACTGGGCAGAAACTTGGGCACACTACTTACACATGATGGATACGCTAGATACTGCTTATCATTCGGGTATTAACATCCAGCCTTATAACCGGTTTGAGCCACACATGTATCTGCACGCCTCTCCCGTTGCCAACCCAAATTTTGATCAGACACTGGCGGATTGGTTTGCACTAAGCTATGCACTGAACTCGTTAAACCGGAGTATGGGGCTACCAGATGCTTACCCATTTGCGCTCTCTCAAGTTGTGCTGGATAAATTACGCTTTGTGCATCAGGTATTACTTGAAAAATACCGAGAGTCCTCCCTCTAACATTAAATGCAGTTTTATGCAGCAATAATTGCCTGGACGTCTACAAAACGAACAGTCGAGGCATAGTTTTTAAAATAATAGTTGACGTAGTGGCATGATGATCTATAATTCCCACCACGGCGGCGTTGCATACAAAGAACTTGTTAAAAAACAACAAGTTATGCATATAGTTTTTGAGTTAAGTTGATTGTTAAATATATTTGATTGAAACGGTTGACAACACTTAAAAACGGCGTAGAATACGCTGCTCTGATCGGCACTGACGAAGTGTTGGTTAGGTTTCCTGGGGGACTGGGGACAAAGATTCATTAAGAGAATAGAGAACAACTTGTGTGGATTTTTACTGATTGGGTGATGCAATAATATCATCATAATTGGTATAAATTTCTTGAAGTTTATTTGAGTAATTTGTCAGTTTTGATGAGTCAGATTTGTGTCTTAGAATAAAGGCATATTGGAATTAAACTGAAGAGTTTGATCATGGCTCAGATTGAACGCTGGCGGCAGGCTTAACACATGCAAGTCGAACGGAAGGATAAGTGCTTGCACTTTGACTTTAGTGGCGAACGGGTGAGTAATGCCTAGGAATCTGCCATATAGTGGGGGATAACCAAGCGAAAGTTTGGCTAATACCGCATACGCCCTACGGGGGAAAGGGGGGGACCGCAAGGCCTCCTGCTATATGATGAGCCTAGGTCGGATTAGCTAGTTGGTGGGGTAAAGGCCTACCAAGGCGACGATCTGTAGCGGGTCTGAGAGGATGATCCGCCACACTGGGACTGAGACACGGCCCAGACTCCTACGGGAGGCAGCAGTGGGGAATATTGGACAATGGGGGGAACCCTGATCCAGCCATGCCGCGTGTGTGAAGAAGGCCTTTTGGTTGTAAAGCACTTTAAGCGGGGAGGAGGCTCTTGGTATTAATACTACCGGAGAGTGGACGTTACCTGCAGAATAAGCACCGGCTAACTCTGTGCCAGCAGCCGCGGTAATACAGAGGGTGCGAGCGTTAATCGGAATTACTGGGCGTAAAGCGCGCGTAGGCGGTTTATTAAGTCGGATGTGAAAGCCCAGGGCTTAACCTTGGAATTGCATTCGATACTGGTAAGCTAGAGTATGGGAGAGGAAGGTAGAATTCCAGGTGTAGCGGTGAAATGCGTAGAGATCTGGAGGAATACCGATGGCGAAGGCAGCCTTCTGGCCTAATACTGACGCTGAGGTGCGAAAGCATGGGGAGCAAACAGGATTAGATACCCTGGTAGTCCATGCCGTAAACGATGTCAACTAGCCGTTGGGGGATTTGATCCTTTAGTGGCGCAGCTAACGCGATAAGTTGACCGCCTGGGGAGTACGGTCGCAAGACTAAAACTCAAATGAATTGACGGGGGCCCGCACAAGCGGTGGAGCATGTGGTTTAATTCGATGCAACGCGAAGAACCTTACCTGGTCTTGACATACAGAGAAGATCCCAGAGATGGGATTGTGCCTTCGGGAATTCTGATACAGGTGCTGCATGGCTGTCGTCAGCTCGTGTCGTGAGATGTTGGGTTAAGTCCCGCAACGAGCGCAACCCTTTTCCTTATTTGCCAGCACTTTGGGTGGGAACTCTAAGGATACTGCCAGTGACAAACTGGAGGAAGGCGGGGACGACGTCAAGTCATCATGGCCCTTACGACCAGGGCTACACACGTGCTACAATGGTCGGTACAAAGGGTTGCTAGCCTGCGAAGGTATGCCAATCTCAAAAAGCCGATCGTAGTCCGGATTGGAGTCTGCAACTCGACTCCATGAAGTCGGAATCGCTAGTAATCGCAGATCAGAATGCTGCGGTGAATACGTTCCCGGGCCTTGTACACACCGCCCGTCACACCATGGGAGTCTGTTGCACCAGAAGTAGGTAGTCTAACCTTAGGGGGGACGCTTACCACGGTGTGGCCGATGACTGGGGTGAAGTCGTAACAAGGTAGCCGTAGGGGAACCTGCGGCTGGATCACCTCCTTAACGATAATCACCGGTTGGTAAGAATCCACAACAAGTTGTTCTCTATATGAGTAAGGTAAGCACTACGTTGGGCTTGTAGCTCAGTTGGTTAGAGCACACGCTTGATAAGCGTGGGGTCACAAGTTCAAGTCTTGTCAGGCCCACCAAATCGCATAATGCGAAGTGGACAGTAGGGCAGCAGCGACAAGGGGTCTTAGCTTAGTTGGTAGAGCGCCTGCTTTGCACGCAGGAGGTCAGGAGTTCGACTCTCCTAGACTCCACCACACGAAGCACTGCTTCGTGGTTGATAGAGCAAATCCTTAAAACAGTGTTTTAAGTTTGCCTGAGAATTTGACCTTGCGACATATATGTCTCATATGCTGCGCGTAGGCTTGCATGGAAAGAATGGTTGAGTTTTTAAAGAAAGAATTTCCCAGAAATTAATAAATGGATAGTTTATTAATTTCTGCGAAAGCGGAACAAATAATCACTGATTGACGAGATCGTGATTGATTCATTAACAGCAAGGTAAAATTGAGTCTGAAATAAATTGTTCACTCAGTTAGATTGCTAGCTGGTTAATTCATTCTTCATGGATGGGTTGGCTAGATAGAATTTAACTTGAGAACTAGCAAACTGAATCAAGCGTTCTTGGTATTAAGGTAGACGCTATACGACGTTTTAGGGTTGTATAGTCAAGTAACTAAGTGCACATGGTGGATGCCTTGGCAGTCAGAGGCGATGAAAGACGTGAGAGCCTGCGAAAAGCGTCGGGGAGGCGGCAACTATCCTATGATCCGGCGATGTCTGAATGGGGCAACCCACCTACCGTAAGGTAGGTATTGCATACTGAATACATAGGTATGCAAGGCGAACGAGGGGAAGTGAAACATCTCAGTACCCTTAGGAAAAGAAATCAATTGAGATTCCCGTAGTAGCGGCGAGCGAACTGGGAGTAGCCCATTTAAGTCTATGGTGTTCTATAAGAATGGAATGGAAAGTCCAGCCGTAGTAGGTGATAGCCCTGTATTTTAAAGGGCACCATAGATGAATCGAGTAGGGCGGGACACGTGATATCCTGTCTGAACATGGGGGGACCATCCTCCAAGGCTAAATACTCCTGACTGACCGATAGTGAACCAGTACCGTGAGGGAAAGGCGAAAAGAACCCCTGTGAGGGGAGTGAAATAGATCCTGAAACCGTGTGCATACAAGCAGTGGGAGCGGACATGTTCCGTGACTGCGTACCTTTTGTATAATGGGTCAGCGACTTATATTCTGTAGCGAGGTTAACCGTCTAGGGGAGCCGTAGGGAAACCGAGTCTGAATAGGGCGTATAGTTGCAGGGTATAGACCCGAAACCAGGCGATCTATCCATGAGCAGGTTGAAGGTGCCGTAACAGGCACTGGAGGACCGAACCCACCGTCGTTGAAAAGCCGGGGGATGACTTGTGGATAGGGGTGAAAGGCTAATCAAGCCTGGTGATAGCTGGTTCTCCCCGAAAGCTATTTAGGTAGCGCCTCGGACGAATACCATTAGGGGTAGAGCACTGTTTCGGCTAGGGGGTCATCCCGACTTACCAAACCGATGCAAACTCCGAATACTAATGAGTACTATCCGGGAGACAGACGGTGGGTGCTAACGTCCATCGTCAAGAGGAAAACAATCCAGACCGCCAGCTAAGGCCCCAAAATCATAGTTAAGTGGGAAACGATGTGGGAAGGCATAGACAGCTAGGAGGTTGGCTTAGAAGCAGCCACCCTTTAAAGAAAGCGTAATAGCTCACTAGTCGAGTCGGCCTGCGCGGAAGATGTAACGGGGCTAAAACTATGTGCCGAAGCTGCGGATGCACACTTGTTGTGCGTGGTAGGGGAGCGTTGTGTAAGTCTGTGAAGGTGAGTTGAGAAGCTTGCTGGAGATATCACAAGTGCGAATGCTGACGTGAGTAACGATAAAGGGAGTGAAAAACTCCCTCGCCGAAAGACCAAGGGTTCCAGTCCAACGTTAATCGGGGCTGGGTGAGTCGGCTCCTAAGGTGAGGCAGAAATGCGTAATCGATGGGAAATTGGTTAATATTCCAATACTTCTGTGCAATGCGATGAGGGGACGGAGAAGGTTAAGTCAGCCTGGCGATGGTTGTCCAGGTGAAAGGTGGTAGGCATGCATCCTAGGCAAATCCGGGGTGCTCTATGCTGAGAGCCGATAGCAAGCTGTACTTGTACAGTGAAGTGGCTGATACCATGCTTCCAGGAAAAGCCTCTAAGCTTCAGTTGCACAGGAACCGTACCCGAAACCGACACAGGTGGTCAGGTCGAGTAGACCAAGGCGCTTGAGAGAACTCTGCTGAAGGAACTAGGCAAAATAGTACCGTAACTTCGGGAGAAGGTACGCTGCTGATGGTGATAGGATTTACTCCTTGAGCTGTTGGCAGCCTCAGTAACCAGGCCGCTGCAACTGTTTATTAAAAACATAGCACTCTGCAAACACGAAAGTGGACGTATAGGGTGTGATGCCTGCCCGGTGCTGGAAGGTTAATTGATGGGGTTAGCGTAAGCGAAGCTCTTGATCGAAGCCCCAGTAAACGGCGGCCGTAACTATAACGGTCCTAAGGTAGCGAAATTCCTTGTCGGGTAAGTTCCGACCTGCACGAATGGCATAATGATGGCGGCGCTGTCTCCAGCAGAGACTCAGTGAAATCGAAATCGCGGTGAAGATGCCGTGTACCCGTGGCTAGACGGAAAGACCCCGTGAACCTTTACTGCAGCTTGACACTGAACTTTGACCTTACTTGTGTAGGATAGGTGGGAGGCTATGAAGATGGGACGCCAGTTCCATTGGAGCCATCCTTGAAATACCACCCTGGTAATGTTGAGGTTCTAACTCTGTCCCGTGATCCGGGACGAGGACCGTGTCTGGTGGGTAGTTTGACTGGGGCGGTCTCCTCCTAAAGAGTAACGGAGGAGTACGAAGGTGCGCTCAGGCTGGTCGGAAATCAGTCGTAGAGTATAAAGGCAAAAGCGCGCTTAACTGCGAGACCCACAAGTCGAGCAGGTACGAAAGTAGGTCTTAGTGATCCGGTGGTTCTGTATGGAAGGGCCATCGCTCAACGGATAAAAGGTACTCTGGGGATAACAGGCTGATACCGCCCAAGAGTTCATATCGACGGCGGTGTTTGGCACCTCGATGTCGGCTCATCTCATCCTGGGGCTGAAGCAGGTCCCAAGGGTATGGCTGTTCGCCATTTAAAGAGGTACGCGAGCTGGGTTTAGAACGTCGTGAGACAGTTCGGTCCCTATCTACCATGGGCGCTGGAAATTTGAGAGGATCTGCTCCTAGTACGAGAGGACCAGAGTGGACGAACCTCTGGTGTACCGGTTGTCACGCCAGTGGCACCGCCGGGTAGCTATGTTCGGAAGGGATAAGTGCTGAAAGCATCTAAGTACGAAGCCCACCTCAAGATAAGATTTCCCTTTGGGTTTATCCCAACTAAAGAGCCGTTCAAGACCAGGACGTTGATAGGCTGGGTGTGGACATGTAGTGATACATGAAGCTAACCAGTACTAATTGCTCGTGAGGCTTGACTATACAACACCTAAAGCGTTGTAGACCTTAAACAAGCATACTGTTGCTGCCAGATCAGTAACTGCTTGATTCAGACATTGCATCGACAGACTCAACCACCTTTGCTGTAATATTGCTTAGCCTGATGGATCATATCCATCAGCTGCAACCGGACAGGATGAGATGTGGCACCAAAGACCACCAATCATCGACCAGTTGTGCTGGCGACCATAGCACGTGTGAACCACCTGATCCCTTCCCGAACTCAGAAGTGAAACCACGTTGCGCCAATGGTAGTGTGGCATTCGCCATGTGAGAGTAGGGCATCGCCAGCTCATTATTCAATAAGGAGAGTAACCAATGGTTGCTCTCCTTTTCTTTTTAAGGGTCGTGCCTTGAGCTTACTTTAAAGCACTGCTTTAAAGTAAGTGCAAGACAAGCAAAACGCGTCGTTCGGCCTTGCGACTGGGCAAAGCCTCAAAGCGACACTTTAAGTTTGCTAGTCCAGTCTCAGCGCATCGCCAGCTCATTTATTTTAGCCTCCGTAAGTTAACCTTACGGAGGCTTTTTGTTTAAGGAATTGACCTGAGCAAGCAATAAGAGCCCTTTGTTGCAAAGATGGTAATTCTTTTTTTATATTACTCTCTTTTATTCAAATTAAACTTCGGCTATTTTGCTTTACCTAAGTATTGAAAGAACTTTTTAATTCATGAAAACGAAGCAAGCTTTTTTACGGCGATATTTGCTGGGTATTTTTACCATGCTCGCTTTATTAAGTGGCTGTGGTGGCGGAGGTTCGGGCAATAACCCTCAGGATAAGGGTAATGGATCAGGTGAACCGTCAACACCTGTGCCGCCTCTACCAGAGCTATCTACTGATGACCCAGCAAGAACTATTAAATTGACTGTGGATAATACGGTAGCGGAAAATGGTAATGTGCTGTTTACGCTTGATTTATCTTCTTTAGTGCGCACAGAATTTGCCTTCAGATAATACTTTACATGATTTTGCCCAGCAAACCTGTAAGACCGGCCAGGAGGCCAGTTTTAGTTATATCGCCTTGCTGTTGGAAAAAGGCGAAGAAACCAGAACACTCAGTGTGTCAGTTGGCTGTAAAAATCTGCTCAAAGGTTACTTACAAGAATTAGAGGCAGGCAACTGGACACTAACAGCGACGGTGTATGATAAAAACTATCAACCAAGATTTGCAGCCCATAGCATGCTAAAAGTGGTTGCTCAGAAAAAATTAACTACCCCACTAGTATTTGAGGATACCTCAACGGGACCACTGTTTATCAATAATAGAGCACCTGAATATGCAGTTTATGAGTCATCATTTGTGTCCGTTCCAGTGTTGCAGCCTTTTCCCGGTAATTTTGCGAGTATAGTAGGCAGCCCTGATGATTATATCAGTGCCGGGCAGCAATACGCTTACCAAGGTAATGAGTTCTCTTTAAGTGGTTTTAAGAATCTCCTCTACCTACAGACTAATGAAGGCTATGATGACTGGACGAGTAGCATTGCTTTACCTTACCTGAAATTAGAGCAGGAATCTATGCGGATTTAAACCGCTACTCCTTTCATAATCCATTGAAAGGTGGCTTTGATTGGTCAGGCAAAGGCAGAGGCAGAGGGTGTAATCAATCCCGCAGCTGGCTTGCGGTTGATCAGGTAAGTTACGAGGCAGGTAGCTTAAAAGCCATTGATTATCGGTTTGGTCAGCATTGTGAGAATAATCCTGATACCGTGCTGCTGGGTATGGTGCATTGGAAAGCCTCGCCTAGTCATGTTGGATTTAACTGGCAACCTGCACCAGATGCAATACCTGCTGTTGATAATTATATTTATTTAGACAGTGAGGTTGGGGATTATATTGGTATGGGGGAACGAAATTTGTTTACGCCACGTGATACCCTGATTTCTGTTAGCTCAACTGACAATGTATTAAATATTACTGTGCATGGTGATAGTGTTTGGTCTGGTACGTTTGCACTGCCGGATGCAAACAAAAAATTATCGAAAGGTAAGTACATTGATCTAAAACGCTATCCTTTTCACAATCCTATTAAGGGCGGACTGAACTGGGATGGAGATGGCCGTGGCTGTAACACATTAACTGGCTGGTTTATTATTGATGATGTCAGCTATGTAGATGGTCGCTTGAAATCTATTGATCTACGCTTTGAGCAGCATTGTGACAATAATATTGGTGGGCTACGCGGCAAGGTACATTGGGTAGATACTAAGTAAATTAGGTAACCGGAACCAAATACAGAGCCAGCCTAGAGCTGGCTTTGTGCTAATACAGTAGGCAACTCTTCAACCAGATAGTCAATAAAAACCCTTACTGCTGGCAGCATGCCCCGCCGTGATGGATAAACTGCATGAAATGTGCCTTGTGCGAGTTTCCAGTCACTGAGTACAACCTCGAGCCTTCCTGTTCTAACCTGTTGAGCGCACATGGTTTCTGGCAGTAAGGCAATGCCAAGGCCTTGTTCAGCAAAACATGTGAGCATATGAAAATTTGAACCCATAACGGTAGGTTGAATTTTGATACGCTTTACCTGCCCTGTCTGATCTTCCAGCATCCAATGCTGATTTATCTCGTCTTCACTCATACTTAAGGTAGTATGTTGGGTTAATTGTTCTGGCTGATTGGGGCGACCATACTGGTTTAAATAGTTAGTGGAGGCCACCAGCCGATGATTAATCTGTCCAAAACGCCGGATAATGAAAGAAGCGTCTTCATCTAGTTGTGAGCGTACTCGCAATGCAACGTCAATGCCTTCATTGATAATATCCACGCGGCGATTACTAACCATCAATTGTATTTTGACATCTGGATAACGCTGTAAGAATCTGGGCAGGATATACACCATTTCCTGTTCGGCAATATTTACGGGCACACTGACCCGAATTGTGCCGCGTGGCTCGGCCTGCAAATGATCAATTGCTTCCTGAGCTGCTTGTGCCTCCATTAGCATGGCGCGTGCATGGTGGTAAACCCGCATACCAATATCAGTAACAGCAAATTGTCTTGAGGTTCGCTGAATTAATCGTACTCCGAGTTGTTGCTCAAGACTTTGAACACGGCGACTGAGCCGGGATTTTGGTATACCCGTTGCGCGTTCGGTTGCGCTAAAGCCGTTGTGCTCTACCACCAGTGCAAACCAGTAATAATCGTTAAAGTCAGTCATGTGTTCTTATCCTGATGATAATTAGCTGGTTGTAGCAAGGTAGAGTTTCCGGATGAGTGTTTTATTCAAGCCTGCGTATGATGGCGGATAAAATCGCGAATTTCCACCAGTGCCTGTTCTGCCATGTCAACCCAGGAGCTAAACATCTGGAATACATGCCACATACCAGGGTAAACATTCAACACAACAGGGCTGTTGTTCACTTCTGCCAGCGCCTTAAAACGGTTGGCGTCATCAAGCAGAATTTCTTTGCTTCCTACTTGCACCAGTGTAGGCGGAAGTCCGGATAAATCAGCAAACAAAGGCGATACTAGAGGATCACCCAGCCTATATTGCTCTCCAGCATAGTAACGACTGCCTTGCGCTAATAACTCCCGGTTAAGCATGGCATCAAGTTTCTGATT
Organism: Moraxellaceae bacterium WGS2144; assembly: GCA_043950625.1. Lineage (GTDB taxonomy): Bacteria > Pseudomonadota > Gammaproteobacteria > Pseudomonadales > Moraxellaceae > Alkanindiges. Next base: position 107,498 of record CP171007.1, read on the forward strand.
CATCAGCATGGACTCGCCACTTAAGGTCAAGTCCAGAAAAGGCGACATTAATACCATGGCTGAGGGCAACATGACATTTTCGTCTCTAAGCGCCAGCACTGCTGCCAGCACCAGATTGCCACCGCAGGAATCACCAGAAATGGTGATGTTTTTTGCATCATAACCTTTCATGATCAGGGCCATATAGGCTTCTTTCACTGCATGCATGGCTGCTGGACAGGGATATTCAGGTGCCAGCGGATAATCCAGCACGTATACTGTAGCGCCAGTTTGAGCGGCCATCTGGCTGGCTAATGCGCGATGAGTATCAGGGCCACCCAGAAAAAACACCCCACCATGAATATGTAAAACTACCCGTGAAGAAGGTTTTTCATGGTTGATGTGGTGGCGTTCGGCATGATAAGTACCCAGTTTTACCTGAGAGATACGCACGTCTGGGTGCACGGAGAAGCTTTTGCTCAAGGTTGATAGGCTTTGGCGTAGCACTGAGGGCGGAAGATGATACTGACTGGGAAATTTGCAGGCTAACTTGAGTATTTTTTCAATTGCATAGCGTTTAAAGTATTCAGGAAAAGCCATAAGTACTCCACAATGTATAAAATTTAAGCAATAAATAAGTAAATAATGAAAGATAACTTTACATCTAAATACTCGTGAGTCACACAATGATATTGAAGCAATTTATAATCAGATTATGATAAAGCGAGTAATATACTATAAGGATGTTGAGATGCGTCGTTTTGCTTTAGTGTCAATCATGATGGCGGTAAGTGCTGCGACTTTTGCCGCAGATCAGCTGGATGGAAGCGTTTGGAGAACCATTGACGATAAAACGGGCAAGCCGCGTGCTATGGTTAAATTTACTGAAACAAATGGCAGCCTAAGCGGTACGGTACAAAGCCTGCTGGATAAGAATGCCACCAAAGTATGCGAAAAATGCACCGGTAATCTTAAAAATAAACCTGTGGTTGGTATGACGCTGGTTCATGGTTTAAGAGCAGTTGATGGCGTTAAAAACAGCTACGATTATGGCAGCATTCTGGACCCCAAGTCCGGTAAGACTTACAAATTAAAAGGCACACTGTCTGATGATGGTAAAACCTTTAATTTAAGAGGTTATCTGGGTGTGTCACTACTGGGCCGAAATCAGGTATGGCAGCGTGTTCAGTAAGCTTGCTTATAGCGAAGTATAGTTTTATATCCATATTATAAAAGTGCTGCCCGAGGGTGGCATTTTTTATGGCTGTTATTTATATGGAGTTGTTGTTTTAGCGGGTAGATTCTGAAGACGCCAGTGATGAGGTGTCTGTCCTGTCCATTGTTTAAATGCACGCTGAAAAGCACTTTGTTCGGAGTAGGCCAGCAGCAGGGCAATATCAATCAGGCTTAAACTGGTGTCCTGTAAGTATTGTTTGGCCAGGGTTTCACGTACTTGCGCCAGCCGTTGTTGAAAACTGTAGTGGCGTTTGCTGAGCTCACGTTGTAGACCGCGTACCGACAGGTGCATTTTCTGGGCAATGTCGTCAATCTGAATACTGCCTTGATGTACTGCCTGGGTAATATATTGCTGAAGTTGCCGGTCAAAAAAATCATGCTCAGGGAGTTCATGCAGCAGACTTGCGGCCTGCGAATCCAGTAATTGCTGGAGTGCCTGATCAGCGCCTCTTACTGGCAGGTTTAACAGGTGTAGGGGAAAGATAATCCGGGTACGTGTGGAGTCGAATAACACGGGGCAGCCAAAATAATTTTGATAAACCTGTATCTGCGTAACAGGGGGATTAACAAACTCTATGCGTGACAGGGTGAGGGAGTGAGGGATAATCAGCTGTTCAGTAATGTTTTTAAACAGGGCAATAGCCGTTTCATCGACCAGTTGGCCGGGCTTGCCAGCAGCAATGCCCCAACTGATTTCAATCTGCTGATGATGCATGTGTATTTGTAAGTCATTACAATCATAAGCCAGCCGATGGTAACGTTCAAAACGTTGCAGGGCATCTCCCAGGTTCTGGCAGGATAAACCTAAATACCCCAGAATTCCAATGTGCGCCGGTTTGATTAATTTGGCAATATGCAATCCCAGGGCAGGTTGCTGATATTGTTTATTGACCTCTTGCAGCATGTTTTGCCAAATATGAAAGGGAATACGCTGACTGCTCTGATATAACTGGCAGGATTCAGGCGTCTTGAGCTGGCGTTGGGCGCAAAAACTGCCAACTAATTCAGCCAGGCCACCATTTACCGATTCACGATTAAAGCCAAACGCCATGTCCTTTCCTTTAGTGTGTGTCGTATTTGGTCAATTTAACGGTGATTATGGTCAAGAACTGGTCAGCTTTTCAAGGCAAAATAGTTGTTAATTTAATCATGCAATCATTGAACAAGGAGTGCCGGGCCATGCTAAAGGGTTTTATTGCAGGGGTGCTAATTTCCAATGCCTTTGAGTGGGTGGCGCATAAGTATATTTTACATGGGGTTCACCGTAAGGGGCAGCCACGCTTTAGTCCAAGTCCTGCCAGCATGAACAGCCACTGGACGCATCATCGTTTGGTACGTAAGCAGCAGTTTAATGATGAAGGCTATGTGGAAGGCCTGAAAAATGAGCGTACCCGGCTGGAATTGCTGTCATTGGTAGTGGTTGCCAGTACAGCCAGCACACTGGCCTATCCATTTTCCAAAGGGATGGCCTTAAGTTTCTGGTATTGTGCCGGCAAATATTTTTATGTCCATCGCCGTGCGCATTTGGAGCCAGACTGGGCAAAAAACCGGATTCCCTGGCATTATGATCATCATATGAATAGCAATCAGGATGCCAACTGGTGCGTGACCCGCCCGTGGTTTGACTATGTGATGGGAACCCGGGTGGCCTCTACGAATGAACTGATGGAGTCCAACTTGCTGGGTATGCGCTTGCCGTTATTTATTGAAAAACTATTCAACGCCTGGTCAAGAAAAAAGCTGCCTGGTGTATTTGCTACGCTGGAAAAGAATTTACAGCTTGAGCAGAAGGCTCAAAAAGCACTGGAACAGGACAGTAAAGTCACTCAGCAAGTAGAACCAGCCGCCTAAATAGACGAAAGTTTTTGAAAAAGCAGGAATTGATACGGTTTTGACATAGTGTAGCAGGCAACTTTTGGTTAAAATTTGCATCATTGTATTTTAAGTCAAAAAGAGCCTGAGCCTATGACTGCTGCAACTTCCCCTAAAATCCCTCATGTATTGGTTATTCTGGATGGTATTGGTCATCGTGAAGAGCGAAAAGACAATGCTTACCTTGCGGCCAATACACCCAATCTTGATGCAATTAAAGCCCATCATCCGCATGGGCTGGTTTCAGGTTCGGGGGAGGATGTGGGGCTGCCAGAAGGCCAGTTTGGTAACAGCGAAGTTGGCCATATGAATCTGGGTGCTGGACGCGTGCTGTATCAGGATTCTACCAAAATTAGCAAGCAAATCCGTGAGGGGCAGTTTTTTGAACATGCGGTTTTGGTGGATGCAGTAGAAAAAGCCAAAGCCAGTGGCGGCAACCTGCATATTCTGGGCTTGTTGTCGGACGGCGGTGTGCATGCCCACATTGATCATATAGTGGCCATGAGCCAACTGGCCGCCCAGCGTGGTGTGAATGTTCTGGTGCATGCCTTTTTGGATGGCCGAGATACCCCACCAAAAAGTGCTGAAAAATATATTGCTGAATTTGAAGAAAAAGCCGCACAGATTAATGCCGCTAACAAAGGACAAGTCCGCATTGCCAGCCTGATTGGCCGTTATTTTGCCATGGATCGTGATGAGCGCTGGGATCGAGTGGAACAGGCCTATCGCCTGCTGACTGAAGGCCATGCCACGCGCCATGCTGTCACCGCGCTGGCAGGGCTGGCACAAGCATATGCGCAGGATGAAACCGATGAGTTTGTTAAAGCCACCACAGTGGGTGAGCCAGCAACTGTGCAGGACGGTGACAGCATTGTATTTATGAACTTCCGTGCTGATCGTGCCCGTGAAATTACCCGTGCGTTTGTGGAAGATGATTTTGTGGGCTTTAAACGTGCAAAGCGTCCGCAGCTGGCTGATTTTGTGATGCTGACCCGTTATGCCAAAACTATCCCGGCAAATGTGGCTTATATGCCTGAAGATTTGCACAATTCTTTGGGTGAGTATGTGGCCAGTTTGGGCAAAACCCAGTTACGGATTGCTGAAACTGAGAAATATGCCCACGTCACTTTTTTCTTTAGTGGTGGTCGTGAAGAACCGTTTGCTGGTGAGCAACGTATTTTGATCAAGTCACCCAATGTGGCGACCTATGATTTAAAACCGGAAATGAGTGCGTTTGAGGTGACTGATGAGCTGGTCAAAGCCATTGAGTCCGGTGAGTATGACTTGCTGGTGGTCAACTATGCCAATGGTGATATGGTAGGGCATACTGGCGTTTTTGATGCTGCGGTTAAGGCAGTAGAAGCACTGGATCAGTGCATGGGCCGGGTATATCAAGCAGTGATGGCACAGGGCGGCCATATGCTGATTACTGCGGACCATGGTAATGTTGAGCAAATGATGGATTATGACAGCGGCCAGGTGCATACCCAGCATACTACTGAATTTGTTCCACTGATTTATGTTGGCTCTACGGGAGCTGTCATTGAGCAAGGTGGTGTGCTGGCAGATGTGGCGCCTACCTTGCTCAATTTGATGCAAATTCCGGTACCGCAAGAGATGACAGGCCGAAATCTGGTGCATTTAGAGGATACACCCCTTCAGGCAGTCATTTAATATGAAAACAAGCTGGCTTGCTGGAGTTATCCTGTTATGCGGGATAAGCAGTTTTGACAGGATGGCTGCTCATGCAGCTACGCCTGATGCGCTATTTGATTCAGTGGATTCTCTGGATGAAGTTGATGAGTTTGATCAGCCATCGTCACTGGATTTAACATCATCTGCTCCAAAAGCGACATCCTCTCAAGCAACTATTTATGATGATGTACCAATAGATGCAATCCGGCGCTTTGTGAGCATTTATGAAAAGGTGAAGGAAAACTATGTAGAGCCCGTGGATGACAACGAGCTGTTTGAAAATGCACTGCATGGCCTGTTATCCCAGCTTGATCCTTACTCTGATTATCTGGATTCTCATACCTACGCGGCACTCATGGACTTTACCGAGGGTGAGGTCGCACAAACCGGTTTAACCGTTCGTGCCTCCACAGAAGCAGACGCCAGCTGGCAGATTGACCGGGTTGAGGCTGGTTCTCCGGCTGCGCGTGCCGGTCTGCATGAAGGGATGCTGTTATATAAAATTGATGGTAAAAATACCCGCAGTTTAAATGCACATGATATTGAACAGCTACTGCGCGGGGCGGTAGGAACAACTGTTGAGCTATCGGTTTCGGAGCTGGGCAGGCATCCTGTTATTATTAAAGTGGTACGTGCAACGCCAGAAGACAATGTGGTAAAAGCACTGGGTTATCCCAATGGTATTCTGGTACTTAAAGTGAATGCTTTTCAGGCTCAGACTGCCAGCCAGATTGATCAGGCGATCATCGACTATCAAAAAAATAATATTTTAAAAGCAGTATTACTGGATCTACGTGATAATCCAGGCGGATTGCTATCGGCTGCGGTAGAGGTGGCAGACCTGTTTTTGGATCAGGGTCTGATTGTTTATACCAAAGGACGTGGCGAGCCGGAACAGCGCTATCAGGCCTTACCGCCTGCACGCTATGCCAGCGTACCCCTGGGAGTGCTAGTGAACCATTATTCAGCTTCTGCTGCTGAAGTGTTGGCTGGTGCATTTCAGGATCACCAGCGTGCCACTATTATGGGTGAAAACAGCTATGGCAAAGGCTCAGTACAAAAACTGTGGCCAATTGCAGATGGTCATGCCATCAAGCTCACCGTTTCCCGTTATTACACACCAAAGGGGCGCCTGATTGAAGGTAAGGGAATTCAGCCGGATATCATGATTAAAGACCAGGCGCTAAAGGATCATATAGATATCACGTTGGACAGCAGCGTGGCTACTTTTGGCAAGATGTTGAACCTGCCTTAATCGAAGCAAAGCTTCTCACCTTGCGAGCAGGCAAATGAGAACTTGCGGAATATATTCCTCATCTGCAAGGCGAGTATAACGAAGTGGCTTTGCTTATCTGCTCTCATCATCGTCGTCCTGATCGCTATCCAGTCCAAATTTTTTCAGGCGGTAGCGTAAGGAACGAAAAGTCATGCCCAGTTTTTTGGCAGCAACCGTCCTGTTCCAGTAGGAACTTTCCAGTGCCTGCAAAATCAGCTGCTTTTCAATATCCTCCAGATAGGCTTCCAGCCCCTCGCTGGGCAGACCCTGTGCATTAAGCTTTTGGGGTTCTGGGCGGGTACTGGCCGCAGGTTGTTCGGAGAGATATACCGGTTCAGGCACCAGTTGCTGCGTGGTTAATACAGGAGGCTGGCTGTTACCGGAACCATGCAGTTGCAGGGATTCAGGCAGAATTTCCTGCCCATCACTTAAGGTCAGGGCACGTTCTAAAATATTGTGTAGTTCGCGGACATTGCCCGGGAAAGTATATTGCAGCAAGGCTTGCTGTGCTGCTTTGGACAGTACAGGTTGTTCTATACCCCATTCCTGACAGATTTGTTCAATAAAAGCGCCAGCCAGCAATAAAATATCCTGCGCCCGGTCGCGTAAGGGCGGCATATTCACTTCAATGACATGGATGCGATAGTACAAATCCTGCCGGAACAAGCCCTGCTGAACCAGATGTTGCAGGTTTTTATGGGTGGCACTGAGCAGACGGATATCTACACTGATTTCCTGCTGGGTACCGATGGGACGAATCTTTTTTTCCTGAATGGCACGTAGCAGCTTAACCTGCATGGACAAAGGCAAGTCAGCCACTTCATCTAGAAATAAGGTACCGCCCTGAGCCGACTGGAACAGGCCGACTTTGTCTTCGGTTGCGCCGGTAAAACTGCCTTTTTTATGACCAAAAAACTCACTTTCCATCAGTTCGCTGGGAATGGCGCCACAGTTGACGGGAATGAATGGCCCATTGCTGCGTGGCCCAAGCAAATGAATCAGGCGTGCGGCCACTTCCTTGCCTGTACCGGACTCTCCACTGATATAGACCGGCGCCTGGGAGCGTGCCAGCTTGTGCAGGGTGGCTTTTAACTGCTGCATGACAGGTGAGTTACCCAGCAGTTTTTGATGCTCAATGCCATTGGTAACACTTTGAGCCTGGCTGTTAACCTTAAGCGCCTGTTCAATCAGGTTTTTCAGGCGTGGCATTTCAATAGGCTTACTGACAAAGTCAAAGGCACCTGCTTTTAAGGCTTCAATGGCAATGTCCATGCTGCCATAAGCAGTAATGACCGCAACCGGCAATTGCGGATAATGCTGGATAATGGTGTGCACCAGTTCTAGGCCACTACCATCAGGTAGGTTTAGGTCGGTCAGGCAGACATCAAACTTGTTTTTTTTCAGTAGTTGCTGTGCTTGTTGCAGGCTGTCTGCCACATAGCAGTCAATATTCATACGCTTAAGCGTCATGCGCATCAGTAAGCGTAAATCTTCTTCATCATCAACAACTAAAGCAAGGGGACGATTTTGCATCATGTTCCTTCATGACAGATAAAAAGCATAAAACCAGCTAAGCCTAACATGCCTGAGTGGGTGAGCGAAAGACAATGCGAAAGCAGGCACCGCGCGTTTGTGGAATATAGAGCAATTGGGCGTCATTGGCCTCGCAAAATGCCCGGGATAAATACAGGCCAAGGCCGGTACCGTTAGGCTCAGTGGTAAAAAAGGGTTCAAACAGGGTTTGTACTGCTTTGGCACTGACACCAGGGCCTGAGTCCATGACATCCAGTATGATGCGTTGTTGCTCATCCTGACTGGCCAGCACCCGGACTACCGGTGAATCATGCAATTTTTTACTGTGGTGTACAGCATTTTGCAAGAGGTTGACCAGAATATGCTGTAGTTGCAAGGGATCAAACCATACGCTTAGGTCAGCACCTATCTGTGTCTGGATATACTGTTTAAAGTGCGCCAGATTATCATTAATTAATTGCATCATCCATTCATCCAGCATAATTTGCTGTGGACTTAAGGGTTTTCGCCTGGACATTTGCAGGATATTTTCAATAATCAAATCCAGACGCCTGGTCTGGCGCTGAATCATATTGAGCAGGTCGCGGTCAGTGGTTTCGAGCGGGCTTTCGGCCATCAGCTCACTGGCCTGGCTAATGGCAGCCAGCGGGTTGCGGATTTCATGGGCAATGCTGGCAGTCAGTTGCCCCAGAGAGGCTAGCTTTAATTGCTGAACCTGCTGGTTTAGGCGCTGCAAGCTTTGCATAATTACCAGGATATGGCTGGTCCTACCATGATGTTGTAGCTTGGTCAGCTGGATATTTAAATCCTGATTCTTGCCTTGTGGTCTGATCAAAAATTCATATTGCTGTTGGGCTAGAGCCTGACTGATTTGTTTAGCCAGTTGTGGATGGATGCTGGGGAGTGGCTGATCCATAATGTCCTGCATGATCAGGTCGCTGGAAAATGCCAGTTGCTGGGCTGCTTTATTGATCAGCAAGACATTGCGCTGTTCATCCAGTACCAGCAGACCGGTTTCAATCTGCTCTACAATTTGCTGGTTAATGGCCTGTAGCTGGTTAATTTCACGGTAGCGCTGCTGCGCCAGTTGTTCAACCAGCCTTAAACGCTGGGTAATCAGCTGTCCAAACAGGGCAATGCCCACAAAGCTCAAAGCCAGTAGGGCAGCACCACTAATGCCGCGGATATCAGTATTTTGAGCCAGACTATAAAAAAACTGCTGGTAAATAACAGTAATGGCGGCAAATAGTGCAATGGTGAGCGCGCGCAGGGCAGGCAGCAGGATATTGGCAGCCATCACCACCACCATGTACAGCATGGACATTTGCAGGCTGGGGCCACCATTGGCATATAGCATAACGGTGAGCGCACAGATATCAATCACCAGCATAAAGGTAATCTGGTTATCCAGCTGATGCGGCCAGTGGCGCAGGGAAACATATGACAGCAGGGTGAAAAAAGCATAGCCGGCCAGCGCATTAAGATATAAATATGGTTCGCTGCCGCCTACAATCGGATTATTTAAGGTGATTAAAAACAGGGCAATTAAAAAAAATGATAAAGCCAGCCGGTAACCTGAATAAATCAGGCTCAGACGGCGCAAAATGGCTGGATCGTGCGGTGGCTGGACGGCTGGAAACAGCCGCTTTAACTTGTACATTAACCTCTTCCTTGAGGAATAGTGAGCCATATTAAGGTTTGATTAGCCCGTAGCGGATGGCCAGATGGGTCAGCTTGACATCACTGTCCACATCCAGTTTTTCAAAAATCCGGTAACGGTAGGTGTTAACAGTTTTCACACTCACAAACAGGCGGTCAGCAATTTCCTGCGCACTGATACAATTAACCACCATCAGCGCAACCTGCATTTCCCGTTCAGATAATAAGTCAAACGGTGATTGCTGTTGTTCAGATAAATAACTACTGGCAATTTGCTCGGCAATGTCAGCACTAAAATACTTGCCACCCTGCATGACTTTTTTAATGGCACGAACCATTTCGGCCAGTGGAGCACCCTTGGTAATGTAACCCTTGGCACCAGCCTTTAATAATAATGACGGATAAGGTTCTTCGGCTAGACCGCTCACTGCCAGCACCTTGACGCCAGGCACGCTCTGAATTAAACGCCGGGTAGTTTCTACCCCGCCGATACCTGGCATGTTGACATCCAGCAATACCACATCAGGGTGTTCCCGGCGTGCCATATCAATCGCCATTTCTCCAGATTCGGCTTGTCCGATCACGCTTATATCCGGCGTATCCGCCAGCATCCGGCAAATGCCAGTGCGGACTAATTCATGATCATCCACCACCAGAACTTTAATCAAACTGTGCCCTCCTTCGCAAAACTGCAAAGTTTTTTGTTAATGGCTATGAAAAACACTTGCCAAGCAGCGACTGATTTCGCCATTCTTGTATTCTAGCTCGAATTTTATGTCATTGCATGGTCATTGCGTTGAGAGATGTCTCAATAATGGCCTGCTTGGCATTTTTGCAGGAAGCGTGAATGATGGCCAAATCAAGACAAACTATGGGACAGCAATCCGGATGGCGTATGATTTATTTGCCACTGGTGCTTGGGGTAATCGGTTTTACAGGACTAAGCCATGCGGCGGTGTCTATCCAGCAGGCACCGGCAGGAACCGGACAAATTGCATGGTCTGCCGATGAGCAGGCCAGCAGGCTGATGCGTGATGACGTTGACAGCAGTGAGGTCAGCGTTGATGTTCGCCAGTTGCCGGGTCGTTCGGGTAATTTGTCCACTGTGGTGGAGCGGGTCAGGGAACCGGTAAAACAGCTGGGCACCCAGCTGGTGAACAAGCTACAGGGACAGCCAGAGGTCAATGCTGCCGCAGCGTTGGTACTGGATGCCCAGACTGGCGAAGTACTGTACAGTAAAAATACCGACAAGGCGCTGCCTATTGCGTCAATCTCCAAGTTGATGACTGCGGTAGTGACCGCCGATGCCCGTCTGGATATGGCGCAACGTATTATTTTGCAGCCAGAAGACTTTATTGGCCCCAAACAGGCCAGTTCTACCTTGCGTTCTGGCGATGAAATGAATCGTGCTGAGCTGTTGCTGGCTGCCCTCATGAAGTCGGAAAACCCGGCAGCTGCTGCGCTGGCACGAACCTACCCAGGTGGCAAGACTGCCTTTATGGCCGCCATGAATAAAAAAGCCCGTGATCTGGGCATGACGTCTACCTGGTTTGGTGACCCGACTGGCCTTGATCCACGCAATGTGGCGTCGGCCAAGGATCTGGGAATTCTGGTAACCACTGCTTATCAGTACGGGCTAATTCGCCAGTTTACCACCACACCACATTATGACTTTAACCTGGGCTACCGGGTGCTCAAATCCAATAACACCAATTCACTGGTACGGGATGGCACCTGGAATATTGGTTTATCCAAGACCGGTTTTATTAATGAAGCTGGCCGCTGTGTAGTGATGCAGGCCAATATTAACCAGCGACCTACTGTGGTGGTGCTGCTGGGCGCAAAAACAACCGCTGGCCGCACCAGTGACGCCAACCGTATTTTTACCTGGCTGAACAACTCATTTAGTCGCTTTAACTAAACGCTGTGTAAGGCAGTTTCTTTGCTGAAAATTCGCTGCTGTTTATAATAAAAAACCCTGAAAATTACTTCAGGGTTTTTTATTAATATTCTTTTGGACTTGGAGTCATTAGTCCATATTGGACAGGATGCCGGCCTTAACCTGCTCCAGTGTGGCATCAATGCCCAGCATCACTGCATCAGCACATTGTTTGATGGCAGTATCCGGGTCTTTTAAGCCATTACCGGTTAAGGTGCACACTACCACTGAACCTTCAGGGATTTTACCGTTTTTAATGTCTCGAATGGCACCACCCAGGGAAGCAGCAGACGCCGGTTCGCAGAAAATGCCTTCATACATGGCCAGCATGCGCTGTGCTTCCAGAATTTCGCTGTCTTGTAGCTCATCAAACCAGCCGCCGGACTCTTTCATGACGGCATGGGCATGTTTCCAGCTTTGCGGATTACCGATGCGAATGGCAGTCGCCAGGGTTTCAGGGTCGGCAACCGGCGCACCGCGCAAAAAGGGCGCTGCACCCGCCGCCTGATAGCCCACCATTTTGGGGCGTGACTGGGTGGTAGCCATGCCGGTAAAGGCATCCGTTGAAGGATCATATACCGCACGATTGCTGGCATGATGTTCTGAATCAACTGCACTTTCGCAGTAACCCATCCAGTGGGCAGTGATATTGCCGGCATTCCCTACGGGCAGGCAGTGGAAATCCGGTGCGCGGCCCAGTTCTTCTACAATTTCAAAGGCTGCGGTCTTTTGGCCTTGCAGACGATACGGATTAATAGAGTTGACAATAGTGACCGGTGCCTGTTCAGCAACTTCTTTGACTAGTTGCATGCCTGCATCAAAGTTACCACGAATTTGCAGGGTAATGGCGCCATACATCATGGCTTGTGCCATTTTGCCCATGGCAATCTTGCCTTCAGGAATCAGTACAAATGCCTTGATGCCTGCACGGGCTGCATACGCGGCAGCGGCCGCAGAGGTATTACCGGTAGAGGCACAGATAATGGCTTTGCTACCTTCTTCTACTGCTTTGGTCACAGCCATGGTCATACCACGATCCTTAAAGGAGCCAGTTGGGTTAAGGCCCTCATATTTAACGTAAATTTCAACGTTCTTGCCAGTCAAAGCAGGAATATTTTCCAGTTTAATCAGCGGGGTGTTACCTTCGCCCAAAGAAATAGCACGGGTGGTAGCAGATACCGGCAGACGATCACGATAGCGATCAACCAGTCCAGTGTAGCGAGTGGCATTTGACATAATAGTATTCCAATATTTGAGTCACCCAGTAACGGGCTGTGGTAACTGCCAGCACAGGCTGAACAGCCAAGCTTTAAAATTAACTGCCCCGGGCTGGATGGCTCAGGGCTAAATGGTTCCGGTTTCTAGCATCAAGCGCTGTAACGTGCATGTCTGTTAACTATCCAGTGTTTCCAAGCGAATGCGAACCACAGGTGCATGGATGGAATCCAGCTGCTCAATGCGGGTAATGGCTTCATTCATGCTGGCTTCCTGCACTGGCTGGGTGAGCAGGATAACGGGCACCCGTCCCTGATCATGTGCCGGTTTTTGCAAAATGGCGTCAATATTAATGCCAGCACGACTTAAAATGGTGGTGACTTCGGCCAGAACCCCTGGGTGGTCTTCAGCATCCAGACGCAAATAATAGGCAGTGGTCATCTGGTCAGCGACCAGAATAGGCGTATCGGCCAGCGCATCCGGCTGAAAGGCTAAATGGGGGACATAGCTGGCATTGTTCTGGGTACTGATAAAACGCACCAGATCCAGCACATCAGCCACCACCGCAGAGGCAGTCGGGCCAGCACCGGCACCAGCACCATAATACAGGGTGGGGCCCACGGCATTGGCCTGTACCAGCACGGCATTTTTAACGCCGTTGACATTGGCAATCAAACGGCTTTCCGGAATTAAAGTCGGATGCACGCGCAATTCAATGCCATGTGGCAGACGACGGGCAATGCCCAAATGCTTGATACGATAGCCCAGCTCTTCGGCATAATTGACGTCCTGAGCTGTTAGCTTACTGATACCTTCGGTATAGACTTTTTCAAATTGCAGGGGAATGCCAAATGCAATAGAGGCCAGCAAAGTCAGCTTATGTGCTGCATCAATACCCTCTACGTCAAAAGTTGGGTCAGCCTCGGCATAGCCCAATTCCTGCGCTTCTTTGAGCACATCGGCAAAGGCACGGCCTTTATCACGCATTTCGGTTAAAATAAAATTGCCAGTGCCGTTGATGATACCGGCCAGCCATTCAATCTTGTTGGCAGCCAGCCCTTCACGCATGACTTTAATGATGGGAATACCGCCAGCCACTGCTGCTTCAAAAGCAATTTGTACATGCTGCTGCTCGGCCTCGCGGAATAATTCATTGCCATGTTCGGCCAGAAGGGCTTTATTGGCAGTAACCACGTGCTTGCCGTGGCGAATGGCTTCGAGCACTACATCGTGCGCCAGTTGGGTGCCACCAATGACTTCGATGACAATATCCACGTCATCCTGACGTACAATAGACATGAGATCATGGCTTTGGGCAATCCCGTCAAGCTTTAAGTCGGGGCGTGGGCGACGTGTACCCACGTGGGTAATCTGAATGTCCCGCCCGGTACGACGCGCAATTTCTGCTGCGTTTTCCTGTAGTAGTTTTAAGGCGCCACCACCTACGGTGCCTAAGCCTAAAATCGCCAGCCGGACTGGTTTCACCGTCATACCCCCAACTTCATTAAATAAAGGCACAAATCATAGCCAAAAACGGCTGCTTGCACCAGTTAAAAATAGGAATTTGCTCACAGGGCGGGTAAAAAGGCCGGCATAAAAAACAGGCCGCCTGAGCGACCTGTATTAAAGAGCTAAAATGCCCGGATTTTACAGGCCTAAACGCTTGGCTAACTCATTGGCAGACATATATCCACCCAGATATTTGCCATCAACACCATAGATGGCCGGTGTTCCATTAACACCAATTTGCTGGCCTAACCGGAACTGCTCTGCCACTGGGTTTTTGCATTGTGGGGCATTGACTGGCAGGCCTTTAATGGCGGTATCAAACGCGGCATTGCGGTCTTCGCTACACCAGATGGAAGTCATCAAAGGCATAAACTGCTCGCCACGTGGCCAGGCCAGGTAACGTACTTCAATCCCTTTGGCATTAATAGCGGACATTTCCTCGTGCAGTTTGTGGCAGTATGGACAGCTGGCATCGGTAAACACATAGACAACCGCACGGCTATTGCCGCTTGGTTTATAAATAATGGTGTCTTTAAGCTTAATGCCTGCCAGCAGATTTTTGGTATCACTGGCCTGTAGTTCTTCACTAATATTATGAATATTGTTCTTATCCAGCCGTACCACATCGCCCTGAATAATATATTTGCCATCAGCCGTGGTATATACCGAAGGCATTCCTTCCAGGCTGACCCAGTACAAGTTATTCAGTTCAGTACGCTGAACTCCAGTGATTTTGGCATTGATTCCGGCCGCCTTGAGGTTTTTGCTCAATGTGTCTTTTAAGCGGTTATTGGCATTGCGCTCGGTGATGTCCAGTGCCTTGCCGGACGCAGGTGTGGTGGCAGTCAATGAGTTGTCAGCGGTAGATGAGTTATCAGCATTAGAGCAGGCAACCAGACCCAGACCTAGTACTGTAGAGGCTATTACTGTTAAGACTAACCGCATAATAATTCCTTAACTTGAGCAAATAAAAACCAGTCTGTGCTGGTTAAAAGCGCGACAGCATAACAAAAAAGCGATGAGGCGTCTTTAGATGACAACTATTTTTCTGTGAGCAAATATGGCAGCCACTGTATGTACAGGCTTTTAGCCGCGCGGGTGATGTTGCAGATGCAGCGCTTTTAACCGGGCGCGTGCCACGTGAGTATAGATTTGGGTAGTAGACAAGTCACTGTGCCCGAGCAGCATTTGTACTGCTCGCAGATCGGCACCATGGTTTAGCAAATGCGTGGCGAACGCGTGACGCAGGGTATGTGGGGACAGTTCGGTTTGAATATTAGCCTGTAGGGCATAACGCTTGATACTGTACCAGAAGTTTTGCCGGGTCATCAGGCCCCCGCGAGTGCTTAAGAACACACCGTTATGCTGCTGCCGGGTTAGCGCTGGACGACCATCTTGCAGATATTTTTCCAGCCATTCTACGGCAACCTCACCCAGCGGTACCAGTCGTTCCTTATTGCCCTTGCCTTTGACCCGCAGGAAGCCAGCCCGCAAGTTAAGGGCTTCAAGCGGCAGGCCAATGAGTTCAGTGACCCGCAAGCCGCAGGCGTATAGCACCTCCAGCATGGCACGATCTCGTAAGCCAATAGGTGTGTTAATGTCTGGCGCATCCAGCAGGGATTCTACATCTTCCTGGCTTAAATCTTTGGGCAGCGGCCGCCCCTGTTGTGGATTTTTATGATCCTGAACCGGGTTATCCTCGCGTGTACCCAGTTCGCGCTGGTGCTTAAAAAACTGTCGTAGCGCCGATAAAGCCCGGCCAATGGAGCGCGGGCTTTTTTGTTGTTGCTGTAAAAACATTAAATAATCATCGACCTGGATTTTGCTCCAGGCCGGTAGGTCTACGTCGATAAAATCCTGCGCCTGACAGAGATCAGATAAATAGGCATTGCGGGTATGGGGGCTCATGGCTTGCCCAATCAGATACTCACGGAACTGCTGTAACCATGGCGCGTGTACAGGCAGCTTGACCGGCGTGGGCAGGCGTGGTGTTCTGGTAATGGTCTGACGTACAGGAGCAGAAGATGGCATGGCAATACGGGCAACGGTAAAAGTAGTGAACGAAACCAGTGTGATGGTTAGTTTTGCGATGGTCACAGCTTAAACTATTTTCAACCTTAAATGATTTAACTGACGTGAAATGACCAGCACACTTGTATAATGATGCCTAAACTTTCTGTGTTTATTAAGAGAAAATTAATAATAAGCCTTATGACTAACCGATTTGTAAACAAAATGGCTTTTTTCATAGGATTTATTGCGCTAAGCGATTACACTTCACATATGGTAAATAATTCTCATTCTGACTTTGATTTTTTGGACAATGACTGTGCAACTTTCTAAGCTCAAACGTGATCAGCTGGCAGTGATCACCGCAGTGATGTCAGCTGCCCCCGTACAATCTATGGCGGCTGCCCCGGTAGATGCCATTGGCAAGCGTTTGACCACGCTTGGTTTTGTACCCGGGGAGCAGGTAAAGGTGCTGGCTATGGGGTTGTTTGGCCGTGACCCTATTTTGGTACAAATTGGTTTTACCCGGTTTGCATTACGGCGGGCAGAAGCAGAGCGTATAGAGGTTGAGGCAATAGACCCATGAGTTCAGTAGACACGATTACCCGGGTAGAAAATAGCACGCGGGTAGAAAATATTGCGCTGGTGGGTAACCCCAACTGTGGCAAAACTTCCCTGTTTAACCACTTGACTGGTGCGCGGCAAAAAGTGGCTAATTATGCCGGTGTGACCGTTGAGCGCAAGGAAGGGTTTGTACGCCTGCCTTCGGGTCGCAGCATTCGGGTGCTGGATTTGCCTGGCGCGTATAGTCTGGATGCAACCAGTCCTGATGAGGCCATTACCCGGGCAGTATGTCTGGGCGAGCTGCCGGGCGAAAAGCTGCCGGATCTACTGGTCTGTGTGGTGGATGCTACCAACCTGCGCCTGCATTTGAGTTTTGCACTGGAAGTGCGCCAGCTGGGCCGGCCGATGCTGCTGGTGCTGAACATGATGGATGAAGCCAAACGTCGCGGCATTAAAATTGATAGTCAGAAACTGGCGCAGGAAATTGGCATTCCGGTGGTGGAGGCCGTGGCGATTAAGTCCAGCGGTGTGGCAGACCTGCTGATGACGCTGGATCAGGCTGAATTTCAGGCTACCACGCCAGTTGAAAACCTGGATCGGCATGCCGAAGTCACCCGTATTTTGCAAGAAACGGTGCATATTCCCGAGTTTACCGACCATCGTACCGAATTTCTGGATCGGCTGTTTTTGCATCCGGTGCTGGGTCTGCTGTCGCTGGCAGTACTGATGTTTGTGGTGTTTCAGGCGGTATTTGCCTGGGCTGAGCCATTTATGGAAGCCATTGTGACAGGTTTTGACTGGCTGGGTGAAGTGGCTGGCACCTATATTGGCAATGATCTGTTACGCAGTCTGATGGTGGATGGCATTATTGCCGGCGTAGGTGGCGTGCTGGAGTTTTTGCCACAGATTCTGATCTTGTTCTTTTTTATTTTGGTACTGGAAGAAACAGGTTATTTACCCCGCGCGGCTTTTTTGCTGGATAAGCTGATGTTCAAGGCTGGTTTGAGTGGCCGGGCTTTTATTCCCTTATTGTCCAGTTTTGCCTGTGCCATTCCGGGCATTATGGCAACCCGTACCATCAACGACCCGCGCGACCGCCTGACGACTATTATGGTTGCGCCACTGATGACCTGTTCGGCACGCTTACCGGTGTATGCCCTACTCATTGGTGCATTTATTCCAGCCCAGAAAGTATGGGGCGTGTTTAGTTTGCAGGGGCTGGTGCTGTTTGCCCTGTATATGGCCGGTATTGTGAGTGCGCTGCTGGTGTCCTATGTGATTAAGCTGTTTAGACGCGATAAAAGCGAACACGCGCTGATTATGGAGTTGCCCAGTTATCGGATTCCCAATTTATGGAATGTGTTGCTGGGCGTGTATGAGCGCGGCTTAATTTTTTTAAAGCGGGTGGGCGGCATTATTTTTGCCTTAACCGTGTTGTTATGGTTCCTGTCGTCTTTTCCTGCACCGCCGGAAGGGGCAACCTTGCCAGCGATTGACTACAGTTTTGCCGGACGTTTGGGACACTGGATTCAGCCTATATTTGCACCACTGGGCTTTACCTGGGAAATCTGTGTGGCTCTGATTC
Source organism: Moraxellaceae bacterium WGS2144 (assembly GCA_043950625.1). Lineage (GTDB taxonomy): Bacteria > Pseudomonadota > Gammaproteobacteria > Pseudomonadales > Moraxellaceae > Alkanindiges. The sequence goes on from CP171007.1 coordinate 125,570, forward strand.
CGGCCATGGCCGCGCGTGAGGTGGTGGTAGCCGCGCTGGGTACGGTATATGCCCTGTCCGGCACGGATGAAGATGCCATTGCCCAGGGCTTGGGCCAGTATATTACCGGGGAAAATGGCTGGAGTATGGCCACTGGTTTGTCGTTACTGGTCTGGTTTATTTTTGCACCGCACTGTTTGGCAACACTGGCTACAGTCAAGCGGGAAACTGGTTCATGGCGATACGTTGCCATCATGAGCGTTTATTTGTTTGGTCTGGCTTATCTGGCTTCACTGGTCACTTATCAGGTAGCAAGTTATTACTGGGGCTAAACGATGACAAGGGCTTGGCAAGGTTTGACTTTAGAAGGCAGGGTCTAGAAGCAGCGTTTAGCATGTACGATTAACCAAGAGCATGGGTACCAGGCATTTGGTCTTGTACCCATAGGCAAAGGAGTAGGCAATGGATAACCTGATTGAATATCTGATTGTTGCAGTGATTTTGCTGTGGAGCTGCTACGTGGTGGTGCGCCGTTTTATGCCTAAAACCAGCTTTAAGGTGTTACAGGCGCTTGCTGTGTGGCTGGAACAAAAAGGTCAGGTGCGGCTGGGTCAGTGGGTTAAACCCAGTATTGTGCAGGGTAGCTGCTCTTCCGGCTGTTCTGATTGTAGTGTGGTTACTTCTGACACTGCCTGTTCAACGGGTGCTGCCAAAACCGCTGCGACCCAAAATGATACAGCAAAGGAGCAGCCCGTCCAGTGGCGCTAAAAAACTTTTGTTAAAAACCTCTTATAATACAAAAAACTACATAAAGGCATTGGCTCAACTGGAACCAGTTTAGTAGCTTTGGGCGCTAAAAATTACCCTTTGAGCCTGTTATGGATCATTCCAGTCAAACCCTGATGCAGCGTAATGTCAGCATTGATATATTGCGTGGGGTTTCTATTATTCTGGTGCTATTGCATCACTTCAATATTCCCTACAAGTTACACGACACCTGGCTTTCCATGGATGTGCTGGGTCAAAGCCTGATCACTGCCATTGCCCGTAATGGTAATTATGGTGTGACCATGTTTTTTGTGATTTCCGGTTTTTTAATCACCTCGCATACGCTGGGGCGCTGGCAACAGCTCAAGCAGATTGATATCCGCTATTTTTACTGGTCACGGGTGGCGCGTTTGTTGCCCTGCCTGATGCTACTTTTGTTGATCGTCAATGTTCTTGGTGGTTTTGAGCTCAAGCCTTTTATGAATCAGGCACCCAATGGCATTGCGGTTTCCAGTAGCCTAACCAACCTTGCTGCGCTTAGCTTTTGGATGAATGTGCTGATCATTAAATATGGCTGGGTAAATTATGCGCTGGGAGTGCTGTGGTCATTATCGGTTGAAGAAATATTTTATCTGGCGTTTCCGATTGCCTGTATAGGCTTAAAAACCCTGCGCCAGTTTGCGGTTTTTCTACTATTTTTTATTATTACCGCTCCGATTTATCGCTGGCTGCATTTTGCTGAGGAAAGCGGTGCTTATTTGTATGGTTATCTGGCCAGTTTTGATGGCATTGCTATAGGCTGTGGGGCAGCATTGCTGGCGCAGTCCATCAATTTTGAGCGTCTTGGTCAAAGATGGGTACAACTGCTGACCATTAGCCTGATGGTGGCACTGTATCTGTACGCACCAATCAAGGAGGTTAGCCCTTTAGGCATCAGTATTATGGCTTGTGGTACGGCTGTTTTGATTTTAGGGCGCTTAAATTCCAGCTCAAATCAGTATACAGGGGTAGCTAAGCGTGGCTTGAGCACACTCGGCCGCTATAGTTATGAGCTGTATTTGTTTCATCTGGTCATTTTGGGCTTAATCAAGGTAATAGCACCGCCGCTCATGGTAAGTGGTAATGAAAAGCTGCTGTGGTTGGCGGTATTTTTGGCGGGTACGCTACTGCTGGCCTTTGTGATTGCCCGATTTTATTCCATCCCATTAAACCGGTGGATTCGGCAAAAATTTCCATTTAGACCCACTAAAAATTCAAGCCTGATGAAATGATGCTTAGGGTGATGAGCGATAAGCTGTGAATTCTGGCATTGCTTTGTCGATCATTCACAAAAAAATCTGCCTGGTTGATAGGTCAAACTGTCGCAAAGCATGGCAGTAGTGATACCATTTTGAACTTTCGACGTTAAAGCATTCAAGAGGGTTGATCATGCTGATTCAGCGCGGTGGACTTCGGGTGGTAGCAGGGCTGGGCAAAACTGGCGTTTCGGTGGTCAAGCATCTGCTGGCGCAAGGCTACCCTGTGGCAGTAACCGATAGCCGGATTGACCCACCGGGGCTTGTAGATGTGCCTGCGGGTGTAGAGTGCTCACTGGGCGGTCTAGATACTCATTTACTCAGCCGCGCAGAAGAAATTATTTTAAGCCCGGGGCTTGATCCCAAATTGCCTGAATTGCTGGCCGCACAGCAGCAGGGAGCGCGTATCATTGGTGATATTCAGCTGCTGCGCCGTGTCACTGATGTGCCTATTGTCGCCATTACTGGTTCTAATGCCAAAAGTACGGTAACTACCCTGGTAGGCGAAATGGCCAAAAATGCTGGCAAACGGGTCGCGATAGGTGGCAATCTGGGTACACCGGCGCTGGATTTACTGCATGATCACCCCGAGCTGATTGTACTGGAGCTATCCAGTTTTCAGCTGGAAACCACCTCTAATCTTTCGGCGGCAGTGGCTGTTATTTTAAATATGAGTGAAGATCATCTGGATCGTCACGGTGATATGCCGGGCTATCATCAGGCCAAGCATCGCATTTTTCAGGGCTGTGAGTGCTATGTATTTAACCGTGATGATAGCCTCACCCGGCCATTGCTACCGGATCAGATTGAGCATATCAGTTTTGGCCTCAATGCTCCTGACCTGAACCAGTTTGGTGTATTGCGAGATAGTGATGGTACGGCCTGGCTGGCGCGCGGGCGGGTTCGCCTGCTCAATGCCAGTGAGATGCTTATTCAAGGGAACCATAATATTGCCAATGCGCTGGCTGCACTGGCTTTGGGTGAGTCCGTTGGATTGCCGCTGGAAAGCATGCTGCAAACGCTGAAAAGCTTTAAGGGATTACCGCACCGCTGTGAGTTTGTGGCAGAACATCAGGATATTCGTTTCTATAATGACTCCAAGGGCACCAATGTGGGGGCAACGCTGGCCGCCATTGAGGGGCTGGGGGCGCCGCTTGCGCTGCATCAGCATAAATTGCTGGTTATTCTGGGCGGTGAGGGCAAGGGACAGGACTTTAAACCACTTGCTCCAGCGCTGACGCGTTATGCCCGTGCAGCCATTTTAATGGGAGAAGATGCCGCTGTCATTGAGCAGGCTATTGCTGGGCAGATACAGTTGCTGCATGTCAGCAGCTTAAAACAAGCCATAGATACGGCATTTATGCTGGGCCAGCCGGGTGATGCGGTCTTGCTGTCGCCTGCTTGTGCCAGCTTTGATATGTTTTTAAGCTATCAGGATCGTGGTGAGCAATTCATCCATCTGGTAGATGAGCTCGGATCAAAAAACGCTTAAGAAGCGTTTTCCGGGCGTATGAGGAGCTTTACGGGATATATCCCTCATCTGCAGGAGGCTGTGCCGGGCTTTTTGCTAGAGTGGCTAGCTTAGCCACTGTACATAGTACTTTTTTAGGTAAGGTATAGCGCTGTGCGTTGACCCAGAAAAGAGAACTGACAGGACATAATACTGGTTGTGACGGTGTAATAAGTTACGCCAAGGAACAGGAAAAAAATTAACATGATGCTTGCTTTGCGCCAGTGGTGGAATAAGCGACCGACCCCGCAGATACTGACCCGGCTTAACCATGAGGTCAGCGCCAGACGCCTGCTGGTATTTAGTGTGATTTGTCTGCTGTGCCTGGGCACAGTCATGATTACTTCGGCATCCATGCCATATGGTGAGTATATTAATGGCCAGCCGCTGTACTTCATCAAGCGACATCTGATTTACCTGCTGCTGGGTGCGCTGGTGTTGTTTGCCAGTTATGCCATACCGCTACGCTACTGGTTTAAAAATACCATTTTGCTATGGTTAATTGCACTTGGCTTGCTGACGGTGGTATTAATGCTGCCAGAAGTGAATGGTTCCAAGCGCTGGATCAGTTTTCCGGGCTTTACCTTTCAGCCTTCAGAATTTGCCAAGTTTGTCATGGTTATTTTTGTGGCTGATTATGTGGTACGTCGCTCTGATGAAATCCGATTTCGTTTCAAGGGACTACTGAGGCTATTGTTCCCGCTGGGCAGTGTGACTTTGCTGGTGATGCTGGAGCCTGACCTGGGTGCTTCGGTTGTTATTGTTGGCAGCGTCATGGCGGTATTCTTTCTAGCGGGTTCGCCGCTTAAACCTTTTTTGATTGTGTTGGCGATTGCGCTTGGGGCAGGCGCTTCAGCCATTATCTTTTCACCATGGCGAGCCAAGCGCCTGATGTCATTTACCAATCCATGGGCAGATGAACAGGGCACCGGATATCAGCTTAAGCAAAGCTTGATTGCCTTTGGGCGCGGCGAATGGACAGGCACCGGGCTGGGTCACAGTGTACAAAAGCTATCTTATCTGCCAGAGGCACACACGGATTTTATGCTGGCCATTGTGGGTGAAGAGCTGGGTTTTGTTGGCATTACCATTTTGTTTAGCCTGTCATTTTTAATGGTGGCAGCCTGTATGCGTATTGGCTATCTGGCCCTAAAAAACAATCATCTGCGTGCAGGGTACCTGGCCTATGGCGTTGCGGTGATTTTTACGATTCAAATTTGCGTGAATGGCGGCATGAATATGGGATTATTGCCCACCAAAGGCTTAACGTTACCGTTTATTAGTTATGGAGGGACGGCGCTGGTGATTTCCCTGATGATGATCGGAGTGATTTTACGCATTGAAAAAGAAACGCGCGACTCTGCATCAGCCCGCGAAACCTGATCAATTGATAGAAGCAGAAAGGCGACAGTGGTCGCCTTTTGTTTTTAAGGAAATAACCCCATTTTATCTGTAAAATGACTGGTGTTTTTTACATTAGCCACTACTTTATTCAAAAATGTCCTTAAGCTGTATTTCCTTTAATACCCTTCCTACATCCCACTGTGCCACAGCCTGCCGCAGCATGTTTTGTGGGCAATCCAGTACCACATCCGGCTGACTTAAGGCCTGCAATGCCTGCTGAATTAACTGTGGTGCCTGCGCCACATTCAGCGCCTTGGCCAGATTCTGCTTGGATAGTTTCTGGCCTTGATCATTCATAGCCAGCGGAATATGGCAGTAATTAAGCGGTGGATAATGCAAACACTGACTCAGATAAATTTGTCGGGCGGTGTTGCCCAGCAAATCCGCGCCACGTACCACATGGCTAATACCCTGTATGGCATCATCCACCACAACGGCCAGTTGGTAACTGATAATGCCATCCCGGCGTTTTAGCACAAAATCCCCCGTGGTCTGGCTTAAATTTTCGCAGCAATGTCCCTGAATCAGGTCATCAAAGCAAATCAACTGATCGTTAGTTTTTAAACGAATAGCCTGCTGTTCCAATGCTAAGCCTGAATACCTGCATGTACCCGGATACGTAAAACTGCCTTGCAACTGTTTGCGGCTACAGGCACAGGCATAAAGCAGGTCTTTTTGTTCTAATTGTTTAAGTACAGTCTGGTATAAATCCAGCCGGTCATGCTGAAAAATAATTTCCTCATCCCATTCAAAACCAAAAGCTTCCAGTGCTGTTAAAATGGAAGTTGTCGCACCGGGATAAATGCGGGGAATGTCAGTATCTTCAATGCGTACCAGCCACTGACCAGCCTGAGATTTGGCTTCACAGTAACTGGCCAGTGCCGTGAGCAGAGAACCAAAATGCAAAGGGCCAGTTGGCGATGGCGCAAACCGACCCTTGTATGAGCAGCGATCAAGCGAAGCACTGCTTCGCCGCTGCGCAAGAGCGAAGCTATGCTTCGCTGATCGCATTAGATATTCCGACACGGATTAACCACCGTGGTTTTGCTTTTCCTTGATTTCAGCCAGGGTTTTGCAATCAATACACTGGGTAGCAGTTGGGCGTGCTTCCAGGCGACGCAGGCCAATCTCAATACCACAGGTCTCGCAGTAGCCATAATCTTCTTCACCAATGGCCTGTAATGACTGCTCAATTTTGCGGATCAGCTTGCGCTCACGGTCACGGGTACGCAGTTCAATAGCAAACTCTTCTTCCTGCGTGGCACGGTCATTAATGTCCGGTAGAGCAGCCGATTCATCCTGCATGTGCGTCACGGTACGGTCAACCTCAGCCATCAGTTCGTCACGCCAGGCTTCCAGAATTTTACGGAAATGCTGCAACTGGCCTTCGGACATATATTCTTCTTTTGCGCCGGGCTGATAAGGCGCAATACCGTATAAGCCCGCTGGGGTATCACCCTGAGCTTTATCTGCTTTTTTTGCAGCAGGTTTACGACCACGTTTGGTTGCTGTTGAAGTTTCAACAGGTGCTGCTTGTCCATGTGTTGCAGCGTTTTGGTTTTCAATCGCCATGTGGGCATCCTCATCAAACACGTGTTATCAATACGCAAAATAGTGGTGATATGCAACCTTTATTTAAAAATATCGACCAGCCTATCTCAAGGCGCAGGCATGATATAGAGAATCCTGCCAAGTTGGTAGTTTATTTGGTAAACAAGTATTTTTTCATGCTACAAAAGGTATTTTTTGACTATCGAGAATTTATAGTTAATAGCCACTACTTTGATAATCAACAATAAAATGCTGCTGCTTTAGGCGCGACACCTCACTGCTAAAACTGCCATCCGCAAACAGGTCCAGCCAGCGATAGCCGGGGCTGGCTGTATCCAGCATAAACTGTGCGCTATTGGGTTTAAACTGTAGTGAGGTGGAGGGGCAGGCCATATACATGACATTGGCGTGCATTTGTTCAAATTGCTGATGCACATGCCCATGTAACACCAGTTTAACTTGCTTGAAAGGGGCAATCGTATCAAAAAAAGCCTGACAGGTTTTAAGCAGATGCTGATCCAGCCAGTCGCAACCGACGGCCAGTGGATTATGATGCAGGGCAATAATGATGTGTTTGTCGTGCTGGCGTTTCAGCGCTGCGGTTAAATAATCCAGTGTAGCCTGACTAAAGCTGCCCGCGATTTCTCCATCGGTAGAAGAGTCCAGTAAAATACAGCACCAGTTGCCAATCACTACCTCGCAGGGCAGGTGGTTGAGAGCCAGATGCTGGGCATAAGGCTGTTCAAGGTCATGGTTGCCGGGAATACAAAAATGCGGCGCATCAATTTGCTGCATATCCTTTAAAAAGCGGGTATAGGTTGCTGCGGTTGATTGCTGGGCAATATCGCCGGTACTCAATAGCAAGTCAATCTGGGGTTGCTCTTGCTGGATCAGCTCAAGGACGGCTTTAAAGCTCTGCTGGGTATTTAGTCCAAGGAGTTTGGCTGAAGGGTCAGCAAATAAGTGCATGTCGGAGCACTGCACCAGGCGAATAGGTGCTGTTGTATTGGTCAGGGAGGAAGCTGGACGGCCAATTTGATAAATCACGACAACTGGCCTCCTGTTTATTATTGTTTAGAACTGTTCTGCTGTAATTTCAACCATTGCAGCGCGATAATCACCGGACTGTTTCTCAGAGATTGCGGATGAGCCAACAGTGTCGTTAATTGTTCATATTTTAGCACATGCACTCTGATATTTTCTGCCTCGTCTATGACACCAAAAATCTGCGTTGTGTGACTTAGTTCAGCATCTGCGGCATATAAATGAAACAATTCATTACATGCACCGGCAGATGGATAAAAACTGAAGATGAGCTGCGGGTTTTTAATTGTTGTACCGGCTTCTTCCAGCGCTTCCCGGATTACGGTTTGTTCTGGTGTTTCACCTTCATCGACCAGGCCTGCGACCACTTCCAGCTGCCATGGGCTGTCCTTGTCATCTACCGCGCCAATACGAAACTGTTCAATGAGGGCAAACAATTGCTGTTTTGAGTCGTACAATAATACCCCGGCGGCTTCTGGCCGCTTGACCAGTTCACGGGAAACAGGTGGGCTAAAGCGTTGGTTTTCAAACAACCTGTGCTGTACTTCCACCTGTTCAATTTTGGCAAAGCCGTTATAGCGCTGTTCGCGCTTTAATACACGCATATCACTGACTGAAAACATCAGGTAGGGATTGTTAGACGCAGGCATCTGGTCGTCCTTAAAAATATAAAAAAGGCAGGATAAAACCTGCCTTTCATGTTATAGCAAACATTAAACCTGTTTATAAAGCTGTTTGCCCTGGCTATGAAACTCTTCTTTCATAGCGTCCATACCCGCTTGCACGGCTTGCTCCTCAGAAAGATTCTGCTTGGCCGCATAATCCCTGACATTCTGGGTAATTTTCATGGAGCAAAACTTGGGGCCACACATGGAGCAAAAATGCGCTGATTTATGTGCGTCTTTGGGCAGGGTTTCATCATGCATGCTGCGTGCGGTGTCTGGATCAAGGCTTAAGTTAAACTGGTCATCCCAGCGGAACTCAAAGCGTGCCTTGGATAATGCATTGTCGCGTACCTGCGCACCGGGATGGCCTTTGGCAAGGTCAGCGGCATGCGCTGCAATTTTGTAGGTAATGATGCCGTCTTTGACGTCTTTTTTGTCCGGCAGGCCAAGGTGTTCCTTGGGCGTGACATAACACAGCATGGCGGTGCCGTACCAGCCAATCATGGCCGCGCCAATGGCCGAGGTAATATGGTCATAACCCGGGGCAATATCGGTAGTCAGTGGCCCCAGCGTATAAAATGGCGCTTCGCCGCAAACTTCCAGTTGCAAATCCATATTCTCCTTGATCATGTGCATGGGCACATGACCGGGGCCTTCAATCATCACCTGTACATCATGCTGCCAGGCTTTTTGGGTCAGCTCGCCAAGCGTGCGCAGCTCACCAAATTGTGCCTCGTCATTGGCATCCTGAATACAGCCGGGGCGCAGGCCATCGCCTAAACTAAATGACACGTCATAGGCTTTCATGATCTCGCAGATGTCATCAAAATGGGTATATAAAAAGTTTTCCTGATGATGGGCCAGACACCACTGTGCCATGATGGAACCACCACGCGATACAATACCCGTTAAGCGATTGGCCGTTAGTGGCACATAGCGCAGTAACACACCGGCATGAATGGTAAAGTAATCCACGCCTTGTTCGGCCTGTTCAATTAAAGTATCGCGGAATATTTCCCAGGTCAGGTCTTCGGCCACGCCATCCACTTTTTCTAGTGCTTGATAAATGGGCACTGTACCGATGGGCACCGGCGAGTTACGGATAATCCATTCGCGGGTTTCATGAATATTTTTGCCGGTGGATAAATCCATGATGGTGTCAGCACCCCAGCGTGTGGCCCAGGTCATTTTGGCCACTTCTTCTTCAATACTTGAACCTAAAGCCGAATTGCCAATATTGGCATTGATTTTGACCAAAAAATTGCGACCAATAATCATTGGTTCGGCTTCCGGGTGGTTAATGTTGGCCGGAATAATGGCGCGGCCAGCGGCGACTTCACTGCGTACAAATTCCGGGGTAATCACTTGAGGTAGTTTGGCACCAAAATTTTGCCCTGGATGCTGACGGATATCGGTGCCGTCGTACTGGCGCTGGGTCTCCCGAATGGCAATGTATTCCATTTCGGGAGTAATGATGCCTTGACGCGCATAATGTAATTGAGTGACATTTTTACCCGCTTTTGCCCGGCGCGGATTTTGAATATGGGCAAAGCGTAGCTCGGCGGTTTTAATGTCGCGGGCACGTTGCTGGCCAAATTCGGAGGAAAGCCCGGATAGCTGTTCGGTATCGCTACGCGCGTCAATCCACTGGCCGCGCAAATCGGGCAGGCCCTTGGTCAGGTCAATGGTAATGTTGGGATCAGTATAAGGGCCTGAAGTATCATAGACCAAAACTGGCGGGTTTTTTTCGCCGCCCAGGCCGGCTGGGGTATCGGTCAGGCTAATTTCACGCATCGGCACGCGAATATCGGGCGTTGAGCCTTCAATATAAACCTTGCGTGAAGCCGGTAAAATGCGGGTTAAATCCTGCGCCTGTTGTTCGTGCGCTGGCAAGCCAGTTGCGGTAGTTAGGGTATTGGAGGGATTCGTCAATTGATTCATGGCTTGGTTTACTCGTTCAGTCCATTGGTGAAAATTGGCGAATCAAGCAAACCATACGCCAGACAATGGCTGCCATCAAAAATAATGAGCAGTGTGTCAGCAGGTTCTTGCTTGATTCCTACGCTGGTATTAACCAGACAAGACGAAAATCAGGTTTTTTGTGGTATTCAGGCAGGCCAATATCTTGCTTAGCCTTGCAAAAAATCACAGTTTTCTTCTTGCGCTCGGGCAAAGCCTTAAAACAGTGTTTTAAGTTTGCTCATCCTCGCTCAGGTTCAACGGTACTCATGCTATGCACAGGGAATAGTGCGACATGATCTCAGCCTGTCTACAGGCGCTCCGTCAAGCATTTAGATGCTGTAGAGAGTAGCCCCTAAACTTCAGGTTGTCCATGACTGTGGTGAGAAGCGATCTTTAAAAATGATCTTTGCCAGCGGGTTTATCTTGTATCTGGATTTAAAATTGCATAGCCTTGAGCAAAACTTTAGCTTGCTAGAAGGCAACATGATGCAAAAACAAGGAAATGCCTGCCGGGCAAGGACAGGTAAAGGTTTAATACGGACAGCAAAACTGGCCACTGCACTGGCATTGGGCTTGTTGAGTGTGCCGGGCTGGAGTATGGACTTGCTGCAAACCTATCACCTGGCCTTGCAAAATGATCCGGACTGGCAGGCAACCCTGGATCAGTATCTGGCGGATCAACAACAGGAAAAACTGGCTTTTGGTGGGCTGTTACCCACTGTTGGGGCTTCTGGCAGTATCACCCGCAACCGTTTTGACCCTGCCGAGCCACAAAGTAATGAGCTCATGGGGCAGCCTATCACCTCCACATCCTCAACCGTGAGGCAGGCAGGTGTGTCTTTAAGACAGCCGCTGTTTCGTATGGATTTATGGCAGCAGTACCAGCAGGCCAAAGTCTCTAATAGCTTAAACGACAGCCGTTATCTAGCCAGTCAGCAGGCTTTTACCCTAAAAGTTGCTGAAGCTTATTTTGATGTGCTGCGGGCACAAAGCCTGATGGCAACCTTAAATGCTGAAGAGGCCGCCCTGCAACGCCAGCTCACCATGATGCAGGCGCGGTTTAAAGAAGGTGTGGTAGCACGTACGGATGTCAGTGAAGCTACTGCCCAGTATCAAAATGCCGTGGCTAACCGGATTGCCGGCGAAAACCAGATTATTAATGCCCAGGAAAACCTGACTGTCATTCTGGGCCAGCCGGTTAGTACACTGGCGCCCCTGGTAGAAGATTTTGCAGCAGTAGCACCAGTGCCTAATCAGGTGGACAGCTGGGTGGATTTAGCCAGACAAAAAAATCCCCAGTTGGCTCAGGCGCGTTATCAATACCAGATAGCCGAGGAAAATCGTAAAATCCAGCAAAGTGGCTATTACCCGCAGCTTGATCTGGTTGCGCAGACTGCATGGAACAAGCAAACCCCGGAAACCCTGTTTAATAACAATGGGCAAAGCAGCGCAGTGGGTCTTGAACTGAATTTGCCCCTGTATCGTGGTGGGCGCACACAAACTGCGGTAACTCAGGCTAACTATCAGGCCAGTGCGGCGCGTAATCAGGTGGATGTGGCCGAGCGGCAGGTGGTGGCGTCGGTACGTTCTGCATTTATTAACCTGAACACTGACCGGGCGCGAATCAGAGCCAGACAGGATGCCATGCAATCCAGTGAACTGGTTGCGCAGGCCTCGCAGGCTGGTTATGACCTGGGGCTGCGTACCATGGTGGATGTGCTGCTGGCGCAACGTAATGCCTTTGCTGCCCAGCAGGATTATATTAATGCCCGCTATGATTATGTGCTGAATATGCTGCGGCTCAAGCAGGCTGCAGGACAGCTTGATCAGGAAGCGCTGGCGGAAATCAACCAGTGGCTGGATAGTAATCCGTAACCTTGGCACAAAGGACGTGCTGTACGTGTCATTAAACTGTCATGTAATTTTGCTGTAATAGTAGCTAAAGTTGCCGTAGCAATAAAAATTATCGGGTTATGTATGAGCGCGACCAATAAAGCAGTATTTAATCACCATATTTCTTCGCAGTTTAATGAAAACCTGCAAGATGTGAACACCCAGTTTATGAGCATGGGTGGGTTAGTAGAGCAGCAAGTGGCTCATGCAGTTCATGCCTTGCTTGAGACTGACGCAGCACTTGCGCTCAAGGTGCAATACGAAGACCAGACGGTCAACAGTATGGAAAGCCAGATTGATGAAGCACTTACCCTGATTCTGGCGCGTCGTCACCCGGCAGCCAGCGATCTGCGCATGGTGATTGCCATTAGCAAGGCCAATACCGATCTTGAGCGCATTGGCGATGAAGCTGCAAAAATTGCCCGTATTGCCCAGACCTTATGCGAAGAAGGAGAGTCACCCCGTGGCTATACAGAAACCCGGCATATCGGCAATCAGGTAAGGGTCATGATTCATGACGCGCTGGATGCCTTTGCCCGTCTGGATGCGGTTCAGGCGTTGCGTGTCATGCAGGCCGATGGCGATATTGACCGGGAATACCAGTCTGCAACCCGCGCGTTAATGACTTATATGATGGAAGATCCACGTCATATCAGCCGGGTGATTAACGTGTTATGGGTGTTACGCGCCCTTGAGCGGATTGGTGATCATGCGCGTAATATTGCCGAACAGGTTATTTATATGGTCAAGGGATTGGATGTTCGTCATACCAGCTATGAAGCGGTTGAGCAAAAAATTCAGGGCAGCTGATTTAGCACAATTAAAACCACCGACAAGCCAGACCATAAAAAACCCCGGATAGTGAACCGGGGTTTTTGTCATAAATCGGAGTAGACTTAAAACTGAATGTTGCTTACCACATCAGCATCAACGCCTTCGTCTTCCAGGTGAACCTGTTCAATTTTTAGCTTGGCAGTCTTGCTAAGAAATTCTGTAGGAATAGCATCTGCGTCGTCCCACTGTTCGCAATAGACTTCATCGGCACAAATGGCCTGCTGTGGCTTATTGTTCACCATAAAGGAAAGCTGGCAGTAATCGCCGCTACAATCCAGGCTGGTTAAAGTGGCGTCTACAGTGACCGGGGCAGCGAATGTCATGGACGAGGCTGCAAGCAATAATCCGGGCAATAGCAATAAAGTCGGTTTTATCATAAGGAATTCCTGCCAGAAAGTAGTGAGCAAAATTTGACCGGAATGTAGAGCGCTTAGGGAGTAGTTGCAAACTTATTGTATGACTAGGGGTTCAACTCTAAATATTGCATTTGAGGTTACATTTAATAACGCCAGGCTTTTTCAACGGATTAGCCTAGCGTGATCAGAATATACGCAACAGTATTTTAGCCAAAGCTCACCACAGAATATGCCGCATAGTGTCACACTTGAACGCATTGGCAGGGCAGCAGGCCGAGATTCTACTTATTTAGTTTCAGTCCAGCCTTCTGCCTGTTCCACGTCCTGATTGCTAAAGAAGCGCTCACGCTGCGCTTCCAGAAAAGCCCGCGCTTCGGGCTCAAAGGCATTTAAGCGTTTTTCATTGATGAGTAGGGTTTGATGTTTAAGCCATTCCTGCCAGGCCTGTTTGGACACCGTATCAAAAATTTCCTGACCTTTTGGCCCGGGAAATGGGGCAAAGTCCAGTCCTTCCATGTCTTTTTGATACTTGCGGCAAAATACAGTGCGTGTCATGGATATTCTCCTGCTTAAACCGTTAATTGCTCAAGGCGTTGGTGTGCGCGTTCAATTGCTGCCTTGACTTGCTCGGGTGCGGTGCCGCCAATATGGTTACGTGCTGCCACAGAGCCTTCCAGGGTTAACACGCCAAACACATCGCCGCTAATTTTGTCAGAGAACTGCTGGAGTTGCTCTAAACTCAGTTCGGACAAATCTTTGTCTTCCTGCACCCCCAAGGCCACAGCTTTACCGACAATTTCATGGGCATCACGAAAGGCAATGCCTTTTTTGACCAGATAATCGGCCAAGTCGGTGGCGGTGGAAAAACCACGCAAGGCGGCTTCGCGCATTTCTTTTTTGTTGGGTTGCAGGGCTGGAATCATATCGGCAAAGGCCAGCAGTGAGCCACGCACGGTATCAATGGCGTCAAATAGCGGCTCTTTGTCTTCCTGATTGTCCTTGTTATAAGCCAGTGGTTGGCCTTTCATTAAGGTAAGCAGGCTAATTAAGTCGCCAAACACCCGGCCACTCTTGCCACGTACCAGCTCTGGCACATCGGGATTTTTCTTTTGCGGCATGATGGATGAACCAGTGCAAAAACGGTCTGGAATCTGCACAAAACGGAACTGCGCTGATGTCCACAGGATAAGTTCTTCACTCATGCGCGACAGGTGCATCATGATTAAAGATGCCGCACTGCTAAATTCAATGGCAAAGTCACGGTCAGACACCGCATCCAGTGAATTTTCACTCACGGCTTCAAAGCCTAGTAATTCGGCGGTATAGGCACGGTTAATCGGATAAGTGGTGCCAGCCAGTGCCGCAGAACCCAGCGGCAGGCGATTGACCCGCTTGCGGCAGTCAATCAGGCGTTCACTATCGCGCAGGAGCATTTCAAACCATGCCAGCAAATGGTGGCCAAAAGTTACGGGCTGTGCGGTTTGCAAGTGAGTAAAGCCGGGCATGATGGTGTTGGTATGCTGAACAGCCAGCCCTAAAATGCCGGTTTGCAGTTTTTTGAGCAAACCTAATAATTCATCAATTTCATCACGCAAATACAGGCGGATATCGGTAGCTACCTGATCATTGCGACTACGTCCGGTGTGCAGTTTTTTGCCGGTAATGCCAATGCGCTCGGTTAAGCGTGCTTCAATATTCATGTGCACGTCTTCCAGATCAATGCGCCACTCAAAGCGACCTGCTTCAATGTCAGCTTTAATGGCATTCAGGCCACTAATAATATCGTCACGTTCTGCTTCGCTAAGTACCCCTACAGACGCCAGCATGGTGGCGTGGGCAATGGAGCCGGCAATATCCTGTTTATAAAAACGTTGGTCAAATTGCACAGATGCAGTAAATTCAGCCACAAAGGCGTCAGTTGCTTCACTAAAACGCCCTCCCCACATGTTGGACGTGGCCTGGCTGGTTGAAGGCACGTTGCTCTGGGCATTCGCTTGGTTATTGATGGATTGAGATGGTGTGGTCATATGAATTTAGGCAAAAAAAAGCTGGGCATAATAAGATCAAGTATACAAAGTTCAGCCCCGACATACAAAGCAAGTTCATCGCTGCCGCAGGATGCGTTTTTTCTGCCGGATTTTAGTGAAAACCGGGCCTTGCTGGAGCTGCTGGTCAGTACCAATATTCTGGCGCTTATTCTGGCGCTCATAGATGCCCGTGACCTGGGCAGTATGTCCTGGAGTTTGGTGGCGCAATATGTTTTTTTTGTGAACTGGGTGACGGTCAGCTTTGCCTGGCTGTCCGATCTGCTGCGTAGCAGGTTGCGTGCATTGCCCCGGATTCAGGCGGTACTGTGGAGCCTGCTGATGCTGGAAGGCATTATTGGCCTGACCACCCTGCTGATTAATGTGGGACTAAACGTCATTTTAAACATGCCAAAACCCTGGTGGGAGCATGTGCTGTATCATCTGGTGCTGGGGGGCTGCCTGGGCATGGTCATCATGCGTTACTTGTATGTGCGTGAGCAGATGATCAACCAGCACCGCGCTGAACTCCAGGCACGTGTACAGGTTTTACAGGCACGAATCCGGCCGCATTTTTTATTCAATACCATGAATAGCGTGCTGAGCCTGATTCAAACCGATCCGGTAAAAGCTGAATCCATGATTGAAAATCTGGCACAGCTGTTTCGGGCCAGCTTGAGTGTCAGTGGTGAAATCAGCCTGCTGGATGAAGTGGCTTTGTGCAAAAACTATCTGGACATTGAGACGATCCGGCTGGGTGAACGACTTAGGGTAGATTGGCGTCTGCCGGATGAAGATGCATTGTACGATGTGAATATTCCTTCACTCACCCTGCAGCCCCTGCTGGAAAATGCCATCTATTATGGGGTAGAAACGTTCAGCACGCCGAGTACAATTAGCGTTCTACTGCAAGTTAATGCCAAAGATGTCACAATCGTGGTGACAAATCCCTGTCAAACTGGTAAAAAAGGCAGGCAATCTGGCAATGGAATGGCGCTAGGTAATATTCAGGAACGTTTGCAGGCCTACTATGGGGGGAAAGCCCGCCTGCAAACGCATCAAACCAGCGATTTATTTACCACGTATCTGAGTTATCCCTACGTGGCACAATAAAGCGCGGAACAATAAAAAAAAGCATTAGTTATTGGAAAAGTAATTGATGGGCAAGGAGGAAGCATGAATATTCTGGTTTGTGACGACGAACCACTGGCAAGAGAGCGTCTGACGCGTATGGTCAAGGCTGCTGGTTACCAGGTGGTCGCGCAAGCTGCTAATGGAATCCAGGCACTAGAGCAAGTGCGCCTGCATCAACCTGATGTGGTACTGCTGGATATCCGCATGCCGGAGATGGATGGTATTCAATGTGCCCAGGCTTTGTTAGACCTTGATGTGCCTCCCGCAGTGATATTTGTGACTGCTTTTGACCAGCACGCCATTGATGCCTTTAACACCCAGGCCATTGGCTATTTACTTAAACCTGTTAACCAGCAGCAACTGGAAATGGCCTTAAAACGTGCCAGCCGGTTAAATAGTGCCCAACTGAGGCACCTGCACACCCACACTGCCAATAGCCATGAACAGCAACGGCCAGCACGCAAGCATATCGCTGCGCGAACCCATCGCGGCGTTGAGTTAATCCCGGTTGAAAATATTTATTATTTTCTGGCTGACCAGAAATATATCACCGTACGTCATGCCGGTGGACAGGTACTGATTGATGAAACCCTAAAAGAGCTGGAACAAGAGTTTGGCGAGTGCTTTATCCGCATCCATCGTAATGCGCTGGTGGCTATATCTTATCTGGAAGGGCTGGAGCTGGTTGGTACAGGGCAGTATCAGGTGCGTTGCCGGGATATTGATGAGCGATTGGCGGTTAGCCGGCGGCATTTGCCCCACTTGCGGGAAAAAATCCATCATTTATAGCCAGCCAGTTAAGTGAGATTATTGAGGCAGTCATTAATTCCTTAATATGTCATGTTCTAACCAGTTGACTACTATTTAAAACTGCCACTGGCTTGAGCCACCTGCACAATTTTGGCATGCTAGAGCCCGTTTTTGACAGCTTACCGAGGACACTATGATGCAGACCCTAAAAATTGCCACCCGGCAAAGTCCTCTGGCACTGTGGCAGGCTGAGCATATTAAACAGCGCTTGCAAGACCTGCATCCTGGGTTAAGGGTTGAGCTGGTCACTTTTGTGACTCAGGGCGACAAGATTCTGGATACACCACTGGCAAAAATTGGTGGTAAGGGACTATTTGTCAAAGAGCTGGAAAATGCGCTGCTGGATGGTCGTGCTGACCTGGCGGTTCACTCCATGAAAGATGTGCCCATGGAGCTGCCCGAAGGGCTGAGTCTGGCTGTAATCTGTGAGCGGGAAGACCCGTGTGATGCGTTTGTTTCCAATACTTATGCCAGTCTGGATGATTTGCCGCACGGCGCACGTCTGGGTACTTCCAGCCTGCGTCGTAAGTGTCAGATTCAGGCGTATCGTCCCGATCTGGACATTATTGACCTGCGCGGTAATGTCGGCACCCGCTTAAGCAAGCTGGATGCTGGACAGTATGATGCCATTATTCTGGCTGCTGCGGGTTTAAAGCGTCTTAAGCTGGAAGATCGCATCAAACAGATTCTGGATATCCAGGTTAGCCTGCCAGCAGTGGGTCAGGGCGCACTGGGACTAGAGTGTCGTAGCAATGACCAGACCGTATTAACGCTGCTTGCGCCGCTATCTGATCCTGCCACCAGTGTATGTGTGCAGGCAGAACGTGCCTTTAATCGTACCTTGGAAGGTGGCTGTCAGGTGCCCATTGCCGGTTTCGCTGTACTGGGAAATGATCAGTTGCATATGCAGGGACGGGTAGGCAGCCCGGATGGCAAGCATTTGCTCAAAGCCGAGTTAAGTGGTGCGCCTGAGCAGGCCGAACAGCTAGGCAGGCAACTGGCGCAGCTATTGCTGGAACAAGGGGCGGGACAGCTGCTTGCCGCATTGCATGAATAGGCCGGACAGGATACTTTTGTGCTGCATGTGGTAAATACCCGGCCGGGTGACCGGGCGCTTGGCCTGACGACAGTCCTGCAACAGACGGGTTATCAGGTGAGCAGCCTGCCATTGCTCGAACTGATTGCTGAACCTTTTGATGACCAGTTACAACAGCAGCTGATTCAAATCAGGATGACTGATATTGTGGTGGTGGTGAGTCCCACTGCGGTTGAGCTGGGTTTAACATATCTTCAGCAACTGAACATTGAGTTGGCCAGTTTGACCTGCCAGTGGGTGGCAGTCGGGCAGGGTACTGCTGAGATGTTGCAGCAGGCTGGTATTTTTCCACAGGTTCCCGCCATCGAAACCAGTGAGGGTATGCTGGCACTGGATGTTTTTCAGGTCAGTGGCCAGCCGGTAACTATCATGTTCTGGCGTGGTCATGGGGGGCGTACCCTGATGCTGCAAACCTTGCAGGCACAACAGCAACACACCATGAGTGTGAATTTGTACCGGAGGCAATTGCCCGCTGCCAGTAAACAGCAATATATATCATTGCTGCAAAACCTGCCGGATGTATTGCTAATTAGCAGTGGTGCTTCCTGGCAGCACTGGCTACAACTAGGCACAGAGCATGGGCCATTGATTCCGCCTTATATTCTGGTGCTGGGTGAACGGGTACAGCAACTGGTGAAGAATGATGTGCAACGCCTGCAAGCCAATTCCCAGATCATTTTATTGTCTGATTTGCAGCCGGATAGTATTTTGCAGGCTTTGCAACAGTTACAAAAATGTCTGTAATGACCAATGTCATATTGTATCGTGTAGCAGGCTTCTTTATCCTGCACACTCATGATGACAAAAAGGTACCGGTTTTGATCACTCAGAACGACACCACTATAATCAGTCTGATACGGTGTGAGTAAGCGCAAATGAAGCAAAAAACGCTACTCCTGCTATTATTCTTGTTGATCATGACCCTTACTGGACTGACTGGCTATTTATTCCAGCAACGTGACCAACAACTCCAGCAGATTGCGCAGAATCAGCAGGTGAATCAAAAGCAGCTTGCTGACTTAAATGACCGTCTGGTCGCAGTTGCCCGGCAACAGGGTAATATGGCGACACCGGAGTCCTCCAGTCATGCAGCACTATTTTTACCGCAGGATCAACGCTGGCAGCTCCAGTTGAATCGGCAGCGCAGTGAGCTCAGACAATTGCAACGTCAGTGGGCGCTGACTGCCCTGCATCTTAGCCAGGATTATCTTAAGCAGGCCAATTATCAACAGGCGCAGCAATTACTGCTGGAGTTACAGCAGAATATTATTGAAAGTCAGCAAACGATTGCCGATCCTTTTAACCATACCCTGTTACAAACCATAAAAATTGATCAATTAAATATTAGCCAGGAAGCCAGCCGGCAGCAGCAGCGCCGTGACAGTCTGGGTCAGGTATTGGCACAGCTACAGCAGCAGTTAAACCTGATGGCAGTGCAGCCACCCAGCTCCCTGTTAAGTCAATCTGCCAGCGCTGATCACCGTATCCTGAGCAGGGACTGGTTCAAGCATTTATTCCTGCTGGAACCTGCCCAGCCGCAGGTCAGCCAGCACATGCTGGATCGCAGTTTTATCTGCAAGCAGGCCAGTATCAATATTGCAATGGCGCGGCAGGCAGTCAACCAGAATCACCAGATCAACTTTAATAGCAATATTAATGAGGCATTAGGCCAGCTTAACCTATTGACAGATCCGGCGGCGCGTCATCTGGTGCAGCATTTAAACAAGCTTAAAAACCAGACGCTGGCACCAGCCGTTGAGTTGACTTCGCTGACTCTACTGTCTGGCCAGAAGGGGGGCTCATGAGCTCCCGGCCGTGGAAGTATCGGGGAGTATGGCTAACGTTACTTGCGCTGGTCGGTATTATCGTGCTGAGTATCTTTTTTGATGCTGGCTATGTGCTATTGGTATGGCTGGGCTGGCAATTACAAACCACCGCAGTGCTCTTTATGTTTTTGCTGGTGGTGGTCGTGGCAGGGCTGGTGTACCTGATCCGTCGCGTGAACTCCTGGATCAAAAGTCGGCTGCTGCGTCACCCTCGCCATATTGATCACTACCAGCAGTTACTGAGATTTGAACAACTGGGCTGTTTATGGTTATTGGATGCCAAAACCAGTAAGCAGCAGGATATAGAACGGATTTTTTCCCAGTCTGCCACCTTAAAGCAATTAGTCATAGCGCATTTACAGCGTGAAAATGGTCAGTATCCCCAAGCCTGGCAGACTTTAAAAAGTGGCACTTCATTACCTGATCTATGTATGCTTGAAACGGCTAGCTTATATCTTGCCGAGCGGCGCTTTGATGAGGCGCGCGAGCAGCTGGTTTTGATCGCCCAGCAGCCAGTTAGCCCGTTTGTGCAATCGCTGCAACCTGCCTGGCAGCAAATGGTAGTACAGCTATGGGCAACGCTGGCACAGGCAGCACCCTGGCTGGTTCTTGAGACACCACAACGTCCGTACTTTAGTGCCACCCAGCAACTGGCCTGGCTCAGTGCCTTACAGCAACAGTTAAACGCACCTGTTCCTGTACAGTCCATCACTCCAGCCCAACAGGCTGCTGTACTGGCATTGTACAAGCAGCAACGTGAACAGCCAGATTTCTTACAGGAACTGCCTAGTGCAGTACAATGGTTGTTGCTACTTAATTCGATATCAGATGTAGACGCCACGGTACTGGCACAACACCGTTTAGAATTGGCTGATGAATTACTGGGACAGCAATTTGATCCCCGGGTGCTATCTATCTGGCTGCATGATCAACTCAGACAGGCTAACCCGGACGCGCAGCATATTGAGCAGCAGCTACAGGCGCTGGCGCAGCGCTATCCCGGGCAGCCTTCGATTGCGCTGGCACAATGGCACCAGTTTAAGGCCAGCGGACAAGAAGACGCTGCCCGGCAGATTTTGCAAAACTGGCCGCAACATGCTGATTTTAGTTATTTGCGCCTAAAAGAGGCATTGGCTGATCAGGCAGAATTACTGGCAGATTTAGACATTATGTATGAGTATTTAAAGCGCTAAAGTGACTTTAAACCAGCGTATTTTCAGGAAGTATCAATGAGCTCTATTAAAGAATGTCCTGTGGTATTCCAGCAAACGGTTGCCTGGGGCGACATGGATGCTTTTGGCCATGTCAATAATGTGATGTATTACCGTTATATTGAAAGCGCCCGGATCGAATACCTGACCCATATCGAAGCGTTTAACCATGGGCTAGCTAGTGTGGTATCGTCCAGTAGTTGCCGCTATCTGCGTCCGGTATTTTATCCGGATAGCTTAAAAATTGGTGCGAGGGTGGTCGAAGTGCGTAACTCGGGCTTTCGCATGGCCTATGTACTGTACAGCAACCAACAGGGGCAGGTAGTGGCTACGGGTGAGGCCATTGTGGTGATGGTCGATGCCAAAACCTTTGAAAAAGCCGCCATGCCGCTGGAGTTAAAGCAACGTATGGCAGCTCTGGAAGCCAATTTTGGCAATGAGCTGGATATTGGCCTGCCAACCGAAAAGACCAGCCTGAGCAATATTGGCCGAGCCTTGCGTGATAACCTGCGTGGCAATATTGAACACATCGTGCCAAAAATTGGTGGCAAGCACCACGACCGTGACTAGCTTTGAGTTAAAGCAATCTGGATGCTAGGCGGTAAAGGAACGGGACATGAGCAGGCCAACAAGTTTTTTTCCCAGTGAGATGAGAAAGTCCAGCAGGAGCGGACGCTCTATTGTAGGCGATTGTTAAATCGTACAGTTCAGTATGCTTTATAGGCAACCGATATCGCCTTTGATATGCTTGATACCGTGACCAGTAGTGCCGCGTGTGCTGTAAGGGAACTGGCCAGTTTGACTTCCGGGGCAGTACGTGAGGTGATGCTGGAAATCAGTGAAACGGCTCGGGAGCTTGCTCTGACCATAGCCGTACTTTTTGCCCGGCCTGAATATCCTGAAGGAAAGCCGCGAACTGATGCAGCAGCTGGTTGACCAGTTTGAAATCCGTGGGTTACGTGCAGAAAATGGTCGGCTGGAGATTTGGGTGAGCATAGAAAACAAAGCTGCTATACGCTAAAGCACCACGCGAGCAACGACCCTGTTGTCTTGATTATCATGCGCCCTGCCTCATCTAAAAAATGAATACAGGTCTGGAAAAAATAAGCAAAAAAAAGCCTGCTATTTAAAATAAGCAGGCTCTTTTGTGATCTTTCGATCGTATATGGCGTCCCTACGGGGATTCGAACCCCGGTTACCGCCGTGAAAGGGCGACGTTCTTAGGCATAAATTACTTTGTAATGTTTTGTAATTTTATGCTAAAGCGGGTAAGTGTTGCAGTACAGCATGCAAATGGTCAGGCGATAGGTGGGCATATTTCTGCGTTATTCGAACGTCCGAATGCCCTAGCAATGTTGACACATGATAAAGCGGTACACCTTGTCTAACTAGAAAACTGGCAAACGTATGCCGTAAGTCGTGAATCCGTACCTTACCCAATTTAGCCCGATCTACCGCAAGTTCAAAACCCCGCCTAAAGCTCCTGATATTTTTGCCCGTCCTTTTGCTATAAAACACATAATGATGATGAATGCGTAATCTCTCCAGTGCAGCTATAGATACTGCATTAAGTGGTTTATAAACCGTTTTACGGTTTTTGCTTAACGAGTTGCGGACGATAAAATAACGCTCAGATAGATAAACATTATCCCAAGTCAGTTTAGTCAATTCAGAAGCACGGCACCCGGTATTTAATGCTAGCAAAATAAAGTCATGCAGCAGCCAGTTATCATAGTGTAAGGTGGCAGCAAGCAGGGCAGTGCATTCATTGCTGGAGAGAAAACGCGGGATATAGTCAGCTTCGAACAGCTTAAAACCGTTCAGAACATTTTTAAAATTAGCCGTTTCATTATGCTTTAGATAGTAGTTCAGGGCAGAGCGTAAAACAGTCAGTTCACGGTTGATGGTGCTGTTTTTAACCCCGGCAATGCTGCGATAGGTGCAGTAATCGGTTAACAGATCAATGGTCAGATGGTCATGCTGATAGAACCATTGCAGATGATGCAACTTATCAGCGTAGTCATGGTTAGATTGATAAAGCCCATTTTTGACGTAGAAATCTAAAATAACTTGGACATTCATTAAGAAATGCTCATTTAGAAAAGGAGCATCAGGAATCGCCTTAAAATGCTGATTCATAAAGCCAATGCTTTAGGCAACTATGGGTTGCCCGTCGCTTTGCTTTGGCAACCCATAGGGCAGCATGTTTTTCTTATCGGCTTGATCAAGTTGCACCCGACCAGACGAGGACTTGCAAGCAATCCCCGCTGGTTCGGCTTCACTTGACAAGCGCACGATAGCAAATGTTTTAATTTGTAATTTAGTTTGACTTATCATGGTTGGCACGTGTTTTGCTAGTGAACGTTTTTTGTTCATTATACGACATTATTTGTCGTACTAGGCAGGTGGCAGAACATTACCAGGGATGCCCCTAACCACCTTGTAGACCTGATCCGGCGTTTGCGCCTGGTTGATTTTCTCTATTACTTCCAGTTGTTTTAGCGGGTCACGGGCAATGATAGCAGGTTCGGGCTGCTTTTGCGGGTTAAATGGCAATGCTTTCAATGCGGCCTTGCAATCCGTTGCGGATACTTTAAGCGTCGCGCCTTGCTGGTCGTAACAGTTACAGCCCCCTTTAGGCGTGGCCATACATCCGGCAAAGCGTGGGGCATCCATTGCCTGATATTGATAGTTACTGTAATCGGTTTCAAAAGGCTTGTTAGGATCATAAACAATAGTGCGTACATTGCGGTTCATATCCTGCCCCGGTGCCTGCGGCACCTGTTCAGATTCAGACGGCTTAGCCTCTCCAGCCGCTTGCGCGTCCGGTTTGGCTTTAGGGTCTAAAGGGTTAGATACCGTTTTGCCCTGGGCATTAGTAACCGGACTTTTGCCATTAATGAAATTCTGGGTATTGTCAGAAAAGGTAATCTTCCAGACAAAGATAGATAGGGCAACAATCGCACCGATAATCAGCCAAAGCTTTTTAGGCAGCTTAAACTTTACGTTGTGTTCATTGGAGGATTTATAAACTTTGAATAAATCCTTCGGATATTTAAACAGGAACTCATTTTCTACTAGTGCCCGTTGCGTCTGGCTTGCAGGGTTACGGACTGCCCTTCTCCAGTAGTAAACCGTAGCAAGGCTTGCACCATAGGGGCGGTGTAAATGGTAATGTTCGCCCACCAAGTCCAGGATATGATTATGTAAGAACTTGGGCGACTGGGTTATAAAAATTATGTCATGCCCGGTATGCCGATGCACTTCCATAGCCTGTACTATTTCATCCTGTGAACGCTGCCCACGGGTTGCTGCAAAGCGTTGATGCTGCTGGGCTTCGTCATAGACGACTATAGAGCCGTCCGGGGTTTCACGCCAATCTTCCGGGCTTTTTTCTATACCCTGAATATTCAGGCCGTCAATATCAGAGTAAATTTCCCGCTTGTTTTCTTTTGCCCACTGAATGATTTTGGATACAGCGAATAGGGTTTTGCCTGATCCGGGCGTGCCAGTAATCAAAATAATCATATCAAACCTTTTTAAGCGTTAAGCCCATACTATTGATAGTTGCCCTGGCAATCACCGCGCCAATAAGAACAGATAGGGCAACGTCACAACCTGATAAACCAAGAAATGACAAGACCACGCCACCATTAGAAAATAAACCACTTAAACCCTGATTAATGAACTGGCGGACTATAGTTAAGATGATTTGACTGGACATGAGGCCAAGACCAGCACCCAACAACATGCGCTTTACTGCCGAACCTAGCAAAAGCTGACCCACTAAAAACAGTAGTTTTCCCACGTTTAGGCCTCCTTTTTTTGCAATGGGTGCAGCGTGTGTCCTCGCACGGCTGCGGGCAGCACGCCGCACCCATTGCTATATTTTTTAGCCATCGGTTGCACCTCCCCGACCTGTACCAGCTACGATATAGGCGCCGAGAATGTAAGCGCTACCAATAACGAAAGGCCGCAGGGACTGCATGAAAGAGCAAAGTGGCTGATAGCTAAATTCCATCGGTACAGCGTTATTCATAATCGTAACGGAAGTAGTAAAAGGGGCTGGGCACTGGGCACCAAAGTTAATATTTGGATTTTCTACTTCAATTTCTAAAGCTGAGACATTGACGAGCCCATCTTCAGCAGCTGGTGCTTCTTTTACCCATTCCCGGTGAGCTTCATCTTTGGCAGTCTGTTCTTTAATAGCTTCTTTGGTCGCTGTTGCGTCAGAGTGGGCAATATCACCAATGCGCGTGTCATTTGCAGTGTTTTCTTCGGTGGCTTCTTTGTTTGCCACAGCGTCAGAATGTGCCTGTGTACCAATACGGGTATTTTCTGCTGTACCTTCGTTCACTGCGTCTTTTACGCCTGTAATAGAGCCTGTAAGTGTATCAACGGCGGAGGTAATGGCATCTTTTATGCCTGTAATGGCATTGATTAAAGAATCAATAGCAGGGTTTACCAGATCTTTTATGGCTTCTTTTGCATTGCTAATTGCATCAGAGATTGCAGAACCTTGGTTGACTAGCTCGCCTTTGATTTCAGTAGCAGCGTTATCTATTTTTGTTCCATTGTTGACCAATTCGCCCTTGATCTCGGTTTTTGCTTGATCGGTTTTTTGGCCGTTATTGACTAGCTCTCCTTTGATTTCAGTAGCTGTATTATTGAGAGTGTTCACAGCTGAAGCAGCATTAACAACAGCGCCTTTCATCTCATCCATTTTTTGGCCGTTGTTGACAAGCTCGCCTTTCATTTCTTGTGTTGCGGTAGCTACCCTGGCGGTTTGCTGAACATTTTGTTCAGATGCTGAAGCAGCCCGTCCACTATTCGCATTGCTGATATTCATTGCATTACAGATGAATGAAGCCCATGAGCAAAATGCGGGGAGCTTGAATTTTTCAGTAGGAGCGTTAGGGTTATTCGGGTCGGTTTTATCTATGTCACGGTCACCCGCTTGATCTTCAACGCCTGTATTTGATTCTAATTCACGCGGCACAGATGGCGAAAACGGATAATTGCGCTCATTATCATAATTACGAGGATCAGCAACAGCCTCTATTGCCCTACGTGCTGAATCTATTTGCCCTGAAGTCGGGGATTTGGTACCGCCATCTTTATAGTCGGTCACATCTTGCCCATTAGCAGCGTTAACAACATCACGGGCAAGCTGGTCATAGGGAACATACCTGTCTTTTGGCTCACCTTTAACAGGGTTTATGTCATATTCGGCAACAGAACCAGATTCATAATTTATCTTACACTTTCCACCTGACACAACTCCACGACCAGGAGCACCCTGCACTCTTGCCCTAGCATTACAAGCATCCTGCTGTGTAGCAAACACACCAGCCCCAGCGTCATATCCTGAGACTGTATAATCCCTAATAATTGCCCTATTGTTAGCAGGATCTAATACATAATCAACGCCAGCAAGCAAAGCCTCTACAGCGGCAATAGCGGCAAAACCAATAGCCCCACCTTTGCCCATACCATCTAAAATATTCGCAGCAGACACAGGAACACGAGCGAAAGACTTAACAGTTCGAGCAGAACCGTTGATAACCGCCTGTTTTGTAGCATTTATGACGGCAGTTGAGGACGAAGCAACAACATCCACAACAGTCCAACCACCAAAGGCTGCATTTGCATGAACATACACAGGAAAAAGAGCTATATAAAATGCCAGGATATAAGTTAAGGCTTTGGCAATAAAATTATTACCGCTAGAACCATTGTTAGAACTATTAGCCATTCCATTCCAAAACCTTAAATCTAATGAAAAGATAGGGCAGTTTTTTAGACTGCCCTGTTAGATGCACCCTATTACAGAGCGCGGCGTACCACTTTCCAGCCCTTGATAACCACATACAGGGTTAGCATTGCACCACCGATGGCAGCAACGGGTGCAGACAGCCCAGTGATAGAAGTTACAACGTCTCCAACGTCTACCTCACCAGCAGCGAATGCCGGAGCGGTTGCAGTACCTGCAAGAGCAAAGCCATACATGGCTTTTTGTTTGAGGGTCATCGGGGCTTTGCCCTGGGTTTGGTTTTGAGTGTTCATAGCTATGCTTCCTTAATAAATTTAGCTATTAGAGAAAAAAGCCAAGCAGTTACTAAAACGGTTACTATCGCTAGCCCTATTTGTTGTGCCTGCTCAACCGTGATACTTGGAAAAAGCTGGGTTTGCTCCTTCCACTGGATACACGTCTGCAACCCGTTTACGTCAGGTACAGTTAGCTGATTACAGACATGAGCCATTCTTTACGCCTTCACTTGTGGAACTGGTTGAAGGTCAATTAATATGGTTTTTTGGCTTTTGCCATTGGTGACCATTTCAAAGGTCGCTTGAGCTTGAAAGGGATATTTCAAACTGGCAATTTTCAGGAAGTTGTCAGACAACCCCCAAGCATACTCAGACCCGGCAAAGCCGACAGCGTCCCCTTTGCTTGTATCCATACCCGTTTTAACGTAAACCTTTGTACTATCGTATGGCTTGCCCTCAATTTCGCCTTTGCTACGCTTAGCACCAGTCACCACTACGTCAGATTTAAATTGCATGTTGTTTCCCTCTATGAATAAACAGCGTCAAAATTTGAACGCTGGACAGCCTGAGCAAAGCGGGTATAGCTATACGCTTTGTCAAATTGTTTATTGCGTTCGATTGAAATAGCCAAGTGATCAATAATCTGTAACCGCTTAGGCACAGCATCAGGATCATTAGCAGTGATAAATTCCATAATCTCGGAATCTGAATAGACTTTTCTAAACAGGGCAAAGTATTTGCCAAACTGATGTTTAATGATTTCTTTTGCCCGTTGCTGGGTAATCACAGCAGTCTTTTTAACCGTGGCTATTTTTTCGGGTATAGCGTACTGGTCAAAGTCAGCAAAACAGGGATAAGCACCCAGAAAATAGGGGCTAGGACTTAATAAAATGTCAAAAGGGATAAAACGGTCATGCCCTTTAAATTCGACCTCGGCACGTGTCCAGGGGTCATCCTTTGCCCCTTCTTTTTTGCCTTTCTCATAGATACGGCAGAACTTGCCGGATTCACGGGTTCCAATGGTTAGGGTTCGACCTTTGCCAGTGATCCGCTTCCAGTTTCCGAGGTGTCCAATATTGGGCATAGTGCCACCGCACCAGAAGCCGCCTAGGCCGTCTTGCATGTTTGCCCAATCTACATTGAGATGCCTTCCTTCAAAGTCATCATGTGCAAGGTCAACACGAGTAAGCTTAGGGCGTTGGGCATATTCAGTCAGGAATCTATAAAGGCGTTCCTGCCAACCACGAGCAGCCAGAGCACAACCAGTCCCGTTGAGCTGAACCGCAACCCGTTTAGAGCTATGCCCCATAAGTACCATGCCTAGATTGTCTTCTAGCTCCCATGAGTACTTGTAAAAATGCATTCCCTTGTCACGTTTCTTAGCAATGCCAAAGCCAAAAATCTCATGCAGTTCCTGGTTTAAGTCATCGGCTAATTCATCAAAGGCCTCGGAATCATTGATATCTAGGCCGTTGTAACAATTTCCAAAGGTTTCCACCCCTAAAGCAAAGGTAACCCAATCCAGTTGAGCCACTTCACCAGTACAAGGAACGCTATGGATAATTGGTAAATCTGTTCCGTCTTCGGTTTTGACCATGCGAACGTTGTCAAGCTTACGCGGATATTTCCAATGCTTTAGGTCGGCAGTTTTGCCAAAAATTTCCGGCTGGTTACCGTCCACTATCGCGGGGATTACGTCAGCTTGTGCCCCCTGTGGTGATACCGTTACCCCCATATTATAAAAGGGGGTAACTTCGGCCTTTACCGTGTGTTTTAACCGGGTCTTGTTTGTTTTTTGATCAGCCATGATTTACCCCGTCAGACTTATTATCTACATCACCACGACACGCGCACCGCTCGGCCGCGCTCGCTTGCGTCAATCCCCGGTAATGCTTTCCGATCCTCTGCCGTTTGCCAGTCTTTACACTGGTTTGGCTTTCACTGCGTCCGCCTAAACTGGCGCTCCATTCCTTATCACTTCCCTTCGTCCTACAAGTCTTCCCCGCGCTTGTCTGGCTCGCGCGGCCTCGCTCTGCTTGGAGGGTTAGGGCGTTATCGTTCATAGCCACGAGTCATCACCCTGTTGATGCAGAATTTCAATAAGAGAGGCATTTTCACTTTCAAATATGTCAGCCAAGGCCGCTATACGCGCTGGGGAGTAGCCCCAGGCTGCGCAAACAGTTTCTAGCTGCCGTAAACAATGCTCGGTATTTGGTGTAGGATTGCCACCTATTACAATTTGCTCGCCATAATTGGCGACAATCTGGGCGACATGATCAAATGCCGCCTGTGCAAACTCATGCTGATCTATATAAACAAATGCTTGCATGACATTCACCAGGGTTAGAAAAAATGAGCCAGTTAGTTTTTTTAGTTATCGGTTTGGCTATAGGGTTTTGGCTTGGGAGAAATTCCAAAACCCCAGCCAATAAAAAGCCAGTACCGCCACGGGTTAGCTTGACGGCACTGGAAAGACACAAAGCGAAAGTCTTATATTCAAGTGATGCAGACCGAATAAGAGAGTTAAATTTGCTATCACCCAATGCAGGGCGATTTTTTGCAATGCTTAAAAGGGAAATGCAGCCATTTGACGTAGTGATTAAGGACAGGCGATTCTTTATCGTTGATGCAGATAAATTCCCACTTGCCATATTTGAATATAGAGATGGCAAGCAGACACTACGCGCTACGGATACAGAGGACGGTTTGCCAGTGTTCTTGTATAAGAACCTGCCGCCCAGTAGACAACTGGCGGATGATAAAGAAGCCATTTTTAAACGGTGAGCTAACATTACTCAGCCACCAATTCTCTAACTTGAATATCAAGTCTATTAAGGCGCCCAAAGAATTCATGATATTCAAGGTATGAAATCTCGCCAACGTCTTTTAAAGCGTCTAAATAGCCCTGAATTTTAAAAGAGTGGAAATCTAGGCGGGCTTTACTAGCGAAACTGCCAGTATGTAGCGATATCCGATTTTCATAATCCAAAAAGCGCTGTTCAATCAGAGCCAGAACAGCAGCATCAGTTTTAAAGAAAATGCCTGATTTTTTAGGTCTTGATGTAACTACCATAGCTGCCACCCTTGAATTTCCCGATAATGAGAATTACATTCCGTTTTAGAAATTCCTGTTTATGGAAATTCCAATAAGTGGAAAATACTATTCCAATTTCTGGAAATCAAGAGGTGCAAAAATGCTTGTAGAATTGATTGATGCTGCTAAAGATAAGTTAGGAAGCTATGGCAAGGTAGCAAAATCATGCGACGTTAGACCGTCTAGAATATCGGAATGGAAATCAGGTGTAGTAAAACCCAGCCCATACCATATTTGCTTAATGGCTGATATTGCTGGTTTAAATGTAGCAGATACTTTATTTCAGGTATTAAAAAGCCTCGACACTGAACATGCCGAGGCTTTTGAAATATGGCGTCCCTACGGGGATTCGAACCCCGGTTACCGCCGTGAAAGGGCGATGTCCTAGGCCTCTAGACGATAGGGACTTGGTGGAGTTAAGCGGGATCGAACCGCTGACCTCTACAATGCCATTGTAGCGCTCTACCAACTGAGCTATAACCCCATGGGTTGCAAATCTTAGTGATTGAAGCCTGGACTGTCAATCAAAAAATAGCAAATTAGCTGTCATCTGCTGGATTTTTCGGCGCTTGCAGGCTGTCATTAAGCTTCTGCCAGGCCTTGGTTTCATTTTTACTGACTCCGCCCAGCACTTCCAGGGCATGGCGCAAGCGGGCAAAGCTTAAGTCAGCCCCTAGA
The DNA here is from genome assembly GCA_043950625.1 of Moraxellaceae bacterium WGS2144. Lineage (GTDB taxonomy): Bacteria > Pseudomonadota > Gammaproteobacteria > Pseudomonadales > Moraxellaceae > Alkanindiges. The sequence continues at coordinate 156,752 of CP171007.1, forward strand.
GTCGCCATAGACTCCATCACAGGCGTACTGCTGGTAGACCCGGCAATAGCAATAAAAAACGCGGGCATAAAGTCACGCAGTTTAATGCCCATTTGCTCAGCCAGCGTCATCAGTGTCTGGCTAATAGTGTCCTTGTTCCAGTTGCTTAAGTTTTCCAGCCGCCATAAGGCCAGTTGCAGGCTCATGCGTACCTGTTCTTCACTTAATTTTTTGCTGGCAAACTGTTCCCTGCTAATATTGGGCAAACCATTAAAGAAAAAGCCCGCCCAGTTAACGGCATCCGATAAGCGATTGATGCGTGGTTGAATGGCTGCTGCAACCTGCTCAAGTTTGTCGCGCGATCCCGCCCAGTTTAAAATTTTATCCAGCAATTGTGCCGGGCTTAAGCCTTTAATCCACTGACCATTGAGCCAGTTTAACTTTTCTACATCAAAAATTGGCCCACCCAGAGACACGCGCTTGATATCAAAATTGCCAATCATCTCATCTAGGGTAAATTGTTCGCGTTCATCCGGCATTGACCAGCCCATGCGACCTAAATAATTCAGCAGTGCTTCAGGCAAAATACCGATATCACGATAATAAGTAATGCTGGTGGGATTTTTGCGCTTGGATAGCTTGGATTTATCCGTGTTTCTTAGCAGCGGCATATGGCACAGTACCGGCATATCCCAGCCAAAATACTGGTATAGCAGCTGGTGCTTGGGTGCGGATGGGATCCATTCTTCACCGCGGATCACATGAGTAATCTGCATTAAGTGATCATCAACCACGTTGGCCAGATGATAAGTAGGCAGACCATCAGTTTTCAGCAGAATCTGCATATCCACCTGCTGCCAGGGAATTTCAATCACGCCGCGTAGCATATCGTCAATTTGACAAATACCGTCTTCGGGGATTTTCATACGGATCACATGGGGTTCACCAGCTGCCAGACGCTGCTGTACTTCCTGTTCAGAGAGCTTGAGACCCCGGCCATCATATTTGGGTGTTTCGCCACGGGCCTGCTGTTCAGTCCGCATTTGGTCCAGTTCTTCACTGCTGGCAAAGCAATAAAACGCATGTCCTTTTTGTACCAGCTGTTCGGCGTATTGCCGATAAATGTGCATGCGTTCACTCTGACGATACGGTGCATGCGGCCCACCCACATCTGGTCCTTCGCTCCAGCTTAAACCCAGCCAGCGCAGGGAGTTTAGGATCATTTGCTCAGATTCTGGGGTAGAGCGAAGCTGGTCGGTGTCTTCAATTCTTAAAATAAACTCACCGCCGTGCTGTTTGGCAAAGCACAGGTTAAACAGAGCAATATAGGCAGTACCAACATGCGGAAAGCCGGTTGGGGAAGGTGCAATACGGGTACGGACAGTCATGGTCAGAATATAATAAATTTCAGGAGTTGGCTGGATTATAGCGAAAAAATAACGTCGCCGCTGAGCGATATGAATATGCTGCTAACAGACAGGCTGGCAGGAAAAAACAGGCTAAAAATGGTGAAACTATAGGCAACCAGTGTGACAGGATATTAAAATAATCCACCATGCTACAAAAAGTTGCTTTGCCTGCAAGCAATAGCGCATGATAATGTGCAGCGTTTTGACTGTGTATTTTCTTCGTTTATATTCTTTTTTTTAAAGTGTTATTGTATGTCGCATGTTTCGGTGCTACTTGATGAAACCATTGACGCCCTGCTAAATGGGCGTAGCACTGGCGTTTATGTCGATGCTACCTTTGGCCGTGGCGGGCATGCACAGGCTCTGCTACAACGCCTTGATTCATGCAGTCAGGTTATTGCTTTTGATAAGGATCCACAAGCGCAGGCGGCAGGTGCAGCGTTGCGGGCACAGGATGGGCGCTTGCTGATGGTACATGCCAGTTTTGGGCAGTTGCAGGAACAGCTTGGCTGTCTTGGTATCACGCAGGTAGATGGTGTGATGGCCGATCTGGGAGTGTCCTCGCCGCAGCTGGATCAGGCTGAGCGCGGTTTTAGCTTTATGCAGGATGGTCCGCTGGATATGCGTATGGACAATAGCAAAGGCCAGACCGCCGCAGAGTGGTTACAGGATATTGATGAAGAAGATCTGGCTAATGTGCTGTTTCAGTATGGCGAAGAACGCTATAGTCGCCGCATTGCCAGAGCGATTAAGCAGGTGGGATGGATTGAAACCACTGGCCAGCTGGCACAAATTGTCAAGGACGCACATCCCAAATGGGAAAAACACAAGCATCCGGCAACACGCAGTTTTCAGGCCATTCGGATTGCGGTTAATCATGAGCTGGATGATTTACAGGTATTTTTACCACAGGCAGTACAAGTATTAAAGCCACAGGGAAGGTTGGCAGTGATAAGCTTTCATTCACTTGAAGACCGGGCGGTCAAACAGTTTATTCAGCAGCAGTCGAGCCTGCCGGAGCAACAGGGCTGGCTACCGGATGCGCCGGATCAGCGCACCCTCAAAAAAATTGCCCGGGTTGCCCCTGACCCGCAGGAAGTAAAGGACAATCCCCGCGCCCGCAGTGCATGGTTGCGTGTGGCTGAGCGCTTGGAGCATTAGGCATGGCAGGCAAACGGCTTGTTCAAAACATAGCATTAAAACACTGGTTATTGCCTGGCTTGCTGGTGGTGGTGCTGGTTGGTAGTGCCATGAGCGTTGTGCATCAGGTATTCCTGTACCGGGAAGAGTTTAAACAGTTACAGAAGGTCAGGTCACAGCGTGAAAAACTGGATGTAGAGTGGAGCCGTTTGCTGATTGAACAGCAGACCTTTGGCGCTACGCCGCAAATTGGCGGACGAGCTGTTATTTCACTACGCATGTATTCGCCGCCGCCATCACAAACGGTGGTGCTGGCTACACCTTCCTCGTAGCAGGGCTTGTGATTCAATGAAAAAAAACATTCTTGCCCCCTTACAAAAAAAACGCACCCGGCAGCGTTCGGTCTCCCAAAAGCCCAGTCTTGCGGTGGATTTATGGCGCTTTAAGCTGCTATGGGTTGCAGTAGGGCTATTTTTTACCATTCTGGTGAGCCGGGCGTTTTATGTGCAGGTGCTGGATCATCAGTTTTTGCAGAAAAAAGCCGATGCCATGATTTTGCGTACCGATACTTTGAAAGCGACCCGAGGTGTCATTAGCGACCGTAACGGGGTGCCGCTTGCCATCAGTACACCGATGGTTAATTTGTGGATGGATCCCAAGGAGTATTTTGAGGCGCTGGACGAGCATCGTGAGATTGAGCAAAAACTCAAGCTTGACCCGGACAATGCACGGTTAAAACGGCAACTGGCAAAAACCAATTTTGATCTGGATGCGCTGGCTGATGCGATTGGAGAAGATCGCAAAGCGATTAAGGCACAGGTTGAACAAAAAAGAAAGTCGCGCTATCTGGTACTTAAGCGGCAGTTGCCACCACCTACGGCCAAAGTAGTGCTTAGCCGCAAGTTTCAGTCGGTTTACCCGGAAAATGACTTTAAACGCTACTATCCGCAGGCACAGCCCAATGCGCAGATTCTTGGCATCACCAACCGTAATGGCATTGGGGTTGAAGGGCTGGAAATGGCCTGGAATAAAGCGCTGGCAGGTGAAGATGGCAAAATGCGTGTGATGCGTGACCGGCGCGGTAACCGGATCAAGGATGTTGAGCTCATCAAGGCAGAAACACCCGGTAAAGACATTGCCTTAAGTATTGATTCACGCCTGCAATACATTATGTATCGTGAGCTGACCGCCGCAGGAATTGCCAATAATGCCCGCTCGGCAACTGCTGTGGCTGTCGATGTAAAAACTGGTGAAATTCTGGCCATGACCAGCTGGCCTTCATTTAATCCCAATGATCCACAAGGGTTAGACAACAAGGATGCCATGCGCAACCGTGCTGCTATTGATATGTTTGAGCCCGGTTCCACCATGAAACCCATTTCCATGATGGCTGCTTTGGAAACCGGCAAGTGGCAGATTAGCGATACAGTCAACACCCATCCCGGCAGCATGATGATCGGCAACCACCTGATTCGCGATACCCACAACTACGGTCTGCTGGATATGCGTGGCATTATTGTCAAATCATCCAACGTGGGAATTGCCAAAATTGCCCTGTCACTGCCATACAGCACCATGCCAACCTTTTTTAAGCGTTTGGGTTATGGACGGCGCACAGCAGTTAACTTCCCGGGTGAAAGTCCGGGACTGATTCTGCCCTCTTCAAAATGGAAAATCTCGGAAGTAGGCACCATGTCTTACGGCTATAGCTTAAATGCAACTGCCATGCAGGTGGCGCAAGCTTATGCCACGGTTGCCAATCATGGAATTTTTCATCCGCTGAGCCTTAAAAAACTGGAACAGGTTCCCAAAGGGGAGCAGCTCATTGATCCCAAAATTGCCAATGAGGTGCTCAGTATGATGGAAGGAGTGGTTGAACCAGGGGGTACAGCTACACGGGCACAAATTCCGGGCTACCGGGTAGCAGGTAAAACCGGAACGGCACGTAAACTGGTCAATGGCCGCTACTCTACTACGGAGTACCGGGCGCTGTTTGCCGGTATTGCACCGGTGAGTGATCCGCGTATTGCCATGGTGGTGGTGGTTGAAAACCCGGTCACCAAGTACGGCGGACTGGCAGCAGCACCGGCTTTTAGTAAAATTATGCAGGAATCCCTGCGCCTGTTAAATGTACCGCTGGACAAGCCGCTGGATGCTGTATCCCAAGCGGCCAAGGCCTCCTGATCACCTTTGGATGCTAAATGATCATGCCAATGACCTTATCTGAGCTATGGCCTGAACAGGCTCAACCGACCTGGCCAGCGCAGCCTGTGCGTCAACTGGTTTTAGACAGTCGTCAGGTACAGCCGGGTGATGTATTTGTCGCCCTGAAAGGCAATACCCAGGCTGACCGTATCAGCGAATTTGTGCAGGCCGCTTTAAGCCAGGGTGCAATTGCGATATTGACTGAAGTGCCCCTGTCCGGTTTTAGCCAGCAAGCGGTGTTTTATTGTCCTGATGTGCGCCAGTGGATAGGAGTATTGACGCAACGCCTGCTACAGGCTCAGTCTGCATGCAGGCTGCCACAGATTGCTGCTGTGACCGGTACCAATGGTAAAACCACCATCAGCCGCTTACTGGCCGAACTACTGTGGCAAAGTGGTCATAGCAGTGCAGTCATGGGAACCACAGGCAACGGGATCCTGCCGCATATTGAGCCATCCAGCCATACCACAGTCGATGCGATCCAGTTACAGCAGCAGTTATACCAGTTTGCGTGCGGGGGTGCGCAATATGTGTGTCTGGAAGCCAGCTCACATGGACTGGATCAGGGCAGGCTGGCTGGCACGCCTGTCAAGCTTGCTATTTTTAGCAACCTGACCCGTGATCATCTGGATTATCATGGCACACTGGAAAACTATGCTCAGGCCAAAGCCAAATTATTTGCGTTTGCTAGCCTGGAATATGCCATTTTAAATCAGGATGATCCGGCATGGCTGACCATGCAAAAGCAGGTCATGCAGCAGCAGAGGCTACCTTTGGTCTGGACCTATTCAGTGCAGCATTCACAGGCGGACTTTTATGTACAGCAGGTGAAATATACGCTTGGCGGTGCCCAGCTTGAGCTTAAAACCCCGCTAGGTCTGTTAATGGTGCATAGCCCGCTACTGGGGCATTTTAATGTATCCAACCTGATTGCAGTCATTGCCGCAGCCATGGCATTTGGCCTCAGCATCGCGCAAATTCAGCAGGCAGTGCCAAAATTACAGGGCGCACCGGGCCGTATGCAGGTGGTTCACGATAAATCACGGTTGTTTGTGGTGGATTATGCCCATACGCCTGATGCGCTGACTCAGGTGTTAAGTAGCCTCAGGCATCATCTGGCAGCCAAAGCCCGCTTATGGGTAGTGTTTGGTTGTGGAGGTAACCGCGATCGTGGCAAGCGCCCTTTAATGACTCAGACTGCGCTGGCACTGGCAGACCATGTGGTGCTTACGGCAGATAATCCGCGTCATGAACAGGTCGAACAAATTCTGGTGGACATGATGCAGGGTATGAGTGCCGGCCAGCAGCAGAAACTGGTGGTACAGCCAGATCGGCGGCTGGCCATTGGCACAGTCGTAAAGCATGCCCAGCCGCAGGATATTGTGGTGATTGCTGGCAAGGGGCATGAGGATTATCAGGAAATTGATGGGGTGCGGCACTGGTTTGATGATGTGGTGGAATTAAAAGCCGCTTTAAGCTTAAATAATCCACCGCAAAACAGCTATCCGGCCTAGGCAATTATTTTAAGTATGACAATGAGTAATCCATGAGCCATTCACAGCATCTACCGGATACGCAACCACTGCCGCCCTGGAGCAGTGAACAGCTGCAACAAGCTACGCAGGGAAGCTGGCTAAACCTGGCAAACGCGCAGCAATTTGCCCGCATTAGCACCGATACCCGTCAGGTTCAGCCACGGGATATTTTTCTGGCACTGGTCGGTGAGCGTTTTGATGGCCATGAGTTTGTGGCAGATGCAGTGGCAAAGGGTGCAAGTGCGGTAATTGTTTCCCATCCTGTTGCTTCACTTAACGTACCACAGCTGGTGGTAGAAGATACCCGTCTGGCTCTGGGGCAGCTTGGTGCCTATCGCCGTCAGCAATATCCACACCTTACTGTGCTGGCTCTAACCGGCAGTAGTGGCAAAACTACTGTTAAAGAAATGCTGGGTAGTATTCTGAGTGAACTGGCACCTACTCTGGTAACACGTGGCAATTTAAATAACGATCTGGGTGTTCCCATGATGCTGCTGGAGCTACTGGCTGAGCACCGTTATGCCGTGATGGAACTGGGCGCCAACCATGTGGGGGAGATTGACTATACCTCAGGTCTGGTACAGCCACAGGTGGCTGGTGTGCTCAATATTGGTACAGCACATATGGGCGAGTTTGGTGGTCGCGTAGGGATTGCCAAGGCCAAATCCGAGATTTTTAATCATTTGCAAGCTTATGACCATAATAAAGCCATTGCCATTGTGCCAGCGCAGGGTGATTTTAGTGAGCTTGTACAGCAGGCCGCTGCCAGGCACCGTACCATTACGTTTGGCGTAGGTGGACAAGTGCATGCCGAGCAGGTTGAGCTATATGCCAGTAGTAGCACTTTTAATCTGGTGACGCCGCAAGGGCAGGTTTTTATCCAGCTTCCGTTTGCCGGCCAGCATAATATTGACAACGCCCTGGCCGCAGCCAGCTTTGCGCTGGCTGTGAATGTCCCGTTATCCACTATTGCCCAGGGATTGAGCAAAGCACAGGGAGCGCAGGGGCGTTTAAGTTTCAAACAACAGGGTAACTGGCTGATTATTGATGACACCTACAATGCCAACCCGCACTCCATGCGTGCAGCCGCGCAGGTACTGGCTGCACAGCCGGGCAGAAAAATTCTGGTACTTGGTGATATTGGCGAACTGGGCGATGCAGCGGTTGCTGAGCATGTTGCGCTGGGTAAAGATTTGGCCAGACTGCCGCTGAGTGCCGTATTTGCCGTGGGCGAGTTCGCCTCATATACCATTGCCGGATTGCAATCACAAGCCAGCAATATCAATGCGCGGGCTTTTAGGCAAAAGACTGAGTTGCTTCAGCAGTTACAGCAGTTTTTGGCACAATTCGGGCAATCATCAGCCAGTTTATTATTCAAGGGCTCGCGCTCTACCAGAATGGAAAGCCTGATTGCCGATCTGCTTGCTGGTGCAGTTTCTGATTCGGGGGAAAATACATAATGTTATTATGGCTATCTGGGCTATTGGCTGAACATATCAGCTGGTTTCAGGTTTTTCGTTATTTGACCCTGCGGGCGCTACTTGGCGTATTAACTGCGCTAGGTATTGGCCTGCTGGTTGGCCCAGTAATGATTCGCAAATTACGTGCCCTCAAATACGGACAGGCGGTCAGTAACTTTGCCCCGGAAAATCATGCGGTCAAAATGGGTACACCGACCATGGGCGGCGTGTTGATCCTGATCAGTATCGGGGTCAGTACCTTGCTCTGGAGCGACCTAAGCAACCCTTATGTCTGGATTGTACTGGGCGTGATGGTGGTATTCGGTGCCGTGGGCTGGGCAGATGACTGGATCAAAATCCGTTATAAGGACAACAAAGGCTTACCGGCATCTAAAAAGTTTTTCTGGACGTCGATTGCGTCACTGGGTGCAGGTATTGCCCTGTATGTGATTGCTGCCCAGCAGGTCAATCCGGTGCATAGCGCGGGTATGATTGATTTACTGATTCCATTTTTTAAAAATCTGAGCCTGCCATTTTCAGCTATTCCCTATGGTATTGCGTTTATTGCATTTACTTATTTGGTCATTAATGGTGCCAGTAACGCCGTTAACCTGACCGATGGCCTAGATGGTCTGGCGATTATGCCAGTGGTGATGGTGGCTGCGGCTTTGGGCGTATTTGCCTATTTATCCGGTGATGTACGTTTTGCTGACTACCTGCATATTCCCTATGTGGTGTATTCCAGCGAACTGGTAGTCATTTGTAGTGCCATGGTCGGTGCTGGGTTGGCGTTTTTATGGTTTAACGCGCATCCGGCACAGGTGTTTATGGGTGATGTGGGTGCATTAGCCTTGGGCGCCATGCTAGGCACGATTGCAGTTATGGTACGGCAGGAAATAGTATTTGCCATTATGGGCGGCGTGTTTGTGATGGAAGCCGTATCGGTATTTTTGCAGATCGGTTCATTGCGCATGCGGCAAAAGCGGGTGTTTTTAATGGCACCGCTGCATCATCATTATGAAAAACAGGGATGGAAAGAAACCCAGGTCGTCATCCGTTTCTGGATTATTACCATTATTCTGGTGGTGGTTGGCTTAATGACCTTAAAGTTACGTTAAGCAAATATTGCTCAACATTACAGCCTATCAGTCAAAAAGCGTATAAAAACAGCTGGTTCATCCAGCTTTTTTTATACCTTGTATTTAATCCTGCGGGATTTAGCAGTTTTAACAAACCTTTTACGGCAGGCTGTTTTACAATACCTGAGTCTTATTAAATCCAGAACTTCCTTAATGCAAATTATCTGTCCACTTTGCCAGTCTGAACTCGTACAGCAAACGACCCGCTGGGTATGTGGTAATCAGCATAGCTTTGATGTGGCAAAACAGGGTTATGTCAATTTATTGCCCGTACAGCATAAAAAAAGCAAAAGCCCGGGCGATACCACGGAAGCAGTACTGGCGCGGCGTGAATTTTTGCAGGCCGGGTTTTATGAGCCCTTGCGTCAGTTGCTGATGCAGGAAATGGCTGCATTACAGCCTGGTGCGGTACTGGATCTGGGTTGTGGTGAAGGTTACTATACTCGCGGAATGGCGACGGTGGCGGATCAGGTCGTTGGATTGGATATTGCCAAAGCCGCTGTACAAATCGCGGCCAGACGCTACCCTGAGATGACCTGGCTGGTCGCCAGCGGTGCCCGATTGCCTATTGCCAGTACAACGCTGGATGTGGTCAGCAGTTTTTTTAGTCCCTTGCCTGTAGAGGAAATGGCGCGGGTATTAAAACCAGAGGGCTATGTATTTATGGTCACTCCGGCGCCACAGCATTTATATGAGATGCGGGCTGCCCTGTTTGAGCAGGTCAACCTACATGAGCCGGACAAGTTTCTTGACATCCTTAGCCCATCGTTTAGCCTGATTAAGGCACAGGTATTAACCTATCCCTTGCAGCTTGAGCAGGCGGCATTACGACAATTGATTGCCATGACACCATATGCGTGGAAAGCCAAAGCTGAACGAAGACAGCAACTGGAGCAGGTGGATAAGCTTATGACCCAGGCCAGTTTTCAGCTTTATGTACTACAAAAAAGCCCAGTGATAAACAGCTATCGTTAAATGTCCAGTAAGCCTTTTATACTGCCTAAAAAATTTCAGAGGGCAGCACTGGCCGGGTCGCCTGTTTATTAGCGGGTGGGCTTGATGGGGTAGCTGGTGTAGATGATGAAGGCCCAGCTGGTTTTGCAGGTGCCGGGCTATCCGGAAGGCCAAAAGCGTCTGCATTAATACCCATATCCGGCAGATCAGCAAAATCATCTACCACTGTCACTTCAAGCGGTTTGGGTTTATACAGCGGTGTGGCCATCGGTGGAACACGGCGCTGCTTACGCTGTACGTCACTGCTTACCGGATCCAGCAAGTCCGGATCATCAGCATTTCGATCCAGTGTGACCCATTTGCTGGGAGTATCCTTTAAGGCTGCGCCCATAAAATCAATCCAGATTGGCAGGGCGGCTATACCCCCGTATTCACGGCGTCCGAGTGTTTTGGGAGTATCAAAACCGACCCACGTGACGGTCACCAGATTGCCGTTAAACCCGGCAAACCAGGCGTCCTTGGCATCATTGGTAGTCCCTGTTTTACCACCCAGGTCATCTCGCCCCAGCTTCAGCGCAGCACGACCTGTACCATGCATAATCACATCCTGCAAAATACTGGCCATATCAAAGGCTGAGCTGGATTTAATAATCCGTTCGGCTTGCCGATAGGTTTTTATTGCGGATGTAGACGCAACTTGAGACGGGTTTGCATCATTGGCAGGGGTGGTTGTGGTGGCCGCTGTGCTGGTTTTATTAATGGCCTGACCTGGTTTATTTGTTAGCTCAACGACGTCGTCTGTTGCGTCGGTCGCTGGCTTTTCATCAGTTGGCGTATCGGCTGGCTGATCATTACTGGTCTGGCAACTTGCACAGGCATAAGCCGGATCAACTTCAAATAGCAGGTTGTCGTCATTATCCAATACTTTTTCAATCACAAAAGGTTGAATACGAAAACCACCATTGGCAAAGGCGGCGTAACCCGTTGCCATTTGAATGGGTAATACCTGTGGCGTACCCAGGGCAATAGTCAGGTTGCGGGGGATTTTATTTTCAACCAGGCCAAAATTAACCAAAAAATGCCGTGCACGATCCAGTCCTACCGTTTGTAGCAGGCGAATAGAAACCAGATTGCGTGATAAATACAGTGCACGTCTTAATGTAATATTACCCAAAAAACGGCCATCCGAATTTTTGGGATGCCACTTTCCCACACTTAACGGGCTATCGCTCACGATACTGTAAGGTGTCATACCACGTTCAAGGGCCAGAGTATAAATAAAAGGCTTAATGGTAGAGCCCGGTTGGCGCCAGCCCTGAGTAGCACGGTTAAATTTACTCTGGGCAAAGTCATAACCACCCACAATCGCTTCAACTGCACCATTGTTGGGGTTTAATGCAATCAATTGTCCTTGTACCGCCGGAATCTGGGTGAGGCGCCAGCTGGTTTTTTTATTGTCATTGGGGCGCAGGCGTACAATGTCATTGAGCTTTACAATCTGGCTGGCTTTATCCGGTGCCCCACCAATACGATCCGCGCTATAATAGCGCCTGGCCCAGGACATTCCGCTCCAGGGGATAGTCACTTTTTTACCATCCACAAATTCGGCGTCAAAACTACGAGAATCAACTTTTACTACTTTGGCTGGCCAGGTATTGGCATAAGGAAAAAACTGGCTTAGTGGCTTGTCATTGGCCTCGGCACCACGCCAGCCATGTCGTCGGTCATAGGCTTCCAGTCCTTCTTTTACCGCAGTCTCAGCGCTGGCCTGACGCTTGCTATCTACTGTGGTATAGACCTTATAGCCTGAGTTGGTGACCTGTTCACCAAAGCGCTTAACCATCTCGGCACGGATCAGTTCTGCCAGATAGGGAAAACGGGTAGCTACCCGGTGTTCACGCATATTTAGCTTGATAGGTTCTGCCACTGCCTGCTGGTAAGTGGCCTGATCAATGGCAGCCAGTTGCAGCATCCGGGCTAGAATCCAGTTGCGGCGCTCCAGCGCCCGTTCTGGATTGGCAACCGGGTTATAGCGTGAAGGTGCCTTGGGCAATCCTGCAACCATGGCCATTTCGGCCACGGTTAAGTCTTTTAATTCCTTGTTGTAATAAATACGGGCAGCGGCAGCAATTCCATACGCATTTTTACCCAAAAAAATCTTGTTAACGTACAGGGTGAGAATATCTTCCTTACTCAGGGATTGCTCAATTTTTCGAGCCAGAAAAATTTCGGTCAGCTTGCGGCGCAAGGTGCGTTCAGGGGACAGGTAGTAATTTTTGGCGACCTGCATGGTAATGGTGGAGCCACCGGTTTGTGCACCGCCGCTGATTGTTTCACTCACCGCCCGGCCCAGGCCTTTAAAACTGACTCCACTATGTTCAAAAAAAGAAGAATCTTCAGCAGCTAAAAAAGCCTGAACCAATGTTGGCGGAATATCTTCGTAAATTACAGGAATGGAAAGCTTCTCCCCAAACTCGGCAATCAGTTCATTATCCCGGGTATACACTTGCAAAGGCTGCTCCAGTGGCGCTTCTTTGAGTAGAGTCATATCTGGCAAGCTGGGGTAAATATATAAGTACATGCCATAAAAGCCCATCGGGATTGCCATAGCCATCACAATCACTAGCAAAAAAACTGGATGAATACGGCCTGAACAAGATAGCTTTTTCATAACAAGTGGGTTTTAATACCGGTCAGGGATCAGAATTGTCGCAGTATAGCGTCTCAGGTTCAGGATTGTTAGTTTTACTATTGTTATTTGGATAGGCACTATTAATCCTGGGTTTGCATACTGCTTGTGATATATTCTGGGTGTTTAGAACAATAAAAGGGAATAACAGTGCTTTCCTTTCAGCGTAAACAAAATAAAAGTCTGGTCGGGGTAGATATCAGTTCAACGTCAGTAAAGCTGCTTGAATTGAATATCCGTGATGGGCGTTATTGGGTGGAAAGCTATGGGATTTTGCCATTGCCTCCTCATGCGGTAGTAGAAAAAAATATTGCTGACCCTGAAAGCGTAGGGGATACCATTGAGCGCCTGCTTGATCTGACTAACCCCAAAAGTAATGGGGCGGCCGCGGCGGTTGCTTCCTCGGCAGTCATCACCAAAGTCATCGAAATGGATGCCGACATGACCGATGACGAACGTGAGGTACAAATCCGTCTGGATGCCGAACAATACATCCCTTATCCGCTGGATGAGGTCAGCCTTGATTTTGAAGTAGTGGATATTTCACCAACCAATCCCAACCGAGTCAGTGTACTTCTTGTTGCCTCGCGTACAGAAAATGTAGATATGCGCAGCGAAGCCCTTGAGCTGGCAGGTTTGGTTCCGCGAGTGATCGATGTGGAGTCGTATGCCATTGAGCGTGCATTTTCCCTAATTGTTGATACCTTGCCGGGCTCTCCTGATATTGTGGCAATTTTTGATATTGGTCACACCATGACTACCTTAAGCGTGCTTAAGGATGAAAAAATTGTTTATAGTCGTGAGCAGCTGTTTGGTGGCAAGCAGTTAACTGAAGATATCCAGCGCCGCTATGGTTTGTCCTTCGATGAGGCGGGGCGTGCCAAAAAAGAAGGCAACCTGCCCGATGATTATGAGCCAGAAGTGCTTATGCCTTATATGGATGCCATTGTGCAGCAGGCAGCGCGTTCATTGCAGTTTTTCTATTCATCAACACAGTTTAACGATGTTGACCATATTTTATTGGCGGGGGGAAATGCCAATATTCCAGGCCTTGCACGATTGCTTCAGGAAAAGCTGGGTCATCGGGTGACTATTGCCAATCCATTTATGCAGATGGGTTTTGCTTCCCAGATTGATACCAGCCAGCTTGAAAATGATGCACCGTCGCTGCTAGTAGCTTGTGGCCTGGCGTTACGGAGTTTTGATTAATGGCAAAAATAAACTTACTGCCATGGCGCGAAGCGCTCCGTGAGCAGCGAAAAAAAGAATTTATCAGTATTAGTGTCGGTATGTTATTGCTGGGACTGGTACTTTCAGTATTGATGTGGGCATTTTTTCATCAGCGCTTAAATGACCAGCAGCAGGCCAATCAATTAGTGCAGGAAGCCAATAGTCAGCTGGATGTACAGCTTAAATCTCTGGATGGCTTGCAGGCTCGTCGTGATGAAATTATTGAGCGCATGAAGCTGATTCAGGACTTGCAGGGTAAGCGTCCGGTAGTCGTGCGCCTGTTTGATGAAATCACCCGCTTGACTCCAAGCCAGATGTATCTGGACCGGTTTGAACGTAAAGACAATAAATTTACCTTGCAGGGGCGTGCCGAAAGTCCAAATACCGTATCAGAGTTTTTACGTAATCTGGAAGGATCGCCCTGGTTCAGAAATGCCTTTATGAACTCCTACCAGGGTCCGGATGCTCAGCAAAAACCACCTTCAGGGTCTGTATTGCCACGTCCGGAAGACAGTTATGGTTCTTTTGTGGTAACAGTCGATATTAGTGATGAGGCAGCCAGCCTGACGCCTGAAGTGCTACAGGAAACAGCGAATCCGGTAGATGCTGCCGCTACAGTGACAGGGGGGCAGTAACATGGATGATCTGAATGACTCTATCATTGATAAGGACGATTTAAAGCCAAGGAAAAAGCCCTTTAATTTTCAGGATTTTATTAATAGTTTTAATTCGCTTGATCCGCAAAATATGGGTAGCTGGCCAACACCAGTCAAAATCACAGTCTATATTTTTGTCCTGTTGCTGACTTTGGCGCTGGCCTATTTTGTGGTGGTGCGGCCTTTGCTCAATGATATTGATAATGCCCGGGCGCAAGAACAAAACCTGCTCAATGAGTATCGCGAGAAAGACTCAAAACTCAGAAATCTGCGACTCTACCAGACCCAGGTCGAGCAAATGGAGCAAACCTTTGGCCAGCTTTTGCTGCAATTACCCAAGGAAACTGAAATTCCAGGGCTGGTAGAGGATATTAACTTTACCGGCGTCAGCAGTGGTCTACGGTTTGATAGCATTACTGTACAGCCGGAAATCAAGCAGGAGTTCTTTATTGAGCTGCCTATTTCCATTGTGTCAAAAGGCGATTACCATGCATTTGGTGCCTTTGTTAGTGGTCTTGCGGCCTTGCCCCGGATTGTGACTCTGCATGACTTTGTCATTGAAACCCTGCCAGCGTCTGAGACCAAGAGCGAGGTTCCAGTATTAAAAATGACGGTTCAGGCCAAAACCTACCGTTACAACGATCAAGCCACAGATGAGGGATCAAAAACAAAAGGAGCCAAATCATGAGAAATAATATCATGAATAACAAGCTTCTGTGTGCTGTGGTGTTTGCCAGTGTGGCTTTAACAGCCTGTAGTTCGCGTCTGGATGTAGTGAATGAGCAAATGCAGCAAATACGCAGCCAAGCACCGCAGCCTGTACCGCCAGCACCTGTGTTTTTGCCGGTTCCTTCTTTTGCTTATGCCGCCCAGCAGTTGAGAAGTCCCTTTATTCCGCCAAGTCTGGCCATGGAGCTTCGGATTATGGCAGGCAAGAAAATCATGCCTGACCTGTCACGACCCCCGCAGTTTCTGGAGCAGTTTCCCATTGAGGCTCTGGTAATGAAAGGCACCTTAAGGCGTACCAATGGTTCATTATATGCCTTGATTCAGGCACCTGAAGGCGGTGTGGTGCGGGTGGAAAAAGGCAATTATATGGGTAAAAATTATGGGCGCATTATTGATATCAGCCCGAGTCAAATTACAGTAGTAGAAATTGTTCCCAACGGTCGAGATGGCTTTGTTGAGCGTCCGCGTACTTTGGTCATGTCCGATGTTGGCGCATAGGGAATTTGAGGAAATAAAAATGAGGAAACGAGTCAACCAGTTTTGTATGGGGGCAACACCAGCAATGACTTCTTTTATGCGTCAGTTAACCTTGGCCAGTGCCTGTGCGATTGTCATGCAGGGTGCCATGGCCGCACAAGTCAGCCTGAATCAAGTCATTCCCATGACCTTAGCTAATAATGATACTGAACTGCGTCTGGTATTTAGCAGTACTCCGCCTGAGCCACAGGCCTATCAGATTGAACAGCCAACCCGTCTGGTACTGGATTTTCCCGATACCATCAGTGCTTTGACCAGCAACCGGATTAATGTTGCCAGTAGCAGTACCCAGGATGTTACTGTAATGGATAATCAGGAGCGTACCCGCCTGGTTATTGGCCTTAATCAGCCAGGTAATTACAGCACCCGAGTCGAAGGCAACACGCTGGTCTTGAAAATTGGTACAGGTAGTAGCAGTAGTCTTGCCTCAACCCGTGCCACTGCACAGGTCACCAATACCAGTACAGTAATCGCCAGCCCTATTAGTGCGGATATCCGCAATATTGGTTTTCAGCGTGGAGCAGCTGGTGAAGGCCAGATCACTGTTGACTTGCTCAATCCATCGCTACCGGTTGATGTACAACAGCAGGGCAGCCGAATTGTAGTCCGGTTCCTGGGTGCGAAAATTCCAGCGAACCTGCGCCGCAGACTGGATGTGAATGACTTTGCTACACCGGTTTCATTTGTTGATGCCTACAACGAAGGCAGCAGCGGTATGGTCATTATTCAGCCACAAGGCGAATTTGAATACATGGCCTACCAGACTGATAACAAACTGACCATTAGCGTTAAGCCAGCTGCCAAACCTGAACAGAACAAGGCCAAAGCTCGTGCAGAGGAAGTATATACCGGGCAAAAACTGTCCCTGAACTTCCAAGATATTGATGTGCGTTCGGTGTTACAGCTGATTGCTGATTTTACCAATTTGAACCTGGTGGCTAGTGATAGCGTCAATGGCCGCATTACCATTCGCCTGCAAAACGTGCCATGGGATCAGGCACTGGACATTATTTTGCGTACCAAAGGGCTGGATAAGCGCCGTACCGGTAACGTAATTATGGTAGCACCGGCTGAGGAAATTGCAGCCCGTGAAAAAATAGAGGCACAAGCACTTCAGCAGGTTGAACAACTGGCACCTCTGCAAACAGAGTACATTCAGCTGAGCTATGCCAAAGCTGCCGATATTCAAAATCTGATTACCTCTGGTCGCAATAACGGCGCTTCTGGCACGTCAGGGAGTAACTCTGGTAATGGACTGGAGACTAACGTCGGTAGCCTGCTATCCGCACGTGGTACAATTTCCATTGACCCACGTACCAACACCTTGATTGTGCAGGATACTGCCAAAAAAATTGATGAAATTCGCGCGATGATCAGCCAGCTGGATGTTCCGGTCAAGCAGGTGATGATTGAGGCACGTATTGTTAGTGCTACTAATAGCTTTAGCAAGGAAATGGGCGTTAAATGGGGTGTGCTCTCACAGGGCATCACTAATAATAGAAACTTGCTGGTAGGTGGTAGTGACACGACCTTATGGAACCTGCGCGAACCAGAAAAAGATGATGATCTGGGCGGCTTTAAGTATACTATTGATCGTCCTGATAACCTGAACGTTGATCTGGGCGTTTCTCGTATGAATAATTCAGCCAGTATCGCTTTTGGTCTGATTAGTTTATCTGATGTGATGCTGGATCTTGAGCTGTCTGCTTTACAGGCGGATGGGCGTGGTGAAGTGATTTCAACACCTAAGGTGCTGACTGGTGACAAGCAAAAAGCAAGAATCGCAGCAGGTGAGCAAATTCCTTACCAGAATGCGACATCCAGTGGTGCCACTGCGATACAGTTTGTTAATGCTGAGTTAAGTCTGGAGGTGACACCAAACATCACGCCGGATGGTAAAATTGGTATGGAGCTATTTGTAAATAGCGATACACGCGGTGCCCCCGTTGAAGGTGGGGTTGCAATTAATACCAACCGGGTAGCGACCAATGTATTGGTAAATGATGGTGAAACAGTAGTGCTAGGTGGTATTTTCAAAAACACTACAGGCAATCAGGTAAGGAAAGTTCCTTTTCTGGGTGATTTACCTGTTGTAGGTGGTTTATTTAGAAATACCTACAATATAGATGACAAGCAGGAGTTACTGATTTTTATAACCCCTCGCCTGGTCACCGACACTAGCTCACGCGCACCCAAATAAGCACGCGTTTATAAGGAAACATCTTGGCTTCAAAACGTTTGCAACCAACCCCGCGCCCCAATATTTATCTGGTGGGGCCGATGGGGGCAGGTAAAACGACCGTAGGACGGCACCTAGCAGATTTGCTGGGTCGTCCTTTTATGGATAGCGACCATGAAATTGAAGCCAAAACCGGAGCCAGTATCCCTTGGATTTTTGAAAAAGAGGGTGAGGAAGGCTTTCGTCAGCGTGAAGAAAATATTATTGACCAACTGACCCGGCAATCCGGCATTGTGCTGGCTACCGGTGGTGGTGCCATTACCCGCTTAAAAAACCGCGAGGCTTTGCAGCAACGTGGTGTGGTTGTCTATTTATATACGCCGGTTGAAATGCAGTTGGCACGTACCTACCGTGACCGTAACCGTCCATTGCTACAAGTGGCTAACCCGGAAGCCAAACTAAAAGAACTGCTCGCCACCCGTGATCCCCTGTACCGGCAGACCGCACATCATGTGGTGCCTACCTCCGATGGGTCAGCACGTGATTTAGCACAAAAAATCATTCAATTGATTGGCCTAAACACGTTAAGATAACCATCAATTCTTTTTGGTTTATTGTTTAAGAGCTTATGCAAACGCTACATGTTGAGCTGGGGTCACGTCGTTATCCAATTTTTATTGGCAGCCAGCTTTCTGTTACAGATTGCCTGCTACCGTATGTGAATGGGCAACAGGTGATGATTGTCAGCAATGACACGGTAGCACCACTGTATCTGGCCGAATACCAAACTGCACTTGAGCAGGCAGGCAAACAGGTAGCCACCTGTGTTTTGCCTGATGGCGAAGCCTATAAAAATATTGAAACCCTCAACCTTATTTTTGATGCGCTGCTTGGTGCTCGTTTTCACCGCGATTGCACCGTGCTAGCTTTGGGGGGTGGCGTGGTAGGAGATATGGCAGGTTTTGCCGCTGCCAGTTTTCAGCGCGGTGTGGATTTTGTTCAAGTACCAACTACTTTACTGTCGCAAGTGGATTCCAGCGTGGGTGGCAAAACCGGAATTAATCACCCATTAGGCAAAAACATGATTGGTGCATTCAAGCAGCCTAAAGTAGTCATGGCTGATATGGCACAATTGTCCACATTACCGGATCGTGAATTATCTGCTGGCTTGGCAGAAGTGATTAAATACGCCCTGTTGGGAGACGTTGAGTTTCTGACTTGGCTAGAAGCCAATATGCCTGCTCTAGTTACACGCGATGAGCAAGTACTGGCACAAGCAGTCTATCGCTCCTGTGCTCACAAGGCGCGTATTGTGGCGGCTGATGAGCATGAGCACGGGGATCGCGCTTTGCTGAATCTGGGCCATACCTTTGGTCATGCGATTGAGGCTTATCTGGGTTATGGTGAATGGTTGCATGGCGAGGCAGTCGCGGCGGGTATGGTGATGGCCGCCGATTTGTCCTGCCGCTTAGGCTGGATTAAGCCGGTAGATGTTGAGCGGGTACGGGCAATTTTACAGCAAGCCAGTTTGCCCGTGGTTTGCCCGCCTATTCCGGTTGAGCAATTTTTGGCATTGATGGCTCAGGATAAAAAAGTACTGGCTGGACAATTGCGCTTGGTTTTGTTTAAACAGCTGGGGCAGGCCGTGATTAGCCGTGATGTAAGTATTGCTTTAATTGAGCAGACCATTCTGGCCTGCCAACAACCGGGGCAGTGGGCATGAACCGCAGTTTAGTCTGGCGCACTATTCAAAATAGCACATGGTTGCTCGGCGGCTTTGGCATGCTTGGAGTGGCCTTTTTTTTGTGGATCGGCGTGCAAATTCACCAGCGCATTGTGATAGAAAAACCGCCACAGGATGACGTACCGGTTGAACCTGAAAAAGTAAAGTTTTCTCCTACTTTGGGAATGATGACTGATATTGTGCCGGTTCTGGATTTAACCCAGTCATCGACCCAAAGCTCACATGTTGCTGAGTTCCGAGGAGCTGATTTTATCAAGAGTCAGTCGGATCGCTGGTTTTTGCAGATTATGGATGTCACTCAGGAAGAAGTGATTAAAAGTTATCTGGCTAACCGTACTGACCGTAAGCAGTTTGCCTATTTTCGTTATGTAGAGCCACAACAGCCGGAGCGTTATTTACTCACTTACGGTAGTTTTAATTCGGTGACACAGGCGCTTGAAGCATCTAAAAAAGTCAGTTTTGATTTGCCATCCAGCATTAAAATCCAGCCACAGCGTTTTTCCTCACTTAAAAAATTTGTTAAGGATGATGTAGGTGCTGAAGTTAAGATCACTAACCTAAGCGGTAGTAATAAAATTTATCAGGTAAAATTGCGTGCCGTTCCAGTACCGGTAGAAACGCCAGCAGTAACCGATCCAGTATCTAGTCCGGGATCCGATTCGCCGTCCATTGAACCTACTGATTTGACCAATAACGCTCAGGCAGGGAATACGTCTATCTCTGCAAATAATAGTATAGCCCCGAATAGACCGGGTAATACGACGGTGCCAACCAGTTCAGGATTGACTGCCAATAGGGCAACCAATAATGGAGCAGCGGGTTCTGTAGCCAATGCGGTTAACAGTACGACCAGCGCGAACCCAGCCAATAGCAATACCATAAATAACGGTGCTGGTAATCCCAATACTGTTCGGTCTGTCCCTGTCACACCTAACCGCTCAACCAGTACTTCGCAGGCATCAGCACCTGCTACTGAAAGCCCGGCACCCATTGTTGACCCGTTCAATTAGGCTGCGCATTTTTGGTGCACTTTGCGCAATGCTGGTGCAGGGATCAGCCTATTATTTATATGCTTTGGAGATATGATTTTATAGGCGAAATAAGCAGGAGTTTATAAAAATATTTTTAATAATCAGTAACTTGAATTCTAATGATACAGCCGACCTATTTTAATTAATTTCAAGCCAGTAAGAAACCAGTAAATTTTTTTGGACTAGTTACATTTTTTCCAGGCAAAAATATTTATTTTACCAATTTTGATCTGTAAAATAGCTGCCCGTTTTTTTGCATGAACAATTTTTTTGTCTTTTTTTTATGCACCATTGTGGAACACGTTGCTTGAGGGTGAATAGCTTTCATGGCGCATCAACACTTGGATGGGTTAGCAAGGCAGATGAAAAGTGAAGTTAAAAGCGGTTGCTGGGCATAATTCTTTCACTGGCTTCCCTGTCCTGATAGTTATGCTCTAAGTTCTTTAAACCACGCTTAGGCTGGTATTTTTAAAAGGGTACGCTATGCACATGTCGTCGCTTAATACTTTAGCTCCCAGTTTTGTTGCGTCCAATCCGGTAGCTCCCGCTCCATCTGCTACACAGGGTTTATATCAACCAGATGAGTTTCGCGATAACTGCGGCTTTGGTTTGATTGCCCAGATGCAGGGTGAGGCGAGTCATCATTTGGTTCAAACCGCTATTCATAGTCTTAGCTGTATGACGCACCGCGGGGGTATTGCTGCTGACGGTAAGACGGGCGACGGCTGTGGTTTGTTGCTGGCAATGCCTAAAGCATTTTTTCGTGATGAAGCGCAAAAACTGGGCGTTACCCTAACGGATATTTTTGCGGTCGGTACTATATTTTTAAATATTGATCCAGCTATTGCCCAGCATTCCCGTAAAATTTTAAATGCAGAAATACAGGCAGAAGGGCTTGAGGTCGCAAGCTGGCGTCAAGTACCAGTTGATGTCGGTATTTTAGGTGAAATTGCCCTGCGCTCCTTGCCTGCATTTGAGCAGGTTATGGTAAATAATCCGGAAAACCTGCCGGAAGCGGACTTTAACCGCAAGCTGTTTTTGGCGCGTCGTCGTGCAGAGCAAAAACTACAAAACGATCCGTTATTTTATGTCACTACGTTGGCAAGCACGGTCATTAGCTACAAAGGCTTAATGATGCCTGCGGCAATTAGCGAATTTTATAAAGATCTGGCCAATGAACGTCTGGCATCGCATATTGTGGTGTTCCATCAGCGTTTTTCTACCAATACCTTGCCACGCTGGCCGCTGGCGCAGCCATTCCGTTATCTGGCACACAATGGTGAAATCAATACGATTACTGCCAACCGTAACTGGTCGGTTGCGCGTACACCAAAATTTGAAAATCCGTTATTGCCGGGCTTGCTGGATTTACAGCCACTGGTAAACCGTACGGGTTCAGACTCTTCCAGTATGGATAATATGCTGGAAATTCTAGTGGGTGGCGGTATGGACCTGTTCCGCGCCTTGCGCATGCTGGTGCCGCCAGCCTGGCAAAATGTGGAAACCATGGATTCTGATTTGCGTGCCTTTTATGAGTTTAATTCCAAGCACATGGAAGCCTGGGATGGCCCGGCAGGTCTGGTGATTCAAAATGGTCGCTATGCCATTTGTATGCTGGATCGTAATGGTTTGCGTCCGGCACGCTGGGTGATTACCAATAATGGCTATATGACGCTGGCATCAGAAATTGGTGTCTGGAACTATAAACCCGAAGATGTGGTATCTAAAGGGCGTGTTGGCCCCGGGCAAATGCTGGTCATTGATACCCAGACTGGTGAATTGCTGGATACTGAGGCCATCAATAACCATTTAAAAGGTATGCGTCCTTACCGCCAGTGGCTACGTGAACATGCCTTAAAACTGCAAATTGATCCAGAGCAGGAAGAAGCCTTACTGGAAGATAGTCTGAAGGCGGACCCACTAAAAGCGGCACAAAAAATGTTTTTGGTGTCATTTGAAGAGCGCGACCAGATCATTCGTCCGCTGGCCGAAAGTGGTCAGGAAGCCGTGGGCTCCATGGGGGATGACACGCCGATGGCTGTGCTATCCCGTCAGGTACGCCATGTGGCGGATTATTTCCGTCAGCAGTTTGCACAGGTCACCAATCCACCGATCGATCCGCTGCGTGAAGCGATTGTGATGTCGCTGGAAACTTGTCTGGGCAGTGAACAAAATGTGTTTGAGCAAAGTCCAACCCATGCCAACCGCCTGATTATTTCCAGCCCGGTGCTGTCCAATGGCAAAATGGTACAGTTACGCAGCTTAAATCGGCCTGATTATGCGCTGGTTACGCTGGATTTAAACTATCCGGAAAGTGAAGGCTTGCAGGCAGCGCTACAGCGTATTTGTCAGGAAGCAGAACATGCAGTGCGTGATGGCCATAGCCTGCTGGTGCTGTCAGATAAAAACATTCGTGAAGGCTATTTACCTGCCAATGCTATTATGGCAACGGGCGCGGTGCACCATTATTTGATGCAGGTTGGTTTGCGTTGTGATGCCAATATTATTGTAGAAACTGGTCTGGCACGTGATCCACATCACTTTGCCGTGTTGCTGGGCTTTGGTGCGACTGCCGTTTATCCATATTTGGCTTATGACACCATTTACGAGCTGGTACAAAAAGGTGAACTGCTGGGTGATCCGGTGTATGCACAGTCCAATTTCCGTAAGGGCATTGAAAAGGGCCTGCTGAAAGTTCTATCCAAAATGGGCATTTCAACAGTTGCCTCTTATCGTGGCGGACAGTTGTTTGAAGCTATTGGTTTATCTAGAGAAGTCGTAGAGCTGTGCTTTAAAGGAGTGCCAAGCCGTATTGCTGGCGCAAGCTTTACTGATCTGGAAAACGACCAGAAAAAACTGGCACAACTGGCATGGCAGACCCGTAAGCCTTTGGATCAGGGTGGCTTACTCAAGTTTGTGTATAACAAGGAGTATCATGCGTTTAATCCGGATGTGATTGCTGCCCTGCATAAAGCGGTTCGCTTTGGCAAATATGAAGATTTCCGCGAGTATGCCAATCTGGTCAATCATCGCCCGGTTGCCACGATTCGTGATCTGTTTAAGCTCAAAACTGACAACAGTATTACGCTGGATCAGGTAGAAAGCGTAGAAGATATCTTACCGCGCTTTGATTCTGCGGGTATGTCTTTGGGTGCACTGTCACCAGAAGCGCATGAATCGATTGCTATTGCCATGAACACCATTGGTGGTCGTTCCAACTCCGGTGAAGGTGGTGAAGACCCTGCGCGTTATGGCACGATACGTAACTCGAAAATCAAGCAAATTGCGTCTGGTCGCTTTGGGGTAACCCCGGCGTACCTGTGTTCTGCTGAAGTGTTGCAGATTAAGGTAGCGCAAGGTGCAAAACCGGGTGAAGGTGGACAATTGCCGGGTGGTAAGGTGAATGGCCTGATTGCGCGTCTGCGTTATTCGGTGCCGGGCGTGACCCTGATTTCGCCGCCACCCCATCACGATATTTATTCCATTGAAGATTTGTCGCAGTTAATTTTTGATCTAAAACAGGTCAATCCGCAGGCCATGGTATCGGTCAAGCTGGTGTCCGAGCCGGGCGTAGGTACGATTGCGGCAGGAGTTGCCAAAGCCTATGCCGATTTCATTACCATTTCTGGTTATGATGGTGGCACAGCGGCTTCTCCTTTAAGTTCTATTCACTATGCTGGTTCTCCCTGGGAGTTAGGCTTGAGTGAAGCGCATCAGGCCCTACGCGTCAATGATTTGCGTGGCAAGGTTCGCGTGCAAACTGACGGTGGCTTAAAAACCGGACTTGATGTGGTAAAAGCTGCCATTTTAGGTGCAGAAAGCTTTGGTTTTGGTTCAACCCCAATGATTGCGCTGGGCTGTAAATACCTGCGTATTTGTCACCTGAATAACTGCGCCACGGGCGTTGCGACCCAGCAAGATCACCTGCGTCAGGAACATTATATTGGCGAACCGGAAATGCTCATTAATTTCTTCCGCTTTATTGCTGAAGAAACCCGTGAATGGCTGGCTGCGCTGGGTGTGAGTTCATTACGTGATCTGATTGGCCGTACCGATTTGCTGGAAGTGCTGCCGGGTGAAACCGATAAGCACGCCCATCTGGACTTAACTGCCTTACTGGCGACGCATCCAGCTGGTGAGGGCAAGGCGCAATATTGTGAAGTAAGCAGTAATGAGCCATTTGATAAAGGCTTGCTGGCTGAGCGCATGGTTGAAGTGATGTTGCCTGCGATTGAATCTGGTGAAGGCGGCAGTTTTGATTTCATTATTGGTAACTGTGACCGCTCAATTGGTGCCCGTGTTTCGGGTGAAATAGCCAGGCGTTATGGTAACTTGGGTATGGAAGTTGCTCCTGTCGTGGTTCACCTTAAGGGGACAGCAGGTCAGTCTTTAGGGGTCTGGAATGCGGGCGGCCTGCATTTGCGTCTGGAAGGTGATGCTAACGATTACGTTGGTAAAGGCATGGCTGGTGGACAAATTGCGATTTATCCGCCAAAAGGGTCGCCATTTAACACTCAGGACACCGCTATTATTGGGAATACCTGTCTGTATGGTGCGACAGGTGGCAAGCTATTTGCCGCAGGTACAGCAGGTGAGCGTTTTGCGGTGCGTAACTCAGGCAGCTTTGCGGTGATTGAAGGTGCAGGCGACCATTGTTGTGAATATATGACTGGCGGTATTGTGACCGTACTGGGTCGTGTTGGACATAACTTTGGCGCAGGCATGACCGGTGGTTTTGCCTACGTGCTGGATCTGGACGGTGATTTCTTTGATTACTGCAATCATGAGTTGATTGATCTTAACCGGATATCCACAGAGTCCATGGAAGGCTATCGTCACCACCTGCTGGATATACTGCAAGATCATGTGCGTGAAACAGGCAGTGCCTGGGGACAAACCATTATTGATGAGTTTGATTCCTATAGTCGCAAGTTCTGGCTGGTTAAACCAAAAGCGGCAAGCTTGACGGGTTTGTTAAAAACCACCAAAGCGGACCCACAATAAGCCTCTTTCAATTTTGCACAACAGGCAAGTGCTGCCGTCTATGGATAATAGCGGGGAAGCACTGACCCATGGAGAACATGATGGCGAATCGCCTAAGCAATGATTTTCAGTTTCTGGATGTGCCACGTCAGGATCCAGATAAAAAAGATATCTCTGTTCGTACAGCAGCATTTGTAGAAATTTATAAGCCGTTTACCCAGGATGTTGCAGCCAATCAGTCACATCGCTGTCTGGCCTGCGGTAATCCTTACTGTGAATGGAAATGCCCGGTTCACAACTATATTCCCAATTGGTTAAAACTGCTCAGTGAAGGCCAGTTGTTTCGTGCTGCTGAGCTATGTCATCAAACCAACACCTTACCGGAGGTATGTGGTCGTGTTTGCCCACAGGATCGCCTGTGTGAAGGCGCCTGTACCTTAAATGATGGTTTTGGTGCAGTGACCATTGGTAATGCAGAAAAGTATATTAACGACACCGCTTTTGCGCTGGGCTGGCGTCCTGATATGTCTCATGTGAAATGGACAGATAAAAAAGTTGCCATTATTGGTGCGGGCCCTGCGGGTCTGGGCTGTGCTGATATTCTGGTGCGTAATGGGGTTAAACCGGTTGTATTTGATAAAAATCCGGAAATTGGTGGCCTGCTGACTTTTGGTATTCCAGAATTCAAAATGGAAAAAAATGTCATGGTGCGCCGCCGTGAAATTTTTGAAGGCATGGGTATTGAATTCTGCCTGAATACTGATATTGGTACTGATATTACTATTGATGAACTACTGGCAGATTATGATGCTGTCTTCATGGGTATGGGAACCTATACCTATATGAAAGGCGGCTTTGCTGGTGAAGATTTCAATGGGGTATATGATGCACTGGATTTCCTGATTGCCAACGTCAACCGTTGCCAGGGCTGGGAAAAAGATCCAGGCGACTATATTAGTGTAGAAGGCAAGCGGGTTGTCGTACTGGGGGGTGGTGATACCGCCATGGACTGTAACCGTACTTCAATTCGTCAGGGTGCAGCGCATGTGACCTGCGCTTATCGTCGTGACGAAGCCAATATGCCAGGTTCAGTGCGCGAAGTAAAAAATGCACGTGAAGAAGGTGTGGAATTCCTGTTTAACCGTCAGCCGATTGAAATTGTAGGTAATGAAAAAGGTCAAGTGACTGGTGTTAAAGTGGTCACCACGCAACTGGGCGAACCAGATAGTCGTGGCCGCCGTAGTCCTGAGCCGGTGCCGGGTTCTGAAGAAATCCTGCCAGCGGATGCCGTGATTTTGGCCTTTGGTTTCCGGCCAAGTCCAGCCAACTGGTTTGACGCTTCTACAATTAAAATGGATGGTTCAGGCCGTGTGCTGGCACCGGAGCACCAAGCGTACAAATTCCAGACCAGTAACCCAAAGATTTTTGCTGGTGGGGATATGGTTCGCGGCTCCGATCTGGTGGTGACTGCTATCTGGGAAGGCCGTCAGGCGGCAGAAGGCATACTTGATTATCTGGGTGTGTGAGCTTTATTGTTAGTTGTTTAATTGAAAGCAGCTTGGGCGTAGGACTTAAGCTGCTTTTGTGTCCCATAATATATCATTAAGCGCTGGATATTCTTGTCGAATAATTCTATTCATTGTTACTCCCGACGCTCAGGTTAAGGTTTTAGTATAGTGGCTATAAATTAAGCTATTTATGCAAGATAATTTACAAAAACCCGCACAAACATTGAGCACTTTCGTCACCTGTTGAACATTCATGCCATAGTCAGCCTGGTTCAATTTGACAATACTGTATGTCAAATTGAATTAATTAAAGGATATCGCCATGAGTGCTGTGGCCCCTACCATCCCCAACAAGAAATATTTAAACCGGCGCAAAGCCAGCGGCATTACCGTGCGTCGTCTAGATTTTAACCCCAAGCTCATCAAGCGCCACTTTTTTGCAGACTCGCCTGTGATGTCGCATTTACTCACTGCACTATCGTCTACCTTTCCGATTGGTGAGCAGTTTTTTGTACATAGTGTGCGCAACGTGCGTGACCGTATTGAAGATGAACAATTGCAGGCCGAAATTGCCGCCTTTATTGGCCAGGAAGCCATGCACTCCAAGGCGCACGAAGAGTTTAATCAGTCCTGGCGCCGTGATGACTATCAACTGGACAGCTTTCAGGCCTGGCTGGCCAAACATGAGGTACGCATCAAAAAAGCGCCCTATAAAGTACAACTGGCGGTGACCAGCGCCTTTGAGCATTTTACTGCCTTGCTGGGTAGTTATGTATTAAACCACCCTGAAATACTGGAAACGCTGGATGATGAAGCAGTTAAACTATGGGTATGGCATGCTATTGAAGAAGTTGAGCACCGTGCGGTAGCCTTTGATGTGTATCAAGCCCTGTATGGAGACTTAAAACTACGCCGACAGGTCATGCAGGCCGTAACCACCAGCTTTGGCAGCTTAACCTTATATGCCACGCAGCGCCTGTTCTGGCAGGATAAATGGAAAAGCCTGCCAAAAATTGGCAGTAACCTGCGTGGCCTGTATCTGGTGGCAAAAATGCTGATTAGCTTAACGCCTGAATATTTGTCCTATTACAAAAAGGATTTTCACCCATCTGATATTGATCACAGCAAGGCTGTCAATTACTGGAAAAAGCGTATGGCTGAGCAATATCAGGTCGCAGGTTTTATGGAAGCGGCTAATCGTACCATTCATTAATATTTCTTAGATCACTTCAAGCGCTGCTTATCCCCCTTTTTCATGCAGGGGATTTTTCATTAAAAATAAAGCACTTTTAGATTTGTGTCATGGCTTTCGGAAGTACTTACCCCTAGCTTATAACAAGTTACTAAAAATGTTCACAATTTCATGGTGGAAAAACCTGATAATTGGTAGATGATAGCAATATGACCAATAACAACAGGTTAGTGAAATGTCACGTCAGGTACTTTCAACTTTATTATTAACGGCTGTGCTGGCAACCACCATGCCAGGTTGCGGCTATAACAACTTACAAGCCAAGGACGAAGCAGTGAACGCCAGCTGGTCAGAGGTACTGAACCAGTACCAGCGTCGTGCCGATCTGGTACCCAATCTGGTCAATGTGGTCAAAGGCTATGCCAGTCACGAGCAGCAGGTTTTAACCGAAGTGACCAATGCCCGCGCCCGTGTAGGCAGCATGCAGGCCACGCCTGAGCTGGTCAATGACCCCGAAGCATTTAGAAGATATCAGGAAGCGCAAGGCCAGCTCACCAGTGCCTTGTCACGCTTGCTGGTGGTATCGGAAAATTACCCTAACTTAAAAGCCGATACGGCGTTTCGGGATTTGAGCGCCCAGCTGGAAGGTACCGAAAACCGCATTACCGTCGCGCGTAATCGTTATATTACCAGCGTGCAGGATTACAACACTTATGTACGCCAGCTGCCACAATCCATTACTGCCAAAGTGATTGGCATGCAGCCCAAGCCAAACTTTAGGGTAGACAATGAAGCGGCGGTATCTACCGCACCGACAGTCAATTTCGATACAGGTAGTAGTGGCAACACGAACCGCACGCCTTAAACTGCTTAACTCGAGCTGCTTAAGATGGCTAAAAAATATTGGCAAAACTGGCGCTGGTGTTGGCGGGCTGTGGATAACTTGGTATTTATACACAGGGCAATTAGCAGGCATATAAAGGCAACGCAATGCGAATCATAAAGCAGCCCCATCAGCTTTTCAGCCTATTTAGGCAGCACATGAGCAACTCATTTTTGCTCACTATGCTTGCTGTGCTGCTGATATGGATGTGCTGTGGCCTAAATAGTGCTCAGGCTGCTAATATTTCTGTTACCGAATCACAAGCGGCAGTAAATAGCCCCACAGATGATCAGCTTGCAGAAGGCGCAGTTATTTTAAAACAACTTCAAAAAGCAAACCCGCAAGGCACGCCTGCCATTCCGCCAATTTTGCCCAAAACCGCTCAGAACAATACAGGCCAAAATAATATAGGACAAAACAGTACAGCGGCCAGCACGCAAACCGCGCCGCCACCTGCCCAGCCAGATAGCAGTCTGGTGCAGGCCAAACTGCCTGACCTTAACAGCCCGGTGATTGATCAGGCCAATATATTAACTCCTGACCAGAAGCAGGCCATTAGCCAGCAAATTTTAGGTATTTATCAGGCTGGCCGTGCGCAAATTGGACTAATCATATTGCCCAGTACCGGACAGGAGCCAATTTTTAACTATGCCGCGCGGGCATTTACCGCTTGGCAACTGGGTGATAAAAAAATAGACAATGGCCTGCTCATTGTGGTGGCAATCAATGACCACAAAATTCAGATATTAACCGGTTATGGCCTGGAAGGCGTGCTGCCGGATGTGGTGCTCAAACGGATTATTGAAGAACAAATCACCCCAGCGTTTCGCCAAAGTAACTATGCACAAGGCTTAAGCGCTGGCATCAGCAAAATTGACAGCATTTTGCAACTTGACCCGGAAATTGCTAAAGCCAGTGCTGACCAGCTTAAGCAACAACAAGCCGCCCAAGCCCGGCAGCAACAGCAATCACAAAGTGCCTTAACCATATTGATCATTTTGTCGGTCATCGGCGTGGTCGCTAGTGCTTTTTTTGGGCGCTCACTCAGCGCTAGTTTGGCAGGTGCCGTTGGCGTAGGTTGGGGCTTAACCAGCGGACTTGGCTTAATTGGGAGTCTGCTATTAGGCGGTGGGGTATTTTTTTTACTGATTAGCTCAATTGCTCAATTAATTTTGTCCGGTTTTTTTCGTGGTGGTGGCGGATTTGGCGGTAGTCGCGGTGGCGGTTTTGGTGGAGGAGGCTATCGCGGAGGCGGTGGTTCATTTGGCGGTGGAGGGGCGTCCGGCTCATGGTAGATTCTATACAACCCAATGATTTTGCAAGTCATCATCAGCCTCAAAACTCCCCACGGCGTTTTAACCTGCTGTGCTGGTTTAAGCATGCCTGTTATATACCCTGGCGTACCCGGCATTATTTTAACGCCCAGGCACGTGAGCAAATCCATCAGGCAGTAACCCAGGCCGAGTTTGGCCATGCTGGTGAAATTCAGGTGATTATTGAGGGGCATTTGCCACTGGATTTGGCTTTGCGTGGTGACACAGCGCTACGTGCCAGACAGTTATTTGCCCAATATGGTGTGTGGGATACCGCCTATAATAGTGGGGTACTGCTATATATTAATTTGTGCGCCAGACAGGTCGAAATACTGGCTGATCGAGGTATTCATCAGTTTGTAAACGATGAGCACTGGCAGGCAATTTGCCAGCAGGTCACCAGCTTACTGGCGCATGGGCACTATGCAGATGGCGTTTTGGCTGGTGTGCAGCAGATCGGCGCGACCCTTGAGCAGTTTTATGACCAGAAAGTACAGGACTTGGGCAATGAGCTAGGTGATGGTGCGGTGTTTTTGTAAAAAGCAAATTTAATTTCCTGACACTATTTTTATAGCAGTCTAAATATAAATGATACTGTCACTGTAGCGGGCTACCGTCGTATCATGGGTAACTAGTCGAAGCGGTTCGGCGCGGGCTTGAGCAACCAGTAATCGATCAAACGGATCCCGATGCAGGTTGGGTAGCTCATCTAGCATAAGTATATGTGTCGTTGTAATGCCCAGAATAAAATAGCCAGATTGTTGAAAATACGCATGTGCCTGTTTGCCAGAGATAGGCATGTTACTGCGTTGTAGAGCATGCTTAATGCATATCTCCCAAATACTGACATCGCTCACAAAAATTTTATTATCAGATGAACTAATCAGTGACCGGGCGTGTGGTGTTAACTGTGGCGCGTCAGTAATCGCCCATAGTGCAACATGGGTATCCAGTAATAACTGCATCACACTTTGCCAAAAAATAGCCGTGCGACTTCTTCATTATCCTGATCAATATTATCAGGAATCACTAGCCCCTTAGCGATACCAATACGCTGTGCCGGTGCGACACAGGCTTCTATTGGCACCAGTCTGGCAGCAGGGCGACCATGACGTGCAATAATCACCTCTTTTTCAATACCACGTTCAATCTGGTCAACCAGTTTTGATAGTGTGGTTTTCGCCTCTAGCATATTGACATAATGCATGATCAAACTCCTCTGCATTAGCTAATGCTGACTAATGTAACTTTTTTTGATATTCATTGCAACATTGCTAAATTCTGGTAACTCTGCAAACGGTTGAGAGAATACTCAATCCTTTTGGTTTTAAATTCCAGGTGGTACGGCGAAATTAGGCGCATTGACCAGCATACTGTAAATAGGCGCAACCCTTGAGCAGTTTTATCAGATTAAACATTGAATCCTATGTGTTTTCCAGTTGGAAGCTCTACATCAATACGCAGCTTCCCTCCCATCGCTTCAACATACTTTTTCATGGTTGAAATTTTAAGATCATTGCCACGATTTTCGATTGCAGAAAGGGATGGCTGTTTTATTCCTAAAGATTCAGCCAGTTCTTTTTGTGAAATTTCTAATTCTTCACGAATCAGGTAAAGCTGGTTTTCAAGTAACAATGCTTCAGCCAGCTCTTGAATACGTGCCTGGCTTTCTGGTGAACGAGTAGCAAGTAGTTCTTTTAATGTCTTGGTCATGTAACTAATCTCCTAATGATTCAAGATGAAGTGCATATTGCTGATCAGCAATTGCTAATACCTCGTCATAAAATCGCTTTTTACTGCTTTTATCACCGATACAGAGCACAATAGCTTGACGTAATGGATCAAATGCAAAAAAAGCCCTCAGGGGTTTACCACGATGCTGAACACGCAGCTCTTTTATGTTGGTAAATTTCGAGTTATAGACAGTATCAACTAACGGTCTACCTAAACTGGGTTCTTGCTGCTCCAAGACGACCAATGCAGCCAAGACTTTCTCTTGTGTTGATTCATCTTGTTGTATAAGCCATTCGTTAAACAGATTTGTTGTGATTACTGTCCACATATCACAGTAAAAATATAGATTATAATATATATGTTATAAAAATTTCATAGCTGATGCAACCAATAACTGTAACAGCCCCAATTAAAACGGACACCTTTAATGAGGGGGTATTATCCAGCGCCCAGCAGATTTTATACATCCCAAAACCCAACTGTGCGATAATTAGCCTAAACTCTCGCTAGAGATATGCGCTCATGCCCATATTTTCAAAATCAGCAACGACTGCCCTGGCAATCCTGGCGGTTGATAATATTCGCTTAACGCCCGCATCCATGGCCTTACTGGCCGCACGTGACCGTGGCGAAATTAGCCGTGAGCGCTTTAAAGAGCAGGTGCGTCAGCGTGCTTACCGTCTTGCTGGTATTGGTAATCATACTGCCTGATTATGTAATGCATAAAATCAGACATGAGTACTGATGATCATTACTATGCAACATTTGCTTGTTATGCTTTCGGCTTGGTTACAGCAGCGCAGTCAAATTTTCCTTGCCGTATTTAAAGTGGTTGACCCAGACAAGCGTGTTAATTAAAACATTCATTAATGAAAGTCTGAACCACGTCTGGGAATTGCCTGCATGTTTGCTGTGCTGCCACCTAGCATCGCCAATCGCTTGGCAGCCTGGATATGAATAAATGTTTTAATGGCCTCACGGAATAAGTCCGCTTTATCCATGATGCTATCTGCCAGCTCTCATGGCAATCTCCAGTCAGCACTGGTTTAATTTGCAGGTAGTGTAGTGAAATCAGGGAGCTACACTAGACCTATGGCTCCCAATAGTCCACGAACTTACATTTAAGCAACATGCTGTATAGACAATATGCCTACATAGTGCCAATATTGTGATACTAATTTGCGTGTCCTATAGGTGACTCTACTATGTCAAACGCTAGCATAAATATCCGAACTGATGCAGAGTTAAAAGCAAAAGCACAGCAAACCTTAGCTGATCTCGGTCTTGATATGACCACAGCCATTAATATATTTCTTAATCAGGTTGTTTATAGAAATGGTATCCCTTTTGAAATTACCAAACCACCAAAGGTTACAACTAAGCTAGGTGGCTGGGAGGATAAAATCAAGCTGGCTGAGGATTTTGATGAGCCGTTAGATGATTTTCAAGAGTATATGAGATAATGCGTTCAGCAGCATATTTGTTAGATACACATGCAGTATTATGGATGGCTAGTCGTCCTGATAAATTGTCCGAGTTGGCTAAACAAGCCATTCTTGATCATCGTTACGATAAGTATGTTAGTGTTGCTTCAGCTTGGGAAGTGGCTATAAAACTGAGCCTTGGGAAGCTGGAACTCTCAGGTGGCGTGAAGGAGTTTTTCAGAATTTGTAGTAGCAATGGTCTAGCTATACTTAATATTGAAAAAGCTCATCTCCAACTAGTCGAGACGCTTCCTTTTATTCATAGAGATCCATTTGATCGATTACTTATTGCCACGGCTACGAGAGAAAACCTTACTTTAATTAGCGCAGATAGTCACGTAAACCAATATGCAGTACCATGTTTATGGTAATTTTTGGTGGTTTATAAGGATCAAACGCGATATTGCCAGTTTAATACATATATATCACAGGGAAAATAATCACTAGATGTAACAGCCCAACTAAAACGGATACCTTTAATGAAGGGGTATTACACAGCGCCCAGCAGATTTTATTCACCCGTTTCGGGAGGTTAATAGCCGTACCCAGCGCTTGCTCATGAGCCAGCTTACCTTGAATAATCACATTGAAATCAACTGGCTCACCGTGAGTCATGATGCCATGCGTGCAGCTTCTATTGCGGGAGAGCAAGGTCAATATCGGCTAATGCAGCGCCTGTTTTTGTTTAATTATTGCTTAGCCGTTGCTTGATTCGGATTATATTTAAAGGGAAGTTGAGGCTTAGCCTAAATAAGCAACATCGCCAGTATGTCCATACTGATATGCTGGTTAAAACAGTATTAGTCCAATTTGACTGTTTCGATACAAGTGCTGGCTACACTAAGATGAAATATTCTAAACGATTAATTCAAATTTTTTAATCAATATATGACAAAATACGTCACTTTTTTCATTTATAGGTCATTGTATTTTTTTGGAAAAGTGTGATAGCTTCATCAACTTTGCCTAATTTAGCGAATTTTTAATGCGGTACAAAACTTGTACTTGCCTTGGCATAACAAATGCAATATAAAAAGCGTGTGCAAAAAGGTTGGCGTTGACAACCGACAATAGAGTTTATTTCTTGGGAGAATTTTATGAACGCACAAAAAGGTTTTACATTAATTGAGTTGATGATCGT
Source organism: Moraxellaceae bacterium WGS2144 (assembly GCA_043950625.1). Classification (GTDB taxonomy): domain Bacteria; phylum Pseudomonadota; class Gammaproteobacteria; order Pseudomonadales; family Moraxellaceae; genus Alkanindiges. Next base: position 191,606 of record CP171007.1, read on the forward strand.
TGTTGCGATCATTGGTATTTTGGCTGCAATTGCGATTCCTGCTTATCAGAACTATACCAAACGTTCTCATGTTTCTGAAGGCTTGAGCTTAGCTGGCGGTGCAAAAGCTGCTGTAACAGAAGCTTTTTCTTCTAGAGGAGAATGGCCAACTAATAACGCAGCGGCTGGCTTACCTGCAGCGGCAAGTATCAAAGGTAACGCAGTTCGCAGTGTCACGGTAGGCGGTAGTACTATTACCATTGTTTATAATACCAAAGTTGCAGCTGGTGCTGACTTAGTTCTACAAGGCGCCTCTACTTCAGGTGGCGTAACTTGGACTTGTACTGGTGGCTCTTTGAAATCTGAGTTACGTCCAGCTAACTGTCGTTGATAGCTATATTTGAAAAAGCATCTATTGATTAGATGCTTTTTTATTTTATGAGTATAATATATTGAAGAAGGTTATTCCTTATATCTTGCTGTATTTTAGCTTAGCTATTACAGTGCTTATTTATCAGCAAGGTCTGCATGGGAATTATATTTTTGATGATGTAGCAAATATATTAGAAAATAAAAAACTATCCATTAATTCTCTGGACTGGCTTAGCCTACAGGCAGCTTGGGATTCGGGTGACGCAGGACCTTTAGGCCGCCCCATCAGTATGTTGTCTTTTGCTTTAAATCATTATTTTTCTGGTTTTGATCCTTATTACTTTAAACTTACTAATTTAATTATTCATTTATTTAACGGATTATTGGTTTTTTTAATTAGTTCAAAAATACTCCAATGGCTAAGTAAACGCTATCAGAAAGTTAGCTTGCACAGTGCGCCATGCTTGGCTGTATTAGTAAGCACTGTATGGCTGGTGCATCCACTCAACCTAACTAGCATACTCTATGTTGTACAACGTATGACTAGTCTTTCGGCATTATTTGGTTTGCTAGCGGTATTAATTTACTGTACATGGCGCATGCGCACAGTAACCTGGTTAAGTACAGGAGTTGCTACTTTCGGACTAGGCTTAGCTTTGTTAGCGTCTATTTACAGCAAAGAATCTGGTATTTTATTTATTTTACTAATTTACTGGATAGAGCTTATTTTATTCCAAGCCAAGAATAATAGTTTTCAATCAATTTATATTAAGCAAATTAAGTTAATTTATTTATTATGGGGACTCGTGGTAGTTAGTTTTTTAGTATTTTTATATTTGCTCCCACCATACCTGAATCCCGCCAATTTTGCCCGTCGTGAATTTTCTTTAGATGAACGATTACTCACTGAGGCCAGAGTAATCTTCTTTTATTTGAAAATGTTTTTTTATCCGCTGCTTTCAGATTTAAGCTTATATCATGATGATTTTCCAATCTCAAAATCAATTACACAACCTATCACCACACTATATTCCTTAGTTGGCTTAGTAGGTATTAGTGCTGTCTGCATCGCTTTAATCAAAAAACATCCAATGTTGCTTTTTGCATGGGGCTGGTATGTAATTAGCCAGTTATTAGAATCAACATTTATTAGTCTGGAACTTATACACGAACATCGCAACTATTTTGGCACTACTGGCTTTGTCATTACTGCTATTTATTACCTAGCGCAAATTAAAAACGAAAAAATACAGCCTTTTATTTACCTGCTTGGTGGGCTTTATGTGGCGAATTTAGCATTAACGACTTGGCAACGTGCAGAGGTTTGGTCTAATTTGGTAGATCATGCTGCTTATGAGGCAACTATGCATCCTAAATCTGACCGCGCTAATTATCAGCTTGCGCGTATTTATATGAACCTAATGCAGCTTCATCCTGAACAACAGGCCTACTATGCTGATTTAGCAAGAAAAGCATTGATACAATCCAAACACAGCTATATGCCAGCTAATGGTGCATGGTTTGCTGAATTACATTTTAATTCTTATTTGAATCAACTCCCAGCACAACAAACCATTGATGAGTTGATATGGCGATTAAAACATGAACCCTTTCAAAATAATAATATAAGTTTTTTAAGTGCATTCGCTAACTGTCAAATAAGAGGCTCTTGTAAAGTGCCGCATGACCAAGCAGTGCTTATCATTGCAGCAGGTTTGGATAATTTAGGCGTGGGGAATGATCTCAAGTCGGAGATTTATAAGCTATTAACGCAATACTATATAGGCGTTATTTCAGACTTTGAAAAGGGCGAGGAGTTTATGCAGCATGCAGTGGCTTTGCATGAAGATGTAAATGGGCGGCTTTTATTTGCCCAGGTTTATCGTCTGCAGGGTAAGTATGGTCAGGCCAATGCCCAATTACAGCGTGCCAAGCAATTGGATAAACGCCAAATCTGGTATAAGGAAATAGCAATTGAGCAAAGAAATTTGCGACAAGCAGAAGCCAAATGATACAACAGTTATTAAGCTACTACCTGCTACATGACTGCTAAACGGACAACAAGCTTATGCTAGAATGTTAAAGCCAGCCGTCTAAAGGATAAAGTATTGAAACTAAGCATTGTGCTGCCTGCCAAAAATGAATCGGAAGCAATTGAAACAACTATTCAGGATATTGTTAAGCTAGCAATTGCCCATGAAATCATCGTGGTCAATGATGGTTCAACCGACAGCACTGCCGAAATCGCTCGTCAGGCAGGCGCAAAAGTACTCAACCACCCCTACTCTAAGGGGAACGGTGCAGCCATTAAATCAGGGGCACGCGCTGCAACTGGTGATGTGATCGTTTTTATGGATGCCGATGGACAACACGATCCACAAGATGTTCCAAGATTATTAGAAAAAATAAATCAAGGCTACGATTTAGTAGTGGGCGCACGGCAAAAAGGCTCTCAAGCCAGTCTTGGGCGTGGGGTAGCTAATAAGCTATATAACAACCTAGCCACTTATATGACTGAGCATCAAGTAGAAGATTTAACCTCAGGGTTTAGAGCAGTACGGGCAGATGAGTTTAGAGAGTTTTTGTACCTATTGCCTAATGGGTTTTCCTACCCCACTACGAGTACTATGGCCTTTTTTCGGGCTGGCTACTCGGTGACTTATGTACCTATTCATGCAGCTAAGCGTATTGGTAAAAGTCATATTAACCCAATAAAAGATGGGGTACGCTTTTTTTTAATCATTTTTAAAATTGCTACATTGTTTTCACCGCTCAAAATGTTTTTACCTATTGCTGTAGTGCTCTTCTTGATGGCAACAGGGTGGTATGGCTATACCCTGTGGGATGCTGGACGGTTTACCAATATGAGTGCGTTACTATATACAGGCAGTGTAATGATTTTTTTAATGGGATTAATTTCAGAGCAGATCACAGCGTTGATGTATAAAGATAGTCAATAAGATATTTTAATGGGTCCTATCACAAAATCCACCTTACGTACCAGTTCAGTATTAAGTTTACGTTTGTTAGTTCAAGCGGGAACATTATTACTCGTTGCTCGTATGCTTGGGCCAGACCAATTTGCAGCTTTTGCAGGGATTGCAGCCCTAGCTGTCTTATTAGGTACCTTTTCAACCTTCGGTACACATCTAGTTTTACTGGCGGAGGTTGCTAAAGATAAAGTACAACGTCAGCAAGTGCTGCGTTATGCTGTGCCTACCACACTCATTACAGGTAGCCTATTATTTCTTACTTATATCGCTGTATGCATATTATTTTTTAAAAATATTGAGTTACCCCTATCGGTCATACTCTGCATTGGTTTTACAGAAACTGTTTTATTCCCCTTATTTTTAATACCTGCCGTTGAGGAATTAGCATTAGAAAAAACCGCACGCTCGCAACTTTTAATGATTTTTCCTTTAGCCTTGCGCACTCTAGCAGCAGGTGTAGTGATGCTACTTGCTGTAAGCCAGCCATTGGTCATTTTTGCCTGGCTATACCTCGTTAGTGCTGTGTTAGCGTTACTGTGCATGAAATGGTATAAGCCAAACGCCTGGCTTAGCCCTAGTGAGTGGCAACTAGCGAATAAGCAGGAATTAAAATACAATGCAGGTTATGCAACGCTAGCATTGACTGCCGCTGGTCCGAGCGAGCTTGATAAGATGTTGGCTGCAAAACTATTGCCACTAGAGATAGGTGGGTTATATATTGCAGCGTCAAGAGTTATTGGTGCAGCGACTTTACCTGTGACAGCATTATTACTTGCTGCAATGCCTCGGTTATTTCGTGGTCATGCCGAAACTCAAGCGCAATCCCAACGCTTGAATCGCTGGATATTAGGCTCTGTTTTGATTTATGGGATTATTTTAGCTGGGCTGTTATGGCTATTTGCACCATGGGTAGAGTGGCTGTTTGGGCAAAAATACCATGGCATAGCGGAAATATTGCAATGGCTATGTTGGGTTATACCTGCATTGGCACTTCGGATTAGTCTAGCGAGTATGTTGATGACTAAGGAGAAGCCTTGGCTACGGGCTGGCATTGAAGTTTTTGGAATGTCGGCTCTTGTGATTGGAGCTACTATTCTTTATCCTCTGTTAGGGATAGCGGGAATGGTATTAGCATTGGCCATTTCAGAGTGGGGGATGGCTATTGTTGGTTGTTTTTTTGCTTTGTATAGATCTACTTAAGGATATATATTCATAATGGGCATAGATGTTCATGCATTGCAGCTACTTCAATATAATAAACAATATAATAAGGGGTTAGGCAAAACGCTTACACTGGGCAGATTAGCTATACTATTGGGTTCCAGATTAGCAAAGAAATGGGCAGGAACAGACCAAGGCGCGTGGTGCGAGGATTTATTGATTAAAAATTTTAATGCAGAGCAAGTAGATTCTATCGATAATTCAGGCTACGAGGACGCAAGTATTATATATGACTACAATTGCCCAGTACCTAATGTACTTAAGAATCAATATGATACTGTATTAGATTTTGGCTGCTCAGAACATATATTTGACGTTGCACAAGCCTTTAAAAATACGATTAGTGTATGCAAAGTAGGTGGGATTATATTGCATATACTGCCTACTGATGGTTTTTGTGGACACGGATTTTATCAGTTTACCCCTGAATTTTTCTTTTCTCTTTACTCCCAGGAGAATGGCTTTAAAAATACGGAAGTTTTTCTTTCTGATTTATACAATCCAAAAAAATGGTATAAAGTAAACAGACCAAATAATGGACAACGTATTAATATTAGAACAACCAATGAAACATATGTAATCGTTAGAACTGAAAAGAACAGTGATAAAGAAATATTTTTACAGCAATCTGACTATACTCATTTGTGGAATGAAGGAAATAGTAAAACTGCCAAGCCCTATAAGATAGGTAAAATTACTCGAATTCGAGAAGCTCTAAGTTTCTCATCATTTATGGTAAAACTATTTATGTTACTAGTTGCACGCATGCCTTCAAATGGAACAAAAAAACTCAGTCAACATAAATCATTAAGCCTATTTAAGCCACCTTCGATATGATATCGCTTTAAAGCCTAATGGGTGTTAGGTTAAGTACATTTGTTAGCTGTTAAAATCACTTCCCAAGCGTCAGCAGCCTTTCCTACAGTAAAAGCTTTAGCACGCTGTAATAATTCTTGCGAAGATACAAGGCTTTTGTCTATCAATCCCTGAGAGATACCATTTGCTAAAGCTAGAGGATCTTCATTCCCAACCAAAATACCCCAGCGACCATCTTCTAAAATTTCCCTAGGACCATGCGGGCAATTTGTTGCAATAATTTGGCAACCGCTTGCCAATGCTTCAACCAATACTAAACCAAACCCCTCAAAACGAGAAGATAATATAAATAAATCAGCCTGCCTCAGAACGTCTAACGGCGTATCTGTGTGGCCCCGTAAGGAGATACGCTGCTGCAAGTCATATTTATCAATCAAATTTTGCAGAGCTTGCTTATCTTCACCATTGCCCCAGATATCTAGGTGCCAAGGTTGAGGAACTTTAGTCATTGCTTCTATAAGGATATCAAAACCTTTTTGGCGAGTTAATCGTCCAAGTGCAACAATGTTAGGTATTCTATTATTTGATATCTCTTTCGGCGCTTTGGGAATAAGCTGTGTATCATCTAAAACAGGGTTATAAATGGTAATAACTTTATTTTGAACTACTTTAAATTTATCTAGTATATCCTGTCGCACACCATTAGAAACAGCCACAACGGCATCACATTTTTTATATACAATAGATGCAAATATTTTATCTAGCTGAAATCGCAATCGCCCTATTATATTTGGCTCGGCAGTAATTAAATCATGTGTAGCATGTACACCGTGTGCCCAAAAAACTTTTTTACCTGAACGGTTTATGGCTAGGTGAGTTAAAAAGCCAATATCAGCAAATGCAGTGATAATATGGGTAGGCCGCCATATTTGTATTAGTTTGGAAAGATTAGGAACGAACTGATGCAGACCACCAGCAGCGATTTCATATATAGGACATAAGTCTTGAGCTTCTTGTAGAAACTCACCATAGGCTCGACGTAGAGCAAAAGCACATTCATGACCACGTCGCTGCAATTCGGCGACCAAACGCAGCGTCACACGCTCAACGCCCCCAGTAACCATACGCGGTAGAACAAATAGGATTTTCATAAGTCAACTTGAGAAATAAGTAGTTTATTTATCTTTCCTTTTACTTGAAGAGTAATCTCATTCCAATACATATAGCTCGGTTTATTAACTAGAAAACAATCTTTTAGCTGCTTAACTATAGCAGACGCTAGACTTTCAGGATTATTTGGTTCTGCTAAATAAGGCTCTAACTCTGCAGCTTGGTTTGGAAAGTTTGCAAACAAATTTGGTGAGCGTGTCGCAACGATAGGACGTTGCATCATCATGGCTTCTCCTATTTTATTAGGCGCAGCTGCATCAAGAAAAGCAGAGCGACGATGTGGAATAGCGAGTGCATCACAAGCGGCTAGTGCATAAGGCACCTCTCTAAAAGGTACATTACCTAGGTAGCGTATACTCGGTTGGCTCAAATCTAAGTTTGGATCAGATCGTCCACCTAGTAGTAGCATTATATCATGACCTTGCTGGCGTAATATTTTTACAGCATCTATTAAATCTTGCACACCTCTATCGGGCTCCATACTACCAAAATAGCCCACAAATGTTTGTGCTAGAGGTAGCTGTAGCTTAGTCCGTGCTTCTGTTTTGTCTATAGTCGTAAAATGCTTGGCATCTATGCCATTACTCAAGATTGTATCGTATTGCGGTTGCCCCAGTTTCTGTAATAATGTATGACTAGCAAAAAAACGCATATCTGCTTTTTTTAATAAGAAGCCAAATAGGTCAAATCCTAGTGGCTTCATATATCCAGAGAATTCATCATATTTATCGTATACATCAAATATAAATTTTGCTTTATGCGATATTGCTAATATATAACCCAGTAGACCAATATAACAATCTCCACTTGCTATAATTACATCATATTTTTCTTGCTCAATGCTTTCTTGAATATATTGGTAGAACACTGCTCCTGTTTTTACAGGTGTAGAGGTGATTTTTAAGTGTTTGTCAGTGGCTTTTATTTTTTTTGATGAATGATAGTCAATAAGCCAGAGCTTAATTTTTATATCTTGCTCTTTGGATAAATGTAAGGGTAACTGATAAATACGACCGAATTTTTCAGTTAGCGCATCACGGTTAGTATTGAAGCGTTTGCCTATGAAAAGGATATTCATATAATTGGAATTCTCTATAAATTTTCTACTACATAATGTAAGGATCTCCCAAAATTAAACCATTCAAATTGCTTAGCAAAATTTTGAATATCATCCTTATTTTGAATATTATCCTTTGACAATGGACTTTCTAACAATAAAATAATCTGTTTACTTAGTTTTATATAATTATTTCTTTCTACTAAATAACCAGAAACTCCATCTTTTACTGCGTCCACAACACCTCCTGTTGCAAAGCCAACAGTAGGTAAGCCATGGGCAGCGGCTTCAATGGCGACCATACCAAAACCTTCGGGATCATCAGGAATATGGCGTACAGGAAACACATGTATGTCTGATACTTCATACACAATAGCTAACTGTTCCTTATCAGTTATTACACCAAGAAATACTATATGACTTTCAATCTTATGATTTCTAGCCACCTTTAATATCTCTTCCTGAGTTTGCATACCTGCAGCTAAAGAATTTCTAGGTGATTCACCAACTACAACCAAAATAGTATTAGGCTCGTGTTTTACTATTTCAGGCAAAGAATATTTAACAAACTCTTTTAAACCCTTACGTGTGGTTAGGCGCCCTACAGAGAGAAGGATTTTTTTATTTTTAAGATTATACGTTTGTCTGAATGCCTGAACCTTTTCCAATGGCTGAAAAGCCGTCGGTAGCTCAACTCCTGGATAAACAATACTAATAATTTCTTCCCGTATTCCAGCATTACTGGCTAACACTTTGGTAGGCCTACTATTAACAATAATATGATCTAATTTTTTAAAAAAAGGAATCCAAAAAATTTGGTAGCTTTTTTTGGGGACAGTAATGTCAAAGCCATGTAGATAAGCTATTGACTGTGCTCCGCAAAGTTTGCTAGTAAACCATGCCAACGGTGCAGTTAAGCCGCTACCAGCCAGAATTACATCTGGTCTGTCTATTAAAGCAAACCAAATAGACTTGATAAAAGCAACAAACATAAATAAAGGCAAGGGTTTTAGGGGTGCTTCACTTAGTTTTATGTTTTTTGGCTTTAACTTCTTTGACCCTCTAGGGCCTATCACCTTTACCTCAGTATATTTACTGAGTTCATCAGCCATATGCCAATTGAGGCGCTCCATACCCCCTACAAGAGGCGGCAAATTGCGAGTAATTATTAAAATCTTTCTAGAAGAGCTTGCTTTATTTGAAAGGGTTGTCATATCTTTTTAGGTACTCAATTGCTATTTCCTTAGAGCCAGCATAAGTAAGATGCTGACTATCCCGATAGAGTGGGATTCCATTTAGCGAGGAATAACATTTTACGCTATCACAAATAATACGGTTAAGATCTAGTACAATAAGCTCAGGATAGCGTTGCTGTACTTTATTTAATATATCTAACCATTCAGCAAAGTCTGCATCATACTTCACTTTATCAAATGTACAATCATCTTTGACAAAATCTTTTCTCAAATTGCAGTTAATGTCTACATCGACCAAGATCGGATTATCATTAATCAGGACAGGGGCGGCGCCCGTTTGAGCAATAGCCTTAATAGCTTTCTCTAAACCTAGGATAAAGTTTTGCTTAGAGTTTTTTTCTTCTAAAGAACCATCTTCGGCTAAAGAGTATATATTTCTTTCCCAATTATGAGGAAAAAACCCCCCCATAATTACAAACCTAAATTTATTATTTTTGATCAATGTTTGATTGGATGAATTAATTTGATAAAAATTTTGATTGACCTGAATTTCTCCTGTTTGCATGTTCCGAACTGATCTATTCATACCAGGCAGGTAAGCCGTAGAGGAAAAAGTAACTTCATAACCTTTGAGCTTCGCGTTCTTTGCCAAATAATCAACAAAACCTCTCTGGGCATTAGCATGACTGTCGCCTACTAATAGAAAGTCTATTTTTTCTTTGTTAGTTTCTCCTAAAAAGCAGTCCGAATGTGGATGATTGCTTTGGTCTATACATTTAATCTGGTTAAAGTCATCTATAACTTGGCTAGGTAATGCTGTTGCTTGTTTGGCATTTTGTAGAATAGAAAAATTGTTCACACCAAAAGCTAATACAATTATTAAGCTAGGGAGAGCAAATAAAGTTTGAATAGGTTTATGCCGATATAAGAAATAAAGCTTAATTTTTTTCTCTATTAATTCATAAGTTAGGCCTGAAAAAGCAATTGTAAGAACTATAACAGCAATAGAAGTGAGGCTGGTAAGAGGTACTGATAACAGAGATAAATAGACAATAATAGGCCAATGCCATAAATACATGGGATAGGAAATCTTTCCTATGTATTGTATTGGCTGAAAAAATTTACCTGCAAAACCATGGGCGCCATAAATAAATAGTGCAGCACCTAGACAGGGTGCAAGAGCAGTGTATGAGGGAAATAGGGAGTTTCGCGTAATTAATAGACTGGATACAATTATTAAAGTAAGTGAAGCTATCGCCATAAGAGTTGAGATTTGGGGACTAAACTTCTTTGGGGGCAATAAAGTAATAAGAGCACCTATGCAAAACTCAAAAATGCGCGAGGGCAATAAATAGTAAGCTCCTATAGGATCTTTTAAGGCGGAAATATAAGAAACAACAAGTGACAGTAGAGTAATAAAGATTAGAACGATTAGCCTCGATTTACCTTTAATATTAAGTAGAAACAAAAAAAACACTGGCCATACTAAATAAAATTGCTCTTCTAAGCTTAATGACCATATATGAAGTAGAGGAGTTGACCTTGCAGAAATACTAAAATAGTCATTGAGTAAAGTATAATAATAAATATTTGAGGTAAGGGTAACAGAAGCAACAGCAGTTTTAAGGAATTCCTTCCATTCACCTTCAGTTAGAATAGAGTAAAATACGATAGAGCTGCTAAAGATAACTGTGAAAAAAGCTGGAGCTAAGCGAATAATGCGGCGTTGATAAAAATCTTTAAATGAAAAGCAAGTGGTTGTTTGCCTCTCTTGAGAAATAGCTCTGGTGATGAGGAATCCAGAAATGACTAAAAAAACGTCAACTCCAATGAATCCACCTTTAAAATAGGAGAATTCAAGATGATGAAAAATAACTAATAGTACAGCTAAAGCTCTAAGGATATCGATGTGGGGTAAATACGTGGTTTTCATTTAAATATATTGTTTTTACTATGGCTAAGCTGTTTTGATGAATACAAATAATAATACTTAAGTGACATTTTTTACTACTAGAATTAATTTTCTGAATTTAAGCAGTTGATTTAGATGGTATTTTTTTTGGCATAAAAATTGCTGATTATGCTAAGAAATAAGAAAAGGATATAAATCATGCCTAGTCAGCACGGCTTTACACTCATAGAGCTTATGATTGTGGTGGCAATTATTGGGCTTCTAGCTGCCATAGCCATTCCTGCCTATCAGAATTATACAGCACGGAGTCAGGTTGCGGAAGCATTGAACATGGCTAATGCTTTTAAAGGGGAAGTAGTTAGCTATTATGGTGAGTCTGGTACTTGTCCAACGATTACAGGTTTAGGACTGCCAGCCTCTGGTGATTTAAATGGCCGTTATATAGATTCTTTGTCTACTTCTACCCCACAAGGGGCAGTTTGTGCCATTACTTTTAACTTTAAATCAGCAGGAACAAATAGTGGGTTGAAAAATAAGCATCTGACCTTGGCTATGCTGGATATTAGCATTCAAGGTTCTGCACAGTGGCTATGTTCTTCTGAAGATATACAGCAAATTTATCTGCCCAGTACTTGTCGGGGTATCTAAAACTATTACAAATTATACGCCTTAATGACTTTAAGTTACACCGCCTCAACATTCTACTAACAGATATATTCACAGTTGGGGGTTAATATTATTGTTATCCCAAGATTCAAAGACCCCCTTCAGCCCGCCCCCCGCGGGCTTTTTTTTGGGTGTTCATTGCAGACAGTAGACAGGCCGATCATTAAAATAAGTTTTTAAGTGTCAAACCAGTTGAGGCATTGCAAACCTGTAACTCGTCTAAATTCCCGTATATTACGCGTCACGAGCTGTCCATGTACAGACAGTGCTGTTGCTGCAATTAATACATCATGGGCGCCAATGGGCGTACCCAACTTTTCCAGATCGACCCTGACCTTCGCTGCTATTTGAGCGACCTGCTCATCAAAGGGAATCACCCGAACATATTGTAAAAAGTGCGCTAGGGCTTGCAAACGTGGCTTGGCTTGCGAGGGCGCTAAGCGTCGTAAGCCGTATTGCAATTCATAAACCACGATGGCAGGTACAGCAACTTGCTCAGGTGTGGTCGCTTCCAAAGCAGCTACAACACACGGTTCGCCTCGAAAATAATAACTAATCGTATTGGTGTCTAAGACAAGCATTAAAATATAATCCGATCTGGGTCTTTTCCTTCCTGTAAGGTTTCATCCCGCAAGGGAAAGTCAGTAAATGACCCCGCCAGTTGCGTTAGAGTAACAGGCCATTGCTGCCTGGCATGTTTTTTTATCAGGTCAGCCACCCATTTGCTGTTGGATACCCCTGATAGTTTTGCCGATTGCCGCAGTAATTGTTCAATTTCATCATCTAGATATAAAGTAATTTGTGACATGTTCATGCCTCCTGAATAGTTATAATATAATTTCTATTATAAGTTTATTTCATGCTTTTTAGTAGAGTGGTGGGTAAAGCAACAAACTTTCTGCCAACAATCTGAATTCAACACGCTCATCCTGCTTGTTCAGAAATAAAAAACTGGCACAAGGCCAGTGGAGTAAAGCGAAAAAAGCCAGCGCTTATTAAAGCTGCGACTGGATAAAGTTTTCAATACCAATTTCATTAATCAGGCCAAGCTGCGTACCTGTCCAGTCAATGTATTCTTCTTCGCTGTCCATAATTTCGCGTAGCATATCGCGGGTCACAAAATCCGCTGCTTGTTCAGCATGGGCAATGGCTGCTTTGAGCGTGGTATGGTTGTCATTGGCCATACGCAGGTCGCAGGCCAGAATTTCCTGCGTGTGCTCACCAATGTGCAGTTTGCCCAGCTGTTGCAGGTTTGGCAGGCCTTCTAAAAATAATATGCGTTTGATGACCTTGTCGGCATGCTTCATCTGGTGGATGGATTCCTTGTAAATATGATGCCCCAGCTTGTCAATGCCCCAGTCTTCCAGCATTCGGGCATGCAAAAAATACTGGTTAATGGCAGTAAGCTGGTTATACAGAACCTGATTTAAGTGAACAATCACTTGCCGATCACCTTTCATGGCAAACCTCACAATATTGTTTTTTAGCATCAAGGCTTAAGGTACGCCAAAAACTGTATTTCTTCGAGTGCTTTATGGAACTGCAAATGAAAATAACAATCAGATGAAATAGTTTTGTCTAAGCTTGGCAGGATATTAACGGTTCGTAGTGCTGTAGATGCGCCGCAGCAATTTTGACTATATGCTGTGCTACACTGTTAAGTTGAAATCAGGAGTCATTCTGCACTGGAGCAAAATAATGAGCATTGCCTATAAATACCATATGAGTGAGCAGGACTATTTAAGCAGTGAACTGACTAGCCCGGTTAAGCGCGAATTTATTGCTGGTGAAGTGTTTGCCATGGTCGGGGCGAGTTCCGCGCATAATCTGATAACCGGTAATATGTATGCAGCGCTGCATCAACATCTTAGAGGCAAACCCTGTCGTCCTTATACCAATGATATGAAAGTGCGTATTGCCGGGGATTATTATTATCCGGATGTGCTGGTGGATTGTAGCGAGCTGGCTGATGATGACTATGCCACGCACACCCCGATTTTAATCATTGAGGTGTTATCGCAATCCACCAAAATCTATGACAAAACCTTTAAGCGTGAGCGCTATCAGCAAATTCCCACCTTGCAGGAATATGTGATGATTGAGCAGGAAACAGCCGTGGTTGAAGTGCTGCGTCGCATGGATAGCTGGCAGCCACATTACTATGGTTTGGGTGAGCGGTTCAGGCTGGAATCTATAGGGCTAGAGATGTCGGTAGAAGAGGTATATGAACGGATTAACAATGAAGACATGCGAGCCTGGCGGGCGCAATCAGCAGGTTAAGATGTTTTATGGCACAAAGATATGAAACAACATAATAAAAATCCGCCTTAGATGGATGTTGATAACCTAAAGCGGAGAGGAGAAAGCAAAAATTCAGGCGGCTACAGAAATCCGTGCCGCAATCTCGGCCAGGTTCTGGTCAATGAGTTCGCGTGCTTCAGGAACACAGCGGCCACAGCAGGTACCAATATCCAGCTCATCACGCACGTCACGGAAGCTGGAAGCCCCATTTTCTACACTCGCCCGGATTTGGCGATCGGTCACAGCACGGCACAGGCAAACATACATGGCTTGTTTTTCCGATAGTGAAAGTACAAATAAGATAATAGATATTATTGATAATTATTATCGTTTGTCAAGCAATCTTGATCGCTATGCTCAAAATTTACCTGATTTTTTGTAAGTGGTGTTTTTGTAAATATATACTCTTTTTACAGCGTATGAGCAACAAAAAAGCCACACAGGGCGGCTAATTTGCACAGGCCTCGCATTTAATTGGCAGAAATCACCAGTACACCATCCATTTCAACTTGTGCACCACGCGGCAGACTGGCCACACCCAGGGCAGCACGGGCCGGGTAGGGCTGGGTAAAATATTCGCCCATAATCTGGTTGACCAATTGAAAATTGCCCAGATCGGTTAAAAAGATGTTGAGCTTGGCGATGTCGGCCAGTGAGCCACCCGCTGCTTCACATACGGCTTTTAAGTTGTCAAACACGCGGCGAATTTGTGCTTCAGTGCCATCCACCAGCTCCATGCTATATGGATCCAGGCCAATTTGCCCGGACAGGTACACCACGTTATCAATTTTAATGGCCTGTGAATAAGTGCCAATTGCCGCGGGTGCCTGTTCGCTGTGAATGACGGTGCGTGCCATGGGAAGCTCCATTAATTAGTCAGTTGTGCCGCATCATAACGGATTTGGGGCTTAAGCTAAAGAATCCTGTTTAACCGTTTGTTCACGCGCTACAAAACTGCTGCCCAGTCGGGTTAAGCTGGGGAAATCCAGCAATATGCGCAATTCCCGTATGAGTTTAGCCAGATGATCACGGTCGCGTACAATCAGTGATAAATAGGTTTTGTCGTGATCACGGGTGAGCTGTTCCAAACCCGCCTGAAACTGACGGATGGTATAGATGACTTCGGTGGTTTGCTCGGCATCCAGCTTTTTATCAATATATAAATAGGCCGGAAAGCGGGCTTCTTCCTCGGGGTTGCGTTGCCAGTTGAGAGGGATAATATTTTCCGGATGTTGCTGGCCTTCATGGAGTAAATTACTACAGCGTGCCCGATGCACAATTAGACCGCGGCGGGTGAGGTGACCACGAATAGGATCATCCAGAATGGGCGTGCAGCAATTGGCATAGCGCACTTCTATGCCTTCTGTGCCACGAATGAGCTGGTCAGACTGTTCAGGGTGCTGATGGCACTGGTCGGCATACAGGCGCGAGGCGACCAGTTGCGGTAACAGGTCTCCCAAGGCAATTTGTTCAAACAGTTGTTCTTTATTTTGGACGTGGCGCCAGTTCAGCAGGTTTTCCCAATCCTGAGTGCTTAAGTCCCGAATACCATGGTTATATAGCTTTAAGGCACGGTTTAATGCCTGTTCACCTACCATTCTTTGTTCATCAATATCCTGATCACGCAGAATATTCTGAATGGAGCGGCGTGCTTTTGGGGTGTTTACAAAACTGAGCCATTCCGGATTGGGGGTGGCGAGCACATCGGTAATGACCTCTACTACCTGTCCACTGGCTAACGGTGTACTAAGTGGCTTAACGTTACCATCAATTTTGGCACCAATGGCATGGTTGCCCAAAAACAGGCTGGCTGCATAGGCAAAGTCAACGGCAGTGGCGCCACGTGGTAATTCGTGAACATCGCCATCCGGCGTGGAGACCAGAATTTTTTCACGGTGCAGGTAATCAAGCAGGGAGCTTAGGGTGGTTTTGGCACAGTCGCGGTCAATCAGCTCGCTTAAGTTGGTTAAAGACGCCTGAATGGCTGAACGGCTGGCCTGGGGTGCGGCATCACCCAAAACCACGCCCAGGCGAGCTGCTTCACGCATACGCGGTGTTTGCAGGGTTAAGTCCAGTGTGGTGACTTCCCCGCGCATGGTCATGGTTAGCGCCTGATGCCCACCGGGTAGAGGGTTACGAATATGGTCTTCCAGTTGGAGCACGTGAAAATGCTGCTGCAAGTAGTCTGACAGTTGATCGCAGGCTGCCACGGTGTCTAGCACAATGTCAAAAGCATGATAATGAATAAGAGAGTTTAAGTCGGTTTTATTTTTAAAGAAGCGCTGAAATAGCTGGATGTTGTTGTCTTTTTCTTCAAGGGTGCCTTGTAGGCCAAGAGTTTTGATAGTTCGTTCAAGGCGTTCTGCCCAGATTTTCTGATAGGTACTGCGCTGGGTGCGGGTGGATTGTAGTGCGGCCTGAATACGGGTAAATAAAGCAGGATCAAGGTTTTCGTAGCATAACAACTCCAGCTGGTCAGCAATGTCATTCATACCGACCAGACGCGCCATAGGCAAAAAGATATCAAAGGTTTCCTTGGCGACACGCTGGCGTTTTTCGGGTCGCAGCGCCTCAAGCGTGGACATGTTATGTAAACGGTCGGCCAGTTTAATAATAATGACACGTGGATCGTGTAGGGTAGCCAGCAGAATTTTACGGAACGAGGCGGCTTTGTTGTCCTGTTTATCCTTGGAAATGGTCAGTTTGGTTACGCCGTCGACCAGTTCGGCCACAGTGATGCCAAACTGGCAGCAGATTTCGTCCTTGCTGATGTCGGTATCTTCAATCACATCATGTAGCAGGGCGGCCATCAGGCTATCGGCATCCAGACGCATGTTGCCCAAAATACAGGCCACTGCAATAGGATGCAAAATATAAGGTTCCCCACTTTTACGAATGACACCGTTATGGGCATGATTGGCAAAATTGCAGGCAGCCAGCACCTGCTGAATTTGTTCAGTACTTAAATAGATTTCTAGAATATTGGCAAGCTGTTGCTGGGCATGACGAATAACGTCGCCTTGCATGGTATTTTTCCCGGATGAATAAGCAAAGATGATCATCTTCTAATGAAAAGCAAAATGCCAGCCTTGTCAATGAATAAATCAAGTTTTTGGGAAATAACGCCCATTTGCACAAAAAAAGCCTGATTTTTTAGCAAATCAGGCTTTTTGATGGTGAATGCAGACAGGGATGCTGGCTGAATGCGGTTCACACTAATGGTCTGGAAAAATCAATTAAAAGCTAAAGTTGTCCAGATTTAAAGTCGGTGCCAGCGCCAGATCCAGACTGGAGGGTTGCAAGGCTTCATCTTTTTGCTTGAGGATATCGCGGGTAACATGGCCTTCTGCAATCTCACGCAAAGCCATGACGGTGGGTTTATCATTGTCCCAGGGCAAGGTAGGTTCACTGATACCGCGAGCCAGTTGCCGCGCGCGTTTGGCAGCCACCAGAACCAGTTCAAAACGGTTTTCTACTGCGCCCAGGCAATCTTCTACAGTTACGCGTGCCATTTACGGTTCTCGTTCAAAGTGAATGGATAAGCTTGTAAAGCCGAAAAAAGACCTAAAATTATATGCCAAAATCTGCTTTGACTCAAGCTTTAGCGAAGGTGTTGACGGGATTAACCCGCCTAGTAACCTGCCCGTGGCTTGGCATTGGATTTGCCGGGTTTTTTACCAGACTTTTTCATTTTGGGTTTGCCTTTTTTAGCTGTCTCAGTGGATTTGCTGCCGGATTTTTTACTACTGGTTTTGGCTGACTCCTTGCTTAAATCTTTGACAGGCCGGGTCTTGCCAGTGTTTGAAGAAGCAGTGTGTTGTCGAGGGGCTTTTTGCCTGAGCGCTCGTCCCTGACTACTGAGCTGTTTCACCAGGGCAAAGTCAATTTTTCGGTCTTCCAGATGCACTGCAAGTACCTTGATACGTACCTGATCGCCCAGACTAAAACGCTGGGCATGTTGCTGGCCGACCAGACTCTGGCTCATGCCGTCAAATACAAAGTAATCGTCCCCCAGCTGGCTAATATGTAGCATGCCGTCGACGTATAAATCACTCAGGGTCACAAACAGGCCAAAATCAGTGACCGCCGTAATGGTGCCGTCAAATTCTTCACCAATATGCTGCTCCATGTAATGGCATTTCAGCCAACTGACCACACTGCGTGAGGCTTCATCGGCGCGGCGCTCCGTTTGCGAGTAATGTTCACCAGCAGCAGCCAGTGCCTGACCTTCCAGCTCACTGGGTTTTTGTCTTAAAAAGGCTTTAATGGCACGATGCAGCAATAAATCCGGGTAGCGGCGAATAGGCGAGGTAAAGTGTGTATACGCTTCATAGGCCAGGCCATAGTGCCCCAGATTTTTTGGCCCGTAATAGGCTTGCATCATAGAGCGTAGTAAGACGGCATGGATACTGGTGGCATCAATCCGGTCACGGGTTTTTTCAATAATGTCCTGATAATCGGCCTGAGTGGGCTTTTCTGGAAAATCAAAGCCCAGCAGTCGCACATAATCACGCACTTTTTGTACCCGGCTGGGTTCTGGCGCTTCATGGTTACGGAACAAAATAGGCAGGTCATTGCTGAGGGCAAAGTCTGAGGCGCACACATTGGCCAGTAACATGCACTCTTCAATCAGGCGGTGGGCATCGTTGCGCACACGCGGCAGGATTTCACGAATGGCTCCCAGCTCGTCAAAGGTCATATAGGTTTCAATGGTTTCAAACTCCATTGCGCCACGCTCTTGACGCACCTTAAGCAGGGTTTGAAACAGCTGGAACAGCACATTAACCGATTTACGTACCGCAGCATTACCCGGCAGCGCATCAGTTTGACCATGCAGGTAGGCAGCCACCTGCGTATAGGTCAGGCGTGCCTGAGAGTGCATCACAGCAGGGTAGAACTCATAACCAGTAATACGACCCAGACGGGACAGTTTGATATCACATACCATGCACAGGCGATCAACCTGCGGCATTAGAGAGCATAAGCCATTGGAGAGTGCTTCTGGCAGCATGGGAATGACATGATTGGGAAAATAGACCGAGGTACCACGTTCCTGAGCTTCATCGTCCAGTGCGCTGCCGGGGCGGACATAATGACTGACATCAGCAATAGCCACCACCAGCCGATAGCCACCGCCCACGCGTTTTTCGGCATAGACGGCATCATCAAAATCACGAGCATCTTCACCATCAATAGTAACCAGTGGCAGGTCGCGTAAATCCACCCGGTTCTGGTGCTCATTACCGGCAGGTTCTTTAAAACGGGTTGCTTCAGCCAGCGCGTCCGCACTAAATTCAAATGGTAAATCAAAATCCAGAATGGTTGCTGGGATGATCAATTGGCTGTCAGCCTTGTCAGCCAGATTGGCAATAATATGACCATTGGCAAATTCTTCACGACTGGGCCATTCATCAATGGCAATCTGGGTTGAATCGCCTGGCCTTAGGCCGGCATGCGCAATTTGTTCTGGTTCCAGTGCCACCGGCTGATGTGCGTTAGGCTGGGCAGGCTGCACAAAGTATTCGCCTTCATGCTCAATTACCTTACCAATCAATTCTTTTTGCTGGCGCTCCAGCACCTCAACAATATAGCCGGTCATGCGACCCCGGCGGTCGGTGCCATTTTGTCGTACCTTGACCAGGTCACCATTAAATACCAGACGCATCTCGCGTTCCGGCAGGAAAATGTCCATTTGGTCTTCCAGGACCACAAAACCAAAACCTTTGCTGTTGCTTTGTACCCGGCCAGTGAGCAGGTCTTCGTCGGTAATGACGCGGAACAAGGGCGGATAGCCTGAAGAGCGAGCCAGTTGTCCATCACGCACCATGGCAGCCAGCCGGCGGCTTAGGGCTTCAATGGCGTCTGGGTGTTCCAACTGATATTGTTCGACCAGTTCTGCATGGGAAAAGCCGTCTTTTTGTACGGCAATGGTTTGTTGAATTAAAGTTCTACTTGGAATAGGGGAGTCGTAACGTTTGGCTTCGCGCTCGGCATCTGGGTCTTGCCAGTTCATAGGTTCTCTTTTTTACTCTTTGGACATTAAAAATAGTTCACCTGTCTACCATACACTAAAATGCGGTTATTCATATGACAAGTGATCGTTTGTTGTATTAATACTTCACTTATATGGTGCATTAATGTACTAATGCAAGGGCACCAAAAATTTATGTTAATTGCCTAGACATTGAGCAATGCAGGCTTGACGCTGACATAAAATATTTCTACTATAGCGCACCTAATATGCGGATGTGGCGGAATTGGTAGACGCGCTAGTTTCAGGTATTAGTGTCGCAAGACGTGGAGGTTCAAGTCCTCTCATCCGCACCAAATTTGATTACTTGCCATTTGAAAAGTGAGTGATCTTCAAAAAGCCTTGATGTGTGAGCATCAAGGCTTTTTTATTATTGTTTATTACTGCTAATATTTCTAAACCTGTTAAATGACAAAAGAAATCATCAGCAATAGTCCGGTAAATACGGTAAACAAGCTAAGCACAATGGGCTGATTGACTGAGTAACCTTCTATAAACTCTGCGGCGGTGAGTGACCTTAAGGCAATGTTATATTGATAAATAGACCACAAGCTAATAATCAGGCCAAAACTGACAACCACCAGCCCCAGCCCAAAATTAAAAGCAAGTTTATTGGCGTATTTATCCGGCTCAATGAGCCTTACCAGAAAATTTGATTTTTCAATTAAAAAACCAAAAGCAATTAATGCAATGCTGCTGCGATTCCAGGCCAGCAAGGTGCGCTCCAGTGCCAGTAAAACCCGTGGATCCTGCAAATTAGACATCATTACCTCTTGATTATGAGACTTTAAAATAATTAAGCGGCAGCTTCAGGTAACGCTGGCCGTTAGCTTCAGGCTCAGGAAGCTTGCCAGCATTCATGTTGATTTGAATAGCCGGTAAAATCAGCTTAGGCATGGCAAGTGTGGCATCACGCTGTTCACGCAGATGCACAAAATCCTGTCGCGCGGTCTGTGCATTTAAGTGAATATTATGCCGCTTTTGTTCGGTGATGCTGCTTAGGCAATGATATTCACTACGTCCGGTTGGCTTATAGTCATGACACAGATATACCCGCGTTTCATCGGGTAATTGATACAACGCCTTTACCGAATCATACAGCATGCTGGCGCTGCCATTGGGGAAGTCACAGCGAGCGGTGCCGTAATCGGGCATAAACAGCGTATCACCCACAAAAACCGCATCGCCAATGACATAGCTCAGGCAAGCTGGCGTGTGACCCGGGGTGGGAATATTATAAGCCTGCAAGCTGCCAATCATAAACTGCTCATGGTCTTCAAATAGATAGTCAAAAGCCTGATCCAGATTAAACCTCTTGGCATCAATATGATAAATGGCACTAAAGGTGCGTTGTACCTGAGCAATCTTGTGGCTCATGGCAATTTTGCCGCCCAGTTTAGATTTTAAATACTGTGACGCTGTTAAGTGATCGGCATGCACATGGGTTTCTAAAATCCACTCCACCTGCAAATGGTGATTGTTGACAAAATCCACAATTAGGTCGGCGTGTTGAGTAGAAGTGCTGGCAGAAGCTGCGTCATAATCCAGAACGCTGTCAATAATGGCACACTGCCGTGTGGCCTCATCAATCACCACATAGCTAAAGGTATTGGTATTGTCATCAAAAAAGTCTTTGACTGTTGGAGAATATATCATATTAGCGTGCTCCCAGAGTTCGGCGATAAAGGTACATGCCAGCCAGCATGGCAACAATAAAATACAGAGCTTCCAGATGACCAAGACCAAGCAGGGCAAGGGCAGGCGCTGGACAAATACCGGCGATACCCCAGCCCACACCAAAAACAAATGCACCTAGTACAAGCTGGCGGTCAACTGTTTGCAAGGCAGGTAACTGGAGTCGGGCTTTTAGCCAGCTACCCGGATTGCGGCGAGCATAATGAAATGGCCAAACGGCGACTCCAATTGCACCCAACATGACCAAGGCCAGACTGGGATCCCAGTGACCTGCCAGATCAAGAAAATTGAGGACTTTTTGTGGATTGGCCATACCAGAGATAAGCAGGCCAATGGCAAACAGACTACCCAGTAAAAATGCGATCAGATGTTTCATGACATCAGCCTTCCGTTACAGGCCAAACACATGGCGAGCCAGATATACCGTAATAAACCCTGCCAGCATAAAGCTTAAGGTGGCGGCAATAGAACGTGGAGACCAGCGACTAATGCCACAAATACCGTGACCACTGGTGCAGCCAGAGCCCATTTGGGTGCCAAAACCAACCAGAAGGCCTGCAATCATCAATACCAGAGGACTACTGTGGATGATAATTTCAGGCTGAAAAAACAGTTGATAAAAAATAGGGATAATTACTAATCCACCCAGAAACCAGATTGCCGGGCTGTTAATATTGGCTTTTACATTAAATAGCTGAGCCACCATGCCGCTAACGCCAGCAACCCGCCCATACACCAGTAAATAGCCGGATACCGCAATGCCCAGTACCAGACCGCCGATTAAAGCCAACGTAAAACCATGCATCATAAGAACCTGACAATATCTTTTAATATTATATAAAATAATATAATATTAAAACAAGTAATATTCAAGCCTGATCAATTAACGGGAGGCAAAGATATGCAAGGTGCAAAAGAACTGATTAAGCTGCGTGAACGTGCAGGCGAGGTATCCAGTTTTTTAAAGTTACTGGCCAATCAGGATCGCTTGCTTATTTTGTGTTATCTGGCCCAACAGGAGCTCAATGTCAGTGAAATACAACACAGCACCCATATCACGCAGCCCACACTCTCCCAGCAGTTGACTATTTTACGCAATGCCAATGTGGTAGTAACCCGGCGTGACGGCAAGCAGATTTATTATTCTATTGATGATCAACGCCTTATTGAGCTGATGCAAACTTTATACAAGCTGTACTGTCAGTAAGCTATAGGGCGGCGGTTTTGTAAAACAAAAAAGAGGTTCTAAGCCAGCTATTTACAGTCAGCTGGTACGTAGCAGGTTAATCACCAGAAAATTGAATGGTGGACGAGCAGGTCGTGGCTTAAATTATTTACTTTTTGTCTATTGAAAATTGAGTATAAAGTAAAAAAGGGGGTAATATATGAGCGGGTTTAGAGTAAAAACTCAATTACTCTATGTTGATAGGACATGCAGTGATTGCATGAATAAGCAGGAGAGACAAAAATGATAACTAAGCAGCTTTTAGGCGCAGTGCTGGGTATAACACTAAGCCTGAGCTTGGCCGGATGTAACAAAACGCCTGAAACATCACATCCCGCTAATGCGGGTGCTATTGAAGTGGCTCAGGACACCAACCATAAGAGCGAGAATGACTTGTACATTGAGCGTCTTAATCAGGATGTCACAGTGGAAAATCCGGACGCATTACTGGATTCCATCAATAGTGAAACCACATCAACACATTGATAATTGAGTTTTGTGTGAAATTTAACCGCACTCTGTCGTTTTTTATGCATAAAACTTTAAAATGCGGTGAGGGCGGTCGAATATTAGTCAATTAGTACTTGCTGATTGGCAATGCATTTTGTAAGATGGCGTCCTCGTTGCGGTGAGATGGGTGAGTGGCTGAAACCACGTCCCTGCTAAGGACGCATACCTGTTATGGGTATCGAGGGTTCGAATCCCTCTCTCACCGCCACTTGTTTTAGCAGCTTTAGGCTTGGCGTTTAATAAATCATCAAGTGTTTTAATGCAGTAAAAAACAGGTTGACGAGGTGCACATTCTACCTTAGAATGCGCGACACAAAACGACGCGCCCATAGCTCAGCTGGATAGAGCACCAGGCTACGAACTTGGGGGTCGGGAGTTCGAATCTCTCTGGGCGCGCCATTTATCCTTTTCGGGATAAAGTCCTGTCTATTCAAAATAATTTATTTATATCTCTCTTTGCTTTTAAGCTTAATTATTTTTTAACTGCGATGTCTCGCTAATTTTAGCTGCTTTCATTCCATTGTTTGCCTGATCAGTTTACATATAAGCCTTCTAGCAGTGTTGATCTTATCGTACAGTTGTTTTTAACCTCAATCAGAGACTTATTTTAATAAAATAATTGAGTTCATCCATTATGCGGCTACAGCTTTTGCATCAAAGCTTGGGTATGATTGACTTATAAATAAAGGATTAAAGACAGGTTTATGGCAACGATGAATAAGAATTTTGCGTTGGCTAGTGCATTGGCAGTCATTGCTGCAAGCTGGGCAGGGACGACCTGGTATAGTAGTCAGCATATTGAAGGACATTATCAGCAGACGATTGAACGGTTTAATCGTCATACCTTAAGCCCAGTTACATTGAAGCTTACTTCATTTAAGCGCGGCTTTTTGCATAGCCGGGCTAACTGGGAAGTCAACCTTACGCTTGACCCCTGCCAGCCTAACAACAGTATGGTGCTAACAGGCTACGATGAAATTACGCATGGGTTTATTCCATCGCTTGGATGGGCAAGTATTCATAGCCATATTATCTGGCCGGATGTTGTAGAAACACCACTTAAACAGGTGTTTGCCAGTAAGGAGCCTTTAAGTATCCGGTCACGGGTTAACTTCCTGGGCAACCTGCGTACTCATATTAGCAGTCCGGCATTTAACTGGCAGAATGAGTTGATGCAGGTTAACTGGAAGGGTCTACAGGGCAGTATTAATTTTTCCGAAAATAATGAACAGCTCAGTTTTAAGGTTCAGGTACCCGGGCTGACTGTGCAGGCTAAAAATTCCAATACCCAGCAATTAGTATTAAGTGATCTACGCTATCAGGGCAGTCAGCGGGTTGAGCAGTCATTGTTGCCTTTAGGAAAGACCGAGTTTTTAATTAAAAACATACAAGTTGGTTCGCAAAATAACCTGTGGCGCTTTAAAAACGTACTTCTTGGCAGTAAAAACCAGCTCAATCGCGGTATGCTCAGCGCTAACATGAATTACCAGATTGATAACATTGATTTTAATCAGCAATCGGTAGGAAATTTTCAGGCGAATGTGGTGCTTGAACACCTCAGTGAGCAAGCTGTGCAGGAGGCGTATCAGCGTATTGGCCTGTTACAGCGTCAATGCAATCCGCCAACACAGGCCATACTTCAGGCATTTGCACCGATTTTCAAGCAAGGTTTTCAACTCAGGCTGAATCAGGCAGAGCTACAATTGTTTAAGGGCAGTGCACAAGCCAACGCATTGGTGCTATTGCCTGCAATGTCCCAGCCGGAACAGCAAAGTGTGGAACAAATTTTAAACCAGATGAGTGCCAGCGGTCGCCTGCAAGTATCCGAGCAACTCATTAAAGGGGTGTTTGAGCATATAAGCCAGCAAAAAGGCGAAGCCATGAGCCCGGCAGAGGCTGAACAGATGCTAAGAATGATCACGCAGAATATGCTGGAACAAGGCTATCTGACTAAAACAGCCACGGGTTATCAATTATCTTTTGCCTTGAATCAGGGGCAGGCTAGCGTTAACGGCCAGCCGTTGCATCGCGAGTCGCTCGGAAGCTCGGCGTTTAATCCAGAGCGGCAGGGGCAGTAAGCGCTGGCATTAAAAAAAGCTCAGGACTGGCCTGAGTTTTTATTTTGATGATCAATGAGCTGTCTAGCTGACATGTATGCCAAATAAGCCCAAAGCCTGTTCAGGCCCAAAGCGGTACTGGGCATTACAAAATTGGCAGTCCATGGTAATCTCATTTTGTTCAGTCAGGATCTCCTGCACTGTTTCCTGTCCTACCTGTAACAGGGCTTGTTCACAGCGCTCCCGTGAGCAGGTACAGCCAAATGCTAATGTGTCAGCATCAGGCAGGCGCACGTCTTCTTCATTATACAGCCGGTACAGGATTTCCTGTGCAGGCAGGTAAATTAACTCATCAGGCTGTAGGGTGCTGGTCAGCATACTAAGACGCGGCCATAAATCGTCATCGACCTGACTTTGTTCTTCATCGTTACGCGGCAAGAGTTGAATGAGCAAGCCACCCGCCTGTTTACCATCACAGGCCAGCGCCAAACGGGTAGGAATCTGTGCTGACAAATCATAATACTGGGTCAGGCAGCCTGCCAGACTAGAGGCTTCTAGCGGTACAATGCCCTGATAGCGCTCGCCTTGTTCAGGTTCAATATTAATAAACAATACCCCATCTTTTAGGGTAGACAGTGCCACATCACCATTTTCTGCCTGCTGTAATACCGGGTCATCCTGCCATTCGGCCAGCGCCCGCAGTTCGCCCTTGTGACTACATTCGGCCATAGCCCATTTTAATGGACCTGTACCCTGAATTTGCAAGCTTAAACGGCCTTTTATCTTTAGTGTGCTCGCCAGCAATGCGCTACCGGCCAGTAATTCCCCCAGCAGTAATTGAATGGCCTGTGGGTAGTCGCGCTGTTTGAGGATGGTTTGCATGGCCTCATCCAGATGTACCACTTCGCCCCGAACCGGACTATGTTCAATAAAAAAGCGTTGACGAATATCAGACATAAAAAATTTCTCCACTTGAAGGCTTAAATGGAGCTTGGGGCTTAAAAATCAAGTAAACAGGACAAACCATGCTCCAAACAGTGATTTAAATAAACATTAATGCTGCCCATCCACAGGATGTTTTAAATTGACATCCATTTTGCGTTGTGCGGTTAGCATATCACTATCAAACAGGCTTTCCAGTTCCACCATGGCCGCACGGTTGGATTCAATCAGCTGTTGTTCATCATTATAGATAGTTTGCTGGCGGCGCAGCAGTGAGTCCTCATAGTCGCGGAAAATTTCAATATCATCATGGGCTTTTTGTGGGCTAATGCCTAAATCTACCAATGCCTGATAGGACATGGCTAGTGCTGATAAATAGGTTTCACGCCAGATCGGCTCAACGCCGGCTTCACGCAAACGGTATACATGTTGACGATCACGTGCCCGTGCCAGAATTTTAACCTGTGGATAATTACGCCGGATGTATTTGGCTACCGAAATCGCATCTTCTACATCATCCATGGTCAGGATAAATAGTTTGGTATGGGCAATCCCGGCTGCACGCAGAATTTCCGGGTTTTTAGGGTCACCATAATAAACGGCGTTGCCAAATTTACGGACAAAATCGACCTGACTGATATTTTTGTCTACTGCGGTAAATTCAATATTATGAATGCGCAATAAGCGTCCAATAATTTGCCCCATACGACCAAAACCAGCAATGATGACAGCGTGTTGATGATCAGGAATCTGATCAAATCTGGTTGACGGTTGGTGCCGGTTGAACAATGGTTCGCCGTATTTTTCCAGCAATAAAAATGCCAGTGGGGTGAGTATCATGGACAAGGTCACAATCAGGGTCAAGGAGCCTGCAATGTGCTCAGGGAAAATCTGGTAATGCGTGGCACTGGCAAATAGCACAAAGGCAAACTCACCACCCTGAGCCAGTGAAACACCAAGCCGCATACTGGTTGACCAGCGGTAGCCGGAAAAGTGCCCAATCAATAGCAGGGTTAAGCCTTTAACCACCATCAGACCTAGCACACAGCCCATGATCAGCCAGGGCATGTCGCGCAGCAGATCAAGTTGTACACTCATGCCCACCGTGATAAAAAACAGCCCCAGCAGCAAACCCTTAAATGGCTGTACACTGGCTTCCAGCTCGTGACGGTACTCCGAGTCTGCCAGCAGCACACCCGTTAAAAAAGCACCCAGTGTGGTACTGATATCGAGTAGATTCATCAGTTGCACCACACCCAGCACAATAAATAGTGCCAGCGCAGTCAGTAGCTCGCTTGCTCCGCTTTTGGTAATAAAACGAAAAAAAGGCCGGATCAGATAACGGCTTAATAAAAATAGTCCGGAAAAAGTAGCCACGACCGCCGCAAAATGAGCTACACCATGATGAGGGCCATGTATGCCACTCAACAGAGGCAGCAGTGCCAGTAGCGGAATAACTGCCATATCCTGAAACAGTAAAATGGCAAAAGCCTGTCTGCCATGCGTGCTGGCCAGCTGTTTTTTTTCTGAGAGAAGCTGCAACACAAAAGCAGTGGACGATAACGCCAGGCCAAAACCAATAATCAGGCTGGCCTTAAAGTCCAGGCCAAATACTGCCCAGGCCAGCGCCAGTAATATGACCGCGCTAATACTTAGTTGTAGGCTACCCATCACAAAAATGGATTGCCTCAGCTGCCACAGACGTTGAGGACGCAATTCCAGACCAATTAAAAACATCAGCATAATGACGCCATATTCGGCCAGCTGCATGATGGATTCAGGATCGCGCTCTACCTTGAGCACATAGGGTCCTAGCAAAATACCAGTCAGCAGGTAGCCCAGCACAGTTGCCAGGCCAAAGCGCTTGCCCAGCGGCACCAGCAACAGGGTAGCACCCAGAAAAATGGTGATTTGTAGTAATAATGGCATGGAGGTCACGACAGTAAACCAGACATTTAATAAGTGATCAGCATAGTAGATATAAAGTGAACTATAACCAAACCCTACTGTTTTTGTGTGATTTTAATAGTATGAAATTCCTAACAGAATGTTTAGCTAAGCTCCTGGGCATCAATATCAATAGAGCAGCGGATACCGCGACGTTCTGGCAGTTTGCATACCTGTAACCACCACGCGCCCAATAGCTGATGCAGTAGGCGGCGATCCGTACAAAAAATCAGCACATGGGCGCGAAACACTCCGGCACGTTTTTCCATAGGTGCAGGGACAGGCCCCCAAGCTTCCAGTTGACTGGCTTGTGGTTGCGCATAGAGCATGGACAGAATATGCTGTAGGAATTGCAGGGCTTTTTCAGGCTGTGTGGCTTCTGCCCGGATCAGCGCAGTATAGCGATAAGGAGGCAATAGCATGGCCTTGCGCTCAGCCAGACAGGTTCGGGCAAAGGCAGCGTAGCCTTCTTGAATCAGGGTTTGTAGCAGTGGGTTTTCTGGTCTGAAGGTTTGAATCAATACCAGGCCGGCTTTTTGACCACGGCCAGCCCGGCCGGCCACCTGCATAATCAGCTGTGCGGTACGTTCCGGTGCACGAAAATCACTGCTTAAAAAACCACCGTCTACATCCAGAATAGCCACTAGGGTCACATGTGGAAAATGATGGCCTTTTGCCAGCATCTGGGTGCCCAGCAGGATGGCTGCTTTTTCCTGATGGGCGCGTTCATAAATTCGCTCCCAGCTACCCACCCGGCTGGTGCTATCACGGTCAACGCGCAGGATATCGGTATCAGCAAATAGCTGTTTTAGCCCTTCTTCCAGACGTGCAGTACCCATGCCGGTTGGCGTTAAGTCGGTGCTTTGACAACTGTTACAGGCGGTGGGCAAACGACTTTGATAATTGCAATGGTGGCAGTGCAGGTGTGAGCCAGGCTGATAGTGCACGGTGAGATGCGCATCACAGCGTGGACAGTCTGCCTGCCAGCCACACTGTGGGCACAAAAGTATCGGGGCATAACCGCGCCGGTTTAAAAAGATCAGTACCTGTTCATTTTTTTTCAGGCGCTGTTTGATGGCATCAATCAGGTCACGCGCCAGACCATGCTCTCTGGACTGGGTTTTTAGATCAATCAGCTGGATTTTGGCCAGTGCTGCATTGCCGGCGCGTTTACTCAAATGGACATGCAGAAGCTTTTGTTCAGCGACCAGATGCAGGCTCTCCAGACAAGGCGTTGCAGAACCTAAAACCACGGGGCAGGCTGTAGTTTGTCCACGGCGCAAGGCCACGTCACGGGCATGATAGCGAAAGGTATCCTGCTGCTTGAAGGAGACGTCATGCTCTTCATCAAGAATAATCAGGCCCAGACGCGGCATAGGGGTAAATACCGCAGAGCGGGTGCCGATTACAATCAGTGCCTTGCCGGTAAAGGCAGCCTGCCAGGCTTGTAGCCGCGCCACATCGGTCAGGTTGGAGTGCATGGCCACCACATCACACTGAAAGCGCGATTTAAAGCGATCCAGAGTTTGTGGGGTCAGGCCAATTTCCGGCACCAGTACCAGCACCTGCTGACCAGCTTCCAGTACCGGTTGCATGGCCTGCAAATAGACTTCTGTTTTACCACTGCCGGTTAAGCCGTCAAGCAAAATGCCTTTAAATTTCCCTAACTGTTGCTTGATCGTATCAATAGCATGTTGTTGTTCATTATTCGGCGTTAGCGGCAGCTCAGCCAGCTTGACGGGATGCGGTGTATGGTCTTCCGGCTGTAAAAAGCACTCGGCCAGGCCTTTTTCCTGTAGTGTTTGCAGTTGCTTTTTGCTGGTGCCCATCATCAGCAATACGCTTTCGGGAGCACCTTGCGCATCATGCATATTTAACAGGTCAAACGCCTCCAGCTGTTTGGGAGCGCGTTTTAAAAGCTCACGGTCAGCATCAGGCATTAGGCGCCAGTACTGTGCCAGCAGGTTAAATGGCCTGCCCTGGCGCAACAGGGTGGGCAGGGCACAGCTGATTACTTCGCCAACTGGATAGTGATAATAACTGGCTGCCCAGTGCAGTAGTTTTAAAATATTGTCCGGCAGTAAAGCCTGTTGATCCAGTACTTGCTGGATGGGTTTAATTTTGTCGGGTTGAATGTCGGTACGGTTGGACTGACCCAGATAAATGCCCACCAGTTCGCGACGGCCAAACGGCACACACACGCGGCAACCTGCTGCAAAAGGCCATTGCTCCAGCAGGTTTTCCGGCACTGCGTAGTCGAAGATCTCAAAAATTGGCACCGGCAGCGCGATTTGCACGATGATGTCTGGCAAGGGGGATTCAAATAAATCGGTAGGCGCGTCTACCGTGGCCTGCTGCATGGTAAAGGTCACGTATTTATTCACTGGTTTGGTACATTCTATGCTGAACTATAGCTGGGTTAAAAGGGATTCGGCGATTTTGCTGATGGTTGGCAGATATGCTCAAGGTGTGCCAGGCACCGCTTGTATAAAAAAATAATTGATAGCTCGCCTTATAATAGCAGGAAAGCTGTTTTTATCCTGCAAGTGGCTTTTCATTTGCCAGCAAACTCACCATAATCAACCGGATGTTTTTTAGCTTGATTTGAGCATTATTATCATGCCTGCATATCAGTTCACCGCAGTTGACCAGATAGGGAAGCAACATAAAGGCGTGCTGGAGGGTGACTCTGCCCGGCAGATCCGCCAGCAATTGCGTGATAAAGACTGGATGCCGGTGCTGGTAGAGCCAGTTGAAGAAAATAAAAGCAGCGAAACTGGTCGGCGTTTTTTACAAAAAGGCCTGAGTGCATATGACTTGGCACTAATGACCCGCCAGCTCAGTGTGCTGATTGCTGCGGCTATTCCGCTGGAGGAAGCCCTGCGCTCGGTCGCCAGGCAAAGTGAAAAGCGCCATGTCCAAAGTTTGCTGTTGTCGGTACGAGCCAAAGTACTGGAGGGTCATTCGCTGGCACAGGCGCTGCGCCAGGCTGGCCGATTTCCGCCTTTGTATGTTGCGACCATTGCAGCGGGGGAAAAATCCGGTCATCTGGATTTGATTTTAAACCAGCTGGCCGATTACACCGAAAACCGCTTTGCCATGCAAAAGAAAATCCAGGGTGCCATGATTTACCCGGTTTTGCTGCTGGTAATGTCCTTTGCCATTGTGATGGGACTGATGACCTATGTGGTGCCGGATATTGTCAAGGTATTTGCACACAGCAAAGAGGCGCTGCCCTTTATTACCCGTGCCTTGATGGCCATGAGTGATTTTATTCGTACCGCCTGGCCGTTCTTGCTGGTAGGCAGCATTGTATTTGTGGTGCTCATGCTGCGTTTTGTGCGTACCGACGCCGGACGTTATGCACTAGATCGTCTGACTCTGCGCCTGCCCCTGTTTGCCAAGTTGAGCCGTGGCATTAATTCTGCACGTTTTGCCAGTACCCTGTCTATTTTAACCCAGTCCGGTGTGCCGCTGGTGGAGGCGCTGCATATTGGCGCTGCCGTATCCAGTAACTGGTATATTCGGGATGCCATTGCCCAGGCTGCGGTTAAAGTTACCGAAGGTGGCGCACTGGCAACCCAGCTGGAGCGCACACGTTATTTTCCGCCCATGATGGTGCAGATGATTCGCAGTGGAGAAAGCTCAGGTGAACTGGACAACATGCTGGCACGGGCAGCCGCCATGCAGGATCGAGAAGTCACTACGTTAATCAGTACATTACTGGCGCTGCTAGAGCCTTTAATGCTGATTTTTATGGCTGGTATTGTACTGACCATCGTCATGGCAGTGATGCTGCCGATCGTAAATATGAATAATTTAGTCTGATATTGTTAAAACATGGTATACAGCCCGTAGACTGGCGTGGAACAGACTCTAAACTAGGCTACAATTTGGCACAACAAACAGATACCTAAACCTTTGGAACAAGACAGTAATGAGAAAACAGACCGGAACAGGACAGATTGCAACAAAACGTAGTATCCAGCAGGGTTTTACCTTAATTGAAGTCATGGTTGTGGTGGTGATCCTGGGCATTTTAGCGGCACTGATTGTGCCCAACGTGATGGGGCGGGGCGAAAAAGCCAAAGTAGATACCACCAAAATCACTTTGGCCAATGTAGCGAGTGCGCTGGATCAATACAAACTGGATAATAATCGCTACCCCAACACCCAGGAGGGTCTGGATGCGCTGATCAAGCAGCCAGCCAGTGCCAAAAACTGGATGCAGGGCGGCTACCTTAAAGGGGGTTACCCTAAAGACAGCTGGGATAACGATTTACAATATGTGTCACCCGGTTCGGGCGGTCGTTCTTACGATCTGTATTCCTTTGGTGCTGATGGTAAGGAAGGCGGCGAAGGGAACGATGCGGATATTTACTTTGAAAAGTAAAATGTCGGCGTCAATGAACCAGAAATAGGTGGCTTTTCAGAGCATTTGCTTCAACATTGAAAATTCAGCTCGTTTATTCTGTAATCGGAAAAAACGATTAAATTGAAAAATATTTACTGTTTGATCAATTGCTCAATACCGCCTAATCTTAGCGCTGTAGACAGTGTTCTAAAATATGCTTAAACCCAAGGAGTAAAAGTAATGAGTTTGATTAATACCGAAGTAAAACCGTTTAAAGCCACTGCATTTCACAATGGCAACTTTGTAGAAGTGACTGAAGCTGACCTGAAAGGCAAATGGTCTGTGGTGTTCTTTTACCCAGCCGACTTTACCTTTGTGTGTCCAACCGAACTGGGTGACCTGGCTGACAACTACGATGAATTCCAGAAGATGGGTGTAGAGATTTACGGTGTATCGACTGATACCCACTTTACCCATAAGGCCTGGCATGACACCTCTGATGTGATTGGCAAACTGCAATACCCAATGATCGGTGATCCGACCTGGACACTGGCCCGTAACTTTGACGTGCTGATTGAAGAAGCTGGTCTGGCTAACCGTGGTACCTTCGTGATTGATCCAAATGGTAAAATTCAGGTAGTTGAAATTACTGCTGAAGGTATTGGCCGTGACGCACAGGAACTACTGCGTAAAGTAAAAGCTGCCCAGTATGTGCATAATCATCCAGGTGAAGTATGCCCAGCCAAATGGAAAGAAGGTGAAGAAACACTAGCGCCTTCTATTGATCTGGTTGGTAAAATCTAAGCTTTGGCTTAACGGTTTTTAACCCTACAAACCGCTCTGTTTTTATCAAAAGCAGGGCGGTTTTTTGTTGTTCATATTTATAGCGCTGTAACAAATAATCTCTTTTTAATCGGCATTATTTTTTGATTGCCAAAAAACTTGAAGCAATCACCAGATATGCAACACTTGATCTGTTTTAGCGATCATTTTTATGAAATTATACTGTTTTACCTATCAATAGAAATTGTCTAGTATGGCTGTATTAAGAAAATATTTATTCCTGCGGAGGATGAACCATGTTAGATCAGGCCATTAAAAATCAATTAGCCACTTATTTAGAGCGTTTGGAAGCCCCTATTGAAATTGTGGCATCACTGGATGACTCAGATAAAGCTGCCAAAATTAAAGAATTCGTCACCGAAGTTGCTGCGCTATCGGATCAGGTCACTGCCCGCTTTGATGGCAACAATAGCCGTCGCCCCAGTTTTGGTATTGCCAAGGCCGGTGAGGAGCCACGGGTATATTTTGCTGGCTTGCCAATGGGGCATGAGTTTACTTCACTGATTCTGGCATTATTGCAGGTGAGTGGTTATGCGCCCAAGGTTTCAGATGAACTGCTGGCACAAATTAAAAGCCTGAACTTGTCGGCTCACTTTGAGGTTTTTGTTTCCCTAAGCTGCCATAACTGTCCGGATGTGGTACAGGCGCTTAACCTGATTGCCATTTATAACCCTGGCACCACCGCTACCATGATTGATGGTGCGTTTTTCCAGGAAGAAGTTGAGCAGCGCCAGATTATGGCAGTGCCTATGGTATTTCAGGATGGTGAGCATATTGGTCAGGGTCGTATGACCATGGAAGAAATTGTGGCCAAGCTGGATACTGGCAGTGGTGCCCGTGAGGCAGAAAAAATCAATGCCAAGGATACTTTTGATGTGTTGATTGTAGGTGGAGGGCCAGCCGGAGCAGCCGCAGCAGTGTATGCAGCACGTAAAGGCATTAAAACCGGTATCGTGGCTGAGCGTTTTGGTGGTCAGGTGATGGACACCTTAAGCATTGAAAACTTTATTTCTGTGCCGGAAACCGAAGGACCAAAGCTGGTGGCCGCCATGGAACAGCATGTACGCACTTATGATGTGGACATCATGAACCTGCAACGCGCCAAGCAACTTAAAACCGGTGATCTGGATGACCTGATTGAAATTGAGCTGGAAAACGGGGCAAGCCTGAAAAGCCGTACTGTGATTTTATCAACTGGTGCACGCTGGCGTGAAATGAGCGTACCCGGTGAACAACAGTACAAAACCCGTGGTGTGGCATACTGTCCACACTGTGATGGTCCGCTGTTTAAAGGCAAGCGCGTGGCGGTCATTGGTGGTGGTAACTCTGGTGTAGAGGCCGCCATTGACTTGGCTGGTATTGTTAAGGAAGTGACCTTGCTGGAGTTTGACAGCAAACTGCGTGCCGATGCGGTATTGCAGAACAAGCTGAACAGCCTGCCTAACGTCCGTGTTTTAACCAGTGCGCAAACAACCGAGGTGCTGGGTGACGGGCAAAAGGTAACTGGTCTGGTGTACAAGGATCGGATTAGTGATGCAACAAATACCATTGAACTGGAAGGTATTTTTGTGCAGATTGGTCTGTTGCCTAATACGGACTGGCTCAAAGACAGTGGCGTGGAGTTATCACCACGCGGCGAGATTGTGGTAGATGCCCGTGGTGAAACATCTGTGCCTGGTGTGTTTGCCGCAGGGGATGTGACTACTGTGCCGTACAAGCAGATTATTATTGCAAACGGTGAGGGTGCCAAAGCAGCATTGAGCGCATTTGATTATCTCATCCGCACCAATTAATTAAACCAGAACCACAAAAAATCCCGCCAGTATAGCGGGATTTTTTGTGTGCTAAATCATTTAAGGTTTTTCCGGCAAATCAAACCAGAGTAGGTGTGCGTCAGTATCGGCCACAATTTCTGCCTTGCCAGTAAAAACAATGGCATCGCCAGTTTGCACAATTTCATCATTGACCCGTACTTTGCCTTCAATCACATGCAGATAGTTAATGGCTTTTTGTGGTTCAAGTAGTGAATAGCCACCAAAATTCTAGACACACATAACCATCTTTTGATGGGCCTTTTCATAATCTAATGGAGAACGCTGACCATTGGAACCATGTCTGCGTTTTGAGTTATAGAACATCTCTATATATTCAAAGATATCCGACCTTGCTTCAGTTCTTGTCACATAGATTTTCTTCTTGATCCTCTCTCGCTTTAACAGCTGAAAGAAGCTCTCAGCAACAGCATTATCATGGCAGTTTCCACGCCGGCTCATACTGCTTTCAAGGTTGTGATGCTTGAGAAATGTCTGCCATTCATGACTGGTGTATTGGCTACCTTGATCAGAATGAATCAGGACTTTGTTCTTTGGGCTTCTTCGCCACAAAGCCATCAGTAGAGCATCTAAAACCAGATCTGTTGTGATTCTCGACTTCATAGACCAGCCAACGACTAGCCGTGAGAATAGGTCGATTACTACTGCAAGATACAGCCATCCTTCATGAGTGCGAATATAAGTGATGTCAGTCACCCACAACTGGTTGGGCTGGGTGGGGTTAAACTGTCTGTCTAAAGTATTTCGAGCCACAATCGATGGAGTACTAACATTAGCTCTAGGTTTGCGATAGCCACGCTGTGACTTGAGACCATTCGCCTTCATGAGTCGATGTACTCGATTGATACCGCAACTTTCGCCAACGTCTTTCAAATCACAATGAATCTTGCGATAACCGTAGACTCCGCCAGATTCCAACCAGAACTGTTTAATTAATCCTGAAAGCTGTTGCCGCTTCCTCGCAGTTATACTGGTAGGTTTCTTTAACCAGGCGTAATAACCACTGTGATGAACATCTAACGTTGAACATAAACGACGAACAGACCATATATGTTGGTTGTCCCGAATAAAGGCGTACCTCATTTGGACTGGCTTGCGAAGTACACCGCGGCCTTTTTTAATATGTCCCTTTCTTCAGTGACCCTTTGCAGCTCTTTTTTTAATTTCGCTAATTCTGTAGTTGGATCACTAGATTCTGTTGTCTTGGGCTGCTGTGGATCATAACGTTTGATCCAAGCATACAGACTATGTGTAGTGGTTCCTAAACGTGTAGCAACTTCAGCCACACTATGACCTTTCTCAGTGACTTGTTTTACTGCTTCAATTTTGAATTCTTCAGGGTATCGTTTACTGCTCATAAGCACCTCGTTAATTAGCCATTTTATCTAACTAAAAGGTGTCTACAAAATCGGTGGCTATTCATAGCAAGGTTTTACCTTCATTTAAATAAGCCGCAGAGATATTGGCATTCTGACGGATAAATAAAGGCGTATCTTGCGTTGGTGATACCATCATCTGCCACTGGTTGGGCTGCTCTTTGGGATCAAGCTTTACCTGCTGATAAGTTGGCTCAGCATTTTGCACATTGGGCAGTAGCCAGATTTGTAGCAAATGTACCGGCTGGTCAGTGCTGTTCATCTCACTGTGCTGTACGCCGCTACCAGCACTCATCAGTTGCCATTCACCAGCGGGTATATGCTCAATGTTGCCCATGCTGTCTTGATGGCTTAGGCGACCAGACAATACATAGGTTAAAATTTCCATGTTGTCATGGCCATGTTTGCCAAAGCCCTGATGCGCGTCAATACGGTCTTCATTAATGACACGCAAGGCAGATACACCCATATAGCGCGGATCGTACCAGCTGCCAAAAGAAAAACTATGCCGGGTATCCAGCCAGCCATGCTTAACATGACCGCGCTGTTCGCTCTTGTGAATATAACTTTTCATGTGTTTGCCTCTAGTATTGTTCTATATGTTGTTATTATGGGGCAGTATCAGGGGGTAACAAGCAGCAGTATTGCAACGCTGCGTTACTTTTGCCGTTTTACCCAGCCACCGAGCAAAAGCAACAAGGCGCTGATGATCAGGATTGGCCAGTCGCCAAAACGCATATATGGCGTGTTACCCTGCATGGCAGGCAAATCACCACGCAGGACAGCGCGAATATCCTGCTTGAGCAAACGTTCAATATGTCCTTGAGGGTTAATAAATGCAGTGACCCCGGTGTTGGTGGCACGGATAAACCAGCGGCCTGTTTCCTTGGCACGCATTTGCACCATTTGCAGGTGCTGCCAGGGGCCATCAGTACCGGTAAACCATGCATCATTAGACAAAGTCACCAGAAAATCGCTGTTCAAGGCGTTATTGCGGGTCAGGTTAGGGTAGGCGACTTCATAGCAAATGGCTGCCGCCAGACGCTGGCCTTTAACCATCAGTGGTTGCTGGTGACTGCTGCCTGCGCTAAAGCTGGCCATGCTCACATCATCTTTTAAGGAAGGCAGAACCCATTTTAAAGCTCCTGATAGCGGCACATATTCGCCAAAAGGTACCAGTCGTTGTTTTTTATATAGTCCGCTCGAGTCCTGGCCGCTCGCCATAATTGCGTTGTAAAACACGTCGTAGCTGTTGGTGTGAGGATTATAAGAATCCAGCTTGGCATAAGGAATACCGGTTACCCAGGCTGAGTTGTGTTCTGCGGCATGCTCTGCCACTGCATCAATAAATGGCTGTACATCGGCCTGAAACATGGGAATGGAAGACTCCGGCCAGACCACCAGATCACGTCCCCATTCTTTTTGGCTTAAAGACGCATAAATGGCCAGGGTTTGACCCTGATATTCTGTTAGCCACTTTAAATCCTGCGGGATATTGCCCTGAATTAAAGACACACTTAACGGGGCCGCCTGCTTGGGGGTAGTCCACTGGATATGTCCCAGTCCCACAGCAATAGCGATTAAAGCTACCGATGGCAAAATCCAGAACCGCCGTCCTTTGGCAATCTCTACTAGGCTGGCCGCAATAAAAATGACCACAAATGATACGGCATAAATACCAGCTAGCGGTGCAAAGTTATCCAGCTGATAGGTAGTAAAGGCATAACCGGCAAATAACCATGGGAACCCGGTAAAAATCCAGGTTTTTGTCCATTCGGCAAATATCCACAAAGGCGCAAACGTCAGCGGACTATGGCCAAAAAAGCGCCGGTACAGCCAGGCCTGAATGCCATTAAATAGTCCCATACCCAGGCCAACCACTGCAATCATGAGTAGTGCCAGTGGCATGGGCGTATCGCCATAGACATGAATCGAGGTATAAAGCCAGAACGCACCAACTGACCACAGACCAAAACCATAACTTTGGCCAATCAGGAAAGCCTGCCCCGCTGAGCGGTTGTTGAGCAAGGCATAAAAAATTGCCGGGGAAATCAGCGCAAACCACCACCATTCATAAGGTGATAATGCCAATGGAAACATGGCACCAGCCAGCAAGGCAAAAATCATGGCACTGATTAGGGGAGGGTTAAAACCACGCTCTTTTTTTCCGGCTTTATTGTTTTTATTCAGGCGGGCGAACATATTTCTCATGCTTTAATAGCTCTAACCAGGGTAATGCTGCGGGCATCTGCCTGCAAAATTTTAAAAATCCAGTCATTTAAGTTGACCACCTGACCTTCCAGATCACTCACACGGCCAATTTCCTGTAACAGCAAGCCGCTAATGGTTTCTACTTCTTCGGTAGAAAAGTCAGCACTGAGTACATCATTAAAGTGCTCAATAGGAGTAAATGCCTGCACCAGCCATGCACCGGAGATTTCAGGGTCAGGCACAATGTATTCAGCCAGTGGATCGCTGGTGTCGTGCTCATCTTCAATTTCACCCACAATTTCTTCCAGTAAATCTTCCAGGGTCACAATCCCTGATGTGGTGCCGTACTCATCTACCACAATCGCAATATGGGTCTGGGTGTTTTTGAGCATGCGCAGTACCTGATCAGAGCGTGCGGTTTCCGGTACAAATACTGGCTGGCGTATGAGTGCCTTGATATCTACCGGTTCAGGAGCATGGGGCAGTACCGGTAGCAAATCCTTGGCCAGTAAAATACCAATTACGGTATCCTGTTCCGTGGTGGAAAATACCGGAAAACGTGAGTGTGCCGATTCGATCAGCATCGGTAAAATTTCAAGCAGTTGGTCATCTTCACACAGGCTGACAATAGCAGGGCGTGGGGTCATGATTTCGCGAATCTGGGTGGCCGGCAAATCCAGCACGCCTTCCAGCATGTCTACGGTATCGGGTTCCAGAAACTTTCTTGAATCATGCACCAGTTTCATTAATTCATCACGGGTTTCCGGTGCCGTTGATAACCATTTTTTCAAGCCACGCATTGACCACGTAGGACCTTGCGATCCCGTGTGCCTCACCTCAGCCATTTTTGCATCTCAGATCAAAACCAAAAATTGTAAGGCTATCATAACTGAGCCAGCCACTTCTTGCATTAAAACTTGTAAGGGCAGAGTGGACAGATAGGTTCATTGCCGGTTTGACAAGTTTTATCCACATTGTTTTTGGCATGACAATGTTAATATAAACCCTGCTGTTTATAGTGCGTTGTTTACTAACATGTCCGAGAATTTACCTGAAAGTTTGCCTGAGAATCTGGAGCTGCCGGCTTCTGACATATTGCTGGATACTCAGGGTTTGTATTGCCCAGAACCTGTCATGATGCTGCATCAGGCAGTGCGTAAAAGCCAGACAGGACAGGTCATTCAGGTGATTGCTACTGATCCGTCTACTACCCGTGATATTCCCAAATTTTGTACGCATCTGGGGCATCAGCTGATTGAGCAATATCAGCAGGATGTTGCAGGAACCAGACAATATCTGTTCTGGGTAAAAAAAGGTTAACTCATGCGTCTATAGCATGCGCTGAGGAAGTCAGTATAATCCGATTAAATGTTCGGGTTTTTTGGGTGGTTTATGGTTAGAAAACCGCAGCAGACACGTGCCAAGATCACGGTTGATGCCATTATCGAAGCAGGCTTTATTAGTGTGGCTGACCATGGGATTGAAAGCACGACCACGCGGCGTATTGCTGAAATTGCTGGCATTAGCGTAGGTTCACTGTATGAGTATTTTAAGAATAAAGAAGCCATCTTTGCGGCCATGGGCAGGTACTATACGGATGAAGTCATTGCCATGCTCAGGCGGGTCACGCCACTCCTTATTCAGGTTGAGTTGGAGCAGGCGCTGGAGATCCTGTTTTATGAATTTGGCGATTTGCTCAAGCGCAACAATGAGCGCTATTTAAAATGCATTCGCTATGTCGGTTTGCTGGAATATGATCAATATCTTGATCGTATGGAAAAAGCACTGATGGAAATGATCATGCAGTATGTCATGCACAATCCGCATTACCTAAAAGTGCCAGACCTGTCTACCATGGCTTATATCTGTATTAATAGTGGCATATTTCCAGTGATTCGCCATTTAATGCTGCCGAATCCAAATATCAGCTTTGATGAAATGGTCAAGGGCGTTACCCGCATGATTAGCAGTTATGTGCGGGCGGAGATGGAAGCCGCTAAAACGAAATAAGTGGGTTGCTTTAACAGGGAAGTTTTTATGGGTAGCGGCGAGTATTATGCACAGCAGGGCTATGAGGTGTTGCCTGCATTTTTTAGTCAGCATGATATTGCCCAGCTGCGGCAAATTGTTGCGCCGATTTACCAGCAGTGGCTGACTGGTAATCAGCACATGGCAGGTTTTGACCAACTGGTCAATATGCATTCGCTGACGCATCCACAGTACTTTAAGCATCAGCCTGAATTACGGCTTAAGTTTTTTAACCTGTTGTCACCCGCTAAATTAGTTGAGTTTTTAAAAGCACAATTTGGCAGTGCAGTTTATTTTCATAACACCCAGCTATTTTTTAATCCAAAAGATAAAAATAGGCAAAATTACTGGCATCGGGATATGCAGTACAGCCCGATATCCGACAGTGAACAAGCCAGGGTTCATAAAGAACTGCTTAGCTTACATGTACGAATTCCTTTGCTGGCTGAAACGGGCATAGAACTGATACCACATAGCCATCAGCAGTGGGATAGTCGGCTTGAACATCAGGTGCGTTTCGCTAAAGAGGGTCATCAACAGCATGATGACTTACCGCATAGTCAGCTCATTACACTTCAGCCAGGCGATGCACTGATTTTTAATGCGCAGATGATTCATCGTGGCCGTTATGATCTTAATAGGGAACGTCTGGCCTTAGACCTTTGTATTGGCAAGCTGCATCCCTTAATACAGGGCTTTATGGATAAAGCGGTACAGCCTACAGTAGATGAGTTAGCCCGGATTAAAAACAAGAACTGGTTTGTTGAAGCGGCGAAGCTGTTTAAATAATTTAAATGAACAGGATTTTTTGACTAAAATTGTACCTATTTATAAGAATTTGACCTTTGTATTGAGCTTTCTTGGCTTTGTTGAGGTGAGCTTCGATACAAAAAACTTGCAATTCATAACATTTAGGGTTAAAAGACATTTTGTAATGGATTGTAAGTTTCTTTACAT
The DNA here is from genome assembly GCA_043950625.1 of Moraxellaceae bacterium WGS2144. GTDB lineage: Bacteria > Pseudomonadota > Gammaproteobacteria > Pseudomonadales > Moraxellaceae > Alkanindiges. The sequence continues at coordinate 233,297 of CP171007.1, forward strand.
TATTTAGTTAAACAATGAACAAAGCAGGAACAGATTATGAATCATGTTTTTAAAAAAGTATGGAGTAAAACCCTGGGGCGTATGGTAGTAACTTCTGAGCTGGCAAAAAATGCAGTTGAAGGTAGCAGTAGTAATGTAAAAAAAGCAGGTCAAGATAATAAAGAATTATTTGATATTAATTTGCTAGGTGATAAACTCAACTCAACTCAACTCAACTCAACTCAACTCAACTCAACTCAACTCAACTCAACTCAACTCAACTCAACTCAACTCAACTCAACTCAACTCAACTCAAAGCTATAACTGCGCTGTTTAAGAAATATAACAACAAGTCTTTTTCTTTTATTCCTTCTTCATTACCACTTAAACCTTTAGCTTTTGCGTTGATGACTGTATCTGGCAGTGGGCAGGTGTGGGCAGATGTTATCTGTGAAAATAGTATTGCCAGTACAGCTGAAGGTACTAGTGCAGTTGCATGTGGAGTAGATGTTCATGCCTCAGGTTATGTAAGTAGCGCAATGGGCTTTGGTAGTGAGGCATCAGGTGATCAGAGTAGTGCATTTGGTTTGAATAATACGGCATCAGGTCATTCAAGCAGTGCATTAGGATTCTGGAATGAAGCATCAGAAAATGTAAGTAGTGCATTAGGTGTAAGTAATAGAGCATTTGGTGAAAGTAGTAGTGCTGTAGGTTATGGTAATGGTGCAACTAATTTTGCCAGTAGTGCGATAGGTGCTGCTAATTACGCTTCTGGAAGTTTAAGTAGTGCCATAGGTATGCAAAATCGTGCTTATGGTGATTCAAGTAGTGCTATAGGACATACCAATGAGGCCGCTGGCTATGGAAGCAATGCAGTTGGTTATACAAATACTGCCATAGGTCAATATTCAACAGCTGTGGGTAGCTCTCAAACTCTAAATAGATCAGTCGATTTTACCAATAATGGTACAGGTGGGACGATAGATAGTATTAATGGCATTAATGTAGAAACAACTGCGATCACATGGGATGAGCTGGTTGCTGACTCAACTAAGCTTACTTCAGTTCAAGGCATCGCATTTAACGAAGGCCAGCAACAAGCTTTTATAGAGAGAATGCGCTATACAGGTAATTTAGCGTTAGGTGATTATAGTAACGTCTTCGGTAACCAAAGTAATGCATTAGGTAGTTATAGTAGTGCGATTGGTGCAGGTAATACAGCATCTGGAGATTATAGTAGTGCTGTGGGTGAGGCAAATACTGCTTCTGCTGGGTTCAGCAGTGCTCTAGGCTCACGTAATATAGCTTCTGCGGGTGCTAGCAGTGCGGTTGGTTTTAATAATACAGCTTCTGCTGATAATAGTAGTGCGGTTGGTTTTTGGAATGAAGCTTCTGCTAATTATAGTAGTGCAATAGGTTCTGATAATGTGGCATCAGGCGATGGCAGTAGTGCGGTAGGCTATGGCAATAATGCATTAGGACAAGCGAGTAATGCAGTCGGTCATGGTAATACTGCATCAGCTGATAATAGTAGTGCATTTGGTGTATCCAGCCAAGCTACGGCTAGCTATGCTACAGCCATCGGTTATAACTCTCTAGCAGATGAAGAGTATACAGTTTCTGTTGGTAGAGCAGGCGCAGAAAAACGCATTACCAATGTTGCCGACGCTCAAAATGACCATGATGCAGTTAACTTTTCCCAGCTTCAAACTACAAATGATAATGTGTCTGGACTTATCGGGCGTATCATTACAAATGAAAGCAATATCAATGGATTGCAATCTAATATAGCTACTGCTTTGGGTGGGGGTGCAAACTTTACAGGTGGTGGATTTACTGCGCCAACATATGTGATTCAAAATAATAATTATCATGATGTTGGTAGTGCATTGACTGCTGTAGATGGCAAACTGGCTAATCTGGATAATCGCTTGTCTACTATTGAAACCAACAATGGTATCAAAGGAGCAGATGGAGATAGTGCTTATCAGGTAGCGGTAAATAATGGGTTTACAGGTACAGAAACAGAATGGTTAAGCTCACTTAAGGGTGACACTGGAGCGACTGGAGCACAAGGCGAAAAAGGGGATAAGGGTGATATCGGTGCTCAAGGTATACGAGGTGAAAAAGGTGATACAGGGGAAAAGGGTGATATTGGACTGACTGGTGCTAAAGGTGATCAGGGGGTAGCTGGTAAGGATGGTCGTGACGGAATAGACGGCAAAAACGGAAAAGATGGTAAAGACGGCTTAAATGGACGCGATGGTATCGATGGTAAGGACGGAGCCAAGGGCGACAAAGGAGATATTGGTCTGACTGGCGATAAAGGCGATAAAGGCGATAAAGGCGATAAAGGCGATAAAGGTAACACTGGAGCAGCAGGTAAAGATGGCCTAAATGGTAAGGATGGTGTGAAAGGCGATAAGGGTGACAAAGGAGATGCAGGTTTAAACGGACTTGATGGTAAGGATGGCGCGAAAGGTGACAAGGGTGATAAAGGCGACCAAGGTTTAAAAGGAGAGACGGGTCTAAAAGGAAAGGATGGCGTCGACGGTAAAGATGGAGCTAAAGGCGATCAGGGTGAAAAAGGTGATCGTGGAGAGCAGGGGTTACAGGGTCTAAAAGGTGAAGCTGGTTTAAAGGGTGTTGATGGTAAGGATGGAGCTAAAGGTGATAAGGGCGACACTGGCCTAACTGGAGCTAAAGGTGACACTGGCGCAGCAGGCAAGGATGGCCTAAATGGTAAGGATGGTGCTACTGGTTCGAAAGGCGACAAAGGCGATACTGGCTTAACTGGAGCTAAAGGCGATAAAGGGGAACAGGGCATAGCAGGTAAAGATGCCTTTATGCTTGCAATAGAAAATGGCTTTACTGGTACTGAACAAGAATGGTTAAGTGCGCTGACAGGATTTGATAGCCCCTACTTTGATACTCAAGGTAATGCAGGCGACCAAACTCAACCTGCCAAAGCGGAAGGTGAGTCATCCATTGCTATTGGACAGGGCGCGTTAGCAGGTGGTAAACAGTCCATTAGTATTGGTACAGGTAATCAGGTTACTGGAAATAACTCGGGTGCAATTGGTGATCCAAGTACTGTTAGTGGCAATAATAGCTATAGCGTAGGTAATGACAATACTGTCACTAGTGATAACACTTTTGTGTTAGGTAATAATGTTAATACAAGTGCCAAAAATGCGGTAATACTCGGCAATGATTCTGAATCTAATCGTGATAATACGGTGTCTGTCGGTGCAGCAGGTAAAGAGCGTCAAGTTATCAATGTCGCAGCAGGAACAGCCGATACTGATGCTGCTAATGTTAAACAGGTAAAGGATGCCAATGCTGCTACCTTGGCAGATGCCAAACAATATACTGATGTAGGTAACGTGAATACGTTAGCGCAAGCTAAAGACTATACGAATAATCGGCTGGCAGCTCTAGATCGAGATATTCAGGAGTTCAAGCAGGATTCTCGTGCTGCGATAGCTTCCAGTATTGCTATCGCATCCCTGCCACAACCAACCAATGCTGGTTATAGCATGATGAGTATGGGTGCCGGTACATGGAGAGGAGAGCAAGGTATTGCTGTTGGGGTAAGTAGTGTAACGGATAATAATAAGTTTATTTTCAAGGCAGCAGGTACAGCAAACACTCAGGGTGATTTTGGGGGGGGAGTTGCTGTTGGCTTCCAGTGGAAATAATGTTTAGTGAGCACAGGGCAGTTTAATTTTGCCCTGTGTTGATGTCTCTATACTTGTTATGAAGAAAGCCTCAACAATCGTTGAGGCTTTCTTATGCTATAATCGAATTACATATTTGGATAGTTCGGCCCGCCACCACCTTCCGGGGTTACCCAGGTGATGTTTTGTGACGGGTCTTTAATATCACAGGTTTTGCAATGTACGCAGTTGGCCGCATTGATCTGGAAACGTGGCTGATCTTTGTTTTCACCGCCGTCATTCACAATTTCATATACGCCAGCCGGGCAGTAGCGTTGTGCCGGTTCAGCCCATTTTGGCAGGTTCACTTCCACTGGAATGGTAGGATCAGTCAGTAGCAGGTGTGCTGGCTGATTTTCTTCATGCACCGTGTTGGAAATAAACACAGAAGACAGACGATCAAAGCTGATTTTACCATCCGGCTTTGGATAGTCTGGCTTATGATGGTTTTCCTGTACAGTTTGCAGTGCCTTGTAATCGGGCATTAAATCGCGCAGGGTGAATGGAATATGGAAAATATTCTGGTCAATAAAGTTAAAACCACCGCCCACAAAGGTGCCAAACTTGTGCATGGCCGCACCAAAGTTACGTGACTTGTACAGCTCCTCACGCAGCCAGCTGTTGTTGAACTTGTCAGTGTAGCTGGTGACTTCATCACTTGCACGGCCTTCGGCAATCGCTTCAAAGATTGCTTCGGCACACAACATGCCGGATTTCATGGCGGTGTGGGAACCCTTGATCTTGGCAAAGTTCAAAAAGCCTGCATCATCACCAATCAGGCAACCACCCGGAAAGGTCAGTTTTGGCAGGGCATTTAAGCCGCCTTTGACGACTGCACGTGCGCCATAGGACAGACGCTTGCCGCCTTCCAGATATTGCTTGATGACCGGATGGTGCTTCCAGCGCTGCATTTCTTCAAATGGGTAGGTGTGCGGGTTTTTATAGGACAGGTCAATGATCATGCCCAGGGTAACCTGATTGTTCTCAGCATGGTATAACCACCAGCCACCACTGGAACCGGTTTCAGTGAGTGGCCAGCCAGCACCGTGCATAACCAGACCTTCTTTATGATTGGCCGGGTCAATTTCCCACAGCTCTTTAATGCCAATACCGTAGTGCTGTGGATCAGAGTCCTTGCACAAATCAAAACGGCTCATCAGGCGCTTGCCCAGATGGCCCCGGCAACCTTCGGCAAAAATGGTATATTTGGCCAGCAGTTCATAACCCGGTGCAAAATTGTGAGTGGGCTGGCCATCTTTGCCAATACCCATATCACCGGTTACCACACCGCGTACACTGCCATCTTCGTTATACAATACATCGGCGGCGGCAAAACCCGGGAAAATGGACACTTCCATTTCTTCGGCCTTTTGACCCAGCCAGCGTACCACGTTACCTAGGCTCACAATATAGTTGCCATCGTTGTGCATGGTTTTGGGTACAAAGAAATGTGGCATTTCAATGCTTTTTTCTGGCGATAGCAGGAAGTAGGTTTTGTCTTCCTTGGCAGGCACGGTTAAAGGAGCGCCCTGTTCTTTCCAGTCGGGGATCAGCTCGTTTAAGGCACGTGGTTCCAGTACGGCACCGGATAAAATATGTGCACCGACTTCAGAACCTTTTTCTACCACACACACCGATAGTTCTGGCATGTTTTTTTCGATGGCAAGCTGGCGCAGGCGAATAGCGGCAGAAAGGCCAGCAGGCCCCGCACCAACAATAACCACGTCAAACTCCATCGCTTCGCGTTCGATGTGTTCCATGAAAACTCCTCACATGAATGGGTGGCAACCGTAAGATGCTTTTTTACTACACCAAGCATGGTTCGGTGCTGCCATGAGTATTTGATCAGACACAAAAAAGGTATGTCTTAAACATTACCCTATAGTATAAAGTTATTCATGGGCTTAAGCCAATTGGCAATATACTGATTATTTAATGTCAACTTGGACAAATTAGACAATGAACCAGAACCATCAGGCACAAAACTTACCAACAGCCGCGCCAGACCCTACTACGCAATCTGGTACAAGTTTGAATAAAATCATCAGGTTGCTAAAAGACGCGCAGGGTACTGCTGCGCGAAGCATTCCACCGGTGGATCAGTGGAACCCCCAGTTTTGCGGCAATATGGACTTAACAGTCAAGGCCAATGGCGAGTGGTGGCATGAAGGCTCAAGAATCGGCCGTGATGCCATGATCCGTTTGTTTGCCAGTGTCCTATGGCGCGAGGATGAGCAATATTATCTCAAAACGCCGGTAGAAAAACTGGCAATTACGGTTGAAGATGTGCCCCTGCTGGTCACCCGGATTGAAAAAGTTGAGGATAACGGTACGGCTTATTTAACCTGCATGACGCAAACTGGTGATGTGGTGGTGATTGATGCCGCGCATCCGGTGTTTTTACGTGCCTATCACGGGGAGGTTCGACCTTATATTCGGGTACGCTGGAACCTTGAGGCATTGATTCACCGTAATGCATTTTATCACTTGCTGGATGAAGGGGAATTTGTAGAGAAAAATGGAAAAACTATAGTAAAATTAACCAGTGGTGATTTTGAGTGTGAGCTGGATGAGGAAACACTGTCGCCATAGCGGCTAATCTGCCTAATACAATAGTATGTACGCTCTGGTTTAAACCAGTTTGTGGGATGCAAATTATATTCATAGTCAGTTAGTTGATTTAATTCGCTATTTAATCAACCATCAATTCATAAGTGTTGCGCTCCATGACGTCAACTCACCCTCCTGATTCGCCATTAACTGAACAGCACAGTTCATCACGTGCACAGGCACCGATTGGTGTATTTGATTCTGGTATGGGTGGCTTATCCGTGGTTCAGGAGTTACAGGCTTACTTGCCCCATGAACCCATTATTTATCTGGCTGATACCAAACATGTGCCTTATGGAGAGCGTAGCGATGAGGAGATTTGCCAGCTCACCTCACAAGCCGTGGCCTGGCTGTATCAGCAGGGCTGTAAGGCGGTGGTGGTTGCCTGTAATACAGCCTCTGCATATAGCCTAAATACACTACGTCAGCATTATGGGCCGGATTTTCCAATTATTGGGCTGGTACCTGCTGTTAAACCGGCAGTGTTAAAAACCCGAACCGGAGTGGTGGGCGTGCTGGCAACCCCGGGAACCTTGCGCGGCAATTTATTAAAACAGGTGATTGAGCAAGTGGCTGTTCCCGCCCAGGTGCAGGTCATGACGGTGGTGAGTCCGGCTTTGGTGCCTTTTGTTGAACAGGGGCAGCAGGACAGTAAGCAGTGCCGTGGCGAGCTCAAAAGAATACTACAGCCGCTACAGCAGGCCGGTGCTGACTATCTAGTACTCGGCTGCACCCATTATCCGTTTTTAAAAAACAGTATTTATGCAGAATTTGGCCAGCAATTTACCCTGATTGATTCTGGACTGGCGGTTGCCAGACAAACAGGGCGGGTACTTGCTGCGCAGGGTCTGGTTTTTCCGACCAGTGGTACAATAACTCATAAGCCTGCGATGCCTTTGCTACAGTGTTTTGTCAGCGGAGATATTGCCGCGGCACAGCCGGTTTTAACTGATTTAAGACAAAAAAATGCGCAGCCGGACGTACAGATACAACAAGCAATTATTGCTGTTGACGCTGCTACTGCCTGTAAGGCTTAACCCCTGAGTACTCAAAGTTCAGTTGCATCCGTCAAGCATGAGCGCTAGACTGCAAAAAAATAAAAAAGTAGTGTAATAAATAGTCTAGTTATACCGTTTTTGAAACGAATATGACTATTTTTGCCTACAGGTGCGCTATAATGTGAGTTGGTTCACATTATTTTGTATTCAAGGATGATCGACCAAGGGCATGTTTATGATTGACAAACGCTACCATGTATTTATCTGCACGTCAGGCGCAGATATGCACGCAGAACGTGTGGTGCTGTCGCAGGCGCTGGTCAGTCAGGGATTTTTTTCCTGGGGCCTGGAGCAAAGAACCCCGCTTACTACGGCTTTTGCCCGCCGGCAAATTGATGACTGTGATTATTTTGTGCTGTTATTGGGCGGGTGCTACGGAGAGCTATCGGCCTCTGGTGTAAGTTATATGCATCTGGAATATATCTATGCAGTGACCAAGCGTAAGCCGATTCTGGTGCTGATGCATGAGGCACCTGAAAGCAGGCCAGCAGAGTTACAGGAAAAAACTAGCGAAGCCAGATCAAAATTTAATGATTTTCGCCAGCAGTTACAGCGTGAGCGCGAAGTGGTGGTGAGCTACCGCAATATGCGTGATCTGGAAATGGCGGTACGCCGTGCCATGCCCATGATGATCGAGCGTTCGCCAACAGCAGGCTGGATTCGTCCGCAGGATACGCAAAAATTACAGGATGAAATTGATCAGTTGCGTCAGAAAATTGCCCAGCTTGAGCATAATCCGTCAGTAAGCCAAAAAGAATCCGTGCTGAGCATGCCCAAAGTTCATCCCGAAGATGAATTTGCCTTTGACTATAAAGTACATGCCTACCAGGATGGTAACTTTAAAGAACTGCGTCCGCAGCGCAAGATGAAGTGGGCTGAGATTCTGGCAGTGCTAGGGCCCGGTTTTAGTCCGGCTGCCCCTGAGGAAAATTTTGCCCGGGTGATGAATGAATACCTGAATCAGACGTCGCTGACTGATGTACGTGAGGTGATGCCACGAGCCCATGCCACGGCACGTAGCCAGATTAATGTGCGCGCCCTGCACAGTATAAAAATGCAGCTTAAGCATAACCAGTGGATTATTCCCGCCGGGCGCGATATGCGTCAGCGTCTGCTGTGGGAACTTACGCCAAAAGCGGAACAAATTCTGATGCATACCAGTCGGGACAAAAAAGCCATCTAGTCGCTCTGGTTTCCACGCAGGCGGCTTTTACCATCTTATGCGCTGGATACAACAAAAATAATTCCAGAGACTATACCGGTTTGATCTAGACGCATAAGGCTTTGTGTTTTTTAGTCAGTCTTGTTAAGTTGTGCTGAGCTTTTTGATATTTAGACTTTTCATGCCTGCTTCACGCTCCAAGCCGCGTATTGCGGTTATTCTTATGAATCTGGGCACGCCCGATCAGCCTACACCTGCTGCGGTACGTCGCTATTTACGCCAGTTCCTGTCTGATTCACGGGTTATTGAAATTCCCAAATTGCTGTGGCTACTGATTTTAAATCTGCTGGTGCTACCATTTCGTCCTAAAAGAGTTGCCAAAGCTTACGCCAGCATCTGGCAGGATGGTGATTCACCCATGCGGCTAATTTTGCAACAGCAGACCCGCTTGCTGGAGCAGCATTTACAGCCTTTGTATCCGCAGGCCGAGCTGAGCGTCCATGCAGCCATGACCTATGGTAATCCTGCCACGGCAACAGTTCTGGATCGGTTACAGCAACAGCAGGTTGAGCATATGATTGTGTTGCCTTTATTTCCACAGTATTCGGCCACTTCAACCGGGGCGGCTTTTGATGCAGTCACCCACTGGATGCAGCGGCGGCGTGATTTGCCTTCAATCTGCCTGATTAAGGACTATTATCAGCATCCGCTGTTTATTGAAGCGCTGGCACAGCAGGTACGGAACTACCAAAACCGGCATGGTCAGGCTGAAAAACTGTTGTTGTCCTTTCATGGGATACCACAACCTTATGCTGATAAGGGTGATCCGTATGCCGTACGTTGCGATGTGACCGCCAGATTGCTGGCAGACGCTTTACAGCTTAAGCCGGAACAATGGGCAATAAGCTTCCAGTCGCGTTTTGGCCGGCAGGAGTGGGTCAAACCCTATACCAGCGAACTACTGGCACAATGGGCACAGCAAGGAGTTAACAGTGTTCAGGTAATGAGTCCGGCTTTTTCAGCGGACTGCCTGGAAACCCTGGAGGAGCTGGCGATTGAAAACCGCGATATTTTCCTGCAAGCCGGTGGTCAGCACTATGCTTATATTCCGGCGTTAAATACCGAGCCCTTGCATATTGAGTTATTTGCCGCATTAACCAAGCCATTGATTGATGGCTTTTTAGCAGCAGCTTATCCTGCCGCAGAGGCATGTGTTTAGATTTTCGGAATATTGAGGCCAGTGATGTTGCAGTATCAGATTATTCCCGTTACCCCTTTTGCCCAGAATTGTACATTGCTTTGGGATGATGACAGCGGTGCTGCCGTGTTGATTGACGCGGGTGGTGAGGCAGGGCGTTTAAAACAGGCCATTGATCAGAAGGGGTTAAAGCTGGTTGCGCTGTGGCTCACCCATGGGCACCTGGATCATGCCGGGGCGGTTGGTGAGCTGGCACAGTTTTATCAGGTGCCGGTGATTGGGCCGCATAAGGAAGATGCTTTCTGGTTAAATGCACTGGAGCAGCAATCGCAAATGTTTGGCTTTCCAAAGCCGCAGCCGGTGGTGGTTCATCAGTGGCTAGAGGGTGGTGAAACCCTGTATCTGGGCAGCTATCCTATTGAGGTGCGTTTTGCACCCGGCCATACTCCTGGACATGTGGTGTTATACAGTAAGGATTTAAATCTGGTCTGGACGGGTGATGTTCTGTTTGCCGGTTCCATTGGCCGTACTGATTTTCCGCGGGGCAATCATCAGCAGTTGATCGAATCCATTCAGCGCGAATTGTTTAGCCTGCCGGATGATACCCGCTTTATTGCAGGTCATGGTCCCATGAGTACTATTGGTGAGGAAAGACGCACTAATCCCTTTGTGGCAGGGCGTGCTGGCTAGTTAAATACTAGGACTGTCCTTGTAAACAGCATGTAAGCAAATATATTTTTAGACGGCAGGTATTTTTGTGAATTGTGTATAGCACTGGTGTTGGAAGTAAAAACACGTAATCTACAGCCATTAAAAAAGTTTTTACAACGATATTGCTGGAGCAGATACATGAAAAAGCGTTTACTGATGATAGTGGGTGCAGCGACTTTCGCCTTGGCAGCTTGCCAAACCAATCAGGACATGACAACCAAGGCACCTGTGGTCAAGGATGGCGAAGTTAAGGCGGTTAAGGTCAAACCGATCTCCAGCTTTTTAATTGAGGTGTCACCCCGTAAAGCCCTGTGTGACAGTATCAATGGTGGCCAGATTGAATGCCTGCAATATCGCAACCGTTATGAAAATAACTTTAATCCGCTGAAAACAGATATTGAAGGATTTACTTTTGAACCGGGTTATTCTTACATTCTGGATGTAAGACAGGAAGTGATGCAGGATGCTGATTCTGGTCAGCTACAAACCAAATGGATACTCAATCAGATCATTTCCAAATCAGTTGCCCCCATGGCTAATTAATTTTTGGCACCTTCATCGAAGGAGTTTTTCAGGTCAATACAAAGTGCCTGATATAAAAAATCCTGCCAATGTGCAGGATTTTTTATACCTGATATCTGAACACTTCTGGCAATAGCGCATCTAGAAGTCGTCTTCTTCGCCGGGCTGCTGAGTGGGTAAATCGGGGGAGTCCTGAGTGGCAATTTTATAGTCTTCATTGGCCCAGGCGCCCAGATCAATTAATTTACAACGTTCAGAACAAAATGGACGATACGGATTGTCATGCCATAACGAGGGTTTTTTACAGTACGGGCAGGGAAAAGTAATGGGCTTGTCCATAAGAAGTCACCTTGATGCATTTAAACTGATTTTAGGGCCTTAAGATTTTTTTGCAATGTAGGCGTGGTCTATCAAGTCTTGTTAAACTAGGATTTATTTTTTACACAGTTGATATTATGGCTGCCCGACTATTCCAACCGCAATACTTACAGGCACCGCGTAATTTTGTACGCCCATCACTTAAGCCACCGGTTTGCCTGGAAATTGGTGCTGGAATGGGGCGGCATGCCATTTTGTTTGCTAGCCAGCATCCGCATAAAACCCTGATTGCCATTGAGCGCACTGCTGCCAAATTCAAGGCGTTTGCAGCACGGATACAGGATCATCATTTGGATAATTTATATGCAATCCATGCTGACGCCATTCCATGGATTGTGCATGCGCTACCGCCGCATAGTGTTGAGCAAGTTTTTATTTTATATCCCAATCCTGAACCCAAAAATCCGGCACAGCGCTGGCTCAATATGCCGTTTTTTGAGTTTTTATTATCACGCGTGCAGGACAATGCCACCATCACGCTGGCCAGCAATATTCCAACTTATCTGGATGAGGCCGAGCAGCAGCTTAAGCAGGTATGGCAGTTGCCTTTTAAGCGGGAAGTGATTGCACAGGATTCAGCACGTACACATTTTGAGGTGAAATATTTAGCCCGGGGTGAGTCATGTCAGCAACTGGTAATCTCCAGACCGGGGGGTTATCAAACCCGTTTTGACCAGTATCCTGCATCGTGAGCAGTTACTGATATGCAAGTCGTGTCTTTGCCAGCAGTAGGTCGGAAAAAGCCTAATGGACTGCCAGTGGTAATTATTGGGGCTGGGCCGGCTGGATTGATGGCGGCAGAAGTGTTGGCACAGGCTGGTTATCAGGTGCAGGTCTATGAGCAAAAACCCTCGGCTGCCCGTAAATTTTTGATGGCTGGTAAAACAGGCTTAAACATCAGTCATGATGAAGATTTTGAGCAGTTTATATTGCGTTATGACCGTGCAGACTGGTTAAAACCAATGCTGGCACAATTTAAGGCGGCGGATATCCAGCACTGGATGCAAGGGCTGGGCATTGAGTCCTATGTAGGCAGCTCAGGCCGGATTTTTCCACGGGAGATGAAAGCGGCGCCATTACTGCGGGCATGGTTAAGCCGTTTAAAAGCGCTGGGCGTGCAGTTTTTTTATCGACATCAATGGACTGGCTGGGCGACGCAGCAGCAACTCCAGTTTAATGATCCTGATGGCAGCAAGCTGGTAGAGGCGGGAATTATCATTCTGGCAACAGGTGGTGGCAGTTGGGCACGTCTGGGCAGTGATGCTGCCTGGTTAGCAATGCTGCAAGCTGAACATATTCCTGTTGTGCCATTGCAGCCCTCCAACGCCGGGGTATTGGTTAGCTGGTCAGACTTTATGCAGCCACTGGCCGGGCAGCCACTAAAGCGGGTTAAAGCCTGGGTAGAATCCGGGCAGATATACCCGGGTGAAGCGGTGATTAGTCATTATGGGCTGGAGGGTGGACTAATTTATCGCTTGAACCGCGGCCTGCGCCAGCAGCTTGAACAGCAGGGCAGCGCAACAATCCAGCTGGATTTATTGCCGGATGTGTCTATGGATACGCTTATCCAGAAGTTACAGCCGTCTACAAAGCAATCGCTAAATACCTTATGGCGTAAAGCCGGGCTGGACGCGATCAAGGCGGCACTGATTCGTGAGTTTTTACCCAAGGCCTGCTGGCAAAATGCTGAACAGGTGAGTCGGACAATCAAGAGCTTATCTATACCGGTTACCGGTTTTCGGCCTATAGATGAGGCCATTAGTACCACTGGCGGTGTGAGTATTGCTGCGCTGGATAAAAACCTGATGCTCACGCAAAAACCGGGTGTGTTTTGTTGTGGGGAAATGCTGGACTGGGATGCACCAACGGGAGGTTATTTGCTTACAGCCTGTCTGGCAACTGGAAGGCAGGCAGCGCTGGGCGTAATGGATTGGCTGCAACACCAGTAAAACACCAGCAGCGCGATGCCGCTGGCCGGTTATATATAAAAGCTATTACTGTTTAGAGGCTTGTGTCTGGTTACTGGTTTTTTCAGCGAGTTCGCCATCGCGTTCTCCCTCGGGCTTTGAGTCTGGTGAACCATGACCATCTGTTAAACTGCTATTGATTTGTTGATTGTCTATTCTTGCAGTGTTGTCCTGACTTCCTGTTGCCGGCTTGTCAGGCTGCTTGAGGTATTTTGTTCATCAATAAATTCAGCCGGGTTATTAGCCATATGTTCTGCATTTTGTTCAGCAATTTCTGAGGCACTGGCTGTTCCTTGTCCACTGGCCTGCTCAGTATCCGGCTGGCTTTGGATAGAGGATGAGGAGTCTTGCTGACTAGCACCTGTCTGATCGGGTGGGGCAGTATCAACAATAGGGTCAACTGCCGCTGAGTCAGCAGTAGTTGGCTCAGTAGCACTTGGCTCAACCGGAGCAGCGGTATGCTCAGAAACACTGTCATTATCCTGATAGTAGGTGGTTTCTGTAGCCAGGCTACCTGAAGAGCCAGGCGCAGGTGGAATCACATTCTGGTTGGCTGCCTCGGCAGCGGCCATGGCTTGCTCAGCTTTTTGTTCCAGCTTTTCTTCATCCAGTTGGTTTGTTACCTGACTGTCTGCTGTGGAATTGCTGCCGGATTTTTCGTCTATACTGCCATCAGCATCTTTGGGAGCAGTTGGTTCAGTCAGGTTCTGGGTATTTTCAACCAGTTCAGCACTGGATGGGTTGAGGATTGGAGTAGCGCCGGGCTGGTTTGGAAAAGGCTCGGTATTGTCTGGTTTCAGGGCTGTTTCTGCAAATTCACTACCGCCACCGGCATACAGTTCGGCTGCCTTCTGGTTAATTTCATCAATATTGGGTTTTGGGCTAAGTGCCTGCCCATCAAAATGAACGCCTGCCCAGCCATGATGCATAAACTGGCGGATATTCTGGTGGTCAGTGCCATCTGGATTGTCACGCACGGCCTGATAGTGTTCCGCAAACAGGGCAAGAGTATCCAGCGGGTTAAAGTGATTCAGCTGGGCAAAAGAAAACACCTTGCAACTGCCCTGATTTTCGCTGGCAGCATTATTTTGCTCGCCATTGGTAAAGGCGGTTGGTTCAAAATCGTAGCGTGCCTCGATAAATTGAAGCACTTGTTGAAAATTAATTTTATGCTGTGCCAGCGCATTTAATAAAGCCGAATTGGGTGCATACATCGGTTCTTCTCCTGAAATTACTTGTCATTACTATCGTCGAAAACAGTTAAACTCTTTCACTATCAAAGCGCAAAAGCCCAATAAAGTGTGTATTTGATTTGCAAAACATTTTTACATTAAAGCATTCTTGTACCTAGAGGCAGCACGTGAGTCTGATGATCGTAGCAAGATACAGCGCCCTTACAATAATACTGCTGTTGCAATATCTGCCTGCATTTATGATGGTGGAAACTGGACGAATACCAGAAAATAAAATGGAGCAGTAAATAATGCGTCACTTAATTGCAGGCGGGCAATCATCAGCCAATACACTGCCAAATATATTAATCACCGGTGCATCCAGCGGTATTGGGGAAGCACTGGCATGGGCAGCGGCCAAACGGGGAATGAATCTGGCACTGGTAGCAAGGCGGCTGGAGCGACTGGAAAATCTGGCAGAAAGAATCCGGGAAAAACATCAGGTTCAGGTTGAGGTGGCGGCACTGGATATTTGTGACAGCGAAAAAATTGCGCCGGTATTTATGGGTTTTAGTGAGTTATTGGGGCAGATAGATATTGTGGTGGCCAACGCTGGTATTTTAAAAAACCGCCGTGCCGGTGATGGTCGAATTGAGCGGGATGCCCAGGTATTTCAAACCAATGTCATGGGCACCATTGCTACCAGTGAAGCCGCAATTGCCATGTTCAGGGGACAGGCGACAGGCGGGCAGCTTGGGGTTATTTCTTCTTATTCTGCGTTTATACCCTTGCCAAGTGGTGCTGCATATTCAGCCAGTAAAGCAGCGGTAAGCAGCTATTTTAATGCTATCCGGATGCCGCTCATGCGTGAAAATATTGGCATTAGTATTATTTATCCGGGTTTTGTCAGTACCGATTTATTGCAGGGGTTTAATTCGCACGGCCTGCCGATTATTGCCAAGGCCAGCAATGTGGCTGAGGAGATTCTGACGGCAATTCTGGCACGTAAAAAAACTGCGATTGTGCCCAAACTGCCTTGGGGGGTGTTGCACCAGATTCAGCGCTTAACTCCGGGTTCAGTCATTAGCGCCCTACAAAGATATTTATAATCCCGTAATACGGCTCAACCAGCGCCACTCGCGCTGGGCAAAAACTTTTATACTTGGCCGGTGATTACTCATAAAACAAGGCAGTGCTGTGATGAACCCTATTTTACTGGTAGCAATTGGTGGTGCTTTGGGGTCTTTAGCGCGTTATGGCTTGTCCACCCTGGTGGTCAGGCAGGTTCAACCGGTGCATTTTCCCTGGGGAACATTTACCGTCAATGTACTGGGCTGCATGCTGGCAGGTGTGTTTTTGCTGATAGCTGAGCAAATTAGTTCGATCAGTTATGAAGCCCGCTTATTTGTAGTGACGGGTTTACTGGGTGGCTTTACCACATTTTCTGCCTTTGGGATTGAAACCTTGAGCTTGTTGCGCCGGGGAGAATTGCTCATTGCCCTAAGCTATGCTAGCTTGAGTGTGATTGTTGGTGTTGCGGCCATGTGGTTGACTTATAGCACGATTAAAATAATATTAAATTAAGTATTTACAAATATATCAATTAGTTGAGTGTCTGTGGAAGGCTATGATTAGTCACGCAGGCGCCAGCGCCCTACAGCATTGGAGGCTAATATTTCTAACAAAATGCGGCAAGGCTTTAATTTTCTTCATCACCGCGGGTAACAAAGGTTTGAGCCGGATCAATGCCCTGATCCTTTAAGTCCTGCACTTTTTCTTCCAGAGTACGAAACTGCTGTGCTTCGCGTAGTTTACGAATATCTTCATCAACACTGTGCCGTAATTGTTCCAGAGATTGCTGCTTAGAAGAAGATGATTTACTGTGGGTCATGGCTGGTTGCTCCAAAAATAAATATGGTCAAAGTATCAGTTGGGCGATGTAGTACTTTGCAGTGGCACAATTTCTTCCAATGATGGCCTAAAGTTATCTTTTACTTTAAGGTTAATCATATTCCAGTATTGTCCTGAAATTGTACGGTTCAACATCATGGTTTCAGCAGAAGGCTGAAAACAATCCCAGTATTTTAATGATTTTTTGGCCAGCGCCACTGCCTCATGATGCGCAGTGTTTTGAGCAAAGTCATACTCTCCGTTGAGTGGACGGGTCAGGATATCAATCCACTGCTGATAAAATTCTGCTGGAATCTGACCATTGTGATTGCGGATATGCAACTTGCGTAACTCCTGTTCCAGCGTAGGGATATCACTGGCAAAAGCTGCCTTGACCAGCTGTTTGCAGGTTGCAACAATCTCAGGGCGTAAGGTTTTGGTACTGCCATAATCATACACCACCACAGCGCCATCCGGTCTAAAGGCAAAATTGCCCGGATGCGGGTCGGTGTGAAAACTATGCAAATAAAAAATTTCCTGACTGATCAGGCGAAACAGGCGTTGCCCTAGCTCATTGCGTAACTCCTGCGTCCAGGTGGCTGCTGTTTCAACTGGCTCGCCTAGTTCTTCACTTAAGGTAAGCACTCGCCGGGTAGAGTACTCAGGGTAAACCTTTGGGATAATGACCTTGCTGTCCAGCGGCTGATGAAAAGTTGCAAATACCTGTAAATTATGTGCCTCAATCTGATAGTTCAATTCAGCGGTCAGGCTATCCTGCATTTCGTTAAACAGCTGGTCTTGTAGTTTTTTATCAATTTTGAATACACCAGCCAGTCGCAGCGCTAGCCGAACCTGTTTTAAATCACTTTCACAGGCTTCATCCACACCCGGATATTGTACCTTGACCACCACCCGCTCACCAGTTGGTAAAATAGCACGGTGTACCTGACCAATAGAGGCGGCGGCAAACGGTTCAGTTTCAATGGAGGCAAAAATCTGCTCAAGCGGTTTGCCCATTTCCCGTTCAATTTGATACTGAATGGTGCTAAAAGGTACGGCTGGCGCCTGACGTTGCAACTTGGCAATGGCATTAGCAACCTCTGGTGGGAAAATATCCTTGTATTGGGAAGCAATTTGCCCCACTTTCATCACCGCGCCTTTCATCTCGCCCAGGGTTTCGGCAATTTTTACGCCAATATCCTCATATAGTTTGCTTTTGGCTGCCAGTTTTTCTTCTTCATTGGCGTTAATGGATTTGATGGAGTTGCTCACAGCGCGACCTGCAATACTTGCTGTCATCCCGGCCAGTTTCATAAAACGGCGCCCTGGTGTACTGATTTTTTCAGCCACAACACAACCCTTATTTGCTTAAAAGAAGCCTAGTGTGGCACGCAGTGTCATGACTGCCAAGAGATAAAAAACAGGGTTTTTGTTCACCATCGTATGGCGTTGTAGTAAAGCTTTAGGGCTAGGGCTTAAACATTGGCAAACAACAGTTTTTGCCGGTGTTTCAGCCTAAAGCTGAGTAAGACCGCAGCAATGGTTAAGCCAATCACCAGCCCGCTCCAGAAGCCAGCGGCACCGTACGGTAATACGCGTGAAAATATAACACCCAGTGGCAGAGCAATACCCCAATACGATAGCAAGGTAATCCACATAGGTCCCTGAGTGTCCTGCATACCGCGCAAGCAGCCTGCTGCTGCCACCTGCCAGGCATCTGATAGCTGGTAAAGCAGGGCAAACAGCAGTAAGCCAGTAGCAGTGACTTGCACCTGAAGGTCGGTCGTATAAAACGCAGTAATTTGCTCGCGTAATAAGCCAATAATCAGCATGGTACAGGCTGCACTGACCACTGCAAATATAAAACCCATACGCTGGATATGCTGCATAATGCGCCAGTTCTGCTCACCGTATAATTGCCCTATCCGGATCGTCAGTGCCATGCCCAGTGATAATGGAATCATAAAAAATACCGAGGTAACCGATAGGGCAATCTGATGGGCAGACACCACAATTTCGCCCAGTGGACTTAATATGACAGCGGCAATGCTAAACAGGCTCACTTCAAAAAAAATAGCCATACCAATGGGTGCGCCCAGGGCAAAAATCCGCTTGACCATGGCTTTGTTGAAGCGGCTAAATTGCTGAAAAATTTTAAAGGGCTGATAGGTTTTAGACAGACTTAAATAAATAGCCAGCGCAATTAGCATGAGCCACTGAACCGTTGCGGTGGCAATACCACAGCCAGCACCGCCCAGTTTTGGCAAGCCAAACAGGCCATTCATAAACACATAGTTGAGTGGAATAATACCGAGCAAACCCAGAATACTGATCACGGTTACCGGACGTGGATGACCCAAAGCCTCTGTGTAGCCGCGCAAGGTTGCATATAAGGTTACGGCCGGCATGCCAAAGGCAATATAATGTAAAAAGAAGCCGGTTTTGGCCTGTAGATGCACTGGAATACCTAGCCAGTTAAAGGTGAGTGGTGCCAGCTGCAGCAGCACACAGCCTGCGAGCCCCAATGCCAAAGCCAGATAAAGCGCCTGCTGGGTGATCCATGGGATATTGCTGTACTGCCCGGCACCTTTGGCTTCTGCTACCAGTGGGGTCGTGGCAATCATCACGCCAGCCATAAATAGCACTGTGGGTAGCCATAGACCCACACCCACAGCAACTACGGCCAGATCGGTGGGGGACAGACGGCCAGCCATAATGGTATCAATTAAACCAAAGCCCGCCTGTGCGACCTGCGTAATTAAAATAGGCCACATCAGGTTAAATAAAATTCGGGTTTCTTTTTTGCGTTCAGCGCGCGACCACACAGTATTTTGCCTGTATTGCATCAAAGCGCTATTGTATCTGCTCTACCTGCAAATAAGCTAAAAACCATCAGGCAACGCCATATAAAAATGCGACATAAAAAAGCCTGCTGTAGCGCAACATTCCAGTGCATCACAGCAGGCGGGGCACAGCTTAACTGGTGTGCAAGTCAGCTTGAATCATCAGCTCATGCCGGGCAGGATTAAAAGGTCATTTTTTCCTGCTTAAAGGCCACGGGCTGATTATTCTTGTCAAACATTTGTACCACCACAATATATTCCTTGCCGCTTTCTACCGCACTGGCCGGAATAGCAGTGGTGAGTAAGCGCAAGTCATCGGCAACCTGTTGGTAAATAATGCCATTGGCATTGCTGTTACCCATAGCGTCTTCATTAATGATATTGACCAGCAGGGTTCTGGCATCTGAGGGTGCATCTTTCCAGCTAATGATCAGCCCGGCATTGCCAATGTCAAATTTGTCCGGAAATACCGTATTGGCCGGATACAAGGTCAGGCTGCCTTTACGTGCTAGGGTAAAGGTTTGATCGCTCGTTCCGTCGCAGTCTTTAATGGTGCGCTCATCATTTTTATCGTTACCACCAATGGTATATTTGCCGGTATAGCGATCTTGGGCACGTGAGTAGCTGGTGTCAAAGCTGACGGAAATCTTGCGCTTATCATTAATGCTGGACTCAGAATCCAGATCACCTTCTGCATTACCGGTAATATGATTGGTTGCTTTTGTGCCTTTTATTTCAAGGCTATTCATTCCACCGCTCTGGCAGGCAAAGTAGCGAAATGACATGCGACCTTTGATTTTTCCAGTGCCATTTGGTGCATCAACGTAAATACCGCCGACGGTAGGATCGGGGTCGTCAACATCCATACTTTCAGCATAAAAGCCAAACAAATGACCACCCGGCTGATTATCTACCGCCGGGCCATAATCATCACTACTGCTACCACCACAGCCTGCTAGCATTAGTGCGGCTGCCAATCCGCTGATTAAACCTGTTGTTCTTGCTACTTTGATCATTGCTGCTGTCTCTGTTTGGAAAACCTAAACCCGAGTCTAGTGAGCACTTAAACAAGAAAAGGTAAATTTTTAAAGCAGCTTGGTTACCAGCGCAGTATTTTGGTTGCTAAAGAATAAAAACTAATATTTAACTGTTAACACCAAGCCAGTCATGACCATCACAACGCCACAGACCCGTTGCCAGTTGATTGGATGTTTACTAAAACCCAGCCAGCCAAAATGATCCAGTATCATGGCCGCCAGTAGTTGACCAAACACAATCACAATGGTTAAGTTGACTGCGCCCAGTCTGGGCGCCAGTATAATAGAAACACTTACTCCAAAAGCCCCTAGCAGTCCGCCAATCCACAGCCACAAGGGGATATTTAAAATATCCTGTAGTTGTGGGCGTGAATCCTGCTGCACGATAGCCACCATGGCCAAAATTACTGTGCCTACCAAAAAAGAAAAAAAAGCGGCCTGATAAGGAGAGTGTAAGTACTGCCTAAGCTGTGAGTTTACCCCTGCCTGTGAAGCCAGTGCTACGCCGCCAGCCAGTCCGAGCATCAGTAATGTGCTTAATTCGAGTCCCTTCATATGCTGACCTGCTATACAATAGGTTTGTGCCTTAAAATGGCCTGCCACTGTTGTTCGGTGACAGGCATGACAGACAGGCGGCTGCCCCGTTGCAGCAATGCTAAGTTTTCCAGCTCAGCAATTTCCCGCAAAGTGGACAAGGGCAAAATAGCTGGCCATTTTTCATCAAACCTTACATCCACGCCAGTCCAGCGTGGCTTATCCAGAGTAGACTTTGGATCATAATAGCGGTGCTCAGGATTAAACTGGGTAGGATCGGGATAGCCTCCCTGAACAATCGTCATTTCCCCAACGATACCCGGCACCTTGCAATTGGAGTGATAAAAAAATGCCTGATCGCCTGCCTGCATTTGCCGTAAAAAATTACGTGCCTGATAATTACGTACCCCATCCCATAATGCGGTGCCCAGTTGTTGCAGGTGATCGATACCAAAACCTGCCGGTTCAGATTTCATTAGCCAATAGGCCACTTTGAGACTCCTAACATTGACCACGCCCCTGATTCAAACCGCCGATATCCCGCTGGCTTTATATATTCATATGCCGTGGTGTATCAAAAAATGCCCATATTGTGATTTTAATTCACACACCCTGCCTGGACAGCAAGCGGTTAGCTCCCTGCTGCAACAGGCTGCAAACCATCCCTCAATACTGCCTGGGAATCAGCCACAAGAGCAATTATTTCAAGGGGCTACAGCAGATAGTGCATTGTCGCCACAGCTTGAGCAAGCATATTTACACGCCTTGATAAAAGATGCAGCACAACAGCAACCATTGGCACAGGGCAGATGCATTAGCAGTGTGTTTATTGGTGGCGGTACACCTTCTTTAATCTCGGCCAGCGGCTATCGCTGGTTGTTTAAGGTGCTAAAGGAGCTCTTTGAGTTTAGTGCTGACTGTGAAATTACCCTGGAGGCAAACCCTGGTACGCTAGAGCATCAGCCCTTCGCTGATTATCTGGAAGCGGGCATTAACCGCTTGTCCTTAGGTGTACAAACCTTTGATAGCGCACAATTGCAGCACCTGGGGCGCATCCATAGTCACCATGATGCCGTGCAGGCTATTCAACTGGCACGGCAAGCGGGTTTTGAGCGCTTAAATGTTGATTTGATGCACGGCCTCCCCGGGCAAACCCCCACGGAAGCGTTATTTGACTTGACCACAGCCATGGCGCAGGGAGCTACTCATATTTCGTGGTATCAGCTCACCATTGAGCCCAATACAGTATTTTTTAGAACCCAGCCACTATTGCCTGAAGATGATATTCTGGCCGATATCCAGCAGGCTGGCGAACAAATCCTGCAGGCTAATGGTTTTAGGCAGTACGAAGTTTCCGCCTGGGCAGCTGAACAGCCCTGTCGCCATAATGTAAATTACTGGCAGTTTGGTGATTACCTGGCGATTGGTGCTGGAGCGCACGGCAAGCTTAGTCAGCCAGAGGGTATTTATCGTTTTCAAAAAACTCGATTGCCCAAAGATTATCTGGCACAGCAGCCTGCCAGTATGTTGGGCTGGCAAAAAATTAGCGCCGATGATTTACCTTTTGAGTTTATGATGAATGCCTTAAGGTTAAAAGAAGGCGTGCCTAGCAGCTTTTATCATGTCCGGACAGGCTTATCCATAGAGAGTATACAGCCTGTAATCAGCCAGCTTAGACAGCAGGGTCTGCTGGTCGCGGATGAACAGCGCCTACAATGCACAGCGCAGGGCTTTAACTATTTAAATGATGTGCTGTCCCGCTTTGCTTGAGGCATCAGCCTGGGCTGGCAAAGTATTGTGGTACGACCCTGCCAGCTTAAGGTCATGACTTACTAAAAATGAACTAAACAATAGGCGGTTCTTCAAATAGCTGTTCCTGTTCCGGCTCAGTAAGTTTCTGATGCAACCATTCACGCCAGACTGCCAATAAAATAGCCAAAATGACCGGGCCAATAAATATACCTACCATGCCAAAGCTGGCCAGTCCCCCAAGTACTCCAAACATAATCAGCAAGAATGGAATCTTGGTGGCACCGGAAATCACTAGCGGGCGGATAATATTATCAATCCAGCTCACCACGCATAAACCCCACAGTGCAAGACCTGCTGCCTCCCATGTCTGCCCCTGAGACAGCAGCCAGATACTCACACCGCCCCAGGCAAATGGAGTGCCAAATGGAATGAGAGCCAGTAAAAACGTTGCAAAGGTTAGCATCATGGGGTTGGGAGCGCCCGCCACCCAATAACCAATCCCGGCTAGCAGCGCCTGTGCCAGAGCAGTCAAACCCACACCATAAACTACTGCACGGGTCGTTTCACCAATTGCCAACAAATAGCTATGCACCCGATAACCAATCACCTTGTCAAGCGCAGTGCGTACCTGATCTAAAATAAAATTACCATCACGGTAGAAGAAAAACAGGGTTAAAATGGCTAGCGTGAGCTTGAAGATATTGCGGCTGATTTCACCCAGCACAATTTTACCGTAACCGATATGTCCCTGTACCCAGTGGCGGATCGTACTGGCCAGATCATAGGGATGTGCATTAAGTTGAGCCACAAATTTATTGAGTTCTGGCCCAATAATCGGCACACTTTTTATAACATCAGGCAGTACAATGCCTCCTGAAAAAATCTGATGTTGTAGATTAATGTATAAGTCCCGTCCTTCGTGCTGCAACAAGAAAATAGCCATAATAAAAGGCACACCAATGACAATACTCAGGAGGATAGTCATTACCAGGGCACTTAAATTATGCCGGTGACCAAAACTGCGTAAAATCGCCTGATAAATTGGCCAGGTGATATAAGCCAGAATGGCAGCCCATACTACTGGTACAATAAAAAACTTAAGTACCTGAAAACTAAGTAATATTAGCCCAATAAACAGGCTTAATAGCATAAGGCGTTGAATTGCAGAAGTGTCTTGCACATCAATTCCTGGTATAGATATTTTGATTCTAT
The DNA here is from genome assembly GCA_043950625.1 of Moraxellaceae bacterium WGS2144. Classification (GTDB taxonomy): domain Bacteria; phylum Pseudomonadota; class Gammaproteobacteria; order Pseudomonadales; family Moraxellaceae; genus Alkanindiges. The sequence continues at coordinate 257,041 of CP171007.1, forward strand.
GTTAAACAAACTTGAATCTGGTACAAGCAGCAAAGTGAAAAAAATGTACCTGCCGGGTTCAATACATCAGTATTTTGTTACACGCGCTATCCATACCTTCATTTTTTTAACTTGCTTTCATGTTTTAGTGATGAAGTAAAGTTTAATAGCCACCTTCATTTTACAGGGTAATCATGTGTACAGATGTTTAATGCTAGCCAGCTTGCTTGCGGTAAGCAGTATAAGCTTTGCGAGTATGCCTGATTCAAATATTGCCAAAGGATTACCGCCAGCCAAAAACCAGCATATCAAGGTGCTGGAGCAGTTCTCAGGTGAATTCCGGATTCTGGGGCGCAAAGACTATAGTAATGACCGTGAGGCACAATTTTCTCCGGTTGATTTTGCAGTCAGTGAGGGAATATTGGCGAGCAAATATTATTACCCTTTAATTGGTGTTAAGCAGGATAACCGTTACCTGACCTGGCGTATGAGTACACTGCCAGTATCGCCCAAGAAAGCCATAGAACTGGTATCCAATATTCATATTATTCCCGCGAATCCTGCAATTGCAGCCAGACTAAAACAGGTTAAGCAGGGTGATCTGGTACAGCTTCAGGGTGATCTGGTAGAAGTAGGCAATAATGACTGGACATGGCGCAGTTCATTATCCCGTAATGACGTTGGTGATGGTGCCTGCGAGTTGTTGCGTGTGCAATCAGTCAAATGGATTGATTAATGAAGTTGCCTGAAAAATATCCTTTTTCAGGATTGTTGTGAGCGTCTTACCGCATCTTCATGTAAGGATTCATTCAACTGATCGACAATGATTGTCCAGGCGGCATCATCACTTTTTATTTTCTTTTCCAGAAATTGACGCTGTGCATCATTCCAGAATGGTGCGCTGGTCAATGATACGTCAACTGCCAGCTGATGGGTTTCAATAAATTTGGCAATGGCCCCGGGGCTTGAATTCAGGCCGAGTTGTTCAAATAATAGTGTCATGCGAGGGCGACTAGTATTCATAAAACTCTCCTTAAAATAAATATTTAACCCATCATAGCGATAATTGTTGTGCTGGGTCTAGTTGAAGTATTAAGGGGAGGGTATTAAGTATGTTAAGAATGCTTATATAAAAAGCAGACTTTAAAGCCCGCTTTTTATAATGGATGCTTACTGCAACACACCCACATCGGCTACGCTAATAAACAGCGCCCGTAATTGCGCCAGCAGACGCAAGCGATTTTGCTTCACCGCTGTGTCATCCGCCATCACCATCACGTTATCGAAAAACGCATCAATAGGCGCTCGTAAGCTAGCCAGTTCGCTTAAAGCGGGCGTGTAATCATGCGACTGCAAAAGTGGAGTCACCACTGGGGATATGGCTTGCAGCGCCTGATACAGGTCTTTTTCCGCTTGCTCGGTGAGCAGGCTGGCATCAACTGCCCCGCTCACATCACTTTCTTTAGCCAGAATATTGGCCACACGCTTGTTGGCAGCAGCCAGGGCTTGTGCTTCCGGTAGGGTTTTAAAGTGGCTCACGGCTTTCACGCGGTCATCAAAATCCAGTGGTGAAGCGGGGTGTAATACTTGCACCGCCTGAATCACATCAACGCTTAGGCCTTGATCTTCATACATAGCACGGTAGCGGCCTTCTACAAATTGCAGTGCATCGGCCTGTGCATTGTGGATATCTTTTAACTTATCCCCATAACCCTGTGCCGCTAGTTCAATCAGCTGAGTTAAGGAAAGTGTCAGTTTGTTTTCAATAATAAGACGCAAAATACCAATGGCGGCACGGCGCAAGCTAAAAGGGTCTTTATTACCAGTTGGTGCTTGACCAATCCCAAAAATCCCCACCAAGGTATCCAGACGATCAGCCAATGCCAGTGCCACACCAGTTTTGGTTTGTGGCAGTTTGTCACCTGCAAAGCGCGGCAAATATTGCTCGGCAATGGCACTGGCCACTTCATCATTTAAGCCTTCCAGCTTGGCATAATACGTTCCGGCAATACCTTGTAGCTCTGGGAATTCACCCACCAGTTCAGAGGTTAAATCGCACTTGGCCAACTCACCCGCTTGTTGTGCTGCGGCCACATCACTGCCAATCAGCTCGGCAATGTTGCCGGCAAGCTTGGCAATACGCTCGGATTTGTCCCACAGCGTGCCCAGTTGTGCCTGAAATATCATGTTTTCCAGTTTGGTTTGACGGCTGGCCAGTGGCTGTTTTTGATCCTGCACAAAGAAAAATTCGGCATCTGACAAACGTGGTCGTACCACCTTTTCATTGCCTTCAATAATCTGGCTGGGGTCTTTGGAATCAATATTGGAGACCGTAATAAAATACGGCTGTAGCTTGCCTGCTTCATTGACCAGACAAAAATACTTCTGGTTGTCCTGCATGGTGGAAATCAAAGCTTCTTGCGGCACAGCCAAAAACCGCTCTTCAAAGCTGGCGCGCAAGGCTACTGGCCATTCAACCAATGCAGTCACTTCATCCAGCAGGTCGGCTGGCACAATCGCCTGTGCATTGACTTCATCTGCCAGCGTTTTGACTTGTGTAGAAATCAGGTCCTGACGCTCATCAAAATCGGCAATCACATGCGCCGCACGCAGGCTTTCCAGATAATCATTGGCGTGTTTTAGCGTGATGCCTCGTGGGGCATGAAAGCGGTGGCCAAAGGTTTGATTACCAGTTTTAAAGTCTAAAATGGTGGCGTTAATCACCTGATCATCTTTTAGCAACACCACCCACTGGACTGGACGCACAAATTCAGTTCGGCTAGCTCTCGATCTCATACGCTTGGCAATCGGCAGGGCATCCAAAGCTTCTTGCAAAATGCCGGGGAATACCTCGTTCAGCGTTTGGCCTCTCACATCTTTGTAGTAGCAGACTTTTTCAACTTTGCCTGCCTGAAACCGTGACACCTGATCGGCAGTGATACCTTGACCGCGCATAAAGCCTTCTAGCGCTTTAGTCGGCTTGCCATCAGCATCAAAGGCGGCTTGTACGGCGGGGCCATCAAAGCGTTTTTGGCTATCGGGCTGGGCTGCATCAATATCATTAATCAATAAAGCCAAGCGGCGCGGGGCAGCATAGGCATAAATACTGTCAAACTGAAAGCCTGTGTTTTTTAAGCGGCCTTCTACTTCAGTTTTTAGCGCATCACGCAGGGTTTTTAAGCTTTTGGGTGGCAGTTCTTCACAGCCCAGTTCAAATAAGACAGTATGCTTGCTCATTATTTGCTCTCCGCTGTGGCCTGCGCCTGATTTGCTTTTTCTACCAGTGCTGCGGCTTCATCTACTGCTTTCATTTGTGCCAGTACCTCATCACGTAAATGCGGCTCGGCCATTGGGAAGCCAAGCTTGGCACGGGCTTTGACATAGCTTTGTGCAATGGCACGCGCTAAGGTGCGCACACGCAGGATATAACGTTGCCGTTCAGTCACCGAAATCGCACCACGTGCGTCTAACAAGTTAAAGGTATGCGAGGCTTTGACTACCATCTCATAAGCAGGCAAGGGTAACTCAGCAGCCATCAGCGCGTTGGATTCTTCTTCATAAAAATCAAACAGCTCAAATAGCTTGGGCACATTGGCATGTTCAAAGTTATAGGTGGATTGTTCTACTTCATTTTGGTGGAACACATCGCCATAGGTTACGGTGCCAAACTGGCCTTTAGTCCACACAAGGTCATAGACTGAATCCACGCCCTGCAAATACATGGCTAGTCGTTCCAGTCCATAGGTAATTTCGCCCGTCACCGGATAGCATTCCACACCGCCCACCTGCTGGAAGTAGGTAAACTGGGTCACTTCCATGCCATTGAGCCACACTTCCCAGCCCAAACCCCATGCACCAAGGGTCGGTGATTCCCAATTATCTTCGACAAAACGGATATCGTGGGTGAGGGTATCAATGCCAATGGCTTTTAATGAATCTAAGTAAAGTTGCTGGATATTGGCCGGATTGGGTTTTAACACCACCTGAAACTGGTAGTAATGCTGCAAGCGATTAGGGTTTTCGCCATAACGTCCATCTTTAGGACGACGCGACGGCTGCACATAGGCGGCATTCCAGGTTTCTGGCCCAAGCGCACGTAAAAAGGTGGCAGTATGGAAGGTGCCTGCGCCCATTTCCATATCGTAAGGCTGCAGCACCACGCAACCTTGCTCAGCCCAGTAGTTTTGTAGGGCTAAGATCAAGCCCTGAAAAGTATCGATGTGCGATATGGCGCGACTGCTTTTTTCGACAGGCATGGGGCATCCACGTTTTTGAAATTAGAAAATGGCGATTAGTATAGGGAATTTGGGAAGTTTAGACAAAGGGAACCCGGCAGGTTTTTGCATGTTCTCATCGTTTAAGCACCACGAGTGGCTTGCAGTTTAGGTTTGTATTGGGCATGAGTACTAAAAAATAAAAAAGGCCCGTTTTAAAACGAGCCTTTAGGATGAAACTTTAGCAAATTAACGCTTGTCAGTTTCTACAAAATCACGCTGGGTTGAACCAGTATACAACTGGCGTGGACGGCCAATTTTGTATGGGCCGCTGTGCATTTCCAGCCAGTGGCTGATCCAGCCTACCGTACGTGCCAAGGCAAAAATCACGGTAAACATAGAGGTTGGAATACCAATGGCTTTTAAGATAATACCAGAGTAGAAGTCTACGTTTGGATATAGCTTGCGCTCAACAAAGTAGGGGTCGTTTAAGGCAATTTTTTCAAGTTCCATTGCCAGTGCAAGCTGAGGATCATTAATGCCCAAAGCAGCCAGTACTTCGTCACAGGTTTGTTTCATCACTTTGGCGCGTGGGTCAAAGTTTTTGTAAACGCGGTGACCAAAGCCCATTAGCTTTACTTCTTTGCGTTTTACTTTTTCCATGAATTCAGCCACGTTGTCTACGCTACCGATTTCATCCAGCATTTTAAGTACCGCTTCGTTGGCGCCACCATGCGCAGGCCCCCACAGCGCAGCAATACCAGCTGCAATACAGGCATAAGGGTTAGCACCGGTCGAACCAGCTAAGCGTACGGTAGAGGTAGATGCGTTTTGCTCATGGTCAGCATGCAAGGTAAAGATACGATCCATAGCCTTAGCCAGTACTGGGTTAACCTTGTAGTCTGTGTCAGCTGGAGTGGCAAACATCATGTACAGGAAGTTTTCTGCATAATTTAAGTCATTACGCGGATACATGAATGGTTGACCAATGGTGTATTTGTAGCACCATGCCGCGATGGTTGGAATCTTAGCAATCAGGCGAATAGCAGTAATTTCACGATGTTTTGGGTTTTCAACATCCAGACCATCATGATAGAACGCAGATAATGCACCAACTACGCCACACATTACTGCCATTGGATGTGCATCGCGACGGAAGCCGTTATAAAAACGCTGAACCTGATCATGCAACATGGTGTGGTTGCGAACCAGCTGGTCAAACTCTTGTTTTTGTGCAGCAGTAGGCAGCTCACCATGTAACAGTAAATAGCAAACTTCTAAATAGTCTGCTTTTTCAGCCAGCTGATCAATGGGATAGCCGCGGTGTAATAAAATGCCCTTATCACCATCAATAAAAGTAATTTTGGATTCGCAGGCCGCAGTAGCCATAAAACCAGGATCAAAGGTGAAATGTCCTTGGGCCAACACATCCTTTACGTCAATAACGTCTGGGCCTAATGTGCCGCTATAAATTGGTAGGTCAATTTGTTTGCCATCAAGCGAAAGAACGGCTTTTTTGCCAGTTGCGTCAGACATTCAAAAACTCTCCTGTCCTGGTAATGTAGGATGCGATTGTGCAGAAAATCAATGAATGATGAATTTCTGTTAACGCTATGTAAAAAAATGCGCTATAAGCTTAATTTGAACTGAAAATTTGTCAATCATACTTCAGGCTAAAAATACCAATTCCATGAAAAAAATTGTGCTGAAGAGAGAGGTCGACTGGCTCAGATGAGCGCTACTCCAGTAAGATGGAGCCGGCGACAGCTATATAGGACGCCATAGCATACAATAGGTAGAGCTTATTTTATGAAAATGGATTTGTAAGCAGATTTGTAAACAAATCTAGGTTTTCTCACATTTTTGACATTTTTTAGAAAAGAAATAAGCCAAATAGCGGTTTTTTAACTATTATTCCGTTTTTTAATGCAAAAGTATATTTTATTTATCACTCAAGAAAATTTTAACTATAAGAACATAAAATAATAAAAATAGACGGTAGCCAAGGCTTGGTGAAAGTAAATGAGACAGTTGTAGTTAACAGTCTACTGTCCTTATGCCTATTTCTTGCAGACAATAAATCTGGGCCTTATCGCACCGCCTAAAGCAGCCGGTTTGGTTAAAGCACTGCTATTTATGGCTCTGTTTGTTAATTGCATCAGTTATAAACAGGGGAGGGTAAACGCATAGTCCGAGGGACGCAGCAGATGGGCACTCATATAGATTAATAAAATAATTCTCATTTGCGTTTCTAAAATCCCTTATTCATTTTTCGGCCTGGTTTGTAATTAAGACGTAACAGCACTATAATTTCTTGTCGTTTTTAATAGGCTATATGCCTATTTTGCCAGCTTTCCTCCGAATTACTACAAACTCCAATGGGAGTTTTTGCCTACAGGATGCCCGCTGTGAAAAGCAACAGACCTGTCAATTTGACTATGGGCCAGGTGTTAGCGGTTAATTTACGCTCACCCGTGGCTATTGCTTCGATTCTGCACCGCGTGTCTGGAATCATCATTTTTATTCTTATCCCTGTATTGCTCTGGTTATTGCAGGGTTCACTGGTATCGCCAGAAGGTTTTGCCCAGGTGCAGCAGGTATTTGACAATATTCTGGTACGCCTGATCGTCTGGGTATTTGTTGCCGGTTTAATTTACCACCTTATTATGGGCGTCAAGCATTTGTTTGGCGACATGGGTGTTGCTGAAGAACTGCAAAGCGGTCGTGCTGCGGCAACGGTTGCGCTGGTGCTTTCTGCAATTGGTATTGTGGCGTCATTTATCTGGTTGGTGGTGCTATAATGAAAAGTGCAACAGGATTAACCGGTTCAGGCTCACGCGACTGGATCGTTCAGCGCATTAGTGCTGTTATTTTGGCTGTTTATACCGTGGTGGTGCTGGGCTGGATTTTGCTTAATCCCGGCTTTGACTATACCGCCTGGTACGGCTTTATGATGACCCTGCCCATGAAGATTTTTAGCCTGCTGGCTATTTTGTCTCTGGTGGGCCACGCCTGGGTTGGCATGTGGACAGTATTTACCGACTATATTACACCGGCGCAGGTTGGCTCTGGTGCAAACGGTATTCGTCTGGTTTTGCAAAGTGCAATGATTATTGCAGTACTTGTGTTTATGGTCTGGGGTATCCAGATTTTCTGGACACATTGATAGGAACAGATCATGGCAGCAATAACCCCTAATCAAGATTTTAGTAATATTGAAACGTTAAGCTTCGACGCCGTGATTGTAGGCGGCGGTGGTTCAGGTATGCGTGCATCCCTGCAATTGGCAGAAGCTGGTTTAAAGGTTGCGGTACTCACCAAGGTATTTCCAACCCGTTCGCACACTGTTGCAGCGCAAGGTGGTATTGGTGCGTCCTTGGGTAACATGCAGGAAGATAACTGGCACTACCATTTTTACGATACGGTAAAAGGTGGTGACTGGCTGGGTGACCAGGACGCCATTGAATTTATGTGCCGCGAAGCACCCAAGGTGGTGTATGAGCTGGAACATATGGGTATGCCGTTTGACCGTAACCCGGATGGCACGATTTATCAGCGCCCATTTGGCGGCCACTCTGCCAATTATGGTGAAAAAGCAGTTCCACGTGCCTGTGCTGCTGCTGACCGTACTGGTCATGCCTTACTGCACACGCTGTATCAAAAGAACGTTGAGCTGGGCACCCAGTTTTTTGTGGAATGGATTGCGCTTGACCTGATTCGTAGCGAAGAAGGTGAAGTGGTTGGTGTTACGGCAATTGACCAGGAAACCGGTAATGTGGCGGTATTCCAGGCTAAGGCAACCTTATTTGCGACCGGTGGTGCCGGGCGTATTTTCCGTGCCTCAACCAATGCGTACATTAATACTGGCGATGGTCTGGGTATGGCCGCCCGTGCCGGTATTCCATTACAGGATATGGAGTTCTGGCAGTTCCACCCGACTGGCGTGGCTGGTGCCGGTGTGCTCCTGACCGAAGGCTGCCGTGGTGAAGGTGGCGTACTGCGTAACAAGAGCGGTGAGCCGTTCATGGAGCGCTATGCACCTACCCTAAAAGACCTGGCACCACGTGACTTTGTTTCCCGTTCCATGGATCAGGAAATTAAAGAGGGTCGTGGTTGCGGGCCAAATGGCGATTATGTGGTACTGGACTTAACCCATTTGGGTGCCGATACCATCATGAAGCGTTTGCCTTCTGTCTATGAAATTGGCAAGAAATTTGCCAACGTAGACTGCACCAAAGAACCGATTCCGGTAGTTCCAACCATTCACTATCAAATGGGCGGTATTCCTACCAACATGCATGGTCAGGTTGTGGTGCCACAGGGCGACAATCCGACAGCTGTGGTTAAGGGTTTTTATGCCATTGGTGAATGTTCCTGTGTGAGCGTACATGGTGCTAACCGCCTAGGTACTAACTCCCTACTGGATCTGGTGGTGTTTGGCAAGGCGGCTGGTGAACATATTATTGATTATGTGACCAAGCATCATGGTGATGACTATGCACCGCTACCTAATTCTGTGCTGGAGACAACCCGTCGTCGTTTGCAAGTGCTACAAGACTCAGCCAGCGGTGAAAATGCGCAGGACGTAGCGGATGCCATCCGTGAAGTGATGCAGAACCATGCTGGCGTATTCCGCACTCAGGCACTGATGGATGAAGGCGTAGAGAAAATTCTGGCGCTGGAACCTCGCGTTCGCAACCTGCATTTAACCGACAAATCCAAAGTATTTAACACTGCACGTATCGAAGCGCTGGAAGTAGAAAACCTGTATGAAGTTGCCAAGGCAACTATGATTTCTGCGGCGGCGCGTAAAGAATGTCGTGGTGCGCATACTGTGGTGGACTACGAGCTGCCAGCGGATGATCCAAACCATCCAAATGGTCGCCGGGATGATGAGTGGATGAAACACACCTTGTGGTATTCCAGCGATAACCGTCTGGAATACAAACCGGTGCGTCAAAAACCACTCACTGTGCCTGAAATTCCACCCAGAGCACGTACATTCTAAGTCAGGAGTTTGCAACGATGAGTAGAACCCGTACTTTCGAAATCTATCGCTATGATCCTGACAAGGACAAAGCACCCTACATGCAGACCTATACGCTAGAATTAGATGATGGTGACCGCATGTTGCTTGATGCCCTGATCAAGCTGAAAAAAGTTGATGAAACGCTGTCATTCCGCCGCTCTTGCCGCGAAGGGATTTGCGGTTCTGATGGTATGAACATTAATGGTAAAAACGGTCTGGCCTGCTTGCAGAACCTGAACGATTTACCAGGCAAGATTGTGATTCGTCCTTTGCCAGGCTTGCCGGTAATCCGTGATCTGGTCGTCGATATGAATCAGTTCTACGTTCAGTATGACAAGATTCGTCCGTACTTGATCAACGACCAGCCAGCGCCACCTAAAGAGCGTCTGCAATCGCAGGAAGACCGTGAAAAGTTAAACGGCTTGTATGAGTGTATTCTTTGCGCCTGCTGTTCAACTTCGTGCCCATCATTCTGGTGGAACCCCGATAAGTTCCTGGGGCCATCTGCACTGTTACAGGCATACCGGTTTATCATTGATTCTCGTGATACCGATCAGGCTGAGCGTCTGGCACGTCTGGATGATCCATTTAGCCTGTTCCGTTGCCGTGGCATCATGAACTGTATTTCGGTTTGTCCTAAAGGCTTGAATCCTACCAAAGCCATTGGTCATATCCGTAATTTACTGTTGGAGCAGGCAGGTTAAGTCAAGGCGGTTCCAGGGTTTAAAAACGCGCTGCTAAGGCGCGTTTTTTTATGGGTCAGGCGTTATAGCCGGTCTACACGCATGCCTATACCGACTTTGGTCGTATAAACCCTGAAAAAAATCACCATACGCGCTATCTTGTTCATTCTGGAAGGGATTATTTTTCTGGTTGATGATAGCTATTGTTTAAAAAAATCCGGTTATGCAGCCAACTCGTGATACGATTTGTCACATGAAAAATAGATAATTCAGGGGCATAATGATAGCTAATTCTGATGAACAGAAAATAGCTGGGGGTGTTTTTTAAAGTTGAATTTGCCAAGCCAAAATACCAGAGAGTGTAGGGTTGTTTTGGCCAATTCAATTTGCAAAAAATTGCTCGTATTAACACGAGTACAGTGTACGGCTGGATAAGTTTGCTTTATACCTGTTGCGAGGCTGAATTTTCAGCTGATGTAGCAGGTTGAGCGAGCTTGTCTGGAAGCATACGTTTGCCAGTTAACCTGGTGTTGTTGTGTGGTCGTCGCGCTTTGGACCATTGATCGGTCGTTGCGCAACATGAGGGCTTTGTATCCTGAGCCTTAGTGTCATGTGGCCTGGCTTATCCGCCAAGCTATTATTTTTGCAATTGAAAAATGGGTCGTCTCATGCAAGAAGTTGTTGACGCACAGCGTCTAGACACAGAACTATCCGCAGAAAACGCGGCTTATATCGAAGAACTTTATGAAAGTTATCTTACTGCGCCGGAAACGGTAGGCGACGATTGGCGGGCTTATTTTGATCAATTTCCCAAAGGTGATCAACCCCATCGCAATGTAAAAGAACAATTTCTGCTACTTGCAAGAAACAGCACCCGGGTGCAACCCATGCCACAAAGCTCAGTCAGTACTGAGCATGAGCGTCGTCAGGTGGGTGTATTGCAACTGATTGCAGCCTATCGCAACCGCGGTCACCAAAAAGCCAAGCTAGACCCCTTGCACTTAACCCAGCGTGCCCCGGTTCCTGATCTGGAGCTGGCTGCCCATGGCCTGTCCCGTTCAGATCTGGATACCGTATTTCAAACCGGTAACCTTGCTATTGGTAAAGCTGAAGCCACGCTGGGTGAGATGGTCGATGCCATGGAGGCCATTTATTGTGGCTCTATTGGCTCTGAGTATATGTATATTGTTGACACACGGGAAAAACGCTGGATTCAGCAGCGCCTGGAAGGCGCCCGTGGTCAGTTTAATTTTAGTAAAGAACAGAAAATTAATATTTTAGAGCGCCTGACAGCGGCAGAAGGTCTGGAAAAATACCTGGGCAGCCGTTATGTAGGTGCCAAGCGTTTTGGCCTCGAAGGTGGTGAGAGCTTTATTCCCATGCTCAACGAGCTTATCCAGCGTTCTGGTAAAGCCGGCACCAAGGAAATTGTCATGGGGATGGCTCACCGAGGCCGCCTTAATGTGCTGGTTAATATTCTGGGCAAGAATCCTGCTGACCTGTTTGGCGAATTTGAAGGCAAAATGTTTAACAAGAAAGGCTCTGGTGATGTGAAGTACCATCAAGGCTTTTCCAGTAATGTGATGACGCCCGGCGGTGAGATTCATCTGGCACTGGCCTTTAATCCGTCGCACCTGGAAATTGTAGGGCCAGTGGTAGAAGGCTCGGTACGTGCGCGTCAGGTACGCCGTCGTAATGTCGGTGGTGATGATGTGCTGCCTATTATTATTCATGGTGATGCCGCTTTTGCCGGTCAGGGCGTGGTGATGGAAACTTTCCAGATGTCCCAGACCCGTGGCTATACTGTGGGTGGCACAGTGCATGTGATCATCAATAATCAGGTGGGTTTTACGACCAGTTGCCGTGAGGACGCCCGTTCTACCGAATACTGTACCGCGATATCCAAGATGGTACAGGCACCGATTTTCCATGTGAATGGTGATGACCCGGAAGCTGTGGTGTTTATTACCCAGCTGGCTCTGGATTTTCGTCAGGAATTCCGTAAGGACGTGGTTATTGACCTGTTCTGCTACCGCCGCCGTGGTCATAACGAGGCAGATGAGCCATCGGCCACCCAGCCGCTGATGTACCAGACTATTGCCAAGTTGCCTACTACCCGTACCCTGTATGCAGATCAGTTGTTAAAAGAAAGTGTACTCAACCGTAGTGAAGCTGATACCTTGGTTGAGGAGTATCGCACTGCGCTGGAGGAAGGCAAGCATGTGGCCAAGGCGCTGGTGCGTGAGCCTAACAAAAAACTATACGTAGACTGGACGCCTTATGTGGGTCATCAGCTGGTAGATGACTGGGACACCAGTTATCCTATCGAGCGGCTCAAAGAGCTGGCGCAGATTATGTATCAGTTGCCGGAAGGTTTTGTGTTGCAGCGTCAGGTGAAAAAAGTCATTGATGACCGCCTGAAAATGCAGTCTGGTGAAATACCCTTAAACTGGGGCGCTGCTGAAACGCTGGCCTATGCCAGTCTGCTGGATCAGGAATTTCTGGTGCGTCTGACCGGTCAGGATGTAGGGCGGGGTACATTCTCGCATCGTCATGCCAAGCTATACAACCAGACTGATGGTGAGATGTATATTCCTTTATGCCATCTCAAGGAAAATCAGGCACGTTTTGCCCTGTATGACTCCCTGCTTTCAGAAGAAGCCGTTCTGGCCTTTGAGTATGGCTATGCCACTACCATTCCCAACAGTTTAATTATCTGGGAAGCGCAGTTTGGTGACTTTGCCAATGGCGCACAGGTAGTGATTGACCAGTTTATCAGCAGTGGCGAAACCAAGTGGGAGCGCCTGTGCGGCCTGACCCTGCTGTTACCACATGGCTATGAAGGGCAGGGACCTGAACATTCCAGTGCCCGTCTGGAGCGCTTCTTGCAGCTTTGTGCAGAAGATAATATGCAGGTATGTACGCCAACGACACCAGCGCAGATTTATCATTTGCTGCGCCGTCAGGCAGTACGCCCAGCGCGTAAGCCACTTATTATTATGTCACCCAAAAGCCTGTTGCGTCACAAACTGGCTGTGTCCAGTCTGGATGAACTGGCCAATGGCCGCTTTCAGGCTGTGATTGAAGAAGTGGATAATATTGATAAGAACAAGGTTGAACGGCTGGTGCTATGCGGTGGCAAGGTATACTACGACCTACTGGAAAAGCGTCGTGAAGAAGACATTGATGATATTGCCATTGTGCGTATTGAGCAGCTTTATCCATATCCGCAGGAGCGGGTACGCGAAATCATGGCGCAATATCCAAACCTTAAGCAGCTGATCTGGGCACAGGAAGAACCTAAAAATCAGGGTGCCTGGCTATTTATTGCTCATCAATTGTATAAAGACCTGGCCAGCCTGGATAATGGCAAATCCATTGAATTAATTTTTGCTGGTCGCGAAGCCTCTGCTGCCCCTGCCAGCGGTTCACCTTATTTGCATGCAAAACAGCAGGCCACACTGGTGAGTGATGCCCTAGGGTTAGACACCAGAAGTACCCAGCCTGAACAACAAGGAGAAGCCTAATCATGGCAACAGAAATCAAAGCCCCCGTATTTCCAGAGTCCGTTGCGGACGGTACTGTTGCCACCTGGCACAAAAAAGTAGGTGAAGCTGTTTCACGTGATGAAGTCATTGCCGATATTGAAACTGACAAGGTAGTACTGGAGGTTGTTGCGCCAGCAGATGGCTCACTCACCAATATCGCTAAGCAGGAAGGTGATACCGTACTGTCTGGGGAGGTCATTGCCACCTTTGAGGCAGGTGCTGGTGCGGTGAGTCAGGAACAGGTGGCTCAGGAGTCACAGCAATCCGAGGCAGGCGCAGCACCCATTGTACAGCGCGATGAACCTGCTGCGGTAAATAACCAGTCCGATAAGGATCAAAGCCCGGCAGTGCGTAAAGCGGTTGCTGAAACTGGCGTGGATGTAAATAACATTTCTGGCACTGGTCGTGGTGGACGTATCACCAAGGAAGATGTGGCTAATCATGCCAATGCGCCTAAAGCAGCACAGCCAGCCAGCCAGTCTGCTCAGCAGTCAGGCACTGCCATTAGTCAGGCGGTGGGTGAGCGTATTGAAAAACGTGTGCCAATGACCCGCCTGCGCAAACGCGTGGCTGAGCGTCTTCTGTCTGCCAGTCAGGATACTGCCATGCTGACGACTTTTAACGAAGTCAACATGAAGCCGATCATGGACATGCGCAAGCTGTATCAGGAGCGTTTTGAAAAGCGCCACGGTACCAAGCTGGGCTTTATGTCTTTCTTTGTTAAGGCAGCGACTGAGGCACTGAAGCGCTATCCGGCAGTAAATGCCTCTATTGACGGGGATGACATTGTTTATCATGGTTACTATGACATCGGCGTAGCAGTGTCTTCTGATCGTGGCCTGGTGGTTCCAGTGCTGCGTGATACGGATCGTTTAAACCATGCAGAAGTTGAAAAAAATATTATCGACTTTGGTAAAAAAGCCCGCGACGGCAAGCTGTCACTTGATGATATGACTGGTGGTACGTTTACCATCTCCAACGGTGGGGTATTTGGTTCGCTACTCTCGACGCCCATTTTAAACCCGCCACAAACGGCCATTCTGGGTATGCACAAAATCCAGGAACGCCCGATGGCAGTCGATGGTCAGGTAGTGATACTGCCCATGATGTATCTGGCGCTGTCTTATGACCATCGCATGATTGATGGTAAGGAAGCAGTTGGTTTTCTGGTAGCCATCAAGCAGTTTATTGAAGACCCGGCTTCCCTGCTGCTAGACCTGTAAACAGTCGCTGGTGAAGGGCATCTCATTTGATCGTTTAAAAGCCTGCAAGCGTGTTGATCCTGCAGGCCAAGGAGTAAAACATGGCACAGCAATATGACCTGGTGGTCATTGGTGGTGGCCCGGGTGGTTATGAAGCAGCAATTCGTGCTGCGCAGTTAGGCTATAAAGTAGCCTGTATTGAAAAGCGTGTGCATAACGGCAAACCATCCATGGGTGGCACCTGTTTAAACGTAGGCTGTATTCCATCCAAGGCGCTGCTGGATTCCTCGCATCGTTATGAATCCACTCAGCATGACCTGCAAGCACATGGTATTTCTACCGGGGAAGTGAGTATTGATATTGCCACCATGCAGGCGCGCAAAACCAAAGTAGTAGATCAACTCACGGGTGGTGTGGCGCAACTGTTAAAGGGCAATGGTATTGACTGGTTACAAGGTACTGGCAAGTTGCTGGCCGGTAAAAAGGTTGAGTTCACACCACTTGATGGTAGCGACTCTGATGAAAAAAGCCCACAAATCCTTGAGCCGAAGTATGTCATTCTTGCTTCAGGTTCGGTGCCAGTCAATATTCCGGTGGCTCAGGTCGATGAAGATACTATAGTTGACTCTACCGGTGCACTGGCCTTTGAACAGGTACCCGAAACGCTGGGCGTCATTGGCGCGGGCGTTATTGGCCTTGAACTGGGTTCAGTCTGGCGTCGCCTGGGCAGTCAGGTGGTAATTTTTGAAGCACTGGAAGCTTTTTTACCCATGGCAGATAAAGCCCTCGCCAAAGAAACCCAGAAAGTGTTGACTAAGCAGGGCCTGGATATCCGCCTGAATGCTAAAGTGACTGCCACAGAAATCAAGGATGGCAAGGTCAGTGTCAAATACAATCAGGCGGGTGAAGATAAAGAGCAAACCTTTGACAAGCTGATTGTTTGCGTGGGTCGCAAGCCGTATGCCGAAGGATTATTGAGTGAAGATTCTGGTATCAAGCTAACTGACCGTGGTTTTGTAGAAGTTGATGAGCAATGCAAAACCTCAGTAGATGGCGTGTATGCCATTGGTGATCTGGTGCGTGGCCCAATGCTGGCGCATAAGGCCATGGAAGAAGGCGTGATGGCGGTAGAGCGTATTCACGGCCATGCGGCGCAAGTCAATTATGACACCATTATTAGCGTGATTTATACCTTCCCGGAAGTGGCCTGGGTGGGCTTAACTGAAGAAGCGGCTAAAGAGAAAGGCATTGAGGTTAAGACTGGCCAGTTCCCGTTTGCCGTCAATGGCCGCGCTTTGGCAGCCGGTGAACCCGCCGGGTTTGTCAAGTTTGTAGCCGATGCCAAAACAGACCGTTTACTGGGTATGCATGTGTTGGGCAGTGGTGCTGGTGACATGGTGCATCAGGGCATGATTGCGCTGGAATTTGTGTCCAGCGTGGAAGACCTGCAACTGATGACCTTTGCCCATCCAACCCTGTCAGAAGCGGTGCATGAAGCAGCCCTGTCTGTAGATGGTCGTGCCATCCATGCCATTCAGCGCAAGCGCAGGTAAAACAGATGCCAGTTAACTTGGGGCTAGCTGGCATTGTTTAGCAGTGTTATTGAGCAGCTACACGTTGCAAGAATTTGAAAATGAAGTAAGCAGTTTCACTTTTAAGCACCAAAGGCGTTTGCCAAAACGGTTTGAAAGTGACTTTGTGTCTGGAATACGTCGCGTTGTCCGGTTGCCACAAGCAATGACAGCGCAGTATTTAAATTAACCAACGACAATACGGTTAGGTCTATCAATGAACTTACATGAATATCAAGCAAAAGCGTTGCTTAAAAAATACGGCATGCCGGTACAGGAAGGCATTTTGGCAACCACGCCTGAAGAGGCCGCTGAAGCGTTTGAGAAAATTGGTAACTTTGCCGTCATCAAGGCGCAGGTTCATGCAGGTGGCCGTGGTAAGGCTGGCGGTGTAAAAATTGCCAAGAGCAGGGAAGAAGCTGCGCAAATTGCCCGTGATTTAATCGGCAAACGACTGGTGACTTATCAAACAGATGCCAACGGCCAGCCAGTGAACAGCGTACTGGTCAGTGAGGATGTCTATCCAGTTGAGCGTGAGCTGTACCTGGGTGCTGTGGTGGATCGTTCGACTCGCCGGGTGACCTTTATGGCGTCTACTGAAGGCGGTGTTGAAATTGAGAAGGTTGCTGAGGAAACCCCCGAAAAGATCATTAAGGTGACGGTTGATCCATTGGTTGGCCTGCTGCCTTTTCAGGCACGTGATGTAGCGTTCCAGCTTGGCTTAAAAGATAAACAGATCAATCAGTTTGCCAAACTGATGACGGGTGCCTATCAGGCCTTTATCGACAATGATTTTGCCCTGTTTGAAATCAACCCCTTATCTGTGCGGGAAAATGGCCAGATTTTGTGTGTTGATGCCAAAATTGGCATTGATTCCAATGCTTTGTACCGCTTGCCTGAGCTTGCAGCCGAGCGCGATACCTCGCAGGAAAACGAGCGCGAGCTTAAAGCATCCGAGTTTGAGCTGAATTATGTGGCGCTGGAAGGCAATATTGGCTGCATGGTCAATGGTGCCGGTCTTGCCATGGCCACCATGGATATTATCAAGCTGTATGGCGGCCAGCCAGCCAACTTCCTGGATGTGGGCGGTGGTGCTACCAAGGAGCGCGTGATTGAGGCTTTTAAACTGATTCTGGCTGATAGTTCGGTACAGGGTGTCTTAATTAATATTTTTGGCGGTATTGTACGCTGCGACATGATTGCCGAAGCCATTGTAGCCGCTGTAAAAGAAGTGAATGTGACTGTTCCTGTGGTAGTCCGGCTCGAAGGTAACAATGCCGAGCTTGGTTCGCAGATTCTAGAGCAATCAGGTCTTAAACTTACCCCAGCGCAAGGTCTGGCTGATGCAGCCCAAAAAATTGTTGCAGCCGTAAAAGCCTAAGGAGCATTAGCATGAGCGTATTAATTAATAAAGACACCAAGGTTCTGGTACAGGGCTTTACGGGCAAAAACGGTACATTCCACTCCGAACAAGCCATTGCCTACGGCACCAAAGTGGTGGGTGGGGTAACACCGGGCAAGGGTGGTTCAACCCATCTGGATTTGCCAGTATTTAACACCATGCGTGAAGCTGTGGAGCAAACCCAGGCCGATGCAACAGTGATTTATGTGCCTGCGCCATTTGTACTGGATTCCATTATTGAAGCGGTTGATTCTGGTGTTGGCCTGATTGTGGTGATTACCGAAGGCGTACCTACACTTGATATGCTAAAAGCCAAGCGTTATCTGGAAACCAATGGCAATGGTACCCGCCTGGTTGGTCCTAACTGCCCCGGCGTGATTACACCAGGTGAATGTAAAATTGGTATTATGCCAGGTCATATCCATTTGCCAGGCCGTATAGGCATTATTTCCCGTTCCGGTACGCTAACTTATGAAGCGGTGGCACAAACCACCAAGCTGGGTTTGGGTCAATCTACCTGTATTGGTATTGGTGGTGACCCGATTCCGGGTATGAACCAGATTGATGCCCTGAAACTGTTCCAGGATGATCCGGACACTGATGCGATCATCATGATTGGGGAAATTGGTGGTTCTGCGGAAGAAGAAGCCGCTGAGTACATCCAGTCTAACGTGAGCAAGCCGGTAGTCGGCTATATTGCCGGGGTAACTGCACCTAAAGGCAAACGTATGGGTCATGCCGGTGCGATTATTTCTGGTGGTAAAGGGACTGCCGAAGAAAAATTTGCCGCGTTTGAAAAAGCAGGTATGGCGTATACCCGTAGTCCAGCCGAGCTGGGCTCTACCATGCTGGAAGTTTTAAAAAGCAAAGGCATGGCTTAACGACCTGCTAATGCTTTAACTGATGGGTTTAAGGACGCTATTTAGCGTCCTTTTTTATGAGTAAGTATTAAAAATAATGGTTTTGAGATGATATGTCGAGTTTAGATACGCCAGTACCTTTAACCACCCTGACCACATCCAGACAACTATTTTGGGTGATTGTAGCATTGGCTTTAGGCGGCTTTGGTATTGGCACTACAGAGTTTGTGGCCATGGGTTTGATTCAGGAAATTGCCCAGGGCGTTGAAGTGAGCGTGCCTATTGCCGGTTATATCATCAGTGCCTATGCTCTGGGTGTGGTGGTCGGTGCACCAATCATTGCTATTTTGTTTGCCCGGATGCCACGTAAGGGTTTATTGCTGGCACTGATGCTGTTTTTTACTTTAGGCAATGCCGCAACGGCTTTTGCACCAGATTTTAATAGTCTGGTAATTTCCCGCTTTATTGCTGGCTTACCTCATGGCGCTTATTTTGGGGTGGCTGCGCTGGTGGCCGCCACGCTAGCCGGGCCAGCCAAACGTGCCCAGGCTGTGGCACGTGTTATGCTGGGTTTAACTGTCGCCACGGTAATCGGTGTACCGTTTGCCACCTGGCTGGGACAGCATTTAGGCTGGCGCAGTGGATTTGTATTTGCTGCGGCTATCGGTGGTTTAACGATTGTGGCGATCTGGCTGGCTTTGCCCAAAATGGCTGTGCCTGCCAGCGCCAGTATAAAAGCTGAATTTAAAGGAATTAAAAACAGCCAGATGTGGCTAACGTTAGGAATTGCAGCCATTGGCTTCGGCGGTATGTTCTCAGTCTATACGTTTGTATCGCCTTTACTTACTCATTATACCGGGGTCAGTATCCGCTACGTGCCAGTTGCTTTGGCAATCTGGGGCTGCGGTATGGTAGTTGGTGGCCTTATTGGCGGCTGGCTGGCTGATCGTGGTATGAAAAAAGCCCTGTACAGCATTATTTTTGCCATGATTGCTGCATTTATGCTTGCGCCTTTTATGATGCAGCAGATTTATAGTGCAGTACTGGCATTGTTTATGATGGGCGCGACGGGTATGGCGCTGGGGCCGGCTTTACAAACCCGTCTCATGGATGTGGCGGGCGAAGCACAAACGCTGGCTGCTTCTCTTAATCATTCAGCATTTAATATTGCCAATGCCCAGGGCGCCTGGCTGGGCAGTGTGGTCATCAGTGCTGGTTATGGCTGGCTGGCGCCTATCTGGGTAGGCGTTGGTTTAAGTGTTGGTGGTTTAGTCATTTTAATGATTTCAATGATTATGGAAAAGCCAGTTCAAGCTTGTCCAGTGTCATAAATGATAAGAAAAAAGCCTTAAGAGGTTATCTTAAGGCTTTTGAACCAGCAAGTGCATGATCAGTTAAAAGCGAAATAATCCCAGGGCATTTTTAACCTCATCGAGCGTTTGCTGGGTGACTACCTGTGCTTTTTGTGTGCCGGCCTGTAGTACGTCCATGACATAGGCAGGATCCTGGGCAAACTGGTTACGGCGCTCACGAATGGGCGTGATCATTTCTACCAGACGCTCATACAGACGTTTTTTTAGCACTGAATCACCCAGCCCACCGCGGCGGTAGTGCGCTTTAAGCTCGGCAATTTCTTCTGGATGTTCATCAAAGGCGTCCAGATAAGTAAATACCACATTGCCTTCGACCTGGCCGGGGTCACTGACCTTTAAATGATTGGGGTCAGTATACATTTTATTCACTGCTTTTTTAATATCATCGTCAGTGGCATTAAGCACAATAGTATTACCCAGTGATTTGCTCATCTTGGCCTTGCCATCAAAGCCGGGCAGACGCGCCACGTTAGATAGCATGGCTTTGCATTCGGGCAAAATATCCTGCCCCACCTGACGGTTAATACGGCGCACAATTTCGTTGGTTTGCTCAATCATGGGAATCTGGTCTTCGCCCACTGGCACTAACGTGGCTTTAAATGCAGTAATGTCGGCTGCCTGTGCTACCGGATAACACAAAAACCCTGCTGGAATATCACGCTCAAACCCGCGCAAAATAATTTCCTGCTTAATGGTGGGGTTACGTTCCAGTCGCGCCACGGTGACAAAGTTTAAGTACAGCATGGTCAGCTCATTGAGCGCTGGTACGCAGGACTGCACAAAAATGGTGGTTTTGGCAGGGTCAATACCCACTGCCAGATAATCCAGTGCCACTTCCAGCACATTGCGTTGTACTTTTTCGGGGTTGTCAAAGTTGTCGGTAAGTGCCTGTGCATCAGCCAGCAATAAGAACTGATGATGGGTATCCTGTAAGGTCGTCCGGGTTTTTAGTGAGCCAGCATAATGGCCAAGGTGGAGTTGTCCAGTGGTACGATCACCCGTCAAGACCACGGGGCGCTTGTCAATGCTACTGCTCATAACTACAGATCCGGTTTTTATGCAAAGGTTAAAGGCAGCCATACGCTGCAAAGATGGAGGCTATTGTAGAGGCTTCATGCTTTTTTTGTTGTACATAATTTGAACGGATTGTGTCTCTTACTCAATTAATTTAAATTAAAGTCAGAGAGTCACGGCAGGTGGAAACCCGCCTGTACCAAAAAGTATTTTCTGTTGAGGCGTGTTTTTATCAGGGTGAACAAAATGGGTCAACGCTGCAGCAAATTACAAGCCAGCATTTTGTCAGCTGTTGTGCTTAGCCTATGCTGGGGCAATGCCGTAATGGCACAGGACAAGAATGCCATATATGTAGGTCGCAGCAAGCTGGCACCAGAACAGTATAACGATCATCATTCACGCCACGCTCATTCAAGTCGAAAACGCTCTTATTCAACCTATCCGCGTGTTATCAACAAGTCGCCCGGCTATGATGCCTCGTCTGGTCGCTCAGGAATTTCTGCCCGGCTTTACTACCAGGCACCAAGCACAACCACCATTACCCGCAATGTACACATTATTCCGCCGCAAAATGGCGTGGGCGATGTGTACTATAGTCAGGATAGCTATTATCTTTATCCGTCAGCACCGGTGTATCCTTATCCACGCCAGCCGGGTTATGCAAGTCAGCCACTTATTCCAGTGGTCATTGATCCAAAAGCGACAGAGAGCCGTGCCAAGCAATGGACGGACAAAAGTGATTTTGGTCGCTAATTCTTACATTTTCCTTTCATAAAAAATCTTTTTTACTGCAAAAAGCCAGTTGAGGCTGGCACCAATACCACTTATGTTAATGATATTTAGAAATACTTTAAGTAGGTAGTATGGCAGTTAGCAGCTTATTGGGCCTGATCGATGATATTACCACTATTCTTGATGACATCGCACTGATGAGCAAGCTGGCCGCCAAAAAAACAGCCGGAGTGCTTGGTGATGATTTAGCCTTGAATGCTGAGCAGATTACTGGCGTCAAGGCAGATCGTGAGCTGCCTATTGTGTGGGAAGTGGCCAAAGGTTCGCTGGTCAATAAAGCCATTTTAATTCCGCTTGCCCTATTAATCAGTGCGTTTTGGGCAAAAGGTGTATTGTTGTTACTGATGATTGGCGGATTTTATTTGTGCTTTGAGGGGGTAGAAAAAGTAGTCCATAGCTTGCAGTATCGGCAAAAAGCCTCAATAGAAAGTGCCGAGCAAGGTGCCCAGCAAGCCCGGCAAAGTATTCAGCAGTTAAAGAAACTGGAAGGTCAAAAGGTTAGGGGAGCTATTCGTACCGATTTTGTGCTGTCTGCAGAAATTGTGGTGATTACCCTGGGCACTGTGGCTGGCAGCAGTTTGCTGGAGCAGTCAGTGGTGCTGGCGATTGTGGCAATTGCCATAACTGCCGGAGTATATGGGCTGGTTGCGGCAATTTTACGGCTGGATGATGTGGGCCTTTACCTGATTCAAAAGCCGCAGCAGTTTTCCAGACGGCTGGGCTGCCGTATTCTCAGGTTTGCGCCTTATTTAATGAAAGCACTGTCTGTGGTGGGAACAATTGCCATGTTCCTGGTGGGTGGCGGTATTATTGCGCATGGCGTGCCGGTGATTCATCACTGGATAGAAGACCGTGCCGACCATATCCAGGTTATCCCGGCATTTGAGCATCTGTTTGAGTCATTGTTTACTGTTTTATTAAATGGATTGACAGGTATTGTGGCGGGCATTGTGGCGTTGGCAGTAGTGTTGCTTGGCCAGAAAGCATGGGCCGCTTTTAAATCTGATCAACCTGTTAAGCCCAGGAGAGATTAATCATGCGCTGGAAAGACCGCCGTGGCAGTAACCGGATTGAAGATGCACGAGGTAACAGTAGTGGATTGGGTGGCGCTGGTGGCAGCCCGCTGGCACTGATGGCTATTTTTTCCAGACTGGGCGTTAAGGGCAGCATTGTTGTGATTATCATTGGCCTGATTGTGTGGAAAGTATTTGGCATTAATCCGCTGGCCTTGGTGGGTGGTAGTCAGGTGGGCACCCAGCAGGTACAGTCCGAGCCATATCAGGAAAGTAGTGAAGAGGCCGAAACCCGCCAGCTGGTCAGTGTGGTACTGGCTGATACGGAGGATGTCTGGCAGCAGATTTTTAGTCAGGCGGGTCAGCAGTACAGTAATCCTAGTCTGGTATTGTTTAATGGCGTGGTACGTTCTGGTTGTGGGGCGGCACAATCAGCCATGGGACCGTTTTATTGCCCGGCTGACCAAAAGGTCTATATTGATCTGTCATTTTTTAAGCAAATGCGTCAGCAAATGGGTATTAGTGGCGATCAGGAGAGTAGCAGCGAAACCGAAATTTCTGACCAGGCTGGTGACTTTGCCCAGGCTTATGTGATTGCGCATGAAGTGGGTCACCACGTACAGAACCTGCTGGGTATTTCCAATCAGGTGCAACAGGCGCAGCAGCAGGTAGGTAAAACCAAAGGTAACGCTCTGTCGGTACGGTTGGAATTACAGGCCGATTGCTTTGCTGGGGTGTGGGCCTACCATAACCAGCAGCGTACCCAGTTTTTGCAGCCTGGCGATGTAGAAGAAGCGCTGGACGCTGCCAACAAGATTGGCGATGATTATCTGCAAAAACAGGCACGCGGTTATGCCGTGCCAGACAGTTTTACCCATGGCAGCAGCGTGCAACGCGAACGCTGGTTTAAGACCGGACTACAAAGCGGAGATATCAATCAATGCAATACGTTTAATGCCCTATCACTATAATTGGCATTCAGTTAGCTTTACACTCACTCATCAAGGTTTGTAAGAAAGTGTGTATAGATGAACAAATATTCACTACTGAATATGTCGCTAAAATACTGTATAAAGAAGTTAAGACCTTGCTTTGAAAGGGGAGCAATAATGATTCTAAAAAACCTATTAGCGGTTGGCTTACTGTCTCTCGGCATGGCAACCGCTTGGGCTGCGCCAGTCAACTATACTGCTGGTAGCGCGCACAAAGGTAGTGTGCAGGGTGACAGTATTGACTGGACTTGTGGTGATGGTAAATGTACTGCAATTGGCTCCAGTGCGGATAGCGAAGCCGACATGAAAGCCTGCCAGGGTTTGGCCAAGCAGGTTGGGCCTTTGGGTTATTTTAAATCAACTGCTGGTACGGACTGGTCACCTTCAAAAAACTCCAATCGTATGGCTTACTGTAATGCAGCAGTGGCGTTTAAATAATTTCAGGTTAAACCCTACTTACAAATCCGATAAAGCTCTTTCAACAAGGGCTTTATTTTTTAGCCAGACTTGATTACTACAAACCAGAATTTAAAATTTCTTATAATAGGGCTTCTTCTCCAGCGCTCCAGTGATTTAATTACGCTATGCCAGATCCCGTTAGCAATACCCGCATTGACAATAAATTAGTAGATCAAAAGCATAGCCAGAACCATGGCCTAAGCCGTAGTATGGTCATGTTAATGGCTTTTACTACTGGTGTGGTGGTTGCCAGCAATTATTATGCCCAACCGTTGCTGCATAGTATTGCGGACTATTTTGATTTGTCCTACTCCAGTGCTGGCGTCATTGTGACAGTTGCACAGCTGGCCTATGCCCTGGGGCTGGTATTGCTGGTGCCGCTGGGTGATTTGTTCGAGCAGCGCCGTTTAATGGTGGTCATGCTACTGTTGTCTACCAGTGGTTTAATCATCAGTGCACTGTCCCTGAATATCTGGATGCTGTTTATTGGTACGGCAATTACCAGCTTTTTTTCTGTGGTGGCGCAGGTGATTGTACCTTTTGGCGCTGCACTGGCTAGCCCTCAGCAGCGTGGTCAGGTAGTCGGTACCATCATGAGTGGTCTGTTGCTGGGAATTTTGCTGGCGCGAACGGTGGCAGGCTTCCTGTCAGAAATTGGTGACTGGCGCAGTATCTACTGGTTTGCAGCAGTGGTGATTTTATTGACTACCATGTTGCTATATCGCACTTTACCGCAGCGTCAGCAACATGCTGGTCTCAATTATCTGCAATTACTGGCGACCATCTTCCGGTTTTTTAAAACTGAAAAAATATTCCTGTGGCGTTCGGTCATGGGTGGATTGATCTTTGCCTGTTTTGGTGTTTTGTGGACGCCATTGGCTTTTTTATTGGCTGAGCCGCCTTATGGTTATTCTAACTCGATCATTGGCTTGTTTGGTCTGGCTGGAGTTGCCGGGGCACTGGCCGCAACCAGCGCTGGCAAAATGGTGGATCAAGGCAGATCACGCGAGGCTACCACACTGGGCTGTATCTTACTGATTGCTTCCTGGATACCAGTATATTTTGGGGCTCATTCAGTTATGGCTTTGGTGCTGGGTATCATTGTGCTGGACTTGTGTGTGCAACTGGTACATGTGGTGAACCAGAATATCATTTACCAGATTAATCCTGAGGCGCGTAATCGCCTAAATGCCGGCTATATGCTGAGCTATTTTATCGGTGGAGCGCTAGGTTCGTTGATATCGGCGTGGATGTATCAACATTATGGCTGGGCTGGGGTATCGGTAATGGGATTTGTGTTAAGTAGCATGGCATTGGCAGTGTGGCTGGCTACACAGCGTTATCAGCAGGGTGTTTAGTAATACATGCCGTTTAGAAAACAGCAATGACTATTTTGTGGTTCAAGATGAATAGATTATGGCATCGCCTTTTTATGGGATACACGCTATTTATAGTCTATTAAAGCAAAGGAAAAAGACGATGCTTCCCAAAACAACTGCGCAACCGGATAGTTTAACTCTAGTCGCGCCTGCACCCTGGCAGCTAAAGGGCGAGGGCTATGTGGTGGTTGCATGGCTACCTGCAACAGGACATCCAGCCACAAAAAGCAGTTGGCTCAGGCCACATGGCAGTATCCGGTTGCTGATTTTTGCCCATTATACCCACAGCGACGCTGGCCCTTATGATGAACTACTGCATATTCCACATTTAAGCCACGGGGCGGTGCAGGGTTATCCTTCCATTGATAAAATTTATGTATCGACCATGGATTCGGTGGTAAATGGCCAGCAAAACTGGGGTATCCCTAAGCAACTGGCAGCATTCGACTATCATAAAACTAAAGGACAGTCCGCTTGCGATCAGATACAGGTTAAAACACCAGACCAGCAGCCCATTGCGCGCATTAGTATTCAGCCCGGACGCATTCGTTTTCCGCTAAACACTGCCTTTGTTCCGGCACGGCTTAGAACACTGGTTCAGGATTGGCAGGGTAAACGCTTCTATACAGCACCGCAAGCATCCGGCCAAGCCGGTCTGGCTCGCGTCAGGGACTGGTGGTTTGACCCGGCTTATTTTCCCGACTTAGGCTCGGCAACCATATTGACGGCGATTAAAATTAACCGTTTTCATATGACCTTTCCGGTGGCTAAAATAACCCAGCTGGATTAATAATTTAAAACAGTTGGCTGGACAGCAAATTTGAATCAACCAAACTGCTCAATCAGGATGCTCTAACAACAAAGTCTGGTCTATAAAAATATAGATTGTTTGGGAAGCTCAAGCCCTTGAACTGGTTTTTATTGTAAGCTTAAAACAAGCTATTTTTTATGCATTAAAACTATTTAAAATTCAATTCTTAAGAAGAAGCTGCTAATGAATGAAGGGTATTTCCCATCCTTAGCAGCCTCACTTTTTATTCTAGGTGAAAAGCCTAGCCGATGTATTTTACGCTCATGATTTCATATTCTACCTCACCACCCGGTGTGGTAATTCGCACTTCATCTCCCTCGCGTTTACCAATCAAGCCTCGGGCAATTGGCGAGTTAATGGAAATTTTGTTTTGCTTATAGTCGGCTTCATCATCGCCTACTAACTGATAGCTGCGGCGTTCTTCGGTATCCAGATTTTCAATTTCAACAGTTACGCCGAATACCACACGGCCATCCTGTGGCAGCTTGGCCACATCAATTACATCTGCTGCACCAAGCTTGGCTTCAATTTCCTGAATCCGGCCTTCACAAAAACCCTGCTGTTCCTTGGCAGCATGATATTCAGCATTTTCCTTTAAGTCACCGTGCGCACGTGCTTCGGCAATGGCTGCGATAATACGTGGACGCTCAACAGATTTAAGTTGCTGTAATTCCTCTTGCAGAGCTTTTTCACCCTGTGGCGTCATGGGATAGCGTTGCATAATCAGATCCTTTTAAAAGTGATGCAGTACTCTATGGGTTAAAAATACAGCTTAAAAAAAAAGTTCCGCCACCTGACAGTGGCGGAACCTTCAGATGCGATTAAATGCTTTGTAAGTCTTGCAGGCGATAAACATCCATAGGTAACTGGATATTTACGGCTTCACACACCGCATCAGCACCGCTTAAGGTGGTGGTGTAATATACCTTGCCCTGTAGGGCGCTGCGACGGATTGAGAATGAATCCTGCTGTGCCTGCTTACCTTCTGTGGTATTGATGATCAGGTGAATTTCACCGTTCTTCAAGCGATCCACGATATGCGGACGGCCTTCAGTCACTTTATTCACGCGCTCACATTCAATGCCCTGCTCGGCCAGTACCCGATAAGTACCACCCGTGGCGACCAGTTTAAAGCCAAGGTCGGTCAATTTTTTGGCAATAGGTGCAATATGTGGCTTGTCAGAGTCGCGTACTGACAGGAAAACCCGTTTGGTTTCGCCTTCAACCGGCTTGCCGGGCAAACGATCATTACTGCCCAGCACGGCTTTATAAAAGGCTTCGCCAAAGGTTTTGCCCACACCCATCACTTCACCGGTGGACTTCATTTCTGGCCCAAGGATTGGATCTACGCCCGGGAACTTGGCAAATGGGAAAACGGCCTCTTTAACTGCATAGAACTTTGGCACAATTTCGCTGTTAAAGTTTTGTTCAGCCAGTGTTTTGCCAGCCATGCAGCGTGCTGCAACCTGAGCCAGACTCACTCCAATACACTTGGAGACAAAGGGTACGGTACGTGAAGCTCGCGGGTTGACTTCCAGAATATAAACATCATTGCCTTTTACCGCAAACTGAACATTCATCAGGCCAACAACGCCAAGCTCACGTGCCATGGCAATAGTTTGCTCGCGCATTTCATTTTGGATGTCAGCAGATAAGGAGTAAGGCGGCAGCGAGCAGGCCGAGTCACCCGAGTGGACTCCAGCTTGTTCAATATGCTGCATGATTCCGCCAATCACTACGTCTTTACCGTCAGAAACGCAGTCAATATCTACTTCAATGGCATCATCCAGAAAACGATCCAGCAGTACAGGTGCTTCGTTGGACGCTTGTACCGCTTCACGCAGGTAACGCTTCAACTCATCTTCGTTATACACAATTTCCATGGCACGGCCACCTAGTACATAGGAGGGGCGTACTACCAGTGGATAGCCGACTTTGGCCGCTTCAACCAGACCCTCTTCAGCACTTTTTACAATGCTGTTGTTGGGCTGACGCAGATTTAGGCGCTGAATCATTTGCTGGAAGCGTTCGCGGTCTTCAGCACGGTCAATGGCATCCGGTGAGGTGCCAATAATTGGTGTACCGGCTTCTTCCAGCGCACGTGCCAGTTTTAGCGGGGTTTGACCGCCGTACTGTACAATGACGCCTTTTGGTTTTTCAACACGAACGATTTCAAGTACATCTTCCAGCGTGACTGGCTCAAAGTATAGGCGATCAGAGGTGTCGTAGTCGGTAGAAACTGTTTCAGGGTTACAGTTGACCATAATGGTTTCATAACCATCTTCACGCATGGCTAGTGCCGCATGTACACAGCAATAGTCAAACTCAATGCCCTGACCAATCCGGTTTGGCCCACCGCCCAGTACCATGATCTTGTCACGGCTGGATGGGCTGGCCTCACACTCTTCCTCATAGGTAGAGTACATATAGGCAGTGCTGGTCGCAAACTCGGCAGCACAGGTATCCACACGCTTGTATACCGGATGAATACCCAGATCCCAGCGACGTTTACGCAGCTGCTTTTGGCGAATACCCAGTAAATTGGCAATACGTAAATCGGACAGACCCTTGCGCTTCAAAGTACGCATGGTGTCATAGTCAAGACCGGCAAAGCCAAGTTGCTTTACCTGCTCTTCGGTTTTAACGATGTCTTCAATCTGTACCAAAAACCACGGATCAATCGCAGTGTACTCAAACACCTGTTCCAGGGTCATGCCATGACGGAACGCATCAGCCACATACCAGATCCGCTCAGGGCCAGGCACTTTAAGCTCCAGACGTAGCTTGTCAATTGCACCTTCGGTACCCAAGGCAATTTTTTCATCAAAGCCAGAGGCACCTACCTCCAGCCCACGCAAAGCTTTATGAATGGATTCTTGGAAGCTGCGGCCAATAGCCATGACTTCACCCACTGACTTCATTTGCGTGGTGAGTACCGCATCGGCCTGCGGGAATTTTTCAAAATTAAAACGCGGAACTTTGGTGACCACGTAATCAATGGATGGCTCAAAAGATGCCGGGGTTGCGCCACCGGTAATGTCATTTTTGAGTTCATCCAGAGTATAACCCACAGCCAATTTGGCGGCAATCTTGGCAATCGGGAAGCCGGTTGCTTTGGAGGCCAGCGCTGATGAACGCGACACTCGTGGATTCATCTCAATGACCACCATACGGCCATCAACCGGGTTAATCCCAAACTGTACGTTAGAACCACCGGTTTCTACACCAATTTCGCGCAGTACTGCAATGGATGCATTGCGCATTAATTGATATTCGCGATCGGTTAGCGTTTGTGCGGGCGCTACAGTAATGGAGTCGCCGGTATGCACGCCCATGGCATCAAAGTTTTCAATGGAACAGACAATAATGCAGTTGTCATTCTTGTCGCGCACCACTTCCATTTCATACTCTTTCCAGCCAATCAGTGATTCATCAATCAATAGCTGGTGAGTAGGGGACAGGTCAAAGCCGCGCTCGCAAATCTCTAAAAACTCTTCACGATTGTAAGCAATACCGCCGCCTGAACCACCCATGGTAAATGATGGACGAATAATGACTGGAAAGCCAAAACGGCTCTGAATTTCCAGTGCTTCTTCCATGGTTTCGGCAATGGCAGCCTTAGGGCATTCAAGGCCAATTTTACGCATGGCCTGATCAAACAGCTTCCGGTCTTCTGCTTTTTCAATGGCTTCTTTGCTGGCGCCAATTAGCTCAACATTATATTTTTCTAAAATACCATTGGCATCCAGCGCCAGCGCACAGTTCAGTGCAGTTTGGCCGCCCATGGTTGGCAGTACCGCATCAGGACGCTCTTTTTCAATAATTTGTGCCACGGTTTGCCAGGTGATGGGTTCAATATAGGTTGAATCCGCCATGCTGGGGTCGGTCATGATGGTGGCTGGGTTGGAGTTTACCAGAATCACCCGGTAACCTTCTTCGCGCAGGGCTTTACAGGCTTGCGCACCCGAATAGTCAAACTCGCAGGCCTGACCAATCACAATGGGACCTGCACCAATAATCAGGATGCTTTTTATGTCTGTACGTTTAGGCATTGGAAACTCCTGAGTGAGGGTAAAGCGGAGCCGCTTCGCCTTGCAAAGCGGTGCTTTTCATCCGTCCGAGCACATGGCCAGAAGCTATGCTTCGAGTAGCGTAATCATTCATCTTCATTATCATTTTTTAGCCTGCTGCATCAGCTCAACAAAATGTTTGAACAATGGGGCACAGTCATGCGGACCGGGACAGGCTTCGGGGTGACCCTGAAAGCTAAAAGCTGGCTTGTCAGTGCGGTGAATGCCCTGATTGGTGCCATCAAACAAGGAGCGATGCGTGGCTCGCAGGTTGGCAGGCAGAGTGCTTTCATCCACAGCAAAGCCATGGTTCTGGCTGGTAATCATTACTGTGCCATCTTCCAGATTTTTTACCGGATGGTTAGCACCATGATGGCCGTGATTCATCTTCATGGTTTTGGCACCTGAAGCCAGTGCCAGAATCTGATGACCCAGACAAATTCCGAATACCGGGATGTCGGTGGTATCTACAATAGTTTTTACTGCCTCAACTGCATAATCACAGGCTGCAGGATCACCGGGACCATTGGACAGGAAAATACCGTCCGGATTCATGGCCAGAACCTCTGCCGCAGGGGTTTGGGCAGGCACTACGGTCAAACGGCAACCATGGTCAGCCAGCAGGCGCAATATATTGGTTTTAAAGCCGTAATCATAAGCAACTACATGGAATCTGGTTTCCGGGCGACTAAACCCTTTACCTAACTGCCATGAGCCCTCTTCCCATTTAAAACCTTCCGGGTCGCAGCACTCTTTGGCCAGATCTACGTTTTGCAGACCACCAAAGGCCCGCGCGGCGGCCAACGCCTGTGCCTCGGTAATATTTTCTCCTGCCAGAATGCAACCACCCTGTGACCCTTTATCGCGCAAAATACGGGTCAGCTTGCGGGTGTCAATGTCAGCAATCGCCACCACATTATGTTCTTTTAAATACTGGTCAAGTGGCTTGGATGAACGAAAATTGCTGGCCAGCAAAGGCAAGTCACGAATAACCAGACCATTGGCCCATACCCGCTTGGCGCGGCCGGACTCAAAGTCTTCCTCATTGACACCAGTGTTGCCAATATGCGGATAGGTCAGGGTTACAATTTGTTGGGCATAACTCGGGTCAGTTAAAATTTCCTGATAACCGGTCATGGCAGTGTTGAAAACGACTTCACCAGTCGTACTACCCGTGGCTCCGATAGAGGTACCATGGAAAATGGTTCCATCGGCGAGGGCTAAAATGGCAGGGGTGCGCAAACCGAAGCTCCTAAAGCTTTAACCACATTATTGAGGCTGTAAAAAAGCGAGTAGACGTGCCAAATGATGACGTGTTTACTTAACACGGCCTCCTTGAGTCTGCTCGCTTGAATTAACAGAGTATTATACGGATTTGTCGGGCAAGAGTCTATGCCGCAGACAAGATTTCATGTAATTGACTAAAGCAACCAATTTTCTTTTGCTTAAAACAATAAATAGTTCTACGGCATGAACCTGCGCTGTAAAGTAGGTCAGCAAATATAGGAATATGAATAATATTAAAGATAATAGACCTCTTGCGAAAGTAAAAACTGCCTCAATATAGATTTCATGAAATATCAGAAATTAAACCGTTTTTCAGATTCTGAATTCAAGCGCTTGGTTGGTGTACCTCGACCAGTTTTTAGTGAAATGGTCGAAGTTTTAAAAGAAGCAGAATCACTTAAAAAGAAATCTGGGCGTCCTCATACTTTAGTTATAGAGGATCAATTATTATTAACACTCAATTACTTACGGAATTACAGCACTCAATTGGAATTGGCTGCAAATTACCATATCGCTGAAAGTAATGTGAATCGAACCATTAAAAAGGTTGAAGATGCATTAATGAAATCAAGGCGTTTTACCCTGCCAAAACGAAGCATTACCACAGCAAACGAACAATTTAACTGGGTCATTATTGATGCTACAGAATGTTCAATAGAACGCCCGAAAAAAAAATCAGAGTAAGTTCTACAGTGGTAAAAAGAAGAAACATACGCTAAAAGCCCAAGTGATCTATCATCCGAAGAGTAAACAAATCATAGGAGTAGATATATCTTCTGGCAGTCAGCATGATATTAAATTGGCAAGAAAAACAGTAAAAAAATTCAAACATTTTGAATATGTTATGACCGATTTAGGGTACTATGGGTTAGAGCAAGATGGCTTTAAATTATTGATGCCAATAAAGAAAAAGAAGAATTTACCCTTATTTGATGTTGAGAAAAAGTACAATAAAATGATTGGAAAAATACGAGTTGTAATCGAACATATTAACAGTCAATTGAAAAGATTTAGAATACTAAGTGAACGCTATCGAAATCGACGGAAAAGATTCGGTTTACGCATTAACTTAATCGCTGCACTGGTAAACCGGATGAACTTGCAATAACGACTTTCGCAAGAGGTCTAATATAAAAGCAAATTACACAAGAATTACACTAGATAATTGCTGTATTAAAAACCTCACAATAAACCCTTAGCTGGCGGTTCAAGCGGCTTGTATAGTGAAGAACAGATAGGCGCTTATGACTTTTAATTTTTATTGGAGAACAACGATGGCAAATGAAAATCTTGACGATTTAAAAAAACAGACGAATGATCTGGTAAAAGAAGCAGTAGAAAAGGCGAATCAGCAGACAGAGATTGGCAAGGAAAAACTGCCTGATGAGCAAAAGGAAAAATTAGTGCAAGCCGGGCAAAAAGTCAGTGAACTGAAAGATCAAGCTCAAGAATCCTTGAAGAATTTACAGCAGACAGCCACAGATCAAATGCAGGCAGCTCAGGATAAAGCCGCCGACCTTAAGGATCAGGCTAGTGAAATGATGGATGATAATACTGACAAACTGGCTGAGCTTAAAACCCAGGCCTTGGACAAAATAGAAGAATTAAAAAACAGAGCTTTGGAGAAACTAGAAGAAAATAACATCAATGTGGATGAGTTAAAAACCCAGGCAATGGACAAGTACGAAGAGCTGAAAACTAAAGCGCTGGAAACACTGGAAGAAAATGATATTAATGTTGATGAGCTAAAAGCGCAGGCGCTTGAGAAAATAGAAGAACTGAAAACCAGGACCAAGCAGGCGTTTGAGAAGATAAAAAGCTAAAAAGCCAATAGACGCTCAATATCGGGATTGCATGGTACGCTGTGCAATCCTTTTTTATTATAAAAAATAAGAATATTACCGTTAATCTAAAACAAAAACTTGTCTAACAAAACGGGCAGGCTCCTGAAATTTTTATGTCATACTGATCAAACATCAGCCTATTTTACTGGAGCATGACCATGACACAAAACACAGCAGCTAATAACAATACTACCAAGCAGCCCATTGATCAGTTAACTCAGCATATTGATCAGCTAAAAGAAAATGCAACAACGGCGCTGAGTGACTTAAAACAGGTAACGACCAGTGCGCTGGAGCGCTTTGAGACCCAGGCCGAGGTAGCCTCTGAAGCCCTGCAAAAAAATGTTACAGGTTTACACGAGGAATTAAACGCGCGGGTAAGCTATGCCAAGAGCCATTTTGGCAATAGTACACAAAGTGTGGCCACATTTTTGGGCACTCTAAAGGCAGAGTTAAACACTGCGTTTAATGAGCTGGCGGGTGAGGCTCAAGGTACCTTTCAAGAGGTAAAGCAGGTGCTGGACAAAGCCAAAAATGAAACCCTCAGCAAGCTGGATGAACGCAAAGAAGCCACGCTGCAAGCATGGAAACAATTTAAAAGCTAAGTACTGCAAGCATGGTACGCGACGCTATGAATTTAATCCTGCATCATGGCCTGGCGTACCGCACGATGCCACTGATGCAGGCGCTGCTGACGTTCATCCGTATTCATCTGGGGCTCAAAGCAGCGTTCTAATTGCCACAGGTGGTGCATATCTTTTGTGCAGCTAAATAAGCCTGCTCCCAGTCCTGCCATCAGGGCGGCTCCGAGGGCTGTGGTTTCCTGTAGCTTTGGCCGTAATACCGGTACGCCAAGCAAATCGGCCTGAAACTGCATCAATGTATCATTACTACAGGCTCCGCCGTCTACCCGCAATTCGGTTAAAGGTATGGGCGCATCCTGTTGCATGGCTGTGAGGACATCCGCCACCTGAAACGCAATAGCTTCAAGGGCAGCACGAGCGATATGACAGCGGTTGGTACCGCGGGTCATCCCTGTAAACATGGCCCGGGCTTCGCTATCCCAATATGGTGCGCCAAGACCAGTAAAGGCGGGCACCAGAATCACACCATCACTATCCTTAACCTGGCAGGCTAGCTTTTCGACATCGCTGCTTTTTTGAATAATGCCAAGGCCATCGCGCAGCCATTGTACAATAGCACCCGCCATAAACACGCTGCCCTCTAGCGCATACTGCGTTGGCATGTCAGGAATTTGCCAGGCCAGTGTAGACAATAACTGATGTTGACTGTATTGCAACTGGCTGCCGGTATTCATCAGCATAAAACAGCCAGTGCCATAGGTGTTTTTTGCCAAGCCTGCTTCAAAACAGCCTTGACCAAACAGTGCCGATTGCTGATCACCAACTGCCGCGCATACAGGGATTTTTCGCCCCAGCAAACCATCTGCGGTATGACCAATCAGTCCACCAGATGGCACAATATCAGGTAGTACACTAGGCGGTATATTAAAGTGCTTTAGTAGTTCCTCATCCCAGTTCTGGGTTTGGATATTCATGAGTAAGGTGCGTGAGGCATTACTCATATCAATCACATGCTGCTCACCGCGTGTTAAATTCCAGATTAGCCAGCTATCTACGGTACCAAAGGCCAAATTGTTAGCATCAGCCAGCTGCCTTGCTTCTGGAATGTGTTTCAGCATCCAGACCAGTTTTCCGGCACTAAAATACGGATCAATCCGCAGGCCAGTTTTTTGGTTGAGCTTTTTTTCATCCAGCATTTGTTTTTGCTGCTCACACCACTCGGCAGTACGGCGATCCTGCCAGACGATTGCCGGTGCAATGGGTTTTCCAGTCTGCCTGTTCCAGATAATGGTGGTTTCACGCTGGTTGGTTAAGCCGATGGCTGCGATATCCTGAGCGAGTAGACCAGCCGCTGCCATAGCTTGTTGAGCAACACCAATCTGGGTATTCCATAGTTCCTGCGCGTCCTGTTCTACCCATCCTGGCTGCGGGGTGCGAATGGCGATTTCACGCTGGGCTGTGGCTTTAATATTTCCCTTATTATCAAAAATAATGGCACGGCTTGATGTTGTACCCTGATCCAAGGCCAGTAAATAATCCATTTTAGTGCATGATCCTGCTTGAAGTTTTTAAATCTGGCCTCATTATATACTTAACCCAAAGATAATCAGGTATGTTATGAATTGGTGAAGTCAATAGCACCAAGGCCATTTAACCTGTTATACTAGGTGTTCGCATTGGGGATGTTCTGGCTTCGACGCTGGTGATGAAACTCAATGATGCATGCCGAGAGCGCATTATCTCTCGTAAATCAATCTTGCATTAAAATAGTCGCAAACGACGAAACCTACGCTCTAGCAGCCTAAGGGCTGCTTGTCCGCCCGCCTGAATATCTGTGGTCAGGTAGGCCGACTGAAGCGCACGCACACAGATCCGCACCGTGTCCTGTCCCGTGACATGGTGTCAAACTTAGGGACTCGCTGCTAACGTCCTGTTCGTTGGGCTGTTAGTAGTTAAAGCAATAGACGATAACTAAGCATGTAGATTCGTGGGCGTAGTGCTGGCGGACGCGGGTTCAACTCCCGCCATCTCCACCATATAGCTTTATTAAACTAAAACGAAAAGCCTTGATTCCACAGTGTTTCAAGGCTTTTTTAATATTTCTTTTTCACTAAATTTAATTAAGTCTTATTAAAGTTTTAGCAGCAGGCTTTAAAAATTGGTGCGCTATAAATAAATATGCTTGCTACAAATAGAATATTATTAAGTATAACTATATTTTTAACTTATAGATGAGTTATTTATACATCTTTAAGATAAGTTTAATTACGCTTGTAATAGTGAAAAGTGTTGTTAAAGTATATGATTATGAGTATATTATTGATCAAATTTGTGAAAAATATAATGGTAAAGCAGGAGTAAGAAACAATGGATAGCATTATTCGTTTAACTTATGCCAGTATTACGACTTCTAAGCCTGCCACCATTCGGCAAGATTTAATTAATATTTTAGATGAAGCACAGGCCCATAACTCCAATCATCAAATTTATGGCGTGCTTTTTTATGGAAGTGACTATTTCTTTCAGTGCTTAGAGGGTAAAAAGGCAGATATTGATGCACTGTATGAAAAACTAAATAATGATCCCCGGCATACTAATCTGGCCTTGCTGTCCTATGAGGAAATTAACGCACCGCGTTTTAAAGGCTGGAGCATGAAATATGTGATGCATGAGCCGTCTATCCAGCAGTTTTTTGAAAGTAATCAGTGGGAGAAATTTAACCCCTATACGCTGGATAGTGATTTAATTCAGCCTTTTTTAAATATCCTGCATAGTCATGATGAAAGTATTGCTGGAGAACATGAAGAAGTTTCAGGAAAGCAAATGAGCAAGGGGCAGGTCATTGACTATAAGTATGCTCTTTTTATTATTATCTTGGCTTTAGTAATCCTATTGGGGCTTTATTTGGTACTTGACTATTTTCACGCACCAATGTTGGGTAATTTTTAAAGTTAGGGTGCTGAGCAATACATTAAGTCGAACACATAAAGAAAATGAATCTCTGCATTTAATACCTCCTGTAGTTACTAACCAGTTTGAAGTATAGCTATAGTCTTATTTAAGCTTAGAGTTCAGCGATTATATTTGACTGCATACCTGATGCATATATTGGTGGAATCACATGTTCTCACTAAAAGTTATAACATAATTATAAATTGCTGCTTAGTTTAGACAGTACTGCGGCATTGAAATGGTTAAGGTAAGTTAAAGATAGGCAAATCACTTTTTTAACTTACTTCATTTAAACAGGATATTAAAATGTCTCAGCAGCAAAAAAATTCATCTCCAGACTCTCTGTCCGCGGATCAGAGCCAAGTTTCTCAGCATAAACATAGCTCGAAAACTGAATATCAAACGGCTCGTGCTAACTCACAAGAGCAGTTTGCCAAGCAGTTAAAAGCTGAGCATCAGCAAGAGCTTGATACAGCGGATCATCGCACCGGGAATTTCCGTGAATTTGACCCTGAGCTGGCGCGTCAACAAGCAGCCAAGCATGGAGATAAAAACTCTTAAACCGAAGAAGGACAAGTGTAATTTATCAGCGCGTTCAATTGTAAAACCTTAGCAGGTTGCCGGAATTATAAGAAGTAAATGGCACAGGAATTGTATATGAGCGTTTTGAGATTAGTGTAGAAATGCAGCACTTGGGATTTAAATATGACGGCGATGTTTTGCACTATTGGACATTCCAATCGCAGCCTGGAGGAGTTTCTAGGTATGTTGCAGGCCGCGCAGGTTAAGCTGCTGGTTGATGTGCGTACGTTTCCACGCTCACGCAGCAACCCTGTATTTAATATTGATCACTTACCGGACGATCTAGCGCGGGTGGATATTGGTTACCAGCATTGTGCTGGTCTTGGCGGACGGCGCCCTAAACAAAAGGATATTGATAGTCACCTTAATGCCATATGGCGAGTATCAGGTTTTCACA
This sequence comes from Moraxellaceae bacterium WGS2144, assembly GCA_043950625.1. Lineage (GTDB taxonomy): Bacteria > Pseudomonadota > Gammaproteobacteria > Pseudomonadales > Moraxellaceae > Alkanindiges. The sequence continues at coordinate 295,078 of CP171007.1, forward strand.
ATTATGCAGATTATGCGTTAAGTGATGAGTTTACCGCTGCTTTTAATGCGCTCATTGCGCTGGGTCAAAAAACACGACTGGCCTTAATGTGCTCAGAAGCTGTGTGGTGGCGCTGTCATCGTCGTATTATTACCGATTATCTATTATTAAATGGATATCTGGTTGACCATTTATTGATGCCTGGAAGAGTTGATCACGCAGTGCCTACAGTGGGGGCAAAGCGGCTAGATAATGGAAAGGTGATTTATCCTGTAGTTTCGGAATAGTTAATTTATTGATATGAATGAATTAGATCTACTAGGCTGATTCTTATTGTAATCTATTGATTTTATTGGTCGGGACGGCAGGATTTGAACCTGCGACCCCTTGCACCCCATGCAAGTGCGCTACCAGGCTGCGCTACGCCCCGAACAAGGTTGCTAGTGTAGCGCTTTTTAAGCATTTGTCCAGTCAGTTCACTATGCACTGCTGCATCTTTAAGCAATTAGTGAGCTGATAGAGTAGTCGGCTGCTTACTAAAGTGGTCAAGCGTTTGTTGCATGACTGCTAGCGCATTTTCTACATCTTTTAATGTTTTTGCATTGCTACCGCTCAACGCCTGTCGCCATTTACGTGCACCGGGCAAGCCTTGAAACAAGCCCAAAATATGCCGCGTGATGAATGACAAGGGTGCTCCCTCGCTTAGGCGCTTCGCTATATAAGGCAAAAACTGTTGCATGATTTCAAAGCGGTCAGGTGCGGATAGGCCATAAAGTTTACCCAACTCTGCCAGTAAATAAGGGTTATGATAAGCCTCACGTCCAATCATTACCCCGTTAACTTGCTGTAAATGTTGCTGGGTATCTTTAACTGTTTTAATACCCCCATTAATTTCTATAAATAAGTTAGGTCGTTCCTGTTTTAGTCGATAAACATCATCATAACGTAATGGGGGAATTTCCCGATTCTCCTTGGGTGATAAACCCTGAAGCAGCGCAATTCGCGCATGTACGATAAAATGAGTGCAACCTGTTTGTGCTACGGTATCTACAAAATGCAGCATTTCTTCATAGCTTTGCATGTCATCAATACCAATACGATGTTTCACCGTGACTGGAATATTAACGGCATCTTGCATGGTCGCAATACATTCTGCCACCAGCTCTGGCTCTGCCATTAAACAAGCACCAATTTTATTATTCTGCACCCGGTCACTTGGGCAGCCCACGTTTAAATTGACCTCGGCATAGCCCCAGTCTTCGGCAATTTTGCTACAGATTGCTAAGTCTTGTGGGTTAGAACCACCCAGCTGCAACACAAGTGGTTGCTCAAATGCATTAAAATCCAGATGCCGGTTTTTATCACCATATAAAATGGCGCCGGTAGTAACCATTTCACTATATAGCCAGACATGCGGATTAAACAGGCGTGCAAAATACCTGTAATCACGTGTTGTCCAATCCATCATAGGTGCGACGGAGATTCGTTGCGGGGATTTGATAAGTGAAGCAGATGTAGGCATGGAAAAGAAATAATATTAAACATGCGTATATTTTAAACCATTAAGTTTTAAAAAGCTGCATCAAGCCAGGTTTTCCATGGAAGGAGCAGCAGGCGGTGGGTCAGGCTTTTTAGGGGCAAGGGTAATCATCAGCACACCGGTAATATTTAAGACACAGCCAAACCACTGAATGGTATTTAGATGCTCTCCCAAAAAGGCTACTGCCAATAGAAGAGTTAAAATAGGCCCGCCTGCACTAATTAAGGCGGCTTGTGCCGAACCAATACGCGCAATGCCCTGCATGAGTAACGTAGCAGGCAGAACCGTAGAAAAAAAGCCAAGGGCAACCCCATACCAGATGACAGTGTCAGGCAAGCTGGAAAGATGTTGTACTGGATTTGGGTTAACCCATAGGTAGTGACCAATCGCTGCAATACATGCCACACTCATGGCAAGTCCGGTAAAGCGCCAACTGCCAAAACGCCTGATGAGTGTAGGTGTCATGACCAGATACATGGCATAGGCGATCGCACCGGCAAAGACCAGCGAACTGCCCAGTAATATATTATTGGCATGTAATGCTTGCCAGCCTTCCCCCAGCACGACTACCACTGTACCCCCGTAACTCAGTAAGATCGCTAGCCAGGTTCTAAAAGAAATCTGTTGCTTATAAATGACTGCTGAGGCTAGCACGGTCAGGGTAGGGTATAAAAATAAAATAATGCGCTCTAGTGAAGCGCTGATAAACATCAGACCCATAAAATCCAGAATACTGGCCAGATAATAACCAATAAAACCTGCAAGCAGTAGCAGACTCCAGTCCTGAGCGGTGGTTGTCCTAACAGGAGATTTGGAAAACAGGGCAATCAGCAGGAAAAATGGCAAAGCGCTCATCATGCGTAGCGCTAGCACAGTCACTGCGTCAGCATCAGGGGATAGTTGGTAAGTATACTTGATTAAAATGGCTTTGATTGCGAACAAAATCGCCGAGGCCAGCACACAAAATGAGCCAAAAAGCACCACCGAATTAAAGCGTGACATAAGAAAAATAGGTACAGCAGGGAAGGGTCTAGTTTGTTTTTGAAATAATGCGCTGTCAAGTTTGGCAAAAAATACCACTTTTATAGTTAAAAATATCAAAAAGTGGGAAAAACCAGAATTATTGGTATTCATGTAAAAAATAGTAGGTACAAATCCAAATGATTTAGAGTACAATCTCTGGCCTTTTACGGAACATTTACTGGGGGAAGCTTCTTACCCAGAAGCTTTTGCAGACAAAAAACCAGCTTGAGGATCTCTCATGCAGATCGGAATTCCAGCCGAAACGGTTGCCGGCGAAACACGCGTCGCGGCAACACCCGAAACGGTTAAAAAATTAACCGCTAGCGGGCATACCGTTGTGATTGAACGTGGTGCAGGCGTCAAAGCCGCTTATATCGACAGTGCTTTTGAGCAAGCAGGTGCTACGTTAACGGATGATGCCTACACCGGTAGCCAGATTATCTTAAAAGTACGTGCGCCCAAAGGTGACGAGATTAAAAAGCTTCCTGCCAATAGTATTGTGGTGGCAACTTTCGATCCGCACCGTAATCCAGAGCTGGATGCTTTTGCGGCACAACAAGTGTCTTCATTTGCACTGGAGCTGTTACCACGTACCTTGTCTCGCGCTCAAAACATGGACGTGTTGTCTTCGCAGGCCAACCTAGCCGGTTATAAATCGGTATTGTTGGCTGCTGCTGAATATCAGCGTATGTTTCCTATGCTGATGACCGCAGCAGGTACTGTAAAGCCTGCCCGTGTGGTGATTATGGGTGTTGGTGTTGCAGGCTTGCAGGCCATTGCAACCGCCAAGCGTCTGGGTGCTGTGGTAGAAGCGACAGACCTGCGTCCAACGGCTAAGGATCAGGTTGAGTCACTGGGCGGTAAATGGCTAGACGTGCCAATGTCTGATGAAGAAAAAGCCCGTGCCGCCGAAGCTGCCAAGAGCGGTTATGGCTGGCAGCCTGGCGAGCAATACATCAAAGATCAGGCAGCGATTGTGGACAAAGCGGTGTCTAACGCCGATATCGTGATTACCACTGCGTTAATTCCTGGCCGCAATGCACCGCGCTTAATTAACGCGACGACAGTTGCCAAAATGAAACCTGGCTCTGTGATTCTGGATATGGCAGTTGAAACTGGTGGCAACGTAGAAGGTTCTGCTGTTGGTGAAACTGTAGTGACCGAAAATGGCGTTAAGATTCTGGGTATTCCAAATATTCCAGCCACACTGGCTACCGAAGCCTCAGCATTATATGCACGTAACGTTTTGAATTTTGTTGAAACTTTATTTGACAAAGATAAAAATCTTGTTTTGAACCAGGATGATGAAATTCAAAAAGCTCTGCTGATTACCCATGGCGGCCAAGTGCTGCTTAAGCGCGGTTAAGGAGTAGCATCATGGTTGAAACTATTACTATTTTTGTACTAGCCATTTTTGTGGGTTATTACGTGGTGTGGGGTGTAACGCCTGCATTGCATACGCCGCTTATGGCAGTAACCAATGCCCTGTCTTCCATTATTATTGTAGGTGCCATGCTGCAAACAGTAGGCCTGCCTGTAGTGGGTATAGAGGCGAATGTTGCGTTTCAGAGCATTAATACAGTAAGTGTTCTGGGCGCAGTTGCCGTGTTTCTGGCAAGTATTAATATTTTTGGTGGTTTTGCAGTAACAGCACGCATGCTGGAAATGTTTAAGCCAAAAGCCAAAAAAGCAGTAAAAGACTAAGGGGCGTTAATCCATGGAATTGATTCATGATTTTATTCAGGGTAACGCCAACTGGTTCTACTTGATTGGCGCAGTACTGTTTATTTTAACCTTGCGTGGCCTGTCTGGCCCAAAAACAGCTATTGCTGGCAACCGTTACGGCATGATCGCTATGGCGATTGCTGTGATAACCACGTTCTTTGTGGCAGACAATCCGGTCATCTGGATGATTCTGGTGGCGATGGCTGCTGGTGCGGTAGTGGGCATTGCCCGTGCGCGTACTGTACCCATGACCCAGATGCCTGAAACTGTAGCGTTGATGCACTCACTGGTGGGTCTGGCTGCGGTACTGATCGCTATTGCTGCAATCTTGCATAACAACGCTTTAACTGCGATTGAAAGCAGCAACGCGGGTACACTGGCAACCGCAGGTATTGAATATGCACAAATGACCAAGGTTCATTTGTTTGAACTGTTTGTGGGTTGTTTTGTGGGTGCAATTACCTTTACGGCATCGGTATTTGCTTATGGCAAGCTGGCCGCCAAAAAATGGGCTAAAACCATTAAGGGTGGCTGGGTAAAACCGGTTCAGGCACTTATTTTTATTGCTATGCTGGCTGCTGGGATTCACTTCTTTGTGACAGGTAATATGCAGTCATTCTGGGCCATGACCGTTCTGGCACTGGCGTTTGGGTGGGTGTGGATTGCGCCAGTAGGCGGCGGCGATATGCCGGTGGTGGTATCCCTGCTGAACTCATTTTCTGGCTGGGCGGCGGCAGGTATTGGTTTTACCTTAGAAAACAACATGCTGATTGTGGCAGGTTCTCTGGTCGGTTCATCCGGTGCGATTCTGTCTTATATCATGTGTAAGGCCATGAACCGTTCTATTATCAATGTCCTGTTTGGTGGCATTGCTACCGCTGGCGCTGCTGCTGGTGCAACAGATGGCGAGCAGGTTCAGCGCAATTACCGTTCCGGTTCTGCCGATGATGCAGGCTTCCTGATGTCCAATGCCGACAGCGTGGTAATTGTACCAGGTTATGGGATGGCGCAAGGTCGTGCGCAAAACGCGGTTAAAGAGCTGGCTAACCTGCTAAAAGAGCAGGGGGTAACGGTGCGCTTTGCGATTCACCCGGTAGCCGGTCGTATGCCGGGTCACATGAACGTGTTGCTGGCCGAAGCTGATGTTGCTTATGAAGACATTCTGGAAATGGATGAAATCAACTCTGATTTCCCGGCAACCGATGTGGTACTGGTGATTGGTGCTAACGACGTGGTTAACCCTGCGGCTAAAGATGATCCAAGTTCGCCTATCTATGGCATGCCAATTCTGGAAGCCCACAAGGCGCGTACCATTATGGTGATCAAACGTTCCATGGCAACGGGTTATGCAGGTCTGGATAACGACCTGTTCTACAATGACAAGACCATGATGATCTTTGGTGACGCCAAGAAAGTAGTTGAGGATATGACCAAAGCCATTAATGGTACAGGTCACTAAGCTGCTGTTGTAAGCATAAAAACCGTCTCAATTTGAGGCGGTTTTTTGTTTTGGTGTTCTCCGCAATGCTTTGTATTGGATAGAATGCAAAGCGAAAATTATTCTTCTAGATGATAAAAACTACTGGGCGTTGGGAAAACTTATGTCAGATATTCATTCCAGAGAATTTGCCCTGTTAATGGCATTACTCATGTCGGTGGTATCGTTTTCAATTGATGCGCTACTCCCTGCGCTGGGCTATATCGGCCATATGTTTCAGGTAGAACAGGCCAATAGTGTGCAGTGGGTCATTACTGGTATTTTTGCAGGCATGACGTTTGGGCAACTCATTGCCGGGCCATTATCTGATGCTATTGGGCGTAAGCCAATCCTGTTTACCGGTATTGCTATTTATTTTGCAGGTAGCGCATTGTGCTATTTGACCCAGAGCTTTGAGTGGTTTTTAGTGGGCCGCTTTATTCAGGGTCTGGGCGTGGCAGGGCCTTATGTCGCTACTATATCCGTAGTACGGGATAAGTATAGCGGCACACAAATGGCGCGGGTCATGTCGCTCATTATGATGGTGTTTATGGTTGCGCTTGCTATTGCTCCTGCCATTGGGCAATTGATTATTAACCTGGCAGGCTGGCGTGCCATTTTTTTAATGTACATTGGTTATGCGCTAATTATTGGCATATGGCTGGCCATCCGTTTGCCAGAAACCTTATTCCAGCACAACGCGTTCCCTTACGTGTTAAGGCTTTTGAGCATGGTTTTGGTGAGGTGATTCGTAATCGCACAACCATGAGTTATTTGCTATGTACCGGGCTGTGCTTCGGTGGCTTTATTGGTTATTTAGGCACCTCGCAGCAGATTTTTATGCAGCAGTTTGGCAAGTCAGGGCAGGAGTTTAGTGCTTATTTTGCGCTGCTGGCTGCCTTGATGGGTGTGGCGTCTTTTACCAATTCACGTCTGGTGGAAAAAATAGGCATGCGGCTCATTTGCATTTACGGCATGCTGGCAATTATGATGATGTCCCTGACATTTTTAATGATCCAGTACAGTGGCATTCAAATCATGTTCTGGATGTTCATGCTGTATGCCTGCATACTATTTTCGTTGTTTAGCTGTTTGTTTGGCAATTTAAATGCCATCGCCATGGAGCCTATGGGTCATGTGGCGGGTATGGCTTCTGCCATTATTGGTGCGTCAGCATCTATTTTATCCTTAGTGCTGGCTACGGTGATTGGGCAGCTATATAACAATACTCTGGTGCCGCTGACTTGGGGATTTGCAGTTTTATGCGGTAGTTCATTTTTGGTGATGTTAAATGAATATAAGTGGCAGGCAGCCTCAAAGGTTGCCTAAACATTAGCTAAAATCCTGGGAGTAGGAGGTTGTCTCAAAATAAGTCGGCAGATGCTGGGTTCAAGACAGTTAGGCAAGTTACTGGTTTTTTAGGTGGCTGGTCTTTATAGTGGCCCGACAAAGAATAATAAGCTGACTTTGTATTGTTTCTTGGTGGGTTTTTCAAGCTCCAGAATGGTAGCAATATGCGGCATACTGGAGTACGGCTCTAGATGATATTCAGTGTCAGTTTTTAACTTATTATGTTGCTGCACCGTGTGACGCAGTGGCATAATTGAATTGATATAAAAGTTTTTATCCTCTTCTCTAAATAATGCGCTATAGCTTTCAAGCTGCTGGATAAAACATTCATCACAAAACTGTTTATTCTGCTCTATGGTCTTGGCATTTAAAACCAGATCAACTTGCCAGGTATAGGACTCACAGCCCTGATTTTTAATAACAATGCTTTGTTGGTCTGCGAGTTTGGCAGATTCTAGGCCATAAATAAAACGATCTTTTTCTAAAAGCTCAAAGCTATGATTTTTTACTTTTGCTGTGTTGAGTACTACTTCAGGCCGCGCCCTGACGCACATTTCATCAAAGTGATTTTTGGCAAGCTCAAGATTATTGCTATCAATAGTGGCATTTGCATTGCCGCTGATATGAGCGTGTGCTGGAGTAAATAGCATTACACTGGTAAATAATGCAGCTAAATAAGCAAATTTATTCATAACCTGTAAAGGATTAAGTTTTCAAAACAATATAATCTATTTTTACTTAAAGCCATGTTCCAATTCGTTGTTAATTCATCACAAAACAAAAAGCCCTAATGGCGTCATCAGGGCTTAAGGCTTAAATCAGCGTGCTTGATTTGTACAGTGAAAATTAGCCGCGCAATAGGCTTAGCAATTCATCCTTGCTCAGCTCACAGGCTTCTGTATCACGGCGGCCTTTATATTCAAAAGTACCAGCATCCAGACCACGTTCGGATACCACAATGCGATGCGGAATGCCTACCAGTTCAAGGTCAGAGAATTTTACGCCCGGACGCTCATTACGATCATCCAGCAGCACATCAAAACCAGCCGCTTGCAGCTCTTGATACAGGTCTTCAGCTGCGGCTACTGCACGCGGTGACTTGGCCTGATTCATTGGCACAATAGCCACTTCAAACGGGGCAATGGCTTGTGGCCAGATAATGCCTTTGTCATCATAATTTTGCTCAATGGCAGCGGCCACCACACGGGTGACACCAATGCCATAGCAACCCATGGTCACAGTCAGCGGCTTGCCATCTTCACCCAGCACTTTGCAGTTTAAGGCTTCAGAATATTTTTGGCCTAACTGGAAAATATGGCCGACTTCAATACCACGTTTGATGTTAATCATACCTTTGCCATCGGGTGAAGGGTCGCCATTCACCACATTACGGATATCTGCTACTAGCGTAATTTGTGCATCACGCTCCCAGTTTACACCGGTGGCGTGTTTGCCTGCCTGACTGGCACCTGAAACAAAGTCGCCAAGGACCGACGCTGCACGATCAACGATTACCGGAATATTCAAACCTTGCGGACCAATCGAGCCCAGTTCCAGACCCAGCGCTTTAATGTCATCATCGGAAGCAAATGTTAACGGTGCAGCAACCTGTGGCAGTTTTTCTGCCTTAATGTCATTAAGCTCATGGTCACCGCGTAACACCAGTGCCACCAGACCAGCATGACCGTCTTCATCAGCGGCACCGCGCACCAGCAGGGTTTTCACCGTTTGCTCAGGTTTAACATTTAAAAACTGGCAGACTTCCTCAATGCTTCTAACATTCGGTGTATCAACAATGGTTAATTGCTGGGTTGGCTCAGGGCGTGTACCTACCCGCGCTCCATTGGGAAACAGGGCTTCAGCCATTTCAACATTGGCTGCAAAATCAGATTCGGTGGAGAAAGCAATATCATCTTCGCCACTGTCTGCCAGCACATGAAATTCATGCGATGCCGTACCACCAATAGAACCAGTATCCGCCTGTACAGGACGGAAATTTAAGCCTAATCGCGTGAAAATATTGCAGTAGGTGTCATACATCACCTGATAGGTATCTTGTAATGACTCTTGAGTGGCGTGGAAAGAATAAGCATCTTTCATGACAAATTCACGCGAACGCATGACACCAAAACGCGGACGAATTTCATCACGGAATTTGGTTTGAATCTGGTACATATTAACCGGCAGTTGCTTGTAGCTTTTTAGCTCTTGGCGTGCCAGATCGGTAATTACTTCCTCATGGGTAGGTCCCAGCACAAATGGACGATCATGACGATCCTTAAAGCGTAGCAGTTCAGGGCCATAACCCTGTTCACGGCCTGATTCCTGCCAGAGTTCAATCGGCTGGGTAACAGGCATCAGTACTTCCAGTGCGCTTTTATCCATTTCCTGGCGGACAATATTTTCTACTTTGTTTAATACACGCACACCTAACGGCAACCAGGTGTATAAGCCAGATGCGAGTTTACGAATCATGCCGGCACGCAGCATGAGCTGATGTGAGATAACCTCAGCATCACCAGGAGTTTCGCGTAATGTAGCAAACAGTAGGCGACTAGCGCGCATGGTGAGAAGTCCTAATACCAGAAAAGCAAAATGAACAATGAAAATATAATATAGAAAAATGTGCGCTCTGCGGGACTCGAACCCACGCCGGTCGCTTAGGAGGCAACTGCTCTATCCGGTTAAGCTAAGAGCGCATCAACTAGCAAATTAAACAGCAAATGCTAAGCGCGAAATTAAACCATAAAACTCAGCTTTTTTCAGCCATCTTGCCGTATTTAAGCCAGATTTTAGTGTGGGGTGCTGCTATCCTGAACCGCACCCTGATTTAAGCCCAGCGTTCTAAACAACACATACATCAGGCCAATCCACACTGGAATCATAATCACCGATTCCTGAAATTGCTTTTGCCACATGATATACAACACCAAAAGCACAAAGCCCAGACATAACCAGTTGCTTAACGGGGCAAATAGTGCCGGATAACTGGTGGCAATATTGTTGCGTTGCACAAATTTCCTGAAGTTCAGGTGAGTCAGGCTAATCATAGCCCAGTTTAGAACCAGCGCACCAATCACAATATACATCAGGTGGCTTAAGGCTTTTTCCGGGACAAAATAATTCAGCAATACGCAACCAAAAATCAGCACGGCAGACAGTAGCGTTGCTGCCACCGGAACACCCTGACGGTTTACCTTAAGAAAAACCCTGGGTGCATTGCCTTGTTGCGCCAGTCCATACAGCATCCGGCTATTGGCATACATGCCGCTGTTATAGACCGATAACGCCGTAGTTAAGATAATAAAATTAAGTAGGTTAGCGGCCCAGCTAATGCCAAGCTGACTAAAAATCATCACAAAAGGGCTTTTATCTAGACTGCCCACATCCAGCTGATTCCAGGGCACCAGTGATAACAAAACTGTCAGGGAACCAATATAAAAAATTAAAACCCGATACACCACTTGGTTAATGGCTTTAGGGATGGTTTTGGCCGGGTCTTCTGCTTCGGCAGCGGCCATGCCAATGAGCTCAATGCCGCCAAAGGCAAACATGATAAACGCCAGCATATAAAACAGGCCATCAAGGCCATTGGGGAAAAAGCCACCATGCACCCATAGATTGCTGATATGTGAAATCGAGTCAGGCGGTGCCGTCAATAGCAAATAACCACCAAACACAATCATGGATACCACGGCTGCCACTTTGATGATGGCTAGCCAGAATTCCGACTCGCCATAAAATTTCACATTGGTTAAATTAATGGCCGTAATAATCAGGTAAAAAAACAAAATCGACAGCCATGACGGAATTTGCGGCCACCAGTAGTTAATATATTTGCCTACTGCGGTTAGTTCGGCCATGGCCACCAGAATATACAACATCCAGTAATTCCACCCAGCCAGAAAACCCGGAAACCTGCCCCAGTACTTAAAAGCAAAATGGCTAAATGACCCAGCGACTGGTTCGTGCACGATCATTTCACCCAGCTGGCGCATAATCAAAAAGGCAATCAAACCACCAATGGCATAGCCCAGAATCACTGAAGGCCCAGCAGACGCAATCACATCGGCTGAACCCAGAAATAGCCCCGTACCAATGGCACCGCCCATGGCAATCAACTGGATATGACGGTTTTTTAAGCCACGTTTGAGGTGAGCGGAGGTAGAGGAATGAGTCAAGTTGCAATCCTGTAGAGCTGGGTAAGGCGCTGGCACAATATGCGTTATGCCAGGTAGCTTAGCACAAGTTAATCTGTCCTGTTTGCAGGGATGACGCTACAGTTTTGACATGAAGTGTTGTCAAATTAAAAAAAATCTCTACAATCAAAACCCATGATTTAAAACCACCATTTACCCAATACCAAAGTGAGCATCATAATGACCACAACCATTGCGAATACTTATGAGCTGCAAGGCTATACATTTAAAAACCGACTTATCAAGGGTGCTATGAGCGAGGGTCTGGCCAATAAGGCAGGCGAGGTAAACAGCAAGCATTTGAAGCTGTACGAAACCTGGGCACAGGGTGGGCTGGGTTGCTCAATTACTGGCAACGTGATGGTGGATATCAATGCCAAGAATGAGCCCGGCGTGGTGGCGATTGAAGATGAACACGATCTGTCCGCTTTAACCCAGTGGGCTAATATTGGTAAAAAATACGGCATGATCCAGCTGGTGCAATTGTCGCACCCAGGGCGTCAGTGTCCACGCGGTTTAAACAAGGAAACCGTTGCGCCTTCTGCGGTACCATTTAGCCCAGCGCTGGCAGCTGCTTTTGGTACCCCACGGGCGCTGACTGAAGCAGAGATCCTGGATATTATCAAGCGCTTCGGCAACGCCGCGCGTATTTGCAAGAAAGCCGGTTTTGAAGGTATTCAGCTACATGGTGCACATGGTTATTTGATCAGCCAGTTTTTATCGCCGCTTACCAACCAGCGCACCGACCAATGGGGCGGCAGTATTGAAAACCGCATGCGATTTTTGCTGGAAATCTATAAGGAAGTGCGTGAGCAAACCGGCGATAATTTTATTGTGAGTGTCAAACTCAACTCGGCAGATTTTCAGCGTGGTGGCTTTAGTGAAGACGACGCGGTTGCTGTGTTCAAGGCAGTCGACGCAGCCGGTATTGATCTGATTGAAATTTCTGGCGGCACCTATGAAGCTCCGGCAATGGCAGGTGCCAAGCGCAAGCAACCCGCTGTAAAAGAAAGCACTAAAGCACGCGAAGCCTATTTTCTTGAGTTTGCTGAAAAAATTCGTAAAGAAGTAAAAACTGCCCTAATGGTTACCGGCGGTTTTAGAACCCGGCAAGGTATGGATAATGCCTTGCAAAGTGGTGCATGTGATTTTATTGGTATTGCCCGCCCATTGGCTGTAGAAACTGATGCACCGGATCATTTGCTGGCTGGTAATCCAAGCGTGCGCTATGCAATTAAGCCCATTAAAACCGGCGTACCCATGCTGGACAAAATGGCAGTCATGGAAGTGATCTGGTATGCCGCGCAATTTAAGGCTATTGGTCAGGGCAAACAGCCCAAGCCCAACTTGAGCCCTTTACTGGTACTACTCAACTATGCCCGCGGTAATGTCAAGGCAGTGTTGCAGCGTCGAACCCGTTTACGCGCCTGATTACCTGTTTAAGGCTTAATGCAATAAAAAACGGCTCTCATCATGGGGTCGTTTTTAATTTTATAACTTCATTTTGCCCAACGCTTCGGCTATTCTGCCAGCATTATTGTTGCTGCAAAAATTTGCCTGGAAGTTTGCATGAAGCATTTCCGTTTCTCTTTTATTTTCACGGCCATTTGTCTGGCACTGGCCTTCTGGTGGGGGCTATCACACGGCTCAATGACCACTGCGCTATCGGCGCTGACCATTGTCGGTATTCTGGCAGTGATGGAAGTGTCGCTGTCGTTTGATAATGCGGTAGTCAATGCGTCCATTTTAAAGCATTGGGATCAGTTCTGGAAAACCCTGTTTTTAACAGTGGGTATGCTGATTGCTGTGTTTGGCATGCGCTTGCTGTTTCCTCTGGTAATTGTGGCAGTCACCGCAGATATGGGAATGCTGGAAGTAGCAAAGCTTGCACTGAATGACCCCAAAACCTATTCGGCCAAGTTGCTTGAGCATCACAGTGAAATTGCTGCGTTTGGTGGCATGTTCCTGTTATTGGTATTTTTAAACTTCTTGCTTGATGCGGATAAAGAAACCCACTGGTTTGGCTGGCTGGAAACCAAACTTAGCCTGCTTGGACGTTCGGGTACAGCGGCGACACTGGTGGCTTTGCTTGTGTTGATTGCGGCTATAGGTCTTGTGCCAGAAGCCCAGCAGTTTGTGGTGTTTATGGCTGGCATCTGGGGCATTGTGGTATATCAGGCTGTAGATGTACTGAGCAGCATTCTGGAGGGTGAAAGCGAAGACCCTGATATTGGTAAGGCAGTGCAGCGTGGCGGGATAGCCGGATTTATTTATCTGGAGGTGCTGGACGCCTCATTTAGTTTTGATGGTGTGATTGGTGCGTTTGCCATTACCAGTGATGTAGTAATTATTATGCTGGGGCTTGCCATTGGTGCCATGTTTGTGCGCTCAATGACAATTTATCTGGTGGAAAAGGGCACACTGGATGAGTTTATTTATTTGGAACATGGTGCGCATTATGCCATTGGTGCATTGGCCATCATTATGCTGGTGTCCATGCATTTTCATATTCCTGAGCTGGTGACGGGATTCATCGGCGTGGCATTTATTGGCTGGTCGTTGTGGGCTTCTATTATATATCGTAGAAAAACGCTGCATTAAGCGGGCCGTACTGCCACTTTAGAGACGGCTGCTTTTAATGGCTAATGGCTTTAATGTGAGCTACATAAGTCTAAATAGGATAGTAGACCAGTTAAAGTTTCATCTTGTCAGAGGAACAGGACTGTGCCAGAATGCCGGCACAGTTTATTGCAGCCTATGTGCTTTTAGCCGTTTGCTGTGCAAGGGGAGTAGCCTCACCCACGCCATCTGTCGTCAATACACTTGATGACCTCACTACAGGGCATCAAGTCGGTAGATGGATATTGCAAATGAAGTAAAAAGCACTCTCATTTGACAGTATAGGCAAGACCTTGACTCATGTTGTTTGACTTAATTAATCAGACAACAGGTCAGGGTTTTTTATTGTCCAAGCTCAAAGCCTGTTGTCTATAGTGGAGAAATATCTTGGAATCCATAGGCAATATTTGGCTGTATGTGATTTTCTTTGCAGTCGTCGCAGTCATGCTGTTGATTGATTTTCTAGGCTTTAAGCAAAAAGACCATGCTGCTGTTTCGATTAAGCAGGCTGCACTCTGGAGTGTGGCCTGGGTTGTAGTGTCTGCCCTGTTTGCAGGCGGTTTATGGTGGTATTTAAACGGGGAGGTAGGCCCTGCCATTGCCAACCAGAAAACCCTGGAATTTATTACCGGTTATTTGCTGGAGAAATCCTTAGCCATTGATAACGTGTTTGTCTGGCTCATGATTTTTGGTGCGTTTGCCATTCCCCCTGCCTTGCAGCGCCGCGTCCTGTTATATGGTGTTCTGGGTGCTATTGTTTTACGCACAATTTTTATTTTTGCCGGGGCGTGGCTGATTCAGGAGTTTTCCTGGATTTTATATCTATTTGGCGCGTTTCTGGTTTACACCGGGTTTAAGTTCCTCAAAGGTGGCCATGACGAAGCAGCTGATATTGAAGACATGAAGCTGCTCAAGTGGCTACGCGGCCACATGCGGATTACTTCCAGCCTGCGAGAGGGTAAATTTTTTGTAAGGGAAAATGGCCTGCTGTGGGCTACGCCGCTATTTGTGGTGCTAGTTCTGGTTGAGTTTTCCGATGTGATTTTTGCCGTGGACTCCATTCCAGCTATTTTTGCCGTCACCACAGACCCGTTTATTGTATTAAGTGCCAATTTGCTTGCAATTCTGGGTCTGCGAGCAATGTTCTTTTTGCTAGCTGGTGCTGCGGCTAAAATGCATTATTTACCTTATGGTCTTGGTGTAATCATGAGTTTTATCGGTATAAAAATGCTACTGCTGGATGTGTACCATGTGCCGATTGCGGTCTCGCTGGGCTTTATTGCTGTGGTACTAGCCGTTACAGCATGGCTCTCATGGCGGCATGTCAAAAATATGACCCTGAACCGTTAAATTCAGCCGTGCCGGTATATTCCGGTACGTACCTTGCTTAAACAAAAAAGCCCAATTAATTGAATTGGGCTTTTTGTGATCTTTCGATCGTATATGGCGTCCCTACGGGGATTCGAACCCCGGTTACCGCCGTGAAAGGGCGATGTCCTAGGCCTCTAGACGATAGGGACGAGGCGTTTGGCGTGCGCGTATATTAGGGAGTAACTGTTGTGGTGTCAAGCAACATCTGTGGCCAACTGTTTAAAATATGACAAAACAGTTCGGCCGTTTTCTGGGTATCATACAGGGCAGAGTGTGCTTCTTTGCCATCAAACTCAATATTAGCAGCGCGACAGGCTCTGGCCAGTACAGTTTGCCCATAGGCAATTGCACTTAAGGTCACCGTATCCATGACTGAAAAACTATGAAACGGATTTTGGTTTTTGGTACCGGTGCGGGCAATAGCTGCTTGTAAAAAGCCCAAATCAAAGTGTG
Source organism: Moraxellaceae bacterium WGS2144 (assembly GCA_043950625.1). Taxonomy (GTDB): domain Bacteria; phylum Pseudomonadota; class Gammaproteobacteria; order Pseudomonadales; family Moraxellaceae; genus Alkanindiges. Next base: position 310,814 of record CP171007.1, read on the forward strand.
CGTTGTGCCCAACCAGAATACAATGCGTGCAGCCTTGCTCACGACGAATTTCAGTTAAGCGCTTAAAAATCCGCTTGAGGGCAGTTTTTTCATCTTCGGCAATGGCCATGCGCATTGGGTTAAACGGGTCAATGCCAGTAAAGTCCAATGAGCGGCGATCCAGATGTGCCCCTTCAAACGGATGAATATGGGCATGCAGTGCTTCACCGGGTGCAAAACGGCCTGCTTCATCATAAATGATGGGAATGCAGGCTATTTCCAGCAGTGCATCACTTTGCGCATTAAAGCCAGCCGTTTCTACATCCACCACGACAGGTAAAAAGCCACGGAAACGCTGGCCAATGACAGAGGCAATTTTATTCTCTGGCTCGGGCGAAGGAGTACTTTGCTTACCCTCGCTCATCCCAGACTCCAGGACAAGGTTTCACCAGCGCATAAGGGGACTAGAGATTGCCCATCCATATAGTCCAAGGCGGCAGGAACCTGATAGTCCTGTTTGATCAGGGTTATGGTATCTGTATTGCGTGGCAGGCCATAGAAATCTGCACCAAAATGGCTGGCGAAACCTTCCAGTTTATCGAGACGCCCGGCCTGTTCAAATGCTTCTGCATACAGTTGCATGGCAATAGGTGCGGTATAGCAACCCGCACAACCACAGGCATTTTCCTTTTTATTCTGGGCATGCGGCGCACTGTCAGTTCCCAGGAAAAATTTGGGATTGCCGCTGGTAGCTACCTCCAGCAATACAGTCTGGTGTTTTTGCCGTTTTAAAATGGGTAGACAATAAAAATGTGGGCGTACTCCACCAACCAGCAAATGGTTACGGTTAAACATCAGGTGCTGCGGAGTAATGGTTGCGGCGACATTACGGCCCTGTTCCAGCACAAAATGCGCGGCTTCACTGGTGGTGATATGTTCCAGCACAATTTTTAGGTCAGGGAACTGGCGCAATAAAGGCACCAATATATCTTCTAAAAAGCGTTTTTCACGGTCAAAAATATCTACATGATCATGGGTGACTTCACCATGGATCAGTAAGGGAAACTGATGCTCTTCCAGTTGCTCAATGACTGAATACACTTTACGGATATCACTGACGCCGTTTTGTGAATTGGTCGTTGCACCAGCCGGATACAACTTGATAGCCTGCATAAAATCAGTGGCTTTGGCCTTGGCAATTTCCTGGGGTGAAGTATTATCGGTAAAATACAGCACCATGCGCGGGTCAAGACTCACCCCCTCCGGTACATGGGCTAAAATTCGCTCGCGATATGCAGCTGCTTCCTCAACTGTTGTTACTGGTGGAACCAGGTTGGGCATGCAAATTAGACGGTTAAATTGCGTAGCGGCGGCTGGCACGGTATGTGCCAAAGCTGCACCGTCACGCAGGTGAATATGCCAGTCATCAGGACGGGTGATGCTAAGAGTATTCAAAATTCAACGTCACTATGAAAAAACCTAATGATAATTCAATTATCGACATGACGGAATGACTTGCAGGAAGATATCTGAACTTGATAGTGTGGATAATAGCATAAAGGTGTGGCTCGGGATGGCCTAACTCAGCCTGCCGGTAGAACATTGACTCCAAGGATAATGAAAATTGCAAGTAACTAGAAGAGCGGCTGCTTTGCCTGATGAAATCCGGCAGGAAGATCAATTAATCCGCAACCTGCTGGCAGACCGCAGTCGTATTACGCGGCCTTTTCCGGAGGCGCTTGAGCATCAGTTTTGGCAATCGGTGGCAGAACGCGCTTTGCAGATGATCCGTAATGTGGCTATTTTGGGTATGCTGGTTTATATCCTGATCGGCCTGATTACGTTTTTAACGGTTTATCTGGTCGCCTACGATGGTAAGCGATTACATGACTTGCTCATCTGGGCACTGATGTATTTAAACGGGGCAGTCTGTTTATCAATTATGCCGGTTATTGCTAATTTATTTAGCTTAAGTCACGTCAGTTTTCAGCGTCTTAGCATTATTTTAAGTTTTATAGGTATTTTCTTTACCACGTTTTTGGCTTTGCATTTTGAGCAGCCGCGCCTGATCCAGCAGAGTGGTTATATTGTGGTGTTTGTCTATATGCTGATTTATTTCCTGACCGGTGTGCGGCCACTTACCTTACTGTTTACTTGTCTGGTTGCCGGACTATTACCTTTGCCTATTGCCTGGATGATGAAGCTGTACATAGATCCGGTGTATTATTTTTATGCCATTATTTTTAGTAACTTCATTGGGTTTTTTATTAGCCAGACCATTACTGGCAAGGAGCGCATCAGTTTTTTACAGGGTCGCCTGCTGGAGCTGGACAAGCTGCATTCACGGGCGCTTAGTGATGAATTAACCCGGCTGTCTAATGAAGATGCGCTGACTGGTCTATATAATCGCCGTTATTTTAATGAAATGATCAGTCAGGAGTGGGAGCGGGCCGAGCGCTCTGGTGAAGCGTTATCACTGGTGTTTATCGACATTGACTGTTTTAAAAACTATAACGATAGCTATGGACATCTTAAAGGGGATGAGGCCCTTGTTAAGGTGTCACAGGTATTTAAACAGAATATGCGTCGTACGTCTGATCTGGCCTCACGTTACGGTGGTGAGGAATTTACCTTATTACTACCTAATACGCCCTCGGCTGGTGCGCAAGTGGTGGCCAATAATATTATGCGTGCTATTGATGCCTTAAAAATCCCGCATAAGGCCTCTAGCGCTGGTGAGTATTTAAGCTTAAGTATTGGCGTGACGACCTGGAATGGTGAGCCGGATATGGATGCCACCCAGCTGATTGCCCAGGCAGACATGGCAGTGTATCAGGCCAAAGCTGCAGGTCGCCATCTGGTGCGGGTATTTGAGCCAGAGTAGTTTTAAAAGATAGAGGCCTATATTGTTTGATGTTATTATTCCCGACTTCAAAATTATCTCCCTGATCTAAATATGACACTTACTCCACCATAAGTTTATTTATCCTTGGTTGGTAAATAACTCATCACTGCCTGGTGATGTGGTGTAGTCGTTTGTGTCGTATATCACATCACTAGCCTATTCAATTACTCAAAAAACAGGCTGTTTTATGCGATCTCATGTGCAAGAGCAATGGTTCTCAAATGTCCGGGGAGATGTTCTGGCTGGCCTCGTGGTAGGGCTTGCATTAATTCCCGAGGCAATCGCTTTTTCGATTATCGCTGGGGTAGATCCAAAAGTGGGTCTGTATGCGTCTTTCTGTATTGCTGTAGTGATTGCTTTTGTTGGTGGACGACCTGCAATGATTTCAGCAGCCACAGGGGCTATGGCACTGCTTATGGCGACTTTAGTTAAGGAACATGGGCTTGAATACCTGCTTGCCGCAACCATTCTGACCGGTGTCATTCAAATAGTGGCTGGTTATTTAAAATTGGCTAAACTGATGCGTTTCGTCTCCAGGTCGGTAGTCATTGGTTTTGTAAATGCCTTGGCGATTTTGATTTTTATGGCGCAATTACCAGAGTTGATCCATGTAACCTGGCAGGTGTATGCATTGGTTGCCCTGGGTCTTGCGATTATCTATTTATTTCCGCTGATTCCGGGGCTTGGCAAACTCATTCCTTCGCCGCTGATTTGCATTGTTGTGGTGACTGCTATTGTGCTTGTGTTAGGTATTGATATACGAACAGTCGGTGATATGGGAGCGTTGCCCAATACTTTGCCAGTTTTTCTTATTCCTGATATCCCATTCAATCTGGACACTTTGAGGGTGATTCTGCCTTACTCAGTGGCTCTGGCAGCAGTAGGTTTACTGGAATCCATGATGACAGCAACTATTGTGGATGAAATGACAGATACGCCAAGTAACAAGTTTCAGGAGTGTAAAGGCCAGGGTATTGCCAATATTGCGTCCGGGTTGATGGGTGGCATGGCGGGTTGTGCCATGATTGGGCAATCCATGATTAACGTAAAATCAGGCGGTTTAACACGGCTATCTACCTTGAGTGCAGGGGTGTTTTTGCTGATTCTGGTGGTGTTTTTAAGTGACTGGATTGGGGTGATTCCCATGGCGGCACTGGTTGCTGTAATGGTTATGGTGTCTATCAGTACTTTTGAATGGCGCTCAATCACGCAGTTTAGGCAAAATCCACGCAGCAGTAATGTAGTCATGCTGGCAACCGTAGTGATTGTGGTTGCCACTCATAATCTGGCCTTGGGGGTGTTAACCGGCGTGTTGCTGTCTGCGCTATTTTTGGCAAATAAACTTGAAAATGATGTGCGTGTCGATTCAAGACTTGAAGGATGTACCCGCGTATACGTGCTTTATGGGCAAATTTTCTTTAGTTCTTCTGAAAAATTCATGTCAGGTTTTGATTTTAAAGAAGATATTGAAAAGGTCATTATTGATTTAACCCACTCACATATCTGGGATGTTACTTCTGTTGCAATGCTGGATACTGTGGTGAGCAAGTTTCAAAAAAATGGGGTAAATGTCACTGTTCAGGGTTTAAATGAAGCAAGTTCAATTATGATTGATAAATATGGTAAGCATGCAAGGATTTAAATGAATTACTGGTAAAAAGGTTAATATCAGGGGCGGTTAGTTAGCCGGAGTTAGTTACCCGGCTACTGCTTTTAATAATTTGTGTTTTAATGACCAGGTGGAACGCTCCCGCAGGAATTCACAAGGTGAATTCCTGCGGAATAAACAGATTTTATTTTTTATGCTCTGGTTGCTGTTCCAATTGGGGAATGGCAGAACCCTGATTGAGGGATAGCAAGCCAGCATGGCTATAAATGCCCAGTTTGGCGCGAGTATCAGTAATATCCAAATTACGCATGGTAAGCTGACCAATACGATCCATTGGGGTAAAGGTAGAGTCACCTTTTTCCATGGTTAGGCGTTCTGCCTCATAAGTCAGGTTAGGTGATTGCGTGTCCATAATAGTGTAGTCATTGCCACGGCGCAGTTCTAGAGTGACTTCACCAGTAATGGCTTTGGCTACCCAGCGCTGGGCTGTTTCACGCAGCATCAGAGCTTGTGAGTCAAACCAGCGGCCCTGATACAGCAAACGACCTAGACGCAAACCATTAATACGGTATTGTTCAATGGTATCTTCGTTATGAATACCAGTGACCAGACGCTCATAGGCAATGTGCAATAGCGCCATACCTGGGGCTTCATAGATACCACGGGATTTAGCTTCAATAATACGGTTTTCAATCTGGTCAGACATGCCCAGACCATGACGGCCACCAATCCGGTTGGCTTCTAAAATTAGCTCGACCGGATTGCTAAAAGTCTGGCTGTTTAAGGCTACCGGCGTACCTTCTTCAAAACGCACAGTGACTTGTTCAGGTTTAACTTCAACATCTTCACGCCAGAACGCTACGCCCATGATCGGCTCAACAATAGTGATACCGGCGTTTAAATATTCAAGGTCTTTGGCTTCGTGGGTAGCACCCAGCATATTGGAGTCGGTGGAATAGGCTTTATCGGCTGACATTTTGTAGTCAAAGCCGTTGTCGATCAAAAACTGCGACATTTCCGCACGGCCACCCAACTCGTCAATAAAGGTCTGATCCAGCCAGGGCTTGTAAATTTTTAAATTAGGATTGGTGAGTAAACCGTAACGGTAAAAGCGCTCAATATCATTGCCTTTGTAGGTTGAGCCATCGCCCCAGATATGTACGTCATCTTCTTTCATGGCGGTAACCAGCATGGTTCCGGTCACGGCACGACCCAGCGGTGTGGTATTAAAATACGGAATACCACCCGTGCTGATATGAAACGCACCACACTGAATTGCTGCAATGCCTTCAAGTGCAAGCTGTAAGCGGCAATCAATCAGGCGTGCCTTGACTGCACCATAGCTTTCTGCTTTTTTTGGGATGGCATCGTAATCATCTTCATCAGGCTGGCCCAGGTTTGCAGTATAGGCGTAAGGTTCTGCGCCTTTTTGCTTCATCCACAATAAAGCCGCCGAAGTATCCAGACCCCCAGAAAAAGCGATACCCACTTTTTTGCCCACGGGTACATGCTGCAAGATGGTTGCATTATCAGACATGGTAAATCCTAGCGTCATAAAAAAAGACACCCGTTGGGGAGCCTTGGTGAGTTTAAATTGGGCGCATTATAACACTTTTCATTTCCCTGTTTTTAGCAAAAACATACCCAACCCCGAAAAGACTGAGTAGCATGCCAAAAAGAAACCAGCCTTAAAGTAGAGTAATAAGCTAGCCAAAGCAGTATAAAAATTGCGCTTTAGTCAGATTAGCATTTAACTGCGTGCGTAAATCACATCCTAATTTCAACACAGCGATAAAAATGTTTAAGTGCAAAACTGGATTATACTGCCCGGGCAAAGTCATGTTTTTGATGACGTTTGCTCACTTTTTTAGATTTTAGGTAATGTCTTTTGAGTAGGACAATATCTGCGATGTAGATGACAGCAAAATGCGTATCCTGTTCTGGCGTGGCCTTGTTATTATTTTCTTGGTTCTGGCATTTATTGGTGCCCTGCTGCCGGGCATGCCGACCACTGTATTTTTGATTCTGGCAGCCTGGGCAGCTTCAAAAGGCTGGCCTGCGCTGGATTTATGGCTTACTAATCATCCCAAATATGGCAAGCTGATTGTAGAGTGGCGTACCAACCGCACCATACCACGCAGAGCCAAGGTCATTGCCAGCCTAATGATGCTGGGTAGTGGAGTTTTAATGTTGTTTACGCCTGCGCCATTTTGGGTCAAGGTATTTACCGATGGAGTGATGCTGAGTGTGGCCGTGTGGATGTGGACAAGGCCAGAACCCAAACACACCGCGCCACAAATAACCATTGTTGAGCCAGCAACTAAAATTAAAACCACGCCAGCCAAGCAGGATTTGCCCTGAACCAGCAGCTATGATTTTTGGTCTTACACTGCCGGGGTTAGTATTTAAATAATCGTAGCCTTAAACTCGAAAAAATCCTGAGTGCATGCTAGGCTGTTGTTATCCAGATTTTTCAGATTTTCCTTTTTGCCCTATGTCTAAGCCATATATTCAGGTGGATATTTCCGGCCAGCAATTACATTTACTCGGCGGGGTACGACGTAGCTACCCGGTGTCCACAGCATTTAATGGCGCAGGTGAGCAGGAGGGCAGTGGCTGTACGCCGCGCGGTAAACATGTCATCGCAGATAAAATTGGTGCCGGACAGCCCATCAATAGTGTGTTTGTTGGACGCGTGCCGACGGGAGAGATTTATCATGCTGAGCTGGCAGCACAATACCCTGAGCGTGACTGGATTTTAAGCCGGATTTTATGGTTGCATGGACTGGAGCCCGGCTTTAATCAGGGTGGTGGTTGCGATAGCCATAAACGTTATATTTATATTCATGGGACGCCAGACACCGAACCTATGGGTGAAGCCCGTTCTCACGGCTGCATCCGTATGCGAAATACAGATATGCTGGAGCTGTTTGAACTAGTTGAGGTGGGCACATCTATTGAGATTTTTGAGCGGCTTGGTTCATAATTATAAAAATTAACTTTTTAAATGAATTAGTTAATTTAAAAGTGATTGGTAATGAGCTTTTTAAGGTTCAGTTAAACTGATAAACAAGCGGATGAATTTGCTTTGTTTGATCAGATTAGCCATTTTTTGGGCAGTTGATTGCAAATTCCGAAAAAAAGCCTAAAAGCGTTTGACAGTATACCCAAATTCTCTATAATGCACCCCACGATGAAGTTAAGCCTTAGCGCGTTTAGCTCAGTTGGTAGAGCAGCTGCCTTACAAGCAGCGGGTCGGCGGTTCGAGTCCGTCAACGCGCACCATGCTCTCTTGTTCTGTGTTTTAGGGGCATGTCAGGCTTAACACATAACGCGATGCAGCGGTAGTTCAGTCGGTTAGAATACCGGCCTGTCACGCCGGGGGTCGCGGGTTCGAGTCCCGTCCGCTGCGCCATTTCCTCGAAAGAGGGCGTTATCCCAATAAGTGACAACCTGTCTGAATGTAGGTCAAGCCATTCAAACGTACCAATTTACCCCATTGGTATCGATACGCAGCGGTAGTTCAGTCGGTTAGAATACCGGCCTGTCACGCCGGGGGTCGCGGGTTCGAGTCCCGTCCGCTGCGCCATTTTATTTCAGATGTTGTTTATCGCTTTTGCGCGTTTAGCTCAGTTGGTAGAGCAGCTGCCTTACAAGCAGCGGGTCGGCGGTTCGAGTCCGTCAACGCGCACCATATTCCTGATTTAAATTATTGTAACCGTGCTGATAGGCGCGGTTTTTTTGTTAATGGAATGTTAAACCTGTCCCCAGCTTCAGGTAGCAAAAATCAGCCGTTTTTAGGTTTGATAAGGGTTTTGGCGAGCACAGCAACCCAGGTTGCTTGAAGGGTTTAGACATAAACGATAAAATTATCAAGCGCATGAGTGGAAACCGTGGCTCAGCAGCGCTTAAAAATCATTTTTTTAATGTTGACCGGGGCGGGCCGGCTCTTGAAAAATGAGCGAAAGCTCATGGAGCTTGCGTTGCTACCATTAAGTCCTATCACACTAAGCCCGGTCAAACGTCGCATTGTCTACGTTTTAATCTTTGAAATTGTTGCCATTATTTTGTCTACATTGCTGCTTATGTTGCTTAGCGGTAGTAGTGTACAAGGTTCACTGCCGGTAGCAATAGCCATTTCGGTGATTGCTGTCATCTGGAATTATGTTTTTAATACTTTGTTTGAAGCCTGGGAGCGGCGCTACCGGGTGAGTGAGCGCCGCCTGAAAATTCGCATTGTGCATGCGGTAGGTTTTGAGTTTGGCTTACTGATATTGACCATTCCGTTGTATATGCTGTGGTATCAGGTCGGGCTATGGCAGGCGCTGGTCATGGAAACTGCGCTGCTGGTATTTTTTTTATTTTATACCTTTATTTTTACCTGGCTGTTTGATCTGGTGTTTGCTTTACCTCATACCAATAAATCCAGTGAATAATATCTGGACAGTGGGGCTTGAGTCGCAGCAACCTCCTTGATCAGGATAAGTTGCTGCTTTATGATTTAATACACATCTCGCCGGTAGCGGTTTTCTATAATCAGTTGTTCCATTAGATTTTCTCCCAGCAATTGGGTGAGGATCTGATCAATGGCAGGTGCCATGCCTTCAATGCTGCCGCATACATAAATGGAAGCGCCTTGTGCTACCCATGTTTTAAGCAGTTCGGCTTGTGCGGCCAGACGGTGTTGTACATATAGCCGTTCCTTCTGGTCGCGCGAAAAAGCCAGATCCAGATGTTGCAGGTGATGATGCGCTAGCCAGCTTTGGAGTTGATCGGCAAAGAAAAAATCATGGTCACGCTGTCGCTCACCAAAAATTAGCCAGTTACAGTTAAAACCATGTCGCTCACGGTCTTTTAGAATACTCATTAATCCAGCAATGCCTGTACCGTTACCAATCAGAATAACCGGGCGGTTATCATCCGGAGCGTGGAAGCTTTCGTTAGTACGGATGCGCAGGTGGATGGGTTGTTGCAAGGCAGCATACGCAGTAAGCCAGCCTGAGCCCAGGCCCAAGCCTTCACCAGTTTGCGATTGACGTATGACCAGTCCCAGATACCCATCCTGTGGAATAGAAGCAATGGAGTATTCACGCGTAGGCAGGCTGGGCAGTTGCTCCACCAGTTGTTGGGCATTTAAGCTGCTCATGTCTTGTGTACGCAGATTTAGGTAACGCAAGGCATCAAATAAGCGGATGTGATGACCATGCTGCTGTACGGCAATATTGGCACTGAGCTGGTATGTGTCAATAAAAGTCTGAATTGCTTGATCACTATTGCCGGGTTGAATTTCGGCAATGTCACCTGCTTTCCAGACCGCTTCATGCGTAGCATGCAGGCGAATGTCAAAAGCGGGTTCACCCAGGCTGCCAGGGTTAAGCAGAGTGCGCTGGACAAGCTGCCAGTCATCAAATACTTTTTCTACAATCACTGAATCAAGTTGTTGCCGGGTGACCTGTCTTAATGCCTGGTTCCAGAGTAACAAATCGTCAGTGCTGCCATTATTCACTGTAATCAGCTCAAATAGGGGGTTGGCATTGGATTGCGTGAGCCATTGATCAAGCTGTCTGCCAAAATCACAATAAGTATGCGGGTACTCACGGTCACCCAGCGCCAGTACCGCGTAGTTCAACTGTTCCAGTTCCAGCGGTATTTTAAGCTGTTTTCTGGCAAACAGGCGGGCATGATCCGGTGGTTCGCCTTGTCCATAAGTGCTGACTACAAACAGGACATTTGTGGTTGATTTGAGCTGTTCAATATTGAGCTGATCAATGGCAATGACCTGCGCCGGAAAGTTCGCCTGTTGCAGGCTTTTTGCGGTGCTCCATGCCATTTGCTCGGCAAATCCAGTCTGGCTGGCGTAGACAATCAGCCAAGGTGCCTGATCGCCGGAAGGTATGCTGGCCAGTTGCTGTGCGGCCAAGGTAAGTTTTTTTTGCTTGCGCTGTTTGAGGTACAACATCCAGCCAGTAATAAAAAACAGCGGCATGCTCAGGGCAGCCAGCATGGTTAAAAACTGCCAGACCGGGCCAAAAAAACTCCCCCGGTGTACGGGTAACAGGCCAGCAGCAAGTTGAGCGTTGAGCGGTTTGTCTTTATAAAAGCTTAATTCTTCAACCTGCTGCTTGACAACATTATATTTGAGCATATTGCGGGCGCGTTCATGCTGTGGGATGGCATCAACAAATGTAATTTCAATGCGGGTGGTGTTGTGAGCTGGAATCTTGAAACTGGCAGTTGAGTAACTGGATACCTGATCATTAAAAGCCTGCCAGCTTTGATCCAGCATTGCAGGAACAGTGATATCACTATCTGCGGATTGGGCATCCGGCAGCTTAGGGCGCGGTTGCGTTTGCTCAGTACCCAGCGCGGTATAGACTGCGGTGCGATACCAGCTATACGACCAGGTTAGGCCAGTTAGAGCCAGTAACAGGTAAAAAATAATCACCCAGGTGCCTACCACAGCGTGCAGGTTCCATAAAAAACTGCGGCCAGACCGATTTTTCTTAATGAATAACCACTCTTTCATCGTACTGTTGCGGGGCCAGCGCAGGTAAATGCCACTTAGCACAAAATAAATGAGTGCAATAGCACTAATACCAGTCAACTGTTTGCCATACTGGCGCCACTGCTCGGGATGATCACTCCACAGTTTGGCAAACTCGCCCAATGCCAGATAGCGGTGGATATTTTCAACCAGCTTAAAAAAATCCTCGCTTTTTGCCGCTGGCAAACGTTCAGCTGTATAAGGATTAATCCGGTAGGTTTTGCCCCGGCGGCTTCCATCATCAAAGTTAACGCTGGCTGCCTGAGTTGCTGAACCAGTCACGGTAATACTATTTATTTTCTGGTGGGGGTACTGGCTGCTTAGGGTTTTATACAGCTGTGCCGGGTTAAGTACCGGACTTGCCTGCGCCTGAACTTCAAAGCTAGCTGGATGAATGGCGCGGGTAATCTGTTTTTCATAGGAAAATAAAGCCCCAGTTACCCCCATAATGGATAAAATCAAACCGGCAGTGATACCAAAAAACCAGTGCAGCTGGAACAGGATTTTTTTAGGCATGTGATGAAGAGATAAACGACAAGAATAGAGTAATTATAGCGGAAATCAATTGAGAATGATTAATATTTGCGTTTTGTTTAAAGAGATTATTTTAAAATATCAGCCAGAAAACGAGTAAAAATTGCTGGTTATATGGAGACAGTTAGCCTGTTTTGGATAAAAAAAGCCGCTTACAGTGAGCAAGTGGCTTTTTACCAAACCTATGGATTTTACTTGGCAGGACCTACCACTTCATTGAGGTGTTTGCGGATAGTATTAAACGAAAAGTTTTGTGAATCCATACGCTTGGGTAAAATGTGGGCACCTTGCTGTCCCTTTACCCTGAAATTTAAAAATAAAAAGTTGGGATGATCCTGCCATTCATTAATATCTTTCCAGCTAATCACACCACGGGCTTCTTGCATGCCCATACGTTGAATCATGACCAGACCCTGCGGCTGTACACCCATTTTGATGCCTTTGATATCATCAATAAGTTCCTGATCCAGCTTGCGTTTCACATACCATTCCAGGCCAAAGCGGCGGATCAGCAAGTAGAGTCCGACACCAACCAGCATCAGCCAGAATACCAACGTGGAATAGTTCTTAACCAGCGCCAGGCCAATGATTGCAATAGCAACAATAATGCCCAGAACAATCCAGGTTTTTTTACTGATGGTGTTGGTTTTTCGCCAAATGGCAAGCTGGGCAGTACGCTGTTCGGCTTCTGACAGCTCAAAGGGCACTGGCTGTAGTGTGTAGGGATAGAGGTTTTTGGCCATAGTCAGGAAAATCGTAGTGAAAAAGGACGTATGTAATAAAGAGCAGTAAAAAATCAGCTGGTAGACAGCCTTTGTATATTAGCCCAAAACCGGTTTAATCTAAAGCTGCTATTGTATAGAGGTGTCTAAAGACTGATAGCAGAAAATTTGTAAAAAAATAGTTTTAAAAGCCAGGGAACAATGCTATTAACTGTTAAAAAAGGATGCAATAAACCTGCCGTTAGATGATCATAGAAGAAGCGGCAAATCTGGCATGGAAGCGGACAGGGTAAATGAGGGAAACAGGGGGGGGAAATGGTCAATACCATTAGTCGTGGACTGAGATATTTATTTGTGCTGCTGCTGGCACTGTTAAGTCTATTTATTTATAAACTGGCACTTCAACCCGCCATTCACCAGTTTTATGAAGCCAGGCCTGTCATGCTGCTGGCCTATGGTTTGGTGCTGGTGGCAGCACTGGTTGATGCGGTACTGTTAGGCAGCCTGCTATTACGGTTTTTTGCTACCAGCCTGCGTTCGACCGGGGCGGTAATCAGCGTAATGGTGTTGCTGTATTGTATGCAGATGTCATGGCTTAGCCCATGGTCACATATTGCATTCTGGACAGTCGTGTTTGTGAGCTATGTGAGCGTTGGGGCGGCAGTGCTCTGGCTGGGACAGCGCTTGAGTTCCCGTATGTATGCAGACTCATACAATGATGACCATCATGCTGATCATTTAAAAGAGCAACAAGTCCTGACGGGCGAGCACTAGCCTGCGCCTATGCTGGCTTACGTATTGCCGCATCGCAACAAGCCCAGTTGACTGCAATAGGGCATTAAAGGCATTTAATTATTTATAACTGTACACTGTTATTGGCTAAAACTAGATGTCTGGTTATAAAAGCAATGGTGAGCAAACCTTGCTTATTCACTGATTTTAACTATATCTCATCAAGATATTGCTTAGACAGTTGAATATTCAGCTTAAAATAAGTTTCTTTTCCTTTAAGCCCGTACCTGAACAATGACGCAGCCTGCTACCCATTCTGGTTCTTCTCCTTCGTTGCCGCCTGCATCCCGACCCTATGCCATGCGCTGGATTGTTATTCTGGCATTACTCACTGCACTTGGTCCATTATCAATTGACATGTATCTACCTGCGCTGCCGGTCATGGCAACTGATCTGGCCGTGGATACCGCAGTGGTGGCCAACAGCCTGCCTGCCTATTTCTTTGGTCTGGCACTGGGGCAGTTGATTTATGGACCTATTAGTGACCGGATTGGCCGTAAGCTTCCACTGTATTTTGGTTTGAGCCTATTTGTGGTGGCAAGTCTGGCCTGTACCTTTGCTGGTGATATTGCGGTGTTATTTGTGGCACGCTTTTTTCAGGCGTTGGGAGGATGTGTGGGTGTGGTGATGGCGCGTGCAGCGATACGCGATACGTTAAGCGTTGCTGACTCTGCCCAGGCATACTCCATGTTGATGCTGGTGATGGGAGTGGCCCCTATTTTAGCACCGATGCTGGGCAGTGCCCTGCTATTATGGACGGGCTGGCAGGGTATTTTTGCTTTGTTAGTGGCTGTGGGAGTGATCTGTTTATTGCTGGTGCATTTTTATTTTAAGGAAAGCTTGGCACCACAAGCACGGCGCCATCTGACGGTCAGCCAGGTATTTAGTACTTACTGGGATTTACTCAAAGATCATCGTTTTCGTACTCCTGCGTTGGCAGGTGGTCTGCTGGGTGCCGCCATGTTTACCTATATTAGCGCGGCCTCTGAGTTGTTTATTGACCATTTTGGTGTGTCGGCACAGCATTTTGCCTGGATTTTTGGCTTAAATGCACTGGGTCTGATTATTCTGTCGCAGTTGAATGGCCGACTGGTAAAGCGGGTTGGATTATTGCGCCTGCTGCATGTAGGAGCCAGTATTCAAAGCTTTGGCGCCCTGTTCCTGCTTGCACTGGCATTAAGTGGCCACAGCACATTATGGACAACCATGTTTGGCCTGTTTTGTGTGGTGTCGGGGGTTGGGTTTACCGGACCCAATGCAACGGCAATAGCGCTTGCAGCACAGGGGCAGCGTGCAGGCATGGCCAGTGCGCTGGTCGGTGCTTTGCAGTTTGGTTTTGGCCTGCTGGCGGGTCTGGCATTGTACGTTTTGCCTATGGATTTAACCCTTGCCATGAGTACAGTGATTATTGTGTTAATTGGGGTAGGGTTAACCGCAGTGTATGTGCTGCGCTGGCGTGAGCATAAGGTATTGCCACCGCTACCACCAACAGGTGCCTGATAGAGTGTGGCAAATAACAGGATTTTTTGGGATTACAGGTTTATGGAATTTACGTTAAATGCCTATTATACCCTGATTAGCGCAGTCATCGTGCTACTGGTAGGGCGCTATCTGGTTAAAAAAGTCCGGTTTTTACGGGATTTTAATATTCCTGAGCCTGTGGCTGGTGGATTAGTGGCGGCCATTGGCCTGTTTATGCTGCATCAGTTTACCGGTTATATGTTTAATTTTCATAAAGACCTGCAAAATGCCTTTATGCTGATCTTTTTTGCCTCAATTGGTTTGAGCGCCAATTTTGCCAAACTCAAAGCAGGCGGGACTGGCCTGATTATTTTTTTAATGGTCATTGCGGCTTTTATTCTGATACAGGACCTGGCAGGTATTGGCCTGGCCAAGGCATTAGGTCTAGATCCATTGATTGGCCTGATCGCAGGTTCTATTACGCTGGTGGGTGGACATGGAACTGCCGGGGCATGGGGACAGGTACTGGAGCAGCAACATGGGGTCAAGGGCGCAATTACCTTGGGGATCGCCTGTGCTACCTTTGGGTTGGTGATTGGCGGTTTGATTGGTGGCCCTCTGGCGCGTCGCCTGATTAGCCGCCATCATTTGCGTTTGCCCACCTATAGCGCAATTGACCCAGCAATAGGTACAGCGGGGCAAAACGAAATTCTTGATTTTGAGCAGCCGCAAAAAGAGCGCCTGATTACCGCAACCAATGCCGTAGAGACATTGGCTTTGTTTGCTGCCTGTCTGGCTTTTGCTGATTTTATGACTGGTTTTGCCAAAGGCACGGCTTTTGAGTTGCCAACCTTTGTCTGGGCGCTGGCTGGTGGCGTGGTGGTGCGCAATTTTCTGGAATATGGCTTAAAGGTGAATATGTTTGACCGCGCCATTGATGTGTTTGGTAATGCCTCACTGTCACTATTTTTGGCCATGGCACTGCTATCCTTAAAGCTGTGGGAGCTGGCCGGACTGGCGGCACCGCTGATGATTATTCTGGCTGTACAAACGCTGGTGATGTTGCTATATGCTGGTTTTATCACGTTTTATGTGATGGGACGTGACTATGATGCGGCGGTACTGGCAGCCGGGCATTGTGGTTTTGGCATGGGTGCTACGCCCACTGCGATTGCCAATATGCAGGCTATTACCAATAAATATGGGCCATCGCACAAGGCGTTTTTGATTGTGCCCATGGTCGGTGCATTTTTTGTGGATATTATTAATGCGTCGGTGATTCAGGTGTTTATTAAAATTATTGGGTAGCAGCCACTTTTACCTAGCGATAGCAGTATTCAATATACTTACTTAGTATATCAAGGCAGCCATTTTAGCAATTTAATCTAAAACGGTTTGCTGAATAATTCAAAGACGACTCAGGCTCACTATTCGGGGCAGGAGCATTTTTAATGTGATCATTGTGATGCGTTTTTCAGTATTTTGAGTTTAATTATAAACTTGCCATTACCGGAGTACACGAGGCTTTTTCCAGTAATGGCATGGATTGAGTAGGCAATTAATCAACCCAGCAATTGCTTCATCAACTGATTCACCTGCGCCGGGTTGGCTTTGCCTTTGGAGGCTTTCATCACCTGGCCGACCAGACCATTAAAGGCTTTTTCCTTGCCGGACTTGTATTCTTCCACCATTTTCTCATTGGCGGCCAGCACGTCCTTGATAATGGCCTCAATAGCACCAGTATCGGTTTCCTGCTTTAAGCCTTTTTCCTCAATAATCTGGTCAGCGGTTTTTCCCGTTCCTTCTGCCATCTCGGCAAACACCTGCTTGGCAATTTTACCGCTAATGGTATTGTCCACAATGCGGGCAATCAGGCCACCCAGCTGTTCAGGGCTGACGGGTGACTCGGTGATGTCTTTATCGACCTTGTTTAAGCCACCCAGCAAGTCGCCCATAACCCAGTTGGCCGCCTGTTTGGCCTGTTTTTCACCACCAGCTGCCTGCACCGTGGCCTCATAAAAGTCAGCCAGCTCGCGTGAAGCTGTCAGGATACGGGAATCATATTCGGGCAATTGATATTGCGCAGCAAAACGTTCGCGGCGGGCAGCCGGAAGTTCAGGTAACTCTGAGCGAATCTGTTCAATTTGTGCTTCAGAAATTTCTACCGGCAACAGGTCAGGGTCGGGAAAGTAGCGGTAATCGTTGGCTTCTTCCTTAGAGCGCATGCTGCGGGTTTCATTTTTGTTGGGGTCATACAGGCGGGTTTCCTGTATTACCTTGCCACCGCTTTCAATCAGGTCAATTTGCCGTTCAATTTCGGCCTCAATAGCGCGTTCAATAAAGCGGAACGAGTTGATATTTTTGAGTTCGCAGCGGGTACCAAATTCATCACCCGGCTGGCGAATGGACACGTTACAGTCACAGCGGAATGAACCTTCGGCCATGTTGCCATCACTAATGCCCAGCCAGCGTACCAGCGCATGAATGGTGCGCACATAAGCCACTGCTTCGGCACTTGAGCGCATATCTGGTTCGGACACAATTTCCAGCAATGGCGTACCGGCACGATTCAAGTCAATGCCGGTCATGCCAGCAAAATCCTCATGCAGCGATTTACCGGCATCTTCTTCCAGATGGGCACGGGTCACGCCAATACGTTTGGTTGAGCCATCTTCCAGCTGGATATCGACAAAACCCTGACCAACAATGGGATGATCCATCTGGCTAATCTGGTAGCCTTTAGGCAAATCGGGATAAAAGTAGTTTTTGCGGGCAAAAATAGAGGCCCGACAAATATCGGCGTTAATGCCCAGACCAAAACGAATCGCCTTGTTGACGACTTCGCGGTTCAACACTGGCAATACACCGGGCAGGGCCAGATCAATCAAGCTGGCCTGGGTATTGGGTTCGGCACCAAAAGCGGTCGAGCTACCGGAAAAAATCTTGCTGTTGGTATTCAGCTGGCAATGAATTTCCAGACCAATGACTATTTCCCAGCCGTGTACCAGTTTGGAGGTAGTTTTTGCTTGAGCCATTATTCATTCTCCTGCTTGCTGGTGGACTGGGTGATTAAAGGCGAGCGTTGCAAATGCCAGTCGGTGTGTTGCTGGTATTGGTGAGCCAGTGCCAGTAATGTGCTTTCAGACCAGTAATTGCCAATAAGTTGCAGGCCAACAGGCAGTTTGTTTTCATCCACTCCGACCGGTACGCTCATGGCAGGTAGACCCGCCAGATTCACCCCGATGGTATACACATCGCCTAAATACATGCTGACTGGGTCTTGTTTGGCACCAATCTGGTAGGCGGTACTTGGCGTAGTAGGCCCGGCAATCACATCAACCTGCTCAAATGCACGTAAAAAGTCCTGCTGGATTAGACGGCGTACTTTTTGTGCTTTGACATAGTAGGCATCGTAGTAACCGGCAGATAACGCATAGGTGCCAATTAAAATACGGCGCTGTACTTCTTCACCAAATCCTTCAGCCCGTGTACGGGTATACAGGTCGGTTAAGTCCTGAGGGCTATCGCAGCGATAACCATAACGCACGCCATCGTAGCGCGACAGGTTACTGGAGGCTTCGGCTGAGGCCAGCAGGTAGTAGGCTGGAATGGCTGCTTCTGTGGTGTCCAGATCAATTTCGATGAGGGTTGCGCCCAGTTGTTCAAGCTGTTTGAGTGCCGCATCAACCCGGTTTTGAATGGCACCATGCAGGCCATTGTGACCAAAATATTGCCGTGGCAGGCCAATACGCAGGCCTTTTAAAGGCTTGTTTAAACTGGTCGCATAATCGTCTACCGGGCGGTCAACGCTGGTGGAATCCCTGGGGTCATGCCCGGCCATTACTCCCAGCAAATAGGCACAATCTTCGGCAGAGCGTGCCATGGGACCCGCCTGATCAAAACTTGACGCATAAGCAATCATGCCAAAGCGTGAAACACGACCATAGGTGGGCTTGATACCGGTTAGGCCACAAAATGCTGCGGGCTGGCGAATTGAACCACCAGTATCAGTACCCGTGGCTAAGGGTGCCAGATCAGCAGCAACGGCAGCAGCAGAGCCTCCAGATGAGCCACCTGGTACATGGTCAAATGCCCATGGATTTCTAGTAGCCCCATGGTAAGAGTTTTCATTACTGGAGCCCATGGCAAACTCGTCCATATTGACCTTGCCCAGAGTAACGAGACCAGCCTGATTGCACTGTGCCACCACTGTCGCATCATAAGGTGCAATAAACGGGTTTTTTGGGTCGCCAAGCATTCTTGATCCGGCAGTGGTTTTAATACCCTGGGTACAAAAAATATCCTTATGTGCCAGAGGAATGCCGCTCAGTACGCCAGCATTGCCCTGACTGCGAGCCTGATCAGCCGCTTTGGCCTGAGCGAGCGCCAGTTCATTGGTCACTGTGACATAACTGTTAATCTGGCCGTCAATGGCTGCAATACGTTGCAAATAGTGCTGAGTCAGCTCAACAGAAGAGAACTGTTTTGCCGCCAGTCCTTCGCTAAGCTGACGCACACTCAGCATATGTAAATCGGAAGGCTTTGATTGGGTCATAATGATTCAGATATATTTTGAAAAGATAAAAATTGATAATGAAACGACTTAACAGTTGCCCGGCCAGCGGAGAGGTCTTTACTCAATGACCCGCGGAACCAGATACAGGCCATCCTGAGTGGCAGGCGCAACAGCCTGATAACTGGCTCGCTGATTGGTTTCACTGACTACATCGTCCCGCAGTGGCTGGGCATGGTCAAACGGGCTTTTAAGGGGTTCAATTCCTGTGGTATCAATAGCCTGTAATGCCTGCATCAAAGACAAGACCTTATTTAAATTTTCGGCGTACTCGGCTGCCCTGGCTTCATCAATGGCCAGGCGGCTTAACATGGCGATTTTTTTAATATCGCTAGCGCTTAGTGAGTCGTTGTTCTGGTTAGTGTTTGCTGACATAAAATGCCCCCAGCATTGGCATAAAAAAAGGATTGCGGCACGTTATCATAAACCACGGACTTGTCCAAATAGCTTGTCTAAATAATAGCATTTCGTTAAAGTTGCGTCCTTGCATTGTCATCTAAATGTGCCATCTTATTTTCTTTCTGGAACGCCCGTGATTCTAAAACGTCTTTTTGGCCTGTTTTCTTCTGATCTAGCCATTGATCTTGGTACGGCAAACACACTGATCTATGTCCCTGGCCGTGGTATCGTCCTTAATGAACCGACGGTTGTGGCCATTCGTCATAGTGGTTCCAACAAGACGGTTGCGGCCGTAGGCATTGATGCAAAACAGATGCTGGGTCGTACCCCTGCCAATATTTCTGCAATTCGTCCCTTAAAAGACGGCGTGATTGCCGACTTTGAAGTGACTGAAACCATGTTGCAGCATTTTATTCATAAGGTGCATGAAAAACGCCTGTTGCCGCCAACCCCGCGTGTGGTGGTATGTGTGCCGTGCAAATCCACGCTGGTTGAGCGCCGTGCCATTCGTGAAGCCGTGCTACAGGCGGGTGCCCGTGATGTGCGCCTCATTGAAGAGCCGATGGCCGCTGCCATTGGTGCGGGTATGCCGGTAGAGCAGGCTTGTGGTTCCATGGTGGTCGATGTCGGTGGTGGAACTACTGAAATTGCCATTATTTCCCTGTCAGGCTGTGTGTATTCAGATTCCCTGCGTATTGGCGGTGATATTTTTGATGAACAGCTGATTAATTATGTGCGCAAGGCGCATGGCTGTGTGATTGGTGAAACGACTGCTGAGCGCATCAAACAGGAAGTCGGTATGGCCTATGCGGATGGCAAGGTACTGGAAATTGAAGTCCGTGGCCGTAACCTGGCCGAAGGGGTGCCACGTTCCTTTGTGATTAATTCTGAAGAAGTGCTCACCGCGATTTCTGACCCGCTGTCCAGTATTGTAAGCGCAGTAAAAACCGCGCTTGAGCAAACCCCGCCCGAGCTGTCAGCCGATATTGCCGAGCGCGGTATTGTGATTACCGGCGGCGGTGCCTTGCTACGCAATCTGGATAAGCTGCTATCGCAGGAAACCGGCTTGCCGGTGGTGGTGGCCGAAGATCCGCTGGCCTGTGTGACCCGGGGTGGTGGCAAGGTACTGGAGTATTTTGATAACCCCAACTATGACATGCTGTTTGTGGGCTAATCTTTTTTGCTGGATTACTGGTTTTTAGTAAAAGGCGGTTGCGGTGCAATCCAATATTTTTAGCCGTCAGCCGCCAGCTTTTCGTTCTTTAACGCTGGCGCTGATAGCCTGCTTTGCGCTGATGTTTGCTGACTGGCGCTACCCACAGTTTGTGCTGCCGGCGCGGGCTTTTGTGCATCAGGCATTTAATCCCATTTATGCAGTGGCCAATTATCCGGTATTGTCCGGCGACTGGCTGCGCCAGCAAAGCAAGTCAGAAGACCAGCTACGCCGTGAAAATACCGCCATGCGTGCCGAGTTATTACAGGCACGGGTGCGTTTGCAAAAGCTGGCAGAATTGTCGGCAGAAAATACGCGCTTGCGTGGTTTGCTCAATACGCCGCTTATTATTGATGGCCGTATGTTGATTAGCGAAATTATTGGCACCGATACTGACCCCTTGCGCCAGATTTTAATTATTAATAAAGGCCGTCATGATCAATTGCGGCAGGGGCAAACCATTTTAGATGACAAGGGCATTATGGGGCAGATTATTGACGTGTACCCGCATAGTGCCAGAGTCATGCTGTTATCCGATAAGGAACATGCCATTTCGGTGCGTATTGAGCGTACCGGGGTGCGAGGCATTATTGCCGGTACAGGTGACAGTACCCGGCTGAGCATGCAATACGTGCCCAATACGGCAGACATTAAACCCGGTGACCGGCTGATCAGCTCCGGGCTGGGTGAGCAGTTTCCGGCAGGTTATCCGGTGGGTACAGTCAGCAAGGTACAGCGTCATGGCAGCGGGGAGTTTGCCACGATTGATATCAGACCAGCTGCCCAGTTGCAGGGTGGGCACCATGTGGTGGTGTTGTTTTCCGAGCCCCTAGCCAAGGAACAGCCTTATGCCATCCCCTGATTATCGTCTTGGTCTGGGTTCAGGGCGTAAGGCACGTGATCCCCTGCTGGCCATTGTTGTTAGTATTATACTTGGCTCGGTATTGGTGGTTTATCCGGTGCCTTATGAGCTGGCTTCCTGGCGTCCACTGTTTTTTTTATTGCTCATGTTATTCTGGGCACTATGCCAGCCAGCCTGGTGTGGTATCTGGTTTGCCTTCTTTCTAGGTCTGGCATCGGATGTGATGCTGGATGCCATGCTCGGTCAGCATGCCTTGAGTTTTGTAGTGATTGCTTTTCTGGTGCGCTATTTTACCCGTAACCAGCGGGTGCTCACTTTTATCAATCTGTGGATTGTGGTAACCAGCGCCATCTTTTTACACTTGCTGATTCAGTTGTTTATACAGGAAATGGCAGGTATCCAGTTTTCCATTATGAAACACTGGCGTCCACTGTGGAGTAGTGTGCTACTGTGGCCAGTTGTTTATTATTTATTAAAGCGATGGCGGGTAGGATAACCAGCATGATTGTTCTTGCTTCAAGCTCTCCCAGGCGGCGTGAGTTATTACAACAAGTAGGGATTGACTTTGAAGTCCATAGTTTTGAGATTGATGAAAGCCCGCATTTGCATGAGGCACCTGCTGATTATGTAGTGCGTCTGGCCATCCAGAAAGCCCAGGCAGCCATTGCGCAATTGGCACCGGACACCATTGTGATTGCCGCTGACACCACCGTCACCATTGATGGGCAAATCCTGGGCAAACCAGCCAGTCAGGCCGATGCCTTTGCCATGTGGCATCGACTATCTGGCCGCGATCATTTTGTAATGACCGGCGTGGCCGTGGCAAAAAACCAGACCGTGCTGCATCGCCGGGTGACCACAGAAGTTCATTTTACCCATTTAACCGCTGCTGATATGCAGGCTTACTGGCAAAGCGGTGAGCCGCTGGGTAAGGCAGGAGGCTATGCCATTCAGGGGCTGGGTGCTGCTTTTATTCCAAAAATTCATGGCAGCTATAGCAATGTGGTTGGCTTGCCATTATTTGAAACGCTCGATTTGCTTAAAGAAATTCAGTAACTTATAGTAGACTTATGCCTGGCAGACAGGTGGATGGCAAATTGCTGCGAACCTGTCTGCAAGACGTGTGACCGGCGGGATACGACCTTTGGAAAACAGAATGTCAGAAGAGCTCTTGATTAATATCACACCAATGGAGTGCCGGGTTGCACTCATTGAGAATGGTGTTGTACAGGAGTTGTTTGTTGAGCGTACTGCACGACGCGGCCTGGTAGGTAATATCTACAATGGCCGGGTGGTGCGGGTGCTGCCGGGAATGCAGGCGGCTTTTGTAGAAATTGGCCTGTCGCGTACTGCATTTTTACATATTAATGATATGGTCTGGCCGCGCCAGCAACCTACCCCTAATGTGTTTGAGCTACTGCAAACGGGTCAGCAGGTTACTGTGCAGGTCATGAAGGACATGCTGGGCAGTAAGGGTGCCAGACTGACGACTGATTTATCCATCCCTTCGCGGTATCTGGTACTCATGCCTTATGGGCACCATACCGGCATTAGCCAGCGCATTGAACTGGATGAGGAGCGCGAACGGCTAAAAACCCTGATTGAGGAGATTCAGGCGGAGCATCAGTTACCGGGTGGGGTGATTGTCCGTACCGCAGCCGAAGGGGTAGGGCGTGAAGACCTGGAACAGGATGTACGCTATCTGGCACGTTTGTGGGAATATATCCAGCGCCAGCAAAAACAAGTACCTGCGCCCGGTTTGATCTTTGAGGAGCTACCGCTGCCACGCCGGATTGTGCGTGATCTGGCGGGTGAGCATACCAGTAAGATTTATGTCGATTCGCGTGAAATCTACAGCAAGCTGAGCGGGTTTGTTGAAGAATTTGTGCCCATGATGAAAGACCGGCTGTATCACTATCCCGGTGAGCGGCCGCTGTTTGATTTATACAATGTGGAAGACGACCTGCAAAAGGCGTTACAGGCACGGGTCGCCTTAAAGTCAGGGGGATACCTGATGATTGACCAGACCGAAGCCATGACCACGATTGATGTAAACACCGGTTCATTTGTGGGTGGCCGCTCACTGGAAGATACCGTGTTCAAAACCAATCTGGAGGCCACGCATGTGATTGCCCGCCAGCTACGCCTGCGTAATCTGGGTGGGATCATCATTATTGACTTCATTGATATGCAGGTTGCGGCGCATCGTGAAGAAGTGATGAAATCGCTGGAAAAAATGCTGGAGCGTGACCACGCCAAAACCAAGATTACCCAGGTATCCGAGCTGGGTCTGGTGGAAATGACCCGTAAGCGCACCCGCGAATCACTGGGTCATCTATTATGTGAGCCCTGTCCCACTTGTCAGGGCAAGGGTTATGTCAAAACTGCCGAAACTGTATGCTTTGAGATTTTTAGGGAAATCCTGCGCTGCGCCCGGGCCTATCAGGCGCCAGAGGGCTATACCGTGGTCGCCAACCCGGCCATTATTGACCGTTTGCTGTCTACCGAAGCCACCGCTGTTGCCGATCTGGAACATTTTATTGGTCGTGTGATCAAGTTTCAAGTTGAGAATTTATACACGCAAGAACAATATGATATTGTTCTCAGTTAGATCATAAAATGTGAACCAGTTACAGTGTTATAAGTTATTACATAAACAAGTCGTTTTTTGTTAACCTCTACTTGCTGGAGTTTTATACTGATTACATAGCCAAAGACGACATGACGTCTGGTAGCGAGGTGAATGTATGAACGCACACAGCAAAGTATTTAATAGCCTAAGTCAGGGCAAGCTGGCTTCAAACCATCATGCGGCTGGTTATCTGATTGGAGAGCAGGGCGAAGTATTGAAGATCACTGAAGCCATGATCAAGCATGCCTGCCAGGAGTTAAAAGCCCGTTGTCAGTTACCGGCTAACCTTAAGCGTTAATCAAAGTTCTTGTCATGAAAAGGCCAGCATTCTGAAGGTGATTGCTGGCCTTTTCATTGCTGCGATCTTTAAAGTCAACAATCATTAAAAGCCAGTAAAACGTGCCGCAGGCGCAATGAGCCCGACCACAAACCATAGTGTGGTTAAAATCCACATCAGTAAGGCATAAAAGCGGATTTGTTCGGCCTGCCAGTCAGCCGTAAACCATTCCAGAAAAAACCAGGCTTTCCAGCCTTCTAGCCACTGTGCGCCACTCCAGGACAGGATCCACTTCCACCATAAACTATTGAGCACATAAATGATGATCCATAAAGAAACGGACATGTTGTTTTCCTAAAAATTCTGGCTTAAGTCGCAAAAAAGCGCATAAGGCCTTTAAGCAACAAATCAGGCTCTAAAATAATTTCCGTTTTCTGTTGTAGGAAACTGGCAAAGATGGGTGCATCGCCACCGGTCAATACAATCTGCCGGGCGGGATTATGCTGAATAATTTTTTCAATGGCACCGAGCAAACCCAGCAGAATGCCGTGGTGTACTGCATCGCTGGTATTGCGCCCGGGATAGAGGTCGCTAAAGGCCTGCTCTGGAATTTTAATCCCCTTGGTACCCTGGGTGAGCGAATCACGCTGTAAATACAGACTTGGCAAGATATAGCCGCCCAGATGCTGGTTGTTGTCCAGTAAATCAATGGTTAGTGCGGTGCCACAACCTATAATGCAGTATTGTTTGTTTTGCCCAGCCAGTGCCAGTACCTGCAACCAGCGGTCAATACCCAGCTGCGCCGGTTGATCATAGCCGGTTTGCAATCCCTGATGGCTGGCCTTAACCTGTGCAAAGCGTACCGGCGCATGAAGGCGGCCTAAGATATGCTGCACGCGCTGGTGGGATTGTTCATCCAGCACTGAAGAAATACCAATTTCATGCGGCGAGAAGTGAGCAAACCGGTCAACCAGGCCCAGCAGTAAATCAGCCGGAGATTGCAGGTGTAATTCCGCGCCATTGGCCTGCATTTCACCATTGACGGTAAGCCAGTATTTTAAGCGGGTATTGCCAATGTCTAACCAAAGCTGACGCATCTGGATTACTCGTGAACACAAAAGAAAAATCAAATCACAGGACGAACCTGCCCACTATAAATGATTTTTTGCCCACTTGCTGTATCCAGTAACAGTGCGCCATCAGTCTGAATACCCCTTGCTGCGCCTTCGATATCGGCCAGCGCGGGCTGATGAATGATCACTTGTTGATTAAGTAAGGCATCGAACCTTGCAAAACGGTCAGGCAGGTATGGGCTACCCTGTTCAAAGTGCTGGCAAGCCTGCAATAGCGCCAGCGTCACCTGAATGGCCAGTTCCACCTGATCCAGCGTGTGACCAGTCATGGTACTTAAGTCACTGACACACTGGTCTGTCACCAGCGCCTGCATGGGCTTTAGGTTTAATCCCACCCCAATCACCACCCGTTGCTCACTGCATGGCTCAATTAAAATACCACCCCATTTGGCACCTTTAAAATACAGGTCATTAGGCCACTTGACCTGTAAATCGGGACATTGGCTAAGCAGGGGCATATTAAGCAGGCTTAAGGCCACTTCCAGTGCCAGACGCCCACTGACTGGTTGCCCTAAGGTCCATAACAACGACAGATACAAGTTACCCTCGGGCGAGTGCCATATGCGTCCGGCCTGACCACGTCCAGCCTGCTGGTGATTGCTCAGGACGAGTGCCGCCGGGCTATCGATTGTCCTGGCTGCATCATTGGTGGAGGTGGTACTGTTTAGCCAGTATACCGGGTTAAGCTGCTGTACATCCTGATATATTGTGCTTCGATGTGGAGTGTCATGAGGCGAGACCTCTTGTTGGCTCATCATCTGGTATTTTAATGCTGCCTTTAACGCATGCACCCGCACATCCTGTTCAATTAGGGAATCTGTTTCAGGTTCAAGTGTACTATGAGGTGGGCGTTGCTGCATAATAGCCATAATGAGTAAGACCAGCGAATGCGTCTAGAGTGTCGCAGGTGGTCTGCACTGTCAATACGTATATACTGTGATAACAATCTCTTAAAAGAACTGCCAGCCTCTGTTGTCCAGTTTTTTTCGCATTTACCTCTGCCAATTGTCTTAAAATAATGTAAAAATGTCGGACAATATTGCTGAGTAGTCAGCAGGATTCTGTTATACAAGCCAGCAGACTCAAGGGTAGCAAACCAGTCATTCTTCATTAAGATAACAATATAATAGGTAGCATAATGAGCTTTCAGGCGTCGATGAGCTTATCGGAGCAAATTGCAAAACACATTGCAGAGCAGATTATTACCGGCGAACTGGTAGAAGGTGAGCGTATCCAGGAATTGCGTATTGCCAAAGAGCTGGATGTCAGCCGTGGTTCAGTGCGTGAAGCTTTGCTGATTCTGGAGCGCACCCGGCTGATTGATATTTTTCCCCGTCGTGGAGCCATTGTGGCCGAAATGTCGGCTCAGCAGGTACACTGTCTGTTTGATACCAGCGCCATCATTCTGGGAGCACTGGTGCAGCGTACCAGTGAGCGCTGGCGCCAGAATGATAATGACCAGATGAATGCGCTGATGCAGCAGCTGCATGAACAGGTCAAGCTGGGCGATATTGAAAAATTTTATGATCTGGTGTTTCTATTTTTGCAGGATTGCCATGCCATTGTGGACAACCCTTACTTAAAAACTATTTTTGATAATTTGCTGCCGGCATTAAGGCGCAGTTATTTTTTAACCCTGAATACCTCAAGGCGCGAGCTGCAAGAAGCCTTTGACTTGTTCCGGCATGTGGTTGATGCCATGCTGATTCGTAAAGGTGGACAGGCCGCATTATTTATGGAAGATTTTTGCCGCCATTTGCGTCATCTGGTGCTGGATTCTCTGGCGCGTATGAAACAGATCGAACTGGCCTGGGCACAGCGTTCACGGCGCTGATTGGGATTTTAGGCGGGAATATAAGCAAATAACATGCGGCTAATGAGTTTAAAACTGTCGGGCTTTAAGTCCTTTGTCGACAGTACCACACTGGTGTTTCCTGCTAGCCGTACCGCCGTGGTTGGCCCCAATGGCTGTGGAAAATCCAATGTGATTGATGCCATTCGCTGGGTAATGGGTGAGTCATCTGCACGCCAGTTACGTGGCGGCGCCATGACCGATGTAATTTTTGCCGGAACGTCTCAGCGTAAACCAGTGGGACAGGCCAGTGTTGAGCTACGCTTTGAAAACACGCAGGGCAAGCTGGGTGGGGAATACAACGCCTACACCGAGCTATCAGTACGCCGGCAGGTGAGCCGGGATGGCCGTTCGGAATACTTTTTAAATGGCACCCGATGTCGTCGCCGTGACATTACCGATATTTTTCTGGGTACCGGGCTTGGGCCGCGTTCTTATGCCATTATTGAGCAGGGCATGATTAACCGGCTGGTGGATGCCAAACCGGACGAAATGCGGGTATTTATTGAAGAGGCCGCTGGTGTGTCGCGTTATCAGGCACGCCGCCGCGAGACCATGCAGCATCTGGAGCATACCCGGCAAAACCTGAGCCGTTTGCAGGATATAGAGGATGAGCTACAAAGCCAGATGCGCAGCCTCAAGCGGCAAAGTCAGGCAGCCATTAAATATCATGAGCTGGAACAGCAGCAGCTTGAGCTTAATGCGTTTATCTGGTCGGCGCATTATATACAGGCCGAACAAGCCCAGCAGCAACATACCCAGCAACTGACCCAACTTGGTGAGCAATACCGGGAACTACGCAGCGCACGCAATCAGGCTGAAGCAGACTGGCAGGCCGGTAGTCAACTGTTATCAACACTGTTGGGCAAGGCTGAGCCAATCCAGCAAACCTGGCAACAGGCTGAGCGTGAACTAAGCCAGCTTGAGGCACAAATTCAACAATACCAGCAGGAGCAGCGACAGCGTGAACAGCAGGCGCAGCAATGGCAGTATAATTTGCAGGCTATTAGCGCACAGGTGGTCGAGGATCAGCAGCAGCTTAGGCAATTAAGCCAGTCTATCAGCAATAATCAGCAGGAACAGCAACAGGCTGAACAGGCGCTAACACAGGCTGCGCAGCATTTAGCCCAGGTTGAAGAACAGCATCAGCACCTAGAACAAAGCGGGCAGAAAACCCGGCAGCAATATCAGCACCATCAGCAAAACCAGCAACGCTTGCAGCAGCATCTTGATGGCGCTGCCCGGTCACAGTTAAGGCTGGAGCAGCAACTCCAGCAAGCTACCGGGCAACTGGAACGCTTACAGGATCAGCAGCAACAAGAAGAGCTGGATGATTTAAACCTTGAGCATAGTGAGCTGTTGCTGGAAAAAACCGGGCTGGAACAACAGCAAACCCGGCAACAACAGCAGAGCCAGCAAACCCGGCAGGCTGTAGATGAGCTCAATACCAAATTACAGCACTTGCAACATGAGCGGCAACAGTATCAGTCTGAGCGAAAAGCCCTGCAAAAACTGCAAAACCCGGCCTCTGCCTCAGCCCGTTCCCATGCCTCTTCTATTCAATTGCTACAACAGCTGAGCCTTCATCCTTTAGCCCAGCCGCATGTCCAGTTGCTGGAGAAATTTCTGGCCGACTGGCTAAGTGCAGAATTATACGATGATTTTACGCAGGCTGGCCTGAATGAACAGCCTGCCTCAGCGCGTGGTTATATGCAGGTGCGGACGGAAATCACGGACAGCCATTCTGCGTGTTTGCAGCATCCTGACGTTACTGCCTTAAATCAATGGATTAAAGCACCATTGCTCAGTTGCTGGTCTGCGGTAGGGATTGTAGGCGGGCATGCCCAGGCGCTGGCTTTACAGAAAAAATTAAATGCACAGCAGAGTTTGCTGAGCATGGATGGTTTCTGGCTGGGCAAAAACTGGCAAATCAACTTGAATATTGATGAGCAAGCGGCACGGCAGCAGGGTTTATTACAGCAGCAATTGCGCCAGCAGGAGCTTGAGCAGTTACTGACCCAGCTCGATCACTATATTGCACCTCTGGAGCAGCAACAACAGGCGCTCTCTGTACAGCAGGCGTCACAACAAGCCAGTCTGAAAATATTGGCACAGCGCTTAAGCCAGACCAGCCAGCAATTACAGCAACTGGAACTAAAACAGGCTCGTCTGGAAAGTCACTTGCAGGTTGTGGTACAGCAAGTTGAGCAACTCAAACGACAACAGCTTGAATTGCAGCAAAACCTGCAGGACGATCAGGAGCAGGTCGCAGAGTGGCAAATGGAGCTGGCCGAGGCAACCATGCGCTTAGACCAGCTAAGCCCCCAGTTACAAGCCCAGCAACAACAACAGGCACAGTTGCAGCAACAACTTCAGGAAGCGCGGCTCAGCCATCAGCTGAAGCGACAGCACTTGCAACAACTACAGGCCAGTCAGCACAACCTGAATGTGCAGCTACAGGCCGCGCAACAGGCACTCCTGCGGGCAGAGCCACAGCAGCAACAGATACAGCAGCAGCTTGAGCAGCTAAAACTCATCGCAGTACAGGCAGATGAGCATTACCCGGTGCAGCTGGAGCGGCTGGTACATTGTCAGGAACAGGCAAAGCTTGCACATAGCAACTGGAGCGAATGGCAACAGCAACTGGAATTTCAGCAACAGGCACAGCAGCGCTTAAGCCATGAGCGGCAGCAAGGTCAAACCCGTGAAGATCAATTGCGTGATCAGCTGGAACAAACCCGCCTGCACTGGCAGGACTGTAAAAATAAAATGGAGCAGGCACGTGAACAACTGGATAGCTTCAAAGCTGAGCTGATACAGGTTGATGTGAATCAGCTGGCAGACTGGCAGCAGCAACTTGAAAAAGTCCAGCATCAAATACAAAAACTGGGACATTTAAACCTGGCAGCCCCGGAAGCCCTGCAAGAAGTAAATCAGCGCCATGCAGCGCTTGAGCATCAAATTCAGGATTTACAGCAAACCATTGATCAGCTTGAACAGGCCATGAAAAGTATTGATCAGGAAACCCGTACTTTGTTTATGAGTACCTTTGATCAGGTAAATACCGAACTGAAAGTATTGTTTCCCAAGGTATTTGGTGGTGGTGAGGCCAGTTTAAGTCTGGAGGATGACTGGCAGTCCGGAGTAAAACTGATGGCGCGGCCACCGGGTAAGCGCAATAGTAGTCTGGCTTTATTGTCTGGTGGTGAAAAAGCCTTGACGGCACTGGCTCTGGTATTTGCTATTTTCAGGTTAAACCCGGCACCGTTTTGTGTGCTGGATGAGGTAGATGCCCCGCTGGACGATGCTAACGTGCAACGTTTTTGTCATTTGGTAAAAGAGCTATCCCAACAGGTGCAATTCATTTACATTACCCATAATAAACTTGCCATGACCATGGCTACCGATTTATTGGGAGTAACCATGCCAGAACCTGGTGCGTCACGGTTGGTGGCGGTAAATATTGAGCAGGCTGCAAAATTTAGTGCAACTTCGGAGTAGGACTCATGGATTTTTTAACCATTATTGGTTATCTCATTGCTGCGCTGGCCATCGCAACTGGCTTGTACTTGATGCTTAGAAAAAATGTAGACAATGATGACAACATTAAAAATACAGAAGACGCGGCAGCAGCCACTGATTTAACTGTTGAGGATGCAGGGCGCATTCCAGTGGTACCACGTCATGCCCGTACCCAGCTTGAGTCAGGAGAAAACGTAACCGCTCCTGGTCAGTCTCCAACGCATGACACATCGACCGCGCCCACAGCACCTGAGGATGATATTCTGGAACAAACTGCCAGTATTCGGCCCGCTGCTGCCCGTGAACAGGTGGTAGATGATACTATTACCGGGGCGAATAGTGAGCGCATACTGGAGCAACAGGCTACTCATCTGGCAGAAAGTAGCAAGCCTGACCATGAGCTGGGCAATGATCCGCTGGATCAGGCGCTGGCACAGCTGGAAGCAGCGACCGCACCATCTGAGGAGCAGGATGATACCTTCATCAGTGGTGGTGAGGAGTCCACAGCAGCACAGCCAGAAAATACTTTGGAACGTGAGCAGTCAACTGATAACAATAAGGCCGAGGGCGACCCGGTATTAAAAGCAGCGGCAGTAGAAACCGCAGCAGTAGAAGAGTGGCAGGGCGAGAGCGCCTTGCTGGATGCGCACCTTGAAGATCAGGAGCGCCGTGATGATGAAAGTGCGCTGGCACAGGCCGAGCACATTGTTGCTTTGTACGTGATGCCTGGCTCACCCCGGGCATTGTACGGTGAAAAAACTATCCACTTGCTCCGACAGTTTGGCCTGCGCTATGGTGAAATGGCGCTGTTCCACCGTTTTCAGGATTCTGATGGCACCGGCCCGCTGATGTTTAGCGTATTGCGCTATACCAGTGAAGGCCCATCCGGCTTTGATCTGGAAACCTTACCCAATGAGCAGGTAGAAGGTTTGGCATTTTTTCTGGCGCTGCCGAGTAAGCACGCTGTGGCTGGCTATGACACCATGGTGAGTATTTCAACGTTACTGGCACGGGAAATCCACGGACAGGTATATGATGAGCACATGAATCAGCTGAGTCCGCAGCTACGTGAGCACTATCGCCATTTTGTACTGGATTATCGTTCGCCGGCTTAAACCCTTAAGCGGATTACTTCTGCCATATTTGCCCTGCATGTATGGCATTTTTATTTTTGTTCAAATTGCATTGATAACACTGGTTTTTATATGACGCAGCCACACACCGACTCGCAGCAGATTGTGCAACGTATGCGTAATCTGATTTCTTTACTGGCCCAGCATAATCATGCCTATTATGTGATGGACGAGCCGAGTATCAGTGATGCGGAATATGACCAGTTATTTCATCAGTTAAAAGCACTGGAGCAACAATACCCTGAACTTCAGCAAACCGATTCGCCCACACAAAAAGTCGGCGGCACGGCACTGTCAAAATTTCAAAGCATCCAGCATAGCGTGCCCATGTTATCGCTGGGTAATGTGTTTAATGAAGATGACTTAAGGGCGTTTGGTCAGCGCATTCGTGACCGCTTGCCCAACCAGCCCTATGAGTATGAGGTTGAACTCAAGTTTGATGGTCTGGCGGTATCCTTATGGTATGAACATGGCCGGTTTGTACGTGGGGTCACGCGCGGCGATGGCGAAGTAGGAGAGGACATTAGCCATACGGTCAGTACCATCCGCAATTTGCCTAAAATACTGAATATGGAGGCCGGGCAACCCGCACCAGAGTTTCTGGAAGTCCGTGGAGAAGTACTAATTCCCAAAAGCGGCTTTTTAAAGTTAAACCGTGAGGCCGAGGCGCGTGGTGAAAAAACCTTTGCCAATCCACGTAATGCGGCGGCAGGGAGTTTACGCCAGCTCAATCCGGATATTGCCGCAGCACGGCCACTGGCGTTTTATGCTTATGGTATTGCCCAATGTGTTCCGCATCATGGCTTGAATACGCAGTTTGCCAGCATGGAATGGCTTAAAACCCTGGGTTTTGAAATTGGTCAGGAACATGTTGTACTGGATTCGGTGGAAGCGGTGCAGCAGGTGTATGAACAGATTCAGGCACGGCGCGAACAGTTACCCATGGAAATTGATGGCATGGTGATTAAGGTCAATAACTTAAATCAGCAGCGTCAATTGGGTTTTTTAAGCCGGGAACCACGCTGGGCCACTGCTTATAAATTCCCGGCTCAGGCTGCCCTGACTACGGTTGAAAACATTGAATGGCAAATTGGCCGTACCGGAATTTTAACTCCTGTGGCACGTTTAAAACCGGTATCGGTTGGTGGCGTTACGGTGAGTAATGTCACCCTGCATAATATTGGTGAAATTCACCGGCTGGATGTGCGTATCGGCGATACCGTCAGCGTATATCGCACCGGTGATGTGATTCCCAAAGTTGAAAAAGTCTGGCTGGAATTTCGTCCTGTGGAGACGGTACCTGTGCAGTTACCAGCTTGTTGTCCCATCTGTGACTCACCGGTAGTTATGCCGGAAGGGGAGGCTCTGGCACGCTGTAGCGGCGGTTTATATTGTGCGGCACAACGGATTGAGGCCATTCGGCATTTTGTGTCACGTAGGGCCATGGATATTGAAGGGCTGGGCGAGCGCTGGGTAGAGTCGTTGCTGGAAAAAGGCTTGATTGACAATGTGGCGGATATTTATCAACTGCATGAGCACCGCGATGTACTATTGAGTCTGGATAAAATGGGAGAAAAATCCCTGCAAAACCTGCTCAACGCGATTGAAACCAGCAAGGACACCACATTTAACCGGTTTATTTATGCCCTTGGTATTCGTGGGGTGGGGGAAACCACGGCACGGATGCTGGCTGACACCTTTCAAACGCTGGACGCCTTAAAAGAGGCTGATCTGGACGCTTTGAAGAAAACCCCGGATGTGGGTGATATTTCTGCCGAGTGGATTTATGATTTTTTCCGTGCTGAGCACAACATTGAAGTGATTGAACGCTTACTGGCAGTGGGAATAGACTGGCCATTGCCAGCACCACGCACTCGCCAGCCCTTAACCGGAGAAAGCTGGGTACTGACGGGCACACTCACCCAGTTTACCCGTGAACATGCGACGCAACGATTGCAGGCTCTGGGCGCCCGGGTTAGCGGTAGTGTGTCTGCCAAAACCAAAGCAGTGGTAGCAGGAGAAAAAGCAGGCAGCAAACTGGATAAGGCACAAAAACTGGGAATTCGGGTTTTAACAGAAGATGAGTTTATTGCTTTAATGCAAAGCTATAATCAGGAAATCTGATCGCCGTACAGCTAAGGTTTAAGCTCTATTTTTGCTTACAAAACAAATACATTTTATGCGGATTTAGATATTAACTTCATATTTTAAATATTATGGATAAACTAATGAAAGCCTTGAATAACAGGACTTTCATGCTTACAAAAAAGTCGGTTTAAGTTATAAAAACCTCGTGTATTAATATTGTAATTGACTATAATCTCGCCATCTAAAAAGCCCTTGCCGAACTGTGGGAATTGTTCATTTCTTCCTATCTGCCAGCAGGGGTTTTTCTATGGGCTCAGGCAGTGTCAGGCTTATAGGAGCTTAATTGCCAGACTAGCAAGATGACCGTTTTTTCGATGGTGACACGCGACAATGTTATTTCCTAAAACTGCTACTCTTGATCAGGCTGCTCAACTGGGCGCCCAGCAATTGTCCACGCGTTTAAATTTCTTTGCACTGGGCTTTGGTACAGCAGCGTGGGCACCCCTTATTCCTTTTGCCCAGCAGCGACTGCATTTAAACCATGCTGACTTCGGCCTGTTGTTGCTGTGTGGCGGGGTTGGCTCTATGGTGGCGATGCCTGCTACTGGTGCCCTGGTACAGCGAGTGGGCTGCCGGGTACTCATTGGTTTTGCCCTGCTGCTATTACTGGCGGTATTGCCAGGATTAACTATCTGGAGCACCTCTTTAATGATGGCGGTTGCCCTGTTTTTGTTCGGGGTTGCAGCAGGCAGTTTTGGGGTAAGTGTTAACCTTCAGGCCGTGGTGGTAGAAAAAAATAGCCTGCGGGCACTCATGTCCGGTTTTCACGGTATGGCGAGCCTTGGTGGTCTAATAGGCGTTATGCTGGTTACTGGATTACTGGCTGCCGGGGTATCACCGCTGGTCAGTGCGGTGGTTATCAGTTTAGTGTTGCTGGCTATTGCATTAATTGCTTTGCCTGCCTGCCTGACCCATATTGAGCAGAGTCGTACTGAGCAGGAAGAACCAAACTCCGTAGCGCAGCAAATAACACACCGCAAAATACCAGATCCCATCATTTTTATGATTGGCGCCATGTGCTTTATTGCCTTTTTGTCTGAAGGTGCAGCGGCTGACTGGAGTGGTATTTATCTCACCTCCAAATATCAGGTGAGTGCGACTTATGCGGGTCTGGCCTATGTTTTTTTTGCCATTACCATGACGTTAGGGCGTTTTTCTGGTCGTCACCTGTTAAAAGCGTTTGGTGAAAAAAACATTGTGAGCTATAGCGCTGCTTGCGCTGCAATGGGGCTGGTTGTGGTGGTTAGTGCGCCGCACTGGCTGGTGGTGTTGCTAGGTTATGCACTGGTAGGCTTTGGTTGCTCCAATATCGTGCCGGTTATGTTTTCCCGGGTTGGCCGTCAAAACCTGATGCCCAAAGCAGCTGCGTTATCCTGTGTATCAACCATGGCTTATACGGGTTCGCTGACTGGCCCGGCACTCATTGGTTTTGTGGGGCAGGCCACTAGCCTGACGCTGGTATTTGCCTTTATTGCTGCCATGTTATTGCTAATTGCATTTTTTAATCAATTTACCCGGGTTGATCCAGCATAGAAGCTTCCTGCCCAGTTCTGCATTTTAATCAGCAACTGGGCAAAATTTATTGCAATGCCAACGCACTATAATAATTGATAGCTTGGATTGACTGCACGCTCCGGGTTTTTAAAGTTTTCCAGTGGATAGTTTTTGCGTAAGTCACTTAAAAACTGATTGCGCCAGTCATTAATATCAAACGAAGTCAAGCCTTGCATTAACTGCAAATAGCGCATAATTCGTTCAGCGCGGGGCATATCAATGGCCTGTTTCAAGGCAGAGATCATGGCTTGCTGATCATGCGGGTCAACAATAATAGCCTGCTGCATTTGCTCGGCAGCCCCTGCATATTTGGACAAAATTAGTACCCCAGGGTTTTCCGGATCCTGCGCAGCAATATATTCCTTGGCGACCAGGTTCATGCCATCACGTAGAGAACTAATCCAGCAAATATCAGTTTGCCGGTAGAGTCCCATCAAGGCTTCATGCTCCACGGTCTGGTGGGTACAATCGATGGGCAACCAGTCATCTTGCCCCAAAGTCCGGTTAATATGGTCTACGGTTTCATTCACCTGTTTATAAAGTTTCTGGTAGGCGCGAATATCCATCCGGCATGGGCAGGCAATTTGCAGCTCAGTAACCCGTTTTGTATATTGAGGATACTGCTGTAAAAAACCGGCAAAGGCATTAAAGCGCTCCAGCAAGCCTTTTGAGTAATCAATACGATCCACACCAATAATGGTTTTTTGCTGCTCTAGAGAGTCCAGGTCAAACACGTCCTGCTTTTCCCTAGCATGCTGTCTGGCAACCTGCTGAATATGCTCCGGGTTAATACCGATTGGATAGCATTTAATAGTGGTAATGCGCTGCTGATAGCTCAGCAAATACTGCTGTATTTTTTGCGCCTGTAACAGGGTAGTACATGCCTGCATACACAGGTGTTGATCATGTTCAGTTTGTAGACCCACCAAGTCATACTGGCATAAATCCTGTAGCAGGGTAATTGCGGTAGGGATTTGCTTTAAAATAGACAGTCGCGCAAAGGGAATATGCAGAAAAAAACCGATCTTGTTGCGCATACCCAGCTGTCGGCAATAACGTGCCACACTCAAGAAATGATAATCATGCACCCAGATCACATCATCTTCATGCGTAATCTGCTTTAACTGGGCCGCAAACAGGGCATTTACATCCTGATAAGTTTCAAACTCGGCACTGTCATATTCAATCAGATCAGCCCGCTCATGCAGTGCTGGCCATAAGGTATTATTGGCAAAGCCACAATAATATTGATCGTACTGTTTCTGGCTCAGTGGACAGGTCAGATAGTCAATATTGGCGTGTTTTAACAGACTAAATGCCGAACCAGAATGATCATTATGCCCGGTAATATCGCCATTCCAGCCTAACCAGATACCGCCGGTCTCAGCCAGCGCATCCTGTAAGGCAACAGCCAGGCCACCGGCTACTGGTTTATCCGGGTTGGGCAAACTCACCCGATTGGATAACACAATTAATTTAGACATGCTTTTTCTCCATACTGTGTCTGCCGTCAGGCAAAACATCAGCATCCAAAATTTGTTGAAATTGCACTAGAAAATCTGCTACAGCTTGTGGATCCTGTAATCGGTATTGGGCAATAGTGTGGCCTTGACCCACTTTAATGCTGATCCCTCCCAAACGATTCACTACTTCAAAACCTGTTTCATCGGTAACATCATCACCCACAAAAATAGCCCGCGTTTTGTTTAGCCCCAAAAGCTGTGTAATGGTTTCAATGGCATAACCCTTGTCAGCCTGCCGGGGCAGAATCTCAATCACGCACTTGCCCTGATTGAGCTTCATGGCGGGATAGTCAGCCTGTAGCAGCTGCATGATTTCAATGGCTGTGGGGCCAAGCTGGGGGCACTGACGATAATGCAGGGCAAAAGAATGTAATTTGTCTTCCAGTAGCAGTTGAGGATAAGTAGCGCAGGCGGATTCAAGGCGCTGCTTAAGCTGTGTAAAGTTAATGTGCGTAAGATCAGGGGTGACCTGTCTGGATTCATCCAGCACGATCGTTAAACCATGCAAGCCTGCAATAGGCAATTGAATCTGCTCAAAAAGCTGTTTGGCTACCTGCACATGGCGTCCGGTAACCGCAATCACAGGTACGCCCAGATGAATAATCTGCTTAATGGCCTGTAAGGTAGTTTTGGGAATAAAGCTTTGCTCGGGATCATCACAAAAATCGGCCAGCGTGCCATCAATATCCAGAAACAGGCTATAATCCACTGCGGCCGGATTTAATAGATTGATAATATCCTTTGGCTGCTGGATACAAATAGTTGATTCAGGCTGAACGAAACTGGACATTGGGCTCCCCTTAGATGCTTTAGTTTTTACCATCAAAACGGGGCGGTTGAGCCAAATTTATTATTTAAACCACATAATATTAAGTTTATTTACATAAAGAGTTCATATTTTCACATGTTTTTTGGAAGGTGGAAGAGAGCTATTGGGTTTATATTAATTATATTATTGATTTTAAATGGAAAAATTAAAAATATATTGTGAATTAAAACTTTATAAAATTTAATTTTATCATTTGAAAATCAGTAGCAGCAAATCAAAACCAGAACCTGGACGCATACATATAAAAAATATTTATTTTTTAGTTAATTTTGGCCAGGGTTTAGCTAAAGAAGAAAGTTGCTAAAAATACAATGATAAAACAAGCTGTTAGCACTTAAAATTTAGTGCTAATGCGTATGGTTATCATTTTTAGTTGTTAAAAATCATTAACTTACACAAAAATATACTATTAAAAACAGTTGGGGCGGGCAATAATGGTTTTAAGTATGAAGGAGAAATAAAATGCGCGGCGATCCTGAAGTGATTAGTTATCTCAATATGCTGATTGGCGGTGAACTGGCAGCACGTGACCAATATTTAATTCATTCCCGCATGTACGAAGACTGGGGTTTTCCCAAACTGTATGAGCGGCTAAATCATGAGTCAGAAGAAGAGGGCGGGCATGCTGATTCATTAATCCGGCGGGTACTGTTTCTGGATGGCACACCTGATATGTCGCGTGATGTGCTCAATATTGGCACGGATGTAGTGTCCTGTCTGGAGGCAGACCTTGCCCTTGAGTACAAGGTGCGTATTGATCTGGCCAAAGGCGTTCAGCTGTGCGAGGCCAAAGGCGACTATGTTAGCCGTGACCTGCTACGCGCTCAAATGGCTGATACAGAAGAAGACCACACCTATTGGCTGGAAAAACAGCTTGGCCTGATCAAGAAAATTGGCTTGCCCAACTATTTGCAGTCGCAAATGTAGAAATAGCTGGCCATTAAACAATATAAAAGCCCGACTGAACCAGAGTCGGGCTTTTGTGTTTCTTACTACAAAGTAAAGCGCTGACAGATATCAACACGCTAAACTATCGCTTTTAACCATTAATATTTGGAAGTATCGCGCTTTTGCTGGCGTAAATAACCACCGCGACGTGCAGGTAAAGGATTTTCTGCCTGCCGTTCAGCCCGGCGTTTAGCCATACCATACAAGCCTGTACCAATACGTGGTTTTAGCTCAACCGATTTGACCAGATTGTCAATATCGTGCTTGTCCAGTTCTACCCAGCGTCCGGTACGCAGCTCACGTGGCAAAATGACAGAACCATAGCGGGTACGTAGCAGGCGGCTGACTTTTAAGCCCTGTGATTCGAACAGGCGGCGTACCTCGCGGTTACGGCCTTCTTTGACTACTACCTGATACCAGCGGTTAATGCCTTCGCCACCAATTTCGCTAAATGACTCAAACTTGGCTGGGCCATCTTCCAGCTCAACCCCGGCCAGTAATTGCTTGCGTGCCTCGGGAGTGACCTCGCCCATCACGCGTACTGCATATTCACGCTCTACCTCATTGGAAGGGTGCATTAGGCGATTAGCCAGCTCACCATCATTGGTAAACAGTAGTAAACCGGTACTGTTAATGTCCAGACGACCCACCATGACCCAGCGGTCATTGGCAATCTGTGGCAGTTGCTCAAATACGGTCGGGCGGCCTTCCGGATCGTTACGTGAACAAATCTCACCTTCCGGCTTGTAGTAGACCAGTACACGGCGACGCACTTCATCTTCCAGTTGGAACTGTACTTTACGGCCATCTATACGCAGCTCATCACCCGGTTCAATACGCTCACCCACCTGGGCAATGCGGCCATTGACGCTTACCCGTCCGGCAGCAATCACTTCTTCCATATAGCGGCGTGAACCCAGGCCAACTCTGGCCAGCACTTTTTGTAACTTTTCGCTCATAATATACAACCTTAATAAAAAAACTGCCTGACTTACGCTGGTGCATCGGTCTGCTGCGCTGATAACAAGCTGTCCTCAAACGCAGTCAGCACTTCCCTGACATCTTCTAGCGGCGGTAAGGCTTTTAATGACACGAGGCCAAAAGCATTTAAAAACTGTTTTGTGGTTACCAGGAGGGCTGGCCGCCCGGCAACTTCACGAAAACCTGATTCGGTAATCCATTGGCGATCAAACAGGGTTCTTAAAATCTGACTATTTACCGATACCCCACGAATCTGCTCGATATCCGCCCGGGTCACCGGCTGATGGTAGGCAATCACTGCCAGTGTTTCCAACAGGGCACTGGATAACCTGAGTGGTCGTTCCGGCCATAGCTGGGCAATCAGGCCACTGTATTGCTCGCGTACCTGAAAGCGATAGCCCTGTGCGGTTTCTACCAGTTCAACAGCACGATCATTTTGTCGTGCGGCCAGTGTTTCCAGCCATTGTTTGACCTTTGTGGTGCTAACCTCATCATCAAACGACTGTTTAAGCGTAGACAGGCTAACCGGCCCTTCACTGGCAAAAATAATGGCTTCTAGCCGCAATAAGGCAGCTTCTGACAGGTTTGTGGGTGGATGAGGCATATCAGGCAGCATGACCAAGTCGCCCTTCTACAGCCAGCGGTTGTTGCAGGCCGTTGGAAATAATACCCAGCTCACCCTGACGCACCAGCTCCAGCACTGCCATAAAGGTCACCACAATACCCATATGCCCCTGAGCCGGATTGAGCAGGCGATCAAAGCTAATAGGCTGACCGGTATTGATCTGGCTACGAATAAACGCAATGCGTTCTTCCAGTTGTACAGCTTCCACAGCAATCTGGTGCGATTGCAAGCGGGGCCTGGCAAGCAGGATCTGCATGGCTTGCAGTAACAGACCTGCCTCAAAGCATTCTTCACCTGTGTTCAGCACGATGCCAGTGCTGGCATGAGCCTCAAATACATCGCGCTCCAGTACCGCGCGGGCATTAAGACCAGTTGCTGCTTGCTTAATTTGTGCATATTGCTGCAAGCGTGCTAACAAGTCCTGACGCGGGTCTTCTTCTGGTTTGTCAATTTGTGGTTTAGGCAGTAACAGGCGCGACTTGATATCAGCCAAAGACGCTGCCATGACCAGATAATCAGCAGCCAGCTCAATGTTGAGCGCCTTCATTCCTTCAATATAATGCAGGTACTGGGTGGCAATTGGGGCAATATCCAGCTCTACCAGATTAAGCCCATTTTTGTGCACCAGATACAATAAAAAATCTAGGGGGCCTTCAAAATGTTCCAGTAAAATCTGGAAAGCCTTGGGGGGAATGTACAAATCATCGGGGATTTGTGAAAACCATTCATCATGCATACGGGCAATACTATGCCCATCTGGCGCCGCACCGGAGGCTGGCGTATAGGGGTATAACTGGTTCATTGTTTTTAAGCCACGCGAATTATACAAAAAGCATGATAAGTTCAGTCATATCCTGAAAAATAAACTTCAGGCGTTATTTCAGTAAGCACCATTCCAGTTTTAAAAGCTGACTCAGAAATGGTGCGACAGTGTGTAAGCACTTTTTATGCCATTTTTCTATATTAAAACGAAAAGACGACATTTAGTTACTAGACTAGATAATTGTACAGCAAATTTTTAGCAAAAGTGTGAACGTTAAGTCAGTTTTTTATCTATTTAGAGGCGAGTTATAGACAGTACAGGCTTACTTTGCTGCTCTTCCTTAAAGTAAGCCTGCGATAATAGATTGCAAATAATGAGAATAGTTATGCGAATGCACTGGTGTCGCCTGCTCCCTGGCGTACGATCGCTGGATAATCGCCAGACAGATCAATAATACTGGTAACAGCACGGGTGGCAATGCCTCCATCAATCAGTATATCAATTTGTTTGGCTAGCTGCATTTCAATGTCGTAGGGATCATCCATAGGCAATTCCTGACCCGGCAAAATGAGCGTACTAGTTAGCAGTGGTTCGTTTAATTCCTCCAATAATGCCTGGCAAATAGGATTGGTCGGAATACGAATGCCAATAGTCTTTTTCTTGGGGTGCATCAGGCGACGGGGAACTTCACTGGTAGCGGGTAAAATAAAAGTACAAATACTGGGTGTATTGGCTTTAAGCAGCCGGTACATGCTGTTATCCACCTTGGCGTAGGTGGCAATATCTGACAGATCACGACACAAAATGGCATATTGATGCTGTGGCGGCAGGCGGCGAATCTGGCTGATTTTTTCCATGGCGCCTTTGTCACCAATATGACAGCCGATGGCATAACAGGCATCAGTCGGGTAAACCACAATATCGCCAGCCCTGATACGGTCAACTGCCTGACGGATTAAGCGGGGTTGTGGAGATTCGGGATGAATATGTAAATGCAGCATGATTTCCTTCCTTTAGCCAGATGAAGCACAGGTGATATTAAAGTTGCATTTATCAACCGATTAGCAAGCTTAAAACAGTCTAGGGGATTTGCGCGGTAGACTATTTAACAAAATGTAATTGAGAAGCTGTGCAAAAGCCAGGCAGGCACAAGGCGTCACGTATCAACCAATAGTGATCCGGTTTTTATCAACAAGGATTAATCAATTATAAATCAGCTCTTGCAAACTCTTTGATATTTAGAGGATGCGCAGGGCGTATGGCACATAATAAGGCATATAAAAAATGCCGGGCATCCGGTGGAATAACGGCCTGACCAGACAACAAAGCCTGTACCCGGGCATAGACGTGATCCTTAAACCCATTACCTGTGCCTGCCTGACCATTCAAGTTGTCCAGCGATACCTGGAACCTGCGCTGGCAGGCTTGGCTAAATAACCATTCCAGTGCCTGTGGTTTGATTTCCACCTGCTCAAACAAGGCCTGCTGCTCAGCATTACGGCCATCGGGTGCATACCAGTAACCCAGATCCGGTAACTTGCGTCGCTCAGTGCCAGCAATGCACCAGTGGCTAATTTCATGCAGGGCACTAGCAAAATAACCATGGGCAAATACAATGCGGGCAGGCTGACCGTTCTGGGCAGGAAAATATTCTGGCTCATGTTCGCCGCGCTCAAGAACCACCTCATGATGGGCAAACCAGACATTAAAATGTGTAATCAGCCAGTCAACCTGTACAGATTCTGCTGCATCGGCAGGCCATGGATACAGGGTATGACACAACCATGCCGGGTCTGTTGGCAAAAGTACAGGGAAGGCAGCTAAGGCGGGCATCAACAAACAACCTAAATAAAACCAACTGATTGGCAAATACAAAAGATGGGCAAGCAGGTAAAATAAACGGGCAAGTCTGATCGCAAGCACAGTAAGTTTCTAATACACTATCAAAATTTGCCAATAACAGGTAAAATACTATCTTATTCTTTGACAGTGCTTGCACAACTTTGTAGAATTGCCGCCCTATTATGTCAGCAAATCATCTTTCGTCCCAGTTACCGACTCATATTGAGCCGTTTAAATGGGCAGAGCAAGGCTTTAACTGGTCAGGCCGGGTACCACTTGATCGGTTTTCCCGCATTGCCAGTGAAACATGTGCATCAGCTGACTCATCTGATGTGCAAGTTGATGTTCGCTTGTCCATGGATGAGTATCAGCGCATTGCCTGGCTGGATGCGACACTGGCCGCGACAGTAACCATGACCTGCCAGCGGTGTCTGGAGCCGGTTGATCTACCGGTATCTACTCAGGTTCATCTGGCGCTGCTAATGAATGAAAATCAGGTTGAGCGCCTGGACGAAGATGCTGATTTTGTCATTCTGGGCGAAGAACAGACAACACATGACACCGAAGATGTCCATGTGATTGATCTGATTGAGCTGCTGGAAGACGAACTACTGCTTTCGATGCCCATTTCGCCGCGGCATGAGTCGTGTGAAAATCTGCATCAGCCCGTAGTGGAAGATGAACCGGAAACCGAGAAACGTGACAATCCGTTTGAGGTGCTGGCCAGTCTAAAAGGTAAATTGAATTCCTGATTTTTGGGAGTTCAACACAGATTAATTTATTGTCCGATCTATTTGATCATTTGTTAAGGAGCCTCTCATGGCCGTTCAGCAAAACCGTAAAAGCCGCGCTCGCCGTGACATGCGCCGTTCACACGATGCCCTGGTTGTAAATGCGTTATCCGTTGATAAAACCACTGGTGAAACTCACCTGCGTCACCACGTGACCAA
This sequence comes from Moraxellaceae bacterium WGS2144, assembly GCA_043950625.1. GTDB lineage: Bacteria > Pseudomonadota > Gammaproteobacteria > Pseudomonadales > Moraxellaceae > Alkanindiges. The sequence goes on from CP171007.1 coordinate 355,119, forward strand.
AGACGGTTTTTATCGTGGCCGTCAACTGTTTGCTACACCAGCAACAGCTGAATAATCGTTGCCGTTTATGGGCACACAAGGAATCTGCTATTGTGTGACATAGCGAACAACCCAAGTGGGAGCTTAGGCTCCCATTTTTTATTGAACAAAAAATCTGATTAGTGCCTTGATTTAGTCAGGTGTTGACCGGGGCACAAAAAGGCAACAACTGGTCTGGCAAGTCATCAATCGCCTGACCGATTACTGATAGAACAAGCGCATAAAATCAGCAAGGTATTTGCAATGACAGTTTCTGCTCCTGTGACTTCGCTTGAAGGACACACTGCATTTTTATTTCCAGGTCAGGGCTCACAAAAAGCGGGCATGCTGGCCGAGCTGGCCGAGCAGTTTGCATTGATTCGCCAGACCTTTAACGAAAGTAGTGACGCGCTGGGTTTTGATGTCTGGCAGATTGCCCAAAGCGGGGAACGACTGGATCAGACAGCTTATACGCAGCCAGTCCTGTTGACGGCCAGTATTGCTATCTGGCGAGTCTGGCAGGAGCTGGGTGGGGCAATGCCGGTGGTGCTGGCTGGTCATTCGCTGGGAGAATACAGTGCGCTGGTGGCAGCAGGCAGCCTTAGTCTGGAAGATGCCGTCAAACTGGTGCATTTGCGTGGCCAACTCATGCAAGGTGCAGTGCCAGAAGGTGAAGGTGCCATGGCGGCGCTGCTAGGCAAAACCGATGCTGAGATTGAAGCACTTTGTGCACAGGTTGCTCAGCAAACGGGAGAGATTGTGGAAGCTGCCAATTACAATGCCAGTGGTCAGGTAGTAATTGCCGGAACAAAAGCAGCGGTTGGTGAAGCCATTGCCCAGGCTAAAGTGCAAGGTGCCAAAGCTATTGTCTTGCCAGTGAGTGTGCCATCGCATTGTGCCCTGATGCAGCCTGCTGCTGAACAGCTGGCACAGGTTTTGGAGCAGACCCGGTTTAATGCCCCGGAAATTGCTGTGGTGCAGAACGTCAATGCCCGTATCGAAGCAGATATTGACCACATAAAAAGTGCCCTGATTCATCAATTGTATCGTCCGGTACGCTGGACTCAGAGCATGGATGCCTTGTGCAGTCTGGGTGTAGAGTATGTGGTAGAGTGTGGTTCAGGCAATGTACTGGCGAATCTGGCCAAACGCCTGCCGGCTATTGAAGCTGCTTACCCGACGGATACCAGAACGCGTCTGGATGATGCCTTAAGTGCAATTGCCCTGGCTGAAGGAAAACTGGCATAAGGAAAACGACATGCAAGCAAACAATAAAAAAATAGCCCTGGTCACGGGCGCCAGTCGTGGGATTGGTGCAGCGATTGCGCAGCAGCTATTACGGGATGGTTTTTTTGTGGTGGGGACTGCCACCTCAGAACAGGGGGCAGCACAAATCAGCCAAAAACTGGCAGGTCATGGTGCTGGTCTGGTGTTGGATGTACGGAATGTCCAGGCCATTGATCAGGTCATGGCACAGATTGAACAACACTATGGCAGTGTCAGCGTACTGGTTAATAATGCTGGAATTACCCGTGATAACCTGTTGCTACGCATGAGTGAAGACGACTGGAATGATATAGTGGCTGTGCACTTAAATGCTGTATTTTATCTGGTGAAACGGGTATTACGCGGCATGACCAAGGCACGCTTTGGCCGGATCATTAATATCAGTTCGGTGGTGGCCCAGATGGGCAATGCCGGGCAAGCCAACTATGCAGCCGCCAAAGCCGGTATAGAAGGTTTTAGCCGCAGTCTGGCCCTGGAAATGGGTAGCCGTAATATTACGGTAAATTGCGTGGCACCCGGTTTTATTGCTACCGATATGACCGAACAGCTTAGGACGGAAGCACGTGAACAGATGCTGGCACAGATTGCTGTCAAGCGTTTGGGCACTCCAGAAGATATTGCCTATGCAGTGAGTTTTCTGGCAGGTGAAAACTCTGGTTACATAACGGGTACGGTTTTGCCCGTCAATGGCGGCCTATATCTGCACTAAAAGTCATTTTGGTTCTTTGTAATTGTCCCGGTTTAGTCTACACTAGGCCAGTAAATTTAATAACGCCACATGCATGAGGAGAATTCCTGTGAGCGATATCGAACAACGCATTAAAAAAGCTGTCGCCGAGCAGCTCGGTATGCGTGCTGAAGACATCAAGAATGAAGCATCTTTTATGGACGATCTAGGTGCAGATTCACTGGATCTGGTAGAGCTGGTCATGTCATTTGAAAATGACTTTGGCATTACTATTCCGGATGAAGACTCCAATGCGATCACCACTGTACAGTCAGCCATTGACTATGTCAGTGCCAAAGTGGGTGAGGCTTGATCCTGTCCGGATTGGTCTGTTAAAAAACCGCGCTAGTCGCGGTTTTTTAGTGCCCTGTATCATGTACTCAAATGTACTGATGTAAACGAATAGCAGAACGACTACAACGCGAAGCAAACAAATCACCATTCCCAAAAGCCTTACCCTGATTATTCATGAATTTGCCCTGTCCGGTTTTTATAGACCGATGGGCATGTCACAATATGGAGAATAAGCACATGGGTATTTTTAACTTTGTAAAAGGTATTGGCGACAAACTATCATCATCACATCAGGCACACGCTGCTACTCCGAATAATAACCGACCTGCCGCACCGGTACAGAATACAGCGCCCCATCAGGCTGCACCACAGACTGCAAAATCGGCTGAACCTAGTGCCCAGCAGGTTGCAAATGCACTGCTGAGCCGTATTCAAGGCTTGGGGTTAGGGATTGAAGGTCTAAGTATTCATTATGAAGGCAGTACCGATACTGCCACCATCAAAGGCGTGGCTAAAACTCAGGCTGACCGGGAAAAAGCGATTTTGGCAGCGGGCAATGTGGATCATGTGGCCAAGGTGGATGACCAAATGACGGTAGCTACCCCTGCACCAGAGAGCAAATTCTATACCGTAAAATCAGGTGATAACCTATCCAAGATTTCCAAGGAAATGTATGGCGATCCTAATCAGTACCAGAAAATTTTTGAGGCCAACCAGCCCTTGCTGAGTAGCCCGGACAAAATTTATCCGGGGCAGGTATTACGCATTCCCGCAGCTGCTTAAGCAACTATGCTGAACTGACATCGCTTTAGATTATAGTTAGACCCCGGTTAGATCCGGGGTTGTTGTGCTGGCTTGACCACCTTTGCTACGTTGTTGTGCCAATGCCCAGTTGACATGCACCTGCACTACATCATCATGCTGGCTTTGCTCCAGTGCGGTAATAATTTCAGGATCAAAGGGGGCATTGCCCAGACCAATAGCTATATTGCGCATAAAACCCTGATAACCGGTACGGCGAATCGCACTGCCTTCTGTTTTTTGTAAAAACTCTGCTTCACTCCATTGCCACAACTCAAGCAAGGTGGCCTGATCAAGCTGATGTCGCGCTTTAAAGTCATCTTCTGTAGATAGCTGTGCAAAGCGGTTCCACGGACAAATCAGCTGGCAATCATCACAGCCAAATACCCGGTTACCAATGGGTTTTCTGTATTCTTCAGGAATAATGCCCTGATATTCAATGGTTAAATAAGCAATGCAGCGCCGGGCATCCAATTGGTACGGCGCAATGATGGCCTGGGTAGGGCAGATATCCAGACAGGCCGAGCAGCTACCACAGTGGGCAGTGGCTGGTTCATCAAAAGGCAATTCCAAGCTGGTAAACAGCTCACCTAAAAAAAAGAACGAACCGGCTTTTTTATTGATCAGTAAAGTATGCTTGCCTGTCCAGCCCAGCCCACTTTGTTCGGCCAGTGCTTTTTCAAAGATTGGTGCTGAGTCGCTAAAAGGGCGTGATTCAAAAGCCCCTATCCTGGCGGCAATACGCTGGGCAAGTTGCTTCAGGCGGCTACGCATGACCTTGTGATAGTCACGCCCACGAGCGTACCGCGCCACTATTGCCTGATTGGGTTCATACGGTACATAGCGGTGTGGAGGTGCAATGGCCAGATAATCCATCCGTACACAAATAATACTGCGTGTACCTGGCACCAGCAGGGCAGGATTGGCACGCATGGAAAGATTGGCAGCCAGATAGCCCATATCCGCATGGTGGCCTTTATCCAGATAATTTTGCAGATGAACCATTTGTTCTTGAGTATCAGGCCGGGCAATACCGCAATCGGCAAAACCCAGCTCCCTGGCCTGAGCCTTGATCCAGTTTTTCAGTGCAATGGGATGTTGTCTTAAGGCTTCATCAATTAAGGCAATATCTGCTTTGTTCCGTAACATGACTCCCTACCTGAACAGAAAATTTATCTTAAAATGACAAGCAGAATTAAAACTGTCATGATCGGGTAAATGCCCATCCCATCGTTTTAATATCTCATACCTACGTGAATCAGGTAAAAAAAGAAGGATTTTTCATGCGTCCTGTCATTTATCACAGTGAACAGTTACAAGCCTGGGAGCATCGCTGGTTTAGTGCAGGCAACAGTAGTTATGGCTTAATGCAGCAGGCCGCATGGCAAATGACACAGCATATTATAGCGCAACTTGGCATGGTAATAGCCAGAGAGCCGGTTATTGGCTTGTGGTGCGGTGCAGGAAATAATGGCGGGGATGGCTGGCTAATTGCAGCTTATTTAAAACAGGCTGGTTTTTGTGTCTGGGTACATGAAGCTGTAACCCCCCAAAGTAGTGATGCCAGAAGTGCTCAGGCTTTTGCCTTATCCACAGGGTTAAAGGTTTATCCACAACTGGAGGAATTGCCCAGGGCCGATGTACATATTGATGCCTTGTTTGGTATTGGCCTGAACCGCCCGTTATCAGGTCAATATACAAACATCATTGCGCAGTTTAACCAGCAATCAGGATATAAAATAGCGGTAGATATTCCCAGTGGTTTGCAGGCTGATACAGGCAGGGTGTTTGGCACTGCCTGTAGGGTTGACTTAAGCTTGACAGTGCTAGGCTATAAAGCTGGCCTGTTTACCGGACAGGGCGCGGCTTATGCGGGTCAGGTCATATATATTGAGCTATTACCCCCGGACAGTTTTTTAAAGCCTTTAGCCTACCTTGATATACACTCTCCCTGTTTGCCCAGACGCTCAAAGACCAGCCACAAAGGCAGCAATGGTCATGTGCTGGTGATCGGAGGTAATGAGAATATGGGTGGTGCTGCTATTCTGTCTGCTGAGGCAGCATTGGCAGTGGGTGCCGGCAAAGTTACCCTGCTTACTCACTCCAGGCATCATGGGGCTGTTTTGTCCCGTTGCCCCAATATAATGTTGCTGGGTTTTCCTGCTGTTGAGCAGTTCAAGCCGGAATGGGCAGATCATATTAGCCAGGGTATGGATTGTGTGGCGATGGGCATGGGGCTTGGACGTGATGAGTGGGCAAAGGCTATCTGGCAGGCCTTTTTACCGTTGCTTGAACAGAAAAACCATATTCAAAAAGTAGTGCTGGATGCTGATGCCTTATGGCATTTGGCAGATGAGCAACATATAGAGCCTGAGCTACATTCGCACTGTTATTGCACGCCGCATCCGGGCGAAGCAGCCCGGTTACTAGGTACGAATACGGTAGCGGTTGAGCAGGATCGTATTGCCGCTATTTACGCCTTGCAGAGAAAGTATGGGGGCAACTGGCTGCTGAAAGGGGCTGGCAGCCTGAGTCTGGATCAGCACAGTTTAACAATATGTGGGCTGGGCAATCCTGGAATGGCAACGGCGGGCATGGGCGATATACTGGCAGGTATGGCAGCTGGTTTACTGGCGCAACTGCCTGATATGGCTTTACATGAGGTAGTTGCCTTACATGCTGCTGCCGGTGACCTGTTGGCACAAGCTGGTGAGCGCGGCATACAGGCTACTGACATGCTGGGCGTGCTCAGGCAGGTGGTCAACTAACAACTGAAATAATACCTAGCGCCGCCTTGCCCCACGGGTTCTACCGCGAGCCATGCCGCTACCAATCATATTCATTACCGCGAGCCGGTTTAAGCTGCCGGAGGTGTGGGCGTGGCAAATGGCACAGGCCAGCGCATCGGCAGCATCGGCCTGCGGTTTAATGCTTAAGCTGAGCAGGCGCATAACCATCATTTGTACCTGTTCCTTATCGGCAGCGCCATAGCCTACCACTGACTGTTTAATTTGCCGTGCCGTGTACTCTGCCACTGTCAGGTTCTGATTTACCAGTGCGGTAATCGCCGCGCCCCGTGCCTGTCCAAGCTTTAAGGCAGAGTCCGGGTTTTGTGCCATAAATACCTGTTCAACTGCTGCTTCGGTAGGCTGGTGAAAATCTACAATACGGCTGATCCCATCAAAAATCCGCTTGAGCCGTTCGGGTAGATCCATGGTTTCAGTACGGATGGTGCCAGCATCGACAAACAGCAGTTTGGAGCCTTCTTTTTCAATAATGCCATAGCCGGTTAAGCGTGATCCCGGGTCAATCCCAATAATTAATGGCATGACCATCCTTTAAAAATCTTAAACTGCCCTTATTTTTACACAGAATACATCAGTTTTGCTGCGTGAAATGATCAGGCTTTGCATTAAACTGCAAATCGCCTGATTTTTAGTGGAAGAAAATAAATGATCAAGCCGTTGTTGTTGCTGTTAGTGGGTATTGTGATTGAGGTGATTGTCTGGGTGACGCTGGCACAGTTTATGAGTGGCTGGTGGATTGTACTGTGGACTATAGGAACCTTCATCCTTGGTCTTAAGGTACTGCGTGGTAGCGCGTCCAGCATTATGCCCCAGCTACAGCAAATGCAGGTTACCGGACAAATGAGTGCCGAACCAAAAGTACAGACTAATCTGGCAAGAGCACTAGCAGGCTTTTTACTCTTATTGCCAGGCGTGCTCAGTGACATTCTGGCCTTGCTTATGCTCATTCCAGCGGTTCAGACTGCCTTGCGCGGTGCATTGCTGAAAACCATGCTTAAACGTCAGCAGGCCATGATGCAAAATGTCATGAGTGGGATGGGAATGGGTGGGCAGTCTGACATGATGAATGACCTGATGCGTCGTATGAATGAAATGAATGGACAGGCTGATACAGGCAACAACCGTCGCCCTACAGTCATTGATGGTGAAGCGCGGACAGTTGAGCCAGAAGTAAAGCGCATCAAGCCTGCAAATGATTAACAGTTGCAGGCTCGTACAAAGAAAGTATGAGTAAAATGAACAGACACTCAGTCTTCGGTTTGAGTGTCGTAAATTAAAATAGCCTTGCCTTCGGTTTCAATCATGCCTTGCTCTTCGAGCGACTTTAACACCCGGCCCACCATTTCACGCGAGCAACCGACCAGCCGGCCAATTTCCTGACGGGTAATACGGATCTGGCGACCATTGGGCAAAATCATGGCTTCCGGTTGGGCAGCCAAATCCAGCAGGCAGCGCGCAATGCGCCCTGTGACATCAATAAAGGCAAGGTCAGTGACTTTACGTGTGGTGTTGCGCAAGCGGCGTACCAGCTGGGCAAACACAGCATAGCTTAGGTCAGGATAGATCTTGGATAACTCGTGAAAGGTATCATAGCTAATTTCAGCGATCTCACACATGGCGCGGGTACGGACTTCGGCAGAGCGCTGTGATTTTTCTTCAAAAAGACCCATTTCCCCAAAGAAATCACCAGCATTTAAATAAGCCACCACAATTTCACGTTCTTCACCTTCTTCAATAATAATCGACACCGAGCCTTTTAGGATTAAGTAAAGTGATGATGATTCGGCACCTGCCTCAACAATGGTAGTGCGGTTGGGATAGCGGCGAATTTGCGCGTGCTTGAGCAGTGTCCTTAGTGAAGCAGGCAACTGCATGGGTGAAAACACATCGGTACTTAACGAAGAGCTGGAAGACGCATACATAGAAAAATTCCCCAAAAGTGAATGCCTCAAACCATTACCGTCATGCAATATTGACTAAAAGTTGATGTGCTTGCATTAATACTGAATATCATCCATGCAATATTTATGCTAGGGTAGAGGCAAGTCCTAACTTTAAAACCTTTATGCAGGAGTTGCAATGCACGCCAGTGTCCGTTGGCTTGAAAATGTTGCTTTTGAAGCGAAATCCGCAAGTGGCCATCAGATTGTGATGGACGGCTCAGCCGAATATGGCGGTGAAAACCGTGGCGCACGTCCCATGGAGTTGATATTAATGGGACTTGGTGGGTGTGCTTCCTTTGATATTGTGACCATTTTAAAAAAAGCACGTCAGGACATTAGTGATGTGCGCTGCGAGCTTCGCGCCGAGCGTGCCGATACTATCCCAGCGGTATTTACTAAAATCCACCTGCATTTTTTGGTGAGTGGCCGCAAGGTTAAGCCCAATCAGGTTGAAAAAGCGGTGCAGCTGTCTGCTGAAAAATATTGCTCGGCCAGCAAAATGCTGAGTGATGGTGGAGTAGAAATTAGCCACGACTTTGAAATTATCGATATTGACACAGGTGTTGAATAAGCATTAACCATTTTGTTTTTATAAAATAATATCAGGCTGCTCAGGCAGCCTTTTATATTCGTTGTTAGGCAGCGTGCTTGTAGTGTCCAGCATTGCTTAAAAACGGTAAGGAATGCGCTGGCCTTGTGGATGCGGAATATCGGCACGCCTGAGTGCAGCATGCAGCCATAGTTCGCCTTGCTGTACGGCATCTTTTAATGACATGCCCATTGCCAGCCGCCCTGCAATATAACTGGCAAGGCTACAGCCTGAGCCATGAAATTCTGCACCCAGACGTTGCCAGCGGGTTTCACTTAAGCAGTGATCATTTTCATACAGCCAGTGCCGAATCCGGTGCGGCTCATGTTCATGGGCACCTTTTACCAGTATGGCTCTGGCGCCAAGATCAAACAGTGCCTTGACGGCATCCTCAAGCTGAGCTTGTCCCGTTAAGGCGCGTAACTCAACGGTGTTGGGGGTGAGCAAACTGGCTTTTGGAATGAGTGTCTGAAATGCCTTGACCAAAGTGGCCTGATCACCCAGGTTACCGCCACTATTGGCAACGAGCACTGGATCAAGTACATAAGGAATGTGAGTTTTATCCTGCAAAAACTCGCCCAGCATGGCAATATTATCTGTAGTTCCCAACATGCCGGATTTAATTGCCTTAACAGACAGATCGTGATAAACCGCTTTGGCCTGCTCAAGCAAAAGGGTACTTGACACTGCTTCAAAGCCATAAACCCGCTGTGAGTCCTGCACGGTAATGGCGGTACAGGCAATGGCCGCATGAGCGCCACTTTGTCCAATGGCTTCGATATCTGCTTGCAGGCCAGCGCCTCCTGAGGGGTCAAGGCCAGAAAAACATAAAACAGTGGGGCGCATCATAGGTTGTATCATCCGTTATCACAAATAGCTGCTGGCAAATTACTCTGTTTGAATGCTTGCCGGTATGGTCAATAGCATAGCGTACCGAATTTATTCTATAGTGAATAAATTTTTATTGTCTCTTTATTTATAAGGGGTTTAATTGTAGTGGCAGGTGCAAACATTCAATCCATCCTGTTTGATCTTGATGGTACCCTCACTGATCCAAAGGTCGGCATTACCACCTGTATCCGTCATGCCTTAACCAGCCTTGGTACCTCATGCGGTGGTCAGGAGCTGGACTGGTGCATTGGTCCTCCTCTGATCCAGTCATTTACCAGCCTGCTAGATACCCAGAATCCTGCTGTGCTCAATCAGGCACTGCTGTTATACCGGGAGCGTTTCGCCACTGTGGGATTATATGAAAATCAGCTATATCCTGAGGTGAAAACAGGCTTGCAACAATTAATGCGGGCTGATTTTAAGTTGTATCTGGCCACCTCCAAGCCACATGTATATGCCCGGCAGATTTTGCAGTATTTTCAGCTGGGGCAATTTTTTACCGCGATTCATGGCAGCGAGCTTAGCGGTGAGCGAACCGATAAAACTGAGCTGGTAGGCTATATTATTGAGCAGGAGAAATTGGATCCGGAGCGATGTGTGATGGTAGGTGATCGTTGTTATGATATTGCTGGCGCAAAAAATAACCACATAACCAGCGTTGCTGTCGGCTATGGTTATGGTTCTGCCACCGAGCTAAGAGAGGCAGAACCGGACTACACTTTTCAAGAATTTAGCGCGGTTGTGGCGTTTTTATTGCAAGCAAAAAGCAAGGCATTATGTGGTTAAGAAAAATGGCAATACCAGTCAACCCGTTAAAACAATGGCTTGACCACCACCAAGATAATAATGATGACCAAGGCAAGGGTGGGGACTTCATTAAAAAAGCGCCAGAACACATGGCTTTTATAATGTGCATTATTGATCAGTTTTTTACGGTAATAACCACATAACAAATGATAAGCCACCAAAAAACCGACCAGGGCAATTTTTAAATAAAACCATAAGGCACTATGGTAGTTTTGGTAGGGGTCGCCAATGTCCACCAGAAAATGGCCGGTAATAATTACGCCAATGAGAGACGGCCACATAATGCCACGATACAGTTTGCGCTCCATAATCTCAAAGCGCTGGTGGCTCAACGTATCATCACTCATGGCGTGATATACAAATAGCCGTGGCAAGTAAAACAGGGCAGCGAACCAGCATACAATGGCAATAATATGCAGGGCTTTTATCCATAAAAAGCTTTGTGGCATCAGGGTTTCTACAGCCATTGGCAAAATTCCAGCCTTAAAAAATTTAACAGGGAATGGGTTGGCAAGCCGCTTATTTCAAACGGGTAAAGCATCAGAGCAGCAGGACTGTTTTAGGGTTTCACCATTTTACTGCTTTGCTACTGGCGCATTTAACTGTTCCAGCGTCTAATAATTAGACTGGCATTGGTGCCACCAAAACCAAAGCTGTTGCTCATCACAGTATTTAGCTGGGTTGGGCGAGTTTTTTGCACAATATCAAAACTGGCGGCTTCCGGGTCAAGCTGGCTAATATTAATCGAAGGCGCAATAAAACTGTCCTGCATCATCAACAGGCAATAAATAATTTCCTGTACCCCGGCAGCACCCAAGCTGTGGCCAGTCATGGATTTGGTGGAACTGATGGGCGGGCATTTTTCGCCGAACACTTCCTTAATGGCTTTAAGCTCGGCAATGTCGCCAATCGGCGTACTGGTGCCATGTGTGTTGATATAATCAATTTTTTCTACATCATGCTGGCGAGCTTCATCCAGTGCCATTTGCATACAGCGCACTGCGCCTTCACCACTTGGTGCCACCATGTCATAACCATCACTACTGGCGCCATAGCCTACAATTTCGGCCAGGATATTGGCACCACGGGCCTGCGCATGCTCCAGTGATTCAACCACCACCACACCACCGCCACCCGCAATGACAAAGCCATCCCGATCAACCGAATAAGGGCGAGACGCAGTTTCTGGCTGATCATTAAAATTGCTGCTCATGGCGCCCATGGCATCAAACAGAATAGACTGTGTCCAGTGATCTTCTTCACCGCCAGCCGCCAGCATTAAATCCTGTTTGCCCAGTTGAATCAGTTGTGCAGCATACCCAATGGCATCGGCAGAGGTTGCACAAGCTGATGAAATACTATGACTAATGCCCTGTAACTTTAGCCCCAAGCCAATAGTTGCGGTAATTGTATTGCTCATATTGCGGGGCACGAGCGTTGCACCCACCTTACGTGCGCCTCTTTCACGCAAAATATCTGCGGCTTCCACAATGGTTGCCGTTGACGCGCCACCTGTACCACCGACCACGCCATAACGCGGATTCTGTCCAATCTGTTCAGGACTTAAACCAGCATCGTTTAAGGCATCAAGCGCCGATAAATAAGCAAATGCTGAGGCATCACCCATAAAACGCTTTAATTTTCGATCAATCACTGAAAAATCAGCAGAAGCTGAGGCACTGACCTGGCTACGCATGCCCAGCTCGGCGTATTTTTCATTAAATCTGGTACCGGAAATACCTTGTTGGAGCGCCCTGGTCACACTTTGTCGATCATTTCCCAAGCAGGAGTAAATACCTAATCCAGTAATGACAACACGAGTCATATTTATAATCCTAAAGGTCAATGAAAAAATCAAAGTGCTGCTGATCAGTACAATAAACCAGCCAGACCTTAAAATAAGGTGAGGCTTCTATAATACAAAAAAAATTTGTACAAACCAAAATATGGCTTAAACATCAGCAGATAGTAATAACACAGCAATAACGTATCTTGCACAGAATACGACATAAACCCTATGACCAGCAGTTGCGATGCCGCAAAACTCCCTGCTATTGTAGCTTTAATCAAAACAATTGTTTAGATCGCAATAGCATGAGGAAACCGTAATGACCGACGCAGTTGACAGCCTGCAAACCAAACAGGAGGCACCTACTGATGCAACTGCGCATGACTTACTGGATAGCCTGCGTACAGGCAGCAAAAGTCTATCAGATTTTGGGCAAAAGCTGCTAAAGCAGTTGGCTAAAAACTCAGTGAGCCGTTTAACACAACTTCCTGAACAACATAGTGTGATTAATATGAATATTGATACCCAGATTGCAAACCCCAACAATTCTTTAACTGGCAATGCAGGGCAGTTGTTTCGCCAGCAACTTCCTGGTGTAACCCGTAAGCTATTGGGCAAGCGTTTTAATACCGTCAATAAGGTTGCCACCCTGGTTATGCCGGCAGGTAGTTTTGACAAAGTTTCCGATCAGGTTCTGGAGCTGTTAGCAGATTTTGCCTCAACCTTAAGTGACAAAAACCAGGTTTTAGAAGAGGCTGGAGTAAGCTCCTTAGAAGAATTACAAGGGGATACTGGCCGCTCTGGTCGCCTGGCACGGGCACTGGGTGAAAAAAACCGTTATATTGCCATGGCGCAAGGTGCTGTTAGTGGCGCTACTGGAATTGTGGGAGCGGCAGCGGATATTCCCCTGTCCATGGTTCTGGTATTCCGTACTGTCTACTTAACTGGCCGGGCTTATGGATTTGAGTTGAATCGCCCTGAAGACCGTCATTTGATATTCAAGGCACTGGCTGATATAGACCTTAGCTTGATTGCCGAAAAGCAGGCTATTTTATTAGGCTTAGGTAGCCTCAGTACCATGCTGGGCACTGGAAACCTGCAAGGCTTGCAAGGTTTATTGGGTTCCAACAATGATATTGACCCGCTGCTTAAGTTGATATCTGACCCCAATGGACAGCTTAAATGGCGTATCAGTCCAACCATCATTAATAAACTGACACCCCTACTGGGTGGTGCGGTAGGCGTTCTCTATAATGGGCGCTTATTAAAAGATGTCAGTGAGAGTGCTAAAAAAGTATTTGAGCAGGCGCGTCAGCAAGGAGTTGGGCAGACTAATACTCAATCGGCTGCCATTGAAGACAAGATTATTAATCCCGAAACACCAGATAGCAAAGAAGAACAGCAAGCCCAGCAGGAAGCACAACAAGCTGTTATAAATAATGATGAAATCGCAAAGGTGGAAATTACCAGCCGTAGCGAACATAATAGCCAGCCACAGGATGCCGCAGCACAGGATGCGCAAATTCATGACCAGCTTGCGACACTGGCAGATGAAATGATCGATGATAAAGCCGGGGAAAATCAGCAAGAGGATAAAAAAGACTCAGCGCCTGCAAAAAAGACGACTAAGGCTACCAGTACCAAAGCCACGCGGGGCCGTGCAGAGGGCAAAACTGATAATACAGCTCAGAGCGTCGATGCGGCTAAACCTGCCCGCCGCAATAGTAAAAAAGCAGCAGGTGCGGCTGAAGATACCCAAGCTGGCACTAACAGCCAAAATACGGGTGGCAATAGTAATATCAATAAATAAGGCCAGCGGGACGACAATCATCACTGGTTAGGCAGAAAAATTACAGGCTCAATATCAGGTGTGACTCTTGATATTGAGCTTTTTAACCTTATTAAAATATCTTCGATTGAACTGGTTTAGAGGATTTGCAATATTTCATGACTAACCCAGATTTTTTAGAATCTTAAAAGTGATGAAATCTTGACCCTTCATATCTAATCCTCTACAATTTGATGCCCTCAAAAAGGGATGAACCTTTTTGGGGTTTTTTGTTTACGGGAGAGAGTGCCTTATGGCAACAACAAATCAATTGATCCGCAAGGGTCGCAGTACTTTGGTTGAAAAGTCCAAAGTTCCTGCACTAAAAGCGTGTCCACAGCGCCGTGGCGTTTGTACACGTGTTTACACCACTACCCCTAAAAAGCCAAACTCTGCCATGCGTAAAGTTTGTCGTGTGCGCTTGACTTCAGGTTTTGAAGTATCCAGCTACATTGGTGGTGAAGGCCATAACCTGCAAGAGCACAGTGTTGTTCTGATCCGTGGTGGTCGTGTTAAAGACCTGCCAGGTGTTCGTTACCACACCGTTCGTGGTTCACTGGACTGTGCCGGTGTTAAAAACCGCAATCAAAGTCGTTCTAAGTACGGTGCAAAACGTCCTAAGAAATAAAAAACTGACACCGTGATGCTCAAGCCAGTCATTTGCTGATTAGGATTAATGCAAAGCGGCGTTTTTATAGTAAGGCCAGCGAACAGTACAATGACACTTGTACAATCTGCTGGATCACCCTGAAGTGTCATAAAAGGTTGTTATCATGCCAAGACGTCGCGTCGTCGCCGCTCGTGAAATTCTGCCGGATCCCAAGTTCGGTAGCCAAACCATCGCCAAGTTCATGAACCACGTCATGCTTGATGGTAAAAAATCTGTTGCTGAAGGTATTGTTTACGGTGCCCTTGAGCGCGTACAGGAAAAAGCAAAAGTTGAACCTGTTGAGTTCTTTGAAGCAACGCTAGAAAAAGTTCGCCCCATGGTTGAAGTTAAGGCTCGCCGTGTTGGTGGTGCTACCTATCAGGTACCTATGGAAGTACGTCCCTCCCGTCGTACCGCCCTGGCTATGCGCTGGTTGGTAGATGCTGCTGCTAAGCGTTCTGAAAAAACCATGGCACTTCGCCTTGCAGGTGAATTGCTGGATGCTGCCGAAGGCAAAGGCGCTGCCATCAAGAAACGTGAAGATGTGCACCGCATGGCAGAGGCCAACAAAGCCTTCTCGCACTACCGCTTCTAAGCGGACAAAACAGGCCGTTTTTAACAGGCTGTTGTCTCAACAGTCAGGAGAAAGATTATGCGTACAGCTGCTCGTTTTAACATTGCCCTGCTTGCCAGTGGGAGCTTTGCCGGAATTTGAGGCGCCTTGGCGTTCTGGCTTACGCATGATTTTTCTAGTGTCCGGGGCGGCTTTGCTTCGCCCGGATACAGCCTGTTTTGAATCAAAATTTTAGGAAAGCAATTATGGCACGTGCTACCCCCATATCCCGTTATCGTAATATTGGTATTTCTGCGCATATTGACGCAGGTAAAACAACAACCTCCGAGCGTATTTTGTTTTACACCGGTGAGAGCCACAAACTTGGCGAAACTCACGAAGGTTCAGCAACTACCGACTGGATGGAACAAGAGCAGGAACGTGGTATTACCATTACCTCAGCAGCTGTAACATGCTTCTGGAAAGGTATGGGCAACCAGTTTGAACAACACCGCATTAACGTTATTGATACCCCAGGACACGTTGACTTTACTGTAGAAGTTGAGCGTTCCATGCGTGTCCTTGATGGTGCGTGCATGGTGTATTGTGCGGTTGGTGGCGTTCAACCCCAGTCTGAAACCGTGTGGCGTCAGGCCAACAAGTACAAAGTGCCTCGTCTGGCATTCGTGAACAAGATGGACCGTACCGGTGCCAACTTCTTCCGTGTGGTTGAGCAAATGAAAACCCGTCTGGGTGCCAATCCTGTACCAATCGTTATTCCGGTTGGCGCTGAAGACACCTTTACTGGTGTGGTTGACCTGATTGAAATGAAATCAATCATCTGGGATGAAGAATCCAAAGGTATGACCTTTACCTATGGTGAAATTCCTGCTGAACTTCAGGAACTGGCTGATGAGTGGCGCAACAATATGGTTGAAGCTGCTGCCGAATCTTCAGAAGAGCTGATGGATGAGTACCTGAACAATGGTGAATTGAGCAAAGAGCAAATTCGTGCCGGTATCCGTCAACGTACCCTTGCTGGTGAAATTCAGCCAATGCTATGCGGTTCTGCATTCAAGAACAAAGGCGTTCAGCGTATGCTGGATGCGGTGATTGAATTCCTGCCTGCACCAAATGACGTTGAGGACATCAAGGGCGTACTGGACGATAAGGACAATACACCTTCTAGCCGTGAATCTTCTGACGAAGCACCATTCTCTGCGCTGGCATTCAAGATCATGAATGACAAGTTCGTAGGTAACTTAACGTTTGTTCGTGTGTATTCTGGTGTATTAAAGGCAGGTAGCCCAGTCTGGAACCCGGTTAAGCACAAAAAAGAACGTGTTGGTCGTATTGTACAGATGCAAGCCAATGACCGTATTGACATCGAAGAAATCCGCGCCGGTGATATCGCTGCCTGTGTGGGTCTAAAAGATGTGACTACTGGTGATACCCTGTGTGATGAAAACAACATCATCATCCTTGAGCGCATGGAGTTCCCAGAGCCTGTAATCCAGCTGGCAGTTGAACCAAAAACCAAGGCTGACCAGGAAAAAATGTCTATCGCTTTGGGCCGTCTGGCAAAAGAAGATCCTTCATTCCGTGTACATACTGATGAAGAATCTGGGCAGACTATCATCGCCGGTATGGGTGAGTTGCACCTTGACATTCTTGTTGACCGCATGAAGCGTGAGTTCAACGTAGAAGCTAACATTGGTAAGCCAATGGTTGCCTATCGCGAAACGATTCGTAAAGTGACTGAGCAGGAAGGCAAGTTTGTACGCCAGACTGGTGGTCGCGGTAAGTTTGGTCATGTTTGGCTGCGTCTTGAGCCGCTTGATGTTGAAGAAGCTGGCAAAGAGTACGAGTTTGCTGAAGAAGTTGTGGGCGGTGTGGTTCCTAAAGAATACTTTGGTGCAGTTGACAAAGGTATTCAGGAGCGTATGAAGAACGGTGTTCTGGCAGGTTATCCGGTTGTGGGTGTGAAGGCTGTGCTATATGACGGTTCTTACCACGACGTTGACTCTGACGAATTGTCGTTCAAAATGGCAGGTTCCATTGCTTTCCGTCAGGGCTTTATGAAAGCTGATCCTGTATTGCTTGAGCCCATCATGAAGGTTGAGGTGGAAACACCAGAAGACTACATGGGTGACATCATGGGTGACTTAAACCGTCGCCGTGGTGTGATTCAGGGTATGGATGACCTACCTGGTGGTACGAAACAAATTCGTGTAGAAGTGCCGTTGTCTGAAATGTTTGGTTATGCAACCAGCATGCGCTCCATGTCACAAGGTCGTGCGACCTATTCCATGGAATTTGTAAAATATGCAGAAACTCCACGTAACGTGGCAGAAGGCATTATTTCCAAGTTCCAGGCAGGCGGCAAAGCTGGCGACGACGAGTAATTTGTTACCACTTATTATTCACAATTAATGTAAAAACCTACCAGTCCACTGCCTATTCATTTAGCAGTGGGCTGATTACAAGAGGAAGAACATCATGGCAAAGGCCAAGTTTGAACGTAACAAGCCGCACGTAAACGTCGGCACCATTGGTCACGTTGACCATGGTAAAACCACACTGACTGCTGCGATTGCAACAGTATGTGCCAAGACTTTTGGTGGAGAAGCCAAAGACTACGCAGCCATTGACTCAGCACCTGAAGAAAAAGCCCGTGGTATTACCATCAACACCTCACATGTTGAATATGACAGCCCAAGCCGTCACTATGCCCACGTTGACTGCCCAGGCCACGCTGACTATGTAAAAAACATGATCACCGGTGCTGCCCAGATGGACGGTGCAATTTTAGTTTGCTCTGCCACTGATGGCCCAATGCCACAGACCCGTGAGCACATCCTGTTATCCCGTCAGGTAGGTGTACCTTACATCATCGTATTTTTGAACAAATGCGACCTGGTAGATGACGAAGAACTGATCGAACTGGTTGAAATGGAAGTACGTGAACTGCTGTCCAAGTACGACTTCCCTGGTGATGACACCCCGGTTATTCGTGGTTCAGCCCTGTCTGCCCTAAACGGTGAAGATGGTGACTATGGCGTTGCTGCAGTATTAAAACTGGTTGAAACACTGGATACCTACATTCCTGAGCCAGAGCGTGCCATTGATAAGCCATTCCTGCTGCCTATTGAAGACGTATTCTCCATCTCTGGTCGCGGTACTGTCGTGACTGGCCGTGTTGAATCAGGCATCATCAAGGTAGGTGAAGAAGTAGAAATCGTTGGTATCAAAGATACCGTGAAGACGACCGTGACTGGTGTTGAAATGTTCCGCAAACTGCTGGACGAAGGTCGTGCTGGTGAGAACTGTGGTGTATTGCTACGTGGTACCAAGCGTGAAGACGTACAGCGTGGTCAGGTACTGGCCAAGCCAGGTTCCATCAAGCCACACACCAAGTTTGAAGCTGAAGTTTACGTACTGTCCAAAGATGAAGGTGGTCGTCACACCCCATTCTTAAACGGTTACCGTCCTCAGTTCTACTTCCGTACCACTGACGTGACCGGTGCCATCAACCTGCCTGAAGGCGTGGAAATGGTCATGCCAGGTGACAACGTACAGATGTCTGTTGAGCTGATTCACCCGATCGCAATGGATCAGGGCCTGCGCTTTGCCATCCGTGAAGGCGGCCGTACCGTAGGTGCTGGTGTGGTTGCTCGTGTGGTTGACTAAGAAATAGTCGCTGCTAGTGTGTGACAAGACGTCTTGGGCACTTTGTCGAATTTGCTCAGGACGTCTTTTTTTATGTCATTATTTTTCGGGATAACCAAATGGTAACTGGCATAAAAAATTTACCCTGATGAATATCTTTGCAAGTTCAGTGAACACTTGTCCTCAATTGATAACAAGCTGTCCTCTTCTGCACTACAGCTTCAAGCAGGTTTTTCCTATGCTGGAGATATAGGCAGAATATTTTCTGCATCGTTTAAATGAAGAGGGCAATATAATGAATGCCAAAGTAGCACCCCATACCGCCAAAAATAGTGCCATTAAGGCCAGCTTTCCAGTACGGCGCATGGATTTTGAATTTGCTCAGGTGCCAGAATACTGGATGAGCAATTCGCCTGGCCTTACCCATTTTATGACTGCATTGTCGGCTCTGTTTCCAGCGGGTGAGCAGTTTTTTGTAGACAGTGTGCGTGCAGTTCGCTATCACCCTTTGCTAAAAGATGACCTGGCGATACAAAAAGAAATTTCCGCCTTTATTGGTCAAGAAGCCATGCATTCCAAGGAGCATGTAGGCTTTAATCAGTCTGCAAATGCTTATGGTCATGATGTGAACCTGCTAGAAAACAAAACTGACCGGTTAATTCAGAGTGTAAGAAAGGTATTTGCCAGAGTGACCAAGCCGTTAGGGATTACTCAGGAAATGATTGACCTGACTGCGACTACAGCGCTTGAGCACTTTACAGCTACCATTGCTTCCCAATTGTTGGGTAATTCTGAAATTCAGAGCAAAATGAGCAATGAAACCATGTATCGGTTGTGGATGTGGCATGCGGTTGAAGAAAATGAGCATAAAGCGGTGGTATATGATGTGTTTGAAGCATTATATGGTAAAGGTATTAAAGCATATGGCTTAAGAAACTCAGCCATGGTCATCGCGATGGTTCTGCTGTTTTTGACTCAGACTTATTTTGTAGTCCGTTTGCTTAGACAGGATAAGCAACTCAATATGGCAGCGCTACGTGATATCTACAAGTATGGCTATAGTCCCAAGCATGGTATTATCAGTGGCATGGTTCCTGAGCTTCTGGCTTATTTCCGCCCAGGTTTTCACCCTAACGATCATGACACCAATGCCTTGCTTGCGCACTGGAAAGAAAATCTGGGTTTTGTGATGCATTAATCATTTGCTATATGTGAAGCGGCTTTCAAAGCCGCTTTTTTATTGTGCGGGTTGTCCTAAATTGATAAAACAGTGTCCTGTTTGGCACTCACTTTTTTTAGCAAAATCACTCTATGATGGGACATATTCGCAAGGGCTTAGCTCACTAAACAAGCCCAGATCAGGAGTAAAACAATGAATGCTACTGTTAGCCAGCAATCAGCCAATGTAGTAAAAAATAGTGCTGTAAAAGCCAATGCAGTAAAAGCCAGCTTTCCAGTTCGCCGTATGGATTTTGAATTTAAAGAGGTTCCTCGTTACTGGGCAGGCAATGATGCAGGCTTAACACACTTTATGACTGCATTGTCTGCACTTTTTCCAGAAGGCGAGAAGTTTTTTGTGGATAGTACCCGTGCTGTGCGCGATGATCCAAAGCTTGCTGATCTGGCTATGCAAAAAGAAATTTCTGCCTTTATTGGTCAGGAAGCCATGCACTCCAAAGAGCATCTGGCCTTTAATGCTTCTGCACAGGCTTATGGGTATGATGTACGTACCCTGGAAAAAATGACCGGTACAGTAATTAATACTGGGGTAAAAGTGGTTGGTAAACTCATGAAGCCATTTGGTTTTACCAAGGAGATGATTGGCCTGACCGGTACCTGTGCGCTAGAGCATTTTACTGCCACAATTGCATCAGAGTTGCTGCGCAACCCTGAAATTCAGGCGATTGTAAATGATGAAACCATGTATCGGTTATGGATGTGGCATGCGGTAGAGGAAAACGAGCATAAATCGGTGGCTTTTGATGTCTATGCTACCTTGTACGGCAATGGCGCCAAAGCTTATGCCATGCGTGCTACGGCGATGGTCATTGCCATGGTTCTTATTTTCTTTACCCAGTCTTATTTTACTGCCCGTCTGATGAAGCAGGATAAGAAACTGACCTTGAAAGACACCAAGTACATGATCAAATTTATGTATGGACGCAAGGGTTTTATGACCCGCCAGATTCCAGAGCTGCTGGCATTCTTCCGGCCAGGCTTTCACCCAACAGATTTTGATACTGATGCCTTATTGGCAGAATGGAAAGAAAAACTGGGCTTTACTTCCCACTAAAAAAAGACATAATTCACCAGCGCTTATAGCGGTGTATGAGACTGGCGGCCATCTGGCCGCTTTTTGTATCTGGATGATTTTTATTGTGAATAACGCTATACGTGTCATGACACTTGCCGACTTGCCTCGCGTGCATTTTATTGAACAGCAGGTACAAAGCCATCCCTGGAGTCAGCAGCTTTTTATCGATAGTATTCAGGCCGGGCATCAGTGTACTGTGCTGGAACTGGATGGAACCATTGCAGGCTTTTGTATTTTACAGAAAGTACTGGATGAGGCTAATCTGTTGTTAATGGCCATTGCATCGGAATATCAAAAGCAGGGATTGGGCTACCAGTTATTGGAACAATCTATTCAGGCGTTGGGGACAGGCTGCAATATGATTTTTCTGGAGGTGCGCCAAAGTAATCAGGCGGCCATTGCATTGTATGAGAAAATGGGCTTTGCCCAGATTGATTTGCGTAAAAACTATTATCCCACTGCTCAGGGTAAAGAACATGCGGTAATCATGGCATTAACCCTGGGCAATGTATTTGCCTAAACAGGTTTAGTGGCTACTCAAGATGGAAACTAGCGTCCCGAGAACTCTGGCAGTGGCCGTGCCAATGACAAGCTAAGCTGTTTCATATCTTCTTCGGTTAAATGATCAGGAAGCATAGTCCAGCGTCCGTTTAACAGGATTTCCAGGCCGGAGAACTGCGCTTTGTATTTCATTTTGGCGGCATTAGGCACCCAGTAACCCAGGTAAACATAGGGCAGGTTATGTACCTTCGCCCATTCAATTTGCTTTAGAATGGAAAAAGTGCCTAGACTGCGGTGGGGCTGCTCAGGCTCAAAAAAGGTATACACTGCTGATAAGCCATCATCCAGCTGATCGCAGGTGGCTACAGACATCAGCTGGTCAGTGTGCCACATTTCCAGAAAAAAACTGTTGGTACAGCTTTCAACCAGAAACTTCTCGAACTGCTCACGGCTGGGCGGGTACATATCACCATCGGCATGACGAAGCCGGATATAGCGTTCGTAAAGATGATAATGCACAGCAGTGGCGTGATGGGTTTCCCGGCTGACCATCCGCAGGTCACGATTGACCTTGAGAGCTTTTTTCTGGCTGCTATTGATTTTAAACCGCTGAACATTAATCCGGGCTGACAAACACTGACGGCAATGATGACACTCTGGCCGGTAAATAAAGTCACCACTACGTCGAAAGCCCTGACGGGATAATTCAGACAGCATCACGGTATCAATCCGCTTAACCGGGTCAAGAAAAACCATTCGCGCAGCACGTCCTTCAATGTAACTGCATTGATGCGGCGGTGTGATGTAATACTGAATGTCCTTCATGATGGACTAAAATAAATTGCCCTTTATTGCTCTAACATAGACCCAAGTTCTTTAGGGAATCAAGTGCAAAAACGCATCAGTTGTTAATAGATATTGACTATTAAAGATTTGCTGTGTTACAGCCTGCCAATTGGGAGGCGGCAGATTGATTTTATCCGGTAAGGCCTGTAAAAAAACCTGTCGGGGCAGGGTGGTGGCCCCTAAGCTAAATAAATGATCGTTGGGGAGCTGACAATCTACCCACTCAATGTTTGAAGCCCGGCAAAGCTGCATTAAAAAATAAAAAGCCATCTTGGAGACATCAGTCTGGCGGCTAAACATGGATTCGCCGAAAAAAGCCCGGCCAATTTGTACACCATACAAGCCACCAACCAGTTGCTCACCTTCCCATACTTCTACACTATGCGCCAGACCGGCCTGATGCAGCCCTGTATAACCCTTAATAATGCTCTGATTGATCCAGGTTTCCTGAGTATAGGCACGTGGCTGGGCACAGGCTTGAACCACTTGTTCAAAAGCATGGCTTAGGGTTAGCGTATAGCGGTCTTTTTTAAGTTGGCGTAGCAAGGACTTACTAGGCTGAAATGCTTTAGGATAAATAATACAGCGCGGGTCTGGGCTCCACCAGCAAATAGGATCGTCTTTGGAAAACCATGGGAAAATACCCTGGCGATAGGCCTCTAGCAGCGTAGCAGGAGACAGGTCAGCTCCGATGCCAACCAGTCCCTCGCCTTCAGGGTCAACTTGTTCGGGGTCAGGAAAAATAAACTGAGAAGAGTGAATATCCAATATTGAAACGCCAGATTGAGATTTTAGCTGACTTATCCTGCAGGAGTTTTAGCTGGCAGGATTTTAAGTGCAGTTAAAATAGGAAAGTTTTCAATCTCAAAGGTTTTTGCCAGTTGTTGCAGGTGTACAAGATTATTTTGATCACCTTCAAGCTTTTGCTGGTCGTGGCCAATCATAACCAGCCCCTGTGATTTTAGCACTTCCCAGCAATAAATAGCCCATTGCGCTGGCTGCTGCATATTTTTAACCATGTAGGCATATAGAAACAACTGGTGCACCCGGCTGACATTAAAGCCTGCTCCAAGTAGAGGGCTTGACAGTACAGTATTATTTGGGTTTATGGCAGCCTGTTTAATGAGATAGTTATTTAAGTGCCCGCACTGTGCCTGTACAGCCTGAACGTATTCAGGCAACTGACAGGGACCAACAAAGCCTGAGCCTACCATAATGAGAATAATATCAACAACCTGCTCATAATTGAGCTGGCTTAACTTCTGCAATAAATAACCAATGGTTTTTGGCGCATAATGGTCTGCGGCCATGATTTTTAGAAATGGCTCATAAATTTCGGGCTTTAGATCAAATGTACCAGCATGACCTGTGATTTTTTTAGGAATATGGTTGAGTGTGGTAAGTAGTACAATCGGTGTTTCCATTAAGCGACTTTTTTGCTCAGCCTGTGAAAGGCGCACTGCACCGCGTATAAATAGATCCTTGCGGAATTGCCGATTGAAAAAATAATCCCGGGTCTGTTCGCGCAGGATTGGATTTTCAATATTGTCCAGAAACTCAATAGCACCTGTGCTGAGGTTAATAGAGTCCACCTGGGTGAGCAGGTCGGTGCTAGAGGCATATTGCAGCTTGCCGGCATCCATTTGTGAAGTGACGTCCCGAAATGACAATGCCTGCCAGCTTAAGTTGAAGTACTCATGAGCCAGATAATAAGGATCTTTATCCTTCAGGCTGTTGAGGGCGCTTACCACTTGTGGCATGGCTTTAACATACTGTGGCTCTAGGCTAAATAATTGCTGGGCAAAATTCAGGGACTGGCGGATACGGGTGATAGGATTGGTTTCTGTGGTGCCTAATTGACTGTAGCTATCAAATAAGCCTTTGAGAGGAAGTACTGCACTGATTCCGGGTAGGCAGTTATAGCTGATATAGACCATGCCACCCGGTTTAAGATATTTTTTTATAAATTGAACAATAATGTCCTGATTTTGCGAACTAATCCAGCTCCAGATACCGTGCAGCCCAATACTGGAAAATTGTGGTAGATCAGAGCGTGCTAGTAATTGCTCAAAGCTGTCATCATAGATCCGTGCCTGACTGCCAGCAGCAGTGGCTAGCTTGTTTGCATGTGCTGCATGAGCAGGATTAAAGTCAGTACCTATATAAGTGCCTAAGGTAGCAGCAGCATGAATATTAAGACTCACTCCCTGGCCAAAGCCTAATTCACAATGGTAGCTGTGTTCATTAATAGGTAAATGATCATAACCTGCTAACAGCAGGCAGAAATTCTGAAAAGTTGGACTTAAATCTTTATAGTAACCATAGGTATAGGCCACATCGGTGACATAGCCATCACTCCAGATATGCTGCATATTAGTCCTGTTTATATTTGGCTCTTAAAATGTGTCTATTGTTAAAGCAAGTGTCTTAAAAATTCAACCCGGAATTTGACTTAAATGTCCTGTACATAAAAAAACCGTATCTACTGACAGCACATACGGTTTTTTATTAAGCGGCTACCCAAGCTATATTTATATCTGAGGGATTTCCAGTTCATCTTCGGTGTGCGTATCCAGCGCGTCCAGATATTTCTCGGCGTCCAATGCCGCCATACAGCCTGAACCTGCTGAGGTAATGGCTTGCCGATAAATATGATCAGCAACGTCGCCTGCGGCAAATACACCCATGACACTGGTTGCGGTGGCGTTGCCTTCTGTGCCGCTTTGTACCTTGATATAGCCATTTTCCAGTTCTAGCTGGCCTTCAAACATCGTTGTGTTGGGCTTATGGCCGATGGCAATGAAAATGCCCTGCACTTCTACAGTTTGCTGCTCATCACTGACGGTAGATTGCAGACGAACTTGTGTTACGCCCTGATCATCACCCTGAATTTCATCGACGCGGTTGTTCCATAAAATTGAAATCTTGCCTTCCTGTTGTTTGGCCAGCAGCTGGTCTTGCAGGATTTTTTCAGAGCGCACTTTGTCACGGCGGTGTACCAGGGTGACATGGCTGGCAATATTGGCCAGATACAATGCTTCTTCAACCGCAGTGTTGCCACCCCCCACCACCATAACAGGCTGACCTTTATAAAAGAAGCCATCGCAGGTGGCGCAGGCGCTTACACCACGACCCATAAATTCTTCTTCTGAAGGCAGGCCAAGGTATTGTGCGGTGGCACCAGTAGCAATAATCAGGGCATCACAGGTGTATTCACCGCCATCACCCACCAGACGGAACGGGCGTTGCTGCAAGTCAACTTCATTAATGTGGTCATAAACAATTTCAGTGCCAAACCGTTCAGCATGAGCTTGCATCCGTTCCATTAAGTCAGGGCCAGTTAAACCATGTGGGTCGCCCGGCCAGTTGTCTACCTCAGTAGTCGTGGTCAACTGACCGCCCAGTTGCAGGCCGGCAATCACCACGGGTTTTAAATTGGCACGTGCAGCATAAACGGCAGCACTATAACCGGCAGGGCCGGAGCCTAAAATTAATAAACGAATATGACGGGCGCTCATCGTTGTATCTTCCTGTTGTTTTTACGTTCAGCCAGAATTATACGGCAGTTGCCTAACAATAACGGGATTATTGACAAGAAAATACAGAACTTACCGCAGGTTTGCCTGTATTGCCCGGCAGCTCAAGCCTGGCTTGAGATTATGTTCACTGGATGGGGTTTTAGGTGAATTTATCAAATTACATCGCTACGCTGGACGCAAGCACGATAACAGGTCAAAATTGAGGTTTAGACTAATTTTTAACACGATGCGGTCAATAATAAATAGTACGCAGAAGCGTATGATGACTGGCACATGATGACTTGGTGGTAGGATTTTAATGAACCCAATGGCGGGCGCCTATGCGCAGCGAATTTTACTGACAGTTTTTCTGGCGTCGTTTGGTATATATTTGCTGATAGCAACCATCACCTATACCCCGTTCGACCCAGGCTGGACGCATGTATCCAGTGATACCCAGCATGTGACCAATGCCAGTGGCGTTGCAGGTGCCTGGATTGCCGATTTACTCTTCGGCTTTTTAGGACATGCTGCCTTATTGCTGCCGGTTTTTATTCTGGTTGAAGCGGTGCAGTTATGGTGGCCGCATAGTTTTTTAAGCCGTCCTTTTCGTCTGGCTGCTGAACTTTTCCTGCTGGTCATTGTGGCGGCACTGTTTAGCCTGCATATGCTTCAGCCTACTGATACACTCAGCAATGCATCCGGTGGGATTATTGGCTACGAAATTGGCCGCAATCTGCTATCTCTGGCGGGCATGATTCTGGCAACAGTTTTTTTGGTAGCGCTATTATTACTGATGGTGACACTGGCCTTTGGCATTCGCTGGAATAAAACCATGGATGCGCTGGGCAAAATACCCGGCCTATTGCAGGAACTGTTTTATAGAAACGTACCAGCTCGCGAGGCAGCGCCAGATTTAACCCTGGGTGATAAACTTGATGCTGATAGCGCAGCCACCATTCAACATAGCGATACTACTGCGTTTGTTACAGAAAATGATAAGCCAGAGAGTGAAGAAGAAAGTCAGAAATATCCTGATCCTGCCACAGAAAACCTTGTTATTCAAAGTGGACAGCGCTGGAGTGCACAGGCCAGAGACAGCCAGCCTTCGGGCACGGAGCCTGCTGGTATTCTCCAGCAAACTCATCAGAGCCAGCCTGTCAGCGACAAGCCGTTAAGTACGCTGGATCATCTGGCTCAGCTGGTGCAAAAAGCCGATCATGCACTGGCAGAAACTCATACACCGATTAGTGTATCAGCCAATGAGCTAACAGCGCCTGCCTTAAGCACTCAAATAGAACCTGGTTTTGCCTGGCAGGATAATGAATTGCTGGATGAGCTGCTAGGCACTACCCATTCTCCAAATCCAGCTGCTACTGTACAACAATCAGTTAGTGGATTACAGAATCCAGAGCCGACGCTGCAATCGGACGCGTTAGAGCGGACTTTGAATATTTTTGAACAATCCTTAAATACCGTGCCAGAGCCTGCAACACAAACACAGCAGGCAAATACACCACAGCCAGCTACACCAACACATGAAACACCGATGCAAGCGGTTCACACAGCTAAGCCAGTTACAGCTACGCCCGCACAGGTTAGTGCAGAGGATATAGAAGCCCTGATTCAGGAGTTTGGTCAAACCAATAACGAACAACAAGAAGCTTTGGTACCTTATCCCGATTCGCTTGATCTGGATGCCCCGTTAACTGACGCAGCAGGGCGCCCCGTGTCACAGATCATGTCACGTGCCATGCAGGTGGCCCAGCATCGTGCCAGCTTGCCACCTTTACCCGGGCTTGATTTGCTGGATTTACCTGACCCAAGTCGTAAGGTCAGCTATACCGCTGAGCAACTGGAGCGCTTATCCAAGCTACTGGAAATTAAGCTCCAGGAATTTAATGTTAAATCCAAGGTGGTGGAAGCGCAGCCCGGCCCGGTGGTAACCCGTTTTGAGCTAGAGCTGGCACCGGGGGTCAAAGCCTCCAAGGTGACCAATATTTCACGTGACCTTGCGCGTTCCATGTCCATGGCCTCGGTGCGTGTGGTCGAGGTAATTCCCGGCAAGCCTTATATTGGCATTGAAGTGCCAAATACCTCGCGTGAAATGGTGCGCTTAATTGAGCTACTGCAAACTGATGCGTATCGTGATCCGGCTGGTTTGATTACCATGGCAATGGGTAAGGATATTGCTGGCCGTCCGGTACTCACCGACCTTGCCAAAGCGCCGCATATGCTAGTCGCAGGCACCACCGGTTCAGGTAAATCAGTGGCGGTGAATGCCATGTTGCTATCCATGCTGCTTAAATACACGCCGCAGCAATTGCGCCTGATTTTAATTGATCCCAAGCAGCTAGAGCTGGCCAACTATGGCGACATCCCGCATTTGTTGACGCCAGTGGTAACCGACATGAAAGATGCCGTTAGTGCACTGAACTGGTCGGTGAATGAAATGGAACGCCGCTATAAGCTGATGACCTTCTTAAAAGTGCGCAAGATTGACGAATTTAACCGTAAGGTCAATGAAGCCTTAGAGCGCGGTGAAGATTTGCTCGACCCGACCTGGAAACCACTGGACAGTGCCGTGCAGGATCGCGCACCACGTCTACAGCCTCTACCGCTCATTGTGATTGTGGCCGATGAATTTGCCGACATGATCATGCAGGTGGGCAAAAAAGCCGAAGAGCTAATCACCCGTCTGGCACAAAAGTCGCGTGCGGCAGGGATTCATCTGATGCTAGCGACCCAGCGCCCTTCGGTAGATGTGATTACTGGCCTGATTAAAGCCAATATTCCTACCCGGGTGGCCTTGCGGGTGAACAGTAAAATTGACTCGCGCACCATTTTGGATGGTGGCGGGGCAGAGGACTTGCTAGGTCATGGTGACATGCTGTTCTTGGCACCGGGCAAAATTGAACCTGAGCGTGTGCATGGTGCGTTTATTAGCGATGATGAAGTCAACCGCATTTGTGATGCCTGGCGTGAGCGCGGCAGCCCGGATTATGTGGATGATATTTTAACGCCCTATGATGAAGAAGGTAGCTCCAGTCGTGGCTTTGACTCAGATGATGGCGGCTCGGATCGTGATGCCATGTATGATCAGGCGGTACAATTTGTACTGGAAACCCGTAAATGTTCAGCTTCAGCCTTACAGCGCAAGTTTAGTCTGGGCTATAACCGGGCTGCACGCCTGATTGATCAAATGGAAGACGCTGGCATTATTAGTCCCATGGGGCCAAGTGGGAAAAGGGATATTCTGGTTTAAGAATTGATGGATGAGCCGGCTTGCCAAGAGCAACTTATCCAGTGGTTGCTCAACGATCATCAGCGTATGCAGGTTCTGCATCAGGCGGCTGATTTTTGTGAGAAGTATCATTTAACCGACTGGTGCCTGGCTGCCGGCTTTGTCAGGAATCTGGTGTGGGATCATCTGCATGGCTATCTAGAGGTAACTGCACTGGATGATATTGACCTGATTTATTTTGATAGAACGCATGTGGCCTCTGAACGGGATAAAGCACTGGAACTGACTCTGTGGCAACAGTGTGATCTTAACTGGTCGGTAAAAAATCAGGCGCGTATGCATACTCGCAATGATGACATGCCTTATAAAAATACGCAGGATGCCATGAGCTACTGGCCGGAAGTAGAAACTGCCGTTGGCGTGTTGATCAAGCAAAAGAAACTTAAAATTATTGCGCCGTTTGGCTTGACTTCGCTGTTTAGCGCAAATGTCAGCTTAAATCTAAAGCGCCCAAAGCCAGAAATTTTTTATCAGCGTATTAAGCAAAAAAGATGGCTGGAGCAATGGCCGCAACTTCAAATAAAACTGTGATCAAAGCACCTTATTCTTTTACCTCTGCCGGCTTGCTGTGCTCCACATCAACATTTAGCAAATCACGGGTTTTAAAATAAGTGAGTGCTGCCACCAGCAAGGTAATACTACCACCCAGAATAGTCGCTGGAATCACGGTGAGATAACGCGCCGCCACGCCAGATTCAAATGCCCCCAGTTCATTACTGCTAGACACAAACATGCCATTCACTGCAGCTACCCGTCCACGCAAATTGTCCGGTGGGAAAATCTGCAAAATGGTCTGGCGTATCACCACACTAATACTATCAAATGCACCGGTTAAACTTAATGCCAGCAAGGACAGCCACATGGTGGTTGAAAAAGCAAAAATCAGTGTAAAAATACCAAAGCCAGCCACCGCCAGCAGCATATTACGCCAGGCGTGATGTGTGGGTGGATGCTTGGCCAAAATTACCATCATTAGAAGCGCACCAATAGAAGGTGCGGCTCGTAAAAAGCCCAGCCCTTCTGCACCCACCTTTAAAATATCTTCCGCAAAGATCGGCAGTAAAGCGATCACGCCACCAAACAGCACTGATATTAAATCCAGTGAAATCGACCAGAACACTATTTTGGTTTTAAAAATAAAGCGAAAGCCTTCTTGTAGGCTTAACCAGACGCTTTCGTGGTTGATGGCTGGGAATTGCCGTTTTTGTAGCAGCGCCAGCAACACACTGCAAGCCAGCAATAAACCAGTCACCAGATATAAAGTAGTGTGTAGACCAGCATACACCAGCAAGAAGCCTCCAGTCACTGGTCCGAGCACCACGGCACTTTGCCAGCCAATGGTCGTCCAGGTGGCGGCATTGGGATAAAGCTCACGCGGTACCAAAAATGGCTTTAAGGAGGATACGGACGGATTATAAAAACCCCGGATCGTACCCAGTAGGAAAATAACTCCATACACGCCTAAAGCCAATTGGGACTGGGTTAAATAACCTTGCTCAAGGCCAGTAAACAGACCTGATAACAATAAGGGCATGGGTAACGCCAGCACCATACAGATTTGCATGATGATTTGCCGGTTGTAACGATCGGCAAAATAACCGCCCCACAAAGACAATGCAATAAACGGAATCGCCTCAGCCAAACCAATCAATCCCAGCACTAGCGGATCACGTGTCAGGCGGTACAGCGCATACGCTACAATTACTTCCTGAATCAGAATGGCTAGCGTCAGGCAAAACTGGTTAATGGTAACAATGGAAAAATCACGGTGACGCAGGGCAGCAAAGGCATCGTGTGGGACAGGCGGGGTAGGCATGTTAGGGCTTGGATAAAAAAACGACTCTGGCGCACATGATAAAAATTAAGCCTGACTTAAGATAGCGCTTTTTTAAATAATTTCTGTTAAACAGTGCTGATAAGGCATAAGCCCTAAAATAAGCATTCAGGGATGAGGGGCGCTTTTTTTTTGGCTAAAAATCAATTACACTAAGCGCCCCCTACCTGCAAGCCGTACGGTCATGGTGACCACGTGCTGAACAGGTGCTCAAAGAGGCTATCATGAAAGTTAAGATGAAAACCCGTCGTGGTGCAGCGAAACGCTTCAAAGCGACTGCCAACGGCTTTAAGCGCAAGCAAGCATTCAAGCGTCACATTTTGACCAAGAAATCTCCAAAACGTATTCGTCAGTTACGCGGCTGTGTAATGGTTCACGTGAGTGACGTTGCATCTGTTCGTCGTATGTGCCCATACATCTAAGGAGAAAGTAAATGGCTCGTGTAAAACGTGGTGTACAGGCGCATCGCCGTCACAAAAAAATTCTTGCCCGTGCTAAAGGCTACTATGGTGCGCGTTCGCGTGTTTATCGCGTAGCGTTCCAGGCGGTAATTAAAGCTGGTCAGTATGCGTACCGTGACCGTCGCCAGAAAAAACGTCAATTCCGCGCGCTGTGGATTGCCCGTATCAATGCTGGTGCCCGTCAAAACGGTCTGTCTTACAGCCGCCTGATTGCTGGTCTGAAAAAAGCAGAAGTGATTATCGACCGTCGTGTGCTGGCTGATATTGCCATGCATGATGCTGTTGCATTTACTGCAATTGCTGAAAAAGCCAAAGGTGCCTTAGCTGCTTAAGTCAGTTAAATTCACGCCTTTACTTTAATGCAAAAAACCGCCTTTAGTCATAACAGGCGGTTTTTTAATTGATGCGATGTTAATGGTTTAACCCGTTAAGGACAGGCAAAAATGGTCAAAATTATCAAGCGCGGTGGTTTCCGTGAGCAGGCGGCCCGTCAGTTAAAATATAAAAATTCAGTCAATCAACGCACCGATATTCAGGCACCGGCCAATTATCAGCCTGTCAGTGATTGGGCTGATACCAAACAGCCAGAAGCCAATCCCACAAACCAGGTTAGTCATAATCCAACAGACCCTGAAACCGACGATTTCCCGGCCACAAAATAATAAAACCGGTAAAAAATTAGCAATTGCTAAGCCCCGTATTTCAAAGCCATACCTATCTACTTTAAAAAACTGTTAAAATCGTCGGCTAGCTTAAGTAAATACTTACTTAACTTTTCTTGGTTAAATTTTATTTAGAGAGAAATCATGTCACTGGACAACCTGAAAGACGATGCACTGGCGGCTATTGCTGCTGCCCAAGACTTGAATCAACTTGATCAGGCACGCGTTCAATTTACAGGCAAAAAAAGCCAGTTGGCAGAGTTTTCCAAAGGTCTGGGCAAACTGGACGCTGAACAAAAAAAAGTGCAGGGTGCAGCCATTCATGCGGTGCGTGAGGCCATTAATGCCGCATTCAATAGCAAACAGGCTGAGCTACAGCAAGCTGCCTTACAGGCTCGCCTTGCCAGTGAAACCATTGATATCAGTTTACCAGGTCGTGGGCAGGCCATTGGCAGCATTCATCCGGTGACGCAAGTGATGGAGCGTATTTCCGGCTTTTTTACCCGGGCTGGTTTTGTCGTGGAGCGTGGGCCAGAAGTAGAAGATGATTACCACAACTTTGAAGCCTTAAATATTCCGGGTCATCATCCGGCACGTGCCATGCACGATACTTTTTATTTTGATACGCATCATTTGCTGCGCACGCATACCAGCTCGGTACAAATTCGTACTATGGAAACCCAAGAGCTGCCGATCCGGATTATTTGCCCGGGTCGCGTATATCGCTGTGATTCTGACCAGACCCATTCACCCATGTTTCACCAGATTGAAGGGCTGGTGGTTACCAGAGACACTAACTTTGCCGAGCTAAAAGGCCTGATCATTAACCTGCTCAATGAGTTTTTTGAAAAAGAGTTACAGGTGCGTTTTCGTCCATCCTATTTTCCATTTACCGAGCCTAGTGCCGAGGTAGACATTATGGATGAGCGTGGGCGCTGGCTGGAAGTGATGGGCTGTGGCATGGTGCATCCGAACGTACTCAAAAGCTGCGGTATTAATCCGGACGAATACAAGGGTTTTGCTTTTGGCCTGGGCGTTGAGCGTTTTGCCATGTTGCGCTATGACGTGAAAGATTTGCGTCTGTTTTTCCAGAATGACATCCGTTTTTTAAGCCAGTTTGCCTAACGATAAGCACGACTGCGCGAACACCTTGCTACGTCCGGAGGTACTCAAAATCCTCATGTACCTTAATGTACACTGCGGTTTTTGCGTTCCGGCGTCCTTGCCAGCTATTCGCTCGTGACGTGCTTCTATAGCCAAATTCAGTATTTAAAAATTTAGTGGTAAAAAAATTTAGGACTATGCGGTTATGAAAATTAGTGAAAACTGGCTACGCCAGTGGGTTAATCCAAATATTGACAGTGAAGCGCTGGCACATCAACTCACTATGGCAGGGCTTGAAGTAGACGATAGCAGCCCGGTCGCCAAGCCATTTGCCGGCGTGGTGGTTGGTGAGGTGCTCACAGTTGAGCAGCATCCCGACGCTGACCGCTTGCGTATTACTACAGTCAATATTGGTGAGGGCACGCCGCTGCAAATTGTCTGTGGTGCTCCTAATGTAGCCGTTGGCTTAAAAGTACCGGTGGCCACTATTGGTGCGATATTGCCTGCTGATTCTAGTGGACAGGAATTTAAGATTAAAAAAGGCAAGCTGCGCGGTGTGGAGTCGCACGGCATGCTGTGCGGTGCTTCAGAAATTGATCTGGAAGACACCATAGATGGTCTGCTGGTATTGCCTGAAGATGCGCCGATTGGCATAAACATCCGTGACTATTTAAAGCTTGATGATCACATTATTGAAATCAGCATTACGCCCAACCGTGGCGATTGCTTTAGCATTAAAGGGATTGCCCGCGAGCTGGGTGTAATTAACCACTTGCCTGTAACACCGGTTGATATTCAGCCTGTAGCAGCCACTACAGATACTAAAAAACAGATTCAACTTCATAGTGCTGGTTGCCCGCGCTATGCAGGCCGGGTTATTAAAAATATCAATGCGCAGGCTGCCACACCGCAGTGGATGGCGGATGCCTTAACCCGCTCGGGCATTCGCCTGCACAGTGTGCTGGTTGATATTACCAACTATGTACTGCTGGAACAGGGTCAGCCCTTGCATGCATTTGATCTGAGTAAAATAGATGGTGATATTGTGGTGCGTCAGGCCAGGGCGCAGGAAAAACTCAAACTGCTCAATGAGCAGGAAGTTGAGCTTGATGATGATGTGCTGGTGATTGCCGATAATAGCAAAGCCTTGGCCATGGCTGGGATCATGGGTGGGCTGGACAGCAGCGTAACGGATACCACCACTGATATTTTTCTGGAAAGTGCGTTTTTTGATCCACTAGCGATTGTTGGCCGGGCACGTCGTTATGGGATGCATACGGATGCTTCGCAGCGCTATGAGCGTGGGGTGGATTTTGAACTGGCGCTGCCCGCCATTGAGCGGGCGACCCAGTTGATTGTGCAGCTGGCAGGTGGTGAGGCCGGGGAAGTAGTGCTGGCTGAGCATGCTGATGCTCTGCCTAAGCGTGTGCCAATTGAACTAAACTTGCAGCAGGTCAATCAGTTGCTGGGTTACCAGGTGCCTGCTGACTTTGTAGAGCAGACCTTAACTGATCTGGGCATGCAAGTTGAGGGTAGTGCACAAGGCTGGCAGGTTGTGCCGCCATCCTGGCGCTTTGACATGGTAATCAAGGAAGACCTGATTGAAGAAGTGGCGCGTATTTACGGCTACGACAATATTCAAATCAGTATGCCGCAGCTTGATATTGCGCTAAAACCCGCCCAAGACCGTTTAAGTTTGCAGCAGTTACGTCAGACCTTGGTAGCGCTGGGTTATCAGGAAGCCATCAGCTTTAGTTTTAGTGATGAAAAACTGGAGAAACAGCTTAACCCGCAAGCCAAACTGCTAGCACTGACTAATCCTATTTCCAGTGAACTGGGTGTAATGCGTAGCACCCTGTTGTCTAGCCTGATTCCTTCGGTGCAATATAACCTGAATCGTCAGCAAAGCCGCGTGCGCTTGTTTGAAACCGGTTTGCGCTTTGATTATGCCCGCGCCAATAGCATTGGCGAGCTAAAACAAATCCCCACGCTGGCCATGATTGCAACCGGTAGTGCCGTGCCTGAGCAGTGGCACCACAAAGTACAGCTTATGGATTTTTATGATCTAAAAGGCGAGATTGAGCGTATTTTGTCCACTGCTCGGTTAACGGCAACGTTTGAGCGGAGTGAGTTAAGCTGGTTGCACCCGGGCCAAAGCAGCAGTATTTTGGTCAACGGACAAATAGTAGGTTATCTGGGTCGTTTACATCCCTCCCTGGAAGACGAGCTTGATTTAGGCAAAACCTGGGTTAGCGAAATTGATCTGGATGTGCTTTTGCAACCTTATGTATCTAATTTTACAGAATTATCACGTTTTCCCTCAGTCAGACGTGATATAGCTGTTTTAATCAATGCTACTATTACCATTGATCAAATTCAGCATACGATTCAATCAGCTGCGGGAGAATATTTAATACAAAGCTGGTTATTCGATGTGTACACCGGACAGGGCATAGAAGCAGGGCAGCGTTCATTGGCATTTGCTTTGTTATGGCAACATCCGGAACGTACATTGGAAGATGCTGAAATTAAGGAAGGAATGCAACGTGTGATTGATGCGTTGCAGGATACATATCAGGCGACTTTGAGGGCATCATGACTGCACTAACCAAAGCCGAAATGGCTGATCATTTAAGTGAAAAAACCGGCCTTAACCGTCGGGAAGCCAAACAGTTGGTAGAGCTGTTCTTTGAAGAAATCAGTCAGGCATTGATTGCAGGTGAACAGGTCAAGCTCTCAGGGTTCGGTAATTTTGAACTACGCGACAAACGGCAGCGTCCGGGCCGTAACCCGAAGACTGGTGAAGAAATTCCTATCACTGCGCGTCGGGTAGTTACTTTCCGTGCCGGACAGAAGTTTCGCCAGCGTGTGGAACAGGAGCAGTACGACGAATAGTCGACCAGCGTAGCTAACAGTAAGTGATTACTAAATTTTAAGATAGTTTGTTACAAGCACTTATTAAGTCAGGACTTTTGCTTGCATTACCTGGTTTGATGAGTGCTTTTTTGTTGGCTGTAGAATCTACCACCATAATCCGCACTAAAATGAAAAGCTGCAATAGCTGGATTTGCACTTTACCCAACGATAGGCTTGTCAGTTGTGTTCACGGTTTATAATGCAAAATTGATAGGCAATAAAAAAGAGAGCAGTTGCTCTCTTTTTTGAAGCAAAACACTATTACTGAGCAGTAGTGTCAGCAGCTGGAGCAGCGGCGTTGTTAGCAGCAGCATCGGCGCTGTCTTCAGCAGCATCAGCAGCGTCTTCAGCAGCATCAGCAGCAGTGTTGGCAGCATCAGCAGCAGCGTTGGTAGCATCAGCGGTAGCGTCAGCAGTAGTTGCTTCAGCAGCGTCGGTAGCAGCAGCAGCAGCGTCAGCAGCAGCAGCAGAAGCTTGAGCAGCAGAGTCTTGAGCTTCAGCAGCTTGCTCGTCAGCTTTTTTTGAACAACCAACGAATGCTAAAGAAGCAGCAATAGCAGCAGCAATTGCGATTTTTTTGATTTGCATGGCATTACTCTCACAAAAAATAAAGGTTTTCGAAAACCACAAATTAATCCGCCTCTTGTTTATTGCTTTCCGACGCCTTACGGCATAGGTTGCAGTGCAAGGTCAGATTAAATGGTGACATTATGCTAGCATTGGTTTTTTAAAAAAACTACTCCCTTTTGATTATTTTTTTTAAAAATTAATCGCTTTGTCGGGCAGTTACGAAAATTAGCCGCTGCACTTTTTGGTGCTCTGCTTCGTTTAAGGCATCCATCATTTGCACCAGTATTTTTTCCAGCGAGATTTCCTGTTCCAGAGGAATACTACATACACCATATGTTAAATGAATGGCCGGGCAGCCCAGCCCTTCCTTAATTTGCATGAGTGCCTTAACCAACTGACCAGTTTGTGAGGCATTGGTATCGCACAGTAATACTGCCAAATGCTGTTTATTGATCTGTACCAATAGGTCACATTTGCGCAACCGCCCCTTATAGGCGTTGAACAATTGCCGTGCAAATGCTTTTTGGCGTTGTGGCGCTGACTCTATTCTGACCATAAGCAGACTTAAGGGAATCTGGTTGCGCTGATGATAGGGGTAAAGATAAGACAGTCCTTCAATCAACTGCCGTTTTTGCCCAAGCGCTGGACTTAAAGCAGGTTTTACATCGATAGTGCTATATAGGGAAGACGTTCTAAAGTAATACAGATAACCCAGTATGCATGTTGCCGCAGCAACAAGGTGGGGTGTTTGTAACTGGCTACCTGCCAAAGTATTAAACAGCCAGCCAGCCGTTAAGGCGGCAATAGCAAAGCCAACAAGGATAGTATTTAAAAGTGCAAGCTTAAGGTCATGCAGTGCGGCAATGGTGAAAATAATTGCTATGATCACTGCAATGCTGGCCTGATTAATCAGCATAAAAGGCAAAGACAGGGCAAAAATAAGATCAATAACCAGCCCTGAATAAAAAATGGCCGGGCGAGTGGGTTTAAATAAAACCAGCAAATAATTCAGTGCGCTAAGCAAACTATAGCCAATTAAAGCGGTATAAATATTCTGGTTAATATAAACAGCAGAAAAATTGGCAACAGTGTAAACCTGCCAGCCTAAAATAGCAGCCAGCAGGAAGCGCAGTATAAGAAGTAATCCCTGAAATTGCTGGCTTTGTTTATATTCAATGAGAGAGTGCAGAGAAAGAAAGGGGGACATACGCTAACAGCCATCAAGCTTATACAGTGACTCAGTATCAAAATGCAGGAAGCTAAAAGCTTGAATCCATATAGAAGCCTGAGTCAGCACAGAAACATGAGTCAGCATAAATTCCTTGATTATACCGGGCTGTTTTAATTAGGTAATCATAGCATGGCTAATAAGATTGACTACTAAAAAATTGAGCCAAACCCTTGTTTTTAATATTGGGGAAATAAAAAAGCACTTTAAAATTTTGCTTAAAGTGCTTTTTGAAATAGGCCAAAAAAGAGGGCTATTTAGGTTGAGGATTTACGCTTCATATGATCAAAGAAATCATCATTGGTTTTTGAATCTTTCATGCGATCCAGCAGGAATTCAATGGCTGCTAGCTCATCCATAGGATGCAACAGCTTGCGCAGAATCCAGACTTTACGCAATTTATCTTCATCCATTAAGCGTTCTTCACGACGAGTGCCGGATTTTTTGATATTCATGGCAGGGAACACGCGCTTTTCAGCAATGCGACGATCCAGATTAATTTCCTGGTTACCTGTACCCTTAAACTCCTCAAAAATGACCTCATCCATTTTGCTGCCGGTATCAATCAGGGCAGTGGCAATAATGGTTAAGGAGCCACCTTCTTCAATATTACGGGCTGCACCAAAGAAGCGTTTTGGGCGCTCCAGTGCATGCGCATCCACACCACCGGTTAATACCTTGCCAGAAGAAGGAATCACGGTATTATAGGCACGCGCCAGGCGGGTGATGGAATCGAGTAAAATGACCACGTCTTTTTTGTGTTCTACCAAGCGCTTGGCTTTTTCAATCACCATTTCGGCAACCTGAATATGACGCGCTGGCGGCTCATCAAAGGTAGAGGCCACGACTTCACCGCGCACTGTGCGCTCCATTTCGGTGACTTCTTCCGGGCGCTCATCAATCAGCAGTACAATAAGGAAAGCTTCGGGGTTATTGCGGGTAATAGACTGCGCGATGCTTTGTAATAGCATGGTTTTACCGGCTTTTGGGGGCGCTACAATAATAGAGCGCTGCCCTTTGCCGATAGGCGCAATCAGGTCAACCACACGTGCTGTCAGGTCTTCAGTGGTACCGTTGCCCAGTTCCATCACCAATTGTTCGGTTGGAAACAGTGGAGTCAGGTTTTCAAACAAAATCTTGTTGCGGGAGTTTTCCGGGGTATCGTAGTTAATCTGGTTAACTTTTAATAAAGCAAAATAACGTTCGCCTTCTTTAGGTGGACGAATAGTGCCGGTAATGGTGTCGCCAGTACGCAGGTTAAAGCGGCGGATTTGTGAAGGGCTAACATAAATATCGTCAGGGCCTGCCAGATAAGAACCGGCTGCTGAGCGTAAGAATCCAAACCCATCTGACAAAATCTCTAGAACGCCATCACCAAAAATTTCTTCGCCGTTCATGGCATGCCGTTTTAAAATCGCAAAAATAATGTCCTGTTTACGATTGCGGGCCATGCCTTCAAGACCCATGAACTCGGCAATTTGAATGAGTTCACCAATTGGTTTTTTCTTCAGTTCAGTAAGATTCATAGAGGTTCAGATATGAGAAAAGATAGGGAGTTAAACGCAGCAATGTATTGCAAGAATGCGCCTCGATAAAATCAGGATATACAACATGTATTTTTACTTGCTTTATGCTTAAGCAAGTTAAAAACTACCAATAGATAACTAAAACGAAAAGTCGATAGACAATTTCTAAGTGCCGAACGGCTATTTCTGTCAAATGAAAAAGTTCTCATTCGATAGAGCAAGTGACTTGCTTGATCTTGCCCTACACTATAAAGCGCTTAACAATTGCTTGTCAATATTTGATCGGCAAGCAAATACAAAAAGTTGGTTGCAAAGCACTAAAAATACCGCCTTTATCGAGTAAGGCGGTATCACAGGATATTAGATGTTCTGGTCAATAAATGCAGCCAGTTTGGAACGGGGTTGGGCACCGACCTGCTGGGCCACGGCCTGTCCGTCCTTGAAAATCAGCAGCGCTGGAATATTGCGGATATTGTATTGAACAGCCGTGTCCTCGCAGGAAGTGACATCAACCTTTACAATCTTGATTTTACCGTCATATTCACGGGCCAGGTCTTCCAGTACTGGAGCAATTGCCTTACATGGTGCACACCAGCCTGCCCAAAAATCTACCAGTACAGGGACATCAGATTCCAGTACGTCTTTTTTAAAATCCTGGTCAGTGGTGTTGATGATATCAGACATAGGTTTACTCCATTTATAGGGTGTATCATGCAGCATACAATGATGCGGTGATAGATGTATGCGGTTAATGTATAGGCTTATATGTACAGCGCTATATTTCAGTTATGCCAGTATAAACACATGATCGCGTTAAGATTCACTTATTGTCAGTGACAATTGCGTTTTTGTCCAATGGATGCTTTCGATTTTGTGTATCGTTTTAGGCAATGATCTGTGTTATGGCTGATCTTTATATTTCTAACCTCATCAATCTAATAGTTTGAGTGGAGATTTAAAAATCTAGTCTGCTGACTTTTCTTTCCATGCAGGGTAATTTAACCTGTACGGGCTTTTTTACGAGTCGATAAACAGCATGGCAGAGCTTTCAGTACAGGATGAATTACTGGCTGCAATTGATATTGGTTCAAATAGCATTCATTTCGCGGTTGCACGTCTGGATCATGGTGAGATTAAAAAAATCATTTCCATGTCCGAAAAAGTGCAGCTTGCAGCAGGCCTGGATGAGCAGGAAGGTTTAAGTGACGCCGCACAACAGCGCGCGTTTGACTGCTTGTGCCGTTTTGTAGAGTGCCTGGATGATATTGCACCTCATCGTTTGCGTATTGTGGCGACTCACGCCTTGCGTCAGGCTAAAAATTCGCAGGTATTTATCCAGCAGGCAGCACAAATTTTGCCTAAGCCCATTGAAATTATTTCCGGGCGGGAAGAAGCACGGCTGATTTACCTGGGAGTGTCGCACGGTATGCCATATGGTGGGCGTCGTCTGGTTATCGATATTGGTGGGGGTTCTACAGAGTTTATTATTGGTGAGGGTTTTGAGCCAATTCATACTGAATCGCTGCAAATGGGATGTGTTTCTTATACCAGCGCGTTTTTCAGGGACGGTGTTATCAACAGCACTGCATTTGATCAGGCCGTAGCAGCGGCCAAAAAAGAAATTCGCACTATTGCTGCGGCCTATAAAGCCACTGGCTGGGATACTGTGGTTGGCTCCAGCGGAACGATTAAAGCGTGCCAGCAGATATTGATAGCACTGGGCTTAAGTGATGCTCAGGAGTATATTTTATTTTCCGGTCTACAAGCTTTAAAGCAGCATTTACTTACTTTGATCCATGTTGATCAAATTGACTTTAAGGAGTTAAAACAGGATCGCCGCGGTGTATTACCGGCAGGGCTTGCCATTTTATGGGCGATTTTTGAGGTGTTTGGGCTGGATAAGCTGGCCTATGCAGACAGTGCACTGCGTGAAGGCGTGATGTATGACCTGCTGGGTCGCCTTTGTGATGAAGATGTTCGTGATCGCAGTGTTCAGGCCATGATGGCACGCTACCATGTGGATCATCAGCAGGCTGAACGGGTGGTAGACACGGCTAGTCAGTTATTTGCCCAGGTCTGCCAGCCTCTGGCACTCAGTGCTGAATATGCTGATTTACTGCGGCGGGCAGCTTACCTGCATGAGATTGGCTTGGCGGTAAGTCATGCAGGCTATCACCGGCATGGGGCTTATTTGTTGCAACATTCGGATATTCCCGGTTTTTCGCAAACTGATCAGGGCAGGCTGGCACTGCTGGTTGGCTGTCATCGACGCAAGCTAAAAGCCGAACAAAAAGAAGCCGTATTAAAAGCAGGCGACTTGTCTTTGTGCCATGTGAGTTTATTATTGCGGCTAGCGGTGCTGGTGCATCACGGCCGTAGTGAGCAACCACCACCAGTGCTGCGGCTTGATGTTGTTAATGACCATACCTGGCAATTAACCATTGATGATACAACACAGGCCAATTTATTACTGCTGGCTGATTTGCAGGAAGAACAGCAACAATTTGGGCACTGGGGCATGGGGCTTCAGGTGCACGCATTATCTGTACAAAAAGCATATGTACAAGAGGCATAAATAGACATGAACGCTGAAACAACTTCCTTTGCTGCATGGAAAACCGTACAGATCGCGCGTCATCCGGAGCGGCCACAATTTCTGGATTATGTCAGCGAGCTGTTTAGTGAATTTGATCCCTTACATGGTGATCGGGTGTATGGGGATGATGGCGCGATGATCGGGGGGCTGGCCCGCTTTGATGGCCAGCCGGTGATGGTCATTGGTCAGCATAAAGGTCGCAGTACCCGCGAGCGCTTGCAGCATAACTTTGGCATGTGTAATCCGGAGGGTTACCGTAAGTCGCTCCGCCTGTTTGAAATGGCCGAGCATTACGGCCTGCCGGTATTTACTTTTATTGATACTATGGGTGCTTATCCGGGTGTGGGCGCTGAAGAACGCGGTCAGGCAGAAGCCATTGCGCGTAATTTAGCCATGCTGTCACGCTTAAAAGTGCCGGTTATTGCCACAGTGATTGGTGAAGGTGGTTCTGGTGGAGCGCTGGCGATAGGGGTGGCTGATCGGGTCATTATGTTATCACACAGTATTTATTCGGTGATTTCTCCGGAAGGCTGTGCAGCTATTTTGTGGAAAACCAATGAAAAAGCTGCACAAGCCAGTGAAGCCATGGCGATTACCGCTGATCGCCTACAAGCGCTGGGTATTGTAGAGCATGTGGTCGATGAAGGCGAAGGTGCGCACTTGCAGCCTTTGGTGGTGATGGAGCACTTGCATCAGGTGCTGCGTGACTCCCTGGATGAGTTACAGTCAATGGAGAGTGAAGCACGATGTCAGGCACGGTATCAGCGTCTGATGCGTTTTGGCAGCAGCCAGTTACAAGACAGCTCCAGCAGCAGCTAAATCAATTTGAGCCATCACAGCGCTTTTTGGTGGCATGCAGTGGCGGACGTGATTCTTTAAGTCTGACTCGTGCGTTGCAACTGCTGTGCCCGGGGCGGGTGCGCATTGTTCATATTAACCATCAATTGCAGGCACCCGCACGGCAGTGGGCAGACTGGCTTAGCACTCAGTGTACGCTGTGGGACTTACCCCATGTGATCAAAAACGTTCAGGTCAAAGCAGGCAATGTTGAAGAGCAGGCACGCAATGCCCGTTATGCTGCCCTCTTTGAGACTGTACAGCCGGATGAGGTTTTGGTGTTAGGCCATCATCAACAGGATCAGGCAGAAACAGTTTTTTTACGCTTGTTGTCAGGTAGTGGAGTAGTGGGTTTGTCTGCCATGAAAATGCTGGAACAGCGCCACGGTGTTCAGTTATGGCGACCTTTATTACAGTGTACACGTGCCCACATTACCCAGCTGGCGGCATTAATTTGCCCCCAGTACATTGATGATCCGGCTAACCAGCAGCAGCAGTTTGACCGGGTGTTTTTACGCCAGCAGGTATGGCCTTTATTAAGCGAACGCTGGCCTGCGCTAAATAGTAGCTTGAGCCGGTCGGCCACTTTAATGCAGGATTGCAGCGAGATTTTGCAGGATGTGGTGCAGCAGGACTGGCAGCGTTGCGGCAATGAGCAACAGCTTGATATTGATCAGTTGCTTAGCTTAAGCCCGGCACGTCAGCGCTTGCTGATTTCACGCTGGATGCAGGGTAAAGCGCAGGAAAACTCCCGCCAGCAATATGCGCCAGCCTTTCATCTGGTAGAGCAGCTACGTCAGGCGCTTATAGAGGCACGGCAGGATGCAGCGCCTAAAGTTGAATGGCAGGGCTGGCAGTTCAGGCGTTATCAGAAATTGATATATCGCTTGCCTAAACAACTAGTGGTTGCTAACGATCAATTGCTGGATTGGCAGGTAGATCAACAGATAAACGTGCCAAGTGGTCTATGGCGATGGCAAGAGCAGACGTTTGGTTTTCCATTGGAGATGCTGGCACAGCCGTGGACTTTACAGGCACGCCGTGGTGGAGAGGTATTACATTTGCGTGGGCGGGCAGGGCGTTGGCCACTTAAAAAAAGCCTGCAAAGTGCCGGTCTAGCACCCTGGCAGCGTCAGCAGGTGCATCTGCTGATACAGGGGGAGCTTGTTTTGGGCGTGCTGACGTCTCAGGGTTTTTGGCCTGCTGTGCAGCCTGCCTGGGTAGCACAGGGCTGGTTGCCTGAGCGGATCAGTTGATGGTTAGGGTAAAATTAACCAGCCTGAGTGGTTCAGCAACAATCTGCATATAAGCTGCCTAAACCTGCCCTGAATGCCGTATAATTTGCCTCCAGTGCGCTTTTTCATATATACGGTGATCTTCAACAATGACAATGGCACAGACAGTGAACATCAGCTTTATTGGTGGTGGCAACATGGCACAGGCGCTGATTGGCGGCTTGCTTGGTCAGGGCATTGATGGCAATACCATTATGGTGTCTGAACCAGTGGCAGCACTACGTGATGTACTGACAAAAAAAGGGGTACAGGTCACTCAGGATAACCAGCAAGCCATTGCCCATGCTGATGTGGTGATTCTGGCAGTTAAACCCCAGATGCTGGCACAGGTGCTGACTCCCTTGCGTGGGCAGTTTAAGAATCAGTTAATTCTTTCAATTGCTGCGGGTGTTACCATTTCAACCCTGTCGCGTTTACTGGATGGTTATCAGCGCATTGTGCGAGCCATGCCCAACACTCCGGCATTGATTCAGTGCGGTGCCACTGGTTTGTATGCATCAACTGCGATTGAGGTAGCAGATCGTGAGCTGGCGACACAGATTTTAGCGGCAGCAGGACTGGTACTCTGGGTTGACGAGGAAAACCTGCTGGACGCGGTCACTGCGGTATCAGGCTCAGGGCCTGCCTACTTTTTTTATATGATGGAAGCCATGATTCAAGCCGGGCAGAATCTGGGTTTGACACCAGACCAGACCAGAGCTTTAACTC
Organism: Moraxellaceae bacterium WGS2144; assembly: GCA_043950625.1. Classification (GTDB taxonomy): domain Bacteria; phylum Pseudomonadota; class Gammaproteobacteria; order Pseudomonadales; family Moraxellaceae; genus Alkanindiges. Next base: position 399,991 of record CP171007.1, read on the forward strand.
TGCAAACTGCGCTGGGGGCAGCTCAAATGGCGATATCCAGTGAGCATACGCCAACCCAGCTGCGTAAAAATGTGACCTCGCCCAATGGCACAACGCAGGCTGCCCTGGAGGCACTGGATGCTGCGCAGGTGAGCCAGCATATTGAGAATGCCCTAAAAGCAGCTGCCATACGCAGTGCAGAATTAGCCGTTGCGCTTGACCAAGACAGCGCCACGTAAATTTTATAACTGGAACGAATGCATGGAACCTCTTTCTTCGGTTTTGTTTAATCTTGTCATTGATATCGCCACGTTGCTGATTTTTCTGCGCTTCATTATGCAGTTGGCCGCAGTTGATTATTTTAATCCTGTGGTACAGGCCACAGTCAAAGCCACGCCTGTGGTGGATATGTTTGGCCGGATTTTACCAACGGTGGCTAATGGCCGGCTGAATCTGGCAGCGCTGGTACTTATTGTATTACTCAAGCTAATTGATCTGATGGGTAATGCCTATCTTCATGGTCAGCCTACACCTGCGCCGGTTGAGCTGTTAATCGCTACGTTTTTAACCCTGATTCAGGGTTTATTGCGCTTTTGCCGCTATATTATTTTTGGCTCGATTATTCTCAGCTGGGTAACGGCGTTTACCAATGCGCGTTCACCGTTTATTGATGTGGTCTGGCAATTGGCCGAACCCTTACTGGCGCCTTTTCGCCGCATTATGCCTAATACCGGGCCGCTGGATTTTTCACCCATTATTGCCCTGTTGGCTATTTATATTGCCGAGCAGCTGATGCGTCAGGCCACTGTAACCCTGCTGGCTTCAATAGGTTCATACTAACAGGCATGTCAGAGGATAAGGGCTGACATTGAATCAACCCGCTATGGTGGAATTATGGGTCAAGGTCAGCCCCAATGCCAAAATCAGTGAGATTACTGGCTGGGAAACTGATACCCACAACAAAAATTATTTAAAAGTACGCCTTGCTGCACCACCAGTGGACGGTAAGGCCAACAAGCTATTATGTGAGTTTCTAGCAAAAACCTTTGGCGTGGCAAAGCGCAATGTGCTGCTGGTAAGCGGAGACACGAGCCGGCTTAAACGGGTCAATATTATAGCGCCACAGCGACTGCCCGAATTTTTACAGCAGATATAATTGGTTCATGAGTGATAAAGGCTTGTGATTCAAGCCTTTATTAACTGAGTTTATGGATTGGGGCAGGTTTTTATAGCTACCGTGCAATGGACGCCATAAAACCCAGCCTGCCTAGCCATGTGCATCTTCCCAGTTACAGCCTTTACCGATTTCTACCAGTAATGGCACATCAATTTTTACTACTTCCTGCATCACCTGGCTAAGCTTAGGTGCAAGTGTATCTGCAATGGCGGCATCAACTTCAAAGACCAGTTCATCGTGCACCTGCAACAGCAGCAATGCCTGATCTTTAGGCAGGATTTCATTGACAGCAATCATGGCTAGCTTAATGATATCAGCGGCTGAGCCTTGCAGTGGCGCATTAATGGCAGCGCGTTCAGCGGCTTGGCGCACCATGGCATTGCGTGCATTGACATCTGGCGTATACAGCTTACGTCCCATTAAGGTTTCTACAAAGCCTTGCTCCAGTGCCAGTTTGCGGGTGCGCTGCATATATTCATACACCCCTGGATAACGGGCAAAATACTGGTTGATATAGGATTGTGACTCCTGCCGCGACAGTTTTAATTGCTTGGACAGGCCAAATGATGACATGCCGTACAGTAGGCCAAAGTTAATGGTTTTAGCCTGGCGGCGCTGGTCGCTGGTGACTTCTTCCAGAGAAAGGCCCAGCACCTCGGCAGCGGTGGCCTGATGAATATCCTGTCCCAGTTTAAAGGCGCGCAACAGGGCTTCATCCTGAGAAAAATGTGCCATTAAGCGTAGCTCAATTTGCGAATAGTCCGCTGCCAGCAGGACGCGGCCTTTAGGGGCAATAAATGCCTTACGGATCTGCCGTCCCGTCTGCCCTCGAATAGGAATATTTTGCAGGTTAGGATCAGAAGATGACAGGCGTCCGGTAGCGGTGACGGCCTGATGATAGCTGGTGTGTACCCGGCAGGTATCGGTATCAGCCTGGGCAATCAGGCGGTCGGTATAGGTGCTTTTGAGTTTGCATAAACCCCGATGTTCCAACACTAGTGCGGCAATGGGGTGATCAATTTTTTCCAGCACGGCTTCACCCGTGGCATATTGCCCACTGGCAGTTTTTTTACCGCCTGCTATACCAATTTTATCAAACAGGATTTCACCTAGTTGCTTTGGTGATGACACATTAAAGCTTTGCCCAGCCATGTCGATGACCTGTTTTTCTAGCAGCTCAATCTGTCCGGAGAACTCCTCACCCAGCTGTGCCAGAAACTGGGTATCCAGCTTAATGCCACAGCACTCCATGTGGGTGAGTATTTGTGCTACTGGCAATTCCAGCTTTAGCAGAAGCTGTTCCAGTTCAGGCTGCGCCTTCAGTTTGCGAGCCAGCACTTCATATAAACGGTAGGTGACATGCGCATCTTCGCAGGCATAAGGGGCAGCTTGCTCAAGAGGAACCTGATTAAACGTGAGCTGCTTGGCGCCTTTGCCGGCAATATCTTCAAAGGTGATAGTCAGATGACTTAAATACAGGCGTGCCACATCATCCATACCATGCCGGGTGGCAGTGGGGTTGAGCACATAGGAGGCCAGCATGGTGTCAAATACCCAGCCTTTTAGGTCAATCCCGTGATTTTTGAACACATGGGCATCGTATTTGAGATGATGGCCAATTTTGCCAATGGCCGGGTTTTCAAAATAAGGCTTTAGCTGTTCTAAAATGGTTTCGCGGTTTAGCTGCTGGGGGGCGTCAAGATAGTCATGGGCAAGTGGAATATAAAAAGCATCTTTGGCATCAAAAGCAACCGACAGACCCACAATCTGAGCTTTACGATAATCCAGACTGGTCGTTTCGGTATCAATGACAAAATGATCCGCACTTTGCAGACGCGCTAAAAACTCATCAAACTGCGCCTGGGTTAAAATAGTATGATAATGCGCACTACCCAGTTTGTCGTCCTGACTGCTGCTAGCCGATTCACTGTCAAATGGCTCTGGGGCTGCTTCAGTTTGATCCTGTGTCGGACTTTGACTGGCCAGCCGGTCTGGATTGTTGGGATGCTCCAGTGACTGTAGCTGGCTTCTGAATTCAAGCTCGGTATACAGTCGGTGCAGCTCTTTAGTATCAGGATTGCCCAGTTTAAGTTCAGTCCAGTCCAGCCCTACTGGCAGATCACAGATAATGCTGGCCAGCTGATGATTAAGCGGAATACTGTCCTGATGCTCGCGAATATTTTGTCCAAGTTTACCCTTGATCTTGTCCAGATTATCCAAAATGCCGGCAATGTTGTCGTATTCCTGCAATAGCTTGGCAGCGGTTTTGGTGCCCACGCCCGGAATGCCTTTAATACCATCGGAAGCATCACCCATCAGGGTTAGATAATCCACAATCTGATGCGGCCATACACCAAATTTGTCAAATACACCTTGCGTATCCAGCAGACGATCACGAAAGCTGTCTTCCAGATTCACACAGTCATTGACCAGCTGCGCCATGTCTTTGTCCCCGGTTGAAATCAGCACATGATGACCTTGCTGACAGGCACGTTTGGTCAGGGTGCCCATCAGGTCATCGGCTTCTACACCGGGCAGGGTCAACAGGGGAATGCCCAGTGCACGAATGACTGCATGCAGATAGGGAATTTGCTCGGCCAGTTCAGGGGGCATAGAGGGGCGATCGCCTTTGTAGTCGGGTGATAACTTATGGCGAAAGGTGGGTTCTGGTGTATCAAAGACCACGGCCATATGGGTCGGCTGGATACGGCGCATCAGTTTTTGCAGGGCAGACAGCGCACCTCGTACTGCGTTGGTGGTTAAACCAGTTGAAGTGGTTAAAGGCGGTAAGGCGTGAAAAGCCCGGAACAGATAGTAAGATCCATCAACCAGTACAAAAGGTGGGACGTCATTTTTCATTGCTTAACATCACTATTTTTTAAAAACACTAAAAATTGAATAGTACGCTAAAAAGCGCACTTTGATGGTAAAAGTCGATATCATTCATCTGTCAGATTGCAGCATGGGTTATTACACACTTGAAACCATGCTGCCTATATAGCCAGAAGGAAAACCAGTGACCAGTGCCATTGATTTTTTAAAGCAAAAAATTAAGACCCAACAGCATAATATCGCCAGCTATACTTTTAATGGACATACCGTCTGGATCAAAAAGGCATCCAGGCGGCACCCCATGTGGCTATATCGCTTACTTGGCTGGGTCATGCGGTTTTTAGGCATTCAAGCGCTTATGCCTGTTCCTAATTTGGGGGGTGCTCAGGCAATTTCAACTGAAGTTACCCGTTTAAAAGAGCTGGCGGCTTTGGGTATTCGCGTGCCAAAAGTGCTGGCGCATTATAAACATGGCCTAATGCTGGAGGATGTAGGTAATCATGCGCAACCAGCCCAGCATATTGACGCGCTACTGGCCAATGCTGAAAGTCCTTCAGCTTGTCTTGAGCTGTTTAAGCTGACGGTAAGAACCATTCTTGAGGTGCATCAGCGTGGTGCCTGGTTGAGTGAGGCATTTGCCCGCAATATTTTAATGGACGAGAGTGGCCGGCTGGCTTTTATTGATTTTGAGGATGATCCAGCCACGTATATGCCGCCGGTATGCTGTTATGCACGCGACTGGCTGTGCTTTATGTTTTCGGTGGCGGCACGGTTGAATCATCACCAGATTCAGGAGGTAGCCATTGATTATCTAAAACAGCAACTGGCCAAAGAGCCTGCTGCCACTCAGCATCTGGTGTTTACTGCCTGTGAGCGCTTAAGCTGGCTGAGAAAACTGCCAGTACAGAAGCTGGGCAAAGATGGTCAGCGTCTGTTGGCAACCGCCGAGCTACTAAACCTGATGAGAACTGAAACTTCTTTGTAGGCAAGTAATCCAGACAAACTGATCAAGCGGTTTATTCAAGCCGGTTGGTAGGAATTGTAATAATTTTATACCAGCCAAAATTTCATCCTGCTACTTTAAGGTAAGATAAGAACCACTAAAACAAGGATAATGAAGAATGATTGCGATTGGATTCTGGGCAGTGATGTGGTTTTTGCCACTGATACTGGCAATTTGTGCACTGGTCATTAGTCGGCGTACTCAGCAGCAGCTGATACAAAAAGTGAATCATCTGGAGCAGTTTTTAACCGCCGTAGCAAAACATTCAGCTTCCACCTCACAGCCTGTCCAGCCACCGCAACCCGCTTCAGCAGAGCAAATAAATATACCAATAGAACCGGACAATCATCAGGTGGTGCCTGAAGGTATTCAGGCAAATGAACCAGTTAACAGCCAGCCAGTTACTAGTCAGCCTTTGCCCACCAAATCTCCACTATGGCAGGACAAAAAACAGGTCAGAAAACCAGCTGCCCGCCCCGGGCTGGAGCCGGATGAGCATTCTTTAAATGTTGTGACGTCTATCTGGCAATCATTGCTACAGTGGTTTAGGGGTGGTAATGCCATTGTCCGGGTTGGTGTGATGGTGCTATTGGTCGGCGTGGTGCTGCTGCTGCGTCTGGCCAATGATTTATTTATCATTCCTATTGAGGTTCGGTTGGGTGTAGTCGCATTTGGCGGGGTTGCTCTTACCCTGCTGGGCTTAAAACTAAGATTAAAGCGCCGTAGTTATGCCATGAGTATTCAGGGTGCAGGACTGGCCATTATTTATTTTACCCTGTTTGCCGCATTCCGTTTATATGAGGTGTTACCGGCCAGCCTGACTTTTGCCTTGCTGGCGGTACTGGCAGGGGTCAGCGCAGGGCTGGCGCTCATGCAGAATGCCCTGCCACTGGCGGTACTGGCTTTTGGTGGTGGTTTTTTGGCGCCCCTGCTGACTTCGACAGGCAGTAATAATCTGGTTGGTCTATTTAGCTATTATTTGCTGCTTAACCTGGCGCTGGCCTGGCTAGCCCACTATAAGACCTGGAAAGTGCTGAATGTGCTAGGTGCGTTCATGACTTTTGGGGTTGCAGGCTATCTGGGCTTCAACAGTTATGAAAATCACATGCGATGGCCGTTGGAGATTTTGCTGCTGGCGCATCTGGCCTTATATCTATTTATTGTAGTGCGCTACAGCCAGCAACTGGTTGCTGCACAGGAGACCCAGACAGAGCCTGCTGATTCACTCGCTGCGGTTGATAGTACTCTGTTGTTTGGAGTGCCCCTTATGGGCTTTGCCTTACAGGCCGGCCTATTGCATGACATTCCCTATGCACTGGCGTTTAGTAGTGCCGTGCTGTCAGCCATTTATTTATGGCTAGGTTATAAGCTGTTTTACCATAACAAAAAACTGGTACTGCTGACCGAGGGGGTGCTGGCGCTTGGGGTTGGTTTTATGGCGCTGGTGATTCCACTAGCGCTTGAAGCACAATGGACAGCCATGGGCTGGGCAGTGCAGGGTACGGCCTTGGTCTGGCTGGGTAAGCGGCAATCGCGGGTCTGGTCTATCCGCTTTGGTATTTTGCTACAGGTACTGACCCTATTTGCACTGGCCTGGGCCTATATTATGGTAGGCAGGTACATTGTGCTGCCATTGGCGGTATATACAGTGGCATTGTACATTTGTGCAGTCTTGTTACGCTCAGCCCAGTCTGCTCAAGTCCTAGCAGCAACTCAGCCCTTATTATTGCGCCAATGGCTACAGCCTTCTTTTATCCTGCTGGTATGGGCATTTGCTGCCAGCCAGTTCATGCTGGTATTGCTGGAACAAAAAGCCGGGTACCAGAGTTTTTATTGGCCCTTTTTTGCCTTGCAGTCAAGCTTTTATCCACTGGGTTTTGCCCTGATAAGCCTTGCTGCCAGCTGGCACATGCGCTGGCTACAACTTAAAGGCCTGCTTACTGTGATTCTAGCTGGTTTGACCCTGCATGCTGGTCTGATCTGGCTGAACTATGCCAGTCTGGCTGCATACAAATATGTATTATTGTGGGTCATTGCCGGCTATGGCTTGCTGGGTTATTTGCTGATTCATTATTTAAACAGGCATCAGCTGGGTAGTCGTGTTGCGCAGTTTATCTGGCTGACTGGCTTGCTGATTCACAGCAGTAGCGCCTTGCAGCTTTACTGGCCTGAGCAGCCTGTTGTGGCAGCCATTATTCTACCATTAGTGATATTAACCTGGCTTTGGTATGGCAGTCCCAGACTTGATTTGTTTAATACGCCAAGACTATTACAGGATTTAAGTTTGCCTGCCAGTGTCTGCCTGTTGCTGTGGATGGTGGTGGCAAGTCTGGATAGCAGTGGACAGGTCTTTGGCTTGCCGTATATTCCGCTGGTTAATTTACTGGATATTTGTCTGTTAGTTGCTGGTTTTGTGGCGTATCAGTTGATGCGGCTGGTGCCCATAGGCTGGATGCGTATTGAGCAGCGTGGCGGACAGGCAGTGCTGGGTCTGGCAGCATTTATTGGTTTAACCGGCCTGATTATCCGTACCCTGCACCAGTGGGCCGGTACACCACTATGGCTTTATGGTGCATGGCATAATGATCTGGTGCAGACCAGCCTAACCATCGTATGGTCATTATGTGCGCTCGTGTTGACAGGCCTGGCTAGCCGCTATGCCTGGCGTGAAGTCTGGCTAGTGGGTATTGTTCTGCTGGTAGTGGTCGTTGCCAAATTGCTGTTGATTGATTTATCCAACGCTGCAACCCTTGCCCGTATCATTTCATTTATTGGCGCTGGTTTAATGATGCTGCTCATTGGCTATATTGCACCCTTGCCTCCGGTGACCAGTCAGCACAGGCACCAGAATAATAAGGATAAATGATGACATTAAGAGCTATTGTTGTAATTGGTCTATTCGCCTGGTTGCCTGCTGGACACGCAGCATCCAGCCAGCTGCTTACCCCCATTAAGGGTAAAAGCTTGCAGGGGGTACAAAAAGTTGACCTTAACCTGGCAGCTATCGCAGCTTATACAAATCAGCCCAGACATTTGTATGTGGTGGATATTAGCCAGCAAGTCATGCCCATGCGCATTGAACAGCCGGTACAAAAAACACCGGTCGTTGATTATCCGTTGCAAATTTACCGCTGGCCGGGGCAGGCGCTGTTTGATAATGCCCGCGTACTGAGCCAGTTGCAATTACAGCTTAGGCAAGGTGACCAGCAGGCCATTGTCAACTGGTCAGATCAGCAGGGTCTGCGTTTAAGCCAGCAGGAAAACGATCAAACCTGGTTGCTCGCAACGCCCAACCTGCCTAAAAACACTGAGCTACAGTATTTATTATTAAACTGGGCTGGGCAGGATGTTAGCAGTCAGGTGCAAGTAGAAGGTAGCGACAATCTGGTGGATTGGCATTTTGCAGGGCTTGGACAGATCCTGCAGACTCGTAGTGAGGCAGGTCAGCCCTTGCTGCAGCAACGGGTGGAAATCAGGCAGTCCTATCCGTTCTGGCGTATCCGCTTTGATCAACCCATTCACCTGCAACAGGCCAGCCTGCAAAGCAGGCAAATTGTCACACCGTTATGGCAGCAGCAAAGCCTAAGGTTTAAGCAGGTAGCATCTAACCCGCAACAATGGCAGCTGGATTTGCCTTATGCCATTGCCATCCAAAAAATGCAGTTCAATATACCGGCAGAGCAGTTATGGTCAGTGCGCGTGGAGGCCAGACAGGTACAGCAGGGGCGGGAGGGATGGCAGCAGGTTGCGCAAACCGAGCTGTACCACAATGGCTCGCTGGCTGATAATACGAGTACAAGCAAAAATACCAATCAGATTAACTTTAACCGGCCTGTTAGTGCCAGCCAGTGGCGGTTAAGCATTGAAGCCCCCATAAAAACTGCACAGCTGGATGTTGAGGTGTTTGCTCCCAGAACCACGCTATATTTTCTGGCGCAAGGAGCAGCGCCCTACCGCTTGATTGTAGATTCGCAGGGTTTGCGATCTGCCCCTAAATTGCCCGAACAACTGGATGCCCGAGCAGCTGCTTATCTAGGAGAAACAGTAGTACACAAGGTGGCTGCTTCAACCCGTCAATATGGATTGTGGGCGGGTTTGCTGATTCTGGTTGGTATCTTGGCTTTTGCTGCCTGGCGATTGTTTCGTAACCTGCAACGTACGCCCCAGAACTAGTAAAGGATAGTTTAGGGTTTGTTCATTCTCTGTGGAGTGACAGCAGTAGCCGGGGCAATCTGGGCTTCTACCGCCTCAGTATGCAGTCCAATGGTAGGTACCGGAATCTCGATATGATTCTTGATAAATTCATCCTTGATCAGCTCCTGAATTTCATCACGCACCCTGATAAAATTTTCCCGCCGTGTCCACACTGCAAACATGAGCTCAATCGTAGATTCACGAAAAGCCGTCACCGTAACCCGTGGTTTGGGTTCATCCAGCACCCAGGGGTACTCTTCGGCCAGATTCATTAACACTTGCCGAACCTTACCCATATCTTCGACAAAAGTAATTGCCAGGGTAATGGGCACTCGCCGGATGGGAAAACGTGACAGATTCTGTACCGGTGTGCGAATCAGCTGCTCATTGGGCACCCGGATAAACACATTATCGGCTGTGCGTAGTTTGATTGACAACAAATCAATAGAAATAACCTCACCTTCTATGACATAGCCGCGGATGAGCGTCATTTGAATGGTATCGCCAATCTCAAAGGAACCTTCACCAATTAAAAACAGACCACTAATCAGGTTGGATGCCGAGGTCTGTGAGGCAAAACCAAACGCCACAGTTAAAATACCCGCCGCGCCCAGAAAAACGCTGAGTTTAAAACCCGCCTCACGCAAGCTGGTAATTAAAAACAACATAAAAATAAAATAAAAAATGCCACGCCGCCATACCAGCCGCTGGTGGGCATTAAACCTGCTACCGATCGTGCGAATAAATGCATTGCTCAGCAGCCGGGCAATTAAAAAGCCCAGAAATGACAAAACAATAGCAACCAGAATGTCTTCCAGCCGGTCTGTTTTAATGGAACTGATCATGCCGGTTATGGTGTTTTTTAATTGTTCTGAAATATTGATTGCCATTATTAAAAATTTCCGCTTAAAAAAATGAATCAAACATATGAAACAGACCACCTTCCCCAATACGTGGTGGCTGAATAAAGCTGACTTTGCCAGCCTGCGGCGGAGTTCGGTTTTCAATGCGGATACGTGGTGGGCGCCCCGGAGTATCCTGAATGACCTTGATTTGCGAGGTCCAGATACGACCACTTTGACTGCAATGAAACAGTGGCAGGGCAGGTACAGGCAGATTCATGCGATCCAGCTGTAGCAAGGTGTTGCTGGTATTATGAAAATGCACAGGCGTAATGGCACGGAACGCTCGTGGTATAAGCAGCTTTAAATCGGTACGGCCTTCAACCGGCGTGGAGTAGCACAGCTCGCCTTTAAGGGTATCAGGGCCAAACCATGAATCCTTGGGGCGGTTAATGGCTAGATCAAAGATGGGTTCTTTTTGCCCGCCCACAAAACCGGCCATCCACAGCGGCGTACTGACAAACAGGGTGCCTTGTTGTCCTGCCGGGATAAAAATCGGATTAATCGGCTTTACAATCACCGAGCGGTTGGCTAGCCGTGGATAAAGAGTTAACGTGTCGCCAGTACGGGCAAACATATAGCGCTCTAGCACGGTCGGCTCACTAAATGCAGTTTCTACATCCAGTACTTCCCAGTCCTGCATGTTTTCACCCCGGTGGCGCATGCGATGATATTCCAGTTGCCACTCATTAATGTTACGGCTAATACGTGCATACAGGGAGCCCAGTCGCCATACCCGTGACTGGCCAATATTAAAGTTTAGCTCACCCCACCACTTTAGAGCCTGCGGGTGTAAACCGGGAGAATCCATAGACACATTCATCGCCTTAAGTTATCTGGATGTAACGGCTTTTTAAAATAACAACGAGAAAATAAACCTGATGCTTCAAACCGCTTATGGCTTAGAGTACACTCATTATTCCTTTTAATAAAAATGGATTTTGTCGTGCAATTGCTTCGCCAAGCCCAACTTCCGTATAGTTATGCCAAACGACATGGAGTTTTACTTCAGTTTGAGGGCGAACAGGCCATTATTGTACGCCGCCAGAACGCTCCCCTGCCAGCACTTACTGAAGCACGGCGTTTTCTGTCAGCTCCGGCAAGTTACAAAACCGTGGCTGATGAAGAGTTCTCGCGTCTTTTAGCCGCTTCATTTGCGGGTGATACCGGTGAATCACAGCAAGTTGCCGCTGGGCTTGAGGATCATCCGGATCTACTCAGCCTTGCCGATCAGGTACCCGAAACCGAAGACCTGATGGATCAGGAGGACGATGCGCCGATTATTCGCCTGATTAATGCCTTGCTCAGTGAAGCCATCCGGCTGGGTGCTTCGGATATCCACATTGAATCGTTTGAAAAGCGTCTGTCAGTACGCTTGCGGGTGGATGGCCAGTTGCGTGAAATTGTGCAGCCACGCCGCGAACTGGCACCGCTTCTGGTGTCGCGTATCAAGGTGATGGCACGGCTTGATATTGCCGAGAAACGTATTCCGCAGGACGGCCGGATTTCATTGCGTCTGGCGGGGCGTGAGGTGGATGTACGTGTGTCGACCTTGCCCTCTTCGCATGGTGAGCGGGTGGTCATGCGTTTGCTGGATAAACAGGCAGGCCGCCTCAACATGACCCATCTGGGCTTGATGAAAGATGATTATGAACGGCTGACACAGCTGATTCACCGTCCCCACGGCATTATTCTGGTGACTGGCCCTACTGGCTCTGGTAAAACCACCACTTTATATGCGGCCTTAACCGACCTCAATGACAATACCCGTAATATTTTAACTGCTGAAGACCCTATTGAATATCAACTGGAAGGTATTGGTCAGACGCAGGTCAATACCAAGGTAGACATGACCTTTGCCCGTAGTTTGCGTGCGATGTTGCGCCAGGACCCGGATGTGGTGATGGTAGGGGAAATTCGTGACCTGGAAACGGCTGAAATTGCGGTGCAGGCATCCCTGACTGGACATTTGGTATTGTCTACCTTACACACCAACACCGCAGTTGGTGCTGTTACCCGCCTCAAAGACATGGGCATTGAGCCATTTTTATTATCCAGCTCCTTAATTGGGGTGATTGCCCAGCGGTTGGTACGCACCCTGTGCAGGCATTGTCATAGCTGGCGTGAAGCCGACCAGTTTGAGCAAAACCTGTTTAGTCAGGTAGAGCTGACAGAGCCATTAAAAATCCCGGTGGCCCAAGGCTGTGAGCAATGTAACCAGCTGGGCTTTAATGGCCGTACCGCCATTTATGAAGTAGTGCCTGTAGATGATGCCATGCGTCGCCTGATTCATGGGAACGCCGCGGAGCATGAGCTGGAAAATTATGCCCGCACTTATTCTCCCTCCATTCGTCAGGATGGCTTGCTCAAAGTCTTGCAAGGCAAAACCACCGTGGAAGAGGTGCTACGCGCCACGCAGGAAGAGTAATTTTTAGTCAAGAGAGGCTTATGTTTACCGGAATTGTTCAGGCGGTTGCGACTATCGAGAAAGTGACGGATATTGATGGTATTCGTACGTTTACTACCAGTTTTCCGGCAGGATTTTGTCAGGACTTGCAAATTGGTGCCAGTGTGGCAATTGATGGTACCTGTTTAACCGTAACCGAAATACTGGATAGCAATACCGCCAGTTTTGATGTCATGCTACAAAGTCTGCACATCACGACTTTGGGTGCCTATCAGGCTGGGGCACAGGTCAATGCTGAGCGCGCGGCTAAAGATGGCGCAGAAATTGGCGGGCATCCATTATCCGGGCATATTGATTTTACCGGCTCGATTTTAGATATTAAGCAATATGACAATAATTTTTGCTACCGCATTGACATACCGGCACAATGGATGAAATATATTTTTTCCAAGGGTTATATTGCCATTAACGGTGCTAGCCTGACCTTGTTTGAAGTGAATAAAACCGAACACTGGTTTGAAGTATGGCTGATTCCTGAAACCCGCCGTATGACGACCTTTGCCCAAAAGCAGGTGGGAGACGCGTTAAATATTGAAATTGAGCGTAGTACCCAGGTGCTGGTAGATACCATTCGGGACGCACTGGATGAAAAATTGGGCACTTTGGCACCACTTCTGGAAAATATCATGCAGCAACAGGGCATTAATTTGGCAAGTGACATGGTACAAAAATTACCTAAAGCATGACCTTCAAATCAGTGCTTTGAAATTAGCCTTTTACATACAGATTTTTTTGCATCCGAGCTTTAAAAACAAAAGCTTTAGATCAGAATTTTTTTAGTCCATGAAGCTATATCGTGGTGAAATTAGGGGCACGCCCTAATAATCCAAGTCGACGATGTTGCATCAGGGGCATTGATTTACGTCGTTTTTTGATGGCTTCCAGGTCAAATTCAGCCATAACAATTCCTGTACCTTCCTCATTTTGCTCAGCAACAATTTCGCCAGCCGCATTGCTGATGGCACTATGTCCCCAGGTTTGGCGCGAGCCATGCGTGCCTTGCTGTCCAGCCCCGAGCACATAGCACTGTGTGTCAGCAGCACGGGCACATAGCAATAAACGCCAATGCAAGCGCCCTGTGGTTGCCGTAAAGGCTGAAGGCGCAGTTAAGCATTCCGCACCCTGCTGACGTAAAGCCAGAGCCAGCTCTGGAAAGCGCAAATCATAGCAAATCATCATGCCAAGCCTGCCAAAAGGCGTGGTGGCAACTACCACCTCGTTCCCCGGTTCAAAGGTCGCAGACTCCTGATAGCTGCCGGTATTGTCATCTACCTGTACATCAAATAAATGAATCTTGTCGTAACGGGCTACAGTTTTGCCTTCTGGACTAAGCAGCAAGCTAGTGCTGCGTACCTTGCCATCATTAATCATGCTGCCATCGGGGCGGTATGGACAGGGTATTGAGCCGGCAACCAGCCATAAATGATGCCTTGCCGCCAGTTGCTGTAACTGCTGTTGTAAATCATCAAAGCGTTCTGCCGTTTTTGCCTGTTGACCTGCGGCAAAGCAGGCAAAGTTTTCTGGCAATACCAGCAATCTAACTTGCTGTTGATGAGCCTGTTGCATCAGTTGCGCAACATCGGCAAGGTTTTTCTCAATAGAATCTTGCGAATTCATCTGTGCAACAGCAAAAACAGGCAAACTGCTCATGATATAAAATTAGTGAGGCTGGAAAGAGGAAAGCTGATGATCTGCCTGCTTTTGACGCTGTTCTTCTTGTTCAAGTTGTTTGACCAGCGGCTGGAACATATTGTGGTTATTTTTGTTCAGGCACATCAGGGTACGGTGAGCTTCCAGTACGGTATGCAGCATTTCCCGGTGATTGGCATGCTCTTCGGGCAATACCTTGGTATAACACGCCTCCGCCAGACAGTTAAGCATCACAAACACTTGCCCCAGCCCCATGCTATCGGCCAGTATGGTAATGTCAGGATTGGTACTGAGCATCACTGCCTGAATATCATGAGCTTGCTGAAGCTTTAAGCCAAGCTTGGCCAAAATCCCCAGTACTGTGCTATCAATAAAGGTAGCGCGGGTTAAATCAACCAGAGCACCTTTGACATCAGTTTGCTGTTCAATTTTGTCCAGCAGGTGATCAAGACTAACACAGGAGGTTGCCCGGACTTCACCAACAAGTTTGAATACGTGGGTGCCATTTAGGCATGCATATTCAATATGACCAGTTGACATAAACATGCCATTTTCATACGTGGAAAGTTAATTATCCCATAGCCGGGTAGGTTCAGCAAGCCAGCTGGAATTAATTAGAGCCTTAAGTGGTACTAAAAGGTAAAGCTAGCTTCGGCTCAGGCACAACAGGGCAATGTCATCAGGCACATGTTCAGGTAACTGAAAGCCTTCATGTTCCAGCTGCTGAATCAACTGTTCAAATTGCTCATTCAAGCCGCCACCAAAGGACTCAAGTGCACCATCAGAGCAAAACACCAGACGTGCGCCGGGAGTCATTGTTAAATGTTGGGTTTGAATTTTTAAATCACTGGTTAACCCCAGAGGCAGGCTACTGCTGGTTAAAATAACCGGTTTTTGTCCCTGCTGTAGTAACACCGCAGGCGGGTAATGCCCAGCACTGCACCATTCTACCTCATGGGTTTTTAAATCCAGCAAGCCGCAGAGCAGGGTAATATGCTTTTCGGCATTTTGTGCAACCAGCCGGTTATTCAATTTGCTCACCAGTTGCAGCGGACTATAGGCGCGACCATGAAAGCCGGCCATCCAGGTGGTAAGCAGGCTACTGGTGACCCCGTGACCGGCCACGTCAGCCAGATAAAATAAAATTTGCTGATCATCAACCTGCCAGTAATCAAACCAGTCGCCAGATAAAAAGGCAGCGGGCTGGAAAAAATGCTCAATCTGGTAGCCATCAAACCTTAAGGGGCGGGGTAGCATACGCTGCTGTAGCCGGGCAGCAGCGGGCAGGTCACGACTATCCTGGTTACGTTTATATTGCAGGTCTAACTGCCTAAATACTTCTTCCGGGTCGGCGGGTAATTCATCCCATATCCAGCCTGCCAGTGCACCTTTTTGCCAGGCTTTGGCCAGTAGGGAACCCTGAGTTGCATTTGCCAGCACAATGGTTGGGTTGCTCCACTGATGGCTTAAAAAACTTTCTACGTCGGCAAACACAATGAACGTGTTGTCGATGGATTCCAGATCAGAAATATCAATGCATTTAAGTCGTGGCAGTGCCTGTTGCAGCTTGATAATGCGGGCAGCAAGCTCTGACTGGTTAATCACAAACATGGAGTTCAACTTAAGCCCTGATGCAATACATAAGATGCAATATATTAAAAGATGTCACTATCTTGTGCGCCAGAAGCTACAGGAGGTTCGGTCTGTGTATTGGCATCATCTGGTTCATTCCCAAAGTCGTGTTCGACTGTATCTGTAGAGGTATTTGTAGTTTGGCCATCAGCAGGCGTGTTGTCAAAATCTGACTCCTGAGTTTCATGAGTTGAAGTATCAGGACTTATAGGTTCAACATTAAGTTCTTCAGAGCTGTTACTTTGACTATCAAGACCTGTATCACCAAAATCTTCATCGCCAAAGTCAGCGTCTTCATCACCAAAGCTACTGTCAATGGCGCGGTCAGGGTGACTTGCCGAAACCAGATATTGCCGGCGCTGTAAATAAAGATCGCGTAGCAGCGCATATTGATCACCCTGAACCAGATCTTCTACACCCACAAAGCCAGCACGCAAATTAATAGCTTCCAGTGCACCTGAAGTCCAGTATAGAGAGTTCTGGTCCATGTAGTGCTGTGGGCGTCCATACACGTCAAAAATACGCCCGGCACCATCACGTAAGGTTGAGGGGCCAAGCGCTGGTAGCATTAAAAATGGCCCTGACTTAATACCCCACGCCCCCAGGGTTAGGCCAAAATCCTCATCTTCTTTCTCGATTCCAAGACGCGCAGCAGGGTCAGCTAGCCCCAGGCTGGAAACAGTATTGATGGTAAAGCGGCCCAGGCTTTTATAGGATGATTTTGGTTTACCCTGTAACAGGTGATTTACCGCATTCCACGGCTCTCCCAGATTAGAAAAAAAGTTGCTTACACCTGTTCTGACTGGCTGGGGTACATGATTTTTATAGCCACGGGCCACTGGAAGCAGCAAGTATTTATCCAGTTTATTATTAAAGTTAAATATTTTGCGGTTAATGGCCTGAAAAGGGTCTTTAACTGCATCAGGCTGGTTAGCATTGGCGTCAATGTTGAGCTGCTTTAGGGTGATCCGGCGCAGGGTATAAAAAGTTAAGGGATCATCATACATATTGATCTGACCAGTGACCTGACTTTCACCCTGTACGGGAACAGGCGCAGTATCCGGTTGGTCGATTACTGGATTGGTATTGTCTGTTAATTCATCGCCAAAGCTTTCATCAATAGCAACAGCAGGCGTAAATAATGCAAGATTAATCAGTGCAGCGCTTAACCAGCGAGAAATTACTACAGTCATTTAACCAGTATTCCTAACATTGACGCACGGCAGATTAAGGCACTTTGCCCGCATTGTAAATTATTAGCTAAGCTGTTTTAGCGTAACTGTCTTATATCTTATAATAAGGGGTGAATGCATAAATAAATTTTATCATTATATTTCAGTGATTTTATTGTTTGACAGTATATAAAACAATGCCAGAAATAATAAATAGGCATAAAAATTGCATTGCATGATGCAGAACTCTTATGATTATAATGAACCCATACTAAAAACAGGATATTGGCATGAAGCTATCCATGGGGATGAAAGTGTCTACATCGCTGGCCTTAACCCCGCAGCTACAGCAGGCCATCAGATTATTGCAACTTTCCTCACTGGAGCTTGAGCAGGAAGTACAGGCGCAACTGGACAGCAATCCCCTACTGGAAAGGCTTGAAGCAGAAGATGAGAACGACCTGAATGTTTTATCTGCCCAGTCTGACCTGAACCAAAATAAGCTCAATGAAGAACCAGAGCCTGCCTGCCTGACCGAGCAAATGCAGCTGACCTGCCTAACTGAAGATCTGCCGGTAGATACCCATTGGGATGATATTTTTATCCATCAACCGACCACACTAGCCATGCCTTTGCTGGAAGATCGTGAAGATAACCGCGCCTGTCAGGACACGATCTGGGATCATTTGCGCTGGCAGCTTAATCTGGCGCATTTTAGTCCGGTTGATCGCCTAATTGCCGAATGCATTATTGATGGCATAGACGAGCGTGGTTATCTGGCAATCAGTCTGGATGATATTCAGGAAGCAGTGCTGCAACAACTGGCAGAACTGGACATATGGCACGGACATGCAGACCTGCAAGTATTAGCACAAGAAGTGGTGGAGCTTGAAGAAGTAGAGGTAGTACTTAAGCGCATACAGCATTTTGAACCTGCTGGTGTTGCTGCACGCAGTTTGCCGGAATGCCTGACCCTCCAGCTTAAAAATCTGCCGGAGCATACCCCCTATCGGCTGGAGTCCCTAAAATTACTGGCGCATCATGAGCTTTTGGTTGCCAGTGATATTGCACGCCTTATGCGGACTACCCAAATGGATCAGTCTACCTTACAACGCGCCCTGATCCTCATTAAAGAACTAGAGCCGTATCCGGGCCAGCAATTTGCCGACCCTGAGCGCGACCATCAGCCACCTGATGTTATTGTGTGTAGAAAAAATAACCGCTGGGAAGTGCAGCTTAATACCGAGATTTTGCCCCGATTAAGAATCAATCCCTATTATGCCAGCCTGATTCGGCGTGCTGACAGCAGTAGTGACAATCAATATCTGCGCCTGCATATGCAAGAAGGCCGTAACTTTATTAAAAGTGTAGATGAGCGGCATAAAACCCTGCTCAAGGTATCCAGCTGTATTGTTATGCATCAACGGGAGTTTCTGGAGCATGGCCCAGAAGCAATGAAGCCGCTGGTTTTGCGTGATATTGCTGAAGAAACCGAGCTGCACGAGTCCACAGTATCACGGGTGACTACCCAAAAATATATTCACACGCCACGCGGTCTGTTTGAACTGAAATATTTTTTTTCAAGTCATGTGGGTACCAGCTCTGGCGGGGAATGTTCTTCAACCGCTATTCGCGCCATGATCAAAAAAATAATTCAGGAAGAAAATCCGCGTAAACCACTGTCGGACAATGCAATTACAGAAAAGTTGCAAAGCAGTGGAATTGATGTGGCGAGACGCACTGTTGCCAAATACCGCGAGTCTTTAAATATCCCCTCTTCCAGCGAGCGAAAGCGCTTGCTTTAGGATGACTAACGTGCTTAATTAAGGATATCATCTCTGGGATGATATGCACCGTCCGACTCAGGGTTGCTTATTGATTTTATTTAATTTTTAAGCAGCATGAGCCGTATCTTGAGCAAGGCAGAGTTTGTTCCCTCTGGATCAAACCGGCTCGTTTTCCTCATGGAAAATACCAGCCGCTCTTGACTGTGGGAACGCTCTTTAATTCATGGTTGATGAATGCGAGGATGGATTTATGCACATTAAAATTAGTGGACACCACATTAGTGTCACTCCGGCCATTGAAGCTAGCATTTTAGAAAAATTTTCACGACTTGGTCGTTATTTTGACCAGATTAACAGTATGCAAGTGGTGCTATCACGCGATAACCATCGCCACGACTGTAGCCGAAAAGGGCAGCAGAACCATAAGGCAGAAGCCATTTTAAGGGTGCCGGGTGCAGAGCTATTTGCCCAAGCCTGTGCAGATGACATGTATACCTCAATTGCCATGTTATCTGAAAAGCTAAATCGTCAGGTTAAGCGCCATAAGGAACGTCGTACCTTGCAAACCTGATCAGGGTTAAAAATGACCTTAAGGGCTTTTGATAAGCCCTTTTTTTATGTAAACATTTTTTTAAGATCACAGCATGGATCAGTATATTGGTTACTCAAAGCAGGGTTTTCTCACATAAATGAACCGGGGCTGTACACGCCGTAATCAGCTTGGCAGTAATTTTAGCCTACACTCTTGACTTGCAAGCATTTTAAAAAGATTTTCGGGCATTTTTATGTACACCTTTGATATCGATTGTAGCTTTGGCTATCAGGTAAAACAGCCTTCCGAGTTTATATTTCATTTACAGGTTGCTCATCATCCCTGGCAGCAGATTCATCAGGAATCACTAAATATATCGCCTCATTTAACAATTGATGAATATGAAGATGAAAAAAGACTAAACCGGCTTTTTCGCTTAAGTGCACCAATAGGGAAGTTTGAGCTGCGTTATCAGGCGCAGGTCAACGTGGATATACCGTACCGTGACCCCGCTTTTAAGGAGATGGAAATTGCTGAACTACCCCCGGAGGTGCTGCATTATTTATTACCCAGCCGCTATTGTGAATCTGACCTAATAGGCGGCATGGCACAGCGTACTTTTGGAAAAATCCCACGCGGTTTTGACCGGATAGAGGCTATTTGTGACTGGATTCACAGCAATATCGCCTACGAAGTTGGTTCTTCACAGGCCTCTACCACGGCACGGGATGTGCTGGCCAACCGGGCCGGGGTTTGCCGTGACTTTGCTCATCTGGGGGTCGCCTTGTGCCGGGCGCTGAATATCCCGGCACGCTTTGTGTTTGGTTATGCCGAGTTTGAGGAGCCGCCACCAGATTTTCATGCCTTGTTTGAGGCTTATATTGGCAACCAGTGGGTTTTGTTTGATGCTACCCGTATGGCACCTATTGATAAAATTGTCCGTATTGGGACAGGAGCTGACGCCAAGGACGTCGCTTTTGCCACCATTTATGGGGATGTGGAAATGATTTATATGAAGCCATTTATTTGTGACCACGTGGAAGGTCAGCCACCACGCTTTATTCATCAGGATAATTTCATTGGCCGTCAGGTAGTATAGGACGCACTGACTACGTCGTGGTGAAATTAGGGACACGCCCTAACACAAGTACAGCGTTTTTTGTTCTGCTCAGTTAAGATACTTTAGAATGTGCCCTCATTTTAACCACTCATCTGTGTAATACGATAAAATTTGCGTGGTACGATAAAATCTGCCAGAAGTATTGAACTGGACTGGATATTTACGATAGGGCAGAGTAACCTTTCGCCCAGTCTTTTTTGCCCTCTTATATTTAGGTGTTCTCAATGAATAGCGAACAACTTGTCGCGCTTTTACAGGCCGCTTTTCCCCAGGCTGATGTTGCTGTTACCGGTCAGGCCGGAAAATTTGATTTGCGCATTGTAGACGCCCAGTTTGAAGGCATGCGACCAGTTGCCCGTCAGCAGGCGGTCTATGCGCCTTTAAATGAACACATTGCCAGTGGCGTCGTCCATGCGGTAAGTATTCGTGCTTTAACCCCCGAAGAATGGCGCAAAGCCAGCCTGTTTGGAGCCTGAACCTGAATGGATCGCTTCTTAATTACAGGTGGTGTGCGTCTGGAGGGTGAGGTACGCATTTCGGGAGCAAAAAATGCCGCCTTGCCGTTGCTGGCTGCTACCCTGCTGGCAACCACACCAATTACCCTGACCAATGTCCCCCGTTTAAAGGATGTATCGACCCTGATCAAACTGATTCAGGGTTTGGGTGTTACCGTGCATTATGAAGGCGATACGGTAACCATTGATACCTCTACCTTAAACAACCAGTTTGCGTCCTATGAGCTGGTTAAAACCATGCGGGCATCCATTTTGGTACTTGGCCCGTTATTGGCACGCTATGGTCAGGCCAAAGTTTCCTTACCCGGCGGATGCGCCATTGGCTCACGTCCAGTTGATCAGCATTTAAAAGCCCTTGAGGCATTAGGTGCCCGTATTGACGTCGAAAATGGCTATGTAGATGCGAGCATGGATGGCCGCTTGCAGGGCGGCGAGGTTGCATTTGATATGGTCACCGTGGGTGGCACCGAAAATATCCTGATTGCAGCCAGTATTGCCCAAGGCACCACGATTATTAAAAACGCCGCGCAGGAGCCTGAAGTCACAGACCTGGCCAATCTGCTGGTCAAAATGGGCGCAAATATTGAGGGCATTGGCACCAGTACTCTAACGGTGCATGGTGTTGAATCCTTAACTGGCTGTACGTATGCGGTGGTTGCAGACCGGATTGAAACTGGTTCATATCTGGCAGCGGCTGCTATTACCGGTGGCCGGGTACGAGCAACCAATACTGACCCCACCCTGATGGAGTCCGTACTGGAAAAATTCATTGAAATGGGCGCAGCTATTCACCGTGGCGTAGACTGGGTAGAGCTGGATATGCAGGGCAGGCGGCCAAAGGCGGTTAGCTTTCAAACCTTGCCGCATCCGGATTTTCCCACCGATATGCAGGCTCAGTTGATGGCAGTAAATTGCATTGCTGAGGGAACAGGTATCATCTCAGAAACCATTTTTGAAAATCGTTTCATGCATGTGCCGGAGCTGGCTCGTCTCGGCGCGGATATTCAGGTGCAGGGTTCAGAAGCCGTCGTAGCAGGGGTAGAAAGCCTACAAGCTGCACCGGTAATGGCAACCGATTTGCGAGCATCTTTTTCATTGGTTATTGCCGCACTGGCTGCACAGGGTGAAACCTGTATTGACCGTATTTATCATATTGATCGCGGTTATGAAGATTTAGAGGCCAAGCTACAAGGCTTAGGCGCACAGATTCAACGAGTGAGCGCATGACGAATAATGCTAAAACTTCAGCTGATCAGGCTGTGATAGGTGATTTTGACCATGGTTTGACCCTGGCATTAAGCAAAGGCCGTATTTTAAAAGAAACCCTGCCCTTACTGGCCAGTGCCAATATTGCCTTGCTGGAAGACCCGGAGCATTCCCGCAAACTGATTTTTCCAACTACACATCCCAACGTGCGTATTCTGATTTTACGTGCCAGTGATGTGCCGACCTATGTAGAAAATGGTGCGGCGGATTTTGGTGTGGCTGGTAAAGATGTGCTGATGGAGCACGGGGCACATAATGTATATGAGCTGCTAGACTTAAAAATTGCCCGCTGTCGCCTCATGACAGCCGGTAAGGTTGGGGCAGTCCGTCCCACAGGCCGCCTCAAAATTGCCACCAAATACGTCAATTTAACCCGGCAGTATTTTGCAGGGCTGGGCGATCAGGTCGACGTCATCAAGCTATATGGCTCAATGGAACTGGCACCGCTGGTAGGGTTGGGTGACTTGATTGTAGATGTGGTAGATACCGGCAATACCTTGCGTGCCAATGGGCTTGAACCACTGGAAGAAATCTGCAAGATTTCCTCACGCCTGATTGTCAATAAAGCCAGTTTTAAGCGTAAGCAAAATCTTCTGGCTCCTATTTTGGCGCAGCTTGAGCAAGCGGTAGCGGAAAAAACCAGCGCAACGCAAAAAACAGCTTAACTACCAGGTAAGTCAAAAGCGATCAGGGTCACAAGATTTTCCCATCGTTATGCCTTGCTAAAACTGCCACAAGATAGGTGAAACACGCTAAACTATGGTTTTGCTTATCGTTGTGGAAGTGATGTGAATGCGTCGTTTATCTACCCAGGATGCTGACTTTGGGCAGCAGTTTGCTGCGCTTCTGGCATTTGAAACCGTAAATGATCCTGCCCTGATTCAAACTGTTGACGATATTATCGAACAGGTAAAAAAACAGGGTAATGCACATGTTTTGGCACTCACCCAGCAGTTTGATCAGCATCCAGCCCAGCATTTTGATGAGCTGGAGCTATCCAAAATACAACTACAACAAGCTTTTGAACAGCTTGATCAAAAAGTGCGCGAGGCATTGGAGCTTGCAGCCAATCGTATCCGCGAATTCCATGAACGCCAGCTACAGCCCGAATGGCAATATGTGGATCAACTGGGCAATACGCTAGGGCAAAAAGTCACGCCACTGGATCGGGTTGGTATTTATGTGCCCGGTGGTAAGGCTTCTTATCCTTCTTCTGTTTTAATGAATGCAATCCCTGCTGCTGTGGCAGGCGTGCAGGAAATTATTATGGTGGTGCCAGCGCCCAAAGGGGAGTTGAATCCACTGGTGCTGGCAGCCGCACATCTGGCGGGCGTGCATCGGGTACTTACCATTGGCGGTGCGCAGGCAGTAGCAGCGCTGGCTTACGGTACTGAGACCATTCCCAAAGTAGATAAAATTACCGGCCCCGGCAACCGTTTTGTGGCAGCCGCCAAGCGTGCCGTTTTTGGTCAGGTCGGCATTGACATGATTGCAGGGCCTTCTGAAATTCTGGTGTATGCTGAAGGACAAAATAACCCCGAATGGCTAGCCATGGATTTGTTGTCACAGGCTGAGCATGATGAAGTCGCCCAATCCATTTTCATCACCCCTGACGCCGAGTTATTAGAGCAGGTCGCTCAGGCCGTTGAAGTGCATTTAGCCAAACTACCCCGTGCGGATATTGCCCAGACCTCCCTACAAAACCGGGGTGCCTTAGTATTGGTCAAAGACCGTAACGAGGCCATTGAACTGATCAATCAGGTGGCGCCCGAGCATCTGGAGCTATGTATGGATCATCCGGAGCACATACTGCCGCAAATTCGCCATGCTGGGGCTATTTTTATGGGGCGCTATAGCCCAGAGGCTATTGGGGATTACTGCGCCGGGCCCAACCATGTACTGCCAACCTCTGGCACCGCACGCTTTTCATCCCCCTTGGGTGTGTATGACTTTCAAAAACGTAGCAGTATTATTTATTGCTCAAAAGAAGGTAGCCGGTCACTGGCTCAGGCTGCGGATATATTGGCACAGCAGGAAGGCCTTGAGGCGCATGCAGCATCTGCACGCTACCGTGCCTAAATTTAAAGAGTTTAAACCATCAGCTTGGATAGCTCAAAACCGGTGTTTAATCGTCGACTTTGAGCAACTACTTAAATAACTGATGGCTTATAACAATACACTGGCATGATAAAACCTGTTAATGAGAATCCCATGAATACCACCCCTGAGCAATTACAGCGCTTTTGGAGCCCAGAGGTACGCAGCCTGACGCCTTATGTGCCTGGTGAACAGCCCAAAATTGACAACCTGCTTAAACTTAATACCAACGAAAGCCCGTTTCCGCCTTCGCCCAAAGTGGCAGAGGCCATTATTCAGGCACTAAGTGATCAAGTCGAACTGGGTAGCAGCTTACGTTTATATCCAGACCCGGATGCAACCGCTCTAAAACAAGCCATTGCCATACAGCAAAATATTCCAGTAGAGCAGGTGTTTGTAGGTAATGGTTCGGATGAAGTGCTGGCACATATCTTCAAGGCGTTTTTTATTCAGGAAAACCCGCTGTTATATCCGGATATTACTTATAGTTTTTATCCAGTTTACAGTCAGTATTTTGGTATTAAAGCGGTGCAAATACCATTAGCGGATGATTTTTCCATTGATATCAAAAGTTATAATCAACCTAACGGCGGCATTATTTTTGCTAACCCCAATGCCCCTACTGGCGTCTTTCTACCTTTAGCGCAAATAGAAGCCTTGCTACAGCAGCATCCAGATAGCGTGGTTGTAGTTGATGAAGCCTACATTGATTTTGGTGGTCAGTCGGCAGTGAGCTTAATTAGCCAGTATGACAATCTGGTGGTGTGCCAGACTACTTCCAAATCCCGCGCACTGGCCGGTTTGCGTATTGGCATGGCCTTTGCCCAGCCGCATCTCATTGCCGCACTGGAACGGGTGAAAAACAGCTTTAACTCTTATCCGATGGATCGCCTCGCCATTGCTGGGGGTGTGGCTTCGTTTGAAGATCAGGCTTATTTTGAGCAAACCTGCCAGCAAACTATTCACAACCGGGAACAACTGGTTGAAGCGCTAACCCAGCTTCGTTTTGCAGTGCTGCCGTCTAAAGCCAACTTTATATTTGCCCAGCATCCCAAACATGCAGCCGCCGATATTGCAGCAAAGCTTCGCCAGACCGGCATTATTGTGAGACATTTTAACACAGAAAAAATCAATAACTTTTTGCGCATTACCATTGGTACGGTAGAGCAACAAGCGCGTTTAATTGAACGCTTGAAGCAAATTGTGTCAATTTGACACTCTGAACCTAAGGAAACTTAGTGCTAGAATCTATCCAAAGCCTGGACTATTGCAGGAGCATCAAGCATGCCAATGTTAAAGCAAAAAACCTATATGAGTGAACAGGACTATCTGGAAGGCGAATTGCATTCAGACATCAAGCATGAATATATTGATGGTGAAGTCTATGTCATGTCTGGTGCGCACGCCAACCATAATCGTATTGCTGGCAATGTATACCGCAAATTGGGTAATCACTTAGAAGGAAAACCCTGCCAGCCCTATAGCTCAGATATGAAGGTCAAAGTCGGCAGCAAATATTTTTATCCTGATGTCATGGTAGAGTGTCAGGAAGCGGATGGATATTTCACCGAGTCACCCATTTTACTGGTAGAGGTCTTATCCAAATCCACACGCCGTCATGATAAAACCTTTAAACGTCTGGCCTATCTGCAAATTCCGACCCTACAGGAATATGTACTCATAGAGCAGGACTTTGTTGAAATTGAACTATGGCGACGTACAGCGCAATCCCACTGGCAACAGAACGTTTATTATCTGGGCGATGACATTTATTTTGCTTCAATAGACCTAAGCATTGCGGTTGCAGATATTTATGATCGGGTTAAAAATACCGACATGCAGGAATGGCTACAGAAAAAGGCCGACTCGCAAGCAACGCAACAGTCTGAGCAACAGACCGAAAAAAGCCAGGAAAAGCAGGAGCAAAATTAATAGGTCACACACTCAAACCATTCACACAATTTAAAATTGCCCCAATCTTATCCAGACATTCCTGATATTCTTCTTCGCCATCTGATGCAACAGTAATACCACCACCCGCCCAGGCCGTTAGCATATCCCCATGTTTTTGCAGGCTACGGATCAAAATATTAAAGCGCCCCGTGCCATCATAGTTTAAATAACCCATACTGCCACAATACGCACCGCGTGCTTGTGCTTCCAGCTCATCAATAATCTGCATGGCGCGAATTTTGGGTGCGCCAGTAATTGAACCACCGGGCAGGGCAGCAAATAATACATCCAGCGGTGAAGCATCCGGTTTTAAAGTGGCCTTTATTTCACTGACCAAGTGATGCACCTGCGCAAAGCTTTCCACCTCAAACAGTTTTGGTACCTGCACACTGCCAGTTTGTGCATAAATACTTAAATCATTACGCAACAAATCCACAATCATCAGGTTTTCTGCCCGGTCTTTTGCTGAGTGCAATAATGCCTGCCTAAGCTGTTCATCCTGGATGGGATCAGCATGGCGTGGCCTTGTACCTTTTATGGGGCGGGTAATGACCTCGCCCTGCTGTCCAAACTCAATAAATAACTCTGGCGAGCAACTTAATAGCTCAAAATCTTCGTATTTTGTATAACCGGCATAAGCCGCTTTGGTTAGGTGTAGCAAAGCATCCATCGCTGCAAGCAAGCTTCCTTCAGCTTGTGCAACAAAAGGCTGAGTCAAATTAACCTGATAGCAGTCCCCTTGCTGCAAATACTGCTGAATCTGCTTAAAAGCCAGACGGTATTGTGCTTTATGCCACACCGGCCGAAATGCTTTTAATATCTGTAAGTCTGTAGGGCTAGGCTGGGGCACAGAATCATTTAATAGGTTTTTAATAAAATTATATACAGGGATCAATTCGGCCAGATCTGGGCCATACAATTGCCAGCCATTGTGTTCCTGCCTTAAAAAAATATCGTATTCGCCCATCAGGGCAGCTGGTGCCTGAATCTGTTTAAGTGAAACAAACTGACTGGCGGCCAGGTCATAGCCGACAAAACCCAGCAATCCACCATCAAATCGCAACTTACTGCCTGCATCGCAACAAGCATTTGAATTTAATTTATTTTCCCCCCAAGTTTGTTTTATGCAGCTTTTAAAGCTTTGCTGCGTCATGGAAGCTTCATAAGTTAGCCCATGCCTTATTTGTTTAAGCGTCTGATCGGGCTGCAACACTATATACAGCCATTTGGGGAATATCCCAATGACTGACTGATAGGCATCATTAAGTGAATGTAAGCCATGGCAGTTTTGTAACTTTGTACACAAACTTTGAAGAGATTCACAAAATGGATAAAAATACTGCTTAACGATCACGTTAACTGGCCTGCAATGTATAACACAAAAAATTTTATTTAATAATATATTGAAACCTAAGCAGATGCCTAAAAAAGATAAACATAAAAAGTTAGAGCAAATATTCTACCGTTCATCGGAACATCTCCATAATTTATTAAAGTTGCTTGCACAAAAAGAAAACACAGGGTAATTTTAGCTGGCAGGATTAGCTACAAGAACACCATGTAGGGATGCATTAGCTATAAATCGCCGTACAGGGTAGTAGCGACAAAACAAAACTTATACTCGTAGGAGAGTGCAATGAAGCTTTTTACTAAACTGGCTTTAGTTTGTGCAATCGCTGTTAGCGGTAGTGCAATGGCTATGGAATCACTGGACGATACAGCACTGAGTTCTGCAACTGGTCAGGAAGGTATCACTGTAAATGTGTTTAGCGATGGTATTTCTATCGGAAAGCTATTAATTCATGACGAAGATGGCTTATCTACTCGTGAAACCACCCCGGGCGGTCAGAACTTGGGCGGTACTGGTGAAACAGGTGCCATCGTGGTTAATGATATATCTTTGGCAGTCGATGAGGATAATGCAAATGGAGCGCTCCGAGGTGCTTTAGCAAATATCAACATTGACACTGATGGTAACGGCGGCGATGCTTTCCTGAACATAGGTATCAATACTAATGCTCTGGCTGTTGAAGTAGGTAGCATTGCAGTAGCAAAGTCAGCTGATACTGTAACTGGTGCACGTCGTGGTACAGTTACTGGTGTTGCTGCAGATGATGAAACTGAAATTCTGGGTGCTTTAAGTGTAAATATTGGTGCGACCAGCATGAACATTCAGTTGGGTGCTGATGCTCCCCAAGATGCTCTGATCTGGGCAAATGCTACTATCACCAATGGTATCAAAATTTCCAATATCGACTTAAAAGATCATTCAGATATGGATGGTTCAATCACAGCACTAGGTGGCTCAGGTTCTATTGGAATCGATAATTTATACATCACCACTGCTGGCAGTGAAGATTTAATTGTAAATACCAAGATTGGTGTATCTCAGAATGGCTTAGTAGTTAAGTCTTCTGGTTCACAGGATATTTACATGGATGCTGTACGTCTGGGTAGTGCTTCTGCTGCCTCTATCGGTGCAGTTGAAATCCAGGGCTTGAACATGGGTGAATCCATGATCGTTGTATCTGGTCACTAAGTAACGGATGGCTGGTAACCTTAGGGTTGCCAGCCTTTTTGACCTGCTATTTGTAATCAGTGTTATCTTCAAGGGACAAGGAAATATACTATGAAAACTTTAACAAAAATTGCTTTGGTTTCAGCAATGGCAATTAGCAGCAGTGCTTTTGCGTTGGAATCACTTGATGATTCAGCACTGAGCGCAACTACTGGTCAGGATGGTATTACCATTAAACTGGATGCCCAACAAGACGGTACCATTTTTGGTGCAGACAACATTGTTGTGCATGACAAAGACGGTGTTGGTAATAACAATGGTGTATCCAATACTGGCGCTGGTGCGATTGTTTTAGGTAAAGGTGCTGCGGGCATTCAAGGTTTTAATATTATGGGTACTGCTAGTGATGCAGTAACTATTAAAGTGGATGCAGATTCTAACGGTACTGCTCCAGTGTTAAACGTAAATGTTGCGCTGCCAGATGAATTAGAAGTAAATACTGGTGATATCTACGTGGCTTCATCAGGTGGTATTGCTGCTGACGCAAATGCTCAATTTGCTAATGAATCCAAAATTCTGGATAACATCAACATTAGCCTGGGTGGTGCTGAGATGAACATCCAGCTGGGTAACACTGCACAAGGTGCCATGATTGTACTGGACGGTAATGTGGACGGTGGTATCAATATTGCTGGTCTGGCATTGACTGATAACTCTGCTGGTGCAGGTGGTAAAATCACGATTGATAACATTAACGTACGTGACGCTGGTGGAGCCAACTTGGGCTTAGCCACTGACATTAAAGTAACCAATGATGGTTTGTCAGTAATCCGTACCGGTGGTGATGTTGACGTTCGCTTAAGTGGTGTTCAGTTAGGCTCTGTTGGCCTTGCCCATAACCTGGGTGACGTAGCTATTCTGGGTATGGCTGTACCTAATATTACCATTAGCGGCCATAACTAATTATAGTGCCGTTTTCTGGGTAATAAACAAGGCGGCATACAATGTGCCGCCTTGTTGTCACGGGGTAGAGGAGGTTAATCATAGTCTTGGGCGGGAAGCCTAACTAACCAAACGCTAGAGGCTAGAGGGAACTGTAGATGATGCCACTAAAAACTATAATCATGACTTCTTTGCTATTGGCAAATGGTTCAGTATTTGCCTTGCAAACACTGGATGATTCTTCCTTGAGTCAGGCAACCGGACAGGATGGCATTACCGTAACCTTGCAGGATTTTGAGCCCAATGCGCAGATTATCTGGACAGATACCAATGGTATTAATAGTGCCGATGGTATAGACCCTGCTAGTGTTGGAATTATAACAACCACACCACAGCCTGGTGCAGTGGTATTTGGTGATGGAACAAGAGCAAATAACTTTAGAATTAGTAAAGGCACCACGACACTAACTCTGGATGCTGACGGCAATAATGGTTCCCCAATGCTGAATATTAATATCAGTCTGCCTGAGGATTTAACGGTGCAAACTGGGGATATTTTTGTAGCTGGCAAGGATAATAATAACCAGCTGGTAAATATGATCAAAATTATGAATGACGTTAAGGTGGAGCTTGGTGGCTTGGATCTTAATGTACAGTTGGGTAGTGCCCCACAGGGGCAACTGTTGAAATTTTATGGAACAGTAGTAGGTGGTATCCGTATTTCTAACCTAGCGTTAATTTCGGAGTCTTCAGGTACTGAGCAATATGGCATTGGCATTCAGAAGATAACGGTTCGGGATGCAGGTGCAAGCGGTGACTTAACCTTTAATGGTAGTGGTGTCAGCGTTGCCAACACAGGGTTGATTATTACACCTTCTGCTGGTAAACAGGTAGATGTATTAATGGATGATGTAAAAGTAGGTAACCTGGCTAGCAGTGCATCAATTGGTGGGGTGGCTGTGCTTGGTATGCAGCTTGATGGTAATTCATTAACGATCTCTGGACACTAAAGATAAAAGGTACGCCGCCATTACTTGCTACACTCTGAAGTGGCGCTGAGTTGAAGCACTATTTGAAAGGCAGGAAGCTCTAATGAAATGTACAACTGCAAAGCTGGCATATCTTGCAATATTAATACCATTGTCTTCTCACACATGGGCATTACAGGCTCTGGATGATCAATCTCTGGCCGCGCAAACAGGTCAGGATGGCATCAGTATGGCACTGGACTATCCTAACTCAACCATTAGTTTTAGTGAGGTGATATTAACCGATACTGATGGTATGCCAGATGCTACAAATGGCGCTTCACTGATTGTTGCTCCTGCAACATATAGCGACACCCAGGGCATTCGTATGTTTAAAAACAATAGCAATACTGCTATTGCCACCGCCCCTGTGCTCATCAAGATGGATGCGGACAGTAATAGTAATCAACCAGTATTTAATGCCAATATTTCCTTACCTACTGATTTGGGACGTATGCGGATTAACCCGTTTTCAATTTATTTAACCGCTGGTTCAGATTCTATTTTCGAGCCTGGCACACGCATAAAAGATAGTACAGGCACTATAAGAGCCACAGGCGTGACAGAGCTACTAAGAGTGAATACTGAAGGCATTGATGTGGTGTTTAAAGAAGGTGATCCCCTTAGTGTCAATGTACAGTTAGGAAATGCACCTCAGGGGCATATGCTCAAATTTACCGGTGGTAGTATTTTGTGTGTAGGTAACAATGCCTCATGCATGGCAACACAGGGTGAGGAAGGGAAAAATCCCATTGAGCTGATCTCTAAAAACAGTTCGGGTGAATCTAGCTTGAAACTTGGATTTACGCTTAAGGCGAGTGAACAGGATACCGGTTTCCGCCTGGCAGGTTTTTATGCAGGCTTTGATAATGACGGGCTGATATTTGGCAAAGAAGGTTCCACAGATAAGTTTGATTTTGTGTTAAATAATGTGGTTGCAGGCGAGGCAGGGGCACAAGCTCCAGAGACCTTTAATCATCTCAAAAATGGTTCAATGGGTAATTTTGGTTTAATAGGGGCTTCAGTCACTAATCTAAAAGTCAATGTAAAGGGAATGTGATTTGAGCGTGATTAATTTGCTAGTTGGCAAATTAATCCAAAAAAATTAGTGTAATTGTGAATAAAACACGGTATCTTGTAACCACATGGACGGCGATTAGTAACTTCTAATCGCACCTTCAATAGGATATGGTGATGTTCTTTAACTGGATATCACCCACAATTAGAAAAACTTGCTATGTTTATCGTCACGCTAGGATCAGCCTTAATTTATCATTTTGCCACTGAAGCATTACAAGTGGCGGATAAACCTGCTGGCTCAGTGTATTACACTGAAGTGGCAGATTCCCGTTATCCCTCATTTGGTAAGTACCACCGTGAACCTGTTCAGGTCAAGCCGGCTATCGAACAGCAGTTCCGCGGTATTGTCAAACAAGCTTATGACTATAGCTGTGGTTCAGCAGCGCTAACTACTTTGCTTAATGGCTATGTGGGCGAAAAGCTAAATGAGCGTCAAACCATGGATGGATTGATGCGCTATGGTGAGTATGATCGCATTGTAGAGCGGCGCAGCTTTTCACTGTTAGATATGAAACGCTTTGTAACGGCGCTAGGATACAATAGTGGCGGCTATAAAGGTAAATTTGAGGATCTCATAGCTCTTGATAAACCAGCCATTGTGCCTATTGCCTATGCTGGTTTTAAGCATTTTGTCGTATATAAAGCCTATCGTAATGGTCGTGTGTTTGTCGCTGACCCGGCTTTGGGTAATTTAAGTTTTAGTGCCGATCATTTTCAGGAAATCTGGGACAATAATACGCTGTTCATCGTTGACCCTCCGGTGGGACGTGAATTACCTGGTTTGCTTGCCCTGCAAGAACAGGATATGCGTATTGTGGAGGATAGCGTAATTGATCGATTTGCTTTTGTAGATGTACGCTATCCTACGTTAATGATGGAAAAAAATGCTGACCGGGCTGCCACTATGCGCAGAGTGCTTGATGAAGATCCAAAATCAGCAACCTATCAGCAACCTATTGATGTCCCTCTACGCTTATATTATAAGCGTAAATAAAATTAACGTATCGTTTTCAATTTAAAATAACTGTTTCAAGGTAGATTATGGTCATGCAGAAACAATGGATGAATCGCTCAATACTGGCCCTAAGTATTAGTTTGGCAATGATTGGGGCGAATGTGCATGCAGCAGATGCAGAGGATTCTCAGGTTAATGAGAGTGCGGACAGTGAAATAACCACTACACAGGAACAAGAAGGTACCACTGATCCAGTAGCTGCAGAAAGCCGGGAACAGGTTGAAGCTCCCTTAACTCATGATAATAATCCTGATGAGGTAGAAAGCACGGTTGTCAATACCGTTGCTGAGCGCCCGGATGATACGCAAGAACCAGTTGCTACCGCGCAGAGCGCTGCCACGGCTTCTGGCTCAACAGCTGTTACTCCTTCTATGGCACCTAAAGACAGTGCTGCCAGTGTTCTGGAGCAAAAAGCGGATGATGCGTCTGCACAAAGCAACTTGGAAGAAGTATTTACGCGTTCTGAGCAGCAGTATTCCTTATCCAAGCGTGGTTCTTATTCTGCCTACTATGATGTTGACTATAGTTATTACCGTGATAGTCGTCTGGATTTGGCATTAAGCGATAGTGGATCAGCACTCACCCGGTTACGTGTGGAAGAGGATGCACAGCACAGTATTACCAATACGTTTACCTTCCAGTATGGTCTGCTGGATAACGTGACATTAACAGCTTCCTTACCCTTGGTTGCCAAAAGCGATAATCTAAAAGACGCTACTACTGCCGGTCTAGGGGATATTAGCCTGGGAGCACGCTGGGAACCATTCCCCCTAAAACAGGGCCGCCTGCCGTTAATTTTATTTGGTAGCCTCTCTACTAAAACAGGTGATAGTCCCTACGAAATTGACCCGGTTCGTGGCTTATCGACAGGTAAAGGATATTATTCCATCGGCGGCGGTGCCAGTACCCGTAAGTTTATTGATCCTGTCGTATTGTTTGCCTCTGGTTCGGTTAGCTATGGTCTAAAAGAAACAGGTATTAATCAGGTGCGGGGTAATACCAACCGGATTCTGGAGTCTTTTGATCCTGGAATGAGCGGTGGTATTTCGTTTGGTTTTGCATACTCATTTAACTATGATGTGTCTTTAACCATGTCATACCAGCAAAGCTTCTCGACTGGCAGTGAGTTTAAATTTGACAATGGTGATGTTTCAAAGCCAGCTGATCAAACCAGTGCCTCACTTGGTTTTTCTCTAGGGGTGCGGGTAACACCCAAGACTATTGTTAATGGTTCAGTGGGCTTTGGCTTAACTGAAGATGCGCCAGATGTGTCTTTAGGTCTTTCTTTCCCGCTGGATTTCCTGGGTTTTGGCCGTGACAACCGCTGAGGCACGCTAGTATGAAAATAAATTTGCGCTTGCGGCCTTTAAGTTGTGCCATATTGCTGTCCAGCGTTTCGGCTTTATCTCATGCACAGCTAGGGCAAAACCTGTCTATTGATATTCGTGCTTTATCCATGGGGAATGCGGTTACTGCAGACCCGCCGGGAATCAGTGCGATTCATTTTAACCCGGCAGGTTTAACCAAAATACAGGGTTTACAAACTGATGTTCAGGGCTTGCTGGTAGACTTTAACATTCGCCGAGAATTTGAAGCACCGCCAGGCTATAACGTATTTGGTTATTCAGATGATCCTCTTATTTGTAATGAAATGGAGATGGGTCAAAAATTATGTGGGGAATTTAAGGATTACGCGGTTAGTAAGGTTGATCATCCCAGTCTTTATGTCCCTGTTCTAAAGAAAATTGTTAACTGGCCACAAGGCTTACCATTAGCCGCCCCTTTGGCGGGGGCCGCCTATAATCCTCCAGGCTCAAAAATTACATATGCTTCGGGTTTATATGCGCCGTTAGTTGCAGGCTTTGGTTCGGCAGATGGTGATCCTGGTAACTACATGGGTCAGCAAGTAGCCATTGAGCGGATCACTTATTTATCCCCCTCAGCAGCCTATAAGGTTAATGATCACTTATCGTTGGGTGCTTCGGTAGGTATGTCTTATCAGGCCATTGGCTTAAAGACAGATTTACGTTTTCCCAATGAATTGATTGGCGTACTACGCTTAATTGATGAAGATGTCTGTGGCCCATTTAAAGAAAATGGTAATATTGTTGGTAACCTATTATTATTTGGTATTTGTAATGCTGAGGAGAGTATAGGGCCGTTTAAAAAGCTAGCTGCCATGGACGTGGCGCTGGAGCAAAGCTTATCTCCTACGTATAACCTGGGTTTGCTCTGGGAACCTAATGATGATTTTGGCTTTGGTATGGTTTATCAAAGCTCTAGCAAAATGAAGCTTAAGGGCAAGTATGCTATTGATAATGGCAGAGGTGCGCAGGAGCTGATTCGTGCTTTGGGTTCGTCAGCTACAGGTGTAATTTTACAGGCTATTTTAGGCTTCCCATCTTATATACCTCCTACAGAAAGTGGCATTGTATCCATGGACTTGGAGTATCCAGCGCATTTTCAGGCAGGGATTAAATATAAGGTAATGCCGGACTTACAGTTTAATTTTGATATCGGCTGGACGGATTATGCTGCCTGGGATTCCTTCAAATTTAATTTTGACCGCCAGGTATCTGCTTTAAAAATTGCACGACTTTTAACTAACGGCGCTACCCCAACAAGTCTGGAACTTCCTTTAGGATTTCGCAGCCCCTGGAGCTGGGGGGTAGGCATGGAGTATAGTGCGACTGATCGTTTAAAGCTGCGGTTAGGTTATGAACCTCGAAAGAGTGCTATTCCCGACGATCGACGTAATACGCTGGTGCCAATTAATAATGCACAAATGTTTGGTGCCGGTATTGGTTATCAATTCGATCCGGATACCACAATTGACCTAACAGCGATGCATTTACGTAGTCGTGATAATATTCCTGCAAATACAAGTGGGCTAGCCAACAAAACCGGGGTGAATAATTTATTGTTAAACCCATATGCAGGCTTGGACATTAAAACCAACACAAAAGTTACCATTTTAGGTATAGCATATCGCACGGTTTGGTAACTGGTACTCATCATGCCTATAAATATCTGGAAATTTATCGCGATCAGTGGATTAGGCCTGCTTTGTATAAACCCGGTTGCTCATGCAGAGCGCTCCGGGTTTTATACAATTATTGGCCCGGATGGGCGTATCATGGTAGTTGATCGCAATGCTCCAAGCGACCGTGAAACCAGGACGAAAGTAGCTACTAAGCAACCTAAAACTGCTCATAAGACAGCGACATCTTCAAAGTGGTCTTTATTTAGTGGCAAGACTAAAAGTAAGATAGTGAACTCACCACAGCAGCCTACCTCGGCTGTTAATTCTACTCTACCAGCAGGTAAAACTACCCCCTCAGCTACAACTCACGATTCTGCCCCAACTTCAGTAAGTCATTCTGTTGAGCAGCGGGTGTTTGTCCAGCAGCCAGAAATGCAATCGATAAGTAAAACAGAAGCCGCTATAAAAACAAATTCAGTAAAAGCAGAAAATAGTGAAAATCCTATAAAAAATAAGGCCATTCCGGCTTCCAGCCCTACTGTACAACCATCAATAGGAGAAGAATCGCCGTCCGTTGATAGCCAGCCAGTTAAAACCATTGATGGCGAGCAGTATGTCGATAGCGAATACTTAGAGGCGCATGAGTTTAATTTAGAAGGAAAAAAAAGATTTTATAACCTGCCTGATGGTTTGGGAGGCACGCAGGTGCTCCAGCGTGAAAAGGGCGTCGATATGAGTTTCTTTCGACGTTTTAAAGCCGAGCAACCGCAGCAGCAGGTTGTTAACCTGGCAAAGAACTATCAGCGTCTTAGCCAGAATGAGGTAACAGCACTTACTGGAGTACAATGCTTTAGTGAAAAGCAATTGAAAAAAGCCAAGCTGCTCCGTAAAGATGAAAGCCTGAGTTTATGGCCCAAGCCTGGGTTTGAGCCAAAATTTGATTTTGTAGTCGCACGGCTATCTGAACAAATTAATGATATCCAATTTAATTCATATGCTGATAAGATCAGTAATCCTGAATTTTACTGGCCTTTACCTATATTTCTGGATGATAAAGGCTGCGTAATAGAGGGGGTCAATGCGTTTTATCAGCAGACCATTTCCCCTACGGTGACTACTCGCCAGGCACTGCAAGGCTATATGCATATTCCGACAGGTACGAGCTATGTATTGCTAACTCCACTTGAGGCAGCAGTTGACCTTGAACATATTCAGTTAACGGACAAAGGACAGGTTCGTTTAACACCGGTTCGTTAAGTAATATCATTAATTGGAAGTTTGAATAATGAACAGATTTTACAAAAACTCAAAGAGCCCGTTTGCATTAACAACCTTATGCTTGTTACTCAGTGCTTGTGGCGGTGAAAGCAATACATTTAATGAAGGCTCTGGCTCAACAGGTGGTGGTCAAGGCAATGGCAGTATGACGCTACTATGCCCCAGCGATGATTTAAGTTGTGTAGATGTGGTATTTGATGATACGCCAGTGGTGAACTTGAATTACGAATGCGGCAAGTATAATGGGGTAACCGATGCAACAGGCACTGCACGCTGTCCTATTGACTCTAATGTCAAATTTTATCTTAAGGCAGCTAATGGCGTACGCCGGGTTAACCTAGGTACTTTTTCTATCAAATCAGTGCGGAATAATGACCCGTCTGAAGCGCAGGATACCTCACTAATTCGTATAGGCGTTAAAGAACTGGCCGAAAATACGACAGGTGCTTCCATTAATAATCTTGATGATAGTGCAACAGCAACGGCAGCCATTAATATTAGTCGGCTTTTACAGTCCTTGCGGCGCAAATCAGAGCCCTATGTAGAGACAGCACCAGTCAATCGTGTCTATATTGATAATGCCGTTAAAGCTGATATTGAAAAAATAAGCCAGAACGTAGAGCCTAAGGATTTCCTGGATGATACTTTTGAGGAAAAGCTGGCACCCTGGTTAGAAGCGCAAAAAAGAACCTTGCTTGATGAAGGTGTTGCAAAGGCCAGACTGGAGAAAACCATACTTGCCACTAAGTCGGGTATATTCTTCTCTACTCCCACAGCTACGCTGGATTGGGGTATGCAGATTGGTAGCCTAAATCTGGATTTAGGCATTTCTGGTTCAAATGCCAATAATCAGCGTGCCAGTGTGGCTGTATATATGCTCACAGACCGCACAGGGCAAACCACGGGCTATGGGATGCAATGGACTGGGCAGACGACTACTGCTCAAGATGCATATAAGCTATTTTTAACCAGCAATTTTGCCAAAATGCGTATCAATAATGCATCCGGTAGCATTGATCCTTACACTGATCGTTTTAATAAACTGGGTTTCAAAGTTGGGCCCAAAACTTACGAAGCGAACGATGCCAATCAGTATAGTGGAGATACCTTTAGTTTTAATAATGGTAAGTTAATTCGGGACTTGGCTGTTTTTGGTTCTGCCGATGTATATGAGTTTTTTACTCGCGTGAAAATAGCAGACCAAACTGAGCTTGGTACCTGGGAGCAAAAAACACCAACAGGAAGCACCAGTTTTACCGGAAACGCAACGGTATTTAAAACTGGCGCGATAAATAGCTACTTTGATCCGGCGGTATGGCGTACCAAAGATAGTATCACTGCAGGCAACTACATATTCCCTTTGTATGCTACTTTTACATTCAGCTACGATGACGCTTATTTGGAGGAGTGCAAGAAGCAAGCCCTTACTTGTGCTAAATCAGATCAGTTACCTGTGGTCTTCCTGGAAAATGGTGACATTATGACCGATGGCGATAATGCAGATCTATTAGTGAACTCAAAAGCAGTATGTGGGCAGGGTAATATTCCACAAACTCGTATTGGTACTGTGCGTGCTGCTTATACCAGCACAGATGGCAATCAGGCTTATATTAATCCCAGTGTGATTTTATCCGGTGATCAGTTTGGTGCACTGGATGGTATACAAATAGGCACTTCTGCGTTGGCGCCCCGGGTCAAAATTAATATTGCTGGTATTAAACAGGCTGCAACCGGTCAGCAAGGTAGCATTAACGTGACCAGTGCTGAGGGCGGCGACACTGCTTCAGGTAACGCGCCAGGAGTTTGGGTGAATGGATTTAATAGCTTTACAGGCTTTCGTGTAGCACAAAAAGAGGCAGAAGATGCGGCAGAAGAGAAGCCTGAAAAACCGTCACCAGCCATTACCAAAGCGCAAAAACTTGCCTCTGAACAGGTGGCAGGTAATCTTGCGGCAAGTGTTTCTTCTTGTTATACAGTAAAACAGAAGTAAGAGTAGATAGATAATTTAAGAAGGGCTTTTCAAAAAAGCCCTTTTTCTATTGGTAGAAGTACTTTGAGAAACTAACCACTACCATCCAGACGTGTCCCGATTGTTTCCAGGTGCAGTACAAAAGCACCCTGCTTACGATCCTGGAAATAATGCCTTAAGGTGCGTTCAACACTAGGAAAGGCTAATTCCTGCCATGGAATTTCTTCTTCGCTAAACAGGCCGCATTCCAGACTTTCGCTACCAGCACCGTATTTGCCATCTTTTAGGTCGCCCTTAAACAATACATAAATTTGACCAATCCGGGGAATATTGTACAGGCAATATAGCTGTTCAATATTAACCACTGCCTCGGCTTCTTCCAGAGTTTCACGTGCAGCACCTTCTTCCATGGTTTCATAAAGCTCCATGAAGCCAGCAGGAAGTGTCCATAGGCCGTAACGTGGCTCAATGGCACGTTTGCATAGCAGTACTTTGTCTTGCCAGGTCACCAGCGCCCCGCAAATTACCTTGGGGTTTTCATAATGGATATGGCCGCAATTGTTACAGACCAGACGCTCACGCTGATCACCTTCAGGGATAGTAAGCTGACCTTGCTGGCCGCATTTTAAGCAAAAAGACATGCAGGTACTGATCAATGTTAAAGGGCTACTGAGCATAACCGAAAACTTTAACAATCGCATCTGGTTATCCTGACTTTAACGCGGTAAGCTAGAAGTATGCAGCCGAATAACTCGTCCTCTTTAATATTGCCGACTGAGTCATTAATTGACCAGCTTACCCGGACATTAAGCTTTGCACCGTCGCCGCGTCGTGCAGATGCTGCTGTACTGCTTGCTATTACCAATGAGGCGGAGCCTCAGGTATTGCTAACACGTCGTGCTTCCCACATGCGTCATCATGCCGGTGAGGTGTCTTTTCCCGGAGGCAGGCGTGAACTGGGCGATACCAGTAATATTGTAGTGGCGCTAAGAGAAGCACAGGAAGAAACAGGTCTTAACCCTTTTCAGGTGCAGCTCATTGGCGAGTTGCCCAGCCAGCGTTCTAAAAGTGGCCTTTGGGTCAAGCCAGTGGTTGGCATTATTCCACCGCAAATCGCATTGCAACCGCAGCCTGAGGAGATTGACCGGATTTTTTATGTGGCGCTGGCTCATATGCTTAATGCCAAACCATTACCCTATCCAGTGAAGCTTAACCAGCGACAGTTTTATATGCCCAGTTTTCAGCTGGACAATGAAATCATCTGGGGGTTAACGGCAAGTATTTTAGTCTCCCTGTTTAGGCGCGGGCTTAAGCATTCCATTGAGTGGCCGCTGTTAATGAATCATACTGAGCCGCGGCGCTAAGTATCTCTGGTTCGGTAGCCTCAAGACCAAAAATGGCAGCAGGAAAAATTATGCTTTATTGTTTAGATGAACATTGCCCCACCAGTACAGTTTCTCCGTGGGATGGCTGGATAGCGGATAATGCCACGGTCATTGGTCAGGTGAGTCTTGGACAGCAGGTCAGTATCTGGTTTGGGGCAGTGATTCGTGCTGATAACAGTCCAATTATTTTAGGTGATTTTAGTAATGTACAGGAAAATGCCGTATTGCATACGGACGCCGGCATTGCACTCAACATTGGGGAGTATGTGACAATTGGGCATCAGGCCATGCTGCATGGCTGTACCATTGGTGATAACACCTTAATTGGTATTAATGCCGTAGTATTAAATCATGCAGTGATTGGCAAAAACTGTATTATTGGTGCCAATGCCCTGATTCCTGAAGGCAAAATCATTCCAGATAACTCGATCGTGATGGGTTCACCCGGCAAAGTGGTCAAGCAGGCAGGTGAGCAGGTTGAGCAAATGAACCGTTTAAGTGCTTTGCATTATGCGAGTCATTACCAAAAGTTCCGGCAGGGTTTACGTCCTCATCAATTGTAGAGGCTGCTATGAGCCAGTACATTTAATGCTATAATGGTCAGGCTGGAAATTACGATTAGTTTGTATTCGGAGCGTATTGAGGTGCGTCATGAATAGCCAGGTAAATGCAGTAAAAAAACGAAAATTGTTGTCTGCACTGGTCAGTGATATGGCTCAAACTTTTCGTGACCATCCTTCCTTGTCTTCCCTACAGCCAGTAAAGGAATTACTGGAAAAACAGGTACCCTTTAATCAGCTTGCTTCCTTGCCTAAGAATCAGGCACTAGATTTGCTGGATCAATTTCAGGCCAGGGTGACGCCGCAGTTTTATACTGGTTTGTGCGCTCAGAGCCCGTGGTTTGGCAGCACTGAAAAACGGCTTACCGGTCTTGGTTCAGCCAGCCTGTTTGTGCCAGTAACAGCCGATGGTCTTGCCCAAAAGCATCCACCATTTACGGTACAACAACAGTGGGGGCGAGTAGGGCGTCAGGCCGAGTTATTCAAGGAGCAGCTACAGCGCAAAATTGACCGCATGACCGGTGTACGTGCCAAAATAGATGAGTGGGATACCGTCTTCCCCGAAGATGAATAATCATCATGCCATCGCTAAAGCCCTACATGGTTCAGTGAAAGCATGTGTGTAATTAACTTAAAAAAATTAAAAACAGACTCCAGATAATGCCCACAACAAGCAGGGTTTTGGCAATCAAACGGATGAGGGCGCTACTGCCCGCGCTTGCGCCCTGATCATCACCAGCAAATAATTGGGCAAACAGCTCGCCTGCGCGTGAACCAAAACAAAAACCAGTTACTGCGCCAATAGCTGCAAAGACATAAGCCAAAAACCAGATAAATTCTGCACTGACCTGTGGCTGGGCAAGCGTCCTTAATAAGATGGTAGCCAGGTCAAACAAGCCACCCAGTAATAAACCGAATATACCCGCAAACAGTGCAAATTTAAGACGGTTAACCGTTGAGCGTAAGCGCTGTTCAGAGGGGTGGCTCTGCAAGCGCTCTAGCTGGTGCTTTTTAAACCATCGGGCAGATTTATGATGAATAAAATGGCGCATTGTTCTCACCTTTGGGTATTTAATCAAGGCCAGTCTGTGGCGCAATTAGTGATCGGTATTTTTTTGATTTAAAAAGCCATGAGCTATTGCCAGCGTTGATTGATTGAGCTCAAAAAAAGCTTTTTATACAAAGGTACTCAGTTAGATAGTACTGGTGTATACATAAAATAGCGTAAAAATTTCCTGTGGTTTTGTTACTATAGCCCGCTGCAAGACTACAGATTGATAGACAGAAATAGACAAGGGGCAGGCATGCTGCTGGCATTAGAAACGGCAAATGATGGGTGTTCGGTAGCATTGTATGATGGGCGGCAAGTGGTGGCGCAGCATCAGGATGACCGTAGCCGTGAACAGACGCGCCTGATTTTGCCCATGATTGATGCAGTATTACACGAGCAGCAATTGAATATTGCTGAGCTTAAGGCCATTGCCTTTAGCCGTGGACCAGGATCATTTAGCGGCGTACGCATTAACGCGGCAGTAGCCCAGGCGCTGGCCTGGGCGCATGATCTGCCAGTAGTGCCTGTCTCTACGTTGCAGGCACTGGCTCAAGCCGCGTACCGCCTGCATGGTTTGACTCATGTGATGAGTGTGCTGGATGCACGGATGAATGAGGTGTATAGCGCAGCTTACCAGCTGGATGATCAGGGACTGATGCAGCCGCTGACAGATGAGCAATTGGGTGCTTATGATCAGCTTGATTTAGCGGATCAGGCATTAGATTTTGCACTGGTCGGCAATGGCAGTGTGCTAGTTAGCCAATCTGAAGCGCACCAGACTTTCCCTCAGCTAAAACCCACCAGTGAAGACATTGCGGTGCTGGCTTATGCGACATTCAAGGCAGGGCAGGCGGTGAGTGCAGCGCAAGCCTTACCGGTGTATTTGCGCGACAATGCCTGGAAAAAAATAGCCGAGCAGGGTAGTAGCAAGCACTAAAACGTGCGCTTAAGGCTTTTTAGAAACTTTATTAGT
This sequence comes from Moraxellaceae bacterium WGS2144, assembly GCA_043950625.1. GTDB lineage: Bacteria > Pseudomonadota > Gammaproteobacteria > Pseudomonadales > Moraxellaceae > Alkanindiges. Next base: position 443,051 of record CP171007.1, read on the forward strand.
CACTTTTTTATTTATAGGGGAGCACAATGGACATCTGGCTGTTGCTTCAGGCCATCGTGATGGGGGTGGTAGAAGGAATTACCGAATTTCTGCCAATTTCCAGCACTGGCCATTTAATTTTGGCCAGTGAGCTCATGGATTTTTGGAGCAAGCAAAAAAGTGACGTGTTTGTGGTGACCATTCAGATGGGTGCTATTGCAGCGGTTATTTATGAATACTGGACAAGATTGTGGGGTGCTGCCACTGGTATTGTAACGGGTGAACCACAGGGGCGACGTTTGGGCTTTGGCCTGATTCTGGCTTCCATTCCCATTGTGCTGGTGGGCTTAACGTTGGGGCAGGCGGTTAAAGACCTGCTGTTTAATGATATTGCAGTGGCCATGGGTTTAATTGTTGGCGGACTGATTATTATCTGGGTGGAAAAAACTCCTATTAGAATCAATGCACCAGAAGTAGAAAATATCAGCTTTAAGCAGGCGGTTTATATTGGTCTGATTCAGGTGTTGTCGCTTATTCCGGGTACGTCGCGTTCGGGTGCAACAATTATCGGCGGTATGATGCTGGGTTTGTCGCGCAAGGCAGCCACTGAGTTTTCCTTCTTTTTGGGTATCCCGGTGATTGTTGGCGCAGGGCTGCTTGACTTGTGGCAAAACCGGGGTGTGCTGCATGGTACAGAGGACTGGGCAGTACTGACCGTTGGTTTGATTGCTTCGTTTATTTCTGCCTTGCTGCTTATTCGTGTGCTGGTTGATTATGTGGCAAAGCGTAATTTTATGGTGTTTGCCTGGTATCGAATTTTTTCCGGATTGGTGATTTTACTGTTTGCCTGGACTGGCTGGAAATTGTGGTAAGCATGCTTTTGCTCAGCAATCGCTGTGGTGCTGATCAGTTATTGCACTGGCAACAGCAGCTTAAAAATTTAAACATTGAGATCATACCCAAATTTGAGGCTTCTTTTGGTTCAAAAGTGCTGACGCAATATCAGGAGCCGCTGTTTATTGTTGATGAAAAAGGCCTCTGGCTAGCGGCTAATGGGATGCGGATGCAGCCCGACTGGGTAGGACAATTGGCGCGGTTAAAGCGTGCCAGCCATAAAAATGAGCTGATTGCCCGTGCCTGTCAGACTGAACAACAGCCGGTCATTATTGATGCTACGGCAGGTTTGGGTCATGATGGTTTATTGCTGGCCTGGCTGGGTGCCAAGGTGAATCTGATTGAGCGACACCCAGTGCTGTTTGCTTTGCTCAGCGATGCCTATCAGACTGCGATGCAACATCCGGCGCTGGCGGCAACCATGCAGCGCGTACAACTGGTACATGGTGAGGCTAGTGACTATCTGGCGCAAATGCAACGCCAGGGTAAAAAGGTAGATGTGGTATATCTTGACCCCATGTTTCCCAAAGGGGGCCACAAAGAGGCCAAAAAGCAGGCGCAGGTTAAAAAGGAAATGCAAATTTTGCATTACTTATTACCTGATCACGCGGGTATGGACCTAGGAGAGTATTTGCTGCCGCTGGCAAAGCAAGTTGCGCCAAGAGTTATTATCAAAAGACCAAGGCATGCGGCGCCCTTAACCGCTGATATGCCACAGCATCAATGGCTGGGAGATGCCTGCCGGTTTGATGGCTATTTTCAGCCCGCGTTGCAGCTAAAAAACTCGCAGCTATAAGCAGAGTTCAGTGTGGATGCCATGATTTTACCAACAAAATTTCCGCAAAAAAAATTACAGCAAAAAGAAACTGGTGAAAAAAGAGTCTGGCAAAAATTTGATGCTGCGGCCAGCCGTTATGATCGGGCCAGTTTCTTACAACAACAGGCTGCTCGCCACTTACTTGATTTGATGGGTACTGTTGTGCCCGGCAGTATATGGCTGGATGCAGGTTGTGGTACTGGGGTACTGGCCAAAGCACTGGCAAATCAGGAAGCGCGGGTCTGGGCAGTTGATCTGGCACCCAATATGCTCAAGGCACTGGAATATGATGATCGCATTCAGACTATTCTGGCTGATATCCGGAATTTGCCACTGGCCGATGATATGCTGGATGGCGCAGTGAGCAGTTTTGCCTTGCACTGGCTGGGTGCAACCATTATTGAGGAAATATTACGGGTAATTCAACCAGGAGGCGAAGCCTGGCTGGCAGTACCGGTACAAGGCTCTTTAGCTGAGGTGACGGCACGTTATCCGGGTTTGCCAGTTTTTGCGTTTGAACCGGCGCAGTGCTGGCTGGCACAGGCAGGGAGTACCGTACAGTACTGGGAAACCAGACGGTTTAGCCAGTCTTACTCTAGTTTGAAAGCGCTGATTAGCGCGATCCGGCAAATGGGTGGTAACGAGAGTGGACAAGCGCCTTCTACCACCAGTAAATCACAATGGAAGCAATGGTTAGGCGATCAGACGCCCATCGATTTATCTTTTGAGGTGTTGTTCCTTCATTTGAAAAAACCGGCCACTGATCATGCGTTGGCTTTTTTATATGAGTCTTAAGCACTTTAAACTCTGCATACTCGCAAGGAAGATCAGATAATGGGCACAGCCATGCGTCAAACCTATTTTGTGACCGGTACAGATACCAATGTTGGTAAAACTTTTGTCAGTAGTGTGTTGCTGGCACGCGCAAAAGCACAGGGGCACTTATGCTTTGGCCTAAAGCCCATTTCAGCCGGTTGTGTACAGGATGAAGAGGAAAAGTGGCGCAGCGGAGATGCCGACCAGTTAAAACAGTATGCCAGTGTGGCGCTGGTTGAGGAGCTTATTGCCCCGATTAAGTTGCCACTGGCAACCTCACCACATATTGCAGCGCAGGCGCATGGTGAGCGTCTACAGGCTGGCCGTGTGGCAGGACATATCCGCGCAGGTTTATCGACCAGAGCCAGCCATATTCTGGTCGAAGGGGCAGGCGGCTGGCGTGTGCCTATTAATATGCAGGAAAATATTTCTGATGTGGTCAAACTGCTGGGCTTGCCGGTCATTTTAGTAGTGGGTATTCGTCTGGGTTGCCTAAACCATGCCTTACTCACTGCCGAAGCTATTGTACGGGATGGCCTAAAGCTGGCGGGCTGGGTGGCCAATTGTTTACAGCCTGATGAGCCGTTTATGCAGGAGCAACTTGATACCTTAATAAAAAAAATACCGGCTCCTTGCCTGGGAGTGTTGCACTATCAGCCAGGTCAGCCCATGGATCCGCTAATCGAACAGGTACGCTGGCCTGCTGAGCTTTAGAGCTAAGATGTTGGCTGTTTTGTTGAGCATAGCACTCCATGTCATTTTTGTAATCTATGTTATTAATAGGCAAGAAAAATATAGCCTAAGCTGCTTTTCTTGCTAGGATACACTCATGCAACTGGGGTGTGATGTAATGCAGGTCACTAGATGATTGAACTTAAGCCTTCTAAAAATTTTCTAAGTGATTTGCGCGATAACCAGATTGCGGCAATGTGGATGCTGATTGGCTCCAAACGCTGCTTTAACTGGATTACTCCTAACGGCTGGCAGTTTTTATTCTGGGCTATTCTCGCCTGTCTAGCCAATACCTTATTTAGCTGGCTGACTGCAGGGGGTGCAGGGCACTTTAATCTGCAGGGTCTGGTCAGTTATTTGTTATGGCCATTTATTGCCTTAATTGCGGGTATTTTTCTGGCACAGCGTAGTGGACTTGGTCGCTTACTGTTAGTGCCTGCCCTGTTATGGCTGATTGCTGATGTCAATGTGGCTTTATTGCAGAGTCTGGTGCAGTTCTTAGGACAAATTGACCGGCTGCCGGACTGGAGCTATGGCTATCTGCCTACTATCTTTCTGGTTTTATTTGTTTGGCAAACCGTGGCGGTTTTCTGGGTGTTTGCTCGTGCTTTGCATTGGCCGTGGTGGGAACAGGCGCTTATTCTAGTAGGTATTATTCTTACCTTGACCATTTGGCAGTCATCAGTAAACAGTCAGCCAATCTGGAAGGTTCAGGAGCAGCGTATTTCTCTGCCCGAGGCGGCTATTTATGCACAGCCGCGCCTGCTGGATGATGTATTAACGCAAATGCAAAGCAGCGTGCAAGGACAAAGTAACTGGTATTTTATGGGTGTGGCCGGGGCAGGCTATCAGGATGTATTTAAATCAGAGATAGACCGCATCCAGCGTCAGTTTGATACCCGTTTTGGGACTTATGGTCGCTCAGTTGCACTGGTCAATAACAATAAAACCTTTATTAGTCAGCCTATTGCCACCAAAACCAGCATAGAACGCAGTCTGGCACGTATTGCTCAGCAAATGAATCCGGATACCGATGTGCTGTTTTTATACATGACATCGCACGGCCTGCCCAGTGTGTTTGAGCTGGCTAATGAGCCTATTGATATGCAGTCGGTTGACCCGCAATGGTTGCGTGAGGTGTTGGATCGTTCTGGTATCCGCTGGCGTGTCATTGTGATTTCCTCATGCTATTCTGGTAGTTTTGTGCCAGCACTACAATCACCTGATACGCTGGTCATTACTGCTTCAGCTGCGGATCGTACCTCTTTTGGCTGTACCAATGAGGCAGAATATACATACTTTGGACGTGCTTTTTTTGATGAAGCATTACGCTCGCAGCGCAGTTTTAAATCTGCTTTTGAAGTAGCGACGGCTCGTATTAAACAGTGGGAAAAAGCCCAGGGGTTTGAGCATTCACAGCCGCAGTTTAAGCTGGGTCAAAATATGGCACTGATGCTGCCGCAGTTTGAAAGTCGCCTGTTTCCACCCGAAATGCTGACTGATCCTGCAAGTCAGCCCGTAGAGGCGCCGTTGGAACACTAGTATTTATGGACTTTAGCCATCAGGAGTTGTTTTATGAAAACACGTGCAGCCATTGCCTGGGAAGCCGCCAAGCCGCTTAGTATTCATGAGGTTGATCTGGCGCCACCAAGAGCTGGTGAAGTGCTGGTAGAAATTAAAGCCACCGGGATTTGTCATACTGACTATTACACACTGTCCGGTGCTGATCCAGAAGGACGTTTTCCTGCTATTTTGGGTCATGAAGGGGCGGGTGTGGTGCTGGAGGTCGGTGAAGGTGTTAAAAGCCTAAAGCCCGGCGACCATGTGATTCCGCTGTATACGCCAGAATGCCGCCAGTGCAAATTTTGTTTATCGCAAAAAACCAACCTGTGTCAGGCGATCCGCACCACACAGGGGCAGGGTTTAATGCCAGATGGTACCAGCCGTTTTAGTCTGGATGGTCAGGAAATTCTGCACTATATGGGAACCTCTACCTTTGCCAATCATATTGTAGTGCCTGAAATTGCATTGGCCAAAATTCGTGAAGACGCGCCTTTTGATAAAGTTTGTTATATTGGCTGTGGCGTGACCACAGGCATTGGCGCGGTAATTTTTACTGCCAAAGTAGAAGCAGGCGCCAATGTGGTGGTGTTTGGTTTGGGCGGTATTGGTTTAAACGTGATTCAGGGTGCCAAAATGGTTGGTGCCAACAAGATTATTGGTGTTGATTTAAACCCTGAGCGTGAAGCCATGGCACGCAAGTTTGGCATGACGCACTTTATTAACCCCTCAAAAGTTGAAAACGTGGTGGATACCATTATTCAGTTAACTGATGGTGGTGCCGATTATTCGTTTGAATGTATTGGCAATGTGGATGTTATGCGTCAGGCACTCGAGTGCTGCCATAAAGGCTGGGGCAAAAGTATTATTGTGGGTGTGGCACCAGCAGGGGCAGAAATTGCCACGCGTCCGTTTCAATTAGTCACTGGCCGTCACTGGCTAGGTTCTGCGTTTGGCGGTGCGCGTGGCCGAACTGATGTGCCTAAAATTGTAGACTGGTATATGGAAGGCAAGCTGAATATTGACGACCTGATTACCCATCATTTAAGCCTTGATGAAATTAATAAAGGCTTTGATTTGATGAAAGCAGGCGAGTCGATTCGTAGTGTGGTGATGTATTAAAAAATATAATGGCGAATAAGCTACCGCCCTGTGTACTTTGCTTCGACGCTAACGCTACGATTTAAGCAGTATATAGGGCGGGTTTTTAAAGAGTGCCGTTGTAGCAAGGTTGTAGAAAGCTGAATTATCCATAAAATTGCCCATAATTTTGCTATGGTTTTTTTATTATTTATAGTTTTTCCAATGGCCGTTTTGATGATCCCTTATTAAAGTTGCGCTTTCTCTAGGCAAACATTGACCTGACCACTGCCAAAAATCCCCTTGATCTCGGCGGTGAGTGACGTATTCAATAACCTTTGTATCCGTAGCAAATATAATCACGTTGTACGAATCAGATTTAAGCACGGGTGTGTGGTCAGATACTTGCCAATTAAAGCCTAATACTTTGGCTGAGTTTTCATTATAAGGGCCTAAGAAACAAACCTTGGTCCATTGTTGGCCAGCAAGTTTTGAGAAATCAATTGAGGCAAACTGATTTGATTCAAGTTGCGCTGATATCTGGTTGCTCGTGGTACTGGTTTTATATTCATTATTTGAACAGGCAGTTAACAGTACACAATACAAAAGCAGTTTCCAGCTTTTTATAACGATGTGGCTGTATGTACTCACTTATTTCCTCTAAATCATTTTATTAAGTACAGCACCGTGTATATATAGTCCCACAAACCCACCCTCACCATTTGAATAGATCAGCGCGTGGTAATGCAACTTAACAATGACTTGTACGCTTGTCAGTGGTGCTAGGCAATACATGTAACAAAGGTGCTGCCTCTGGCACTGCAAGTTTAGTCAACAGGACAAGCCTGTTTGGGTGCGCTCGCTTCTATAAAATGGTTACCGACTACGCCTAGTCTAGCAGCTCTACCGTCCAGTTCAATGATTGAATTTTAGTATCTAGCTCACGGTATGCCTTGGCCAAATCATCCACTTTTTTTTGCAAAGTCTTAATATCCACCGTGCTTTTAAATTTGATTTCTGAGCGGCTGTAGCGATCTTGTGTTGCTGAAGCAGCATTCACCAGTTCATCGTACACCTTGCGCCGTGTAGCAAGTACATCGCGTTCGGCCAGTGCATCGGTCAGGGTTTTTTGTGGGTCAAATGCAGTGATGGTGTTGGTTTTATTAATGCGCTTAATTAAATCCATGAGCCCATCAGCCACCCGCTCAAATTCTTTCAGCAGTGCCTGAGGATCTTCGGCTGGTTGTTCGCCTTCTTGTACTTTGGCATTATTGCTCAGGCGCTGGCGCAGTTGACTAATACGCGTCATATAATCGGCGCGTAAAATTAATGCTTCGGCAAGTTTCATGCAGTCACTCCTTTAAGTTGTATCCTGCTTGCTTAAAACAGATGAATAAGCATTAAAAATACATTGGAATGTCGTGTTTGCCTATGGTTTAAATGTAGGGCAGCGAGATGGGGTGCCGTGCAAGCCAAGTGAAGATAGGCTAGTATCAGTCTCATCGATGAGTTGCCGATACCCCTACAGGGTTAGGCGAATAAAATCCACTGTCATCACTGGTGAAAGAGATGAAACAACTTTCCTCAAACCGTTGCTTTAACGGTGAGCAGCGCATTTATGAACATGAATCATCAATTGTTGGTTTACCCATGAAGTTTGGCGTGTACTTACCGCCGCAAGCCTTAAAAAGTGAAAGCAGGGGCGAGAAATGTAAAACCCTGTTTTATCTGGCAGGACTCACCTGTACTGAAGAAACCTTTGCCATTAAGGCGCATGCACAACAATTGGCGTCCGAGTTGGGCTTTATTCTGGTGAGTCCGGACACCAGCCCGCGGGGAGATGTCGCACAAGGTGATCATTGGGATATCGGCGAAGGGGCGGGTTTTTATATTGATGCGGTGCAAGAACCATGGGCACCGCACTATAAAATGGAAAGTTACATCACTCAGGAGTTATACCAGCTGGTACAGGATCATTTTCCCGTTGAAGCGGGCAAAGTGGGTATTTTTGGCCACTCCATGGGCGGTCATGGCGCCTTAACACTGGCATTTAAATATCCTGAACTTTACAGCTCGGTTTCTGCCTTTGCACCTATTGCAGCACCGGTTGACTGTGCTTGGGGGCAAAAGGCGTTCAGGCACTATCTGGGCAACAATGAAGAAGAATGGCAGGCGCATGATGCCAGCCGTTTAATTGCCAAAAAGGGTAAACAGTTTCAAAATATTCTGGTGGATCAGGGCACTGCTGACCAGTTTCTGGAGCAGCTTTGTATTGATCAGCTGGAAACAGCTTGTCAGGAGTCAGGGCAGCCGATTACCCTAAGATTCCATACTGGCTATGATCATGGTTATTACTTTATTCAAAGTTTTATGCAGGATCATTTAAACTTTCATGCGGAGCAATTGCAGTAATAGCAATATTTAGCCCAAAAATACAGCAGCGCTCTGACAAAACCTTAATTTTCTGCTAAGGTTGCGCTGCTTTATAGTGCAGAGCCAGTTGATGGAATTACCAGCCATGTCAAAGAATTATTTAATTGCCCCGTCCATTTTATCTGCTGATTTTGCCCGCCTTGGTGAGGAAGTAGACAAAGTATTGGCCGCCGGGGCGGATGTGGTGCACTTTGATGTGATGGACAACCACTATGTGCCGAACCTGACTTTTGGTGCAGGTGTGTGTAAAGCGCTTAAAAATTATGGCATTACAGCACCCATTGATGTGCACTTAATGGTGAGCCCGGTAGATCGTATTATTGGGGATTTTCTGGAGGCTGGGGCAGATATTATTACCTTTCATCCCGAAGCATCGAGTCATATTGACCGTTCCTTGCAACTGATCAAGTCAGGCGGGGCCAAGGCGGGTCTGGTATTTAACCCGGCCACGCCACTGCATTATCTGGATTACGTACTGGACAAGGTAGACCAGATTTTACTAATGAGTGTCAACCCGGGCTTTGGTGGGCAAAAATTTATTCCCATGACGCTGGAAAAGCTGAGGGAAACCCGCAAGATTATTGATGACAGTGGCTTTCATATTCGCCTTGAAGTGGATGGTGGTGTATCAGCGCAAAATATCCGTGAAATTGCTGAGGCTGGAGCGGATATGTTTGTGGCTGGTTCGGCTATTTTTGGTAAGCCGGACTACAAGGCAGTGATTGATGCCATGCGTAGTGAGCTGGCCAAGGTAGGTAGTTTTAGCGCTTAACAGTGAAAACACTATAAAACGGTGGGGGTAAACTTAAAGTTATCCCCATTTTTTAGGGATAAACTTGTGGATAAGGCTGTTTATATTTTCTATAAAAATAGTAAGTGACTGTAATATAGGGAAATTTAAAAAGATTCTCCGGCTGTTAGCGCAATGAGCAATAAATTTAAATAGTGCTACCTTGCAAGCAGTTTTTATCGCCTATCAGTTAGAATACACCGGTGGAAGATCAAATACCTGTCGCAAATACGCCAAAAAGGTTTCGTCCGTACTCATGGTTTTCCCCGGGCTATCCGACAGTTTAGCCACTGATTGACCATTACATTGCACCAGTTTAAGCACAATGTTTAAAGGCACCTGTCCCATATCATTGGTCAGATTCGTGCCAATGCCAAAACTGGTCTGGAAACGATCCTTAAAATATTGATACAGCTGCCAGGCTCGCTCCAGATTTAAGCCATCGCTGAAGGTCAGCATTTTGGTTTTGGGATCAATCCGCAATTTTAAATAATGAGCATGTGCCTTATCGCCCCATGCAAACGGGTCACCACTATCATGGCGCAAACCGTCAAACAGCTTGGCGAAATACAAGTCAAAGTCGCGCAAAAATGCGTCCATTCCTACCACATCGGTGAGTGCAATACCCAGGTCACCCCGGTATTCATGCACCCAGCTTTCAAGCGCTGCAATCTGAAAATCCCGCAAGCGTACATTAAGCGCCTGAAAGGCCTGCAAAAACTCATGTGCCATAGTGCCAATCGGACTGATGCCCAGTTGCATGGCTAAGTAAACATTGCTGGTACCACGAAATACTTGTGGTGCAGCAGTATGCAGGGTTTTTACCACATGGTTTTGCCAAACGTAGCTATAACGTCGTCTAGTACCAAAATCTGAGATCAAAAAAGGAGTTTCATTGCCATGTTGCTGCTGTGCATATTGTTTGAGTAAGACTACTTTGGCTTGCAGGCGTTTTTCTCCCTCAGCCAAAACTGCCGGGGTTTTGAGTCGCCTGAAATACAATTCATTGATAATAGCCAGCACAAAAATTTCAAAAAACATGGCCTGAATCATAGGCCCTTCTACCACAATATCCAGTGAGCCATGGGCATCAATACGAGTGGTAATAAAACGGCGCTTTAATTGAAACAGTTCCAGATAGTCAACAAAGTCCGCCTTGATAAAACGCAGGCTGCGTAAGTAGTCCAGTTCCTTGGGTTTAAATTTTAGGGTACATAAGATATCCAGTTCCTGATCCAGCTCATCTTTGATTTGCCCCAAAGGATAAGCCGCTTTATCTTCATTACGGCAGCGAAAATGATAAACACTATGCGTTGCAGGGAACTGATGCAAAATGACTTGTAGCATCGTGAACTTATATAGGTCAGTATCCAGTAGGGATTGAATAATAGCGGTCGGTGGATAGGTATTCATTGCCTTGATAAAACAAGCTAAAACACTATTAAAGCATGCAAAAATAGGTGTTTAACAATACCCCTTATATTTTATAACCGGTCAGTTTTAAAGTAGGCGTCAGGTATAACAAATGTTTGCGATATATCGGAAAATAATGGTTAAAAATGATACAAAATAATATGTAAACGAATTGTGATTTTATGTAAGTAGTGTAAACTGGCTCAATGAATGAGATAGCGTTTTGATGGGTGCAAGCTATGCCGAATCGTGTACTTCAACCAGTCTGGCAATTAATGGTCTTTACCGGAATCTGCCTGCTCTGGACTGGCTTAAGCACAATTTTAATGTATTTTGCTTTAAATGGCTTGTATGCACCGGCGAGTGTAATACTGCATGCGGCAGCCCCATGGTACGATTTTTTATTTCAGGTGTGTTTGTTCTGGCTTAGCCTGATTGCAGCGGGTATCGGCTTGGCACATATGACATTCACCCGGCACTGGTATCATTCCCTGCGCAATATCATTAGCCTGTGGCAAGGGATTATTGGGCAGCAGTGGAAAATGCTCAGCTTTATTTTGCTATTAAGCTATACGGCGTTAGCCTTTATGGTGTATGTGGTGCAAAAAAATACCGGTTTTGATGGTCAACTGTTATTGGCCGTGACCGCTGCTGCATTGGTGATGTTTAGCCGTGATATTAGTCAGCAGGCGTTGTATATGATTGCCAAAGTGAATTCAGGTGCTTCAGTGTAATACTTCGGTACCATTAATTGCGTACTTTGCCCGCCATTCCGGCGGGTTTTTTGTGCCTGATCTTTCTTTAGCTAGAAAAGCTGCATTTACGGGCTTACTACATTACTTGCTGAAATAACCGGCTCTGTTACCAAGTCTGACTGCAAAGCTGAGCTTACTTGAGTAGGCTAAATAAATATTATTTTTAATCAGTACTTAAGTGATGCACTGTCTTGTTTGTAAGTCAAGTGCAAAAAAATCAGGAGATAACTCATGAGTGTAGCAAGAAATTTTGAAGTATCCAGCACCTCAACCCAGAGCTTTGAAGATGCCATCAATAAGGGAATTGAGCGTATTACCCGTTCTCACCACGGCATAAAAGGAGCGTGGATTAAAGAGCAAAAAGTAGACATTACTGATGGTAAAATTACCAACTACAACGTGATGATGATTATTACCGCTATGCTGGATGATGGACAAAACGTTAACCAGTAAGCAGCAGACATCATAAGCCAGCAGATGCTGGCTTTTTTGTTTTTATAGGCTTTAATGGATGCGCTGAGCAATAAAAGCCAGCTAAAAATCAATCATTTGGAAAATGCTGTCAAATGGGTTAAGGTAGGGTAGCACGACCAAGATAATTGCAAATATAAGGAGGAGGAAAGTGCTCTATATTATTATTCTTATTAGTGTAATGGCCATAATTTTATTTGCCTCATCCCCCGAATTTAAAGGTAAGCGTATTACTGCACTTGCCAGAAGACGTCTGGATGAGCGCTATGAAATGCTGCAAGGTCAGGTTTTGCCAGATGTGCAGGCTGGCACGATTAAAATGGGGCATATGGTGCTTAGTCCTTTTGGCATTTTTGTGGTGAAATCGAAAAAATATCCGGGCTGGATCTACGGTCAGGCTGGCGAAAAGTTTTGGACGCAAAAGCTATTTGGCACGAAGACAGAACTTAAGAATCCCCTGCTGCAAAATGAACAGCGTATGGCTGCCCTGACCAAACTGTTACACGGCCTGGTTGACCCACAGCATATTCATTCAGTCGTGACATTCCCGCTGCAAAGTACCTTTAAAACCCCTATGCCTGCAAACGTAGTGCAGGGTAGCGCGTGGATTGACTATATTAGGCAGTTTCAGCAGCCGGTATTTACCCCAGAACAACTGGCGCAGATTCGGGAGCGTATCAAGCAAAGTGCTATGGGCAAGGAAGCTGAGGCTGTGCATGTTCAGCGTCAGGAAAAGCATGCGCATTAAGTGCCTCGCTAGCTTCTAGATTATTAACGACCCTCTGCTACCGCAGGCTGGATTTAATTCCATGCGGTAGCAGTATCCACTCTCTAGAGTTTTAGTGCTTCCTTTGCAGGACTTGCATTATAAAAGGATTGGCGTGAGAATGCATAATCGTTCAGTAAACCCCGTTGTAGCTGAATATGGTAAATTTCTCCTTCTTTAAGCGCTGCATTAAAACCATCCCATTGTTTATAGATATACAGTTTTTCATTACTGATGGGTGCGTTAAACCAACCTGTAAATTGATTGCTGGCGTTTGGATTATCTATTGGTAGCCATTCGGCAGGGTTTAGCTTAGACAATAATATAGGGCAGGAAATTTTAAAGAAATAAAAAAAGCAGAATACGGGATTCTGCCTTTTAAGCTAATCTGGCAATATCTTACCAGCTCAACGCACCACCAGTCTGATAGTCTGTGACTCGCGTTTCAAAGAAATTCTTTTCTTTGCGCAAGTCCATCATTTCCGACATCCAGGCAAACGGGTTGGTCACGCCAGTGTATTGCTCTGGTAGGCCAAGCTGGGTCAGGCGACGGTTAGCAATGAACTTTAAATATTCTTCCATCATGGCGGCGTTCATGCCTAGCACACCGCGCGGCATGGTATCACGTGCGTATTCAATTTCCAGAATAGTACCTTCCAGAATCATTTGAATCACTTCCTGCTGGAACTCTTTGCTCCACAAATGCGGGTTTTCGATTTTGATCTGGTTGATCATGTCGATACCGAAGTTCAGGTGCATGGATTCATCACGCAAAATATACTGGAATTGTTCGGCTACGCCCGTCATTTTATTGCGACGACCCATGGACAAAATCTGGGTAAAGCCACAGTAGAAGAAAATGCCTTCCAGCACACAATAAAATGCAATCAGGTTGCGCAGTAAAATCTGGTCGCTTTCTGGAGTACCAGTTTTAAAGGTGGGGTCACCCAGGCTCTGTGTGTACTTCAAGCCCCAGGCGGCTTTGCGTGCCACGCTTGGTACTTCCCGGTACATATTGAATACCTCGCCTTCATCCATGCCCAGCGACTGAATGCAATATTGGTAGGCGTGGGTGTGAATGGCTTCTTCAAAAGCCTGACGCAGCAAATACTGGCGGCATTCCGGGTTGGTAATGTGGCGGTATAAAGCCAGCACTAGATTGTTTGCCACCAGAGAATCAGCGGTCGCAAAAAAGCCTAATGAACGCATCACAATGCGGCGCTCATCTTCGGTCAGGCCATTTTCTGATTTCCACAGTGCAATGTCAGCAGTCATGTTGACTTCTTGCGGCATCCAGTGGTTGGCACAACCGTCCAGATATTTTTGCCATGCCCATTCATACTTGAAGGGTACTAACTGGTTAAGGTCAGCGCGGCAGTTGATCATGGCCTTGTCGTCCACCTGCACGCGCTCTGCACCCATTTCCAGTTCTTCGAGGCCAGGGGCAACGTCTAGCTGGTTTAAAGCGTTAGCAGCACGTTCTACCGCACTTCCTGCCACTGAATTGGCGCTGACAGGCTGAGCTGGTGCTGCGCTAGCGGGTTGAACATCAGCCACTGGCGCTTTTGCTGCTGGTGCAGCAGATACCAGCGGTGCAGTGTCCTTTTGCGGCGGTGCGACTGGCGCAGGTTTGGTCGCGATAGCAGTGTTCTTCGCATCATCTTCAAAATCATCCCAGCTTAGAATGGACATGACTAAATCCTCTTTTACCAAAAGTCTTAACGACCTTCTTTAAATTTTTGTAGCAAGCAGGCTGATAGCGGCTGCTTGCCAGGCTTTAATTACTGACACGCCTCACAGTCCGGGTTGTCAATGCTGCAGGCTTGTGGCACTGGTGCAGCATTGGTAAAACCGTCTTCCTCACTCACTGGAGCAGCCTCTACCACTGGCGCGGCTGGAGCGGTTTTAACAGCATTTAATGCACCGGTATTAATAGTAGATTTTTCTGCCGAGGTCGCTCCCAGAGCACGCAGGTAATAGGTGGTTTTCAGGCCACGCAACCAGGCCATTTTGTAGGTGATATCCAGCTTTTTACCATTGGCACCGGCAATATACAGGTTGAGCGATTGTGCCTGATCAATCCACTTTTGGCGGCGACTGGCGGCGTCCACAATCCAGCGCGGTTCCACTTCAAAGGCAGTGGCAAACAGTGCTTTCAAATCATCTGGAATGCGGGCAATTTTTTGTACCGAACCCTCGTAGTGTTTCAGGTCATTAACCATCACCACATCCCAAAGATTACGTTCTTTTAATGCACGCACCAGATATGGATTAATGACGGTAAACTCACCTGACAGGTTGGACTTCACATACAGGTTCTGGAAGGTTGGTTCAATGGATTGTGCCACCCCACAAATGTTGGAAATGGTTGCCGTTGGGGCAATCGCCATCACGTTGGAGTTACGCATACCGTCTTTTTTGACTTTCTTGCGTAGAGCATCCCAGTCCAGCGTCTGGCTACGGTCTACGTCAAACATGCGCTCAGGACGTGACTTGGCCACAATTTCCAGTGAGTCAATGGGTAAAATACCCTGATCCCACAGAGAACCTTTAAAGGTGCTATAACTGCCACGCTCAACGGCCAGCTCACTAGAGGTATGAATCGCATGGTAGCTAATCGCTTCCATAGAGCGGTCGGCAAATTCAACTGCCTCGGATGAACCATAGGCAATGTTCAGTTCATATAGCGCATCCTGAAAGCCCATGATCCCCATGCCCACGGGACGGTGCTTCAGGTTGGAGTTTTTGGCCTGTGGCACGGCGTAATAGTTGATATCAATTACGTTATCCAGCATACGTACAGCGGTCTTGATAGTGGCTTTTAACTTTTTGCTATCCAGTTTGCCATCTTTAATATGTTTCACCAGATTGATAGAGCCCAGATTACATACCGCAATTTCATCCTTGCTGGTGTTTAAGGTGATTTCAGTGCACAGATTAGAAGAGTGCACCACGCCCACGTGCTGCTGCGGCGAGCGCAAGTTGCACACATCCTTAAAGGTAATCCACGGATGACCAGTTTCAAACAGCATGGACAGCATTTTGCGCCACAGGTCCTGTGCACGCAGGCGCTTAAATAGCTTGAGCTTGCCGTCACGGGTTCGCTGCTCATAAAACTCGTACTTTTCTTTAAACGCCAGACCAGTTAAGTCATGCAGTTCCGGCACGTCAGATGGACTAAACAGTGTCCATTCGCCATCTTCAATCACACGCTGCATAAACAGGTCGGGCACCCAGTTGGCGGTGTTCATGTCATGCGTGCGGCGACGATCATCACCGGTGTTCTTACGCAGCTCTAAAAATTCTTCAATATCCAGATGCCAGCTTTCAAGATAAGCACATACCGCACCTTTACGCTTGCCGCCCTGATTCACGGCAACCGCCGTATCATTCACCACTTTTAAGAACGGCACCACGCCTTGCGATTTACCATTGGTACCTTTAATGGAGGAGTTTAAGGCACGCACTGGTGTCCAGTCGTTGCCCAGGCCGCCAGCCCATTTGGACAGCATGGCATTGTCCTGAATGGCACCATAAATACCGTGCAGGTCATCCGGCACCGTGGTCAGGTAGCAGCTGGAAAGCTGTGAACGTAGTGTGCCAGAGTTAAACAGGGTAGGCGTGGAGGCCATGTAGTCAAAGCTGGATAACAGGTTATAAAACTCAATCGCCCGCTCTTCACGCTTGCCTTCGTTTAAAGCCAGGCCCATGGACACACGCATAAAGAATAGTTGCGGCAACTCAAAACGGATGCCTTCACTATGGATAAAATAGCGGTCATACAGGGTTTGCAGGCCCAGGTAAGTAAACTGGTTGCTGCGTTCTGATACGATCGCTGCTTTTAGTTTATCCAGATCAAACTTTAATAGCTCTGGGTCTAGCAGCTCAAGCTGGGTACCCTTTTTAAGGAATACCGGCAGTGCTTCGTTTTCTGGCGTATCGAGCGGCAAGCCCAGAAAGGACAGTCCTTCCTTGAGCAAGTCGTTACGCAATAAGCGAGCGGTTACATAGGTATAGTCCGGCTCCTGCTCAATGCGGGTGCGGGTTGCCATCATCATGGTGGTGGAAATGTCATCTTCATTCACGCCGTTGTATAAATTACGCACGGTTTCATCAATGATGGCTTGTGTATCAATCCCTTGCAGACCTTGCGCTGCCTGTTCAATGCTTTGTTGCAATGCCCTTAAATCCAGGGGCTTGAGCTGACCATTGGCATCCAGAATTTGCAGGGTAGGATGATGATTGGCCTGATCCTGCTGGCGCAAAGTCGCCTGTTTTTCACGATAGATGACATAGGCACGGGCAATTTTATGCTCACCAGTGCGCATCAGGGCCAGTTCCACCTGATCCTGAATTTCCTCAATATGAACTGTGCCCCCGGAAGGCATACGCCGTTTAAAGGTATTTTCTACCATCTCGGTGAGCTGATGAACGCGATCATGAATACGGCTTGAGTTAGACGCTTGCTGACCTTCCACTGCCAAAAATGCTTTACTGATCGCAACGGCAATTTTCTCGTTGTCATAGGGAACAACGCCGCCATTACGTTTAATGACCCGGAACTGACCGGGAACCACCATGGAATCTTGACCAACTGGAGCATTCATAACCGCTTTCCTCCCTAAAATGTAGCATGTTGATGGCGCAAAACAGTAGCACAGGCATTTTGGCTAGATATTAGGCAAAAACACTACTTGTTGTGTTAATTTAATCGAATGAACACAAGATAAGGGATTTTGCATCAGTTGGCAATCCACCAGATAGTTAAAAAGAGTGTCAAAACAGCAGTTAATTGTGTATAAAAAATAGACAACTGTGGATAAGTTTGAGGATAACCGGGTGGATAACTTTGTTGATAACATGTGGACAAACTCTAAGATATTCTTGTAAAAGCTTTTGTCACAATGCATTAAAAGTGATCATTTAATACCCACTGTATTTTTTACTAAAGCGGTGTTTAAAACTACATAAAGTAATGTTGCGCCAGTTTATTATCCAAGCGAATAAATGATGTAACAATTCTCCATCAAATGTAGGTCTTGCTGTAGCAGTTTAGTGAATGGCATATTGTTTACAATGTAAACGGTGTATATTGACGCAAGTTAACAAGGTCGTATCTGCTTTATTTTAAAGGGATACTCAGATTATTTTGGGGAATATAGATGACGCAAGAAGAGAAACTGCCACGGATTTTGATTGTTGAGGATGATGAGCGTCTGGCAACGCTGACACAGGATTATCTGATTAGAAATGGGTTGGAAGTCGGTGTGGAAACCGATGGAAACCGCGCTATTCGCCGTATTATTTCTGAGCAGCCTGATCTGGTGGTGCTGGATGTGATGTTGCCTGGTGCAGATGGCCTGACCGTATGCCGCGAAATTCGTCCGCATTATCATCATCCTATTTTAATGCTGACGGCACGTACCGAAGACATGGATCAGGTACTAGGCCTGGAAATGGGCGCTGATGACTATGTGCCAAAACCGGTTCAGCCGCGTGTGCTGCTGGCACGTATCCGTGCGCTGCTGCGTCGTACGGATAAAGTAGTTGACGAAGAAGTGGCACAACGTCTGGAGTTTGATGACCTGGTCATTGATAATGGCGGTCGCTCGGTTACACTGTCTGGCGATCTGGTTGACTTTACCAGTGCCGAATATGATCTGCTGTGGTTATTGGCCTCCAATGCAGGCCGCATTCTGTCACGTGAAGACATTTTTGAGCGCTTGCGTGGTATTGAGTATGACGGACAGGATCGTTCCATTGACGTGCGTATTTCCCGCATCCGCCCAAAAATTGGTGATGATCCGGAAAACCCCAAGCGCATTAAGACTGTACGTAGCAAAGGCTACTTGTTTGTTAAGGAGTCCAGCGGCGGAATGTAAGCTTTCTGAGTATAGTACTCAGTTAACCCTCAGACAACAGCACACTGTTTGACTTCTTTTATCAAGAAACAGTGTGTTTTTTGTCAGTTTAAATTGAGTTTATTCTGAATAAGCTTAATAATGTGTCGTTTTCTTAAAATAAGTACGCTAAAAAAGTAGCGCTCGACATTAATGAGGTCCAAGTTTGCGGCATAGTATTTTCTTTCGTATTTATGCATATCTGGTTCTCTTATGTGTTGTAGTTGCCATTATTGCTTATATCCTGATTCAGGGCGTTAATTATAAGCGTGCGCAAGCCTATCGTGAAGAAATGGCCGAAGGCGCTTTTTATATTATTAGTCAGGGCATTGCCCGCCAGACCACGGAAAGAACCCGTCAGGACTGGATTGATGACGCCAGTATTTTATTAAATCTGCCGCTTAAACTAGTGCCGCTTGATTCGGTAGAGTTTACCCGACGCGAAAGAGAGCTACTTGGAAAGTCATTATCGGTTGTGCGTTATGACATGCACAAAGTCCAGGCCGATGTCTATACCCGTATTCCTGATGAAAATCTGCTACTGGTTACCCGCATTGACAAAGTCGGTGAGCAGCAAATTAAAGCCATTGCAGTTTTTATGCTGGATGATCTGGTGTATTACCCTGGTCAGGAAGAAAAGCGCCTACAGGAAATTCGCAAACACTTTACTTATCCGATCACGATTCAGCCCTTAAGTAATCTGGGGCTTGATATGGAGCAGCTGGCCCGCATTCGCCGCAAGGAAGTCATCATGCTGTTGCGGGACAGCGTATCTACCACTGGCACGACGATTTCGGTAGTGAGTCCTACTGGCACTAGCAATGAGGTGCTAGTCATGGGGCCAATTCCCATGTTCAACTGGCTGCCTTTTCACTTGTTTGCCAGTGTTACTTTAATGGGTTTGTTGTTGATCAGCCTGGGTGTTTACTCCCTGATTTTACCTCTGGAGCGTAAAATTCGCTTGGTACGTAATGGTTTGAACCAGGTAAGAACAGGCAATCTGGATGCCCGGGTAAAAGTAGATGGCGAAGATGAAATTGATACCCTGGCATTAAGCTTTAACGGCATGGCTGAGCATATCAAGCGACTGATTGAAGCACAGCGTGAGCTGACCCGTGCTGTGTCGCATGAGCTACGTACGCCAGTTGCGCGGGTACGCTTTGGGGTAGAAATGCTGGCTGATACGGATGACTATGAGAGTCGTCTGGAGCAGCAGCTCATGATTGATAAGGACATTGAAGCCTTAAATACCCTGATTGATGAGATTTTAACCTACGCCAAACTGGAACAGGGCACTCCCTCATTAAATTTTGAAAGTGTGCCGTTGTATAAAATGGTGCGACAGGTTGCCGAAGAAACACGTAATCTAGGGCTGAAACCGGAAGTGCTGACGCTGGAGCCTGATGAGAGCATTGAAGTTGTTGCAGAAAAATTGTATTTGCACCGGGTAATGCAAAATCTGGCAGGCAATGCCATGCGTTTTGCCAGCAGTAAAATTCTAATCAGTGCCGGTGTGGAAAATGGCAAAGCTTATATCTGTGTAGAAGATGACGGGCCGGGTATTGCTGAAAAAGATCGTGAAAAGATTTTTGAGCCTTTTTCGCGGCTGGATGATAGTCGTACCCGTGCTGCCAATTCAATTGGAGGTTATGGACTAGGTTTGTCTATTGTATCGCGTATTGCTTTCTGGTTTGGTGGGCACATTAGTGTTGATCAGAGTCCTGATTTAGGCGGCGCACGCTTTAAGATGTGCTGGCCAGTCAAGCGACCAGGTTAGGTGGCTCGACGAATAGCGCTAACGCTTTAGGTCAAATGTCTAAACCAGATTCATCAGGGAAAATCTGTTTAGGCCAGACCACTATATAGTATTGCACCTATTAAAAGCGCGGTCTGGTTCTAATAAAGATGACCGGATACTTAAGGCTTTAGTTTTTTAAGGCCTCTTTTGATGCCATTTTCCAGCCCCAGTTTTACCACAGTGCCAATAAAAGGCAGGCGTCCCTTAAACTCAATGGTGTAATCCAGCCGTGAGCGCTCACCCAGATTAATAAATTTCATAATCCCGTAATGATCCTTGATTGGAGTAATGCCTTTGGTGATGGCATATTCAATCAATTCATTTTCACGGTAAACCAGCGTGGTTTCAACAAAAGAGGGCACCAGAGGAAGTGACATTTTGCGGGCTGAACCTACGCCATTACGGCTGTCCTGACCATTTTGAACACGTTTGATGGCAACAGGGGCAAAAATCTGGCGCAGATTTTCATGTTCGCTCAACGTCTGGAATAATTGGGCTACCGGAAAATCAAAGTCCTGGATAATATGAACTTTTTGTGCTTTTGACATGGCAATGACCTATAGGCAAATTAAGGTTGACAGATGTTAGGGCAGAAGCTTTATTTTGACAATAAGAGTTGTCAAAAAATAAATCCGTATAATTAATTAACCAAGCTTAAAGCACAGCCAGCCTTGTGCATGCAGTCTGTGTGGGAGTATGCAACAAGCAGTAAATACCCATTATAAATCTGCTACAATTGCGCCAATTTCTAAATTCCATTTTTCCAGTTTTGTGCATATCGACAAGTGTGTGCAATATGGTGTACCTATTGAAGATTTTCTAATGTTTAAAGATCAATTAGCGCAAGAAGTAAAGGCTCGCAGGACGTTTGCAATGGTAATCCTCCCATAAATAACCGAAGTTAAAAGTAGAGGTTAAGCAGCCATTAGAGGTGGCCTTCCTTTGTTTGCCTGATGTGGTCTTTCATGGTTGTAATGCCACAGCCAGTTTGTTGCATATTCTTGTACTTCATCCAAAGTATCAAATAAATGTTTGCTCAGCCAACTATAACGTATAGTCCGATTATAGCGTTCAATATATGCATTCTGCTGTGGTTTACCTGGTTGAATATATTCAATATGAATACCTTGTTCAGTTGCCCAGCGTACAAATTCGTGACTGATAAACTCCGGGCCATTGTCACAACGAATAACTAACGGTTTTTCTCGCCATTCCAATAACTGATCCAATGTGCGAACAACCCTGATCGTGGGTAATGAGAATCCTGCTTCAATAGCCAAACCTTCTCGACGGTAATCATCAATTACATTCAATAGCCGGTACTTACGACCATCGATCAGCTGATCATGCATAAAATCCAGTGACCAGACCTGATTTGCCCGGATCGGCTCTTTCAGTGGTTCTGGTGCATGCCGTTTTAGTCTTCTTCTCGGTTTAATGCGCAGATTTAGTGCCAATTCACAGTAAATGCGATAAACACGCTTATGATTCCAAACATAGTTTTCAACATGACGTAGATAAGAGAAACACAGACCAAAGCCCCAATCTGTATTTTCTTCAGTGAGCTTAATGAGCTGTTCTGCAATGAATGCATTGTCATCGTTTAACTTGGACTGATAACGGTAGCAGGTTTCACTGATACTAAATGCTCGGCAAGCCAAACGAATGCTAATAGCATGGTGGGCAACTGCCTGTTGTGCCATCTGACGTCGGTGAGATGGCTTCACCCTTGCGCAGCAGTGCTGCTCATTGCCATCGCTTCCTGGATAATTTCTGCCTTTAATCGTTCTTCCGCATACATCTTTTTAAGTCTGGTATTTTCTGCTTCCAGCTCTTTCAGCCGTGCCATCAATGATGTATCCATACCACCATATTTGGCACGCCATTTATATGAGCAGCACTGCTGCGCAAGGGCATTACTCATGCCGTGTTCACGACAAAGGGCAGCTACAGGTGTCCCAGACTCCGCCTGCTTCAAAATGGACATGATCTGACTGTCAGTAAATTTAGATGTTTTCATGCAGAATCTCCTGCTTGTGTCTTAAGAGAAAATTCTACTTTTAGATCCTATTATTTTTAGGGGGGATTACCTTAGCTATTACTTCATTGCGAGCTTTATAGAGAAACATATAGAGTTTCACAGCAAATTCCTAGCTAAATAACTTTCATAGATATGAGGATGTACAATGTTGTTCTTGAATGCTTCTTGAGCAATATAATTTCCAGATGAAGAGGTCAGCTTATAAATCTAAGGTAGAGTCAATTGATCCTTATATAACTAAGATTGAATTTAATCATCTCATATCTTAATTTTTTGATTCAAATGTTAATGATATTAACTTTAATAAATTCATAGCATTATGTCGAAATAAAAACCCAGATTTTGGCTCAGCTATGGGAAATTTTTTTAACTTTTATACAACAAAACTTTCTGACATGCATACATTAGCAATGTCAGAATCAGTTTTAATTCTAATCAATTGTGGAGTTTTAGTCATGCTTAAAACAGCTTTATATGTCCGTCTTGAAGCTAAACCGGGTAAAGAAGACGAAGTGGAAGCTTTCCTTAAAGCCGGTTTACCTATTGTAATGGAAGAACCTGCGACAGTTGCGTGGTTTGGCCTACGTCTTGGACCTACAACATTTGGTATTTTTGATGCATTTCCTGATGAGGCGGGTCGCCAAGCACATTTATCTGGCAAGGTTGCAGCTGCGTTGATGGCTCAGGCCGATGAGCTATTTTCAGAGCCACCGTCTATTGAAAAAGTAGATGTTTTGGCTAGTAAACTACCAGCTCATACCGACGCTTAAATGTATGAGTGTTAATTTCAGTGGAAAAATGCACCACTTAGCCTAGGGTTTTCAGTGCAATTTTGCACCACCCTAGGGAATGTTAATCTCTCGCTATTTAACAGCGAGGCGAACCTAGGTGTTGTGCATGGAAACTGTTGCCAAAGTCAGACGGCTATATCATAAAGACGGACTCTCTCAACGAGCCATTGCGCTCAAGCTGCACTTGAGCCGTCGTACAGTCAGGAAATATCTTGAGTGTACTGAAGAACCTACCTATCAGCGTCAAGTTCAACCCTATCCCCAATTGGGTGAATATAAAGAGCGCCTTGAAGCACGGTTATTAGTCGAGTTACCACTTCCCAAGAGTAAACGCTTAAGTGCCCAGCGACACTTTGAGTGGTTGAAAAGCATTGGCTATCAGGGTGCGTATGGAGCTGTTTGTGGATATATCCGAACCTACTATAAGACCCATCATCAACCTGTAACAGCATTCATCCCACAACGATTTACCATTGCTGATGCTTATCAGTTTGACTGGAGTACCGAGCAGGTTCGTTTAGCTGGTGTCGTGATTAAAGTCCAGGTTGCCCACTTTCGTTTATGTTATAGCCGTGGGTTCTTCATCCGCGCTTATCCATCCCAGAAAATAGAAATGCTGATGGATGCGCATAATCATGCCTTCACCTACTTTGGTGGCACACCGCAACGTGGCATTTACGACAATATGAAAACAGCGGTAAAAAGCATTGGTTCAGGCAAGGATCGAGAGTTCAATGATCAGTTTATGGGCATGATGAACCACTTTTTAATTGAACCAGTTGCCTGTACCCCGGCTTCTGGCTGGGAAAAAGGACAGGTTGAACGGCAGGTTCAAACCCTGCTTAAAAAGCTGTTTGAGCCGATGCTTGCCTTTGAAACCTTAGAGGAGCTGAATCGATATCTATATGACCAATGCAAATATCTGATTACCCAAATATTTGATATCTATTCAAGCCCATTCAACCTATTTCAAATATAATAATAAAAGCATTGTAAGTGCTGTAAAAATATAAAAATATTGATATTCTTTATCTGGTATATCTTTCAACCCCATTCAATAGATTTCAAGTCTAGTCAGTATGTTTGTGTACATATGTGTGTACACATTTTCTAGAATTTTCTATTTGAAAAAAATATGTACACAGGTGGAGTAAAATGCCTTTAACAGATACGTGGCTTAAGATGTGAAAATTGAGACTTCTACTGACATTTTGGTAAATTTTACCTCATGTCACAGGAGTTTCGATTTTGAGTACAAAAGCCCAGCGGGAAATCGCCCATAAATTAAAAGTATTTGCTCATGCAGAGCACAGTGGGAATATTGCTTTCACCTGTCGTTATTTTGGTATTTCACGAGATACTTTCTATCGTTGGAAAAAGAATTACCAAACTAAAGGTGAATCTGGGCTAATCAACAGCAAGCCCTGTCCAGAAAATCCCAAGTTACGCACGCCTCCTGCCATTGAAGAGAAGATTCTTCATTTACGTCAGCATTATCATTTTGGGCAGGTAAGGATCAGTTGGTACTTATGGCGCTATCATCAAATTAAAATCTCGGCAGCGGGTGTATATCACGTTTTAAAACGTAATGGTCTGAATCGGCTGCCCCAGAATCAGCGAAAACGATCCATTCCTACTCCTCAGCGCTATGAGAAACAAGTACCAGGCCACCATGTTCAAGTTGATGTAAAGTTCTTATTTTTCAAAGATCAAGATGGAAAGAGGATTAAAAGATATCAATACACTGCGATTGATGATGCAACCAGAGTCAGGGCACTAAAAATCTATGAAAAGCACAACCAGGCTAATGCGATTGATTTTGTCAATTATGTTATTGAGAAGTTTCCTTTTCGGATTCATACCATCCAGACCGATAATGGGCATGAATTCCAATCGAAATTTCATTGGCATTTAAACGATTTAGCAATTCATCATAGGTACATAAAGCCTCGAACTCCCAAACATAATGGCAAGGTCGAGCGATCTCATAAGACCGACAAGATGGAGTTTTACCAGTTATTAAACTATACCGATGATGTCGACCTAAACGCTAAATTAGCGGAATGGGAGGCATTTTATAACTATGCCAGACCTCATGCTGCTATGGATGGAAAAACACCCTATGAGCGATTGAAAGAAAAACTATGCTAAAGTTATGATGTCAGCGGAAGTGCTAGTATTCACACTTTAAAGTAGGGAGTGTGAACTCCCTTATTTTTTTCTCTTCTCCAGATGTAGATTGCTTGCTATATTGAATTATCATCAAAAATTAATTTATAACAATGTTCTACACTAACCACCAAATAAAATATTTTGCATGGGAAATTACAAAAAAACGCTCGGCATCAGACGTTGATCGTTTGTCGCAGTCGTTGTTTGATGCTCAGGTCGATGTAAATCCTCACCAAATTGAAGCTGCACTTTTTGCTTTAAATAATCCTTTAAGTAAAGGGGTCATTCTTGCTGATGAAGTGGGATTAGGGAAAACAATCGAGGCAGCTTTGGTGCTATGTCAGTATTGGGCTGAAAGACGTCGAAATTTATTAATTATTTGTCCTGCATCTTTACGAAAGCAATGGGCACAAGAACTACAGGATAAATTTAACTTGCCTACACAAGTTTTAGATTTGAAAACTTGGAATATGGCTCGCAAAGATGGCATTTATGATCCATTTAAAAATGGCAAGATTTCTATAATTTCATATCCTTTTGCAAATCGAATGGAATATGCCTTGGCACAAATTCCATGGGATTTAGTTGTCATTGATGAAGCACATAAATTACGGAATGCTCATCGCTCAAGTAACAAAATTGGGAATAGTCTTAAACGCTCATTGATAGGCAAGAAAAAGTTGTTATTAACAGCGACACCGTTACAGAACACTTTAATGGAGCTTTATGGTTTAAGTACGATAATAGATGAGCACTTATTTGGGGATGAGAAAGCATTTCGTTCTAGATATGTGGTTGATGGTGATATTCAATCGTTAAAAAAAAGAATCCAACAATTTATGCAAAGGACTTTGCGTAAAGATGTTTTGGAATATGTTCCTTACACTGACCGCCATGCTTTAACCGTACCATTTACACCTACGGATGATGAGCAAAGTCTATACAACTCAATCAGTGAGTATTTGCAACGAGAAGTTAGTTATGCATTTCCACAACAACAAAAACATTTAATTTCAATTGTTTTAAGAAAACTTTTGGCATCCTCGACTCCTGCTGTAATTGCAACTTTAGAAGCTATTCAACAGCGACTGAAAAAATTGCTTGAACAGCAGAGTCTAGATGAAGATTGGCTCAGTAATTTTATTGTTGATGAGGATATGGATGAAGAGCTACTGGATGATTTTGATGAGGAAGCAGGTCATGGACAAATAGATGTTAGTTTAATTAAATCTGAAATAGCTGAAATTGAACGTTATATACAGCAGGCTTATAAAATTAAAGATGATAGTAAGACTTTTGCTTTACTTTCCGCGATTGAGCAAGGCTTTGCTCGTATGTTTGAAATGGGGGCGAAACGAAAGGCTGTTATTTTTACTGAATCAAAGCGTACTCAGGAATACTTGATCGCATTCTTGGAAGCACGAGGATACAACGGAAAAGTAATAGGATTTAATGGTAGTAATACATCTGCAACGAATACAGGTATTTATCAAAAGTGGTTGGGTAAATATTTAGGGACTCAACATGTTACAGGCTCACCAGCAATTGATCGACGCACGGCTTTAATCGATTTTTTTAAGAATGAGGCAGAAATACTCATTGCGACAGAAGCAGCAGCAGAAGGTGTGAATTTACAATTTTGCTCTTTGGTCATTAACTATGATTTACCATGGAATCCGCAACGTGTGGAACAACGAATAGGTCGTTGCCATCGTTATGGGCAGGAGTTTGATGTTGTTGTCGTTAATTTCTTAAATGAAAGGAATGAAGCCGATCAGCGAGTTTTAGAGTTACTTAAAGATAAATTTCAATTATTTGATGGTGTCTTTGGTGCCTCGAATGACATTTTAGGGACAGTTGAAAGTGGTATAAATTTTGAAAAACGGATTTCTGAAATTTATGATCAGTGTCGTAGTCCAGAAGAAATAGAACAAAGCTTTAAGCAATTAAGAGATGAGCTAGAAGAGCAAATCAACGTTAAAATGAAAAGGACGCAAGAGCTGTTACTTGAGCATTTTGATGCAGATATTCATGACTTGCTAAAAGTACAAAAAGAACGAGCTGAACTACAGCTAGATAAAATTAGTCGTTTGTTTTGGCTATCTACAAAATATATTCTTGGTAAATTTGCTAACTTTCACGACCAAGATTTAAGTTTTGACTTAACAAAATCTCCAATTTTGAATGCACCTTCAGGGAAATATCAGCTTATACGAAAAGGTGAGCGAATTCCTGAAAATACTTTTATCTATCGTTTGACTCATCCGCTTGGTGAATTTGTTTTAGATAATGCCAAAGGCTTACAAACACCAAAACAATTCATTCAGTTTGATTATAGCCAGTATGGTCAAAAGGTAACGCTACTAGAAGAGTTAAAAGGGCAAAAGGGTTGGCTATCTATTACGGTCTTGAGTTTGGATTCTTTTCAAGAAGAAGAACATATTGTGATCACAGCAATGACTGATGATGGTAGGGTTTTAGATGTAGATTTGTGTGAGCGTTTGCTTCAAGTCAATGCAACAGTATTGTCTGATGTGGTAGACACGATTCCCGACCTATTTCAGGCAAATATTGATAAGCAATATCAAGTTGCTTTGAATCATGCTTTGGAATTGAATGATGAGTTTTTCAGAAAGGAACGCGATAAGTTAGAGCAGTGGGCTGAGGATAGTTTGCTTGCTGTGGAGAAAATGCTTGAAGATATAAAGTTGAAAATATCTAGTCTGAAACGAGAGTCTCGCAAAGCACCTGATATTGAAACTGAAAAACGACTACAGGAAGAAATACAAAAAGCTGAAAAAGAAAAACGACGCATGAGACAGCAGGTTTTTGATGTTGAAGATGAAATCGCAGATAAGCGTGATGCAATGATTGATGCATTGGAGCAAAGACTACATCGCTCAAGTAAAGCCGAGAATTTATTTGCAGTGAGGTGGCAGTTGGTTTAATACCAATTGCTATTTTTTTCTACAAATTTTTTTTATATTCAAAGTTATTTCTAGTATCCTTATCAGTTAATTTTGCCTAAGCAATTTTATTCGCTTCACCAGAACCTATTTATCATAAGGTTTTGAAAAATAGGAAATATTCATGAGTACTCAGTTTTCTGCACTTGTTTCTAAACTCAAAGAGATTTTTCAAATCAATCGTCCTGATTTAGATTTTGGAGTTTATCGCATTTTAAATGCACGTAGTGCCGAAATTGCTGAGTTTTTGGATAAGCGTTTAAAAACCAAAGTAGAGCAATATCTTGGCGAAGCAAAGTCGAGTCTTGATGAAAATGTTTTAAAAGAATTAGAAGCTGAGCTGAAAGCAGAATTTGGTAAACGTGCTTTTAATGAGCAAGGTGAGCTTATAGATGCTGAAGCAATAGAAAGTGCATTAGGTCAAAAATACATTGCTTTAACCCAAGCTGATGCACATGAAATGACAGATCAGTCACAAGTGTATAGTCATTTGCTCACGTTCTTTAGTCGTTATTACGATGATGGTGACTTTATTAGCCAACGTCGTTATAAGGGTGATACCTATGCTATCCCTTACTCTGGTGAGGAAGTGATGTTGCACTGGGCAAACAAAGACCAGTACTACACCAAGTCTGGTGAGATGTTTAGCAACTATCGTTTTAAGTTGAACGATGAGCGTTCAGTTTTATTCCGTTTGGTGAGTGCAGATACAGCGCGTGAAAACCGTAAAGATAATGATAAAGACCGTCGCTTTATTATTGTGACAGAACCAAAGACCTTTACTCGTATAGATGAAGACGGTGAAGAGTTTGAAGAAACGATTGTTCCATTCTCTATTCAAAATAATGAACTGACCATTCTTTTTGAATATGCAACTTTGCCTAAAGGCTCAAAGCAAGAAACATTAAATATTGAATCGTATAACAAAATTGTTAATGCAGAAGTTTTAACTACTGACTGGCTAAATGATTTAGCTCAACCTGCACCGACTGAAAAAGAACCAAAGCGTACAGTGTTGCACAAGCACTTGAGTACCTATACGCAAAAAAATACAGCAGATTATTTTATTCATAAAGACTTAGGTAAATTCTTACGTCATGAACTTGATTTTTATATTAAAAATGAAGTGATGCATTTAGATGATGTAGTGAGTACCGATCAATTTATTCAAATTGAACGTCAACTTAGTATTATCAAGTGTTTACGTCAGATTGGTTTAGAAATTATTAGTTTCTTGGCTTCGCTTGAAGATTTTCAGAAAAAGTTGTGGCTAAAGAAAAAGTTTGTCGTCAGTGCTGAATACTGCATTACTTTAGACCGAGTGGACGAGTCTTTATATACTGAAATTGCAGGCAATACATCACAGTGGCAACAATGGGAGGATTTAGGCTTTAAAGGAACAGATGCAGGTTGGGGAACGGTTGATTATTTAAAACAGCACCAAGCCTTGATGGTGGATACTTCATTATTTAGCTTAGAGTTTAAAGCAAAGCTTTTAAAACGAATAGATGATTTAGATGCTCAAACTGATGGTTTGATTATTAATAGTGATAATTTTCAGGCACTAAGTTTACTCGGTGAAAAGTATAAACAATTAGTTGGTTGTATATATATCGATCCTCCTTACAATGCAAAGTCATCTGAAATCTTGTATAAGAATACATTTAAGCATTCAGCATTTTTAACTTTTATATCAAATCGTTTAGAGGTTTCTAAACCATTTTTACAATCTGGTGGTTTACTAAATATAGCAATAGATGATTATGAGCAAAAAGGAGTTATAACGGTATGTGATGAAATATATGGAAGTAATAATTTCATAGCGAATGTTGTTGTCCAACATAATCCTCGTGGAAGAAATGATGACAAGTTTTATGGAACTTCTCATGAATATATGATTGTTTATACCAATAATATTGAAAATGCTAATTTAGGAAATTTTACATTAAGTGATGAAGATAAGAGTATTTATCGATTAAGCGATACTATTTCTAAGTATCAAGAAGTTTCTTTTATGAGAACAGGTAACAATTCAGATAGAGTAACTAGACCTAATCTGTTTTACCCAATCTATTTAAATAAAAAGACTAATCTGTTAAGTCTTGATAAATCTGATGATTCGATAGAGATTTTACCAATAAATTCATCTAAAGAAGAAAAAACATGGCGTTGGGAGAGAAAAACATTCTTAGAAAGAAAAGATACGGAGGTTTCATTTAAAATTTCTGAAGATGGTGTTCGGCTTTATAAAAAAAGAAGATTACTTGATGTTGGTAAAAAACCAAAAACCATTTGGTTTGATTCAAAATATGATGCTTCAAGCAGTGGAATTATGTTCCTAAGGAACTTTTTTTCTAAGGATAATCACGAGTTTTCATACCCTAAATCAATTTATACCGTTAAAGATGCAGTATATATTTCATCATCAAAAAATGGTGTTGTTTTAGATTATTTCGCAGGTTCAGGTACAACTGCTCATGCAACGATTGCTTTAAATCGTGAAGATAATGGAAATCGAAAATATATCCTTGTTGAGCAAGGCGAGTATTTTGATACAGTCATTAAGCCACGTATCCAAAAAGTCGTGTATTCAGCAGACTGGAAAGAGGGTAAACCAACCAATCCTGAGTCTGGTATTAGCCATTGCTTAAAAGTTGTGAAACTTGAAAGTTATGAAGATACGCTAAATAACTTAGAATTGGTGCGTAAAGGTGCTCAACAGACACTTTTAGCCGAGCAACAAGCTTCAACCAAGCCTGAAGATCAAAACGCTTATAGCGATTATCTCATGCACTATATGCTTGAGTTAGAAAGCAAAGATTCATTACTGAATGTGAAAGACTTCTTAAAGCCATTTAGCTATCAAATGAATATTACAACCGATAGCGCAGGTGCGTTTGAACGTAAAAATATTGACTTGGTTGAAACCTTTAACTATCTCATTGGACTAAATGTTCAAGAAGCAGATTATCAGTTAGACAAAGGCTATGTGCAAATCACAGGTAAACTACGTACAGGTGAATACACGACAGTTTTGTGGCGTGACTGTGAAAAGATTGGCTATGCAGAACTAGATCAATTACTAGCAAAACTTAAAATTAATCCAAACGATGGCGAATACCAATTGATTTATATCAATGGTGATCATAATGTCGCGAGTAAGTACATCAACAAAGAGGGCGAAGAGAAACAGCTTAAAGTCCGTTCGATTGAACAAACCTTCTTAAAAAATATGTTTGAGGAGTAATGCACTGTGGCAAAAGCTCCTAAAGCAAAAACTAAAGCGGTTAAAGTCAATTTCCACGAGCAATTGATTTTAAATAAATGGTTGTGGTCGAAGTTTAATCCGAATCGTTTGGAAGGCATGAAACAACAGCTTGATTATCCTCAGTTTGAGGGAATCGAGTATGAAGGTGATAATGCAGGACAAACGAAATTCTTTAGTGTGATCAGTAATACTTTGTTTAACAAACAGGTTGTAGATATCGATGTTCTACGTCGCTATGACTTAAACATTGTGAAGCACTGGCAAAAAATTACGGAAAAACGTAATGAAATAGAAGGTCATATTTTAAATCTAAAATATTTCCAATACCTTTCATTGCTTTTCACAGAACTGTATTTAGATCAATATTTTAATCATCAAGCGGATATGCTCAATGAGCTGAATGTTGAACTTGAACAATATAATGATGATCAGAAAATTGATGCAGACCAATTTCAGCAATATTTGCCTGAAGACCTAAATAAAATCGGCTATTGGAATGCAACGGGCAGTGGTAAAACATTGCTTATGCATGTCAATATTTTGCAGTATTTAGACTATTTCCAAAAGCAAAATGGAGACAGCACTTACCCAGACCAAATCATTTTACTTACCCCAAATGAAGGCTTGAGTGAACAGCATTTACAAGAGCTGACAGACTCTGGTTTTCAAGCGACTTTGTTTGATAAGCAAAAAAGCCGTAATAACCTTTATCGAGATGAAATTCAAATCATCGATATGAACAAGCTGAGTGATACGGATGGTGATAAAACTGTTGCGACGATGAGCTTGGAAGGTAGAAACCTTGTTCTGATCGACGAAGGGCACCGTGGTACGAGTAGTAGCGCAGGTGCCTGGATGGAGCGTCGTGATATTCTTACTAAAGATGGATTTAGCTTTGAATATTCGGCAACCTTTGGTCAAGCTGTGAGTAAAGCAGACAACGTCTATAAACGCTTTGAAGATGCAAAAAAACAAAAAGCCAAAATGCTGTATGGTATGGCGATTAATAAGTTAACCGAAGAACAGAAAAAAAATATTCAGCTTGATGAATTAGAACAGCAAAAATACCGTAGGGAAGCGCTTCGAGAAGTATATGCTAAAAGTATTTTGTTCGATTACTCGTACAAATACTTCTATGCAGATGGCTATGGTAAAGAAGTCAATATTCTGAATATGAAAGAATATCATGAAGATGATGAGCGCAATCTATATCTTACAGCTTGCCTACTTTCATTTTACCAACAACAGTATTTGTTTAAAAAGAATCAGGCAAAACTTGCCAAGTTTAATATTGAAAAACCACTGTGGGTATTTGTCGGAAATAAAGTCAATGATGATGACTCTGATATTTTAGCCATTGTGAAATTCTTAGCTGACTTTTTAGATGCCTCTCGTAAGAGCAAGGTGATTGGTTGGCTGCATGACTTAATTACTAATACATCTCGTTTGGTTGATCCTAAAGGAAACAATATTTTTGCCAATCGATTTGC
Organism: Moraxellaceae bacterium WGS2144; assembly: GCA_043950625.1. Taxonomy (GTDB): domain Bacteria; phylum Pseudomonadota; class Gammaproteobacteria; order Pseudomonadales; family Moraxellaceae; genus Alkanindiges. Next base: position 475,983 of record CP171007.1, read on the forward strand.
ACCTTTACATGGTCAAAATGCAACTGATCTTTACCAAGATATTTTAAAAAGCTTTTTTAACGCTACAACCAATCAACGTTTGAATGTAGTACGTATCACGGCGAATAAAGGTGAGTTGCGTTTACAGGTCGGAGAAAATACTCCTTTTGCAGTGATTAATGTCGGTGATGAAAAAGGCCTATACGATAATTGTGAGAACTCAAGTCAAACGCATTACATCAATGCTCGTACCGATGATTTTGCAGAGTCATTATTTCCTACATTAAATAATGATGATAGTGAAACACATCTTCTAATCGGTTCACGTAAATTTACCGAAGGTTGGAGTAGCTGGCGTGTCTCGACCATGGGCTTGTTGAACATGGGTTCAGGTGAAGGTGCTCAGATTATTCAGCTCTTTGGTCGTGGCGTACGTTTAAAAGGTGAGAACTTCTCTTTAAAACGAACACCAAGAGAAATTTATAGTAAGGCTGAATATAAAGGTCTGCATTTAGATTTGATGCAAACTATTAATATTTTTGGTTTACGTGCTGACTACATGGAAAAATTCCGCGATTATCTAAATGATGAAGGCATTATCCTGAATCAGGATTTAGTCACATTGGATTTTCCAACCAATAAAATTCAAGCGCCTCGCTTAAAAACACTCACATTAAAAGATGGCTACAAAGATAATCAAGCGAATGGTTTTAAGGCTCAGTTAAAGCTTTCGATGTTTAAGATTCCAAAACAATACGAAGGTAAAATCAAAAAACCTTTTGTTGTTTTGGATTTGTATCCTCGCTTGCAAGCCTTTCATACCGATAAGTCAAAGCGTCAAATTGATGTTAAAGACAAGCGTCAAGAGCATGAGATTCCACCAAAAATCATGTGTATGTTTGATTTTGATGAAATTTACTTGCAACTTCAGCAATATAAGTTCCAACGAGGATATAGCAACTTACAGTTGAACGTTGATGATTTACAGGAGTTTTGCTTAAGAGATATTAAGACCTCTACAGAAGACTGGTACAAGCTTTTAGTTGACTCATCTGAATTAACCAATGACGTGAGTGGAATTAAGAAACAGCAAGCGATATTAACTGAGTTGTTACAGTCCTATATGGATAAGTTCTATCATGCGATTAAGAATGCCTATGAAGGGCAGTTTTATGAAGTGACAGAATTTAGCTTGGATGATAAAGATTTACCTGTGCAAATTTGTGAGCAATATACCCTTACTGCTAAAGACGGTCAAAATAACGAGGCACAAGAAGTATTTGACCGATTAGAAAAGTTGAAAGACTTGGTTGCCAAAGGTGATGTTGAAAAACTGGTACCTTGGAAAGAAGATGGTAGCTTTAGGGCGATTACGTTTGATCGTCATTTGTTCTATCCGTTGTTGGATAAGAAGGATGAAAGCTTACCATTTACATGGTCACCAATGCTATTTGACTACACTAGTCATACCCAAAGTAGTGAAGTGAAGTTTGTTCTGGATTTGCAAAGTTATATCAATACTCCAGATGCCAATGAACTCCTGAAAAATCATGAACTCTATTTGTTGCGTAATGCTGATAATAAGTATCGTGGACTAGGTTTCGCCTTGGCAGGTAATTTTTACCCTGATTTTTTATTGTGGCTAGTGAATAAACAAACAGGGCAGCAATATTTAACTTTAGTTGATCCTAAAGGCATCCGAAACATGAATCACGATGATGCTAAAATTGAGCTCTACAAAGAGATAAAAAGTATTGAAGCAAAACTCGATCATTCTGACTTGATTTTGAATAGCTTTATTTTGTCTATTACCCCAATGAAAGATATTCTGAATAACTCTCTTTCTGAAGAAGAGTTTGCTGAAAAAAATGTCTTATTTATGGTGGGTAATGGGACAGCTTATCTTGAGCAAATGTTGAAGAAAATTTTTGTTCAATAAAGTATGGGACAAATTGAAAATATGAAATACCAACCGCCTTATACCATCACCTCAAAAATCATTCATCTGATTGCTCAGATCAGTGAAAATATAGGGCGTTTGACTGTTTTAGAGGAAATTCAGGACAGCTTAAAACTACGAAAAGCCAATCGTATCCGTACCATTCAAGGCTCACTGGCGATTGAAGGGAACACTTTAAGTACGGAACAGATCACGGCGATTCTAAATGGTAAGACCGTAATTGCACCTCCAAAAGAAGTTCAAGAAGTGCGTAATGCGATTAAAGCCTATGAAGCCTTTCAGCAGTGGCAACCAAGTCAAGAGTCGGACTTACTACAAGCTCATCAAATTTTAATGACAGGCTTGATTGATGAAGTTGGTCAGTATCGTCATGGTGGTGTCGGTGTAATGTCAGGTGATCGAGTGGTGCATATGGCTCCGCCTGCAAATCAAATTAATCGACTGATGGTTGACTTACTTGATTGGTTAAATGATAGCGAAGTGCATCCTCTTATCCAAAGTTCAGTATTTCACTATGAGTTTGAATTTATTCATCCATTTGCGGATGGTAATGGGCGCATGGGAAGGCTATGGCAAACTTTAATATTAAGCAGATGGAATCCAATCTTTGCTAATATTCCTGTTGAGAGTTTGATCTATCAAAATCAAAAAGCCTACTATGAGGCTTTGCAAGCAAGTACAGACCGAACAGATTCAGCCCCATTTATAGAATTCATCTTACAGATGATTTTAGATGCCATTCTTAGTTCAACTGATACCGCTCAAGATAGCGATCATGCTACCGCTCAAGTGAGCGACCAAGTTCAGCGTTTACTTTCGGCAATGAAGCAAGAAGATTATACTTTAGCTGAATTGATGCAATTGGTTGGATTAACGCATCGAGCAACGTTCCAAAAGAATTACTTAAATCCTGCAATAGAAGCAGATTTGATTGAGCGTACTATTCCAGATAAGCCGAAAAGTCCGAAACAAAGATATAGATTAAAAAGATAACAATACATTCAATTGTGGATAAATCAAGACATATCCGCAATCAGTAAAATCCTATTCAAATCTGCTACAATTACGCCAATTTTGAATTCCCACTTTTTCAGTTTTAGTACATATTTAGAAATGTGTACATAACTGTGTACATATTGTAGATTTTTCTTATGTTTAAAGATGAATTAGCTAGAGAAGTAAAGGCTCGTAGAACCTTTGCCATCATTTCGCACCCAGACGCCGGTAAAACCACTATGACCGAAAGACTCCTGCTATGGGGTAAAGCCATTAGCGTGGCCGGTACAGTTAAAAGCCGCAAATCAGATCGTCATGCCACTTCCGACTGGATGGAGATGGAAAAGGAACGCGGTATTTCCATTACGACATCGGTCATGCAGTTTCCTTATAAAGACCATACCATCAACCTGCTGGATACACCGGGGCACGAGGATTTCTCGGAAGATACCTATCGCACTCTGACTGCGGTGGATTCTGCCCTGATGGTGATTGACGGGGCAAAAGGGGTAGAAGAGCGTACTATCAAACTGATGGATGTATGCCGTATGCGCGATACGCCAATTATTTCTTTTGTAAATAAACTCGACCGCGAAATTCGGGAGCCACTGGAGCTTCTGGATGAAATTGAAAGTGTGCTCAAAATTCGCTGTGTGCCTATTACCTGGCCGCTTGGTATGGGACGTGATTTTGCGGGTGTTTATCATATTAGCCAAAACAAAACCTATATTTATCAGCCGGGACACGGGACAGAAATCGTCGAGGTCGAAGTGCGCGATGGTTATGATTATCCCGATATCCGGGAAAAACTGGGTGACCTGGCCTTTAAATCATTTGAAGAGTCGCTGGAACTCGTACAAATGGCAGGGGATGAGCTGGATGCCGAGCAGTTCCTGACAGGTAAGCAGACGCCAGTATTGTTTGGCACGGCTTTGGGTAATTTTGCGGTAGATCATGTGCTTAATGCGTTTGTAGACTGGGCACCGCCGCCCAAAGCACATCCGGCGCAGGAGCGTATGGTTGAGGCCACCGAAGCAGGCTTTAGCGGTTTTGTATTTAAAATTCAGGCCAATATGGATCCCAAGCATCGTGACCGTATTGCCTTTATGCGCATTTGTTCAGGCCGTTATGAAAAAGGCCTGAAAATGAATCATGTACGGCTGGGTAAGGAGGTACGTATTAGCGATGCCTTAACGTTTCTGGCCGGTGAGCGCGAGCATCTGGAAGAAGCCTGGCCGGGTGATATTATTGGCCTGCATAATCATGGCACCATTCAAATTGGTGACACCTTTACCAGTGGCGAGAACTTGCATTTTACCGGTATTCCGCACTTTGCGCCTGAGCTGTTTCGCCGTGTGCGCCTAAAAGACCCATTAAAGTCCAAGCAGCTGCAAAAAGGCTTAAAAGAGTTGTCCGAAGAAGGGGCAACCCAGGTGTTTATGCCGCAAATCAGTAATGACTTAATTGTAGGTGCGGTTGGGGTGCTGCAATTTGACGTAGTGGCCTATCGCCTCAAGGAAGAGTACAAGGTAGATTGCGTGTATGAACCGATCAATGTTAATACAGTGCGCTGGATTCACTGTGACGATGAAAAAATACTTAATGACTTCAAGAAAAAGGCGCATGATCAGTTGTCCATTGATGGCGGTGGTTATTTGACTTATCTGGCACCCAGCCGGGTAAACCTGCAACTCATGCAGGAGCGCTGGCCAGATATTGAATTCCGCTCTACCCGCGAGCATTAATTTGCTGACTACGTTAACTTAAGGGATGATTAACTGAGCGATGAAAGCACAGCCGTATAACACGTCGAGACTACTCAAACTGGGTTTGGTTGCCTTGGTGGCTTTATGTATGCCTCGTAGTGTGGCTAGTCCTGAGCTGCGCCTTGTTAAACAAAATCGTAAAACAGAATAGACACAGTCATCCAATAGAAGTAGGCAACAATAGACACAGATTACAGATCATCAATAAAAGCTGCGCTTATTACACATTAAATGATTAAGGTATCAACTAGAATAAGAACTTGTTTTTATAGGGGTTAACCGTATTTATGAATAAAGTAATGCTAACATACCTGCTTGTATTAAGTAGCGGTATGATGACCACTGCCTGTCAGAAGCATAAGGAAGTGCCTGAAAAACCCGCCGCCAGTGATTCACAGTCTACCCCTCAGCCGCATCAGATGAGTGTAAAACAAGTGCCGGCTAATTATAAGTTACCTGCCTGTGAGGGTGAAGGATGCCCTGAAGTAGATATACAGCGCCTACAAACCAGCAACCACTGGGTAAATCAGTTTGTAGACCGGGAGATTCTGCAACTATCCAGTGTCCAGTTAAGTGAAGAGCAGCCAAAACCCACCAGTATCCAGGATAATGTCGATCGCTTTTTGCAGGCTGCCAAACAGGATAGCGCTGCAAGGGGAGCGCCTGTACCCTATAGTATGCAGGTAACGCCAGAGTATCTGGGTCAAAAAGGTGATATTGCCCTGCTTAAAATTAGCGCAGCGTATTATACCGGGGGTGCCCATGGCAGCGCGCTGGATAATTACTATAATCTGGACTTAAAGCAAAAAAAACAGTTAGGTCTGGATGATATTCTGGTACCTGCCCAGCGCCAGCAATTGCATCAGCTGTTTTATCAGCAGTTTGTGGCCTGGATTAAAGAAAATGATGCCAAGACAGATCTGGATGAGTACGAGCAGACCTGGCCATTTAAGCTCACAGACAATTTTACCTTTGATCTGGACGGCCTCAAGCTATCGTATGCGCAATATGAAATTGGGCCGTACGTAGTCGGTATGCCAGAATTTACTGTTCCGTATGCGCAGTTAAACGGTATCATCAAGCCAGAATACCTTAAAGCGCCTGTCCAGCTTAATGTTCCCAAACAGCATGTCATTCCTGCCCCTGATTGATACCCATACGCACTTTGATGGGTTAGAGTTTGATCACGACCGCCTAGAGCTCGCTGAGCTAGCCTGGCAGCGAGGTGTTAAGGCACTGGTGCTTATCGGCTTTTTGGCAGGTCGCTTTGATGATCTATTGCGGGTACAGCAGCAAATCAATCAGGCAGGCATGCCTCATCCACAGACATGGTTAGCGCCTGGGTTGCATCCTTTTTATATTACTGAGCATGCTGAACAGCATTTGCAGCAATTGGAACTGCTGCTTAAAAACTATTCTGTGGTTGCTATTGGTGAAATTGGTTTGGACACTTTTACCAAAGAACTAAAACAGCCGGAAGTTTTTGAGAAACAAAAACTGTTTTTCTCTGAGCAGCTTGATCTGGCTCAGCAATATGATCTGCCAGTATGTTTGCATATTCGTCGTGCTCATGCAGATACTCTGGCCATATTAAAACAGCATCACTTTAAAAATGGCGGCATTGCCCATGCTTTTGGAGGTGGCGTGCAGGAGGCCAGAGCTTTTATAAAAATGGGCTTTAAGCTGGGTGTCACGGGTCAGGTGACCAATCCCAATGCCAAACGTTTGCATGAGGTTATTCAGGCGGTCGGTGCAGAGCATTTAGTCATCGAAACAGATTGCCCCGACATGACGCCACTATGCTGTCAGGTTTCAACCGAGTACCGTACCCGTAACACGCCAGCCAACCTGCCTTTTGTGCTGGATGGACTCAGTCTGGCATTAAATATGGATAAAAGCACGCTGGGCTGGCAGTTATGGCAAAATAGCTGTGATGCCTTGAAACAGGACTGGATTTATCCATATGACCTCTCAAACTGACTTTTTACCTGACCAATCAACTGATCATGACGAATACGAACGCCGTTTTGCTGGTACAGCTAAAGTATATGGTGAACCAGCATTTAATGAGTTTGAGCAAGCCCATGTGATGGTCATTGGTATTGGCGGGGTAGGGTCGTGGGCTGCTGAAGCACTGGCGCGTAGCGGTATTGGTGAGCTAACACTTGTTGACATGGATGTGCTGGTTGCTTCCAACATTAACCGCCAACTACCTGCATTAACTGAGACGTTTGGTTATGGGAAAGTTGACATCATGGCTAAACGCATAGCAGGCATTAATCCCAAAATTAAAATTAATCTGGTAGATGATTTTTTAACACCGGATAACACTAAAGCGTTAGTTGAGCAATATCAGCCCAATCTGATTCTGGACTGTATTGATGATGTTAAAGCCAAACTGGCTTTGATTCTGCACTGTCGCTTTAATAAAATTCCACTTATTGTTTCAGGTGGTGCAGGCGGTAAACTAGACCCGCTAAAAATCCGCGTGGCTGATTTGTCCAGAACCGAGCAAGACCCCATGCTGGCCAAAATCCGTAGTGAATTACGTAATAAGGGAATCTGTAAAAAACCGAAAGATAAATTTGGAATTACCTGTATTTATTCAATTGATAATCCTTTTAGCTCACAAAATGTATGCGCAAGCGCTGGATTACGCTGTGGTGGTTATGGTTCAGCAATAACAGTGACGGCAAGTTTTGGTATGGTCGCAGCGGCTGAGGTGTTGAAGCGGTTGGCTAAATAACCTAGATAAAAAATAATCCAGTCAAAAAATAGCCCAGTTATGATATTGCAGGTAATAAAAAGCGGGCTAAAATTAGCCCGCTTTTTGAGGAAAATTAAATTACATCAGCTCAATGGCAACCGCTGTCGCTTCGCCACCGCCAATACACAGTGCGGCAACGCCTCTTTTGCCGCCAGTGCGCTTTAGAGCATGGATCAGGCTCAGAATAATACGTGAACCCGTAGAACCAACCGGATGACCTAATGCACAAGCACCACCGTGAATATTCACTTTTTCAGCATCCAGGCTGTACTTGTCCATCGCTGCCATAGTCACCATGGCAAACGCTTCATTAATTTCCCACAAGTCGACTTCTTCTGCTGTCCAGCCTGCTTTATCCAGCACCTTTTGAATTGCGCCAACTGGTGCAATAGTAAATTCACTGGGATGTTGTGAGTTGCTGGAAGTAGCAACAATACGCGCCAGTGGTTGCAGGCCCTTGGCTTTTGCATTGCTCTCAGAGGTTAACACCAGTGCAGATGCACCATCAGAAATAGAGCTGGCATTAGCCGCAGTAATGGTTCCATCTTTGGCAAATGCAGGCTTTAGGCCAGGGATTTTATCCAGTTTGGCGTTTAAAGGCTGTTCGTCTTGCTCAACAACTTCTTCACCTTTACGGGTTTTTACAGTGACCGGCGCAATTTCATCTTTAAAATAACCTTCGGTAATGGCAGTTTGGGCACGCTTTAGGGAGCGAATGGCAAAATCATCCATTTGCTCACGGCTATAGTTCATTTTGTTGGCCATGTCCTGAGCAAAAGATCCCATTAGACGACCAGTTTCAGCGTCTTCAAGCCCATCAAGGAACATATGATCCTTGATTTCACCATGACCCATACGGAACCCACCACGAGCTTTAGCCAAAACATAAGGCGCATTGGTCATGGATTCCATACCACCTGCCACTACGACATTGGCACTACCGGCTTTGATCATATCAGTTGCCTGCATCACCGCCTTCATGCCAGAGCCACATAGTTTATTAATGGTGACTGCACCAGTGTTATCCGGTAAGCCGGCCTTGCGCATAGCCTGACGGGCTGGTCCCTGTTTCAAGCCACCCGGTAGTACACAACCCATAATGACTTCTTCAATATCACTAGGTTGCAGGCCAGCACGTTGTACAGCTTCACGAATGGCAACCGCACCAAGTTCAGGGGCTGTTACACTGGCTAATGCACCCTGAAAACCACCCATAGCAGTACGGGCACCATTTACAATCACAACGGATTCAGACATATTCCACTCCTTGCAGGGCAACCAGGACAGGTATAAAACCAGTTCGCCCCATTTAAATTGGGCACAGTATACAAAAATATGGCTTGTACGGCGATAAATTGATAGCGCTCATCAATTGCATATCCTAGCAGCGAATATTTCTACCGCTGGCAGTTTCATGGATACCGTCGCCATTACTGTCTTTTGAGGGACGAACATGGCCCATAGTGGATAAAATAATCAGACGATGCCATTGAGCCTGCTCTGCACAGTACCAGAAGCTGCCATTACTCATGTTCAGGCGTCCACGTTCAGGCTCAAATAACAGAACATTAGCCCGGGATAAACCCGCCCCGCGCCATTGCATGGAACCATATTTTAGTCGGGTAGGATGATGTTCAAGAATTTGTTCAGCTGCATCCAGGCTGCGATTCTTGTTCTGGTCAATAAATGTTAAAATTCCGGCGTTCCAGTTGTGATCACAAGTTAGCCTGTTGCTACTACCACAAAGTGCTATAGGCTGGTGCAAGGTAGAGGCTCTTGCCCGGGCTTGACTGAGCACTGGTTTAAAAACGCTGTAGAGCTGATTTGCCTCTTGTTTTCTTAACAATGAAGTAAAAAAAGGAATAGAAATCAGTACAGTAATAGAAATAACTGCCATCACTGTAACCAGTTCAAACAGAGTAAAACCGGTAAAAAATTTGCTAAATTTCATTTTAAAGATACTCAAGATATGATTATTAAATAGAAAATAAGATTCATCTTTTTGAAATTAATCACTTATTTTCAGATGAGCATCATAGATAACTTAGAGTTAAAATAAAAGACGAATAATTTCTTTTAAGAATACAAAGTATTGACTCTGCAACGTGAAACTTACTAAACTGCAACGGAAGATGTAAAAATTTTTATCAATACTTCGCTCTATGGAGTAATTTCAAAACTCAGTCTATGAGTGATGGGTTACTTGAGGTAAGATGAAGACCTAAAAATGCTGGGAAAAATAGTTACTTAACTATTCCAGTTAGCCGAACAATCAAGTAGGCTACATGAACAACAAATTTTTTAAACATCTGGAGGAATCCATGAAACTGAGTCGTATCGCACTCGCCATGTTAGTTGCAGCTCCATTTGCTGCTGCAAATGCTGGTGTAACTGTAACCCCATTAATGCTGGGCTACCACTGGTATCCAGAAGACACTCAAGACAAAATGCGTCAGGACGCTCTAAGAGATCGTACTCCTGGCAATACACTTGCTGATGCACCAGCTGGTGTTGCACTGGTTGATGACCTGGTAGTGGGTGCAGCTATTGGTTTAGAGCTGACTCCATGGTTACAGGCAGAAGTTGAATATCAGCAAACTAAAGGTGATGCTCAACAAAATGAGCGTCGTAATGACCAGTATGATAATGGCGCACGTGGGCAGCCATATGATGCCAAACATGAAACATTAAGTGGTAACTTTATTGCTACTACTGATGTATTCACTGGCAACTATGACAGCCGCATTAAGCCTTACGGTTTATTAGGTGCTGGTTATAGCCGCATTACTGTAGAAAAGCCAAATCGTGGCTATGACTACCGTTCTTATGACACCATTGGTAACCTGGGTGCCGGTGTTCTGTGGCAGTTGAACGATGCTTTAACTCTGCGTACTGAGGCTCGTGCTGTTCACAACTTCGATAACAACTGGTGGGAAGGCCAAGGTCTGGCAGCTCTGCAAGTAGTACTGGGCGGTCACCTAAAGCCTGCTGCTCCAGTTGCCCCAGTTGAGCCAGTTGCTCCACCACCACCACCTGTTGTAGTACCTGAGCCTCAGCCTGAGCCACAACAGCTGACTGAAGACCTGAAGATGGAACTGCGTGTATTCTTCGATACCAACAAGTCCAACATCAAAGATCAGTACAAGCCTGAAGTTGCTAAAGTTGCTGAGAAACTGCAAGAGTATCCAAATGCAACTGCTATGATCGAAGGTCATACTGACAACACTGGTCCACGCAAACTGAATGAGCGTCTGTCTGTAGCACGTGCGAATTCTGTGAAGTCTATGCTGGTTAATGAGTACAATATCGGTGCTGACCGTTTAACTACTCAAGGTTTTGCATGGGATCGCCCAATTGCACCGAACGATACTAAAGAAGGTCGTGCAATGAACCGTCGTGTATATGCAGTGATCACTGGTAGCCGTACTGTAACTGTTCCAGCGGATCAGGTACCTACTACTGCACCAGCTGCAAACGCTGCAACTGAATAATTTTAAATTATCAGTTAAAAAATAGCCGCTTCGTGCGGCTATTTTTTATGTTTCCAATAATTGATCTCAGAAGAACAAACAGCGTTTTAATTCGGATAAAATCAGTCATCTATTGTTCCTCTATCACATTTCATCCCACAGGTTTTTCTTTAATTGCTGTCTGGTTGCCCGGCGTTCGCGCATGCGTGCCACGTCAATATCCTGCTTTTGATGGACACCACCCTTATGCAATAAGGGATGCAGTGCCAGATGATTACGCTCCCGCGGTAGGGGCATTTTTTTGATTTTCATGCTCTGACTCCATTTAGATAACACTAATCAACCTTTAACACACAATACCTGTTTTAGGGTGTGCACTACTTCTATCAAATCAGTCTGGTTAGCCATCACTTGATCAATATCCTTGTAAGCAGCTGGAATTTCATCCACTACCCCGGCATCCTTACGGCACTCAATGCCTTGTGTTTGTGCTGTTAAGTCTTCACTGTTAAACAAACGCTTGGCTTTACTACGGCTCATCCTGCGTCCTGCACCGTGTGAACAGGAGCAAAAAGATTCTGGATTACCTTTGCCTTTTACAATATAAGACTTGGTTCCCATAGAACCTGGAATAATGCCTAGTTCGTCTTGACCAGCCCGAATGGCTCCCTTACGGGTGACGAATACATTCTCACCAAAATGTTGTTCCTGTTGCACATAGTTGTGATGGCAGTTTACTGCTTCTTTGGCGAGTTGAAACGGGGGTAAGTGGGGGCGAATTGCTTCCAGAATCAGGCGCATCATTTCACGGCGGTTTTCAAATGCATAGTCCTGCGCCCAGTGTACTGCTTCAACATAATCATCAAAGCTGGCTGAACCATCGGCAAAATAAGACAGATCTTTGTCGGGCACATGACCAAAACGATGTTGAGCTTCTTTTTTTGCCAGATTAATAAAATAAGTCCCAATACAATTGCCAAGCCCACGGCTACCGGAGTGTAGCATCACCCACACCTGATTCTGCTCATCCACGCAAAGCTCAATAAAATGATTACCACCACCCAGCGTGCCAAGTTGCTTCTGCCAGGTCTGGTCAAAATTCCTGAGCATACGCTTTAGGCCGGGATGCTTGTCAGTAATCACTTTTAAGCGTTTTTCCAGTGGGCTTAAAGTAGATGCTTTGGCTTTAACCTGTTGGTGTAGGGCAAACCCAACCGGTACTTTGCGCTCAATATCACCACGGATTTTTTGCAGATTATCGGGTAGCTGGCTGGCATTTAGCGACAGCCGCACTGCATTCATGCCACAACCAATGTCTACACCGACAGCCGCAGGAATAATGGCGCCTTTAGTCGGAATCACACTCCCTACAGTGGCACCAATACCTAAGTGTACGTCGGGCATTACTGCTACATGAGAATGGATAAATTGCAACTCGGCTATTTTTTGTAGCTGGGCAATGGCATCACTTTCAATATCCCGGGTAAAGATTTTAATGGGAACGCCGTACCCGGAACCGGCATTCAGGGTCATTTGTATGGCCATAATGTTGTCCATGTTTGGTCAATTATTTACAATAAGTATCATCAGGGCACGGCATTGTCATTGCACGCAGGCATGTGGGCAGTTTGCTTGGATTATAAAAAGCCCAGCGAATGCTGGGCTTTGGGCTTGTGCATTCGGATACTTACTATTGAGGTCTGGCAAGCATCCGCAGGATTGGAGTACTTGCTAAACGTTCAGGTTATGGTGGAATGTAGGGTTTAGCACAGCATCCTCCTGTTTATATTGTTAAAAGTTGAACGGAAAAGGAATGTGGTTTCATATGAGAGTAGCTTGACTTAAGGCCTTTGGCATCAATGCTATTGCTCAAAAAGTAATCTGCTGCATATGAAGGCTGGCTATTATAAATAGAAGCCAACTAAATGCAAGCCTACTGCTAGGTACTGAACCTAAAGGTTAAATGGCGCCAAAATGTAATTATACAAGTGATGCATGTGCTTATTGCTTAGTTTCCGCGATAAGGGCGTACATCCATGTCCTGATATTTTACCAGACGGGTTTTATGCTTGAGTTTATAACCCAGCCAGATTGCCAGAAAAATGGGAATACTGATATAGGCAGAGACAATTCCCTGCCAGTCAATATGTTCGCCAATAAAGGCCTGATAGTTTTGCCCAAGGGTAATGAATAGGCACAAAGCAAAGGCAAATAGAGGGCCAAACGGGAAAAACTTGGCACGATAGGGCAGGTCGGTCAATGTATAACCCTGTGCAAGGTAGCCTTTTCTAAAACGGTAGTGGGCAATCGCAATACCCAGCCAGACAATAAAACCGCACATGCCCGAAGTGTTAAGTAGCCACACATACACTTGCTTATCACCAATAAAGGTGGTTAAAAAGCATAGCGCACCAATTAAAGTGGTTGCAATCAGGGCGTTACGCGGTACACCGTTTTTGCTTAATTGGGCAAAGACTTTTGGCGCATTGCCTTCTTGTGCCAGGTTATACAGCATCCGTGTTGAGGCATACATGCCTGAGTTACCAGCAGACAAAATAGCCGTTAAAATCACTGCATTCATGACGCTGGCAGCAAAGGCAAATCCGGCACGCTCAAATAGTAAGGTAAATGGCGAGAGCGAAATATCATTGTTGCTGGCGGCTTGTAGCAGGCGCGGGTCATCATAGGGAATCAGTGTGCCAATCACAAAAATCGCCAGAATATAAAACATCAAAATCCGCCAGAACAGCTGCTTAATGGCAACGGGTATGGTCTTTTTGGGGTTTTCAGACTCTCCGGCTGCCACGCCAATCAGCTCAGTGCCCTGAAAGGAAAAACCGGCAATCATGGCGACACCAATCATGGCTTGCAGGCCGCCGACAAAGGGCGCGTCGCCATGCGTCCAGTTGCTAAAGCCGGGTGATTGTATGCCGGACATAATACCAAAAATACTGGCCAGGCCAATGCCGATAAACACGATTACGGCAACGACCTTCACCATGGAAAACCAGAATTCGCTTTCGCCAAAGCCTTTGACAGAAATGATATTCAGCAGGAACATGAGAACTAAGAATCCGCCACTCCAGTAAATACCGTTCACATGCGGAAACCAGAAACTCATAATAATCTGGGCAGCGACCAGTTCGGCAGCAATAGTAACGGCCCAGTTGTACCAGAAGTTCCAGCCTAGCGCGAAGCCAAAACCTTCTTCCACATAGCGCTTGCCATAAGTGGAGAATGAGCCGGAAATGGGCTGATAGGCAGCCATTTCCCCCAGACTGGTCATTAAAAAGAACACCATTAGTCCAATGAGTGCATAGGCCAGCAAGGCGCCCGCTGGGCCTGCCGCAGCAATGGTGCTACCGGAGGCTAAAAACAAACCAGTTCCAATTGAACCACCAATGGCAATCATATTGAGGTGGCGGGCTTTAAGCTTGCGCTGTAAATGCGGTGCTTCAGGGGAGTGGCTTGCCGTCATAAAGTATGAGTTCCAAAAAAATTAGGCCATGGAGCATAACGGTCTATGAATCTAGTCTTGACGCATGAGCAATGGTCAACACGCCTAAGAGCGTCTGGCCTGATACACATGAAAACCATGGCGCTGTGCAAGGCTGTGGCAATGGTCAAATTGCCGTTCAATCAGAGGCGGATATTTCAAAAAGCTATTGGCAACAATACGTAGTTCGCCACTGGTCTTTAGGTGAGCATGGCTATGCTGCAATAAATCTTCGCTGGCCTGGTAATGGGTATGAATACCCTGGTGAAAGGGTGGATTGCTAATAATCGCTGCCAGCTGCTGAGGTGCATCGGCTATGCCACGGCCAGCAATCAGTTGAACACTATCATCCAGTGCAATCTGATTGGCTTGTAAAGTCAGGCGGGTAGATTCCAGTGCAAAGGCGTCCACGTCCAGAAAATGTACGGTTTGTGCCGGATATTTTTTCTTTAAAATAGTGCCTATTAGTCCCGCACCGCAGCCAAAATCCAGTAAATCACCAGTAGGCAAGCCATCTAGATGTTCAATAAGCAGGGCACTACCCTGATCCAGCCTGCCATGGCTAAATACACCTGGTAGGCTAATGACGTGAATACTCTGGGTATGCTGGGCAAAACTGACCTGATACTGGTTAGTCCAGTCGTTTAATGCTCTGGTTGCAGGTTTTTGCACCTGGCTACATTGCCAGAGCTGACAATGTCGGGCGCTATCGAGTTTGATGGTTTTACCAAATTGTTGCAGCTGCTTAGCGGCGCGTTCAATGCCAGCACGTTTTTCGCCTACCAGAAAAATCTGACCATTTGGTTCTAAGTGAGAAGCAGCCTGGTGCAGCAGATAGTTAGTGAGCTCTTTTGATTTAGGTAAAAAAATGATGACCTGCCGGAGGTGCTGCGCTGGCGGTGTAATACCAAAATGACACTGTGCGGGATGACGTGCCAGCAATTGTTGATAGTCATCAAACAGCCATGTCCACGCCTGCACAGAGGTGACCGATTCACTTTGCTGCAACTGGTTCATCAGGTTGTCTGCGGCGCAACCAACCAGCAATACTGAGCCTTGAATATAGTCAGTCTGACGAAGTACAACTTCACTACGGGGATCCATGGCTTTACCTTAATAAAAATATAGCAGGGCAGGTACAAGCTTAAAACTGTCCTGCTGATGAAAAGGCGACAATTTTAGCAGATTGCCTTAACATGGCAGCAAAATTTGCCAGCTACTTTCAGCAATACCTTCCCTCCATACAAGTATGCTTGCCAGAGGGTTTTTTGCGGGAGCTTATTTATTCAGGGGTTTAAGCGGGTTTTCAGGTAAAAATAAATTCAGCACAACCGCTGCAATGCCACCTGTTGCTACGCCTGAGCTAAAAATATCCTTTAAAAATTCCGGCCAGTGGAGCAGGAACTCTGGCACTTGCGAAAAGCCCAGCCCCAGTGCCAGCGACACTGCAATAATCAGTAGGGCTCGCCGATCCAGATGCAGGCTGGCTAAAATATTAATGCCAGATGCTGCTACAGCACCAAACATCACCATGGCTGCACCACCAAGTACCGGCTCCGGGATGGCCTGAAAAAAACCGGCTACATAAGGAAACAGCCCCAGTAATACTAAAATGAGTGCAATCCACATTCCGACATAGCGACTGGCCACGCCGGTAAGCTGAATAATGCCGTTATTCTGGGCAAATACCGAGCTTGGAAAGGTATTAAAAATTCCGGCCAGAAGGGAGTTGGCACCGTTAACCAGTACGCCACCCTTGATCCGTTTCATCCATACAGGCCCTTCTACTGGCTGTCGGGAGAGCTGGCTGGTTGCAGTAATATCGCCAATAGCTTCCAGAGAGGTCACGGCGTAAATCACCAGCATGGGAATAAATAGCGCCCAGGAAAATCCAATGCCAAAATGCATGGGAACCGGCACCTGAAATATCTCGGCCTGTTGCAAACCAGAAAAATCCAGCCGTCCCAGCGCTGCGGCTAGCGCATAACCAATGATCAGCGCCAGCACCAGCGCCATGCTTTTGACCCACATGACCGGTACTCGATTTAAAATAATAATCAATGCCAATACGGTGCAGGACAGCAGCAAATTTTGACCACTGGCAAAAGTACCATTGTGCATGGCAGTGATGCCGCCGCCCATACTGATCAAGCCTACCTTGATTAAAGTCAGGCCAATCAAAAGCACCACAATGCCGGTAACCAGCGGCGTAATGAGGCGGCGAATCCACGGCAAAATCCGCGAAATGCCTATTTCCACAAATGACCCGGCCATGACTACCCCAAAAATGGCCGCCAGTACCGCTTCAACTGGTGTACCATTTGCCACCATCGCACTGCCGACCGCAATAATAGGGCCGACAAAATTAAAGCTAGTGCCTTGCACAATGAGCATGCCAGCGCCAAACGGGCCAATTTTTTTACATTGTACAAAAGTGGCAATGCCTGAAATCAGCAGAGACATGGACACAATCAGGTTGGTATCATGTGCTGATACACTAAGCGCATTACAAATCAACAAGCCTGGTGTCACAATAGGAACAATAACAGCCAGCAGATGTTGTAGCGCTGCCAGAAAGGCAAGCCAGGGTTTTGGCCGGTCATTTAAACCATATATTAAATCAGAAGGCGGCAAGGCCGAAGAAGCATTCTCAGCAGGCTGGGGAGCAGTCATAACGGATAGCGGTGTTTAAAAAACAGGACAGGAAAAAGAGGCGTATTGTAAGCAAAACCAGGGTAAAGTGGATAACTTGTGAGCAAAAATAATTGTGTTTTGTTATCGGTCGGGTGAGGTATATTCTATAAAGACTGTGTTGCTGGTTACAAAGCAGCTCACTGCATAACATTAAAAAAATCAGATTTGCAAGTCATTTTCTGCTATAATCTCGCGTCCAAATTTTTAGTTACTTGCATTCGGGTGAGTGCGGGTAAAATCAATCGTGTACAGCCTGTTTGTACCCATATCCGGATTTAATTGAATGACATCTAATGTAAGTAATTCATCGGTAAAAGATTTACGCAATATTGCCATTATTGCGCACGTTGACCATGGTAAAACCACACTGGTTGACAAGCTGTTGCAGCAATCCGGTGCGCTGGGTGACCGTGCAGGTGAAATTGAGCGGGTAATGGATTCTAACGTACTGGAAAGTGAGCGTGGTATTACCATTTTGGCAAAAAACACTGCGATTCGCTGGACTGACAAACGTAATGGTCAGGAATACCGTATTAATATTGTGGATACCCCGGGGCACGCTGACTTTGGTGGTGAAGTGGAGCGCGTCATGTCCATGGTGGACTGTGTGCTGCTGCTGGTTGATTCACAAGATGGCCCGATGCCGCAAACCCGCTTTGTAACCCAAAAAGCCTTTGCCCGTGGTTTGAAGCCTATTGTCATTTTAAACAAAATTGACCGTCCGGGCGCGCGTCCTGACTGGGTGATGGATCAGGTATTTGACCTGTTTGATAATCTAGGTGCCAGCGATGAGCAGCTGGACTTCCCGGTGGTATACGCCTCTGGCTTAAATGGTATTGCTGGTCGTGATCCATCTGAAATGGCATCCGACATGACTCCGCTGTTTGAAACCATTGTCGATATTGTTGAGCCACCTAACGTGGATGCTGACGGCCCTTTCCAGATGCAGATCTCTAGCCTGGACTACAACAGCTTTGTGGGCGTTATTGGTGTAGGGCGTATTCAGCGCGGTTCGGTTAAAACCAATACTCCAGTGGTCGTGGTTGATAAAGAAGGCAACAAGCGTAACGCCCGTATTTTACAGATTATGGGTTATCACGGCCTTGAGCGTCAGGAAGTGCCTCAGGCTTCTGCGGGCGATATCATTTGTATTACCGGTATTGATGCCTTAAATATTTCTGACACTATTTGCGACCCAAAGCATATCGAAGCTTTGCCGCCATTATCGGTTGATGAGCCGACGGTTTCCATGACTTTCCAGGTGAATAACTCGCCATTTGCGGGTCGTGAAGGCAAGTTTGTGACTTCGCGTAATATCCGTGAACGTCTGGATCGTGAACTGATTCATAACGTGGCCTTGCGCGTGGAAGATACTGATTCTCCTGACCGCTTTAAAGTATCTGGGCGTGGTGAGCTGCATTTGTCGGTGTTGATTGAGAACATGCGTCGTGAAGGCTTTGAGCTAGGTGTATCACGTCCTGAAGTGATCATGAAAGAAATTGACGGCGTGATGCAGGAACCGTTTGAAAACGTGACTTTTGATGTGGAGGAGCAGCATCAGGGTAGCGTCATGGAGCAAATGGGCAACCGTCGTGGTGAGCTGACCAATATGGAAGTAGACGGCAAGGGTCGTATTCGTATTGAAGCCACTGTGCCTTCACGTGGCCTGATTGGTTTCCGCTCAGAGTTTATGACCATGACTTCCGGCACAGGCATTATGACTTCCAGCTTCTCGCATTATGGCCCGGCCAAGGCGGGTACGGTTGCCAGTCGTCAAAATGGCGTGCTAATTTCCATGGTGCAGGGAACCTGTCTGGCTTATGCGCTATTTAGCTTGCAGGAGCGTGGTCGTCTATTTGCCAAACCTCAGCTTGAAGTGTATGAAGGCATGATTGTGGGTATTAACTCACGTGGTGATGACATGGTGGTTAACCCAACCAAGGCCAAACAGCTGACCAATATTCGTGCTAGTGGTTCAGATGAAGCACTGATCCTAACGCCTGCGCTAGAATACTCGCTGGAACAGGCACTGGAATTTATTGAAGATGATGAGTTGGTTGAAGTCACGCCTAAATCAATTCGCCTGCGTAAAAAATACCTGACCGAGAACGAGCGTAAACGTGCCAGTCGGGGTAATTAATTGATGTAATTGGTCTTTTAGGGTTCACAGAAACCATCAGTCTGAATGCAGGCTGGTGGTTTTTTTGTGTTGCAAAAATGTGTGACCCGTTCCTTTTTTTTAGCAAAATCACTAGAGTAAGGCCAATAACAGTAGTGCTGCTGTTTTAAATTAAATAACATATTGTTATATGATAATTTCCTGTTGGAACAAGATGAACTGGAGTAATAAATGAGTATTTTAAAAGAGTTTAAAGAGTTTGCCATTAAGGGCAATATGATTGATTTGGCAGTAGGGGTAATCATTGGCGGCGCGTTTAGCAAAATAATTGATTCACTGGTCAAAGATATTTTTATGCCGTTTATCTCTTGGATTATTGGTGGGGATGTTGACTTCTCACAATGGTATGTGGTGCTCGGCAAAAATCCCAACCATTTAGGTTCACTAGCAGAGCTACAGGCTGCCGGAATTAATGTGCTGACTTATGGTAATTTTTTAACTATCCTGATTAATTTCCTACTGCTGGCCTGGGTGGTGTTTATGATGGTGAAACTGATTAATCGCTTGCGTCGCCTGCATGAAACACCAGCTGCATCGGAAGAGCCTGCCTCTGATCCAGAAGACATCAAATTGTTGCGTGAAATCCGCGATGAACTTAAAAATAAAAACACAACGCATTAAGCCAATAAGGACATTAAAGCACGGCAATAGCTGTGCTTTTTTATTTTGGGGGATTAACGTACAAACGGGACTAAAAATACTTTTGCTTTACTTTAGAGTAAACGCTCAGTAGCATCTTACAAAACTTAAACAATGTGAAATATTATGGATGCGTTATTAAGTCCTGCGGTAGCCCTTGCGGTGCTGGCCGCTGGTATATTTTTAGTGACTGGGCTGCTGACAGGAATATGGAAGTACCAGGCCATTATGCAAAGCGACAAGGCACGTGCCCCTTATTATGTGGATATTGCCCATCGCTCTGCCTTGTTATATGCCAGTTCGGCGTTAATTTTGGCTGCATTGGCTTATTTTTCAGTATGGTCAGATGCGGTGAATTTTTATGCAGTGCTGGCCAATGTGATTTATTTTGCGCTGGCTATTGGTAGTTATGTACTGCATGGGCTGCTAAAAGATACCGATAACCAGTTTCGCCAGCCACATAAAATTGCCAAATGGACGTTGCCTTCCATTTTAATGCGCTTATTTATGTGGTCACTAATTCTTGCTGAGCTGGGTGGGACACTGGTATTGCTGGCTGGTGCATGGAAATACCTGTGGCCTCTAACCATGGCAGCATTTTAAAGAAAACTCCTAAATAACAGTGGTAAAAAGGAGCCAGATAAAGGTGGGATTAAACACAAAATAGGCAAAGGCTGCATTTGCTGGTGGCCTTTGATTTTGTTAGCCCTGAATCTTTGCTACAGTAAGGTAAATTTTTTAAGATGAAGTGGGCAAGGGGATAGCGATGGGCTTACGCTGGACGGATAGTATTGATATTGCACTGGAGTTACTGGAAGCGTACCCAGAGGTAGACCCGCAATATATCCGCTTTACTGATTTGCATCGCTGGATTTGTGAGCTTCCAGAGTTTGAGGATGATCCTAACCGTTCTAATGAAGGGGTTTTAGAGGCAATCCAGATGGCCTGGATTGACGAAGCTTCCTAATTAAGCATTTGATCTCATTAAAAAACCTTACTAAAGAAGCAGAGGTTCTTCTCTCTTTAAGGAGCAGTATTCCTCAGGGCAATACGATATTTTGCTTATCCTTGTCAGAAAAATTATAGATTTTTTTCAGGGTAGTATGTTTCTCGCCAAAAAAAATCATACTTGCGGATGAGGAATGTATTCCGCAAGATTCCATCTCTTACGCTCGGGCGGAACAGTGTTTTGTTTATCCTCTACAGAAAAATCGCAGATTTTTCTCTTGCGCTCGGGCAAAACGATGTTTTGCTTACCCTCGCTCAGGTATAATGCGTCATCTTTTTTATGACCGTTTTTTTAGGAGCTTGTCATGGCAGTAGAACGTACTTTATCAATTATCAAACCCGATGCAGTCAGCAAAAATCACATTGGTGACATTTTTAGCCGTTTTGAGAAAGCGGGCTTAAAAATTATTGCGACTAAAATGAAGCATTTAAGCCAAGCTGATGCCGAAGGTTTTTATGCTGAGCACAAAGAGCGTGGCTTTTTTAACGATCTGGTAAGCTTCATGACTTCAGGTCCGGTGGTAGTATCTGTTTTAGAAGGTGACAATGCTGTGCTGGCACACCGTGAAATTCTGGGTGCAACCAACCCGAAAGAAGCAGCCCCTGGTACTATCCGTGCTGATTTTGCCACCAGCATTGACGAAAATGCAGCGCACGGTTCAGATTCTACTGGCTCTGCTGAGCGTGAAATTAGCTACTTCTTCAACGATAACGAAATTTGCCCACGTACCCGTTAATCGTTCATTTTTTACAAGCCAGATCAGTGTTATGATACCGGTCTGGCTTGTTTTTTATACAGTATGCTGGTTTGGCTGTTATATGTTTATTTTACTATTGCCTCGGTATTTAAATACCGGACACAGCGAATATCTTTAGACTATAGGTTATGCACCCCAATACCCCCGATTTATTAGCGCAAGCACAAAATGCAGAAAATTCCCCGGCAGCACTACCTATGCCTGCTATGGATGCTTGCGCTAGTGAGTCAAATCCATCGAACCCGCCTTGCCTGGATAAGCAGAAAACCAATTTACTGGGTTTGTCACGTCCGCAAATGGAAGCATTTTTTGAGCAGCTGGGTGAAAAAAAGTTTCGTGCCAGCCAGGTACTCAAGTGGATTCACCAGTTTGGTGTGAGTGATTTTGACCAGATGACCAATCTGGCTGGCAAGTTGCGTGAAAAATTAAAAGCGGTGGCCTATATTCAGTCGCCTGAGGTCGTGCACAAGCATTTTTCCAAAGACGGTACACGTAAATGGGTGTTTCGTGTCGGAGAAGGTGCGGGATCTCTGGTTGAAACGGTACTGATTCCGGCTGATGACAAAACCGGCGCACGTAAAACCTTGTGTATTTCTTCGCAGGTAGGCTGTGCTTTGGATTGTAGTTTTTGCAGTACAGGCAAGCAGGGTTTCCAGCGCGATTTAACAGCCGCAGAAATTATTGGTCAGCTGTGGGTTGCTAATCAGTCTTATATGGAAGGCGTACCGGTGGGTGAGCGTACCCGCACGGTGACCAATGTGGTCATGATGGGTATGGGTGAGCCATTGCTTAATTTTGAGCCGGTAGTGTCAGCCATGCGCCTGATGCTGGATGACTTTGCCTATGGTATGTCCAAGCGGCGTGTGACTTTGTCTACCTCTGGCATTGTGCCGATGATTGACAAGTTGGGCGAAGAAATTGATGTGGCACTGGCAATTTCCCTGCATGCACCCAATGATGCCTTGCGTAATGAGCTGGTGCCAATTAACAAAAAATATCCACTGGCAGAATTGATTCCGGCAGCACGGCGCTATATTGCCCGTGATGGTGGACTTGAAAGCTCCCGCAAGCATGTCACGATTGAATATGTCATGCTCGATGGCGTTAATGACCAGCCAGAGCATGCGCAACAATTGATTGCACTGCTTAAAACCCTGCCCAGTAAAATTAATTTAATTCCTTTTAATCCGTTTCCACATGCGCCCTATGGTCGTTCCAGCCGTAACCGCATTATGGCTTTTCAAAAGCAGTTGTCCGATGCTGGTTTTGTATGCACAGTGCGTATGACCCGGGGTGATGACATTGACGCAGCCTGTGGGCAGCTGGTTGGACAGGTGGCTGATCGTACCCGCCGTGCTGAGCGCTGGCAGAAAAAAGTCAGCAGGGTGCAGGCACAGCCTGTATCGACTGGTAATAATCCTACCCTAATATTAAAAACACGAGGTTAAGGTGAATATTTTGCAGTTTTCACTGAATTTTAGAGATAACCGGTATCGCGCAAGCCGGATGATTCAAATGTTTAGTGTCACTGTGCTGGTTGCTGCCTTGCTGACCGGCTGCCAGACTACCACCCGTACCCTTAAGGTTGATCCAAAAGCCGCAGTAGCAACACGTACGGCTCTGGCGGCTGAATATATCCGTAGTGGTGATCTGGATGCTGCCAAGCGTAATCTGGATGAAGCGCTGTCCACTGAGCCTCGGTCAGTGGAAGCGAACAATATGATGGGCGTGCTATTGCAGCAAGAAGGCAGTGCCTCCAACATGGAAAAAGCTGAGGCTTATTTTAAACGGGCCATTGCACTGGATCCAGATTACGCGCAGGCACGTAACAACTATGGTGTGTATCTGAATGGCCGCAAGCGCTATCAGGAAGCTATCGCCCAGTTTAAGGTGGCAGGTGCGACGCTGGGTTATGATGGCCGCGCAGGAGCACTGGAAAATCTGGGGCGTACCTATGTGCAAGTAGGTGATATTGCCAATGCTGAAAAAACCTTTAAACAAGCATTACAGGCCAACCGTGATTCCCTGATTTCCCGCCTGGAGCTGGCTGAAATTTTTCTACAGAAAAATCAGCTGCGTGAGGCCAGTGCTTTATATAATGACTACTTGCGTGCCATCGGTTTGCAGCAGCAGGGTGCCCGTTCTTTATGGCTTGGAATCCGCATTGCCAAAGCAGAACGTGATACCATACGCATGCAAAAATTTATCAGTCAGCTTAGGGCAGATTACCCAGCCAGTGCTGAGTATCAACGCTATCTTCAATTGCAACAAACTCCTGAGGCAGTATGGAAATAAACAGCAACCAGCAGCCTTCATCCAGTGCTAGTACGGGTCATTTAACCAATGCTCAGCGTCCTGGTGAATACTTACGGCAACTTCGCTTGACACAGCAGCGTGAACTCAGTGAAGTGGCACGTGAACTGAACATGCCAGAGCGGCAGCTCAATGCACTGGAAGCTGATGATTATAAATCCCTGCCAGAACCGGCGTTTATCAAAGGGTATTTACGTGCTTACGCCAAATTGCTGGGTACCCGTGCGGACAGCCTGATCCAGCGTTTTGATGAGATTTATACCAGTGATACCGGTTTACCCAGCAATCATGCGCTGGAAAACTCTCCCCTAAAGGCGCTGGGACGCCTACAAAGTAGCCGACGTGGCCGTTTTGGCTGGCTAAAGTGGCTGCTGCTTGGCCTGATTGTGCTGGCGATTTTGTGGGCACTGGTAGCTGGTGTGCGTTCCTTGCGTAGTACGCCGGCTCAGGCCACGGATGAGACTGCTCCGGTGAGTCAGGTCAACGCTGAACCTACTGTACTGGCTTTACCTAGCAGTAATGTGAGTACCCAGGATCAACTGAATCTGAGCTTTAGTCGTCCAGTTAATATTTCCATTAAAGACAGTACCGGCAAGACACTGGCATCAGGCAGGCAGGAGCAGCCGCTTGGTTTGTCAGGTGAGTCGCCGTTTAGCATTCGTCTGGATGATGCAACAGCAGTGAGTTTAAGTTTTAATCAGGAACAAATTTCCCTAACACCTTACACCGTAAACGGCAAGGCAGAGTTTCGCCTGTCCCGCTAGGCTAGGTATTATGGTGTAAAACCGGTTTGTTCAACCCCAGAACTTTTGTTTGTGGATACTAGCACTATGCAGCACTCTCCCATTGTACGTCGTCCCACCCGCAAAATCCGGGTTGGGTCAGTGCATGTTGGCGGTGACGCGCCCATTACGGTGCAAACCATGACTAACACCGACACCTGTGATGTCGGGGCGACAGTTGCCCAGATCCAGCGCTGTGTGGATGCAGGGGCTGATATTGTGCGGGTATCTGTGCCTACCATGCAGGCAGCAGAGGCATTTGGCCAGATTCGCAAGCAGGTTGAAGTGCCGCTGGTGGCGGATATTCATTTTGATCATAAAATTGCGCTGGCCGTAGCCGATTATGGTGCCGATTGCCTGCGCATTAATCCGGGCAATATCGGAAACGAAGATAAAGTGCGCGAAGTGGTGGCAGCCGCACGCCATCATGGCATTTCCATGCGTATTGGGGTGAATGCTGGTTCACTGGAAAAAGACCTGCAAAAAAAATATGGCGAGCCCACCGGTGAAGCCTTGCTTGAGTCGGCAATGCGGCATATTGATATTCTGGATCGCCTGAACTTTCACGAATTTAAAGTCAGTGTTAAAGCCTCAAATGTGTTTTTAACGCTGGATGCCTACCGTCTACTATCCAGGCAAATTGATAACCCGCTGCATCTGGGCGTGACTGAAGCCGGGGTATTTCGTCTGGGTACGGTCAAATCAGCTATTGCGCTGGGCAATTTGCTGCTAGATGGGATTGGCGATACCTTGCGGGTTTCTCTGGCCGCCGAGCCGGAAGATGAGGTCAAGGTTGGTTTTGATATTTTAAAGTCCTTAAATATTCGCTCCAATGGGATTAATTTCATTGCCTGCCCCAGCTGTTCACGGCAGGAATTTGATGTAATCCGGGTGATGAATGCCCTGGAAGAACGTCTGGAAGATATTCGCGTGCCCATGGATGTGTCAGTCATTGGTTGCAAGGTGAATGGTCCGGGTGAAGCCAAGGAGGCCGATATTGGGGTAGTGGGTGCTGCACCGCGCTCTTTGGTTTATATGAATGGTGAAAAAAGTCATTTAATTGATACCAGCCGTTTGGTGGATGAAATTGAAGCCATGGTGCGTGCCAAGGTGGATGCACTTGAAAAAGCCAGACAAAAAGAAATTATTCGCGCCAAATCTGAATGAGTTTTAATGGGTTATGAGTTCAATTACAGCAATCAAAGGCTTCAATGATATCTTACCTGCGCAAACCAAAGCGTGGCGTTTTTTAGAGCAGCAACTTGCCAGCCTGATGGATGCCTATGGCTATCAGCAAATCCGTTTGCCGCTTGTTGAGCAAACGGGGTTATTTAAACGTGCTATTGGTGATGCCACTGACATTGTTGAAAAAGAAATGTACACCTTTTTTGACAAGGGCGATCCACCTGATTCTTTAACCTTGCGTCCGGAAGGAACGGCAGGTTGCGTACGTGCCATGCTGGAGCATAACTTGCTACGTGGGGCAGCCCCACGGGTGTGGTATCTCGGCCCCATGTTTCGCTATGAAAAACCGCAAAAAGGCCGTTATCGCCAGTTCCACCAGTTTGGTGTAGAAACCTTTGGCGTGGCAAGTCCTGATATTGATGCCGAAATTATCCTGCTTACTGCACGTTTGTGGCAGCGCCTGGGCGTTGCCAGCAAGGTACAGCTGGAGCTAAATACCCTGGGCGAGAGCAGTGAGCGTGCCGGGTACCGTCAGGCATTGGTAGATTATTTAACCAGCCATAAAGATAGTCTTGATGAAGATTCCCAGCGCCGTTTAACAACAAATCCCTTAAGAATTCTGGACAGTAAAAACAGCCACACCCAGCAGATTCTGGAAAACGCGCCCAAGCTACATGATTTTATGGGTGAGGACACGCTTGCACACTTTGAGCAGCTAAAGGCCTATCTGGATGCAGCTGGTATTAGCTATGTCATCAACCAGAAGCTGGTACGTGGACTGGATTATTACAACAAAACAGTATTTGAGTGGACAACGACTCATCTGGGTGCACAGGGTACAGTGTGTGCTGGTGGCCGCTATGACGGGCTGGTCGGTCAGTTAAAGGGGAAGCTGGAGCAAAGCATTCCTGCCGTAGGGTTTGCACTGGGTATGGAGCGTTTGCTGTTATTGCTTGAACAGACAGAGCAGGTTGTTGATCAAAGCGAATGTGATCTTTTCTTGCTGGCTGATCCGAGCTGTCAGGGGCAGGCGCTGGTACTGGCCGAGCAGCTGCGTAATCAGTTCGAGCAGCAGCACCGCCCGATCCGTCTGAAAACCGGCAGTCAGGGTAGCTTAAAAAGCCAGATGAAAAAGGCTGATCAATCTGGTGCTAGACTGGCCTTAATTCTGGGTGAGCGTGAGCTGCAAAATCAGCAAATTGGCATTAAGGTACTGGCCACCGGAGAGCAGGCTACTGTGTCGCTCACCGATTTAGAACGCTATTTACTTGAACAATTAAATCAATTCGCTACAGTAGAGCATTCTTTTTTAAATCATGAGCAAACAGGAAGCCCCGCATGAGTACCCACTTAAGTGATGAAGAACAAATTGATCGCTTTAAAGGTTTTTTGAAAGCTTATGGCAATGCCATTATTACCGGCATTCTGGTTGCATTGATTATATTTTTTGGCTGGCAATATTGGCAAAAAAAACAGGCCGTGGAGCGTTACAATCTGGCGACCCAGTATCAGCATGTGGTCGATGCAGGCCAGCGGCTGGAAGCCAATCCTGACAATCAGGTATTGCGTAGTCAGTACTTTTCTCAGGCAGATGCCCTGGTAAAAGCAAGCCCGGACAGTGCGCATGCGCTACAAGCTCAGTTTTTAAGCGCTAAAATTGCTGCCAGCAAGGGCGATTATGCGGTGGCTGAAAAACAGCTGGCTGCTGCCACCAAAAGCAAGATCAAGGATCAGGGCTTACAGCAACTGGCCTGGTTACGTCTGGCCTATATGCAAATGGCACAGGCTAAACTGGATGATGCATTAAGTAGCTTAAAACAGGTGAATGATCCAGCATTTTTGCCTAGTGCCAATGAAGCAAAAGGCGATATTCTGGTACAAAAAAATGACCTTGCCAGTGCCAAAACTGCTTATCAGGCGGCTTGGGATGCGTTGGCACAGCGTGAAGAACCACGTCAGTTACTACAGGTCAAACTAGAGAGCCTGGGAGTGACAGTGCCGGATCTGAATATTGAGGGGCCTGTTCGTGAGCCACCACAAGTCCAGCAGCAGGCCGTTCAGCAACAATCTGTCCAGTCCGATCAATCCTCACCACAGTCAGCTTCTGGAGTATAAGGCCATGGCAGTGAGCAAACCAAATAAACCTTTATTGCTGTCGACCTGCCTTGCAATGGCTATTTTGGCTGGCTGTAGTAAAAGCAGCAAGGTAGAAGTACATAAGCCAAATCCTTTGCCCAAGCTCAGCCAGAGTCAGGCACTAACACCTGTGTTTAAAGCCAGTATTGCAGGTGGCGAAAAACTTGATCCTCTGCGCTTGCAGCTGGATGCCACTGATGAGGCCATTTATGCAGTCAGCCGCAAGGGTGAGGTGGTAGCCTACGGTCTAAATGGTAAAAAAATCTGGCAAAGCAAAGCGCATAAGAAAGAAAAGAACCTTACCAGCGGCGTTAGCGTGGCTGACGGAACAGTGGTGGTGGGTTCGCGTGAAGGCGTACTGTATGGTCTGGATGCCAGTAACGGTAACCTGAGGTGGCAACGTCCGCTGAGTGGTTCCATTTTGGCACCTTCGCTGATTCATCAGGGACGCGTCATTACTTATAGTAATGATGGTACGGTGTATGGTACTGATGTTGCTACCGGTGAGCCAGTATGGACTTTTAATACAGCCTCCAGCCAGCTGAGTGTGCGCGGTACAGCAGCACCGGTACTGGCCGATGATGGCACTGTGATTATTGCCAGCAGTACAGGTTATATTTATGGACTGGATGGGGTAAATGGCATACCCAAGTGGCAGCGCCGTGTGGCAGTCAGTGAAGGTCGCTCTGAAGTACAGCGACTGATTGATATTGATGGTGATCCCATCATACAGGATAACACCCTGTATACGGTCAGTTATCAGGGTCAGATTACTGCGGTAGATTTAAGTTCCCAGCGCGTATTATGGGCGCAGGATACCAGCAGCTTGCGTAGCCCGGCAGTAGGCAATGGTTTGGTGTATGTAGCGACCACAGAAGGCAAATTGCAGGCCTTTAATCAGCAGACCGGCGAGAAAGCATGGGAGCAAGAAGCCCTGTCGTATCGCCAGTTGAGTAATCCTGTGCTGCTGGGTCAGTATGTGGTAGTGGGTGATCTGGATGGTTATTTACACCTGCTTGATCCGACCAGTGGCAATATTTTAGGCCGTGTGCGTAGCAAGGGCGAGGTTCGTACCATCCGCGTGATGGGTAATCGCTTGTATGTTGCTACCCGGACAGGCAACCTTAGTGTGTGGCAGGCTTCTTAATTCATGAAACCCGTTTTAGCCTTGATTGGCCGCCCCAATGTGGGCAAATCCACCTTATTTAACCAGATTACCAAAAGCCGTAACGCGCTGGTGGCAGATATTCCTGGCTTGACGCGTGACCGTCAGTATGGTGATGCTACTTTTGAGAACAAGTCATTTATTGTGGTAGATACGGGTGGTATCGGCGAAGGTGAGGCCGGTATTGATTCCTATATGGCGGAGCAGTCGCGTACTGCCATTGAAGAAGCTGATATTATCCTGTTTGTGGTAGATGCCCGGGCAGGCTTGCTGGCTTCTGATGAGCAAATTGCCCGTGACTTGCGTGCACTAGGTAAAAAAGTGCATCTGGTTGCCAACAAGGTAGATGGCGTTCATGCTGAGGCTGCGGTCAGCGAGTTTTTCAAGCTGGGCATGGGCGAGCCGCATCATGTGGCTGCCAGTCACGGCCGGGGCGTGCAGCAGTTGCTGGAAGATGTGCTGGCTGAACTGCCGGAAGATGTTCCGGTCGATGAGCAGGAAAACATCAAGGGCTTGCGGCTAGCAGTGATTGGCCGTCCTAACGTGGGTAAGTCTACGCTGGTTAACCGCTTACTGGGTGAAGACCGGGTAGTGGTTTATGACATGCCTGGCACCACTCGCGACAGTATTTACATTCCTTATGAGCGTCAGGGCAGGCAATACACTCTGATTGACACGGCTGGCGTGCGTCGTCGTGGTCGCGTCAATGAAATGATTGAAAAATTTTCCGTGGTCAAAACCCTGCAAGCCATCAAGGATGCCCATGTGGTCGTGCTGGTACTGGACGCTCGTGAAGGTATTGTTGAGCAGGATTTGCATCTGCTGGGCTTTGCGCTGGAAGCAGGTCGGGCGGTAGTGATTGCCATTAATAAATGGGATGGCATGACAGATTATGATCGCAAGCAGGTTAAAGAAGCAGTTGAGCGACGCTTTGACTTTATTCCATGGGCACGCATTCATCTCATTTCAGCCCTGCATGGCACAGGTGTAGGAGATTTATACCCTTCCATTCACCGTGCTTATGATGCGGCCATGACCAAAATTCCTACCCCGAAGCTTACCAAGATTCTGGAAGATGCAGTAGATCAACACCAGCCTCCCATGATCTCTGGCCGTCGTATCAAATTGCGTTATGCGCACATGGGAGGTCAAAATCCGCCCATTATTGTGATTCATGGTAACCAGGTTGAAAAAGTACCGGCCGATTACCGCCGTTATCTGGAAAACGTGTTCCGCAAGGTATTTAAACTGGAAGGTACGCCCATTCATATTGAGTTTAAAGCAGGTGCTAATCCATTTGAAGGACGTCGTACGCAGGTCGATCCACGGGCAGCTGACCGTAAACGGCGCTATGTACAAAAATTCAAGAAAATGGAAAAGAAACGTCGCTAAGTGCGGCGTTTTTCATGGCATATCCCTTATAGTAAAGCATAGGTTTTATTGAGGCAGGTTAATGGCAGCATGATAAATTTTAGCTTACAGGAATTTTGCGATATTGACGGGATCGGCGCAGCATCCGGCCTGCTGATTGAGCAGGGTCAATTATTCCTGGTCTCGGATCATGCTTCTTATTTATATCAGTATCACTTAAAGCAGCAGCAACTAGAACGAATTGCTCTAGTCGCACAGGCGCAGGATATCATTGCCAAAAAAGATAAGTTTGACATTGAAGCGCTGTTAAAAAAAGATGATACCCTATGGATGTTTGGCTCTGGCTCTACCAGGCAGCGTAATCAGGCCTTTAGCTATCACTTGAGCACACACCAGTTAAGCATGATTGACCTTGGCGATTTGTATCAGCAATTTAAGCAGGTTGCCGGTTTTGGTGATGATGCGCTGAATATTGAAGGCGTGATTTATCATGCCGGGCAGTGGCTGTTTTTTCAGCGTGGTAATGGCGCCAGCGCAATAAATGGCGTATTTACGGTGGTGGGTGAGCAATTAACCGGGCCGCAGCATGTGGGTTTTACTGCGGTACCACTGCCGCAAATTCAACAAGTTACTGCCAGTTTTACTGATGCTATTTTGGTCAATGAGCAAATTTATTTTCTGGCTGCCGTAGAAAATAGTGCATCTACTTATGACGATGGTGAAGTGCTGGGCTGTTTTATTGGTTGTATGGATTTAATGACAAAGCAAGTTAAGTTTACGCAACACATCAGCAGTCATCATAAATTTGAGGGACTGGCTTTGTATCAGCAAACTGGTGCGGAAAAAACCAGCCATAGCCTGACTTTTTTATTATGTGAAGATAACGATACTGAGCAGTTAACTACTACTATTTATCAGTTAAACCTGCTCTTCACGTCTAAATGATGATTGCATCAAAATAATTTGCCCATGCCAAAAACGATAACTATAGCGATAGCGCTTCGGGAGCTACAGCCAGCTGCATTGTCCAGTGAATTATCAAGTTTGGCAACACAGTTAGCAGCTTATCCGTCGGCTGCTACACACTTCTCCAGACGCCTGTATGAACAACAGGCTACCCAGGCGCTCAGGCAGCAAATTATGGGTAATTATCTTGATCTTCCCATGGATCAACTGGTTTTTGGCAAGCAGGACAATGGAAAGCCTTTTTTAAAAAATAATGTAAGAGTTGAATTTAACCAGTCGCACTGCAACGATCAGTTTGTGCTGGCAATCAACCAGCAGGGGCTAGCACTAGGGGTTGATATTGAAACCAAACACCGTAAAATTAATATACAGGCACTGGCCGCGCGTATTTTAACGCCACTTGAGCAAAAGCAGTTTGTTTTATCAGACAGGCCACAAGAGTTTTTATTAAAAATCTGGACGGTTAAGGAAGCGGTACTTAAAGCCAGTGGGCTGGGCATACGGTTAAACCTGCACACTCTGGAAACTGGCGCTCGATGTGATGGGCATGGCATGGCAGCGCAACCATTGATTGGACACTGGCATTATAAGTGTTTTGAAACCAGTCAGCACTATTATACCATTGCCTGGCAGGATATTGTGGCGGCAGTTGATTTTGTGCAGATATAAAAAACCCTGAATCAATCAGGGTTTTTTTACGACCTAACCGTTGTGTGGCTCTACTTGAAAGTAGATTGATCGCACAATAGTTAAGGCATGCTTTCTTCTTCAAATTCTGGCTTAACCTGAACAATAAAATCCTGACGGTTAAGGCCACGCCACAGGGCATAGGCAGTGCCAATATAAATGGATGAATAAGTGCCCACAAACAAACCCACCAGCATGGCAACCGAAAACCAGAACAGGCCATCACCACCCAGAAATAACATGGCCAGTACCACAAGTAATAACGTGGCAACGGTCATTACGGTACGGCGCAGGGTTTCGGTCAGGGAAATATCAACCACTTCTTCCGGATCAGCGCCCCGGATTTTACGGAAGTTTTCGCGTATCCGGTCAGATACCACAATACTGTCGTTGAGAGAGTAACCAATTAGCGCCAGTACCGCAGCAAGCACAGTGAGGTCAAATGGCCAGCCAAAGATGGAAAAAATGCCTACGGTCACAATAGTATCGTGTAGCAGGGCAATCACCGCACCCATGGCCAGCTTGAACTCAAAGCGAATGGTAACGTAAATAAGCATGAGTACCAGCGCCAGTGCAACTGCGCCGAAGGAACGGATATATAGCTCATTACCCACTTGTGAACCAACAGCGTCCACCTTTTGTACGCTGGCAGTATTACCGGGTAACTGTACTGCCTGACTGATCCGGGCAGCCAAGTCTTCACCCTCCTGGGCAGGCATGCGAATAATCAGGTCGCGTTGAGTACCCAGAAACTGTACTACCGGGTCAGTAAAGCCAGCCTGCTTTAGGGCATTGGTCACCTGGCCCTGTTCGACGGGCTGACTGTAGTTGACCTCTGCTGAAACACCACCGGTAAAGTCTAACCCCAGATTCAGGCCTTTATACGCCAGCACGACCACACAAATAATGGATGCCAGCAAGGATAAAATAGAGGCAGCCACTTTAAGCCGCATAAAGCGGATAACTGGTTCATTGCCACGGCGACCATACTGGCGCGGTTCGTGTTCTGAACCGGGTGGTGTTGCAGGAGCAGGATGTTGAGCAGTTGATTTTGTCATGTTGATTCTCCTCAAATGCTCAACTTGTTAATGCGGCGTTTGCCGTAAACCAGCTGGACAATACCACGCGTAACGGTAATGGCAGTAAACATCGAGCACACAATACCAATCGCCAGCGTGACCGCAAAGCCCTTGATAGGCCCTGTGCCAATAGCAAACAGGATAAAGGCAACCAGCAGAGTAGTCAGGTTCGAGTCAAAAATAGTGGTATAAGCCCGGTCATAACCGGCCACAATAGCCTGCTTGGGTGAGGCACCCCAGCGCAGTTCTTCCCGTATCCGCTCACAGATCAGCACGTTGGCATCTACGGCCATACCAATGGTCAGTACAATACCGGCAATACCGGGCAAGGATAGCGCCGCGCCAATCCACGACATGACGGTTAAAATCATGGCCAGGTTCATGAATAGTGCCACGTTGGCAATCAGACCAAACACGCGATAGAACACCACCATAAAAATGGCGACCAAAATAAAGCCCACCTGCGTAGACAATAAGCCCTTGTCAATATTTTCCTGACCCAGACTCGGCCCTACGGTTCGCTCTTCTACAAAATACATGGGAGCGGCGAGCGCACCAGCACGCAGTAATAACGCCAGTTCAGCAGCTTCCTGTGGCGTGCCAACACCAGTAATACGAAACTGGGAACCCAGCACTGCCTGTACAGTTGCCCGGTTAATCACCACGCTTTCGGTATACGGGGTGCGGGTCTCTACAGTTTTGCCAGTTTCAGGGTCAGTAACATAGCCAATGCGTTGCTTGTTTTCAATAAACAATACCGCCATTTGCTTGCCCACTGCATTACGGGTGGCATCGGCCATTAATTTACCGCCAGCGGCATCCAGTGTGATATTGACTTCAGGCTGGTTATTTTCATCATAGCCGCTCATGGCATTTTGCACCCGGTCACCGGTTACAATACGCTGACGCTTGAGCAAAATAGATGGGCCATCCAGCCGCTCATAAGGAAATGCCTGTGTACCCGGTGGTACAGGGCCGCCTGCATAGCTGTCGGCCTGATCAGCCACCATCCGGAACTCAAGGTTGGCAGTACGACCCAGTACCCGCTTGGCTTCGGCAGTATCCTGCACACCTGGTAGATCTACCACAATCCGGTTGCTGCCCTGACTTTGTACCAGAGCTTCAGCAACCCCTAACTCGTTAATCCGGTTACGCAGGGTGGTCAGGTTCTGGTTTACCGCATACTGGCTGATTTCCTGCAAGCGTGCTTCGGTATAACGCAGTTGCAAAACAGGTCCTTCAGCTGAGGCAATCGGCTGTAGGCTAAAATCATTGCCCATACGGCGTAGCGTGCTAATTGCCTTATCGCGGTCACTATTGTTGGCAAAGCTGACCACAATGGTATTTTTGTCTTGACGCACGTTATTAAAGGCAACTTTGTTATCACGCAGGTTACGGCGGATATCAGCAGTGGCAGTTTCCAGACGCTGTTCCAGTGCCTTGCTCATATCAACTTCAAGCAAAAAGTGCACACCGCCGCGCAGATCCAGTCCCAGCTTCATGGGCTTGGCGCCAATCGCCTGTAACCATACCGGAGTCGTCGGTGCCAGGTTCAGGGCAACCACATAGTTTTCGCCCAGCTCGCGGCGTAAGATTTCCTGCGCTTTTAGCTGTTCTTCGCTGGTTTGCACACGTAGCAGTGCTGCATTCTGACTAAAGGTGCCATCATGAGTAGTGATACTGGCATCTTTTAAAATTTGTTCTGCACGATCAAGCACAGACTGATCAATTTGGCTTCCTGCCTTCGCCCCTGAAATTTGAACCGCTGGCTCGTCAGGATATAAACTAGGCAGGGCATATAATGTGCTGATTACCAGTACAAACAGGATAAGCACATATTTCCACGCTGGATAACGCATTTGAGTTCTACTTCATGAAAAAGGGGATTGGTGTTTAGGCAATCCCCTGAAAAATTACAGGCTGTTCAGTGTACCTTCTGGCAATACAGAAATAACCGCTGCTCTTTGAATTTTAACGTCGTTGCCGCGGTTAAGCTCAACCACCGCGTACTCACCTTCCAGTTTGGTAATGCGGCCCATGAGGCCACCGGCAAATACAACTTCGCTGCCCACACTCAGGCTCTCAACCATAGTGCGGTGTTCCTTGGTACGCTTGGCTTGAGGCCGCCAGATCAGAAAATAAAAAATTAAAACAAAGCCAACCATCATCAAGATGGAAGGTAGCGGGCTCTGGGCTGGCGCTGCGGCTGGCGCTGCGTGTGCGGTCGCTATTAATAAACTCATAAATAATCCCTTCAAGCAGTAGCAAAAAAAACAGATCTTGCCAGATTGATTCAAAATAATATTGGTGCTGCAATTTACCTTGTCTGGTGTTTTGACGCAAATAGTTCAGACTTAACGCATCATTTATTCACAAAAAAATGCCTTGGTGAAGTATTTATGAAGTCAAACCGATAAAAGCGCGCTGGGGTAATCACTGCATCAAGCGGCTGATCCCAGGGCTGGCGTTCAAGCTGTGCCACTTGCTGAAATTCGTAAGCTAAACCTAAGCGATACGCTTTATTTTTTTTCCACAGGGTACGGTCATAATAACCGCCTCCCATGCCCACCCGTGTACCAGCGCTGTCGAAGGCGAGCAGAGGCAGAATCACCATATCCAGCTGATCAATTGTGGTGCCACGGGCTCTGGGCTCAAGCATTCCCAGACGGTGCCTATAAAAGCGCTGGTTTTGCCATTGTTGACGGCTTATTTTAACCCACACCAGTTTACGGTCAAATGAGCGAATTTGTGGCAGATAGAGTTGTTTTTTTTGTTGAAAGCAAAGCTGCATAAGGGGTGCAGTGGGTACTTCCCCGAAAGCACTCAGATACAGACCTATTGTATGACTACTCTTAAAAGGGGCACTATGCCGCAAATGCTGTGCGACTTGACGGCCTGCCTGTTGCTGTATCCGGGCAGGTAATTTACGCCGCTGCTGGCGTATGTGTTTGCGCAAGGATTGAGTAGGAAGCACTGTGGTCATGAAAAATTAATCGTTTATTATTTTTGCAAAAACTATTGAGCCATTTTATTGACCTGTACCACACCGCTATACTTCAACATGCTGCCAGTCTTAACAGGAAGGCAGTTTTAGAAAGTAGAACCTCCAAAGTGCCGCTGTGTATCGGTACCCTTGAACCCTAAAGTTCAAGGCGGAGGCGACGCCAGCTTACAGGCTTTCTACTCAGGGTAGACATGCGCACAAAGCCAGCAGACCGCATCCATTACAGATGATATCGGCTCAGGGGATTAAGACACACTGGCCAACACTTCAGAGATGGCTCTTAGTATAACCTGTTCCCTGCCTGCTGTAAGCCCTGATGTGGTGCCTTTGCTTTATTTTTGGCACCAGTTTTGTGAGCTTTGTATAAGAAGCGCATTAAAGGCTTTCCAAAAGGCAAATGATCAGGTTGAGGCTATTGCCCGCTCAGCATCGTTAATCATTTGCTTGATCAGGCGCTGACACTGGGTTTGTTCCTGTAGGCCCTTGTTTAAATTCAGGACTTCTTGCGCAAGGCTTAGGGCAACCAATACAGCCAGACGCTCAGACTCCAGCCGCGGCATGGCACGCCGGGTTTCCTGTAGTTTTTGTTCCAGTAAACTCACTGCCTTTTGTAGCTGCTCGCGCTCGCTGGGTTCACAGGCCAGCTTATAATTGCGTTCAAGAATTCTTACTTCAATGGTCATGCCGGATTACTCCCATCATTCGCTTCATCTTCTTGGGCTGGATGATCCAGTGCCGCAATGTCCTGATTAGCCTGCGCGGGATTTAACCCCTGCCCCAGTGAGGCCAGACGCTCAATGATTGCTTCCACTTTTTGCTTGGCATGTTCATTTTTGGTAATGAGGGCATCACGTTCTTTGATCAAAACTTGAGAGCTTTGCATGAGTTGCTGGTTTTCTTCGGCCAGTTTGTCTCGTTCGGCTTTTAGCTGGTCGCGCATACCCAAAAGCGCCTCAAAGCGGTTTTTTAGCTCACCGGCATTTTGTTCCAGGCGGCCATAGCGCTCAGCCAGTGCCGTGGCATCAGTTTGCAGATTCATATAGCGCTGCTGGAATTCGGTCAATTCCTGTTCCAGCTCCTGATTACGTACACTGGTCAGCTCCAGCGCTTCGCGCACGGCTGGGTCTTCCACGGTCTTTGGTTTGGCGTCCAGTTCAGTATGCAGTTGTCGATTCTGGTCTTGCAGTAATTGCAACTGACTGGTTAATTTTTGAATGAGCGTTTGTAAACGCTGAATTTCTTCCAACATGATTGGGTCGCGTCCCTTAGCAATGCAGAGTAATATAGAGGTCAGGATAGAGGTTGGTCAATGTAATGCAAGACGATATTTCAGGTTGGAACGAGTGGGAAGCCGCTTTTAAGGATATTCCCGAATTGGCAAGCCCCAGTGAACTGCATGGGCTGGTCATGGGTATTGTGTCAGTGGCACAGGCACCTACTATTGAGGAATGGCAGTATATTTTGCAGCAGCTGGATGTTGAGCCATTGGCAGCTCAGGCATTGCAGTTACTGGCTGATGAAGCCGAAGATGTTGCGGCTGCACTGGCAGACGATAGCCTGGACTATATGCCCATGCTACCTGATGACCAGCACTTACTGGCGGAGCGGGTGCAGGCACTGGCCGACTGGTGCAATGGGGTTGTTCTGGGTTTTGGCCTGGCTTCAGGGCACCTGCGCACGGATGAAGCAGAATTGTTACAAGATTTACAGGAAGTGGCTGCAGTTGAGTTTGAAGCTGAAGATGACGATGAAGAAGGCGAAGCCAGCTATGCTGATCTGGTGGAGTTTGTGCGTTTAATTCCGGTAAGCCTTGCCACGGGACGAAAAAAACATGCGCTGGTCGATACAGCCTTGTTTCAGGCACGCACTTCAAAGGATGGTAAACAGCAGGCCGACAATATTTCCATTATAGAAATGTTTACGCCTGAACGTCCGTCCTGATTTATCTTAAATATCAGGAAAAAAACGTATAACACCTTTAATGCCATTTAATCAGTAGTGAATAAAAAAGCCATGACCATATCACAGACACCCTTTGCCGCTCGTCGCGCCCGCCTGCTGGAACACATGGGTGATGATGCTATTGCCATTATTGCTACCCGAAAAGAGATGTACCGTAACCGCGATGCTGATTATAAATATCGTGCTGATAGCAGTTTTTATTACCTGACTGGCTTTGCTGAACCCGAAACTGTAGCTGTATTACAAACAGGCAGTAGTGAGCCGTATACGTTGTTTTGCCGTGAGCGCAATCGGGAAATGGAAACCTGGAACGGAATACGGGCAGGTACGGAAGGTGCGGTAAGCCAGTATGGAGCTGATCAAGCGTTTACTATTGAACAACTGGATGAGCAAATTACTGGTCTGCTGAGTGGTAAAAAACGTTTATATGTACGTTTGGGTCAGGATGCTGAGTTTGATTTACGAGTGACCGGCTGGCTAAAAAAAATTGCTGCTAACCAGCGCCAAGGTGGGCAAGGTCCGGTAGAAATTATCCAGCTGGATAGTATTGTGGATGAAATGCGGCTATTTAAGGACAACTACGAGATTGATCTGATGCGCAAGGCCGCACAGGTCAGCGCACAGGCACACATTCGTGCCATGCAAACTGTAAAACCCGGTATGCTGGAATATCAGCTTGAGGCTGAACTGCTGTATATCTTTGCCAGAAATGGCTGCCAGACAGCCTATAACAGCATTGTGGGCGGTGGCGCTAACGGTTGTATTTTGCATTATGTGGAAAATAACCAGCCCTTAAAGGATGGCAATTTGGTACTGATTGATGCAGGTGCAGAGCTGGATCATTATGCGGCGGATATTACCCGTACTTTTCCGGTGAATGGCAAGTTTTCACCTGAGCAACAAGCCTTGTATGAGCTGGTGTTAAAAGCCCAGCTTGCCGCTGTTGAAGCCATTAAACCTGGTAATCACTACCGGGTGCCGCATGAAACCGCAGTCAGGATTTTAACTACTGGTTTGGTTGAGTTGGGGTTATTGCAGGGTGAGGTGGAAGAGTTGATCGCCTCAGAGGCTTATCGCCAGTTTTATATGCACGGCACAGGTCACTGGCTGGGTATGGATGTGCATGATGTTGGCAATTATAAAGTGGATGGCAAGTGGCGAGCCTACGAGCCCGGCATGGTAGTGACTGTAGAGCCCGGCTTATATATTGCACCCGATGATGACACGGTAGAGGCGCGTTGGCGTGGCATTGGTATCCGTATTGAGGATGATGTGCTGGTGACCACAACTGGCAATGAGGTATTAACCCGCGATGTGCCAAAAACAGTGGAAGAAATTGAAGCGTTGATACAGCAGACGCAATAGTTTTACTAGATAGTTTATAAAAGCAGGGAAAGAAGGATGACACAGCAACCCGTAATAATTGTTGGCGGTGGTATGGTAGGTCTAAGTCTGGCCCTCATGCTGGCTGAGCAGGGTATAGCCATTCGTTTGCTGGAAGCTGTGCGCTATCCGCAAACCATGACTGCCGAGCCGGACAGTTATCATTCCAGTTTTGATGCCCGTAACACTGCATTGTCACGGCGTACTGTACAGATTTTTACTGAGCTTGGCCTATGGGACAAGTTATCCAAGCATGCTACGCCTATTTTTCAGGTCAACATTAGCGAGCAGGGCAGTTTTGGTAAAGCACGCTTGCTGGCTAGCCAAGAAAATGTCGAAAGCTTTGGTCAGGTGATTGAAAATGCCTGGTTGGGTCGGGTGTTGCTTAGTGAAGCGCGTACCAACAGTAATATTGAGTTGATAGACGGCGTGCAGGTGACTTCATTGCAGCAGGATAAACATCAGGTCAGTATCACCGCGCAGCAAGGTGATACTCAGCTTGAGCTTGAATCCAGCCTGCTGATTGCTGCGGATGGGCGCGATTCTTTTTGCCGTAAGGCTCTGGGCATTGGTGTAGATGAGCATGACTACCAGCAGGTAGCGATTGTGACGGCAGTGCAAACCACGAAGCCACATCAACACATCGCCTTTGAGCGGTTTAGCAAGGATGGGCCACTGGCATTGCTCCCTTTACCTTCTACGGATGGACAACCCCAAAGCTATCGCCGCTCAGTGGTGTGGACGGTGGAAAAAGGCACCGAAAACCGCTGGCTGGGGGAGCATAATGACCAGCACTTTCTGGATGCCTTACAGCAGACCTATGGAAATCGTGCAGGTGAGTTTGTCAAAACGGGTAAACGCTTTGCCTATCCATTGACACAGGTATTGGCGCATAGTCAGGTGTCTGGCCGGGTAGTGCTGATGGGTAATGCTGCACATACTTTGCATCCGGTAGCTGGACAGGGTTTTAACCTGTGTATGCGGGATGCCCATGTATTAACCCGCTATCTGACCGAACAGCAGAAGACCGGTGCAGACCTGGGTGATAATGCCCGCCTAAAGCATTATGAGCAGGCACGGCTTAGTGACCAAAAGCGGGTGATCCGTTTTTGTGATAGCGTTGTACGTGGTTTTTCCAACCAGAATCCGGTATTAAAGCTGGCACGTAATACGGGCTTGTTGGCCTTTGATGTGATTCCAGGGATAAAACAACTGGTGGCAAATTATGCCATGGGCTTAAAGTCTTAATCGGGAGGCGCTAATCACAAGGGCTGGTGCAACCTTTATGGCTATGGCGTAGCAAATATTGGAAATCCACAGCACAAAGCATGGCAAAAATGAGTTGATAATATGTCCGATCATGAGCAAATTGCACAGGTAGTAATTGTTGGCGGTGGCCTGGTGGGTGGTTTATGTGCCCTGTTACTGGCCAAAGCAGGTGTTCAGCCTATTGTACTGGACGCCGCCCCTGAGCTGGATACAGAAATTTTGCAGCGACGTGATCCACGTGTACTGGCTTTAAGTCCGGCTACAATCAGCCTGCTGCGATACACCGATGTGTGGTCGCATATTGAACGTAAAGCTGACTATTATGGAATGCAGGTATGGTCGCGTGATGGCTACGGTACTCTGGATTTTGGCCAGACCGACTCTATGGCACCGCATACTACTCAGGATTTGCTGGGCAGCATGGTCGAGCCTGGTGTGCTGGGACTGGCTATTCAGCAGGAATTAAAAAAGCAGATACAGCAGTACCATACGCAGGTACGGGTACAGTGTATTGAGCCATTTACCGATTACTGGCAGGTCACACTCACGAAAGGCCAGCAATTTAATACGGCATTGCTTATTGGTGCGGATGGCGGTAATTCGCTGGTGCGGCAGGCGGCAGGCATAGGTATTGACACGCTGGATTACCAACAGACTGCGATTAGCTGCGCCATTAAAACTGTATTGCCCCATCAGCATATTGCGCGGCAGGTTTTTTTACCTACCGGACCCCTGGCTTTTTTACCCATGACTGATCTGGACAAGGACATGCAGCCTGATGATCAGTCCGGGCTCTGGCAGTCGGTGGTCTGGACCCTACCAGAACAAGATGCCCAGGAACTTAACCAGCTCAGCGATGCTGACTTTTTGTCGGCTATTACACAGGCAAGCGGATATATGCTGGGGCAGGTGGTCGCTGTGGAGTCACGTGCCTCTTTTCCCTTAAAGGCACGCCAGGCTGAGCGCTACATATTGCCGCATCTGGCACTGATTGGCGATGCTGCACATACGGTACATCCATTGGCAGGCCAAGGCGTTAATCTGGGCTGTCTGGATGCGGCAGTGCTGGTAGATACCCTTATGCGTGACCATGAACGCGGTTTATGGGCGCATTGGCAGACTCTCAACCGTTACGAAAATGCACGTCGCCTGAACAATAGCCTGATGATGCACAGTTTCTCAGCACTAAACTGGCTACATGGCAGTCAGCTTAAAGCATTGCAATGGCTGCGTAGCGAAGGTACACATGCGGTAGCAAACTATCCGTTCTTAATAGAACTGTTTACCGGGCAAGCCAGTGGACAATCTGCAATAAAAGATACGAGATATTATCAATTCTAGTCTCCAGGTTATCTTTTACTCATGTTTTGTTGAACCGCTTAAAAAAATAGCAAGTTATTGTGACGCCCTCTAGCAAGGATATTTCGAGATTGTTAGAGTTAGCAAAAGTCCCAGGCAATGATAAACCCGGGTAATTTGAGTCACCATGACACGATAATTAAGGGTGGAAAACCATGAGTATTAACCACGATGATGACTATGACACTACAGACAACGATGTGGAGTCAGTAGATGTTGATGAGGCGGACACTGCCTCTGTAGAAGGGGGAACAGAAGCCTCTGAAGAAGTGGGTAATTTAACCGATGCTGATCTGGCTGAAGCAGAGAGTCTGACTGTTACCGCTAAGCAATCCATTCGTCAGCAGTTGGAAGATGAGGTGGCCCGGTTTTTAGCACAAGGTGGACGAATTACTGAGGTGCCACCGGATGAGTCGGTGCGCGAATAGAATAAGCCAGGACGGTATAGCCGCCCTGACAGGATTCAGGGACGGTCACTAAAAATTCTATGTAAAAACAGTAAAAGTCCCTTATACAAAAAAGCCTATGCGACAGGACATAGGCAATTAAGATTGAGTAAAAAAAGCTAATTTACTAACAAATGGTTAGGCGACCTGCACTGGAATGACATTCGCTGTATGGTTTACCGTATTATCAGGGTTGGCATAGACCAGACGGGGCTTATAAGCTTTGAGCTCAGATTCATTATAGGTACCAAATGCAGCAATAATAATAATATCACCAACATCTGCATGGTGCGCCGCACCACCATTCACGGAAATAATGCCAGAATTGTCTTCGCCACGAATGGCATAGGTTGTAAAGCGCTTACCGTTGGTAACATTCCACACCTGAATTTGCTCGTATTCCAGCAACCCTGCCAGATCCATTAGCTTGCCGTCGATGGCACAGGAACCTTCATAATGCAGTTCCGCATGAGTTACCACCGCACGATGGATCTTACATTTAAGCATATGAGTTTGCATGGCAAGTGTCTCCTGGGGAGTAAGCTAGGCAACGTAGGCAAATAGCAAGGGTTTTATGACTATTCTGGCTACGTTTTTAAACGGCGTCATTTTGCCGTGTTCACGTCGGTGCTGCAAGCGCTTTTACATTGAAAATGCCTCACTTAAACGTAGCAGCATGGTTTTAGGCATTTTAACCTGAATATTCCTGTTCAATAATGTACCTTGGCTACAAAACGAATGGAGTAGTGCAGGAATGAGGTTTGGTTATAGGGTAAATGGTTTTAAGGATTAGAGAGTATTACTCCCTAAAAGGCTTAAAATGTAATTCTCGTCTTGCGCTCGGACAGGGATTCTCAATCCCTGCTTACCTTCGCCACTCGAGCTTAGCTCTCGTCTTGCGCTCGGGTCGAGCAATGCTCGACTCATCCTCGCTCAGGCTTGAACGCGTTAAGCTGATTCATGGCTTTGGCAAGTTGGCCACTAAGCAGTAAATGGGTATGCTGTAGCGCTTGTTCAATGGCCTGATCCAATAATTGCTGTTCGGCTGCTGGTGCTTTACCCAGTACATGACTGGTTACTTTTTCGCGCGAGCCCGGATGACCAATACCAATGCGTAGTCGATGAAAATCACTGCCAATATGCGGTACGATATCCCGCAAACCATTGTGGCCGCCATGACCTCCACCACTTTTTAGGCGAATATGACCAGTAGGCATGTCTAGCTCATCATGCGCAATTAAAATTTGATCAATAGGAATCTGAAAAAATTTGACAAACGGAGCAACCGATTGCCCGGAGCGGTTCATATAAGTCATGGGCAGCAATAATCTGACTTCCTGACCTTCTATTTCACCGCGTCCGGAATAAGCAGAAAACTTGGAATCCTGCTTAAGGTTAATGCGGTATTGGT
Source organism: Moraxellaceae bacterium WGS2144 (assembly GCA_043950625.1). Taxonomy (GTDB): domain Bacteria; phylum Pseudomonadota; class Gammaproteobacteria; order Pseudomonadales; family Moraxellaceae; genus Alkanindiges. The sequence goes on from CP171007.1 coordinate 520,213, forward strand.
CGGCCAATTGCTCAACATACCAAAAACCTGCATTGTGTCGGGTATGGGCATATTCGGCACCCGGATTACCCAAACCCACGATGAGAGATAATTTACTCAACGTTTTTACTCAATAACCAAAAGGCTTATTCAGCACTTTCTTCGGCTGCGGCTGCACCACCAGCTGGAGGCTGGATGCTTGCAACAGCTGCGTTATGGTCAGCACCTTGTTCAAGCGCAACAATTTTTACGCCTTCTGGAAGTTGCAAGTCAGCCAGGTGAATCACTGTACCTACTTCAACCTGAGCCAGATCAACTTCAATGGATTGTGGCAGGTTGGCAGGCAGGCTGGAAATTTCTATATCGTTAGTGATGATAGAAAGAACACCACCTTGCTGTTTAACACCGATAGCGCTTTCCTGGTTAATAAAGTGCAGGGGAACGCGCACAGTCACTGGCTGGTCTGCTTCAACACGCAGGAAATCAGCATGCATTGGGGCATTTTTGGCAGGATGACGCTGGAGTGCTTTTAACACAACAGATTGTGCCTGACCGTCAACATTTAGCGAAATTACCTGAGAATAAAACGCTTCATTTTCCAGCGCTTTTACTAGGTCTTTAAATGCAACAGAAATAGACTGTGGTGCCTGAGCCCCGCCATAAACAATGGCAGGTACCAGATTGGCATGACGCAGGCGGCGGCTCGCACCTTTCCCTTGAGTGTCACGCGCTACAGCGTTTAGGTTTAAGTTATTGCTCATGATATTTCCTTCATGGTTAAAAAAAGCTGAACTTGCGACCAGTTCAGCCATTGATTAATTTTACCTGCCAGTAAGCTGGTAAAGTTAAAAGCTTTTGTCAGACGTTTTCATCAAACATCGCACTAATGGATTCTTCATTATTGATCCGGCGGACTGTTTCGGCAACCATGGCAGAAACAGATACCTGGCGTATCTTAGCACATTGCTGCGCCGCTTCCGATAAAGGAATGGTGTCGGTAACCACGAGTTCATCAATCACTGAGTTTTCAAGGTTACTAATGGCAGAGCCTGATAATACAGGATGGGTACAGTAGGCCACTACACGACGTGCACCATGCTTTTTAAGTGCTTCTGCTGCCTTGCATAAAGTACCGGCAGTATCCACCATGTCATCTACAATGACGCAATCACGGTTTGCCACATCGCCGATAATATGCATGACTTGTGATTCATTCGGCTTGGGGCGGCGTTTATCAATAATTGCCAGCTCTACATCGCCCATTTGTTTGGCAATCGCGCGGGCACGCACCACACCACCGATATCAGGAGAGACGACAATCAGGTCATCATATTTTTGTTGACGCAGGTCGGCCAGCAAAATAGGTGAGCCATAAATGTTGTCAACGGGAATGTCAAAGAAGCCCTGAATCTGGTCAGCATGCAGGTCGATCATTACGACGCGGTCAATACCTACAGTGGTTAACATGTCAGCAACGACTTTGGCGGTAATTGGTACGCGGGCAGAGCGCGGACGACGATCCTGACGGGCATAGCCAAAATAGGGAATAACAGCGGTAATCCGGCCAGCACTTGAGCGACGCAGCGCATCAGCCATGACCAGAACTTCCATCAGGTTGTCGTTGGTGGGGCAGCAGGTAGGTTGTACAATAAATACATCCTTGCCGCGCACGTTTTCGGTAATTTCAACGGCAATTTCACCATCCGAAAAACGGTCTACAACTGCAGAACCCAAAGGAACATGAAGATGGCTGACAACTTTATGTGCCAGTGTAGGGTGGGCATTTCCACTGAAAACGACAAGATTGGGCATGTAACACCTGAGCGAGGAAAATGCGGAGCACTGCTCCGCCCGAGCGCAAGAGGAAAATCTGTGATTTTCCTGCGAAGAAAAGCCTTATGAGGCAGTGCCTCTCATGCTTCGCCTGAGCGCAAGGGAAAAATCTATGATTTTTCCGCGAGGTTAAAGCGGACTTAAAGCATTGCTTTAAGATTCACCTGAGCGCAAAGGAAGAATCTACAATTATTTCAAAGCGTGCAAATGCTGCTATTTCATCTATGACAGAAGTTTGATGTTTTTCTGATAGATTCAGGAAAAAGCAAGCTTAAAATATGGCAGGGGCGGCTGGATTCGAACCAACGGATGCCGGGATCAAAACCCGGTGCCTTACCACTTGGCGACGCCCCTGAGGTACGATTAACAAAGCACTGCTTTGTCGTATCGCAAGACCAAAATCTTTGATTTTGGTGCGGCGGAAACTATAGTGTTGTTGCTTTAATCTGTCAAGAAAATTTACATAAAACTGTGATGTAAAGTCTTGAATCTGAGCACCAAAAAGAACACCAAGTTCCTGTTGTGAAATAAACCGTTAAATGGCAGGGGCGGCTGGATTCGAACCAACGGATGCCGGGATCAAAACCCGGTGCCTTACCACTTGGCGACGCCCCTAAGCACTATAAAATACGCTGAGAACGTATTTTAACGGTTTTATAGCAAACCCAGTTGCTGATGTACAGGTGACTGTTGTAGCCCATGACAAAAGAAACTCTTGCATGGCGCCTGCTGCATAATTTGAGTGATATTCTGTCCGGATGTAACCGGTAGAAATACACATGCACCAGTTCCTGTTAAGCGAGCCTGACCAAACTGGTTTAAGTAGGTCAGTGCTTCTGCAACCTGTGGATATAATTTTTTGGCAATGGCCTCAAAATTATTGGCAAATTGCAGCGGGTATTGCTGATAGGCGGCAAATGTAGTTTCTGGCGTATTTCTTGTCAATGTTTCTTGCGAAAAAAGTTGCTTAGTGCTGATAAAACAATCAGGCTTGAGCACAATATAGTCAGTTTTGGGTAAATCAACAGCAACCAGCCGTTCTCCTACACCGTCAGCCCAGGCATTTTTCCCCAGTACAAATACAGGTACATCGGCGCCCAGTTTAACGCCCAGTTGCGCCAGTTCGGTTAAATTCAGGCCAGTTTGCCATAGCTGATTCAAGGCCAGTAAAGTGGTTGCCGCATTGGATGAGCCGCCGCCTACCCCGCCGCCTACAGGTATGCTTTTCTCTAGATGAATATGACAGCCGCCTGTATAACCTGTATGCTGTTTTAGCAGTTGTGCTGCCTTGAGGATAATATTGTCCTGGCTTTTAAGCTGCTCAAGCGTATTGACCTGCAAGCTGCCGTGGTTTGTGTCAAAACTGAGCACATCGTACAGGTCGATTAGCTGAAAAATGGTTTGCAGGTTGTGATAGCCATCATTTCGTCTGGCGGTAATATGCAAAAACAGGTTTAATTTGGCCGGAGAAAGCAGACTTAGCTGGGTCATTGTTGCACTGCGTCCGTACGGTTTTGAATAGTTAGGGTGACTTTGTTTTCACCAGTTTGCAGCGTTTGCACCATGAGTAATTTATAGGGCAGTTTTTCAGCATCCTGATAGCTAAATTGCACTTGCCAGCCACCTTCTTTGAGCTGACTTAAACGTTGTTGCTCGTCGTATTGTACCTGCGCCTGACTGGAGGCCGGTTTGCCCTGAATCCAGCTCACCAGCCAGGAAATAGGCGTTTGCCAGCCGGTGGCTTTATATAGCAATTCTTCTGGTGTATCGGCTTGTAGCGTGCCTGTTTTAGCGCTGCTCAGGCTTACTTGACCCGGTATGCCTTCAATACGGGTTTGTCCGATTCCTAAAGCCCCAGTCAGGTCGATGGCAAAATAATCATTTACCTGAGTCCAGGCATAAAAAGCACTACCGTTTTGTTGCGGGGTACGCACGCCAATTTTGCCACTTACGCTAAACTGAACATCAATGGCCTGTTGCCCGACTAGCGGTGTGCTTAAAACAGGGGCTTTCAAAGTACGCTGACAACCGGCCAGGTTTAATAGCAGGCAACTGCTAAGGATGAGCAGGCATAAACGGGAGGGCTGAAAAGAATGTTCGAACGTCATGATTATAAATGATGGTTTTGATGGGCGTTATTGTAGGGTAGTCACCGGCAGGGCGTTATGCAAATTTGTATTTTTGCAGAAAAAACTTACTCAAAACAGCTTACTGTAGGGCAATAACCTGTTGATTGTCTGGATGTCTGGTCTGGAGCTGGGTTTTTAGTTGTTGATACGCTGCATTATCTCCTGCTGCCTGGTAGGTTTTGACCAGTCGCAGGGCAATGTTTAGGTTATCTCCAAGGCTTAAGGCTTTTTGCAGTACTTGAACCGCTGTGCTGTAATCCTGCTGTAAAAAGGCCACCAGTCCCAGAGTATCCAGAATAGCTGGCTGATTGGGTGCCAGAGCATTGGCACGTTCGGCCAGTTGGCGGGCATCATGCAGGCGGCGGTTCTGGGTAGCCAGTGTGTAGGCGTAGGCATTGAGGTAAGTTGGGCTGTTAGGTTCAATGCTTAGTAAGCGTTCCAGTTCCTGATCCAGCAATTCCTGTTCAGTCGGTTTTAACAATAAAACCCGGGCATAAATAAGTTCGGGATCATCAGGAACATTTTCAAGCGCTTCGTCAAGCAACAAGCGGGCAGCATCCAGTTGTCCGTGATCTTTTAATAGCTGTACCTGAAGTTGATACAGGAAACTGGCAGCCTCGGGATGATTGACCCGCTCCTGTGTCAGGTAAGAAATAGCCGGAGCCAGTGCCTGTTGTGCCACCAGCATGATTGCCAATTTTTTCTGGGCACTTTGATACAGAGTGCCTTCTACTTTTTTGTAGTAACTGGCGGCCTGTTCAAATTTGTGTTGCCGCTGGGCATTAATACCCAGATAGTAATAAGCCTGATCCATATAGGCTTCCTGCTGAAGCAGGTGACCAAGATAGCGCTCAGCTTTGTCATGCTGTTTTTCATCAATGCTCACCAGTCCGGCCAGAAGCAGGATTTCACTATCATCCGGCCAGCGCTTGATCATATTGTCCAGTTTTTTGAGAGCTTTTTGCTGTTCATCCTGCTTGAGCAAATAGCGGACTTCAAACAGTTGCAGACTTTTATTGGTGGATTGTAGCCGGGTTTGCCGGTCTAGCCATTGTGCCAGTTCCCTGTGTTTGCCCTGAGCCATCAGAATGTTGGCTTTTAGGGTCATAAAAGCGGTCACATCACTACGTTTTTTCAAGGCACGATTAATGCGTTTGAGTGCATCATCCAGTTGACCATTCTGGGCTTGCAGACCTGCCATGAGTACCAATAAGGAGGGGTTGTCGTGCATGTCCAGATGCATGAGGGCATTGAGCAGTTGCTGGCGATCCTGTTCACTTTCGGGGTAAATACCGGCAAGCACCTGATCCAGCGCAACATCGGCATCTACATTGAGTATTTTATCCAGTGTTTGTGCTGCCAGTGGGTAGTCATGGGTTTTTAAGGCCAGATGCGCCAGATAAAACTGTGCAGGGGTATCCTGGGGTTCATGCTCTACCCAGTATCTGGCAATACTGAGGGCACCCGGTTCATCATGTGCATCAATAGAGACAGTAAGAGCGCGTTCCAGCAGACTGGGGGTCAGGGTTTCAAAAGCCATGTGTTGGTACAGAGCCACGGCTTGAGGCTGCTGCTGCCTGGCTAACAGGAACTCGGCCTGCATGCTACGGCTAAAATGATTATTGACTGGCCGGAGTATGGTTGTACTGTTTTTAAAGGCATAGGCTGGTTGCAACATCATTACTCCCCCTAACAGCATGCCGTAAACGTACTGCCGTTTAGTCATTGTGTTAAGAGGGGGGAGAAAAGAGGGTTGCAAGGTAATTCCTATTCTGAATTGTTTGAGTTTATAGTGGGGATAACGCACAATAGCACATATTTTTTTGGCGGCAATCCACGCAATATGGGTTTCTTTGCGTTAGGTATTAACCATACTACAGCATCTGTTGACTTGCGAGAAAAAGTCGCGTTTAGCCCTGAGCGCTTGTCAACCGCGTTGCAGGAGGCAGGTACTTTTTGCCAGCTCAAGGATCTGGTTATCCTGTCTACCTGTAATCGTACCGAACTCTATGCCATCACAGAGCAACCGGATAAGTTGCTGAGTTGGCTGGCTTATTTTAATGGATTAGCACGTGATGATCTGTTGCAGCATGTTTATCAGTTTGATAACGAAGCAGCGGTAAATCATCTGATCCGGGTAGCCAGCGGGCTGGATTCCATGGTACTGGGTGAACCACAGATTTTTGGTCAGGTTAAGAACGCCTTACAACTTGCCCGGCAGGCGGATACAGTGAGCAGCCAGCTCAGTCGTATGTTTGAACATGCATTTTATGCGGCCAAAAAGGTACGCTCGGAAACTGCTGTGGGCGAACAGGCCATTTCCATGGGTTATGCGGTGGTACAGCTGGCCCAGCAGGTATTTAGCAGTTTAAGCCAGACCACGGCGCTGATGGTGGCCGCCGGTGAAATGAATAGTCTGGTGGCACGGCACCTGGTAGAGCAGGGCGTAGGCCGTATCCTTATATGTAACCGAAGTATGGAACGGGCAACAAAACTGGCCGATGAGTTAAGGGTGCGGGTGCCTGTAGAAATTATTGCTTTTGATCAGCTGGCTAATGTTTTGTCCCGTGCGGATATTGTTTCCAGCTGTACCGGCAGCCAGTATCAGGTGATTAGTAAGGATGACGTACGCCGGGCGCTTAAGCATCGCCGTTATAAACCCATGCTTATGATTGACCTGGCGGTGCCGCGTGATATTGACCGTGATGTAGCCAACGTGGATGATGTGTATTTATATGATGTTGACCATCTGCAAACCGTGATTGATGGTAATTTAAGTCAGCGGCAGCAAGCTGCGCTGGAAGCTGAAGTGCTGGCCAGTCAGCTATCGGCACAGTTTGTACGGCAGCAGCGTAGCGAACAGGCGACGCCGTATATTGTGGCCTATCGTAAGGAGGTAGAGCAGCTTAAGGCCATTGAGCTGGAAAAAGCCTTGCAGCAGCTTAATCAGGGACAAGACCCAGTACAGGTACTAACCCGGCTAAGCAATACCTTAACAGCCAAGCTGGTGCATGCACCGTCGCAGTTGATTCGCCAGGCTGCTGTTCATGAAAACCCGGAGGTACTGGACTTTACAGTGCAGGGTCTGGGTATTGAGCCAGAAGAAGAATAGCGAAGAATAAAAAACACATCACGAATAATATATTTGCATAAAAGCTGTATCAAGAGCTGTGTATCAGTCTATTGCTCATCCATTTGCTGGGCTTGTTTGAGGCTTAGCGTGTATTGTTGGCGCTTGATGAGAAGCTGTTCTTTTAGCGCATTTTTTGCATGTGTTGCCTGCATGGTTGCTGCATTGGTCTGCATCATGCGCGTGGTATATTTTTGTTTTAGCTTTAACACGGTGGCATTACACCAGCCTTCAATATCTTCTGGTGAAAAGATAATACTGTTAATTTCTATTTGATTCATCAGGTTGCACAGCTGGAGACGTTCTTTTTCATCTGGCCAGGCGGCAATAAGAAAAAACAGGTATTCATCGTCCAGTAGTTGCATGTTTTGCTGGGTGGCTTCAATCAGCTTGAGTGCTTTGCCTAGTCTGGAGCTGGCATCTACACAATCGCCAAGCTCTTGCATGAGCGGATAAGCTTCGGGATAATGCAGCAGTACAATTAATGCAATATCTTCCAGCGTATAAAGCTGTTCAAACGATAATAATTTTTCCTGAATATAATCAGGTTTGTTATGTTTGAAGCCGAGGCCAAGCCGGTCACGATAATCCTTAATCAGGGTATAGCCATATTCCCGGTTGCTGTTGGGCAAGAGGCGGGTTAGGGCTTTGACCTGACTGAGCAAACGGGTTTTTTGCTCGGGTGTGGCAGTGCCGGTATCGCGGGCCAGACTTTCAAATAAAAAGTCCGACAGGGGCGGGGCGTGTTCAATGCGCCGCCTGATTCCTGCCAGTCCTTCCAGCCGGATGAGTGAATCGGGGTCGTGCTGCTCTGGTAATACCAGAAAATGAAGCTCACGGCTATCGGACAGGGCAGGCAGGGCCAGTTCCAGTGTGCGCCAGGCGGCACGTTGCCCAGCGGCGTCACCATCAAATGCCAGGGTAATTTTACTGTTTTGCTTAAACAGCAGATTTAAATGCTCCACGTTGGTGGCAGTACCCAGTGTCGCCACCGCACCAGCCAGCCCTGCCTGATGTAAGGCAATGACATCCATATAGCCTTCAACCATCAGCCATTGGGCTGCCCGGGCCTGACGTCCTTCAAACAGGCCGTACAGAATGGCGCTCTTATGAAAAATAACCGACTCTGGTGAGTTGATATATTTGGGCTTAACATCATCACTCATGGCACGGCCACCAAAACCAACCACACGCCCTTTGCTGTCCCGAATGGGAAAGATTACCCGGTCACGCAGTAGATCATAACTGCGGCCTTTATCGCTATCACGAATCAGGCCAACAGTTTTTAGGCCTTCAACATCCTGACCAAAATGCTGTTGCAGATGCTGCCAGTCGCTGGGTGCATAGCCGATTCGCCACTCCTGACAGGTTTTTTTATCCAGCCCGCGATGACTTAAGTAGGCTTGTGCCGGACGATGCTGTGCCAGTTGCTGTTGGTAAAACTGTGCGACCTGTTCCAGCAAGTCATATAAATTGCCTTCTGCTGGCAGAGAGTGCGCAGTATGCACCGCTTCAGGATCGGCAGAAGGGTGATTATGCCAGATATCATCGAGGTTTAAATGCTGCGGCTGCTCGTGAGCTTCTGGCGGAAGATCAAACGGATCATGACTGGCTGCATTGCCATGCTGGTTGGCTGTTATTTTGTTATTTGCGAGTTTGCTGATATTGGCATTTGCAGGTGTGTGCCTGCTTGCAGGGCGGGGAGCGAGTTCAACACGCTTGTAACTAAATTTGCTGTGGTCATCCTGCTGGTTTTTGGGGAGTTCGATACCAGCCTGTTGCGCCAGATCCTGAATAACATCAATAAAGTTGCGGTTTTCATATTGCATTAAAAAACCAATGGCATTGCCTGAGGCCTGACAGCCAAAACAATGATAAAAACCCTTATTACGATCCACATTAAAAGAAGGTGTTTTTTCCTGATGAAACGGACAGCAGGCGCTATAGGTCTTGCCTGATTTTTTGAGTTTGATCCGGCTGCCAATCAGTTCCACCAGATCAATACGATCCAGAACCTGATCAATAGTATGTTGTGGAATTGCCATGTTGAACTTTGGCCTCGTGCAGCAACAAGCAGCGTTGAGTAGGTGACAATAAGCAGGACTATAGCATAAAGCAGGTGTTGGTAATGGAACATAGCAGAATAAAAAAAGGCCCTGCTGGTTAGCAGAGCCTGGAGTGTTTGAAACAGTTTAAGGGTTTGGCTGGGCAGAAGTTTCATCCGGTAAACCCAGCCCGATACTTGGAAAACCGGGAGCCTGAATACTGTCTTTTAGAGGTTTTTCCTCTGGGGATTTTTCAGGCTTGGATGCATCAACCGGCTCAGTACCTAGCTCTTCACTGCTGGCAGGCGTGGCTGCTGGTGGTGGTGGAGCAGTATTAACGTTTTGTGCATCCTTGGGTATAAAGTTTTGTGCTTCACGGCCTAAAATACCTAGCGTCAGGCGGTTAACCAGAGAGGCCTGACCACGTGCTTTTTTTAGATCTACGCTGTCGCCTTTTACCAGTTGTGGGTAGTTCAGGCGAATAATATCCATGTACTGGCTGGCGGTTTGCTGGTCGCCCAGTTTCTGGTAGCCATGAACAATGGTCGCCAGTGCCTCAGGAATCTGGGGGGTTTGCGGATAGTATTCCAGAACCCAGCGTGCCCGTTGTATCGCAGCTAGCCAGGCCTGACGCTTAATATTAAAGCGGGCAATGTTCATTTCGCTTTCAGCGAGTTCCTGGTTGATATATTGCATCCGCTGTGCTGCGTCTACCGCATAATGACTGTCGGGAAAGCGTTGGATGAATTCACGCAGGCTGCTGTAGGCCAGACGCAAATAGTTGACATCACGGTGCGACTGGTCAAGGCTGGTATAGCGCAGCAGGCCGTCATAATGCTGCTCCATGTTGGCTACGCCGCGGATATAGTACGCATAGTCCAGTTGCGGATTGTTGGGGTACATGCGGATAAAGCGCTCAGCCACCGTAATAACACCGGGATAATCCCCCTGTTTGAAGCGCGAATACATCAGGTCAAGCTGTGCCTGCTCGGTATAATTGCCTGTGGGGTAGTAGGTATCCAGTGCTTCAAGTGATTTGTTGGCTTCGGTATACTGGCCGCGTTTCAGGTTTTTTTGTGCGGCTTCATAATAGGCCTGTTCACTGCGCTGGGGGCCACTGTCTTTTAAGTCGTTTTTCTTTTTGGGAAAGCTGCTACAGCCCGCCATACCTCCAGCAATTGCCACTGATAATGACAACATCAACACACTAAAACGTGGCAGCGACATAAATACTCCTCTGGACTTAACGGGCAATACGCTACAATGGGGGCTATTTAAGCATTTTTAGATGACAGATACCAAATGGCACATACACAAAATCTACAGCAAACAGCATCGCCAAGCATAAATGAGCTGCTTGAAGATGACAATGAATTATTTGAAGTAGATATAACGCCAAATCAGGCCACGACAGCCACCCAGATTGTGCAGCAGGCCGTAGTGGCAGACGACATGATCGGACTGCGTTTTGATCAGGTGGCGGCTAGTGTCTTTGCTGAGTTTTCGCGTGAGCGTTTAAAGCACTGGATGCAGGAGGGTCAGCTCACGGTAAATGGTAACACGGTTAAACCCAAAGCCCGTTGTCTGGGGGGCGAAATGCTAAGCCTGAATGTGACCTTGCAAAACCAGAACAAAACAGAGCCGGAGGACATTCCACTCGATATCATTTATGAGGATGATGACATTCTGGTGGTTAATAAACCGGTTGGGCTGGTGGTGCATCCGGGAGCAGGTAACTGGTCAGGCACTTTGGTTAATGGTCTGCTGTACCATGATTCTAGGCTTGATGAGCTGCCCCGTGCCGGTCTGGTGCACCGTATTGATAAGGATACCAGCGGCTTACTGGTGATCGCTAAAAACTTGCCTGCCCAGCATCATTTGAGTAAACAACTGGCTGATAAATCGGTATATCGTGTGTATGATGCCGTGGTGGTGGGACATGTGATTGCTGGTGGTACGATTGATCAGCCCATCAGGCGTCACCCGGTAGAGCGTACCCGGATGAGTGTCCAGCCGGGCGGGCGTCCTTCGGTAACCCATTACCGTGTGCTGGAACGATTTGGCTCGCATACGCTGGTACAGGCACAGCTGGAAACCGGTCGTACCCATCAGATTCGGGTACATTTGTCGCATACTGGTTTTCCACTGGTGGGCGATTCTACCTATGGTGGGCGGATTCGCTTGCCGCAGGGTGCCAGTCAGCATCTGATCAATACCTTAAAAAATTTCAAACGACAGGCTTTGCACGCCAGAAAACTGGGTTTGATTCATCCGGTAACTGGCAAGGAAATGCAGTTTGAAGCGCCGTGGCCACAGGATTTTAGTGCATTGGTTGAGGCACTGCGACAGGAAGCCAGAGATGAAGCCTGAACAACTGCCTAAAGGGTTAGTGTTTGCTACAGGACTACCCGGTAAGGTGCTGGCTGGGCAGACCACCCGGAAAAACCTGAACCCTCTGCTGGCAAGTGCTGCACCATTTGATGGTTTTAATCTGGCGCTGCATGTTGGGGATGATCCAGTCATGGTGCAACAGCAGCGCATTGAACTATTAAAGGCGCTTGAGCCGGCTGGGGCAAAACGACTGGTATGGCTTGAGCAAACCCATAGCACACTGGTGCATGAGGTGACTGCGCAGCCACAGTTTTTACCGGTAAATGCCGATGCGCTCATTAGTTGCCAAATGGGCGTAGCCTGCATGATCATGACGGCCGACTGCCTGCCAATCATACTAAGCAATATGGAGGGTACAGAAGTGGCCTGTATCCATGCTGGCTGGCGCGGTTTGCTAAATGGTATCGTTGAGAATACGCTGCATGCCATGCAGTCAACGCCAGTATACGCCTGGTTTGGCACTGCCATTGGGTGCGGTGCTTTTGAGGTGGGCAGCGACGTATTTGAGGCATTTACCCGGCAAGACAGCCGGACAAAGTCAGCATTTAAAGCTTTAGGCAAGGGTAAGTATCTGGCGGACATTAATGCGCTGGCACGTTTACGCCTACATAAACTGGGTGTTACGCATATGCTTGGGAGTGAGCATTGCAGTTATCAGGAACAGACCCAATATTACTCTTACCGGCGTCGTTCGCATACCGGGCGCATGGCAACTTTTGTGATGATCCGGCCAAACTGATATCATGCGCCGCAATTGTGCTACAGCATTTATTATTTTTGCCTGTTCAGGATAAACCATTGACTGCTCCAGATTGCCAAAGTTCTCCTCAGCATCCTACTGCCTGCAAGCAGGTATGTATTGTTTACCATAGTCCTTATGGTCATACAGAGCGGGTGGCGCAAGCCATTGCTGGTGGGGCAAGGCAGGTGGCTAATACGCAGGTGCATGTGATGCCGGTAGATCATGTGGACTGGCATGCACTGGATCATGCTGATCTGATTATATTTGGCTCACCCACGTATATGGGCAGTGTGACCAGTGGTTTTAAGCTGTTTATGGATGCGACGTCCAAACGCTGGAAAAACCGTTTGTGGGTTGGAAAAATGGCTGCTGGTTTTGCCAACTCTGGCGGTTTAAGTGGTGACAAGCTGGCCGTATTACAACAAATCTGTTTATTTGCCATGCAACACGGCATGCTGTGGAGTGGTTTGCCTTTAATTCCAACCGGCCATGCTGAACATGATCTGAATCGCCTGTCTGGCTTTTTGGGGCTGATGACCCAGTCCAATAATGCACCGGTTACTGAAACGCCGCCCACAGGTGATATTGCCACCGCAACGTGGTTTGGCCAGTATTTGTCTGAATTAATCCATCAATAAGCTTTTTTTATTAAACTGCTGTTTCAAGACCGAGCTGCCGGATTTAGGTTTACTGGGGATTTTTGCTGGTTAAAAAATACTTTAGCCTTTTGCTTGGATTAAAGTTTTTAAATTAAGATAATGATAATAAAGAAAAATTTTAAATTAATCTGACCAGCTGGCTTGGTTTTAAAAGCCAGGGCTATGGCTTATGGTGGATGCTATGATTAACCAGATGCTGAGGATTAAGACATGGCAATTATGTGGTCACCCGACTTGAATACAGGCATTGATGTGATTGATAGACAGCATCAGCGCATTGTGGATTACATCAACCAGCTGGAGCAGGTCAAGGGACAGGATGATCGCAATATCATCAAGCAGGTATTAGATGATCTGGTGGATTATACCCAGTCGCACTTTGCTTTTGAGGAAAGCCTGCAAGAAGAAGCAGGTTACAAGTATGCCAAGCCACACCAAAAAGTACACCAGTTGTTTATCCGCCGTATCAATGAATATCAGGAGCGTTTTGCGCTGGGGCAGGATATTGCTGATGAGTTACATCAGGTACTGGTCACTTGGCTGATTAATCATATCCGCCGTGATGATGCGGACTATGTAGGCTCAGTCCGGCAAAACATGATCGGTATTATTCAGGAACAGGAAAAGAAAAATAAGAACTGGTTTATGCGCTGGTTTTCCTGAAGATAAATCACTGTAAGTATTTAAAGCGGCAATAATCAGAAGCAATGACAGGGATGTTTTGCACCATTAAAATAAAAGGCAGTCAGGCCAAGCGCCTACTATTTAGTCTAAAAATGTAAAAAAAGAACTTATTAAACACGGTTTTGCATTAGCATGGGTACAGTCAAACCCAATGTGATAATGGAATAGAAAATCCCATGAATTCACCTTCTATATTACGTTTAAGCAGCATACTGGCTGGCCTGGCGCTCACATTGTTACTGGCCGGCTGGATTGTGCCGTTGATTCAGTTTAGTAATGCGAGCCAGTTTGATTTCTGGCTGGTCTGGTTACTGTGCATGGTTATTCTGGCGCTGCCTTTTGGCTTGCTGGAAGTGGCCTTGGCCAATCGTACCCGGGCAACGCCCCTACCTGCTTTAATGGTGCTTACCCGTGAAGCTGATGCCAAACCCGGCTGGCGGTTGACTGGCTGGCTGGCTGCAATTGTTATGGCATTGATTGGTGGAAAATTATTGTACCAGTCAGCCGCCATGATTTTTGGCAGTATTCATCATACGCCGGCTGAGGCCATGAATTATCTGCCTGTCCTGACCATGCTTGCCGGTCTGGCACTGTCTTTTTTGTCGCGCCAGCTGTTGATTATTATTGCGACCATTGCGGTGGTGGTAGCGACTGGATTAAGCCTATTGCATGTGGGACTAGGTAACTGGCAATGGACAGTCTTTAGCCTAAAAGAGTGGGGCTGGGCGGTCAGTCTGGCTCTCATTGCCACAGGGCTTGGCATGGGGGTTTACTGGCAGCTTAATGCCTCCCGGCCTGTAGAGCATGCCTCGGCCACTGCCTTGCCCATCTGGCTGGCTCAGATTGTCGGTGGCCTGTTGCTGGCACTGGCGCAGGGCTATCATGGTAATGTGGCATTATGGCTGTATAGCGCCGGACTATTGGCAGGTGGCGCCTTTTTGCTTTCCCTGTTGCGTGAACAGCTACAGGCACGCAGCCTGAGCATGCTGTTGCAATGGCTGCTTATTGCTGCTGGCTTACTGGTATGGTTAATTCCGCTACCCAATTTACTGACCAGTATTACAGTCATTCTGGCCTTGCTGGTTTGCTTGCTGTATGCGGTGTTTAGTGGCTGGATGATGAAAATTAGCCATTTGCGCAAATCCCTGAATTTCAGGCAGGAAGCCGTGTATAACTTGTGGCGGGTAGCGGTGCGAATAGTGATTCCGCTTGCAGTGATTGTGGCCATTATTGGCTTAATACTGCCAGCCTGAGTAGCAATTTATAAGCCAGGAACCAGTAAGGCAGAATATTGAGTATGGATGAAGCAAAAAAGCCTACCGTACTGGTGGCTTATGCGGATCAGGGTGGCCAGTATCTGGTGAGTGTGGACTGGCAGCCCACGCTTACCGCCCAGCAAGCGCTACAGGCCAGCGGGTTGCTAAGCAAACTACCGCCTGAGCAGCCGCTAGTGGTAGGAGTGTTTGGCGTTAAGGTAGATCAACCAGAAACCTATTTGCTCCATGCAAATGACCGGCTGGAGATTTACCGGCCTTTAACCCGTGACCCCAAAGAGGTAAGGCGCAAGCGGGCCGAGATTAACCCGGTTGGGCGCTTTCGGCGTAAACTATAATTTTTATAAAGCGACAAAGCAAAATCAGGCTGTATATACGTCAGCCTGATTGTTTATCAATGCCATAACTGTATAGATACAACAACAGTGATTAGAGCGGTGGTGCAGTCAGGATGGCTGCCTTACTGCCCGGCAGGCCAGGCTGGCTTTCTGGCAGGGTGTCCAGACCTTCAATGCGGGTAACAATACCCTGATCGTCAAAATAAACCCGTAAATGCTGACCTGAGGTGGCAGGCAATTTGGCCTTGCGTGCATAGGTGCCTGGTATGTAGTTGTAGAGATAATCCCAGCGATTGGGGTTTAAGGTGTCGGTAATGGCAGGTGAGCCCAGCAGGAAGCGAACCTGTTGTTGTGTCATTCCGGTTTTAATTTTTGCGGCTTGTGCCTGAGTCAGCGGGGTACCCTGTGGAACGTCTACTTTATAAACACCCAGCATCGAACAGCCCGAAAAGAGAGTTGAGACAAATAAGGCCAACATGATTTTTTGCATTTTGCTACACTATCCCATTAAATAACGATGCACACGGCGTTGAGGTTGATCATACTTTATTTGTGATTCAATTTCGCGTGGCATATCAACAATAGATTACATTGAGAGACAGACTTATGGCAATTACCAATCAGGATTTGCGCAAAGCCGGTTTAAAAGTAACTTTGCCACGGATTAAAATTCTGGAACTGCTGGAAACTTCCACTGATCACCATTTAAGTGCCGAAGAAATCTATAAAACCCTGCTGGAGCAGGGCGAAGACGTCGGCTTGGCTACGGTGTATCGGGTACTGACCCAGTTTGAAGCAGCAGGCATTATTGAACGGCATAATTTTGAAAACAACCATTCTGTGTTTGAAATTATGCAGGAAGATCATCATGATCACATGGTATGCCAAGGCTGTAGTCGCGTTGTAGAGTTTATCAACGACGTGATTGAAGCCGAGCAGCATAAAGTGGCTGAGGAGCTGGGTTTTACCCTTACTGGGCACTCACTCAACCTGTATGGCTATTGCAGTAATCCTGAATGTCAGGAGCAGGCCAAAAAGAAGTAACAGGCAACCCATCTGTGGTTTAAAACAGATCAGGTTGCTTCGTTCGGATTAAAAAAAGCGCATCAGTTTAAACCTGCTGCGCTTTTTTGTATTTAATACATGGCTTAGTCGCTGTCCTCAATGGCAAGCCCTTTGGTAGCTTGATCCAGAAAGCGGGTGTCAGCATTCTTGCCTAGTTTGATCATTAAGCGCAGATCGTTGGGCGCATCGGCATGTTTAATGGCATCGTCGTAGGTAATTTCGCCCGAGGTATACAATTCGTAAAGTGCCTGGTCAAAGGTTTGCATGCCCAGTTCACGTGAGCGCTTCATCACGTTTTTGATTTCATGAATCTCACCTTTGCGAATATAGTCTGCAACCAGCGGCGTGTTAATCAGTACTTCAATACAGGCTCGCCGTGACTTGCCATCGGGCGTGGGAATTAACTGCTGTGCCACCAGCCCTTTCAGGTTTAGGGACAAATCCATGTATAACTGGTTATGCCGGTCAGACTCAAAGAAGTGAATAATACGATCCAGCGCCTGGTTGGCGTTATTGGCGTGCAGGGTTGCTAGTACCAGATGACCAGTTTCGGCAAAGGCAATGGCATAGTCCATCACCTCGCGGGTACGAATCTCACCAATCAGAATCACATCAGGTGCCTGACGCAAGGTGTTTTTGAGCGCAACCTCAAAGGATTCGGTATCAATGCCGACCTCACGCTGGGTAATAATACAGCCGGCATGTTGGTGCACAAACTCAATCGGGTCTTCAATGGTAATGATATGCCCGCGTGAATTTTTATTGCGGTGCCCAATCATGGAGGCAAGGGAAGTAGATTTACCAGTCCCGGTCGCACCCACAAAGATAATAATGCCACGCTTGGTCATGGCTAAATCTTTAATAATCGTAGGCAGTTTCAGGTCTTCAACCGAGGGGATTTTGGTCTCAATACGACGTAGCACCATGCCGGGCATATCACGCTGTACAAAGGCACTGACACGGAAGCGGGCAGTTTCGTCCTTGTCGGTAATGGCAAAGTTGCACTCGCGTGTGGTACGAAATTCCTCTTTTTGCTTGTCCGTCATAATGCTGTTGATGAGCTGACCAACCACTTCCGGACTCAGTGCCGTTTTGGTGACCGGGATAATCTTGCCGTTAATTTTCATGGACGGCGCAACGCCAGCGGTGACAAACAGGTCAGAGCCGTTTTTTTCAACCATTAAGCGCAATAAATCATTAAATTCCATGTCACATCCTTATCGATGCTTAAACGTGTATTAAA
The DNA here is from genome assembly GCA_043950625.1 of Moraxellaceae bacterium WGS2144. GTDB lineage: Bacteria > Pseudomonadota > Gammaproteobacteria > Pseudomonadales > Moraxellaceae > Alkanindiges. The sequence continues at coordinate 537,725 of CP171007.1, forward strand.
GAAAGCTTTCGGGTTGCTTGGCTGCGGTACGTGCCACCGCTGGACTAATGACGCCCTTGGCTACCAGGGTTTTTAAGCTTTGATCCAGAGTCGTCATGCCATAACCGGCTCCGGTTTGAATGGCAGAGTACATTTGTGCCACCTTGTTTTCCCGGATCAGGTTACGAATAGCCGGAATACCAATCATGATTTCATGGGCGGCCACACGACCACCGCCATTTTTCTTGAGTAGTGTTTGGGAGATAACTGCTTGCAGGGATTCTGATAACATGGCACGTACCATGTCCTTTTCTTCTGCCGGGAATACGTCAATCACACGGTCAATGGTCTTGGCTGCCGAGGTGGTATGCAGGGTTCCAAATACCAGGTGGCCGGTTTCCGCCGCAGTCAATGCTAGGCGGATAGTTTCAAGGTCACGCATCTCACCCACCAGAATAATATCCGGGTCTTCACGCAAGGCTGAGCGCAGAGCTTCGTTAAAACCATGCGTATCGCGATGTACTTCGCGCTGGTTAATCAGGCATTTTTTTGGCGTGTGTACAAACTCAATTGGATCTTCCACTGTCAAAATATGGTCAAAACGCGTGTTATTAATATAATCCAGCATGGCAGCCAGCGTGGTAGATTTACCTGAACCGGTAGGCCCGGTGACCAGCACAATACCGCGAGGATAGTCGCTGATATCCTTAAAAATCTGGCCTAAACCCAGATCATCCAGTGTCAGCACTTTGGAGGGAATGGTACGAAACACCGCACCGGCACCACGGTTCTGGTTAAATGCGTTGACACGGAAACGGGCAATACCGGGCACTTCAAAGGAAAAGTCAGTCTCTAAAAATTCCTCGTAGTCACGGCGCTGCTTGTCATTCATGATGTCATATACCAGCCGGTGAACTTCCTTATGTTCCATTGCTGGCAAATTAATGCGCCTTACTTCGCCATCTACCCGGATCATGGGCGGTAATCCTGCTGATAAGTGTAAATCCGATGCCCCATTTTTGGCAGAAAAAGCAAGTAATTCGGTAATATCCATGTAAACCTCGTCATGCGTGCAACAAATTGATGGCTAAAATGACAGATGATGCAGCAATATAAATGTTTTATGCTGTGTCATCGGGCACATTCCATCGCGTCTTTTGTCTATAGGCAGATCATGACTGATTTTGTATTAAAACGGCAACATATACTGGGCAAAATTGCATCTGCCTGTGAAAAAAATGCAAGAAAGTTTGAACAGGTTCAGCTTTTGGCGGTTTCCAAGACGCAGCCTGCTGCCATACTGCGTGAAATGTATGCAGCCGGTCAGCGTGCCTTTGGTGAAAATTACCTGCAAGAAGCACTGGCCAAGCAAAATGCGCTGGGTGATCTGGATATTGAGTGGCATTTTATTGGTCATGTGCAGCGTAATAAAACCAAAGCCATTGCCGCGCACTTTGACTGGGTGCATGGTGTGGATCGCCTGATTATTGCCGAGCGTTTGTCAGTCCAGCGGCCAGAAGATTTTCCTCCTTTAAATATCTGTATTCAGGTCAATATCGACGGGCAGGACAGCAAGGATGGATGTGCACCTTCTGAAGTGCCTGAGCTGGTTAGACAGATCAGCCAGCTTGCCAATATTCGCTTGCGTGGCCTGATGGTGATACCAAAACCTGACAATACTGCTGCGTTTACGGAAGCCAGGAACCTGTTTGAACAGGTCAAAAATAAACATGCCCAGCCCGATGAATGGGATACTTTAAGCATGGGCATGTCGGGTGATCTGGAAGCAGCGATTGCTGCGGGGTCAACGATGGTAAGGGTGGGGACGGCGTTGTTTGGGGCACGGTGATTTTAGCCCACCACTTCAATCAGACTTGCGCCGGAACCCTGCGGAATCACCTGAATTTTTGCAGGGATACGTTCGTGCATCTCGCTAATGTGAGAAATCAGGATGACCTTGCGTCCCTGACTTTGCAGGCGATCCAGCGCATCCATGACGATATGCAGGGAGTCCTGATCCAGCGTGCCAAAACCTTCGTCAATAAACAGGGTTTCAAGTTTGGTGCTACCAGAGGCCATATTGGCAATGCCTAAAGCCAGCGCCAAAGACACCAAAAAGCTCTCTCCACCGGATAAAGACAATACAGGCCGTACTTCGTCATTCATGTAGTGATCTACAATGGTTAAGCCAAGCGAATCTTCCAGACAGCGCAAAGAATAACGCAGGGTGAGATTGCTCAGTTGCTGATTGGCTAGTTCGACCAGCATTTGCAAATGAAACTGTTGAGCCAGCTTTTTAAAGGTTGCACCTTTGGCATCGCCAATCAGGCTGGAAATTTTATCCCAGCGGTGATGTTCGGCTTTGGCTTTTTCCAGTTCCGCCAGATCATGAGCAGTCTGCTTTTGCTGCTGTTCATCCTGCATCTTTTTGAGCTTAAGCGCCGTGCATTGTTCATCCAGCTGGTTTAATAATAGTTTTAATTCTGGTAGCTGTTGTTGTAGCTCAGGCAGGTCATGCTCAGGCTGATGGTTCAAATGTTGTTGCCACTGCTGCTCGTAAACGCTAAGGGTATTTTGTGCCTGCTGCTGCTGTTGCTGAAGTTGCTGTAAGTGGGTCTGCAATTGCCGTTTTTGCTCAAAATCAACGGCCAGTAAGCTGCTAATGTGTTGCCTGCCGAAGTGAGGATGTTGTTGCTGCCATTGTTCGATAGTGCGCTCAACGTGTTGCAGGGATTGCCTGGTTTTTTCTAGTTGCTGTTGAATATGCGCCAGTTGCTGCTGAATGATAATATGTTGTTTTTCAAAATATTGTTTTTGCTGATCGGTCTGATTCAACAGGTGTTGCTGGTCTTGGCGTTGCTGTTCCAGATGATTTTGCCATTCCTGACTTGAGTGCACCGTAAAAGAAGCGGCATAGCTGCTAAATAGCAATTCAAGAGCCTGCTGTCGTTCTTCTTGCTGTGTAAGTTGCTGCTCAAGCTGATGGGTTAAGTCGACTTGCTGGCTTTGCTGTTGCTCAATGGCTGCATCAAGTTGTGCCTTGTTGGTCTGGCATTGTTGTAGTTGTTTGTCGAGCTGGCTTAACTGTTTATGGGCATCACAGCGCAGCCGGATTTGCTGAGTAAACAATTGCTGTGCCTGTTCAGGCTGTTGTTGCCACTGCTGAATCAAAGCCGGGCTTAAGGAATCAATGAGTTGCTGCTCCAGGGTAGCTAGCTCCTGACATTTTTCTACCAGTTGCTGATACGCCTTAAACTGCTTTTCCAGCTGTTGCCATTGTTCCAGCTGGTTTTGCTGTTGTTGGCATTGCTGTTCAAGTATGGTTTTGCCATCAAACAGCTTTTGTTGAATGTCCTTAAGTTGTTGCTGGGCAGCGCTAAGTTCAGTATTACCTTGTAAACGCTGATAAAACTTGCTGCTGATGCATTCAATCTCATGAAGTGTCGTAGTTTTGTCTTGCTCAAGTTGCTGCTGGTGTTGCGATAGTTGTTCCAGGCTGGTTTGCAGACGAACCACCTGCTGTTGTAGATCATGCTCCTGCTGTTTTGCCTGTTGCAAAGCGTGTTCTGCCTGTTGCAGCTGTTCATCAATTTGCTGGTTGAGGGCATCCAGCAGGTTTTTGGGGTCATAAAAAGGATGCCTGGTACTGCCGCACACCATGCAGGGATGCGCTGGCTGCAATTGCTGGCGTAATTCTTTCACGCTTTGGGCAGTAAACAGGCGCTGTTCCTGCAATAGTTGCTGCGTGGTTTTAAATTGGAGCTCGGCTTGCTGGCAGGTTATTGTAGCCTGCTCAAGCTGTTGCTTAGCTTTTTCAAGCTGTTGCTGCTGGGCATGTTGCTGCTGTTGCTGATTAAGGCGTTGCTGCTCGATTTTTGTCCATATTTGAATTTGATAACTCACCAGTTCACATTTTGAAATCTGGTCTTTTTGTTGCTCCAGTTGCTGGCGGGTGTCACGCTGCTGTTGCTCCAGCGTTTCTATGCTGTCATGTTGCCCGCATAACTCTGCCAGTGCTTGTGCAAGTTCGGCTAGATGCTGCTGTCGATCGTCCATTGGCTGCGCAAAAATATCCGGTTGTTGTTCTAATAGGATTTGACGCAGATTGGCTGCTTTTTGAAGAGTTTGTATGGCTGCCTGCGGTTCAGTATCAAAAGCGGCAAAGTCCTGGCTATGCTGAAGTGTCGTCAGCTGTTGCTGTTGTGTGGTTTGCAGGTGCTCCAGCTGCTGCTGTTGCTGTATGCGCTGATCCAGTTGTGGAGCAAGCAGATTATCCAGTTGATTGAGGCGTTGTTGTAGCTGCTCTTGCTGCTGCTTAAGGCTGGCCAGTTGATGCTCATACTGTTGTGCCTGCTGCAAATGCGGCTTGATATGCTGGTGTTGCTCTATAAGTTTCTCAAATGCCAGCCTTTGCTGTTGATGTTCTTGCTGCTGTTGTTGTAGCTGCTGGGTCAGGATTTTGGCCTGCTGCTGGGCAGTAAGTTGTGCCTGCTTTTGTTCGATGAGTTGTTGTTGCAGTTGTTGCTGCTGGATAAAACATTCCCGCACGGGTTCAAACTGTTCCAGTTGTTGTAATAGCTTTACGTCTGGCTGAAAATCGGTTAAAGCCTGTTGGGCGTGATGCAGTTGGATTTTTTGCTGGTCAATATGCTGCTGTAATTGCGCCTGTTGCTGATACCAGCCAATCTCTTTTTCCAGCTGCTGTTGTTGTGCCTGCCGCTGTGCAATATGGTTTTGGGTTTGTTGTAATTGTTCAGCTAAATCTTGCCGCTGCTGGTCGGTGAGGGGTTGTTGATCGCCCAGTTTTTTTTCAATGTGCTCTACTTTTTCGCGGGCTTGCTTGGTGGCGGCAAACGATGCCATACCGATACGGGAGTAAATATCAGAGTTGGTCAAATACTCCAGCAGGTCAGCACGTTCTGCGTCTTTTGCTTTTAAAAAAGCGGTAACTTCTGATTGCGCCAGCAATACAGCCCGGGTGAACTGGTCAAAGCTTAGGCCAAGTAGCTGGCTAATGCGCTCATTGCATTCCTTGGTGCGTTCGGAAATCAGCTGATTGTCACTAATACAGCGCAAGGCACGCAGCACAGGCTGAATGCGGCCACTGGCCTTGAGCCGGGCTCGCTTGACTTCCCAGCGTGCCAGATAGTGCTTATGATCCTGGGCAATAAACTCAACTTCTGCAAAGCCCTGTACGCAGCCACGCCGTAAAATGTTTACTGTTGAGTGAAGCAGGATGTCTTCACCACTGATGTCAGCCAGTTTTTTGTTATTTTCTGCTTGTTGCAGGCGTGGTATTTGGTCAAACAACGCTAGACAGACTGCATCCAGTAGAGTGGTCTTGCCAGCGCCAGTCACACCGGTAATGGCAATCAGCCCGGCGTTTTTGAGTGGTTCCTGTTCAAAGTGGATACTGTGTTCACCCGCAATAGAAGCCAGATTACTTAGGCGTAAGCTTAAAATTTTCATGGACTATTCTATGGTGTATCAGGCTGGGAGTCAGGTGGACGGGTCAGTGAGGGGCTGGATTGATCATGATGTTCGGCCTGGGCAAACAATTGCTGAAAGTCTTTTGTTACCTGCTGATCGTCCTGATAACCCTGTTTTTGCCATAACTGCTGAAATAAATTAAGCGGTGTGGGCGCTTCCATACTCGCAACAGGCTGAGCCGACCCGGATGCTTTGACCTGTGGTCTGGCCATACGGCTTAGGCGTACCAGCCGGTAATTATCCTTGGGCAGGGCAGCTTCAATTTGCTGCCTGAAGTCTGGCGGTGGCGGCGTATCGCTAGAATACTCAATATCCACAAAAGCCTGTTGTGCCAGAGGTAAGGGGTTGCAGGCTTCCAGATTTTTGACTTTATCCAGTACTTCTGTCAGCTTGCCTTTAATTTTAAACAAAGGGACACGGCGCGGGACAGGTAGTGATTCAATTCTGGCCTGTGTTTGTGGCTCCAACTGTACCTTAACCACCTGATGTTTATAGTGTACCTCGCTAAAGGACAAAGGGATGGGAGAGCCACTATAACGAATGTGTTCCTGTTCAATATATTGCGGACAATGCAAATGACCCAGTGCCACATACTGGATATCCGGGTGAAACAGGCTGGTGGATAACGCTTCGGCATTGCCAACCACAATCGGGCGTTCTGAATCCGAGCTGGTGCCGCCCTGCATATGGGCATGGGTCATTAATAATAATGATTGTTCAGGGGTTTTGCGTCGCTGTGCTTCTTCAATGAGTTGCTGATACAGCGCCTGGGTGGCTTGAGCGGTGTCCTGATAATCCTGCCCGTAGCCGGTAATTTCAGCAGGACGCAAATAGGGCAGGGCAATACACCATGCGCATATTTGCTGCTGGGCGTTATAAATCGGGCGCAGTAGTTTGTCCAGATTCAAGGTGTTGTCATCCTGCCACTCAATGATACCCACCACATGCGCGTTATATTTTGCCAGTAACGGCTCAACCTGTTCTAGCCGGTGTCCCGAGTCGTGGTTGCCGGCAATCATCAGGATTTGTAAATGGCTGACTTTTTGGTGTGCTGCTGCAATAAACTGGTTTAATTGTTTCAGTGCGGTGGTAGAAGGGTTCACGACATCGAAAATATCGCCGGCAATCAACAGGGCGTCCGGCTGATGCTGTTCCAGCTGTTCCAGTAACCATTGCAAAAAACACTCATGCTCATAGTGGCGTGAATGATGATAAAAAAACTGTCCCAGATGCCAGTCCGAGGTATGAAAAAAATGCAGCATATCCCTTAAGTCGCGTCAGGCGAGTGAACTGCATTAAGGCTAACAGATTTTAAGTCAGCAGGGCTATGTCGGTGCGCATAATTTTATCTTACGCTGACTATGTTGTTTATTGGAGTGGGGAGCAAAACAGGTGAACAAAACCCAGCTTGGGCAATAGTCTGGTACCTAAGCTGGGTTTTTAAAAGCATACAACTACATTGTAGTAGTGAGATGACTAAAATTATTGGTTGGCTGTTCCAGTCATGCCGCCTGTACCCGACATATTATTTGGCCCAATGTTTTTAAAGGCCAGCGCACATTTGCCGTTAACCTGCGCACCGTTTAAGGTAGCAGTGGTTGAGGCTGCCTGTCCGCTACATGCCTGATCCGCTTCCATGGCGTCAATATCGCGCATGGTTTTGGCGGGAATGAAGCGATATTCACAAGTGCCGTTAAACACAACGCCATTCATTGCCACAGAGGCAGGCGCTCCCTGGGATTTACCGCGGCAAGCCTGTTGAAGTTTTGCCGTATTGTATTGGAAAGCTTCGCCCATTGGTGCTGCCTGGGCACCAGTAACTGCCAGACTGCCTAACATTGCAATGCCAACAAGAATTGGTATTTTCATCGGTTCTTACCTCATTATTAATATGGTATGAACAGCCTAAGGTGCTGGCTTGTGAGCTTCAACCTACTAAAGTTTTGAAAAAAGTAAAAAAACGCATTTAAATGATGACAATTTGTGAATTCGTGAAAAGTTATATATCCATCAAGCAATTACCATTGCTTTATCCAGAGCAAAAGCGGCACTAAAAATAAGGCCGCTTTTGAATCGGACAGAGCAGGAGGGTTAGTAGGTACGAGTGGTATCGACCCGGTTAACCTCTACCGTACGGATCGCTGTACGACCACCAATTGCAGCAGCAATCACACCCAGTAATGATGCAATAAAGGCCCATAGTGCTGCTTTGGTTGCTGCATCAGCAGCCTGTTGTGCAGCCTGACGTGCTTTGGCTTCGGCTGCCTGCATTTGTTGACGGGCAGTTTGATAGGTACCTATCCAGCCATCCACGGTGCGTTCAGCTTCTGCCGGGGTTTGCCCGCGCGCTACCAGAACGTTGACCAGTGCCTGGCGATCCACAGCATTAACGGTGTCCTGACCTTCACGGAACAGGTTTTGTAGTAGCTGATCTACATTAGCGTTTTGCTGTGCAGGTGCTGCATTGGCATTTGCCTGTGCAGTATTTGTTGCCTGATCAGTGGCTTGTTGTGCCTGAGCCCGCAGGTTTTCCGGTTGCAATTCGGGTTTGCCAGTCTGGCGTAACAGGGTTTTGGCTTCCTCACGAATGTTGTTTAGATCAAAGCCATTTTTACGCAAGGTATCCTGGGCAGAATCTACAGCACCTGGAGCTGCTGCTGCGACTGCCGCACCGCCAACTGCCAATCCCTGGCCAATCAATGTTCCAACGCCGGTGACCACCCGCCCCATAGCGGTAGTTAGTAGTAAAGTGGCCAGTGCCCATACCATTGCACCATGCATCAAGCCATCCTTTGGTGTGCCGTTGGCCAGTCGGCCGCTGACCCAGCCACCAAGAAACATGGCAATAATTGAACTAATTGTCCACCAGATCAGGCCGCCAGTAGCAAGACCATCCATGGGATTAGCTTCTTTAGCGGGGTTGAGGGTACTTAAGCCAATCGCGGTACCCAGTAGCATAAGCAGTACCTGGATGGCGAGTGCCATAATTACACCCGCAAAAATTGCTCCCCAGGACACACGGTTATACCATAAGGGCATATCACTTATGGTCGTGCGCTCATGATGAACGCCTGTATGCTGTGTTGGAGTTTCCATAAGGTCGTCATCCTTCTTTAATCATTAAGGTAAAATTAATTTAGCTGATTGAATTAGCGTAATAATGTTTTACTTATAAGAAGAAGTGTTAATAAAATGTTTCAAGTGAGGAGTTTTTAACAAGGGCTTACTTGTCGTCGCTTTAAGCTTACAAAAGATTTTGCAGTTTATATGGTGCATTGTCATGGCAGCACACTTTGGCTTTTATTTATTAGAGGATTGCCTTTTATCATTTCCCTAATGACATAAGTTCTCTTTTGCAACAGAAAATACTAATATTGCACTAAAATAGCATGAGGGTATGAAATTTGTATAAGTTAGGGCTTTTTACGTTACTCGCCACCGTGGTGTTGGTATCTGGCTGTGCCACTGTTCCTGTAGAGATAGAGGCACCGCGAGCCATGATCCAAAACCGTGCTACTCAGGCAATCTCTGTCATTCGTTACCAGCCATGTGACAGTGCACAGGAGGAGTGGGCTGACCTGGAGAATTCCCGGCTTCAACCAGGACAAGGTGCCCGTTTTGTGCTACCGGAAGATTGTGTAAATCTGGTTGCCTACTATGAGAGCGGTAAAGTGGCAGGCAAGCAAACCGGTGTGCGTCGCAGCTTCCCTTTAAGATGGTCACTATTTTAAGTTTAATTTTTTAAGATTGGGGTAATAATATGAACAAATTCTTCTATGGGTTAAGCGGGCTTTGTCTTGCACTCTCGGGTTGTACTTCATTTTCTCATTATGTGGTTTCATCCCAGTTTGTTGCCAGCAGTCAAGAGCAGCAATCAGCAGAGGTGATCGCGACCAGGGCTTATCATGACCATGCAGGTAGAACAGCAACTGTTGCCTTACGCGCACCTGATAGCTGTTCAAATAATACCGCTGATCAGGCCAGTGGTGGTGCAAAGTCACAGGGTTCAATCCTGATGACTAACTGTGGCGTGGAAATGGCGGAGATAGAAAAAGCACTGGCTCGCGCTAACTATAAAGTAATTTCCTGGAATATACTGGCAAACGAGATGGCACATGGCCGTTCAGCTGCAGAAGTAGCCAAATCACTTGGTGCTGACATTTTATTCCAGATCAACTCTCTTGAAAAATCCAAAAAAACGCTGGGTAAGGATGCACGATGGGAGCGCCAATACTTTCAGGCTGATGCAAGAGGTAACCCAAGAGGCGAGCAGTTATTTCCGGATACTACCCGGAACTTTATTAAAAATACTTATTTGAATAATATAGAAAAGACTTATGATCCATCAACGCTAGCGGTTACTTTGGATGCTTCTGCTGTTTTAGTAGAAACTGGCCAGTCAATTTGGTACTACCGCTGGACCCATGCTTCTGAGCCGTCAAAAGTAGGTTCCCACTATCTTCTGCAACTAAATTGTATGGATGGCAGTATTTATGCCTGTCAGGTTGCGCCAGTAACCAATACGCCAGGTATGGACAAAACAGTACTGGCATCTGGCGAAAGTGATGCAGTGAGCGTATCAGAAAAGCCAGAGGACAAAGAACGCGCTATCTATGCAGAGCTTCTTAAAGAAGTGATTGAAGATTTTGTAAAAAATTATTCAAAGGGATAAACCTGCTCTGGACTGCAATGTTTTCGCTTTAATGATCCTGTAAAACTCCTTGCTTTATATAGCTGGTCTATAAAAGTGGGGAGTTTGGGAAAAATATACGCAAATTAATAAACTAAAAAATAACGGCTGACCCCGCTTGCGCGTGTGAGAGATTAGGCCAGCCGCCAAGATTTGCTGCCCATTCTAAAAGAACGGATGCTACAACAAATAAGACTGCTCTATATCAGCATGCCATCAGTGACATAGAGCAAACTGAGGTGATTACCCCTATATAACGACACTAGCCTTAAAAGCGTTGACAGTTTTTTATAAAAAAATTATCGCAAGGTGTATTAACAATTTTAAAAATCTTTATAGGATAAATTTCCTTAATTATTTTTTATACTTAGCTGTTATTTTGAAAGCACATTCTGGTTGGGATAATTTTATGCGGTGTCATTTTGGCTGGTTGCTAACAATAATAATGATTGCAGGGAGCACAGCAGTCAATGCTGCACCGGAGTTTGCCAGTGCTATAGCTGCCGCCAAAACCAGTTCCGCTACCATTGACGACGATTTTACGACTCCCAGAAACCTGTTGTCAGGGCAGACTAAAAAACAGGGCCAGATATTGCCAGCCACGCAGGCTTTTAGATTTTCTGCGCTTCAGGACGGTAATCAGGTCATTATTCAGGCCAGAGTCACGCCCAATCATTATTTGTATCAGCAGAATTTTTCGGTACAGGGCAGCGCTGGCCTGACAGTCGGTAGAATCAGTTTTGACGAGCAGCCAGAATTTGAGCAAGACCCAGAGTTTGGCCGGGTACCGGTTTTTCATCGCGATGTAAGCTTAACCGTACCCGTACAGGGTAGTGGAGAGCTTATTCTAAACTGGCAGGGCTGTGCCAAAGCCAGCGTATGCTATCCACCTGAACAATTTAAAACCCAGGTGCTGGCACATGCAAAAACTGTCCAGGCAGAAACAAATAAAAAAACAGACGGTGCAATGGATCAGGAAGTTCGAGATGCGACTGAACGTTCTATTTTACCTCATCCTAAGCCAGCCGCCAAAAGCCAGGTTAAGGTCACGGCACTGGGCGAAAATCCGGCGATTGTAGCGACACCACTGCCTGAATTTGAGTCAGCAACAGATGCAGGGGCACTGGTTCAGGAGCAGGTGCCAGCACCAGTACTAACAGATGCGTCAGTTTCTAAGGCCAATCCGGCCAATAGCATAATAAGCGACCCGTTTGGTCTGGCTGACCATGCGCTACTGGCATTTGGACTGTTATTTTTGGCAGGTTTAGGGCTGGCATTTACGCCGTGTGTGCTACCTATGCTGCCTATTGTAGCTAATTTGGTGGCAACCCAGCATCGCCGTTCAGTCGGGCATGGCTTTTTGCTGGCAGCGTCTTATGCGGTGGGAGTTGCCTGTAGTTATGCGGTATTGGGTGCGCTGGTGGCTTTATTTGGTCATCAGCTTAATTTAATTGCCTGGTCACAACATCCGGCTATCTTAATTAGTTTTGCTGCTATTTTTATAGCATTGGCTCTGCATAGTTTTGAAGTGTTTGAGCTGCGCCTGCCAGCTTTTATTCGTGGCCGTATGCAAAAAATAGGTCAATACGGTCAGGCGGCCAAATGGTCAGGCAGTATACTTGGCTGCTGGGTGGCTGGCTTTTTTTCTGCATTAATCGTATCACCCTGTTTATCAGCGCCGCTGGCTGGCGTGTTACTTTCGGTATCAACTGTTGGCAATCCATGGCTTGGTGCGGTGGCATTGTTTTGTTTGGGACTAGGGCTGGGTGTGCCCTTAATGATTCTGGGGGCAACGGAAGGCCGCTTTTTGCCTCAGGCCGGCAATTGGCTAAACTGGGTGCGCCGTGGTTTTGGCTTGCTGTTGTTTGGTGTGGCACTGGTCTTGCTAAATCGTGTGTTTAATAGCCCATGGATGTTGATTTTATGGGCAGTGCTTAGCCTGTTTTTTGCTTTGTGGCTGTGGTACTGGGCAGGCCGTGGTCATGTCGTTACCAGAGCTTTGAGTGTGCTGGTAGGGATATGGGCAGTGTTGCAAGTAATAGGTGCGGGCATTGGCGCTACTGATCCGGTACGACCGCTAGCGCCTTTGGTCCACAAAAAGGTAGAGCAACAGCCTGTAGCGGTAATTTATACGGTTGCACAACTAAAGGCCTACCAGCAGCAGTATCCGTATTTGCTGGTTGAGCTGAGTGCCGACTGGTGTATTGCCTGTAAAGTGATTGAGCGGGAACTGTTTTTACAAAACCCGGCTCCTGAGCTGGACAACTGGACGCGGGTCAAACTGGATGTGACCCAGACCAACGCCGACAGCCGTGCAGTACTACAACAGCTAAACGTGTTTGGGCCACCGGCGCTTATGCTATACCAGAATGGTCAACTGGTTGAGCAATTGCTGGGTGAGCCTGGGCGTGATGAATTCAGTCAGGTATTGAGGCAGCATACGCCTTAGAGCGGTATTTTTAATTGGGCAAACGCAAGAAGGAGACATTGGATATGGAACAGAGTATAGAAAAAAGTGCTGAAAAAACACTGGATTTCTGGTTTGAATTTGCCAGTCCGTATTGCTATCCGGCGGTCAACCGGGTAGAGCAGCTGGCTGAACAGGCGGGGGTTAGGGTGCGCTGGCGAGTATTTTTGCTGGGCGCAGTATTTCAGCAGTATGGTTGGAAAACCACGCCGAATGAGCTTTTTCCGGCCAAGGGCAATTATATGTGGCACGATGTAGAGCGAATTTGCGCCACCCTTAACTTACCCTATCAAAAGCCGACGGTATTTCCGCGCAATGGTTTACTGGCAGCGCGGATTTGTGCCAGTTATGCCAATGAAAGTTGGCTTGCTGAGTTTGTGCGTCAGGTATTTAAGGCCAATTTCGCTGACGATCAGGATATTGGAGGCCTTGAGCCAATAGCTGGTATTTTGGAACAATTGAATCAACACAGTCATACCGTAATTGAGCAGGCCAATAGCGAAGCTGGCAAGCAGAAACTAAAACAGCAAACCCAGCAGGCGCTGGAACTAGATGTGTTTGGAGCGCCATTTATGCTGGTAGGTGATGAGCCTTTTTGGGGGAATGACCGCCTGGAGCAGGCGATTTATTTTGCAGCCAATGGCAAGCTGCCTGGCAGTATTGAGCTACGCTAAATCCTCGCTTAAGCGAAACGCAGGTAAATAAGCCTGTTCATTGACCAGGCGAGTTTCTCCCAGTATTTGCTGTTTGAGCAAGCGGGCAGCGGCTGGTGCCATGACTAGTCCGTTTCTAAAATGTCCGCTGTTTAGCCATAAATTATAAAACTGGGGGGCCTGACCAATATAAGGAACGCCTTGCGGTACGCCCGGTCTTAAGCCTGCCCAGGCATGGATCATGGGCATATCCTGTAGTCCGGGCAGCAACTGGCAGGCGGTCTGCTTTAGCTTTTGGCCGATTTCTGCGTTCACGTCAGTATTAAAGCCTACATCATCAGTGCTAGAACCGCAGACAATATGACCATCAAGCCGTGGAATTAAATAAATACCGTGTTGCATCACCATGGTAGGTAACCAGCCGACGGGTGCTTTAAATAAAATCATTTGTCCCTGAATAGGTTTGATCGGTAACTGCCAGTCAAACTGCTGGCTTAATAAACCCGACCATGCACCGGTGGCAATGACATAGTGATCCGCTTGCCAGCGCTTGCCATTTTTATCAATCAGACCTGTAATGGCGTTACACTGCATGTCAAAGCACTGTGCTTGAGTAAATGGCTGCAAGCTAACATTTGGCTCTAATTTTAAAAAAGCAGTCAGGGTTTTTAACAGGCGCGGGTTGCGGATATTAGCTAGATGCGGGAACCATAATCCCTGTTTGATCGTGCGATTTAAGCACGGGTTAATCTGATGCAGGGCGTGATCTGGTAAAAGCTGGGCTGCTTGCTGCGGATCATGATCCTGTTGTTCCCAGGTCAGGCCAGTATCAAAATCCTTTTCATCTAAAATCAGCATGCCGGATGGATTGATTTCGATATCCATTCCGGTGGTCTGCTGTAGTACTGGTTGCCATTGCTGATATAAGGTCTTGCCAAGCCGTGCCAGTTGATTGACCGCTGCCGGATAGCGCCACGGATACATGGGCGATAAAATACCACCACCCGCCCATGATGCCTGTTGGCCAAAACCCTCACTATCCAGCACAGTGACCTGACAGCCTGCCTGAGAGAGCTCAAGCGCGGACATCAGGCCAATAACGCCACCGCCAATAATAAGTATATGCATCATTGAGCACGCAGCATGCGGGCAGCCGTGTCTGCAAAATAGGTTAAAATACCATCAGCACCAGCACGCCTAAAGCCCAGCAGGGATTCCAGAATAACTGCCTCACTCAGCCAGCCGTTTTGAATGGCCGCCATATGCATGGCATACTCACCGCTCACTTGATACACAAAAGTAGGCACGCCAAAAGTGTCCTTCACTTCGCGCACCAGATCCAGATACGGCTGGCCGGGTTTGACCATGACCATATCGGCACCTTCCTGTAAATCTAGCGCCACCTCATGCAGGGCTTCAGCGCGGTTACCGGGGTTCATCTGGTAGTTTTTCTTGTGGCCGCCCTTTAGATTGCTGGCACTGCCCACCGCATCACGAAACGGCCCGTAATAGGCAGAAGCATATTTTGCCGAGTAGGCCATGATGTTAGTATAAATAAAGCCATTTTGTTCCAGTGCCTGCCGGATCGCGCCCACACGGCCATCCATCATGTCACTGGGCGCAATGATATCGGCACCGGCTTCAGCATGGCTTAAGGCCTGTTTAACCAGCGCATCCACGGTTTCATCATTCAGCACATAGCCGCTGTCATTAATAATGCCGTCCTGTCCATGGGTGGTATACGGATCAAGCGCCCCATCACTAATCAGTACCATCTCTGGCAATTCTTTTTTCAGCAGGCGGATGGTGTTTTGTACCAGACCATCGGTTTGCCATGCGGCACTGGCTGTAAGGCTTTTATCCTGCTGAGGCGTGACCGGAAACAATGCCAGTTTGCTAACACCCAGTTGCAACAGGCTCTCTGTTTTTTTGAGCAGCAAATCGGCAGACATGCGCTGTACACCGGGCATACTGTGGACGTCCTGGGTCTGATTTTGCCCCGGTAGCACAAAAACCGGATAAATAAGGTGCTTGGCTAATAATTCATGTTCAGTCACCATTTCCCGGATATGGTCGTGCTTACGGATACGGCGTAAACGGGTTGCCGGAAAAGGTGCACGATTAAAAACATAGGTCATGGCAAAGACTCATCCTAAACACGGTTTTTTAGCATAACATATTGTTTTGCATATTTAATTTATATTTTTTAAAAGAATTATTAAGCATGCTGGTGTGGTACAGGACTGCATAAAAAACAAAAACTTAACGCCTTAAGTTATTGTACGTTAGCCAGAAAAACCCTGATGTATTTCACATTTTATGAAAATGAACGGCACAGGTTTTAATTTTACCGCAGTTTAGCCTTACAATATGCACCATTGTTACCTCTGTATTGCGAAACCCCATGTCGGAACCATCTCATTCCTTAACAACTGATCAGCCAGCCAGCCAGTCAGCCGAATCACCTGTTACTGATGAATCGCCCAGGTCACCTGAGCAGGTGCCGGTTCAGGCAGAATCCATACAGGACAGCAAAAAAAGCTGGACCGGAAATATCAACACCACGGGCGTGATTAAACTGGATGTTGTTTTACAGCAGCTTTGCCGTGCATTTAATACCTCACCATTTTTTCATCACCTAAACATGCAAATGGTTCTGGAAGAGCAGGAGATCAAATGCATACTGGATATGAATGACTCTTTAATTGGTAATGTGGCTTTTCAGATTTTGCATGGCGGCGTAGCGGCCACCATGCTGGACAGTATTGGCGGCATTGTGGCAATGGGTGAATTGTACAAGCGCGCAGACAAGGAACATATTGCCGAAACGGTTAAAAAAGTCACCCGCCTGGCTACAGTGGATATGCGTATAGACTATATTGCACCAGGTCGTGGCAAGCAGTTTATTGGTACGGCAGAAGTGCTGCGTATGGGACGCAAAGGCTGCACAACCCGTATGAATATGCACAATGACGAAGGCAAGCTGATTGCAATCGGCATAGCATCTTATGCGTATTAACTACCATTTCCTAGCAATTGCTTATGAGTGAGAACCGGTAAGCCGTGATGAACGAACCCTGTAAATTACAGGTTAACGATCCAGTCCTGCCGACGGTGAAAGTCCGCCTGATGACCGGAGTGCTGTAGTGCATAAAAAAGCTGCTTCTGGTTGTTTAGCTGGATTACAGCACAAATGCCCAGTTTAATATCTTCCAGATAACAATCCTGCTGCTGAATAAACTGTTGTAAGTTCAAGGTGGCTTGCAGCTTATTGGCCTGACAGGATAGCTGGATCAATTCAATATCATCTGCCCAGGCTGGTGGCATCACATCAGGCTGACGGTAATCTTCAAACCGATAGCAGTTCCAGTATTGTTGCGGGCTTAAGTTGATCTCACGGTAATCCGGCTGATCCTTAATACCAACAAACACCTCAAAACAGGTTTGCTCCCATAGCTTATCCCGTCGGGGATAAGTCTGCATGGAGGCTGCTGATGGGTTGGATTGTTTAACAGAATCTGACCAGTCAATGCGCTGCTCAGGATCAATGGCCAGAAATAAAATATTGAGGGTGGCTGGTAAAACCAGTTCGGTTGCAGCCACAATCCGCACAGCGGGGCAGGGGGCAAAGGCATCTAGCTCGTAGCTTGGCAAGATCGTTACTCCAGCTAGGTGGCTAAATTACTGACTGAGGTGTGCAAACCGTACCAGATTGGATAGATGCTGATTTTGCTTGGCGGCTTTTTTATACAGTAAAACCATTTTGCCAACCTGCTGCACAATTTGCGCACCGGTCTGCTCGGCCAGACTCTGGATGAGCTGGGCACGCTGCTCCCGGTCTTCGCCAGCGACTTTTACTTTAATGAGTTCATGGTCGTTGAGGGCACGCAGGGTTTCTTCAATCACGTTTTCAGTTAAGCCCTGATTACCAAGCATAATTACCGGATTGAGTGCATGGCCAATTTGACGCAAACGCTTACGTTCCTGATTTGAAAGACTGATCATGACACCTGATCCAACAGCAGAATAAAAGGACGGCTAGTATAGCGAAAAAAATGGTCGTCAAATAATTATTCTTAAATGACCAGTCACTGGATAAAGGGTTAAATATCGATCCGGTTAGTTTTCTTGATTGCATCGGCCATTTGGAACGATTAGTCAATTTAACGCCTAAGCCAGCCCAAAATCAGTTAATATCCGGCATGTTTAATCAATTTGCTATTCACAGGTTGAGTTATGGCAATCCGTATTACCAACAATAAGCTGTCCAAGAGTAGCCGTGCGTGGATGCGTGAGCACCTGGATGACCCCTTTGTCAAGCGTGCACACAAGGATGGATATCGTGCTCGTGCTGCCTATAAGCTGCTGGAAATACAGGAAAAATACAATATTATCAAGCCGGGTATGACCGTGGTTGACCTTGGTGCTGCCCCCGGTAGCTGGTCACAGGTGGCTGGCAAGCTGGTAGGCTCAAAAGGACTGGTGATTGCCTCGGATATTTTGCCCATGGATGCTTTGCCCGATGTGACCTTCCTGCAAGGGGATTTTCGCGAACAGGAAGTATTTGATGAATTGTTAAAAATCCTGAACGGACGACAGGTGGACGTTGTAATTTCAGATATGGCCCCCAATACATCTGGTAATACCTCTGTTGATCAGCCACGCATGATTTACCTGTGTGAACTGGCACTTGATTTTGCTACCCGTGTACTGGGAGTCAAAGGCCAGTTTCTGGTTAAGGTGTTCCAGGGTGAGGGCTTTGATGAGTACCGTAAATCAGTCGTTGATACCTTTGATGTATTGAAGACATCCAAGCCAGCTGCTTCCCGGGCAAGGTCAAAAGAAGTATATCTGCTTGGGCAGGGGCGCAAAAAATCCCTGTAACCCTTTGGGAAAAAGGCTGTGGTTTAATATTAATTACAGCTTAAATTAAGAGAAAACCTGAGAGAAAGATCACATCAATCAGGTGGTCATGTACTCAATCTTGACAATGCGTACATGATTTGAATGCTATAATGCACGTTGTGGTCATCATGAATATATGGGAAGAAAGCTTTGAGCGATCTTGTTAAGAATGCTGTGTTGTGGCTTGTCATCATTGGCGTTCTCGTGCTGGTATTTAGCAACTTTGAAAACCGCAACAAGCCGGATCAGCTGAACTATTCCGAATTCGTCACAGCGGTGAATGCAGGCCAGATCAAGCAGGTCAAGATTGACGGTGAAAAAATCTCTGGCGAAAAGCTGGATGGCAAGCCGTTTGAGAGTATTCGTCCAGCTGTGACCGATGCTGAGCTGATGCCAAACCTGATTAAAAATAATGTAGAAATTGAAGGGACTGCGCCACATCGTCAGGGCTTGCTCATGCAGTTGCTGATTGCCAGCTTCCCGGTGCTATTGATTATCCTGCTATTTATGTTTTTTATGCGCAATATGCAGGGTGGGGCAGGTGGCAAGGGCGGGCCGATGAGTTTTGGCAAGTCCAAGGCCAAGATGCTCACTGATGACCAGATTAAAGTAACTTTTAAGGATGTTGCTGGCTGTGATGAAGCCAAACAGGAAGTTGTGGAAATTGTTGATTTTCTGAAAGATCCTGCCAAGTTCAAGCGCCTTGGCGCTAAAATTCCCCGTGGTGTGCTGATGGTGGGCCCACCGGGTACTGGTAAAACCCTGCTGGCCAAAGCCATTGCTGGTGAGGCCAAAGTACCCTTCTTCTCAATTTCCGGTTCTGACTTTGTTGAGATGTTTGTGGGTGTGGGTGCTTCCCGCGTGCGTGACATGTTTGAACAAGCCAAGCGCCACGCACCATGTATTATCTTTATTGACGAGATTGACGCAGTTGGTCGCCACCGTGGTTCAGGTACTGGTGGTGGACACGATGAGCGCGAACAAACCCTAAACCAGATGCTGGTTGAAATGGACGGTTTTGAAGGCAACGAAGGCATTATTGTCATTGCGGCCACCAACCGGGTCGATGTACTGGACAAGGCCTTATTGCGTCCTGGTCGTTTTGACCGTCAGGTTGCTGTTGGTTTGCCGGATATTAAAGGCCGTGAGCAAATTTTAAATGTACACATGACCAAGCTGCCTTCAGTAACTGGCGTAGATACCAAAGTTTTAGCACGTGGTACGCCTGGCTTTAGTGGTGCAGACTTGGCTAACCTGGTGAATGAAGCAGCCCTGTTTGCGGCACGTCGCAACAAGAACACCGTGGATATGCACGACTTTGAAGATGCCAAAGATAAAATCTTTATGGGACCTGAGCGTAAATCCATGGTACTGCGTGAAGAAGAGCGTAAGGCCACTGCTTACCACGAAGCCGGTCATGCGATTGTGGCTGAGCTATTACCGGGTACTGATCCGGTGCATAAAGTGACTATTATGCCACGTGGCTGGGCACTGGGCGTGACCTGGCAATTGCCTGAGCACGATCGTATTAGTCATTATAAAGACAAAATGCTGAATGAAATTTCCATTTTGTTTGGTGGTCGTATTGCTGAGGAAGTGTTTATTAACCAGCAATCGACCGGTGCATCCAATGACTTTGAGCGTGCGACCAAAATTGCCCGTGCCATGGTGACCAAATACGGTATGTCGGATAAGCTAGGCGTGATGGTGTATGAAGATGACCAGTCACAGTCCTTCTTTGGCAATGTGGGCAGCCGCACTATTTCAGAGGCAACCCAGCAGCAGGTTGATGCCGAAGTTCGCCGTATTCTGGACGAGCAATACAAGATTGCCCGTGATTTGATTGAGTCACACATGGATATTGCGCACGCCATGGTGAAAGCGCTGCTGGAGTGGGAAACCATTGACCGCGAGCAGATTCTGGACATTATGGCAGGCCGTGAACCAAATCCACCACGTGTTTATGAGCCAGTCAATCCGGTGCCAGAGCACAGCATTGATAGTGGAAATTCTTCATCTGGTGGTGGTTCTACACCGCCACCGCTCCCTGCGATGTGAGCGGCGCTAAAAAGCGCGGTAGCGTTTTAGCCGCGCAAGACGAAGGTTGTGCCTGAGTGGCGGCGGATAAGCCGAGCACTGCTCGGCCGCGCCACAAGAGGAAAATCTGTGATTTTACTGCGAACCCTTACCTTAGAGCAGGCAAAGTAAAAAGTAACTCAATAAAAACCGTGCTTTAGAACAGGCACGGTTTTTTTATATAAAATGCAAGTCGTCACCAAAGAATTTCTGGAACCATCATGCAACTGCGTCCCTTGCCCTCTGTTCAACTCCGCTGTAGAGACAAAATGCTGGATTTATCCCAACCGCAGGTTATGGGCATTTTAAATGTGACTCCGGATTCTTTTTCTGATGGTGGGCAATATACCCAGCTTGAGCATGCCTTAAACCATGCGCAGGCAATGGTTGATCAGGGCGCCAGCATTATTGATATTGGTGGTGAATCTACCCGGCCACATGCAGCCAAGGTCAGTGTTGATGAAGAAATTCAGCGTGTGGTGCCTGTTGTAGAGGCAGTTGCCCGACAGATGGAGGTGATTATATCGGTGGATACCAGCACCCCTGAGGTCATGGAAGCAGCCGTGCAGGCAGGGGCGCATATCTGGAATGATGTGCGTGCGCTCACTCGACCGGGCGCGCTTGCAATGGCTGCCCAGTTAAATGTTCCAATAGTGCTCATGCACATGCGGGGCGAGCCGGATACCATGAACAGTCTGGCACACTATAATAATGTAGTGCAGGAAGTGATTGCTGAACTGGAGCAACGATTGCACTTAGCCTTGCAGGCAGGCATAACACAGGAAAATATCATTTTAGATCCTGGTTTTGGTTTTGCCAAAGATACACAGCACAACTTGCAATTGCTTAATACACTGTATCAATTGAATGACCATTTTGGTTTGCCGTGGTTAAGCGGTTTATCACGCAAGCGTTTTTTGGGAGAAGTCTTAAATGGTGCCGGGGTGGAAGAGCGTCTATATGCCGGGCTAGCGGGGCATTTAATGTCGGTACAGCAGGGGGCCTCTATTGTACGCACGCATGATGTGCTTGCCACGGTTCAGCAATTAACACTATGGCAAGCTAGTCTAAGGACTTAACATCAAAATGTTATGAGCAGGCAACCGGCTTGTACTGATCTTCCTGTACCTGTTTAAAGCCCAAAGACTGAGCTTTTTCTAGCTGAAAAGCTGCAATTTTATAAATGCCCAGTTTACCTTGCGAAGCACCACACATCTGCGTGCGCATCATACCGTCATCAACACAATGTGCGCCCAATACCTGAATCTGACTTTGGTCAAGGCTCTGCTGGGTTTTGTTGAGTGCATCATTGCCAGATGCTTGCTCACATTGTTTAAGGTCCAGGTCTTTGGCCACCCATAGGGGTTGATGGCTATCTTCATTGGGTTGGGAAGGAGAGGACTGACAGCCAATAAGTAGCGCTGTACCAAACAGGGCAAGGGAAAAAGCAGTTTTTTTCATTAGAATTCATCCATTAATATGATTAACTCGCTTTATTAGACTAACAAACCCAATGCATTATCTAGTGCTAAAAATGTTACGCCCGGGTTAATGTTCTGGCCTAAAAATAAACTGTAACTAGCCAGTTCTCCAGCCATTTTATTCAACTATCAGCATTACTCTGCTTTGAGCTGCAACGCGCGCTGATATAGCTCATTTTTCTTTAGGCCGGTTAAATCAGCAGCCAGCTGAGCCGCGGGTTTGACGGGTAGATCCTGTAGTAAACGTTTCAGTAAATCATCCACTTTTTGCTGATCCTGCTCGCCAATATCGGGAGTACCCGCGACCACGAGCACAATTTCACCTTTTTGCTGGTTAGGGTCATTTTTTACAAAATCATAGAGCTGACCAATGGTAGTTTTTTTAATAGTTTCAAAGGTCTTGGTAATCTCGCGAGCCATGGTAATGTCGCGTTCAATGCCAAAAATAGCTTTCATGTCCTCCAGACAATCTACAATCCGGTGCGGTGCTTCGTAGAAAATCAGGGTTTGAGACGCAGCTTTTAGGGTCGCAAGCTTTTGCTGGCGTGCATGGCTTTTGGCTGGTAAAAAACCTTCAAAGCTAAAGCGGTCACTAGGCAGGCCGGCGGCACTTAAGGCTGCAATGGCAGCACAGGCACCCGGAACAGGGATGACACGGATACTTTCTTCATGCGCTGCCCGCACCAGTTTAAAGCCAGGATCGCTGATTAGGGGAGTACCCGCATCACTGATTAATGCAACTGACTGGCCTTGTTTAATTTTGTGAATAATTTCTAAAGTTTTGTGACTTTCATTATGATCATGGCAAGCGGTCACTGGAGTTGTTATATGATAGGCATCTGTTAAGCGTGTCGCGTGCCGGGTGTCTTCAGCTGCAATAAGATCTACCTCACGCAAAACCTGTATTGCACGCGTTGAAATATCTTCGAGGTGACCAATTGGCGTTGCCACCACATATAAATGAGCGCTCATGCGAAAAGGCTTCTCCATGAATAAAAAAATCTTTGGTTTTTTGCTGGGTGTTGGGTTGACTGTGTTTGCACCTGTTACTGCACAGGCTGAGGTGCTGGTCATTTTGCCAGCAAGCGGGCCTATGGCACTGGCAGCCAACAGTGTGCGTGAAGGCATTTATGCTGCCTATTATGCCGGAAATTATAAGCCGCCGCTGC
Organism: Moraxellaceae bacterium WGS2144; assembly: GCA_043950625.1. GTDB lineage: Bacteria > Pseudomonadota > Gammaproteobacteria > Pseudomonadales > Moraxellaceae > Alkanindiges. Next base: position 560,635 of record CP171007.1, read on the forward strand.
GTTTTGTCGATAATAGCCAGCGTTCCATTGGCGATATCCTGAAAAAGGAAGTCAAAAAAAGCACGCAGTTGATTATTGGGCCGCTGGCACGGGAGGAGGTAGAAGCACTGGTGCAGGCAAAGCCAAAAGTAAAAACGCTGGCTCTTAACCAGATTTATAAAAGTGCGCCAGGTGTATGGCAGTTTGCCTTGTCGCCTGATGAGGATGCACTGGCAATTACCAGGCAAATCCAGGCCGATGGCGTAAAAGAGTTACTGGTATTAACACAAGATAGCCGTACCAGCAGTACTGCCCGGTTTAGGGAAGCCATGAACCGGATCTGGGGCGATAAACTCATTGATACCCAGCAACTGCCCCGTCATTTACCTGAACAGCAGGGTGCATTGCTGTTGGGTGATTATAACTGGTTAAATGGTTTAAAACGCTTACCCACCGAAAATATCTATACTGTGCCTCTGGTCATTAATGAGGATGCCAGTTTGCCCCGTGGTTTGCAGTTTTGTGATATTCCGGCACTATATCAGGCCAACTGGCCAGAGTTGCTCAATAGTTACCAGCAAAAACCGGTAGCTGTACCTTATCAGCGTCTTCTGGCTTTTGGCGCCGATGCCTGGCAGATTTCCAGTGATCTTTTAAGGTCTGCAAATAACCAGAACTTTGATGGTCGTACCGGGAAAATTAAAGTGATTGGTAATATCATTGAACGTCAGCCCGCCTGTATGACTGTAGAAGCTGACGGTTTGAAAGTTCATTAAAATGACAGTTGGTCGCTCAAGTAGTCCCACTCATCAAACCGGTGCTGCGGCTGAAGAGGTTGCTGCCCGGTTTTTGTGCCAGCAGGGTTTTGAACTCGTGGCACAAAACTTTAATACACGTCTGGGAGAAATTGATCTCATCGTGAAAAAATCCAATTTACTGATATTTGTTGAGGTACGACAGCGTAGAGCGGGTAGTATGGTGAATGCACTGGAAAGTATTACTGTCGGCAAGCAGCGTAAAATCACCCGAAGTGCCATGATTTTTTTGCAGCGTCACAAGCAATATGAAAACTTTGACTGCCGCTTTGATGTGGTGGCCTTAACCGCAGAAAAAGCCGGTAATGGTAAACTGGAGTGGATACCGGCAGCTTTTAATGTAGCCTAGTCGCAAAATTCATATTCTATTCACTTAAATTGATAACACTCGAAAAATAGTATGCCAGATCATTTATATCCCTATGAAATATTGGGTAAACTGGCACTTTTTAATATGAAATTGTTGAGGAAATGCGGTTATGCAAAAGTCTGGGTACCCGGGTTTAAAAGTGGGTCTGGCAATGATCATGCTGTTTGGTTTGTCAGGCTGTGCGAGCTTTTTGGCACAAAGTACGGGACCTGCACCTTTAGGTACCGATAGCGGTGTGAGAACCTTTAGTCAGGTGTTAAATGACAACTCGATTGAGCGTACTGCCAAAATTAATATGTACAAGCTGGATGAGCGTTTTAAATACTCCCGCATTAATATTGCCAGCTTCCATAGTGCTGTATTGCTAACAGGGCAGGTTAAAGACCAGTATTTAAAGCAACTGGCGGGTGATAACATTCAGGCTATGACCGACGCCAAAACAGTGCATAACTACATTACCGTTGGTGACAAGATTCCCTACAATACCATTGTGCAGGATACGATTGTGACTGCCAATATTCGCCGCATGCTGGTCACCTCACCCAATATCACCGACACCAAAGTCAAGGTACAAACTGAGGATGGCGTAGTATATGTGATGGGCAAGCTGACACCAGGTGAAAATCAGGCGCTGCTGGATATTTTGCAGCAAACACCAAATATTGTAAAAGTTGTATCGCTGATAGATTTACTCAATGAATCAGGTGCTGCCACTGCCAGTAATGGTCTATCTCAGGCGGCGAATCTAGCCTCTGCATCTGGCGCAACCACTATGCCGCTTAATGACGAGACACCCGTTGCCATTGATCCTGAAGACGCGGCACCCGATCAGGTAGAAGAAACCTCAGCGCCTTAACTTGCCAGGGCAGATGGGTCTTTGTATGAAACCCCAGGAACAGCATATGCTAAAAAGGTGGCATACGGTAGTAATGATCGTATTGCTGCTTGGGTGTAGCAGCTGTTCATCCTCGCGCTCGCTATATAACGATCCAGCTGCAAATTCCTCTAATAATCCAAATACAGCATCTATGTTTTCTTTTAAACGCCTTTTTTCCGGTACTCGTTTGCTTAATGGCATTACATTTAAAAATTTTAATGCCCGCTATAATATTGCTTATGGACATGAACAGCGGCAAAAGCTGGATGTCTATCAGCCCTTAGAAACAGGCAGCAACACCCAGCCATGGCCAGTGATCCTGTTTGTGCATGGTGGTTCATGGAAAGCAGGTGATAAGGATGAATACCTGTTTGTGGGTGAGAGTTTCACCCGGGCTGGTTATGTCACCGTAGTAATGAATTATCGATTAGCGCCTGTGCATCAGTATCCGGATTATATCCGTGATACTGCCCAGGCCATCCAGTGGATTAACCAGCACATTGCCCGGTATGGAGGTAATCCAAACCAGATTGTAGTGGTGGGACACTCAGCCGGCGCCTTTAACGTGGTAGAAACGGTAGATAATAAGCGCTGGCTGGCGGAGGTGAATGTACCAGTATCCAGCATTAAAGCGGTAGTCGGTATTGCCGGCCCTTATAGCTATGATTTTCGTGGTGGAGATACGCATACCGCTTTTCCTGCCGATGCTGTACCAGATCAGGTTATGCCGGATCGTCATGTCAGGGCAGATGCACCGCCACATTTACTACTTATTGGTTCAAAAGATCATTTCGTCAAGGCAAGCAATGCCTATAAAATGCAGGAAGCCTTACAAAAGCACCAGGTTCCTGTACAAATTGAAGTCATAAAAGGAGCCAACCATATTTCTATAATGGCGGCAGTGGCCTCTCGTCTAGCATGGTATAAAAGTACCCGCCAGCAAATTCTGGATTATCTGGATAAAGTTTTAAATCCGGAACCTTAAGTGATGCTTGTTTTACAAACAGCCAAAGCCTTTTGCAAAAATTGACCAATTGCTGTTAGAACTGGTCTTTTGCGGTGCCTGATATTTCCTTATAAAAAAAGTGAAGCGTTTAGTTTCCTGTTGCTCAATATTTTTAGGCATTGTGTTTAAGCGTCAATAAGGCTTAACAGCAGGAAACGCATAAGCTGGAGGAAATGATGGCAACACTACAGCAGCTAAAGGCAGTGGTACATGGATTTCGGGCAAGTGCCGCCGATGATGATCAGTTATTTCAGCAAATTGGTGATGCACGCTTTGTATTAATTGGCGAAGCCTCGCATGGTACTCATGAGTTTTATGAGGAACGCGCCCGGATCACCCAGCGCCTGATCGAAAAGAAAAATTTTAGTGCCGTGGTGGTAGAGGCAGACTGGCCGGATGCGTATCGTATTAATCGCTATGTACATGGCCAATCGGATGACGCCAATGCCTACGCAGCATTAAACGACTTTGAACGTTTTCCACGCTGGATGTGGCGCAACGAAGTAATGCTGGATTTTGTCAACTGGTTACGTCGTTATAATGCACAGGCAGTACAAACCAGCCGGCAGATGACCGGGTTTTATGGTATGGATTTATACAGTCTGCATCGTTCCATGCAGGCAGTGGTCGCGTATCTGGAACAAAGTGATGCTGATGCGGCCAAACGTGCCAGGATGCGTTATGGCTGTTTTGATCAGTTTGGTAACAACCCGCAGACTTATGGCATGGCTACCGAATATGGGGTAGCAGAGCCGTGTGAGGATGCAGTAATTGCCCAGCTGATGGAGTTACGCCAACAGGAACTAAAGCAAAAAAACAGCACACTGGCGCAGGATGAGCATTTTTATGCCGAGCAAAATGCCCGCCTGGCAGTGAATGCAGAGCGCTATTACCGGGCTATGTTTCGCGGACGGGATAACTCATGGAATCTGCGCGATACCCATATGGCAGATACCATTGAAGCCCTGGCTGCCCATCAGGTAGCGCAGGGTAAAAGCGCCAAAATTGTAATATGGGCGCATAACTCGCATCTGGGTGATGCCAGAGCCACTGAAGTGAGTCAGCGTGGTCAGCTCAATGTAGGGCAGCTCATGCGTGAGCGCTATCCTGAGCAGACCTTTATTATAGGCCTTAGTACCTATCAGGGCACTGTACTGGCTGCTGATGACTGGGATAGCCCTGCCAAACAGAAAAAGGTACGTCCCGGGCTGGCAGAGAGCCATGAAGCCTGGTTACACGAAACGGCGTACAAGTTAAATCTGGATAAGTTCTGGTTAGACCTGAAACAGGACGCTCCCAGACTGACGGCATTGGCTAAGGAACGCCTTGAACGCTATATCGGTGTTATTTATGCGCCGCAAACCGAGCGCTGGAGCCATTACTTACACACCCGGCTGGATCAGCAGTATGATGCCCTGATTTATTTTGATCAAACCCGGGCACTGTCTGCACTTGACCAGCAAAGTGTACTGGACAGCCAGGAAGACTTGCCGGAAACCTATCCAAGTGGTGAGTAGTGTCCAAGATCACCAGAGTTTAATCAGGTACAGATACTGGGCGCGTGCTGGATTGCTGGATGGTTTGCTCAATCAGCCAGTAGGCAATACTACCGTGTGGTGGAATGGTAGGTAACTGGTCAAAAGCAAAAAAAGCCGCATCGGCAATTTCTTCACGTTGCAAGCAAAGTTCACCGCCTGCATATTCGGCTTTAAAGCCCAGCATCAGGTTGCTGGGAAAAGGCCAGGGCTGGCTTGCCAGGTATTCAATATTTTTAAGATGAATGCCTACTTCTTCCAGCGTTTCACGAGCTACGGCCTGTTCCAGGGTTTCGCCCACTTCAACAAAACCTGCGATCAAACCATACATACTGGTATGGCGGCGGGCAGAACGTGCCAGCAAAATCTGTTCGCCATTGGTAATTGCAACAATCACACAGGGTTGAATGCGTGGGTACTGGCTATAATCACATACCGGACATAGCATGGCATGTTCATAAGGATGCGGCTGTGCTTGATGGCCACAGCGGCTACAGAATAAATGGTTGCGCTGCCATTCAAGCAGTTGCAGGGCACGGCTGGTTTGCTCAAACTGTTGTACTGTCCAGTGACTGACCAGCTGGCGTATTGCTACCAGTTGATAGCCCGCAGGAATTTCAAAGTTATCAGCCAAGTGCCGCGCCACAACAAGGGGTTCACCGTGACGGCTAATGGCAATATCGTCCGCATGCGTTGCCAGATACGGAAGTTCCAGCCGATCATTAACTAGCAGCGCATTGTCCTTAAGCACATAAGTAATAGCATGGGCTGCTGGTTCAGGCATGGTTTCAGGCAGCCTCTAGCTGCTGGGCGCTTTGCAGACCCACTGTAAACGGATGAACACCCAGGGGCTTTTCCAGTTGCAGACCTTCCAGATAGTGGTCAACCGTAATCATGACATTGGCAAGCCGATCAATATTCTGCTGGGAGGGGGCAGGTTGATCAGGTGCAAACGCCCGCTCAATAAACTGTGCAGTGGTTTTAAGCATGTCATGGCCGTTACGGGCATCCAGAAAAATCAGTGCACCAGCAATACAGTTGAACATGGCGGGCACGTTATTCATGTGCAGCAGGTCTTTACTGTCTATATAGGCAGTCAGGGAGTGCATGCTCATGGTTAAGGTATCACGGGTTTCTTTAACCAGCGTGGCGCGGGCTTCTTCTAACTGGTATAGCGAAATTTGCAGGTTATAGAAGGGCAGCTTGTTTGCGCCGGCTACATAGGAGCGATCCAGTACTGTCAGTGCATTACCTGCATATAGCAGTGCGTCCATCAGATGATTGACTTCATCAATATTGAACAGGTTTTGCCAGCCAGAAACCAGTTGCGCCTGAGTGCCCAGTAATTTGGCTGCCTCTTCCAGGTTTAGCAGGGTTAAGGCACTAGAGAGCTCATGTAGCTTGGCTGCTACAGTCTCAAATCCGCCATCAACCTTGTCGCCATGCTGCAAGCTGTCAATCTTGTTTTTGACTTCGGTAATTTCTTGCTGCATCAGATCAGTGGTGATATGAATGGTTTCGCTATCCGGGCCGAACAGGTAGCGTGCCAGCAAGCTGGATTGGGCATCACTCATGATATATTCATTTAAGCCCAGTTGTTGACGTAGCTCATCTGCGGCTTCATGGTCACGACAGGCACTTAAAGTAAGTATGTCGGCCATATCCTCTAAGGATGGGCTAAAGGCAGCAGGATCATTCAGGAAGTTTTGCAGATTACGTTCTACCTGGATCAAGGTACGTAAGCGGGTATCACTTAAATTACAATATTCCAGCTCAGTCAGGGCAATGTTTACAGCGTGCCAGTACAGTTCTGAAGAAGAGCTGGCGGCCAGCATGCGGCTAAAGTGACTGACCAGCTTAATGGCTTCAAAGTCCTGTGTATTAACCTGTTTTTTGAGAATGTGACTCAGCGCTACTTTGTACAATGTACCCAATTGCCGGATTTGTCCTGTACTGATATCCGGTTTTTGCAGGTTCAGGTTTAACTGGGGTAACTGGATAATGCCCAGGTAGGGTTCCAGGAAAAAGCCTTCACGCAGCGTAGGCAAGCCGAGTGAAACCCGAATGCGGTTGATGCTGGGCAGTAGCAGATGCGGTAACAGGTTTTCACGCAGCACCACAAATTCCAGATAACGTGAAAGCAGCATTAAGCCTTCACTCATGGCAGCCAGTTGCTGGTCAGTTGTGCTATTGCCCTGTGTCACAATATGATTCATGAGCTGTGCCGCAGCATCAGCCAGTTCAATAGCACCGGTAATGTCCAGTAAGCGTAAAACCCCGTAAATCTGCGCCATACTCTCGGCTGCCTCGGTCAGCCCAAAAGTGTTGCTGCTGTCATCAATAAAGGCGCTCAAGGTATTTTGTACTTGTAATAAGGAGGCATCAATTTCGGGTTTAACAATATGCAGGGCAATGGCATCAAAGTGCTGAGCATGAGCAAGGGACATAAAATAACATCCTTCCTTAGATCTTATTGAGGTTGATATCTGGCCGTAAAAATAACAGATGCAGGCATAGTCGCACTGATCTATAACATATAATGTTTAATGCAGGACAGCCAGCGAAAAATGCTGTCCCCATCAAGTTTTTTGAGCTTATGGCTAAACTGCGGTCATTATAGGTCAGGCTTGTCTGTTTAAACATGGATTACTAAGCTAAATCTGATGAGTTAAATATACTGGCCCATAATGCAGGCTGGCCGTTTTTGTCAGCAAACTGGCTGAGCCACTGGTCGTGGGCAGCGGCTTCATGTAGCGAGGCGGCAATGACCGGCAGATTAAAGCGCTGTTCAAACCGTCGGTGCAGGGTAGTGCCATCAGCGTGATCCTGTTCATCACCTATATCCAGTGTCACCTGTCCGCCTGTCATGGCTAAATAAACATCGGCCAGGATCTCAGCATCCAGCAAGGCACCGTGGAAAGTACGGTCACGCGGAGGGATATCGTAGCGCCTTACCAGCGCATCCAGCGAATTTTTCTGACCGGGATGTTTACGCTTGGCCAACGCCAGAGTATCCACGACCTCAACCCGCTGTTTGAGAGAAGGCAAGCCTGCTTTTAAAAACTCACCTTCCAGAAAGTTCATGTCGAAAGTGGCGTTATGGGCAATAATTTCAGCGCCTTGCAGGTATTCATTCAACTCATGGGCAATCTGGGTAAATAGTAGTTTATCCTGCAAAAATGCGTCGTTTAAACCATGCACGTTGACTGAGTCACCCACTGGTCGCTGCGGATTAAGATAGACATGAAAGGAGCTGCCGGTGAGTTTGCGGTTGATCATCTCAATGGCGCCAATTTCAATAATCCGGTCGCCTTCATTAAAGCTAAAACCTGTGGTTTCGGTATCCAGAATAAGTTGCCGCTTGCCATTTAGCCTGAGTGTGGCTGGTGTGCGCTTAATGCCATGTTCCGGAGTATCTTGCACCAGTTGCTGTTCTTTTTGCTGTTGCTGCTTATCGCTCTTGGGTGCTATTTCATCTGCCCATTCTTCGGGGTTTTCATCCATTGGCATATTGTCTGGGTCATCACTAAAATCCATATCCAGCCCCAAAGGATCATGCTCAAGCCAGTCAGCTTCTGCGGTGATATGACCTGTAGTTAAGGTATCAGCGCTATTGCCAAGTGACGAGGCACCGGCTTTAAGCTGATCTGCACCACGGTTGGCCAGCATATCAGCGCGTTCATTACCGGCATGGCCAGCGTGGCCTTTAATCCAGTGCCACTCAATCTGCCGCCCCTGGTTAAGCTGATCCAGTTTTTGCCATAAATCCGGATTTTTGACATTACGCCAGTTCTTCTTTTTCCAGCCTGTAATCCACTGGGTAATGCCATCCTTGACATATTTGGAATCCGTATAGATAACCAGGGGAAGATGTGGTTCTATGGACAAAATGCCTTCAATGGCTGCGGTAAGCTCCATCCGGTTATTGGTTGTCTCTGTTTCACCACCGCATAGCTCACGCTCCTGTCCATCAGGCAACTGGATATAAGCACCCCAGCCACCCAGGCCAGGATTGCCACGACAGGCACCGTCAACATACAGGATTACCGGATTTTTCATGGGTACTACAGCTTTTATACAGGGTTAAGAGGCAGTCTACCGAAGCCATGGCAAGGCGTCAAAACCTTACTGAATTTGACTCGTGTTTGGACGTCAACCTAAATAGGGCAAGTTACGTTATTCAGCAGGATGATTAAAATTAGCAGTTTTTATTTTTTAACTTTGTCAGTAATATGGTGGAATTGCAACATTCGTTGACATTCTAACCCGGTAATGGGCTTGGAGAGAAGGGATACTCTTCATACAATGTGGCATTTTGATGAACTGTGGTTTAACCTGGGTGGTAGAAAAATATGCAATATTCTGTACAGACCGTTGAGCAAATGTCGGGAACAAAGCGCAGATTGCTGGCATTGACGGTCGCCTTGATGGCAGCAGGAATTGTCAGCGGCTGTTCCAGCACTCCACAAAAAAAGCCTCAGGCAAAAAGCACAAAAACTCTTCAGGCCAAGGGACAGCAAAGCAGTGCTTTACTGGATGCCAATAGTATTGATTCACTGGAGTCGCTCTTATCGGCAACTGATATGGCGGCTGTAGAAGGTGATCGACTGGCAGTGCTGCGCTACGGGGATGTGTGGCGGCGTATCCGGGCAGGTTTCAAGATGAACCTGAACGTTCAGAATAGCCGCATTAACGCACAGCGTAGCTGGTTTACTACTCGTCAGCCCTATATTGACCGCCTGAGTGCCCGCGCTAGCCGCTATTTATACCATACGGTAACAGAAGCTGAGCGTCGGGGGATTCCGACTGAGCTTGCACTGTTGCCGGTGATTGAAAGTTCTTATGATCCGGCTGCTACCAGTAGCGCGGCGGCCGCCGGGATGTGGCAGTTTATTCCTAGTACCGGCACCATTTATGGCCTGCGCCAGAACTCCATTTATGATGGCCGCCGGGATGTGGTGGAATCCACCCGTGCAGCTTATGAATTTTTAACCAGCTTATATAACCAGTTTGGCTCATGGGAGCTGGCATTGGCCGCTTATAACGCAGGGCCTGGTCGTGTGCAACAGGCCATTAACCGTAATGCGGCGGCCGGTTTACCTACCGATTACTGGTCACTCAAGTTGCCTAGCGAAACCATGAGTTATGTGCCGCGCTTTTTGGCTGTGGCGCAGATCATCCGTAATCCTGAACAATACGGCATATATTTGCCTGCTATTGCCAACCGCCCGCACTTTAGGGAGGTACAGCTACCCGGTGTGGTGGATTTAACGCTGGCAGCCTCTATTGCGGGCTTAAGTTATCAGGAGTTATATGAATTAAATCCGGGCTTTAGAAGCAGTTATACTGACCCGATGGGTCCTAATCGCTTGCTGATACCAGCCGCCTTAAGTGCCCAGGTCGATCAGCGCTTGCGTACCATGCCTACACTGGCACAGACCAACCCCGGTTTAATGGCAAGCCTTGGGCCGGTTGGCGGAGCAGTGATTTTAAATGGTAGTAATCGCTCAGGGAATAGTTTTAGCACTCAGCAGGCTGCGGCACTGATGAGCGCAGGTACCGTAAACCGGAACAATACGTCATCAATTATCACTACACCGGCAAGTAGTAACGCCAATACTACAGTGACTACTACGCTCAGCCAGGGTAATAAAGTATTATCAACCAACACCACGGCAGCTGCTAAACCAGCAGCACCAACTCCTGCTGCTCCTGTGGTTTCTACTCCGGTAGCCCCAGCCAGTAGTGGACTATGGGCGCAAAATACCAAGCGCCAGCCAACGCCGACATCAGCCAGTGCCTTGGCTGCCTTTGCCAGTCAGGCTGACCTGCCTAGCAGCCCACGAATTCCGGTTGCCGTCACACCGGCGCGTAATGTACAGCCTATTGGTGAGCCACCTTTGAGTGAGGCAGAACTGCGTGGCCTAAGCGTGGCCAAAAGTCCTGTAGCCCCTAAAGCAGAGCCACAGGCAACCGCTGAAGAAAAAGCAAAAATTGTTGCTGAACTCCAGGCACTGGCACCGGCCGGAACACAAGTGGTTGACCCGCTGGATGGCAAAATCAAGCTTACTGCTATCCAGACCAGCCAGTCGGTTGCTGAGTCCAAGGGGCAGGAACTCAAAATCAAATATGAACAGCCTGTCCTACTGGCACAAAAACCAGCGGCCAGTGAGGTCAAGCAAAAACCGTCTGCGGTAATTGTGGATACTACCAAAAAGCCTCAGGGCGAGCGTAGTGTACATGTGGTGCAATCAGGCGATACCCTGGCCAATATTGCCAGCCGCTATGGGGTAAGCTGGCGTGATGTTGCCAGCTGGAACCAGATTGATCCTAATAAATCCTTGTATGTAGGAACCAGTCTGTATTTATACAATGCCAAAAAACCTCAGCCAGCGCGTCCAACCAGCTATACCGTACAGGCAGGTGATACCCTGACTGGTGTGGCTGCCAGATTTGGCCTGAGTAACCAGCAGCTGGCAGAAATGAACAACCTGAGTCCTACCAGCAACCTGCTGCGCGGTGCCCGCCTGAATCTGGTGGATAGTGGAAACAGTACAACAGTAGCCAGTAGTGCCAGTGATAGCACAACCGCCCGCAACACCCGGCCAGCCAGCACAAGTTCAGATAAACAGGACAAAGTTGAAACAGTAAGCTATAAGGTTAAGGCTGGTGAGTCAGTCGGTTCAATTGCGAATCGCTACAATATAAGCAATGAACAATTGGCATCCCTGAATACTTTTGCCCCTAATAGTTCACTACTGCTGGGGCAAACCATCAAGGTGCCAGCCACAGGAGCTGCCAACACAGAAAGCAAAGCAGCAGCCCAGCCTGTAGTACCCCTGGAAACAGCCAGCTATACCGTAAAGGCGGGTGATACGCTGGGCAGGATTGCCAGTCGTTATAATGTCAGCAATGAGGAATTGGCCAAACTCAACAAGATTTCGCCAACCAGCATGGTGATTCTGGGGCAAAAGCTGACTGTGCCGGGCACTGCTGCTAGTGAAGAGCCAGAGCAGCCTGCGACATATACTGTACAGGCCGGCGATACGCTTATCGGTGTTGCGGCCAGGTTTAACCTGACTCCGCAGCAATTGGCAGAAATGAATGATCTAAAAGCCAGCAGTAATCTGATTCGCGGGGCTACCCTGAATTTACTTGCAGATAACGCCAGCCCAAAAACAGCAGGCAAAAGAGCAGAGAAAGAAGAAGCGATAAGCGTTAGCAGTAAAGCGGATTTTTCTGGTGATACGGAAAGCTACACCGTAAAGCGTGGTGAATCGCTCAATAGTATTGCTGCCAAGTACGATATTAGCGTGAGTGATTTGGCCAAACTCAACCAGCTACCTGTCAAAAGCATGGTACAAATTGGCCAAAAGCTGAGTGTGCCCAAACTGACCGTAAACTATACGATCAAGCGTGGGGATACTTTAATTAAGGTTGCTTCCAGACACGGTGTTTCGGTCAATGAACTGGCCAAAATGAACCAGATTTCCCCGTCTACCAATGTCAAAATTGGTGAGGTATTGGTAGTACCCAATAATGGAAGCCGTAGCCTATAGGCGCTATTTAACTTTTTAACTTTAAAGGCAGTGCCAGCGGATTGGCGCTGTGGAACATCTGATAACATGCATAAGCCACAATTAAAGCAGCAGGGGTTGAGCCGCTGGCTCCTTGCCGCCATTGCCAGCAGTATGACCTCACTGGCCGGGGCAGCACCAGTCACCCAAAACTATATTGCCCTGCACAGCGCGCCGCTATACCAGCATGCTATGGCCATGCCCTATGCCAATCCAAAAGCACCCAAGGGCGGCATGCTGTCACAAACGGCGGTGCTGGCAACTTTTGATAACTTCAATACTTTAAATGGCAAGGGCACGCCAGCTGAGGGAGTCGGCCTGATTTATGACACCTTAATGTCGGCTTCCCTTGATGAGCCGGGGGTGCGCTATCCCTTGCTGGCCGAGCGGGTGACTTACGATCCGGATGATCCTTCCTATGTAATTTATCATTTAAACCCCAAGGCCCGTTTTAGTGATGGCACGCCAGTACAGGCATCGGATGTGGTATTTAGTTTTAATACCCTGCTGAGCAAAGGTTCTCCAGGGGTCAAGGTATATCTGGCTGAGGTAGATAAAGTAGAGGCGCTCAATCCATTAAGTGTGCGCTTTAAGTTTAAAAGCAAAGACAATGCCGAGTTGCCGCTGATTGTGGGTGAAGTCCCTATTTATTCCCAAAAAGACTGGCAGGGGCATGACTATGAACGGGTATCCCTGCGTGTGCCGGTAGGTAGCGGCCCGTATTTAATGGATGGTTTTGTTGCTGGTCGCAGTATTACTTACAAGCGCAATCCCAATTACTGGGCAAAGGATTTGCCGGTGAATGTTGGCCGCTATAATTTCAACCAGATTCGCTATCTATACTATCGCAATCTGGATATTGCTTTTGAGGGTTTTAAGGCTGGCCAGTATTTTTTTCATGAAGAAAACAAGGCACGTACCTGGAGCATTGGCTACAATTTTCCGGCTTTTAGACAAAAATACGTGGTCAAGCAAGCCATTCCCAACCAGAATCCGGTCAACTTTCAGGGCTTTGTATTTAATACCCGTCGCCCCATGTTTGCGGATATCCGGGTGCGGCAGGCCTTAACTTATGCCTATGATTATGAATGGCTCAACAAGGCACTGTTTTATGGGCATTATGACCGCATTCAAAGCTATTTTTACAATAGTGAGCTGGCTGCTACTGGCACACCATCGCCCGAAGAACTAAAATTGCTGAATCCATGGCTGGACAAATTAAACCCACTGCAGCGTAAGGGCGTGTTAGCCAACTGGCAATATCCAAAAAGTGATGCCAGCGGCTTTAACCGTGACAACTTGCTAAAGGCACGTCAGTTGCTGTTGCAGGCTGGCTATCGTTATCACCATGGAAAGCTGGTAGATCAGCATGGTAAGCCATTTAAGTTTGAAATTTTAATCAGGCAAGATGGTTTGCAGCGTACCATTTTACCGTTTACCCGTAATCTGGCGCGACTGGGCATTGATGCCACAATCCGGCTGGTAGATGCACCACAATATATGGAGCGCCAGCGTAGCTTTGATTTTGATATACTGACTCTGGCAACCGCAACCACTATTTCACCGGGTAATGAGCAAGCGCAATACTGGGGTAGTGCTTCTGCCGATCAGCCAGGAAACTATAATCTGGCCGGAATCAAAAACCCGGCGATTGACGCCATGATTGACCTGATTATTCGTGCTCCCAACCGTGAGCAGCTGATTATCCGCACGCGGGCGATGGATCGTTTGTTGCGGTCAGGCTACTATTTGATTCCAACCTATAGTAAAACCGGATACTGGGTGGCTTACTGGGACATATATCGCTATACCGCACGGCGCCCCAAATATGATCTGGGTGTAGATTACTGGTGGGTTGATCCTGCCAGAGAACAAAAAGTAATGCAGTATTTACAGCGCCAGCAGCAATAAACTGCTTAAAACCGTTTTATTTTAAGGGATTGTTGCAATGACCAGAACCACAATGAACCAGACTGACATGATAAAAAGTACAGTAATGAACAGCCAACCAGGGAAAAACTGGCCGAACAAAATCAGGCCGACAGGCAGTGCTATCACTCGTAATGTATCTACCAGACTGCCTCAGTGCGATAAGGGTTAGCAGCGATGGGAGCTTATGTTGTTAAGCGTTTGCTGCTGATTATTCCTACACTGTTTTTAATTTTGCTTAGCAATTTTTTAATTGTACAGGCTGCGCCCGGTGGTCCCGTAGAGCAGGCCATGGAGCAGGCTCGACAGGGTGCAGGGCTTGGCAAGGGTGCATCAGTGGGTGGAGACGGTGCAGGGACATCAGGGGTATCATCCAGCCAGTATCAGGGCGCCCGTGGTTTATCTCCAGAAATTATAGAGCAGATCAGGCAACAATACGGTTTTGATAAACCGGCACCAGAGCGGTTTTGGCTGATGCTCAAAGGCTATTTACGCTTTGATTTTGGCACCAGCTTTTTTAAGGACAAATCGGTACTGGCGCTGATTGGAGAAAAACTGCCGGTTTCAGTATCTTTAGGCTTATGGAGCACCTTGCTCATTTATTTGGTATCTATTCCGCTGGGTATTCGTAAGGCACGCCAGCACGGCTTGTTTTTTGATAAAAGCACCTCCCTGTTACTGGCCGTTGGCTATGCCGTACCAACCTTTGTATTTGCAGTGGTACTGATTGTATTTTTTGCCGGTGGTAGCTATTTTCAGTGGTTTCCGCTTCAGGGGCTGGTTTCAGAAAACTTTGCCCAGCTTTCCTGGCTACAAAAAATCAGCGATTATTTCTGGCATTTAACCCTGCCATTGCTGGCTATTACGTTGGGTGGTTTTGCCAGTCTGACTTATTTAACCAAGTTTTCATTTTTGGAAGAATTAAACAAGCAATATGTACTGGCTGCACGCGCCAAGGGTCTAACAGAAAATAAAGTGCTATACGGGCACGTGTTTAGAAATGCCATGCTGATTGTGATTGCCAGTCTGCCCAGTGCGTTGATCGGTATTTTCTTTGTGGGTAATTTATTTGTTGAAATTATTTTTAATCTGGATGGACTGGGGCTGCTGGGCTTCGAAGCTATTCAAAACCGCGATTATCCGGTGATTTTTGGCACACTGTTTATTTTTACCTTGCTGGGGCTGGTGCTTCAGTTAGTGAGTGACATCCTGTATCAGGTCATTGATCCGCGTATTAACTTTGAATCCAGAGGGTCTAACGGATGAGCCCGGTACTGCAAGCGCGTTTGCGCCGATTTAAAAACAACCGGTTGGGCTTTGTGTGTTTTTGCCTGTTTATGCTGATTTTTATTGCCTCACTGGGTGCCAATTTTATTGCCAATGAGCGACCCTTAATCGTGAAGTATCAAAGTTCGCTGTATTTCCCGGTAGTAAAGGATTACCCGGAAACCACCTTTGGTGGGGTGTTTGAAACCACAGCTGAATATCGTGATCCAGTAGTACAAAACCTGATTAACCGCCACGGCTGGATGCTATGGCCGCCGCTGCGTTATGCCAATCAGACGACTAATCTGGATCTAGCGGTGCCTGTGCCGTCTCCTCCTAGCGCCCAGAACTGGCTGGGCACTGATGATCTGGGTCGTGATGTGATTGCACGGATTCTCTATGGGTTGAGAGTGTCCCTGCTCTTTGGTCTGTGTTTAACCGCAGCGGCAGCAGCAATCGGCGTGGTGGTGGGCGCTGTACAGGGTTATTATGGGGGTCTGGTCGATTTGCTGGGGCAGCGTATTTTAGAGGTATGGGGCGGCTTGCCTACTCTGTTCATGGTAATTATTCTGGTCAGTTTGTTTACGCCCAATGTGTACTGGCTGTTTGTGATCATGCTGATTTTTGGCTGGCCGGCACTGGTGAGTCTGGTTCGCGCCGAGTTCCTGCGGGCGCGCAATCTGGATTATGTACGCGCTGCGCGCTCACTGGGTGTGAGTAATCGCTCAATCATGTTCCGGCATATTTTACCCAATGCCTTAAGCTCCAGTTTGTCACAGTTGCCATTTATGCTAACTGCCAATATTACTGCCTTAACCGCACTGGATTTTCTGGGTTATGGTTTGCCACCAGGGTCGGCTTCGCTGGGCGAGCTGTTATTACAGGGCAAAAATAACCTGGATGCGCCCTGGTTGGCTTTAAGCGGATTTTTTACTATGGCTATTGTGTTGTCTTTACTGGTGTATATTGGGGAGGCAGCACGCGATGCATTTGATCCAAGAAAATAATAAGCCGCTACTTACAGTTGAGCATTTAACTATTCAATCAGAGCAGCACCGGCTAGTGCATGATCTTGGCTTTGAATTAAATGCCGGACAGACTTTGGCAATTGTGGGGGAAAGTGGTTCAGGTAAATCTATATCATCCTTGGCATTGCTGGGTTTGTTGCCTGACAGCTTAACGGTCAATGGCACAGTGAGTCTGGAGGGTCAATCACTGCTGGGTCAAAACCAGACGCAATGGCGCCAGATACGCGGCAAGAAAATTGCCATGATTTTTCAGGAACCCATGACGGCTTTAAATCCGCTGCACAAAGTGGAAAAGCAAATTGGTGAAATGCTGTATTTGTCCGGAATGAATAAGGTACAGGTTCGGCAAAAAGTCATTGAGCTGCTAAATCAGGTGGGCATTCCTGAACCGGAGCAAAAGCTTCAGCGCTATCCGCATGAACTGTCCGGTGGACAGCGCCAGCGTGTGATGATCGCCATGGCGCTGGCGCAAGACCCGGACATTCTAATTGCCGATGAACCTACTACGGCGCTGGATGTGACCTTGCAGGCACAGGTATTAAACCTGCTTAAATCCTTGCAAGTCAGCCGTAATATGGCCATGATTTTAATTAGCCATGACTTAAATTTGGTACGACGTTACAGTGATGATGTGATTGTCATGCAACTTGGGCAGGTGAGAGAGCAAGGTAAAACAGAAGCTATTTTTGCCAATCCGCAGGACAGCTATACCCAACATTTGCTTAATCAAAATTTTGGGCAGGCTTTGCAGGTGGATAGTACGCAGCCCATGTTACAGCTTGAGCAGGTGGGGGTGCGTTTTCCCATTAAAACTGGCTTACTGAACCGTGTGACTGATCATGTGATTGCGGTTGAGCCACTGAATTTAACTGTGATGCAGGGCGAGTCAGTTGGCATTGTCGGGGAGAGTGGTTCAGGCAAAACCTCACTGGCGTTAGCCTTGGCACGTCTGATTAAAAGCGAAGGCAAGATTATTTTAAACCAGAATCATCTGCATCATCTTAACGAAAATCAGCTACGACCCTTGCGTCCGCAGTTTCAAATGGTATTTCAGGATCCGTTCAGTAGCTTAAACCCACGGCTGACCATTGAGCAAATTATTGGCGAAGGGGCAGCGCGGTTAATTCCCAACAAAAAAGAGCGTCGTCAGGCCGTTGAACAAGTCTTGCAAAAAGTAGAATTACCTGCGGATTTTGCCGACCGCTATCCGCATCAGCTCTCGGGCGGGCAGCGCCAGCGCGTAGCTTTGGCCCGTGCCTTAATTATGAAACCCAAGCTGATGATTCTGGATGAACCGACCTCGGCACTGGACCGTACCACGCAGCGCGCGTTGGTGAGTCTGCTACGCAAGTTGCAGCAGGAAGAACAGATTAGCTATGTGTTTATTAGCCATGATCTGGCAGTGATTCGCGCCTTGTGTCAGCGCGTGCTGGTATTGCGGCATGGCAAAGTGATGGAATTACAAAATACCGAAGACTTATTTAATAGCCCAAAAACGGAATATAGTCAGGCGCTGATTGAGGCGGCAGCAATATAAATTTTGATAATATAAATTAATGGGGGAGATCATGGCAGAGGGAGCCTTACAATTTAAGCATTCTGATAATTCATGGAAAGAACTCGAAATTCCGGAAGGCTGTGATGATGCAAAAAAGGAAGAGATCGAAGCCAACAGGCAAAAATTATCTGACATTTTATTACAAGCTTTGCAAATGCCTAATTTGGCATTTTTTGCGGGGAGTGGAACATCGTTAGGTGAGACTAATGCCCCTAGCATGTGGAAATTATGGCAGTTTGCTATGGTGACAAATCCAGATGATAAGGAGTGTGAGGAATTAACGCCTGAAGCAGAGAGAATAGTTAGTATAGTCAACTACAGCTTAATGAAGCCAAACATTGAACACTTCTTATCAAACTGTGATGCTTACTTAAATATTTATGAGGATGATACTCAGGTTAAGCAATTCATCATAGAAGTTAAAAAAATCATTTTAAATAAATGCACTTTAGATTTTGATGAAACTGAGCATGATATTTCCACTTATGAACAATTAATTAATAAGCTCTCTAAAAGACGAGCACGTGACCCACGTTTAAAAGTATTCACTACTAATTATGATATGTGCTTTGAAACCGCAGCTTCAAATTTGGGGAAAGTTGTCGTTGATGGATTTTCCTATACCAGAGAAAGAAAGTTCGATGGTAAGTACTTCCAGTACGATATTGTGCAGCGTGATAGCGAAAAGCATGATTTTATAGAAGGAATTTTCCAGCTTTATAAACTACATGGTTCAGTTTCGTGGGAAAGAAGTGAGGCTAACCCCAGTGAAGTATATGAAAAATTAAATCCTGATCCTGAGCGTGCAGCAATTATTTATCCCGCAAAAAACAAATATCAGCAAGCGTTTATTCAGCCACATTTGGAGCTATTAGCACGATTCTTTGATTATTTAAGGCTACCGAATGCTTGCCTAGTTGTTTCAGGGTTTGGCTTTAAGGATGATCACTTATCTGAACCTATTTGTGCAGCTATAAAATCAAACCCTAGCTTAAAGCTAATTATTGCTGATATAGAGGCATATAAGCATATTGAAAACCTTAGAATAGATTCAAGTAGTTACTGGCAGGAATTTAAAAATTTAGCTGAAAAAGGTGCAGATATAACTTTTGTTAATGCTGATTTTAAAGACTTTGTTGTTTTAATTCCCGACTTGCAAAGTTTAACTCCAGCGGAGAAGCTGGCTAAAGCGGTGCAAAATCTGAACCGAAGAACATAATCATGTTTAAAGAGCAGCAAGGTATTTTAAGGGAAGAGCTAAGACTAGGTGTGGTTGCTTCCGTCTCTGCCCAGTTTGTAAAGGTCAATTTGGCTCAAGCAGGTAATGTAAGTGGAACTTATATTTGCGGTAACCGCTATGGCTTAGGCGAAGTAGGTGAATTTGTCATTATCGAAGCTCAGCGAACTATAAATCTGGGTAGAATCACAGAGGTAAAATTACCAGAGCGAGACCGCACCGAAGTTACGCAAGATTATGACGGTAAAGGTGGGCTAGATGCTATTGGTTTTGTACAGCTACTAGGCTCTGTTGATTTGAATAACCTGAAGGTACAGGCTGGGGTGGTTTCCTATCCAAGGCTAGGCGATAGAGTATATGCTGCACCGTCTATTCTATTGGCATTGATTCCTAGCCTGCTAAATAGCGGCGTAGAGGATTGTGGCGATGACCCGGACTCAGCGCTTTTAATTGAATTAGGGGAGGTTACAGGGGAGCTAGGCTGCAAGATCAGGGTTAGTCCTGAAAAATTATTCGGTCGACATTGTGCTATTTTGGGCTCAACTGGCGGAGGCAAGAGCTGGACGACTGCGAAAATTATTGAAGAGTGTGCCAAGTTTAAAAATGCAAAAATAATAGTGATAGATGCTACAGGAGAATATCGGGGTTTGGATGAAGGTTATACTGGGCATTATCATTTGTGTAGCCCTTTAAGTGTTCATCCAAGTTCTGTCCCCATATTAATCCCACCTACAAATTTTGTTGAAAGTGATTTTGTAGCATTATTTGAACCCTCTTCCAAAGTACAAGCTCCCAAATTTAAGGAAGCTATTAAAAGTTTACGATTAGTTGAGTTGGTTCCTAGCTTGGCTAATAATAAAGGATACCTATCAAAAATAAATTTACCAAAAAAGCCCTATAATGATGCATTAAAAAAAGATGGCAACTATAAGAGAGTGGATAATCCCGGTTTATCATTTAACGTAGATCTACTTCCCTTGCAGATTAAAGAGGAGTGTTGCAGAAATGATTCAAGTGAAGGATGGGGCAAGCTTGATGACTTTAATTTCTCCGCTTGTCTAACTTTGTTGACCCGTATCTACTATGTAATAAATGCCCCATCCTTTAAGGCAGTTTTTAATAAAGAGGAAAAACTAGACGATTTTGATACTGTATTTAATAGTTTTTTTGAAGGAAATAAAAAAATCTTCAGATTATGCCTGAGTGATGTAAGTTATGAGTTTAATGCTCGAGAGATTATTTCCAATGTCATCGGTCGAAAACTTTTAGAGCTTGCCCGGGAGGGAAAGTTTAAAGAACGACCTTTAGTAGTTTTTGTGGATGAAGCGCATAACTTTTTGGGTAAAAAAATCGGTTTGGAAGAACATGCTGCAAAGCTTGATGCATTTGAGCTTATAGCCAAGGAAGGTCGCAAATATGGTTTAAATATTTGCCTCACAACTCAGAGGCCGCGTGATATTACTGAAGGCGTACTTAGCCAGATGGGTACACTCATTGTTCATCGGCTAACTAATGATAAAGATAGAGAAGTTGTTGAGCGTGCCTGTGGTGAGCTGGATCGCACAGCAACTGCTTTTTTACCCAATTTGAAGCAGGGTGAAGTCGCGCTGGTCGGTGTGGACTTTCCAATTCCGATGTCTGTACAGGTGGATAAACCGAACGCTCGACCTAAATCTGATGGCGCAGATTTTCAGAAAAACTGGAATTAAAAAATATGAAAAGCAAAACTAAAGTTTTTACTTTATTGTCCATTTTAGCTGTTAGCTCAGCTAATGCCACTACTTTCCAAATAAACAACGGCTCCAGCTTATACGATACCAAACTCATGGTTGATCACTGCGATAAAGAGGAATGCTCAGGTAAGGGGGAGATTTTCCTGTATAAAAAAGGCAGCAAGCAGGTTTTTCAGCGTTTAACGTCAGATGATTTGTTTTTTTATTTACAAGAAAACCAGCAACCCAGCGTGAATGTCATTCAGCTGTACGATGAACAAAGCCCGCTGATTTTTGAAGATTTTAATTTTGATGGACAACAGGATTTAGCCATTCGCAATGGTAATCAAGGCAGCTATGGTGGCCCCTCCTATGATGTGTACGTATTTAATAAAACCCGGCAAAAATTTGTGCCAAGTAGCGAGCTCACTGCTTTAACCTATGAAAATCTGGGCATGTTTCAAACCGATAGCAAGCGTCAGCGTTTAGCCACCTTTGCCAAATCAGGCTGCTGTTTTCATGTGACTTCAGAATATGCCGTGATTCCCGGTAAGGGCTTAAAGCTGGTGTATGAATTTGTTGAAGATGCAATGGGTGGCGAGCAGGTCACGGTGACCAGCAGAAGCTATAATTTAAACACTAAAAAATGGCATACTAAAGTCAAAAAATATCCGCTGGATCAATATTATCAATAAGCAAAATTATCGATTATCAAATTGATTGGCATAAAACCTAAATATTAAAATAATGCATGTCCCAATTTGACAAGACTTTAATTCTTGTAAAGCAGGCTTTATTTAATTCGCTAAACAAAGCCATGCGACATTTACCTATGTAGGAGAGAGGTAAACCGTACAGCAGTAAAGCAAGCCGCGAAGCAAATAAGCGAGCCACGTAGCTGTAAGGCAACTCACTGAAAGATAAAATGAACTAAGCAGCTCTTTTAAAGCGTTTAACCACGGTTGCATTTTTTATATAGCCATTATTGACAAACCATTCCAAAGAATCATGCAGGGTTTGTTCAAGCGGACGAACCGTTAGGCCAAGTTCATTGCGTGCTTTGGCGGCATTGACAATACAACCCTGTTTTGCCATTTTAATTTCGATAGGCGTAAGCAGCGGTGGAATTTTGGTAAAACGTGCTGAGGCTGTCATACCAATGGCTACGCCTTTGAGTAGGAACTCAGGCAAGTGCAACACACGGTTCTTCACTCCACAAATACGTAGCACACGGCGCAACATATCAGTATAGGTATAATTTTCACCACCTAAAATATAACTTTCACCGGTACGACCTTTTTCCATTGCCAACACATGTCCCATCGCACAGTCGCGCACATCAATAATATTTACTTCAGAGTTAACGGCCAAAGGCACAGGAAAACGGAAAATATCCATCACCATACGACCTGTTGGTGTAGGGCCAACATCGCCAGGACCCATGGGTAGGGCAGGGCAGACAATCACTACATCCAGCCCTTTTTGTGCATAATCTTCAGCAATACGATGTGAATCATACTTGCTTTTGGCGTAAATCATATCGCCTGCGCTAAAGGGCGAGGTTTCATCGCTGACTTTATCGGGTCCCTGCCCCGTAAAGCAAATCATTGAGCTGGTATACACCACACGCTTTACGTTTTGTTTAAGACATTCTTCCATGAGTAAGCGAGTGCCACCCACGTTGATACGATCCATGGCAGACATATCAGGCAACCAAAAGGCATAAATCGCTGCCAGATGAAAGACCACATCACATCCATTCACTGCTCGCGCAACATCATCGGCATTGGTAATATCTCCAGCCATGAGTTCCAAGCCTTTAGTACCTTCAAGGTTTAAAAGGTTTTCTTTAGGCAAATGTAAAATACGTAGCTTGGTCGAGGGATAGCGCTCTTGCAGAATCTTAACGATATTTGAGCCAATAAATCCTGCACCACCAGTAAGTAATATTTGCTTGGGTTCAAACGTCATGCTTCTTAAGCTCCCTTTAAGTGAATGTGGTAAGACTATTATTTATAAGCTAAAACTGCTGCTTTAAGACACGTGATATACGTATTGTAAGTATTAATACCTCAAAAAACGGTCAAGAGAAGTGGCAAAATAGTTAAAAATCCTAAATATTTTGGTAGATTAAGATTTAAGGTATCAATCTATGCGCACGTGTCGTAAAACCAGATAAGGTAATTGGAATATGAGCAATGACTTTATTTTAAAAGGCCTCGCACTCAGTTAGAGCGTAGCGATGCCATGCGCATGCGTTTAATTGAAGTCACGGCAGAATATTTGATGAAGCGTTTTTACAGGGTGCTTAGTAAGATGTTTCCCGCCATGGATGGATCGGAAGACCGACATATCAATGCGCAATCTGCCGATGCAACCATTTTTTTTGAACATTATTTAAAATTGTGGGTTCAGGTTTTGGTTAGCCATCTGCACGGTAAAGTCAAATCTGATACTGAAATTAACCTTGATCAAGCCATAGCCTGGATAGTGCGTTTCATTTCGATTCAATATCATTTGAAAAAAACTAAGGGGCGCCAATCATTATTTAACGTCCCTTATTTATTGACCATCAGCAAGTTTGATTAAGCCCAGACGATTTTAGTTTGGGCTGACTCCCACTCTGGCACCTGTGTATGGTAATGCTGCTCAATCTGGTGACGGCGAATTTTTAGGGTAGGGGTCAACAGATCATTTTCAATGCTCCAGCGTTCAGTGATGAGCACCAGCTTAGCCAGTTTTTCATGCGCTTCTAATTGCTGGTTAATATGGGTCAGTAGCTCATCATAACTGCTGGTCAGTTCTTGCTGGTGGCTGGCGTGCTGTTGCAGTTTGGCGACGCTTTCTTCAGAGAGCATGACCAGGGCGACAGGGCTGTTCAGGTTACTGCCCACCACGCACACCGATTCTGTATGCGGATGATTACTTAATAATTGTTCAATGGGTACTGGCGCAACATATTTACCTTTGCTGGTTTTAAACAGATCCTTCACCCGACCAGTGATAAATAAAAAGCCGTCCTTATCAATACTGCCCATATCGCCGGTACGCAAAAAGTTGTCTTTATCTATCGCCTCTGCAGTTTTTTCTAAATCTTTGTAATAACCCAGCATGGTGGCCGGGCTTTTAACCAGAATCTCACCTTGTTCACTGATTTTGCATTCCACTTCTGGGCAAGCATGGCCTACCGAACCCGTGCGTACCTGTCCAAGCCGGCTTAGGTGTGAGTAGGCAAAGTTTTCAGTCATTCCGTAGGCATCCTGCAAGGTGAGCCCCAGTTTTCGATACCAGTTGATAATATCCGGTGCCAAAGGTGCAGAGCCAGTGGCAGCAATACGCACATGATCCAGCCCCAGCTTTTTTAAAATAAATTTCTTGGCAAATTTTGAAAGTACCGGCACTTTAAAGACGGCATTTTGCAGTTTAGGCGGTAGTTTGGCGTTAATGCCCTGCTGGAATTTGACCCACAGCCGTGGCACCGAGAAAAATATGGTCGGTCGTGCGCGTTGCAGGTCTTGTAAAAAAGTGTCCAGACTTTCGGTAAAATACACTTGAACACCATAATATGGTGCGATGGTTCCTACAATAAAGCGTTCGGCTGCATGTGCCAGTGGCAGATAGGACAATATGCGGTCATCCGGGCTGAGAGGGAAAACACCATGGCCGTGTTTGGCGGCATTGATCATATTTTGTTGGTTATGCATTACGCCTTTGGCACGTCCGGTGCTGCCAGAGGTATACATGATGGTGGCTAAATCCTCTGGTTGGGGCAGCTTTAGGTCATCATTGGTCAGAGGCGAGTAATTTTTAATAATACTGTCCAGGCTCACCGCATTGGCAACGGGTGGAGCAAAAGGCAGCGTGATCTTGGGCAAGGCATCCGGTACACCCTGTTTCATGTCTGGCCAGGTATCGGTGCTGCCATCCAGCTTGCCAATAATCATTAGCCTGGCTTCGCTGTGCTCAATTACGTAACGCAAGTTTTCTGCATTCATGGTGTAATACACCGGCACGCTCACATGGCCGGCAGCCATAATGGCTAGATCGGCTAGCAACCATTCAGCCGAGTTTTTACCCAACAGTACAATATTGCTGTGAGGGGGTAAATCAAGACTAATCAGATAATGTGCCAGTCGCCGTACAGTATCGGCTGCCTGCTTCCAGGTATAGGTTTTGACCTGGCTGTTGCCGATGGGCTGGGTGAGCCATATGTTGTCGGGAGTATGGTACTCCCAGTTAAGTAAACAGTGGACGAGTGTACGACGATCAAATGTGTTGGACATGATGCTACCTTGTCTGGCAAATGCCAGCTCCCTGAAAGTCATTGTTATTAATCGATTGGCTAAACTTCGGTATTAATCCAAGTACCTTAAATCTAAGGTATAAAATTTACCTGATATTCCTGGCTTAATTTTTAAACTATCCTTGGTTCATCTTAAAGTCAACTGTAAAAACGCATGATTTGACCATAGCCAGATGAGCTGGTTTTAAAAATATATCTTATTCATGCAGCACAAGCTGCTCTGTGGGGTTAAAGCGTTTGATCAGATAATCACTGCCCGGACGTTAAGAAAATACTGAAATGCATGAGGCCAGAAAATTTTTGCTATTATCCTTGCCATTCAGTTTTAAATAAAGGTTCACTATGACCAATAATGCAGCACAGCCCGCAACAAATCAATCTGAGCAACGTGGCTTATTACAAGGCAAACGTTTTTTAATTGCGGGCGTTGCCAGCAAATTATCCATTGCCTATGGCATTGCCCAGGCCTTGCATCGTGAAGGCGCAGAATTGGCGTTTACCTATCCCAATGAAAAAATGAAAAAACGGGTGGATGAATTTGCCGCGCAAATGAATTCAAGCCTGGTATTTGAATGCGATGTGGCCAATGATGCACACATCGAGCAAGCCTTTACTGATTTAAGCCAGCATTGGGATAGCCTGGATGGCGTGGTGCATTCCATTGGTTTTGCCCCGGCGGATCAACTGGATGGTGACTTTACCGAGGTGACCAGCCGGGAAGGTTTTAAAATTGCGCATGATATTTCTGCTTATAGCTTTATTGCTATGGCACGTGCGGCTAAACCTTTATTGCAGGCACGGCAAGGCTGTTTGCTGACTTTAACTTATCAGGGTTCCGAGCGGGTATTGCCCAACTATAATGTGATGGGTTTGGCTAAAGCATCTTTGGAAGCCAGTGTGCGTTATCTGGCCAGTAGTCTGGGTAAAGATGGAATCCGGGTGAATGCTATTTCCGCAGGGCCAATTCGTACCCTTGCTGCCAGCGGTATTAAAAGTTTTAGGAAAATGCTGGATGTAAATGCCTCAATTGCACCATTACAACGTAACGTCACTATTGAAGAAGTTGGCAATGCCGCACTGTTTTTATGTTCACCGTGGGCATCGGGCATTACTGGTGAAATTTTATATGTAGATGGCGGTTTTAATACCGTGGGCATGAGCGAAAGTTTACTACAAGCAGAAAATTAATTCAGATGGTCGAGAATCCTCGGTCAGAATTTTCCATAAATGGAGACAACAGCAGGTGAGCAGCCAGAATAGTAGTCCGGCAGATTTTGATGTATCCCGTTTTAAAGGCGAAATTGCTTCGGTCAATTATCGTTATATTGCCGCATCCAATGAGTTAAATGCGCGGACTTCGCAGCGGCAGCAGGCGCTCACTATTTTTATCAGTTTTTTTATTGGGTTGCTGGCTGCTTTAATTGCCTCGCATAATACCAGTAAAAGCAGCAGTGCTCATATTGAATGGATTTTACTGGGTTTCCCAGTAGCATCGGCCACCTTTGCGTTTTTAAACTATAAATACGAGCGAATCATCACCAATTTGCGCCAGTATTTGTCGCGCCTTGAGCAGTATAATCAGGCACATCTGGCCTTGCCCAGTTATAACACCGACCCTGAATGGGTGAGCAGCGCAAATCATGCCCGGCGCTTTCACGATTATGCCTGTGCCATTTTGATTCTGGCTTGTAATAGTATTGGCATTAGTGCGTTTTATGTGCTGTTTCCATTACGCTTTAATCAATCTTACTGGGTGCTGGTGGTGGTGATTCTGGTGGCTTTTTTAACAGCTGGGCTACACTGGTTATTGCCCAGGTTTGGTTATAAACCGGAATAAACAGCTAAAAATAGTTAAGCCTTTCTAGGTTGCTCTGTTTGTTAAAAGCAGCCTGAAATAGCTAGGGCGTGTCCCTAATTTCACCATGACGTAGCTTCATGGACTAAAGATGGCTAAATCTAGCAAGACGTCGTGAAATACCATGCCAATAGTCCACTATTGACTGCGATATTTGCCTTGTTTTGCTGGCAGTTTAACTCACTTTTAGCCATACGATGCAAATAGGGACACGCCCTGATAATTAAGGTAATTGCTTCAATGGCCTACCGCCAAGGCTTTGCATG
Organism: Moraxellaceae bacterium WGS2144; assembly: GCA_043950625.1. Lineage (GTDB taxonomy): Bacteria > Pseudomonadota > Gammaproteobacteria > Pseudomonadales > Moraxellaceae > Alkanindiges. The sequence continues at coordinate 587,948 of CP171007.1, forward strand.
AGTGTAACCATATTGCCAAGCTGGTTAAGCTGGATTTGCAACAGGGAGTTTTGCGTATTGCGACGAGCCTCTTGCGCGTCAATCCATTGCTTTAAGGCGACCGCACCGGCACGATAGCGCACTTCGTTGAGCTGTTCGGTACGTTGCGCCAGGCTTAAGGTACGTTCCTGTGCGCTGGCCTGAGTTTGTAGCTGGGTTTTATTGGATAGTGCGTTTTCGACATCTGTTAAGGCACTGTACAAAGACTGGCGAAAGTTAATAATTGCTGCCTGATATTCCAGTTCGCTAATCGCCAGATTGCGCTGCATGTCGTTGTATTGTAAAAAGGGCAGGGACACGCCTGCCCCTAAAGTCAGCGCTGGATTTTTAAGCAACTCTGTCAGTGAGGTACTGCTGGAGCCCAGTGATCCGGTCAGGCTAAATGACGGATAGTAGCTGGCCGTTGTCGCATCTTTACTGGCTAGTACCTTGCGTAAGCGAAGCTCAGCGGCGGCCAGATCAGGACGGCGTGATAGCAGTTCTGCCGGCAAGCCTGCATCAATGGCAGGCAGGTTTAGCGTCCCTAAATGCTGGGGTTCTTTAAATACCAGCTGGGCAGGTGGCACATCAAATAAAGTGGCTAGCGCATTACGTGCCTCAACCCGCTGCTGAATGAGCTGACTTTGGCTGGCCTCTTGTCCTACCAGTGATTGTTCGGCCTGTGCCAGCTCCAGACCAGAAACTGCGCCCGCCCGATATTGTGCCTGAACCAGCTGAAATAGTTTGCGGCTATTGGCAATACTTGCCTCGCTAGAGGCAATCCGTTCATTTAAATAAGCCAGTTGCCAATACAGATTACATACAGTGCCTACCAGAGTTTGCGCAGTGGACTGCAAATCCTGTGCCGTGGCAGCGGCTTCCCAGCGGGCAGCTTCGGTCTGATTGGCAAGCTTGCCCCATAAATCCACGGCATAACTGACTGAGCCGGACAGGTTTAGGCCACCGGAGCGGTCACTGCCATTGCTCAGTTCCACCTGATGTGAGGCAGAACCACTGGCATTGACACGGGGAAATTGCTGGTTGGCTGTTAGTCCGGCTTGCTCACGTGCCTGCCGTAAGCGTAAGCCTGCTACTGCCAGATTATTGTTGGCCGCCAGTGCACGCTCGACCAGACTGTTCAACTCGGCATCATTAAAAATAGTCCACCAGTGATCTTCCAGCTGGGCAATATGAACTGCCTGAGTCGCTTGTCCTGGCTGGCTATATTGGGCTGGAATCTGGACAGCTGGCTGCTGGTAAGGGGTGCGCACAATGGCGGAGCAGCCCACCAGCAGCGAAACCGACAATACGCTTACTGCTAAAACGTGCCGTTGTGGTTTAAATACTTTTTTAAATGACAGCATGGTTTGACTCACTGGATATTTATTCAATAGATTCTGTTCAGGTGGTTTTGTTCAGATGGTTTTATTCACGAGAAAGCGCTGCAACGGGATCAAGCTGCGCCGCATTGCGTGCCGGTAAAAACCCAAACAGCACGCCAATAAGCGATGAACAAACAAATGCAGCCACCATAGAGGTGGTGGAGTAAATCATTTGAAAGCTATCACCGGCAAAGTGACTAAATACCTGTCCAATGCCCAGAGCCAGCAGTACGCCCAGTACACCGCCCAAAATACAGACCAGCACGGCTTCAATTAAAAATTGCTGCAAAATATCGCTCTGCCGTGCTCCAACCGCCATGCGTACACCAATTTCCTGGGTACGCTCAGTCACCGAGACCAGCATAATGTTCATGACTCCAATACCGCCCACAATCAGGGAAATCACCGCGATGGCAGAAATCAGCAAAGTCATGGTTGCTGTGGTTTGCTGAATGGTCTCACGAATATTGTCGCTATTCTGGGTAAATACATCCTGTGCGCCGTGCCGTTGTTCCAGCAGGCTTAAAATGGCATTTTCTGCTGCACTGGTGGGAGCATTTTCATTAATGCGTACCACAATACTGCGCAGGTTGGGCTGACCCAGCATCCGGCTCATGACTGTGGTATAGGGCATCCAGACATTCAAAGAATCCGAATTGCCAAATATGCTTTTTTGTGCCTCGGTCACGCCAATAATGCGTGATGGCACATTGCCTAAAAGCAACACCTGACCTAAAGGGTCTTCACCATTAGGAAAAAAGGTTTTTCTGGTATTCTCATCAATCACCACGTCCTGACTCAGTTCTTTGACATTTCGACTATCAAAAGCCTGACCCTGACTAAACTTGATACCTTGCACCCGAAAATAATTTTCACCCACGCCGTTGATGGTTGTGCTAGCCTCAATTTCCCGGTAACGCGCTGTCTTTGATGTGTTGACGCTGGGGCTAACACTATCTACATAAGGTTGATCAGCAATGGCTTCCGCATCTGCCGGAATCAGGGTTCTGGCCTGACTGGTACGGGAGTTATCACCAAAACCCCGCCCCTGAAATACCGTAATGGTGTTGGTACCCAGACTGCTGATATTTTGCAGAATCTGCTGCTGCGAGCCATTACCTAGCGCCACCACCGATACTACCGAGGCAATCCCAATAATAATACCGAGCATTGTTAAAAACGTACGCAAGCGATGGGCATTCATGGCAAGCAGAGCCATGCGAAACGCTTCACCTAGCCGATCCAGTGCAGAGCGCAAGGCAGACACCCGTTTGGCGGGCGGGCTGTTTTCTGTGGAGGAGGCGGGTAGGGATGCTGTCTGATCAGCAGTTTCTGTGATTGGTTTATTGGCTTTGTCACTAATGATTTCGCCATCACTAATTTCAATAATCCTGCTGGCGTTTTGTGCAACGAGAGGATCATGTGTAACCAGAATAATGGTATGGCCTTGCTGGTGCAGTTCACGCAAAATGCGCATCACTTCAATACCGCTGTTTTTATCCAGTGCACCGGTTGGTTCGTCGGCCAGAATCACCTCACCACCATTGACCAGTGCCCGGGCAATACTGACCCGTTGCTGCTGACCACCAGATAACTGGCTAGGACGGTGACCCAGACGTTCTCCCAAACCCAGCTGGGTTAATAGTTCAGCCGCACGTTGTTGCCGCTCTTTGGGTTCAAGGCCAGCGTAAATGGAAGGAACTTCCACATTACCCACCGCGGATAAATCGCCCAGCAAATGATAGCGCTGAAAAATAAAACCAAAATATTCACGGCGCAGGCGGGCCAGCTCATCTGGGGCTAGTTTGCCGGTTTCCTGACCATTGACCCGGTAACTGCCGCGGGTAGGACGATCCAGACAGCCCAGAATGTTCATCAGGGTGGACTTGCCGGAGCCGGACTGCCCGATAATAGCCACCAACTCACCAGCATGAATTTTCAGATTAATATTCTTAAGTACTGCGACTGTACCTTCACCGGCCGGGAATTCGCGGGTCAGGTTTTCAACTTCCAGCAGCGGTTGAGATGACGTGTGATTCACGGCTTAAAACCTCATCGGACGGCTGTTACCAGAACGTTTGGCAGCGCTATTGGAAGTATCACTGCTATCAGCAATCACTACTTCTTCGCCTTCTTTTAGTCCAGAGATCACCTGGGCACTAACCCGGTTGTTCAGGCCAATTTGTACTTGCCGTGGCACAGCGTTCCCTTCTTCGTCAATTACCCGTACTGTAGCTGGCGTACCGGCTTTGCCACCAGTAGGAGCCTGTTCAGGCTGGACAGCTTCCTGAGTTTTACTACTGGTTTTTTGTCTTCCGCTTCTTTTGCTACCTTTTGATCCCATGGACTGAATGGCAGCTGCTGGAATACTAAGCACATTTCTGGCTTCGTTGAGCACAATATAAACCTGTGCGGTCATATCAATACGCAATTTACCATCCGGGTTAGGTACATCAAATAACGCATTATAATAAATGGCACTATTACTGCCTGAGCTGCTGGTGCTGTTATTACTGTCAGTAATAATCGAGTCTGGTGCAGGTTCAATGGCACGCAGGCTGGCATAGATTTTTTTGTCCGGTTCGCCGAGTGTGGTGAAATAAACGGTTTGTCCCTGATTGATTCGCATCACATCGGCTTCACTCACCTGCGCCTTAATTGTCATGGTTTGCAGTTGTGCCAGTTTTACGATAGTGGGTGCAGACTGGTTGGCATTTACGGTCTGGCCTTCTTCAGTCACAATGGCAACCACCGTACCGTTAATGGGTGCCACAATACGGGTATATCCTACGTTTTCCTGCGCGGTAGATACGGCCAGCCGGGTTTGTTCAATCTGGGCGTCAATGGCCTTGATATTGGCTCGGGCAGTTTCCAGGCCAGCCTGGGCAGATTCATATTCTGCACGTGAAGTAGCATCCTGCGCCAGCATGTCTTTTTGTCGTTTAAAATTGAGCTCGGCTTCTTTTAAAGTGGCTAGACGTGTGGCTTTTTGGGCTTCCAGGTTATTAATTGCTGCCTGCTGGTTTCTTAATTCGTTTTCTTGGCGCACCGAGTCAATTTGTGCAATCAATTGCCCCTGTTTCACCTGTTCACCAAGTTTGACATACATTTTTCTGACCTGCCCGGAAACCTGTGCTCCCACACTTACCAGCTGTTGAGCCTGAAGCACACCTGTTGCCAGTACGGCTTCTTCAATATCCTCACGGCTGACCTGAGCAGTAATATATTGCGGTTTTTGTTCCTTGGGTTTTAAGAACTTCCAGCCAATGACTGCCATTACAAACAGGGTGATAATAACCAGAAAAATTTTTAGGGGTTTTGATTTTACTAACATACAGATATCGGATGAATTTTAAATACAGTGAACTATAAAGAGGGCATGCCATTGAAACGTGGCCTAATTGTTTCTTTATATAACAAAATATTAAAGAATTGTATGGATATCTTGTCATTGCAAGTTTTTTGTGAATTATCTCGCTTAAGTCTGCTGTAAATTTTTGAGTTTTGCTTCTTTTTTGTGCCTAAGGTGCTTATAAGAAAAGTAATTTATTTTTTAATGAATAAATTCCACTATAAATTCTCTTATAATAGTAGGAGAGCTTTTTAGGCTGCTTTTTCTTCATAAGAAATACTTATAAAGTCTGCTGCCAGACAAAGTGGTAACTGGTTCAGTGAGTGTATAAAAAATAAACAAATATAAGGTAATTAGCTAAACCTTGCGTCCACACATGGCTAGAAACGTTTGGTAAAAATCGGGTACAATTCTCCGCAATCTTCAGGGATTTGGCTTTTATGAGCCAATTGTATTTTACCTACCAAAATTATTTGGCCTGCCAGGAGTTGTCCCCGCATGAGTGCCATTACTCCATATGACTGGGCTATTGTAGCTTTTGTTATCGGTGTCACATTCTTGTGCGCCTTCATGCTGACTGTTCCATTATTACTCGGTGGTAAAGCATGGGGTCGCGCCAAAAATGATCCCTTTGAGTCCGGGGTGGTTGGAGCAGGTGGTGCGCGCTTGCGTTTATCTGCCAAGTTCTATCTTGTTGCAATCTTCTTTGTGGTGTTTGACCTTGAGGTACTCTATCTGTATGCCTGGTCGGTCTCCGTACGCGAGGTAGGCTGGGTAGGTTTCTGGACAGCAGCCATTTTTATTACTGTTTTGCTCATTGGTCTGGTCTATGAGCTGAGTACTGGCTCTCTAAACTGGTCGCCGTCTGATCGTCGCAAGCAGGCCGGAATTATGCCAAATGTAGGCTCACCGGATATGAATCTGGCAGATATTACCCGCTTTACCGATATTTCCGAGCTGGAAATGGATCCAACCGGCAAAGTACCTGCCCAGCTGTCAGGTAAAATTTCTTCCCGGGCTGACCAGTTGCCTTCTCAAGCCTCTGTTAAGGAGTAATGCGGCATGAAATATACATTGACCCGCGCCAACCCGAATGCTGAGCAATACCCATTGCAAGATCGCAGAGAGGTTAATGACCCTGTTGCTGAAGAAGTGAACAAGAATGTGTTCATGACGCGTCTGGAAGACCTGTTACATTCCTCTGTGAACTGGGGCCGCAAGCATTCCTTGTGGCCTTATAACTTTGGTACATCTTGCTGTTATGTGGAGTATGCTACAACCTTGACAGCAGTCCATGATATGTCGCGCTTTGGTGCCGAGGTGATTCGCGCTTCACCCCGTCAGGCTGACCTGATGATTGTCGCTGGTACCTGCTTTATCAAAATGGCACCGGTTATTCAGCGCCTGTATGAGCAAATGCTGGAGCCAAAATGGGTAATTTCCATGGGTGCCTGTGCTAACTCCGGTGGCATGTATGATATCTATTCGGTCGTGCAGGGTGTGGATAAAATTATTCCTGTTGACGTGTATGTACCCGGATGTCCACCACGTCCTGAGGCATTGCTGCAAGGCTTGATGTTGCTTCAGGATCAGATTCAAAAAGAGCGTCGGCCATTGTCAGTAGTCATTGGTGATGACCTAAAACCAGTTTATCGCCCAAAAATGCAGCCTGAACGTGATCGCAAGCAGGCAGAGCGGATTGCTGTGACCAATTTGCGCTCACCTGACGAGATTAGATAGTAAGATAAAATGACGCTGCCTTTGCAGCGTTTTGCCAGCTTAGGCAAGTCGTTGTTTAAGTACTTGCCCGCCAGAATTTGTAGTAAATAGGAAGGCCTAGCCAATGGCTGAAGAATCAGTAGTTTTGCCAGATGCTGCATCACAATCGCCTATAGTTGACAAACGTCCGGCCTTTGCAGTGCTTGAAGAGTTACGCGGCAAGTTTGGTGATGTATTTAAGGTGCAAACCACCTTTGAAGACTTTCCAACCATTTGGGTAGAGCGCTCTCAGTTACTTGATGTGCTGATGTTCCTGCGTACCCTGCCACGTCCATACGTCATGCTGTTTGACTTATCCGCCATGGATGAGCGCCTGCGTACTCATCGACAGGATTTACCGCCCTCTGACTTTACTGTGTTTTATCATTTGTTGTCGCTGGAGCGTAACAGTGATATCCGGGTAAAGGTCGCCTTGTCGGAAAGTGATCTAAATGTGCCAACAGCGACCCGTATCTGGCCGAATGCCAATTGGTATGAACGCGAAGCGTATGACATGTTCGGCATTAATTTTGACGGGCATCCGATGTTGCGCCGGATTCTGCTGCCCACCTATTGGGAAGGCCATCCATTGCGTAAAGACTATGCAGCACGCGCAACCGAATATACGCCGTATTATCTGGACAAAGCCAAGCAGGACTTTGAGCAGGAGCAACTGCGTTTTGTGCCTGAAGACTGGGGTATGAAACGCGGCACCAAGGATGAGGACTTTATGTTCTTGAACCTTGGGCCTAATCACCCGTCTGCGCACGGTGCGTTCCGCGTGGTGCTACAGTTAAACGGCGAGGAAGTAGTTGATTCTGTACCTGATATTGGCTATCACCATCGTGGTGCCGAAAAAATGGGTGAACGTCAAACCTGGCACTCCTATATTCCGTACACTGACCGCGTTGACTATCTGGGTGGTGTTGCACAAAACATGCCTTATGTGATGTCGGTTGAAAAGCTGGCCGGTATCACTGTGCCTGACCGTGCACAAGTGATCCGTGTGATGCTGTCTGAGTTTTTCCGGATTAACAACCACTTATTGTTTATTGGTACCGCCATTCAGGACGCGGGCGGTATGACGCCGGTATTCTATATGTTTACTGACCGTCAAAAAATTTACGATGTGATTGAGGCCATTACCGGTTTTCGTATGCATCCGGCGTGGTTCCGTATTGGTGGAACCGCCGCCGATTTGCCGAATGGCTGGCAAAAGCTGGTACGCGAATTTCTGGATTGGATGCCAAGCCGCTTAAAAGAATATAAAAAAGCTGCACTGGAAAACAGCGTCATGATTGGCCGTACCCGCAATGTGGCGCAGTATGATGCCAAGCGTGCACTGGCATGGGGCGTTACGGGTACAGGCTTGCGTGCGACCGGAATTGACTTTGATGTGCGCAAGGCACGCCCTTACAGTGGCTATGAAAACTTTGATTTTGAAGTGCCACTGTATTATCACGGAGATGCCTATGATCGTATTCTGGTGCATTACGATGAAATCTGGCAGTCCTTGCGTATTATTGAGCAGTGCTTAAACAATATGCCGTCAGGCCCATATAAGGCCGACCATCCATTGGCAGTGCCACCCCCCAAAGACAAAACCCTGCATGATATTGAAACCCTGATTAATCACTTCTTAAGTGTATCGTGGGGACCTGTCATGCCAGCAGGTGAAGCCACGGTAATGTCAGAAGTGGTCAAAGGGGCAAGTACCTATTACCTCACGTCCGATAAATCCACCATGAGTTATCGTACCCGGATTCGTACCCCGACTTTCCCGCACTTGCAGCAAATTCCTTCTGTCATTAATGGCAGTTTGGTATCTGACTTGATTATTTATCTGGCGACCATTGATATTGTCATGGCCGATGTGGATCGCTAAGGCTGGAATAGGGCAAAAAAACCATGATGATTTTGACTGATAAAAAACCGCGTGTGAATGTAGAGGCTATTCTGACAGCACAGGAAATTCATGATATTGAGCACTATATCGAGCATTATCCTGATCCGCGTGCTGCCTCGCTGGATGCGCTAAAAATTGTGCAAAAGCGCAATGGCTGGGTCGATGATGCCCAGGTGGCAGCCATTGGCCAGGTGCTGGGTATTTCCGCAGCAGACCTTGAAGGGGTGGCCACATTTTATAACCGTATCTATCGCCGTCCGGTAGGTCGCCATGTGATCTTGCTGTGCGATTCCATTGCCTGTTATTTGATGGGTGCCGAGCCACTGGCTGACACATTCAAAAAGCATCTGGGTATTGACTACGGCCAAACCACTGCCGATGGCCGCTTTACCTTATTGCCAATTTGCTGTCTGGGTAACTGCGATAAGGCACCTACGCTCATGATTGATGAAGATACCCATGATCTGGTCGCTGCCAGTAATATTCCTGCCTTATTGGAGCAATATGTATGACTGGGCCAATAAACAATAGTTCCTGCAATCAGGAGCCAAAACCGATCCATGGAAACGGTACGGCAGAAACCCATCCTTTAACCTGGCGCCTCAAGCATCATGAGTTTTTGCATGATATTGATACCTACGAGTCGCTGGAAGGCTATGCCGGTATGAAAAAAGCCCTGAGCATGTCACCTGGTGATGTGCTGGAGGCGGTGAAGGCTGCGACAGTAAAAGGCCGTGGTGGCGCGGGTTTCCCGGCAGGGATCAAGTGGTCGCTGATGGCACCAAACGACGGTGGCCCACGTTATTTGATCTGTAACGCCGATGAAATGGAACCGGGCACCTTTAAAGACCGTCTGCTGATGGAAAAACTGCCGCATCAGCTGATTGAAGGCATGATCATTGCAGGTTATACCCTGGAAGCCACGCAAGGCTATATCTTTATTCGTGGTGAATACATTGAAGCTGCCAAATATCTAAATGCTGCATTAGAACAGGTGCGTGCCAAAGGCTATCTGGGTCAGAATATCCTGGATACCGGCTGGAATTTTGAGATCCATGTTCATACTGGCGCCGGGCGTTATATCTGTGGTGAAGAAACCGCGCTGATTAACTCTTTAGAAGGCCGTCGCGCCAATCCGCGTACCAAGCCGCCATTTCCGCAAGTGGCAGGGGCATGGGGTCGTCCGACCATCGTCAATAACGTGGAAACCTTTAATAACCTGCCGGCTATTTTGCTGCGCGGTGCCGAATGGTATATCAATCTGTCAGCGCATAAAAGCAAAGACCCGGGTACCAAGATTTATGGCGCTTCTGGCAAGGTACGTTTTCCGGGGCTTTGGGAGCTGCCATTTGGTACCACAGCCCGTGAAGTCATTGAAGAGTATGCGGGCGGTATGCGTGATGGGCTGAAGCTCAAAGCCTGGTTACCCGGTGGTGCATCGACTGACTTTTTAACAGCAGAGCATCTGGATATTCCCATGGATTCTGACAGTATCATGAAAGCAGGTTCCCGCTTGGGTACTTGTCTGCTGATGGTGGTGGATGAAACCCAGTGCATGGTGGCGCTGTCGCGTAACTTGCAGGAATTTTTTGCGCGTGAATCCTGTGGCTGGTGCACGCCCTGCCGTGATGGCTTGCCCTGGGCGGTGAAAGCGTTGTCGGGTATTGAGCAAAAACGCGGCAAGATTGAAGATATTAGCCATTTGCAGGAATTGACCAAGAACCTCTGGATTGGTAAAACCTTTTGTGCCCATGCGCCCGGCGCCATGGAGCCATTACAAAGCGCTTTAAAATATTTCCGTAGCGAGTTTGAGGCACTGATTCCTAAAGAGGCGACTTCTTTAGAACCAGCCGCCCAAACCAGCGACGTTGAGCAGGCTTAAGGAACCAGACGATGGCTACAATACATGTCGATGGTAAAGACTTTGAGGTCGATGGGGCAGACAACCTGTTGCAGGCTTGCTTGTCACTTGGACTGGATATTCCATATTTTTGCTGGCACCCATCTCTGGGTTCTGTAGGTTCATGTCGTCAGTGTGCAGTAAAGCAATATGCCAATGCTGATGACACGCGTGGCCGTCTGGTGATGTCCTGTATGACCCCTGCCGCCAACGATACTTATATTTCTATTGATGACGAAGAAGCCAAGGCATTTCGTGAGTCAGTGGTTGAGTTTTTAATGACCAATCACCCGCACGATTGCCCGGTGTGTGAAGAAGGTGGTCATTGCCATCTTCAGGATATGACGGTAATGACCGGTCATGATCGTCGCCGCTATCGTTTTACCAAGCGTACCCACCATAATCAGGAGCTTGGGCCATTTATTGCCCATGAAATGAACCGCTGTATTGCCTGTTATCGCTGCGTGCGCTATTACAAGGACTATGCTGGTGGTACTGATCTTGGTGTATATGGTAATGCATCCCGGGTTTATTTTGGCCGTGAAACTGATGGCGTGCTGGAGAGCGAATTTTCCGGCAACCTGGTTGAAGTGTGTCCGACTGGTGTGTTTACTGATAAAACCCATTCTGAGCGTTATAATCGTAAATGGGATATGCAATATGCGCCCAGCATCTGTCAGGGTTGTTCATCTGGCTGCAATATCTCTCCCGGTGAACGCTATGGTGAGCTGCGCCGGATTGAAAACCGTTTTAATGGCTCGGTAAACCAGTATTTTCTGTGTGATAAAGGCCGCTTTGGTTATGGCTACGTGAACCGTAAGGATCGTCCACGCTTACCACAACTTCATGTTGAAGGCCGTACAATTATCCTAAGTGTTGATGAGGCACTGGATCAAGGCATTGCCAGCCTAAAAGGCCAGAAGGTGCTGGGTATTGGATCGCCACGTGCCAGTTTGGAAAGCAACTTTGCCTTACGTGAGCTGGTAGGGATTGATAATTTTTCTACTGGCATGAACCAGCAGGAACAACAACTGGTCGAATTGGCAGCCAGCTTGCTGCAAACAGAGGGTCTTTATAACCCGAACCTGCGTGAGGTCGAGCAGTATGATGCCGTGCTGATTTTGGGTGAAGACTTAACCCAGACTGCACCACGACTGGCTCTGTCAGTGCGTCAGGCAGCCAAGAACAAAGGTTTGGAGATGGCCGCCGAGCGTAAGACACCTGGCTGGCTGGCTGAACCGGTGGCGCGTATTGCCCAGGACGCCAAAAGTCCGGTATACATCCTGAGTGTGACCGATACCCGTTTAAGCGATATTGCCGAAGGCCAGGTCGTTGCTTCTCCTAACGATATTGCGCGTTTGGGCTTTGCCATTGCCGCAGCGATCAAGGCTGAAGCCATGCCAACAGACCTTTCGGATGAAGCCAAGGTCTTTGCTCTGGAAGTGGCACGTCAGCTTAAGCATGCCAAAAAACCATTGATTATTTCTGGTACCAGCCTGCTGGAACCTGCGCTTATGGAAGCAGCGGCACAGGTGGCTTTAAATCTGAATGCTGGTCAGGATGATGAGGCGCAAAACCGGGAGCAGGCTGGCTTAACTCTGGTCGTACCAGAAGCCAACTCCATGGGTGTGGCGCTGATGGGCGGTATACCGCTGGAACAGGCGTTTGCACAAAATTATGATGCAGTGGTTATTGTTGAAAATGACCTGTACCGTCGTCTGCCAGCAGCACAGGTAAAGGCTGCGCTAAGCAAAACCAAGCAGATTATTGTGCTGGATCACCAGAGCACGCCTACCGTACAGCAGGCGTCTATTGTGCTATCTGCTGCCAGCTTTGCGGAGGGCGATGGCACAGTGGTCAGTCAGGAAGGTCGTGCCCAGCGTTACTTTCAGGTCTTTGATCCAGCTTATTACAATCCAGAAATCAGTATTAAAGAAAGCTGGCGCTGGTTGCATGCTATCCATACTGGTATTCAGGGCAAGCCGATTGACTGGACAGTGCTGGATGATGTGGTTGAAAGCATTGCTACTAATATTCCAGCACTTGAAGGTATTCTGGATGTGGCACCTGATGCAGGCTACCGTGTTCATGGCTTGAAGATTGCCCGTGAGCCGCGTCGCTATTCTGGTCGTACCGCCATGCGTGCCGGAATTTCTGTGCATGAACCCAAGCAGCCGACTGATCCGGATTCGGCACTAGCATTCTCCATGGAAGGCTATGTAGGGCCGCAGGAAGCCTCCTCTTTGATTCCATTTGCCTGGGCACCAGGCTGGAACTCGCCGCAAGCGTGGAACAAGTTTCAGGATGAAGTAGGGGGTCAATTAAAAGCCGGTGATCCGGGCGTGCGACTGTTTGACCGGTTGCCCAAGCGCCCAGCACGCAGCTTTGTAGCACCTGCTGCTCTAATAGAGAGTCAAAATACCTATCGTCTGGTACCGCTACATCATATTTTTGCTAGTGGCGAGATGATCATTCGTACGCCGGTAATGCAGTCGCGGATTCCGCAAGCTGCTTTTAGCGTGAGCCGTGATGATGCAGAACGTTTAAATGTACAGCAGGGTCAGCGCATTACTGTAAAAGCTGGTGATGCGATAGTGAACCTGCCTGTAAATGTAGTGGACTATCTGCCTTATGGATGCGTGGGTTATCCGGTGGGACTTGCCCCCGTGGTCAGTTTAACCGATTCAATAGCTATCAGCATTGATGCTGCTGCGGTAGGAGTCTGACATGCGGGTTGATCCTTCAGTTCCAACATTTTTGAACGATTACATGACCACCAGCCAGTGGCAAACTACTTTTATGGTGGTGCAGGCGGTAGTGATCTTGCTGGTCGTGGTGCTGTTTGCAGCACTGATGAGCTTTATTGAGCGCCGGCTGCTGGCATGGTGGCAGGATCGCTATGGCCCAAACCGGGTGGGTCCCGGTGGGATATTCCAGATTGTTGCTGACATGCTTAAAATCATGTTCAAGGAAGACTGGACACCCAAATTTGCCGATAAAATGATTTTCCGGCTAGCGCCAGCAATTGCCATGGCAACTGCCGTTTTATCATTCATGGTCATTCCAATTAGTCCCACGCTTGGTGTGGCAGACCTGGATATTGGGCTACTGTTCTTTATGGCAATGGCTGGTATTGCAGTCTATGCTGTACTGTTTGGTGGCTGGTCATCCAATAACAAATATTCATTGCTGGGTGGTCTACGTTCAGCGGCGCAGACCATTTCCTATGAGGTATTTCTGGGTTTATCCCTAATGGGTGTGGTGGCGATAGCTGGCTCATTTAACCTGCGCGATATTGTGGAATCGCAGCGTGATATGTGGAATATTATCCCGCAGTTTCTGGGCTTTTGTATTTTTGCCATTGCTGGTGTAGCGGTAACGCACCGTCATCCATTTGACCAGCCGGAAGCCGAACAGGAACTGGCTGAGGGTTATCATATTGAATACGGCGGCATGAAGTGGGGTATGTTCTTTGTTGCCGAGTATGTCAACGTGGTGGTGATCTCTGCCCTGATCACGGTACTGTTTTTTGGTGGCTGGCTGGCTCCATTTAATATTGAAATTCCGTTTGTGCCGCCGGTTTTCTGGTTTGTGGTTAAAACACTGTTCTTTGTCATGATGTTTGTTCTGGCGCGTGGCTCGCTGATTCGTCCGCGTTATGACCAGGTAATGAACTTTGGCTGGAAAGCCTGTTTACCTTTAACCCTGGTAAACCTTCTGGTTACCGCCGCAGTGATATTGAGCTAGGGAATAAGGAGCGCATTGATGGCAAATATTCTGACTTCCCTGGGGAAGATTATTGTAGGGGCGGGCACAATTGTGCGTAGCCTGGTGATGGTATTTAGTCATGGCTTTAGAAAGCGCGATACCATCTTGTATCCGGAAGTACCAGCCGAGGAAATTGTACCGCCGCGCTATCGGGGCCGTATTATTCTAACTCGTGATCCTGATGGGGAAGAGCGCTGTGTGGCCTGTAACCTGTGTGCGGTTGCCTGTCCGGTAAGTTGTATTTCATTACAAAAGGCTGAGCGAGAAGACGGACGCTGGTATCCAGAGTTTTTCCGTATTAACTTTTCACGCTGTATCTTTTGCGGGATGTGTGAAGAAGCCTGTCCGACCACTGCAATTCAGCTTACCCCGGATTTCGAGATGGGTGAGTATGTCCGGCAGGATCTGGTGTATGAAAAACAGCATCTGTTAATTTCAGGGCCTGGCAAATATCCTGATTATAATTTTTATCGGATTGCAGGTATGGCAATTGATGGTAAACCCAAAGGCGCAGCAGAAAAAGAATCAGCGCCAATTGACACACGGAGCCTGCTACCATGATCTGGCCATTTTATCTGATGGCCATCGTGGCCTTAATTGCAACGTTGCGGGTAGTCACCAACAGCAACCCGGTACATGCCCTGCTTAACCTGATTGTGTCTTTGCTGGCAGTGGCAGGAATCTTTTTTATCGTGGGTGCGCCATTTGCCGGTGCGCTGGAAGTGATTGTGTACGCCGGTGCCATCATGGTGCTGTTTGTGTTTGTGGTCATGATGCTTAATCTTGGTTCACAAACCAGCCAACAGGAAAAAGTCTGGCTTAATTCTGCGGCCTGGACAGTACCCGCATTGCTAACCTTTTTACTGGGCTTGGCACTGGTCTGGATGCTGACTTTTGGTGATACCAGTGCGCATCCGAATCTGGCAACCCAGCCGGTTGGCCCAAAACAGGTAGGTATTGCCCTGTTTGGTCCTTACTTACTGCTGGTGGAGGTGGCGGCGCTATTACTACTGGCGGCGCTGGTGGCTGGTTTTCATCTGGGCAAGCGTGAACCGGATTTATCAGATTCAAATGAGGCAGGAGCGCTGGAACTTAACCAGTCTGGCCTGAACAAACCTGCCGCAGAAAAGCAGAGCGAGGTGCAACCATGATGGCTGCAATTCCTTTAGAACACGGGCTGATCCTGGCAACTTTATTGTTTGCACTGGGCTTGTATGGCGTGATGGTGCGTCGCAACCTCATGTTTATGCTCATGAGCCTGGAGATCATGATGAATGCTGCCGCATTGGCTTTTGTACTGGCGGGCAGTGTCTGGGGGCAGCCGGATGGTCAGATCATGTTTATCCTGATTCTGACACTTGCTGCAGCCGAGGCCTGTATTGGCCTGGCAATCGTGCTTCAATTTTATCATCGCTTCCAGCATCTGGACGTTGATGCAGCCAGTGAGATGCGCGGATGAGCCTACTGTTTTTAACTTTTATCTTTCCGCTAATTGGCTTTCTTTTACTGGCTGGTTTGCGTGACCAAATTTCTGAGAAACTTGCGGCCATTATTGGTGTGGGCGCTATGGGTTTGTCAGCACTGACTGCTGCTTATGTGGCGGTAGACTTTCTAAATAGTGATTTGCCTAGTGGCTACTACCATCAGATCCTGTGGACATGGATGCAAATAGGTGATTTTAGCCCTAATTTTGGCTTACAGCTGGATGGTCTGTCACTGGTCATGCTGGGCATGATTACCGGTGTAGGCTTTTTAATTCACCTGTTTGCCTCATGGTATATGCGCGGCGAAGAAGGCTTTGCCCGGTTTTTCTCCTATTTCAACCTGTTTGTGGTCAGCATGTTGCTACTGGTACTGGGCGATAACCTGTTGCTGCTATTTTTGGGTTGGGAAGGGGTAGGGCTGTGTTCCTACCTGCTTATTGGCTTTTATTTTAAAAATCCGAATAACGGTTTTGCTGCCATTAAGGCGTTTACGGTAACCCGTGTGGGTGACGTGCTGCTGTTAATTGGCATGTTTATGTTGTTTCGTGAGTTTGGTACGCTGGATATTTATGAAATCACGGTACGTGCCCCTGAAGTATTAAGCAGTGGTAGCCCGACAGTAACATGGGCCTGTTTGATGTTGCTGGGCGGTGCAGTGGGCAAGTCAGCACAGTTACCGCTACAAACGTGGCTTGCTGATGCGATGGCTGGCCCAACGCCGGTATCTGCATTAATCCATGCGGCCACCATGGTAACGGCGGGTGTGTATCTGGTTGCCCGTATGCATCCGGTGTTTGAGCTAGCACCCAATGTATTGTACCTAACAGGAATTATCGGGGCGGTGACGCTGCTATTGGCCGGTTTTGCAGCACTGGTTCAAACAGATATCAAACGGGTGCTGGCTTATTCAACCATGAGCCAGTTGGGCTATATGTTTTTGGCACTGGGTGCAACCGCGTATCAGGCGGCTGTGTTCCATATGCTGACCCATGCGTTTTTTAAGGCCTTACTATTCTTGTCTTCCGGCGCAGTGATTATTGCCTGTCATCACGAGCAAAATATTTTCAAAATGGGCGGATTGTGGAAAAAAATTCCGTTCGTCTATGTTTGTTTTCTGGTAGGCGGTGGCGCACTGGCAGCCTTACCGTTTATTACGGTGGGCTTTTACTCCAAAGATGAAATTCTGTGGCAAGCCTGGGCGGCTGGTCATCCCGAGTTATTCTGGGTAGGGGTAATTGGTGCATTCCTAACTTCTATTTATACCTTCCGCCTGATCTGGCTGGTATTCCATGGCGAAGAAAAAACCCAGGCACATTCTATTTCAGGAATCAGCTACTGGCTGCCACTGGGTGTGCTATTAGTGCTTTCCACGTTTGTTGGTGCATTGCTACAGCAACCGGTTGGGCAGGTGCTAAGCAGGGTATTGCCCGAGTTTGTAGTCAATGCCGCTGTGGCTCATGATCAGCATTTTGTTGAGTTTACTGCCGTTGGGGTAGCGTTGCTGGGTATTGTGGTTGGTATTGTCCTGTTTGCATTGAAGTATGATGCGGTCAAAAAAATGGCCAATACCTCATTTGGCGCAGGGGTTGCTCATCTATGGCGTAATGCCTGGGGCTTTGATGCCTTGTATAGCCTGATATTTGTCAGACCGTATTTATTCATTGCCCGCTTGCTGGGCCGTGATCCGGTTGACCGTGCCTGGAGTGTATTCCCCGCTTTGGTGAAAGCAGGCAACACTGTCAGTACAAAGCGCCAGACTGGTTCATTACGTGGTTATGCTGCCGGGATTACTTTTGGCGCAGTGATATTATTCATGATCCTTATTGTGATTCAGGTACTGGGGAAATAAGATGCAGGAAATTTCAACTCCAAATAACCTGATTTTGCCTGCACTGATCTTGATTCCCTTTGTGGCAGGCTTTCTGTGCTGGGTGTTTGAAAAGATTAGTATTCGGGCGCCTCGCTGGATTGCCTTGCTTGGCATGATCGTTACTTTTGCCCTGACTATCCAGTTGTGGATGACAGGCTACTATGGCGAAACTACTTCTATTGTGGTACAGCCAGGGATTGCGCCAGTGTGGCAGGCACAATTTGATGTGCCATGGATTCCCATGCTGGGCATTCATTTTCATCTGGCACTGGATGGCTTGTCGCTGCTGATGGTCGCCCTCACAGCCTTGCTGGGCATACTGGCGGTGGGCTGTTCCTGGGGTGAGATCCAGAAAAATGTCGGTTTCTTTCATCTAAATCTGCTGTGGAGTCTGGGTGGTGTCATTGGGGTGTTCCTCGCCATTGACATGTTCCTGTTCTTCTTCTTCTGGGAAATGATGCTGGTGCCAATCTATTTCCTGATTGCACTATGGGGGCATTCTGGTTCCACCGGACGCTCGCGGGTGTATGCTGCCACCAAGTTCTTTATCTATACCCAGGCTTCTGGCCTGATTATGCTGGTAGGCATTTTAACGCTGGTTCTGATTAACTTTACCCAGACCAATGAGCTGTCCTTTAACTACATGGATTTGCTGGGAACCACGCTGCCGTATGGTTTTGAGTACGGCCTGATGCTGTGTTTCTTTATTGCCTTTGCAGTAAAACTACCAGTAGTGCCATTTCATGGCTGGCTGCCTGATGCACACGCGCAGGCTCCTACAGCAGGTTCTGTAGATCTGGCAGGTATCCTGATTAAAACAGCAGCTTATGGTTTACTACGTTTTGTATTGCCATTATTCCCGCACGCATCGGCAGATTTTGCCAATATTGCCATTATTCTTGGTCTGATTGGAATTTTTTATGGTGCCTGGCTGGCCTATCAGCAAACCGATATGAAGCGCCTGCTGGCCTATACCAGTGTTTCCCATATGGGCTTTATTTTGCTGGCCATTTATACCGGTAATCTGGTCACCCTACAGGGCGTAATGATTATGATGCTGGCACATGGCTTGTCGTCTGCTGCCCTGTTCATTATGGCAGGTCAGGTGTATGAGCGCTTGCATACCCGGGATTTGCGCCTGATGGGTGGCATGTGGGGTCAGTTCCGTTACTTGCCGTTTTTCCTGATGTTCTTTGCAACCGCACTCATGGGTATTCCGGGCACTGGCAATTTTGTGGCAGAGTTCCTGATTCTGATTGGCTCGTTTAAGGATTATCCGGTATTTGTGGTTCTGGCGACCATCAGTCTGGTTATGGCGGGTCTTTATACCCTGATCATGATTCATAAAGCCATGTTTGGTCAGCCACACGAATCACAACGCCAGCTGGTTCAGCCTTTAAAAGATTTAAATGCCCGTGAAGCGGCCATGTTGCTGGTGATGGCAATAGGCTTAATTTGGCTTGGCTTATTCCCGCAGGATGTATTGAATACTTCACATTTAAGTATGCAGTGGTTAAGTAATTCTTATCAGTATCCACTATTTAGTACACCTGATATTTCATCAGTCAACGGCGTGGAGATGCAGTAAGCCATGAATATGATTTCTACACTCATGCCCTTGACACCCATGATTATTGTCGGTCTGACCGCAGTTCTGGTGATGTTGCTGGTGGCCGTCAAGCGCCAGCATGACCTGATTGCCACAGTGACAGTCATTGGTCTAAATATTGCTTTCATTAGCCTGTTTTGGCAGGGCTTTAGCCAGTATTCTACAGTGTTGGCTTCCATGCCTGTGGAGCAACTGCAATACATTACTTTCTCAGATAAAGTAGAGTTGTTCATGCGTGTTAGCATGCAGGCGCATAACGTGATGGGTCTGTTTGTTATAGATGGTTTTGCCTTGTTTAACATGGCATTAATCCTGATTGCTGCGCTGGCCTGCTGTACACTTGCCCATGCTTACATTGCGAGCTATACCAGCAACCGTGAGGAGCTATATATCCTGCTGCTGATTGCGGTGGCAGGTGGCATGGCGCTGGCAGCAAGTAGTCATATGACGTCATTCTTTTTGAGTCTTGAGCTGCTGTCGGTGCCTATTTACGGTATGCTGGCCTATACCCATGAGCGTAGCAAGTCGCTGGAATCCGGTATTAAATATCTGGTGCTATCAGCTACTGCGTCTGCGGCTTTATTAATGGGTATGGCTTTTCTCTACGCCTACACCGGCACCATGGATTTTCGTGATCTAGGTCAGGTAGTTGCCCAGGTAGTGCATGAACCGATTGTAGTGATGGGGTTAGGGCTGATCGTAGTCGCCATTGCCTTTAAATTGTCGCTGGCTCCGTTTCATGCCTGGACACCGGATGTGTATCAGGGTGCGCCTGCGCCTATGGCAACCTTTCTGGCTACCGTCAGCAAAGTAGCCATGCTGGCTGTGGCGCTGCGCTTTTTGCTGGTCTCAGCGTCTTTGGCGCTGGACGGAGTGGTGACCGTACTTACCATTATTGCGGTGCTATCCATTTTGGTGGGTAACCTGCTGGCGGTACGTCAGGTCAACCTAAAGCGCTTGCTGGGCTATTCTTCTATTGCTCATTTTGGCTATATACTGGTTGCCATTATTTGCCTGGGTGTATCGTCGGTAGCCACGGTAAATATTTATATTGTGACCTATGTGCTGACTACCATCGGGGCGTTTGGTGCGGTTGCCTTGATGTCCAGTCCTTATGGCAGTAATGATGCAGAGTCCATTGCTGACTACCGTGGCCTGTTCTGGCGTCGTCCGGTGCTCACTGCGGTGCTCACTGTGATGATGCTGTCACTAGCGGGTATTCCGCTGACTGCCGGCTTTATTGGCAAGTTCTTTGTGGTCATGGCGGCAGTACAAAATATGAGCTGGTTCCTGGCCGCTATGGTTATCGTAGGTAGCGCCATTGGCTTGTATTATTACTTGCGGGTGATGGTGGTACTTTATATGACACCGCCAGATACACCACGTATTGATGCACAGACTAACTGGGGTGTGAGAGCTGGTGGGATTATGGTGCTGCTGACTTCACTTCTGGTGTTATTACTGGGTGTATATCCACAGCCCCTCATTAAGCTGGCTGCAATTGCGCAGATTGTGGTCATGCAATAACCACACCTGATTCACCTCAAAGCTATTTTAGCTAACAATGCCTCAACCTGTTTGGGGCATTTTTAGTTTAGGGGTGAAGAATTTTTGTATTATCATGATGCGTTTTAAAGCCAGTAGCGTATCGATATGCCCATTCTTGAAATCCGTCATCCGCTGATCCGTCATAAACTTGGTCTGATGCGTCGTACTGATATCAGTACCAAAAATTTTAGGGAGTTGGCGCAGGAAATTGCCGCTTTACTTAGCTATGAAGCTACTAAAGACTTGCCGCTGGAAGACAGTGTGATTGAAGGCTGGGCAGGCGAAGTGAATATACAGCGCATTGCTGGTAAAAAAATCACTATTGTGCCGATCCTTCGAGCAGGCATTGGCATGCTTGATGGCGTACTTAGCCTGATTCCAAGTGCCAAGGTGAGTGTGCTGGGTCTGGAGCGTAATGAAGAAACCCTGGAGGCACGTAGCTATCTGGAAAAACTGGCACCTGATATTCATGCGCGACTAGCGCTGATTATTGATCCCATGCTGGCAACCGGGAATTCGCTGGTGGCCGCGATTGATTTACTTAAGCAGGCAGGTTGTAAGGAAATTCGGGTGATGGTACTGGTCGCTGCTCCGGAGGGTATTGCCAATTTGCAAAACCACCATCCAGAAGTTAGAGTCTATACAGCGTCTATTGATCAGGGGCTGGATAAAAACAGCTATATTGTCCCAGGACTTGGCGATGCTGGTGATAAAATATTTGGCACCACTCAAAAGAAAATTATGTTTAGCCAGCCTTAGACTCTCTGATTGGTAACTTTGTCAAGTTAAAGCCTGTGGGTTCAATTGCAGTGAATTTAAACCCACAGGCTGATTCTAAAAAATGGGCTTGACTGGATGCGTGCTGTGGCAACTGTATGCATGCGGGGCAAGGCGCTGCTTTGAACAACTATTCTAAAAAGTGAGATCAAGTGTTATTTTTACGACAAAATTCCATAAAAGCCTTTAAGCCCGGGCCTTTATATTTTTGACGATGCACCAGCATGAATAATGGGCGCTTGAGTACCCAAAATGGTGTATCCAGAATGACCAGCTGACCTTCGTTAGCCAAGGGTTCAATTGCCAGACGTGATACACAGGCCACGCCCAGTCCACCTGCCACAACTTTTAAAATGGCTTCGTTATGCCCCAGCGTTAGGCGCAGTTTGGCATTGGGCAGGTCTTTGAGCATGATATTGTCAAATACTTCGCGGGTACCTGAGCCAGTTTCACGCAAAATCCAGTCAATATCCTCAAAGTCACTTAGTTTTAATGGTCGATCCAGCTGGGCTAAAGGGTGCTGTGGCGCACAGCAAACCGCCAGTTCGTCGTCGCGCCATGGAAAGGCCTGCAATTGCGGTAAATGACAAGAACCTTCGATCAGCCCCAAATCCAGCTGAAACTGGCTAATGGCTTCAATAATCTGGCGTGTATTGCCAACCTGCAATTGCAATTGTGCCTGTGGTTGTAGCTTTAAAAAATCGGCCATTAAATCGGGCATCAAATAATCGCTAATGGTTAAGGTGGCACCAAGCCGCAAATCAATAGTTTGCATTTCACCTTGCGCTGCCTGCTCAAATGCTTCACAGCGACCCAGAATTTCCAATGCCTGTGGTAGCAAAAAACGGCCTAAATCATTAAGCTGCAAGCGCTTGCCCAAGCGATCAAACAGGGGCGCACCCAGGGCATCTTCCAGATCGGCCAGTGCCATACTGGCAGCACTTTGAGTTAGGCGAACGGCATCACTGGCACGGGTTACGGTGCCTTCTTGGGCAACGGCGACAAATACGGCCAATTGTCTGAGTGTCATGCGCATGGAATATACCTTTTGTAAAACGGCCAACAGGAACGATACAGATACATGCTACCATTGCCAAGCCTGATAGAGATATAAGTAAGCTGTTATGAACGAAGAAAAATTTACCCGCGAAACCGTTTTGTCAGTAAGGCGCTGGAGTGACAACCTGTTTAGCTTTGTACTGACTCGGCCTACGCATTTTCGGTTTACTGCCGGACAGTTTGCCCGTATTGGCATTGAAGTGGAAGAGCAGCAGATTTTTCGGGCCTATTCGATGGTGTCGTCGCCATTTGCTGAACAGCTGGAGTTTTTTTCCATTGTGGTGCCGGATGGTGCTTTTACTTCACGTTTACAGCACTTACAGCCGGGTGATCAATTATTGCTTGAAAAAGTGCCTTATGGTTTTTTGACGCTGGCTCGTTATCAAAAACCCTTGCCGCAGGATCTATGGCTGCTAGCAACCGGAACTGGCCTTGCGCCATTTTTGTCCATGCTACAGGATTTTGAACCCTGGCAGCAATATCAGCAGATTATACTGGCCTATAGTGTGCGCTGTCGTTCAGAGCTGGCTTATGAGCATGAGATTGCCCAGTTGGCACAGGATTTTGGTGAAGGTGGTGCTCGCTTTACGTTTTTACCGATTATTACCCGCGAAACTGGGGCTGCCTTAAACCAGCGCCTGCCGGTATTGATTGCAAATGGCCAGCTTGAGCAGGCGGCGGGACTGGAATTAAACCTAGAGAGCAGCCATGTCATGCTATGTGGTAACCCACAAATGGTCGAGGATACCCGCAATGCGCTCAAGGCACGCGGTTTAACCATGAACCGGCGCGGAGAGGGGAATGTGGCGGTAGAAAACTACTGGTAAGAGATAAATACTTAAAAAATAAAGCTTAACCAAGCGTTGTTAATAAAAACCCCACGAAGCTTGACAAAAACATTATGAAGGAAACAAAAAGCCTTGTTTTTATATCTGGTTACTTTGTTAAGGTTAATTAGGCTCATCACTAAGTTGATTTATTTAGAAAAACTTAAGTGATGATCCTATGAAATAAGGGCACTAATCAGTAGCGAACCCATTGGACAAGTATTTTAAACTTGATCAATAACAGCAAACAGTATGCACAAGAATGACGTTACTGATTAGTGAGAATGAATGACCGATATGATCAAGGGGTTAAACATGGATAACTTCCAGCACTTCCAGAATACATACGGTGTTCAGCTGGAACCAATTCTCGGTGCAATCGTGATTCTACTGATTGGCTGGGTAATTGCGTTGCTGGCTGGCGCAGGTGTAAGAAAACTACTTTCCAAGCTTTCAGTGAACCGACACGTTAACTCATCAACTGGTCACCAGACGGATATTGAGCGTATTGCCGGACGCGTGACTTTCTGGTTTATTCTGATTATTGCGATCATTGCCAGTTTTAACCTTCTTAATCTGCATGCCGTATCAGCACCGTTTTCCAATATGGTCAATGAGGTGCTGATCTTTATTCCGCGTGTGTTATCTGCACTGGTATTAGGTGTGCTTGGCTGGGTATTGGCCACAGTAGTGCGGGCGGCGATTACCCGTCTGTTGGCCCGTACCAGTCTGGATGAGCGCCTCAGTGCAGAGGTAGGGGTACAGCCTCTGAGTAATAATATTGGTCAGATCATTTACTGGCTGATTTTACTGCTGTTTGTGCCGCTGGTTTTATCGGCGCTGGGCTTAAACGGCTTGCTGTTGCCTGTACAAAACATGGTGAATGACCTGCTGGTATTTTTACCTCATGTATTTGCGGCAGCCGTTATTGGTTTTGTGGGCTATTTTGTGGCAAAAATTGTGCGTAATATCGTGGTGGGTCTGGTATCCAGCTTAAACGTACAGTCCGCTGCTGAACGTGCCGGTGTACCTGCTACCACCAATTTGCCCAAAATTGCGGGCTCTATTGTTTTTATTTTAATTTTGATTCCTACCCTGATTGCTGCGCTTGATGCCCTGCAAATCGAGGCAATTTCCCAGCCTGCCATCCGTATGCTGGATCAAATCATGTATGCCATTCCCAATATTATTGCTGCGGCGTTAATATTGATTATTACCTATATGATTGCCAAATTTGTGGCCGGTATTTTAGTGGGCTTGATCAGTGGCACAGAAGTAGACCGCCTGCCAGCCAAACTCAATATGCAGCGCTTTTTGGGCGGCATGAGTGTGTCAGAAATAATCGGCAAATTGATTATATTCTTTGCCATGTTGTTTGCTGTTGCAGAAGCGGCAAATCGCCTGGGCTTTGATCAGGTGAGCGATTTAATTTCTATCTTTATCGCTTTTGGTGCCAACGTATTGCTGGGCGTAGCTATCTTTGTCATTGGCTTCTGGCTGGCCAACCTGATTGGCAGCATTGTAGAGCGTGGCCAGTATAATTATTCAGTGTGGCTGGCTAATGTGGTACGCGTCCTGATTATTGGCCTGGTACTGGCGATGGGCTTGCGTGCCATGGGTATTGCAGATTCTATTGTTAACCTGGCCTTTGGTTTAACCCTGGGCGCGGTGGCAGTTGCGTTTGCACTGGCCTTTGGTCTGGGCGGTCGTGAACCAGCAGCGCGTTTGCTGGATGATATGCTCAATAAAGCCAAGGAACATGCACATAAGCCTAATCCTGCGGCAGAGCGCGAGCCAATGAGCAATGCAGATATGGAAGTGCCTTTAGCTACCAGCATGGGCTCTCCTGTGGTGAGTCCTTCAGAAACAGCTGCGCCTGAAAACGGTACGGATATGATCAGCCCAGGCTTACCCAATATTTCGGGTAACAATAATCCGGATGATAACAACTCATTGGGTTAAGTGAGCTTGTTAAAAGGTAAAAGCTAAAAAACCGCTGTTGATGCAGCGGTTTTTTCTATATATATTCAAAGCCTAGCTACCCACAACGGGATAATACAACAGGTTATTTATATGAATACACCAGAACAACAGGAGTATCAGTCCATCAGTAATCTGGAAGCAAACCGTAAGCTGACCCTGATTATTTATGTGCTGTATGCACTGGCTATTTTTAATGGTATTACTGCCATTATTGCAGTGATACTTAATTATATAAAGCAGGATGAAGTACAGGATACCTGGTTACAAAGCCATTTTGACTGGCACATCAAAACATTCTGGTGGACGCTACTCTGGGGAATTGTTGGTACAGTGACCTCATTTATTTTAATTGGTTTCGTTATTTTATTTGTGTTGATGGTTTGGTACATCTACCGGATTGCCAAGGGCTTTCTGGCCTTTAATGAACAACGTCCTGTTTAGTTTTTTAAGGCCTATATCAATTAGCCACCATAATAGCAGGTGGCTAACGGGTAATTTGTCCTGATGATTGATTTAGGTGGTTTTTTCTGGTGGTTCAGATTGCTGCTTAGTTCTGTCTTCAACTTCAATGACGCTCAATTTACCATCGCTTTCAATATAAGCTCTTTTGACCTTTTCTAATTTATTGATGCCTTGTTCACGTAGCTGGCTGAGTAGCTCTGCCTGTGTGACAAACTCTTTGCGCATGTTTTTACGCAGCATTTTGCCATTTTTAACCAGAACAATGGGCTTGGCATCCATAAGACGCTCAAACCATGGAAATTTAAAACTGAGCCAGTCTAAGAAGAAGTTCCAGAACATTAATGTTGCTACCAGGATAATCCCATCTGGTACGGATTTATAATCGCCTGCCATGCCGTTTTGTGAGGCATCAGACAGTAAGATCAGCAGTAAAATATCACCAGATTCCAGCCCACCAGCTTGGCGTTTTAGGATCACACGCATTAAAAAAATCAAGGCCAGATACATGACTGTACCGCGAATAAAAATTTCTAGTACGGGTATGTCAAATGAGAAAATAGAACTCCAGTCCATGTTCATATCAAGTAGGCCTTTTTTAGAATTAATAAGGCGATTATGACTTAAGGTTCATTTAAGAAAATTACAGTTTAGTAGAGTTCACGTAAGTTTAAATAACTAATATTTTTAGTAAAAAGCTGTATTAAGCTAAAGTTAATACAGCCAAAAGTTGCTTAGAATACATTTTGTTCGGAGGTAGACGATACCCGGTGAATACTTAGATCTGCACCGTTATATTCTTCTTCAGGGCTTAATCGAATTCCCATGGTTACTTTTAATATTCCATAGACGATAAAGCCACCAGAAAGGGCAATCACAATTCCCAGCAGTGTACCAATCAGTTGTGACATAAAAGCGACACCACCAAGCCCACCCAATGCCTGTAAACCAAATATTCCAGCCGCCAGCCCACCAAAGGCACCGCATACGCCATGTAATGCCCAGACACCCAGCACATCATCAATCCGCATACGGTTTTGTGTAAAGGTAAACAACCAGACAAACAAAGCTCCCGCACAGCCACCAATCAATAAGGCGCCCAGCGGATGAACCACATCGGAACCCGCGCAAATGGCGACCAGTCCAGCTAAAGGCCCATTGTGTAAAAAACCAGGATCATTCTTGCCACGATAGTTGGCAGCCAGTGTTCCACCAGCCATGGCCATTAATGAGTTGACGGCAACCAGCCCGGAAATCCCTTCAATTCTTTGTGCACTCATGACATTAAAGCCAAACCAGCCAACAATAAGTATCCATGCGCCCAATGCCAAAAAAGGAATGGAGGAAGGTGGATGTGCTGCAATTTTACCGCCATTTCCATAACGGCCACGGCGAGCGCCTAGCAGAATAATCGCTGGCAAGGCAATCCAGCCGCCCATGGCATGTACAACCACTGAACCTGCAAAGTCATGGAAACTAGCACCAAAAGTATGCATTAACCAGTTTTGCAAACCAAAATGACTATTCCAGGCAATCCCTTCAAATAAAGGATAAACCAGCGCAACCAGTATAAATGTTGCAATCGTTTGAGGACGGAATTTGGCTCGTTCGGCAATTCCACCGGATACAATAGCAGGAACAGCGGCAGCGAAGGTCAGCAGGAAGAAAAAACGCACCAGACTGTAACCATGATCCGCAGTCAGCGCCAGACCAGCATGCAGAAAGTGCGTACCATACGCTACATAATAACCAATAAAGAAGTAGGCAATGGCTGAAACCGCAAAATCAGTCAAAATCTTGCTGAGGGCATTGACCTGGTTTTTTGCCCGGACTGTGCCTACTTCCAGAAAAGCAAAACCAGCATGCATGGCGAGCACTAAAATAGCGCCAAGTAAAAGAAATAATACATCGTTGCTGGACATGAATATCCTACCATCTGTGATTGAAGACCAAGCTGTCCAGTATTTGCAAAAGTAGTGCCTAAATAACGACTCAAAGAAAATTTTTTATAAGCTATTGTTATTGTTCTAAATTATTATTTACTTGGGTATATTTTTTAGCTATATCAATCTCTCGTTTTTTGCCTCATGTTGGTGCAGGCAGCTTGGGCTAGTGCAAAAAAGCTTGAGAGGGCATCTCTTAACCAGATTCCCACGTGGTTTTTTTAAAATCCGAAAATTATACCACTTGACCAGCAGCCACCCCGGATGACCATGCCCATTGAAAGTTATAGCCGCCCAAGTGACCTGTTACATCCACCACTTCACCAATAAAATACAGGCCTTTTTGTTTTTTGCTTTCCATGGTCTTGGACGACAGCTCAGCGGTATCCACGCCGCCTAAGGTCACTTCAGCCGTGCGATAGCCTTCTGTACCAGAGGGTTTTTGCTCAAAATGATGCAACTGCTGGACAAGCTGTTTGAGGTCTTTATCTGGCCATTGATTTAAAGGGCGTTCACTATGTGTTGCCCAGAGCAATTGCTGCAATTCAACAATTAAATTTTTAGCCAGATGCTCCTGTAGCACTGTGCGCAATAGGGTTTTTGGTTGTTGCTGTTTTTTATCCAGTAGCCATTGCTCAAGATCAAAACCAGTAAAAAAGTCAATAAGAATAGAATGCCCTGCTTTCCAGTAATTGGATAGCTGTAAGGCACACGGGCCGCTTAAACCACGATGGGTAAATAGCAGGTTTTCGGTAAAACCGGCCTGATCATTAAATAGATTCACTTCGGTGGCAATACCGGATAAGCGTTCGGTCACAGCTTTAAACTGGTCGCTAAAGGTAAAGGGAACCAGCCCGGCACGGGTAGGATAGACATGATGGCCAAACTGTTTGGCCAGCTCATAACCAAAACCGGAACCGCCGAGCGTTGGAATAGATAAGCCTCCGGTAGCAACGACCAGTGAAGTACATTGATACACAGCTTGTTGGGTTTTCAGAGTAAATAACTGTTGTTTAGAACTAAAATCAACATGAACAATATCTTGGCTGGTTTTAATGCTAACGCCTGCTTGCTCACATTCCTCAAGCAGCATGTTTAAGATATCCTTGGCGCTATTGAGACAAAACAATTGGCCGTGCTTGCGTTCTTCATAACCAATCTGATATTTACCAACCAGGCTTAAAAAATCCCACTGCGTATAGCGATTCAAGGCTGAAATCACAAAGTGCGGATTATGTGAAATATAGTTTTCTGGCTGAACGTCGAGGTTGGTAAAATTACAGCGGCCACCTCCAGACATCAGGATTTTTTTGCCTATTTTATTGGCACGTTCTAAAACCAGTACCTTACGGCCACGTTGTGCTGCAATCTGTGCGCACATTAAACCTGAAGCACCAGCCCCTAAAACAATTACATCGGTTTGCAGCACAGTTATTATCTACAATGAATTGAAAGCCTTATTCTAGCAAAGTGTAGGGGAGTTGGTTTTGTTAAAAAACCTATCAAGCAAAGTGTTTGTCTGATATTTATAAGTGTTTCTCATTAAAAAAATGAATATATTTAGAAAAATTCATAAATTCTGGCTTAAAAAAACTTGCTCCTGCCAAGGATTGAGCGCATGATCGCAGCATGAATACATCAAATGCTGTTTTCGCCAATTCTTTTATTGCTGCTCACATTGCGGTACGACCTGTTGTGGTGCGTATCTGGGCAATGAACACGAATGGTGAGCGAGCATAAGTATTCAATGTATCGATTTATAGCCGCTCTCAAGAGCGGCTTTTTTTATGTCTGAATTTTTATCACTAAAACATCAAACCCGGGAGAACTTATGTCATGAGCAGTGAACAACCTCCGCAGATGCTGCGGCTACCTGCCAGTACTGATTTATCACCAGCAGCTACTGCAACCGATATCAGAGATGCCAGTCAATGGCAGGTGGGTAGCCGCTATATATTACTGGTATTAATCTGGTCTAGCACGCCGCTTGCCGTGGTATGGAGCGTACGTGACCTGCATCCTGTCTGGGCATTAACCGCCCGCTTTGTGTTGGCGGCGGTTTTGGCTTATGGGGTTTGCCGGGTAATCCGGCTGACTGTGCCAAGCCATAAACTTGCGCTAAAAAGTTATGTGGCGGGTAGTCTAAGTTTGCTGGGAGCCATGCTACTGACTTATCTGGCAGCACCTTATCTGGCATCAGGTCTGATCTCCCTGCTTTTTGGTTTTGCACCTATTATGGCGGGACTGATGGCGTTTTTGTTTAAACAGGATCAAACACTGTTTGGGGAGCAATGGCTAGGCATGCTGGTAGCACTGCTGGGTTTGACATTGATCTGCCTGACTGGTGAGAGTGCATTTGTGCAACCTGTTGGTGTAGCTTTAATTTTGCTGGCTGTGGCGTGCTATGTCGGATCAATGTTCTGGGTTAAGCATCTAAAAGCCAATTTGAACCCCTTGGCACAGACCACAGGCTCCTTGATGGTATCGGCAGTTGGTATACTGCTGCTGTTGCCTTTATTCTGGAAAGAAGCGCCAGCACATATCCCTTCTGGTTTAACCATCATGGCTATTTTATACAGTGTGGTGGTGGCTTCAATCATTGCCATGTTGTGCTATTTTGATCTGGTGCAGCGTTTAAGACCTTCAACTGTTGCTTTAACCACGGTTCTTACACCGGTATTTGCCCTGATGTTGGGGGCGCTGCTGAATCATGAGCGAATTGGTGCCAATATGATTCTGGGAGTTGGAGTTATTTTACTGGGACTGGTACTGTATTTTGTGCGCGACTGGGCTTTGGCATATTTGAAAAAGTCAAATGAAAGCCGTTAGGGGTTTAATACTGGTTTTTATAAATAGTATTAAAATATTGGAGAAGTTTCCATGAAATGCTTGGTGATAGTTGGCTTGGTCGGCATAAAAATACGCTTAATAACCGGTTGATTGTATAAAAAATTTACATTTATAGCCTGTTTTTTGCTTTACAGTACCGTCCGGTTAAGCCTTCATCAATATGTTTTTATTATTTTGATGGTCCGGACAACGCTGAAGCCAGAAAAAAGAGTGATTATTCACCAAAGTGATAATCACCCGGTAGATGTTTTAGGCAGGCTAGTAATCACCCATGTTCCTGAACTGATCTATTTCGTCTTCTTCAGCCAGCCTCTGGTTAATGCATTCAGCGAGCTTGGCTCGGTCATGGGGATGCAGGCTGATAAAATAGGCTCCGGTTCTAAAGCCTTCCAGGTCTTCATCTTCGCTATACACTACCCGGGCAGTAGCAGCCAGATGAAAGGCATTTTCGGGGTGACTTAAGGTTAAGTGCACGTGCGAACCTGGTGGAATGCGTTCGCGGGCATAAAACGACAGGCCACTTTCGGAAATATTAACCCGGGTAGGACTTGGCAACATGGTTTCGACCATAGCGTCATACAAGGCACCAGTGATAAGATCAAGCTTTTGATTCATGAGCTTGATTACCCGCGCGACCATCGGGTTTTCCTCGGCAAGACCCTGTGCTACCTGCTGGTGAACGCTATCGAGCTCATCAAGTTCTGCCAGCAGCAAAAAATAGCGCGGCAGTACAAAACTGGGGTCGTAGGGATCTTTGAGCGCATCAGTGCGGGTAATAATTTGATAGTTGGTACGCAAGGCAGCATTGATGCGTGACATAAGGCGGCGTTCACCGGTGTCTGCTTCCTGCTGTAGATTTTCCATTTTCTTTCCTCGGATGACTGTATGTTTAAGCCGATCTCGCTGTTTGTTGGGTTGCGATATACTCGCGCACGGCGGAGCAATCACTTCATTTCTTTTATTGCCTTAGTTTCCATCATAGGCCTGACACTTGGGGTTGCAGTTTTAATTACCGTGTTGTCGGTCATGAATGGTTTTGACCGCGAACTCAAAAACCGCATTCTCGGTATGATACCTCAAGCGACTGTCTCGTCTACAGAAATTTTAACCCATTGGCAACCTTTGGTCGAGTTGGCGAATAAACAGCCTCATGTGGCGGGTGCTGCGCCTTTTACCCAGCTACAGGGTATGCTCACTGCACAAGGGCAGGTGGCGGGTATTCTAGTGAGTGGTATTGAGCCACAGCTTGAAAAACAGGTTTCCATTGTACAAAACTATATGACTGCTGGATCGCTGGATCAGTTAAAAGACGGTGAGTTTGGCATTGTGATTGGGCAGGGTATGGCCGATGGACTGGGGCTTGCCGTGAATGACAAGGTTACGCTGGTGTTGCCGGAGGCTTCACCGTCTCCTGCGGGTGTAGTACCACGCTTTAAGCGCTTTACCGTGGTAGGTATTTTTAGCATTGGTGCCGACGTGGATTCCATGATTGGTTATATTGCCTTAAATGACGCTGCCCGCCTGTTACGCTTGCCTGATGGTGCACAGGGCGTGCGTATGAAACTGGACGATATTTTTGCAGCGCCTGAGGTATCCGGTAAGTTGCTTAATCAATTGCCATCCAATTATTACGCCAGTAACTGGACACAAACGCATGGCAACCTGTTTAGCGCTATTCAGATGGAAAAAGCCATGGTGAGCCTGTTGCTGTTTTTAATTGTACTGGTCGCAGCATTTAATATTGTGTCGTCACTGGTGATGGTGGTGACTGACAAAAAATCCGATATCGCGATCTTAAGAACACTGGGTGCCTCACCAGCCACTATTACCCGGGTTTTTATGGTGCAGGGTATTATTATTGGTGCGTTTGGCACGCTGGCCGGTGCGGCATTGGGGATAGCTTTTTCCTTGAGCATCAGCGACGTACTGGGCTGGATTAACAATGCCTTTGGCCTGCATTTATTTGATGCCTACTTTATTAATTATTTACCTTCCTATTTGCGCTGGCAGGATGTGATGGTGGTCGTTGCTGTGTCGTTGCTGCTAAGCTTTTTGGCGACCATTTATCCTGCCCGCCGTGCGGCTCAGGTACAACCTGCCGAGGCGCTGCGTTATGAGTAATATAATAAGGAACGAAAGCACTGCAATGAGCCAGCCTGCAAGAAATCACAACAATATGGTGCTGACTGCCCAGCGCCTGAGTAAAACCTTTGATGATGGGCGTAATCAGGTTGAAGTGCTCAAGGGCCTGGATTTTTCCATTTATGAAGGTGAGTTTGTATCCATTATTGGGGCGAGTGGCTCAGGCAAAAGCACCTTGCTGCATATACTGGGTGGGCTGGATTTGCCGACCTCCGGCGAGGTGATATTAAAAGGCCATGCCTTAAATCGCCTGAACGAAACCCAGCGCGGTAACCTGCGCAATCAGTATCTGGGCTTTGTGTATCAGTTTCATCATTTGCTGCCAGAGTTTGATGCCATTGAAAATGTGTGCATGCCCTTGCTGTTGCGTGAAAACAGCACGGTAGAGCAGGCTCAGGAACGTGCGACTGACTTGCTGGATAAAGTGGGTTTAAAGCATCGTTTGACACATAAGCCCGGTGAGTTATCAGGTGGGGAGCGTCAGCGTGTGGCACTGGCGCGTGCTTTGGTGACCAATCCGGCAGTGGTGCTGGCCGATGAGCCAACCGGAAACCTGGATCGGCGTACCGCACTGGATATTCTGGATTTATTAAAAGACCTGCGCCAGGATTTAAACATGGCCATGCTGATTGTGACGCATGATGAGCAACTGGCGCATTCAGCCGACCGTATTTTGCATATGCAGGATGGTTTGTGGGTTAAGCAACAATAATTAAACCGCCACTGTTTGCTGGCTCGTGATTTAGCCAGCAAACAGCATGTCGTGATAACAATAATAAAGAGTGATTGATATGCGTATGGTCTTGCTGGGCTTCATGGTTGGGGTGGCAACGCTGGCCTATGGCAAGTTTTTTTCTGTACTAAGCTGGCCAGTTTCTATCTGGTGGACTGCTATGGCAGCGATGCTGGTTATTCTAACGCTACGTGCGCTTAAACCTGTTCAGTCTTGTGTGCAGCAGCGCCCTGTTTATGATTTTTTTCTGCACATGACTGTTTTTGCGTGTGCCTTATTATTTGGTATGGGTTATAGCCACTATCAGTTACAGCAGGCGTTGCAAGCCCGACTAACCCAGCCGGTGGAACGTACGGCACTGGTTAAAGTGACGACGATTAGTGATGGAGTCGGGGAAAACTGGCGTCAGGTGGTAGAAGAAATCAGGCCAGATGCTATGCCGCCACAACGCTGGGTACTTTATTCCGCCTTTGATTGGCAGGCTCAGCAAAAAGTCCTGCCGCCTGATATGCAGCCTGGGCAAGTGTGGCAAGTAAAAATCAGGTTAAAACCGGTGCATGGCAACGCATCCTGGGGGGCATTTGATGTCGAAAAATGGCTGTTACAGCAACACATTCAGGCCACGGGTACTGTATTAAGTGCGCAACGCTTAAACCCGCAGCAAATACGACAATTTTCTATTGCAGCGCCTTCCATGCTGGAAAATATACTTTATGGTATACAGCAGGAGCGCTTGCGGATTCGTCAGCACATCATGCAGTTTGATTCTCCAGCCAAAGGCGTGCTGCTGGGTTTGCTAACGGGTGATCGTAGTTTGATAGATGCTAAGACCACCTTGCTTTATCAGCAAATGGGCATTAGTCACTTGCTGGCGATATCCGGACCGCATGTGCTATTGGCTGCGTTCATGATGAGCTGGCTGCTGCAAAAATTATTAAACGGCTTTCCACAGCTTTATTTAAAAGCCGAGCGACGCCGCTGGATTCTTCCGTTTTTTCTGTTTATGGTTCTGCTCTATGCAGGGCTGGCCGGCTTTGACATTCCAGCACAGCGTACAGTGGTGATGGTTGCACTGCTGGTAGTTTTATTATGGTTCAGGCAGCGCTGGCAGTCCTCTAGTATTTTATTGCTGGCGGGCTGTATCCTGTTATTGCTTGATCCATTAGCAATTTTATCTGTGGCATTCTGGTTGTCTTTTGGCGCAGTCGCAATATTGCTGAGTATGCACCGATCAGCTATTGCACTGGAAGAGGCTGCTACGCCAGTTAGTAAAATAAAACAATATAAACAAGCCAGCTGGCAGTTTGTGCTGTTGCAGTGGCGCTTGTTTGTTTTGTTGGCGCCTCTGGTCTTGCTGAGTTTTGCCAAAATTTCCTGGCTAGCTCCTGTGGTTAACCTATTGGCTATTCCCTTGTTGAGTCTGGTGGTATTGCCACTAAATTTGCTGGCGTATGCGGTAGGCTGGTTTTCTCCCTCGCTTGCTGATGTAATCTGGCAGCTTGCATTAATGTTGCTGACATTTTTTCATGCGCTGTTAAATACCTTGGCACAGCTGTTTCCATATGCCTTGCAGCCCTTTTCTTTAACTGCTTTTCAGCTGCTGGCCCTATTTTTAGTCCTGTTGTTTCTACTGTTGCCCAAAGGGATTTTTTCCAAATGGTGGATTGCTTTTTTACTGATTCCGGTCTTTTATCCTTTACGTGCTGTTGCCCCGTTAAGCGTGCATGTGCTGGATGTGGGGCAGGGTTTAAGTGTTTTGATCCAGACGAAAAACCACAACATGCTACTGGATGCAGGTGGTAAATTGATGAATTCGGATATGGGCGAAAAAGTAGTTATTCCTGCCTTACAGGCTCAGGGTGTAAAGCGGCTGGATAAATTGATGCTGAGCCATCTGGATCTGGATCATAGTGGTGGTGCGCCAGCCATATTGCAGCAATTTCCAGTCATCCAGTTAACCAGTAGTGAAGTGTATGAGAATTACCCGACTTACCTGTGCGAGGCTGGGCAAAGCTGGCAATGGGATGGCGTTTTGTTTAAAGTTTTATCGCCTTTGGTTCAGCATCGGGCATTTAATGATAAAAATGAAAGTTCCTGTGTGCTGATGGTGGAAACGCCTGCACAGAAAAATACTCCAGCGCAGCGCTTACTGGTGATGGGAGATGCAGGTCTTTATACTGAATTTTTATTGCAACAACAGCAGGCCGATTTAAAAGCAGATATCTTAATTCTGGGGCATCATGGCAGCAAATACAGTAGCTCCAGTGCATTTTTAAAAGTGGTTAACCCACAGCGTGCGGTGGTTTCGGCAGGTTATTTAAACCGCTATGGACATCCGGCGCCCATCGTGCTGGCCAGATTGAATGAGCTGGGGATCACGGTTGATTCCACCATTGATAGCGGTACCTTGAGTTACCAGTTGGGTAATGATGTTGATCTGGAACCTGTGCGTTTTCGGGATCAAAAAACATGGTTAAGGCCGCCTAGTGAGCAGTAGTAAAAAACTCCTGCTGTGAGGTTTTGATCTTGTCAGCAACCTGAGCGTCATCCTGATAATAAATATCTTCTAGCGCAGGATTGGCCTTAAAACGCTTGTATGTCCAGTGATAGTGAGCGGGATGCGCTTGAATTAACTGCTCAATGCTGGCATTGAGGCAATCAACCGATTGCTGCAAACTGGCTGAACGAATGGTGTCATCCATGGGTTCAATATGAATGCTAAAACCGGGCTGATCAGGCTGACGCAGGCAATACATTTGTAGCACGGCACACTGGGTTTTTTGCGCAAGCTTTGATACCAAAGTACTGGTCAGTAACGGACAGCCAAAAAACGGGGAATAAATACCGCCTGAAGGTTCCGGGGTATGATCTGGCAGAATAGCGGTTACTCCGCCTTGTTTCAGAGCTTTAAAAATTTGCCGTACACCGCTTTCATCGGCAGGTACCAAAGTAGCACGCAGGCGATTACGGGCCGCTAGTACAAATTGATCCAGCTGGGCATTTTTGGAAGGTTTGTACATGATCACTGTAGCAGTAAACTGGCTGAGCCAGGCGTTCATCAGCTCCCAGCTGCCAAAGTGCGGCACAACCAGAATTAAGCCCTTTTTTTGTTCAATGGCTTGTATCAGCAAATGTTGTCCAGTTACCTGCTTAATTTGTCGAATACTCCATTGCGGTGAACTGCCCCAGCATTTAATAAATTCCAGCATGGATTGCAGTTGCGCCGTCAGGGCTTGTTTGGCCAAAAGCTGGCGCTGTACAGGGCGTAAGTGTGGAAAAGCAATCAGTAAATTTCGTTCAATAGTGGTGATGGCTTTGGTAGACTTGTTCAATCCCAGCAAGCGGGCGCTCCCACGCGCCAGCCATTGCAGCAGCGGCAGAGGTAGTTTGCCAAGCCAGGTGAGTATATAAGCCAGGGGTTGAGGAAAAGCGGGTTTAACCTGAGTCATGACGCCTTAAAAAAGTTGGATTAAATTAAAAAGAACAGTGTAAAGGATTTGCAAGTTGTTTTAACGCTTTTGTGATTGAAACAAAGCAATTTGCGCTCTAGCATTAATGCGCTATGATTTGTGAGCATCTGATATGCTTATTTTTATAAGCCAAAATCGTCCAGATTAGCGGTTTGCAATTCACGATCAAATTCTTATTTAAGGTTCATTTCATGTCCGACTGGCCGCCAAATCCCAATTCGCAAAATACCCCACCTTCAAATAATCCTTCTTCCATGCCGCCACCGGGTGAAGCCTGGCAAATCCTTGAAAAAGCAGTGCTGGCTTCAGTAGAAGAGCAGCGTCGTGCCCGGCGCTGGAACATTTTTTTTAAATTGCTTGGTTTTGGCTATTTATTGTTGATATTCCTGATCCTGGGACGTGGTTGCAGTACCGGTGAAGGAGGAAAAGTCGTCGTTGGGAGTAGCTCACCGCATCTAGCTGTGGTTGAAATTGATGGTACGATTGGCGCAGGCACCAATAATGTCAACAGTGAAGACGTATCAGAAGCACTGGAAAAAGCCTTTAGCGCCAGTGGCAGTAAGGCCGTTGCCCTAAAAATCAATTCTCCTGGCGGATCGCCGGTACAGTCTGACGAGATATGGCAGGAAATCAAGCGACTGCGTACCAAGCATCAGGATAAAAAAGTGTATGCAGTAATCGGAGATATGGGGGCGTCAGGGGCGTATTACATTGCCTCGGCGGCTGATGAAATTTATGTCAATCCATCTAGTCTGGTTGGTTCCATCGGGGTAATTATGCCCAATTATGGTGTGTCTGAGCTAGCTCGTAAGATTGGGGTAGAAGACCGTACCATGACCGCAGGCAGCCACAAGGCTATTTTAAGCCCAACCCAGCCGGTTGATCCGGCAGAACGGGCACATATTCAAAATGTGCTGAACAATGTGCACAGTCATTTTATTGCTGCGGTGAAAGCGGGACGTGGTCAGCGCTTAAAAGAAAACCCGGATATGTTCAGTGGCCTATTCTGGACAGGTGAGCAGGCGATTGGTTTGGGGCTTGCTGATAAAACCGGTAGCGTGACCACACTGGCACGTGAACTCAAGCTCAATAAAGCCGTTGACTATACGGTACAGCGTAATCCGCTGGAAAGCATTCTGGGTCGCATGGGAAGCTCAATTGGACAAGGGATTGGTAATTCTATTCAGCAAGGCTTAACCAGCCAGAAAAATGCGGAGCTGCAATGAAACCGTTAATCCACTTTGCGCATGCCAATGGTGTTCCGTCCAGGGTATACCAGAAGCTGTTTGATGCTTTAAGTGATGAGTATGATGTGGTGTATTTGCCACAAATTGGCACTGATCCCAAGTATCCGGTCACCAATCACTGGTCGCATCTGGTCACTCAGGTGATTGACAGTATTGAGCGCCAGGCGCAGGGCAGGCCGGTGATCGCTTTAGGTCATTCACTGGGCGGTTTGCTCAGTTTTATGGCAGCTTACCGTCGTCCGGAATTGATGCAGCAACTGATTATGCTGGATCCGCCTTTAATTAATGGTTTTCCTTCTTTGGGCATTCATCTGGCCAAACTGTTTAATCCAAAATATGTTGATAAAGTCACCCCGGCCGGTATCTCACTGTATCGGCGTGACCACTGGGAAAGCAGGGAGCAAGCAGCAGAGAAACTAAGAACCCGTGGTTTTTTTGCTCATTTTGACCCGCAGTGTTTTGATGACTATATTCGTTATGGGTTGATAGATGATCCTATTCGCGGTGGCGTGACCTTAACCATTCCCAAAATGGCGGAAGTAGAAATTTTCCGTAATAATCCCTCCTTATTTTGGTTAAAGCCGCGTCAGGCGCCCAAGGTGCCGGTCAAGTTAGTGGTAGGGCAGGATAGCCAGTTTTTAAGCCGT
Organism: Moraxellaceae bacterium WGS2144; assembly: GCA_043950625.1. Taxonomy (GTDB): domain Bacteria; phylum Pseudomonadota; class Gammaproteobacteria; order Pseudomonadales; family Moraxellaceae; genus Alkanindiges. Next base: position 626,680 of record CP171007.1, read on the forward strand.
GGTTTTCCACAACGGGTCAAGCGCCTTTTGGGTATTGATTATATTGTCACTGAAGGCGGCCACATGTTTCCGCTGGAACATCCTGAATCGGTTGCGCGTCTGATCAAGCAGTTGATTGTGGAGTAGCAGTAATCATCATTTTACTGTTTGAATCAAAAAGGTAGGCTGTTGCTAGCCTACCTTTTTAAATACCTGAATTGATTACTCAGCTACTTCAACTTTTAACAGCACTTGCCGCTTCTTCACTTGCTGACCCACTTGCCCAATAATCTCGCTAACCACGCCATCAATATCCGCTTTGATTTGCTGCTGAATCTTCATGGCCTCCAGAATAATTAAGGTTTGCCCTTTGCTCACCGTATCGCCAGTATTGACCAGCACATTGACAATGGCGCCATCCATCGGTGCACGAATTTGCCCATCCCCAGCGATATCAGCGTTAGCAGGCGGGGCATAGGTGGTGTTTTGAATGGTTAAATTGCCATTGGCACGATCCAGATACAGTGTATTGTCCTGTTGCACATAAGCTACCGCGCGACGCACGCCCTGCCAAATATAAATCAGCTGGTTTACTGTCTGGCTGACAATTTGTAAGGTTGCTTGCTGCTCGCTTAGGCTGATATGCAAGCCATCATCTTTATTAAGCACTTGTAGGCTATAGTGTTTGTCACCTACCTGTAATTTTAGCGCACGCGGTAAATCTAGCGCTCCTTGCCATACCTGCTGATTGCTTTGTGTACTACTAAACAACGCGGTAGCAATAGCCAGCGATTCAAAATCGGCCTGTGCCGGCTGCATGCTGACATCATGGCTAAAATGCTGCGCTAAAAATGCGGTATTGGTATTACCGGCAACTAGCTCGGGCTGACGTAGTAAATTCACCAAAAATTGCTTGTTGCTATTCACACCCAGCAGCACAGAATCTTCTACAGCACGTGCCAGCAAGCGCACCGCATCGATACGGGTTTTGCCATAAGCAATCACTTTGGCAATCATGGGGTCATAATACGGACTAACTTCGCCTTGTGGCGTCATGCCATGGTCGATGCGCACATTAGGCAGTTGCTTATCAGAGCAGCCATCAGCACCGGCTGGCTGCCAGAGCAATACCTTGCCAGTTTGCGGTAAAAAATCCTGTCCCGGGTCTTCGGCATACAGGCGTACCTCAATGGCATGGCCGTTCAGCTTTAACTGGTCTTGCTGTAATGGTAAAACTTCGCCATTGGCAACCCGTAATTGCCATTCTACCAAATCTAGTCCAGTGATCAGTTCAGTCACCGGATGCTCAACCTGCAAGCGGGTGTTCATTTCCAGAAAATAAAAATTGCCGTCTGCATCCAGCAAAAACTCAACTGTACCCGCGCCGACATAGTTACAGGATTTAGCCGCAGCAACAGCAGCTTCGCCCATCTGCTTGCGCAAGTCATCGGTCATCACTGGACAGGGTGCTTCTTCCACCACTTTTTGATGACGGCGCTGGATGGAGCAGTCGCGCTCAAATAGATACACCACATTGCCATGCGTATCACCAAACACCTGTACTTCTACATGGCGTGGTGCAATGACGGCACGCTCCAGAATCAGTTCGCCAGAACCAAAGGCATTTTGTGCTTCAGAACGTGCCGTTGCCAGTGCAGCAGGTAAATCAGTCGCATTTTCTACCAGACGCATACCACGGCCACCCCCCCCCGCTGACGCCTTAACCATTAAGGGAAAGCCGATTTTTTGGCCCTGTTCTGCCAGATGTTCCAGTGATTGCTCGCCACCTTCATAGCCGGGAATGCAGGGTACACCAGCCTCAAGCATGGCAATTTTGGATAGGCGCTTACTGCCCATCAGCTCAATGGCATCAGGCGTTGGGCCAATAAAGGTAATCCCTGCATGTTTACAGGCTAAGGCAAATTCTGCGTTTTCTGATAAAAAACCATAACCGGGGTGAATGGCATCAGCACCGGTGCGCTTGGCAGCATCCAGAATTTTCTCAATGCTGAGGTACGAATCGCTGACTTTTGCTTCGCCAATACACACGGCTTCATCAGCAAACTGTACATGTAATGCAGCGGCATCAGCCTCGGAATACACTGCCACGGTTTGATAACCCATTGCCTTGGCCGTACGCATGACCCGAACGGCAATTTCACCACGGTTTGCCACTAATACTTTTGAAAATGCCATAATTATTCCACTAAAATCTTATTGCATGAATAGGTGTTATCAATAGAGCTGAGTTTGCTTGACTTATCCGGTTTGAGTTAATGCAGGCTGACTGAACAAGTTAATCAGCCTAGCTGTCAATTCGCCCAGTTTGGTAGGCGTTTCTGGATAAATGCCATGGTGCCTTCCATGCCTTCATTGCTGGCTACGGCCTCGGCAAATTGCTGTGCGGCTTTGTCCAGCGTATGCGATAAATTATCCACGTTGATGCTGTTGTGTAGCAGGGCTTTGGTGACCCGGCTGGCATGTGGGGCAGTACGTTTAATTTGCTGTAAGGCACGTTCCAGAGCATCGTTTAATGCTGTATCGCTATCAAATACCTCATGCGCAATGCCTAAGCGAGTAGCTTCCACTCCATCAAAGCGGTTACCTAATAAAGCCAGACGGCGTGCCTGGGTTAAACCAATGCGCTGTACCACAAATGGCGCAATTTGTGCGGGCAAAATACCAAGACCAGTTTCAGGCAGGCCAAACTGCGCGGTATCACGGCATAAGGCCACATCAGATACACAAGCCAGACCAAAACCACCGCCCAGCACGGCACCTTCTAACACTGCTACCACCACTTGCGACGCATGATTGACTTTTTCAATGAGCGTGCCAAAGGCGCGGTTAAACTGTACATAAGCATTTAAATTGCCATCCTGTGCCGTTTTGGTACGCAAGGCAGCCATGTCCTTAATGTCGCCACCGGCACAAAAGTTAGCCCCTGCACCACGCAATACCACTGCACGGATGCTTAAGTCATCATGGATAGCATCAAACACACTACCCAATTCACGTAGCATGGTTTCACTCATGGCATTACGGCATTCGGGACGGTTTAGCACGATGGATAGCGTCATGCCATCCTGTTGTAATGCCAGGGTGGACGTTTCAGGAAGTTGCGTGTGCTGCATGGTAGAGTCCTTTTGATGTGGTCCTTAAGATTTGCTTAGGAGGCTTTACGCTTGGATGGTAAAATATCCATGAGCTTGCAAATAATGCCCAGCATGATTTCATCGGCACCGCCACCAATGGAACCCAGACGGCCATCACGGTATAACTGCGACGCCGGGTTATCCCACATAAAGCCATTGCCGCCCCAGTATTGCAGACAGCTATCGGCCACTTCGCGGGTTAAACGGCCAGCCTTGAGCTTGGCCATAGAAGCCAGGTTGGTCACATTTTCCCCAGCAATGTGCTGCTCGCAAGCCTGATAAGTTAAGGCTTTTAGGGCTTCCACTTCAGTCATGAGTTCAGCAAAACGAAAATGCACATATTGATTGTTAATCAGCGGCTGTCCAAAAGTGGTGCGTTCTTTGGTATAAGCGATGGTTTGTTCAATCACATTTTCCAGACCGCCTACCGCATTGGCGCAGGCCCACAGCCGCTCTTCCTGAAACTGCATCATTTGCATCATAAAACCCATGCCTTCCACACCCACCAGATTGCGCTGAGGCACCCGCACATTGTCAAAAAACACCTGTGCGGTGGTGGTAGAACGCATGCCCAGTTTATTTAAGGGTTCAGAGAAACTAATGCCCGGGGTTTTGGCCGGCACAATAATCATGGATTTGTTGACGTGCGGCTTGTCATCCGAGGTATTGGCCAGCAGGCAAAAAAAGTCAGCTTGCAATGAGTTGGTAATCCACATTTTGCTGCCATTGATGACGTAATCATCACCATCTTTTTTGGCCGTAGTTTTAATGGCCGCTACATCAGAGCCGGCATGCACTTCGGATACTGCAATGGCCGCCACATATTCACCCGTGATGGCTTTATTTAAAAACTCATCACGCAGCTCAGGACTACCAAAACGAGCCAGCGCCGGGGTAGCCATATCGGTTTGCACCCCAATGGCCAGCGGTACACCGCCACAGGCCGCACGCCCCAGCTCTTCTGCCACCACTAGATTGTAGGAATAATCCAGCCCTAAACCGCCATTGTCGGTCGGTTTACAAATCCCCAGCAGGCCGAGGTCACCCATTTTTTTAAACACCTCATGAATGGGGAAACGTCCGGCTTCTTCCCAATCTGGAATGTAGGGGTTGAGTTCTTTTTCAACAAAGCTACGGGCGGTACGGCGTAGTGCTTCATGTTCCGGGGTAAATTTCATTCTAGTATCCTTTAAAAAACTCTTTAATTCATTTGGTAATGTGATCTGGTAAGGGACTAAAGCCTTGCCACACCAAAGCTGCTTGGCGTGACTTCGCGATGTTCAGCTTCATGGATAGTTTGTAATAAAAACACCAGCAGACGACGGGTATCGCGTGGGTCAATCAGGCCATCATCATGTAGTCGGGCAGAGTTAAATAATGCGCCACTTTGCTGTTCCAGTTTGGTAGCGGTGCCTTGTTCCAGAAAATCCAGCACCTGCGGATCAGGCTGCATGCCTTTTTGCCGCTGCTTTTCTTCAGTCACAATGCGTAATACCTTGCCCGCCTGTGCGCCACCCATGACCGCAGTGCGTGAATTTGGCCAGGCAAAAATAAAGCGTGGGGATAAGCCGCGGCCACACATGGCATAGTTACCGGCACCGTAAGAGCCACCCACCACAATGGAAATACGCGGCACGCGGGCATTAGCCACCGCCTGAATCAGTTTGGAACCATGCTTGATAATGCCGCTTTGTTCGGCATCGGTACCGACAATAAAACCAGTGGTATTATGCAGAAAAATGAGGGGACGCTGAGTTTGGTCACACAGTTGAATAAACTGCGCTGTTTTGACCGCACCTTGTGGGGTAATCGGGCCATTGTTGGTAATAATGCCAACTGTCTTGCCGCCAATCTTTGCCCAGCCACATACGGTCAGTGCATCAAATTCCTGTTTAAATTCCAGAAAGTCCGAATCATCCACCAAACGGGCAATCACTTCTTTCATGTCAAACGGCTGCTTGGTATCGGCAGGAATCAGGCCTAGCACGTCATCAATCGGGTAGCGTGGTTCCAGATAATCCAGTGAGGCAGGCGTGGTTTGTTCCTTCCAGTTCAGCATAGACATGATATTGCGTGCCATACGAATGCCGTCGCTATCATTTTCTGCCAAATATTCAGCCGTACCTGCAATTTGCGCATGTAGCTCGGCACCGCCCAGTTCTTCACTGCTGGCTACTTCACCAGTGGCTGCCAGCAATAGCGGAGGCCCGGCCAGAAACATATGGGTTTGCTTGCGCACGGCAATCACATAATCGGACAACCCCGGCTGATACGCGCCGCCAGCGGTGGCATTGCCATGCACCACGGAAATTTGCGGAATTCCGGCCGCAGACAGCCGCGCCTGATTGGCAAAGGTTTTACCGCCCGGAATAAATACTTCGGTGGCATAGTTCAGGTTGGCACCGCCACTTTCGGTCAGGGTAATCACTGGTAGTTTATTTTCCAGCGCAATTTCCTGTAGGCGCAGGGTTTTCTGCACGCCCATCGGTGACATGGTGCCGCCCTTGATGGCGCTATTTGCCGCGCTAATCAGGCAGCGCACACCTTCCACAAAACCAATGCCGGAAATCACACCACCACCCGCGTCCGAACCATCCTTATCATCAAACATGCCATGACCCACAAAGCCACACAGCTCCACAAAGGGTGAGCCAGCATCCAGCAATAATTTAACCCGCTCATGCGGTAAAATCTTGCCGCGCTTGTCAAATCTGGGCTTGGCTTCAAAGGATTTATCCAGCACTTTTTGTTGCACGGCACGCATGTCATCAATGGCTTTTTGCATGGCAGTGCGGTTGTTATTAAATTCTGGGCTGTTGCTGTCCAGCTCACTGGTTAAAATGCTCATGCGTGTTGCTCATCCTGATTCTGATCTTTTGACTGACTTTGAGGTGACTCATTGCTATTTTTCAGCACATCGGTTTTTAGTACGTCAGGAATAAACGCCCGGTGAAAACCATTATATGACTCACTGTTTTTGGCATCAGACAGGGGATACATGCGTGTGCCCAACGATGCTGCACCATCAATGCGTAAGGTCACACCGGAGACAAATGCCGCTGCTTCAGACAGTAAATAGCAAATGGCCGAGGATACCTCAGATTCAGTGCCCATGCGTTTAAGTGGTACATTGCCAGCCAAACTTGGAATCACAAATTTGGCAAAATCACCCTGATAAGTATCCATACCGGATGACATAATCCAGCCTGGCGATACCGCATTCACGCGCACACCAGACTTGGCCCATTCTACCGATGCGGTTTTGGTCAGGTTATCCACGCCGGAACGTGCCGCACCCGAATGTCCCATACCGGGCATACCACCCCACATATCGGCAGTCATGTTGACGATTGAACCGCCGTGTTTTTTCATGTATTGGTTGTAGGCTTCGCGCATCATTAAAAAGGTGCCGTGCAGGTTGTTGCGAATCACTGCATCAAAGCCGTTATAGGAAATATCTTCCAGGTTTGAGGGAAACTGCCCGCCTGCGTTGTTGACCAAACCATCCAGCTTGCCAGATTGTTCAATGACTTTTGCTATGGTGTCCTTGACTTGCGCTTCATCACGAATATCACAAATCAGCCCAACTGCTTTACCGCCATCTTCATTAATTTCAGCAACCACCTTGTCCAGTTTTTCTGCTTTACGGCCAGTAATCACCACTTGTGCGCCAAGGCTGGCCAGCTCATGCGCGGTGGCACGGCCAATGCCTGAACCGCCACCTGTCACGATAATGACTTTATCCAAAAACGCATCGTGACGAAAAATTGAGTTGTACGACATATTTTTTCCGGTACCAATGTTTAAAGTGAATTGAGCAGGGAAGCAGGGACTTTTACCTTGATGTCCAGTAATTGCTGGGCAAAGGCTTTGCCTTGCGGGTCAATACGTAAGCTGGCAATCCCACCGCCACCAAGCGCATTGGTCAGTACAAAATTTAAGGCATGAAAACCCGGCAGTTCATAACGGCTAATATGAGAGTCGTCGTCCAGCACGTGCTGCATATACTGCGCCACAGCCTGTTCGGTAAGCGCTGCCCGAATCCACGGCAAAAATTCGGGCTTGCGGGCAATCACGCCAATATTGCTTGAATTGCCTTTATCCCCGCTACGAGCATGGGCAATGTCGATGAGCTGTATTTCTATCAGAGAAGTGTCCTTACCCTGATAAGTTGCCACTTCGCCCACTGGGATCAGTTTTGGCTGCTGAAAATTTGTATTGGTAGGAATATCAACAGCATGACGTTGCCCGGCAATATCCACCTCAACCTGTAACTGGTCTTTATCAATTAAAAATGAAAACAGCTTGACCACGGGTGAGGCTTTGGGGCGACCCCCAACAATGCCCGCCAGCGCAGGTGCCATGCCGGTAGACGCCTGGGCAATTTCTGAGGCAAAAAACAAACATGCTTCTTTAAACATGTGTTTCACTGCAATCTTAATCACCACTTCACGGCTTGGCAGGGTTTGTGCATTGGCACCGTAGGTACTTTCAATGCCCAGAATTTCAACCGATTTTTCGTTAAAAGGTGGTGCACCACGCATGGCCAGCACGCGCTCGCACTTGCTTAAGATGGCATCTGCAATGGCCTGGCCTTTTTGTGGCGCTTCACGGCCAGCAATTAAAAAGCTCACCAGCACACGGTAACCATCCGGATAGGTGGCGCTGACTTTATACGTATTGGTGGGTGCCGTGCCTTTTGCCCCCGTGACCTTCACGCGATTGTCGCCGACTTGTTGCAATTGAACCTGACTAAAATCAGCCGTAACGTCCGGCAGTAAATAAGCTTGGGGGTTGCCAATTTCATACACAATTTGCTCAGCAATGGTGGCGGTAGATACCAGCCCGCCAGTGCCCTGTGGTTTGGTGACAATAAAACTGCCGTCGCTACTGACTTCTACAATGGGAAAGCCCATATTGGCGTAGCCGTCTTTGACCAAGTGCCAGTCCGTAAAGTTGCCACCCGTGCATTGCGCCCCACACTCAATCACATGGCCGGCCAGTGAGCCTTGTGCCAGTTTGTCATAATCATCCATTGCCCACTGGTATTCGTGCATTAGCGGTGCCAGCGCCACCGCTGAATCCACCACACGACCTGTAATCACAATATCAGCGCCCAAATCCAGCGCATCACGAATAGCCACCGCGCCTAAATAGGCATTACTGCTGGCGACTTGAGATGGCATCGGTTCACCGCTAAACATCTCGCACACACCTTGCTGCTGCAATTGTTGCTGTTTGGGCATGAGATCATCACCCAGCACTACAGCAATTTTTAAATTCAGGCCTTTTTCATCCAGCACCTTTTGCAAGGCATCGCGGCAGGCTAAGGGGTTCACACCGCCGGCATTGCTGATAATTTTTATTTTTTTGGCAGCAATCTTGTCAATTAAAGGCGCCATAACACGACTGACAAAATCCAGTGCATAGCCGTGTTCAGGGTTGGTCATCATGGCTTTGGCCATAATTGACATGGTAATTTCGGATAAATAGTCAAATACCAGATAGTCCAGCTCGGTCATATGCACCAGCTGAAACGCGGCCGTATTGGTATCGCCCCAAAAGCCCGAGGCACAGCCAATGCGTACAATTTTGTTGTGCTGAGTATCGTTGTGATTTAACGGGTTGCTCATCATCCTGACTCGATGTACTATTTGTGGCATAACCATACCAAGCAAGCGCTAGGTTTGTGATTGTCAAAATGTATCATTTTGGTAGTAAAAAAAAGTCAATGCAGGGCATGGAGAAAAGCGTTGAAGCAACTTGCAGTTCTAGCACAAAGTCCAAATGACCAGTTGCAACTTGCAGCATTACCGCAAATGGGTGGGCTGGATGATAGTCCGCGTGGACGGGTACTACGCGCTGCTGCCTATTTGTTTCACCAGCAGGGGTATGCACGAACGACCGTCCGGGAACTGGCCAACGTGGTAGGTATACAGTCTGGCAGTTTATTTCATCATTTTAAAAGCAAGGATGATATTTTACTGGCAGTGATGGAAGAAGCCATCCGTTACAACACAGCGCGTCTAGAGCAGGCTATACAGCAAACCACGGAAACGCTGGGCCAAATCCGGGCTTTAATCCGGGCGGAACTGGAATCCATTAATGGCGATACCGGAACGGCAATGGCGGTATTGGTATTTGAATGGGAAGCCTTGTCACCAGACCGGCAGGCTTATTTACTCAATATGCGTGAATATTACGAACAAATCTGGCTGACTACACTGAAAAAGGCACAGCAGGAAGGATTAATAAAACATCCACCGTTTATCTGGCGGCGCTTAATGGGTGGCGCGATTTCATGGACTGTGACCTGGTATAAGCCAGAAGGCAAGACATCAATGGATGAGTTGACAGATATGATTTTACAAATGGGACAGGGTTAAAGCGATCAATAAGCCGGCAGTACCAAGCTATCGGTTTCATGCGCTTGTCTTTTAAGTATGTGTTTTTTGCGGCGGATTAGTGATCAAAAAAGCGTACTGGTTCCTGTAATAACTGCCCATCCAGATAAGCTTTTTTACCCAGTAACGCAACGCGGCCTGCCGCAATCCAGCCCATGATTTTTGGATACAGCTGATGTTCAAGCACATGTACCCTGGCTTTAAGGCTCTCTACAGTATCATGCGAGTTTACCTGCAACACAGATTGGGCAATTGCCGCGCCAGAGTCCAGCTCAGGTGTGACAAAATGCACCGTACAGCCGTGGAATTTATCGCCGGTATTGAGTACGCGCTGATGGGTATGCAAGCCTTTATAAGCTGGTAGCAATGAGGGATGGATGTTGATGAGCTGCCCGCTAAAGCGATTGACAAAGTTGGCACTCAGCACCCGCATAAAACCTGCCAGCACAATCATATCTACCTGCCAGCTTTGCAGCGCCTGAATGACCTCGGCTTCAAACGCCTCGCGGTCAGCAAACTGGCGATGATCAATCACCAGTTGACGAATACCCGCATTTTTGGCACGTTGCAGTGCATAAGCATCCGGTACATTAGAAATAACGCCCATTAACTCTGCCTGAATGCGGCCTTTTTGTACCGCATCAATCATTGCCTGAAGATTACTACCGTTACCTGATGCCAGAACTGCAAATTTAATCACTCGAAAATCACCCGTACCGAATCATCTGCATCTGTAGTGGAGTTTTCATCGGCCTCAATTTGTCCAATCACCCAGGCAGTTTCACCAGTCGCCTGTAGCTGGCTGAGTACTTTCTCACTGTCTGTACTGCTTACAGCAATAACCATGCCTACACCACAGTTAAAGGCACGATACATCTCGTAGGTATCTACATTACCTTGTTGCTGCAAAAATTTAAACAAGGCAGGCCATTGCCAGCTTGAGGTATCAATACGGGCACGTGTGCCATTTGGCAATACACGCGGCAGGTTACCTGGCAGGCCACCACCAGTAATGTGTGCCATGGCATGAATGTCAACCTGTCTGGCCAGTTCTAGCATGGACTTGACATAAATTCTGGTTGGTGTCATCACCAGGTCACTCAGTTTCTGACCTTCAATGTCGGTATCCAGGGCAATATTTCTAACGTCAATAATTTTACGTACCAGTGAATAACCATTGGAATGCGCACCGCTGGATGCCACCCCAATCAACACATCACCTGCCTGTACCTTACTGCCGTCAATAATTTTGGACTGCTCAACCACGCCGACACAAAAGCCTGCCAGGTCGTAATCTTCACCTTCATACATGCCAGGCATTTCAGCCGTTTCACCGCCAACCAGGGCACAGCCAGCCTGTACACAGCCCTCGCCAATGCCTGTTACCACATTAGCGGCGACATCAACATTTAAATGACCAGTTGCATAGTAATCAAGGAAAAATAACGGTTCGGCACCACACACCAGTAAGTCATTCACGCACATAGCGACCAGATCAATGCCAATGGTATCGTGCTTGTTTAGGGCCAGAGCCAGTTTTAACTTAGTACCTACGCCATCTGTGCCGGAAACCAGTACAGGCTCTTCATAGCCTTTGGGAATTTTGCATAGTGCGCCAAAACCTCCTAGGCCCCCCATCACTTCTGGACGCATGGTTCGTTTGGCAACGGATTTAATCCGGTCAACCAGATGATCTCCAGCTTCGATATCGACGCCAGCATCCTTGTAACTTAAACTGGTGGATTGGGATGAAGATGAGGTGGTCATAATTTTGGTCTCCGCGTAGGTGGCGGATTATACCGCGAATAAATCAAAGGACTATGGTATTTCGGCGATAAAATGCTTATGTTTGGCAAAACTTGTGCAAAATATCAAAAAACCGCCATAATCAACCAAAGCCATAAGGGTATTTAAACCATGCAGGACCCGGTATTAAGACGTATTTTTATTCTGGCTGCGCTGGCACTCATTGGCTGGATACTTTATTTGCTCCTGCCGGTGATCTCGCCATTTATTGCCGCATTCTTGCTGGCTTATCTGATTAATCCTTTAGTAACCCGTATGGCAAAGTACAATATGCCGCGCTGGCTGACCATCAGCGTGGTTTTTATTGGTATTATTGTTGGCGTAGGGGTAGGGGTGTGGTATCTACTGCCCATGCTCTGGGACCAGGTGCGCTACGCGATTAATAGTGCGCCAGGCGCTATCAGCTGGGTTAACCAGACAGCATTACCCTGGGTTGAGCAAACTTTCAGCGTTTCTCTGGATCGGTTAGATGCCGATGAGCTTTCTACCGCCTTAATGGATTATATCCAGACCAATTACAGCACCGATAGTGCGCAGCTCATGGTTTATCGCATTGCCCAGTCGGGTCTAAGCATTATTCATACCGGTGGTGTGCTGGTTCTGATTCCGGTGATTGCGTTTTATTTTTTGCTGGACTGGAACAACATGATTCGCCGTTTGCAGCTATTAATTCCGCGCCAGATTGAGCCGACTGTGGTGGAAATTGCTCGTGAATGTCATGCTGTTCTGGGTGCTTTTGTCAAAGGGCAGTTGCTGGTAATGCTTTTGCTGGGAATGGTGTATGCCATTGGCTTGCAGCTTGTTGGCATTGAAGTTGGCCTCATTATTGGTCTGATTGCTGGACTGTGCAGTATTATTCCTTATCTGGGTTTTGCAGCAGGTATTATTGCCGCGTTGGCTGCCTCCTTGCTGCAATATGGACTGGACTGGTTGCACCTGTTCCTGGTGTTTGTCGTATTCATGATTGGTCAGATCGTTGAAAGTTACATCTTACAGCCATTTTTGTTAGGTGATAAAATTGGCCTGTCTCCTGTTGCCGTGGTATTTGCCGTACTTGCTGGTGCACAGCTATACGGTTTTATTGGTATGTTAGTGGCTTTGCCAGTAGCAGCCATTTTGGTGGTGCTGTTGCGTCACGCCTACCAAAGTTATGAAAACAGCGTATTTTATATGGGTTATCGCTTGCCAGCCAGCGCCCAGGTTCCGCCGGTTGCCAATGAACTGACAGAAGAAAAAGTTGAAAGTAGTGAGGTTGAAACTCACCTGACGTTGCAGGATGATGCACCCGAATTGGGTCTTCATCCCCCTCCATCACACCCAGGGAAAAATGATCCATAATGCGGCAGATCAGCTTAGATATTGAAACACATCTTGATGCCCAGATCAGTGATTTTGAAGGGCCAGGCTGGAAGCCAGTCATTGATGCAGCGCGTCAAATGCATGTGGGCTTACTGAACCGTTTTTATTTATATGGTGAAGCAGGCACCGGTAAGTCGCACGTATTAACCGCCATATGTGAATCCTATCTGGACATGCAGCGTAGTGCCATTAAAGTATCCCTGCTTGACTTGCTGGACGCTCCTATCGAAGCCATTACTTCCCTGGAAAACTATGATCTGGTGGCACTGGATGATATTGAAACCATCAGCGGAGTAATTCACTGGCAGCGTGCGATATTTCACCTGATTAACTCCAGTGGTGAAGGTGGTGGGCAACTTATCTTTTCTTCGCGTGTTTCTCCCAATGAATTAAAGTTTGAGTTGCCTGATCTGCAGTCACGTTTAACCCAGGCGGTAAGCTTTAAAGTGCCTGATGGTAGCAATCTTGCTGATCGTGAAGCACTCATTAAAGCAGTACTGAAAAGACGCGGATTGCATTTTGATGCCCAGATCGTAGACTATTTATTGCACCATGGTCCGCACAAGTCCGCTGCTTTATTAAAAACCATTGAGCAACTTGATGCCTTATTGCATGGTGACCGTAGAAAGCTTGCCAACAGCACCCGCCGGCAAATCTATGCACTCATTGATGAGTACAATAAATTCAAGTAAAAGCCAGGTTACCCAGTCATAAAAAGCTTGTCTGTTAGGCGCAGGTGTGCCAAAGTATCGTACCGCCAAGGAATTACATTCTCTACTGAGTGTCCAAATGGCTGTAGAAAATAATAACGCTCGAGAAGGAGTCGCGTTTATGCTCAAGCGCACAATTGGCCTGGGGCTTCTGTGCATGGCTAGTCATGCTTACAGTGCAAATATTGTGGTCAACACCACAGAAGATGAGTTTGATGATAAAACTGCTAATGAAACCTGCTCGTTACGTGAAGCCATTGAGCTGATCAATCGGGCCGATGTCAATGGTATCATTCCAGAAGAAGGTTTTGGCGGTTGCTCTGGCAAGAACGCAAGTCCTTCGATTGTGCTTGAAGCGGGCAAGACATACACAATTAATAAGCAGCTTGAAATCAAGCGCTCTCTTAGCATCAATATTCTGGATGAATATGGAAATGCCACTAGAGTTAATGGTGAGAACAACGCCACTATTCAGGCTAAGGGTGCTCATCGTATTCTTCTGATTGATGATAAAAATCCGAATATCGCAAACTTAACCGTTACTATTAGTCAGGTTGACTTAGAGGGCTGTGGTTTAGTAACCAAGGATTCGGCTTGCGACACTTATGGCGGCCTGATTTTTAACCGCGAAAATCTAACCATGAGCTATGCGCGTTTAAAGGGCGGGATAGCCAGCATAGGTGGTGGTGCTATTTATAATGAAGGCGTTGTAGAGCCGGGATCCAGCTCATCTTTTGCCGGGCAACTCACCTTGTCAGATGTATATATTCATAATAATAAAGCGAATCAGGGCGGTGCCATTTTTAGTGTACAGCCACGCTACGCCATTACAAATTCGGTCATTCGGGACAATGAGGCAACTGATAACAATGAAGGAACAGTTATTTACGTTAGTCAGCCTGGTGAAGTGAGCAGTGAAGGTAGTGGTGCCAAGACGGCCAACATAACAAACTCAACAATTTTTGCCAACAAAGGCCAGGTAATTAACCTGTTAGATGGCATGACCATTAATAACAGTACTATCATCAAAAATACGGCAGGGGTTTATCTCAATTCTGCCAATGGTGTGGCTAACCTGGCCAATAGTATCGTGGCTGAAAATGGTAGCAGTGATTGTATCGTTGCCAAAACCAATAAAGCCGTAACCAATAATCTGGTCTATAAAAATGCAAGTAGTGCGGGCGATTGTAGGGCTACGCAAGATGCTGGCAACCCCAATACCCAGCTTGCAGCAGGTACCCGGCTGATTGCCAATGCCGATATTGGTGATAAACAACTGGAAGGCAAGTGTGACAAGCCACCCAAAGACGGTTTGTTATGCCCTTTTCATGAGGAAAAAGAGATCTTTAATGGTTTCTTTAAACCAAGACTACTCACCAGTTATAAAAAATTATCTGAATCTCCGATCATCAACAAAGGTAATACAGTTAAAGAGAACAACTCCAGTCAAACTCAGGTTCTGACTTGTGCGACCAGTGATCAGCGTAGGGTCACGCGTGAAAGTGCGTTTTTATGTGATATAGGTGCCATAGAGCTGATTATTGAAGATAAAGGAAAAGTCGGTCAGGATATTAAATTTGGACAAACTGCTGAAATTGATCTAACCGATTATCTGGGCGATGGTCAATTATGGCCCAAGCAATTATGTAATGATGTTTTTGAAGACTTTAGTCATCCACCCGCGCCTCCAGAAGGTGGCTGGCAGGACGGCTGCCTGCAAGTAGTGCGAGATATGGGAGAGAAAAAGGGTGATCTATTCTTAAGTAGTGAAGGCCTGCTCAACTATGTGCCCTTTAGAAATTACCATGGTAGCGATAACTTTACAGTTAAACTGGTAACCACAACCAGTCGCTTTTCCCAGGCTGACAATGACCAGGTCGTTACCCTGCGTGGCACTATTGTTCAGGAACCTGACAACACCTTTGAAAACAAGTCAGTTAAAGTGTCAGGTGGTAGTGCCGGGCTGCTAGGTCTGTTCGGCATGTTGGGCCTCGTATGGATACGTCGCCGCTTACAGGGAGAAAAGTAATGTATCGTAAGTCGTTATTGGCTTTAATGATTTTAGCCGCTATTCCGGTTACTGCTGCTACAGACACGACTCTTTATGTCACCACTTTTGAAGATGAAGATGGTGAAAACAGTAATACTTGCTCATTACGCGAAGCAATTAAGGCTGCTAAAGATAAACGTGCCTATGGCGGCTGTATTGCTGGTCAGGCAAATGTTACCAATCAGATTCAGTTAAAGGCCGGTGTCTACAAACTCAAGAAGCCGTTGATCATTAACTCAAGCGTGACCATTTCTGGTGATGACGCATTTAATTACGATAGAACAGATGCATATACAAGCAGCTTCCCTGCCCGCAGTGACTTACAAACAACCATTGAAGGAAATGGAAGCTTTAGTCTGTTTGATTCTACTAACTCACGCAGCACGTTAAGTTTCAATACTGTCATCCTAAAGAATGGCGGAGGGGCCTATGGCGGAGCAATACGAGCTGGAGGATTAGTCAACCTGAATCGGGTCTATATTCTTGACTCTACTGCTGAAAGGTCTGGGGGAGCAATTTACCTGGAAGGATCCGAGGCCACCTTAACAGCTGCAGATACCTTGTTTGAAGGCAATAATGCAGATCGCGGTGCTGTGATTGGTATGTCCTGTGTGGATAATATTAAATGGACTCCGCACAGTATTATTCTGGATCGTAATAGTATCATTAGGAACGGTGGAGCTAACACACAAAACATTATTGAGTTTTGTGGTAGTGTAACAAGTACAATTAGTGCTTCGACCATTGCAAACAACAAGAGTCGTGATGCGATTATCAAATTTACCGATGATACGTCTCGGGACTATATTCTTTCTCCTAGCAGCAGTTTAGTGCTCAATAGTAATACGATTGTAGAGAATATAGCGTTGTCTACTTTGCTATATGACATGGCTGCTTCACTCAACTTAAGCAATAACGTCATTGCCTATAACAATGGTGGAAAAAGTTGCCGTTATGCCGGTGATTCTTCGCCAGAAGATTTTCAAAAAATGGATAGCAGTAATGTCACTGCATATTATAATGCGGTTAAAAAGCCCATAGAAAAAACCAGCCGCAATGATGACTGTGATTTGCCAGGTCATTTGTATAAAGCCGACACTAGCAAATTTGTTGATGTATCCAGTATCTCTTTTGCGTCTGTATTAAGTGATTTGAGTGATATAAAAGACGGGATTTTACCTTTTTATTTGCCTAAGCCCAAACCTGAAGGTGCTACAGTTGTCACTCTTGTTGACGCAGGTGAGGCAAGTTGTAGTGCTCTGGATCAGCGAGGAGTGTTACGTAGTGGGCCACAAAGCAGTAATACTCGCCTTGAAAAAAATAAGTGTGATATAGGTTCTGTTGAAATCAGCCGCTTACAGGCAGGCGATGTGATTGGGGTTGGAAATAACTCTGTAGTGCAGCGTACCAAACAATATGAGCGTAATATCGATTATTATGAGTCAATATTGGATAGTGACTCATTAGACAAAAAACTGATTAGTCGCTATAAACAATTATTGGAAGAGGAAGAACAAGCGTTTAAAGCTTTTAAAGCAACATTGGCTTACCGTCAGGCATATGTTGACGTTTTTGAGATGAGTACCTCCCAGGAAGTATATAATGCTGCGCAAACTGCGACTACAGTTGAGCGTTTTGAAGATGACAAGTATAACATCAAGGTAGAGGCACTTGGGCGGGGTGCGCAGCAGTTTATAGAGCGTCCAACGGATACTTCATTAATTGATGTAGGGCAAAAAGCCAATATAAGTTGTAAATGGGAGCCTGTCTTAAAACAAATTCTGGTGCGCCGTACTGATAATGTAAATGGTAAGCCCTATGCAGTAACTACACCTTCAGGTGAATACGAATACTGTAAATATACACTTAGCTTGAAATCTGATCCTTCGGTAACTTCCACAGGTTATGTGCAAGCACAAATCATCAATATTGCACCTATAGCAAATGATGATACGTTCTATATTAAATATGGGAGTAATCAGAAATTAGAGCTGAATATACTGGCTAATGATAACGATGATGGCGATGGAGGAGTAGAAGTTAAAGGTTATCCTAGTCAGCATAAACCATTTTTCCAGGATCCTGAAACCGGGCGTTATGCCAATATTAAATTGGTAAAAAAACCAGAGCTGGGTCAACTGATCTTTGAGCATCAGCAACCTTGCCCGGATAACTCGTCTAGTCGTCCTGAAGAAACCTGCTACGGTGGAAAACTGGTGTATCAGGCTGATAATACATTCTCCACCTTTAATGATTCCTTCAGCTATAAAGTACTGGATCAGGATCTAATGGAGTCTAATGAGGCAACAGTTAAGATTACGAACACAGCAACGACTTCAGATGATACCCGTAATAGCGGAGGTGGGTCGTTTGGTATTGCCGGATTGCTGGGATTAATGGGTCTGGCCTGGTTGCGTCGTAGAGGGTAAATATAGCATCCATAAAAAACCCATCATATTGATGGGTTTTTTTAGTTTAATCATATTTTTCCAGAATTTTTTCCCGCAACTTAATCCGCTGTTCAGCAGATGCATCTTTTAATTGATTTTTCCAGTATTCACGCTCGCTGGCACTCATATTCTGCCACACTTCACGCATACGCTGCTGCTGCTCTTTGGGAAGCTGACTAAACCAGTCCATGCGCTGTTGTAAGTCCTGACGATCTTTATCATCCAACTGATGAAGCAACTGGTAGCTGTTTAATAGTTCACGGCGCTGTTCCTGACTTAGCATTTGCCAACTGGCTGTACTTGGGGCAGCAGGTTTTTCTTCGGTATTGGCAATACTGGTTGTTGCCAGGCTGCTGAATAATACAAGGCCCAAATAACGAAAGTAATTAGCTGCCATATTTTTTATTTTCCATGCCGAGCAGGCTGAGCATTTCCAGATCTTCGATCATTTGAGGTGATAACTTGGCATTACTGACGGTTTGATTGGATGGGGTGCCGGGCTGCTGTGATAGCAGGTTCGGTGCCAGGCTAATACCGGTAATGGCTGCTGCCAATGCGAAACCACTAAATGCCCAGATATGGCGCTTTGCTGCAGCACGAGGCCGGATAGCCTGCATAACATGGTCAAGCACCATGTCCTGATCGGGATGCTGCCTGGCTTCTTCATCCAGGGTCTGGATAATCTTGCGGGTGAATTCATCATGGGGATTCATTGTATGGCCCTCACGGTTATTCAGGATTGAATTGTGAAAGATGGATGCGTAAAGCCTGTATAGCCCGATGGTAATGGGTTTTTACACTGCCTTCGCTGCACTGCATAATACCGGCAGTGGTTTTAGTATCCAGATTTTCCCAAGCACGTAACATAAATGCCTGCTGCTGACGCATAGGCAGACGGGCAATGGCTTTTTGTATTTCCTGTAGGGTAAATTCCCGGCTTAAAAAATCAGCCGGGTTAATATTTTGTGTATCTTCAATCAGCAAACTGGCATCCAGCTCGTGGTCGTCGTCCAGTACCACTGGTTTTAGCCAGGTAAAGCGTTTTTGCTTACGAATTTCCTGCCGGCGCCAATCCATAAGCCGATTGTTTAAAATAGTATAAAACAATGGTGTCCATTCAGTGCCAGGGCGTTTGGCATAGTTTTGATGCAGGGCAATAAAGCTGTCCTGAACCAAATCACGCGCCACGTCATGCTGGCCAGTTGCGGCTTCCATCATCATGAGGGCACGACCATTGACCTGCTGAATAAACGCACGCAGGCGCTGCTCTGTACTCGCAGTGGAGTCGGCAGTTAAGGAGGATACATCTGACTCTGGAAAAGAATCCATGCGTATGGAATATCCCGTCACCTTATAAGCTCCATCAGGACAAGTCATAAACACAGCATGTGTACTTATAACGCTGTAATGATGTCGCACGTTGACATAAAAGCAAGATCAGGAACAAAAAGTTTATACAAAGTGAAGGCAAATGTCTAAATGAGAAATAAAATCAGCAGTGCAGGCGCTGTCTAACCATTTCAAATAAACACACAGCGCCAGCCACGGCTACATTTAACGACTCTTGCCCTCCAGGCTGAGGTATAGCAATGCTTTGTGCATGGTGTAAAAGCGACTCGCTCACTCCCTGACCTTCATTACCCATTAACCACGCACAGGGCACTTTAAGGTCTAGCTGATATAGTGATTGACTGGCATGTGAGCTTGTGGCGTAGATCGGCAGATTAAGGTTTGGTAAGAAATCTTCTAGCACGATATGTTCAACAATATTTAAGCCAAACTGGGCACCCATGCCAGCTCGTAAAACCCGGGGTGACCAGATAGCGGCAGTTCCTGTGCTGCAAACTATTTGTTTGATGCCTGCTGCTGCTGCGGTACGAAGGATTGTTCCTACGTTACCCGGATCTTGCAGGCTTTCCAGTATTAACATATCAGCTCGCGGATCAATGGTAGATCTTGCATGCGGTATATTAATCACCGCCATTAAATCAATGCCTGGTCCAAGTGTACGTATATCCTGATACAGGTTTTCTGCCAATACATATACGGGCAGGCGCGTGATGTGTTCAAGTAGCTGCTGAACTTCGCTATTTTCCAGTGCCCTGGCAGTCAGATAAATCGCTTCAAGCGGTTGACCCGCCTTAAGGCAGGCATCTATTAAATGAACTCCTTCCAGCACGGTTTGCTGTTGTTTTTTCCGATAGCTGGCCTGCTCGCATAAGCCACGCAGGTGTTTGACCTTGTGATTATCTTTGGCATGAATATCAGTAAAAAATAAAGTCATGATAAGTTGCCTGATCGTGTGAGGAAGAATTGGTCTTTAAGATTGAATGTACTGTCTATGCACTGATTTAATCTCAAAATCATAGCAGGGCTAAACAGTACATACTGCATCATGGCTAAAGCGGCAAATGGCAAATGGCGACTGGCTAAGCCGCTTAGGTTGATTGGTGATAACTTTTCACCCGTTCGACTTCGTTTTTAGAACCAAGAATGACAGGGATACGCTGGTGCAGGTCTGTGGGTTTGACCTCCAGAATAGACTGGCGTCCGGTACTGGCAGTACCACCAGCCTGCTCAACCAGCATTCCCATAGGGTTGGCTTCATACATCAGACGCAGGCGGCCTGCCTTTTTGGGGTCTTTAAGATCATAAGGATACATAAAAATCCCACCACGAATCAAAATGCGGTGAATATCTCCTACCATGCAGGCAACCCAGCGCATATTAAAGTCCTTGCCACGTACACCGGTTTTGCCAGCCAGACATTCATCAATATAGCGCTTAACCGGTGCTTCCCAGTGGCGGCTGTTCGAGCTGTTAATGGCAAACTCCTGAGTATCTTCAGGAATACTTAAGCGCTCGGCAGTTAAGATAAATTCACCAATTTCCTGATCCAGGGTAAAGGCATCCACGCCGTCACCCAAAGTAAGCACCAGCATGGTGGAGGGGCCATATAAGACGTAGCCTGCTGCAATCTGCTTATGGCCTTCCTGCATAAAATCTTCAAGCATGGCTGGCTGGGCATGAGGTTTTTCCAGAATAGAAAAAATGGTGCCGACGCTCATGTTAATGTCAATATTGCTGGAGCCATCAAGCGGATCAAAGAGTAACAGATACTTGGCGTCATCGTGACCGCTAATCATATCGTCCATTTCTTCAGAGGCCAGTGCGGCCACCTTGCCACTGCTTAATACGGTATCAATTAATATAGTGTTGGAAACCACGTCCAGTTTCTTTTGCACTTCACCCTGTACATTATCGCTGCCTGCGCTGCCCAGCATGTTGGCCAGTGCGCCTTTTTGTAGTGCCGCATTGATGGCTTTGCAAGCGATGGAAACCTGTAGCAACAGTTGTGTAAGGTCGGAAGTCAGATGCGTTATACTTTGCTGTCGATCCAGTAAATACTGATTCAGGGAAATATTAGACATCAGACACTCCATACGTTTTTAACAGTTAATTTTAAAAGCAGAGACAAGCTACGCTACGGTGCGCGGTTTCATACAAAAACGGGCAGGGCAATAAAAAACAGGCTGCAATGAGCAACCTGTGTTATGCGTACGACTATTATAAGTTAGTTGGGGGCACCTGCGCTGTAATTAATTTCTACACGGCGGTTTTGTGCCCAGGCAGCTTCATTATGGCCTTCATTTACTGGTTGTTCCTTGCCATAGCTAACGGTTTCAATTTGCTCATTACGAGCACCATTGGTGACCAGAAATGCTTCTACCGATTTGGCCCGACGCTCCCCCAGCGCCATATTATATTCGCGGGTACCACGCTCGTCTGTATGACCAGTCAGGGTGATGCGTGCGGCATTATTCTGCGATAAATAACGTGCGTGGGCATTTAAGGTATTTAGGTCAGTCTGGGACAAATCACTACTATCGTAGTCAAAGTGAACTACGCGTGCCATCAGTGCTTGACGCACTGCATCCATTGGGCCGTTGCCATTTAGACCAGTGCTACTTAAATTACCGTTATTACCAATGCCACTGCTGGATGCACCGGTATTGCCAGCTGTGCTGCCGCTGGTGTTACTTGTAGTGGCTGAGGTGGCAGGCTTGCGGTTGGCGCATCCTGTCATGGTCAGTGCAACAGCAAGACCAGGAATCAGTAGTGCCCGTATAGCGTTGCTTGAGAGTGTTTTCATGCTCTTTCTCCAGTTGAACTTTGTTGTTAATTGCTACCTTAACGCCTGTTTGGAACATTTCAATGGCTTTTACGTTTTTAAAGGAATCAAGACGTTAAAACACTTAAGTATTTGGTAGCTCAACTTGCTGTTTTAGCGGCGTGGCGCCCAGGCAGGTTCACGTACTTCACCTTGTTCGCTGGGCAGACGCATCCTGAATCGGCCGTCTATTGACATAATGGATAGCATGCCGCGACTCCCTTCACGGGTAGCATATACCACCATTTGTCCATTGGGTGAAAAGCTTGGTGATTCATCCAGTGGGGTAGGTGTCAGGATGCTAATGACACCAGATGCCAGATCCTGTACGGCCACCTGATACTGACTGCCGGCTTTGCGGTGTACGAGTGCCAGACTGCGACCATCACTGCTTAAAGTACCCCGGGCATTAAATGGCCCGCTAAATGTCAGGCGACGAGTGCTGCCATCATCCAGGTTATAGCGGTAAATCTGTGGAGTACCGCCACGATCGGAGGTAAAGATAAAAGATTTGCCATCTGGTGCATAGCGGGCTTCAGTATCAATGGCACTGTCACGGGTCAGGCGGGTAATGCGCTTGCTGGCAATATTCATCTGGTAAATTTCAGGGTTACCATCCATGGAACCAGTAAATAGCAGGTTTCTGCCATCTGGTGAAATGCTGGGTGCGCCATTTAGGCCTTTAAATTGAGCCAGCACTTCACGCTGACCAGTCGCCACATCCTGCAGGTAAATGGCGGGACGTTTGGTTTCAAAGGAAACATAGGCCAGCTTGTGGGCATCAGGTGTCCAGGCAGGCGATAAGATGGGCTCAGGTGATTCCAGAATAGTCTTAGGCTGCTGACCATCAGTATCGGCAATTTGCAAGGTGTACATCAGTTTGCCGTCAGTACGGTTGCGTAATACATAAGCAATTTGCCCGGAAAAATCGCCAGGAATTCCGGTCAATGCCTGATAAATCTTGTCAGCAATCAGGTGGCCGGCAGCGCGCTGCTGGCTGGCTGGCACTTGCAGCACTTCACCTAGAATTCGGGTGTTTTTCTTTACGTCAAATAACTCATACTGGATTTGCACGCCATCTCCCGAAGGCGTGGCTTTTCCCACTACCACATAAGGAATACCCCGGTTTTGCCAGGCTGCTACATTAATTTCATTACTGGAAGCCGGTTGTTCTGGCAAATTGCTTGATGAGCTATTGAATTTACCCGAACGCTGCAAGTCACTTTGTACAATGGAGTAGACCAGATTATCTGATGCAAAAGGGACCACAGCAATTTGTGGGGCTTCTTCAAAAGCTTTGGCGACTTCAAAAGTGAGTGCAGCAGGAGCAGACTGAGCTGTTAACGCAGGTAAAAAAGCACTGCTAGCGACAATGCAGGCAGCGAGTAGGCGTAATTTAAGCATGATTTAGCAACTCCTCAGAACGTTCAATCTGTTTTTTTAACCAAGCCAACATAACATTTTTCCATTATTTAAAAGTGGGTTCTAGTCGTTGCGCCAACTTGCGTGCTTCTGGCTCATCGGGCATATCATAAGGGGCCGCTTGCTCAATGGCAGCGCGAATACTGGCATCGCAATCGTCATTACCGCTGGATTTGCTGATCACAACCGAGGCAACCTGACCGCTGGCTGTCAGGCTGACCCGGGCTTTGGCTGAGTTGCCATCACAGCCGGCTGGTTTACGCCAGGCGCTTTTCATTTTGTTTTGAAACCCTGCGGTTGAAACAGCAGCTATCTTACGGGCTTCTGCCTTGGCATCCGCCTTAGCCTTGGCTTCACTTTCTGCCTTAGCGCGTGCTTCTTCTTCGGCTTTGCGTTTGGCATCATTCTCAGCTTTCTCTCGGGCGGCCTTTGCTCTGGCTTCAGCCTCGGCTTTAGCTTTTGCCTCTGCTGCTTTCTTTTTGGCGTCATTTTCAGCCTTGGTTTTGGCTTCTTTTTCTGCTTTTTCTTTAGCAGCTTTCGCATCAGCCTCTTGCTGACGTTTTTTCTCAGCGTCTGCTTTGGCCTTTGCATCTGCTTCGGCTTTGCGTTTGGCTGTTTCAGCCGCTTTTTGTTTGGTTTCTTCCTGCTGTTTTTTACGTTCGGTAGCCTTTGCTTCAGCCTCTGCCTTACGCTTTGCCTCTGCTTCAGCCGCGCGTTTCGCCTGAGCCTGTTCGGCGGCTTTCTGTTTTTTCTCCTCAGCCGCTTTGGCTGCCTGTTGCTTTTTCTCTTCAGCTGCTTTTAATTTGGCCTCTTGTACTGCTGTGCGCTTTGCTTCTAGAGCTTTTTGTTGCTCGGCAGCTGCTTTGGCTTTTGCCTCTGCTGCTTTCTTTTTGGCGTCATTTTCAGCCTTGGTTTTGGCCTCTTTTTCCGCTGTTTCTTTGGCGGCTTTAGCATCAGCATCTGCCTTGGCCTCTTGCAGGCGTTTTTCTTCAGTGAGTTTTTGTTGCTGTTTTTTCTGTTCAGCTTGTTTAGCTTTTTGCTGGGCTTGTTGTCTGTCTCGCTCGGCCTTGATCTCAGCCGCTTTTAGGGCAGTGAGCTGCTCGGCAGAAGGCAGGTTCACTTCAGGCTCAGGGGGTGTTTCGGGTGCTGGAGTTGCTTCTTCAGGTTCGACCAGTGGTTCCTGTGGTGGCACAGGTGCACTTGGAATAGATGAGCTGGTGGAGGTATCAGCCTGCATTGCCTGTTGTAGTTGTTCTGGCGTAATTAAAATGGCTTGCAGGGGCTTGGGTGGAACAAGCGGTTTACTGTTGCCGAAATACAGCAAGCCGCCCAGCAAACTGACATGCAGTACTAGGGTGATGGCCAGAGGCAGGCGATTTTGTTTAAAAGACGATGGTGCAGGCTGTTTCATGTATATATCTTCTTACCAGCCTTAAGGTTTGGGTGAGTCAGTCAGCAAGCCAACCTGAGTTAAACCGGCATCTTGCAGGATAGACATTAGTTCTACTACCTCGCCATAGGCTACCTTTTTGTCACCATTTACTAGTACCATCAGTTTTTGCTGTTTTTGTTCAGCGTCATTTTGTGCGTTAGCCAAACGCACTTTAAGTTCATCTAGCGTAATCTGTTCAGCTTTACTACCAAATTTGAGGGAGTATTGACCGTTGCTTTCTATTGTGACAATGGCAGGCTGGGTTTCAGACTGAAAAGGAGTGCTTTTAGCCTGTGGTAAATCCACGGTAATGCCTGAGGTAATCATGGGTGCAGTAACCATAAAAATCACCAGCAATACCAGCATCACGTCAATATATGGCACTACGTTCATGTCGCTGTTAAGCGGTTTTTTGATCCGTCCAAATGGGCTGTTTTGCCGTGCCATAATCAGGCATCCTCACGCGGGCTGATGGTCTGGCTATCAAGCGATTCACGTTGCAATAGTGCTGTCATTTCTTCAGCAAACAAGGCGCGTTGCTGGTAAACCGCTTCACTCTTGCTGCTATAGCGGTTATAAGCCAGCACGGCTGGAATTGCAGCAAACAGACCAATGGCGGTCGCAATCAATGCTTCGGCAATACCGGGTGCAACTGTTGCCAGGGTCACTTGCTCAACCTGTGCCAGCCCAATAAATGCATTCATGATGCCCCATACAGTGCCAAACAAGCCAATATACGGAGATACTGAGCCGATGCTGGCTAAAGTAGATGTACCTTGTTCCAGTGCATTTTGTTCACGGGACAGGGCAACCCGTAGCATACGTTCGGTGCCAGATATGGTTTCTTCTTTATTGGCCTGACGTTTTTTTAATTTTAAAAATTCGGTAAACCCTTCATAAAATACCGATTCCAGACCCTGTCTATGTGGATGAGTCTGTGCGTTTTTATATAGGGTTTTTAAGTCCGCACCAGACCAGAAGACTTTTTCAAAGCTTTGATCTTGTTGGCTGCTTTTGCGAAAGGTCATTTCCAGCCTTGCAATTAAAAACCAGCCATATACAGAAGCCAGAAACAGGATGAGCATCACCAGCTGCACAACCGGGCTGGCATGCAGGATTAGATCAGAAATATTAAGAGAGTTTGCGGTGGATTCGGTTGGCATGGTTGTTTCACAAAGATAATTGGATAATCAAACTAAATCACTGATTTTATGATCAAATCATGGATAAATTTTGGAATTCTTCTGGGTTTTAGCTGCGCGTCCAGGCAGGCCATGGTAACCGTTGCAGAAGCCAGCAGCATTTCATCATGGTAAATATTTTGCTGCAAGCAAAATGATACAGATTTACACGAACGTACCTCTACGGTTACATCCAGCAAATTATCCATAAAAATAGGCTTATGGTATTGCACGTTAATCTGATGTACCACAAACGAATAATCGTGCTGATCCCAATAATGCGCTACACCTTGTGCCCTGAGCCACTCGGTACGGGCGCGTTCAAAATAACGGATGTGGTTGGCATGATAAACAATGCCGCCGGCATCCGTATCTTCAATATAAACGCGGATGGGGAAAGTAAAAATATCTGACATACGTATTCCAGAGCCTTGTTTATGCGTCGAGCATAGCACCCGTCATACGGCGCCGTCGAGCATGAGAAAGGCCTCTTGATACCTCAGGAATGTATGTACAGAACAGGTTTATATCTTGCAGAAGATGAGAAGTAGGAAGCAAAGGATTGATTACGCTGTTCGCGTATGGATATTGATTTCCATGGTGTAACAGCGTTTTGTTTTTACTCCTCCTCGAAGCATATGAGAGCTATAGGTCGCAAGGTCTTGCGCTCGGGCGAAACGGTGTTTCGCTTATCCTCGCTCAGGCGGAACCATGTCAAATTGATAGTATGCCTGGTTGGTTGCGATACGGCCACGTGCAGTGCGCATGACAAAACCCTGCTGAATTAAGTAAGGTTCAATCACATCTTCCAGCGTACCACTGTCTTCTGCCATAGCCGCAGCCAGGGCTTCTACACCAGCAGGGCCACCATTAAAACGTTCAAGCAACATTTGCAAATAACGACGATCAAGGGTATCCAGTCCATTTTTGTCAACATTGAGCATGTCCAGCGCACGCTGCGCCATTTCCTGAGTCACTTCGCCATTGCCTTTGACTTCGGCATAATCACGCACCCGGCGTAGCAAGCGGTTGGCAATCCGAGGTGTGCCACGTGAACGCCGGGCAATTTCCTGAGCGCCCTCCGGGGTCATGGGAATACCCATTAAATTGGCAGAACGATGCACAATATGGGTTAAGTCGGCAACAGAATAAAACTCCAGCCGCTGCACAATGCCAAAACGGTCACGTAGGGGCGAAGTCAGCAAACCGGCGCGGGTTGTGGCCGCCACTAGGGTAAACGGTGGCAAGTCCAGCTTGATGGAGCGTGCTGCCGGGCCTTCTCCAATCATGATATCCAGCTGATAGTCTTCCATGGCCGGATAAAGGATTTCTTCAATAACAGGTGACAGGCGATGAATTTCATCAATAAATAGCACGTCACCATGTTCAAGGTTGGTGAGCAATGCTGCTAAATCACCGGCACGCTCTAGCACTGGCCCAGAGGTGGATTTTAAATTGCCACCCATTTCACGGGCAATGATATTGGCCAGCGTGGTTTTACCCAGGCCAGGTGGGCCGAAAATTAAAGTATGATCCAGCGCTTCGTTGCGTGTACGCGCAGCATGAATAAAAATTTCCATTTGTTCACGTACAACAGGTTGCCCTACATAGTCCTCAAGACTGGTTGGGCGAATTGCACGATCAAAATGATCCTCGGGCTTTTCGCTGCCACTAACTAATCGATCCTGCATATTGTTCACCACGTTAAAATTAGGGAAATTCGGCTATCAAATGACGCTTATTGCTTCATCATGGATTTAAGTGCTGCCCGTATCAGGGCGGCACTTTCGCTATGTTCACCTTTAAATGCGGCAACCGCCTTTTGCGCTTCTAGGGGCTTATAGCCTAAAGACACCAGCGCCGCTTCTGCTTCGGCCACCGGTGAAATGGTAGTAATACCGAGGGGAGTAATGCTGCTACTGTCACTGCTGCCTAGCTTTTGCAGGCGATCACGCAGTTCAATGACCAGCCGTTCTGCGGTTTTTTTGCCTACCCCGGGAATACGGGTCAGGGTGGTAACGTCCTGCATGTCAATGGCTTGCACCAGCATCGCACTACTCATACTGGACAAAATACTTAAGGCCAGCTTGGGCCCAACCCCATTTACCTTAATCAGGGTACGAAACAGGGCTTTATCGGTAGTATCAAAAAAACCATAAAGCAGGTGTGCATCCTCCCGGATGACCAGATGCGTCCATAAGGTTACGTTCTGACCAGTTTTGAGCTGGCAAAACGTAGTGAGCGGCGTGTCTATTTCATAACCCACACCATTGACGTCCAGTAAGACTACTGATGCTTCCAGCGCACGTACCACACCTGTTAAACAACCAATCATAGCAATACTCAAAACTTAAAAAACATTGGACGATTTTTAAAACTGTTAAAGCAGGGTAACCCGGTGACCCTGTAACTCTTGTGATAGCGCATAGGCCTGATGGTCTGACAGGCTGCTGAGCATATCCAGAATCTGCATAATATTATGGTAATGAAATGACGGATCTTCACTAGGCACAGCACCATGGGCATTTAAAATATGCATGAGGCGCTGCTCCCGAAAACTCAGATGATGTTGCTTTACAGCCAGTGGCATAAAAGCATCCAGCAAGGCATGCAGGCTGGAATTGGCTACCAGCTCCAGACGTGCCTTTTGCGGGTGGGTGAAAATCCGATCACGCGCCAGATTCTTGGCAGCTTCTACCCCATGACATAAGTCTGGTGGACAGTGATCCAGCAAGCTGCCTTTAAGCTGCCCGGCCAGAATCTGGTCATGCTGGCGCTTAAACGCATCAGTGACTTCATCGACCAGCCGTTTCATGGCACGACCACGCAGGGCAGCCAGTTTTTGCGGAATGGGAACATTACGGCTGATTTCATCTGGCGCACCATACTCGGCAATCAGGGTTAAAAATAGTGGTTCTACCTCATGATAGTGCAGCATGCCAAGCTGTAAACCATCCTCCAGATCTATCAGCGCATAACAGATATCATCGGCTGCCTCCAGCAAATAAGTCAGTGGGTGCCGACAAAAATGATACTCGCCAATTTGCAGCAAACCCAGATGCTCAGCAATGGTCTGTAAAATATCTTTTTCACTTTGGTAGCAACCAAATTTGGCCCGTTTATGGCTGGGATGCACACTGGACGGGTCAAGTGGTTTTGCCAGCCAGGGATATTTTAAATAGGCACCTAGTGTGGCATAAGTTAAGCGCATACCACCATCATCAGGGTGGTATTCCAGGCGGCTAAGTACCCGCAATCCCTGGGCATTACCTTCAAACTGGCATACATCCGCACGTTGCTCTGGACTAAGTGAAATCAGCAGGTGCTGGTGCCCAGGGTGCTCAAACCAGTCACGGATCGCATACTCACCGGCATGTCCAAATGGCGGGTTGCCAATATCATGGGCTAGGCATGCCGCCTGAATAATGGCGCCTACATCTGCCGGATCAATCCAGGCAGGTAATTGGTGCCGGATTTTTTCGGCAGCCAGCATTCCTAGCGAGCGGCCAATACACGATACCTCCAGGGAATGAGTCAGGCGGGTATGAATCCCATCATTCTGGGTCAGGGGATGAACCTGGGTTTTACGATTTAACTGCCGAAAGCTTTGCGAAAAAATAATCCGGTCATAGTCTTTATGAAAAGCAGTGCGTCCTTGTTCACCGCTCCTGTCTTGAGCGCGATTCTTTTTACTCCCTAGCCGCAGTGGGGAAAGCAGCTGTGCCCATCGCATTTCTTGCATATGATATAAACAGGTGTTTTCTAGGAAATTAATTATAGCCAATCATGTCAAATATTGCTGACTTATACCAGATTGGCGCGACAGAACATGACGTGAATCGGCTTTTGCTGGTCTATTTGCATGAGTAGGTGATACCTGACAAAAATTAAGATGCAATTTAGCTGGTAGTTTTATTAAAGATACAAGTTTATTAATAAGTGATAAATATCTTAACTGTAATGGCCTTGATCATACAAAATACTGGAAACAGTCGCGGAAAAAATAAGCAAAATTATACAAATAAGGGTGCATTATTACCAAATAATATCTAAAGGGCGTGCATTCTGTTTGCTACCAATTATTCAATCATTGAATAAAGCTCGAGTGGAGTATGAACCATGTTATTTAATAGACAAACATTATTAATGGCTTCAATCTTGTCATTGGCTATGACTGCTGGCTCAGCATTTGCTGCCAGCGCTGAAACCCAAAACAGTACGACAGCGAAAACAGATACGACGCATATGCATGCGGCGACCACCAATCCTGATAATGTAAAAACTACGGCAAGTAATAAGACGGTAACCAGCACGACCACAACTGATAAAGTTGAAAACAACGCCAAAAAAAGTAACGTTGAAACCAGCTCACAAACCGGAATAAAAAGCCTGGGTACCGGTACAGCGGACGGTGTTGAAAAGCTGGGTGGGGTGGTGGTTGATGAGACTAGGGCAGCAGCTAATTTTATTGGTGAAAAAGCCGAAACAGCATGGGATAAAACCAAGGAAGTGACTAAAGATGTAACTGACCGGGTGACAGAAAGTAATAAAAAGGCAACCGGTAGCAAGCCAAAAACACAAAAAATCACCAGCAAGTAGTCAGCCTCTGAGGTCAAACGCTCGAAGACAGACCAGAATGATAGTAAAGCTGCCAAAACCACAACAGTCAAAACCAGCAAAACTACTCAAAAAAGTGTCTCAGCAACCGAATCTGCCAAATGATATGGCGAGACTGATATTTTTTAACACTGATTGACTTAAGAACAGCGCTCCACAAAAGGCTATTTAAAAGTAGTGGTATGGCGCTGTTGTATAAGTCTGGCTTTGTTCTGCATTTACACTATTAAAATACAGGCAAAATTTTAAAAGGGCGGCCTTTGATCAAGCGATCACAACGGTTTCAGGGGATAAGAAGAAAGTAAAAAACATTGGCTAAAACATAATCAGAATGCACGAAAGCCTAGCTGATTTGATTGTTTGCGCGTATCATATAGCGCTTCTTTCAAACATTGCGGTTTTGTTAAGTTAACAAGCCCCTGGAGCCAGTTTCAGCATGTTTATTGTGGCCGGTGCTTCTGCACACTCGAACTTTAAGCAACATCAGCTTTTATCGCGTATTTGTGCGCTTGGTTCAGCTGCAAACAGGGGTATTACCCTGGAAAGCCAGTTTGTTTATCTGTTTGATCAGGAGTTAAGTGAGCATCAGCAGTCGGTTGCTGCCCAGTTGCTTAATGATGGTCAGAACTATACGCTGGCAACAGCGGAATCTGGTGATGTACAAGTGCTGGTTACCACCCGTATTGGCACGATTTCCCCCTGGTCGTCCAAGGCCACTGATATTTTCAAGAACTGTAATGCGCCTGTTCACCGTCTGGAACGCGGCATTTTATATACCTTGCGTGGTCTGGGTAGTTTAAATGCTGAGGTTTCTGCCTTATTGCATGATCGCATGACAGAAACCATTTTTGCCAGTGTTGACGCTGCCGCAGCCCTATTTGATGAAACGGCGCCAAAGCCGTTGCAATCGGTAGATATTTTGGGGCAGGGTGTTGATGCACTGGTTAGAGCAAATCAGGAGTTTGGTTTTGCCCTCTCCATGCAGGAAATTGAATATCTGACCCAAGCCTTTACCCAGCTTGGGCGCAACCCGCATGATATTGAACTGATGATGTTTGCGCAGGCCAACTCTGAGCACTGCCGCCACAAAATCTTTAATGCTGAATGGACAGTTAATGGTGAAAAACAGCCATTATCCTTATTCCAGATGATTAAAAATACCTATAAAGAGTCACCAACCGATGTACTGTCTGCCTATAAAGACAATGCCTCGGTCATTGTGGGTTTTGATACCGCACGTTTTTATAAGCAATACCAGCCGGAAAGTGGTCAGCATGAATATGTGTACCGCAATCAGGCCGTGCATATTTTAATGAAAGTGGAAACCCATAACCATCCCACAGCCATTGCGCCATTTGCCGGTGCAGCGACTGGTTCTGGCGGCGAAATCCGTGATGAAGGTGCAACCGGGCGTGGTGGCAAACCCAAAGCCGGTCTGGCAGGTTTTACCGTTTCTAACTTAAATATTCCCGGTTTTGAACAACCCTGGGAAGTACCGTACGGTAAACCCAACCGTATGGCCTCAGCCTTGCAGATCATGATTGAAGGGCCTCTGGGTGCCGCGGCGTTTAATAACGAATTTGGCCGTCCCAACCTGTGTGGTTATTTCCGTACCTTTGAGCAGGCCGTGCCTACTACCAATGGTGTAGAAGTTAAAGGTTTTCATAAGCCAATTATGATTGCTGGTGGTTACGGTAATATTCGCCCTGAACATGTGGAAAAAGACCCTATTGAGCCAGGTGATCTGCTGATTGTACTGGGCGGCCCGGCGTTACTGATTGGTTTAGGTGGTGGTGCAGCATCTTCTGTAGATAGCGGCACCATGGGTGAGCAACTGGATTTTGCCTCGGTACAGCGTGATAACCCTGAAATGGAGCGTCGTTGCCAGGAAGTGATTGACGCCTGCTGGGGTATGGAAGACGAAAACCCGATTGTGTCGATTCATGACGTGGGCGCGGGTGGCTTGTCTAATGCCATGCCGGAGCTGGTCAATGATCATAAACTGGGCGCCGTGCTGAATCTGCGTAAGATTCCATCGCTGGAGCCGGGCATGTCACCCATGGAAATCTGGTCAAATGAAGCACAGGAACGTTATGTACTAGCTATTCGTCCAGAGTCTTTAGAGTTGTTTGAATCCCTGTGTGCCCGTGAACGCTGCCCGTTTGCGGTACTGGGTGAAGCCACCGAAGCGCGGCATTTAACCGTAGAAGACCCCTTGTTTGATAATAAGGCCGTGGATATTCCCATGCAGGTGATGCTGGGTGGTACACCACGTATGCAGCGCAGCTATGACACCGTGGCACGTCAGGGTAGTGCGTTTGATACCAGCACAATTGACCTAAAGGACGCTATTTTCCGCGTACTGCGCCATCCCACGGTTGCCAGCAAATCCTTTTTGATTACCATTGGCGACCGTTCCATCACCGGGATGGTGGCACGCGACCAAATGGTTGGCCCATGGCAGGTGCCTGTGGCTGATTGTGCGGTAACCACAACAGGCTATCAGACCTATACCGGCGAAGCCATGAGTATGGGTGAGCGCCCACCGGTTGCGCTGCTCAATCCGGCAGCGTCTGCGCGTCTGGCAGTGGCTGAAGCCATTACCAACATCAGTGCTACCAGCATCCGGCAGTTGAGCGATATCAAATTATCCGCGAACTGGATGGCAGCCGCCGGGCAACCGGGCGAGGATCAGGCGTTATTTGAAGCCGTTAAAACTGTAGGCATGGAAATTTGCCCAACACTGGGTATTGCTATACCAGTAGGCAAGGATTCCTTATCAATGCGTACTACCTGGCAGGATGAGCATAGCGGTGAGGACAAAGCAGTTACTTCGCCCATGTCAGCCATTATTTCTGCCTTTGCCCCGGTGCAGGATGTACGTAAAACCCTGACTCCTGAGCTTAAGCGTGATGAAGATACCGTACTGGTACGTCTGGATTTATCGCGTGGCAAGTTTCGTCTGGGTGCTTCCATTTTGGCGCAGGTGTATCAAGGTTTGGGTGAAACTACGGCGGATCTTGATTCTACCGATGACCTTAAAGCTTTCTTTGCCTTAATTCAGGACTGGAACCAGCGTGGCTTGCTACTGGCTTATCATGATATTGGTGACGGTGGCTTGCTGGCAAGTGTGAGTGAAATGATGTTTGCTTCACGCTTAGGCGCTGATTTGCAACTCAGTGGCACGGATACACTGGCTGAACTATTTGCTGAAGAAGTTGGTGCAGTGGTTCAGTTAACTGCCACCAGCTGGGCACAGCTGCAACAGGAGCTACAAGGGCACCTGTTACAGGATGCTATCTACCAGATCGGTACAGTGAATAATAGCGATCTGCTGAGTGTAGCGGGTCTGTCTTTGTCCCGTGTGGAAATGCAACAAGCCTGGGCATCAGTAAGTTATCAAATCCAGCGTCTGCGTGATAATTCCGAAGGCGCTGATCAGGAGTTTAGCCTGATTGGTGAGACAAGCTTCCAGGGTTTGAT
Source organism: Moraxellaceae bacterium WGS2144 (assembly GCA_043950625.1). Lineage (GTDB taxonomy): Bacteria > Pseudomonadota > Gammaproteobacteria > Pseudomonadales > Moraxellaceae > Alkanindiges. Next base: position 660,899 of record CP171007.1, read on the forward strand.
TGCCAGGCCAACCTTCGATTTAAATGAACCGATTGAAGCACCATTTATCAATGTGCGTAAGCCCAAAATGGCTATCCTGCGTGAACAGGGCGTCAATGGTCAGCTGGAAATGGCAGCTGGTTTTGAGAAAGCCGGTTTTTGTAGTGTGGATGTTCATATGAGTGACTTGCTGGCCGGGCATGTGGACTTGAATGACTTTGAAGGACTTGTAGCCTGCGGTGGCTTTAGTTATGGTGACGTGTTAGGTGCTGGGGGTGGCTGGGCCAAGTCTATCCTGTTTAATACCCGTTTGCGTGACCAGTTTGAACGCTTCTTCCAGCGTGATGAAACCTTTAGCTTAGGGATTTGCAATGGCTGTCAGATGATGTCGCAGCTCAAGGAGCTGATTCCTGGTGCTGAAAACTGGCCGCGCTTTTACCCCAATACCAGCGAACGTTTTGAAGCGCGGACAGTAAACGTACGTGTGGAGCAGTCCCGCTCGGTACTCCTGGAAGATATGGCGGGTTCTATTTTACCGATTGCGGTTGCGCATGGTGAAGGACGTGTGGTTGCCAGTAGCGACGTACTAGCCAGTCTATCTACGCAGCAACAAATCAGCTTGCGCTATGTGGATAGTCAGGGCAATCCAACCCAGCATTATCCGCTTAATCCGAATGGTTCACCCGAAGGCATTACGGGCGTAACCAGTCTGGATGGCCGCGCTACTATTCTTATGCCGCATCCGGAGCGTACGTTCCGTGCAGTGCAGCATTCATGGAAGCCAGAAGACTGGACTGAGGATGGCGCATGGCTGCGTTTGTTCCGAAATGCAAGACGATTTATCGGTTAAAGCTAAGCCATTGTTAATAAAGACCGCATCAATCTGGTGCGGTTTTTTATTGTGCACTTAACCCTAAAGTAATGGACGGGCTGAGGTTTTAAGGCTATCTTTAGTTCGCATAATAATTGCAGATTGTGCATAACAATAATGCAGTCTAATCACTGCGGGTATGATGGCTTAATGGCGCAAGCTAGTAGTCATTTAAAAGATAGATGCTAAGGAATAAGCAATGTATAAGTTTGTTTTTTTTGTGCCGGATACTCATGTGCAAGAAGTAAAAGAGGCAGTATTTAATGCTGGTGCCGGAAAAGTGGGTGATTATGAGTGTTGTGCCTGGCAGGTACTGGGTCAGGGTCAGTTTCGGCCTTTAAAAGGAGCTAATCCCCATATTGGTGAGATTGGAGAGCTGGAGCTGGTGCCAGAGTGGCGGGTTGAAGTCGTGCTTCCCAGAGAAAAGCTGGCCAGGGTGCTGCAGGTTTTTAAAGAAGCCCATCCTTACGAAAATCCGGCCTTTGATGTAGTACAGCTGGTGAGCTGGTAAACAAAGCAGTAAAATACCTCCTAAGTATCTAGCCATTTAAGGATTGCTGTGTTTGATTATCTGGTATTTATTGGTCGTTTCCAGCCTTTTCATCTGGCCCATCTGGCAGTAATACAAGAAGCGTTCAAGCACAGTAAACGGCTAATAATTCTGCTAGGTTCGGCTCAGCCGGAACGTAGTTTAAAAAACGTATTTAGTCTTGAGGAACGCCAGCACATGATCCGGGCAGCGCTTAGCCCGGAACAGCAGGAGCGTACTGACTTTGCCGGTCTGATTGATGTGTTCAATGACGAAAAATGGACTGCCATGGTTAAAATGGCTGTGCAGGATATTGTAAAGGAGACATCACAGAAAATAGGCTTGATTGGGCATTTTAAAGACCAGAGTTCTTATTATTTATCTTTATTTCCAGAGTGGCCCCTGGTTGAGCTGGATAATTATTTTCATCTTTCTGCCACACCGATCCGCGAGCAGTATTTGTTGGGTCATTTACCTGACTTAACACAGGTACCTGCCTCGACGTTAAGCTTTCTAACCAGTTTCATGCAAACAACTACTTATCAAAATCTACAACAGCAGGCGCGTGCAGTCCTGCCTTAAGGGATATATATTTAATGTTGATAGAAAAAAGCAGGCACCTGAAGCAAAACAGACGGCCTGCTATTAAAGCATTTATTGAATTTTAAAATAAAAATTACAGGCTTTGGTCTTTAACAAATTGCAATACTGCTTTGGCGTGCCCGGCAGCTCTCACCTTGCGCCAGCTTTTGACCAGCTGACCCTGTGGATTAAACAAAAAGCTGCTGCGTTCAATTCCCTGTACCTGCTTACCGTACATATTCTTGGTTTTAATCACATCGAACTGACGACAGAGCACTTCTTCAGGGTCGCTGATTAATGGAAAAGGTATATTCTCTTTTTCAATAAACTTGGCATGTCTTGCTAGTGTATCGCGTGAAGCGCCATAGATTTTAACACCAAACTGCTCAAATTCTGGTTGTAAATCCCGAAAGTCCTGAGCCTGGGTGGTACAGCCAGCAGTTAAATCCCGGGGATAAAAGTAGAGCAGGTTATAGTGACTGGTTAAATCAGCCAGATTTAATTCACCGTGGGAGCTACTGACTGTTAAATCAGGAAGCTGTTGCACAATTTCTGCGTTTGTTGTCATGGCAAGAATCTCTTAGTAAAAAGCCCAAGCTAAAACACTGATAATGCTTTGGCCTTAAAATGTTTAAAAATTCAGGCATATAAAAACCCGCTAACAATAACGGGTTCTATGACCAAGAAGTTTTATTTTTTGGCCGGGCTTTGCTGTGGCAGTTGTGGTGGATTCATTTTAATCCCGGCGCGACATTTGTCCAGATCACCCTGAATACGCTTTAGAGCAGGCAGGTTATTCGGATTCTGCCCCTTCATAGCGGTGCTTTGAATTTCCCAGAATTCACCTAACTTTAGCTGGTTAGCCTGAACATTAATGGTGCAACTACACACCTTTTTTGCACTGGCAGCGTCGGTCATTTTAAGTTGTACTGCTTCATCCGCGCAGCGTTCAATCATGGCAGATTTAATATCAGTAGGTGCAGCAACTGCCAGTGTAGTAGAGGCCATGGCCGTAGCGAACAAGGCTAAACGTAAAGTCGAAAAATTCTTCATAATATATGTCATGTTCCTAATCTTGATGAGTGGTAGCCTGATATACGGTAGGGTCAACCACGCCTGCATCCATAAACCCCTGATGGCGTAAACGGCAACTATCACAGCGACCACAGGCCCGTCCCTGTTGATCGGCCTGATAACAGGAGATAGTCTGTGAATAGTCCACTCCATGCGCCAGGCCAAGACGTATGATATCTGCTTTTGACAACAGTAATAATGGAGTTTCTATAGTAATTGGGTTACCTTCAATTCCTGCTTTGGTGGCAAGCGTGGCCATTTTGGCAAATGCATCTATATATTCCGGGCGGCAATCCGGATAACCAGAATAATCCACGGCATTTACCCCGATCACAATAGCAGAAGCATTTTTAACTTCTGCCGCAGCAAGGGCATAAGACAAAAAAATCGTATTCCGAGCAGGCACATAGGTAACCGGAATATTACTTGGCTGGATATCAATAGTATCCTCCGGCACAGCAATAGAATCATCGGTGAGTGCCGAACCACCAAGCTGGCGCAGGTCAATATCAATAATCCGGTGCTCTACCCCAGTGCGCTTTGCCAGGTCTTTTGCAGCTTCCAGTTCAATAGAGTGACGCTGTCCATAAGAAAAACTTAAAGCAAAGCATTCATAACGTGCCTGCGCCCAGGCCAGACAAGTGGTTGAATCCAGACCACCAGAGAGTAAAACAATGGCACGTGGCTTATCAGTAGTATGAGCAGAAGCATTGGTTTTTTGCGTGGACATGTATTCACCCTATAACAAGTAATAATATTGCATTAATAAGCAATAAGATTAAAGCAAGCCAAACTGGCATCAGTAAGTTGATAAGGCCAACCAGCACTGCATAATTTAAGCGGCGGTAACCCAGCCAGATAAAACACAGCAAGTTGGCAAAGCCCCCGATAATTAACCCGGCTGGTAAAATCATCAGCAACACCAGTGAACCTGATTGCCCGATACTAGGCTCATCATGGGTTAATATTCGCCAGAACCAGCCACCTGCAATCAACTGCACACTGCTTAATAGCAGCAAAAAAGCACGCGTTTGGCTCATTTAACGTCCCATTTCATCATTCCACAGCAGTTTATGCAGCTGTAACTGGAAGCGTACCGGTAAGCGATCTGCCACAATCCAGTCGGCAAGAGAGCGGGCGAAAGCAGGAAGTGCAGCTTTGGTTTTGTCAATGGCGAATGCAGGTGAAAACCATACTGTGTCCACTCGCTTTTCAAGCTGGTATTGCTGTAACTGTTGTCTGGCCCAGTCATAGTCTGCACGGTCACAGATCACAAACTTGATCTGGTCATGTGGGGTCAAGTAGTTCAGGTTGTCCATCAGATTACGCTGAACTTCACCCGAGGATGGCGTTTTTAAATCCATCACTTTGGATACACGCACATCAACAGCTTGTACTGACAAGGCACCACTGGTCTCCAGAGATACCTTAAAACCTGCATCACATAGTTGTGTAAGTAAAGGGATGCAATTAGGCTGTGCCAGGGGTTCACCACCGGTTACACACACATGCGCAACGCCAAAACTTTTTACTTGCTCGATAATGTCGGGCAACGCCAAGCGTTCCCCGCCTTCAAAAGAGTAAGTAGTGTCGCAGTAGGTACAGCGCAGGGGGCATCCAGTTAGGCGTACAAATACACTCGGCCAGCCCGACGCATTGGCCTCACCTTGTAAGGAGTAAAAAATTTCAGTCAGGCGTAAACCCGCAGCCGGGTCAGTGACAGGAATTTGTGCAGAACGCATAAGTACTTATTTAAACCCTGATCATTCAGATGGACAGTCAAGCTGAAAGACTAACGCCTTGCAAGCTGCTTATTATAGCAGTGCAAGGCTTAATATAGGCTAAAGATTGGCGTTAATGGTCAATAGTGACTAATCAACACGCAGCAGTTCGTTTAAGCTTACCTTACTACGGGTTTTTGCATCGACTTTTTTGACAATAATGGCAGCATATAAACTGTATGTACCATCTTTGGAAGGCAAGTTACCGGGTACGACGACCGAACCAGCAGGTACACGACCATAATGAGTTTCGCCAGTTTCACGGTCATAAATACGGGTGGACTGGCCAATATAGACGCCCATGGAAATCACTGCACCTTCTTCAATAATCACGCCTTCGACAATTTCAGAACGTGCGCCAATAAAGCAGTTGTCTTCAATAATCGTTGGGTTGGCCTGTAGAGGCTCAAGCACGCCCCCAATACCTACACCACCGGATAAATGAACGTTCTTACCAATTTGTGCACAGCTACCTACAGTCGCCCAGGTATCAACCATAGCGCCTTCGTCTACATAAGCACCAATATTTACATAAGAAGGCATGAGTACTACATTGCGGGCAATAAAACTGCCTTTACGGGCGACTGCCGGAGGTACCACTCGTACACCTGCATCTTTAAACTGTTGCTCAGTCCAGCCATTAAACTTGGTGGGCACTTTGTCGTAAAAGCGCAGATCGCACGACTCTACAGGCACATTGTCATTTAAGCGGAACGATAGCAATACTGCTTTTTTTAGCCATTGGTTAACCTGCCAGTTGCCATCCAGTTTTTCTGCCACACGCAGGCTGCCATTATCCAGGCCAGCCAGCGCTTCTTCTACTGTCTGGCGCACATCGTTGGGCGCATTGGCTGGGGAAAACTGTAGGCGATCTTCAAAGGCTTGTTCAATCAGCTGGGCAAGTTGGCTCATTTAAATGTTCATATCGTGAAGTAAAAATTGAGTCTAATTATACATGAAATGCAGGGGCACCAAAAATCGATGGGATATTTTGTAGAAAAACTATAGCCCCAAATGGAATAAAAACATCCATGAAAACCAGAGCAAGCAAGGCAATAACACTATAAGTGCAATGATATTGAGCCAGTTAAAATTCTTCTTGGCTAGCTTGTGGCCATACAATGCCAGTAACAGATAAATGAGTCCCGCTAGGCTTGTGCCCAGCAGGAAAACCATAAAGGTGAGGTTGGTTGAATTGCTGTAAAAATCTGGTTCATGCCATTGCTTGCTCAAATTTATGAAACTTGTAAAGCTGAGTAAGGCCATAAACATAGCAAGCAGCAAATAGGCCAGAGCTGCAAAAAATTGCTTAAGCGTCAACTGCTTTTACGCTGCGTCTTACCGGTGGGCAAGGTTCACCATAATATTGACGGTCTGCAAAATAGCTGGAGCGTACCATTGGAGCAGACCAGATATTTTTAAAACCTAAGCGACGGCCATGTTCAGCGTAGCGCTCAAATTCTTCCGGGGTGACAAAGCGTGCCACGGGTGCATGGTTTTTGGAAGGCTGCAAATATTGACCAATCGTTACATAGTCCACATTGTGTTTTTTTAAATCATTAAGTAGCTCAATCACTTCTTCTTCAGTTTCGCCAAGACCTACCATCAGGCCGCATTTGGTCGGAATGTCCGGGCAAACTTGCTTGAATTTCTTAAGTAGATTCAGGGAGTGCTGATAATCTGAACCGGGACGCATGGCACGATACAGGCGCGGCACAGTTTCAATGTTGTGATTAAATACATCGGGTGGGCATTCGCTCATGATCCGCAGGGCAATATCCATACGGCCACGAAAATCCGGCACCAGAATTTCCAGCAAGGTGTTGGGGCTGATTTTTCGGGTTTCCAGAATACAATCAACAAAATGCTGGGCACCACCATCGCGCAGGTCATCACGATCCACCGAGGTAATTACTGCATATTTCAGGCCAAGCCCGGCAATGGTTTCGGCCATGTGGCGCGGTTCATCTACATCTAGTGGATTTGGCCGGCCATGGGCAACATCACAAAACGGGCAGCGGCGGGTGCAAATATCACCCATAATCATAAAGGTTGCTGTGCCGCCGCCAAAACATTCTGGCAGGTTAGGGCAGGCAGCTTCTTCACAGACAGTATGCAGGCGTTGGGCGCGTAAGGTGTCCTTGATGCGCTGCACTTCATCAGGCGCAGTCATTTTGACCCGAATCCAGTCCGGTTTACGCGGAATCTCAATGGTTGGAATTACTTTAACTGGAATACGTGCCACTTTTTCTGCACCACGCAGTTTTTCTCCCTGGATGGCGCGTTGAGCTGGAGTATTCACTGAAGACATAACAGGTATTCCTTAAACAGGGGCACGCTTGCGCTGCGTTTGGTTTTACAATGGTGCACATGTTTTACATGAAGTTTTTTGTAGGTCTAGTATACGCTACAAATAGGGTATACACGAAGGCTTGGGCATGGGTGATATCGTAACGAACATGTATTGTATTTGCAGTAATATTGCAGACTTACTGGTGCCGGATCGACTAAAGTTGTAGTTTAAAATCAATTTATTGCTTACCACTCTTTCCGGGCTTGGCGTACCCTACAATAGGCAGTCTGAATTGTATTTAAAATTATTTATCGCTTGAGGGCAGGAGACCAATCTATGGCGCGTCGTGAAAAAAACCTGAAAAAACCCGCTTACCAATACGATGCAATTGTACTTGGAGCGGGTCCGGCTGGTGAAGGCGCTGCCATGAAGCTGTCCAAAGGCGGAAAAAAAGTCGCCATCATCGACCAGCGACAGCAGCTAGGAGGCAATTGTGCCCATGTTGGCACTATTCCCAGTAAAGCTTTACGTCAGACGGTATTTAATATTATGCGCTACCAGCGTGATCCGCTTTTTCAAAAGGTTGGGGAGTGGAAACAGGTGCCGTTATCCGAGGTACTCAAAAACGCAGAAAAAGTGATTCAGGCGCAGGTCGATACCCATACCCGTTTTTATGAGCGCAATGAAATTGATGTGCATCATGGTCGGGCCTATGTGCAGGATGAGCATACCATTATTGTACATACGCTGGATGGTGGTAAGGAAACCTTAAGTTTTGATCAGTTGGTGATTGCCACTGGCAGCCGTCCATACCAGCCGGAAGGACTGGATTTTTCGCATCCGCGGGTTTTTGATAGCGATAAAATTTTAACTTTGAACTATCCTATCCATAAAATTATTGTGTATGGTGCTGGGGTCATTGGTTGTGAATATGCGTCTATCTTTATTGGACTGGATTATAAGGTCGACCTGATTAACACCCAGTCGCAGCTTTTAAATTATCTGGATGCCGAAATTTCTGATGCATTGTCTTATTATTTGCGCGAATTAGGGGTATTGATTCGTCACAAAGAGCAAATTGACCACCTGGAAACCCATGATGACTATGTCGTTTTGCACCTGCAAAGTGGCAAGAAAATCAAAGCCGATGCCATTTTGTGGTGTAACGGACGTTCTGGTAATACCGACAACATGGGTCTGGAAAATGTTGGTTTAACACCGAATAGCCGTGGACAACTGGCCGTTAACAATCAGTATCAAACCGCTGTGCCACATATTTATGCAGCAGGTGATGTGATTGGCTGGCCGTCACTGGCTTCCGCGGCTTACGATCAGGGGCGCTGTGCTGCGGCCAACATGGTGGGTGAGCAGGATGTACAACCTGTGGTGCACGTGCCAACAGGCATATATACCATTCCTGAAATTTCTTCCATTGGTAAAACAGAACAGGAATTAACCGATGAGAAAGTACCTTATGAGGTTGGGCAGGCGTCATTTAGGCATTTGGCGCGTGCGCAAATTACTGGTGAAACTGTGGGTGTTTTAAAAATCTTATTTCATCGTGAGACTTTAGAGATTCTTGGCATTCACTGTTTTGGCAATAACGCGGCAGAAATTATTCATATTGGACAGGCTGCCATGCTCAGCCAGAGTAATAACAGCCTGCATTATTTCGCCAATACTACGTTTAATTATCCAACTATGGCAGAAGCATACCGGGTGGCCGCACTCAATGGCTTAAACCGACTATTTTGAGGATGCTAAAATTAAAAAAACCGATCAATAGAGGAGGGGGACATTGATCGGCAAAGGGAAAGTCAGATTTTTTTAATAATTGTTTTAACGGCTACTGTGTTAGAAACGGTAGCCAATACCTAGATAAGTAATCACCGGATTAATATCCACTGTAGTTTCTGAATCAATTAACTCAGAGTGATCTTTATCGCTGATGACCGAGATTTTGGCCTTGTTACTTAGTGCTGTATAGGATACTGAAGCAGTGCTAAACCAGCGATCATTAAAATCATAGGTAAAACCGGCAGTAGCAAAAGGCGCCAGGGTTGATTCTGCCTTAACCTTGACATAAGGATTACCAGAAGAAGCCTCGCCAGACAGTGCTGCACCTGCTTTATTGTCCAGCACATTCTGGATTCGGTGGCCAGCAGCAATCAGGTCAGACTCCAGGCCTTTATTGAGCTTAATATCATCAAACCAGGCATACATGATGCCTAACCCTAAGTATGGACGGAACTTGTTAACACCGGTTTGTCCAAAATGGTATTGCAGCGTAGTTGCCGGTGTCCATGCTCGCACACTGGCCGCTTGCTCATAGCTATCCAGGTTGGTAATCTGCAGGTCTTTATATAGGTCAAAATTAATTAAGCCACCTGCTGCTGAGGCTTTGGCATGCAGTGGGGCAGTAATATTGCCTATCCCTTTTAAATTTACCTTGGGTGGAATACCGCCAATCACTTCGACAGCCACATGGTCGGTCAGAAAATAATTAAAAACCAGACCCAGCGCATCCACATCTTGTGCTTTTAAACCGGTGCCCTCGGCGCTCCACTGGTCTAAACCATAGATTTGAGAGTCTGCCCCAAGTGTTTTTAGTAAGTCTCCCGATACGACGCCTTTATTCAATCCTGCGGCGGTTTTTAAAGCAGCTTTAGTCACTGGATCAATATTTGTAGAATTTTCCTCAATATCCTGATAACGAATGTCACCAATGCCTGTTGAGCGCCCTTCTTCAACCACCGTATTAATATTAATATTAATATTGTTGGGTTTTCCCTGTGGCATGACATGTAGCCAGCCTGCCGATACAGAAAAGCGCCTAAACCCATCACCTTCTTTAAAACTAAACCATGAAGCCTCTGCAAGTGCAGATTGCTGCAAAAATATCATGCTCAGTGGAAGTGCAAACTGAGCCAGACGGTTTCCCATGCATATCTCCTTAGACGAGGGATGCTTAATCATTTTTTTTTATTAAGCATCTTTTCGTACCGCCGGCATTAAAGCGAGATAGGCACATTAACAATATTTCAGATTTTTAAAGAAAACTGATCTTTATCACAAATTTGTAAATTAAGGTAAGTAAGGAAACTTCATGTGACTTAAGGAAAAACAGCCTATAATAAAAATAAGCAAATAAACTTTTAGTAAATCAGTACATAAATAGGGTTATTATTTAGGCTCATCACTTTCAAAAAGCGAATAAGAAACGTTTTGTTGATGTTTAGCAACATAATTTGGATAGTGTAAATTTTTATTTTGAGCTAAGAAATGGGACAAACTTACCGATGATGAGACGATTGCCATTCTTGTTGTAAAGCGGCAATTGCCTGAATTCTGGCGGTGACCAGCGCCTCACCAATTTCAGCACCCTGAATGTGTGCAGGCAGGCTGGCCGCTCTAATGTTGCGTACCTGATGCATGGCTTGTTTCAGAAACTCTGCCTGAGGGTAAGGCTGGGCTTCCAGTCCCAGGCGGCCACGGGTATCACATTCGCAGGCCTGAATAAATTCCTCTACCCGAACCGGACGGCGCAGTACATCCAGGCGTTGTAAAAGACGCCATATGGTACCCGCTCGTAGCTCCAGCACCTGATGGCATAGCAAATGCTCGCGGCATACCAGCTCAGCCAGTTGCTGATACTGAGCTGGAACCTTAAGCCGCTGGCACAGTGCTCTGATCGGTTCAATACCACGGGTTTCATGACCTGTATGGCGGGGTAAAATCTCAGCAGGAGTCAGTGCCTTGCCCAGATCATGGACCACTGTGGCAAAACGCACCCGGTCACTATACCCAGCTTCACAGGCACGTTGCAGGGTCATCAGGGTATGCACGCCGCTATCTACTTCAGGGTGATATTCTGGCCGTTGTGGTACACCAAACAGGGCATCAAGTTCCGGCATAATGACTGCCAGCGCACCGCAGCTACGCAACACTTCAAAATACATATGAGCCTGGTTTTCAGTCAGGGCACGCTGGGTTTCCTTCCAGATTCGTTCAGGGATCAGGTGTTTTAATTCGCCCTGATCAACCAGTTGCTGCATAAGCGCCAGAGTTTCAGTGGCTACCTTAAAACCTAGTGGCGCGTAGCGAGCTGCAAAACGGGCAACCCGCAGCACACGTAGCGGATCTTCAATAAAAGCGGGGGAAACATGGCGCAAAATACGTTGCTGTAAATCTTGCTGGCCGCCATAGGGATCAATCAGTTGCCCATTGTCGCCAAGTGCCATGGCGTTTATGGTCAGGTCACGCCGGATGAGGTCGTCTTCCAGCGTTAGATCGGGCGAGGTGTAAAAGGTAAAGCCTCCATAGCCTACACCGGATTTACGTTCGGTTCTGGCCAGGGCATATTCTTCTTTGGTTTGTGGATGTAGGAAAACCGGAAAATCGCGACCAACTGGCAAATAGCCTTCGGCGAGCATTTGCTCAGGCGTACTTCCGACGACTACATAATCGCGTTCATTGACCTTAAGACCCAGCAACTGATCCCGGACAGCGCCACCAACCAGAAAAACCTGCATTTAACAACCTGCTTTACATAGGGCAGAAGCAAACAGCCAAACCTTAGCGACTTATACGCTTTGTCTGACTGTGAGCATGAATGATTTCAACCAGCACGGGTTAGCTGACTTCTCCTGCTGCCTTTTTTTCAGTATGCTGAATCTCAGCCACAGTCAGGGCGGTCATATTGATAATACGGCGCGTGGTTGCTGTTGGGGTGAGTACGTGGACTGGTTTGGCAGCACCCAATAGGATAGGCCCTACAGTCACATTGTTGCCGGCTGTGGTTTTTAACAGGTTAAAGGCGATATTGGCTGCATCCAGATTTGGCATGATCAAGAGGTTGGCTGAACCCTTGTAGCGTGAATTTGGAAACTGTGCCAGGCGGATAGCTTCATCAATGGCTGCATCACCATGCATTTCACCTTCCACTTCCAGCTCAGGTGCCTGAACAGACAGTAACCGGAAGACTTCACGCATTTTTTCAGCACTGGCATCCTGTGCGCTGCCAAAACTTGAATGCGATAACAGAGCCACGCGAGGAACCAGACCAAAGCGTTTAACTTCTTCAGCTGCTAGCAAGGTCATTTCGGCCAGCTGTTCGGCAGTAGGCTCAGGGTTAACATAGGTATCTGCAATAAACAGGTTACGATCGCCCATCATCACTACGTTCATGGCATACAGATTATTGATGCCTGCCTTGGTACCAATCACATCACGTACATAATCCAGATGCAGGTCATAATAACCAAAAGTACCGCAAATCATACCATCAGCGTAGCCAAAGTGGATGAGCAGGGCTCCGATCAGGGTGGTGCGGCGACGGGCTTCGCGTTTGGCTAGCTCAACCCCAATGCCACGGCGCTGCATGATGCTGTAATAATGTTGCCAGAAATCCTTATAGCGGAAATCATCGTCCTGGTTGATCATTTCAAAGTCAACACCAGCCTGTAAGCGCAAGCCCTGTCTGGTGATATTTTTTTCAATGACTGCCGGGCGGCCCACCAAAATTGGCTTGGCCAGCCCTTCATCCACCAGAATCTGGGCGGCACGTAGCACGCGTTCATCCTCACCTTCACAAAATACAATACGCTTAGGATCGGTTTTTGCCTGGGCAAAGATGGGCTTCATCAAAAAGGCAGAGTTATAAACAAACTCGGACAGGCGCTGGCGATAAGCAGAAAAATCCTGGATAGGGCGGGTTGCTACGCCAGAATCCATGGCAGCCTTGGCAACTGCCGGGGCAATTTCCATAATCAGGCGAGGGTCAAGTGGCCCTGGAATTAAATAATCTCTGCCAAAAGTCTGTGCTTTCTCACCATAGGCGGCTGAATCCGGCTCAACATGTGCCATTTTGGCAATGGCATGCACGCAGGCAATTTTCATGGCTTCATTAATGGTGGTCGCACCGGAATCCAGTGCACCACGGAAAATATACGGGAAGCACAGGGCGTTATTTACCTGATTAGGATAGTCAGAACGGCCGGTAGCAATAATAGCGTCAGGGCGGGCTTCACAGGCATGTTCCGGCAAAATTTCCGGATTTGGGTTGGCCAGGGCAAAAATGATGGGATCTTTGGCCATTTGCTTGACCATTTGCGGGGTCAAAATACCGGCGGCGGACAGACCCAGGAACATGTCAGCATCCTGAATCACCTCATGCAACTGGGTTTCCTGAATATCCTGAGCATAGCGGGCTTTACTCTCATCCATGCTACCCAAACGTGCCGTAGTCAGCAGACCGCGTGAATCAGCCACGGTGATATTTTTGCGTTTTGCGCCTAATGCGCACAATAGATCCAGACATGAAATAGCAGCAGCGCCTGCACCGGAAGCAATAATTTTAATGTCTTGAATGTTCTTGCCTACAATTTCCAGTGCATTGAGCAGGCCTGCACCTACAATAATACTGGTGCCATGCTGGTCGTCATGAAACACCGGAATATTCATGCGTTCACGCAGTTTCTGTTCAATATAAAAACATTCCGGGGCTTTGATATCTTCCAGGTTAATACCACCAAAGGTAGGTTCCAGGGCAGCAATAATATCAACTATTTTGTCTGGATCATTTTCGGCAATTTCAATGTCAAATACATCAATACCAGCAAATTTTTTAAATAAAACCCCTTTACCTTCCATCACCGGCTTGGAAGCCAGTGGTCCAATATTACCCAGGCCCAGTACAGCCGTACCATTACTGATGACTGCTACCAGATTGCCGCGTGCGGTGTACAGTGCAGCTGTGGAGGGATCGCGCTCAATTTCAAGGCATGGCGCTGCAACACCAGGAGAGTAAGCCAGGGCCAGGTCACGCTGGTTGGCTAGCTGCTTGCTTGGAGTGACGCTAATTTTGCCAGGCTGTGGAAACTCATGATAATGTAGCGCAGCTTTTTTTAATGCTTGATCATCCATCTCGTTCTCTGGTTTTGCAAAGGTACCAACTAGCAATACTAGGGCTAGGGATACAGGGTTAAACAAGTGCAAAACTATACCACTAGATGCCCTGGATGTCAGGGGTTATCAATAGATTATCTGTGGACGGACAAGTTTTATGGGTTAGCCTGGGGTACGGTACAGGACATAAACTTGTCCAGAGGTGGAGAGTCCTGTAAAAAAGCGGTGGCATCAGTGGAGTTAAGCGGTTTGCTAATCAGGTAGCCTTGTAGGATGTCACAGCCTTCCTGAGTTAAAAAATGGGCATGCTCGCAGGTTTCTACCCCTTCTGCCACCACCTGCATATTGAGGGAGTGTCCCATCGCCAAAATGGCGCGTACAATGGCTTCCTGATGGCGGTGCGTACCAATATTACTAATAAAAGACCGATCGATTTTTAAGACATCAATGGGGTAGTGACCCAGATAAGACAGGGAAGAATACCCGGTGCCAAAATCATCCAGGGCAATAGAAATATTACGTGCTTTTAGCTGCTGTAGAACGTCACTGGCAGCTTGAGAATTATCCATTAGGGACGATTCGGTGATTTCCAGTTCGAGCGAGCGGGGGTTGATCTGGTAGGTTGCCATTACTTCATCAATTTCATCAATCAAATGACCGCGTTGAATTTGCTGTGCCACCACATTGACCGATACCTTGATATTGCTAAAGCCCTGAGCTTCCCATTCCTTGATTTGCTGGCAGGTTTTTCTAAGTACCACTTCGCCAATATTAGAGATCAAGCTGGTCTCTTCAGCCAGAGGAATAAACTGTACGGGTGGCACTAGTCCATGCTCAGGGTGTTGCCAGCGTACCAGGGCCTCAAAGCCGCAAATTCCACGAGTCTTTACACAAATTTTGGGCTGGTAATAAACCACAAACTCATCATTAATCAGAGCCTTGCGTAGGGCGTTTTCCAGATGTACCCGGTTGCTGGCAGGCAATTGCTCATCTTTTGTATAGTAGCGTACGGTGCTACCACCAAGCCGTTTGGCCTCTTGCAGCGCTTTTTCCGCATGGTTGGACAGGCTATCAACCTGACGGCCATGCTCAGGGAACAGGGCAATTCCCATGGAAACCGTAATAATCAGTTCCTGATCATTGACCACAAATGGCTGTTCAAAAGCCTGCATGATTTTTTTGCACTGGCTTTTTACATCAGCTCCCCTAAAGCGAAAACTTTCAAAAATAATGGCAAAATCATCCCCACCCAGACGCGCTACCATGAGCGCATCTACATTGATTAAACGCAAACGCCGGGCCACCTGCTGCAACAGAATATCACCGCCGTCATTCTGCAAGGAGTCATTCAGGAAACGGAAGCGATCAATATTAAGTCGGAATAGTGCAAACTTTTCTTTCTTGTCACGGTTATTCATCATCAGCTGATGCAGCTGGGTTTTAAACAGATTGCGGTTAGGAAGATCAGTTAGCGTATCGTAGTTGGATAAATAAGACAGACGCTGTTCAGCCTGTTTGCGCTGGGTAAGGTCGGACAAAATGCCAATATAATGAGTAATACTGCCCTTGTCATTGCGGATGCTATTAATATGAATCCATAACGGCAGCTCTTGTCCATGCGCACCCTTTTCAATAATTTCACCCTCAAACTCACCTGTTTGCATGAGTTTTTTTAGGATTTCCGCATGCTGTTTCTGGATTTTTTCAGGCTGACGGTGATAATGAAATACATGGGTGCCAATAAAATGCTGGCGTGGCAGCCCCATAATTTGCTCAAAGCAGGGATTTACATCCAGATAGTGCAGCTTACTATCCAGAATAAAAATACCTTCAGCTGCCCGCTCAAATACGCTGGCCGACAGCTTTAGGCGTTCTGCAACTATTTTTTCATCATTGATATTGCGGCGAATACCCACCATACGAAGTGGTCGCGCAGTTTTTGGGTGGCGCTGGATCACCCGACCCATATCCTGTACCCATACCCAGTAGCCCTGTTTGTGTCGTATGCGGTATACACTCTCGTATCGGCTGGTATGATTGCGCAGGTGTTCAGCAATGGCACGCTTTACTCCGGGGAAATCCTCGGGATGAATCAAACGGCTAATATTGCCGATATAATCATTAATTTCCTCATTGCTATAACCCAGAATCTGGTCAAAGTTAGTGGTTAGTATGCTACGGTTTTTAATGTCCCAGTCCCAGCTGCCAATACCGGCAGTCTGGTGAGCCATTTCCAGGCTTTGTTTAGAGCGCTCGAGGCTCAGGTTAATTTGCTGGATATCGAACGTTCGCTCTTTAACTTTTTCTTCCAGTCGCTGATTAGCTTGCTGTAATTTTTGTTCTACTGCGCGGCGTTCCAGCATTTCCTGTTCCAGTTGCTGGTAGGCCTGCTCGGTAATGCTGCGCTGGTGTTCAGCATGCTCAACCAGATTGTCATTGCGGATAACCAGCCAGGTGAGGCGTTCGCGGGTTTTGTATAAATGAAAACCGCAAAATAGAACAAATAAAATATAGATGTCATTGATCAGAAAAAACGGATCATTAAGTAAAAACGTAGGCCAGTTGGTCAGCTGAATGGCCAAAATAGGCGACATACTGGTGAGTACCAGTAAATAAAAGCAGCGAATGCGTATGGTAAGACTGATCAGGCCAAGTAAATGTGAAAAAACTACGATAGTATCAAATACATAGAAATTTGGCGCTAATGGATCAAACCCAGAACTGTGGGTCAGTTGCAAACCCATGAGTATCTGACCTATGGCAATGATTAGACCAAATACGAATGCATTGATTTGCAGGTAGATATCAATAT
Organism: Moraxellaceae bacterium WGS2144; assembly: GCA_043950625.1. GTDB lineage: Bacteria > Pseudomonadota > Gammaproteobacteria > Pseudomonadales > Moraxellaceae > Alkanindiges. The sequence goes on from CP171007.1 coordinate 677,726, forward strand.
AAAGATGTTTTGATTTAAAATTTTTGGAGGCCAGCTGATTATTTAAAATAGTGGATAAAACAATGAGTACGGTAGAGATCATGCACCAGCTGGCGAGATGCTGATAAGAAATAAGTGCCGAATCGTAATAAAACAGATAAGTCAGAATAAGCAGCCCAACCATGCCCAGCAACTGTAAGTTTTGATGCTGCTGGGTTTCTATGATCTGCATATTAAAGATACGCTCATACAGATTCTGTTCACTACGTTGCGCCATCATGCTATACGTACTCCGGATACGGGCTGATTGGCTGGTAAGGAGCAAGCAGTTTCTAACGTTGTTGGCGTAAAATTCAACATGTTTGTCCTAAATAATCTTCTTGATTTTGCATTGAATAGGCGAATCAATGTTTGGTATTCCCTACCATATAATCCATATACCATAGCCGTTTGATTAATGAACTTCAATCGTTATACAAATATCTGTGCTTAAAAAAGCGGATTTTTTAAGTGATCAGGCCGGATAGCAGCTTTCTGCAAACAGTAGGGCAGACAGAGCAGCTACCGGAGCCGTTTCAGTTCTCAAAATTCGTTCACCCAATGTCCAGTTCTGAAAGCCATGGGCATTTGCCAGCTCAATTTCTGCATCGGACAAGCCCCCTTCCGGGCCAACCAATAAATAAAAAAAAGAAGGAAAAGGCATACCAAACCGTATGGCCTGTTGCGCAGGTGCCAGCACCAGTTTTTTGGTATCACTTGAACATGGCTGCAGCAACCAGTCTTCCAGAGTTAGAGGCGCCAGAATTTTGGGAACGATATTCATGCCACATTGTTCACAGGCAGCAATAGCAACCTGTTGCCAATGTTCTATTTTTTTCTGGTCACGTTCATATTTTAAGCGCATCTCGCAGCGTTCACTGACCAACAGTTGAATTGCATGCACACCCAGCTCAGTGGCTTTTTGAATGGCATAATCCATGCGATCACCCTTGCTCATGACCTGACCCAGCGTCACCTGATAAGTAGGGGCACGGTTAACTGGATTGAACTGATCAATATATACAGTAGCCGTTTTTTTCTGGATATCCTGCAAGGTTGCTCTATATTCACCTCCCTGACCATTAAACAGGGTTGCCTGTTCACCGGTCTGTGCACGTAGTACCCGAATCCAGTGATGAAATACAGTATCGGGTAAAGTGGTCTGTTGATTGACTTCCAGTGGCATATCGACAAAAAAGCGGGTCATGGTTTATTCTGGCTCAAGCAATCAGGGAAGAGAAACATTGGTCATAAAGCGGGCGGGCGCTGGTTGTGCCATGGCCCACTCAATGGCGTTAGCGGTTAGTTCAAACATTCGGTCAATTTCAGCAGTTGTCACACAATAGGGCGGAATAAAATAAACGTGATTACCAATAGGCCGGATCAGTAGCCCCTGTTGCAGGGCACGCATGGCGATCAGGCGTCCAATATTTTGCTGTGCCGGATAAGGCTGACCACTGGATTGTACGATATCAAATGCAGCGATCATTCCGGTTTGACGGATATTGCTGACATGGGAATGCTGCTTAAGTTGCTGCAAATTTTTGGCAAATTGCTCAATCAGTAACTGATTTTTTTGCAACGTATTTTCACCAGCAAAAATATCCAGCGAGGCCAGCGCTGCCCGTGCTGCCAGGGGGTTGCCGGTAAAACTGTGTGAGTGCAAAAAACCACGGCTGACATCGGGGCTATAAAAAGCCTGGTAAATTTCATTGCTTGTCACCACGCACGACATAGGTAAATAGCCAGCAGTCAAACCTTTGGACAAACATAGAAAATCCGGACAGATATCAGCTTGCTCATGAGCAAATAGAGTACCAGTACGGCCAAAACCGACGGCAATTTCATCAAGGATTAAGTGAATCTGGTAGTCATCACACAACTGGCGTAACCATTTTAAATAAACCGGCGGATACATTTTCATGCCTGCTGCGCCTTGTACCAGTGGCTCAACAATGATGGCGCAGATACGCTGCTGATGTTCTTCAATCAGTTGTTTTAATTTTTCAAATTGTTGTAATAAGAATTCCTGTTCGGTTTGTTCAGTATTTTTTAGGTTCAAATCAGGCGAAGGTGCGCGTAAGTGCTGAATCAGTAAGGGTTGGTATTGACGCGAAAATAGCGGAATGTCCGTAACGCTCAAACTGCCCAGCGTTTCACCATGATAGCCATTTTTCAGGGAAATAAAAGTGTTGCGTTCAGGTTGACCGGACTGATGCCCTGCTTTTTGTGACCAGTACTGCAAGCTCATTTTCAGCGCTATTTCTACCGCTGCCGAACCGCTATCGGCAAAAAAGCAGCGAGTGAGAGCAGGCGGGGTTAGCTCAACCAGACGCGTTGCCAGTTGTGTAATTGGCTCGTGGCTAAAGCCAGCCAGTATCACGTGTTCAAACTGCTCCAGCTGTTCTTTGATGGCAGCGTTAATGCTGGGGTGACTATGCCCATGCAAATTAACCCACCATGAGCTGATACCATCCAGTACTGGCTGGCCATTTTCCAGATACAGATAAGCCCCTTTGGCTTTTACAATACGTGGAACCGGCAAAGCATCCTGCTGGTACATCTGGGTGCAAGGGTGCCAAAGTGGAGAGTTGCCTGGATTCATATTCATAGCGGGTCAAAAAATTAGAGGCCGTGTTATGACTACCTCTAGGAGATACGATTAGGCCAAACCCAGATCCTTCACCAGCTGATGGGTAGGTTCAGTCTGGTTCATCGTGTAAAAGTGTAGGCTAGGCACATCAGCATCAATTAAGCGCTGACAAAGATTAACCACCACTTCATGCCCAAACGCACGAATACTTTGGCTATCATCGCCATAGGCAGCCAGTTGCTTGCGAATCCAGCGCGGAATCTCAGCACCGCTGGAATCAGCAAAGCGAATCAGGTTGCTGGCATTGGTAATGGGCATAATCCCTGGAATAATAGGAATAGTAATCCCCATTTCTTGGATACGCTCAACAAAATAAAAATAACTGTCGGCATTAAAGAAAAACTGGGTAATGGCCGCATTGGCACCTGCATTTACTTTTTCGGCAAAGCGTTGCAGGTCTTTGTCAAAGCTTTCGGCCTGCGGATGAATTTCTGGGTAGGCAGCCACTTCAATATGAAAATAGTCACCGGAATGATCACGGATAAACCTGACCAGATCAGTTGCATAGGGCAGCTCCCCCAGTCCGACCTGACCAGAGGGTAAATCACCGCGTAACGCGACCAGACGGTTAATGCCTTTGCTTTTATACAGTTCCAGCAGTTCGGCAATACGTGCTTTGTCATCACCAATGCAGGATAAATGCGGAGCAACCGGTGCACCTTTGCCATGAAACGCATTAATGGTAGACAGGGTGCGCTCACGGGTAGAACCACCAGCACCATAGGTCACTGAAAAATATTGCGGATTTAATTGCTGCAATTGCTGGTGTACAGTATTTAATTTTTCTGCACCAATATCAGTTTTGGGTGGAAAAAACTCAAAAGAAATGGGGGTAGCCATATTTAAGCTCAAAATAAAAACAATACTTAATTCTAAAGCCGTCAGACGTTGACCTGACGGCGGTTTTCATACTTTTAACAACAAAGCCAACAATCAGTATTTATAGCTATCTGACTTAAATGGCCCGTCTACCGGCACACCCAGATAAGCCGCCTGTTGTTCCGTGAGGCGAGTCATGACGCCACCAAAACCAGCCACCATGGCCGCAGCCACTTCTTCATCCAGCTTTTTAGGCAGAATTTCAACCCGGATATGGCTGGCTTTTTGATCCTGTGGCAGGTCAGCAAATTTTTCCTTGAACAAGTACATTTGTCCTAGTACCTGGTTGGCAAATGAGCCATCCATTACACGTGATGGGTGACCTGTGGCATTGCCCAGATTCACCAGACGACCTTCGGATAGCAGAATCAAATAGTCATCGCTGGCGTCAGAGCGGAACACCTGATGTACCTGTGGCTTGACCTCTTCCCAGCGATAGTTTTGACGCAAGTAAGCTGTATCAATTTCGGTATCAAAGTGGCCGATGTTACACACTACCGCGCCTTTTTTCAGACTGTCAAGCATGGCGCTGTCACATACTTTATCGTTGCCAGTGGTGGTCACAATCAGGTCAGTAGTGCTAAGCAGGGTATGATTAATATCTGCTGTATTGCCAGTCACAATACCATTGTTGTAGGGAGACACCACTTCATAACCATCCATACAGGCTTGCATGGCACAGATTGGGTCAATCTCGGATACACGCACAATCATCCCTTCCTGACGCAAGGACTGGGCTGAACCTTTACCCACATCGCCATAGCCAATGACCAGCGCACGGCGGCCAGATAACAGCATATCGGTAGCCCGTTTAATAGCGTCATTGAGTGAGTGACGGCAACCGTATTTATTATCGTTTTTGGATTTGGTTACAGAATCATTAACATTAATAGCAGGCACTTTCAGGCTACCGGCGTGGTGCATTTCCAGCAAACGAGCAACGCCAGTGGTGGTTTCTTCGGTCACGCCATGAATATTATCCAGCAGTTGCGGATATTTACTGTGGACTACACCGGTTAAATCGCCACCATCATCCAGAATCATGTTGGCATCCCACAGCTTGCCATCCACATGCAGCTGCTGTTCAAGACACCACCAGTATTCTTCTTCGGTTTCACCTTTCCATGCAAATACCGGTATGCCCCGCGCTGCAATTGCAGCTGCCGCATGATCCTGGGTTGAGAAAATATTACAGGAAGTCCAGCGTACTTCTGCGCCCAGATCAATCAGGGTTTCAATGAGCACGGCAGTCTGGATGGTCATGTGAATACAGCCCAGAATTTTGGCACCGGCCAGTGGTTTGTCAGCCGCGTAGCGACGGCGTAGGCCCATCAGGGCAGGCATTTCTGCTTCGGCCAGGGCAATTTCCTTACGGCCAAAGTCGGCCAGGCTGATATCGGCTACTTTATAATCAGAGAAGTTGCTGTTTGAAGCAGATACATTATTTACAGGCGTAGTCACCGCGTTCATGAGGATCTCCTTGGGATCAATCAGTTCGCGGATGCCGTTTTACAAAAAATATGCCCGAGCCTGGCAGTGTATTGGTTCACTGTTGCAGCACCCCTCGAGTCGAGCTGATTTTACGCAATTGTCAGGGCAGTTCCAAGGCTTACACAACAAATAAAACCATTAAAAATTTAAAACAGCGGCTTTTTGTTAATATTTTGAGAATTAAGCATTTTCTAGCCCATAATTTTGTTATAGAGTCATGAATGAGGGGACAGTGTGGAGGAGATATTTTTCTTTTATTAAAAAATAGCTTACTGAAAATTAAATGTTTTTTCTAAATTGTGTCAAAAGTTTACAGAAACTCTATAAAAAAGCTGAGTTTGGTGACTGAAATTTAGGAAGAATATGTGTTTAATAGCAGTTGACCGATAGATAGATGTAATAATCCTTTGAGGAGTAACTTTATGAAAACTTTACGTGTTTTAGCGTTATCTGCTGCTGTACTTGCAGTTGCTAGCCCAGCATTTGCTGATGAAAGAGTAGTGACTGATGAAGGGGTTGCTACATTCTCTTTCTTTAAGCCAGCCCAGGTACGTGCTGAAGTAGGTACTACTGGTTATGGTGGTGCGATTTCTTATAACGTAAACCCGCATGTTGGTTTAACTTTAGGTTATAACGGTGGTGACATTTCCTGGTCTGATGATATTTCAGTTAATGGCGCTACTTATGACCTGGACATGGACAACAATACTGCTTATTTAAATGCAGAAATTCGTCCATGGGCTAACTGGTTCTATATTGCTGCTGGTACTGGCTATCTGGACAATGATTATGGCCTAAAAGCGGTAACTGATGGTACAGGCACTATCAAAATTAATGGTGAGAACTATCAGGCTGCTACTGGTACAACTGGTACTATCACCGGTAAAATGAAATACAAAAATAACATTGCCCCCTATTTAGGTTTAGGTTTTTCTCCATCTATTACTGATCGCTGGGGAGTTTTCGGTGAGTTAGGTGCTTTTTATACCGGCAATCCAGAGGTTGAACTAGTAGCTAGAAATCTTGTTGATAATACGGGTACTGCTGGTATGACAGCTCAACAAGCTGCAAATGAAGATGCTCGCAAAATCCGTAACGATGACAAATACAAGTGGGCTCCAGTGGCTAAAGTGGGCTTAAGCTTCCGTTTCTAAGTTTTTCTAGAAACAAGCCAAAAAAGCAGGTCATTTAGGCCTGCTTTTTTGTTGCCGGTTTTTGTTTCTATTCTAAACTTGATTTTCGGGAAACTTAGTCTTCAGGATAGGCCGCTTTTCTTAGCTGGGCCAGATCGGCCTCCGGTGAGCAGAGGGAAATAAACTCATAGCCAAAGCCGCGGAGTAAATGACCCTTGCGAATGGCAATCCAGGTAGTGTTTTCGCCAAACAGATCAAGGTTAAGCTGGCATAAGCGCCGGTCACGTTCGGCATCATAAGCAATAGAGTTAACAATACCCACCCCCATGCCCAATTCGACATAAGTCTTGATCACATCGGCATCCAGCGCGGACAGTACAATATTGGGCGTTAAATCTGCATTGGCAAATGCAGCGTCAATTTTGGAGCGGCCAGTAAAACCGCCGTGATAAGTAATCAGTGGCCATTTTGCCAGTTCGTCCAGCGTGACGGTTTGTTGTTGCGACAATGGGTGACCTTGTGGCGTGATAATGCTGTGATACCAATGATAATACGGCACGCTCAGCAGGGCGTCTTCCTGGGTTAGGGACTCTGTGGCTATACCGATATCTGCCTCATCATGCACCAGCATATCGGCAATTTCAGTCGGACTAGCTTGCTGTAAAACCAGATGCACCTTGGGAAAGGCTTTTTTAAATCTGGCAACGATGGGAGGTAAAATATAGCGTGCCTGGGTATGTGTGGTGGCAATGATAAGTTGCCCTTCGTCAACCCGATTAAAATCATCAGACAGATGCTTGATGTTTTCGGCATCACGCAACATACGCTCGACGACTCCCAGTAATGCCTGCCCAGGTTCAGTTAATCCCAGAATCCGTTTGCCCTTGCGTACAAAAATCTGTACGCCAAGCTCATCTTCCAGATCCTTAATGTGTTTACTCACGCCAGATTGGGAGGTGAATAGGGCATTTGAGGCATCAGTTAAATTAAAATTTTGCCGCACAGTCTCGCGGATAATGCGTAGTTGCTGAAAATTCACTGTGTTATGCTCCGGATTTTTCGGCTGTCTTTAGTTTATCTAAGCCTGATCGCAGGCAAGCGTTTATCAATGGCTGAGTCATCACAAGTATAAACTCAGTGAAGCTTAAACTAAGCAGCTTCTGCCTCAAAAAGATGAAGATTGCTGGCCGTTACCCATACGGTTTGTCCCGATTGTATACCAAGACTGGTTTGCTGCTCGGCACTTAACGCAACTTCCAGCAGATTGCCTTGACGATCCTGTAGCTCAATACGAATTTGACCCGCCAGCCATAATTCACGAACTATCACCGCTTGCAGGCTGGGTTCAGAGGGCTGTTGGGTATGAATGTGCAGCTCATTAGGACGAGCAAATACAATGACGTCGCTCTGGTCAGTCTTGCGGTAATGTGATGGCAAAACCAGCTGGTCATTAGCAAGCAGTATATGGTTACCGTTTAGCCTGCCTTTAAACTGGTTGGCCTGCCCCAGAAAATCAAATACAAACGGGTTGGCCGGATGATTATAGACCTCACGCGGGCTGCCGACCTGCTCAATGTTGCCTTTATTCATGACCACAATCCGGTCTGCTACCTCTAGAGCTTCTTCCTGGTCATGGGTCACAAAAATAGAGGTAATATGTAATTCATCGTGCAGGTCGCGCAACCAGCGCCGTAATTCTTTACGTACTTTGGCATCCAGTGCACCAAACGGCTCATCCAGTAGCAATACTTTGGGTTCTACTGCCAGGGCGCGGGCAAGGGCAATGCGCTGACGTTGTCCACCAGAGAGTTGCGCCGGAAAACGGTCGGCCAGAAAACCCAGCTGTACCAGCTCAAGCAACTGGTTTACCTGCTTTTTAATATCCACCTCAGAAGGGCGGGTTTTACGTGGTCGCACGCGCAGGCCAAAAGCGACATTATCAAATACGGTCATGTGGCGAAACAGTGCGTAGTGCTGAAATACAAAACCCACCTGACGCTGGCGTACATGGGTGCGGGTAGCATCCTGATGGTGTAGCAATATCTGCCCACTATCAGCGGATTCTAGCCCGGCAATAATACGCAGCAGTGTGGTTTTGCCACAGCCGGACGGGCCAAGCAAGGCCACCAGCTCACCTTCTGGAAAATTGAGGCTGATGTCATTTAGAGCATGAAAACCGTCAAAGCGTTTGTCTATATTTTTAACTTGGATGCTCATGGTTAAATTCCTGGATCAAGATTCTAATGATTGCTGGTTTGACTGGTGCGGTTCGGTATGCTGCGCGACTCTATCCATACTTTAAGTACTAAAGTGAGTAGGGCCAGCATTGCCAAAAGGGAGGAAACAGCAAAGGCAGCACTAAAGGTATATTCGTTGTATAAAATTTCTACGTGCAGCGGCAGCGTGTTGGTTTCGCCACGAATATGACCGGATACCACGGATACTGCGCCAAACTCTCCCATGGCTCGCGCACTACACAGCACTACGCCGTACAGCAAACCCCATTTAATGTTAGGTAAGGTGACTTGCCAGAAGGTTTGCCAGCCGCTGGCGCCAAGTACTGTGGCAGCCTCTTCTTCTTCAGCTCCCTGGGCTTCCATCAGGGGAATTAGTTCGCGGGCAATAAAAGGCACAGTGATAAAGATGGTTGCCAAAATAATGGCAGGTACCGCGTATAAAATCTGAAGGTCATGCTCAGCCAGAAACTCACCAAACCAGCCTTGCGTTCCAAACAATAAGACCAGCATTAAGCCGGCAATGACAGGTGATACCGAAAATGGCAGGTCAATTAAGGTGGTCAGCAGTGATTTACCCCTAAACCTGAATTTGGTCACACTCCAGGCCGCGGCAATACCAAACACAATATTGGCGGGCACGGCAATGGCAGCAGTCAGCAGGGTAAGCCTAAGTGCCGCCAGGGTATCGGGATCAATGAGTGCCTGCGCATAAACCTGTAGCCCTTGCCGGAAAGCTTCCACAAATACCAGAACAAGCGGCAAAAGCAGGCAACTGGCAAAAAATAGCAGGCTGATCGTTAAAATTAGCGAGCGTACGGCAGGTGTTTCACGAGTGGCATCGCGCGACTGTAAATAGTCCGACAAGGCATTACCAGTGGATGAGTGACTATTCATGCAGGTGCTCTCCCGCTACGACGGCTAGCCCAGCTTTGTAAAAGGTTAATCACTAACAACAGGGCAAAAGAAATGATCAGCATGACTACCGCAATGGTAGTGGCACCCGCATAATCATATTCTTCCAGCCGGGAAATAATTAAAAGTGGTGCAATTTCAGTTTTAAAAGGCTGATTACCGGCAATAAAAATAACCGAACCATATTCGCCCACACCACGGGCAAAGGCCAGTGCAAAGCCAGTGAGTAGCGCTGGCAGCAAAACAGGAAAAATGACTTTACTGACTGTCTGCAGGCGGGTAGCGCCTAATGCGCTAGCAGCTTCTTCCAGCTCGGTTTCCAGGTCGCTTAACACCGGCTGTACGGTACGCACCACAAAAGGCAAGCCAATAAACACCAGTGCCAGCGTAATACCAAGGCTGGTATAGGCAACCTGAATGCCCATGGGTTCCAGATATTGCCCCAGCCAGCCATTTTTGGCATACAGGGTGGTCAGAGCTATCCCAGCTACCGCAGTAGGCAAGGCGAAGGGCAGGTCAATCAGGGCATCAACCAGCCGTTTGCCGGGAAAGCTGTAGCGCACCAGTGACCAGGCCAGCAACAAGCCAAAGACTACGTTGATCAGGGCGGCAACCAGTGCAGTGCTAAAGCTAAGTTGCAAGGCCTGTAAAATACGCTCACTGCTGAGAATATCGATCAATCCCTGCCAGCCAATACCTAGTGAGCGAATAAATACTGCTGAAAGCGGCAGCAATACAATCAGGGATAAATAAATCAGCGTAAAGCCCAGGGATAAACCAAAGCCGGGCAGGACATGCCTGTGTTTGCGCATCATTGTCTCCATATGTTCTGATGAGGATCAGAACATATTTGTTTATTTTCCTGCATTTTGAGCCACGATCTGGTCAAACACACCGTCGTTGTCAAAATGAGCTTTCTGGGTTTTGCGCCAGCCACCAAACTCCCTGTCTATAGTGACCAGCTTTAATGGCTTAAATACCGTATTGTATTTGGCAAGGATTTTTGTATTACGTGGGCGATAAAAATTTCTGACCGCAATTTCCTGCCCGGCTGGGGAGTACAGATAATTCAAATAGCCGGTAGCCACAAGGCGGGTGCCGTGCTTGTCTACGTTTTTATCAACAATAGCCACAGGTGGTTCAGCCAGAATAGATAAACTGGGTGTAATAATTTCAAACTTGCCGGGCTGTTCGCGCACTGCTAGATACGCTTCATTTTCCCAAGCCAGCAATACATCACCAATACCACGCTCAACAAAGGTTGTGGTCGCACCACGTGCCCCGGAGTCCAGTACTTTGGTATGCTGATATACCTGCCGTACAAATTCACGGGCTGTGCTGTCATTACCACCTTTTTGATGCTTGGCCCATGCCCAGGCGGCCAGATAGTTCCAGCGGGCACCACCGGAAGTTTTTGGATTGGGTGTGATCACTTCAACGCCAGGTTTTACAATATCTGCCCAGTCTTTAATTTGTTTGGGATTGCCTTTACGCACCAAAAATACAATGGTTGAGGTGTATGGCGTCGAGTTTTGTGGAAACTGTTTTTGCCAGCTTTTGTTTTTAATTAAGGCAGTATTATCAACAATGGCATCAATATCAGACGCCAGCGCCAGAGTAACTACATCTGCCTGCAAGCCATCAATGACTGAGCGAGCCTGCTTGCCGGATCCACCATGTGACTGGCGAAAATTGACTTCCTGCCCGGTTTTTTGCTTCCAGTAAGCACCAAAGGAGCGGTTAAACTCATCATAAAGCTCACGGGTGGGGTCGTAGGATACGTTTAAAAAGTTGATTGGTGCGGCCAGTACACTGCTACTAAGCAAGATGGCAGCAAAGCTGCTGGTTAAACCGGTGAGCAGACGGATTGCCATTTTATTTCTCCAGAATTTAAATTTTAATTCAATGACTGTGCTTTTTAAGCATTGGCTCAAGCATAAGAATTTCTTTTAAAATAAAAAAACAATAAAAATAGCATTTGTTATGAACAAAAAAGATTTAGAAAAAGCTAAGATCAAGATGAAGCGGTTGGTAGACAGTGGCGGAGCAAAATATGATCACCCTAAAAAATGGGCAGCATTGTCAGTATGTAGACTGTCAGGATCGGGCTTTTTTATATGGTGATGGTTTTTTTACCACGGTTAAGTTGCAGCATGGAAAGCTCCGGCTGTGGCAGCGCCATATCGAGCGGTTAATTGAATGTGCTGAGCAGTTATCATTTGATCTGGATATCATGCAGCTTGAGCAGCAGGTACAGCAGTTCTTGGGTCGTCATATTGATGCCTCAGGCGTGTTTAAGATTATTGTTAGCCGGGGAGAGGGTTCACGGGGCTACTTGCCGCCTGCGCAGGGTGCTGATGTTTATATTCAATTCTTTGAACAGCCTTTATTTAATACCCAGGGAGCACAAAACCTTCCCATTGACAGTGGGGTGTTACAGTTAACGCTAGGTCTGGTTATGCCTGCACTGGCCGGATTAAAAACCCTTAACCGTCTGGAGCAGGTGTTACTCAGGCAGGAGCTGGCCGCAACACCCTGGCAGGAAGCACTGGTGAGTGATGTTCAGGGTAATTTAATTGAAGGCGTGTACAGCAACTGTTTTTTGTATATTGATAAAAACTGGCACACGCCCTTACTGGATCAGGCTGGTATTGCCGGGGTAATGCGGGCGGAAATTCTGGCACAAATGCAGGCACAGGATATTCCCTGTATTGTTGCGAATGTTCCAAAATTGGCCATTGACCAGATTGAAGCCATGTTTTTTTGTAATGCGCTAACCGGTATTGTACCGGTCAAAACTCTGCTTGGACGCCCGCTTGATCTCGGGCCGGTACAGCAACTGATGGCCCGGCTTAAACTATAGTGAGAACGGCAAATATTCAGTGAGTTTGAACAGTTGTCTGCTCAAAATTAATTTTAAGTTCTGTTATGCTTTGGCTCCATTTTTCATTTTGTATCAAGTATGGCAAAACGTCCTGCAAAAACTAAAAAATCCCGGAATAAAACAGCGGTGTACGGGCGTAATATGTTGCAGCAACCCGCAACAAAAGGACTCATTGCCCTGTTGATCGCAGGGCTGATTGTACTCACACTGTTAGTATGGCAGGGCTTATGGCGTGTGTTGCCCATTAAGGGCAATAGCCAGATGCTCAACATTAAACAGGGACAAACCTACTCGGGACTGATTGCTGAATTAAACCGTAAAGGCCAGCTTCGTCTTCCTGTTATCGTCAAAATTTATCAGCGCCTGTTTATTCATAACACCCTCAAAGCCGGTGTGTATGAAGTCAAAAAAGGCACCACGGTGCAGCAGCTATTGCATATGCTCAGCAGTGGTGAGCTGGCACAAATGAACCGAATTCTGGTGGTGGAGGGGACTACTTTTGCCCAGTTGAAAGCGCGCCTGGATAACGACCCTGATGTGAGCCATACGCTAATTGGCCTTAACAATGAACAATTATTAAAAAGACTTGACATTGATCAGTTGCATCCTGAGGGCTGGTTTGCCCCCAATACCTATTATTTTGCCAAGGGTGAAAGCGATGCTGCGATTTTAAAGCATTTATACAAAGCGCAAAAAAAGATTATGGATGACGCATGGCAACAGCGTGCGCCTGGTTTGCCTTATAAAAATCCCTATGAAGCCCTGATTATGGCGTCTATTGTCGAAAAAGAAACCGGTATTGCCAGTGAGCGCAAGCAGGTCGCAGGTGTTTTTGTACGCCGCTTACAGCTGGGCATGCGCTTACAAACAGACCCAACTGTTATTTATGGTATGGGTGAAAGCTATCAGGGCAATATCCGCCGGCAGGATTTACTTAATCCAACGCCTTACAATACTTATGTCATTAATGGTTTGCCGCCAACACCGATTGCTTTACCGGGCAAGGCTTCTATTGAGGCGGCATTACATCCAGCGGAAGGCAAAAGCCTATATTTTGTAGCAACCGGAACAGGGGGTCATATATTTAGTGATAACCTTGAGCAGCATAACAGGGCAGTGGCCAGTTATCTCAAGGTGCTGCGGCAAAAAAGGCAGGCAGAAGCAGGTACTTCAGGAGTAATGCCTTAATGTTTATTAGTTTTGAGGGCACCGAAGGCGTTGGCAAAACCACGCTGATCAATAGTCTGGCTGATTATTTAACTGCACAGGCTAAAGATATTGTACTGACGCGTGAACCGGGTGGCACTCCGCTGGCTGAGCAAATCCGGCAATTGTTACTGAGCCAGCAGCCAGAGCCGATGAGTGAGGATTGTGAGCTTTTACTGATTTTTGCCGCGCGTGCCCAGCATATCCAGCAGGTCATATTGCCAGCGCTAAATCAGGGAAAATGGGTGCTCAGTGATCGTTTTGTGGATGCCAGTTACGCTTATCAGCACGGCGGGCGTGGCTTATCTATCCAAAAGCTGGATATTCTGGCTGCCCAGTTTGTACCGGTTTTACCAAAGCTGACCTTCTGGCTGGATGCGCCTGTTGAAGTTGGAATGAGCCGAGCCAAAAACCGGGGAGCACTGGATCGCTTTGAACAGGAAAAGCTGGAGTTTTTCGAGCGGGTTCGGGCAGTGTATATAGCGCGTGCCCAGGCAGAACCCGAGCGAATTGTCCGTCTTGATGCGACTCAACCACCTGAAATCATGTTGGCTCAGGCAATTAAAGTACTGTCGTTCCTGACTTAGGGCGTGCTGACCATTACTCACCCAGCAGAATTCGGAAGATACTTATTAAGCTTTTGCATCAAAAATGGCTAAATTTACTTATTCTACGTTGATCAGCTTGTGAAGATGTTCAATATTCCCTTCGCTGATCGCCTTGACTAAGCTGCATTTATCTCATTTTTGATCGCAAAGACCAATGGTCAACACGCCCTGGGCAGATAAAAAGCTTATATATTTACGTGGTTACCTGTGGGGAGCATGCCTTAAAGTCAGGTGGAACCAGCACGCTATCACGAATTTCATCCGATATTTGTGGATAGTCCAGCGTGTAGTGTAAGCCACGTGACTCATGGCGTTGCAGGGCACAGCGCACAATCATTTCTGATACCAGAACCAGGTTACGCAGCTCAATCAGGTTTTTGGTAACCACATAGCCCTGATAGTATTCTTCGATTTCACGTTTAAGCAACTCAATACGATTTAAGGCGCGTTGCAAGCGTTTGGTGGTGCGTACAATACCCACATAGTTCCACATAAAACTGCGTAGCTCATCCCAGTTTTGCAAAATCACCACATCCTCATCCGGGTGCTGCACACGGGACGCATCCCAGGTTGGTGCAGAGCGCTGAGTGTCAATATGCGGATGCAGGCTAGCAATATGTTTTGCTGCACTCATCCCATAAACAAAGCATTCCAGCAGGGAATTACTGGCCATACGGTTAGCGCCATGCAGGCCGGTAAACGATGTTTCACCAATAGCATATAAACCTGCAATATCGGTCTGGCTATGGCTGTCGACCATCACACCACCGCAGGTATAATGTGCGGCTGGCACCACGGGAATCATGTCTTTGGTAATATCAATGCCCAGTTCCAGCAGGCGTTCATACAAGGTAGGGAAGTGCGATTTTACAAACTCTTCCGGCTGATGGCTGATGTCCAGCCACACATGGCGAATACCCAGCCGTTTCATTTCATAGTCAATAGCACGCGCCACAATATCACGCGGAGCAAGTTCAGCACTTTCATGAAAACGCTGCATAAAACGCTCACCATCGGGTAAGCGCAAATAAGCACCCTCACCGCGCATAGCTTCAGTAATTAAGAACGAACGCGCCTGTGGATGGTATAAACAGGTCGGGTGAAACTGGTTAAATTCCAGATTGGCCACTCGGCAGCCCGCTCGCCAGGCCATGGCAATCCCATCACCCGTAGCAATGTCGGGGTTGGAAGTATATAAATAGGCCTTGCTGGCACCACCGCAAGCCAAGGCAACAAAGGGCGCGATAAAGGTTTCCACCTCAGCAGAGCTAATATTTAAGGCATACAAACCGGCCACTCGCTTTTGACCTTCCAGACCTAGTCGGTCACTGGTAATTAGGTCTATCGCTGCATAATTTTCCAGTAGAGTAATGTGCTTGCATTCGCGCACCCGCTTGACCAAAGTGGTGGAAATAGCCACACCAGTTGCATCAGCTGCATGAATAATACGACGCTGCGAGTGCCCACCTTCCCGGGTGAGGTGTAATTGCTCTGCTTCATCAAGTGTGAAGCGAACCCCCTGTTTTAATAAAAAATCAACAGCATCGCGGCCATGCTCTACGGTAAATGCGACTGCATCACGGTGGCATAAATAAGCACCAGCAATTAAAGTGTCTTCAATATGCTGCTCTACCGAGTCAGTTTCATCCAGTACCGCAGCAACGCCTCCTTGTGCATAGTATGTGCTGGCTTCTGTTAATACAGATTTTGCTAGTACTGCTACCTTAAGGTGCTCTGGTAGAGATAAAGCCAGCGTTAAACCGGCGGCGCCACTGCCTACAATAACCACATCATATTGGTGGGGAATAGACTGTAATTGATCGGGCATTGAAAGAGCCTGAAATATCATAAAAAACTAGTGATGAATAACACGCCAAAATAAGATAAAACGCAAGTTTTTTAAAGAAATAATAGCTATCAGTAAATTAAATACGCTTTTTTTATCTTTCATATTTTCTACACAATAGCTTGGAAATCCTATGTTTATGCGTAATTGCAACGTTTCCTAACAGAAAGCGGTTAAAAACTCTGTTAAAAGAATGATCTGTTTTTCTGATCCAAAATGCTCAGCAGGAATTAAAAAATGAGTATGAACTATATCCAAAAGGGTTTTTTTGCAATCGCTGCTTCAACCGCTATCTTTCAGCCTGCCATGGCGGCTACACCGGTAGATTTTTCATCGCTGGTTCAAGCTGTTAGCCCTGCGGTAGTTCGGGTCAATGTTTCCAAAAAATTAAGCCAGGAAGAATTACTACAACAGCAAATGCCTGAGCTGTTGCGTCGTTTCTTTGGCAATAATATCCAGATACCCAATCAGCGCTTGCCGCAAGAGCAAAATTCTTATGGCAGTGCTTTTTTTATTAGTCAGGACGGCTATCTACTCACCAATCATCATGTGGTTAGTGATGCCAGCAAAGTCACCATTACCTTAAATGATCGCCGGGAACTGGATGCTACCGTGGTAGGTAGTGATGCACGTACTGATGTGGCTGTACTTAAGGTGAGTGGTGACCATTTCCCAGCCTTAAAAACTGGTGACGCCGATAAACTAAAAGTGGGTGAGCCAGTGCTGGCTATTGGTTCGCCATTTGGTTTTGATTATTCTGCCTCAGCAGGTATTGTCAGTGCCAAATCACGTACTATGTCGCGTGAAACCGCAGTGCCTTTTATCCAGACTGATGTGGCGCTAAATCCGGGTAATTCTGGCGGCCCCTTATTTAACCAGCAAGGCGAAGTGGTGGGAATTAACTCACGTATTTTTAGTGGAACTGGCGGCTATATGGGGTTGTCGTTTTCCATTCCTGTTGATGTAGCCATGGACGTTGCTGATCAAATTATTAAAACTGGCAAGGTATCACGTGCTTATCTGGGCGTGATGTTGCAGGACATTGACCGCAACCTGGCCGAAGCCTATAACCTGTCACGCCCGGAAGGAGCACTGGTCACCCAGGTTTCTCCTGATACTCCGGCTAGTCGTGCTGGCTTGAAAGATGGTGATATTATTTTAAGTTATAATGGTGTCACTATTAACCGTACCACTGATCTGATTAATCTGATCAACCGTGCCCGACCTGATCAGCCAGCCAGTATGGTAGTGCAGCGCAATAATAAGCAGATTAGTTTGAAGGCTACGTTAACTAGCGCACCTGATGACACACCGCCGGCCGAAAGCATGAAAACCAATCAGGGCAGGGGACCATCACTAGGTATGCAGTTACGGGAGTTAACGCCAGCAGAAAGCCAAAGTTTAAAAGTCAAAGGAGTGGTAGTCACTGACATATTGCCAGGCGGCCTTGCAGCAAGGGCTGGCCTGTTACCCGGCGATGTGATTACCCGTCTAAATAATACCGATACACCAACAATTGGTGCGCTATTGAATGTGATCCGTGGTCTGCCATCAAAACAGGTTGCTCGGGTCGCTATCCAGCGTGATGGCGTGCCAGCTATTGTTGGAATGCGGATAGAGTAGGTTTTCGTGTATAAAAGAAGGGAAATACCCCTTCTTTTATACAAAATGTTAATAAAAGTTAAAGCAGTGTATGCAACAATAGCGCCATTCTAAATTAGCCTCTAATTTATGCTGTCATGAATGAAACCAGCACACGTCCTTATCGTCTAAAGCCGCGCAGTGGTCTGGCCGTGCAATATGCGGCGATCCGTGCATTATTCTTGCGTGAATTGCAAACACGTTTTGGGCATTATCGTTTGGGCTATTTATGGGCTATTTTAGAGCCAGGCCTGCAAGTCGTTTTCTTTTTAATTATTTTTGGTGCCGTAATGAAACGGGTAATTCCAGGTATGGATTATTCGCTGTTTTTGATCAACGGTATGTTACCTTTTTTTATGTTTATGCGTTCAGCTACCCGTGCCTTAAGTGTAGTAGAGTCTAATCGGGGCTTGTTTAGCTATCGCTCAGTCAAACCGATTGACGCCTTAATTGCCAGAACTGCGCTTGAAGCTGCTCTGTATTTTGGAGTGTACCTGTTATTCTCAGGTATTTTATTATGGTTAGGTAAGGACATCAGCTTTTCAAATCTTCCCTTTTTATTGCTATGCTGGCTACTGCTATTCATTTTTTCCATTGGTTTTAGCCTCATCATGATGGTCATTGGTGATCTCTCTGAAGAAATAGGGAAATTTATTGGCGCTATCTTTTTTGTCTTCTATTTAATGTCCGGTATTATTTATTCTGTCCATATTATACCAGTAGAGTATCAGGGCTATATTTTATGGAATCCAATTGTCCACTGCATTGAATCTATGCGCCATGCAGTAGCGCCAGGTTATCCTGTAAATCATGTCAGTATGATTTACTTTTTTGAATGCTTAATCGGTATTTTATTCTTTGGTTTGCTATTGTATCGGGGTTTTGAAAAACGGATGCTGAAAACTAAATGATTAAGCTGGAAAACCTGACAAAATCGTTTATTACCCCTAAGGGGCGTCATTACGTATTCAAAAATTTAAATGCTTTGCTACCAGAAAATAAAAGTGTTGCGCTCATAGGTAAAAATGGTGCCGGTAAAAGTACGCTGCTGCGTATTATTGGCGGAATTGACTATGCAGATTCAGGACGGGTAATTACCAATAAGACGATATCCTGGCCAGTAGCGTTAGCAGGTGGTTTTCAGGGGAGCTTGACCGGTAGGCAGAATGTAAGGTTTGTTTCCCGTCTGTATGTTCCTGAAGATATAGTGCCTGAAAAAGTCGCTTTCGTGGAGGAGTTTGCCGAGCTTGGCAAATACTTTGATATGCCTATTAAAAGCTATTCTTCAGGAATGCGATCACGCCTTGGTTTTGGATTAAGTATGGCATTTGAGTTTGACTATTATTTGCTGGATGAGGTGGGTGCAGTTGGTGACGCAAGCTTTAGAAGCAAAAGTCAAAAGCTGCTGGATGATTTAAAAGCCAATTCCAATATTATTATGGTTTCCCATGATGTTAAAGATTTAACCCGTAATTGTGATGTTGCTTTTGTGGTTATGCATGGAGAAGCACAATATTATGATAACGTGGAACAAGCCATAGAGGTTTACAAGCAACATGCTCTCACTCAGAAATAGGCGCACTGCCTTAATTTATGGCCTAGTGGTTGTCATACCGCTTATCGTTATAGCGATTTATCTATATATAATTGCTCAAGACCGCTATGTATCTTCTTCTACGATAGTAGTCAAGCAGGTCGGTCAGGTAGGGGTAGAGCAGGCCAACGGCCTGGGAGCCTTACTTGGTGTCAATAATACCAGTGGTGAGGATGCCCAGTTCTTAAAGGCTTATATGCAATCGCCTGACGTCGTCTATGCACTGGATAATAAATTAAATCTGCGCCAGGCTTTTGCTGGCAATGGTGCTGATCCTGTCTTTCAGCTTGATAAAAATGCTTCCAAAGAAGAACTGGTTGCACACTTTAACAAGCGGGTACGTATCGCACTTGATGAAAAAACCATGATGATTTCAGTCACTACTCAAGGGTTTAGCCCCAAGTTTGCACTAGCCTTTAACCAGGCAGTACTGACCGAAAGTGAGCGATTTATTAATGAGGTCTCGCAGCGCGTAGCCAGAGATCAATTGGGTTTTGCTCAAAAACAGTTAAATGAAGCCACCCAGCAGTTATCGACAGCACGTGAAGATTTGATCAATTATCAGAATCGTAATCAAATGTTTGACCCTCAGTCTCAAGCAGTTGCAGTTGCCCAGCTGGTTACGGGTTTGGAAGCCAACCTGGCGCAGCTAAGAACTGAGGAGCGTACTTTGTTAAGCTATTTAAATGCAGAAGCGCCGCAGGTGGTTGCACTGCGTAGCCAGATTTCTGCTTTACAACAGCAGATTAGAGATGAAAAATCCAGACTGACTTCCTCAACTGCTACCAGTAAACTAAACCGTCGGGCAGCAGATTTTGAAGCGCTGAAAGCGCAAGTTGAGTTTAGTACTGATCTGTATAAAATTTCTCTTGCTTCACTAGAAAAGGCACGTCTAGAAGCGGTGCGTAAACTAAAAACAGTCGTGGTTATTACCACACCTCAATTAGCTCAGGACGCTTATTATCCACGCCGTGGCTATATTCTGCTTTCTGCTTTTTTAATATTGACTGTATTGTTTGGTATTGGGCAGCTTATTGCCTCAGTCATTCGTGAGCATCAGGAGTAACACAATATGAAAAAGACGGCTCTATTTTTGATGATCTCCTGTATCTGTCCTGCCAGTTTTGCAGCATCCCACAACTACTTACCCGATGAGTTAGGGCTTTCCAGTACTGCTTCGAGCACTGCCGGTTTAATGGGTGCAAACGATGGTAGTGCCCAGCAAACTGAGGCTATGGCAATGCTGCCAAGCAGTTCGGTAATTAATCTCGGCAATAGTTCAGTACCTAACAATCCGACCAATAGCCGCATGTTCGGCGCCCAGCTTTTTAAGGGCGCATTTGCCAGTAGTGCAGGAAGTACCTTTAACTCGAGTTATATCATTAATCCAGGCGATAATATCAACTTGAGATTATGGGGCGCTTATCAGTTTGCTGGCTCTTTAACCGTAGATCCGCAAGGTAATATCTTCATTCCTAATGTTGGACCTTTGAAAGTAGCGGGTGTCAATAACGGTCAACTGCAGAATGTCGTTCAACAGGCAGTGCGTCGGGTTTATGTATCGAATGTTGGGGTGTATGCTGCTTTAGAGCAAGCCCAGCCAGTTAAAGTGCTAGTCACTGGTTCAGTGGTGCAGCCAGGTTCGTATGGCGGTGTATCTTCGGATTCAGTGCTGGCTTATCTAGATCGTGCAGGAGGCGTTGATCCTGAACGTGGCAGTTATGTCGATATCCAGATATTAAGAAATGGTAAGCATATTCAGTATGTGAATTTATATGATTTCCTGCTTGCAGGGCGGATCACGCCGTTCGCTTTTAAAGACGGCGATGTGATTGTTGTTGCACCACGCAAGCATACCTTCTCTATTGGTGGCGAAGTCTACAATGCTTATGATTTTGAATTTGACGTACCCGAGCTAAGCCTTGCCAAAGCGCTATCTGTTGCTAGGCTTAAGCCAGGTGCGACCAATGTCAGCATTATGCGCAGGCAAGGAACCAAATACACCAGTGAATACTATCCCATTGCTCAAGCTCAAAATATTCTTTTGCAGGATGGGGACGTGGTTACCGTCACCGCTGACCGTTATGCTGGCACAATTCAGGTGCGGGTAGAAGGAGCACACAATGGGGCTCATGCTATTGTGCTGCCCTATGGCGCTACCTTGCAGCAGGTATTACAGCAAATTCAGCCAAATAGCTTGTCACGATTAGATGCAATTCAGCTGTTTAGACCCTCTGTTGCCGAACGTCAAAAAGAAATGCTGAATGTTTCCCTGGATAAGCTAGAAGAATCTACGCTTTCAGTACGTTCAGCAACACGCGAAGAAGCCGAGTTACGCTTAAAGGATGCAGAACTAATTAAGCAGTTTGTAGCTAAGGCAAGACAGGTGCAGCCTAAAGGACAAGTGATACTAAATGAAAACAATCTAGGCAGCATGATCCTGGAACAAGGTGATATTATTCGCGTTCCTGAAAAAACGACTGTTACACTGGTGCATGGCGAGGTGATGTTTCCTAATGCCGTGGCGTGGTCACCTAAGTTAAAGGCTAAAAATTACATTGAGCAGGTAGGAGGCTATACCCAAAAGTCTAATAAATCCAAGATCATTGTAATTCATCAAAATGGTGAGTCGGAGCTTGTTAGTGCTAATTATGCAGTAAAGCAGGGCGATGAGATAATGGTTCTGCCGAAAGTGTCTACTAAAAATGTAGAAATTGGTAGGGGTTTAACCCAGATTTTATATCAGCTAGCGATTGCTGCGAAAGTGGTACTGGATTTGTAGTTAATTCTTTATTGATTAAAATGATATGAAACGGTATGAATATCCTACTTTCTTATATATAATATCGCACTTTTCGGCTGTCTAATTCAAACAAGATATATAGGAGAAAATTTTGATCCGCGTGCTTAGTGTGTTTGGTACACGCCCAGAAGCCATTAAAATGGCGCCTTTAGTTCAAGCACTGCAAGCTGAATCAGAAATTGAAGCAAGAGTATGCGTTACTGCTCAGCACCGACAAATGCTTGACTCAGTACTCAATTTATTCGATATTCAGCCAGACTATGACTTGGATGTGATGCAAGTAGGACAAAGTTTGACCGCTTTGACGACAAAAATTTTGGTCGGCCTCGAAGAAGTTTTACATGATTTTAAACCGGATATGGTTCTGGTTCATGGAGACACGTCTACCACTTTAGCCACCAGTTTGGCAGCATTTTATCAGCGCATCTCGGTAGGGCATATTGAAGCAGGCCTTAGGACCTATAATCTTTACTCTCCGTGGCCTGAAGAAGGCAACAGGCAACTAACTCGAGTGTTAAGCGAGCTGCATTTTGCTCCCACTGAGCAGGCAGGTGAACACTTAAGAAAGGAATGTGTGCCAGAAGAGAATATAATTATTACTGGCAACACAGTAATTGATGCCTTACTTCAGGTTAAACAGAAATTAGATGCCGATAAAACCATTAATGAACAGATGGTTAAGCATTATTCCATGCTGGACTTGAATAAAAAGAGAGTTCTAATAACGGGACACCGTCGTGAAAACTTTGGTGATGGTTTTGAGAATATTTGTCAGGCCATTGCTGAGCTCGCCACAGAGTTTCCCGAGGTGGAGTTCGTGTATCCCATGCACCTTAACCCTAATGTCAGAGAGCCGGTAAATCGTCTGCTGAATAATTTTGATAATGTGAAGCTGATTGAACCACAAGATTACTTACCTTTTATATGGCTCATGACTAAAAGTTATCTTATTTTGACAGATTCGGGCGGTATTCAGGAGGAAGCACCATCATTGGGTCTTCCGGTGCTCGTAATGCGTGACACAACGGAGCGCCCCGAGGCGGTGGTGGCAGGTACTGTTAAGCTGGTCGGAACTCATAAAGACACGATTACAGAAAATGTAAGAGTTTTACTTACAAACTCTGTTCTTTATGACGAAATGGCTCTCGCCCATAACCCTTATGGCGACGGCAGAGCCTGTGAGCGTATTGTGAATGCCATAAAGCAATCTTTTGGCTCTTGTACTGTTTAATTTCTGAGTGACTTTTATGTCTACCATACAAAAAATATCGGTAAGCGGCCTAGGTTATATTGGTTTACCTACCGCAGCTATGTTTGCGCACTATGGCGCCCGGGTGATTGGTCTGGATGTAAATCAACATGCCATTAATACCATTAATCAAGGTAGGATACATATCGTTGAGCCAGGCTTAGAAAACATTGTAAAAAAAGTAGTAGAGTCAGGCCATCTAAAAGCCTCTCTTACTGCTGAACCAGCCGATGCTTTTTTAATTGCTGTGCCTACACCGTTTAAAGGTGGCGATCATACTCCGGATCTTTCTTACATCGAAGCTGCCGCAAAGACTATTGCCCCTGTACTGCAAAAAGGCAATGTAGTTATTTTAGAGTCTACTTCCCCAGTGGGCGCTACAGAACAAATGGTAGAGTGGCTGGCAGCAGCGCGCCCTGATTTAAATTTTCCTAAAGATGAAAGTACTCAGGATATGGATGTGCATGTAGCACATTGCCCAGAGCGTGTGCTGCCGGGTCAGGTTGTTAGAGAATTAGTAGAGAATGATCGTACGGTAGGAGGAATTACTCCAGCGTGTACCCAAAAGGCCTGTGAAGTATATAAGATATTTGTTAAAGGAGAGCTGGTTGCCACTAATGCTCGTACTGCAGAGATGGCAAAACTCACCGAGAACGCATTTCGTGACGTTAATATTGCTTTTGCTAATGAGCTATCACTCATCTGTGACCGTTTAAGTATCAATGTATGGGAGCTCATCGACTTAGCGAACCATCATCCCCGGGTCAATATCTTGAAGCCGGGGCCGGGCGTTGGTGGCCATTGTATTGCGGTTGATCCCTGGTTTATTGTGAATAAAACCCCTGATTTGGCGCGTGTGATAAAGACTGCCCGCGAGGTGAATGATAATAAGCCAGAGTGGGTGGTGAAGAAAATTGAACAAGCTGTTGCCCAATTAGGTGATCTAGGACGTAAGCCTAGAGTAGCTTTACTGGGGCTGGCATTTAAGCCTGATATTGATGACTTACGTGAAAGCCCAGCTGTGGAGATTGCAAGACGAGTAGGTTTGAATGATGGAGTGGAGTTATTATTAGTTGAGCCGAATATTGACGAGCTTCCTGAGAAGATCGCAAGAAGTCATCTGGTTAATCTGGAGGACGCATTAGCAGCCGCAGACATAACGGCTGTTTTAGTGAGCCACAAAGAATTCAAGAATCTTCCTCAGGAAGTGGTAAGTTTTGTAAGGTAATTTGAGATGAGTAAAGTAGAAATATCCCGCTCGAAAAAAAGGCGTCGAAAAATGATACAGGCTGAGAACGCGGACAGTGCTTTGACTAGTAAACCCTTGCAAGCTGCCGGTAATGATAACACCGATAGCGAAGGCATATTTGAAGCAATAAAAAGTATTCAGGAGCAAAATATTGAGTTACAAGATAGAATTACGTCGTTGAATCAAGAGTTTAGTTTGTTTAAAAATCTTGTTGTGCCCGACCAAAAGCTAGTGCGAAGCGAGAACACTGGCATTACAAGAGAGCACCTAGTAAGTTTATTGAGTGCAGAATTGAAAAGTTCTAATAGTGAGCTGTTAAAACAAGTAGAAAACCTAGGACGTCCGGAGTATTCCGCACTCTTGTCATTATTAACGTCTAAGAAACAGGAAGTAGACATAGAACGCACTATCTCTTATCAGCTAGGTAAGGCAATAATAGAGAGTACTAAGAGTTTAGAGAATTTACTGCGTTTACCTGCGAAATTATTAGATATCAAAGCAGAGAATGAGAGAAGGAAGCAGCGTCAAAAGTTAAAATATGTTAATGATGACGGCTCACTTCTTAAAAAATCTATTCTACATAAGGAGGGGGAGCTAGGGCAGGATACACAAGATGTTGAAACCGTTATCCCCCCTCTACCTCCAGAATTACTTAACAAGAAGTTCTCAAAAGCGCTTACATTACTTGACCCGATCTCAGAACTATGTTGGCAAGATGGATTTCCAGGCTTTGCAATCAGTCGTCAGAAATTTGAAGAACAAATTACTTCTTCGTCAAGTGATTTTGCCTTTTTTGAGAGCGCTTGGAAAGCTAATAAGTCTCAATGGGTGTATGCATTTAATTCACCTAATTTACAGCATAAAAATGCTCAGGATCTGTTTAGGGTTATCAGCTTATTGCGTGCCAAAAGAATGCCAATAATTTTTTGGAACAAAGAAGACCCCATGCATTATGAAATGTTTAAGCCTATCGCGAAAGAAGCGGATTACGTGTTCACGACCGATATTTTAAAGGTTGAGCAATATAAGAAAGACTTAGGACATAATCGAGTATGGGAGCTACCTTTCGCGGCTCCCATTAGAATAACAAACCCGGTAGGGCGTTTTGAACTCGACACAGAAAATATTTGTTTTGCTGGCACGTATTATGCTAAGAATCATCCAGAAAGAAAAGAACAAATGGACAAGCTTTTGCCTGTATTATTAAAATTTGGCGGAACTATTTATAATCGTGCATCTAATTTGTCCAGTGATAATTACCTGTTCCCTGAGATTTATCAGCCGATACTAAGAGATGGCGTTAATTTTGAGGAAATGACTCGGCTTTATAAAAAATTTAAAATCTTTCTGAATGTGAATACAATTACCAATTCGCCCACAATGATGTCTAGACGAGTATATGAATTGCTAGCAAGCGGTACCCCCGTGATTTCTACTCCGTCGAAAGCAATTACCGAGCAGTTTCCAGGGATAGTTTTAACTGTGCGGAATGAAAAAGAAGCAGAGCTGGCAGTTGAGAAGTTATTGACGGATAGCTATTTCTGGAATAGACAATCAGTTTTAGGGATCAGAGAGGTACTATCTAAACATACTTACGAAAGTCGCTGGGCTGATATCCGGGCTAAGATGAGAGGGGAAACTCATCTTCAATGCCCGTCGGATTTATCTTTAAAAGTAGTGGCGATCTATCATGGTTATCAGGATCTTGGTCAGTTCATTCAACATATATTCGACCAAAATGAAAATGTTAGTGAGCTAGTAATTTTGAAATCTTCTGAAAAAGAACTGCTACTGCCAGAGTCTACAGCCGCTCTTTCTGCCAAAGTAGCGATTGAGAATATAGGGGGCTTTGATTTAAAACAATATATAAATGATAAAGAGGAAGATTATACTCTCTTTACGACTGATAAAGTTATGTTGTTCAAAAATTGTCTCACTGATATGATTCTTTCGATGAAATACAATAATGCAGCAGCCGTTTCAAGAAGGGTTTACTACGATATTAATGAAATAAAAGGAATAGCAGACCTGCAATTACCCGAACCAGACTGGTTTGCCTATACAAAAAATGTTGATTTGAACTGTCTGCTTATAAGCAATAAATTAAAACTTCAAATTCACATTGATTTAGATAAGCAGCAAGCGAGGACATCAATTGACTCTAATATTTACTTAATAGATCCGTTCAACGTTGTGAAAATTAGTTCATTGCCTATCACTAAGCGCATAGCCAAAATCCATGAGCAGTTCAAATATAAATTCGAAACTACGATAGGAATTTAAAAGTGAAGATAGTACTGTTTGATTCTATTTTAGAGCGTCATTTACCTGAGAGTTTAAAACGTGCACTCGAACAGCTGGGTCATGAAGTTGTATACACTGACCTGCTTTTGCTTGGTCATGACATGATTCAAAAAGAATCTGACATAAAATTTATGTGGCAACAAATAGAAAAAGTGGCAGATGCAAAGCCTGACCTGTTCGTAGCATTTCGGCCAATGAATTTGACTACTGAAATGCTGCGTTTCCTACGCGAGAGAATGAGAACTGCTATTTGGCTATCGGATGATCCTGTACTCTATAAAACTTGCTATGCGCATGTCGTTAATGATTATGACATAATATTACACTGTGGTTATGCGGATATATTGCGCTTCTACGAAGCCAAGGGGCATCCTGCTGGCTTCAACTTTCCTTTCTGGACCGATCATCATAGTTTCCCGGTTATTTATGATCCAGAGAAGGCACAAACCGATCTGATTTTTTTAGGTAATATGCATGGCCAGGTAAGGCGTAAACGGTACATGGAGCTAGCTAGCTTACCATTTTCTAAAAAGATTTATGGTCTGCTAGATTCTGATCCTCTTGGAATGCACGGAGGGTTTCTAAAAGAAGCGTATCTATATACAGAGCGTGTGTCGGAAGTTTTAGCAACTGCGAAAGTTGGTATAAGTATTCCCCAGTTTTTCTCTGAATATAGCGGCTTACATTATAACTTTACCGAGTTGCCGGATTTAGGTTATTTTCAATTTCCTAGCCGGGTGATTCAGTATGCGGCCAGTGGGTTGCCGATTGTAGCTGTTGGGGATAAGCGCATGCAGGAGGTCTACCCAGAAATCTTTGTTGCTGAAACAGTGTCATCTTTAAAGCCCGCAATAGATAGGATTGTGAAAGATAAAGATTTCGCTCTAGAAGTTTCAAGAAAAACACTTCTAAGGTTCGAAAGCTCATTTTCTGCTCTAAGTAGAGCAAAGATGCTGATAGCTGTTTCTAATTCTCTAGAGCAATATCAAAAACTGTCAGTTCAGGAAAGAGCACATCTATTCACTAATCTTGCAGTATGATAACCAATTTCTAAGACTAAGATATGATTCCTATTTATATAAATTCTCCTTTCATTAAAGAAAATACTGTCTCTTTTTCTTGGAGTGTCGAAGAAAAAATTGACTGTATAACTAATCACTTTTACGTGAAATACCATGGGATTAATATAGAAGAAGTACCAATTGAGGTACATCTAAATACTTTCTTATCTCTTTTTCTAAATGCATTAGGCAATGTAGAAAAGGAATATATGCTAATTTTTGAGGAGCCTATCTGCGAATGGATAGGAGAACTCTGGTTGGGTTATTTCAAATATAATCATGTCAAAATTGCTCAAATAACTCCTAGCCAGGTGAGGAAAAAGAGAGAGACGGCCATAAGTAAAACCGAGACATTAGGCATTTTATATGGAGGTGGAAAGGATTCATTGTTTACTCTTTCTTTACTCTCCAATTTTTTTAAGAAAATAAGTCTATTGTCCTACATCATTCCGAACTCTCATGTAACTCCAGAAGTTTTCGCGAGCAGGCGTGAAAAGTTAATCTTAAATAAAATTAAAGATTATTATGATGTTGACATAATACAAATTGAAACTAACGCGCGGGGAGTTTTCTACCCTAACTGTAGTTTAGAATTGTATATGGGTCCCGTAGGACTCTTAGTGTATTTGGGAATGTTTGAATATATAACTTACAGTTTTGAGTACTCACATTTTTTCACAAAGTTAGGAAATAAAAATTTAATTTCGTATCGAAGATCGAGGAATGAACAGATTAATCGAATTTCTTCTTTTTACCGTGATTACCTAGCGCCCGAAGAGGTTGAGATCTTTAATGCAAACTACTATATGACTGAACTTTCTAGTTTCAGCTACTTATCGAAAACTTCAAAGAACTTTACAAATTACTTGGTAATGTGTGAGTCCACTTTAGATGCAACGAAGAAATGGTGCCTATCATGTACTAAGTGTGCGGAGTTTGTCCTCTTTTCAATTTTTAATGGTGTTAAACAAGAGGATATAGATGTGGAGTCATTTTTCGAGTCCTCTCCTTGGATAGTAGAAGTAATAAAAACGATTAAGAAAAATAATTATAAGGAATTATATTTTCCTAAGCTCACTGCTAGCTATCATTATGACTCTTTCAGGTATGTTTTATCTCAAATTAGAGAAATGAGCTATGCGTTTAATTCTAATGAGGCTAAGGCTAATTTTGAGATTTTAATTGGTACCTATGGTAATACGATGATCAAAAATGAAAATATTTATTATAAAGATCTGGTAGCGCAATCTGTACCAAAAAATTTACAAAATTTTATTGTTGAGGAAATTAGCTCTCATATACAGGATGGGGTTGCACCGGAAATTAAAGAGGTCGGTGGGTTTATTGCAGAGTACGATAAATCTTTCAGATTAAGCTTTAATGATATCAATAGTTTTTCTGCTACCTCCCAAGATGTCTTGGGAGCGTTAGTAAATTATTATAAAAAGCCTCAAGTGAGGTCAGACATATATAAAGAGGACTTTAACTTTTCTAAGGGAAATTTCAAAGTTCACTCTTTTTCCGATACATTAATAGGAGATCGTGTGATTGTCGATTATGGAAGAAACTGGTTAGACCTTTATTATGATGAGAGAGCACCTAAAAATAATAGTGGTATTATATGTAGTATTAATTTTCCATCCATGGTTAAAGACATTATAATTTCCGGTTGGTTCACAAACTATAGCCTACAATTTACTGGTAGATTTGTTCTAACAGTATATGTTAATGAAAAGCCATTCTCTTCTATCAAGGATTTTTCAAAACTTGCTAATAGCAATGGTAGGTTTTTTATGCTAATAAATTATAAGGATGATATTGCTAGCGTGAAATTTAAATTACAAACTTTATATAATCTAGAGGCTTGGAATTGGGGGAGGGCAGCCAGACTTATTTTAGAATTTGGAAGAGCAGGAAAAGTTGATCAAAATAAAATTTTACCTTACATGCTAGAGCATGAGGTATTTTAATTTTGAAAGTTATCCAACTTAGGTCGGGCATTTATTATTTGGTATATCTGTTCTTTATAGGAAATTCATTGACTCAAAGTTAAGAAAACTGGTGAGGGTTTCCTGATTTTTATAAGGGCATAATACATGAGGGATTATATATGATTTTTATTCAGAATTTCGATTCAGTACTATCACATGGAAGCAGCAGCGGTAAAGACTATATCTTCAGTTATGCGAATCAAACTATTCCCTTGAGTCTGAGTATTAAGGAGTCTAATAAGCTAGTTATTTTTTTACCTGGAGCCTTTGATCTGAGCCAAAATCTACCGAAGTTTCAGAGGAAAAGTTACTTTGCTGAGCTCCCTTATAACCTCATCAGTATCTTTGATCCAACTTTGATCATGAATCCTAACCTTTCTATTGGATGGTTTCAAGGAGATAAAAATACTGATTTATTCTCAATTGTTTACCCCATACTTAGCAGTTTGATAAAAAGAATCAATATTCCAACAGAGAATATTCTTTTCTTTGCTACCTCTGCGGGAGGGATACCTGCGCTCAAGCTAGCCACAAAATTTAGGGGGGCAAGTGTTTATCTCGGAAACATCCAAGTCGATGCACTAAAATATTATAAAAAGTTTGTAGATAAGATGCTTATTAGTTGTTATGGAGGTATAGATAACTTAGAGTTGTATGAACACAAATTAAACGTCTATAATGAATTTGGCGATATTAATGTATTCTACGCACAAAATAAATGCGATTTTTTACATTATGTCGAACATTTCCTTCCTTTTGTAGAGAGAAGTAGAAGTAATTTTTCTAATTTTGAAGGGGTAGTGTACGAACACAAGGAGAGTGAACATAATCCTATTTCTAAAGAAATAGAACTCAAAGTGATCAGAGATATTTTTGAAAAACATACTATCAAGGAAGCTTTTTCCGATATAACTATCAGAATCGTGTAGTTTTTCTAAAGTGGAGCCAAGGTCGTTATTTTGCTTTAACTCTCTTTCCGGTTAAAATATTTAATTATATTAATGAGTTGGTAGGTGAAAGATTTTCAAGATGTTGAAAATAGCCTTGATAGCTGATGAGTTGACTTCTACCGCTCTCCGGGGCAACAGGTATGCTCGTGTTCTCCCTATCTCCGTCCAGAACGCGAGACGAGTCTTCAGATTTTCCCGCCCAGATCTATTCATCGTCGAATCAGCTTGGTTAGGCCACAAAGATACCTGGCGCTACCAATTAGCCAGCTATCCTGATTATCCTGAGCGCAACAATACACAATTGCGAGTCGTGGTTGAAATGGCTCGTCACTACGGTATTCCAGCCGTATTTTGGAACCGAGAAGATGGTGCCCACTTTAATCGATTCATTAAGACAGCCGCATTGTTTGACCACGTGCTAACCGTTGATGAAAACATGCTGCCGCACTACAAGCAGCAATTGCCAGCCTATGCAAAGGTGGGCACTCTACCTTTTGCCATATCGCCGAAACTGCACCACCCTGGCTCTACAGTATTTCGTATGCCCAGAACTAATAGGAGCCTGTTCATCGGAAGTTACAGCCAGCATATTCATGAGAGACGCAGACAGTGGCAAAATATGCTCTTTCAGGCGGCCACGCAGCATGGCCGCGGTCTGGTCATTTATGATAGAAACTCCAGCCGTAAGCCGGAACACTACCGATACCCAGATTTGCCAAACTTATCTATCAAACCAGCTGTGCCATATCAGGCCACCGGAAAAGTTTATGGACGATTTAATCATTGTCTGAATGTGAACACCGTAGATGACTCGCCAACCATGTTCTCCCGGCGCTTGATTGAGATCATGGCCTGCGGGACGCTGGCAGTAACCAATCCTAGCTTATCAGTTAGCAGGCTATTTGATGGCATGTGTGAAGTAGTGGATACTCAGGAGCAGGCTGACCATTTATTAGAGCAGTTAGGTAGCGGTTTGACAAAACACCAGCAGGAGATGTGCCGCTATGCGAGTCAGCATGTTCTTAAACATTATACTTATGAGATATGGCTTGATAAGATAAAGGAGTTTGTTGGTATATAGGATGCTGAATCAATAATGATTCTAGTTAAATCGGCTGGTATAAAAAAAATACCCTATGTAGGTAAATTTTTCCTAGAGCCTCTACGGTTTATCGGCTGGTATAGTCGAGTAAATGTGGATGAGAATATAAAAATAGCAGGGTGGGGACGGCGTCCAAGCCTTTATAAGGCAGAAAAATACGCGCGAAAATATCATATTCCTCTAATTACTCTGGAAGATGGTTTTATCCGCTCCACTGGACTCGGTGTACAAGGCTATCAACCATTGTCTTTAGTAGTTGACGATCAGGGAATTTATTTTGATGCTTACCGGCCATCACTACTTGAGAGTTTAATTAAGACAGGCGATGAAGAAAAAGACCGTGCCCTGGCAGCAATTGAAAAAATTAGAAAATATCAGTTATCAAAATATAATCATGCCCCAAGAGTCCAGTTAGCGATTCAACAGGATAAAAAGCAAATACTGGTGATTGATCAGACCTTTGGCGATCAGTCGATCAAGTTTGCTGGTGCCAGCGAGCATACGTTTCGGCAGATGTTACAGCAGGCCAAGGAGGGTCATCCAGATGCAGTGATCTGGCTGAAAGTTCATCCTGATGTGATTTCAGGCAAAAAGCAGGGGCATTTTGATCTTGCAGAGTTTGCCCGTGACCCGCAGGTTCAGGTAGTTGTGCAGGACAGTAATCCTATTGCCTTGCTTGAACACATGGATGAGGTATATGTGGTTAGCTCGCATATGGGATTTGAGGCCTTAATGCTGGGTAAAACCGTGCATTGTTTTGGTGTGCCCTGGTATGCAGGCTGGGGTGTAACGAATGATCGCTTTGCACCATTGGAAATATTAGAAGATCGGCGACAGGTTCAACGTAGCCTGACGCAATTATTTAGCGCGGCATATTTTAATTATGCGCGTTATGTTGACCCTAATACGGGCCAGCGCTGTGAGTTAGAAGAGATTCTTGAGTTGCTAGCAACGCAAAAAAACTGGACGAGTAGCTTAAGTGGTACAGTACAAGCATGGGGTTTTAGCCCATGGAAACAGGGTTTTATACGGCAGTATTTAAGGCAACCTAATAATCATTTAAATTTTGAGCCATCTACTTACACAATAAAGAAGCTTTTTAGACGAAAACGACAGCCTAATCATTTAATAGTTTGGGGTTGTAAAGAACCTAAAAGCTTGATTGAAAATACTACAGCCAAAGTCTGGCGCATGGAAGATGGTTTTATTCGTTCTATTGGGCTGGGCGCGAATCTGATTCGTCCGTTATCTTTGGTGCTGGATGATCAGGGTATTTATTATGATCCTTCGCAGCCATCACGGCTTGAAAGTATTTTAAATCAAATTCAGCTGAGTCCAGCGCAGCAATTACGTGCCAAAAGTTTAAGGCAGCGCCTGGTTGCCGAGCAGCTAAGCAAGTATAACGTGGGTGAGCCAGAAGACTGGCCAGGTATCCCAAACGGCCAAAATGTGATTCTGGTACCTGGGCAGGTAGAGGATGACGCATCGGTTAAGCTGGGTGGCTGTGGCATTTATAGCAATCTTGAGCTGTTAAAGGCGGTGCGTGCCAACAAGCCGGATAGCTGGATTATTTATAAACCACACCCTGATGTAGAGGCAGGCTTAAGGCCAGGTAAAATTAGTAACGAATTGTTGAAAAAATACGCCGATTCAGTAATCTATAAGCTAGATATGCCGAGTTGTCTAGAAAAAGTTGATGAAGTACATACGATTAGCTCATTAACAGGTTTTGAGGCGTTATTACGACAAAAAAAAGTCTATTGTTATGGTTTGCCTTTTTATGCAGGATGGGGCTTGACAAATGATCGTTTAAGCTGCAATCGGCGTATTAAACGTTTAACTTTGGATGAATTGGTCTACGGAGTTTTGATAGACTATCCATTATATAAGCTGCCTCATGGTGGTGAGTATCTGGCTAGCCCTGAACAAGTGATGGATTACATCGTTCAGCAACGCTCTAATTCTACTGGAAAAGTTGTAATAAAACGATCATGGCTGGCACGGATAAGGGCGCTTCTGATTTATAGGCGCTGAATTTTAAGTGTTTGAATTTAACTGTATTGACGGTTTGAGGAGCGTTATGGGCTTGCCTGTTGATGAGCTATCATCTGCTCATAGAGTGCTGCTACTGCAAGGGCCAATGGGGAATTTTTTCTCACAGTTGGCTGCCTGGCTGGAATCTCATGGAACAGAGTGCTACAAAGTAAACTTTAATGCGGGCGACTGGTTTTTCTACCATGGCAGAAATGTCTTTAATTACCATGGTCGGCTCGATCATTTTAAGCACTGGTTAAAAAAACATCTTCTGGATTTAAATATTGAGGCAGTGGTTTGTTTTGGCGATTGCCGTTTTTACCATATTGAAGCCAGGCAGTTAACCCAGGAGTTAGGCCTTCATTTCTTTGTATTTGAAGAGGGTTATATTCGTCCGGATTATATTACGCTGGAGCGTGGTGGGGTAAACGATTACTCAGGAATCAAGCAAAAGTTCCTAAGCTTATCCGATGAATTGCCTCCGCCGGATAAACCATTGCCCGTTTATCCAAACTATAAGCTATTGGTACAGTCTGCTTTTGTTTATTATTTGATGTGGTCATTGTTTTTCTGGCTATTTCCATTTTATAAGCACCATCGCCTAATTTCCCCACTGGCTGAGATATTTTACTGGTTACGTTCCCTGGTGCGTCGCGCAGTTAATTATCAGATAGAGCCACATCGTTTTTTGGATATTATTAAAAAACACGATAAACGCTATTTCGTCGTAGCCCTACAGGTACACAATGATAGTCAGGTACGGGTGCATAGTGACTATGACGATGTAAAAGAGTTTATTGTGGAGGTGCTGACTTCCTTTGCCAGTCATGCGCCGCAGGATAAGCATCTAGTCATTAAACACCATCCGATGGATCGGGGTTATCGACATTATGGCGCTTTAGTCAAAGAGCATGCCTTAAGGCTGGAGATTGCAGAGCGGGTGCATTATGTCTGTGATGTACATCTGCCTACGCTACTTAAACATAGTATTGCATTGGTGACGATCAATAGTACTACTGGCTTACAGGCTCTATTTCATGATCGACCGGTCAAGACCATGGGGCGTGCCATTTATGATTTACCCAGGTTGACTTATCAGGGTAGTCTGGATCAGTTCTGGAAGAATCCGGGGCGGGTCAATCGTCTGGCGTATCGCCGTTTTCGTTACACGCTGGTGCATTACTCCCAGCTTAATGGTTCTTATTATGGTTTGTCGCCCTGGATGGTGAAGCCAGCTGCTGCGTTTCTTTCCATGGAACTGGATCAAAATGCACAAAAAGCCAAGTCATAAGGTGTGTCAGTGTTCCAGCTAGAGATTCTGGTAGGTGCCGAGCATCTGGATGAACTGGGCCATGTAAACAATATTACTTACTTGCAATGGATGCAGGATATCGCCTGGGCGCATTCCCGGCATCTGGGACTAGGTTTGGCAGCCTATCAGCAACTGGATGCGGCGATGGTGGCGCGGCAGCATGAACTTACTTATCTGGCAGCCTGTTTTGCTGGTGATGAGCTGCTGCTGACGACCTGGCTAAGCAAAAATGACGGCTTTAATTTGTATCGCCATTATGAAATTAGCCGTAAGTCTGACCAGAAAAAAGTATTTGAGGCACGCACGCACTGGGTTTGCATTCGGATGTCCAGTGGCCGGCCTATCCGCATGCCACCAGAATTTAAAAAAGCATATATTGTCTCTTAATTTCCTATAAGTTTTATACTGCAAAATGCGGTAGAATGCGCCATTTTCAATCACTTTATATTTTGGCCGCATTGTGACCGACATTAGCAACATCCGTAATTTTTCGATAATTGCCCATATTGACCACGGCAAGTCTACACTGGCTGACCGTTTTATTCAGCGCTGCGGGGGGTTACAGGACCGCGAAATGCAGGCACAGGTTCTGGATTCAATGGATCTGGAGCGTGAGCGCGGCATTACTATCAAGGCGCATTCGGTAACCCTGTATTACAATCATCCCAATGGTCAGCGCTATCAGCTTAATTTTATTGATACCCCGGGCCACGTAGATTTCTCTTATGAGGTTTCGCGCTCGCTGGCAGCCTGTGAGGGTGCATTGCTGGTGGTGGATGCCGCACAGGGCGTGGAGGCACAGTCGGTAGCCAACTGTTACACCGCTATTGATCAGGGTCTGGAGGTTCTGCCGGTACTCAACAAGATCGACTTGCCGCAGGTAGAGCCTGAGCGGGTTATTCATGAGATTGAAGAAATTATTGGCATTGAGGCAGATGATGCCCCGCGCGTTTCGGCCAAGACCGGCATTGGCATTGATGAGTTGCTTGCCACACTAGTTGAGCGTATTCCTGCTCCGGTGGGTGATCGTGAAGCGCCATTGCAAGCACTGATTATTGACTCATGGTTTGATAATTACCTGGGTGTGGTATCGCTGGTACGGGTGAAGCAGGGTCGCATTAAAAAAGGCGACAAGATGCTGGTTAAGTCTACTGGTCAGAGCCATATGGTCACTTCGGTGGGTATTTTTACGCCCAAGCATACAGAAACCGGTATTCTGGAAGCCGGTGAAGTGGGCTTTGTGATTGCGGGGATCAAGGATATTTTTGGTGCGCCGGTTGGCGATACGCTGACACTGGCAGCAACGCCGGAAGTAACAACTTTGCCGGGTTTTAAGCAGGTCAAACCGCAAGTATATGCCGGTATGTTCCCCATAGACTCCAGCGATTTTGAAGCCTTTCGTGAAGCTTTGCAAAAACTGCGCATTAATGATGCGGCATTGTTTTTTGAGCCGGAAAGTTCTGATGCGCTGGGCTTTGGCTTCCGTTGCGGCTTTTTGGGCATGCTACACATGGAGATTGTGCAGGAGCGTCTGGAGCGCGAATACAACCTTGATCTGATTACTTCGGCGCCTACTGTGATTTATGAGGCAGTCAAGAAAAACGGCGAGACCATTTATGTAGATAACCCCTCCAAGATGCCTGAAGGCGGCACGGTTGAAGACTTGCGCGAACCTATTGCTGAATGCAGTATTCTGGTGCCGCAAGAATACCTGGGTAATGTAATGACCCTGTGTATTGAGCGTCGTGGGGTGCAAAAGGACTTGAAATTCCTGGGCAACCAGGTAGCGGTAAATTTTGAAATTCCCATGGCCGAGGTGGTTATGGATTTCTTTGACCGTTTAAAGTCGGTGTCACGCGGTTTTGCTTCGCTGGATTACAACTTTGTACGCTTTGAAAGCTCCAATCTGGTCAAGGTGGATGTGCTGATTAATGGCGAAAAGGTGGATGCACTTGCCATGATCTGTCACCGTAATGATGCCCGCTATCGCGGTAATGCACTGGTTGATAAAATGAAAGACCTGATCCCGCGCCAGATGTTTGATGTGGCGATTCAGGCGGCTATTGGTGGGCAGGTAATTGCACGCTCAACAGTAAAAGCCATGCGTAAAAACGTGCTGGCCAAGTGTTATGGTGGTGACGTATCGCGCAAGAAAAAATTGCTATCCAAGCAAAAAGAAGGCAAAAAACGCATGAAACAGGTGGGCAGCGTGGAAATTCCACAAGAAGCGTTTTTGGCAGTACTTCAGGTCGATAAAAAATAGGACAGATGCAGCATGGATTTTGATTTTAACTTGGTATTGGTGCCAGCGACTTTAATCTTTTTTGTGATCTGGTTGCTGGATAAGCTGATATTTAAACAGCGTGCTACCCGCGGCCGTGATGGTGAAAATGCCATTATCAGCTGGGCGTATGATTTCTGGCCGGTGCTGGCAGTCGTGTTGATCATTCGCTCATTTATTGTAGAGCCGTTTAATATTCCATCAGAATCCATGGTGCCGACGCTACAGACCGGTGATTTTATCCTGGTTAATAAATTTAGCTATGGGGTGCGCCTACCAATTAGCAATACCAAAATTTTAGATAGCGGGGAGCCACAGCGTGGTGAAGTCGCGGTGTTTCGCTATCCACTGAAACCGTCCATTAACTACATCAAGCGTATTGTTGGTCTGCCGGGTGATCATATTGTTTACGATCGTGGTAACTTAAGCATTAATGGTCAGCTGGTCGCCAAAAAGGCGCTGGCTGATATGGGCAACCCGGAGTACGAGCAGTTTTTTACAGAAACTCTGGGCAAGCATACGCATACCATCCGTGAGTTAAATGGTGCCAATACGGCTTCTATTGCGCCTTTTATTAACAGTCAGGCCAATGAAAATGGCAAGTATGCGGCAACTGATGGTCAGCACTGGGAAGTTAAGGTGCCTGTCGGTCATTATTTTGCGATGGGTGATAACCGTGATCAGAGTGCGGATAGCCGTTTTTGGGGCTTTGTGCCAGAACAAAACCTGTCTGGTCGCGCATTTTATGTGTGGATGCATAAAGAACCGGGCTGGCATGTGCCAAGTTTTGCCAGAAATGGCAGTATCAACTAGCTGGGCAGGGAAGATAGGCAAGGTAATATCATGATGAATATAAAAGCACAGCGCGGGGTATCCTACTGGAGTATCATGTTTGGCATTATGCTGGCTGTACTGGTGGTTAAGGCCGCCTTGGTGATCTGGCCAGCATATTGGGACAATCGCCTGATTAATACCTCAATTAAAGAGCGGCTTAAAAATGCGAATGATGCCAATCCGGAAGCTTTTATGAAGGCACTGGAGCAGCAGTTCAGCTTAAATAACCTGCGTGATGTACAGGCCAAGGATATCATGCAGGTGAGTAACGGCGGTGGTGGTCTGGTGGTGGATACTGACTATGAGGTTCGCAAGAAATTTGTTGCCAATGTAGATATGGTAGTGGTGTTTAAAAAGCAATTTGATCAGCGCTTGATCAAGGCAGGTGGAAAATAAATCTGGTTCAACAGCAGCGTTTACTGGTACGTCTGGGTTATGCATTTACCGATAATGCACTATTTACGCAGGCTCTAACCCATCGCTCGGCCAGCCAGCGTAAAAACTATGAGCGGCTGGAGTTTTTGGGTGATGCGCTGCTAGGCATGATTATTGCCCAGTATTTATACCATCGGTTTCCTGAGGAACAGGAAGGACGTCTGACCCGAATGCGTGCCACACTGGTGCGTCAGGAGTCTCTGGCAGCCATTGCGCGGGATTTAAAGCTTGGTGAGGCGCTGATTTTAAGTACGGGCGAGATGAAAAGCGGTGGACACCATCGGGAATCCATTCTGGCTGATACCGTAGAGGCACTGATTGGCGCCATGTTTCTGGACTGCAATGATCTGGAAAAAGTCCGGCCAGTCGTGTTGAAATGGTACACGCCTTATCTGGCCAATATTGTGCCGACCGATGCCTTAAAAGATCCAAAAACGCGTTTACAAGAGTATTTGCAGGGTCGCCGTTTACCACTGCCTGAATATAAACTAATTGAGGTACGCGGTGAGGCACCCAACCAGCATTTTACCATTCACTGTCAAGTTACCAATGTTCCGGTTGCCGTGGGCGAAGGAGCAAGTCGTCGTAGTGCTGAGCAAACTGCTGCCAGTGTTATTTTGAAGCAATTGGAGCAGGTATCATTATGAGTACAAATTCTTCCAGAGCCGATCAGCCCGAGCAGACTGCTGATCAAGTTCCATCTTCTGCTGAAACAAATTTGTCAACTGACAGCAATTATGATCAGGACATAATCAGTCAGTTTTTTAAAGACAGTCCAGCGCAGATACCTGCTGATTTTCGCTGTGGTTTTGTGGCTATTGTAGGTCGCCCAAATGTGGGTAAATCTACCCTGATGAACCACCTGATTGGGCAAAAGCTATCGATTACCTCGCGCAAGCCGCAAACGACCCGGCATAAAATTGTGGGCATTGATACCCGGGAAAATGTACAGGCAGTATATGTAGATACCCCTGGAATGCATAAAAAAGAAGTGCGTGCTATCAATAAAATGATGAACCGTGCGGCTTCTTCTGCCTTGCGTGATGTAAATCTGGTGCTGTTTGTGGTGGATAGCCTCAAATGGACACCTGATGA
Source organism: Moraxellaceae bacterium WGS2144 (assembly GCA_043950625.1). Lineage (GTDB taxonomy): Bacteria > Pseudomonadota > Gammaproteobacteria > Pseudomonadales > Moraxellaceae > Alkanindiges. The sequence continues at coordinate 717,528 of CP171007.1, forward strand.
TGAGCTGGTGCTGGACAAGTTAAAAAATGCCGATATGCCCGTGGTCATGGTGATTAACAAGGTGGACACGCTGGACGATAAAAAACAGCTATTGCCCTTGATTGAGCAGCACGGCAAGCGCATGAACTTTAGTGATATTGTGCCAGTATCGGCCTTACGCGGTGCTAACCTTGAGCACCTGCATGGTGTCATTGCCAAATACTTGCCTTTCGCACCGCCCATGTATGCCATGGATCAGCTCACTGACCGGTCTGAGCGGTTTTTAGCCAGCGAAATTGTACGTGAAAAAATCATGCGGCAGTTGGGTGAGGAGTTGCCTTATGATCTGGCTGTGCAAATTGAATCCTTTAAGGAAGAGCCAGCGACGATCCATGAGAAAACTGGCAAGCCCAAGCCTGCATGTTTGTATGTTGATGCCACGGTTCTGGTTGAGCGTCAGGGACAAAAAGCCATTGTGATTGGCGATAAGGGACGTAAGCTCAAGCAGATTGGCATGGAAGCACGGATGGATATGGAAAAAATGTTTGAGCAAAAAGTCATGCTAACGCTCTGGGTAAAGGTAAAGGGTGGTTGGTCAGATGATGAGCGTGCCCTCAAGAGCTTAGGCTATAGTGATATTTAAGGTATAGAAAATTCATGCCGAAATTTGCCTGCCTGCTGCTCATTTTGCCTTTGGGACTGTTATCGGCCTGTATGGCGACCAAGATCGTGACAGTGCCTGTAAAAGTAGCGTATGGCACTACTAAGGTTGTGGTTAAAGGAACAGGCAAAGCCATTGGTGCGGTGATACCTGATGATGAAGATGAACGATCAGCAGACAAAAATTAGCTGCTATCCGGCTGACTTTATGCTGCAATGATCAGATATACATTGCTAAGGTAGTTTGAATTGCGCCAGCAACTTATGCACGGGTTTATGCTTCATCAGCGTGCTTATCGTGAAAATAGCAGGCTGGTGCAGTTTTTTTCGCTGGAAGTTGGCCGTATTGATGGGGTAGTGCGTGGTAGCCAGATTCCACTGTATCAGCCGGTGTTGCTTTATGCTTCAGGAAAAAGCGCGTTAAAAAGTCTTAGCAAAATTGAGTGGGTGGGGGCGCCCAAAAACTTGCAGGGCTCGGCGTTATTTGCCGGTTTTTATGCCAATGAATTGCTAGTGCGTCTGGCACCTCTGGAAGAAGCCATGCCCAATACCTTTGCAGCTTATAGCCAGCTACTGGATGAATTGCAGAGTTTACCTGTACCGGATGATAGCAACCTGGCGCTGATGACCGCGCTGCGGCGGTTTGAGTCGGTTTTATTAACTGAATTGGGTTATGCAATTAACTTTGCACAGGATTTTTTAGGGGTTCCTATACTGCCGCAGCAGTTGTACCGTTTCACTCCAAATGAAGGTTTTAGTTCCAATAGTTCTGGTGAGCTGGGTGAGTACTTGCTTGCCATGGCAGATAGCGAACTGGCTTTTTCACAGCAAACCCTACCTGCAGAAGTAATTGCCATGCTCACACGGGTATATCGTAAGGCATTGGCCGTATTGCTAAACGATAAGCCACTGAAAAGCCGAGAATTGTGGATTGCCCAGCGATCCTGACAGTAATAAGGAAAAAATGATGAGTATTTTACTGGGTGTGAATATTGACCATGTGGCAACCTTGCGTCAGGCACGTGGTACCATTTACCCCGACCCGATTGCAGCCGCATTATTGTGTGAGGAGGCAGGAGCAGACGGAATAACCCTGCATTTGCGCGAAGACCGTCGTCACATTCAGGATATAGATGTGATTAACATGCGGCCACAGCTTAAAACCCGTATGAACTTGGAAATTGCGGTGACTGATTTTATGCTGGATTTTGCCTGTCAGGTCAAACCGCAGCATGTCTGTCTGGTGCCAGAAAAGCGTGAAGAGCTAACCACTGAAGGCGGGCTGGATGTGGCTGGGCAAATTAAAAAAATTAAACTGGCTACCCAGAAACTGACTGCGGCTGGCTGTGAAGTGTCATTATTTATTGATCCTGACCCCGTGCAGATTGATGCTGCCATAGAATGTGGAGCACCCACCATTGAGCTGCACACTGGTGCCTATGCTGAAGCAACAGGCACCGAACTGGCGTATGAGTTACAACGCATTGTAGATGCTGTGCAGTATGCAGCGCCCAAACTAATTGTCAATGCCGGGCATGGCCTGAACCTGCAAAATGTGGCACCCATTGCTGCCTTGAAAAATATTCATGAGCTAAATATTGGTCACGCGATTATCAGCGATAGTATATTTGTAGGTTTGCGTCAAGCAGTGCAGGATATGAAACGGGCTATTTTGGCAGCCAGCGCCTGATAGTGATGAATAGGTTGTTGATGTAATGAGTAGCGTTGAAGCTTTATTGCAGCCAGTACATGCTTTTTTGGGCTGTGCCACGCCGCAGGCCTGGCTGGATAAAGCCAGTCAGCCAGAAAATATTACCCTGATTATTCAGGATCATGCCAATTGTGAAAAAAAAGCTGCCAGTACGGCAGTGAACTTAATGTTCCGTTATGGTTTTTATACCGATTTGCAGCTAAAGCTATCGCAACTGGTGCGTGAAGAAATGCTGCACTATGAGCAGGTACTGGAAATTATGCAAAAACGCGGGCAGGCGTGGGAAGCCGTTCCTGCCGGGCGTTATGCGGCAGGCTTGCGTAAGGAAATTAAAACCTATGAGCCACAGGCTTTAATTGATGTGCTGATTGTGGGCGCATTTGTAGAGGCACGCTCCTGTGAGCGTTTTGCCGCATTGGCACCCTTCGTGGACGATGATCTGGCCAGATTTTATCGATATTTGCTTAAGTCTGAAGCGCGGCATTTTGAGGATTATTTAGCGCTGGCGCAATCAGTGAGTGAGCAGGACATTAGCACACGGGTAGAAACATTCAGGCAGCTAGAAGCCGGGCTGATTTTATCACCTGATACGGAGCTGCGTTTTCACAGTGGTGTACCGGCTTAATGGAAAGACAGTGATCAGCTCATGAGCAGACACACTCAGGGATCAGTTGCCCAGCAAGCGGTGAACCAGATTTTTTATGGGACACCCGGTACGGGCAAAACCTGGCATTTGCAACAACTGCAAAAGCAATATACCGAGCAACTGGCACAGCAAGATCAACACACGTTTATGGCTGAAAAGTTACGTGATCTCAGTTGGGCAGAAGTAATTTGTCTGGTGTTTCTGGAAGAAAAACGCCTGTTGCGGGTGCCAGAGATCCTGAATCATCCGCTCATGCGCTGCAAGGTAAAACTGAGCAATCGCAAGGAACACTTGAGCCAGACTATTTGGGCGACACTCATGCGCCACAGCAGCCTGGATTCCAGGACAGTTAAATATAACCCTGATAAACGCTCAAGCCTTGCCTTGTTTGATAAAGATGAAGCAGGGTTATGGTTCTTGCTGCCCAGTGCCCACGATGATATTAACCATCTGGCACAATTATTAAAAACCATTGAGCGCGGTGCACAGGCGGCAGAGGTGATTCAGCGCTACAGCTTTGTTACTTTTCATCAGTCTTACAGCTATGAAGATTTTATAGAAGGCTTGCGACCGGTATTGGACGATGAAGAAAACAGCCAGATTCGCTACGAAATTAAACCGGGTGTGCTGGTCGAGCTATGCGAAAGGGCACGCCTTGACCCAACTCATGCGTATGCCTTGTTTATTGACGAAGTGAACCGTGGCAATGTCAGTAAAATTTTTGGTGAGCTGATTAGCCTGCTTGAGCTGGACAAAAGACAAGGTAAGCCCGGCCAGCTTGAAGTTGTTTTGCCTTATTCAAGGCGTAGGTTTAGTGTACCGGCAAATGTGAGTATTTATGCCACGATGAACAGTGCTGATCGCTCACTGGTGCCGCTGGATCATGCCTTGCGTCGGCGGTTTGAGTTTATAGAAATGCTACCAAACTATGAGTTGTTGCAGGCAAAAACCACGGCTAATGATCTGGCTGACCTGAATCTGGCGCAATTACTAGCCACCATCAATAACCGCATTGAGCTATTGATTGGGCGTGACTATTTATTAGGACATGCCTTTTTTTGTGTGGTACACGACTTTGCAGATTTGCAACAGGTCATGCAGCAAAAAATTATTCCATTATTGCAGGAGTATTTTTTTGATGACTGGCAAAAAATCCGCCTTGTGCTTAATGACCACCGTAAACCTCATGATTTACAGTTCATTCAGCAAAAGTCAGCTGAGCAGCAAGCCACCCAGTTATTTGGAGAGCTGCCTGATATGCCAGTGCAGTCGACTTATTATATTAATCAGGCCGCATTGAGCCAGTTGCGTGCTTATCAGCTTATATGTTAATGCAGCAGTTAAAACAACATATCGTCTGCTTTGAGCATGAATACCTGTATGCCGCAGGAACTCTACACACAGCACAACCCGGGCAGCGGGCTATTCCGCAGGCTTTGTTTGATGAGCTGTTTGAACAGCCAAAAATCTGGCTGAAGCGCGACTGGCTGGGTCGGCAGGCAGTATTAAAAACCTGCCAATATATCGGGGTCGTACAGGGCAAGTGTGGTCATAGTCTGGAGATTTTGCCCAAAACGGGTAAGGCTGGTCAAAGCCATGAACAGATACGCCTGATGTTATTAACCATGTTGCAGGCCTTACCTCAAACCCCGTTTAAACGGCTGGATCAACGTGCTCTGGTACAAAAGGCAAAATTACCTTTACTGAATATTTTTGTAGGGCAGGCGCTACAGGATATTTTAAGCGTATTGCAGCAAGGTACCAAAAGACACTACCATAGCAGGCAGGGCAATTTGCCGGTATGGCGCGGCCGTTTACTGGTGCAGCAGCATATTTTGCATAATCATAGCCATCACGAACGTTTTTATACTGAGCACGACGAGTACAGCAGCAATTGTCCGGAGAATCGGCTACTAAAGCGGGCGCTACAATGCTTGACTTATCTTGCTTGCACCGCCAGCAACCAGCAGCTTTTGCAGGTCTGCCTGCAACGCATGCGGCACATTCCTGCCTCAACCCATATTGCACAGGATTTTAAGGCGGTTTGCCTGGATCGTAACCAGCACTATTATTGGGATGCCTTACAGTGGGCTAGATTGATTATTGATGGTTTTGCTCCCGTAACTGGCAAGGGAGAACAGCCAGCGTTCAGCCTGTTATTTGATATGAATCAGCTGTTTGAAAATATAGTGGCCAGCTGTTTAAAAAAACAATTGCCATCTGGCTGGCAGCTTAAGGTACAGCAACAGGCCGCCGCGCTCTTGCAGGTCAATAATCAGCCCCAGCAAAAACTACAACCGGATTTGTTGCTACTGGCTGAGCAAAGGCCAGTTGCAATACTGGATACCAAATGGAAGATCCTGAGTGGCACCACGTTTAGCCAGCTTAAGCCAAGTGAACCTGAGTTGTACCAGATGTTTGCCTATGCCGCTGCGTATTTGCCACAGGGTGGTGAGGTATGTCTGGTTTATCCAAAAACAGCGCAGTTTCATCAGGCGGTAGAGCAGGCCGTGTTCCAGCATATCCGGGATGCTAAGGTGCACTTAAAACTGCTGCCATTTTGCCTTGAAACATTCTGCTTGCTGAATGCCCCTTTTACGCAGTTGGGTTTAGAGGCTGCTCAACATGAATCTTGCTGACTAAAATCAGGAAAAAATAAAAGCCTCTCTGTAAGCAAAAATGCAACTGGAGCATTTTTGCGTGACAGGTAAAGGCTACAAAATTTGCTGCATCAAAAAGAGTTGAGACGCGGGGTTGGCTATTACTCTAAAAAGCGTACTGTGACACCCGGCTTAACCCGCTGCGATAAGGCACCGGCATCCCAATTGGTGAGACGAATACAGCCATGTGAGGCAGTTTTAGAAATTAAAGACGGTTCAGGCGTGCCATGAATGCCAAAGGAAGGCTTGGACAGTGCAATCCACATATTACCCACCGGGTTGTTAGGGCCAGGTGGCAGGGAAAGCGGCTTCATATTATTGCCCTGGACAAAGTTTTTTGGGTTATAGCCATACCATGGGTTAGGGGCAATGGCTTTGACCTGATAGGTGCCTTTGGGTGATGGCGTATCAGTACTGCCAATAGTCGCTGGATAAGAGGCAACCATTTTATTGTTTTTGTCAAAGGCATAGACATGCTTGGCACCTTTATGCGCAATGATCAGTGCAACCGGGTCTGTTAAGTCTTCACGCGGATTAGCTACAATAATAGTCTCACCGGCCTTTTTAAAGCTTGCGTCGGGATTGATTTTCTTCAGAAAGTTTTCATCCATGTGAAAGCGTTCGCCCAGCATTTCAGTCACCCGGGTGTAGCTGAGCGCTTTCATTTTGGCTTGTTCGGCGTAGTTGCGTGGAATGGAGTCGGCGTAAGGGCCATCAATGTCCTGCTGGGTAATGGTATAGGTCTGAAATACGTCATTACTTTGACCGGCCGTTAAAGCTGCCCAGGTTTCAGCATCCAGCAAGCCGGTTACTTTAAGATTATTCATAACCTGAAAAGCTGAAATTGCCTTAAGCATATTGGTGCCGGAAATTCCATCAATTACACCGGGTGATGAGTGATGCCGATTTAATAACACCTGAGCTTTAGCATATTCTATAAACTGGCCTTTACCCAGATCAGTAGTCCAGTTGGCATTATTCAGGTTTTCTAGTGACCAGTCGTTGCTGGGCTTTTTTGCTGGCGTTTCTACTGGCTCAATGCTTGGGGTTTCGGGAAGCTGCTGTACCACGTTCTGGGCTTTTTCCAGCGCTTTTTCAGTCTGGGCATTGACTGCCTGACTGGTATCTTCGCCAGTTCCTAAATTGACAGGCTGACTATCTTCTTCAGATTTTTCCTGCTGGTTATCTGGTTGATTAATGTCAGCGATTTGTGTGATTGTGGCAGGTTTTAGGTGCTGTTCAGTGCTGGTATTTGCGCCAGCAGAAGTCGGGTCAGTGGGATTGGTATTGTCTTCTGCCGCAAAGCCGGGCTGTGTCAAGATTAATGCAAGTGCAAGGGTTAAAGTAGAGCGAGCGAACATATAATTTTCCTGAAAATATGTAACTTTGTATTTAAAGCATTAGTATGACAAAAGCCGCGCGGGCTTGCAGTGAGTAACTGTAAAAAATGGTGATTTCCTGCTAAGCGTACTGTGGTTTAAATGTAGCGTAAAATTATCTATTTAGGCTGTGATTTGCTATGATTTGGCCGGCATTCATGCTGTAAATAAGAAGCTATCGTGAGGAACTATCCATGACTGTACTTAAAAACGACCGTTTCCTGCGAGCGCTGTTACGTGAACCTGTTGACTGCACACCCGTATGGATGATGCGTCAGGCAGGCCGTTATTTGCCAGAGTATAAGGCAACCCGTGCACAGGCAGGGGATTTTTTGTCCCTATGCAAAAATACCGAACTGGCTTGTGAAGTCACCTTGCAGCCCTTGCGCCGTTTTCAGCTTGATGCTGCAATTTTATTTTCTGATATTCTAACCATTCCTGATGCCATGGGCCTAGGTCTGTATTTTGAAACTGGTGAAGGGCCAAAATTCAGAAAAACAGTCCGTACTGAGGCTGATATTGCTGGTCTGCAATGGAGTAACCCGGAAGATTCGCTGGATTATGTGATGAATGCGGTGAAAGCAATTCGCTCGGCGCTGGGTGGGCAAGTGCCGCTGATTGGCTTTTCCGGCAGTCCGTGGACGCTGGCCACCTATATGATCGAAGGAGGCAGCAGTCGTGAGTTCCAGTATAGTAAAACCATGCTGTATCAAAGCCCCGAGCTATTACATGCCTTGCTGGATAAGCTGGCCACAGCAGTGACTGAGTATTTAAATGCCCAGATTCGGGCTGGGGCACAAGCAGTACAAATTTTTGACAGCTGGGGTGGGGCACTGGCGCATCGTGAATATCAGGAATTTTCCTTAAATTACATGCAAAAAATTGTGCAGGGATTGATTCGTGAGAACGAAGACCGCCGTGTACCGGTTATTTTATTTACCAAGGGTGGTGGACAGTGGCTCCCGCAAATGCTGCAAAGTGGGGCAGATGCCTTTGGGCTGGACTGGACGACCAATTTGGCGGTTGCCCGGCAAACCGTACAGGGTCAGGCTGCTTTACAGGGTAACCTTGACCCTGCCACGTTGTACGGTAGCCCAGCGCGGATTCGTGCTGCGACCAAGGCCATGCTGGAAGATGCCTACGCAGATGGCGTGCATACGGGTTATGTGGCAAACCTGGGTCATGGCATTACCCAGTGGGTTAATCCTGAACATGCAGGCGTATTTATTGATGCTGTCCATGAGTTCAGCAGCGATATGTTTTAGTGTTAATCCCGTCGCTTTAACATGTTAAAAAACCTGCTACAGGGCAGTGTACTGGGAATGTATGCGGCCCTGTTTGGTCTTTTATTACTGCTGGCTTTTGTGGTGACTCATCAGATGCACTGGCCGGTTCTTGGTGTTTATCGTTATGATGCGCTGCTGGCCTACGCACTGATCATTCAGCTGTTTCTGGTTTATTTTAAGCTTGAAACCTGGCGTGAAGTCTGGGTGATTGCCATTTTTCATATCATGGCGATGGGTATGGAGTTGTTTTTAACGCACCCTAAAATTGGTTCCTGGCATTATCCAGAGGATGCAATATTCCGGATTGCCAATGTGCCGCTGTTTGCCGGTTTTATGTATTCGGCGGTGGGCAGTTTTCTGGCGCGTGGCTTACGGCTGTTTAGGATTTCTTTTATTCATCTGCCAGACTTAAGAGGGTTGGGTGTGCTGGCGATGTTATCCTACGCCAACTTTTTTACCAAGTTTTTTGTACCTGATATTCGCAACCTGCTGTTTGCTGCCTCGGTGATATTGTTCTGGAAAACCAGAATTTACCTTCAGTTGAAGCAGCAGGTTTATGGTTTGGCTTTTTTGCCCTTATTGTTAGGTTTAGCGTTTATTGTCTGGCTGTCAGAAAATATTGCGACCTTTGCCAATATCTGGCGTTATCCTTCGCAGGCCGAACTGTGGCATATGGTAGGCTGGGGCAAGTTAGGCTCATGGTACTTATTATTGACTTTAAGTCTGGTGCTGGTGCTGGCCGTTATGGGAAAAAGAGAGGCGAGCGGTAAATGGCAATTGCATTAAACCATCATTCAGTTTTTGAGGTGATTTTTACAAGGATGAATAAAAAGTCAGCCTTATACAGGAAGGTTTGAGCAAAAGAGCAATAAGCTAAACCTTTTGCTCTGGTACCGCCATTAAGAACTCCTGACGCGCCTGTGCATTGGTGGCAAATTCACCCAGCATGGATACCGTTCTGGTAGTGGATTGCTGTTTTTGTACGCCACGCATCATCATGCACATATGTGCAGCATCCATCACCACCGCAGCACCCCGGGCACCGGTAGCATCCATGACAGCCTGGGCAATTTGTTGAGTTAAACCTTCCTGAATCTGCAGGCGGCGGGCATACATATCGACAATCCGGGCAAACTTTGACAGGCCCAGTACATGATCATTGGGTAAATAGGCAATATGCGCCTGTCCCATAAAGGGCAGCATATGATGTTCACACAGGGAGTAAAACTCAACGCCTTTAACCAGTACCATTTCACGGTTGGTTGAGGGAAACACGGCATTGTTAGTGACTTCATCCAGCGACAGGTTATAGCCATGCGTCAGAAAAGAAAACGCTTTGGCAGCGCGGGCAGGCGTATCAATAAGTCCTGGACGTTCTAAATCTTCGCCAATTGCAGAAATAAGATTGGCATAAGATTGTTGCATAGTCATTGCGTCAGATCACCTAATTGGGCCGGAACCAGCTGGTTATGATGATTCAGCCAGTATTTGAAGCGGCGAATTATAGCAGAAAATACACTCAACTCGTGCCAGTTTTTAGGGCTAAAACGGACTATTCACGCAGTTTTGATTTGGTGTGATTGTTTTTTTTGTCATCGGATTGGCGTTCTGCACGCTTAATCAGTACCAGCACGGCGCCAGTGCCTCCCTGATCCGGCGGGGCGCTGACAAAAGCCAGTACTTCACGATGCTGGCGCAACCAGCCATTGACGTAAGTTTTCAAAATTGCCTGTGGCCCTTTACCATGCACAATCTTGATGACGTTTTCATTGGCTTGCCGTGCCATGTCAATGATTTGCAATACGGCGCTACGCGCTTCCTCTATGGTACAACCGTGTAGATCCACTGCCTCGTACCAGCGCAATTTGCCAGCTTTTAGTTGCTCAAAAATACGATGCTGCAAAGTAGCGAGCCGATAGCTTAAAAAGGCTTCACTGGCCACCGGATTGAGCATGGCCTGGGTATCAGAGATACCTTCCATGCTGTGTTCATCCTGGCCTACAGCGGCAGCCCGTCTGGCTAGCATCTGTGCATCAGGCCTGGCTGGCCGGGCAGGAGAAAAAGCTGGCGGCTGTTCTTCCTGTCGCAGTGGTTTTACGCCTTGCATGGCCTGCTGGAACAGGTTTTCTTCATCAGGTGCTTCATCAGGTATTGCAGTCACCCTGGTTTTCGCAGGTGATGAACCTGATTGGGGCACGGCTTTTAGTTGCTGTTTCAGGGCACGTAAAGCCTGCTGGGTATCTTTGTTCAAAGAGGAAGATTTAGCCATGGCGCGTCCTGATTCATCGTATAAAACAACCGTTAAAAGCGTAGAAAATGCTTAAGCGCTTAGTATACGGGGCTGGCCAAAAAGTGCATTGAGTGCGGTACCGGGATTGGACTCACGCATAAAGCTTTCACCCACTAAAAAGGCATTGATATTATTAGCAAGCATCAAGTCCACATCGTTACGGGTTTTAATGCCGCTTTCGGTGACCAGAATTCGGCCAGCGGGAATATACTGCTTGAGCCCCAGTGTTACATTCAGGCTTACGGAAAAGTTTTTCAGGTTGCGGTTATTGATGCCCAAAATACAGTTTTCCGGCAGTTTTAGCGCACGATCCAGCTCGCTATGGTTATGCACTTCTACCAGTACATCCATGTCCTGCTCAAATGCAATGGAAGCCATTTCCTGCATCTGTGCATCAGACAGGCAAGCAGCAATCAGTAGCACGCAATCAGCCTCCAGTGCCCGGCTTTCGATGATCTGATAAGGGTCAATCATAAAGTCCTTGCGTAAAGCGGGCAGCTTACTCACGCCACGTGCAAGCTTTAGGTACTGATCGCTACCCTGAAAAAAATCAATATCGGTGAGCACGGACAGACAGGCTGCCCCGGCTTTTTCATACTGCGCTGCAATGCCTGCCGGGTTAAAATTCTGGCGAATCACGCCCTGAGAAGGAGATGCCTTTTTTATTTCGGCAATAACAGCAGGCTTCTTGCCTTGTAAGGCTTTAGCAAAACCACGGGTTGTAGAGGCAGCCTTGGCTTGCTGCTCTAGATCATGTAGCGACAACTTTTTACTGCGTAAAGCCACTTCCTCACGCTTACGGTCGACAATCTTTCCAAGAATAGTGTCTTCTATCCGTACCATAACCATTCATGTCCTAAAATAAAGTGATCACTACAGTTTCAATTTTGATAAGCAAAGCTTAAAGGCTGACTGGTTCAGTCATACTATGCGTAAACTCAGCTAAAATTGACATTTTTTCTAAAGCCTGACCGCCACAGATGATGTCATGCGCAAAGTTAATGCCCTGACCTAAAGTGCTGCTTAAACCAGCAACATAAATACCAGCACCGGCATTTAATGTGATCATGTTGGCAGCTTTTTCGCCCAGGCGTGACTTTTTACGTCCCAAAGCATCCTGAATCAGTTTTAGACTCTCCTGGGAGTTTGCAACATTCAGACCAATTAAGCTCTGGCTTTCAATACCGTAATCTTCAGGCGTAAACTCCCATTCAGTAATTTCACCATTTTTGAGCTCGGCTACATGAGTTGCCTGTGCCAGGCTAATTTCATCCAGGCCATCTTTAGAGTGCACTACCATGGCATGCACGGTATCAAGCTGGCGCAATACTTCAGCAATGGGGCGGCATAATTTTTCATTAAACACGCCAATGACCAGGCGTTTTGCGCCAGCTGGGTTGGTCAGTGGGCCAAGCAGGTTGAAAATAGTACGCATGCCCAGTTCACGCCGTACCGGATTGGCATGGCGCATGGCCGAATGATGGTTGGGCGCGTATAAAAACCCTACACCCATTTCACGAATGCAGCGTTCAGTTTGAGTAACATTTAGGTCAAGTTTGATACCCGCCTGTTCCAGTAAGTCTGAGCTACCAGATTTGCTGGAAACCCCCCGGTTACCATGCTTGGCAACAAATGCACCTGCCGCTGCGGCAACAAAAGCCGAAGCAGTGGACACATTAAACAAATGCTGACCATCGCCTCCTGTGCCGACAATATCAATCAGGTGAGGCAGATCAGACACCGGAACCGGTAACATGAGCTCACGCATTACTGTAGCTGCGGCTGTAATTTCATCAATACTTTCGCTTTTCATGCGCAGGCCAACCAGAAGTGCACTAATCTGGGCAGCGGTGGCTTCACCAGTCATGATACTGCGCATGACATCGCGCATCTCATTTTGTGACAGGTCTATATGGCGTACTACCTGATCAAGTGCTGTTTGAATATCCATATTTCACCTGTTATGTGGATTGATGAGCAAAGTTATCAATAAAGTTTTGCAGCAACTGATGACCATGCTCGCTTAAAATGGATTCTGGATGAAACTGAACCCCTTCAATGGCAAGTGTTTTGTGGCGTAATCCCATGATTTCGTCTATCTGACTATCAGAAGTCTGTGTCCAGGCGGTTATTTCAAGACAATCGGGCAGGGTGTTTTTGTCAACTACCAGCGAATGATAGCGGGTTGCCTCATAGGGGTTAGGCAGGTTTTTAAAAATACCTATATTGGCATGGTACATATGTGACAGGCGGCCATGCATGACTTCGCGGGCGCGGATCACATTGCCGCCAAAAGCCTGCCCAATAGCCTGATGACCAAGGCATACGCCCAGCAAGGGAATTTTGCCAGCAAAATGCTCAATCACCTGTAGGGAAATACCGGCTTCATTGGGTGAGCATGGGCCAGGGCCAATCACAATATATTCAGGTTGCCACGTTTCGATTTGCTTGATGGTCACCTCGTCATTACGGATGACTTTAACTTCCTGACCCAGTTCGCCAAAATACTGGACGATGTTGTAGGTAAACGAATCATAATTATCAAGCATCAGAAGCATTTTGTTTGCAACCTTTTGAAAATACGTATTTATTCTGGAAAAAGAGGCGGTTTTCCCTGGCAGATATTCACAAGCTTACTCACAGACAGAAATAAATTTCACAATATAAGCCATCTGGAACAAGACGCGGCGCTGATTTGAGCCTGGCTCAGGGTAAAATATTTTAGCAGCTATCGGATGTGGTTGAAACCTGTTACTGGCAGGGATTCTAGCGTAATTGGCTATCCTTGCTGCCACGGCGATTAAATAACTCAAATTTTTTGGCTTGTGCTTCCAGTTTGCTTTGGCAGCTTACACAGTGCTGCACTCCGGGAATAGCAAGCTGGCGTGCTCTGGCGATAGGTTGGTCGCATTCTTCACAAAATTCGGCGCTATCTCCCATGGGTAGCGCTTGCCTGGCGCGTTGCAGGGCGTCATTTACAGTTGCTTCAATTTGTTCCTGCTCGGCACCATCACGTGACCAGCCACCCGCCATATTCCTCTCCCCAATCATGGTGTGTTGTAAACATTCGCTATTAAAGGACAATATGGGTATTTTTTAATCAATTTCAACCTACTATGTGGCTGTTAATGTTTTTTGAAGTTGGCATTTGAGCAAAGCTTCTATAAGGCTGTTTTGTTGATGTGCGTTTTATTCATTACGCTCTATGGCTTCGTTGTTTACTTAAGTCAGCATGATGTGGTTTTAATGCCCCCTTTTGGTGCTCAAAGCGATTTTATGAGGGCATAACATATTTCATTATTGCAGATGGTGCATTTTTATAAAGAGTGCGTATAATTTGCCGCATATTATTTTTAGGCTCATTACTAAATTTTACTTTAAATTCAATCATGTAAAAATTTAAAGAAAAGTTGGTATGGCTTTTGCTAATATATCAGACATGAAATTTGTAAGTTGCACCATGGGGTGCAATTACCCAATATGGGCAATACTGGAGCAACGCGAGCATGGCGAACAAAGTCCTCAATCTAATTGAAGAGCACAAGGCCAAATGGGTCGATTTTCGTTTTACCGATACACGCGGCAAAGAGCACCATGTGACTTTTCCGGCAAGCACCATTGATGAAGATACCTTTGAAGATGGAAAAATGTTTGATGGTTCTTCACTGGCTGGCTGGAAAGGCATTGAGGCCTCTGACATGATTTTGCTGCCAGACCCTGAAACTGCTTTTATTGATCCGTTCTTTGAAGCAACAACCGTGGTCGTTACTTGCGACGTGATTGAGCCTTCTACTGGACAGGGTTATGATCGTGACCCGCGTTCTATTGCTCGCCGCGCTGAAGAATACCTAAAGGCTACCGGTATTGGGGATACTGCATTTTTTGGCCCTGAACCAGAATTTTTTATATTTGACGAGGTAAAATGGGACATTGATATGTCCGGTGCGCGTCATACTATTTATGCTGAAGAAGCAGCCTGGTCTACCGGTAAGGATTTTGAAGCTGGTAATACAGGCCACCGTCCACGTGTCAAGGGTGGCTACTTCCCGGTTCCACCGGTTGATAGTGCCCATGACCTGCGTGTTTCCATGTGTGATGCTATTGAGGCGATGATGGGGCCTGGTCGTGTTGAGGTGCAGCATCATGAAGTGGCATCTTGCCAGTCAGAAATTGGTGTGAGTTTTAATACGCTGGTACGCAAGGCTGACGAAGTACAGGTATTAAAATATGCCGTATTAAATGTGGCGCATGCCTTTGGTAAAACAGCAACTTTCATGCCCAAGCCATTGGTTGGCGATAACGGTTCTGGCATGCATGTGCATGTATCAATCAGTAAAGACGGCAAAAACCTGTTTTCGGGCGATGAATATGCTGGCTTGTCTGAAATGGCACTGTTCTTTATTGGCGGTATTATCAAGCATGCGCGTTCATTAAATGCCATTACCAACCCATCAACCAACTCGTACAAGCGTCTAGTGCCGCACTTTGAAGCCCCGATCATGCTGGCTTATTCTGCACGCAACCGCTCTGCATCGATTCGTATTCCTTATGTGTCCAGTCCTAAAGCCAAGCGAATTGAGGCGCGTTTTCCTGATCCAACGGCCAACCCATACCTGTGCTTTGCCGCCCTGTTAATGGCAGGCCTGGATGGTATCCAAAACAAGATTCATCCTGGTGATGCAGCAGACAAGAACCTGTATGATTTGCCGCCAGAAGAAGAGGCCAAAATTCCAACCGTGGCACATAGCCTGGAAATGGCACTGGATGCCCTAAAGGCAGACCATGACTACCTGACTAAAGGCGGTGTATTCACCAAGGAAATGCTGGACGCTTATATTGAAGTGAAGATGGAAGAAGTACGTCGCTTAAATACCACCACTCACCCGGTTGAGTTTGAGATGTATTATAGCTGCTAGGCTTTTTTTGTCGTGATTCCAATACCTGTCCACTACGGATGGGTATTTTTCTGCCCTACATCCTGAAAAATAGACTACTTATCTTTTTCCCAACACTATAGGTAGTTAATAGGCTTTATACTATTGCGATAAGCATGCTTATTATTCGGCGTTCAGTAAAACCGCTCAGGGCTTGCTCATATGAAATAAAAATTCATCAGCTCAGGCACAATTCAGGAGTGGACTTAATATGTTAAATAAAAAATTACTGGCATTTGCTGTCCTGGCAACTTTAATAAGTACAGGGGCACAGGCCGCTATTTATAAAAGTGTTGATGCGCAAGGCAACGTGGTTTACAGCGATTCACCCTCCAAGGATGCCAAGACTGTTGACTTGCCACCACTGGCGATTGTGCCCAGTTTATCTGCTGAACAAATTGCCCAGGCTAACGCCACGCAGCGTACTAAGCCTGCGGCAATTAACTACCAGTTGAGCTTTGCGCAGCCGACGGCCGATCAGGTAGTGCGTAAACCAGAACCGGTATCGGTTAGTGTGGACATTCGCCCCGCATTGGCCAATGGCGATGTAGTGACCATTTTGCTGGATGGAACAGTGATTGCCAATAGCAATGCTGCCTCTGTGTCTACCGAAGCGCTGGATCGCGGAGCGCATAGTATTAGTGCACGGATTACCAATGCAACTGGTAAAGTGGTGAGTGAAACCAGCACTACCTTTCATGTATTGCAAAACAGCGTCAATTCACCGACCAGTCAAGCCAATAAACCCAAGCCTGCAAGGTAATTGATTTATTTGTAGGCAGCTTTTGTTGTCAAGCAGGAATGAAGGGTGTAAAACATTGCCTGATTAATCGAATACTTCTGGTGTTATGCCTGTTTTTTTGCCCCATCATCTCACCCACTGGTATAGCCCCGCTCAGCCCCTGCTAGACCTGCCTGAGAACCTAAAGCCCTGGTTACTGGCTTCGGGTTCTCTAACCCGCCAGCTAACATTACTTGCTCATGGGCAGTTTCATGTCGACCCGCTCAGGCAGGGTTTTGAACGTCTGTATTTGCATGAAAACCAGCTTCTGAATATACCTTTTGAGCAGCAGGCCTGGGTACGTGAGGTGTACTTATATGGTTGTGAGCAGGAGCCGTGGGTCAGGGCACGCAGTATATTTCCACTAAAAAGCCTTAAAGGACAGGGTTTACGGTTACGCTATTTAAAAAACAAGTCACTCGGTTCATTGTTATTTTATCGTAGTCAGCCGCAGTGTGTACGTCAAATTGCCAAACTGCCTGAGGGTTGGAGCCGGCGCAGTTTATATCTATGGCATAATCAGCCCCTGATTGTGCAGGAAACTTTTTTGTCAGCATTTGAAAATTTTCTTGCCGCACAAAAAAATCATTAAGAGGCTGTCATGCAACCATCTGCAACATCTCAAAACTGGCAACAGCGGTTTAAAGCCTATATTCAGCTCACTCGTTTTGATAAACCCATTGGTACGGAACTTTTATTATGGCCTACGTTTTGGGCTGTGTGGATTGCTGCCAATGGTCAACCCAGCTTTAAAGTCGTGCTCATCATGTTTCTAGGAGTGCTGTTGATGCGGGCAGCCGGCTGCGCCATTAATGATTTTGCGGATCGTAAAGTAGACGGATTGGTAGAGCGCACTAAAAACCGTCCTTTGGTGAGTGGTGCTATCTCCAGCAAGGAAGCGCTGGCTGTATTTGCAGTGCTGGTCTTGCTCAGTGCATCTTTGCTGTTGTTCTTACCTGTAGAGGCTTTTTACTGGTCGTTTGGCGCATTAGGCCTGGCGGCTTTATATCCTTTTACCAAACGCTGGACTTATTTGCCGCAATTTGTACTCGGTGCGGCATTTTCCTGGGCAATTCCTATGGCCTATGTGGCGCAGGGCAAAAGTCCGGATTTATCCTGCTGGCTACTGTACGCTGCCAACCTAAGCTGGACAGTAGCTTACGATACCCAATATGCTATGACGGACCGTCCAGATGATTTAAAAATTGGGGTTAAATCCACAGCCATTTTATTTGGTAAATATGATCTGGCTATTATTTTTGCCTTGCAAGTACTGAGTCTTGTATTGTTGGGCTGGGTATTCTCCTTGCACCATTTTTTTACTTCTTTTATGGGTGGGACGACACTTGTTTTAGTGCTGTGCCTGTTTATATATCAGCTGATTAAAACCCTTGACCGGCAGCCTGTGCATACGTTCTGGGCATTTCGGCATAATCGCTGGGTAGGGTTGATTATCTGGTTGGGAATTATTCTGTGCTACTTTTATAATTATCAGCTCAACTGACTTACGCATTACTACGCTTGATTACCTGTTATCTACCTTGGCAACACTTGCTTATATGTTTTATACAGGAGCACAGCACGCCCATGCAGCATATTGGTTATATTAAAAACACGAGGTAAATTATAAATACAGGAGCGCTGCATGACTTCCACCAACAATAGTAACATAGCCAATAGCACTAACCAGCCGCAGAGCCGTACTGACCATGGCGCTGACGCCAACAAGGCTCCGGCACGACAGGACTATACGGCTAGTGCTGTGTTTGATAATGACAAAGTCAGCTCACAACAGGTTGAAGGTCTGACCGATACGGATGAATTGAGTGAGCAACTGGCTAACAGTGAGCAAGATATTGATAAAAACCCCGAGAACGCACTAAATGAGCAAAGTGCGCAGCGACAATCCCAGATAGAAAATGGCGATGGTAGCGCTGGTAATCAAGGGATTCGTGAAGCCGTAGATCATCTAAATCAAGATAAGCTCAAAGAGAACCTGCTGAATCAGGATCAAAAGGGTAGTGCAGATAATCCAGTTCCATTCTCACCCGATTAATCATATATAAACTGATAATTTGATATAACCAATAGATAGTTGACCTATTGAATAGATTTTAAAGTTTAACCCCACACCATAGATTCCCCAAATTTATGGTGTTTTTTTTATTTTTAAGAAGGTTTTGGTGATACATAGGTTTTGTGTGAAGAGAATGTGAACTTTTGTTTTATGGCCTTATCGGGTCTTTATTTTTCAGCTAGTCTCAATATGTGCAACGGAAAACGAGCTTATTTACTCGATAGTTTTAAGGAAGATCATCATGCAAACACCTTCATTCTCCCGTCATATCCTTGCTATAGCAATTTTTGCTGGCGTAATAGGCTTGAGTGCCTGTGGTAGTGATTCCTCTGATGATTAGAGTTATCAGACCGAACGTACATATATTAGTGAAACCCCTTATGCGCACAACAAGGGCGAGAATAAAATTAATCATGCCAAAAGCATTGAGGTGATGAGCTACAACATGCCGGGTGTACAGGGCAAAACTGTTAAAGCCACTGCACTGGTAATGACACCAAAAGGTGAGATGCCTAAGGATGGCTGGCGCATGGTGGTTTGGGCGCATGGCACAGTAGGGGTAGGTGATGCTTGTGCCCCTAGCAACAATGGCTTTAGCAATAATCGTTTCTCTGCCATGGCAGATCAGTTGCTAGCTGAAGGTTATATGATTGTAGCTCCTGATTATGAGGGTTTAGGTACACCTGGTATCCACCCTTACTTGAATCTTGGCAGCGAAGCTCAGTCGGCTATTTATGCAGTTAAGGCAGTTAAAGATCACTATAAAAATAATATTCAGGGCGACTGGATGTCTGTGGGACAGTCGCAGGGCGGACATGCGGTACTGGGTATTGCCGAGTATGCTACCAATGATAGCCACTATAAGGGCACAGTTGCTGGCGCACCTGCTTCCAGCTTAGGGTACATTATTATGGACGTTGCGCCACAAGCGCTGGCTCAGGTGCTTCAGGGCGAAGCAGCCGGTAAACTGCCTGTGGGAACTGCGAGGGAAGCCTATGCCGAGCTACTGGCCTACGCCGCTTATACAGCGGTAGGTATCAAAGCCTATGAGCCCAGATTTGAATATAAAAAATTATTTTCTGAGCGGGCAGGGGCAGTTGCTACAAATGCTGAGGGCACCAATGGTGAGAATGGGGTTTGTCTGCCAGAGTTGCATGACCAGTTTGCTACGGATATTCAGGATTATCTGGATAACAATCCGGGCAAGACAGTCATAGATTATCCAGGACTGGATCAGGCCGAATTTGCCAGAAATACAACACTGTCAGAGTTCCTGAAAAATACCCAGCCAGCGACTAAAAAATTGAATACACCCACCCTGATTATTCAGGGACAGGCGGATATGGCAGTACCTTATCAAGTCACCCAGCAGCTACAGCTGAACCTGAAAAATATGGGGACAGATGTGAAGTTTGAACTGGTCGAAGGTGCATCTCATACCGCCGCCATTGTTCAAAAACGTCCAGAACTGGTGGCCTTTATCAAACAACACATGCCAGCCAAGTAAATAAAATGGTGTTCACATGCCTGCCTAATGGTGGGCGTGTGATGCTTTCAATCTATAATGAAGAAATATCAGTCTATTAAAATTATAGCTTCATGTTAAACTATGGTATGTTTTTGTTTGCCCGTGTTTTAACAGCCATTTGTTTTAGAAGCCCACTATTTGACAGGTAGAGTTTTTCATGTTTGCCAATATTTCCATTCGCGATTTTGATCCAGAACTGGCACAGGCCATTGCTGCCGAAGATCAACGTCAGGAAAATCACATTGAGTTGATTGCCTCTGAAAATTATTGCTCACCCGCAGTAATGGAAGCGCAAGGTACCAAACTCACCAATAAATATGCAGAAGGCTACCCTGGCAAGCGCTATTATGGTGGCTGTGAGCATGTGGACATCATTGAGCAACTGGCCATTGACCGTGCCAAACAACTTTTTGGTGCAGACTATGCCAATGTGCAGCCACACGCGGGCAGCCAGGCCAATAGTGCAGTATTTCTGGCGCTGCTAAACCCTGGCGATACTATTTTGGGCATGAGCCTTGCACATGGTGGTCACTTAACCCACGGTGCAAAAGTTAACTTCTCTGGTAAAAGCTATAATGCCATTCAGTATGGCTTAAATGTTGAAACCGGTGAAATTGATTATGACGAGGTTGAGCGTCTGGCCCTTGAACACCAACCAAAAATGATAGTGGCTGGTTTTTCTGCTTACAGTCAGGTGGTAAACTGGCAGCGTTTCCGTGAAATTGCTGACAAGGTTGGCGCTTATTTCATGGTAGATATGGCGCATGTGGCTGGTCTGGTTGCAGCGGGTATATATCCAAATCCGGTGCAAATTGCGGATGTAACCACCACCACCACGCACAAAACCCTGCGTGGCCCGCGTTCTGGTTTGATTTTGGCCAAAGCCAACGAAGAAATTGAAAAGAAACTGCAATCTGCTGTATTCCCTGGTAATCAGGGTGGGCCTCTGATGCATGCCATTGCAGCCAAGGCCATCTGTTTTAAGGAAGCCATGAGCTCTGAGTTTAAAACCTACCAGCAGCAGGTGGTTAAAAATGCACAGGCAATGGCCAAAGTGTTTATTGAGCGTGGTTATGATGTGGTATCTAATGGCACAGAAAACCATTTGTTCTTGTTATCTTTGATCAAACAGGATATTACTGGTAAAGAAGCAGATGCATGGTTAGGCCAGGCACATATCACGGTAAACAAAAACGCAGTACCTAATGATCCGCGCTCACCTTTTGTGACCTCGGGTATTCGTATTGGGACGCCTGCGGTGACAACCCGTGGTTTTGGTGAGAATGAAGTGCGTGATCTTGCCGGCTGGATTGCAGATATCCTTGACAGCAAAGGCGATGAAAAAGTTATTCAGGAAGTTAGCCAAAAGGTGGCGGCAGTTTGCGCCAAATTCCCGGTCTATGCCAGCTAACTAGCCCTTGAGAAGTTAAACGCTCCCTCAAGGGAGCGTTTTTTTTAGTATGAAAAATGTATAACGACGCAGGAATTTAATCATGAGTAAACCTGGTATTACCTTGTCTAGTCAGGATCTGGCGCGACTGGAAAGTCTGCTGGAAAACCAGCCCGGCAGTAGTGTATTAATTGTACAACTGGAAGACGAACTAGCGCGTGCCAATGTGGTGGCGCCTAATGAAGTACCTGCCAATGTGGTAAGCATGAATTCACTGGTCAAATTTAAAGTGTTGCCTGGGAACGAAACCTTTGAGCGTAAGCTGGTTTATCCCCATGATCTTGCCCAGCATGCAGATGCAGTATCTATTCTTACGCCAATTGGTAGTGCGCTACTAGGTATGGAGGAAGGCCAGACAATTGACTGGCCGCAGCCTAACGGGCAAACTATGCAGGTTATTATTGAAAAAGTACTGTATCAGCCGGAGCGAGAGGGAGAATATAACTAGCTTCGTGCTTATGAGCGCTCGCAGGCAGTATTTCATTCATTCTGCCTGTCAGTAGTTCTGATATTGACCTGATGGTTTAGGCTGTCAGGTACAATTAATTGTTATGAATCATTGTTTTGTAAAGTCGGACTGTTAAAGACTCTGACCAAATTTAGAAAAAACTTGACAAGTTATAAAAATAATTTATTTGCTCTTGAAAATGTTAAAAAACGTCTCATCTTAATAAGCAACCCGCAATAAACCGACTGGTAAAAAACCAGTACAGGAGGAATAAATCAATGCGTTTTGAGAAGTTTACAGATCGATTACAACAAGCTTTATCCAATGCCCAGTCGCTAGCTGCCGGTCGTGACCATACCGGTATTGAGCCTTTTCATATTCTGGTCACTTTGCTGGAAGAATCATCTAACCTTAGTTTATTGCAACAGGCAGGGGCAAATATGCCCGCGCTGCAAAACAAACTCCAGCAAGCCCTGGAAGATGCTCCAAAGTTGGCTAGCCCTACAGGTGATATTAACCTGACTCCGGAAGCGGTTCGTATTTTGAATCTGGCTGATAGCTATGCCCAAAAAGCGGGTGATGAATATATTGCCAGTGAGTGGGTGTTGCAAGCCTTAAGCGAGCAGGGGACGACTAAAAAAATCATTGAAGCCGCAGGAGCAGACAGTAAAAAACTGCGTGCCGTCATTGAACAAATTCGAGGAAATGAAAAAGTGACCAGCAATACCCATGAAGACCAGCGCGAAGCATTAAGTAAATATACTATTGATTTAACCGAGCGCGCATTAAGTGGCAAACTTGATCCGGTGATTGGCCGCGATGACGAAATCCGCCGTACTGTTCAGGTGCTGGCACGCCGTACTAAAAACAACCCGGTTTTAATTGGTGAACCGGGTGTGGGTAAAACGGCCATTGTGGAAGGGCTGGCGCAGCGTATTGTCAATGGTGAAGTACCTGAAGGCCTGAAAAACAAAAAAGTATTGTCTTTAGATTTAGGCGCATTGATTGCAGGTGCTAAATTCCGTGGTGAGTTTGAAGAGCGCCTAAAAGCAGTGCTTAATGATCTGGCCAAACAGGAAGGTCAGGTGATTTTGTTTATTGATGAATTGCACACCATGGTAGGAGCAGGCAAAGCTGATGGCGCAATGGATGCTGGCAATATGCTCAAGCCTGCCCTGGCGCGTGGTGAGTTGCATTGTGTAGGCGCCACCACACTGGACGAGTACCGCCAGTATATTGAAAAAGATGCAGCGCTGGAGCGTCGCTTCCAGAAAGTGCTGGTCGATGAACCATCTGTGGCCGATACCATTGCAATTTTGCGTGGCCTAAAAGAGCGCTATCAATTACACCATAATGTGGAAATTGAAGACTCGGCGATTATTGCCGCAGCCAAAATGTCACATCGTTATGTGACTGACCGTAAGCTGCCGGATAAAGCCATTGATTTAATTGACGAGGCAGCCAGTCGCTTGCGCATGGAAATGGACAGTAAACCTGAAGCACTGGATCGCATTGACCGCCGCCTGATTCAGCTCAAAATGGAATATGAGGCCATTAAACATGATGAGCAGGCTGTAGCCCAGCAAAAACAATTGACCAGCCAGATAGAGCAGCTGGAAAAAGAATTGGCTGATATGACAGAAGTCTGGCAGTCTGAAAAAGCCCTGATGCAGGGTGCGCAAAACTTCCGTGAAGAACTGGATAAAGCCAAAATTGCCTATGCCAAGGCTGAGCGTGATAGCGATATTGCCGAAATGTCACGGCTAAAATATAGCGTGATTCCCGAGCTGGAAAAGAAAATCGCCAGCGCGGAAAAGGCTGAGGATCAGGAGCAGGGCAAGTTCAAGCTGCTAAGAACCAAAGTGACCGATAATGAAATTGCTGAAGTGGTCAGTGCTGCAACCGGAATTCCTGTGGCTAAAATGATGCAGGGTGAACGGGAAAAACTGCTAAATATGGAGGAGTTCCTGCATAAACGTGTGGTTGGGCAGAATGAAGCCGTGGTGGCAGTATCCAATGCTGTACGACGTTCACGTGCTGGCTTGTCTGATCCAAACCGTCCAAGCGGTTCATTCCTGTTCCTTGGGCCAACCGGCGTGGGTAAAACCGAACTCACCAAAGCGCTGGCTAACTTTTTGTTCGACAGTGATGATGCCATGATTCGTATTGATATGAGCGAATTTATGGAAAAACACAGTGTTAGCCGCTTGGTAGGTGCACCTCCGGGCTATGTAGGCTATGAAGAGGGCGGAGTATTGACTGAGGCAGTGCGCCGTAAACCCTATAGTGTGGTGCTGTTTGATGAAGTAGAAAAGGCACATCCCGATGTGTTTAATATTCTGCTGCAAGTGCTGGATGACGGACGTCTGACTGACTCACAGGGTCGTGTGGTAGATTTTAAAAACACCGTGATTGTGATGACCTCCAACCTGGGTTCGCAGGCTATTCGTGAACTGGGCAGTGATGCAGCGGGTGATGAAGTTAAAGCAGCTGTTATGGCGGCTGTGGGTGAGCATTTCCGGCCAGAGTTTATCAACCGGATTGATGAGGTCGTGGTTTTCCACAGTCTGGATAAGGCACAGATCCGTGGCATTGCCGAGATTCAGCTTGATCGTTTGCGTGCCCGTTTGCAGGAGCGTGAAATAGGCCTGCAACTGAATGACTCTGCGTTTGAGGAACTGGTACAGGTTGGCTATGATCCGGTGTTTGGTGCACGGCCATTGAAACGTGCGATTCAGTCAGAAATTGAGAACCCACTGGCACAGCATATTTTGTCAGGTGATTTCCAGCCGGGGGATCAAATTGAAGTGAAACGCGAAGGTAAGCAATTGAGCTTTGAAAAAATCAAGCTACACTAATTCTAAGGACTATTTGAATATAACAGTACCTTATCATTATTGTGACAAGGTGCTGTTTTTTTATTCAAATAAGTGGTTTTATTTGCATTAATTGTCATATTTTGCCAAAAAAAGAAAAATAATGACGCCTTGGCTTACTTTTTTGTAAGCCATTGCCTATTGCGTAAAAAATACGAACATGGAAAACTCCTTGTCCTCGCTTCGCTGACATCTTGCTTTCTATAAAAATTTATTATTGATAGAAATTCAGGTGGACGAAAGCATGCTCGAGGATAATTAACGTGATGCAAAATTATCGAACCATTGATAAAAATAGTGGCATATTGCCTGAAAATTTAAAGGCTCACCTCACCATATGCCTGTTTTTCGTTAACTATCCGACTTTAAAGCTGAGTTCAATCTAGAACTACTATAGGGATCGGTTTATATGAAATTGTTTAAGCTGGCGCAAACTGAACTAAAGGCCAAATTTCAAAAAGTAGAGAAATTTACAGTACAGGACTTAAAAGTCATGTACAGCATTTATGAAAAATACTATGAAAATACCAGTTTCAATATTTTTCAGCAGGATTTTTATAGAAAAACAGGTGCTTTTATCATATACGATCCAGAGACCAGCCGGATCGTGGGGTTTTCTACTTTACTTAGCTGCAACATCAAAACCTCTAAGAAAACATATCATGCTTTATTCAGCGGCGATACAGTCATTGAAAAAGAATTCTGGGGCTCGCGTGCTTTACAAAGAGCCATGTATCTTTATCTGCTTGCTGAAAAATTTAGGCATCCTACCGAGCCTGTGTACTGGATGTTAATTTCAAAGGGCTTTAAAACCTATCTGTTACTGGCCAATAATTTTTTTACTTATTACCCGCATTTTGAGGGTGAGCACCAGTATTTGTCTGAGATTGTAGATAGTTACTGCCGACAGTATTTTGCAGACTATTATAATCCTGCCCATAAAATCCTGGATTTTGGCAGTGATTATCAGCCACTCAAGCAAAGTGTCGCGCCCATTACTGAGCATATGCGTGTAACCAATCCGAAAATCAAATTTTTTGAGCAGTGTAATCCGAACTGGGTGCAGGGCACTGAGTTGCCTTGTATTGGAGAAATCACCTGGCAGGATATTGCCAAATATGCACAGCGTTTTATCAGCAAACCGATCAGTCAGGGCAAGCTTGAAGCACTGATTGTGAATGAAGCTCAGCCGGTATAATCCATGAAACTACTGACCCAACTCAGCCATCGGGCACTAATTCTGGCGTGTTATGGTGCAGATCAGCGTTTTCAGAAGCAGCGCTTAGATCTGGAGCAGGTACAACGTAAAAAGCTGGCCAAAACTTTAAAGCAGCTTTATTTACCCTATTCACGGCGGCGTATAAAAGACTATGAAAGCTTTGCTGCCAATTTGCCATTGACTCGCTATGCTGACTGGAAGGGACGCATAGAAGATATGCGCCAAGGGGGAAAAGCTTTAAGTCGTAGTAAGCTGATTCGCTACCAGCCAACTAGTGGTTCCAGTGAACATATTAAATTTATTCCGTATTACCAGGGCTTTTTAGCTGAGCTTGATAGTGCGATTGGCCCCTGGCTTAGCAGTATGTACCGTTTGCATCCACAGCTTCAGCAAGGCTCGCATTATTGGTCTATTTCATGGTTGCCCGAAAGTCAGCGCCATCTTTTAACAGGTGCCAACCTCAATGATGACAGCATGCTGCTGGATTGGGGTAAGCGATTGCTCAGCAAGTATACACAAGCGGTATCGTCAGAAGTGGCCTTTGCCGGTAGCGCTGATGATGCCCTGTTTGCCACCTTATGCTATCTGGTAGCAGATGCGCATTTAAGCATGTTATCCGTGTGGAGTCCTACATTTGCCTTGCAGCTTCTGGACAATATGCCGCGTTGGGGCAGCCAGATTATACAGGTTTTAAGGACGGGTAGCTGGGGTGGCCGCCAGCAGTCACTGACTCATGTTAAAGCGCCACAGTCACGTCAGCGTGCCCGCTTACTGGAATACCTGTTATCCAGGCCGCTGATGGACTGGCAGGCATTATGGCCCAGTCTGACTCTGGTGTCCTGCTGGGATACCGCAGGGGCAAAAGCCTGGGCAGAGCAGTTACAATTGCGATTACCTTTTGCCGCGTTTGAAGGCAAGGGCTTGTGGGCTACAGAAGGGGTGGTCAGCATTCCATATAATGAGCTTTATCCACTAGCTTACCAGAGCCATTTTTATGAATTTGAGCATCTGGCTACAGGTATGGTCGTACCCAGTTGGCAATTAAAAGAAGGTGATGAAGTTAGCCCTATCCTGACTACAGGCAGTGGACTGCTTCGTTACTGCCTGGACGATCATCTGGTAGTCACGGGTTTCTATGGCAGTGTGCCCTGTTTTAGTTTTAAGGGGCGGCGTTTTGGCGTTGATCTGGTGGGAGAGAAACTTGATCCTGATACTGCTTTAGCTGTTTTGCAAAAAGCAGCGCAAACCAGAGATTATTGCAAGCCAGTTACTCTACTGGCGATTGATACTCAAGGGCAGACAACGCCTTATTATCTGGCAGTTTTTGAAGCTGCTCACCGTAATATGCCTTGTACCACGCTGCTGGACAATCATCTAAAACAAAATTTTCATTACGAATTAGCACGCAATCTGGGGCAGCTGGCTCCTGCTCAGGTTATTTGCGTAGATGATGGCTGGCAGTATTACAGACAGCTTGCCATGCAAAGCGGCATGGTTGAAGGCAACATTAAGCCAGAACCCTTAAAGAAAATTTATGCAGATGTATTAGCTGGCGTCAGTGTTTCTGCGGCAGAATAAAAGGATACGATCATGGTTGAAACTTTATTAGATTGTACGGCCAAGACAAAGCCCATGCAGATTTTTAGAACTAATGCGGTTCAGGGATTTCATCTCCGTCCTGCCACTGTGGCAGATGATCCACAGCTGGTTAACCTGATTGCCGAATCCATGCCTGCCAATGGTGTATTGTTATCTTTTGAGCGTTGTCCCAGCTATTTAACAGCTGCCTATACCCAGTTTGAACGCCCCTGCGTGATGGTAGCGGCGGCGGATGATCAGCCTGAAAAAATTCTGGCAATGTATAATCTAGGCGTTCGCAATTGCTTTATCAATGGAGTGGTTAAACCCTTACGTTATGTGGGCGATTTGCGCATTAACAAAACAGCACGCGGTACCGGGTTAATCAGTCTGCTCATGAGTCATTTAAAAGAATGTTATTCACAGGATGAACTTTACCAGACCGTTATATTAAACGATAATATGGTCGCCCGCCGGGTGTTACATGAGAGTCGCCCTGAAGTGCCCCCGCATTATATGGCTGACCAGGTAGAAACCTACACCTTAACCAGTTTTAAAACCAAAAAAGACATAAACCCTAATTTACGTGTTAGCCCCATGACATTAGGGGATATCAGTGCAGTAAATCGCTTTGTCCGCCATATGGCCGACTATTATAACTTTTTACCAGCTTATAACTTTAGAGGCTTGGCTGCTCATGAACCTTACTGGAATGGTTTAAGGGTTGATGATTTTTTTGTGATAAGGCGAGCTGGTCAGATAGTGGGTTTGTTTGGTTTATGGAATCAAAAAACTTTTAAGCAAACCCGTATTGCTGACTATAGTAAGCTGACTGGCTTAATGCGACCTGCATATAATTATTGGGCAAAGCTAAGGGGTCAGTTAAGCCTACCTCAAAAGGGTAGTGCACTAAACTATCTAATGCTGCATTCTGTATTATGCAATCCATATAATACGAGTTTATTTGAAGATATTTTAAGAGTAGCGCATCAGAAAGCTTGTAAGCGCGGTACTGAAGCCATCTGTTTTACATTGGCAGAAAATGATCCCAGACGAGACTGCAAACAATTATTCATTGCACAAAAAGTACAGGCAATGCATGTATTTCACTGTTTTAAGGATAACCCGCTAAAGCATTTCGATGCCAGACGAATTAGTTACCTGGAGTGTGGGCGCATTTAAGTTACATGAGGACACGGACACTCATCGAAATATGATTGAACTTTGTACAACAAGTTGCTAAAGTGAAAATAAGAACCAAAAATGTGGGAAGTCAGACAAATGGAAAGGCGGCTTTTATCCCCAGTTTCCAGAGCGGGTAGAAATACCAGTAAAATGAGGAAGCTATCTAAAAAATATAATACTTACAAAGTGAACGCTGTAAGTGCTGGAGTCGTTTTACTGCTGAGTTCTGCGCTCCATGCTGCTACACCACTCAATGATATGGAATTAAACGATAATTTTCTGCACAATGAAATTGCCGTCCCACAGTTGGCACTAGAGAGGCTACAAAATCCTGCACCTATAGCGGAAGCAGAACAGCAACTTCAGGTTATTGATCAGAATGAACGCATCAATAATGTTTTTGCTGATCTGGTTAAGGCAAGTGGCATTTCAAATGTACACCTCTCACTAGACAAAAAAGACCGTGAAGTCAACTATACGACCAATAATCCTTTATTTGGCCTTGAGATTTTAAACCAGATTGCAATGGGTGACTTTGGTTCAGAACCTTTTAGTTTTCGCTGGCATGGCAACTATCACCAGATTTTTGACTTAAGCCAGATCAGTGGCATCTATTTTGATCACTCAACCGGTAGTTATGAAATTGAAAATGTGAGAGGCAAGGTAGAGTTTGAGGTTTCCAGCTATGAAGGCAATGAGGCAGGCAGAAAATTCCGCCGTGAAATACATGTGTTCTAATGGTATGGTTTAAGCCAAAGCCCAGTATTTACCTGGGTTTTTTTATATCTTATCTATATCTGATTTAATTTATAGATGCTATGTGTTTATAAATGCCGTATGCGCCAGGCCCGATGAATTTTGCTATTACGCTTAAAATCAAAACTAATGGTTTGTGACGTAATTTCCTGCACATCAAAACGTGCTGTTAACTCTTCATCTATCTCAAATTGCCTGAAATTATTAGAAAAGTATAACATCCCCTCACTGCTAAGGCGATTCATGGCGCGTTTAATCAGTGATGCGTGATCCCGTTGTACATCAAAGGTTCCATGAAATTTTTTGGAATTGGAAAAAGTGGGGGGATCAATAAAAATCAGATCGTAGGTTTCATGGCCTTCTTTTAACCACTCAAACACATCGGCTTCAAAAAACTGGTGCTGCTGATCATTATGATCAACAGTTAAACCATTGAGGGCGAAGTTTTGCTTTGACCAGTTAATGTAGGTATTGGACAAGTCTACACTAGTCGTACTGGCTGCGCCGCCAACTGCGGCATGCACACTAGCGGTAGAGGTGTAACTATATAAGTTTAAAAAATGTTTACCCTTGGCCTCCTGTGCAATACGAAGACGCATTGGGCGATGATCCAGAAATAAACCGGTATCAAGATAATCCGTCAGGTTGACATAAACCCGAATATTGCCTTCCTGCACAATAAACCGTTTGCTGGCTTCACTTTGTTTCTCATACTGGTTTTGGCCTTTTTGCCGGGCACGGGTTTTAATAAATACATTTTCCCGTGGCAGGCCAGTTACCTGCCGAATGGTTGCCAGCGCCAGGTTGAAACGCTTTTTTGCTTTTTCCGGATCAATAATTTTAGGCGGTGCATATTCCTGTACGTGCAGTTTGTCGTCGTACAAGTCGATAGCCAGATTAAAGTCGGGCAGATCGGCATCGTACAGGCGTAGGCAACTGACATTTTCACGCAAGGCCTGCTTTTTTAGGTTGCTGATATTCTTTTGCAACCGATTGGCAAAATCCTGTGCACCTTCAATCTCAACAGGGTTAGCTTGCCAGCTTGCCAGAAAAGGCATTTTGTCAGCTTTGGCCAGGATTGTGCCTGTGCGTATATAGATAGGCAGATTGCCATTCATCAGACGCATGGTATGCGTATGCTTTAGAGGAAGTACGTCCACCTGTTCAATATGCGAGGCTAAAATAGCCGCCTGCTGATTGGGTAAAAACTTTTGTATTTGCCAAGCCAGCCCCTGATATAAAGCACGGTTGCTTGTTTTATCACCCAGTCGCTCACCATAAGGCGGGTTAGTCACGATGAGCGTTCTTGCCGAAATTGGCTCTTCGCCTTGTGCACAGACAGAGCGATGCTCTGTAAATCCATGCTCAGGCCAGTCAGCAAGAACCCGTTCTTCAATTTTAATATGTGGCAATAAGTCCTCAAAACCTGCTGCAATGATGTTTTGCCGTGTGGCTTTTACCGCATCCCAATCGGCATCATAAGCATAAATTCGGGGTAGAGGCTGTTGTAAGGCAGCGTGATGGCGTTCAGCAGCTTCTATTTTTAAACCTTGCCAGAGTGTATTGTCATGACCATGCCAGCCCATAAAACCAAAGTGACGTTGCAGGCCGGGCGCGCGGTCAGTTTGCATCATTAAGGCTTCAATGACAAAAGTACCAGAGCCGCACATGGGGTCAATCAGCACATTAAAATGGGTATGGTGCCAGCCTGCCAGTCGTAAAATAGCCGCTGCCAGGTTTTCCTTAATAGGAGCATCGGTCATATAACGACGATAGCCGCGACGGTGCAGACTGTCACCGGATAAATCTAGGCAATAGGTATGTGCAGTTTTACCTGCTGCGATAAACAGGGTAATTTCAGGTTGTTTGGTATCAATGCTGGGGCGACGACCCTGAGCCTCCATAAAGCTATCTACTACACCATCCTTGGCACGCAAGGTCGCAAACTGGGTGTTGACCTTAATGTCGCGTTCGGTGTGCAGGCGAATGGCAAATGTGCTGCTGGGTGAAAAAATTAACGACCAGTCAAAGCTGAGTGCACCTTCATAAATTTCTTCGGCCACATCACGTGCATCAAGGGTTTTTTCCAATTCATACTGATGGATAGGTGATAATACCCGCGAAGCTAGCCTTGACCAAAGGCAAATCCGGTAGGCATCTTCCAGATTGCCTTGCAGTACAATCCGACCCGGTTTTTGATCACGAATGCTTGCTGCACTGTTTACCAGAATTTCTTGTAGTTCTTCGGCCAGCAGCTTTTCCAGGCCATCAGCACAGGTGACCCAGTAAGTATTTAGGCGAGCAGGTTGAGTCATGAATGGTTTCCAGCAAACAGCACAAAATAAACAGCTAGTTTAACTGATTTAAGATTTTTGAGGGTATTAATAATAGCGATGCGGTTGACTCGAGTAGACACGCCGTCTTTGTCGAACTTTATATTTATAGCTTATACCAACATACTGGTATTTTTCGAGTAAACTAGCGCCATATTGCACTGCTATTAAAAAGGCCTTGTCTTATGCACCTTGCTGCCTTGCACACCTTGAGCCAGATTCAACTTAACCAGTATGGCAACCTGCGTCATTTTCTAAGTATTGAGGGCTTATCGCAACAACACCTCATTAATATTCTGGAAACTGCCGAAATCTTTTTGGGCGAAAATGGGCAGATTATTAATCGTCCTTTGCTTGATGGCCGTACGGTCATGAACCTGTTTTTTGAGCCATCAACCCGCACGCGTACCACCTTTGAAGTAGCGGCCAAGCGCTTGTCAGCGAATGTGTTAAACATTGACATGCAGCAGTCCAGTACCAAAAAAGGCGAAACCCTGCGCGATACGCTATGGAATTTAGAGGCCATGGCTGCTGATATTTTTGTGATCCGGCATTCGGCTTCGGGTGCGGCACACTTTATGGCTCAAACAGTGTGCCCTAATGTAGCAATTATTAATGGTGGGGATGGGCGGCACTCGCACCCTACGCAGGGTATGCTGGATATGCTGACCATTCGTCGCCATGCTGCCAAGCCATTTTCTGAACTAACGGTTGCTATTATTGGTGATATCAAGCATTCGCGAGTGGCGCGTTCTGATATCGAGGCACTGCAAACTTTAGGTGCAAAAGAAATTCGGGTAATAGGCCCCAAAACCTTGCTGCCTACTGGCATTGAAGAGTTTGGCGTAAAAGTGTTTGAGAACATGGATAAGGGTGTAGAAGACTGTGACGTGCTGATCGCCCTCCGAATTCAAAATGAGCGAATTGGTTCGCCCTTGCTGGCTTCCAGTGAGGAGTTTTACAAGTTATACGGACTGACGGAGGCGCGGGTACAGCGTGCAGCGCCCAATGCGCTGGTCATGCATCCGGGACCCATGAACCGTGGGGTGGAAATAGCTTCTAGCGTGGCTGATGGCCCGCAATCTTTGATCTTAAAGCAGGTCAATTATGGTATTGCCGTGCGTATGGCCGTGTTGGCATTGAGTATGCAGGGGCAACTTGAGGCAAAAGGCTTACTCAATCAGCAGGCGGTATAAGGGGCGTAATATGAGTATTATTGAAATTAAAAATGTCCGTGTGCTTGACCCGGTAAGCCAGACTGATGAAGTTAAAACTGTATTGATTCAGGATGGAAAAATCATAGAGACGGGTGCGGCAACCACCAGTATTGACGGTCAGGGCAAATGGTTAATGCCAGCCCTGGTGGATTTGTGTGCACGCTTGCGTGAGCCTGGTCAGCAGCAGCATGGCACTTTAAAAAGTGAGGGACAGGCAGCACGGGCAGCCGGTTTTTTGCATGTGGTACTGCCACCAGATACCAAGCCAGTTCAGGATAACGGTGCCTTATTAAAAGGTTTGCGTGAAAAAGCTTTTCATGATGGTGGAATTTATCTACATCCGATTGGCGCACAAACCAAAGGACTTGAAGGCAGGCAGCCTTCCAATATGGCCGGTCTTAAGCAGGGTGGCTGTATTGCAGTGGGTAATGCCCGTGCATCGTTTGTCGATGATGATGTCTTGCTGCGTACGCTGGAATATGCAGCAAGCCTGGACTTAAAAGTATTTTTTTATCCTGAAGAAGCCACCATTGCCAAAGATGGCTATGTACATGATGGTTTTACTGCGTCGCGTCAGGGTTTAACCGGTATTCCTGCCATTGCAGAAACAGTGGCGCTGGCCAAGCAATTGCTGATGATTGAAGCCACTGGCGTACAGGCACATTTTGGTTTGTTGTCCTGTGGTGCATCGGTTGAGTTAATCAGGGCAGCCAAGGTCAAAGGTTTGAAGGTGACTGCTGATGTTGCCATGCATCAGTTGCATTTAACTGATCAAACCATTGATGGCTTTAATTCCTTGGCGCATGTACGTCCGCCACTGCGTAGTGAGTCTGATTGCGAATTGCTGCGGCAAGGTATTGCCAGTGGAGTAATTGATGCGATTTGCTCACACCATGAGCCATTATCAGCTTCAGCCAAACTGGCACCTTTTGCAGAAACCGAGGCGGGTATTTCGGGCTTTGATACGTTTATGGCATTGGGTACAGCCCTTGTGCATCAGAGCTTGCTTAGTCCTTTACAGCTAGCTAGTTGCATTAGTCAGAAGCCTGCTTATATTGCAGGTATTGAAACTCAGTGGCAGGAGACTGGTGGCTGGGTACTGGTCGATCCTGAGCAGGAGTGGGTGGTCAGTAATGATCAGTTCCGCTCGCAGGGCAGAAATACACCGTTTCTGGGTGCAGCAGTAAAAGGCCGTACGCTGGAATTGTTTATTTAAGTCGTATAACGCCGCTCAGAAATGTAGTGGTCAACTCTATAAAGTGTTGGCCACTGCTTCAAGTTGTTTGGCGCATTGGGTCCAGCCTTCTGTAAAGCCCATATCATTATGTTTTTGCCGGTCTGCTGTACTTTTATGCATGACAGTCAGATGATAACCAGTCACTTCTCCATGATCGCTAAGCCGGATATGCACAGTCATAAATGCTTGTTCTGCTGGCCGGAAATCTATGGTTAGGGCGTCTGTCCAGCACAGTTTTTCCGGCGCTATCACTTCAGTAAAGCAGCCCGAGTTTGGATATTGCTCGCCATCAGGTGCCTGCATCAGGGTATAAAACTCGCCTCCACAGCGTAGATCAAGACGACATTCAGGTGTGGTATAAGGTTTGGGTGCAAACCATTGTTGAATCAATTCAGGCTGGGTGAGCGCCTGCCATACTTTTTCCCGTGGCGCAGCAATAACCAGATCCAGTGTCAGGTCAAGTTCGTGATTTATCATGCTCGTGTTTGTCATTATTTATTCCCCTTGAACTTTAAATAAAGATTAGCACAGCAAAAAATCATCGCCTGCTTAATTTATGTATCCTTTGGCATAGCTTCCTGTGACGTGTGCAACCAGTTTTTCACCAGATAAAAGCTCCACTCGCATCAGGGTATATTTCTTGCTATCCTTTA
This sequence comes from Moraxellaceae bacterium WGS2144, assembly GCA_043950625.1. Lineage (GTDB taxonomy): Bacteria > Pseudomonadota > Gammaproteobacteria > Pseudomonadales > Moraxellaceae > Alkanindiges. The sequence continues at coordinate 752,411 of CP171007.1, forward strand.
CCAGATAAGCCATAGCCTGTAACTCCTGTGGGGCAGGGCGACTTAAAAAATGAATTTGTAAATCGCGGGTGACGCTATTTAGATTTTGTTCATCTAAAGCCAGCATCAGGGCATACATGGCAGCATCGCTGAGCGCCATTAAAATTGGCCCGGAAATAGTATTGCCATGTCGGGTCTGCGAAGGTTTAAACGGTAAAATACAGCGGACTGCTGGCAGGTTGATGTCCGATACATAAAAACCTTGCATATCCGATAATGGCACGCTTTGGCTAATCAATTGGGTAATGTGTTGTGCTTGCGAACTCATGTATGATCCTGTAGATAAAAATTAACATCCAATCGCATATGAAAAACCACTTATGAAAGTCAGCTTTATTGGTAGCGGTAATGTAGCAACCCATCTTGCTTATGCATTCCATGGTTTAAATTATTCGATTGCTCAAGTCTATAGTCCAAAGTTACAAAATGCACAGCTTCTGGCACAAGAGGTACAGGCACAGGCAATAACGGATATTGCTGAATTGGATGTAGCAGATATTTATTTTATTGCGGTTAAGGACAGCGCCATTGCTACAGTGGCAGCACAGCTTGCAGATTTAAATATACAGGGAATAGTGGTGCATACTTCGGGTAGCACAGATATCAATGCATTGGCAACCGCTAGCCCATATTATGGTGTATTTTATCCATTGCAGACATTTTCCAAAAATCAGCCGCTTGATTTTAAAAATATACCATTACTATTAGAAGCCAATGACCAGTCTACCTTGCAACAGCTTGACCAGTTGGCCAGGGGCTTGAGCCAGCAGGTTTATCACTATAGTTCAGCCCAGCGACGCAGCCTGCATCTGGCAGCGGTACTGGCCTGTAATTTTTCCAATTATTTGTATAGCCTGGCGGATCAATATTTAAATGAGCAGGGCGTTGATTTTAATTTACTAAAGCCATTAATTCTGGAAACTGCCCACAAAAGTCAAAATAATGCACCAGTTCATGTACAGACTGGCCCAGCTGTCCGGCATGATCAGACCATACTGGACATGCATATGCAGATGCTGAATGATCAGCCGCAACTACAGCAAATTTATCAATTACTCAGCAGTGGTATTATGCAGTTGCACTCATAAGCCCATGCGTTTTAGTGATCGTTTTTCCAGTCAAAAGTATTTAATTGCTCGTCAGATAAGTCCTGACCCTGCCAGATTTGTGCATTTTGAAACCCTAGACCTAAGAATAGCTCCCGTAAGGCCCGTTGTTCAATATCTGATAGCCCACCATCGACCAGCTCTTTGGGATGAATAATCGCTCGATAGCTTTTCAAGCCGGGTATTTTGGCATGATGGTTAAAATGCTGTTTTAACAGTTGTTCGGCATCTGTAAAACTGCCCAACAGCATGCGGGGATGCGTAAACTCACCGTTAACAATGGTCAGCTGCTGTGTATCGCAACTATATAATTTAAACTGATTTTTAAATACCTGAACATAGATGGTTTTTGGCTTAAACCAGTTTTTAAACATTGCTATAGTCCCGTAAAAAGCTTAAATCTGCAAAATTGCAGACTAGATTTTCTTAAAAATAAAGTCCCATACACCATGACCTGCTTCGTGACCACGTCGCTCAAACTTGGTCAGGGGGCGCCATTCAGGCCGGGGTGCTGGATTGCCTTTACCATACAAGTTTTTAAGGGCCGGGCGATTGTCCAGAACATCCTGCATCCATTCTGCATACGGTTGCCAGTCAGTTGCTGCATGAAACCAGCCCCCTTTTGCCAGTTTTTGTTCCACCAGTGGCATACGCTCATGTGATACAAAGCGGCGTTTAAAGTGGCGTTTTTTCTGCCACGGGTCAGGGAAATAAAGCTGCAAACGATCAATTGAGCCATCCGGCAGGCCTTTTAATACTTCAATGGCATCTGCTTCCATAACACGTAAGTTGGTTAAGCCTTCAGTGCCTGCTTCATAAACACACTGGGCAATACCGGGAATATGCACTTCAATACCCAGAAAGTTACGCATTGGCGCCGCTTTGGCCATTTCGACCAGCGAGCGTCCCATGCCAAAGCCAATTTCCAGTGTTAAAGGGCGTTCAGGATGTTCAAACAACTGACGTGCATCATGAACAGGTGCCTCTACAATCAGGTGCTTGTAGTCTTCCAGTGCCTGTTTCTGTGAGGTATTTAAAGGCGAGGAACGACGCATAAACGTTAAAACCGGGCGATGTGCCTGATCTGCTTGTAGCTCATCAGGCTGGTCGGCAAGCTGAATAGGCTCTGGTGTATGCTGTTGCTCTGGCGTGGAAGAAGGCTGCGTCATGGCTAACTATAAAAGCGGTTAAAAATGAACGGGCATTGTACTGGATTTTCAATTTGTTTACTGCCTGTATAAACTTAAATGAAGGTTTAAAAAATTTGTTCTTTCTCCAATTTAGAGTTTAATTTGAATAATCGGCATAGGTACATTGATATGGCACAAGAACAACCGCTAGCTAAGAAAATCTGGTTTCCTGCCAAGCGTTATGGTTTGGGCTGGGGCTCGCCGGTAGCGTGGCAAGGCTGGCTGGTATTGATTATATATTTTATTTTGCTGGTGAGCGGTACGCTGTTACTCAGTTATCACGGTAGCATGATGTATTATCTACTTTACGTATTCATCATCACCTTCATTTTATTGATAATCTGCTATATAAAAGGCGAAAAACTTGGCTAGGATGCGTCAGAAAAAACCTGTGTACTGTTCTTACCATGCAAAATTTTTAAGTCATGACTTTCTCTATTGCCCAAATTGTTAGCACTCAGCAGGATATTAAAAAAAGTCGTTTTAGCGCTATTGCCGCACCAGTAGCGTCTATTGCCGAGGCGCAGGCTTTTTTGGCACAGCAGCATGATGGCAGCGCCACGCATCAATGCTGGGCATGGAAAATTCATGGGCAAAGCCGGGTGAACGATGATGGGGAACCGGGTGGTACAGCAGGGCGGCCAATTCTGGCAGTTATTGAGGGGCAGCAACTGGACAACGTGGTGGTGCTGGTTAATCGCTGGTACGGGGGTATCAAGCTGGGAACGGGTGGCCTGGTACGAGCTTATGGCAGCACCGCGCAGCTTTGCTTGCAACAGGCTGAAAAAATAGAAAATCTGGAAAAAGTAGCTGTACAGTTTTTTGCCAGTTTTAGCCTGTGGCCGCGTATTGATCATTATCTGACAGGCCAGCAGCTTAGGCCTGTGCAGCTTGATTATCAAAATCAGGGTATTGGGGTTGAGTTGCTGATAGGTTTACCGCAAAAAGATGAATTGTCTCGCTGGCTTATGGATGTCAGCGCCGGGAAAATTCAGCTTAAAGCACATATCGATGACCAGAAAGATGAGTAAGCAGATAACCCTGACGCACTACACTGGACAGGCTATAAGCTGAACAAGTGTTAGGCCGGGCAAATAGAAGTATGACGGGTTAAATCTGGCCCCCAGGTTCTAAAGCCTTGCGTATCAATATGAATTTGTCCACTGGCATACACCCCCAGCCCCATATTCAGGCGAGCACCATTTTCCTTCCAGTACTGACATAGCTGATGTTTGGCGCGGGCAATTTTCTCCTGCTCATTGTAATCAGGCTGCTCACTACCGATGCGAAAATCCAGCGCTGAATTATGAACATGCTTGCTACCCGGGCTACCATTGGCGCACTGGTTGAGTTCCGGGTCACGATATACCGAAGTAATTTCTATATTGTCCAGAATTTTTCTGTCCTGTAAATCCTGCAATACTTTGAGGGTCGGCGTCAGGTTGTCCCATAGCTCGCTGGATGGAACCGCATAGGGTTCACGGCCGCAGCGCTGCCAGTCACGTGCACTTTTGACCAGTTCAAATATAGGTGCTGCATTGCTGACGTCATGACGAATCAGATAATTATAGTAGCGGTTAACCTGTTCTTTATGCGAGGCCTGTTTTAACCATTGTTCATAGCTTTGCGGTGCAGTCCGATGCCAGTGCACATTGTGTTCAATATGCAGCTCAGACGGTGGAGTTTTTAGCGTTAAGGTTTGGTTTTGAGCCGGCTTGGGTGTTTGTACCGGTGTGTTTGTAGTTTTTACTGGCTGATAGGTACAGCTTCCTAATAGCGGACTAATACACAGTAGAAATAACCAGTGAAATCGAGGATCACCCGCTTTGGTATGCTGTGGCATTGGTACTCCCTAAGGCAGTATTGATGATGCAAAAGTAATCGTTCGTGTTATATTGTAACAACTGCACAATTTTGCAAGATGTTTGTACCACTTAATTTTGTAAAAAACTGCTGCGGGGTTACCAATAAAAAAGCCCGCATAATAACGCGAGCATTTTGGAGGGGACGAATTAACGCTCCAGATATTTTAATTTGTCAGGTACGCCATTCCATTCTTCACGGTCGGCTGGCTGATCACCAATCTGGGTAATGTTAGGCCATTTTTGCGCCAGGTCGGCATTAATTTCGATAAATACTTCCTGTCCCTCAGGCAGCTCATCTTCAGAAAAAATAGCATTTGCCGGGCATTCTGGTTCACACAGTGCGCAGTCAATACATTCATCTGGATGGATAACCAGAAAGTTAGGCCCTTCATAAAAGCAGTCGACTGGGCAAACTTCCACACAGTCCTGATATTTACATTTAATACAGTTTTCGGTGACAACAAAGGTCATGGCGACAGCTACCCTGAAACATGATGTTAGCAATTGGCGGCTATTTTAGGCGTTTTTGCCTGCCAGTAACAATTGCTTTTAGTGATATTATTTATATGTATATCGGCTATAAGGTCATGCCTTTGATTTATAATAATAAATTTATTTTTAGCTATAAACTCTTCTGCCACAATCATTTAATATAGGCTTTTGGGCGTAATATGCTTTTTGAGCGATCCATACTATGAGGTATGCTCAGTTTTGGTCATACCTCTTGACTCGTCATGCCTTTTTTTAAGTACGTTGGTCGCGCCGCAAGCGTTTCCAGCCCTTTTACTTTTTGAGCTGTTGCTTTAACTCGTATAAAAGCTCAAGCGCCTGCCGCGGTGTCAGGTTATCCACTTCAATCTGCTTAAGCTGCTCCAACACCGGCGAAGGTTTTTCTATCTCCACCTCAATGACCTGTGGTTCAGCGGCATTCATAGCTGGTACTTCAAGGTTAGTATCAAAATCAAATAAATCATTTTGATGGGCGCCGCCAATATATTTGCCTTGCTGGCGTTCCAGAATCTTTAAGCGTTGTCTGGCATCTTTCAGCACAGAAGCTGGAATGCCCGCCAGTTTGGCCACCTGTAAGCCATGACTTTGATTGGCTGCACCAGTATGCACCTGATGCAGCAATATCAGGTCGCCATTAATTTCTTTGGCTGCCACATGATAGTTATCAATCCCAGCCTGTTGACCAAGCTCAGTCAGTTCAAAATAATGGGTAGCAAACAGGCATAGGCACTGGATGCGTTTGGCCAGATCCAGTACACAGGCCCAGGCCAGTGATAAGCCATCATAGGTGCTGGTGCCACGACCCACTTCATCCATCAGAACCAGTGAATGACTGGTGGCATGGTGCAGGATTTGTGCAGTTTCGGTCATTTCCACCATAAAGGTTGACTTGCCGCTGGATAGATCATCGGCAGAACCAATCCGGGTAAAAATCCGGTCAATCGGCCCAAGCCGAGCCTGTTTGGCAGGGACAAAACTGCCGCAGTAGGCCAAAATGCAAATGAGTGCAGTCTGACGCATATAAGTGGATTTACCCCCCATATTCGGACCGGTAATCAATGCTAGCCGGTGTTTGTCATCTAAATGCACATCATTGGGAGTGAAGGAGGTTTTGATGAGTGACTCGACCACTGGATGTCGCCCACCCTGAATATCAATCGCGCAATCCGGTTGAAAAGAAGGGCGAGTCCACTGTCGGTTACGTGCCTGCGCTGCCCAGTTGCTTAATACATCAAGTTCGGCCAGCGCCATACTCATGCCTTGCAGTGCTGCCATATCCTGACGCAGGGTGGCTAATACCTGTTCAAATAGTTGTTTTTCACGGTTTAAGGCGCGCGACTCACTGGACAGGATTTTGTCCTCAAACGCTTTTAGTTCGGGGGTAATGTAGCGCTCGACGTTTTTTAGGGTTTGCCGGCGAATAAAGTGCGCTGGTGCCGCTTCACTTTGTGCACGGGTCAGTTCAATATAATAGCCACTCACACGATTATAGCCAATTTTTAAGGTAGTAATACCTGTGATTTCACGCTCGCGCTGTTCCATATCCAGCAAAAACTGGTTGGCGTTATCCCGAATCTGTCTGAGTTCATCAAGTTCAGCATCAAAACCTTCGGCAATCACACCGCCTTCACGCAGTAATACAGGCGGTGTTTCAATAATAGCTTTGGCTAAAAACTCAAAAACATGGTTAAAACTGCCTAGCTGGCTGGATAGCTGATTGAGGTAAGTACTACGAGGATGCAGCGCTGGTTTTAACGCATGATGAATAAAGGGCAGTTGGCCGCAAGCCTGCCGCAGCATCACCAGATCACGCGGACGGGCAGTGCCCAGTGCAATCCGGCCAAGCACACGTTCAACATCACCTATATTCGCCAGTGCTACCCGCACGGCTTCTTCATGATAACCGTTTAAAATATCATTAATGGCATCCAGCCGTTGCTCCAGTACCTGGGTATCACGCAAGGGCTGCATTAAATGACGCGCTAGCAGGCGCGAACCCATGGTAGTCTGGCAGCGGTCTACCAGTTTAAGCAGTGATGTACCGTGCTCAAACAGTGGCTCAGTAATTTCCAGGTTACGCCGAGTCACCGGGTCAAGTGCCACAAACGCATCCATGCTTTCTACCCGAATGCGCTGGATATGCGGTAAAGCGGTTTTTTGGGTTTCACTAGCATAATGCAGTAATGCGGCGGCGGCAGTCTGTGCCAGTTTTAGATGTTCCACACCAAAACCTGCCAGCGTACTGACCTTAAACTGGCGACACAGCACCTCGGTGGCATTGGTGCTATTGAAGTCCACATTGGGACGCTTGGTAATCGGGATATCAATATCCTGTTGCAACTGCCTGAAAAAGTCCTTGTCCTGATGATCCTCACTGATGAGAATCTCGGCGGGGTTGAGGCGTGCTAGCTCAATGTTCAGGCGTAAAAAGTCAAGCGGCATTTCCTGTACCAGAAACTGGCCGGAGCTTAACTCCAGCAGGGCAATACCTACTTTATCCTTATCAACGCTCAAGGCGGCAAGGCTGGCTGTCTGGCGGCTAGGCAGCAAGGCATCATCGGTTAGCGTACCGGGTGTCAGAATACGGACGACTTTACGTTCCATCGGTCCTTTACTGCTGACTTCCCCGACTTGTTCACAAATGGCAATGGTCTCACCCGCTTTAACCAGTCTGGCCAGATAACCTTCGGCCGAATGATAAGGTACCCCGGCCATGGGAATAGGCTGGCCGTTACTTTTACCACGATGGGTCAGAGTAATGCCAAGCAGCTTTACTGCATGGTGAGCATCATCAAAAAACAGTTCATAAAAATCGCCCATGCGATAAAACAGTAAGGCATGCGGATATTCCTGTTTGACTGTCAGGTATTGCTGCATCATTGGGGTATGAGAGGAGAAGTCATGCTTGATATCAATAGCAGACATTAAAAATAATTCCTTTAAAAACAATAACAGTTAACAGGTTGTTCATGTATCAACTTTCCAAAAACACCTACTGAAAAGTGAATAAACCTAGCCCGGTGGTTCATTTTTATAATGGAATGAAGTGAACAGTAAGTGGGCAAGGAAACGCAAATCTTATATAGAGCCTGATTCTAACAAACTTGGAAGAAGTAATAAAAAGAATACCGTAATAGATAGGACAAGCAGTGTAGATTAGTGAGTAAATCCGGCATAAAAAAGAAAAAACTTCAAATAGAGGGTCTGCCTTTAATAGGTGTCGCCTACCGTTTTTAAATTTCACTCCACACTCATCAATTTTTTTGAATTTTTCTTATATAGCCATATCAGAGAAAAGGTGGTGGTGAGTAACCACGGAAGCAGGATAAGATTCATTGCCTTCCATCCCAGAAGGTTCAGCAAAGCACCAGCACCAAAGGAGCAAGCCAGACCAATGATAAAAACAGACATATCATTAATGGCCTGCGCTTTGGCTTTCTCAATAACTGAATAAGTTTGAGTCAATAAGGAGGTACTACCAATAAATAAAAAGTTCCATCCTACGCCAAGCAGGATAAGGGCAATAGCGAATGAGCTAAACTGAATGCCGGATAAGGCAACAGCCACATAGCTTGCCAGTAATAAAATGCCAGAAAACATAATTCTCAACTCGCCAAAACGGCTGATTAAATTTCCTGTCACGAATGAAGGCAGGAACATACCCAGCACATGGAGCTGAATTACTGTAGTGATAGAGCCCAGTTCGTGCTGTGAATGACGCATCGCAATGGGAGTAGCGGTCATACCCAGAATCATAATGCCATAGCCGGTAGCTGCACCAAGCAAAGCCACCAGATAAGTAGGTTGAAATACAATTTTCTGCCAGGGACGACCAGCACGAAAGTCAGTTTTGGCCTCGGATTGTTCAGGAATATGCAATCCTGATAAAATTCCCATAGCGACCAGCGATACAATAGTAATAATTAAAAAAGAACCTACATACTCCAGGTGATTAAATAGTGGCCCGCCGAAACGGGCCAGGGCAGGGCCTATCAGAGCAGCAATTACACCACCAGCCATTACAAAAGAAATTGCGTGCGAACGAAAAGCATCGTCTGCGACTTCGCTGGCTGCAAAGCGATAGAATTGGGCAAATGACTGATAAGCGCCAACACAGAATGTACCCAGTGCCAAAAATATTAGCGAGCTATAAAAAACGCCTACAGCCGCAATAATTCCGCCAACTACCCCTAATAATGCGCCACATAAAAAGCCATTGCGCCGTCCCACACGAGCCATCCACATAGAGGCGGGGAACATCATGGTCGCCGTCCCTAAAAACATGGATGCAATTGGCAAGGTAGACAAGGTGGGTGTATTGGCAATATTTGCACCTGCCAAACCGCCAATGGTCATCACCATAATTGAAACAGTCTGAAAAAGTGACTGTGAACCTGCCAGAATCAGAACCTGACGGTGCATAGAGTGTTGCAGCATATCGTGCCTTGGAATAGATGGTCGCCTGAACTATGGGAATATCATTTTATAGACCAGTGGTATGGCTTCGGACATTGGATATCTTCCTTCAATTGTACAGGTTTACTCTCTTCACCATTGAACAGGTTCCATAATCTTCGCTCTAAGAAGTCAGATCATCTGCGATAGTTAAAGAGAATGTAGTTAAATACAGGCTATTCTTTAAGGGTTCTGCCTATAGATCAAATCATATAAAATATAAGTTATTGAAAGAAAATCTTTAGTGCTATGAACTCACCTATTTATCTCAATGCGTTACGTGCTTTTGAAACCAGCGCACGGCATAAAAGCTTTTCTGCGGCAGCGCAAGAATTAAATGTCACCCCGGCAGCCGTAGGGCAATTGGTGCGTTCATTGGAAGAATTTCTGGGAATTTCTTTATTTCATCGCCAAAAAAGTGGAAAAAACAGATTAATTCCTACCGAACTTGCTGAAAGGGTTTTACCCGATATTCGGGAAGGATTTGACAAATTAAGTTTAGGATTAGAAAAATTAAAAGAGAATTCTTCACATGGTGTGCTAACAGTCGCGATTAGTCCGGCATTTGCTGCAAAATGGCTATTGCCACGAATTGATCGGTTTCAAAATTTATGGCCTGAATTAGATGTCCGATTAGACACCAATCTAAAACCTGTCGATTTTTTAGCCCAGAAAATTGATATTGGGGTTCGTTATGGTGCTGGTCACTGGACAGGGCTAGAAGCCACCAAATTAATGGATGAGCAGATTTATCCTGTCTGTTCACCACAATTCCTACAGCAACGGAACTTTGCCTTTACATTACAAGATCTGATTCATGAAACCCTGATTCATGATTTATCCATGGAAGCCCATCAGGGTTTTCCATCATGGGAGCAATGGTTAAGCAAGGCAGGACAACATCATGTTATAAAACGGGGGATGCAAATTAATAACTCGGCAGCAGTATTGCAGGCAGCCATGGAAGGTCATGGTATTGCATTGGCACGAAGTATTATGGCACATGATGATATTCAATCCGGCCGATTAATTCGACTATTCCCGCACATTACTTTTGAATCACCGCTTGCTTATTATGTGGTGCACCGAATTGAATCGGCTGGCTTACCCCGCTTGCTGGCATTTAAAGAGTGGTTAGTTGCTGAGTCTTCCGTTTGGTGGTAATACCTCCAGGATATGGCGGTCTATGGATCAGGAGGCCAAGCATACAGTTTTATACTCAGCTTCTTATTTAACAGTAGGGCTAACCAGGCTTTATTTTTTGGTGCTATCCGCACCCTGGCTGATTTTCTGTTGCCGTTTGATTCCAATCTGGCGTATACGTTTTACCTGGCGTGCCGCAAGCGCCGGAAAGGCATTTGCCACTTTGGCAACCACCCCGCGCATCGGCGGCAGGATAACTTCCAGCGGCTTATCTTCCAGCGCCTCCAAAATGGCATCAACCACTTCCTGTGTGGTGAGTGCACGTGAACCGGAGAACGTCAGCGCAGCTTGCTCTTTACCTTTTTGCTGATCCAGCATAGGCGTTTGTACTGCATCAGGACAAATCGTAGTGACGCTAATCTCATGCTCGGCCAGCTCCATACCTGCCGCAAGTGAATAGCCCCGTACTGCAAACTTGCTGGCACTGTACAGCGCAAGTCCCGGTACAGGCGATAGGGCGGCAAGCGAGGCAATATTAATAATATGACCCTGCTTTTGTGCCAGCATGGTTGGTAGCACCACCTGTGTACCAAAAATCGTGCCTTTGACATTAATATCAAAATGAAAATTGACGTCAGCCTCGGTAATATCAGTTACCCAGTTCTCACGCAGGATACCAGCTACATTGCACAGCACATCAATGCCGTTCCACTGCTGCAAGACATTGTCAACAACGGTAGTCCATTCATCGGTACTGCGTACATCCAGTTTTTGTAATAATAACTGTTCAGGATTATTGCCCTGACGCAGTTTTTCCAGCGCTTCGAGGTTAATGTCACAGGCACAAACCCGTTCTTTACGGGCAAGCAATTGCTGGGTCAGTGCAAAGCCAATCCCGGAGGCTGCACCGGTTACGATGAACACTTTACTCATATTGCGGTTCCTTGTTTTTTTAATGTCAGCTTGCCAAATTCCAGTTCACCCATGCGAACTGTTGGCTTGGTGCCAGGAAATAACCAGTAACCATCAGACTCAGAAGACAACGCCATATTGAAAAAGCGCTCATCCTTTGGCCATGGGCCGGCAACCAATTTTTCCTGAATCATGGATAAATACTGATCGTTCCCACATTCCAGGGTATTCCCGTTAATGATAATTTCTGCCTGCGTACGTTTGGCAAAGCTGGCAAGGCCTGGAATTTTGGAGTGAAGTGGCGCATAGGAATCCATACTCACGCCATTTTCCGACGTTACCAGCAAGCCCTGATCGGTGTGCGCAACAATGGAATGATTTCCTTCGGTATGGCCTTTGGTGCGCATAATGGCGACCGAACCATCGCCTAAAAATACGCTGTTATCCAGTAGTTCCACACGGCTTTCATCAATGCCGGCAATACCTTCTGGACAGTACCACTGATTTTGCCACGGCAGCAATGACATTGTACCTTCCCATTCTTCACGCATCACCAGTAGTTTGGCATTAGGGAAAATAGCCGCCTGACCTTTGCCACCCAGCCAGCGCGTCACATTCTGGGTATGCAGGTGGTCGTAGGTAATATAATCAATATCTTCAGGGCGCAAGCCAATTTCCTGTAATACATTTAGTACGGTGTTGGTGCCTTTAACAATCAGTTTTTCCATTTGACTGGATAATGGGCCTGCGCTTTGGTCAAGCTGGGCAAAAAATGGCGTTTCGCGCTGATTTTCCCAGTCTGAGGGGCTGACCAGCAAGGTTTTAAGACCGTCCTGACTGTCAAACTGAATCACAAATAGCTTATTGCACAGATGAATAAATGGTGTTGGCAGTGCAAACGCATTTAAATAGCCAAATTTGGCAGGATAAGGCACGCGGATCAGTTCAAAAGATTTATAAAAACGTACCTTTGGCTTAGCCAGCATGGTTTTGCGAAAGTCCTGGGATGCTTCACGGATATTGTCGATACGCTCTAACGGTCGAAGGGCATCACGTGTACCGTTAAAGTGATAAAATGGAGTAATGATGCTCACTGCCATGTCCTTTTTAATAAGTGAAGGGGTAGCAACAAATTGTGCCTGCCTGTAATAACAGGCAAAATATAAATTGGGAAATTTTTCTTGTCAAATTTAAAAGATAAAGTACAGCCTGGAATTGCCAAGCGGGTGTATGGCAAAAAAAGCGCAGAGGATCGTGTGCTGGAGCGCTATGAGCGCCTGATGGAAGCAGGCCTGCAGTTATTTGCCACACAGGGCTATGCCAATACCACCATTGAAGCACTATGTAGCGAAGCCAGGGTCACCACGCGGAATTTTTATCAGGCGTTTAGCGGGCGCGAGGCCTTATTGCTGGCCGTTTATAACCGGATGATCGAAGAGTTTCAGACCGGATTGCTCGCAGTCATGCAGGCTGAACACCACAGTATGCAGGAAAGTTTACGGCAGGCTGTGCAGGCATTGGTAACGCACTATCTCACTGATACCCGACGCGCACGAATTGGAGTACTTGAAGTGGTGGGCGCAAGTCCTGTTATAGAGCACCGCCGTCGTGAGGTAATCCACGGCATTGCCATGAATATCCAGTTATTTTTAGACATGCTCGCGAGGCAGCAGCAAATTCCAAAGCAAAATTATCACTGGCTGGCTATTGCGATTGTGGGCGGCATTAATGAAATGATGGCAGAGTGGTTAATGAACCAGAGTTTAAGCCTTGAGCAATTAATAGATGAGATGATGCAAATGCTGGAAATTTTATTGCAGGGCATCCATGTAGTGCATTCGACTTAATTTTTTATTTTATTCAGGGGTATTTGCTGTTTTTTTACCTGAACTGGAAAACTCCAGCCATGGCCTGCCAGGTTGAGCTTGCCATGACTAAAAAATTTCCTAAAATCAATCAGGTTTTTGGCCCTTGCGGCTCAGCAGGTACATCACCCAATTTTTCCAGATGCAGGCGTAAAATCCGCCGTAACTCCAGAATTGCTTCTGGCGTTTCCTGAATAGAATGGCCGCCTTCAATAATTTTTTCTGATACCGCACCATCCAGATGGGCACTGTTATAAGTCACAATACCATCAGTGATTTCTGTTTTAGGTACATTGCCTTCGATATTGCCCATGATAGAGTGAAAGGGCAAACCCTGAACAATATGGGCATCCTGCGTTAAATGAATGAAATCCGATTTTTTGCTTAAGTCACTTGGGCCATTTTGAATTTTGGTCAGTGATAACTGATGAATAACCTCCAGTAACCTTTGATCCATATCTGCGTTTTGCACACCGGTAATGATGGATTCGGCAAATGAGCGGGGCAGGCGAATCACCTTGCGAATGGCACGGGTAAACCAGCGATCCGCATAATCAGTACCACGTAAAGGGGCTGACAGGAGCACCATGCGACCAACTTCGGGTAATGCCTGCATGGTAAAACGCTGTTGAACTATTGGCAGCGCCATTAATTTTTTGCGCTCATATGCATCAATATCCAGTAGGGCATCAGGGCGTAGATCGTCGTTGCTCATGAGCAAACGGGCAATGACGGCACCCATGCTATGACCAATGAGTACCGCCTGATGGCTTGCACGTGCCTGGGCTTGCGAGTCAACCTGTTCAAAGGCATGGTCAATCAGGGCATGAATCTGGTAGCGGCTTTCTAAAATAGGCATATTGGTTGAATAAAATACCTGCCAGACCTGATAATGCTCCCGCAACACCGTATCGCCCAGGACATTATGGGTTAGGCGAATCCAGGCTTCCGGGCTACTGGCCAATCCATGAATCATAATAATGACACGCTTGTCCGGGTTATAGGGCTCCAGCATATAAAGCTGCGGTGCAATCAGGCGGTTTTCACGGGCAAACAAACCGCGGTAAGCAGCCGCTGCCAGGTCGGTACGCGCCAGCCACATACCATAAGGTGCTGAAAAGTTGGCAGCCAGCGGATAAGTTTCGTGATCTATGTTGACGCTATCGACCTCATAGGGATTATAAAGCGCTATGTCAAATTGCCGGCTGTTTAAAATATCTTCCACGCTATTGCCACGAGGTTTGGCCACAATGGTGACTGGCAAGTAGCGTGCTTTATGAATATTCTGATCTGCTTGTGCCCTGGAGCGACCTGATTTTTCTGGTTCAAGATTATAGCTGTTTACTTGCCCGGCACTGACCGTGGCTTCTTCCGGAACAATACTGACAAACTCAGCACCGAAACCATCACGGCGGTTAATGGATTGCAAACCACGAAAGTTTAAATCGTAAGCAGGCAATAATTCGGTGTCGCTGAGCAGGTTTTTATTTAAGGTTGAATAATTATGAAAATAAAATGTGGTGTCGCCAATTTGTAAGGGCTTATTGCCATAGGTTTGTTTTTCATCCAGTTGATTGGCGGTGGCCACCAGAGTTGCCAGTGCCTGATGATAAAAGTCCCTTACCTGTACCTGACGATTGTCAAACATGCGATCCTTGGCATCGCGGTCAGTATAAAACAGATAAGCGTAGGCATGTCTGATGCTATTGGCCAGTAAGTTTTGCTGTATGGCAAGGCATTTTTTAAAAGGTTCCCAGTCCACGGTTTTGGGACTATGAACAGGCCGTACAATTTTATTGCCTAGTCCCTGCAGGTCCGTGCTGAACGCTTCTGGTTCAAGAGGCGAGCGGCATTCGGCAGTTTTTTTAAGCTGGTTAACCTTGGCAATATAAAGCTCGCTACTGACAGATAAATATTGCTCATCCTGTACTTGGGGAACTTTTCTTAGCTCAGTCAGGCATGGTTTTGGATTGTCGATGCATTGCTCAGGGTCCTGACCAGTACTGGATAGAACACTTAAGGTGGCTTCACTTAAACGTGAGCGTACCAGAATACTGTCGCGTTCATTGCTTAAAGATACGGCAAGCGGTTGCTGCTTTACTTTGACCACTTGGCAGCCTGACAATAAAAACAGGCCAGAAAACGCAGCCAGCACCAGCTGTTTTTTGACTGATGAGGAACAGGACAGAACGCTGGAATTAAAAAGCAAATTGAAAAGGACTGGCATGATGAACCGGATAGATTTTTGCTATGGTCGCCATCATAACCAAAAAATAATCAGCTGACTAATGTCACTTATAAGGATTTTAAAAGGATATCGTTGCGAAGAGAGATTGCCCAAATAGAGGTATAAAAAGCAAAAAAATAAAGAGCAAACAAGAAACTGAAAAACTGTTTGCTCTTAAAGGCAGGAATAGTTTTACTTAATAGCACGCTTTTTGTTCAATATGCAAGTATTATGCTAAAACTCATAGCTATTATCATTTTGTCAAAATTAAGCGATTGTTGCGTGTCAGACGCAAACGATACTCTTCCCCTGCGTGCAAAATTCTGATTTCCCGTCCCATGGCAAACAGATGCTGGGAGTGCAGCATGGGCAGGGCAGCGGTATTATTAAATAGCTGAAACGGGGCATTCATGATCATCTCTCCAGGTTTTGGCTAATTAATGATAATCATTATCAATTATGACTGTCAATATTCACTTCAATGCTTTTTCAGGATTTTTGTAAGATTACTAAGCCAGCTTTATCTTCTGGATGTATTGATTGGTATATTGAAAATTTGTGCCTGTCCCAACCTATTTTTGAACGAGGCATTTTCTAAAAGCTTATACTGATAAGCACATGTTTTTGAGCGGATAGAACCACGTGTTAGAAAACAGACTTCAGGTCGTGCATGTTGCCGTAGGGGTTGTTGTGCAGCATGAGCAGGTGCTCATTTGCTGGCGTGATGCGGCTTTGCATCAGGGCAATCGCTATGAATTTCCGGGTGGTAAGGTTGAAGCAGGTGAAACTCCTGAGCAGGCGCTTGCCCGTGAGTTGCGGGAAGAATTAAATATTCAGGTTCAGCACAGTATCAGGGCACAGCAGCTGCATTTTAATTATCCAGAAAAAACCGTATGCCTACATGTATTTTTAGTGCCCCGGTTTACAGGGACGCCACAAGGGCAGCAGGGTCAGGTATTGCACTGGGTGGCTAAAAATCAGCTTGTTAATTATCATTTTCCTGAGGCCAATACGCCTATTTTGCGTATGGTGAAGCTCCCAGAGCAGTATGTGATTACTTATCCTCTGGCAGCCGGACAAGACAGGCAGGAGTGGCTCAATTGGCATATTGCGCAAACTCCACAGGCCAGCTGGTTGTACCTTAGGGAAAAGACCGCAACCGCTGAGCAATATCATCAGTTGGTAGAGGATCTGAATGCATCGCGGCCAGATTTAAAAATCATGGCAGATTTTAACCAGCTAGAAAGTTTAGTGCCAGTTTTACCAAAAATTCATGGTGTTCACATCAACCAATCAACACTAATGCAATGTCAGCAAATTGCTATTCCAGAGCAGCTATTTTGCTTTGCAGCATGTCATGACCAGTTATCCGTGCAAAAAGCCAATCAACTTAAAGTGGACGCTGTGGTTTTGAGTCCACTGCATGTCACCACCAGTCATCAAGGGCAGGCCGCACTGGGTTGGCCAGCGTGGCAGCAGTTATGTCAGCAAAGTCAGGTGCCGGTATATGCGCTGGGTGGTGTTAACCCGCAGGATATAACAGCTATACAGCAGGCAGGCGGTTTTGGGGTGGCGGGAATACGGGCCTTTTTCCCCATGCAGCCAGGCCAGTAAAAATCTTTAGATGATCCTAAATTAAAAAGCCGGAAGAAGTTAGCCACATGCTCAGCTTATCTTTTATTCGTTTTAAAACTGGCTTGCCAGACGCTGAATCTGGCTGCGTGCCTGTCCGGCCAGTGCTGCATTGTTTTGTAATTCGGCAGCAGCCAGGATCAGGCGCCAAAAAGCGTGCTGCTGCCGCGGATTGCTGGCCAGTGTTAAACCTTTACGTGCCATGGCTTCGGCATTGCTAGCCTGACGCTTTTTAATGGCAATTTCACTTAAATAGGCATATACAGTTGCTGACTGGGGTGCCATACGCTGTGCCTGAATCAGGGTTTGCTCGGCAGCATTTAATTGGTTAGCCTGCATTTGCTGTTGTGCCTGAGCCATAAGCTTGCCAAAGGCAGGAATATTACTGCCATCACGCAAGTTTATTTTAGGTTGTGGAGGTGGCGTTATTGTAGAGGGCAGAGGACGGCTCTGAATGCCAGGTTCAGCATATTCAGGAATAGCGTTACGTTTTGCACCGTTTTCCTGAATAGTTGCTGGTTTATCCACTGTTTTATCTGCTGGGCGTGTGGTTACCACTGTAGTAAGTGCTGGGGTGTTGCTAACCGTTGGGGTGGTCTGGCATCCTGTCAATATAGCCAGACCCATAGTCAAGCTGGAAATATAAAGCGCCGGAACCGAGCGTCGTGTCATGATTTAGGCCTCTTTTGCTAATTTTCACTTGACCAGAAACGTTTAACCACAGGCGGGCGTCCTGTTTCTTTCTCTGGTGGTAATTCCAGGGTAATGGAAGCTTCAGGCTTGCTGGGGGATTCAGGTAGGCGTCTGGCATATTGCTGGTAGACTGGCTCACCAAATTCATCCAGTTCACTGCCTGCATGAGCTGCCTGCTCACTATTGTACATGGCGAGCATACCACACTCAGTGGCCTCGCCAGGCACAGTACCGGCTAGCATAGGAATATAAATAGCGCCAGGGCAACCCTGTGCGGATAACTGGCCGCTACCCTGATCTATCCATTGCCACTGTACATTAGTTGGCTGAATAGGCTCAATCGATGTCAGGTTGAGCTGCTTCATGATATTTACCCAGATTGGCAATGCCCCGCTGGAACCTGTTAAACCAATTGGACGGTTATCATCGTGACCTAGCCATACCACTGCCACATAGTTACCACTATAGCCAGCAAACCATGAATCACGCGCGTCATTAGTGGTGCCACTCTTGCCCGCCAGGTTTAAACTGGAGGGCAGAGTGCGGTAAGCACTGGCGCCTGTGCCACTACGCATTACCTGTTGCAGGGCATAATTAAGTAAATAGACTGCACCCGGATCCAGGCTCTGGCGTACATTCAGGCTGTAACGCTGTAGTGGCACGCCTTTGGCATCAACCACACTACGAATTGAGCGTGGTGCATAGCGAAAGCCGTTGGCTGCATATACCTGATACATGCCTAATACCTGCATGGGCGACAGGTTGATCGCACCCAGTAAAATAGCCGGATAGGGCTTAATATCATCTTCAATACCCAAGCTATGCAGCGTATTTATAAAACTGGGCATGCCCATTTCCCAGCCCAGGCGAACAGTAGCCAGGTTATAGGAGTGTGCCAAAGCATATGATAAAGGCACAATCCCATGACTGCGGCCATCATAATTTTTTGGCGTCCAGTCTTTCATACCCATGCCATTGATGGTGATTTGCTCATCGCTAATTGGGCTAATCAGGTTATAACGCTGTGATTGCAGGGCGTTCAGATAAACCACCGGTTTTAACAGCGAACCGACCTGACGTTTTGCATCCAGTGCCCGGTTAAAGCCAGTAAAAGTGCCAGAGCCACCAACTACAGCCAGTAGCTCGCCATTTTCGGGGTTGGCTACGGTGACGGCGCCCTGTAAACCTTCCAGACGCTTGGGGTTACGCTTGATGAGCTGGCTTAAGGTACTGTCAAAGGCTGTATTGGCAGAAGTTTGTACAATAGGATCAAGCGTGGTAAAGATCCGCAAGCCTTCACCTGTCAGGTCATCTTCCTGATATTCTTCTTTAAGCTGGCGGCGAACCACGTCCAGAAAATCAGGAAACTGGCTGCGACCAGCAGTGGGTTTTGTAAGAATGCCCAGCTTGGCAGTAATCGCTTTTTCGTATTGGTCCTGATCAATTTTGCCGGTGACCAGCATGTTGTGCAATACCACATTGCGACGTTCTTTTGCCAGCTCAGGATTGCGCCAGGGATTATATAAACTGGGCCCTTTAACCAGTCCCACCAGAAAAGCCAGTTGAGGCAGTTTTAACTCATTAAGTGGTTGACCAAAATAAAACTGCGAAGCCAGACCAAAGCCGTTAATGGAGTGATTGCCATTTTGACCAAGGTTTACCTCATTGAGGTAGGCTTCCAGAATATCGTTCTTGTTATAGTGCAGCTCTACCAGCAATGCCATCAGTGCCTCATTGGCTTTACGCTTTATGGTACGCTCCGGGCTAAGATAAAAGTTTTTTACCAGTTGCTGGGTGAGGGTAGAGCCGCCTTGCCTTGGGCCGCCTGTGGCATTGCTAACCATTGCACGTGCCAGCCCCCGGGGGGAGACGCCGTGGTGCTGGTAAAATTGCCGGTCTTCGGTGGCAATCAGGGCATCAATCAAAGGCTGGGGTACTTTGGAGAGCTGAACCAGTACCCGGTCTTCATTATGACGTGGATAAATACCACCTACCAAAATCGGTTCCAAACGGGCAATGCCTGTACCAGTCTGCTGGGTACTGCGTATATCCAGCACCTGATCCTGGCCAAAAGTGACTTCCAGTACCTGTTCAGGCTCTGTGGAATCGCCAAAATCAAAGCCACGGGTATGCACATAAACGACACTGCCTTTATCCACATAAGTACCGGGTGATTCATAGTTGTCGGCTTTTTTATAATTTAGCAGGCCAAGCTCCTGCCGTAATGCAGCAGCAGACACATGCGTGCCATTAAATAACTCCAGTGGTCTTGCATACACCTTGGCTGGAATTTCCCAGCGTTTGCCTTCAAACTTTTCCCGAACGATATTATCCAACCTGATGGTATAGATACCTAACCCGACAAATGCTGCCATGATCAGGATAATGATAATCATTGTAAAAAATACAAAACCACGTGAGAATTTCATGCAAAAAACAATTAGAAAAAGAGATTAAAATTAAGTGCGATAATGCGTGAGCCCGGCTCAGGATGCAATCCAAACACTGTTAAAACATGCAAATCCCCCGATAAATAGGAGGCAACTGAATAAAACGCCATGGAGATGACTGCAACATACCGGATATTTTATACCGGTTTATTTTTAGTCCCTCGAAACGCCTGTTTAGATGAACTTCTAATTTACTGTGGGTCAAGCCCTGTAATCAGTTTCTTGGGGTATTCATGCTGGGATCGGTGTGGTGCACATAATGCTTCACTTCAATATATGCCTGGCAACCACTGATATATTCTGCACTTAACATCTTGCACTGGTCACTATTGTTTAATTTTTGTCCGCTAGCCCACTCATAACCCATATTGTACTTCTGGTCAGTACTATTCTCTGGCGACAATTTGTTCACCACTACTGGCTGTTGCATGCGCACATACATTTGCTTGGTGGTTTCCGGGGCACGGGAAGGTGCATAGTCCATAGCACGCGGTGCGGGCTTAACCGCAGGGACGGTTGTATTGTTGACAGGCAATAGGGGGAGGGCTGCTGTCATACGGCTCTCCCGGATGATAACCCAGCCAGCCAACAGGACAAATAAAATACTTAACCCAATCAAAAGGATCAGAATAGGATTGTTACGTGATCTGGCCATGTTATGAAGCCTCGCTATACGGCTTTAATGTGTCGTTTAATTGTTTTACATATTCATCGGCCTGATTATAAAAACTCATTGCGCATAAAGCCAGCCTTATCCTGTTTTTTAACTGGCAGCGCCTTCTTCATCGTCCGGGGTATGAATATCCAGTTCCTTGAGTTTGCGGGTCAGGGTGTTACGTCCCCAGCCTAGCAGCTCGGCAGCGTGACGCTTGCGTCCATGACTGTAATCCAGGGCTGCATCAATCATACTGCGTTCAAATAGGGGCAGGGCAATCTCCAGTAGGTGCTGCTCGCCCTGTTGCAGTTTTTGTCTGGCCCAGTGACCTAGCAGGCTATCCCACTGGTCAGGCTCAAGGCGATAGGGCTGGGATAAACAGCTTTTGTCCGACCGACTCTCATAGCTTACAGACTCCGCATCTGGCAGGTCAGTAGACTGTGGACGTAATTCAGCCGGTAAATCATTGACAAAAATCTCTCGCCCCGTCGCCATGACAGTTAACCAGCGGCAAGTATTTTCCAGTTGACGTACGTTACCCGGCCAGGGAAGCTGCTGCATATAGACAATGGTTTCCTTGCGCAGGATTTTTGCAGCCACGTTAAGCTCACGACCAGCCAGTGCCAAAAAGTGTTGTGCCAGCATGGGAATATCTTCGCTGCGATCTTTAAGTCGTGGAATATGAATACGGATGACGTTGAGGCGATGAAATAAATCTTCACGAAACTTACCTGCTTTTACCAGTTGTTCCAGTGATTGATGTGTTGCTGCAATGATGCGTACATTTACTTTTACCGGCACCTGACCACCGACCCGGTAAAATTCGCCATCCGCCAGTACCCGAAGCAGACGGGTTTGAGTATCAAGTGGCATATCGCCAATTTCATCCAGGAATAATGTGCCACCATTGGCCTGCTCAAAGCGTCCCAGACGTTGTATGCTGGCTCCGGTAAATGCGCCCCGTTCGTGTCCAAACAGCTCACTTTCCATTAAATCTCTGGGAATGGCCGCCATATTAAGGGCAATAAAAGGCTTATGGCTGCGTGGCGAGTGCCGGTGCAGAGCGTGGGCTACCAATTCCTTGCCGGTACCGGATTCACCATTAATCAGTACAGTAATATTGGATTGAGCCAGACGGCCAATAATCCGGAAAACTTCCTGCATGGCAGGCGATTCACCGATAATTCCAGTTGCTTTGGTGGCTGAGGTGCGAATACTTTCTGTGGCTAGCTGCCTGCTAGCAGATTGCTGATTGGCAATATGCTGAAGGGCGCGATTCACCAGCGCAATGGCATCGTCCAGATCAAAGGGCTTGGGCAGGTAGTCAAAGGCACCAGTCTGGTAACTGGACACAGCAGATTCCAGATCAGAGTGCGCCGTCATAATAATAATGGGCAGGTCAGGAGCAGTTTGTTTGACCTGGGTCAAAAAGCTTAAGCCATCCATCCCCGGCATGCGGATATCACTCAGGATCACATCTGGTAATTGCTGAGGCAGGCGCTCTAATGCCTGTTGGGCAGATTCAAAACTGTTAACCTGAAAGCCTGCATCCTGAAAGGTTTTTTCCAGCACCCAGCGCATGGCGCGGTCATCGTCAATTACCCAAACTATTGCCTGCGCCATTATTCACTCCAGGGTAAAAATAAACTAAATCGGGTGCAACCAGGGGCAGACTGGCATTCAATCAACCCACCATGCTGCTGCATAATATGCTGTGCAATGCTTAAACCCAGTCCGGTACCGTTGGCTCGCCCGGTCACCATGGGATAAAACACTGATTCCAGAATACTGGCTGGAATACCAGGGCCGTTATCTTGCAAGTCTATCCGCACTACACTGCGATGTAATACGCCATTAATATTAAACAGGCGCTGAATCCGGGTACGCAAAATAATTTGTGGTTGTGCGGTAAAAAAATCCGGGTGTTCTTGAATGGCCTGTGCGGCATTAATGCAAATATTGAGCATCACCTGAATAAGCTGGTCGCGGTCGGCAGTCACTTCCGGTAAGGATAAGTCATAATCGCGCACCACCTGCACGGTGTTGCCGGTCTGGTTTAAAATCAGGCTGCGTACCCGTTCCAGTGGCTCATGAATGTTCACTTTGCACATCAAGGGTATTTGCCGTGAACCGAGCATGTTATCGACCAGGGTAGACAGGCGGTCAACTTCACTGATGATCACTTGAGTATATTCTTCCATATTTTCATCAGAATGAAGCCGTGCCAAAAGCTGGGTAGCACCGCGAATACCAGCCAGCGGGTTTTTAATTTCGTGGGCAACACCGCGAATAAGTTGTCTGGTTACCTGTTGTTGCTTGGCAAGCTGCTCATCACGATTAATACGCAGCAGTCGGTCAATAGGCTGGATCTCAATAAGCACGTAACGCCGAATTGCCTGGGTTTCCTGCTGGTCAATAATGAGTGATACCGTATAATCTACTATTTTATCTTTTAGCCCAACATTCAGGGTTGCTTCGCGCCGGGTATAGGGTTGACCTGTATTCATGGTGTGCAGGATCGCTGCCCGGGTATCAAAGTTTTTATCCGGTTCGGTAAGTACTTCAAGGAGCGGCATGCCTATAGCACGGGTGCAGCTTATTTCCAGCAAGGTTTCGCAGGCAGGATTTAAATATTCTATGTGCAGGGTGGGCGATACTTGCATGATCGCAGTGAACATATGATCCACCAGGCCATGACAGTCAACCAAAGCGGTAGATAGTATGGCAGCAGACGGTATAGAATCACTCATCAATCGTATGGTTCCTTATGCCTTATCGCTAAAATGCTTTATGAATCAAAGCACGCTGGTAGAAAAATGTTCTACTAAAATCGTCCTGCTGTTGTAAGCGCATTTTGCATCAGAATCATCGATGCGTGATAGTTTATTCTGCTAAAAATGAAAAGCCTTGTGAATACATGGCGCTTAGAAAAATCTAATATTCGACTTATAAAAAAAGCCCGTACTTCATACTCAATCACTCTATTAAAGCCGGGTTAAAGTGCTTACAATATGCACTAATTTGTTGGAGCTGTATACATGAAGTCCCCTAAAGTCGGTTTTGTATCCCTGGGCTGCCCCAAAGCACTGGTGGATTCCGAGCGCATTCTTACCCAGTTACGTGTTGAGGGCTACGATGTCGCAGCTTCATTTGAGGGGGCTGACCTGGTCGTGGTAAACACCTGCGGTTTTATTGAATCAGCGGTGCAGGAATCACTGGACGCCATTGGTGAAGCCATTAATGAGAATGGCAAGGTCATTGTCACTGGTTGTCTGGGCAAGGATGAAGAAAAAATTCGTTCCATGCATCCCAGCGTATTAAAGGTCACCGGGCCACAGGCATATTCTGATGTAATGAATGCGGTGCATGAGTATGTACCACCTCCACCTGAACATAATCCTTATATTGATCTGGTACCGCCACAAGGTGTTCGCTTAACGCCCAAGCACTACGCCTACTTAAAAATTTCTGAAGGCTGTAATCACCGTTGTACCTTTTGCATTATCCCACAACTGCGCGGTGATCTGGTATCGCGCCCCATTGGCAGCGTGATGGATGAAGCACAGGCGCTGGTTCGCGCCGGGGTGAAGGAAATTCTGGTGATCTCGCAAGATACCTCAGCCTATGGGGTAGATACTAAATACAAACTGGACTTCTGGAATGGTCAGCCCTTAAAAACCAAGTTTTACGACTTGTGTGCTGCACTTGGTCAACTCGGTGTTTGGGTGCGTCTGCATTATGTGTATCCCTATCCGCATGTGGATGCGGTGCTAGAGCTCATG
Organism: Moraxellaceae bacterium WGS2144; assembly: GCA_043950625.1. Classification (GTDB taxonomy): domain Bacteria; phylum Pseudomonadota; class Gammaproteobacteria; order Pseudomonadales; family Moraxellaceae; genus Alkanindiges. The sequence goes on from CP171007.1 coordinate 776,935, forward strand.
CGCGATGGCAAAATTCTGCCGTATCTGGATATTCCATTTCAGCATGCCAGTCCCCGTATTTTAAAACTCATGAAACGTCCGGCACACAGCGAAAATACCCTGGAGAAAATCAGGCTATGGCGCTCAATCTGTCCCGATCTTGCGATTCGTTCTACCTTTGTGGTGGGCTTTCCCGGTGAAACTGAAGAAGATTTTGAATACCTGCTGGACTGGTTGCGCGAAGCTAGGCTGGATCGGGTAGGTTGTTTTACCTACTCACCCATTGAAGGCGCTCCTGCCAATGAACTGCCGGATTTGGTTCCTGAAGAAGTTAAACAGGATCGCTATGAGCGATTTATGCTGGTGGCACAGGAAATTTCAGCACAAAAACTCAAAGACAAAATTGGTACACGCATGACCGTACTGGTGGACGAGCTTGATCCTGAGTATCCGGTTGCTGTGGCGCGTTCCTATGCCGATGCCCCGGAAATTGACGGTAATGTATTCGTAGAGGATATCGACAAAAACCAGATTCAGCCCGGCCAGATGCTGTATGTGGAAGTTACCGATGCCGATGAGTACGACTTGTTTGCCAAACTCATTTCTGCCTGAGGCCTTTATTTTAGCTCTGGTTCTAGCGCTAGCTATCGTTAATTGTGCAGCTTTATTAAATAGCTGTATTTGTCTAACTGAGATGGATTGGCGAGTGCTCCGGCTTTTGCTACCATTCGCCCCCATCAAACATCAGTTATAATCTCTTGACTGTATTCTGGTTTAAAGTTTTACACATTGACTGCTTGGGAGCTCATTATGGCTGAAAACAGCCCGCGTTTTTCGCGCATATTGCTTAAATTGTCAGGCGAAGCGCTTTCAGGCAATAAAGATATGGGTATTGATGCCACCATTCTGGATCAAATGTCCCTGTCCATTGCTCATCTGGTTGGCCTAGGTGTACAGGTAGGTATTGTAGTAGGTGGTGGTAATTTGTATCGCGGTAGTCAGCTCCAGCAAGAGGGACTGGTTGGCCGGGTAACAGGTGACCAGATGGGGATGCTGGCAACTGTCATGAATGGCCTGGCACTGCGTGATGCGCTTGAGCGGCGTAATATCAAAACCCGGCTCATGTCAGCCATTTCCATCAATGGTGTGGTGGAAACTTATAGTAGTCGTGATGCCATTCGTCATTTAAAAAATGGTGAAGTCTGCGTGTTTGTTGCCGGTACTGGCAATCCGTTTTTCACCACCGATACCGCAGCCTGCCTGCGTGGTATTGAAATTGAAGCTACCCTGATTTTAAAGGCAACCAAGGTCGATGGTGTCTATGATAAAGACCCGAGCAAGCATGGTGATGCAATCAAATATGATCATTTAACCTTTGATGAAGTGCTGGATCATAAACTGGGCATTATGGATCTGACTGCCATTTGCCTGTGCCGTGATCACAATGTGCCTTTACAGGTATTTGACATGAATAAACCGGGTGCATTGCTGTCAGTGGTGATGGGTGAACCGGAAGGGACGCATGTGACCAACTAATACCATGATCAAGCTGGGCATAATAATGCTCATGGCTTAATTAATATTTCAGGAAAATGAGGATATTGACATGATTAACGATTTGAAAAAAGACGGTGAAAGCCGCATGAAAAAAAGCATTGAGGCACTAGAAACCGGTTTTGCCAAAGTGCGCACCGGGCGTGCTCATCCTTCCATGCTTAACGGTATCATGGTGTCTTATTATGGCAGTGATGTACCGCTTAATCAGGTGGCAAACGTTGGTGTTGATGACGCGCGTACACTGGTGGTACAGCCTTTTGAGCGCAGCATGACCAGTACTATTGATAAGGCCATTCGTGAAAGTGATTTGGGTTTAAATCCAATTACTGCGGATATTATTCGTGTGCCGTTACCTGCGCTGACTGAAGAAACCCGCCGTAATATGCAAAAACTGGCACGTAGTGAAGCGGAAAATGCCAAAGTAGCTATCCGTAATATTCGTCGTGATATTCTGGGCGATATTAAAGATTTGTTAAAAGAAAAAGAAATTTCTGAGGATGAGGAACGCCGCGCCGGTGACGATATTCAGAAACTGACTGACAAATATGTGGCGGATGTGGATAAAATGCTGGCAGCCAAGGAAGCTGAACTGATTCAGGTTTAATTAATTATTATTTTGGTCACTAACCTTATGTCCAGTGAATCTTCCTTAGCCGATCTTTCATTGCCAAGTCTGCCTCGGCATGTGGCAATCATTATGGATGGCAATAACCGGTATGGTAAGCGTGAAGCCTTACCAGAGGGCGAGGGACATCGGGCAGGCAAGGACCAGCTTGACCCTATTGTTGAGCAGGCGCGACGCCTTGGCATTCAGGTGCTGACAGTTTTTGCTTTTTCCAGCGAGAACTGGCAGCGTCCAGCCAAAGAAGTTGCCTTGCTCATGAAGCTGTTTGCCCAGACCATCCGTGAGCAAATACCGCGCATGAAAAAGCATGATATTGCCTTGCGATTTATTGGCAACCGGACACAGTTATCTACTGAGCTACAACAACTGATGCAGGAAGCAGAAAGCATCACCGCACACCATACTGCCATGACATTGGTCATTGCAGTGAGTTATGGGGGAATGTGGGATGTTGCCCAGGCTGCGCGTCAGGTTGCCTTGCAGGTAGAACGCGGTTTGTTAAAGGTCGATCAAATCAGTGAGCAAACCCTGCAACAGCATATTTCCCTATCTGATCTACCGGCAGTCGATTTACTCATTCGCACAGGTGGTGATTACCGGTTATCCAATTTTTTGCTCTGGCAGGCTGCTTATGCAGAGCTTTACTTTACAGAAACACTATGGCCTGACTTTTCGGTAGAAGAGTTTAATCAGGCGCTGGAAGTATTTGCCCAGCGTGAGCGCCGGTTTGGTCGTACCAGTGAGCAAGTTAAACAACAGCCTAGCAATAACACTGAGAACTAAAATATGATTGAACGGATTCGCACAGCATTGATTCTGGTGGTTATTGTCCTGCTATGTATGTTTGCTACCGGTAGTCCACTGCCCATGCTGGCTTTGATGTTGATTACGGTGGCTATTGCCGGTTTTGAGTGGGCACGCTTAATTCCTAATCAGCACCAAAAGCTTTATGCGGCAGGGGTAGCTGTCATTTCAGCGCTAGCCTTTGCAGTGGCAGATGTGTGGCCTTTTTTATGGATGCTGTCGTTATTAATCTGGTTGATTAGTCTGATCTGGGTTACTCAATATCCCCAGAAAACTGGCTGGTATCATCCTGCCTTAAATGGCGTGGGAGTAGTTTTGCTGGTTGCTGCCGTGGTTGCCATTTTCAGTTTATGGCAGCAGTCGCCATGGTGGCTGATGTATGTGTTTACTCTGGTATGGGGTGCAGATAGTGGTGCTTATTTTGCCGGACGAGCACTGGGTAAGCATAAGCTGGCACCGCATGTAAGCCCCAACAAATCGATTGAAGGTCTGATAGGCGGACTGGCCTTAACTGTAATGATCATTCTGGCGGTGGCGTTTACCCAGCTTGATTTAACACCTGTGGCGCTGACCAGTTTTATTGCCTTATCAATCTTTACTGTTCTGGCTTCGGTACAAGGCGATTTGTTTGAGTCCATGGTCAAGCGCAAAGCGGGCATTAAGGATTCTGGAAAAATATTGCCGGGGCACGGTGGTGTGCTGGATCGTATTGATTCCCTGCTGGCAGCAGCACCTGTTTTTGCACTGGGTTTATGGTTGCAGCAGCAGTTTCTGGGCGGATTTTAAATGTCAGTGCAACAGGTAACTGTTCTAGGTGCAACAGGTTCCATTGGTCAGAGCACCTTAAAAGTATTAAGCCAGCATACTGAACGCTATCAGGTGTATGCACTGACCGGTTTTAGCCGCCTAGAGCAACTGGCTCAACTCACCAGTCAGTATCTTCCCAAAGTGGTGGTGGTAGATACTGCAAAGAAAGATCAGTTTATTGAACAGTTAAAATTACATTGTAATGACAAGATTATAAATTCTATAGAAGTGCTGGAAGGAGAAGCCGGCTTATGTGAAGTGGCCGCAACAGATCGTGTTGATATTGTGATGGCAGCTATTGTAGGCAGTGCAGGCCTAAAGCCCACACTGGCTGCTGTTGATGCTGGCAAACGTGTATTGCTCGCCAATAAGGAGTCGCTGGTAATGGCCGGAGAGCTATTTATGCAGCGGGTCCGGCAGGCACAGGCAACCTTGTTACCGGTAGATTCCGAGCACAATGCGATTTTTCAATGCTTGCCGCCAGATTATTTTGACACATTGACGCGCTTTAACGAACAGGGTAATCGTGCAGGGGTGTCGCAGGTGCTCCTGACTGCATCAGGTGGGCCTTTTAGAACATGGTCACTAGAGCAAATGCAGCAAGTAACTCCAGCACAGGCCTGTCAGCATCCCAATTGGTCCATGGGACAAAAAATTTCAGTAGATTCCGCAACTTTAATGAATAAAGGGCTAGAGCTAATCGAAGCCTGTCATTTATTTGAACTCCCAGTTGAGCGGGTAACGGTAGTGATTCATCCTGAAAGTATTGTTCATTCACTGGTACAATATATTGATGGCTCAACGCTGGCACAAATGGGGAATCCGGATATGTGTACGCCAATTGCACATGCCCTGGCCTGGCCACAGCGCATTACAGCACCAGTTCCAGCACTGGATCTATTCAAGGTTCAGCAACTGCACTTTGAAGCACCGGATAACACTCGCTTTCCTGCTTTAGGTCTGGCACAAGAAGCCATGCGGCAGGGCGGCTGTTTGCCTGCCATACTCAATGCCAGTAATGAAATTGCAGTGGCGGCATTTTTGTGTGGTAAGCTTGCATTTACACAGATTACACAGCTCATACACGCAGTGATAACACAAATGAATGTGCTTCCTGCACACGATCTTGGCACAATTCTGGCTCAAGACCTTGAGGCGCGGGCGCTTGCAAGGCAATGGATAGCGGCGCATGCCAGTAGGGGTTCATGAATATACTATTTATTATTCTTGCAGCAATCGTATTGCTTGGCCCACTTATTGCCATTCATGAGTTTGGTCACTTCTGGGTGGCACGGCGCATGGGCGTTAAGGTGCTGGTCTATTCCATCGGCTTTGGCCCCACGCTGCTCAAGTGGCATGGTAAAGACGGCGTTTGCTACCAGATTGCGGCAATTCCACTGGGCGGCTATGTGCGCATGGCGGATGAGCGCGAAGGCGAGGTTGCTCCGGAAGATATTCCTTATGCCTTTAATCGCCAGTCAGCCTGGCGGCGTATGGCTATTGTGGCGGCAGGTCCCGGTATTAACCTGCTGTTTGCCATTTTACTGTTCTGGATTTTATTTTTGCCTGCCAGTGAGCAGCTGAACACCCGTATTGGACAGGTGCAGGCTAACTCACCGGCAGCACAGGCTGGCTTGCTGGTGGGTGACCGCATTACTGCAATAGATGGTCAGCAAGCGCAAACCTGGGAGAGCCTGAATTACGCACTGGTTGAGCGTATGGGTGAAACAGGTACCATTCAGGTGACTGCCGAGCGTAACCAGCAATTGCACCACTTTAATGTGCCCATTGAGCAGTTTATGCGTAATGGCAACCAGACGCCGCTGGAGCAATTGGGATTTTTTCCTTATCAACCGGAAATTGCACCTGTTATTGGTGACCTGAGTAGCAATGAACCCGCAGAACAGCAAGGCTTAAAAGTGGGCGATCGCATTGTTCAGATTAACCAGCAGCCGGTTAAACAGTGGATGGAAGTTACTCGTATTGTACGTGCCAATCCTGAAAAGCCGCTAACGTTCAGCATCTTGCGTGACAGTAAACCGCTTGAACTTCAGCTCACTCCCAAGGCAAAACGCGATGCGGTCGGCAGTGAATATGGCTTTTTAGGAGCTGGCGCGAAAATCGAAAATTATAAAATTCCAACAGAATACACGCAAACAATTCAGTACAGTCCGCTCACTGCGCTCTTTAAGGCAGTCGATAAAACCTGGCAATTGTCAGTGATGACGGTCAAGGCGATGGGTAAAATGATCTCTGGCCTGATTGGTCTGGATAACCTGTCAGGGCCAATTACCATTGCCAAGGTGGCAGGTCAAAGTGCTGAAATGGGCTGGCAAGCGTTTTTTTCCTTTATGGCATTGATGAGTGTTAGTCTGGGAATTTTGAACTTATTACCGATTCCAGTACTTGATGGTGGACATTTAGTTTATTATTTTATTGAGGCACTACGTGGTAAGCCGGTATCTGAACAAATCCAAATGGTTGGCTTACGCATTGGGATTGTATTGCTTGGGGCTTTAATGATCCTTGCATTATTTAATGATTTTGCACGGCTAATATAAATTACTGTGTAAGTATGAATTTTACTATTTTTAACTTCTGGAACCCTTAGGCATGCGGCACTTACCTTTTACACTGCCTCTGACACTGATTAGCGCAATGGCAATTGTACAACAAGCCAGCGCTGAAGATTTTGTAGCACGTGATATTCGAATAGAAGGGCTGGTTCGCTTAACTCCGGCCAGTGTTTACGGTGTGCTGCCTGTTAATAGCGGTGATCAGGTTACTGATGCAAAAGTCGCTGATAGCATTCGCGCCCTGTACGCTACTGGTAATTTTGATGACATACAAAGTGTACGGGATGGCGATACTTTAATATTTAAGGTGGTTGAGCGTCCGGTGATCTCTACCATTACCTTTAAAGGCAATAAGCTGATTCCTACTGACACCTTAAAGCAGGGACTAAAATCCCTGAATGTGTCAGAGGGTCAGGTATTAAAGCGTGCCACGTTGCAAACGGTTGAAAATGAGCTTGAACAGCAATATGCCCAGCAAGGTCGTTATGATGCAGATGTTACTGTGGAGACCACCCCACGTGCCAATAACCGGGTGGAGCTAACCTTTAACTTTATTGAAGGGAATGCTGCCAAAGTATTTGATATTAACGTTATTGGTAATACCGTATTTAAAGATAGCGATATTTTGCAAGCATTTACGGTTAAAGAAAGCAGTTGGTCGTCAGTCTTAACACGTAATGACCGTTATGCTCGTGAACGTATGACTGCCAGTCTGGAAAACCTGCGGGCGCTTTATCTCAATAAAGGCTATATTAACTTTAATATCAATGATGCACAGCTCAACATCAGCGAAGACAAAAAACGCATCTTTATTGAAGTCAGTATCAGCGAAGGTGAGCAATACCAATTCGGACAGGTGAAGTTTCTGGGCGATACCCTGTTTCCACAAAATGAATTGCAAAGCCTGGCTGTATTTAAGGAGGGCGCTGTTTATTCGCAAGCTCAGGTCAACGGCGTTAAAGAGCTGCTTTCGCGTAAATATGGCAATGCCGGTTATTATTTTGCTGAAATCAATGCCGTTCCAGATATTGATGAAGACAATAAAACTGTCAGCATTAATTACTACATTAATCCGGGTAAACAGGTCACTGTACGCCGGATTAACTTTAATGGTAACAACAAAACTGCCGATGAAGTCCTGCGCCGTGAAATGCGCCAGATGGAAGGCGCCCTGGCCAGCAATGAAAAAATTGACTTGTCTAAAGTACGGTTAGAGCGTACCGGTTATTTTAAAACCGTTGCTATTGAGCCTGTACGGGTACCCAACACTGCCGACCAGATTGATTTAAACGTTAAAGTGGAAGAACAAAGTTCAGGCACCAGCACGGTTGCAGTAGGTTACTCGCAAGGCGGCGGCGTAACCTTCCAGCTTGGCTTGAGCCAGACCAACTTTTTAGGCACAGGCAATCAGTTTGCCATTGACCTGTCACGCTCGGAAACACTGGATTATTATAACCTAAACGTGCTGGATCCTTACTTTACCATTGATGGCATTAGCCGTGGCTATAATGCCTATTACCGTAAGACCAAACTTAACAGACTTAACGTAAGCACCTATGTGACAGACTCTATCGGTGGTAGCTTAACGTTTGGTTATCCGATTGATGAGAACCAGAGTGTTAGCACGTCGCTAAATATAGATGATACAGAAGTTAATACCGGGCAATTTGTTTCTGTTTCAATTCGGGATTATTTACTGGCTCATGGCGGCAAGGTAACAGCCCAAACCATTCCTTATAAAAATGGTGAGCAACAAAAAGACGATAAAGGTAACCCAGTTTATTTAACAGATGAGCACGGCAAACAAATTCTAGATAAAGACCAGAAGCCGATTCCGGTTTATACACAAGTGCCTGACTATGACAACGCTTACGGCAGAGCATTTACGGGTGACTACTTAACTTATAATCTAAACCTGGCCTGGGCATATAACACCTTGAACCGCCCGGTATTTCCAACGCGAGGCCTTTACCACCGCCTATCGCTGGATATTGCCGTGCCTGGCAGTGACGTAGAGTATCAAAAGCTAACCTATGACACCCAGGCATTTTTCCCTTTAGGTGACAAATTTGTATTTCGCACTTATGGTAGGTTAGGCTATGGTAATGACCTGCCATTTTACAAAAACTTCTTTGCTGGAGGCTATGGCTCGGTACGTGGCTATCGTGAAAGCACATTAGGTCCACGTAGTCCTGCAGTGATCTATCAGGAAACTGGTAGTATAGATCCCGACCCGGAAGCTATTGGTGGTAATGCACTGATTCAGGGTGGTGCAGAGTTGGTGTTACCTTTGCCGTTCAAGGGTGACTGGACACGTCAGCTCAGGCCGGTAATTTTTGTTGAAGGCGGCCAGGTTTATAATACAAAATCCAAGGATTTTGAGATTAATGCTGATAATCTGCGTTATAGTGCAGGAGCAGGCTTTACCTGGATTACCGTCATTGGCCCGCTATCATTAAGCTATGCCTATCCATTAAATAGCAAGGATGGTGATGAAACAAAACGCGTTCAGTTTGAAATTGGCCGTACCTTTTAAGCAAGCGGATGCTTGAAGAACACACACTTACACAAGGAGTTAATTATGCGTCATCTATTTGCAACAGCAGTGTTTTCCATTGCTGCACTCACAGCAGGGACTGCTAATGCTAATAATGTTGCAGTTGCAGACTCACAGGCGGCAATTTTTAATTCAAATTATGCCAAGCAGACGATTAATAGTTTGAATACCAGCTTAAAGCCGCAGCGTGACCGTATTGCTGCGCTGCAAAAAGAGTTGGCCGGTATTGAAAATCGCTTCAAGACTGATGCCAAAGTACTTAAGGAAGATCAGATTCGTTCGCTGCAAGCTCAGGCACAAAGCAAGATTAATGAGTACAACAGTACTGCTGAAGGTCTGCAAAAGCGGGTAGATGAAACCCAGGCTACCATGTATAAGACATTGCTGCCCAAACTTGAAAAAATCATTGAAGATTTACGCAAGGAAGGCAACTATGACATTATCATTGAAAAGAAAAATGCCATCTGGTCAAGCCCTGGCGTGGACTTAACTGACAAAATTACCCAGCGTCTTAATGCCAACCCTTAATACTGTAGTGTATTGATCGTATGGCCGGGCATATATTGACCCTGGGGCAATTAGCTGAACAGCTTAATGCTCAGCTCATTGGCGACCCTAAAATGGTAATTACCGGCCTGGCATCCTTACAACATGCCCGGTCGGAGCATTTGTCGTTTTTATCCAATAGTCGTTATACGTCACAGCTTGAGACTACACAGGCAGGTGCAGTACTGATTAAGCAGGAGCATCTGGCCGGTTATGAAGGTGCTGCGCTGATAGTACCTAATCCCTATGCTGCTTTTGCGGTGCTTAGTCATCTGTTTGACCAAACACCTAAGCCTACCGCTGGTATCCATCCCACAGCGGTCATTTCGTCATCCGCCAGTATTAGTGCTTCGGCTTCAATTGGGGCTTTTGTGGTCATAGAAGATGATGTGGTCATTGAAGATAACGTTATTCTTGAAAGCCATGCTTTTGTTGCTCGTGGCAGCAGAATTGGTAAAGACAGCTGGCTGGATAAGCGGGTAACCGTACAGCACCATTGTGTGCTGGGTGAGCGGGTAAGAGTACATGCTGGTACCGTAATTGGCGGAGATGGCTTTGGCTTTGCTCCCCATGAGGGTAAATGGTATCGGATTGCCCAGCTCGGCAGTGTCATTATAGGTGATGATGTGCGCATTGGTGCCAATTGCACCATTGACCGTGGTGCGCTGGATCATACCAATATTGGTATGGGAGTAATTATTGATAATCTGGTACAGATTGCACATAACGTCCAGATTGGTGATTACACCGCTATAGCAGCCAATGTCGGAATTGCCGGCAGTGCAGTAATTGGCAGGCATTGTATTATTGGTGGTGCCAGTGGCATAGCCGGACATTTGAGCATCTGTGACCACGTTCAGCTTACTGGTATGTCCATGATTACCAAATCTATTACCCAGCCCGGTGTGTATTCATCGGGTACTTCTTTTTTCGAAAATTCACAGTGGAAAAAAGCGGTGGTACGTTTAAGGCAACTGGCTGATGTACCGGTAAATCAGCTATTTAAACAAATTGAGCATTTGCAAGCGCGGATTGAACAGGTAGAATCGCGTGCAATGTTTAAACCGCCTTCCTCGCTATCCCAAGATGATTAAAAATACCCCTACAGTTACTCTGGATTACCAGTTACCCATGCAGGCGGATACTATTCGTAGCTTTTTACCGCAACGTTATCCATTCTTGCTGGTGGATCGCATTACCGAAGTAGTGCCCAATAAATATATAAAAGCCCTAAAAAACGTTTCAATTAATGAAGAGTACTTTCAGGGGCATTTTCCTGGTTTACCTATTATGCCGGGGGTTCTCATTCTTGAATCCATGGCACAGATTGCAGGTATGCTAGGGTTTATCAGTGTGGGTAAGCGACCACGTGATGGCTATATGTTTTTATTTGCAGGTTCTGATAAAGTAAGGTTTAAACGGCAAGTAGTGCCGGGTGATACCCTGATTATTAGCGCTGAGCTGGTCATGCAGCGCGGGGGAATTTTAAAGTTTGCCTGTCAGGCACATGTAGAAGATAAACTGGCCGCAAGTGCCGAAGTTCTGGTCTCTGAACAGCAGATTACCCTGATATGAACAATATTAATAGACACAATAATAGTAACATTCACTCAACTGCCATTGTTGATCCAACAGCGCAAATTGCGGATACCGTAAAAATCGGCGCTTACAGCATTGTAGGGCCTCAGGTAAGTATTGATGAGTACACCGAGATAGGCTCTCATGTGGTGATTGCTGGTTTTACCCGCATTGGCAAGCGTAACCGTATTTTTCAGTTTGCCAGTATTGGTGAGATCAGTCAGGATCTAAAATTCAAGGGTGAGGAAACCTGGCTTGAGATCGGTGATGATAATATCATTCGTGAGAGCTGCACTTTGCATCGGGGTACGGTTCAGGACCAGGGTTTAACCCGGATTGGTCATCATAATTTGCTGATGGTCAATACCCATATTGCACACGACTGCATCATAGGAAATGACAATATTTTTGCCAATAATGTGGGTATTGCTGGGCATGTATTTGTAGGAAACCATATTATTGTTGGAGGTAACTCCGGCGTACACCAGTTTTGCCGCATTGATTCTTTTAGCATGATCGGCGGCGGCAGTACCATTTTAAAGGATGTACCAGCTTATACCATGGTATCTGGTAATCCTGCCCATGCGCATGGCATGAACTATGAAGGTATGCGGCGTAAAGGCTGGGATAGCAATAAAATCAACAATCTGCGTAAAGCATTTAAAATTGTATATCGTGAGAACTTAACGACTGTGCAGGCTATTGAGAAATTAAGAGAAGAACTACTGGAGCAAACTCCCGAGGTTCAATTATTGATTGATTCACTGGTTGGTTCCAAGCGCGGTATTGTGCGTTGATCGATCAATAATATTTTATTTGATCCCCTTTTCATAAAGCCGCCGGGATCTATATGGATTTCGGCGGCTTTTGCTTGGGATATTCTTTTCCTAAGAGGTGGCGGGCCACGTTTAACGTAACTGGACACTGCCGGAAGCATTCACCCGAATCTGGCTGTTACCGCCCTGAACATTCTGGCTTTCAATATTCATGCGTGCGTCACTTGCTTTCATGGCTGCATACATAATCGGTGGGCGTTCGTAGTTGCTGGTGTTTAAGTCAAGACTGACCAGCTCATAGCCACTGGCCTGCCATGATTGCTGTAGCAGTTGCGCCCGCTGCTGAAATGCCTGTGATGCTTCTACCATCAATTCATTTTCTACTTTTCTGCGCTCAGCATCAGATACACTAAAATCAATGGATTCAATCTGCATATTGCTTTGCAGTGCGGCAACCAAATCACTGGCTGCTTTAAAATCTGTGCTTTTAAGCTCAACCTGGGCACGGGCACGCCAGCCTTTTAACTTGTTTTTGTCATCATAAACCGGATAAGTGTTTTGTCTGCCTGTACTGACTTTTACCTGCGGGTATCTGGTTGCCTGTCGCATGGCTTCATTTATCACCCGGTTAATATCCTGGGCAAGGCTGGCTGGATTATTATTGTTGAGTTCAGTAAATAAAATAGCACGCATTTGATCATTGGCTACTTCGCGGCTGGCTTCTGCCTGAAGCTGGATGAGGCGGTATTGCGGTTTTTCCGGTTCAGCGTTTGCCATTTGTGCCACCCCAAAAAGTGTACTCATTACCAATACTGAATTACATACAGCCCGACTTAATAAGGTTTTCATCAATTTATCATTCCTAAGTGAGGATTAGCATAGTGGTACTAATCCTAGTATCCAAATTGAATTAGAGTTTAATTAGGATATATTTAAGCTTTTTCATCAGGGAATCAATAGATTAGTGTAAAATTTTCTTTGTTGTTTGGTGAGGGCGTGAAGTCATTGCGGATATTTCCATGAGTATTCGTGTTATTGCAAAAAATAATGGAAAATGATGCTCAATAGTATCTTAAAGATACAGTTTGCTAGATAAAGTTTCAGTCAAACCAAGAATATAATTACATTATATAGCGCCAGTAACGCACGTATAAGCGATCTTACGCTTTAAAACACACCTCCATACTTATCCATGTTAAGTGTTTAATTAAGCTCTGTTAGCGTTTCACAGACGTTAAACATCGATTACAGGAAAAATGCCGTGAACACAATAGGCTTTAGTGATTTTGAAAGTGCGGGGTGTGCCGTATTAAAGTATTTGCATGAGCGATTTGGATTCGATTTATGGATGATCACCCGGACTGAAGGGGATGACTGGATTGTGCTACAGGCAGAAGACCATGGCTATGGGGTCAAGGCCGGACAGGTATTCCGCTGGGCAGATTCCTTTTGCTCAGAAATGGTTAAGGGAAACGGGCCATGTATTGCACCAAATGCTCAGGAGGTGCCCCTGTATGCTGCAGCACCTATCCGGCAGCAGGTAGGCATTCAGGCTTATATTGGTCAGCCGCTTAAATATGCTGATGAAAAACTGTTTGGCACACTATGTGCGATTCATCCTGAGCCGCAACCCCCTGATATTGTCAATGATCAGCCTTTGCTGGAGTTGCTAGGGCGATTATTAAGTACTATTTTACAAAGCGAACTTGAGAAGAATGAACAGCAGCGACGTGTAGAGCGGCTCGAGGCAGAAAGTATGACGGATGCTTTGACTCACTTGTATAACCGTCGTGGCTGGGATCGTTTGCTGGCAGCAGAGGAGGAGCGTTGTCGTCGGCATGGCCATCCTGCTGCTGTTCTTGTTATTGATTTAAATCATTTAAAACTGGTCAACGATAAGTACGGACATGCCGCAGGAAATGAGCTGATTCAGCGGGCAGCCAACGCGTTGCGGGAAGCCACGCGTGTTAATGATATTGTTGCCCGCCTGGGTGGCGATGAGTTTGGTATTTTAAGCGCTGAATGCAATGAAGAAGGCGCCCAAAAGCTGCTCCAGCGCATTGATGAAGCATTTCAGGCAGAAAATGTTCAAGGTTCTGTAGGTATGGCCATGCGGCACCCTTCTACAGGTTTGGTTGAGGCCTGGCTACAGGCAGACAAACTCATGTATGCCCACAAAAAGGCACGCTATGATGGTAGCTTATCGCCGGAAAATAATTGATAGGTTAAAGGCTAACTATAGGTGGGAAGATTACTCAGCCTGAATACAACGTAGTTGAAATATCACCATCCAGATCAACACTTACCCAGAGAATGAGTAGGCCGGAGTATCATAATGAATCTTGATCTTGCTGATATTAATTCCAGATATGGAAGGGATGCCCAGCAGCTCATTAAATGGGCACTTAGCCTGGAAAAAACGGCTATTTGTACGACCAACTTTCGTCCTTACGAGGCAGTACTCCTGCATATGTTGACGCAGTTCAGGCCCGATATCCCTGTAGTCTGGATGGACAACGGCTATAATACTGAAGCAACCTATCGCTTTGCGAATGAACTCACCCTGTTGCTTAATTTAAATTTAACCATTTATCTGCCAAAGCGGTCGCGGGCACACCGGGAAGCACTTGAAGGGGGTGTACCTGAACTTGACGACCCGCGTCATGCTGCGTTTACTGAAGAAGTTAAACTGGAGCCTTTTGCCCGTGCCTTGCGTGAAATTTCACCACAGGTGTGGTTTACGGCGCTGCGTGCTACTGATACGGCAGAGCGAGCGCAAATGCAGCCAGTCAGCATTAATCAGGATGGTCTGATTAAAGTAGCGCCTTTATTGTACTGGTCATCCAAAGAGATGTATGACTATATTAGCCAGCATCATCTACCAGATAATGCTGATTATTTTGACCCCACCAAAGGCGAAGAAAAGCGCGAGTGTGGTTTGCATTTGAGCCATTGATTGAAAATTACTCAAATAATTGTATTAATCCAGAAGGCGCAGTTGCTGGGTGGTCTGATCTGGTCGGCTTAACTCAGCCACGCCGACACCAGCCAGCCGGAACAAAAGTGGCTGGTCAAAATCCAGCCGATTAATGATTGAATGTACGGCATGCTGGAATGCTGATAAGTCTGGCACATTAGAACTATAAGTAATGGAGCGGGTAATAATTTTAAAGTCTGTGGTTTTTAGTTTAATGGTCACGCTTCTGGCACCTAGCTGCTTTTGAGCCATTTTTTGCCATACCTCTATAGCAAGCTGTGGCCATATATCGTAAAGCTCAGGCAGCGCTTTATCCTGCATAAACGTGGTTTCAATTGATAGTTGCTGGCGTTGCTGATGGGCATTAACCGGACGATCATCAATACCTCGCGCCAGATCATACAGGCGATATCCATAGCGGCCAAAATGGTGGGCAAGTGCGGCCTGGCTGTGCTGGGCAAGCTCTCCTACAGTGCGAATGCCAAGACGCTGCATTTTTTGCAAGGTAACCCGGCCTACACCAGGAATTTTTCCTACAGGCAGGGCAGGTAAAAACTGCTCAATCTGATGTGGTTTAATGACATACAGGCCATTTGGCTTATTCCAGTCAGAGGCAATTTTGGCCAAAAATTTGTTAGGCGCTACACCTGCTGAGGCAGTAAGACCGGTTTGCTCAAAGATGTCCATCCGGATTGCCTGAGCTACTTCTGTAGCACTGGGCAGGTTTTTAAAATTGTGACTGACGTCCAGATAGGCTTCATCCAGTGACAATGGCTCAATCAGGTCAGTGTACTGTTGTAGTATGGCATGCACCTGCTGTGATACCGCACGGTATTTATTAAAATCAGGCGCAATATAAATAGCATGTGGACAAAGCTGCCGGGCTCTGGCAACTGACATGGCCGAGCGCAGGCCAAACTGCCGCGCTTCATATGAAGCCGCACAAATTACAGAGCGTGCTCCATCCCAGGCAACTACCACGGGTTTACCTTTAAGCTGAGGCTGATCACGAGTTTCTACGGAAGCATAAAAAGCATCCATATCAATATGTACAATTTTGCGCAAGGCGAACCCTAAAGCATGATGAACCAAAAATCAGATAATTGTCCTGATTGTACGTCACCATAAGCTTTTTATGAGATAGTAGCCTACAAAATTTTGCTAATCGCTTCTAAACTATCCAGCCTTTAGATTGCCTAGCCCTGATACTGAGTTGCCTCCAATGTCCAAGCCAATTAGCCTTGTAGTCGATTTTCAGTTATTGCCCAGATCGTGGCAGCGCATCTGTCAGGCTTTTGGGCTTCAAGCTTTACAACGGCTGGAGCAACAAACGTACCAGCACTTATTACAACACTATTCCCAGCCTGGGCGAGCCTATCATAACCTGCAACATTTAACCGAGTGCATCAGGCATTTTGAACAGGTACAGCATTTGTGTGTACAGCCCACAGAAGTGGAAATTGCCTTATGGTTTCACGATGCTGTGTATGATTCTCACGCCATCGACAATGAGCAAAAAAGTGCTGCGTGGGCGGTAGATTTTTTGCAGCAGGCACAAGCAGAAGCGAGTAAAATTCAGCGGGTATGTGATCTAATTATGGCAACCCGTCAGCATCAGGGTGTAGATATTGACCAGCAGTTAATGGTGGATATAGACCTGTCTATTCTGGGCAGTTCACCCATGCGTTTTGATGAGTATATGCAACAAATCCGGAGGGAATACAGCTTTGTTGCAACAGAAGTTTTTAGGCAAAAGCGGATGGAGGTGTTGCAGCAGTTTTACCAGCGCCAGAGAATTTACAATACCGACTATTTTTATCAGCACTATGAGCAGGCTGCGCGGAATAATATTCAGCACGCCTTGAGCACAGTATAAGCAAATATACAATTTAAATATGGGTTTTATGCATAAGTTTTTTATAAATTCTGGATGTAAAAAAGCCCGACGTTATTCAATCCTGAATGGTCGGGCATTTTTTGTGCTTCCTGGCTGTCGAATATCCATTCGAGTCCTGCGACTATCTCTTCCTTATGGCGGTATCCTTGCCATATCATCCTTGTCTCGCTAACTGAATAATGCAGCAAGTTCAAAAACCGGAATAGTGGTTAAAACGCCATAGTATGTACGTTATGGCTTACATTTAATAACATTCAGCAAGATATACAAACTTTCACTAACATAAATTAAACCTTAAAGTTTACTGATCTCTTAAAGAAGCAATAAAATGTGAAGTTTTAAGTACTGAAAAAGGATACATTCGATAAAAAATGAAAGTTCATCATTTAAATTGCGGGTCTTTTTGTCCTGCTTGTAAAAAACTTTTGCAGGGGAGTGGTGGATGGCTTGAGTCTGCCAGTATGTGCTGCCATTGCCTGCTGCTTGAAACCAATGATGGACTGGTTTTGGTGGATACAGGGTTTGGGGTGCAGGATGTAGTCAAGCCCACGCATTTAGGTCATGCATTTCGCACGCTCATGCAGCCGAAATTACTACTGGAAGAAACCGCACTGTTTCAGATTGATCAAATGGGTTACAACCGCCGTGAGGTCAAGCATATTATTTTAACCCATCTGGATCTTGACCATGCTGGCGGGATTTCAGATTTTCCGGCAGCGCATATTCATGCTTGCAGCACTGAAATAGAGGCTGCTTTAAATCCATCCAACTGGATGGAGCGAGCCCGTTATCGTGCCCGTCAATTTAGTTATAATCCCAAATGGACAGCCACCATTCATACTGCTGAGCAGTGGTTTGGTTTTGAGAATGTGCAGCGCTTAAAAGGAGTCAGGGAAGAAATTTTACTGATACCACTGCCTGGGCATAGTCGTGGTCATTGTGGTGTGGCATTACGTCAGGCCAATGGCAAATGGCTGTTTCATGTGGGTGATTTATATATGGATCGGCGCAGCTTATATGGCAAGTCACCACATGTGTTGAGACAAAGTGAAAAGTTGCTGGCTGCCAACAACAAGCAGCGCATAGGTTATCTTAAAAAGGTAAAACATCTCATCGACCAGCATGCCAGCGAGGTAGAGGTATTTTGTGCTCATGATTTTAGTGAGTTAAATCGCTATTTAGCTTAAGAACGGTAGTGCCTGATCAAGCCGGATTGTGCTTAATCAGGCATTTGGATTCTAGCTGGTTTTCCTGATTTTTCGTACTTGACGAACACTCCAGTTGGCCAGGTCATCCAGATAAGTATAGATGACTGGCACCACCACCAGGGTGAGCAGGGTGGAGGTAATGACTCCGCCAATGATGGCATGCGCCATCGGAGCACGTTGCTCAGCTCCCTCACCTAGGCCGAGCGCCAATGGCACCATCCCCATAATCATGGCGCTGGTGGTCATTAAAATAGGTCGTAAGCGGGTTTGGCCGGATTGTATAATGGCTTCGTTGCGCGGAACGCCTTTTTCTACCGCTTTTTTAATAAAATCAATCAACAAAATAGCGTTTTTGGTGACTAATCCCATCAGCATAATAATGCCGATAATTGAGAAAATATTTAGCGTGCTATTAAACAGGAATAAGGCTAGGAAAACTCCAATTAAGGAAAGCGGCAATGAAGCCATAATGGTAACTGGATGCAAAAAACTATTAAATTGCGAACCTAGAACCATATAAATAAAGAGCACAGCCAGTATCAGGGCAGTTACTGCATAACCCACCGACTCTTCCATATCCTTGTTGGCACCTTCGGTCTGGAACTGATAGCCGGGCGGTAATTTCATGTCCTGCTGAATGCGCTTGATGTCCTCACCAATATCGCCTGCTGGTCGCCCTGAGGTATTTGCATCAATCAGCACCTCACGGAACAGGTTGCGGCGGTTGATTTGTGAAGCGCCCAGTGTTTGCTCAAAACTGGCGATTTGGGAGAGTGGGATTAGATTAGCCTGTTGTCCATTACTTATGGCAGTGTTAGTGGAGCTGAAATACAGGTTCTGCAATTGCTCAATGCTTTGGCGCTGGGTTTCAGGCAAGCGAATGTTAACATCGTAATTTTCGCCATTTGGGTCTTGCCATGTGGTTATATTGTCGCCAGCCAATAAAGGGCGTAAGGCCTGACTGATCTGACCAACTGACAGCCCAAGATCACTGGCCGCAGCACGATTTAAATGCACTGCCAGAGTTGGTTTTGGCTCTGCAAGGGAAGAGCGCAAGTCTACAATACCGGGGATATCCTGCATTTTTTGCATAAACTGGTCGGATAGTTTTTGTAGCTCATCCAGTTCAGGGCCGGTAATAGAAATCATGATAGGCTTAAGTCCGCCCGAAATGCTGTCATCATCCGCAGAGACCGAGGTTAAGGTGATGCCCGCCACATCCTGTACCCGGTTGCGTATGGCATTGATGAGTTCATTCAGGCTACGCTCGCGTTCATGTTTGGGTTTTAGGCTGACACGAAGCACTGCACGGTTACGTCCTGCATTACCTACCGAGTTAATTGAGCCATAAGTGGTGATTACTTCGGGAAAATCTCTGAGTAGCTGATCAAGCTGTTTAACCTTGGCCTCGGTATATTGCAGGGTGGAATCAACCGGTGTTTCAAACTGAACTTTAAGCTCTCCCATATCAGGGGTGGGAACAAATTCTTTACCGATCATACCGGCCAGTCCAAATGCGGCAACCAGCGACAAAACGGCAATGCCTAATGTGAGTAGGCGAAAGTGCAAGCAAAACTTTAAAATAGTGGTATAAATTCCATTTAGCCGGTCAATGGCAGCGGCGCAATGGTCTAAAAAGCGCTGAAACCGGCTTTTTTTGGCTTCTGGAGTATGTTTTTCTGGCCAGATTGCTGAGAGCATGGGGTCAAGGGTTAGGCTGACAAACATGGAAATAAGTACTGCGGAGCTAACGGCAACCCCAAACTGGTAAAAAAAGCGTCCAATAATGCCGCCCATAAAAGCAACCGGCAGAAAAACAGCCACAATAGTGAGCGTGGTTGCCAGTACAGCCAGTCCAATCTCCTTGGTGCCATCGAGCGCTGCCTGCTTGTGATCCTTACCCATCGCTGCATGGCGCACAATGTTTTCACGTACTACAATGGCATCATCAATGAGCAGACCAATACATAACGACAAGGCCATCAAGGTCATCAGGTTAATACTAAAGCCAAACGCCCATAGCACCGTTAAGGTGCCTAAAAGGGAAATTGGTAGAGTCAGGCCAGTAATGATGGTAGAGCGCCACGAACCCAAAAATAGCAGAACAATAAGAATTGCCAGCACACCGCCTTCAATCAGGGTTTTGACCACATCAGTAATAGAGGCACGAATTGACTTGGCCCGGTCTGAACTTAAGGTAAAGGTTACATCTGGCGGTAACTGCTGGCGAATTTTTTCGAGCGTGGCTTTGGTTTGATCGACCACCTCAATCACGTTGGCTTCAGAAGTTTTTAAAACATCCAGGCTGACCGCACGGTTACCATTAAAAAATGCACCGGTTTCTGCTTCGGCCTGACTATCAGTAACTGTGGCAATCTGGGACAAATAGACAGGCATATTGCCTCGGCGTGCCACAATGAGCTGGTTAAAATCAATCGGATTAACCAGTCGCCCCTTAATTTCAACCACCAGTTCCTGATTGCCATTTTTTAGGGTACCACTAGGCAACTGCATGTTTTCACTACGCAGCACACCGATCACCTGATCAACACTGATGCCGAGTGCCTGCATTTTTTCTGGCTGTACTTCAACCCGGATTTGCCGTTTAACGTCACCTAGCATGTTAACGTTGCCTACCCCGGAGATAGTGCGTAGCTGGGGAATGATGCGCTGATCCAGATAATTGCTCAGGTCGCGCATCGACATGCGATCTGAACGGAAAATGGCTGAAATCACTGGCGCATCACTGGGATTGTAGCGCTGGATTAGCGGGTCTTCGACTTCATCGCGCAACTCTGGCTGTACAATAGCCACTTTATCCCGTACATCCTGTGCGGCCAGGCTGGAAGGCACATCCAGATTAAACTCCACAATAACGGTGGATAAACCTTCACTGGAAGTTGAAATGACCTGCTTGACACCAGAAATGGTGTTAATGGAGTCTTCCAGCTTTTTGGTAACATCCGATTCCACCATCTCCGGCGAGGCACCAGGGTAGGTGGTATAGACCACCACAAAAGGAAAATCCACATCCGGAAATTCTTCTACTGTCATGCGCTGCCAGGATGCCAGTCCCATTACCATCAATGCCAGCATCAGCATGGCAGTAAAAACAGGATTATTAACGCTAATTCGGGTAAGCCACATATTTTTACCTTATTCTTTTACCTTGCGTGTCCATCGGCTCTAGTGATTTATTAAAGGGCTGTACCAGTAATTTTTACTGGCCTGCCATTGGAATTCTCAGGAATTTCCACCCGGCTGACCAAGTCAACAGGCTGTATGCCCGTAACCATTGCACTGTTAGTGGCAGCGTCCTGCGCCAGGATGTTAATACTAATTTTATGAATCTTGTTTTGCCGAATGACCCACACATAAGGCGACTGGGTACTAGCTTGCCAAATAGCATTCTGAGGAATAACCAGGCCACTTTGCCCTTGATCCAGCAGAATAGTTCCTTCTACATAATTGCCAATATTCAGGCTGGTGGCACTGTTGTTGACATCAGCATAGAACAGTAGAGCACGACTGGCTGGATTAGCAACCGGATTAATGCGTGAAATGCGGGTACTAAATACTGGCTTTTCTTGCCCGGCAAAATGAAATTGTACGCTTTGCCCCACTTTTAAGCTCACCTGATAGCTATCAGGTACTGAGCCTTGCAGCTCAATCATATTGGGGTTCACAATTTCAAATAAGGTTTGGCCGTTATTAACAGTTTGCCCAACATCAACCTGCCGGTCAGACACCACACCAGAAATAGGAGCATATACAGTGGCATCATTGACGGCTTTTTGGGCAATATCAATCAATGCCTGCTGTGCAGTCTGGTTTTCCCGTTGTGCCCTGGCTTCGGCTTTGCTGCGCTCATATTCGATCTCAGCAATAAAACCCTGTTTAAACAAGCGCCGGTTGCGCTCAGCCAGATTCTGGCTCAGATCAGCCTGTGCTTTGGCAGCCGTATAGTTGGCACGTGCCTGTAATAATCTGGCTTGATCATCCTGATTATTAATTCTTAATAGAGTCTGGTTTTTATCAACGTGATCACCATTATTGACATGAATTTGCTGAACTGTACCGGTGGTTTGGGCCTGAACCGAGGTACGTTGCCTGGCCTCCAGCGTACCAGTGAAATTGATCTGGCTAGATAGGGTACGATATTCAGGCTTAACCAGATCGCTATAAATTAGTTCAAGAGCCTGTGTTTTTTGTGCTGCTGGTACAGCTGTTTCCTGTTTCTGGCAACCAGCCAGAAGCAGCCAGGAGAGGCAAACGATATAAAAACTTTTTTGTATAACTTGCGTGTTATTCATAAACATAATTCCATGTTTAGGCTGGCTGCCATTTTATTTAAGCATGTAGCAGCAGACCTTAAATATAAACAGGGTGATTATTCACGAAAAACACAGTTTGGGGCAGAAAAAATCGTTAAAATTTTTGAGGACTTAGGGATTTTATGCTTTTTATAGGCTAAAACCATACTTGATTAGGCATTTATAGACATCTTACCTATGGCTTAAATGGCTATCCTTTAGGTTTATAGCCGACTCAAACGCTGAATGATCTCGGCATATTGCTGGCGAACTTGTTGTTGGCGCTCACTAATAGCCTGAATGTTTTTTTCAGCATCCTGCACATTTTTTCTATTGTTTTCCAGGCTTTTTTGTAGTGCGGCAGGAATGGGCTTGCCCTGTCTTTCATAGTTGGCGGCCTGGGCAATATCAGTGCCTAAGGCACGTTGCAAAGTGATAAGCTGTGCCTGCATATAGCTCTTGCGCGAGCTCATATCTGCCAGAATCTGGTCGCGCTTGGTGGTGGCCTGACTCACTGAGCCGTAAGTTTTTCTCAGGTTCAAATCAGATTGGCGCTGAGCTTCCTGAGCCTCACGCTTGGCTTTCTGCGCGGCATAATTTTCTGCTGAATACGGTGGTACACGCTTGATGACCTGCATGTTGCGGTCAAGGGCTTCATAACCATAGCGTAAATGCTGCTCGGTAATGGTACCGCTCAAATTTGGCTGACCGTTGCTATTATAGTAGCGATACCATCTGATTTTGGGCTGTACATTATTCACTGTGCTAGCACTGGCGTAGGCGGAGTAATCGTAGGCACTGGCAAGGGGCGACAGCATAAAAATCATGCTACCGGCCATCATGGTGCTGAGTACGGGTTTAATCAGGGAAAAAAACCTAACCAGAACTGGTTTATTCTGGGCATTTAAAGCAACGGTGTTTCTGGTGTAAAACTGGCTCATGCTTTTATCCTGATGTGAGACAAGATCAGTCCGGCTCGCTGGGCAGCACATTAAAATTATAATTCAAGATTAATGGCTGAGGCACAAAAATACAAATATAATCCTTAAGAATAGATGGGGTACAGATAAATTATATCCAGTTTAGAATGCAAAAAATGAACTGACAGGTTCAACAGTGTATTTGTGCATTGGCAAACTTGTTGTAATTGTGCTAAAAAGTGAATGATCAATGGGGGTAGTCACTGTAGATGATTAAATACTCATTGTCAGTCATTATGCAGTGGACGTTGAAGATAACATGGGAAGATGAAACCAATGGAAGAAAACTTTTCTGGCCTGAAGGTCATGGTAATTGATGACTCCAAAACCATCCGCAGAACTGCTGAAACATTGTTGCAGAAAGTAGGCTGCACTGTATTTACTGCAGTTGATGGTTTTGATGCACTGGCCAAGATTGCCGACTCAAATCCTGATATTATCTTTGTAGACATCATGATGCCGCGGCTAGATGGTTATCAAACCTGCGCACTGATCAAGAATAATCAGACTTTCCAGAAAACACCCGTTATCATGCTGTCCAGTAAGGATGGCCTGTTTGATAAAGCCAAGGGGCGTATTGTTGGTTCAGATGAGTATCTAACCAAGCCTTTTAGCAAAGAAGAATTATTTAGTGCCATTCGCCAGCACGTTACTGTTTAATTAAGGAGCAAGAAGGATGGCACGCATCCTAGTGATTGATGATTCTCCAACCGAAACTTACCGGTTTCGTGAAATCTTGCAGCGTAATGGGCACGAAGTTCTGGAAGCTTCCAATGGGGCTGATGGTATAAGTATGGCCCGTGCCGAAATACCTGATCTGATTCTTATGGATGTGGTCATGCCTGGTATTAATGGCTTCCAGGCCACACGCCAGCTTACCCGTGGTGCAGAAACCAAGCATATTCCTATCGTGATTGTCAGTACCAAGGATCAGGAAACTGACCGGGTATGGGGCAAGCGCCAGGGTGCACGCGACTATCTGACTAAACCCATCGAAGAAGAATCGTTAATGCGGGTTATTCAACAACTTCTACCGGCAGTTTAATCATGGCAGCCCGGGGTTTTATCGAACTGCTTCGACTGGCTGATTACGGTAGGCAACGTCAGCAGGGTGGCCAGGAAAATGAAAATGTACGCTGGTCAGGTATTGCCTTTAGCTTTGCTGGTTATCAGTTTGTAGCTCCATTGGGCGAAGTAGCAGAGGTGGTTCCTGTGCCTGCCAGTACCACTGTGCCCAGTGCCAAGCCGTGGATGCGGGGGTTGGCCAATGTGCGTGGAAGGTTACTGCCACTCACTGATCTGGCTATTTTTCTACAGCTACCGGAAACTGAGCTAAGCAGGCTTAGTAAGGTGATGATTATTGATCAGGCTGCGCACTATAGTGGCGTGATCGTTGATCAGGTCATGGGCATACAACATTTTAACAAGCAAAGCTATTTTGGTTCAAATCCACAGTTGCCAGAAGTATTGGCTCAGTATACGCATGGATATTTTGAGCGTCAGGGGCAGCAGTGGCATGTGTTTTTGCTAAGTAAACTGGTACAGGATCAGACTTATTTAAATGCATCTGCTTAAACTGGGTAGAAAAGGGTCAAATTAATAAAGAATGAGGGAGTCTTGGGCATGAATGTAAATACGGATAAGGACAAAAAGCCGTTTTTGATGCGGTGGCGGGGGGATAATGCCAATGCACCAAAATGGGTAAAAGCTACCCAGTCCTATTGGGAAGCAACAGCATCTATTTTCGGTGATCCCAGGCAGGCCAAACCCTTGTTGTTGACTGGCTTAGCCGGCCTGATCATCACCTTGATCGCCCTGGTTTACCTGTTTATCAATGTACCAAATGCCAATGCCCTGACTCGTGATGTGGGTGAACTAAGACTTTTATCGCAGCAGGTTTCCCGCTACGCCACTGAAGCTTCTGTTTCTGGTGAGGCTGCAGCAGCACAGCACCTAAAAGTCGCTCAGGATCAGTTTAATGTCCGTCTGGAGGCAGTGCATGATATCTATGGAGATAGCTCTGAAGCCATTCAGCAGGTTGATGACCTGTGGGGGAATATTGACAATCGTGTCAGCCTGATTTTATCCCAGCAAAAAACTGTAAATTCCCTGTACGACATTGGGGTAAGCATTGCAGAAGCTATTCCTGATGTGCAGGCTGAATATAATATTGTCGTAGATGGACTGGTACGTGCTGACGCACCAAATAGCCAGGTTGCTCTGGCCAAGAACCAGGTGTGGCTGGCTGAGCGTATTCTACGGTCGGTAAACTCGGTACTTACCGGGGATGAGGCCTCTGTAGCCTCTGCCGATGATTTTAGTACTGATGCTGAAGATTTTGGCCGTTATTTAAATGGTCAGCTTCGTGGAGATGCTGAGCTGGGTGTAGAGCGTATTAATGATGCCGGATTGCGTAGCTCCCTGCAGTCCATTCAGGAAACATACAACGATGTGATCAAGGTGGCTGCCAGTCGAGTACTGGTAAACTCGCCACAGATTATTCAGGTGCGCGAAGCAGCGGGTAAGGTATTTAACGACTCTGACAGCATGCTGGGCAAGCTGGATAGTCTAAGTTCTAGTATTAACTCCCGTTATAACATTGCTAACATTGGCGTTGCAGCGGTCTTTATTTTAGGCCTGGGGCTTATTGCTTACGCCCTGAACCGCCTGTTTAATTTACGTTCCAAACTGGATATTGATCGTGCACATCGAATTCAGGAAGAAAATGAGCAAAACCAGACAGCAATTTTACGTCTGCTGGATGAGCTAGGTGATTTGGCTGATGGTGACCTGACAACTAACGCAACAGTATCAGAAGATTTTACCGGGGCGATTGCCGACTCGATTAACTTTGCGATTGACCAGTTACGTGAGCTGGTATCCAGAATTAACTCGACCTCTGCCCAGGTAGCTGATTACTCTCAGGAAACCCAGTCACTTGCCATGCAACTGGCGGATTCTTCTGAGCATCAGGCGCAGGAAATTGCCGGTGCATCAGCAGCAATTAATGAAATGGCCGTATCCATTGACCAGGTATCAGCAAATGCCATGGAATCTGCTGCAGTTGCAGAGCGTTCGGTAGATATTGCCTATACGGGTGCAGATGTTGTACAGCGCACCATTGAAGGCATGGACATGATCCGTGAGCAGATCCAGGAAACTTCCAAACGTATTAAACGTCTGGGTGAATCTTCACAGGAAATTGGTGATATCGTATCGCTGATTAACGACATTGCTGACCAGACCAACATTTTGGCATTGAATGCGGCGATTCAGGCCTCTATGGCAGGTGAAGCAGGTCGCGGTTTTGCGGTGGTAGCCGATGAAGTACAGCGTCTTGCAGAGCGCTCTGCTGCTGCAACCAAGCAGATTGAAGGGCTGGTTAAAACCATTCAGAGTGATACCAACGAAGCCGTTATTTCCATGGAGCAAACGACCAGTGAAGTGGTGCGTGGTGCTCATTTGGCTAAAGATGCGGGCGTGGCTCTGGAAGAAGTACAAACTGTATCCAGAACACTGGCTGACCTGATTCAGAACATTTCTGATGCAGCACGTCAACAGGCCGCTTCTGCTGGTCATATTTCCAGTACCATGAATGTAATTCAGGATATTACTACCCAGACCACAGCAGGTACCATTAATACTGCCAAGTCGGTCGGTGATCTAGCCAATATGGCAGTGGAGTTACGCGCTTCGGTATCTGACTTCAAACTGCCAGAAGACATGTAAGGATAATGCCAATTGAGAGTGTCGTCATGGATGAATTGACACATAATGGTTTGCAATCGTTGATCAGTGCTGAGATGGCCAGTCTGTGGCGTTCTCTGATTGAGTCACGTATGGGGATGGTATTGCCTGCGCGACAGCACCAGTTGTTTGAGCAGCGTATTGTGAAAAACATGTCACAGTACCAGCTTGATGCGGACAGTTATTATCAGTTGGTGTGTCAGGATAGATCAGAATGGCAGCGACTGGCAGAATCCCTGGTTGTGCATGAAACTTCATTTTTTCGCCATCCGCCGTCATTTAATCTGGTAGAGCAGTACCTGATGCAGGCGACACAGCCTGTTAAACTCTGGAGTGTGGGATGCTCAACCGGTGAGGAAGCGTGGTCACTGGCCATGCTGGCTGACCGGTTTGCCATGTATGGCTATGAGGTACTTGCAACAGATATTAGTCAGCAAGTGCTGGTCACCGCTAAAGAAGGGATTTATCTCACCCGCAAGACCGAGCAGATCCCTGCGCGTTTTAGGGGAGATAGTGGGCAGGCAGTAGGTCAGCATTACTGGCAGATTGCGCCACATTTACGGCCGTATGTGTTTTTTAGGCAGTTTAACCTGATGAATGTGGTTACTTTGCCGTTTAGGCGGTTAAATATTATTTTTTGCCAAAACGTATTGATTTATTTTAAAAAATTTGATCGCCGTGATATTTTAAATGCTTTGGTAAAGTGTCTGGATGTTGGCGGAGTATTGGTATTGGGGCCGGGTGAAATACTTGAATGGCGCCATCACCAACTGAAAAAAATTGATTGGTCAGGGACGCTGGCATATGAAAAAATCTGCACCTAAACAGGATAGTATGAGCGTATCAAGGCAGGATAATACTCAGCAATCTGCCATGGCTTTGAGTTGGGTAATTGATTCCCTGGACGAAACCTTGCTTGATGCCCGTAAGCTTGTTCAGGCCGCTAAGCAGCCAGAGCAGCTCAAAGAGGCTAGCCAGTTGCTGCATCAGGTGAGCGGCACCCTAACCATGGCAGAGCTTCCTGATCCTTTAATTCTGTCGGAAAGCCTGGAGCAACTAGCGTTGGCCATGGCCGCAAGAAAAATAGCACTAAATCATAGTCAGGAACTGGTTAATGGCATAGATACCCTAAAGCATGAATTGCATCGCCTGCATCAGGCCAAGCGTTTGCAGCCACTGACGATTTACCGTGCCGTCAGGCAAGTTAGGGCATTGCTGGAAGCCCAAAAACTGAGTACCAGCAAGACTTATCCAAAAATTGATTACAATTTGCTAATGGTGCCTAATCAGGTTCAAAGCCCTTTAAATGAAGAGAGCTGGCGTCAGGCGACCAGTGCCTATCGTCATCTACTCAATGAGTTTTTTTTAAATCCAAAAGAACAGGCGACCTTAGAGGGGTTATATAAGGTTGCCGGGTATTTTGCCGCAGGCGCGGGTACTGTACAGCAGGCAGGCTTATGGCGGGTTTTATGCAAATTGCACCAAGCTATGCTGGAACATAAGGTAGATGTCAGTACAGCTGCTCTAAAACAGAATCTTGTACGACTGGAGCGCATGTTGGCTCAAGAGCGCTTTGATGAAGGCGTGCTTTATGAATTGCTTGAACTGCTCGAGCAATTTGATCTGGATCATGAGTTTAGCCTGCATCAACAGGCAGTCAGTGCCGCACTTGGCGAGAACAGCATTACCTCTCCGCTGGTTCTGGATAAAATTTTGCTGCTGGTACAAGAAGCCAGAGCAAGTTTAAGTGAGCACACTGTTGATCAGTTTCAAATCAAGCGTTTGCTGTCTGAAGCGATCCATTTGCTTGAATTAACGGGCTGGCGTGGAACCAGTCAGCGCCTTGAGCAGGCAATAGGGTATATTAATCAGCCTGAGCAGAAAACAGCAGCAATTGATTCTTTAGAGAAAATTGAGATAGAGCTAAAACAGCTGGTACTTGCGTTCAAAAGTCAGGCACATGCTGACAATGGGCTGGATGATCAGAGCTTTGTTGAAGATGCTCACAGCGCGGTGGTACGTGAATCCCGTGTGGCGCTTGAATCCATCAAGAGCATGTTCTTT
The DNA here is from genome assembly GCA_043950625.1 of Moraxellaceae bacterium WGS2144. GTDB lineage: Bacteria > Pseudomonadota > Gammaproteobacteria > Pseudomonadales > Moraxellaceae > Alkanindiges. The sequence goes on from CP171007.1 coordinate 805,926, forward strand.
GCCTATAGTTCTTCCAGGCAGGATAAAGCCCAGTTAGCAGACTTGCCAGCTCGTTTTGAATCGTTAAAAGGTATTTTTGTTTTTCTGGGGCTGGAGCGTGCAGCAGAGTTAACTGCCAGCTTGCTTAAAGTATTAAACCTGACACTGTTTAAAAAAGACTATATTCTCAGTCGTACTCAGATTGACCTTATTGCCCAAAATATTGCTTCGCTTGAATACTATCTGGATCAATTGGCCGCGCATTTTCATGATGATCAGATTCTGGATAAGTTTGCGCAAAGCCTGGAAAAAATTACCCAGTCGACTGAAGATGAACCCATTGTATTAGTGGGTGGTCAAAAAATATTCCATGATAAAACTCCTGTAGAGTTATTGTCGTCTATTGAAGGACTCGCTATGGCGGAGCAGATGCCCACGAACAATCAGGTTGCCAGCCCAGGTCATCAGGCAATTTTAGAGATATCTTTGCCTGCCGATGACTTTACGCAGGATGATGATATCCGTGAGATTTTTGTTGAAGAAGCAACAGAAGTACTGGAAAGCCTGCAGGAAAATGTTCCTCAATGGATAGCCCAGCTACAAAATCTTGAGATTTTAAAGGAAATACGCCGCTCTTTTCATACCTTAAAAGGCTCCGGGCGTATGGTGGGCGCATTTGTGTCTGGTGAGTTTGCCTGGTCAATTGAAAACATGCTCAATCGGGTACTGGATAATACTATTTCTGTACAGCCGGTAATGATTCAGCTTATTTCTGAGGCAATAGCCAACTATCCACAACTGGTGGAAGATTTTTCCCGAAAACAAACCACTCATTTTGAAGTCCGTCCCTATATTTATATTGCCAATGCACTGAGCAAAGGTGAAGACATCGCTGTAGAGGATCTACCCTGGAATCAAACTCAAGAGTCTGAAGCTGCCCAGTTCGCCGATGACGATCAAAGTAGCGGTATTGAGCAATCTGTTGCCAGCCCAGCTCATCAGGAAAAAACAGAAGAACAGCATACTGCTGCAATTGATAACGACAGTGAGCAAGAAGACCAGGAAGGCCTGTCCATATTTGTGGAAGAAGCCGAAGAGCATATTGAAACTCTGCACGCATTTATTGAGGAGCAGGATGAGTATGACGAAGTACCGGATCAGGTAATTCGTGCCCTGCATACCTTGCGTGGTAGTGCTGCCATGTCTAACGTGGATGCTATTTGCCAGCTTGCTGCGGCTGTAGAAGATGAATTCAAGCGTCTTATTCGCTTGCATCAGCCGGTATCCAAAGATCACATCACTTTCCTTGAGCAACTTGTACAATGTGTAGGTTTTCATCTGGAAGCTCTTGAGCAAGGCAAACAGCTGCCACTTGAAGAACAGGATGTTGTACTAATTGATCAGGTGGCACAGTTTACTGCCCAGGCGGCTGGTGACGGCATGCAGGATAGTAGCAAGCCTGCTGGTGTACAGCGCATGGGCCTTGTGACCCATTTGCTCGATCTATCCCTGGATGAGCTGCTTGATGCTGAATACGAGCTGGAAGACAAACTGGCCAGCGGTCAGGTGAGTGAATACTTTGAACTACTGGGTAAGCAGAGCCAGCAGTTGTATGAAGCCTCTATGGAAACCCCAGTGAGTGTCTTGCAGCAGCTTACCCAATATCTGTGTAATGTGTATCACAAGCTGAGTAGCGTGCCTGCGCAAGCGATTGATGCGACCTTTACTGAATATCTGCTTAATGCTCATTTTGCCCTGACAGGTATTTTTGATGCCTTGGCCGCCGGGCAAAAGCCAACCCTGGATATTAAAGTGCTTGAAGACTTAAGTGATATTCTGGCACATGAGTTTGATATACCTGTTGAGCAGCCTGCTGCTGTTGGTACTACTGTGGCTGCAACCCGGCCACAACGGACAGCAAGAACCATTGATGATCAGGCTGATGAAGAACTGCTTGAAATCTTTATGGAAGAAGCAGAAGAGCTGATTGGTGAAATTGAGCATAGCTTTAGCGAGTGGCAGCATAACCCGACAGATATTGAGCCACTAAAAATATTACAGCGTCACTTGCACACCCTAAAAGGTGGTGCACGCATGGCACAGGTTAGCAGCCTGGGTGATTTTGGCCATGAGCTGGAAACCGTGTATGAAAGACTGGTGAATGGCACATTAAGCTCAACACCGGCGCTGGTTCAGTTCATGCGTCATGCCCAGGATATTGTGGCTGAGCAGGTTGAGCAGTTAAGTACTGAGCAGACTTCTTTCTTTGCTGAAGATGAATTTCAGGTTTTACAGCGCTATCTGGCCACTGGAGACGATAGCGAACTTAGCCAGCCAGGTAGTCAGCAGGTTGGGGCTGAGCCTACAGCAGCATTAGTGGATACAGCTGCCCTTGTTGAGCCAGCAACCGAGCAATTTGAGCCTGAGCAACTGGAAAAATCTGTAGCAACAGCAGATCTTGCAAGAATGGCCGATGAAGGGGATATCAGCAAGCCAGCTACGCCTACTCAACCAGTAATAGCATCTGCACCAACCTTAGCCAGTGCGCGTTATCAGTATGCAACTTCCCGAGCATGGACAGATGAAAACCGTCCAGAACCTGAAATACTGAAGCTGTTTCTGGAAGAGGCTCAAGAGCAAGTGGGGCATAGCAGTCAGCTTTTGCAGCAATGGCTAAAAGATACCCGGGAAAAACGGCCTTTGCTGGAGTTACAGCGCAGCCTGCATACCCTAAAAGGCGGGGCACGTATGGCTGGAATCTCAGTGCTGGGTGATTTTTCCCATGAACTGGAATTTGTCTATGAAGAGCTGGCGACCTCCCAGAAGCCTGTACCTGCCCTGGCTGGCAAGTTACTACAGTTTTGCCACGACTGGCTAAGCGATGCCATTGAAGTGCTGGAAAGTCAGCAGGAACCGCTTGAGCCTGTCGCTTTGATCCAGAGCTTGCAACTGCTACGCAAAGACCCTGACAGCTTGACCAGCTTGCCGCGTTTTGATGTGCAGCAACAGCAGTTCCAGCAGGAACCAAGTACGCAAACCCTGTTTGAGCAGGAAAGCCTGTTTGAGATACACGGTGATGGCTCAGAGCCGCCACCTATGCTGGGGCTATTTGGTCAGCAACATGCAGAGCAGGTTGCCAGTGCCAATGAAATGATCCGTGTTTCTGCCAGCATGATGGAAAAAATGATTAACCTTGCTGGTGAAACTGCCATTAACCGTGGCCGTATTGAAATGGGGGTCAACAATATTGGCTTTGTGCTGGATGAGATGGGCTTGACCATTCAGCGTTTGGCGGAACAGTTACGTCGTATGGAGGGTGAACTGGAATCCCAGATTCTGGCCCGCCATGAGCAGGAGCGTGGACAGTATCTGGATTTTGATCCGTTAGAAATGGATCAATATTCTGCCCTGAACCAGCTGTCCAAATCGTTGGCGGAATCCGCTTCGGACTTGGTAGACTTTAAAAATACCTTAAAAGATAAATTGCGTGATACCGAAAACCTGTTATTGCAACAGTCCCGTACCCAATCGGAGCTTCAGGACGGATTAATGAATTCGCGTCTGGTTCCTTTCTCGCGATTATTGCCACGCTTGCAACGCATTGTGCGCCAGACATCTACAGAGCTGGGTAAGCCAGCCGAATTAACGATTCAAAATGCTGAAGGTGAGCTGGATCGTACGATTCTTGACCGTATTGTTGCACCACTGGAACACATGCTGCGTAATGCGGTTGACCATGGTCTGGAAACTGCCGAACAGCGGCAGGCTGCCAATAAACCTGCAATTGGCCAGATTAGCCTGAATGTCGAACGGCAGGGTAATGAAATTATTATTACCCTTGACGATGATGGCCGGGGGATTAATGTTCAGGCAGTACGCAAAAAAGCCATTGAGCGTGGCCTGATTGCGGCAGATTCCAAGCTCAGTGACTACGATGTCATGCAGTTTATTTTTAATGCTGGTCTGACCACCGCGGAGAAAGTGACCCAGATTTCTGGCCGTGGCGTTGGCATGGATGTGGTACAAAGTGAAATTAAACTACTGGGTGGTACGGTAAGTGCAGATTCTACACCAGGGCAAGGTACCCGTTTTACCTTGCGCCTACCACTTACTGTAGCAGTAACAGATGCCTTGATGGTGCGTGTGGCAGAACGCCAGTTTGCTATTCCACTGGCTCATATTGAGCGTATTGTCCGGGTATCTCCGGTGGCGCTGGAGCAATATTACCATAGCAATAATGAGCAATTTGATATTGATGGCCAGTCCTATCGATTAAGGTATTTGGGCGAGTTTACACAGGGTATCAAAGCGCCTCACCTACAGTCGCAAAGTATGTCTTTACCCGTACTGCTGGTGAAGAGCATGGGTAAGTTCACCGCAATTCAGGTTGACCAGCTGGTGGGTTCCCGCTCAGAAATTGTCGTTAAACCGGCAGGGCAGCAACTGACCTCTATCGATATGATCTCTGGTGCCACCATTCTTGGTGATGGCTCGGTCAGTATCATTCTGGATGCACAGGCTTTGGCGCGTCGCGCAGCGGCAACCGAGCGTATGCAGGTGATTCCAGCTCAGGAAACTGCGTCCGTAACTAGCCGTGCTGATCATAGAAAACAACTGGTCATGGTAGTTGATGATTCTGTAACGGTGCGTAAGGTAACCACACGCTTGCTGGAACGTCAGGGTTATGAAGTGGTCACGGCCAAAGATGGTGTGGACGCCATAGAAAAACTGGAAGAAGTCACCCCGGATATCATGCTGCTGGATATTGAAATGCCGCGCATGGATGGTTTTGAGGTGGCAAATCTGGTACGACACAATGACCGTATTAGTGAGTTGCCTATTATCATGATTACTTCAAGAACCGGCGAGAAGCACCGTGAGCGTGCTTTCTTGACAGGAGTGAACTGCTACATGGGCAAACCTTTCCAGGAACTGGAATTATTGCAGAATATTGAAGAGCTGCTTGAAACTGCCAGTAATGGTTAGGTTTGGGTTTAAAACTGCGATACGGTCTGTTGTAGTAAACTGATGACTCCAAAGTTAATCATCATTGCTGATGATGCACGACAACGCCATGCGCTGACTGATGTCAGCCAGTCTTGTGGTTTTGAAGTACTGCATTGCCTGGCGTCGCGGCAACTCAGTGCAGAACAGCTGAATCACCAGCCAGATTTATGGATCATCGACGTTGAAAAAGAAGATGATTTACTGGAAGTCATTGGCTTTGATCAGCCTTTTTTAGTCGGGCTTACTACCGCACCATCGTTTACCGAGCAGGTGATGTATAAGCGCTGGAAGCAGGCAGTGAGCCGCAAGCTGCTTAAGTTGTTGAGTAATGATGTTCCTATTCTAACCAACCGGGTAGTATCAGGTCTTACTCATGGCCGGGTAACGCCAAGTAAGGTTTTACCTGATGCCTGGCGGGTAGTATTGCTGGCGGCCTCAATGGGTGGCTTAGAAGCGGTTAAAGCGTTTCTGGATCAGTTGCCTACTGATTTACCTGTGGTTTTTTTACTGGTACAGCATATTGATCCTTATATGCAGGTACAGCTTCCCCGGATTTTAAGTCGGCATAATCAATGGCCTATTGTCATACTGGACGAACCGATAGAACAGCTAGAATGTAGCAAGGTATATATTGTGCCAGCGCTTCATCAGATCAGTTTTACGCAGCATGGTGGCGTGCAGCTATTGTCGGAAAACTGGCCCGGTGCTTACCAGCCGTCTATTACCGAAATGATGCATCGTGCCAGTAATCTATTCAGGCAACAATTGCTGACTGTTGTTTTTAGTGGGATGGGTGATGATGGCAGCCATTCAGCAGCGCACCAGATTGCCTGTGGTGGTATGATTTGGGCACAGATTGCTGATAGTTGTGCCTGTCCAAGCCAGCCAGACCAGATGCGTGCCACAGGGCAGGTTAGTTTTAACGCTACACCGGAAGGGCTGGCAGAGCAACTTATGAATGAATATCAACAAAGCAGGGAGAAAAGCTGTGAAGGCTAATGCAAATTATCAGGATGCTAGTCATACCATGAGCTTGCTCACGACAACCACAGGCTTTGTCGATGTGTACATGATCGAGGCGCATGATCAATTGCCCTGGCTTATTCCGCAGAATCTGGTACTGGCGGCTTTAAGTGCGCCTGCGACCAGTCACGAAATTGAATGGCGTGATTTGCACCTACCGGTTTTGTCACTGGTAGATACGCAGCAGGAAAATCCAGTTGCTCTGGTGCTGGAAGGTTTTAACCAGTACCGTTTTGCACTACTCACCGCTAGAATGCCTGAAGCACAGCGCGTGCGTATTTCCAGTCTGCATGATGAAGACCAGGAACCGGGTGATAAGCGCTTTAACTTCCAGACAGTTAGAATGGCAGAGCAGCTTTATCAGGTGCCGGACTTTGAAAAAATCCAGCAGCATTTAACCAGTAAATAATACAGTCGGCACAACACAGCGATGCTGCTATTGTGCAAGAAGATGAGTCAGGATTTGTTGATAGATCCGGGTTAACGGTTCTAGCTCATCGACATTGACATGTTCATTGACTTGATGAATGGTAGCGTTGAGCACGCCAAGCTCCAGTACCTGAGCTCCTGTTGGTGCAATAAAGCGCCCATCTGAGGTACCACCACTGGTAGATAAAGTAGTTTCAATGCCTTGCACCTCGCGGATGGCATGTTGAGCAGCAGCCACCAGCTCCCCTTCAGCAGTTAAAAATGGCTGGCCGGATAAATTCCACTCCAAATCATAATCTAGCTGGTGGCGATCTAGAATATCGTGCACTCTTGCTTGAAGTATTTCTGCGCTCACTTCAGTAGAAAAACGGAAATTGAAAATGACTTCAAGGGTGCCAGGAATCACATTATTAGCGCCCGTGCCTGCCTGAATATTGGAAATCTGGAAGCTGGTCGCAGGGAAAAACTCATTGCCCTGATCCCATACTTCAGTGGTTAGCTCTGCTAAAGCAGGCGCCGCACGATGAATAGGATTATCAGCAAGATGAGGATAAGCCACATGACCCTGCTTCCCAAGTACAGTGAGAATGCCATTCAAGGAGCCGCGCCGGCCATTTTTGACAATATCTCCAAGCTGGCTGGTGCTGGAAGGTTCACCCACCAGGCACCATTTAATTTTTTCCTGCCGTGCCTCTAGAGCTTCAATAACCTTGACAGTGCCGTTAATAGATGGCCCTTCTTCATCGGAAGTAATCAAAAAAGCAATAGAGCCCTGATGATCCGGGTGATTAGCCACAAATTGCTCACAGGCTACCACCATGGCTGCCAATGCAGTTTTCATGTCTGCGCTGCCACGACCATACAATTTGCCATCGCGTATTTCTGGTATAAACGGGTCAGTGTTCCATTTGAGCCGATCACCGGTAGGTACCACATCAGTATGCCCAGCAAAACAAAATAGAGGCTCTTGGGTGCCGCGCCGGGCCCACAGGTTATCTACTTCGCCAAAACGCATGGGTTCAATCTTAAACCCTATCTTGGCAAGTCGCTCTGCCATAATGGTTTGGCAGTTGGCGTCGTCAGGAGTGACAGAAGGGCAGCGGAGTAGCGCCAGGCTTAAGTCAAGCGTAGCAGAGTGGGACATAGATGAAAAAACAGGATAAAAACAAGAGTATAATCATAACATTAATCAGGTGCTTTGATATGCAGGCGCATAAGACGAGCTAAAAAATTGCAAAAAATAAAACCTGCTACCAGATCTGATAGCAGGCTTATTTTTAAACAGAAAAGGTAAATTACATTTTCTGTTGAGTATCGGCAGCGGTATCAGTTACTTTATCGCCAGCACGTGAAACGTCCTGACCAAAACCTTTCATGGTGTTACAGCCAGTTAATACCACGCCAATCAATGCAAGAGCAGCAAGTACTTTCATATTTTCTCTCCAGAAATACAATATAGTTTGTAGTTTTAAACTTATAGGAGTGCTATCTGTTTGAAAATATTAGCTGCGTAATTTTTGAGTTTCCAAGTGTTAGTTTTTTAGAGTGGTTTATGCCTTTTGTCAGCAATGCGTAACATATATTGAGTAACCACTTGATTTTGGAAGTTAAGCAGAAAATATAAACCGCTGGTCCAGTAAGTTAGTGAGGCCGCAGGGCGCTCCACATATTGCGGTACTATCCACTCGGGGCGACTGGCTCGCCGCCATATATAGTGAGAAGGGGTGGAAGGAATATTATTTCCCCAGTTGCCATGCAAGTGCTGTTTGGCTACCCAGTCAGGCACCCTAAGAGAACCTGGCGGATAAAACAATCTACCTTTGATAATGGCTCGCCGCGTGTTGATGGTTATGTCATTGACTTGGTTTACATTAAACTGATGCTGTTGCAGGTGGTTAATTTTTCTTCCCAGACTATCCCGGCGATTAAGCCCTAACCAGTCCTCTGCAAAGAAACCTGCTTCGCCCAGATAAAATTTGATCGCAACTTCCCAGTGTTCAATCAGCCCAGTGTCCTGATTGTGGATTAAAAAATCCAGTTCACCTACCGTACGTTGTCCTTCCATGCGCTTAACGCTTTGTCCTATCAATTTAAAAGGATGATAGCTGTCATCTTGTAACCAGAAAGTTAGCAAATGCTCAAAGCGGATACCAAGCCGGGTACTGCGCAGCTGCAACATATGCTGCTCTAAGGGATGCGGATTTTGATCCAGTTGTTTTAGGCGCGGTAAATATTGCTCAAACTGCATACGCCAGAAATGAGCATCCGGTAGATTGATTGGCTCAGTAAGGTCTGGTGTATTAGGCCAGCTGTGCAACAGGGGAGGGCTGGCAATGCTAAAAGCCAATTCTCTAACGATGGGATGCTTAAATTGTAGCCAGGGCGGTGATATCAATTGAGCGTTCATGCATATAGCAAGCAGCAGCCAAGTTATGGGGAATGAAAAGCCAGTATAGGGACTAAAATTGCAAAAGCCTAATCGATAGAACCAGGGTCTAATTAAAAATAAAAATTTTAACAATAAAAAAACCGCTGGCCTTTTAAAGACTAGCGGTTTTTAAAATATGGTGCCCCGGGCCAGAATCGAACTGGCACGCCCGTGAAGGCGAGGGATTTTAAATCCCTTGTGTCTACCGATTTCACCACCGGGGCAATACTTCTTCAAAGAAGATGGAGGCGCGATCCGGAGTCGAACCGGACTAATCGGATTTGCAATCCGGTGCATAACCGCTTTGCTATCGCGCCATTGCAAACATGATTGCTCGCGCTACACGGCTAAAAGCATTGCTTTTGTGAGTGCCGTTTAGGCCGACAATATTAGCAGCCTGAAAAAAAATTACAAGTAAATCAGACCGACATTATGGCTAAAAAGACAGCAAACACATCAAAACAACTGCTTTCATTTAATGTATTATGCGCACATTATTTATCGCCGGAGAATTTGTTGTGGCAACTTTGCTAGATGGCCGTGCCCTGGCCGCAAAAATAGAACAGGATTTAAGCCAGCGCGTTGCAGCATTAAAACAAAAAACGGGTCGCACGCCAATTCTGGCTACTATTCTGGTGGGCGATGACGGTGCTTCGGCCACCTATGTGCGTATGAAGGGCAATGCCTGCCGCCGTGTAGGCATGGATTCCTTAAAAATAGAGCTGCCACAGGCCACCACAACTGCGCAGTTACTGGCCGAAATTGAAAAGCTTAATGCCAATCCGGATGTACATGGTATTTTGTTGCAACACCCTGTACCTGAGCAAATAGACGAACGTGCCTGCTTTGATGCTATTCAGTTGAATAAAGATGTGGATGGCGTGACCTGCCTGGGTTTTGGTCGTATGAGCATGGGCGAAGCGGCCTATGGTTCGGCAACCCCGCAAGGAATTATGACCATTTTAAAGGAATACGGCATTGAAATTGCTGGTAAGCATGCCATAGTGGTGGGGCGTAGTGCCATTTTGGGTAAACCCATGGCGATGATGCTGCTGGCAGCCAATGCCACGGTAACTATTTGTCATTCACGCACCCAGAATCTGGCGGAGCTGGTTAAACAGGCCGATATTATTGTCGGGGCGGTAGGCAAGGCAGAGCTGATTCAAAAAGACTGGATTAAGGCGGGGGCGGTGGTTGTAGATGCAGGTTTTCATCCTCGCGCGGGGGGCGGTGTGGGCGATATTGAATTAACGGGTATTGAGCAAATTGCCAGTAGCTATACGCCTGTTCCGGGCGGTGTAGGACCCATGACCATTACTACCCTAATTCGTCAAACCGTAGAAGCAGCTGAAAAAGCGTTGGGTTAACCCATGAGTTGTACTTTTCAGCTAACCAAAGCGCCTGTGGAGTTGTTGCAGGCGCTCAATCAGGTGATTCCCGATACCCAGCTACTAGCGCAGCAATTGCCGGATACGGCCATACATTTATGGCTGATACCACCGGTATTGCCAACTGAACGTATGGATGATGAGGTAATACGCCGAATCTGGAATGATACGCCATACTGGATTTTTTGCTGGGCATCGGGGCTGGCAATGGCGCAGTGGCTGCTGACTAATCCGCAACAGGTTAGGGGGAAAGTAGTGCTGGACTTTGGTGCCGGTTCGGGCGTAGTCGCTATTGCTGCCAGGCTTGCCGGTGCAAAACGGGTGATTGCCTGTGATATTGATCCGGTAAGTCTAGCTGCTTGCCGGGAAAATGCCTTGCTCAATGAGGTTGAGCTGGAGTACCTGGATGATTTATATGCCTGTCCGGAGAGGGTCGATGTGCTGCTGGCCGCAGATGTACTCTACGATCAGAGCAACCGGTTTTTCCTGGATGAGTTTTTAAAGTTTGCGAAAGAAGTGTGGGTTGCAGATTCCCGGGTTAAAAACTTCTCTCATCCTATGTATATCAAAGTGAATGAGCAGAGCGCCAGCACCTGGCCAGATCTGGATGAGGCCAGGGAATTTAGAAATGTCAGCTTTTATCGTACCCGTGACTAGGAACACGCCCTAAACAACCTTAGCTTATCTTAAGATGAACATTCGGCTGTAACTTGTTTTAAAACCTGAGGCCGGGTGTTTAGCATGTCCAGGTTTGCAGGATTGCTATTATTGGACAGTCTGGGGGTTGCTGACAGCCCAAATGAAGTACGTGAGCTGTTGCCAAGAGCAATACTATTTTTGCTGCTATTAACCTCATCCTGCGGGGTTGGTCGGGCAAATTCTTTTTGATTGACTATATTTACCTTAACTGAGGTATGGGTAGTTAGTCCCAGCTCCTGGGCGCAGGCTTTTTGCAGTTTTTTTTGTAGTGCGGTATCTGTGGTTTTGCTGTCCATAGTATAGCTAATAACCAGCGGCTGTGAATTGCCGGATAGACGCTGATAACCGGTTTGGCCGTTATAAGACTGTATGCTTTGACAGCCAGTAAGTACAGTGAGCAGCCCAGCGTTTAGTAATGTTATTGCGCTTTTCATATCAGTGTTTTTCATGCTCAAATCCTTATATCCCCTAAAATTATCTATTGAAATTATGACATAGCCTGAGGCACTCGGCTGCCTTTAATTGTGCATTTGCTGTAGTGCAAAACCTTTAGGAATCGCTTTATAAAAATAAACTGGTATAAAAAAAGAGCCGCCGGGGCGACTCTCTATGTAAGCTGCTTATGGCTTAAACATTAGGCAGCACTTTCTGCATTAACAGCTTCTACCAATGCTTCACGACGTGCTTTAAGTGCTTGTGGCAAGCGGTCACCAATTTTTTCAAACAACTCTGCATGGCTTTGCAATTCTTTATTCCATTGCTCAGCATTTTGCGAAGTGACTTGTTCAAACTGTTCAGGGCTAAAGTCAGAACCAGTCCAGTTGAGCTGCTCATAGCTGGGTACATAGCCAATTGGTGTTTCAGTGGCGTCTACACGGCCTTCGCAACGGTCGATCATCCATTGCAGAACACGCATGTTTTGACCAAAACCAGGCCAGATAAAGTCACCATTTTCGTCACGACGGAACCAGTTTACGTTGAAAATCTTGGGCAGCTTGGCACCGGATTTTTCCAGTTTCTCACCCAGGTTTAACCAGTGCTGGAAGTAGTCGCCCATGTTGTAACCGGCAAACGGCAGCATGGCAAACGGGTCGCGACGGACAATGCCTTGCTGACCGACAGCCGCAGCGGTGGTTTCAGAGCCCATAGTGGCTGCTTTGTACACGCCATCTACCCAATCAAAGGCTTCTACCACTAAAGGGACAGTGTCGGCACGACGGCCACCAAAGATAAAGGCAGAAATAGGCACGCCAGCTGGATTTTCCCAGTCAGCATCAATGGATGGGCACTGGCTGGCAGATACAGTAAAACGTGCGTTTGGATGCGCTGCCTTGGTACCAGATTCAGCAGTCCATGGCTTACCAGTCCAGTCAGTTAAATTGGCAGGTGCTTCTTTGCTTAGACCTTCCCACCATACTTCGCCATCATCAGTCACTGCCACGTTGGTATAGATTACGTTTTCGTTTAAGGTTGCCATGCAGTTGGGGTTGGTTTTGGTATTCGTACCCGGTGCAACGCCAAAGAAGCCGGCTTCAGGGTTAATGGCGTATAGGCGGCAATCTTCACCAGGTTTAATCCAGGCAATATCATCACCCACGGTTTCTACTTTCCAGCCTTCAAAGCCAGCAGGTGGAATCAGCATGGCAAAGTTGGTTTTACCACAGGCAGACGGGAAGGCAGCCGCCACGTAGTGTTTTTCACCTTGTGGGTTGGTTAAGCCCAGAATCAGCATGTGCTCGGCCAGCCAGCCCTGATCACGACCCATCACAGAGGCAATACGTAGCGCCAGGCACTTTTTACCCAATAAGGCATTACCACCGTAACCTGAGCCATAAGACCAGATTTCACGGGTTTCTGGATAGTGAACAATGTATTTGGTGTCATTGCATGGCCAGGATACATCTTTTTGACCGGCTTCCAGTGGCATGCCAACAGAGTGAACGCAAGGCACAAACTCACCATCAGTACCCAGTACGTCGTACACTGCCTTGCCCATACGCGCCATAATACGCATGTTGACCACCACATAAGGAGAGTCGGTTAACTCAATCCCGATGTGAGCAATATGGCTGCCTAAAGGACCCATGGAAAAAGGCACCACATACATGGTACGTCCGCGCATACAGCCTTCAAACAGACCATTTAAGGTTTGACGCATTTCTGCTGGCGCCATCCAGTGATTGGTTGCGCCGGCATCTTCCTGTTTTTCTGAGCAAATAAAGGTACGGTCTTCAACCCGCGCTACGTCAGATGGATCGGAGCTGGCAAGATAAGAATTTGGATGCTTTTCTTGATTTAATTTTTGCATGGTGCCGTTTGCAACCATCAGGTCGAGCAGGCGCTGGTTTTCTTCACTGCTGCCATCGCACCATTCGATACGGTCAGGTTGCGTTAGTGCTGCGATTTGTTCCACCCATGCGATCAGTTTAGGGTGGCGAACGAATTCAGGTGCGTTCACTTGGGTCATGGTGAGGCCTATCTTTGATGCGTACAATACGTACAAAACAGCGAGCTTTCGGATCACGAAAGAATCGCCACAAAAATGATGCGCCTATTAAACCACAAAAGCGCTTATATTTTAAGATGTAACTTTTTATAACTTTAGGCTGGAATATGTTATTTAATATTTAATTAACAAAAGCTTAGCTATAAAATATAAGAGGGTATTCAGGCTAAATATGAAATTTTAATACTCATCATTTTTATTTATGATGTTATTAATGTATTGAAAAGTATTGCTTTTATTTAAAAAATAAAAGAAAGGTAAATATTTGTAGTGAGCTGCCTTAGCACTTGTACGTATAGAGCTGGTAATTAATGCTAATTCATTTTTGCTGCACATCAGCTATGATTTTTCGGTTTTTGATCGTTCATAATAATGCTTAAAAGGAGCATACCATGCAGTTGGAGAATAAGGTAGCCATTGTGACAGGTGGCGCTTCAGGTTTAGGACTGGCAACAGTTGAAGCGTTTGCTGCCAAAGGGGCAAAAGTGGTTATTTTTGATCTTAACCAGCAACAGGGTGATGAAGTTGCCCAGCGACTCAATATTCAGCATGGTGACTGCGCGCGTGCTCTGTCTGTAGATGTGAGCGACGAAACTGCTGTACATGCTGCAATCCAGCAGACAGTGGCCTTATTTGGCGGCTTACATATTTGTGTGAATTGTGCAGGCATTGGTTCGGCTACCCGCACTGTGGGGAAAAATGGGGCGCATCCTTTATCCAGTTTTAGCAAAGTGATTCAGATCAACCTGATTGGCACTTTTAACGTGACCCGCCTGGCAGCCGAAGCCATGCAACATAATAGCCCAGTCACAGAAGATGGTGAGCGTGGCGTGATTATTAATACGGCATCGGTTGCGGCTTTTGATGGACAGATTGGACAGGTGGCTTATTCTGCATCCAAAGGTGGCGTTGTGGGTATGACTCTACCACTGGCACGAGATCTGGCAGTCATTGGTGTGCGGGTAAATACCATTGCACCGGGTATTTTTAACACACCGCTGATGAATAGCTCACCTGATTCCGTAAAAATGCCATTAATAGAAATGACCCAGTTTCCCAAGCGTCTGGGACACCCTGAGGAATATGCGCAACTGGCGATCCATATGGTAGAAAACAGTTTTATGAATGGCGAAACTATTCGCCTGGATGGAGCAATTCGTATGGCTCCGCGCTAATTGTTGCGGTAAATATTGACCTTCAAGGCAATGGGGCTTGTTGCCTCATTGCAATTTAGAGATGACTGATTTTTTTGACGCTTTCATCAATCCTTTAATTTATGATAAACCTTGAATTGTCTTTTATCAGCGCCTCACTTAAGCTTGCCTGAATTGGTTAATTGCTATTTTTATGACACAGTCACTACCTGCTCCCGCTTTCCAGCTCTGGATTGATGCTGATGCGATTCCGCGTATCCTGCGTGATATTATTTTTAGAGCGTCAGATCGTCATTTATTAAACGTCATTTTTGTGGCTAACCAGCCTCTGGGCATTAAACCTTCGGTGCGGATTAAGTCCATTCAGGTGATGCATGGGGCGGATAGTGCAGACTGTGAAATTGTTGAACGGATGCAAAAAGGTGATATCGTGGTGACGCAGGATATCCCGCTGGCCGCTCAGGTGATTGAAAAAGGCGGGACAGCCATTCATCCGCGTGGAGAGATTTTTACCCCTGATAATGTCAGGGCACGCTTGCATTTACGTGACTACATGGAAGTATTGCGCGGCGCAGGGGTGCAAACCGGCGGGCCGCCACCAATTTCGGATAAAGAGAAAAAGGCCTTTGCGGATTCTCTGGAAAAGACGATTCAAAAAGAGAAACGAAGAAAGCCATAAACGACGAAAAATTAGTTGAGATCACATCTTGGAAACTTCACAACTCTTGCTTGGCGTTATCTTTAGCTCTATTGGTTTAGGCTACCTGATTTACGGTGCTAAACAGCGGGTCAGTGTGCCATTTGTATGTGGGCTAATATTGATGATTTTTCCCTACTATGCGGGGAGCATTGGCGTGCTGGTTTTAGTGGGTGCCGTGCTATCTGCCACCCCTTATTTTGTTAAAATTTAAATGGTTAAAGGATTAAAAAGTAATCATAAAAAATATATGTAATCGCAGCCTAGCTCCTACAACCCACAACAAGCCATCAATTGAGATCAAATTTTCAGCCCCCATTAAAGCAGAGTATGTTTTTCACTTAGGGCTATTGTGAACCACAATTTTCGTATTCCAACCATTGATGCGCTTTTGCAGGATGTGCAGGGCTGTAATTTGTGTGCCGAGCAGTTGCCGTATACTCCCCGTCCTATTTTGCAGGTTAATCCACAGGCAAAAATTTTAATTGCCTCGCAGGCGCCGGGGCGAAAAGCGCATGATAGCGGCACGCCTTTTAATGATGTGAGCGGAGATCGCCTGCGGCACTGGTTGGGCATGAGCCGTGAAGCATTTTATGATGCCAGTAAAGTGGCGATTGTGCCGATGGGTTTTTGCTATCCGGGCAGGGGAAAATCGGGCGATTTACCACCCAGACCTGAATGTGCTGCCAGCTGGCATGAGCGATTATTTAAGCTTATGCCCAACATTGAGCTGACGGTGTTAATTGGTCAGTATGCTCAGGCTTATCATTTGCAGGCGGCGCATGATTCGGTGGCTCACAATGTCATGAACTGGCGTGAATTCTGGCCGCATACTATTCCATTGCCACACCCAAGCCCGCGCAATATTTTCTGGTTGCGGCGTAATCCATGGTTTGAGACAGAAGTGGTTCCTGCATTACAGCAGCGTGTGAGAGAAGTACTGGCTAAGGCTTAGCGCTATTGGCATCAATACGCGCACTTAAATTGCCCTGCAAGCCGCCAGTATGAATCGCAAGAATTTGACTGTTTGCTGGAAAAAAACCTTTTTCAATCAGATCAAAAATACCGAATAGCATTTTGCCAGTATAAATTGGCTCAATTTCGATGCCGGTTTGCCGTTTAAAATCCTGTACAAACGCTAAAAGCGCGGGCGTGGTTTTGGCATAGCCGCCGAAGTGATAGTCAGGAATTACTTGCCAATTGGTTTTCTGCGTCCACTGCTGGATTTCTGTTTGTAAAAAATCACCCTTCAAGGCGGAAAAACCTAAAACAGTTTGCTGCTCCGTACTGGATTCAATAATGCCTGCAATAGTGCCGCCAGTCCCTACCGCACAGCAGATATAATCAAATTGTTGTTTGTCTTGTGGCGTTAATATTTCGGTACAGCCTTGCACTGCCAGCAGATTGGTTCCCCCTTCGGGAACTAAATAAAAATTGCCAAACTGGTGTTGCAACGCTTGAATAAAGCTGGGTTCGGTTTTGCGTCGATAATCCGCGCGGCTGATAAACTTAAACTGCATTCCATATTGCTGTGCCAGCTTAAGCGTTGGGTTGTCATTAAGTTTATGGACTAGCTCTTCGCCACGAATAATACCAATCGTATTAA
Source organism: Moraxellaceae bacterium WGS2144 (assembly GCA_043950625.1). Lineage (GTDB taxonomy): Bacteria > Pseudomonadota > Gammaproteobacteria > Pseudomonadales > Moraxellaceae > Alkanindiges. The sequence goes on from CP171007.1 coordinate 822,842, forward strand.
AACCAAATTCATGCCCGGCAGCAGCAAGCGCAGCAATATGGTTAGAATATGCACCGCCAAAGCTGAGCAGTGTAGTATGTTTGAGTTTTTGTGCCTCAAGCAAATTGTATTTCAATTTGCGAAACTTGTTACCGGAAATCTGCGGGTGTAGTAAATCCTCACGTTTCATAAAAATACGGATATTGTTGGGGAAATTGACTGCTAATTGCTGGATTGGACTACTGGCCTGAGGATTAAGCATATAAAAAAGCATATTTTGGTGATAGAAGTTTAAAAAACTCCACAAGGGTTGGCTACAATACGTCTATATGAATTAATAAAGCGACTGCGTAATGCTCAATGTATATTTAACTGACCTTGAAAAGACTGTAGAGCTTGATTTGGGTCGCGGTAAGGATGATTTTAAGCATATTATGGCGCTTAAAAAAATCTTTTTAAGCACTGCCGACTTGCTCGAGCCGATATTGCCTGAACAGGTGAGTGGTAAACTGGATTCAGCACAAATTGGCTGGCGCACTACGCAGCCTGATCTGGACATTTTTAAAAAACTGGCTAGCAACTGGCACATGCTTGAACTTCGCCTACAGGCTTATGCAGTATTTGCCGGCAATGAAGCCATGGCGATTATTGTGCAAGGTGCCCAGCAGCAGCGTCAGGCCTGGCACAAGGAAAAAACCAGTGCTGATCATAAACTGATTGACCTGGACATTGGTCTGCTTTATGTCATTCACCAGCAACTGGATCAGTTACTGCGTAAAGAGCCACCTTATGCCGATATGTTTTTGCAAGAATGGCCAGAATTTAAAATACCAGCAGTAAAGTAAAAAATATTAAGGCTTAAAAAATAAGGTGTAGTGAAGTGATCAATACCTTAGAATAGCGCGATTTTTGGTTTTGGTTAAACAGGAAAAACAATGAGTACATTTAATTTAAAGCGGGGGCTGCCTATATTGGCGGTGGCAGTGCTGACAATGGCAAGTATGAATGCCAACGCTGATTTTGTGGGTTTATATGCTGGTGTGGATGGCATGTATACCAAGGCAGATGACAGCGCCGGGCAGTCAAAGGATAAATTCAACGCGGTTTATAATCTGGCTTTTGAGCATCCAGTACCGTTTTTGCCTAATGTAAAACTACGCTATAGCGACTTTAGCAATACTGAGAGTGACGGCAACGCGCTATATGTTGTGGATCAAACAGTTGGTGTGCAAACGCTGGACGCGCTGGGCTACTATGAGATTCTGGATAATATCGTGAGCGTGGATGCTGGTCTTGGCGTAAAGCGGCTAAATACCAAAGATGCCGTGCGTGTGAGTGTTGCTAATTTGGCCGCTGTGGCAAAAAGCAAATATGACGAAACCATGCCTGCGTTGTATGTCGCGGCTGGCGGCAAAATGCCATTTACTGGCCTGAGTGCCAAAGCAGAAGTGATGGCTGGCAAGAGCAGTGATGCGGACTTTAGCGACATTAATGCTGAAGTAAAATATAACTTTATTGAGAATATTGCACTGGATTTAGGCGTGAAGTTTGGCTATCGTGCCATGACCATTAATTTTGATGACGATGCCAAAACTGCGTTAAGAGAAGTAAAGGCGAAGGGGCCTTATTTGGGGTTAGAGGCGCATTTTTAATCATTGCATGATTTTTACTAAGCCGATTGCTTCTTGAGATAATCGGCTTTTTTATTGGTATTTTTTTGAGAAGTTATTCAAACCAATTAATAAGCCGTAGCCCTGTAATTGTTTCAAAATCTTTAGTATTACGAGTGACTAGGCTTAAACCCTGCGACATTGCAATTGCAGCAATCTGACCATCTGCAAAGGGCAGGGTGTGACCAGTTTTTTGTGCCTCAACTCTAATTTCTGCGTGAATTTTTGCCGCCGCCGTGTCATACGGCAAGATCGGTAGCAAGCTCACTACATCATGCAGAAATAGACCAATAGATTGCTTACGTTTGCTGTCGGGCATTCTTAACCAGCCAAAACGCAGTTCATGCCAAACCAAACTTGGAATGGCAATTTCGTTTTTATAAGTCTGGAATTGCTGGAATACATGCGTGTTAGGCTCAACTTTGACCAGTTCTGAAATAATATTGGTGTCCAATAAAAGGCTAACGTGACTTACCAAGAGAAATCCCGCCCTTCAGACTGATCGCGTTCAACGATAAAATCCTCGTCAGAATCGCTCAGCTCATCTTTAAATTTTTCCCGCCAAGCGTTAAGGCTCTCCGCAATATCTGAGGGCTGACCCGTTAGTTTTTGATACTCTGGAACAGACATCAAAACCGCAGTGGTTTGCCCACGCTGAGAGATGAAGACTTTCTCACCTTGTTTGCTCTGGTCGATGAGATCGGCAAGGTGGGCACGTGCTTGAGTGAAGGGAATGGAGGTCATGGGTAGCTCCTTTTAGGTGTACGTTTTAATTGTACATCTAGTGATGGATTTTCTCAAATTTTAAAAAAGAATATCTATTAGTACCTCAAAAGGTGCTTTTAAGAGCACTAAAAAATGTTATTATTAATAGAGATTCTATGGAGGATAAAATGATGACTCAAATGATTCATGCACGAATGACTGCAAGCATTACTGAGTTGAAAAAAAGCCCAATGGACACTGTTTTGTCGGGTCATGGTGAAACAGTTGCTATTTTGAACCGCAATACGCCAGCTTTTTATTGTGTTCCTGCTGATCTATACGAACAAATGATTGAACAGCTTGAAGATTTAGAATTAAACGCAATTGCTGATGCGCGTGGGAATCAAAGACGCATTCGAGTAAACATTAATGACCTATGAGCTTGATTTTGTTGAAGCAGCGTTAAAAGAATGGAAGAAGTTGAATCCATCAGTCCAGCAGCAATTTAAAAAGAAACTGGTTAAAATTCTGGATAATCCGGAAATTCCTAAAAATCGACTTTCCGGACATCCAAACCGTTATAAAATTAAGCTACGAAATATTGGCTATCGCTTAGTGTATGAAGTGATTAACCAAGAAGTAGTGGTTTTGGTAATCGCAGTAGGTAAGCGAGAGAATAACTCGGTTTATTTGGCTGCCGAAAGCGATAAATAGAATAAAAAAGAAGGGCAACAAAAGTTGCCCTTTGCAGTATCTGCTGATTTACAACGCCTCTAACTGACTCTTCTGCCCATTTAACTTCTGCAACTGATCGCCTAAATCTGCAAGCACGGCCTTTTCACTTTCTACCACATTGGCTGGCGCTTTAGCCAAAAAGCCCTGATTGGAAAGCTTGGTATTCAACTGATCAAACTGCTTTTGCAGCTTCTCAATCTTTTTACTCAGGCGGCCAATTTCAGCTTGTGGATCAATTAAGCCCTTCATCGGTACAAAAATGGAAACCTGACCTACCACACTACTGGATGACAGCGGCGGTTCCTGATCATTGGCTAAAAACTCAATGCTTTCTACTTTGGACAAGACTTTAAACAACGGCTCAATACGGTTTAGCTGCTCGCGTTCCTTGTTGCTCACGTTTTTCAGCAATACAGGCAGCAAGCGTGCATTACCCAAGCCCATTTCACCGCGAATATTACGCACTGCACCAATCAAACCTTGCAGCCAGGTCATGTCAGCTTCGGCTTGCTCATTCACTTTGGTCTGATCAGCCACAGGGTAAGGGGCGAGCATAATACTGTTTTTATCTGCCGCGCCTTGTCGACCGATCATCGGGGCAAGGGTTTGCCAGATTTCTTCAGTCAAAAATGGCATCAGCGGATGCAGCAAACGCAAGCTAGTTTCCATGGTTGCTAATAACACACGACGCACTTCGGCTTTGCGCTCTTCGCTCACATCTTCACCATTTAATACAGGTTTAGCCAGTTCCACATACCAGTCGCAGTATTCGTTCCAGACAAAGTCATACATGGTTTGTGCTACCATATCCAGACGATAATCAGCAAAGGCTTTATGAACGGCGGCTTCGGCTTTTTGCAAACGGCTAACAATCCACTGTTCCGGCAGTTCCCATAGGTCAGTGCGTGGAGCTTGACCAACGGTTTTACCTTCCACATTCATTAACACAAAACGGGTGGCGTTCCAGATCTTGTTGCAGAAGTTACGATAGCCTTCCACGCGCTTCATATCAAACTTGATATCGCGGCCAGTGTTGGCTAAAGCACAGAATGTAAAGCGCAGGGCATCAGTGCCGTAAGCCTGAATGCCATCCGGAAATTCTTTGCGGGTAGCTTTTTCAATTTTGGCCGCATCTTTCGGGTTCATCAAGCCGGTAGTGCGCTTTGCCACCAGCGTTTCCAGATCAATACCATCGACCAAATCCAGCGGGTCTAACACGTTGCCTTTGGATTTAGACATTTTCTGGCCTTCGCTATCACGCACCAGACCATGCACATACACGGTTTTAAACGGCACTTGTGGCGTACCATCTTCATTTTTGACAAAGTGCAGGGTCATCATAATCATGCGGGCAACCCAGAAGAAAATGATGTCAAAACCAGTCACCAACACATCAGTAGAATGGAAAGTATTTAAAAAATAGTTTTCCGCATCTTTGGCGGCATCACCTGTCCAGTCCAGTGTTGAGAATGTCCACAGCGCAGAGGAGAACCAAGTATCTAAAACGTCTTCATCCTGATTCAGTTGAATGTCTGCACCCAGATTATATTTCTGGCGCACTTCGTCTTCAGAACGGCCAACATACACGCTGCCGTCCTGCGCATACCAGGCCGGAATGCGGTGTCCCCACCAGAGCTGACGGCTAATGCACCAGTCCTGAATGTTGTTCATCCAGGACATATACATATTGCTGTATTGCTCTGGTACAAATTTGATGTCGCCATTTTGCACCGCTTGAATGGCAGGCTCGGCCAGCGGCGCAATTTTCACGTACCACTGGTCAGTCAGTAACGGTTCAACAATCACGCCGGAACGGTCACCGCGCGGTGCTTTAAGCGTATATGGCTCGATTTTTTCTAGCCAGCCCTCACTCTCAGCCTGTGCCACCAGCTTTTTACGCGCAGCAAAACGCTCAAGTCCAGCATAATCAATTGGTGCGGCAAACTGGTTGCTAATCGGTTGACCTGCTGCTTCAATCCAGTCAAATTCCTGCAAAACTTCGGCATTTTTATTAAAAATATTAATGAGCGGCAGATTGTGGCGCTTGCCAACTTCGTAGTCATTAAAGTCATGTGCTGGGGTGATTTTGACGCAACCCGTACCAAAGTCTTTTTCAACATAGTCATCGCCCACAATGGGCACTAGGCGGTTGGTAATTGGTAGGCGGATATTTTGACCAATTAGGTGCTTGTAACGATCATCGTCAGGATGCACGGCAACTGCGCTATCACCTAGTAAGGTTTCAGGGCGTGTGGTGGCAACCACCAGATAATTGTTGCCATCGCTGGTTGTGGTGCTGTCATTTTCAAAGAAATATTTGAAATGCCACAGCGAGCCTTGTTCCTCATTGTTTTCAACTTCAAGGTCGGACAGGGCAGTGTGCAGTTTCGGGTCCCAGTTGACCAAGCGTTTGCCACGATAAATCAGGCCGTCTTCATGTAGCCGTACAAACACTTCTTTCACTGCATTGGACAAGCCTTCATCCATAGTAAAGCGTTCTCGAGACCAGTCGACTGAAGAACCCAGACGACGGATTTGCTGGGTAATGGTGCCGCCGGATTTTTCCTTCCATTCCCAGATTTTTTCAATGAAGTTTTCACGGCCAAGGTCATGACGGCTGATGTTTTGTGCGGCCAGTTGACGTTCTACGACCATTTGCGTGGCGATACCAGCGTGGTCAGTTCCTGGTTGCCATAAGGTATTGTCGCCCAGCATGCGATGATAACGAACCATGGCATCCATAATGGCATTGTTAAAGCCATGACCCATGTGCAGGCTACCGGTCACATTGGGCGGTGGAATCATGATGGTAAATGGCTTGGCGGTTGAATTTTCTTCAGTGCCTTGAGGTTTAAAATAGCCTTGTTTCTCCCAGACGTCATACCAATGCGCTTCAATGGCGGCTGGATCATAGGTGGTAGAAATATTTTGCTGGCTCTCTGCTGAACTATTATCTGCTGCGCTGTTGTCAACTGTATTGGTCATCGACAAAAATCCAAAAATTAAATGAAAAAAATTGCCGTTATTGTAGCGGATTTTGCGGGCGATTTGCGATCAAAACGCAATTGAGTCAGACCGCAAGATGTTGTAGGTTTAAGCGGTACATAATGAATGACTCACTGGACAATAGCGAAACAGGAAACAATGCCCATGGCGACACATTCACTGACAGGGAAAGTAGTCTGGATTACAGGTGCATCCAGTGGGATTGGCGAGGCACTGGCACACCAATTTGCCAAACATGGCGCACAGGTCGTATTAAGTGCCCGAAGATTAGATGAGCTGGAGCGGGTAGCCCGTCACTTACGAAACCCTGAACAGCATATGATTTTGCCACTGGATGTGACAGATTACCCAGCGCTAGCTGCTGCTTATGGTGAAGTCATTCAGAAAAAAGGTCGGCTGGACTGGCTGATCAATAATGCCGGCATTAGCCAGCGTGCCCTGATCCATGACACCACTGAGCAGACTGACCGCAAGATTATGGAAATTGATTATTTTGCCCCTGTAGCAATAACGCGTCAGGTATTGCCCAGTATGCTTAAGCAAGGTTCAGGACATGTGGTTTTTGTGTCCAGTGTAGCGGGGCTATTGGGCACCCAGTATCGGGCTAGCTATGCAGCGGCTAAAGGGGCTATTCATTTGTGGGCCAATAGCTTAAGGGCAGAAATGGCAGATCAGGGCTTAAAGGTAGCCATTATTTTTCCGGGGTTTGTTAAAACCAATGTATCTGTAGCAGCGCTAACAGGAGATGGCCATGCTTTGGGCACAATGGACGATGCTCAGGCTAACGCGATGAGCGCAGATGAGTTTGCCAAACAAGCTATTGAAGCCCTGGTAGCCGGTCAGGAATATATTGTGATTGGTGGTTTAAAGGAAAAACTGGGCGTGTGGCTGTCGCGCATTTATCCGCCCTTGATGTATAAAATGATCCGTAAAAGTAAAGTGCGTTAGTTAAAGGTTAAAAATAATACTCAGGATGGGAAAGCATGACTTATTATTGTATTGCGCTGCCTTTGAGCCAGAGTTTTGAGCAAGAACTTAGCCGGTTAAGCCAGCAGCTCAATGCAGGGGAGAAACGCTCACTGTCAGAGCAAACCGGTAAACTGATGGGGGAGGCATCCTGCCAGATTATTGATGGTGTATTTCAGCACATGGTTGAGCAACTATTGCAAATACAGGGCTTAACAGAGCCAAAGTGTGCCAGTCTGCTGGCCTCTCTTGAGCATATCAGTGCAGTAAAAGCAGTTTTACGCAAATACACGGGCTGGGCAGTATCGTGGTTTGGTAATGAGCGCCTGACGCCGGTAGTGAATATGTATGCCAGCATGATTCAGCGGGCAGAAAATGGTCAGCCTTATTTGATGTTTGACTTGCCGCAGTCTACTGCTGAACGGGCGCTGCTGGCGCTATGCAGTCTTGAGCATGGCAAGGTGAGTAATGCTGAAGGCGCTATGGAAAGTCTGGTTGAAGTCACAGATATTGGGGTGGATGCGCTCATTCGCCAGCCAAAAAAACTGCTTCATTTTAACTTTGTCGCGGATAAAACCTTAAATGGCGTGATCAATATGACCACTGCCATGGCCTACAAAAACCTGCGTAAGTTAGGCCAGCAGCTTGATCCACTGCTATTTAAAGCCGTTGCCACGCATTTACAGCAGTTTATTCAGGAGAAAAAAACTGACACGCTTTAGCTATGACAGACGCAACACGGGCATTTGAGCTGGCTATGTTAAAGAAAGCTTAAGACATAAATATTTAAAGTGTATTACTACCATGCAGTTGCCGGTATAGGCCGGGCGTTACACCGGTCCACTTTTTAAAGGCACGATGAAACGTACTGGTCTCGCTAAAACCAACCTGTTGTGCTACTTCCTCTAATGATAAATCCGGCTTTAGCAGTAAGTGAATGGCGGTATCCCGGCGCAGATTGTCTTTAACGCCCTGATAGCTTTTGCCCTCGCTTGCCAAGCGGCGGCGCAGGGTTTGTGGAGACAGATACAGCATGGAGGCCACTTCATTTAAAGTGGGCATTTCTTCACCAATATGGCTTTTTAATACCTCACGGATTCGTGAGGTGAGCGAACTGGCATTTTTAAATTTGACCAATAATTGCGCGGGCGCACTCTTTAAAAACTCTTGCAGACTGGCTTCGGTCTGTCGAATGGGCAAGTCCAGATAATCAGCTGCAAAAGTAATCTCGGTACGTGGCGCATCAAACTTGATCACTGGTGAAAAGAACAGCGCATCATATTCTTCGGCATGTTTAGGCTGAGGATAGGCAAATTGTACACGCTCTAGCGGAATGCGGCGCTCAATGAGCCACGATGCCAGACCATGCCAGATCATGAGCATACTTTCAGTAATAAAATGATCTGGATCACGCTCTGGTGGAATATGGGTAACCAAGCGTGCTTCGTGAGTATCACGTTCAATACTCACCGCCCAGTCATCGCCAAAAAGACGATAGAACTGTGCACTTAAATCCAGTGCTTTGCCCAGTGTTCCAGCATGAATAATCAGTTGGCACATAATGGAGAAGGTGCCCAGTCGTCGCGGCTGGGTATCAAAACCCAGGTGTTCATCCTGAGTAACCAGCCAGAGCGTTTGAGCAAGGCGGGTATACTGATCCGGTGAAACGCGGGCTTTTGGCTGGTGAAGTAACTCAGGCTCAATACCAACACGGGACAGTAAAGCATTCACATCTAGACCCATACGCCGTACCCCGGTTAAGGCGGCATTGACAAAGTGAATGCTAATGGTATCGCGGTTCATCATCGTCCTCTAATTAGTATTTAAGGCCACGCGCCCCGCATTGGGGACTGCTTAACATAACATATATGGTTGATTAAGCTGGTATCATTTTTAGGATAAATTAAAAACTGACGCGTTTGTTCAGACAAACTGGTAGCAATCGTCATTGTCTGCCAAACCTATGCATTTTAGGCTGTTCAGCTTATTAAATAAATGCCCTTTTTTTATAACCTGGCTTATTGTCTGGAATTTTTTCATGAAACAATCTACTGCTAACCTTGCTGGTGCACCGCTTGCCGGTCTAAAAGTTCTGGATTTTTCCACCCTGTTGCCGGGACCTTTTGCCACTTTAATGCTGGCTGATCTGGGAGCAGAGGTAATTCATGTTGAATCCCCAACCCGTGTAGATCTGGTACGCGTGATGCCACCTTACGCCGATGGGCAGGCCACCGCGCATGCTTATTTGAACCGCAACAAGAAATCTCTGGCGGTTGACCTTAAGCAGGCGGATAATATTGAAAAAATTAAAGCATTGCTTAATGAGTTTGACATTATTGTGGAGCAGTTTCGTCCGGGCGTCATGCAGCGTCTGGGGTTAGGCTATGACGATTTAAAAGCCATTAATCCACGCCTTATTTATTGCTCCATTACCGGTTATGGCCAAACTGGCTCGCATAAAGACCGGGCAGGTCACGATATTAACTATATGTCGCTTGCCGGAGTGGCAGGGCATAGTGGCCGCAAGCACAGTGGCCCGCCAGCTTTGGGTATTCAGGTGGCAGATGTAGCGGGTGGCTCATTGCATGCGGTGATTGGTATTTTGGCTGCGGTGATTGAGCGTAACCACAGCAATCAGGGTCAACATATTGATATTTCCATGACCGACTGCGTATTTACCCTAAATAACATGGCAGCCTCGGCGCAGATTGCTGGCGGGGAAAATCAGGCACCAGAGGCGGCTACCCTAAATGGCGGCAGTTATTATGATTATTTTAAAACCTCCGATGGTCGCTATATCTCCGTAGGAAGCCTTGAGCCACAATTTATGATGGGCTTGAGTGCAGCATTAGCACTGCCAGTTTTGGCACAAAAAGGCGCTTCCATGTTTGAGGAAGACCGCCGAGAAGTTAAACAGGCAGTCGCTGATGCGATTGCTGCCCAGTCATTTAGCCACTGGCAGCAGGTGTTTGCTAAGCTTGATGTATGCGTAGAACCGGTGCTTAGCTTAAAAGAAGCGGCGGAGTCTCAACTGGCTAAGGAGCGTGGCTGGGTAGTGCCAGTGCCATTAAAAGAGGGCGATACAAATACAACCCAGCCCCAGTTGGCCTGTCCGATCAAGTTTTCCAGAAGTAGTGCCCGCTATGAGTATGTCGGCCAGCAGTTAGGGGAAGCCAATGACAAACTGGGAGAGGTATAATGGAATCAATAAAAGTGCTGATGAAACAATTGCTTGAGCAACCCATAGATCCCAATGAATTACGTGAGCGTTGGAACATTGATGCACCTTGGCAGTCCACTGGCGTACTTGAACCATTAAATATCATTACTGGTAAATTAATGTACCGCCAGGCTATGTATCGTGAAAGCCGCTTTTATGGTTTTAAGCTGAAGCATCATCATATTGATGGCTTTAATATATATTGGTTATGCAATGAAAAACCTAAAAAATCACGTGGTACCTTATTGCTACTCCATGGTTTAAGTGCTGAAAAAGCCCACTGGTTACGATTTGCACGCTACTTTGTGAAAGATTATCACATTGTGATTCCAGATCTGGCTGGACATGGCCAAACAGGTTATGTACCTGATGCCGATTACAGCACAGAAGCACAAGCCAAACGTATGATTGAATTATTGGATCATTTGCACATTGATAAAGTACATGTGCTGGGTAATTCCATGGGTGGATTTATTGCTGCTCGTCTAGCCACCAAGTGGCCAGAACGTATTGCCAGTTTAGGTTTGATGAATGCAGCAGGCTTACAGGCGCGTACCCATAGTGTGTTAGTTCAATCGATAGAAGCAGGTAGAAACCCATTTTTATTAAATTCACTAGCAGAGTTTGATGAGTTGATGAACCTGGCTGCTTTTAAACAGCAATGGCTGCCTTCTCAGGTTAAACTTATGCTGGCCAAGCAATACTCAGATCGACGCGAACGTTTGTTTAATATATTTTTGCAGTTGCAGCAGGAAATTTATCCACACGACTGGGTAAGTGAACAAATCGCCGAAGTTGATATGCCTGCTTTTGTGGTCTGGGGCGAATTTGATAAGCTGCTTGATATAGACATGCTTAAGCATTTTGCTGAACTCATACCGCATGCCAAAACTGTTGCCATGCCGCAAACTGGACATATGCCAATGATCGAGCGTCCATTGCGCACTGCAAGGTATTACCGTAAGTTCTTAAAAGAACTGAGTTTAAAGAGAAAAAGTGTGCTAGATGCAATTAAATAATAAAAAGGAGGATGCAAAAAATTATATTTGTAGTGCAAGGTTAACATGGTTTGAAAGTATGTGAGCTTGAGCAAATATTAGCTAAATAATGTTATTAAATGTAATCCAGAGCGTACAGTGATTGTCGCCCTAGCGACTATCTTCAGCCAGTAAAATACGCGATTATTACTCCAGCGAAACAGGGATGACATGGCACGGAATGGTAGTTTACCAGCCACTAAGGATAGCCATTATCGCAGGGAAAGCCATTTGTAGGACTCAAATGGATAGATGACATGATGTCAGCAGGACGCTAAAAAATACCCGACCATTCAGGATGAATTCAGTCGGGTTTTTTATGCCTGAAATATTTGTGCTGGCATGGATTGAGCCAAATCATTGTAAGATTTATAGTGAAATCAATGTTAAATAAAAAGTATTTTATTGATGAGCTAAAGTCAGCGCTGTGGAAACTGCATAAAAAAGCAGAGGTCAACATGACGTCTGCTTTTTTAATGGGCTGGTTTTAAATTTATACCAGATCTTCGCCGGTTCTTTTGGCTTCCTGGATGTCCTGGTATAAGCTATAGCATAAAATGATCAGTAAAGTCGTAGCCACCATCGGCCAGAATAATACATAGATCGTTAATAAAGTAGCATTCATGCTTTATCTCCTTTTTTACTGTTTACGGTAATATCATGAAACTCAATGACCATTCTGTCGATTTGATTAAAATCAAATCGTGGTTTTGAACTTCTTAAAGTCAGTAATGTGCAGGTTAGCGCACTGGCGCCATAGGCAGTCAATGAGCTGAGCAGGACAATATGTTCGCGTAAAAAGCCAAAATAAACAGGCAGACAAACGACTGCGGTAATGCCGCCTACCCAAAGGCCTACTTTTTTGCCAAAGAAACCAAAACTCATTAGGCCCAGTACTACCCCTGTGCCAATAGCAGCGATGACTTCAAAGAAAGTGGCAAATAAACCTGTTAAGGACAGCCATTCAAAGCGCACTAATAAAAAACTTAAGAATGCGACAGCCACTGACCAGTTAAATGCAGAGGCAGTGACTTTGTTCCAGTACAGGCTGGCAATCACCGGAAAGACGATAGCCCCCCATAACGCGCCAACAAAAATCAGCATCGACAAAATATCAAACTTGAAAGTAGCAAGAATAATGCCGGTCATGGTCGCAATGATCATGGTTACCCGTCCAATCAGCAGCATTTTCTTTGGGTTAGGCTGGTTCTTGGCAATCTGCTTACCATAGATATCCGTCATTACAATGGCAGAAAGCGCAGATAAATCAGAGTCAGCCGTAGAGGATAGTGAACCAATGACCATTACAAATAGTAGCGCCACCATAAAAGGTGACAAATAGGTGGCAGCCATTTGCGGGATCAGGTTGTTTAAATCACCGTCAATGGGTTGAATACCGGCAAATAATGCGAGCATACCTAACATTCCCAGGCCAATAACAATAGAAGCATAGCCAATGGTTGCAGTGATAAAGCTGGGTTTAATTAAATCTTCACGTACGGCAAATAAGCGCTGTGCAATGGTCTGGTTGCCGATGGCATAGGCCAATACAGCCACAAAAAACGGTGCACCTTGTTCTAAAAAGGCAGTCTTGGAAAAAAAGCTAAGCTGCTCAGGTTGGAGATGGTGTGCACCTGTCTGGAATAGTGAAGGACCACCAAGGGTAAAAAACAACACCGGAATAATGATCACTGCTGCGATCATCATGGCCATAAGCTGACCAAAGTCGGTAAACACCGAGGAGCGAAAACCTGACCACAAGGTATAAGACAGCACACCTAGGCCGGTAATGAGCACACCCTGGCTAAAGCTAAGCGGAGATAATATTTCCACCAGCGTACCAGCGGCAGTAAAATTTACCATCAGGCTGATGATACTCCCTACAATATTAGAGCCTGCCAGAATAAGCTGGCTTTGGTTGCCATGCCGTGCGTGCATGATCTCTGCCAGAGTGTGGGCGTTAGGTGCAAGTTCCCGAAAACGCTTACCAAAAGGATAGATAAACAAAATCATGAGTGCGCCCCATAACCCATAATGGAGCGCCCCTGAAATACCGTATTTATAACCTGAGGAAGCAGCAGCATAAAATGAAGCGGCCCAGATCCAGGTGGCAGTCATACTGGCTGCTGACATACTAAAACCAATAGAACCATTGGAGACCATATAGCCATCAACATTTTCATTTTTTCGGCCAATGCGTAATGCCATTAAAAAGGTCAGGCCATAAAAAAGAACCATCAATAGTACAATTGCTGTACTAGAGAACTGAAACATAATTACTCCTTAATTTAATCATCAGTTCTTCGGCAGCAAGCGCTGGACTGATGATGGACTAAGGCTCTTGTGGATGTAGAGCGTAGAAGCTGTAGTAAGTATAAAAAATCAAAGTGATGAATAAAGTATGCTATTCAAAACTACAGCAGATCAGGCGTGGCCTGTATAGAGATAAGGAGAAGCTGAAAATACAGCCGCCCTTTGGAATAGTGCGAAGAATATTAACATAAAAACATCAACTATACTGATTAAGGCAAGAGGTTTTGGTGGTTTTACTAATATATCTAAATATCGATAAAGCTTATTTTTTTCTTATAAAATACTTAATTTGTTTGATTCCTATAAAGATTTTAAAAATAAAATTTTGCTATAGTCACCACATTTAAGTAAATGTAACAAAAATTATCTATGGCTGGTCAATAGCCAATTACTCTCTAAATTTCAGCTTTGCCTATAACCAGCTAATAATACAATACTCCCTTTAGTAATATGCTGGGAGTCGAGCTGTTATCGAACAGTAGTTTTATGAATAAAGAATGAGATTGTGCAGGGGCAATTCATCATAAAATCTTAAATCTTAATGATCTATCAATAAAATCGTTATTAGTTATGCAAAAAAAGCGTTTTATTGATGAAGCAAAGCTAGGTATGATGCGCGGCTGAAATAATGAACTAGCCGTGAGCCATGTATCAATATACCGAGTTTGACCAACAATTGCTCAATGAGCGTCTGGCACAATTTACCGACCAGATTCAGCGCTACCTTGCAGGTACTTTGTCTGATAGCGAACTGTTACCATTACGTTTGCAAAATGGCCTTTATATTCAGCGTTACGCACCGATGTTTCGTATTGCTGTACCTTATGGCTTACTGGCAAGCCGTCAACTGCGCAAACTGGCTTCCGTTACCCGCAAATATGACCGTGGTTATGCGCATGTCTCTACCCGGCAGAATTTCCAGCTCAACTGGACAGCCCTGGAAGATGTTCCAGCCGCGCTGGGTGAACTGATGAGTGTACAGATGCACTCTATTCAAACCAGTGGTAACTGTATTCGCAATACCACCACCGATCAGTTTGCCGGTGTTACTCCAGGTGAAATTATTGATCCACGGCCTACCTGTGAATTAATTCGCCAGTGGAGTACGTTTCATCCCGAGTTTGCCTTCCTGCCACGTAAATTTAAAATTGCCGTATCCGCATTGGCGGAAGTAGACCGTGCCGCCACCGCATTTCACGATATTGGCGTTTATATTGTTCAAAATGAAGCAGGTGAAATTGGTTATCGTATTTTGGTGGGTGGCGGTCTTGGACGTACACCAGTGATTGGCAGCTTTATTCGTGATTTCCTGCCACGTGAAGACTTACTGGCCTATCTGGAATCCATTGTACGAGTGTATAATCTGCATGGTCGTCGTGATAACAAGTTTAAGGCGCGGATTAAAATTCTGGTCAGAGCCTTAACTCCTGAGGTATTTGCCCAAAAAGTAGAAGCCGAGTTTGCCCAGATTCGTGAGCAGCGTAAAACCGACCCTGAGCTCTTGGCGCGTATGGATGCTGTATTTAGCCAGCCGCCGTATGAAACACTGGACAATGTGGATTTATCCGAACAGTTTGCTGCTGACAAGGCATTTGCCAACTGGTTTAGGCATAACACCCACGAACATAAAATGCCGGGTTACCGTATTGTGACCATCTCCTTAAAGCGGGCGGGGGTAGCACCGGGCGATATTACCGACGATGAACTGGAAATGGTAGCTGACCTGGCTGACCGCTACAGTTTTGGTGAAGTACGCAATACGCATGAGCAAAACATGGTGCTGGCAGATGTGCCACAAAAAGATTTGTATGCGGTGTATCAGGTATTAAACCAGCATAATATGGCACGCGCTCATATTGGACTGGTGACTGATATTATTTGTTGCCCGGGTGGCGATTACTGTGCACTGGCCAATGCCAAATCCATTCCTATTGCCGAGGCCATCAGTCGCCGTCTGGACGATCTGGATACGGTGTATAACCTGGGCAAAATTGATCTTAATATCTCTGGCTGTATGAATGCCTGTGGCCATCACCATGCCGGTCATATTGGTATTCTGGGCGTGGACAAAAAAGGCGCTGAGTTTTATCAGGTTACGCTGGGTGGTAATAGTGACCATGATGCCAGCATTGGTAATATTCTGGGGCCATCATTTGCTGCACAGGATATGCCGGATGTGATTGAGGAAGTTTTAAATACCTATCTGGATTTAAGAACCCCGGACGAGCGCTTTTTGGATACGTATCGCCGTGTTGGTATTCAACCGTTTAAGGAGCGTGTCTATGCCTAATATTGTACTGTTTAAAGATGGCAGCATCTCTGAGGATGAGTATGTCATGATCGGCGAAGATGGCCGTTTGCCTATGGGGAATGTGCTGCTGCGTGCGAGTGAACTGGATCGTCTTAGCGAAGTGCAGGGCAAGAAAGCTTTACTGGTAACAGTAGATTCTTCACCAGAAGATCACCAGTTTCCACTGGATCAACTGGATATGATTGCAGTGGAGTTTGCAGCATTTACCGATGGCCGAGGCTATTCTTATGCGGCTTTGCTGCGACGCCAGGGTTTTGTGGGAGAATTGCGTGCAGTGGGTGATGTATTTAAAGATATGCTTAACTACCTAAAGCGAGTGAGCTTTGATTCCTTTATCCTAAAACAGGGTAAAGATATTAATGAGGCCATTAGCGGACTAAATACCTTTACGGCTCCGTATCAGGCATCGGTAGCAGTTCCTGATAGTCACTATCAGACAGGAAGCAACTAAACCTAAGGGCTTAGTGGTTGCCGGGCTGCGAAATATGTTTTATAAGCAGCCCGGCAGCGTCTTGTAGTTAAAAATCATAAGAAAAATCCTACATTAGCTTATTTTAAAAATTGCCAATGCAGAGTATGCTAAGTTTGGCGCTATCGCTGATTACTAATGCTAACGGATAATATGCTGATTTTAATTTCTCCTGCCAAAACGCTGGATTTTGAAAGTCCCTTATCTACCACTGAGCACACCCAGCCACAATTACTGGATAAAAGCCAGCAGTTGGTTGACGTGTGTCGCCAGTTAAGCAGTGATGATTTATCAGAACTTATGAATATCAGCCCTAAGCTGGCTGAACTTAATAATCAACGGTTTTGCAATTGGCAGCCAATTTTTAATCTGGAAAATGCCCGTCAGGCTATTTTGGCTTTTAAAGGGGATGTGTATGCAGGTTTGCAGGCACAGGACTTTACTGAAGCGGACTTTGAGTTTGCCCAAAAGCACTTGCGTATGCTGTCTGGCTTGTATGGCTTGCTGCGTCCTCTGGATTTAATGCAGCCCTATCGACTTGAAATGGGCACTAAATTAAACAACCCGGCTGGTAAGGATTTATACAGTTTTTGGGGTGAAACTATTACCGACCATGTCAATCAGGCATTAGCGGCACAGGGGGATGAGATTATCGTTAATCTGGCTTCTGATGAATATTTTAAGGCAATAAAGCTCAACCAGCTTCAAGGGCGTATGGTCAAGCCGGTGTTTCTGGATGAAAAAAACGGCCAGTTTAAGGTCATTAGTTTTTATGCCAAAAAAGCCCGTGGCCTGATGAGTCGCTATATCATTAAAAATAAACTGACTCAGGTGGAGCAACTCAAGCAATTTGACCTGGAAGGTTATGCGTATTCCAGTGAGCACTCTACAGAAGATGAGCTGGTGTTTTTGCGTGCTGAGCAGTGCAATTCATCTTTTACCGGTTGATCTTCTACCCTTTTAAAGTTTGTATTAGACTTCGCACCGGTTTTACCTGCTGCCTAGCATAAGGGGACGAGCAGGTAGCAAGCGGGGTTTAAGTGGTTTTTCAGGGGTATTATGAATTTTTTACGAGTATGTATTGCCGTACTGGCTGCAGCAGCATTTGAGGTATCTGCCAAGCCTGTCTGGCAGGACTTTAGTATTAGTGGTTTGCATGGCGATCATTATAAGGTTGGCCCGGAAAAACGCGATGTGGTGACGCTGGAGTACGCTACCGGTTTAAGTTGGGGTGATACCTTCTTTTTTATTGACCATAGCCGCTATAGCCAAAATGATGAAAAAGATAATTATTTTGAATTGGCACCACGTTTGAGTCTGTCTTATCTGTCAGGGCAGGCATTAACTTATGGCATGGTAAAGGATGTTTATCTGGCGACCACCTGGGAATCTGGTGACAATTTTGACAATTATTTATACGGCTTGGGCCTCGGTTTTAATCTGCCTTATTTTGATTATGCCAACGTTAATTTTTACCGCGCGCATAATGAAGCCACTAAAGATGACTGGATGACCACTATTACTTATGGCGCTCCATTAAAAGCAGCCGGGCAGGATTTTTTGTTTGATGGCTTTATTGACTGGTCAAGCAGTGCGTCGGATCATGCTGCTGAACTAAACTGGACGTCACAATGGAAGTGGAATGCTGGCAGGTTGATTAGCCCGGATACCCGTTTGTACCTGGGTATTGAGTATGCACACTGGATCAACAAGTTTGGCATTAAGGGCGTGGATGAAAAGAACGTGAGTGCGCTGGTAAAGTATCATTTTTAGGTAAACCATATCTTCTTAAGGTAAAAAAAGCTCAGGCCTTCTTTTTGGTTGTCGTATTTATAACCCAGAAGCGGATACACGCCAGCTTTTAGCCACTAGGGAGTGAAAAGATTTTCAAATAAACCGGCATATATCTGTCCGGCGCGTGTTTGCTTGCGTAGCTGCCAGTTTGCGGGTAATTCAAGTTGTTCCAATGGGCGGTCGGCTTCAACATAAATTTTGGCAGTAGGGTTAAGCAAGGGCTCAATGAGTGTGGCTAGAGTTGCCCATAAATCTAAAGTATAAGGCGGATCTAGAAATACCACGTCAAAACCAGTAGATAGCTGTTTTAAAGCCTGTTCGGCTTTGGCGGGCATAACCCTGGCGGTAGTGCATTGTAATTGCATTAAATTGCTTTTAATTTGCCCGGCCTGCTTGGCGTCAGCTTCAATAAAAACGCACTGAGCCGCTCCGCGCGATAGGGCTTCAATGCCAAGAGCGCCAGAACCGGCACATACATCCAGTATATTTTTACCGGCAATATCCCACATCAGCCAGTTAAACAGGGTCTCACGCACTCGATCAGGTGTAGGACGCAAGCCTGAGGTTGATTCAAACCGGATAAGGCGACGTTTCCATATGCCACCAATAATACGTACCTGATTCAAGGTTTACTCCTCACCATTAATAGTAGTAGGGGCACTGGCAGCAGGTGTGCTATTGGCAGTACTGGTGGACTGGCTCACCTGTTCAGAGATTTCCTGTGGTTTCATTCCGGCAGTCATCAGGCCGCCGTTGGCTATCGACTGGACAGGCTTTAAAGGATTTTTTTCCATCTGGTGCACCGCATAGTCAAACATGGGGCGGGAAAGTAAGGCTGCCGCTCCCCCGTGCTTACCATTTTCCAAAATGACTGCGATGGCAATGGTTGGCTTATCCGCAGGCGCAAAACCTACAAACAGGCCATGATCCAGATGCCGGGCATCCAGTGCTGCCTCATTATAGCGTTTGCCCTGAGCAATACTTTTAACCTGTGCAGTGCCGGTTTTTCCAGCAATTTCATAGCCACGCAAGCCAATTTTCAGGCGGCCACCCGTACCGGCGCGAATGACATTAACCATTGATTCGCGCATATTAATCCAGTCCTGTTCAGTGCCGTTAAATGTGACCTTGCCATCTGGCGCGTTATGAACTGGATAAGATTTAGGCCCTCTGCTTTCACGTAGCACATGCGGTGTGACATGGTGACCATGATTGGCGGTAATGGCTGTTGCCATTGCTAACTGGATGGGCGTTGCAGTAAATGCACCCTGACCAATACTGACCGAAATAGTTTCACCGGGTAGCCATTTGCTTTTGCGTTTTTCCATTTTCCATTTGGGAGAAGGATATAATCCAGAACTTTCATTGGGTAAATCGATACCAGTTCTGGAACCAAAGCCAAACTGGGTCATCCAGTCATGCATGTTTTCAATACCCATACGGTAGGCCAGTACGTAAAAAAATGTATCACACGACCAGGTAATGGCTTTATCCATGTTGACCGTACCATGGCCGGACTTTTTCCAGTCACGAAAACGGTGGGAGTCGCCCGGTAGATGAAAATAACCCGGATCATAAATCTGCGAACTCCAGTTGATTAACCCATAATGAATACCACCAAGACCCTCCATGGGCTTAATGGTTGAGCCGGGCGGATAGACGCCTTGCAGGGCGCGGTTGTATAAGGGCTGATCTGGATTGTCACGCAGCTCGCTATAGTTCTTATGACTAATACCGGTCACAAACAAATTAGGATTAAAACTGGGGTTACTCACAAAAGCCAGAATTTCACCAGTACGCGGATCCATGGCAACAATCGCACCGCGGCGCCCTGATAGCTGTTCATGTGCAATGGTTTGCAGGCCATAATCCAGTGATAAATACAGATCATTGCCACGAATGGCCGGAGTTTGTCCTAAATGGCGCAGTACCTGACCATGTGCGTCTGCTTCAATATATTGATAGCCTGGCTTACCATGCAGTAGGTCTTCATAATATTTTTCAATACCAATCTTGCCGATCAAATCTGTGCCGGCATAGGCCTCTTTGTCCAGCTCACCCAGCTCTTTTTCATTAATACGTCCCACATAGCCAATCACATGTGCAAATAGCTCTCCTTGTGGGTAAAAGCGGGTCATCTTGGTATCAATGCTGACGCCTGGAAAACTGTATTTTAGCTCGCTAAAACGGGCGATTTGCTGCTCGTTCAGATTCAGTTTAATAGCGAGAGATTCAGTTTTACGGGTAGTTTTGGCACGATGCCTGAATTTAACCAGATCATCCTCAGTTAATTCCAGCACAGGAGTTAGTCGCTTTAGCGTATCGTCCAGATCGTCAATGTCAGCACGGTTAACAACTGCAGTAAATACTGGATAGTTGTCTGCCAGCAAAATGCCATTACGGTCATAAATATAGCCACGCGCGGGCGGTAAAGCCTGTAGGCGTATACGGTTTTTGTCAGAAGCACTATGGTACTGTCCATACTGGAAAACCTGTAAATAGGTATAGCGTGAGAGCAGTACAACAAAACCCAACACGATCAGCGCAGCAGCAAACCAGATCCGTTGGCGGAAAATTTGCTGATCCTGATGAGGATTTTTTAAGGGAAAGGGACGCTTCATAGAGACAGGGAGCACAGAATAGGCGCAATTTTAGCTATAGATGAGTGACTTCTCAATCTTTGCGGTGTAAAAAAGCCTATTGTAGCAGCAGAGAGGGCTTTTCTCGTCGGTTTAGTCAAAAAACAGGCGACAGACGTTCGACTTTTGTCTAAACTTCGCGCCGCTTATACAAAAACATCTATAGGCAACCAGTTGGCACCGTAAGCTGGGGTCTTACGGAAAAAGGTTTAACCCGACGTTGGAAAGGGTGAGCTGTGTTTACAACTAAAGAAAGTTTATTAATTGCCGCAGTGGTCTTGTACATTCTGGCCAATATTGTGGTGGGAATTTGGGCAGCAAGACGAGTCAAAAACAGTGCGGACTACGTGGTGGCTGGTCACCGTTTACCATTATATATGGTCATTGCCACGGTATTTGCCACCTGGTTTGGTTCGGAAACGCTACTGGGTACTTCGTCTACCTTTGTCAAGGAAGGTCTGGGCGGGATCGTGGCTGATCCGTTTGGTGCTGCACTATGTCTTATTCTGGTTGGTCTGTTTTTTGCCAAACCTTTATATCGCTTAAAACTGTTAACCATTGGTGATTATTACAAGCTGCGTTATGGGCGTGACATTGAGATAGCCACTTCAGTGGTCATTATCATTTCTTATCTGGGCTGGGTTGCCGCGCAGTTTACCGCGCTTGGGGTGGTATTTAACTCTATTTCTCACGGACTGGTGAGTTTAAATACAGGCATATATATTGGTGCGGCCATTGTGCTGGTGTATACCATTTTTGGTGGCATGTGGTCGGTTGCCCTAACAGACCTCATCCAGATGGCGACCATTGCCATTGGTCTGGTCATTATTACCTGGGTGGTTACTGGCAAGATTGATGGTGGTGCCCCCGTGGTATTAGAGCAGGCTGCCGCCGCAGGAAAGTTAAACTTTTTTCCAGAGCTATCATGGGCTGGCTGGCTGGGCTTTTTTGGGGCATTGTTTACCCTGGGCTTTGGCTCTATCCCGCAGCAGGATGTATATCAGCGCGTCATGTCAGCCAATAGTGAAGTCAATGCCAAGCGTGGCTCGGTGATTGGTGGCGTGCTGTATCTGCTGATTGCCATGATGCCGATTTATCTAGCCTATACCGCATTTATGATTGAACCCACTGCTGTTAAAGATGCCTTAAGTGATGGCGGCGATCCGCAACTGGTATTGCCCACGCTGGTGATGAATCATACGCCATTTATTGTACAAATCATTTTCTTTGGTGCTGTGTTATCGGCCATTATGAGTACGGCCTCAGCTACCTTGCTGGCACCGTCGAGTATGATCAGCGAAAACATTTTGTCTCGTTTTTTCAAGGGACGTGATGAAAAATACAAGCTGAACTTTATTCGTGGCTCTGTCGTGTTGTTTGCCTTTTGTGTATTGCTGTATTCCTTAAATTCCAGCCAGTCTATTTTCCAGATGGTGGAAGAGGCTTATAAAGTGGTATTGGTGGGTGCTTTTGTTCCTCTGGTATTTGGCTTGTACTGGAAGCGGGCAAGTCAAAACGGCGCACGACTGGCTATTGTGGCCGGGGTTGTGAGCTGGCTGGTTTTTGAATATCTGGAGAGTGAGTTCTGGACCATGATTGGTTTGCCGGATGCTATCGGCGTCTGCCCTCCGCAACTGGCAGGTTTGATATTTGCAACTTTGGGCATGCTGATAGGCAGTTTTATCTGGCCAAACCAGAAACCTTTACCTCAGCCACCAGTAGATCAAAGTGCAAGTACCTTGCAATAATTTAAGGGTTTTTGCTGAGAAATGTAGTGGTCAGGCAGGCTTTTTCTGCTAAAGTCTGCCTTGGCTTTACAAACAACGCCATAGATGGTGTCGCGTGACGAAAAAACCAGCAGGAGTGGTTAACATGAATAAACAGTGTATGGTAGCGCTGTTCACAGTGGGGTTACTGGCCAGCGCAACGGCACAGGCTGCCATTAAAGACTGGCTGCCAGAACCGGCAACAGATGTAACAGGCTTAAAAACAATTTATGCGGGTGCCGGGGTAACTGGTCAGCTATTTCACTTGAATGCCGAAGTGCCTACCGGTTATGGCAACGTATATGCCAAAGTGGGCGGTTTTCTGGATGGGCCAAAAGAAGCAGCTGGGCAGGTTGGTTTTCGTTATCCGTATTACCTGACCGGTACAGATAAAAATGGCTATTATTTTGGTGGATTCATTGGGCACATTGAAACCCGTTCACTCGATGACAAAAAATACAATCGTCTGGGCGCCGGGGGGGAGCTGTCTTACGTATGGATGAATAAGAGTCGTATCAGTGCAGCAAGCGTAGGGATTGCAGTCGGAGAGGAAAAAACTGGTCGCTATGGTACCAAAGAACGGGCCAAGCCCATGGTGCTGGCAAGTTACAGCTTTAATTTTGGTATTTATTAAGCCTGAGTTTCCAAAGGTTAAGGCAAGTGGTATTTAGCACACCATTTGCCGGATTATATTATTTATGCGTCGTTTGAGAGTGTTGCATGCTGGAGTTTATTAGTCATTATTGGCAAATCTTTGCAAATCGCCCCGATTTTTGGGCAATTTTAAGTATTGTGCCAGTAACGGCCTTTGTGACTTGGGCGCACGTCTGGATGGCGCTAAAGATGGTTTTCTATCCAATTAACTTCTGGGGAGTCCGTATTGCCGGGCTACCCATTGGCTGGCAGGGCATCGTACCACGCAAGGCTGGCCGTATTTCAGGAATCATCACCGACAATACACTATCAAAGCTGGGTTCCCTAAAAGAGTTTCTTGAGGCCATGGAGCCTGATGAAATGGCACGCATTATTGGGGAGCAGGTTGGCTATGACCTAGAGCACCTGATTGATGAGATCATGCTGGAGCGTAACCCGGTATTGTGGGAGAACCTGCCATTTTCCATTAAGCGCCGTATCTATGCGCAGGCTCAAAAACAAATGCCGATGGTTCTGCGTGATCTGGTCAATGAGTTGACCTTTAATGTGGAAAATCTGGTAGATATGCGTGAAATGGTGGTGCGCCAGATGGAAGGCGACCGTCGACTGATGGTCCGCATGTTCTTAAAGGTCGGTCAGAAGGAAATCAATTTCATTTGGCATATCAGTGCCCTGATCGGAATGTTCTTTGGTGTGTTTCAGATGCTGGTCTGGTTTTTTGTGCCATGGCACTGGACAGTACCATTCTGGGCGGCAATTTGGGGCTTTTTGACTAACTGGATTGCAATCTGGATGGTATTTAATCCGGTTGAGCCGCACCATGTTCGCTATCTCAAACTGTTTAGGCGTACCCACACTAAAATTCCTTTTATTGTGCCTGTAATGCCGCACATTGCCAGCTACAACTGGCAGGGCGCTTTTATGAAGCGACAGGATGAAGTGTCAGATGTGTTTGCGGCGGTAGTTACCCAAGATCTAATTACGCTCAAAAGCATTATGACCGAAATGATGTACGGCTCGCGCAAAGATAAAACCCGCCGTATCTTGAAGCGTCATATTAATAAGATCATGGAAACTCCGGTAGTACGTACCAGTTTACAGGTTAGTATTGGCATGAAAGAATATGCCAGGCTTAAGACTGACCTGATTGATCGTTCTATTGCAATCACCATGGTGCCTATTTCTGATCCAGTGCTTAATCAAAGCCGCGCCAAAAAAATCTATAATATGTTTCGGGAGCGTATTCGTGCGCTGTCCTCCAAGGAATTCCAGAATCTACTTCGACCAGCTTTTCAGGAAGATGAGTGGATTTTAATTGTACTTGGTGGGGTAACCGGTTTTATTGCGGGACTTATTCATCTATTTGTTGCATTTTTACGCTAATGCTTTTGGCGATAAAAGTACAAAAAAACTTGAGTCCCGGCTTTGGTGAATGTATTGTTACGCCAAGTTTTTAGCTTTTATTTTGTCATTATTGAGGACGATGTTTATGCGCATTATTTTACTAGGGCCACCAGGAGCCGGCAAAGGTACGCAGGCTCAGTTAATTTGCCAGCGCTATAACATTCCACAAATTTCTACCGGGGATATGTTACGCGCGGCCATTCGCGAAGGTACCGAGCTGGGTCAGCAAGCTAAAAGTGTAATGGACGCCGGTGGTCTGGTATCAGATGAGCTGATTATCGGTTTGGTTAAAGATCGCATTGCACAGCCTGATGCTGCCAATGGCTGCATTTTTGATGGCTTTCCACGCACTATTCCACAGGCAGAAGCGTTAGAGGCTGCCGGGATTAGCATTGATCATGTGATTGAAATTGATGTGCCGGATGAAGAAATCGTCACCCGCTTATCTGGTCGTCGCCAGCATGCTGGTTCAGGACGTGTTTACCACCTGGTGTATAACCCACCTAAAAATGAAGGGGTGGATGATGTGACCGGTGAGCCGCTGATGCAGCGTCCGGATGATCAGGAAGAAACCATTCGCAAGCGTCTGGCAGCTTATCATAATGAAACCGAGCAACTGGTTGGCTTTTATCAGGGGCGTGCCAAAGCAGGTGAAAATGCGCCAACCTATAGTAAGCTGAACGGTTTGGACAGCATTGAAAATGTAAAAGAAAAATTGTTTGCCATTTTAGGTTAAGGCATACTGCTATTGACTGGTAAAAAAGATGGGGCGCTAAGCCCCCTTTTTTATCTGAGCGATAGATTCTGCAGCGCCAAAATCATATTTGTCTGGCCACTCACACAAATCTGCGACAATACATCTGGAACACACTGGCACCCGCGCCTTGCAGGTATAGCGGCCATGCAGCAGTATCCAGTGATGCGCATTACGCAAATAAGGTTCAGGCACAACCTGCAATAATTTTTTCTCTACGCCGTCTACAGTCTTGGCGGGTGCAAGGCCAGTGCGATTACTCACCCGGAAAATGTGGGTGTCGACTGCCATGGTAGGATGACCAAATGCGGTATTAAGCACTACATTGGCGGTTTTTCTGCCTACACCTGCCAGTGCTTCCAGATCCTTACGGTTATCAGGCACCTGTCCATTGTGCAGTTCAATCAGCATTTGGCAGGTTTTGATAATGTTTGCTGCTTTGGCCTGATAAAAATTGATGGTACGGATATACTCCTTGAGCTGCTCAAGGCCCAAGTCCAGAATAGCCTGCGGGGTATTGGCTACGGCAAATAGCTTGGCAGTGGCTTTATTGACGCCTACATCAGTCATTTGTGCGGACAGGATGACGGCAATTAATAGCTCAAAGGGAGAATGATAAACCAGTTCAGTGGTAGGGTCAGGACGCTGCGTTTGCAAGCGGGCAAAGAATTCTTCAACATGTTCAGGTTTCATTATTCATCCATGCTGCGCTGTAAATCGATTCTTAATAATTCTAACTGTTGTTGTTTAGCCAAATCATCAGGTTTAAGGTTAAGCTGACGTTCCAGCTTTTTAATCTGACTACGTAAAGAGGCCAGTTTAATGGTCTGGCTGGCTGAGTGAGCAACTTTAGGTTGGGTAGCTGCTGGTTTAATCAGGCTGGCAATATTTACGCCGGTGATCGCGGCTGCTTGTTCAGTACTAATGACAGTTGATATTACTGGCTTGCGTGCTTTTTTGGTGAGCAGGCGTTGCTGTTCACGCAGCACGTGTGCCTGATAGCGCTTGCGTAAATTATCTTGTTCAGCAATCCGCTCATTTTCAGTAGGTAATGGGTCAGGGTCGGGCACCAGGTCAATACAATCTACTGGACAGGGCGGAATACACAATTCGCAGCCGGTACACAGTTCACTAAAAACACTATGCATGAGTTTGCCGCTGCCAACAATCGCATCTACCGGGCAGGCACTAATGCACTTGGTACAGCCAATGCACTCATCTTCCCGGATAATGGCCTTCATACGCTGCGGGCGACCATCAGTCATGATAGGCCACTGGCTGGGCTGGGAGGGTAGAGGGTCTCGACCCAGAATTGCTGCCAGCTGGTTAGCCACAGGCTGCCCACCCGGTACACAGCCATCTGCACTGGCACCGTTGGCGACAGCGGTGGCATATGGCAGGCAACCAGCAGGATGCCCACACAAACCGCACTGGGTTTGCGGCAGGGCAGCATCAATTAACTGGATAAGTTCAGCGCTGGACATGGACAGTAAGAAACAAATACATAGCAGGATAAATGATGCGAGAAACCAGCCTGAAGGTCAAATAAAAGTTGAATTTAGCCAGATTTTGACAAAAATATTTCCTGTGATATCAATTTTTACTCAAGTAAATGCGCTAAAAAGATAACCAATCGGTGAAAATAGTGCATAATTAGCACCATTTTGGATAGGTACCGGTTTACTAAAAGCCTTGAACTTAACTTTATCTCGCTCAAATGGAGACTACCAATTTTGAAATACCAAACCGTAAATGATTTTTTAAACGCGGTCAGCAGTCGTGATCAGGGTCAGCCTGAATTCATGCAGGCCGTAGAAGAGGTAATGATCAGTTTATGGCCTTTTCTTCAGGAAAATCCTTCTTATGCTGAGCAGGGTTTACTTGAGCGCCTGGTAGAACCAGAACGAGTAATTCAATTTCGCGTATCTTGGGTTGACGACAATAATAATGTTCAGGTAAACCGGGCCTGGCGCGTCCAGTTTAATTCGGCAATTGGCCCATTCAAGGGCGGCATGCGCTTTCACCCATCGGTTAATCTATCCATTTTAAAATTCCTTGGCTTTGAGCAAACCTTTAAAAATGCCCTGACTACCCTACCAATGGGTGGCGGTAAAGGTGGTTCGGACTTTGACCCTAAAGGCAAGAGCGAAGGCGAGATTATGCGTTTTTGCCAGGCCCTGATGCTGGAGTTGTACCGTCACCTGGGGTCAAACACTGATATCCCTGCTGGTGATATTGGTGTAGGTGGACGTGAAGTAGGCTATATGGCCGGCATGATGAAAAAGCTGAGCAATGACACTTCTTGTGTATTTACCGGTAAAGGCCTGACCTTTGGCGGTAGTTTAATGCGCCCGGAAGCGACTGGTTATGGCTGTGTGTACTTTGCCGAGCAAATGTTGCATACCCGTAGTATGGACTTTAATCGCAAGACAGTCTCTATTTCTGGTTCGGGTAATGTGGCACAGTATGCCGCTGAAAAAGCCATTGAGCTAGGCGCCAAAGTAGTGACTCTGTCGGATTCAGAAGGCACCTTATACGTTAAGGACGGCTTTACTGAGGAGACGCTGGCACTAATCAAGCAGCACAAGAATGTAAAACGTGGCCGCTTGTCTGAGCTGGCTGATCAACCTGATTTTGAGTTTAAGCCAGGCGTTCGCCCCTGGGGTGTTGCAGTGGATATTGCGTTGCCCTGTGCGACCCAGAATGAATTGAATCAGCAGGATGCAGAAATCCTGGTGAAAAACGGCGTAATTTGCGTGGCAGAAGGCGCCAATATGCCATGTACGCTAGAAGCAGTCGATTGTTTCCTGGCTGCCAAGACCCTATATGCACCGGGCAAAGCCAGTAATGCGGGTGGAGTAGCGACTTCTGGTCTGGAAATGTCACAAAATGCCTTGCGCCTGAACTGGACACATGGCGAAATTGATACACGTTTGCATGCCATTATGAAGCAAATCCATTACTCCTGTGTGCATTATGGCAAAATGGAAGATGGCACCATTAACTATGTTAAGGGCGCTAATATTGCCGGGTTTGTTAAGGTGGCAGATGCGATGTTGTCACAGGGTGTTTATTGATTTTGTGATTTAAAGCAAAATTCTTTTATTAAAAAAGGTGTTGCATTGATTATGCAACACCTTTTTTATTGGGCTTATTCAACAAGCCGCTATTACTGTATGCCGGATTTACTTGATAATTTCCTGTTCAATCACAGTATCCAGTATATAAGCTACATTGGAGGCATCAGCTGGTGGATTTTTAACCGCGTACTTCTTCACTCTTAAAATAACCCGATGCTCGTTATTATGCTCGTAGCCTTCAATGGGGTCATAGAAGTTTTGCCATTGTGTATCGGTACTAGTTTTTACCCCTTGTTCATTGTATTGCACTTCTCTAACTTGCAGGCATTGCATCTGGTGTGTTCCTGCACTACAAGTCTTGGTTTGTGGCGCTACTTCCAGAAAAATTGTTTGTGCCTGGGTACCATATTTGGTTTCAGGAGTAGCAACGCCTTTAAATACCAGCTTATCCTGTTTGGGGCTAATTAAAGTGAGTGTGGGTTGCTCGGTGCTGCCGGCAATATGGAGTATAGGTTTGCTGGTCAACAGATCAACCAGCGTTTTTTCCATTTTTTCGATGTCTGCCGGGCAGCCCATCATGGTTGCTATAATAGGCTGTTTAACGATTAACTGGTTACCTTGTAGCTCGGTATTGAGCCCGCGGATATTACAAAACAGGTTTTTAATTGCTATACGGTTTTGTTCAAAATTAAGTGTGATGGGCTTGTTCGGTTCCGGCGCCTTAAATAGCGCATCAATACGCTGGCCGCTAGCATTAGTGGCGCTTGTCAATTGCCAGGAATAGGCATGGAGCTGCTGCTGGTTCAAGGTTGATTGGGGTGCAGTGCTACTGGTATCCGAAACTGGAGCACGTGTAGGCGTCGACTGTGAGCAGGCTACAATGCTTAAGCTTAATGCCAGAACAAGATATTTTTTCATAAAACATTTCAAGATCAATTTACCAGCGCTAATTATAGAAAAGGCTAGCCTTCATAATTATAGGGTTTTGGTTAGTAAAATGTTGCTTATTAATCAAAACGATATAAATCCATGCCTAGTGCACCCAGGCTAAAGCTTGAATGTATCAGGCTAAAGCGCGATCCGGTACCCATAGCAAAAAATAGGGGTGCCAGATGTTCCAGGGTGGGGTGGTTACGATGTACAAAAGGAGCCTGCGGCCAGTTGAGAACGGCTGCAAAGTTATCATTGCTTAATTGATGTACCACCCAGTTGCGAAATGCTGTAGCCCATTCCGGTGGATCAACAGATTCTTCAGACCATGATAATTCAGCCAGGTTGTGTGTAATGCTGCCAGAACCAATGAGTAAAATTTGTTCTGTACGCAGAGGCGCCAATGCCTGACCAATCTGAAAAAGTTGCAGGGCATTACGTCCAGTCGGCAATGAGATTTGCACCACAGGTATATCTGCTTCTGGATACAGGTGTAACAAGGGCATCCATACGCCATGGTCACGTGGTCGTAGGCTGTTGGCATGTGCTTCAATCCCTGCTTGCTGGAGCATATCAAGCATACGTTCAGCCAGCTGAATGCTGCCAGGTGCAGGATAGTGAATCTGGTACAGCTCCCGTGGAAAACCGGAAAAGTCATGCCAGGTTTCAGGACGATTATGGCTACTGATTTCCAGAGCTTGACTTTCCCAGTGCGCTGACATCACCACAATTGCATTTGGCCTGGGCAGATTGATTGAGAGCCGGTGCAAGGCAGGGCCAATTTGTTCAGGCTCAATAGCCAGCATGGGCGAACCATGCGAAATAAACAAACCCGGCAAAGTAGAGATGCTCATCGTATTCCCAATCATCCTTTGACGTTTGTTTAAATACTGCGACAATTAAGCCCAGATTTAAACCTATATCACCGCAACAGATTGTTGTAAAACACGCAACAGTTTATGGTGTTGTTGTGAGAATGGTTAAGATTTGATCAGGCTCGATGGTATGGATGGTTGTTAATTACCGTCATGGCTCTGTACAGCTGTTCAATCAGTAAAATTCTAACCAGTGGGTGTGGCAGGGTTAGATCGGACAACGACCAGTGCCAGGCTGCTTTTTGTCGTACTTCGTCTGATAGTCCATCTGGGCCGCCAATCGCCAGCGCGATATCCTGACTGTTCTGCATCCAAGCCTCAAGCGTGCCCGCTAGTTTTTCTGTCGTCAGGCTACGGCCACCAACTTCCAGCGCAATAAGTTGTTCCTGCGGTTTTAAGGCGTTTAAAATACTAATGCCTTCCTGCTGGCAGTATTTGTAGATATCGCTGTCCGAATCATTTTTACCCCGTTTGGCCATGGGCAGTTCGATGAGCTGGGTTTGGACAAAAGGCTGGATCCGTTTAAAGTAATCGTCAAAACCAGTCTGTACCCAGGTTGGCATTTTTTGCCCGATCGTCAAAATACGAATTTTCATAAAAAGACAGTAAAAATAGCGATGTTAACACAGCCCAGAAACCGGACATAAAAAAAGGCAGTCCAAAAGGGGAGTTGGACTGCCAACCAAGCCCACCTGCCTGGAGATCACAGATGGGCGACCGATAACTGGAGGCTATCAGTGACGTGCCGCCTTGTCGCTCTCAACAGCTGGAGAAACAAGAGGTGCTTTTGCCAAAGGTTCTGGCATATGGACCAGTGCCGCAGGCAAAACATCATCAATGGTTTTTACTGCCCGAATTTCCAGGCCTTCCTTTACGTTGTCCGGAATGTCGGCCAGGTCACGAACGTTTTCCTCAGGAATTAATACCAGCTTAATGCCACCACGATGGGCTGCCAGCAGTTTTTCCTTGAGGCCACCGATGCGTAATGCACGACCTCGAAGTGTAATTTCACCTGTCATTGCCACATCAGCCCGGATAGGAATACCGGTAAACGCTGAAACCAGCGCTGTGGTTAATGCCAGACCAGCTGAAGGGCCGTCTTTTGGTGTTGCACCTTCAGGCATGTGCACGTGCACGTCGGTTTCACCAAAACGTTCGTGCGGTATGCCAAGCTGATCACCACGGGTGCGTACTACGGTCATGGCTGCCTTGATAGACTCCTGCATCACATCACCCAGAGAACCAGTGGCTGTGTAAGACCCTTTGCCCTTTACTGCGGCCGCTTCAATGGTTAACAGTTCACCACCGACGGAAGTCCATGCCAGACCGGTTACCCGGCCAATTTGTGCATCGTCTTCAGCCCGACCATAGTCAAACTTGTAGACTCCAGAATAATCGCTCAAATTATTTACATTGATATCAATATGTATGTTTTTTGAACGACTGGTTACTGCTTCTTTGACTACCTTACGGCATATCTTGGAAATTTCACGTTCCAGATTACGCACACCAGCTTCACGGGTATAACGACGTACCAGATCACGTACGGCATCTTCTTCAATACTCAGCTCTTTTTCCTTAAGGCCATTGGCTTTAATGGCTTTGGGAATCAGGTAGCGCTCGGCAATGTTGACCTTCTCATCTTCGGTATAACCGGGCAGACGAATCACTTCCATACGATCCAGCAGAGGTGCAGGAATATCCATACTGTTGGCAGTACAGATAAACATCACTTCAGACAAATCCAGATCCATATCTAGATAATGGTCATTAAACTTGTGGTTTTGCGATGGATCAAGCACTTCAAGCAGGGCAGAAGCAGGGTCACCACGGTAGTCCTGCGCCATCTTGTCGATTTCATCCAGCAGGAATAGTGGATTTTTAACGCCTACCTTAGCCAGATGCTGCACAATTTTGCCGGGCATGGCGCCAATGTAGGTGCGGCGGTGACCGCGAATTTCAGCTTCATCGCGCACGCCACCTAGCGCCATGCGTACAAACTCACGGCCAGTTGCTTTGGCAATGGATTCGCCCAAACTGGTTTTACCCACGCCGGGAGGGCCAACCAGACACAATACCGGGCCTTTTAATTGCTTAACGCGCGACTGGACTGCCAGAAATTCAACAATGCGTTCTTTGACTTCTTCAAGACCATAATGGTCAGCGTCCAGAATCTGCTGGGCTTTATCCAGCTTAATGCTGACCTTGCTGGCTTTGTTCCACGGTGTATTTAAAATCCAGTCAAGATAGTTACGTACTACCGCAGCCTCAGACGACGCAGCCTGCATGGATTTTAATTTGCGGAACTCGCTTTCAGCCTTTTTGCGTACATCTTCGGGCAGATCCGCTTCTTCCAGACGCTTTTCAATTTCCGCCAGATCATCATCACCACCGCCGTTCATGTCGGACAGTTCGCGCTGGATTACTTTCATTTTTTCATTTAAAAAGTATTCACGCTGGTTTTTTTCCATCTGGCGTTTCACATTTTCATGCAAGTTCTGCTCAATTTGCTGCTCTTCAGATTGCTGGAGCAGATAATCGTTAAGCTCTTTGACATGCGCTGAAATATCAGCTTCTTCCAGAAATTTCTGCTTGACTTCAATGGCCAGGGGTGCACGAGTAGCAATAAAATAAACCAGCTCCAACAGATCTTCAATTTTGCCAGCAGCAGCGCTTAGCTCGCGTGAATTGCGCAGTTTGGCTTCAGCATATTGACCAAACAGGTTTTGCAGGTTAAGGCGAGCTTCTTTTTGCTGATCGGCACTCAAATTAATGGGTACAGGTTCAGCAATGGTTTCGGCACGCATGTAGTCATCCAGCTCAATGATTTTATCGAGCCGTGCACGATACAGGCCTTCAATCAGCACCTTAATGCAGTTGTCATCATTTTCATGGTTAACGACTTGCACAATGCGGCACACTGTACCGTACTGATACAGGTTATCGTTGTCGATATCTTCGGCCAGTGAATCTTTTTGTGCTACCACAAACACCAGGTTATCGCTTTCACGTGCAATTTCCACCGCTTGAATGGATTTCGGTCTACCCACAAACAAGGCGATCTGCATGTGTGGATAAACCACCACATCACGTAGCGCCAGTAATGGCAAGCTGCCCTCTACTGGGAGTATGGGGCTTTGATTATGAATTGTTGTCTCGGACATAGGGCACTCCTGATGAGTGACAAATGATTTTGTCATGCTTCATTAGTGATGTGTTTTGCAAAAAAAACAAGTGCTAAAGCTGAAAAACAATGGAAATATGCACATATTTTAACGAGTTAATAGCCTAAGCCATTATTATTTAAAATCTTTAAGCAAAGAATAAATTACGCAAGCATACAAAAAAGTGGATTTAATTGATTATTTTAAACACAAAGGATTAAGCAGGTTAACGGGTTAGAAATTTTTGAAAATCATAAACGCCATAACCAGCAGTAGGCAAAGTAGAGTCCATATTAAAAACGGGTGTGCCCAGTCGGCAAGATCTGTAGTTTCACACTGGTTGCAGACCCGGGTACCAAGTGCCAGTTTATGACCACAGTTAGGGCATTTTTTAAAGATGAGAAACATGCTAAAACCTGACCTCTGTATTAACACCTCATTTCATTAGTAGCAGATGTAACAAATAATTAAATACAGCAAACGTTGCGATTTGGTTTATTCAGGTAAATCCATCTAAGAACTATCGCAAAGACCTAAAAAACCTGTGCTCACAGATACCCGGCACTGGCTAAACCAGCGCCGGGACGAGGGGAAAGTCAATAAGGCAGTCTAGCTGGCCTTATGCGTCAGTGTTTCATGACGTGACTTGAGCGCAGTTTTAATTTCGCCAATATCGATATCACTATACTGATGCGTTGCTACATAATCGCGAATAGCCATGAGGTCATTTACATTGGCTGCCTTTTGAATATCGGCCAAAATATTGGGCAAGGTCTTGGTTGATTCATTGGCCTGAACATTTTGCTTGACTGGTTTCTGGCTGGGCTTCCTATGAGGAGCCGGGGCGTGAATGGTTGCATCCGGGTCATTATCGCCTTCGGTAGGTATTGCAAAGGTCTGGAAGCAGGCGTACTTGTAGGCAATGGACATGGCTTTGTTAGTGGCCTTATCGCCGGAATCCATGGCCTCACCATAGGTACAGGCGGTATGCTTGCTGCCATCCTCAGCACAAACAAAGTCAAACTCCATTTTTACCACCACAAAATACAGGGTCTTTGGCCCACTTTGGCGTTGGGATTCGTGGCGCTCCATACAACGCGGAATAATGACCAGGCCATGCTCTGATAATAGGGGACTCAAGGTATTGTAGACATCATCAATACCGCGAAACGCATAGCCAGCACCAAAACCAGAGGCCATCCTGTCTTTGGAGATACCTTCTTTGGAAAGTGCCCGCTGTACTGCATTAATTGCTTGATAGACTTTCATTTTCTTTAACCTTCAAAACTGTAATCTGGTTATCGGGCTGGTGGTTTGCCAGCCGGGTCACGGCTTAGCCATAGAGGGGCGACTCTGGCTGTTACTCTAGGGTTGTATATGAGGTCAGGCAGGCATGCTTGCAAACAAGTGGCGTCACAGATTGACGTCCTATAATTCGTTGTAACACATGCCAAATTAGAAATTAAGCCGCCATATCCAGCATACGGTTAATGGCATTTTCTGCATCTGTCTCGTTTTCAAAATGACGTGACAGCACAAAGCGCCAGCATACTCCAAAAGCGGCTTTGTAAAACTCATTAAATTCAGCCTGACTCATTTTGCCAAAGCTAATTGACCGGGCTTCTTTTTCAATCGAACCATCAGGCAGGCGCACCACATCAAAATAGCCGCATTCAATTTTAATCCAGCGGTGGATTTCCGCCGTACTGGCTGGAACCGGATTAATCAGCTTGGCTGCCCGTCGGTTGCTGATGGTTTGCAGGTAGTCACGCTGCAATGCCTGACTTTGTTCTGGGCTAAGTGCAATACCCTTACTTTGCAAATAATTGCAAAATGAAGCGGCTGTTCTGGCTTCTGCCGGGTGAACCAGACCGTTTTGCGGCTCCCAGTAATCTTTAACCAGCCCAATCAGGCCACCAAAATACAGGCGATGATGCTGTAAACTGCGATCTGGCTGGCGTCGGGATTCGGTTTTAATGGCCTGGCCGATCTTGTAGGTTTGCCGCATGATCTGATAGTCATGCTCGGTGGCAGGCACCAGCGCACGGCCATTGCAAACCATCATCATGTCAGTACTCATGGGTTATTCCTCTAGCTTGATTCTTTAGATGGCGTATCATGAAACTGCATACCCTGAATAATAGGCAGCCATAGGCGGGCAAATGCTGCCAGATCATGCGCCACGTCTTTGACATCATCATGCATGCCCGCATAAGCGTATTGATCCAGCTTATGGTAATCCTTGATAAAAACCGGATAATGGTCCAGAAGGTTGGGTACTTCGGGCAAGCCGCTATGTTCAAAAACCTGATAGGTAAAGTGAGGCTTGTCGCGCATTGCCAGATAGGCACGCCACTGCATACTATCCATGTAGCGATCATGGTCAAAACGATAAGTCAGCTTATGGTCAATCACCTTGAGGGGGGTTTCAGCATCAATTTTACCCACCAGGATCAAGTCATCAAAAATAGACCATTCATACTTTTGCTCGCGTAAACTGCCCAGCTCAATAGTACCGCTCAAGTCTTTGGGTAAAATAAACTCATAACCATTTTTGCGCTGCACAGTATCCAGCGCATCTGCACTTTCCAGCATACGGTGAAAAGCGGTGCCTACTCGCATGGCTGGGCTGGGCTTTTTTTTGGCAAACAGCTCATAGGCTAACTGTTCACTACTTATGTCCTCATTAGCCATGCCATAGACATAAGTATCCAGCATGGTCACCGATAGCCGAAGCGGCTCGCTCATGCAGCCTCCTCATGCTCAGTATGGTCACTGGGCGGTTCAAGCTGGATAAACGCATCATGCTCAAAAGCAACCTGATCACCCATACTCTTAAAGGCCAGATCCAGTGCCTGACGCATTTCTTTGAGATACAGAGGGTTGCTGTCCAACTGCTTGCGCAGGTCATTTAAATCATGTGCATCCTGCGCTGCCATACATTCGTTACGGTAGATCTCTAGCTCCTGCATGGCAGTGGCCTGTGCTTCACTCAGATTATTGATATGACTTTTGGCCTGTTCAATAATATCGGCCAGTGCAGCTGAATTTGTCTCCAGACCAGCCAGAGTTATATTACCTATCGCGCCGGAATCCTTGGCGTGATGCGATGTAGAAGGGGAAAAGTTGAGCGAGGTTTCCACACCCTGATCACCCTGAATAGTGGTCATATAACCCATCATATCGGCCACTTTATAGGCTTCTTTCTTGCTGCCGCCAACCATATCAGGCCGGATAATCAGCTCATCGCCCTTTTTGTCCTCGGTGGCATGTGCCAGCAAAATGACATCTTTGCCAAAAGAACGAATCAGGTTAAGCCAACTACTAAAACGTTTGTTTAAAGCACCATAGCCCTGAATAGATAATTCCTTGCTATTTTTTCGGCAGTTTTTCTGATCCTTCACCAGATCATTAATAATGACATCCAGCATGCGGCCAGCTGTATCGATAATGATAGTATCGTAGCCTTGCAGATCCTCAGCATTGATTGTCGCAACATCGGCCCAGCAGCTTACAGGTACAGTATCCTTGCGAAATTTGCCTGCCCGGTGTGCACCACGATCAAAATCAAATAAAATGGGATTGGAAGCGCTAAAGGCTAATGAGGTTTTTCCGATACCAGGATCACCATAAATAAATACAATAAGGTTTTCCACGCGCATGGGTTGTGCTGCGGTTACAATATTTAACGCCATTTTTCTGCTACTCCTCAGACTCAGGCATGTATCTCAATAATGTCTTCAAAGCCCGCTGACTTTTCTAAAAAAGAACTGCTTTGATTTCTAATCTTTGGTTTAAATAATGATCAGATTGAGTAATATAGATGGCGTTTATTTGGTCAAATTCAAGATATTTCTTAGGTTCTTGAACAATATTCTTTATTAATTAAAGTATTAAAAATCAACGAATTAAATATAGTGTAAAAGTGGTTGGGTTATTCTGGCGTCATTTTATGTCGCTAAGTATTTTTCGGCACTTTTGAAAAAACTCATTGCTCAGGTTTATAAAAATTTACCTGTTTTACATGAAATGACCGAGTTTTATATAAAGTCTTTATTTTGAAGCGTTTCCCTAACACAAGCTGCGCTTTAATTAATTAGACTGTGTTAAGGGTAGAGAGAGTTAAACCAGCTAACAATCTAAGAGTGGAGTAAGTAATGACTACCAATTCCAGTATAAATAAAGCGAATCAAAGTCAGGCAGCAGGAGACAATAACTTGCCCAGGCATCCACAGCCTAATCAACCTCAAACAGAGGGTGAGCGCCGTCAACAATTGCAGGAGGCTCATCTGGAAAATCAGGATGCCAGCGTGAAATTACCTGAACAACAGCAAAATCTTAACCCGGAACATAAAGAAATGGGGGATACAAACAATAAATAGTGGTTAGTTGATTAAAAAACAGGAAGCAGATGATGCGTGAATTATTGGTGGTTAAGCTGCAAAGCGGGCAGGAGGTCGTTTTTGAGGGCACAATGATTCATGGTAATCCTATTGCTATTCATGGGATGTTCTTGCTTAGTCAGCCATGTGATATTTGTTTAAACCCACATAAGAAAATTGATAGCGTGTTCCAGTTAAGATGTGATACCAGACGATACGCTTATGTTTTTGATAGCGGGAGTGAGGTACTCTTGGGTCAGATTCGGTATATAGAGATACAATCGGACTAAGGTTTTAAGTTGCTAAAAAATAATATCTGGAAAAGATTTGAGAGATCTACAAATTGGCTACAAAACCAATGATAGATATTTATGCAAGTTTGATGTAAATACAATCGATTGTTTTTATTGGCTATTTTGGTCCCGGGGGTCGGACTCGAACCGACACGTCATTTCTGACAGTGGATTTTGAGTCCACCGCGTCTACCAATTTCACCACCCCGGGCAAGAGTAGTTAAGGGTTGTTATCTTATAGTTCTCAAAATTATTGTCAAGCAGGAATAACCGGATTTTAAACTGTCTGATTAGTTTTTGATATTTTAATCCGCTATAATTTGCCCTTCATTTTGGCTGTACCATGTGCACATGCAATTATCTGATTTTTCCTATCAACTTCCGGACGAGCTGATTGCCCGTTATCCCTTGCCTACGCGCAGTGCCTCACGCTTGCTGCATTTAAATGCACAGGGCCAAACTAATGACGGTACGATCAGGCAGTTACCGGATTTGCTACAGCCAGGTGATTTACTGGTGCTAAATGATACCCGGGTAATTAAGGCGCGATTACATGGCAAACGGTTAAGTGGCGGGGCGGTAGAGGTATTGGTCGAGCGTATCACTAACGAGAATACTGCCTTGGCTCATGTTAAAGCCAGTAATGCACCCAAGGCCGGAACTATGTTGTATTTAGCCAATGGCCAGCTAGAGGTTGAAGTGTTAGGCCGACAACACAATCTGTTCGCATTGCAGTTTAACCAGCCAGTATTGGTGGCGCTAGAACAGTTTGGTGCATTACCCATCCCGCCTTATTTTAACCGGACAGCCGATGCAGCCGATGACGAGCGCTACCAAACTATCTTTTACGATCCTAATAAAGCGGCCAGCGTTGCCGCACCAACCGCTAGCCTGCATTTTGATGATGAATTATTAAATGCATTGGAACAAAAAGGTGTTCAAAAGACCTTTGTTACCCTGCATGTGGGCGCAGGGACGTTTCAGCCGGTACGTACTGATGATATTAAAGAACATGTAATGCATAGCGAATGGGGCGAAGTACCACAAGGTACGGTTGATTTAATTGAGCAAACCAAAGCGGCTGGTAAAAAAGTAATTGCGGTTGGTACCACGGCAACCCGTGCGCTGGAAAGTGCCGCCAAAGCCAATAATGGCACGGTAAAGATATGGTCAGGGGAAACGGATATTTTTATTTATCCAGGTTATGAATTTAAAGTAATTGATCATTTACTGACCAATTTTCATTTGCCAGAATCTACGTTATTGATGCTGGTGTCAGCCTTGGCTGGCCGCGAAAATGTTTTAAAAGCTTATCAGCATGCTATCGAGGAAAAATACCGGTTCTTTAGTTATGGCGATGCGATGCTAGTTGATCGTAAGGCTGATTGATTACCAAACTGACTATTTATAAAAACTGGCGTAAGGTCACTTAATCGACGACAATACGCCTGCTTTTTTCTGCTGTTTTATCTTTATCAATTTACCAATCGGTGAACTGTTTTTTCGCTTAGATTGAGGCTGTTATGAAATTTGAAAAACTTGCCCAGAACGGGCACGCTCGCCGTGGCCGTGTCACTTTAAATCATGGGGTAGTAGAAACCCCGGCCTTTATGCCCGTGGGTACTTATGGCACCGTGAAAGGCATGCTGCCGCGTGATATTGAAGCCATTGGCGCACATATTATTCTGGGCAATACTTTTCATTTGTGGTTGCGTCCGGGGTTAGAGGTGATTAAGGAACATGGTGGCTTGCATAACTTTGTGCAGTGGGATAAACCTATTTTGACTGATTCCGGCGGCTTTCAGGTATTTAGCCTCGGTGCTATGCGCAAAATTAAAGAAGAAGGCGTGACCTTCCGCTCACCGATTGATGGCTCCAAGATTTTCTTATCGCCAGAAAAATCTATGGAAATCCAGCGCGTGCTGAATTCTGACATTGTGATGATTTTTGATGAATGTACGCCCTATCCAGCAACATTTAGTGAGGCGCAGACATCCATGCAAATGTCGCTGCGCTGGGCTAAGCGTTGCAAGGATGCGTTTGAAGGCAACCCTAATGCCTTGTTTGGTATCGTACAGGGCGGTATGTATCCGGAGCTGCGGCAGGAGTCGCTGGATGGCTTAAGAGACATTGGCTTTGATGGCTATGCCATTGGTGGTTTGTCGGTGGGTGAACCCAAAGACGAGATGATCAAGATTCTGGATTATTTACCTAGCCGATTGCCGGAAGACAAACCGCGTTATTTAATGGGCGTGGGTAAGCCGGAAGATATTGTCGAAGCAGTACGCCGTGGCGTGGATATGTTTGATTGTGTCATGCCCACCCGCAACGCGCGTAACGGCCATTATTTCATTACCGATGGCATTGTGCGCATTCGTAATAGCCAGTACCGCCATGACATGAAACCGCTTGATCCGCATTGCGACTGTTATACCTGTACCAATTTTACCCGTGCTTATTTGTACCATCTGGACAAGTGCGGTGAAATGCTGGGTGCCATGCTGGGTACAATTCATAACCTGCGTTATTACCAGCGCCTGATGCAGATGATCCGGGATTCAATTGAGGCAGGCAACTTTGAGGGTTTTGTGGCTGACTTTTATGCCCGCCGTGGGTTGGAGGTACCTTGCCTGGCAGAAGAGAGGATATAGGAAAATAGAGTTTGGTAAGTTCCCTGCTTACCATCTCTGGAGTTTAGTTTCTATGAAATTGGCTTTTTTAATTCATCTGCCGGTCACTGAGCAATAGATATTGACTTGGCCACTTTGCGAGCTTAACAGTTGATCAAGTAAAGTGGCTTGCTTATTTTTCCTCAACAGCTATCATTCAATATTACTAAAATCATCGTATAATTATCTCTGTTCACTTTGCTCTACTCATTCTGAATGGATTATAAATTTCTTGCAGTTTTATATATCTTTCATATAAAAAATGTTAAGCTTCTCGATTACTAAGGAAAGTAGAACAAGACGTAGACACTACGCAAGTTAGATAAACCAGTTTGAGGATGTTGGAATGGTCGAAGCAGAGCTGCCAGGCAATGAGCTGGAGCGTGTTCAGGTGCTGCAAACATATAGCATCATGGATACAGACGAGGAAGCATGTTTTAATGATCTGGTTCAATTGGCAGCCAGGATCTGTGGTGCCCCTATTGCCGTTATTAGCTTGCTGGATCGTGAGCGTAGCTGGTTTAAGTCATCCTATGGTCTACCACGCGGTGAGGTAGAGCGAAGGCTCAGTATTTGCAGCCATGCTATTTTACAGCCTGAAATATTTATTGTTGAAGACACTCATCAGGACCAGCGATTTGCTGATAACCCCGTCGTTAATGGCGATCTAAATATTCGCTTTTATGCAGGTGCGCCACTTAAAACTGCGTGTGGTCATCAGCTAGGCACCTTATGTATTCTGGATTCTAAGCCCCGCTCACTGGATGCTGATCAGCTAGACGCTTTACGTATTCTGGCGCATCAGGTCATGGCGCATCTGGAGCTGCGAAAATCCTATCAGGCCATTCAGCTGGCTAATGAAAAGCTTAGAGAAATTAACGCCAGCAAGGATAAGTTTTTCTCTATTATCGCGCATGATTTGCGTGCGCCGTTTCATGGTATTTTGGGTTTTTCAGAGGTGCTGGAAACCGAAATTGAAGAGCTGGATGAAAAAGGCATTCGTGATATTGCAGGTTACCTGCGTAGCACCGCACATGCCACCTTTCGCCTGCTAGAAAACCTGTTGCAGTGGGCAATGTCCGAGGGTGGAGCTATTGTCTACAAGCCGCAGGAAGTGCATATTGAACAGGTATTTCAGGTTATTTTTGAAGTGCTGGGTGCCATGGCACAAAAAAAGAACGTGGCACTGCATAGCGATGTATCCCCTGAGTTAACTGTATTTGTTGACATTAATATGATCACCTCAGTGCTGCAAAACTTGTGCTCCAACGCATTGAAATTTACCCGCAGCGGTGGTCATGTCTATCTTTCTGCACAGGAAGTAGCTAACGAAGTGCAAATCAAGATAAGAGATACCGGTATAGGGATGAGCGAAGAGCAGATTCAGGACTTTTTTAACCGTCAACAGCCACGCAGTATTAAGGGCACGGATGGGGAAAAAGGCACAGGGCTGGGCTTATTGCTATGTCGCCAGTTTGTAGAAAAGAACAATGGCAGGGTTCAAATTGAATCCAGGCCTAATGAAGGCACTACGTTTACTATTAGCATTCCGGTAGGGCCAGTGGCTTCGTAATCAAAGCCATTGAATAGTTGCTATTAAAAAAGGCATTATCCCCTGGTTGTGGTAATGCCTTTTTTGTGTGCAGACAGTGACAGGCAGGTTATTGAATACCATAGTTGACTGTGACCACCACCCGTGCCACTTTATCAATGGTGCTGGTATTGTACTCTCCGCCATATTCATCAGAGCCTGTAGATAAAGGTGCGTTGATTTGAAATACCCCCTGAGAGGCCGAGCGCATAGTACCTACTTTAACATCGCCGCTTTTGGCAAATTCCAGTGCACGATCATGGGCGTTTTTGGTGGCGGCAGCAATTAAGGACAGTTTAATATCCTCAATATTTGACACCAGATACTGGGTTTCATTGCGCTCAACGTTAAGGCCTTTAATGATCATTTGATTGAGCAGGTTATTTAGTTTTTCTGGTACTGTCACATCAGTGAGTACCGCGCCCAGACGCTGCGATAAGGTATAGCCGACAATCTGGCTCTCATAGCCTTCAGTGCGTTGATAAACCGGTTCAGTTGTCCAGTCATATTGCTGTAACTGGGCAGGTGTGAGCATTTTGGATGCTAAAAGCTGGCTTTTAACCTGACTAACTTGTTGTTGTAGCTGGGGCAGGGCATCCGCTACACTGCTGGCATAAGCTGTTACCCGGATGCTCCACAACGCTTTATCTGCTTTAACCGCTCTCTCGGCGGTGCCCTTTACCGTAATGCTTTCACGAGAGGTAGCCACCTGCTTGGCACTTTGTCCCAGTATAAAGGCAGCAATAATAAACCCCAGTGCTAGTAAAGTGCCTAATGTCAGCCAGGGCAGTAACGATGCGTTGCTCTCGTTGCTGGTTATCTTGTCATGCATAAATTTTCCTGTGTGTTATTTGAATATGGCTTTTATTGCTTATCATACTCATTTAATCCAGAAGTTGTATTCAGCTTTTGTAGTTTTAGCGCCTTTAGATGGCGCAACAATTCATACCATTGCAAGAGGCGGATTATGGTAAAAATAATCGATCAGCAGCTCCAGCGCACCTTAACCGCCAGCAATTATGCCCGACAGGTCATGCAGCAGTTGCCGGAACAGTGGCAGGAAGATTATCAGCGTGACCAGTTCAGCACGGCTCTTGGCAGTGAAGAAATTCGACAATTCGTGGCACAGCATTTATCAGACTGTATGGATGAAACTCAATGGATGCAGGCTGCCCGACATTTACGCGCCCGACTGATGTTACGCTGGATTTGGCAAGATGCCAACGCGCTTACCACCATCGTACAACTGACCCGCGAACTGTCCGATTTTGCTGATGCCTGTATTCAGTCAGCGGTTAACTTTGCCCGCCAGCCTCTGGTTGCCAAATATGGTGAGCCAATTGGCTGGGATGGCAAGGTACAGGACTTAATAGTGATTGGAATGGGCAAGCTCGGTGCACAGGAGCTTAACCTGTCCAGCGATATTGACCTGATTTTTGCCTTTGATGAAGCCGGGGAAACCAATGGCCAAAAATCTGAGGCGAAAAAATGCATTGATAACCAGCAGTTTTGTATTTTATGGGGACAAAGTGTTATCCGTCTACTAGAGCAAGTGACTGGGGATGGTTTTGTATTTAGGGTGGATATGCGCCTGCGTCCCTGGGGTGATGGCAGTGCACTGGCGATTAGTTATGCTGCCTTGGAGCGTTATCTGGCGCAGCATGGCCGTGAGTGGGAGCGCTATGCGTGGATCAAGGCGCGCGCCATAACAGGTGGTAAAGTGGGTGAGCAGCTGGTAGAGATGACACGTCCCTTTGTATATCGCCGCTATGTGGACTACACGGCATTTTCAGCCATGCGTGCCATGAAAACCCTGATTAAACGAGAGATTTTACGCCGTAATACACTAGATGATATCAAGCTGGGCTATGGTGGAATTCGTGAAGTTGAATTTATTGTACAGGTCTTCCAGCTTATTTATGGTGGCGCAAGAAAAGAGCTACGGGTGCGGCACTGCTTAACGGCACTGCAAAAGCTGAGTGAATTGGGTTTTATTGAAGCCGGGGATGAGCAGGCGCTGCATAACAGTTATCTGTTTTTACGCCGGCTGGAGCATGCCTTGCAAGCAATGGATGATCAGCAAACCCAGCATCTACCAGTGCAGGCTGA
Organism: Moraxellaceae bacterium WGS2144; assembly: GCA_043950625.1. Taxonomy (GTDB): domain Bacteria; phylum Pseudomonadota; class Gammaproteobacteria; order Pseudomonadales; family Moraxellaceae; genus Alkanindiges. The sequence goes on from CP171007.1 coordinate 867,357, forward strand.
TATTCAGGAGCGCATTGCGCAGGTTTTAGGTTTTAAGGACTGGCCGCAGTTACTGGATCAGCTTAACCAGGTGCGTCTGGTCGTGAGTCAGCAGTTTAACCAGCTCATTAGTGACCGTGGAGAGCTACCGGAAACACTAGATAAGGAGCAATTAAACCAGACGCTTCAGGACAAAATTGATGAGCCTAGCTGGCAACTGGTACAGGGGTTCTGGAATAGCAATGCAGTAAAGAAATTGCCTGAGAATGCCCGAATACGCCTCGATGCTTTCTGGCCGGCAATGCTTGAAATTTTACTGCAAAAAAAAGACCCACAGACTGCCTTAGTGCGTTTAATCCCCTTAATTGAAAGTATTCTAAGGCGCAGCGTGTATCTGGTCATGCTGGTGGAAAACAGGGGTGCCTTGCAGCGACTGGTTGATATTGTGGCGGTCAGTCCATGGATTAGTGAGGAGCTCACCTTTTATCCGGTATTGCTGGATGAGTTTTTATCGACCGATTTTGAGCTGCCGTCGCGTGCCGATCTTGAAGATAACCTGCGTCAGCTGTTGCTACGGGTTGACCCGGCTGATGTAGAAGAACAAATGCGTATATTGCGCCTGTTTAAAAAAAGTCAGGTACTGGCGGTGGCAGCCAGTGATGTGCTGGCAGAGCGTCCTCTTATGAAAGTGTCCGATGCGCTAACCGATATTGCAGAGGTGGTTTTACAGGCCAGTTTAAATTTGGCGATTCATGCTGTTTATGCACGCCATGGACTACCTTTGCGTAACAATGGTGAAGCACTTACTCTGGACGCGGCCGCTTTTGCCATTGTGGGTTATGGCAAACTAGGTGGTATTGAGCTGGGCTATGGTTCAGACCTTGATCTGGTATTTTTACATGATGTGGATGAGCAGTCAGACACAGACGGACGGCGCTCCATTAGTGGTATGGAGTTTTGTGTCAAGGTAGCACAAAAACTGATGTCACTGCTTTCTACCCAAACCCTGGATGGCCGGATTTATGAGGTGGATACCCGATTGCGGCCATCCGGGCAGTCAGGTGTTCTGGTTTCCAGTTTAACCGCCTTTGAGCATTATCAGGACAAAAGTGCCTGGCTATGGGAGCATCAGGCGCTGGTGCGGGCGCGTAGTGTGGCTGGTGATGCCCAGGTGCGCCAGCGCTTTGAGCAAATACGCTGCCGTATTTTAACCCGTCCACGCAATGAGGACTGGGTGCGCCTTGAAGTGCAATCCATGCGGCAAAAAATGAAAGACCATCTGGGCTCGACCCCGGAACAGCAAAAAGCCGGGATTTTTCATTTAAAACATGATGCAGGTGGTATCGTTGATATTGAATTTATGGCACAGTATGCAGTGCTCGCTTGGAGCGGGACGAATCCAGATCTCGCCCGTTTCTCCGATAATGTACGCATCCTTGATGACACAGCAACGGCTGGCTGCTTATCCCGCAGTGATGCTGATGCTTTGACTGCCGCGTACTTGCGTGAACGTACCGAAAGCCACCGGTTAGCCCTTGCCCAGCAATCCCTGCAAGTTGATGCTGCCGACTGGCTTGAGACCCGCAAGGTCGTTTGCACACTATGGCAACATTTAATTGATCCAGCCGGACAATTGGAGCTGGACGAGTAAGCTTTTATGCAAAAAAGCTTTTTTACAGTATTTTGTAGGACATGTGGAGTAATAACGCCGTGAGTATGGCTGATCGTGATGGGTTAATTTGGCAAGATGGCAAACTGCTTGACTGGCGTGATGCAAAAATTCATGTATTAACGCATACCTTACATTATGGCATGGGTGTGTTTGAGGGTGTACGTGCTTACGAAACTGAGCAGGGTACCGTAATTTTTAAGTTACGTGAACATACCCAGCGCCTGCTCAACTCCGCCCGTATTTTTCAAATGAAAGTACCTTATGATCTGGCAACCTTAGAAGAAGCGCAAAAAGCAGTCGTGCGTGAAAATAATCTGAAATCCTGCTATTTGCGTCCAATTGCATGGATCGGCTCTGAAAAGCTGGGTATTGCGGCCAAAAGCAATCAGGTGCATGTGGCAATCGCTGCCTGGCCGTGGGGCGCTTATCTGGGTGCAGAAGGCATGGAAAAAGGCATCCGGGTAAAGACTTCTTCATTTACTCATCATCAGCCTAACATCACCATGTGTAAGGCCAAAGCAGTGGGCAACTATCCGGTTTCAATTCTGGCAAACCAGGAAGTGACTGCTGCTGGCTATGATGAAGCCATTCTGCTGGATCCGCATGGTTTTGTATGTCAGGGCGCTGGTGAGAACATTTTTATTGTTCAGGATGGGGTATTGCATACGCCTGATCTGGGCTGTGGTGCACTAGATGGCATTACCCGTCAAACCATTATTCAGATTGCCACTGATCTTGGCATTAAGGTGGTTGAGCGCCGTATTACACGTGATGAAGTTTATATTGCAGATGAAGCGTTTTTAACCGGAACAGCCGCAGAAGTTACTCCAATTCGTGAATATGACGACCGTCCAATCGGCATTGGTAGTCGTGGGCCAATCACCGAAAAGCTGCAAACCATCTTCTTTGAAGCAGTAACCGGTAAGCGTGAAGAATATCGCCACTGGCTGACCCCGGTCGCCTAAGAAAAACAGGCTTAAGCTCTTGGTTTTACTATTGTAGAGTCAAGGGATTAAGCCTTTTTTCCTTTCCTATGCAAATCTGGTATATCAGTGATGGCAAGGCCGGGCATCGTGCTCAGGCATTAGGGCTCATTGCTGCGCTAGAGCGTCAGCTGATTCAGGTTCAGTGGCTGGAACTTGCTGCCCAGCAGTTATCAGTGTCTGCATTATTACTACATTGGCTCAGTGCAGGTTCTTTTGGGCACTTGCCAGAGTTGATCAAAAACACTTCATCCCCGGACTTGATTATTGGGGTAGGGCATCAAACCCATTGGAAAGTTCTATTACTTAAAAGAAATTTTCCTGCGGCAAAAACCCTGGTGTTAATGCAGCCGAGCTTGCCACTAAGCTGGTTTGATTACCTGATTATCCCTGAGCATGATTCACCCGTAACCCAACCCAATGTGTTCATTAGCCGCGGGGTATTAAATCCTGTGATTAATGAGCAGCGACATCAGCCAGGGCGGGGATTAATCTTGATCGGCGGGCCGTCCAAGCGGCATGGCTGGTCTGACCCGGATATACTTTTTCAACTACAGCAAATTTTTGCACAATATCAGGGTGATGAACTGATTGTCACGACATCACGCCGTACGCCTGAGCATTTTTTACAGCAGGAATTTTTTCAGTATCTTCCCGAGTATGCCAGGCTGTGTCCGGTTGAACATACCCCGGTAGGTTGGTTGTTTGAGCAGTTACAGCTGTCTGCTATGGTGTGGGTTACTGAAGATAGCATATCCATGCTATATGAAGCACTAACGGCAGGCTGTCAGGTGCAATTGATTGCTATGCCGCGTCTTAAGCGAGATCGTATTACCTACTCTATTGACCAGTTGCTGGAGCAGCATATCGTTGGTCGCTCTGGCCAGCCAGCTATTGATCAGATTGTACCCGCTCCATTAAATGAGGCTGATCGTGCAGCTAACTGGCTTATTCAACAAATACAAGGCGAATAGGCATGAACATCTGGCTTGTTTTTTTTATTGTAATAATTGGTCTGGCCTGGTTTAGTTACCGTTATGCCTGGTGGCGCTTACCTGTAGACTGGAGCCGTCCGCGTGTATTGATGTATCACATGGTACGTGAGCCTATACCTGCGGCAAAATTTAATAAACTACGGGTTAAACCGGCTGAATTTGAAAAGCAGCTGGCTTGGATGCAAGCGCAGGGTTTTCATTTTGTGACCATGCAGGAGTTACAAAAAAACTGGGGAAAGCACCCGAAAAAAACTGTAGCCATTACCTTTGATGATGGTTATCTGGATAATCTGGAGCTAGCCTATCCGATACTCAAAAGATATCAGGCTAAAGCTACAATTTACGTAGTGGTAGACCGGCATGACCGGGATTGGTCTACTTATAAAAAAGCCCATCATAATAGTGGTGAGCTGGCACGTGAGCCTAAACTGAATGATGAGCAAGTGCAGCTTCTGGCGAATAGTGATTTAATTGAAATTGGTTCACATACTCTCACACATGCAAATTTAAATAAGTTAAATGACGAAGTGTGTTTTAAAGAGCTGCTGGAATCCAGACTACAACTGGAGCAATTGATTAAGCATCCTGTAACCAGTTTTGCTTATCCGTTTGGAATTTATTCTATGCGTGATGTTAAGCTCGCCAGACAAGCGGGTTATCAAAATGCCGTTACTACCCAAGAAGGCATTGATACTGAGCAAGCTGATTTTATGCAATTACAACGAATAAAAGTTAGTGGTAAAGATGGCTTGCTTGCTTTTAAATGTCGGATAAGAACAGGACAGCGGGGACTATAACATGGCAAGAATTAGTATTGTCATGGCAGGCGATGAGGAAGGCGGCCTAGAAAAGCATGTGATTGAGCTATGTAATGGTTTGGCTGCCAAAGGTGAGCAAGTTAGCCTGATTGCTCATAGCAAATATGAGAATCGTCTGGAAAAACAAGTTACTTTTTATCCAGTGGATCTAAGTAGAGGTCGACGCAATCCACTAGTGCTATGGCAACTTTATCAGGCCATTAAACAAAGCCGACCTGATGTTATTCATGCGCATGCCAACAAGGCTGTCAGTATGGTTGCACCGTTATTAAAATGGTTAAAAATTCCTTCAGTCGCTACCTTGCACAATAAAAAAAATAAATTGGATGCTTTTAAGCAATTTGATCGAATTATTACGGTAAGTCAGCGCGTGGCTGCACAATTTGATCAGCAGGAGAAAGTACGAATTGTTTTAAATGGTGTTTCCATCGCAAACTCGCCGCATCGTTTTATCAAAAATCATACTGAAAAAAACCCGGTTCAGGCCTTGGCAGTTGGCCGTTTAGTGGCTGCCAAAGGCTTTGATATATTAATTCAAGCCTGGCAGGGAATTGATGCGACGCTTAAAATTGTTGGAGACGGGCCGGATAGTAATGCTTTGCAGGCACAAATCTGCTCTCTTGGCCTGGAAAATAGTATTGAGTTACTGGGCTATCGGCAGGATATCCCTGAGTTATTGGCGCAATCCGATGTATTTATAATTTCCTCACGTAATGAAGGTGGCCCATATACCTTGGCAGAAGCCTTGCTTATGCAAACGCCAGTGCTATCAACTGACGTTGGAATGGTGGCTGAAGTACTTCCCAATATATTGATTTGCAAGCCAAATGATGTAAGTGCACTGCATAAGCTATTAAAGCAATACCTGCTGGATTTGAGACATCTGAATACATTAAGTCAGCCTGTTTATCAGTTTGCACAGGGTCATTTAACCTTTGATGCAATGCTGGGCAAAACGATTGCTGTATATCAGGAATTAGTACCTAACCGCCAGGAACAAAGGCTATAGATCTAAAATGCCCAAAAGTAAAATGGTGGTTAAGCCTACAAAGGTTATCTGGGTCATCAGTGATGGCATTCCTGGCCATTTTAACCAATCCAAAGGAATTTTACTGGCTTTGGAACAGTTGTATTCATTGCGAGTGGAATGGGTTGATTTACGATTAAGAAGTGGCATTTACCGGCGTATCCTAAGCTGGCTGCTAAATCACAGTCGGCCTGCATTAAATCTTTTGTCATGGTTTTATCGAGGGCAGTTGCCCTCAGGAAAGCCTGACATGGTGATCGGTGCTGGGGGGAAAAGTGCATTTGCCGTAGCATGGATTGGACAGTTCTTTGCTGCCAAAGTCATTTTTGCTGGTTCACTGCGTCAGCTCAGACCTGAGCTGTTTGATGCAGTACTGATTTTAGAGCCAAGTACGCAGACACCATTTATTAGTTTGCAAACTTCACCCATGCCTATTAATCAACCCATACTAAAACAGGCTGCCGATGCATGGCTGGCTGAACATAACCAGCCTGAAAAACCCTTGTGGGCCATGCTGATTGGTGGAGATGGGGCCGGAGCACACTATCAGGACAGCGACTGGCAGAATCTGGCGCTGCATATGAATACACTTGCAGAAAAGCAAAATATTCAGTGGCTTATTACCAGCTCACGGCGCACAGGTAACGATGCTGAGCAAGTCTTAAGGCAGCATTTAAACAATGCCTTTGTGGCTGATGCTGTGTGGTGGAGTGATATGCCGTACCCGGTAACTTCTGCCTACCTGGGCCTGAGCGAAGTAGTATTTTGCACAATTGACTCCATGTCCATGATGATGGAGTCAATTAGCGCCATGCGTCCGGTAGTGGCTGTAAAGCCAGAGTACTTTGTGCCGGATGATAATTTTCAACAGGCTATTGATCGTCTCAAGCAACAGCAATTAATAGCGAGCTGTAAGGTTATTGAGCTCAGCCAAAGTAGTAGTTACATTTTTGCATTAAAGCCACTAGAATCTGAGCCGAGTATTACTTTGGCACAGTATTTGGCTGATAGGTTAGCGTTTTGAACAAACTAAAAATCATTAATACCGTTTATGGCGATGCTACTGGCGGACGTTGGCAGGCCATGCTCAATATGGCTGATACGCTGGAACAGTATGGTCATGAGGTCATATTGGTAAGGGGCGAAGAAAATGCCCATTTGAGTAGTGGCGAGCGGGCAATTACTGTACTGGAAAATCGTGGTTTTTATAGTATTAGCGCCGCGTTACGGGTTCGACAGTGGGTTAAACAGCAACGGCCTGACCTGATTATTGCTCACAGTGGTCGTGCGGTTTGGCTGTTTAAGAACGCAACTATAGGGATGAATATCCCGGTTATTGCAGTGAATCATAGTCACAACGTCAAGCGCACAGTACGCGCAGATGCGTTCATTCATATTACGCCGCATGTACAGCATTTGGTGCAGTCGCTACAAAGTCAGAAAGACAAGCTGAATAAACCACAAAAGGTAATTTCCAACCTGATTCATTTGCCGGATGAACCTGCTGAACCAGCCTTGATGCGTCAGCCACCAACTATTTTAATGCTGACCCGCATGATTCATACCAAGGGGGTGCATGTATTAATTGGCGCAATCCATAAATTGCAGCAAAAAAATATTTTTGTACGCGCTATTATTGCCGGTGAAGGTGAGCTTAAGGCACACTATGAAAAAATGGTAGAAGATTACAATTTACGTGACCGGATTAGTTTTCCTGGCTGGGTTAATCAGGCACAAAAAATTGAGCTCTATCATCAGGCAGATCTTGTTGCTGTACCGTCGCTGGTAGATATCCAGCCTCTGGGGATTCTGGACGCCTTTGGCTGGGGCAAAGTGGTGTTAAGCAGTGATGCGATTGGTCCTTTGCAGATCTGTCAGCACCAGAAAAATGCCTGGGTGAGCAAAGCGGATGATGCCGCTGCACTGGCAGAGGGTATTGGGTACTTAATTACCCATCCAGATGAAGCGCTAGCACTGGCTAAGCAGGCTAAAAAAGAAGCAGTGGAACGCTACTGTTTTGCGCAAATTGCCAAGGAGCATGATGCATTTGTCAGAGAAGTTGTCGCGCACTACAACACTACGAATACTTGAGTATTTATGATAAAAAAATATCTTATCAGCCTTGAGCAACCTGGTCAGCCACGCTACGATCAATTCTTTAGCCATAATTGTTTTAATAGTAGTGACTTTAAGGTATTTGGTATTAAGGGAGTTGAGTTAAGCTGTAGCGAGTATTTTGTCAAAGGAGTTGCTGGAACGAAGCGTCCTCTATCACCAGCTGAGGTCGGATGCAGATTGTCGCATATGGCAGCATTACAGGATTTCTTACAATCTAATGCAAAGTATGCTTATATTTTTGAGGACGATATTATACCCCGGTACGAGTTTCAGTGTCTCGAAGATGTTGCCTTTTTGGGTGAGAATTTTATTTGCTCCCTGGGAGGAGTACGCTTAACCCTATGCAAGACAGTACGTGGAAAAATCCTTGAGCAGAATTTTTGTGGTTATCCATTGTTAAAGGTAAATAAAAATTATCTGGATGATACTTCCTATGCCATGGGTTATGTTATTGACCGGATCGCCGCCCAGCATTATCTGGATTATCATCAAGTTCCACATGTGGCGGATGACTGGAAAGGCCTAATTAACAGTTGTCCTGATATTAGTTTTTATATGGCTGATCTACTTCATCACCCAGATTTACATGAACTTAGCGCAGTCAATAGTACCATTCAAGCTGAGCGTGACGCCCATCCAGCGCAGCAACTTAAATATAGCTTGTGGTATTGTTTAAGTCTGTATTATCAATATAAGCTTCAGCGTTTTAAGCGTAAAATTGCACGTTATACCAATCAGCGCTATCCGACAGTCTAATGATTCGTATGAATTACAGTTGTCCTGATAAATTTATTTTAAATTGAGTTTATACAAGAATAATCCAGGGGCGAAATTTTAAAGCCCCCTCAAGTTTTTATACTTAACATATACAATAGCCTGAAATTTATTTAGGGAAGACAACAATAAAAAAAATATATCATGACATGATAATTTAATAAAAACTGCATCCAGTGCAGTCACAGATATTTTATCGCTTCAATTGAAAAATTTAATCCCGGGAGCGTAAGGATAAAATGAAAATCATCATTATTGGTACTTATTTAAGTGGTTTTGGCGGTACAGAAGCAGTTCTCGCAAAATGGCAGAAAAATCTTGGTCGCTATTTATCCTGTTCGATTACGCTTATTTTAACTGACAAGTCAGAAAATACTGACTGGCTGGCAGGTTACGATTATTTATTTTTAAATGAGCAGGCTATTCGCCAGGAACAACACTATGATGTTTTTCCAAAGTTATGGACTGCACGCAAGCTTAAAAGAAAATATAAAATTGACCTTATGAATCAGCGCCTGACAAAAGCCTTGCAGGATATTCAGCCGGATATTGTAGTCTGCATTAGCTATAGCTTGTTAAGCAGACTAGGACAGGTTAAAAATACAGCAGGGCTCAGTTTTATGCTGTATTACTGGGACCATATGGCGTACACCGTGTTACTGCAAAATGATATCAAATACAGAAAAGCCATACAGGTTGCAGAGGGTTATTTATGCATCAGCCAGGGAATTTATCAGGCGACACGGCAAATTATTGGTAACAAGAACGTTGCAAGGCATTGCAAAACGGTTCATCTGATCCATAATCCGATTGAGCGAAAAAAACGTCAAATTAGTATTACCAGTCCGCCAATACGCTTTATTTATATGGGACGCCTAATTGCCGAGGGACAAAAACAGGTTCGGGACATCTTTGATGCGGTGACTCGGCTTAGACATCATGATTTTGTATTGGATATTTATGGCGACGGCATTGATCGCTATAAGTTGGAGGAGTATGGTCGTCAGCATGGTATTTTGGACAAAGTACGTTTTCATGGTTGGAAGCACAATGCCTGGGACGCTATAAATCAGGCCAGCTGCCTGTTGCTGGCCTCAAACTTTGAAGGTTTACCTATGGTAATTGCTGAGGCACTTTCCTACGGCGTGCCTTGTATCAGCAGTAATTGTCCAACCGGGCCTTCGGATATGATCAAGGATGGGCTAAATGGATTTCTGTTTAAACCCAATGATATTGATGCATTAGCTTATCATATGCTGGAATTTATTCGTGGAGAAGCCTGCTTTAATCAGGCTACCATACAGCAATCCATTAAATTTATGTACGAGGAAAGCTATTTTTCAAATTTGAGGAATATCTTTAGCTCGCTCATGCAAGAGGACTTACCTAAAAATACTATGCAGCCAATAGCAGATTTAGCTTTGCATGGTTCTGGCCACTCTCAGGATCGTTTATTAACTCCAATACTGACAAAATCCTGAGGCTAAGTTTTTAAAGCAAGACTTAAAATAGGAAAGTTTAATTCTGCCCAGAAAAAGGCCAAAGCCAGCGCAGCTCGTCTTTAGTAACCATCAGGATTTTTGCTCTGCCAGTTCCACAGGTCACGAATCATGGTTTCCAGAGAGTACTCTGTCTGCCAGTTTAGCTCATCTTTAGCTTTGTTGGCATTAGCCCAAAATGCAGCAATATCACCAGCGCGGCGCGGCGCAATCTGATACGGAATGTTAATGCCGGTAACCAGTTCAAAAGCCTGTACAATCTTTTTAACCGTCTGACCCTGACCAGTGCCCAAATTCCAAACAAAATTGCCGGTTTTTCCCTGAAGATATTGCAGTGCCCTGACATGTCCATGTGCCAGATCCATGACATGCAGGTAATCCCGAATAGCAGTGCCATCTGGCGTTGGATAGTCGTCACCAAATATATTGAGATAGGGCAGTTTGCCTACCGCAACCTGGGCGATATAGGGTAATAGATTATTAGGAATACCTTGTGGGTCTTCACCTATCCACCCGCTGGCATGCGCACCAATTGGATTAAAATATCTTAGATTGGCAAAAGCCCAGTCCGGGTTGGCCTGTGCCATTTTTTCCAGCATTTGCTCAATAACCAGCTTAGTATAGCCGTAATTATTGGTAGGCATAGCCAGCGGCATGGTTTCTACAAATTCACAGTTTTCATTGTCGCCATATACTGTGGCTGATGAGCTAAATACCAGCTGATATACCTGATGCGCCTGCATCACCTTGAGTAGTTGCACTGTGCCAGCAATATTATTGTCAAAATAATCCAGAGGCTTTTGCATGCTCTCGCCTACAGCTTTAAGGCCAGCAAAATGAATAACCGCTGTAATCGAGTGGTTTGTAAAAACCTGATTGAGCAGGCTTTCATCCCGAATATCCCCTTTAATAAAGGGCACGGCCTTGCCAGTAATTTTAGCAATGCGATCAATGGCAACGGCTGAACTATTGCACAGGTTATCTACAACAATAATATTAAATCCGGCTTCCAATAATACAACAGCGGTGTGCGAACCAATATACCCCGCACCACCTGTCACAAGAATCATGATGTTTCTCCTGGATTAGCCAGTAAGCTGCATGAAATTCAGGTACATGCTATGCATGGACATTCTTTGCTTGTCTTCATCTGTGATGCAGTAGGGATGATTGACAACGTCATATAAGCGATTTGCTAAAGCCTGTTGATCCTGTGGTGGTACCAGCCCCTGTTGCAAATGTGGTGCGCTAAGTTGTTCTTGAATACCAGATGAGCAGGCATAGGCCACAACGGGAATGCCTAGAGAAAGTGCTTCAGCAATACACATTGGCGTTCCTTCAGCAAACGAGCTGGAAACCAGACATTTGGCATTGACCACATAAGGTGCTGGATTATTAACCTTTCCAATCATATCAACTCGATCATCCAGCTTGAGCTGGTTGATCAATCGCTGCACCATATCGCGTTCAGGACCATCTCCAATAATCGCCATTCGCCCCGTTAGACCACTTTTAGCAAAAGCCATCAGTGCATGATCTACCTGTTTGATTTTGTGAACCCGGCCGACAAAGACTACATCCCAATGCTGGTTAACCTGTACTTCATTCAAAGACTGATAAAGTTTTTGCTGATCTACACCATTATAGATGGTAATTAATTTTGAATTTCTAAGTAAAGGGAAATACTTGTCGGTCAAGTGCTGGCTTACCGTAATAATATTGGCACCGTCTAGCAATTGAATAAACTTACGGGTATAGCGGATAACGCGAAAAAATTCCTTTACTTTTTTAATCAGGTTCTGGGTTGGTCGCTTTTCAATCAGGTCACCATGAATCCAGTGCCACACATTGCCGCTAAGGTAAGGACGCAACCAGTGTCCATTATTATATTGAGGAATAATCAGATCAAATTGCTGACTCAGAAGCTGCTGTAAGGTTTGCTGTTCCTGAGTAGTTAAATGGCGGTCTTTCCACAACTTGCCGAATGCGAAAAAATCAGAAAAACCCAGATCAACATAATGAATGGTTGATGGCGTTGTAAAGTAATTTTTCTTGCCGTTTAATACCGCCAGTGTGACCTCTTCACCTTGCTGAGCCATATAATTTGCCAGCTCAATAGTTACTTTTTCAGCGCCGCCACAGCCCAGGTGATCAATAATAAAAAGTATTTTTTTTGGCATGGCAATCATGGTAAACCGGCAATTAAACAGGGTTCAGAATATAGCTTAAAACTGGTTTTGATAGAATGATTCTTTACATTATACACGATGAGTTTTTTTGGCTGAACGTTGCAGGCTTTGTTTCATCATCAGATAGTAGATCAGACCGAGTATTATCAGGAAAACACCGCCTATTTTAAATCCGCCGGACTGGTTATAAAAAGCTTGTAGGGTAATAAATATACCGGCTAATAGAAAAACTAAGCTGGCTACTAGTACTTGCTGTTTGAGTTTCCTGTACAGTTTTATACTGTCTTGCCGAGAGCGCTGCTGTTCTAAAAACAGGGTAAGTGGGCTATCTTGGATATACTGGGAATATAAAGCCGGATGGTTAGCATAAATCTGGTTGTGAGATTTTTGCAATAAATGCTTCTGCTTGTCTGCAATGACAGAAAGCGATTGTTTATTCTGGTGACGACGATACAAAAACAGTAATTCAGGGACTATGGCAACAGTAGGTTGATGTTTTAAAATACTGATCCATAAATTCCAGTCTTCAGCAAAAGACATGTACTCATCGTAAGGACCATAGGCTAAAAAATCCTTTTGGCGAAGCATGGCTGCACAGGGAATCACATTTTCAAATAGAAACTGGCCAAAGTTAAAATACTTAAGTTGACGCTGTGCATGACCGGCATCAAACTCCTGAACACCTGTGATAGCTAAACTCACTTGTGGCTGATCAATTAGCAACTGAACACATTTTTCAATATACTCAGGCTTAAGTTGGTCATCGGCATCCAGAAAGACAAAAAACTCACCCTGTGCATGACGTGCTCCCAGATTACGGGCGCTGGAAACACCACCATTCTGTTTTTGTAAATAGATGATTTTCCCTTGTTCAATATAAGCGGTTAGTAGCTGTTCAACCTGATCGCTCGATCCATCATTTACTACAATGTGCTCAATATGCGGATAAGTCTGCCGAGACACTGAGGCGATCGTATCAATAATAGTTTCTGCGGAGTTATAACAGGCGGTAATAATACTGACTAAGGGCAGCATGACAGAGCTCATAGGAGAACAGGAAAATGATATACAGCTTAGGCTGACAACACTGTATTAACCTATTGTCGTCACAAACTAAAAATTTTACTAGCTATTGGGCTTAATAAAAGATCAATTGCCTGAAAAATTTATTTGAAATAATAACTGCCAACGATAAGATCATGCCAAAGCAGGCAAATACTCTACCTGAAAAAATATGTCTCTTGTTGTGTTCATAATCTTTGGTTTAAGAATTAGTGCTTGATTACAGATTTCCACACTATAGTTTGAGTACTGAGAAGGATGCGTCATATTCTTTTTATGAGCCTTAAGTGTTTATGAAAGTAACACAACTAACTATCTATGTTTCAAAAGAAATTTGAGTAACTCATCAGTTATGCCACAATGCATTGACTGGATGTATTGCTAGATTTTTTAATATACCTTAGAGATTCTCATGACTGTAAAAAAAGCTGTTCTGCCTGTAGCCGGTTTGGGTACCCGTTTTTTGCCTGCCAGCAAGTCAATTCCTAAAGAAATGGTCACTGTGGTGGATCGCCCGGTTATTGATTATGTGGTGCAAGAAGCCATTGCCGCAGGCATTAAACAAATTATTCTGGTCACCCATTCTTCCAAACGGGCGATTGAGGATTATTTTGACAGCCATTATGAGCTGGAAGATACCTTACAAAAAAAGAACAAGCTTGAGCTATTAAAAACCATTCAGGACATTATTCCATCAGATGTTGAGGTCATTGCTGTTCGCCAGCCACAACCGCTAGGACTGGGGCATGCCGTGTTGTGTGCCAAGCCGGTGATAGGAAATGAGCCATTTGCAGTGCTGTTACCGGATGTTCTGGTTAAAAATGCTTCAGGCCAAAATGATTTGCAGCAGATGATTGATCATTATAACCAGACGCAGCATTCGCAGATTATGGTGGAGCAGGTGCCGCAGGAACTGGTATCGCAGTATGGTGTGGTCGATATCAGTGGTCAGGAGTTGCAGGCCGGTCAGAGTGTGCAGTTAAAAGGCATTGTCGAAAAACCGGCAGTTGAGGCTGCGCCATCCAGTCTGGCTGTGGTCGGGCGTTATGTGTTACCGGCGCGTATCCTGAGTTTACTTGAACAAACTAAACCCGGTGCAGGAGGGGAAATTCAACTTACCGATGCGATTGCTGCCCTTAGGCAGGAAGAGTTTGTCGATGCGTATCGCATGTCTGGTAAAACCTATGATTGCGGTAGCAAACTGGGTTATCTGGAAGCTATTTTAAGTTATGGCCTTGACCATCCACAACTGGGTAAAGATTTTTTAAATCTGATTCATCACTCCTTAAGCAAGTAAAAGATTAATCCATGAAAATACATGTTTATGGCGATAACCTGTGTGCGCTGGTGAGTGCGGCCATTTTTGCCTCGGTTGGTCATGATGTATGGCTGAGCCTGCCAGAAGGTCGGGTGAAGCAGACACTGGAGGCGGATGGCGAGGCCTATCCTGAACCGCGTTTGCAGGATTTGCTGAATCAGCAGCGTAAAGAGCAGCGCCTGTTCTTGAGTGATTTGGATGAACCGGTTTCTCAGGAGCTGGAGGTGGTATTTCTGGCCTTTGCGCCTGGGGATTTTGCACTGGCTGAGCAGATTGTAAAAGTCCTGGGGCAGCATAAGCAGCAGCTTTTGGTCATTAATCAGTCTACTTTTTCCGTTGGTAGCTCTGCGCAGCTGGCCAGTTATTTATCCGGTTTGCAAAGTCTGGTTTATGTGCCGGACTTTATGCAGGAAGGGATGGCCATTGAAAGTATTGCCCGGCCTAACAAGATTATTCTAGGCATGGATGACCCGCGTGCTGAAAGTCAGGTACGCGAAATTTTTAGGCCATTTAACCGCTTAAAAGATGTTTTTTTAAAAATGTCCCTGCGTGAAGCTGAATTTACTAAGCTGGCTGTATCCGGCATGCTGGCTACCCGGATTAGCTTTATGAATGATTTATCCAATGTGGCCGATGCTATTGGCGTGGATATTGAACAGGTGCGGGTAGGTCTGGGTAGTGACCGGCGCATTGGTGAGGCCTATTTATATCCAGGTTGCGGTTTTGGTGGTCAAAGCTTTTCAGAAGATGTGATTAATCTGGCGCAAACAGTATCCGGAGTGGGTATTAAGAGCAAGCTGCTAGAGCAGGTTTTGCAGATTAATGAAGACCAGAAAGAAATTTTGTTCCGCAAGCTATGGCGCTATTACGATTGTGATTTAAGCGGTAAAACGGTAGGAATCTGGGGCGCGGCTTATAAGCCCAATACCAATAAAATTGACAATGCGCCTATCTTAAGAGTTCTTGAAGCATTGTGGGCGCAAGGGGTGACGGTCAAGCTGCATGATCCGGTCGCGCTGGAAAAAATCGCCCAGCATTTTGGTGAGCATGAACAGCTGATTTTATGTCAATCACAATACGATGCAGCAGCACAGGTAGATGCGCTGATGCTGGTCACTGAGTGGAAGCAATACTGGAATCCTAATTTTAAATATTTAAAACAGGAAATGAATCATCCGCTCATTCTGGATGGGCGCAATATTTATAATCCATATTATGTCAAAGATCTGGGTTTTGAATATATAGGCATTGGGAGAGGAATATAACATGCAGGTTGATTCTTCACTTGCGCCACTGGCACAGCTTAGACAACAGGCGGAAGTATTTCAGGCTGTGCATTTAAAAGATTTATTTGCACAGCACGCTGAACGCTTTAGCCAGTTTAATCTGGGGGTTGGCCCTATTCTTTTTGATTACAGTAAGCAGCGTGTGACTCAGGATATTCTGGATTTACTGAGCCAGTTTGCTGAGTCAGCCGGTTTAAAGCAGTGGATTGACAGGCTGTTTCAGGGCGACACCGTCAATAATACAGAAAACCGTGCTGCCTTACACTGGGCATTACGTGTGCCAGAATCTGGTGATGCCTTAACGGGACTGAATCAGGATATTTTGCAGGGTATTCATAAACAGATTGACCATATGGGCTTTCTGGTGGAACAGTTGCATCAGGGCCAATACCGGGGCTGTACCGGTGAGGTAATTACCGATGTGGTGAATATTGGAGTGGGTGGCTCTGACCTTGGGCCATTGATGGTGAGCCGGGCACTGGAAGATTATAAAATCGAAACCCCACAAAACCTGCAATTGCATTTTGTATCCTCTATGGATGGCAGTCAGGTGTCACAGGTGCTGCATACGTTGCGCCCTGAAACCACGCTGTTCGTGATTTCATCCAAATCCTTTACTACTGTTGATACCCTGTATAATGCTGAAACAGCCAAAAGTTGGTTAGAGCGTAAACTGGGTAGTGATGCGCGGGTAAGTCGCTGTCACTTTGTTGGCGTATCAGCCAATCAGGAGAAAATGGCCGAGTGGGGCATTTGTGCTGAGCATCAGTTAGGGATGGGAGAGTGGGTCGGTGGGCGTTTTTCCCTATGGTCGACGATTGGTTTTCCCATTGCCTTAACCATTGGCATTGATGGCTTTAAAAAACTGCTGGCTGGTGCCCACTTTATGGATCAGCATTTTCAACATGCCCCATGGTTAAAAAACATGCCGGTGCTGATGGCTTTGATTGGTATCTGGAATACCAATTTTTTAAACATCAAGACGCAGGCGATTTTGCCTTATGACGGGCGACTGGAGCATTTGGCTGATTATTTGCAGCAACTGGAAATGGAGTCCAACGGCAAATCGGTTACCCGTGATGGTACGCGTGTCAAACTGGGTACTTGCCCCATCATCTGGGGCAACGTAGGCCCCAATGCCCAGCATGCGTTTTACCAGTTATTGCATCAGGGAACAGAGCCGATTACCTGTGATTTTATTGCGCCCGCCTTGCGCTATCATGCCCGGGAAGCTCAACATGCCGAGGCAGCCAGTGAGTTGCAGGCTCAACATCAACTGGCCTTGGCCAATTGCCTGGCCCAATCCCGTTTGCTGGCACTGGGTGAGGCCGCGCTGGATGAACGCTATGGGAAGTTACCAGCATACAAGCGTTACTATGGCAACCAGTCCAGCTCGACCATTTTATTAAATGAATTAAATCCATTTAGTCTGGGTGCACTGCTGGCTGCCTATGAGCATAAGGTGTTTGTGCAGTCGATAATTTGGGGTATTAACCCGTTTGACCAGTGGGGCGTAGAAATGGGTAAGGAAATTGCCAAAGAACTGTTGCCTGCATTGCAGGGCGAGTCAGCCGCTAAGCAATTTGATTCATCAACCGAAGGTTTATTGAAGTTTATTTTAAATTGATATCCTAGACAGCTTGTTTTCGTGCCAGGTAAAAGTTTTACTAGCTTTCCGTAAAAACTCTGCTTTTGATGAAAAGCAGAGTTTTTTGTTATTAAAAACAATCAAATCCTCTAGTTGCGCACCTTCATGGAAGCTTGCAGCTATGATTAATGCCTTGTAATTTATTTATTTTCAATTAGGCTTTTTAGCAAATCCACGTACTGCTGAATACCATTATTTTCAAGCCAGCCTTTGCTTTCAATATTTAAGCGCAATAAAGGTTCGGTATTAGACGCCCGCAGGTTAAAGCGCCAGTTGCCAAAATCAAGGCTAATCCCATCAGTTTCATCAATCGCTGGCTGTTGTGGTACAAAGTAGTCCAGCACGCGTTGAATCGTGGCTTTGCTATCTTCCACCACAAAGTTAATTTCGCCACTGCATGGAAATTTGGCAATACGTTCGTTAACCAGCGCGGATAATGGCTTGCCGGTTTGTGAGATGAGTTCAATCACCAATAACCATGGAATCATACCGCTATCACAATAGGCAAAATCGCGGAAATAATGGTGTGCACTCATTTCACCGCCATAAATCGCATTGTCCCTGCGCATGCGTTCTTTGATAAAAGCATGACCAGATTTGGTCTGGATCACTTCGCCGTTATTTTGCGCAACAATATCAATGGTATTCCAAGTCAGGCGTGGGTCGTGAATAATTTTCTCGGCGGGATGTTTTAATAAAAAAGCCTGGGCGAGCAAACCAACAATATAATAGCCTTCGATAAACTGGCCGGTTTCATCAAATAAAAAACAGCGATCAAAGTCACCATCCCAGGCAATGCCTAAATCTGCCTGATGCTCAAGCACGGCATCGCGGGTAGCCGCACGGTTTTCTGGCAAAATTGGGTTGGGAATCCCATTAGGAAAAGTACCATCTGCCTCATGGTGAACCTTAATAAATTCCACTGGTATATTTTGTTGCTTAAATTGGGCTTCAATGGCGTCAATCACATGGCCTGCTGCGCCATTGCCTGCATTGACTACCAGCTTAAGCGGTTTTAATTGCTTCACATCAATATAAGTGAGCAGATGCTCCACAAATTCTTTTAAAATAGACTGCTGGCTTAGCTGGCCTTTTTTTGCGATAGGCAAAAATTCACCAGTTTCTGCCAGTGCCTGAATTTCTTTTAAGCCACTATCAGCGCTAATAGGATAGGCATTTTCCCGCACAAGCTTCATGCCGTTATAATCCATGGGGTTGTGGCTGGCGGTGACTTCAATGCCGCCCTGTACATCCAGATAAAAAGCTGCAAAATAAACTTCTTCTGTACCCGTCATACCAAGGTCAATCACATCCACGCCAGCATCCATCAGGCCACGCGCAGCTGCCTGTTTTAATGCTTCGCTGGTCAGGCGAATATCACTGCCCACCACGATGGTTTTAGGTTGATAAATCTGTCCATAGGCGCGGCCAATGCGGTAAGCAATATCGTCGTTAAGTTCGTCGCCCAGACGACCGCGAATATCATAAGCTTTAAAGCAGGTGAGGGAAGCTATCATAAACATTAAGCAAACTGGCCAAAAACATCTGTAATTTTAGCCTAAACTCAAATAAGAATTTGATTAATTTAAGTGAATGTTTTTATGGCTTTTTATAGATCTCGCTTTGTGCCTGTGTTTGTTTAAAGCGCTTGTAGCCCCACATATACTGTTCAGGAGCACGGGCAATCATGCGCTCAATGTCCGCATTTAGGGCATTAACGGATTGTTGCAAGTCCTGACTTAGAATTTGTGAATTTAGTTTTTCACAGATGAGATCAAACCCGGATAAATCGGAGCGGCGAATACAGCTTAATCCCAGAACGCTACACTGGGTTTTTTGTGCCAGACGTGAGACTAACGTGGTAGTAAGCACCTGCTGACCAAAAAACGGTGCATAAATACCACCAGAATGATCAGGAACATGATCCGGTAGAATAGCAGTGACGCCTCCTTTTTTGAGTGCTTTAAAAATAGCCCGAACTCCGGAATCATTGGTTGGTACCAGCGTAGCATTCAGGCGCTGCCGGGCTTCCAGCATAAAACGATCCACACTGGCGTTCTTGCTGGGTTTGTACATGATGACCGGGCTGGCATACTGATTAATCCAGGCATTCATCAGCTCCCATGTGCCAAAATGCGGTACCACCAGGATTAAACCATGGGCTTGTTGCAATGCTGTCAGCAAAAGTTCTGAGCCGGAAACAGTACGGATTTGGGCCAGGCTGTAGTCGGTAGGCATGCCCCAGCTTTTAATGGATTCAACAGCGGTGAAGCACTGGCTATAAATGCTGGCTTTTTCCAGTGATTCCCGCTGCTGTGCACTAAGCTTTGGGTAGGCCAGACTCAAATTAATATGAACGATCCAGCGCATACCCGTATGGGGCATTAAAATAATCAGGTTGGCAATACAGCGTGCCAAAAAGCGCAGAGTAAAAAGCGGTAGCGCAGATAATATTTTTAAAAATAAATACATAGGCCAACAAAGCTAGCTTATTGCTGTACGACGATCCATTGACCATCCTGCTGGGCAACAGAGATTTCACCCTGCTGGGTGCTTGAGCCAATAATGGGAAGCTCCAGATTGACCTGAATGTGACAATGATACTGCTTTTGTTCTGTGGCTTTTTGGCAGGACAGCTTTTTAAACTCTTTCAGCCCGATTTGCATGTTCTTGCCGCCAATTTTTTCACCCAGTTGATTAGCCTGGTCCAGAGAGTGCTGGTAGGCTTGCTGTAGTTCTTTTTCTGAAGGCTCACGTGAACAGGCAACCAATAAGGGAAGTACCAGCCAGACGGTTACTATTAAAAAACGCATTAACCATACTCAAAAAAATTTAGCATAGTTTACTCAAAATTTCACCACACTTAAACCTTGAGCTGCTATAAAGGATGGTTATGCCTTTTATAGGAGCACATTTAATTAAAAAAATGTCAAAAATCAGCCAGTGAATTTTATGAGTTAGCGATGTTTTTTAAAGAGCAATTAGATATTGATCACGCCCTATATCTGGATGGCTCTGTTTCCAGTATGTATTTACCTGTGCAAAAGCGGCATGACCGGCACCGGTTTCTGGGGCCGATCATTGGCGTGGTAGAACCAGATGAGGATTAGTTATCAGGGTTGCCTTTAATGACCATATACAATATGGACAGCAAAACTATGGTAGCAGCGGCAAGCCCACTGATAGTAAAAACGGCAACTCGCTGTGAATAGTTCAGGTCAAGCCATTGCTGATGTACAGCGGTTTGCAGCACAATGCATTGCAAAATGGCAAGACCAATCAGCAATAATCCATTTCGCTTTACTGCAGGACGCATGGCCATATTAGAAGCCTTTATCAAAAATGTGGAAGTTAACAAGCCCAATAAAACCTTGGGGATAGGTTAAATTGTCGCATGAACCATGCAGCAGAGCAATGTTAAGCAGCTTAAAAGCAGACCCGATATTAAGTCCTAAAAAAAGCCCTCATCAAGAGAGCTTTTTTAGTTAACTTAATGAATCAGTTTATTGCGCTTCTTCAACTTTTGGCTGTTCGCGCAAACGAATTCCAAGCTCACGTAATTGAGCAGTATCCACTGGCGCAGGTGCTTCGGTCATTGGGCACTCGGCAGTTTTGGTTTTCGGGAAGGCAATCACTTCACGAATGGAGCTGGCGCCGGTCATTAGCATCACCAGACGATCCAGACCAAAAGCCAGACCACCATGTGGCGGCGCACCGTATTTTAAGGCATTGAGCAGGAAGCTAAATTTTTCTTCGGCTTCAGCTTCATCAATCCCCAAGGCTTCAAACACGGCTTTTTGCATCTCTAAGGTATAAATGCGCAAGCTACCACCGCCCACTTCCGTACCATTTAATACCATGTCATAGGCTACCGATAGAGCAGCACCCGGATTGGTTTTCATTTCCTCAACCGAGCCTTTGGGCAGGGTAAATGGATGGTGAACAGAGGTCCATTTGCCATCGTCGGTTTCTTCAAACATCGGGAAGTCAACTACCCAGAGCGGTGCCCATTCACAGGTGGCAAGATCAAGATCATGGCCAATTTTTACACGCAGTGCGCCCATGGCATCGTTGACGACTTTGGCTTTGTCGGCGCCGAAGAATACGATATCGCCATTTTGGGCACCAACGCGCTCCAGCAACTGCATCACAATCGGTTCAATAAACTTAACGATTGGCGATTGCAGGCCAGCAATACCCTGACTTAAGTCATTGACCTTAATATAGGCTAAGCCTTTGGCACCATAAATACCCACAAACTTGGTGTATTCGTCAATCTGGCCGCGGCTTAGCTCCCCAGCACCCGGTACACGCAAGGCGGCAATTCGCCCTTTCGGGTCTTTGGCGGGGCCGGCAAATACTTTAAACTCGACCTCTTGCATCAGGTCAGCCACGTCCACCAGCTTTAACGGAATGCGCAGGTCGGGCTTGTCAGAGGCATAGTCACGCATGGCATCGGCATAGGTCATGCGTGGGAACTGCTCAAACTTAACCTGTAGCATGTTGTCAAATAATTCAACAATCAGACCTTCCATCATGTTCATGATATCTTCATCAGACATAAAGGAAGTTTCGACGTCAATCTGGGTAAATTCTGGCTGGCGATCAGCACGCAGGTCTTCGTCGCGGAAGCACTTGGCTATCTGGTAATAACGGTCGAAACCAGACACCATCAGCAATTGCTTAAATAATTGCGGTGATTGTGGCAGGGCAAAAAAACTACCCGGCTGGGTGCGGCTAGGCACCAGATAATCACGTGCGCCTTCTGGGGTAGCACGGGTTAAAATCGGTGTTTCAACATCCAGAAAGCCATTGCGATCCATGTAGTTACGGATCAGGCTGGTCACCTTGGAGCGGAAGATCATGCGTTCCAGCATTTCCGGACGACGCATGTCTAAAAAGCGGTACTTTAAGCGGTTTTCTTCAGAGACGTTATTAAACTCGTCATTGAGTGGAAAAGGTGGTGTTTCAGACGCGGCCAGCACTTCAATTTCTTTAGCCAGCACTTCAATTTGACCACTTACCATATTGGAGTTTTCAGTGCCTGCATAGCGTCTACGCACTCTGCCAGTAATTTTTAACACATATTCTGAGCGGGAGCGGTCGGCAGTAGCAAACGC
Source organism: Moraxellaceae bacterium WGS2144 (assembly GCA_043950625.1). GTDB lineage: Bacteria > Pseudomonadota > Gammaproteobacteria > Pseudomonadales > Moraxellaceae > Alkanindiges. The sequence goes on from CP171007.1 coordinate 889,845, forward strand.
TTCTGGCGTATCCGGATCAATAACCACCTGTACTAGACCTTCACGGTCGCGCATATCCAGAAAAATAACCCCGCCATGATCGCGGCGACGGTGTACCCAGCCACATAAGGTAACGGTTTGATCGAGTTGGCTTTCAGTTAATGAGCCGCAGTAATGAGTTCGCATCATGGCGCGTATGGTCCACTATTTTATCTAAAAATTAAAGCGCTTTGGGGAACGCATGAAAACGATCAATTATGCCTATATATGCGTATTGGCTCAAGACGCTTTTTTGCTTTTAAAAAATCTATTGCTAGAATAAATTAATATGTTATAACATAACAATAATTCTGGGGGCTTCTTGTAAAATATAGGTTATACAATGATTTTAAAACTTCATCCTTTGGCGGTTGCCATCATATTGGGTAGCGTGTCTGGACAGGCTTTAGCAGACAATGTACCTGAAACAATAAGCAGTACAAGCGATCATAAGCAGACGTCCGACACCGCTGGCACTGTGTTGCCCACTATTGTAATTCAGGCTCATCCTCTCAACCGCAGTACATCCGATATTGCTATGCCGTTCAGTGTGCTTGAGCAGCAACAACTTGCCAGCGGTGCAACGACATTAGGGCAGGCGCTAGAAGGTCAGGCAGGTGTGCATGCCGATACCTTTGGTGGTGGTGCCAGTCGTCCGGTCATCCGTGGGCAAACAGCACCCCGGGTAAAAGTGTTGGCCGATGGCTCTGAGGTAATGGATGCTTCCAGTATTTCCCCAGATCATGCGGTGATGGTTGATCCGTTATTAAGTGAAAAAATTGAAATTTTGAGAGGCCCTGCCACGTTGCTGTATGGTAGTGGCGCAATTGGCGGTGTGGTGAATGTGATTGACCAAAAAATACCCAGCAAAATGCCAGAAAAAAATATTGAAGGTGAAGTTAACTTAAGAGCCAATACGGTTGCTGATGAAAAAGCAGCGGCGGCAGCGCTTACTGTAGGTTTAGGTGAGCAGTTTGCCCTGCATCTGGAAGGTTCCAAACGGGACGCCAATGACTATAAAGTGCGTGGCTATGCGCCTAATAATCAAGCTGAAAAGCGGGTCGATGGCACATATTCCGAGAGCCAGAATGCCAGTGTTGGTTTGTCATGGATTGGGGGTCGTGGTTATGCTGGCGTAGCTTTTAGCCAGCGTCAGGATGAATATGGATTGCCAGGCCATAGTCATGAATATGAAGGGTGCCACCCGCATGGTAGCCATTTGCATTGTGGTAGCCATGATCATGATGGTGAAAATAAGGATGATCATGCACATGATAATAGCCACAGCCATGAGGACGCCCCCTATATCAAACTAAATAGTAAACGGGTTGACTTCAGGGCAGAGTATGAGCAGCCGTTTAGTGGTTTTGAAAAAATCCGGGTTCGGGCAGGTTATACCGACTATCAGCATGATGAAATTGATGATGGCCCAGAAAATAATAACAGTGTAGCCACCACCTTTAAAAATCAGGGTTATGATGGTCGCGTTGAGTTAACTCACGTACCAGTTGCCGGCTGGCAGGGTGTATTGGGCTTGCAGTATAGTCATTCGGATTTTAGTGCCCAGGGTGAGGAAGGGTTTTTACCCAAAACAGTGACTGAAAATATTAGCGCGTTTTTTCTGGAACATTACCAGTGGAATAACGTGCATTTTGAGCTTGGTGCCCGTCACGAATTACAAACGATAAAACCAGAGACTACCCCTCAATCCAGTAAAGCGTATAGCAATCAGAAATTTGATGATGCAGCCACTTCGGCATCAATTAGTGCGACCTGGGAGTTTGTGCCTGATTATGCACTGGCATTGTCACTGGCGCATTCAGAACGTATGCCGCAGGCACAGGAGCTATATGCCAATGGTATTCATATGGCAACCAATACCTACGAGCTGGGCGATGCGGATTTAAAGCGGGAAAAATCCAACAACATTGAACTGAGTCTGCGTAAAACTGCTGGTGATGCCACGTTTGCCTTAAGTGCTTATCATAACCGGGTGGATGATTATATTTATGCCAACACATTAGACAAGTTTGAGAATTTCCGACTAATTCAGTATACCCAGTCTGATGCGATCTTTAATGGGGTCGAGGCAGAAACCCGTTATCGCTTTGATGATACTTATAGCGGGGCAGTTTTTGGTGATTATGTACGTGCCAAACTGGATAATGGTCAGGATTTACCGCGTATACCCGCAGCACGGCTGGGCGCACGCATTCAGACCAGCTGGGAAGCACTCGGTGGTGAGCTTGGCGGTGCTCTTGAGTATTACCATGTATTTAGGCAAAGCGATATTGCCGACCATGAAACCACCACGCCAGGCTATAACCTGATTAATGCGACGCTGGCATATGATGGTGAATTGGATACGCTTAACAGCTACCGGCTATATTTGCAGATGAATAACCTGCTGGATGAAAAATACTATAGTCATAGCTCGTTTTTATCTCATATGCCCCAACCCGGGCGTAATTTTACTGCTGGTATACAATTCAAATTTTAAGCTGTTTCTTAAGGGTTGAACACGAACCACTTTGCCGACTGGCAAGGTGGTTTTTAGCAATTATGTATACCAGAGCGATAACCAAGGCCAGATTTGTAAAGTAGTACGCCGCTCCTTTAGACTAGCGCTAAACTAAACCAGAGTATTGAGAGATCATGCGTTTTTTTCGCCATCTGCTAAACAAACTGAACTGGACAACAAAAACCATGTTTGTTTTTTTACTGGGATTATGGTGCTTTGCTTATGTGGCATCAGCAGTTTATCAGACCTATAAACCCATACCTCAGGGTTTGAATGTCGCAAGCCCAATGCGTCCAGCCGAGCAGGTGCAGTTTCTGGCTGACTATACCTACATCAATCAGCAGGGTCAGCGTATTAAGGAACAGGCAATTTTTGATCAGGCCTTAGCGATGATCCAGCAGGCACGGCGCATGATTGTGATAGACATGTTTTTATTTAATGATTATGTGGGTGAATCGAAGGTTCAACAGCGCCTGCTAACAGCAGAGCTTAGTCAGGCATTGATGAATAAACGCACGCTTGAACCGGACGTACAGATTACTGTGATTACTGATCCGATTAATACCGTGTATGGCGGCCAGTATGCTAATAATTTGCTGGAACTACGTCGCTCCGGTATTGAGGTGATTGAAACCAATCTTAAGCCGCTGCGGGCTTCCAATCCATTATGGTCAGGGTTTTGGTATATGTGCTGTCAGTGGTTTGACAACAATCCGCAAGCTGGCTGGCTACCCAACCCGCTAGGCAAGGACAAAATAACCCTGCGTAGCTATTTTAGTTTATTTAATTTTAAGGCTAACCACCGTAAAACGCTCGTTACGGATGCCCCTGATGGCTGGCAGGCCCTGGTTACCTCGGGCAACCCGCATGATGCCAGTAGCTGGCATGGCAATGTGGCTTTAAAATTCTCCGGGCAGGCAGCGCTGGACGTTCTGGAAACTGAGCGTGCGGTAAGCAAATTGTCGGGTGTGGATTTACCAGTCATTATTACTGCGGTTCCAAAAGCACTTCAGGCCAGTGAGCCACAATTGCAGGTTCTGACTGAGGGCAAAATTCGTGATGCCTTGCTCAATAGTTTGCAAACAGCGCAACCGGGTGACCAGATTGATATTGCGGTATTTTACCTGTCACAGCGCAGTGTGATTAAAGCCATTAAGCAGGCACAGCAAAACAAGGTAGCTATCCGCGTATTGCTCGATCCCAACGAAGACGCTTTTGGCCGCAAAAAGAATGGCATTCCTAACCGGCAAGTTGCCATGGAATTATATCAGGTGGGTGTGCCGCTACGCTGGTGTGATACGCATGGTGAGCAATGTCATAGCAAAATACTGCTTAAAACCAGTGCAAAAACCGGACAAAGTGAGCTGATTTTAGGTTCTGCCAACTTTACCCGCCGCAATTTGAATAACCTGAATCTGGAAACCGATGTGCGCTTTGTTGCTAATGCGGACAATACTACCATTCAACAGGTCAGGGCTTATTTTGAGCGGATCTGGAGCAACCAGAATGGACAGGGTTTTAGTGTGGCTTATGACCAATATAAGGATGAATCTGGCTTAAAATACTGGTGGTATCGTTTTAGTGAGTGGAGTGGATTATCCACGTTTTGATTGTTTGTATTTCAGCTTGTGCTTTAATGTATCAAGCTGCCTTAACCATAAACGCTAAGGCAGCTTTTTTTTAAGGTTTATTTTAAATACATTGACCAGAACGGCATGACCTGTTGTGCCTGTTCCATCAACCACTGGTTGCTATACACTACCGCATAAGCCCCTGCAATCATCACGGCAATCTGGGCAGGATATTTGGTGGTATTGGGAAGTAGCAGGCTGACCCGGTAACCTAAAGCCAGCACCGCACCACCGATAAAACCACCCAAATGTGCTGCATTATTAATGCCTGATACAAATAGCCCAAGCCCAAGGTTGATGAGCATGAGCATAATCAGCGCATTTTTATTTAAGCGATACATGGGCAATACACTTTTTTTGGGCCAGAGCGCTGCAATCAGCAAGGCACCTCCCAGCCCCATAATGGCGCCAGAAGCACCAGCACCTACTGATGGCACCAGATCCCGGCTGGGACTTTGCATAAACTCAAACGCATGTTGCAGGCTGACATAACTGCTGGCCAGATTACCTGCGATCCCTGCTATGGCATAAATCACGACGTACCAGAGCCGTGAGTAATAAAACTCGGCATATACCCCAAACAAATACAGTGCCCACATATTCACCAGCAAATGTACAATACCAATATGTAAAAACATGCTGCTAATCAGACGCCAGTTTTCAGTGCTTAAGGTGAGTGGGGCAAAATCTGCACCCCAGTGGATTAAATCCAGAATGCTGGGGTCAGTGATGCTGATGCCAGCCAGAACCTGACAGGCAAATACAGCAACATTTGCAATAATAATGAGCGCTGTTAACCACCATTTGTGCAAAGGTTGTTTGATCAAGTATTCATTCATAGGTTAAAAATCTTTAGTTCACTGTCAGTTTTACAGTTAAATACTGAATATAACGTATTTCACAGGCTGAAAATCATTGGAGTAAAATTTGCCGCTTTGATAGCATTGCCACAATCGGATTTTTACCCTTGATTCTTATAGCTGATTATGAAGGCATTTATTGCACGTGCTGCACTGGTGGTATTGTCGCTGTTTTTACTGGTTCAATTGTGGATTTTTGCCAGTCTGGTCTGGTGGAAATATCAGCCTGTTGAGCGCTCCATGTTTATGCGCATTTATGAATGGAACTATAAGCAGCCTGCACTCCAGCATCAATGGAAAGATAATAGCCGCATTAGTGACAACTTAAAGCGTGCCTTAATTGCTGGTGAAGATGCCCGTTTTGCCCAGCATCATGGCTTTGACTGGGAGGGCATTCAGTTTGCCCTGACCCGTAATGAGAAAAAAGGTCAAGTAGTGGCTGGAGGTTCAACCATTAGTCAACAGCTCGCCAAAAACCTGTTTTTATTTAATCGGCGCTCTTATGTGCGCAAAGGTCAGGAAGCCATTGCCACCTGGATGATGGAACGTCTGTGGAGCAAATACCGGATTCTGGAAGTGTATGTCAATACTGTAGAGTTCGGTAAGGGGATTTATGGGGCAGAGGCCGCCGCGCAATATTATTTTGGCAAGTCGGCGGCCAATCTGTCACGAGCTGAAGCCGCCCAGCTTGCAGCTTATTTACCGAATCCCAAGTATTATCAGGATCATCCGCGTGACCGAAAAGTGCAGGCGCGTAAAGCACGCATCCAACGCTATATGGGGCATGTTAGCTTACCCAAAGACAAATAGGTATGATTAAAAACCAGCATACTCAGGCCATAAGCGACAAAACTGCTGAACTGCTATGAATCCACCGGCTAACGTGCGCTCTGGGCATTATGCGCTGAACAGCAACTACATTAACCGGGAGTTATCTATTCTGGATTTTCACCTGCGTGTACTGGAGCAGGCCATTGATCCTTTGCACCCTTTGCTGGAGCGCTTAAATTTTTTACAGATTTTTTCGCATAATCTGGATGAGTTTTTTGAAATTCGTGTGGCTGGCTTATTACAGCAATTAAGCGTTGATAATAAAAGCCGTACACCCGATGGTTTAACACCCAGCATTATACTGGAGAAAACCTCGCAGATTGCTCATGCAGCGGTAGAGCGGCAGTACCGTATTTTAAATGAAACACTATTGCCCCAGCTGGCGAATGAAAATATCCAGTTTTTAGATCGGGAGCAGCTTGAAAATGCCCAATCCACTTGGATAAAGCAGTATTTTCATGAGCAGATATTCCCGGTTTTAACGTCCATTGACCTTGATCCTGTCCATCCGTTTCCGCGTCTGGTCAACAAAAGCCTGAACTTTATCGTTGCGCTACAAAGCAATGATGCGTTTGGCAGTCATACTCATCTGGTTCTTGTGCCCGTACCACGCACTTTGCCGCAAGTGGTGTGCTTACCGGATGAATTAAGTCATGGGCAGAATTATTATGTCATGCTATCCGCCATTATTGAGGCGCATATCAGTGCGCTGTTTCCCGGTATGACGGCAATGGGTTGTTATCAGTTGCGGGTAACCCGCGATGCACATATAACGCTCAATGAAGATGTAGAAGATGTGGCCAAAGCCGTACAGGGTGAGCTAAACCTGCGCCATTTTGGTCGGGCGGTACGTCTGGAAATCAGCCAAAACTGCCCGGAGCCTATTGTCTGTTATTTGCTAAAGAACCTGAATTTAAATGCCACGCAGCTTTATAGAGTCAATGGGCCGGTTAATCTGGCACGGCTGGTTTCAGACTTTAACCGGCCAGTGTTAAAATACAAACCATTTATTCCGGCTATTCCACCTATATTGCAGCATGGCAAAAATATCTTTGCAGCCATGAAACAGCAGGATATTTTGCTGCATCATCCGTTTGAATCTTTTGAACCAGTCATCCAGCTATTGTGCGAAGCAGCACGTGATCCACAGGTTTTGGCCATTAAACAAACCCTGTACCGTAGTGGCCCGGATTCTGAAGTGGTACAAACACTGGCAGAGGCCGCAAAGAATGGCAAAGAAGTCACCGCAATTATTGAGTTACGTGCCCGGTTTGACGAAGAAAGCAATATGCGGGTTGCCCGGGTTTTACAAGCCGCTGGCGCTATGGTGGTGTATGGCGTTGCGGGCTATAAAACCCATGCCAAGCTGATGCTGGTGGTTCGCCGTGAGCAGGGCAGGCTGCAACGTTATGTGCATCTGGGTACGGGCAACTATCATGCAGGCAATGCGCGACTATATACTGATTATGGCTTGCTCAGCACCGATCATGTTCTGTGTGAAGAGGTACACCAGATTTTTCAGGAACTCACCGGTATGGGAGAAATGGTAGAGCTGAAAAAACTACTACAAGCGCCATTGACCCTGCATTCACAGCTTATGGGATTTATTGAAGCAGAAATTAACAATGCCATGGCAGGTAAGCCTGCGCGTATTATTGTTAAAATTAATGCTTTAACTGAGCAGCAGCTCATTGATGCTTTGTATCGTGCTTCACAGGCAGGAGTAGGCATTGACCTGATTGTCCGCTCAACCTGTAGCTTGCGACCCGGGGTGGCAGGGCTATCCGAAAACATTCAGGTACGTTCTATTGTTGGGCGGTTTTTGGAGCATACCCGCGTGTATTATTTTTTAAACGCTGGCGGGGAGCCACGGGTTTACTGCGCCAGCGCGGACTGGATGGAACGTAACATGTTTTCCCGTATAGAAGCCTGTTTTCCCATAGAAAACCCGCAGTTAAAGCAGCGCATTATTGAGTTGGGTTTGCTTAATTACCTGCAAGACAATCAGCAGGCATGGGCTTTACAGGCGGATGGCACATGGCAGCGGATTATCCCTGCTGAGGGTGAGCCGCCCCACATGGCGCAGCAGGTATTACTGGATAGATTCAGTACCTAATGGGTGGGTTGCTCACTGGCTAAAGGCAAAATGACTATTAAACAGGTTTTACCCGCCTGGGACACAATATCGAGCTGTCCACCAATCCGCTTGACCCGAATTTGCATACTTCTTAGCCCAATACTCATGCCTGATTGTTGAATGGCCTCCACATCAAAACCGGTGCCGTTATCTTCAACTTCAAGCACCAACTGATCAGGTTTTGGATAATATAAATTCACCCGTACATTGTTGGCTTGACTATGCTTAATGACATTGGTCAGAGCCTCTTCAGCCACTCGCAGCAGGGTTAAGCACTGTAGCGGTGCGGGTCTGGCTTGCCACTGGGCGGGAAAATTCCAGCTTGACTGAATATCCAGCTCATCAAATAGCTGAATAAAGCGGTGCCGTACTGGTGCACCCCATAACACTGGCGTATCAGGTACTTTTGCCCCCATACTTGAACCACTATCAATGACCTGGCGTAAATCATCACGTAGCAGTTTTAAAATGGATAAAAACTGCTGGTTGCTTAAATTAATATGACTTTGATCCACCATCAGCATTGCACGCACCAGCGAACCACCCAGTCCATCATGCAGGTCATGGGCAAGGTGAATCCTTTCTTGCAGTTTGGTGTTTTTAAGTGCCAATTGATGCTGGTTATTTAAAGACAAGCTCAGCTCTTGTCGGGCAGAGTCTATCTCATATTTGAGTGTCTGATTAAATTTCTGAATATGCAGTGCATTTTTGGCCAGCCGCCAAGCCAGAATAATAGCAATAGTTAACGTAGTAAGTGGCGCAGTATAGGGTGTTAGGGGGTTGCTGTCGGGCTTGGTAACAAGAAAATATATATCGTGTACAGCAATGAGCAGATAAAAGACAAATACCACAGCTAGCAGATAGGACTCTGGTTGTCTGGTGCGATAGGCAATCCATGGGAAAGTTAAAAAATTGATTAATAAAATGAGCGTCGCTACAGAAAAAGTAACAGTAAGAAAGTAGTGAATATATTCATCAGGGATAAATATGGCATTGATTACCGCCAGAAAAAGCAAACAAAATAATAATCGCTCAATGCGTGGAAAATATTGATGCGCAAATCGCCAGGCATATAAACAGGCACAAACCCCATAAGCAAAAAGCAATATCATATTTATACGGGCAATCTGCAAGGTGCTTAGCCCAAAAGGCGTGTGTATCATCACCACATTATAAATAAACAGCACCCAGAGCAGTGAGGTTAAGGCAAACCAGCCAAAGGCTTTTTCTTCACGGTGAAATAACCAGACCAGAAATGCCAAAAGGCCAAGCGTAAGTGAAAAAGTAAGATTAAAAAAATGCAGTACGCGTTGCTCATACCAGAATTTTTCAAAGTGCTGCACGGCAAGTGGCAGGGGTGCAAGCATGGTTTTGCCCAAGCCTGGCTGCTGCCAAGCCACACCGACTACGCGCACCCATAAAATATTTTCACCATCTTTTAAAATTGATGCAGGCAGTTGCCATTGCCGTGGCATATTCCAGCTACGTGATAATGGCTCTACCAGTGACTGGTCTTGCCATAATAGCTCATCATTAATATAAACCTGCCCTGCCATATTGATTGAATTAATGATCAGACTAACAGGGGTTTTTTGATGGCTCGGGCAGTGGTATTGCCAGATAATTTTGTACCATGCACTGCCAGTATAATCATGCCAGCGCGTTTCCCAGCGGTCAGGCAAGGTGGTTTTTTGCCAGCCTTGCTGTGGACGTTGTATGCCATTGGTCCCTACTGCCTTGGCAACCTCAACCGACTCAACCTGTGCTGTACACCAAACGCTGCCAGATTCTGTATTGGCTGGATCCGCAATAGCAGCATAACTATTATTTATCGTACTTATAATACCTAGCCAGACAAATAGCAGTGTAAACAGTAATGGCAAAAACCGACTCATAATAATCCTATGCTGCGGGCAGTATGAATGGCCTTGCTGCGGCTGTTTACCGACAGTTTGCGGTAAATATTTTTGATATGTCCTTCTACCGTATAGCGCGACAAACTAAAATGCTCGGCAATTTCACGATTACTTAAACCTTGTGCTACCAGTTGCAAAATTTCCAGTTCCTTGGGCGATAACGCCACGACTGGCTCTGTAACGGGTGCTTGAGAATCAGGCATATTAAATACCAGTTGCGATAAAATTTGCTGGGCAATAAACGGGTCAATCGGTGCGCCGCCGCGCATAATACTTTTAATGGACAGGCTAATTTCGATATCGTCACGTTCTTTAAGCACATAACCAGTTGCCCCTGCCTGAATAGCACTTAAAATAGTGTCTTGCGTGCTCCAGGCTGAAATGACCAGTATCAGGCTACTCGGGTCAGCCTTGCGCAACGCTTCAATAAATTCTAGCCCATTGCCATCGGGCAAGCCGAAATCCACTAAAGCCAGTGCAATAGGCTGATTGGCCAGAAGATGCATGGCCTGTGCCAGTGTTTGCGCAAGGCACAGGCTGTCCATTGGGTAACCCAGTTGCTGTAATACAACAACAAGACGCTGCTGCATACTCGGGTCATCTTCTAATACCAGTACCGGACTTGGCAGAGTAAAGTTGGCATCGGGCACGGATATATCCTTCAACACCATAAGATTTGACCAGCTTAGAAAAAGCCATGCACTTTGCCTATCCCTGAAATTAAGGATAGAGACTTAAATATGACAAAAAAAGGATGAAAAGCCAAAAAATGCCTATTTTTGGGGGTGTCCAGAGGGTTTACTTTGTCCTTTAATTAAAAAATAACCATTTTTATACAGGAAATACTCATGAATCACATCTTTAAAAAAATCTGGAACAAGAAACTGGGCTGTATGGTAGTGGTATCAGAAACTGCGCGTAGCACCACTAAAGCAGGCAGTGGTCAAGTCGGGGCAGCCGTCAATCCACGCACCATAAGAAGTACAGTTCAACTGACATCGTATGCGGTTACTAGCCTCACTTTGGCAGTGGGTATAGCGATAGGTCAGTGCGTCTGGGCTGGAGGGGTAGATGGTGGAAGTGCAACGGGTCAGAATGCAATGGCTATAGGACCTTATAGCACGGCGAGTGGTCATTTTAGCACGGCGAGTGGTTCTGATAGCAGGGCGAGTGGTGATTTAAGCACGGCGAGTGGCGCTTTTAGCAGGGCGAGTGGTTCTGATAGCACGGCGAATGGTTATAATAGCAGGGCGAGTGGTGATTTAAGCACGGCGAGTGGTGCTAGTAGCACGGCGAGTGGTGCTAGTAGCACGGCGAGTGGTCATTATAGCACGGCGAGTGGTGTTTCTAGCACAGCGAGTGGTGCTAGTAGCAGGGCGAGTGGTGATTTAAGCACGGCGAGTGGTGCTAGTAGCACGGCGAGTAGTGAAGGTAGTACGGCGAGTGGTGCTAATAGCGGTGCTGTGGGCGATAACAGTATTGCACAGGGTGGTGGTAATCAAATTACCATTACTGGGCAAGGTGCCGTTAATGCAGCCTATACCGCCTTGACGGGTATAGTATATCTTGATGGATTGGGTCGTAATTATAAAATAAATAGCAGCGGCAATGCGGTGTATGAATACACCAGCTATAGCTATACCCGTAATGCCAACTCAGCTGCTCTGGCAGCAGGTGATAAAGCCATTGCTGTTGGGCAGGGTAGTTTTGCTTCTGCTAGTAGCAGTATGGCATTGGGTGTGGGCAGTGAGGCGACTGCAAACAATAGTGTTGCACTAGGGCAAGGTAGTATTGCCAATGCAGCCAACACTGTATCGGTTGGTAAAGTGGGTGCAGAAAGACGCATTACCAACGTGGCAATCCCTACCAATGCCACTGATGCAGCCAATAAAGGCTATGTCGATACCCAGATTGCAGCCGTTCCCACAACAAAATATTATAGTGTCAACTCAACCCAGACAGTCACAGGCAGTAATGCCAATAACGATGGTGCAACCGGTGCAGATGCACTTGCTGTAGGGGTGAGAGTGAGCGCATCGGGTAGTGCTAGCAGTGCAGTGGGTTTTAACAACAATGCATTGGGTGATGCTAGCAGTGCGCTGGGTTTTAACAATAATGCATTGGGTAATAATAGTAGCGCAGTAGGCGTTCAGAACACTACATTCGGTGAGTCGAGTAGTGCGGTAGGTAGTCTGAATAGTACCTTTGGAGAAATGAGTAGCGCTGCGGGCGTGGGTGGCACCGCGATAGGCAACGGCAGTGCAGTCATGGGTGGTGCACTGATGGAGGCACCAATCATTGATCCTACCCAACCTCAAGCAGTTGTGAGTGGTCGAGTAATCGAAATGGACACCACGACAATGATGGGGATAGTAAAAATTGATGGTTTGGATTTTTCTGAAGATTTAACTGATCCTGCAAATCCAGTTAGATTGCTTGGCGGTAAAAACATCACTCAGGATGAGATGAATGGCGTATTCATGTCCACTCTGGCAGGCGGCGCCATTGCTATTGGTGAGCAAGCTCAAGCGATTGGCTCACGCTCCACAGCATTTGGCGACAAAGCCACAGCGATTGGTGCAGAAAGCAAAGCCTATGCGGATAACAGTGTTGCGCTGGGTGCTGGCGCAGTTGCGGATGAGGTTAATACCGTATCTGTTGGACGTACAGGTGCAGAAAAGCGCATTACTAATGTAGCAACGCCAACCAACAATACTGATGCGGCGAATAAGGGCTATGTGGATGGTGGTTTAGCCAGCAAAGCCTCGCAAGCTGATTTTGATACGCTTGATAACCAAGTGAACGATGCAGCTAATGGGCTTGCAACCAAAGCTTCCAAGGCTGAATTAAACAATGGTTTAGCATTAAAAACCGATAAAACTGATTTCACGGCTCTAAACAGTCAGGTTAATGATGCAAGCACTGGTTTAGCAACTAAAGCCTCGCAAGCTGATTTGAGCACAACCAACGATAACTTAACCACTTTAACGGGTCGGGTTGGTATTGCCGAAAACACCATTACCACCGCACAAGGCACAGCCGACACCGCTTTAACCACCGCACAAAAAGGCTTAAAAGTCCGCGCTAATACCAAGACTGAAGATACACTGGCACTGGGCGATACCTTAACCTTTGCTAACGGCACAAATACCAAAGTTGACTATGATGCGACCAGCAATACCTTTAAAACCAACCTGGTTAATGCCCCCGTCTTTAGCGGACAGGTACAGGCCGCTTCATTTAAAACAGGTAGTGTGGTAGTTGATGGCAGCAGCAATAAAATTAGCGGTGTAGCCGACGGTCAGGTTAGTGCAACGTCTAATGAAGTAGTGACGGGTAAACAACTGCATACTGTGGATAGCCGTATTACTACAGAAGTTGGCGCCTTAAATAACCACATTACCACCGAAGTGGGTACAATCAATGACCGTATTGATGGCGTAGATACCCGCATTAACGGGGTTGATCGCACAGTGGCTGCTATTGATGATCGAGTCACAATTAATGAGAGTGATATTGCCAATTTACAAAGTGGTTTAGGTGGATTAAGCGGTAATGCAGTCATTTATGACAGTGCTGCTAAAGACCAGATTACTTTAGCTGGGCAGAGTGGCACCAAACTGTCTAACCTGCAAGATGCGACCTTAAGCACCACCTCAACGGATGCTGTCACTGGCCGTCAACTACAAGCCACCAACGACACCGTAGCCACCAAGGCAGCACAGGCCGACCTAAGCACTACCAACAGCAATTTGACCACCTTAAATAATCAGGTTAATGATGCAAGCACTGGTTTAGCAACTAAAGCCTCGCAAACTGACCTGAACACAGTCACTGGACGTGTAGATACCGCAGAAGCGGATATTAGCGCTTTGGATGGTCGTGTGGGCAGTAATGAAACCAAACTCACCACCCTGGATAGCCGGGTCACCACCACCACCAATCACATGCTGACCTCTTTAGGCGGTGGTGCTGCCATCACTAATGGACAATTTGTTGCACCAAGCTACCAGATTCAAAATAAGGCTTATCGTGATGTGGGCAGTGCATTTACAGCAGTAGATCAAAGTCTGGATGGTTTAAACGACAAGGTAAGCAGCTTGTCACAGCAAGCCACCACTAACCTTGCCGATGCCAAAGACTACACCGATCAAAAAGCAGCCAGTGCATTAAACGATGCCAAAGGCTACACCGACCAACAAACGGCAGATACCAAAGCCTATATTGACCAACAGGCAGCCAATACCTTAAACGATGCCAAAAGCTATACCGACCAGAAAGCAGCCAATGCCCTGACGGATGCCAAAGGTTATACTGACCAAAAATCAGCCAGCACCTTAAATGATGCCAAAGGTTACACTGATCAAAAATCAGCAGCGACTTTAGCTGACGCCAAAGGTTACACTGATCAAAAAGCAACTGACACCTTAACCGCAGCTCAAGGCTATACCGACCAACAAGTCGTTGAACTCAAAAACACCATGGATGCTAAAAATAAAATGTTGAGTATCAATGGTGCTGAAAATAATCAGGACCATGCAGCTCAGGCGACCGGTACAGGTGCCATTGCCATTGGTGATAGCGCACAGGCCAATGGTGCCTATAACACCGTGATTGGTGCAGGTGCACAAGCCACAGGTGAATCCAATACCGTCGTGGGTAAAGGCAACAAGGTACAGGGTAACGCTTCAGGTGCCTTTGGTGACCCTAACGTGGTGAACGGCAATGCCAGCTATGCGGTAGGGAATGACAACACCATCACTGCTGACAACACTTTTGTACTGGGCAATAACGTCAACACCAGTGCCAAAAATGCAGTGGTACTAGGCAATGACTCAGCCGCTGAGCGTGACAATACCGTATCAGTTGGGGCAACTGGCAAGGAGCGTCAGGTGATCCATGTGGCTGCTGGTGTAGAAGATACCGATGCAGTCAATGTTAAGCAAATGAACAGCAGCAAGAGCGAGGCGATTCAAACCGCACAAAACTATACCGATAGCAAAATGGCGGTACTTAATGACAGCTTTAAGCAGTATCAATACCAGAATGAACGCCGGTTCCAGAAAATTGACGAGCGTTTTGACCGTCAGGGTGCCATGACTGCGGCCATGATGAATATGGCAAACAGTACCTCAGGCTTAAGTGGCCGAAACCGTATTGGGGTGGGTGCCGGTGTGCAAGGCTCTGAGCAGGCGGTATCTGTAGGCTACCAGCGTCTGGTTAATGAAAATACCAGCATTAGCGTGGGTGGGGCATTTACCCAGGATGAAAGTTCAGGGGGCGTAGGTGTTGGATTTAGCTGGTAATACTATTGGCTAGATCAGATTAAGCAAGCCATGGGGCATCTTTAATAGATGCCCTTTTTTATTGTGCTTAATATATAAAATTATGAAAGGTTAATTCAGAAAGGCTTAGTGAACCAGAGGAGTAATAATCTGTGCCAGTTGTTCAAATTCAGCCTGTAACGGGGTACTTTTACGGGTAAGCAGGGCTAAAGTACGCATCGGCGCTTGATCAATAGATTTGACCTTAAGCTGGTTTTGTCCCTTTAAAATGCCTGAGTTTAGGGCAATGGCAGGTAGCAGGGTAAAGCCCAGTTGCGCCTGTACCATTTGAATCAGCGTAGGCAGGCTACTGGCTGATAAACTGTTTTGCTGTTTTAGGTCGCTAATGGAGCAGGCACTTAAAGTATGTTCACGCAAGCAGTGGCCTTCTTCCAGTAACAGCAAGCGGGTTAAATCCAGCTCAGTCATGCTATTTGCGTTGGCAGTGGTAGTGTCTAGCTCATGGTAAACCAGGCATAGTGGTTCGTCACGCAACTCCTGTACCATCAGGTTATGGGTATCAAAAGGCAGTGCCAACAATACAATATCCAGAGTTCCATGCTCCAGACGTTCAATGGCCTGTTCACTTTGCACTTCATGCAAAAACAGCTGTAGCTTGGGCATTTGCTGTTGCACTGCTTTTAGCAGGGGAGCCAGCACAAACGGCGCGATGGTTGGAATCACACCCAAATGCAGCTCGCCAGTAAACGGCTCACTCATCTCACGGCTTAGACGCATTAAGTCCTGTGCTTCGGCCAGCAGAAAACGTGCCCGGCGAACCACTTCTTCGCCAAGAGGTGTTAAGCGTACATTTTGCCGGTCACGTTCAACCAGTACGCCACCGAGTAAGCGCTCCAGTTCCATAATACCGCCGGACAGCGTGGATTGAGTCACAAAGGAGCGTCGTGCTGCCTCGGTAAAATGCAGGGTTTCTGATAAAGTAACCAGATAGGAAAGCTGCCGCAGGGAAGGAAGAGCTGCCATGATTTATTTCACATGTGCCTGAATATGCTGGTCAAACAGCTGTAACAGCTGAGGAACGAAGTATTTGGGAATATCATGCCCCATACCATCCACTAATTCAAACCGGGCGTTTTTAATGGCTCTGGCAACCGCGCGACCATGGGAAGGTGGCAGTAGGCGGTCTGCACTGCCATGTACTACCAGAGTAGGTTGCTTAATGCTGTGATCCAGTTTTGCCAGTGAACCTGTCCCTAAAATCGCTAAAAACTGTTGTACTACACCGGCTGGATGAAAACTGCGACGGTACAGTTTGCGGGCAAATTCCTGGGCTTCCTCAATATCCAGATGTCCGGGTGAGCCAATGGTGCTAAACAGTTTTACTGAATGCGCGACCATGCCATCTTCAGTGGTGGATTT
Source organism: Moraxellaceae bacterium WGS2144 (assembly GCA_043950625.1). GTDB lineage: Bacteria > Pseudomonadota > Gammaproteobacteria > Pseudomonadales > Moraxellaceae > Alkanindiges. The sequence goes on from CP171007.1 coordinate 906,463, forward strand.
GGGGCGACCCATCAGGCTCAAAAACTGTTTGGGAAATGGTGGTGGTAAAAAAGCCCGGTTATTGCTGGTAAATAATAAATTAAGGGTCTGTACTTTTTCTGGATATGTGGCAGCCAGAATCTGGGCAATCATGCCACCCATGGAAGCGCCAATGACATGCGCTTTTTCAATATGCAGGGCATCCATTAAACGACTGGTGTCTTCGGCCATATCATACAGGGTGTAAGGTGTGCTTTTGTTGGGTAGCCCCAGAGCAAAACGCCCCATCAGTTTAAGCTGATTTAAACGGGGGCCTTTATGACGAATTTTACTGGATAGGCCAATATCGCGGTTATCAAAACGAACCACCCGGTAACCCTGCTTAATCAAGGCTTCACAAAAATAATCCGGCCAGATCAGCATCTGGGCACCCAAACCCATAATCAGCAAAATTGTCTGTGTATTTTCCATGCCACCAATTTCTACATGTAGCTGGATACCATTACCAATATCAACCTTGCTTTCCTGCATCAGTTCGCAGTATTGAGATGGTTTTAAATTGCTGATTGTATTCATTGAGTTAACCTACTCTTCCAGTTTTAATGACAATTTAGATTGTCAGTTTTTGCCATGATAAATCATTTTTCTATTTTTAGCATAGTTTATGTCAGTAAAATAATCGAAAGCTTTCCTGAGCAGTAATTTACTGAGTATGAAAATGACCAGCAAAAAAATGCTGGCTCGTTTTAAACTAAGCCAGCATTCGTGTTTGGAAAAGCCGGTTTTGCTTATACCCTAAGCCTGTACCATTTTCCCGTTCAGATAAAGCTTAGGCACTTGCAGGCGGCAGCAGGTCAGGAACTAATTTGGTTAAAGCCATGCGCTGCTTGCCAGCAGTTGCACCCAGCAGCACAAAGCCGCGTAAAGTGCCTTCAGAATCCATTGCTTTGGCCAGCATGCCATCTTCAAACGTTTCAGTTTGCCATTCAACGAATACATCAACCGGTGCTGGCAGTACCGTTAATGGTGCAGCAGGGGTTTTGACTGCCACAGGCATGGCCGGGTAGTGTACCGGTGTATCCGTACCGGCTAGTGTTTTGGCCAAAGCGCGGGCTTGCTGCATGATCGGCATCACAAAAGGCAGTAAATGCCCGGTAACTTCAGCGCAATCACCAATGGCATAAATATCCGGCTGGCTGGATTGCAGCAAGGCATCAACTGTAATGCCACGGCTGGTCTGGATACTGGCAGCTTGTGCCAGCTCAAGGTTTGGATGCAGGCCAATGGCAGACAGCACAATATCAGCGCTTAGCGTTTCACCATTGGTCAGCCGTACCTGATATTCACCATCAATACAATCCAGACGCTCCACTGTCGTATTTAAGGCAAACTTAACCCCAATAGCCTCTAAGCCGACCTGAAACGCTTTGGCTGTATCGCTAGGAAGCAAACGTCCCAATGGCTGCGATGCAATATCCACCACGGTCACTTCGTGGCCTGTTGCGGTGAGGTCATTGGCAAATTCGCAGCCAATCAGGCCCGCTCCCAGTAGCAATACCCGCTTGTTATTACAGACTGATAAGTTTTCCCGGAAGGCACGGTAATCGGCCAGACTATTTACCACATGAATATTGCCAGCGGCATTGCCCTCAATAGGCAGGCGAATGGGGTTAGCGCCTACTGCCAGAACAAGTTTGCTGTAAGGTTGAGTGGTCTGGTCGCCATTTTCCTGTTGCAGTGTTAACAGATGACCAGCACAGTCGATATGGCTAACCGTTGTATGGGTTAAAATATTCATGTTGAGCTGGCTGCTCATTTTGGCCGCATCGCCAAGTCCAATCTGGTCGGGATGCTTGTTGCCAGCTAGCGCATTGGACAAGGTGGGTTTGGCATAATTCACCGCATCATCGGCACTAATCATGACTACAGGGGTTGTGCTGTCTAATTTGCGAAACTCACGCGCCAGTGTATAACCGGCCATTCCAGAGCCAACGATGACTAAGGGGTTCATCTGCCATTCTCCAATGATTTAATAATGTGCTGCTATTGCTATGCGGAGCGCATAAAAAAGCCATGCCATAATTAGTGAGGCATGGCTTGAATACTTCACCTTAAACTTCAATCATCTCAAAGTCTATTTTGGATACGCCACAGTCCGGGCAGGTCCAGTCTTCGGGAATATCTTCCCATTTGGTGCCAGGTGCAATGCCATCCTGTGGCCAGCCTTCAGCTTCATCATAAATCCAGCCACATACGATACATTGGTACTTCTTCATCATCATCTCCAGAACGATCACGCCTGACCTGCAAAATGCGTGGGGGGCAATGGGTCTAAATTGTGCCATTGCACGGGCAGATTTAAAACGTCAAAGCGCTAAAAAACTGCCCAAAGCGTCAAAAACAGAGCATTTACTCTAAATTTGGCACAAGTTAGCGGGCTACGTATCATTTGTCGAGAGTAATTTGTCTTTTATTAGTGGGCATTTTCGTCAGGATTCGTTTTTTTAAATACCACAATTTTGCAGGTCGTATCCTGTACCACTTGGTCATGCTGATTTTTGGTCAGGCTATGGTAGGTTACAATGCCCATATTGGGTTTGCTTTTGGAAACCTTGATATCTACAATTTCGGCCTCCACATGTAAAGTGTCCCCGGGGCGGGTGGGTGTTGGCCATTTGAGGTGGCCTTCAATGCCAATCAGTCCGTTAGCGACTTTGAGCGTTTGTAGCCATAGTTTCATGGTAATGGATGCGGTTTGCCAACCACTGGCTGCCAGTCCGTTAAACAGGGTATTTTTTGCTAGCTCATCGTCCAGGTGAAATGGCTGTGGATCGTATTCACTGGCAAAGTCCAGCAGTTTTTCTTTTTCCAGTGTATAGCCTGGGCTGCTAAAACGGTCACCAATATTTAAGTCATCCAGATACAACAGCTTGGTCATAAACATTTATCCATTCATTACTACAACAGGCATTATTCAATGTTTAGCTCGAGGCTGTCTATGTATAAAGCTTTGCTATTTGGTGCTTCAGTAATATGTTGATTGCATAAGAAGCCACGAAGACTAAAATCCACGTAAAAAAATAGTCATTCTGAATAATCGGAATGACTACGTGAGTAAAGCGGAATTATTTTTGTAATATAAACATTTGATAGAGTGGTTAGTCACGGGGTTAGAATCACCTTGCGGCAGTCCTGCTCACGCTGCTCGAAAATACGATAGCCCTCGGCCGCGTCTTCCAGTTTCATGCGATGGGTAATAATAATTTCCGGGTTTAAATCACCATTTTCAATATATTCTAAAAGTCGGGGCAGGAAAGTATGCACATGGGTTTGCCCCATTTTAAAGGTCAGGCCTTTATCAAAGGCGTCACCAAATAAAAAGCCATGAATTGGGCCAGCATATACACCCGGCACGCTCACCACACCACCACGGCGTACAGCAGCAATACATTGACGCAAAGCAGCACCGCTGGAGCCCTCCAGTTTTAAATTGGTGAGTACGGTTTCAATCATACTTCCTTTGGCCTCAAATCCAATCGCATCAATCACGGCATCAACGCCACGCTTGCCCGCTGTATTTTCAATAATAAACTCAGCAGCATCAACCTTGTCAAAATTTACCGGAATTGCGCCGTAGGTTTCCCGTGCATACTGCAGGCGGTAATCATGGTGATCGACCATAAAAATTTGTTCGGCACCGAGCAGGCGGGCACAAGCGGCTGCCATTAACCCTACAGGGCCAGCACCATAAATGGCAAGGCTCGAACCTTTTTTAACCTGGGCATTGACCACCGCTTGCCAGCCAGTAGGTAAGATATCGGTCAGAAACAGTACTTTTTCATCAGACAGGGAGCCGGGAACCTTAAATGGACCGAAATTACCATTGGGCACGCGCACATATTCAGCCTGCCCACCGGGTACGCCCCCATATAGATGACTATAGCCAAACAGCGCTGCGCCAGGTGGAATCTGTTTTTTATTAAGAATGGCACCGCGATCCGGATTGGTGTTTTCACAGGCAGCCATTAAGTCATGTTCACAGAAAAAACAGTGGCCGCAGGCAATCACAAACGGAATAATCACGCGGTCGCCTTTTTTGACACGGGTTACCTCGGGCCCTACTTCTTCCACAATGCCCATAAACTCATGACCAAAAATATCACCATGCTCGGTAGCCGGAATCTTGCCACGGTACAAATGCAAGTCTGAGCCACAAATGGCGGTCGCCGTTACCCGCAAGATCACATCATCCGGCTTTTGAATAACAGGATCAGGTACTGTTTCTACGCGGACGTTTTTGACACCATGGTAAGTTAATGCACGCATTCGTGTATCCTCTGGTTTATTTAGTCTATGGGCGTTTTAGTCGCTGTGAGTTAAAGTCAAAAAAAGATCGGTCGTGAAGAGGTTTTATACTGCCAGCGAATCGCTTTGTTGCTCAATCGGCTTTGGTATTAAATGCAATTTGTTGCTGTTGCATCTCTGTAGTTTGTAAGAGCTTTTGGTTAAAAAAACGACATAACAGTAAAACAACCGGTTTAATAACATAAAAAATGTGCTGGGCTATCAGTAAAAACCTACCGTGCCAATACTGCTGTTTTCTGCTATGATTGCCGCCTTATTTTCACTGCATAATATAGATTTAAGGGGCAGGTGATGACGCAACAGGGTCAATCAAATTCTGAGCAAGGCAATACAGAAAATCTGATTTCTGAAAACGACTTAATTGCGCAGCGTCATGCCAAGCTAGATATCATTGCAGAAAAAGCCAAACAGGCTGGCAGCAATGCGTGGCCAAACCATTTTAAGCGTGATCATTACGCTGGTGATCTGCAAGAGCAATACAAAGATAGTGCTAAAGAAGAACTGGCAGAACAGGCTATTCCAGTCACTGTAGCAGGCCGCCTGATGTTAAACCGTGGTTCGTTCATGGTAATGCAGGACATGACAGGTCGTATTCAGTTGTACGTCAACCGCAAGGTGTTGTCTGCTGACGAACTGGAACTGATCAAGCAACTGGATCTTGGCGATATTATTGCTGCCAAAGGTACACTGGCACGTTCTGGTAAGGGCGATTTGTATGTAGATCTCACCAGTATCGAGTTACTGACCAAATCCTTACGTCCATTACCAGACAAGTTTCATGGTTTAAGCGATACCGAAGCCAAATACCGCAAGCGTTATCTTGATTTAATCACTAATGAAGAAACCCGCCGCACCTTTGAAATCCGTGCCAAAGTGATTGCCGGTATTCGTGAATATTTGATTGGTGAGCGCTTTATGGAAGTGGAAACGCCGATGATGCACGTGATTCCTGGTGGTGCAGCCGCGCGTCCGTTTGTGACCCATCATAATGCGCTGGATATGGAGCTGTATTTACGCATCGCACCGGAACTCTATTTAAAGCGTTTAGTAGTTGGTGGTTTTGAACGGGTGTTTGAAATTAATCGTAACTTCCGTAATGAAGGCGTGTCTACCCGGCACAACCCTGAATTTACCATGATTGAGTTTTATCAGGCTTATGCGGACTATAAAGACCTGATGCAACTGACTGAAAATATGCTGGAAAAGCTGGCTGTTGATATTTTAGGCAGTACTGATGTGCCGTATCAGGGTGAAGTATTTAGCTTTAAAGGCCCGTTTAAAAAGATTTCCATGGTTGATGCCATCTTGGAAAACAACGCTGAGCTAACCCGTGATCAGGTGAATGACCGTGATTTTCTGGCGGGCTTTGTGCAAAACACTTTAAAAGAGCAGGTAAAACCCGGCTTTGGTTTAGGCAAGCTGCAAACCATCGTGTTTGAAGAAACCGTGGAAACCAAGCTACGTCAGCCAACCTTTATCACTGAATATCCAGCCGAAACATCACCGCTGGCACGCCGTAATGATAGCAATCCGCATATTACTGACCGCTTTGAGTTCTTTATTGGTGGGCGTGAGCTGGCCAATGGTTTTAGTGAGTTGAATGATCCGATTGATCAGGCCGAGCGTTTTCAGGCGCAAGTAGCGGAAAAAGACGCCGGTGATGACGAAGCCATGCATTATGATGCTGACTTTATCGAAGCGCTGGAATATGGTTTGCCGCCCACCGCAGGTGAGGGTATTGGTATTGATCGCTTAGTAATGTTGTTTGCTGATGCTGCTAGTATCCGTGATGTGATTTTGTTCCCTCACATGCGTCGGAAAGACGTTTAAGTTCTGACCTGATGCAAAAATAGCCACGCTCTGTGGCTATTTTTTATGGATTAAATTGATAAAGGGATGAAATACCATGCGTCTGCCACTGTTAACCCTTGTACTTTCGCCTGTGTTGCTCATACAGGGAAAACGGGTGAAAAAGAATACACCACGTTTGCCAGAAGCCGCCGGGCAGCGCTGTGGCATTAGCGGTAACGGGCAACAGTTAAGCATTTTGATTCTGGGAGACTCTGCGGCTGCCGGAGTAGGAGTTAGCCATCAGGATGATGCGTTAACTGGGCAGCTGGTTAGGCAATTGGCAACAGCTTTTCAAGTGCACTGGTGCTTGCAAGCCACCACCGGACACACCACAGAAGATGTCATCCAGCGCGTAAAGGCACTTGAACCGCAGCAATACGATGTGGTGGTTACATCGGTAGGGGTTAATGACGTAACCCGACTGTTATCACCCAGAAAATGGATTAGGCTACAACAGCAATTGCTTGAACAGATTCAGCTTAAATTCCAGCCTAGACTTATTTTACCCACCAGCGTACCGCCCATGCATTTATTTTCGGCATTACCGCAGCCATTACGTTGGCACATGGGTTTATATGCCAAACAGATGAATAAGGAGCTGGCCGCATACCTCGATAGCCTGCCTGACAATAACCAGCCCGAAATTCATCAAACTGTCTGGCCGTTGACGCGAAACCAGCGTGATACTCCCTTAGCTGAAGATAGGTTTCATCCGGGGGCAGAAGTTTATCAATTGTGGGCGCAAATCCTGTCTGATGCGATTAAAAAGCATGAGTCATATGGAAAATTATGATTAGAATCAATTCACTACCAAAAATCCAGTCACCTCTTCCCGGTCATGGTACAACTGCCGAAACTCTAAACGCTCAATTTTTTTGCCAGCCTGCTTTAACGTCTCTTCAATGATCTCGCGGCAGTATTCCACTTCATCTAGCCGGGTTTTCATCGGCAGTTTCAGGTTAAACATGGCACGCTGTGCATCACCATCAGCCAGCCAGTCGGCCATCAATTGCGCCACACGGCTAGGTTTTTCTACCATATCGCACACTAACCAGTGTACCGGACGTTCAGGGCGATACACAAACCCATCGGCTTTAATATGTTCAACCTGGCCTGTTTCCATAATTCTTTCATTCATGGCACCATTATCAATGGCAATCACTTGCAACCCATGCTTAACCAACTGATAAGTCCAGCCACCGGGACAAGCACCCAGATCCACAGCTGTTAAGCCTTCACGTAGCCATTCACCCTGTTCTTCTCTATCCATAAAATAAGCAAAGGCTTCGGCCAGTTTTAGGGTAGAACGGCTAGGCGCATCCTGTGGCATTTTTAGGCGTGGAATACCCATCGGCCATTTTAGCGTTTGTCCCGCTTCACTGATACCAAGCCAGGCTGATGTGCCATCAATAAATACCAGATGCACACGCTGTTTAGCGTCACGATTTAAAATATTGGCTTTGCCCGCCGCAGAGAGTAGCGGTTTTTGCAAGCGGTGGAACAAATCGGCCATGCTGTTGCCATCATTGGTATCCGGATTGTCCAGATAAATGGCACTATATTGCTGACCATCCAGCGCGGCCAAAATAGGAGTAATACGATCTTTAGCATCAAAATATAGCGGTTGTTTGTCAATTAAACGTACCACTTGGCGGGCAAAAATGAGTTCACTGGTTTTTGGCCATACAGGTGATTGTCCCAGCCAGACGACTTGTCCACTTAACTTTTCAAATTTGGCATAGCCATTTGCACCGCGTTCACCCAGCCAGCGTTCAAGCTCCAAGATACAGTCACGTTCAAAGCCAATGCGGCACAAGGCCAAAATACCCGCAACCGGCGATTTGTTTGAAGAATAATACATAAATTAATCAGTAATATAAAAATAATTCCGTCATTATAAGTGGCTTTAGGCTTGGCATTATTATTTTGATCAGTTAATTTTGAATATAAATGCTGCTTGATACAGGCGTATTGTCAACACAGTCCACAATAAACTCACACGCGGACAAAGCGATCGGCAGTTACAGGAAATGTACCCTGTTTTTACAAACTTTTGCTACCTTTAATAGCTGTCCTATAAATCAAAACTAAGGAGCAGTTTGTGTCTCGCTATTTTCGTCTTTTGAGTTTAACTACGTTTATTGCTTCCAGCCTGACTTTGGCGGGCGCTGCATTTGCCGAGTTTAAGCAGGCACTTCTACCGTATGCTACTAATGCGCTGGAGCCATCCATTGACAAGCAAACCATGGAGATTCACTACGGCAAGCACCATAAGGGCTATGTGGATAACCTGAATAAGGAAATCAAGAGCTATCCAGCGCTGGATAAATTAAGCATTGAGCAGGTGCAGGGCCAAATTTCCAAATACAATACCGCTGTGCGTAATAATGGTGGTGGTCACTATAATCATGCGTTTTTTTGGGACAGCATGGCACCCGCTAAAAAAACCGGTCAGCCTAGCGCCAGCTTATTAAAGCAGATTAATACCGACTTTGGCTCGCTGGATGCGTTTAAGCAAAAATTTAATGATGCAGCCACCAGCCGTTTTGGTTCCGGCTGGGCCTGGCTCATTGTAACGCCTGAGCATAAGCTGGCTGTGGCTTCAACACCTAATCAGGATAACCCGCTGATGGACGTGAGTGAGGTAAAGGGTCAACCGCTATTGGGGCTGGATGTGTGGGAGCATGCTTACTATTTAAAATATCAAAACAAGCGTGCTGACTATACTAAAGCTTTCTGGAATGTGGTGAACTGGAATAAGGTCAATGAGCGCTTCGAGCAGGCCATGAAACAGGAGACGCCAGCGGTTGTTAATACGGCAGAGGCCCCAGTCACTCAGAATAAATCAGCAGACACAACAGCCAACAAATAGTTGGCTGTCTTTATTTTTCTTTTAAAAAACCAGCTAAACTATGGCTGGTTTTTTACTGGAATGGATCAGTAATGATTCACGTGATTTTATTTGAACCGGAAATTCCCAGCAATACCGGCAATATCATTCGACTATGCGCCAATACTGGAGCAAAGCTGCATTTGATTGAACCCTTGGGTTTTGAGCTTGAAGATAAAAAATTAAAACGTGCAGGGCTGGATTACCATGAATGGGCGTCATTAAAGATCTGGCCGACTTTGCAACCGTGCCTGGTGGATTTAAAACAGCAGGGCATAGAGGCTATTTTTCCCATGACTACCAAAGGCCAGTATTCACCATTTGATCGTGATTTAACACAAAACGTGGCGTTTTTATTTGGCCCTGAAACCCGCGGCCTGCCAGAAGAGATACGCTTGCAATTTCCCCTGGATCACTGGTTACGTTTGCCTATGCAGCCTGAATCGCGTAGCCTAAATTTATCCAATTCGGTGGCAGTAATGATTTATGAGGCATGGCGCCAGCAAGGGTTTAAATAGCTCCTGGTCAAATAGATTCTAGCCAACAAAAAGGCCAGCATTTAAGCTGGTCTTCTTTAAGCAGCTAATCTGCTCTAAACTGTGGTGGTGGCCGCTTAAAACCACGGGTTTTATAGCCCAAATACAGTAAACCAGTCATTGCCCATACAATGCCCCACTTTAAAGCCAGCTGATCAATTTGCAGCCATAACGCACCGATACAAATAAACCCGGCAAATGGAATCACCACATACTGAAAGAACTGATAGGGTGTTTTGGCTTTATTTTCACGCAAGGCATATTGTGAAATTACCGATAAATTCACAAAACTAAAGGCGGTTAATGCGCCAAAGCTAATCAGCGATACCACATGATCAAGGTCAGTAAAGCCAGCTGATAGCGCAATAATACCCACCAGAATAATATTAAATGCCGGAGTATGGGTTTTTGGGTCAATGCGGGCAAAGTATTTTTTACTGAACACGCCGTCGCGTCCCATCACATACATCAGGCGCGATACACCGGCATGGGCAGAAATGCCAGAAGCCATGACGGTAATAATGGCAAAGGCCAAAATGACCGACTTGAACAGCTCACCACCGACGATGCGTAAAATATCTGGCTGGGTAGCGTTAATATCCTCAAAATACTGCGCCGGGTTGCCGGGAAAGTACAGCTGCATAAAATAAGTGGCGGCAATAAAAATAATCCCGGATATTAGCGCGGTCAGAAAAATGGCACGCGGCAGGACTTTTTCGGTATTTTTGGTTTCCTCGGCCAGTGAGCTTAAGGCATCAAAGCCGGTAAATGAAAAACACAAAATGGTCGCGCCGGTAATGAGGGCACCTACCTTGGTGCTTTCATTCCAGAACGGCTCGCTTGACCATAGCTTCACTGCTTCTGCCTGCGCTTCAATGGAGGTAAGTGCATTATGGCCAAGCATCAGTTGTTTAATCACTAAAATAGTAAAAATACCAATTACCAGCACCTGTACCAGCACAATCCAGCTATTAAAATTGGCCACAAAACGAATGCCACGCAAGTTAACAGCTGTCATAAAAATGGTAAGCCCAACCACCCACACCCAGTGATTCACTTCTGGAAACATGTCCGACAGATAAATATTGGCCAGCAGGATGTTGACCATAGGACTTAAAATATAATCCAGTAGGGAAGACCAGCCTACCAAAAACCCGGCATTAGGATGAATCGCCTGCTGCGTGTAGGTGTAGGCCGAACCGGACGAGGGAAAACGCCGAATCATATGACCATAACTCACCGCAGTGAGCAGTACAGCCAGTAGCGCAATAAAGTAGGAAGTGGGCACATGCTGGTGACTGGCCTCTGACACCATGCCAAAGGTGTCAAACAGTGTCATAGGCTGAATATACGCCAGGCCAATGATAATGATATGCCACAATAATAAGGTGCGTTGTAGCTGGGCTGCCGGTGCTGGCGTGGTGTGAGTGGACAAGGTGCTTGATCCTCATCTGGTCAAAAAAACATCAAACCCGAATGAGGGTTTGAGCTAGAGGAATCGTGATCCCAAAAGAGGAGGGTAAGTCTAGTGCAAAAGTATCAAAATGATAAGTAAATATTGATTAGTCACAGCCTATTTTAAGTAGTACTGTATTTATGAAGTTCTGGTAATAAAAAATCCTGCCATAGCAGGATTTTTTAAGAGTTGACAATTAAGCCCAGGCTTTTTGCAAAATAGCCATTAAGTCTGCTTTGTTGGCTTCACGCGGATTAAAGATAATGGAACCATCGTCCAGTGCCTTGGTTGCAATTTCTTCGAGCTGTGCTTCTGTGACTTTGCCAGTTTCTTTTAAGGTGCGTGGCAGTTTGGTGCGCTCATACAGGGTGTCGCGCAGGTCACGAATGTACTGAATGGCACGGCTGGCACGCTGGTTTTCTGGCGTGCTCGCATATACTTCTGCACCGGCTAGTGGCAATAGTAGCTCGCCAATTTTGTCGCCATTCACCGACTGATTGTATTCCAGTACATAAGGCATATACAGGTTCATCACTAAACCATGCGGCAGGTGAGCCACTGCACCCGTAGCGTGGCCTAGTGAGTGCACCAGACCCACCATGGCATTGGAAAATGCAATTCCGGCCATGGTAGATGCCTGTGCCAGCTCCAGACGTGCTTCAGTATTAGAAGGCTCGTCTAGTACTTTCACCAGATTGCCAGTAATTTTCTTGATGGCTGCAAAACTATACGCATCACTAATTGGGTTAGAACCAAGGCAGGTGTAAGCTTCAACTGCATGCGTTAGCGCATCCATGGCGGTCATGGCAGTGATATGCGGGGGCAGGGTAGCCGTCATGCGTGGGTCTAAAATTGCGGCATGAGGCATTAAAAAATGTGAGGCAAAGGCCAGTTTTACGTTTTTATCGGTGTCTGATACCACGGCAACGGCAGTCACTTCTGAGCCCGTACCTGCGGTGGTAGGCACCACAAAAAATGGCTTTAACGGACGTGGCAGATTATGTGCGCCAGAGTATTTAACCAGATCGTCGCCGCCTTCGGATACCAGAATGTTAACTCCCTTGGAGGTATCAATCACCGATCCACCACCTACAGCTACAATGGCATCACAGTTATTCTGGCGATATAGCTCCGCGGCAGTACGCACCGTTTGCAAACTACTATCGGGTGGAACATCATCAAAAATAACCGCAACTGTGCTATCTGTACTTTCAAATGCAGCCTGAATTGGCTCTAATAAATTATTGCTACGTACGCCTTTGTCGGTAATGATCATTACCCGTTTGGCACCCAGAGTAGCCAGCTCAAAAGGAATATGTTCCAGCGCTGCATTTCCTGCAATGACTTTAACAGGGCAAAAAAATTCGTAATAGGATTTGGTCATCATTGGTTCCCTTTAAGATAGGTTTGCGCGACTTTAAGATAGATTTTTGAAGCAAGATTTAATTTTTGTGGCAGGGTCAGATCCTGGGGATATTGCTTGACCGCCAGCTTGGCTACCATTTTGGGCAGAATCAACGCTTCCATTTTATTGAGACAGCGGACCAGGCGAATGGCATAGGACAGGTCACCATCTGCCACCATACGGTCATTGGCAAACGCACGTGCTGTGCCTTCCTGAAAGCTAAACACCAAAAATGCATGGGATAAATGTTTAAAGGTTATGGTGAGGTCAGGCTTGCCGGCAAAATTTTTCAGCAGTTGTAATGAGCCATCAGACTGACTCTGTGAAGTAAAGCTTGGGCCATGAGGAAATACAGTCATCCTTACTACAAATCCAACAGGAAATCCTTTGGTTTCATTATGAATTTCAGGATCAACCTGACTGGCCGAGGTAAGGCCGCGGCCAATCACATCCATCATTAGGGACACGTAGGCACGCTGTGCTGCGGGGAGTAATTTATTCATTGGTTTCACTACGCATTCTCAGTCATACAATAATAAAATGAAATCGGTAAAACTTGCCTTTAGAGTATTTACTCTAATTTTCAAAAGTACAATAACAGATTGTTTAAACAAGTCCAGTATTAATGCTGGAAAATATATATCGCTTTTCAATTAAATGCTGTATTTGCTGGCAAATTTGCTCAAAACCTGGTGGATTCTCCAGTATATCTACCAGTCTGATCATTTGTAGTCCTGCAAAGCCGCATGGATTAATACAGGAAAAACCTTGCAGGTTGCAGTCAATATTTAATGCAAAGCCATGATAGCTGCACCCTTTCCTGATTTTAAAGCCAAGCGAGGCAATTTTCTGCTCATTAATATAGACCCCGGGCGCATCTTTTTTGGCGTAGGCTTCCAAGTTATAGGTTGCCAGCAGATCAATCAGCAATTGTTCAGTAAAATTGACCAAGTCGCGTACATGCCATTTTAGGCGATTTAGATCAAACATCAGGTAGCCCACCAACTGACCCTTACCATGCCAGGTGACTTGTCCACCCCGGTCAGTTTGTATAATTGGCAGGTCAGGGGGGGACAGCAGAATATGCTCTGGTTTGCCAGCTTGCCCCTGTGTTAACACATCATAATGCTGTAAAAGCCAGAGTTGGTCTGGTTCGTCTGCATCCCGCTGCTCGGTAAACTGTTTCATGGCTGCAAAGGTAGGTTCGTAATGTTGCAGGGCGGAAAATTGTTTGATGAGGAGAGAGGGCGGGGTACTCATTATATGTGGTCTAAATGGTTGCTTGGTTATGTACGAGTTTATTAAGTAAAAACCAGAGAGCAAGACGTTGATCCCTCAATGCTTTTTGATTACAAGGCTGTTTTAATATGCGGGCAAGCCTTTAAATCGGCATACAGTGCATGCACCTGATCCATATTGTCAAAGCGTAGCTGTGCCCGGAGAGATTCATAAGTGCCTTTGCTTGATGGTTGCACCACAATGGTGCTGGTATCAAACCAGGGGAAATGTTTTAGTAAAATGGCTTCGACTTCATCCCGCAGTTCAGGTACGGCATAACCAATCAGATGAATTGGATAATCCATGGGAAACTGCCACAGGGTTTCATTAAGCGGCTTTTCTTCTAAAGAAATGGGCTGATTATCGTTCATACAATCTACTCGAAACTATTACTTTAGTTTAATGTAAACCGCTACCAGAAAAATTAAAGCCTCAAGCTGTATAAGCCTTGTGAGCAATAATAACAGGTCTACACAAACTGGTTGATATATGTCTTAAAATAAAAAGCGCCTGCATAACAGACGCTTTTTATAACAAAAATAATTAATCGTTTTCCAGAAAGGAGCGAAGGTGCTCAGAGCGGGAAGGATGGCGTAGCTTACGCAGTGCCTTGGCTTCAATCTGGCGAATCCGCTCACGGGTTACGTCAAACTGCTTACCCACTTCTTCCAGGGTATGGTCGGTTGGCATATCAATACCAAAACGCATCTTGAGAACCTTGGCTTCACGTTCGGTCAGGTTTGCCAATACTTCACGGGTGGCTTCGCGTAAACCTTCAGAGGTGGCCGCTTCCACAGGCGAAGTAATGTTGGTGTCTTCAATGAAATCGCCCAAATGTGAATCTTCATCATCACCAATCGGGGTTTCCATGGAAATTGGTTCTTTGGCAATTTTGAGTACCTTGCGAACCTTTACTTCGTCCATTTCCAGACGTTCACCCAGTTCTTCAGGCGTAGGCTCACGCCCCATTTCCTGTAGCAGCTGACGCGATACTCGATTGATTTTGTTGATAGTTTCAATCATGTGTACTGGAATGCGGATAGTCCGCGCCTGATCGGCAATCGAACGGGTAATGGCTTGCCGAATCCACCATGTCGCATAGGTTGAAAACTTATAACCACGGCGATACTCAAATTTGTCTACAGCCTTCATCAGGCCGATATTTCCTTCCTGAATGAGATCCAGGAATTGCAGGCCACGGTTGGTATATTTTTTGGCGATGGAAATGACCAGACGCAAGTTGGCTTCCACCATTTCCTTTTTGGCACGGCGAGCCTTGGCTTCACCAATCGCCATGCGCTTAGAGATATCCTTGATTTCAGCCACACATAGCGTAAGTTCCTGCTCTATGTCAGCAATTTGCTGCTGAAAAGCATGCACATCGGTACGCACGGTCTGCAAGTAGGATGCAATATTTGGTTCCTGTTCAATTTGTTCATCTAACCAGCCAATACGCGACTCGCTACCGGGGAAGGTTTTACGGAAGCGATCCCGGCTCATACGACCGCGGCGTACGCTGTAGCGCATAATTTCGCGCTCATACTGGCGGATTTTGTCCTGGGTATCACGTACCATGGCAGTCAAAAATTCAGACAGGCGAGGTGTAAGCTTAAACATCATAAATACAGAAGCCAGTTCAGCCAGTGCTGTTTCTGCTTCAGATGAACGACGGCCATGCGCTTCAAGTACGGCATTCAGGGCGTCATAACGCTCCTGTAATTCGGTAAAACGAACGCGGGCAACTTCAGGATCAGGGCCGGATTCAGTTTCTTCTTCTGCGGTGTCGCTTTCCTCTTCTTCCTCTTCCTCGTCGTCAGCAGCTTCTTTTTTGCTGGTTTTGGCAGCGGGCTCTTCTTCCTTGTCGGCCAAAAGCTCTTCGTCAATCACTTCAGGGATTGCTTCATCACTGTCCGGGTCAAGGTAACCTGACAGGATATCAGCCAGACGTCGCTCACCGTTTACTGCTTCCTGGTATTCCTGCAATACAACTTCTACCGCGCCGGGCCAGTAGGCAATGGCGTGCAGTACATCACGAATACCATCTTCAATGCGTTTTGCAATGCTGATTTCGCCTTCGCGAGTCAACAGTTCAACCGTCCCCATCTCACGCATATACATGCGTACGGGATCAGTGGTACGGCCCGGTTCATTTTCTACCGATGCCAGTACAGCAGCAGCTTCTTCGGCAGCTACTTCATCATCACTGGCGTCAGGGTTGTCCTCCAGCAGGATTTCGTCAGTTTCAGGTGCGCGGTCGTGAACAGGAATACCAACATCATTGAGCATCTGAATGATGTCTTCAATCTGCTCACTTTCTGTTATGGAGTCCGGTAGATGATCGTTGACTTCAGCATAGGTCAGGTATCCCTGTTCCTTGCCTCGACTAATTAGAGCCGCTACTTGCGAGGTAGGGGATTGCAAATCGCTCATCATTCGTCACTCTTATGGTTAATCAGTGGCTTAGGGCAATCGCGTATAGTAGCACGATTTTAAATACACTTTTAGCCCTAAGCCTGAAAAGTCAAATAGAAATAGTAGCAGCATTGCTTTTGCTGTTACTAGCCGATATGAGGCATATTTTTTATATTTCAAGTGTCTAGAGTTATTGCTCTAAATTGCCTCTGCCCAGGGCAGGAATAAATATATGATAAACGGCAAATGGTAAACTGCATTAAAATCGAGCAAAATGAAGCCTTAAAAATAACAAGATTGTGCAGAATGAAAAAAGCGCTTGACAAGTTTTTTTTTCAGATATAAATAGCCGCCACGAACAAAATATTTTTGCGGGGTGATTGCTATGACTGGTTCAAATCAGGACTTTGAATTAGACGATAGCTTTAATGAAGACGACGCGCCGTTTGATGAGGAAAGTGCCAACAAGGCAGTGAGTGCCAAAGATTCACTTTTAAAGCGGCGGCTGATTGATGATTTGCTGGCAGAACGTCGTTTGCAGCGTGAATTAAAAGAGCTGGACTATGATTTTGATGATGATGACGAATAGACACTGGTTTTTTTAGGGCATTTAAGTTATTAAGCAATTTATAGTTTTACAGGCATATATTTACTGGCAAGAAACCTTGTTGCATCTTTGCTGCAAGCGAACAACGCCCATTTTGGATAGAGCATAGATATGGCGACACTGGATTTGGAATTGCTGGCTGATTATCTGGACGGTGAGAAAAATGAGTACGGGCTTGATTTTGCCGCTACTCATGGTTTCTTGTGTGCCACTGTGGTTGGGCCTGAGCTTAAGAACTGGTTAGCCCAGTTGTTTGAAAACGACGAAGCCAAGGTTGATCCGGCAATTATTGCGCAAATTCGCTTATGGCGCGATGATATTCAGCAAACCCTGATTAATGAAGAAACCATAGAGTTTCCTTTTGAAATTGAAGAGGCAAGCGAAGATTCCAGTCTGGGAGACTGGAGCGTGGGCTTTGTTGATGCATTATTTTTAAATGATGAGGCCTGGTTTGCAGCCACTGAGGATGAAGAATCCATTATTATGTTAACCCTCCCCATGATGGTATTCAGTGGTATTGAGGGTGAACCAGAGATGGACAATATCCGCCGTAATGGGGATTTAATGGATGAGCTGGCCGAGGAAATTCCAGAGAACCTGACCAAGCTGTATTTGTTGTATCATTCACCAGAATAGTAAGTTGGCTTATCATTTCTGACTTATTTTTATTGATAAAAACTTATAAATAAAATGCCCTGATGACGGAACTTACTTGTTCTGCCTTCAGGGCATATTTAAAAGCGAACTAAAACGCTGCTTTTAAGAATAGAGATTAGGTAGTCAAGCGGTTCCATGCATCACGAGTAGCCTCTTTGGCTTGTTCCCATTTTAAACGGGACTCACCTTTGAACTCATCCCATTGACGTCCCAAATCACTCTCGGCATCTTCAAAGCGAGTATTATGACCATAGCGTGCACGATTCTCGTAACCCAATCGGTAAGCCGGACTATAGTCGCGGTCATAATCCAGATCTGAATACTCTGATGAGGAACGGGCATAGTAAGGGGTACTGGTATAGTTCTCGCGCCAGTAGGCTTCTTCTACAGTTGGATTCATGGCTTCACCAGCAGCATGACCGGCAGCCGCGCCAGCAATCGCACCTGCTACGCCACCCACCGCTGTGCCGACCGGACCAGCAGCCGAACCAATCGCTGCACCAGCTGCTGCACCGCCCACACCACCAACGCCAGTTCCTACCGGATGAGAGCCAGGCTCACCTGTAATCGGGTCACGATTGGCATCATGAGGGGTAGGAGAATGAGTTGTGGTGGTATCCGTAGTATACGCACGCTGGCTGGCACGATCCCAGGCATCACGGGTCGCATTTTTAGCTTGTTCCCATTTTAGACGTGATTCGCCTTTTACTTTTTCCCATTCCTGACTTAGATCATTTTCGGCACGGTCAAATGTATAGTCGTGGTCGTAGCGTGAGCGGTTGCTATAACCCAGGCGATAGGCAGAGCTATAATCACGGTCATAATCCAGGTCAGGATACTGACTGGTATCAGATTTATAATAAGACGTGTTGGTATAGTTCTCGCGCCAGTAGGCTTCTTCTTCGGTAGGGTTAATGGCTTCGCCAGCGGCATGACCGGCAGCAGCACCAGCAATCGCACCTACGACACCACCAACCATCGCACCAATTGGCCCACCAACAGCCCCAATAGCAGCACCTGCAGCCGCGCCACCAGCACTACCCAGACCTGTGCCAACAGGATGAGAGCCAGGTTCTCCAGTAATTGGATCAGCATTTAAATCATCGCGCGCCTGATCCGACATATTTTTGATTTGATCGCGATCCATATTGTCCAAGTTATCACGTGAATTACTCATTACTGTACTCCAATACAAAGTTCTAATTGAATCAGTTAGTGCATAACTGTTTTAAGGTTCTATAAAGCGCTACCTATCCACTCTATGCATTTAATCTAGGTGGAGTGAATTGTATTTGCTAAGCGTTTCTTGTTGAGTGGTTGCAGCAAAAAAAGCTGGCTCGCGTAATGATGCGTGAAATTTGTAGAAGTTAAGTAAAAAAACTGTCCCTGTGGCGCAAAGATTGCAAGAAAACTGCATAGGAATAAGATGAAGTTGAAGAAAAAATTAGGACAAGGGAATTGAAAAGAAATTAAAAAATGAAAGAAAGGTAAAGGTTCTGGCTTATTATCAAAAACAAAAATTCAGGTTTGGAGTATGATTTTCAGGTAGATAAGCAGGCCAGAACGCTTCATCCCGGCCTGCTTTCATAAAGAGCACCATCAAAAATAAATCTTAATTGTGAAAATTGAGACTTCTACTGACATTTTGGTAAATTTTACCTCATGTCACAGGAGTTTCGATTTTGAGTACAAAAGCCCAGCGGGAAATCGCCCATAAATTAAAAGTATTTGCTCATGCAGAGCACAGTGGGAATATTGCTTTCACCTGTCGTTATTTTGGTATTTCACGAGATACTTTCTATCGTTGGAAAAAGAATTACCAAACTAAAGGTGAATCTGGGCTAATCAACAGCAAGCCCTGTCCAGAAAATCCCAAGTTACGCACGCCTCCTGCCATTGAAGAGAAGATTCTTCATTTACGTCAGCATTATCATTTTGGGCAGGTAAGGATCAGTTGGTACTTATGGCGCTATCATCAAATTAAAATCTCGGCAGCGGGTGTATATCACGTTTTAAAACGTAATGGTCTGAATCGGCTGCCCCAGAATCAGCGAAAACGATCCATTCCTACTCCTCAGCGCTATGAGAAACAAGTACCAGGCCACCATGTTCAAGTTGATGTAAAGTTCTTATTTTTCAAAGATCAAGATGGAAAGAGGATTAAAAGATATCAATACACTGCGATTGATGATGCAACCAGAGTCAGGGCACTAAAAATCTATGAAAAGCACAACCAGGCTAATGCGATTGATTTTGTCAATTATGTTATTGAGAAGTTTCCTTTTCGGATTCATACCATCCAGACCGATAATGGGCATGAATTCCAATCGAAATTTCATTGGCATTTAAACGATTTAGCAATTCATCATAGGTACATAAAGCCTCGAACTCCCAAACATAATGGCAAGGTCGAGCGATCTCATAAGACCGACAAGATGGAGTTTTACCAGTTATTAAACTATACCGATGATGTCGACCTAAACGCTAAATTAGCGGAATGGGAGGCATTTTATAACTATGCCAGACCTCATGCTGCTATGGATGGAAAAACACCCTATGAGCGATTGAAAGAAAAACTATGCTAAAGTTATGATGTCAGCGGAAGTGCTAGTATTCACATCTTAATAATAAAAACTACAGGCGTTTGCGCTTGGCGCGAGTCAATTGGGATTGGCGCATCCTGAAGCCTGCTTTTTGCTGTTCGCTGGTTTTATCAATACAGTACACACAGCTCACGCCAAGCTCGTAACTGGGCATTGCCACTTCCTCGGGAGAAAGCGGCCAGCCACAGGCATGACATTTTACACTTTTACCTTCTTTTACACCGTGGGTTACCCCGGTGCGATTATCAAATACAAAGCATTCACCCTGCCACAGACTTTGTTCGGCGGGTACTTTTTCCAGATAATTTAAAATACCGCCTTTTAAATGATAAACCTCTTTAAAACCCTGTTGCAGCAGCAAGCTGGTGGATTTCTCACAGCGAATGCCGCCCGTACAAAACATGGCAATTTTTTTGTCTTTGGCATTGCTTAGGTTTTTTTCTACATATTCTGGAAATTCACGAAAGCTTTCAGTTTTGGGGTCAATTGCATTTTTAAAGGTGCCAGCCTTATATTCGTAGTCGTTACGAGTATCAATAATGAGCACGTCTTCTTGCTGAATAAATTCATGCCACTGTTCAGGTTCCAGATAATGACCCACCTGAGCCCGCGGCTCGACGTTAACGCCTAAAGTGACAATTTCTTTTTTAAGTTTTACCTTGGTTTTGCGAAATGGTTTTTCAGTGCTAAAGGATTCTTTGTATTCCATATGATGAAAGCCATAGTCCAGCAAGTAGCGCTGCAACTGGTCAATGGCGGTACGCGAACCTGCTACGGTACCATTAATACCTTCGCTGGCTACAATTAGGGTGCCGCAAATATTGAGTGAATTTAGCAAATCAAGCAGCTTTTGTTGTAGTTCAGCCGGATTGTTTACCGGATGAAACTGATAGAGCGCCGCCACAACCCAGTTTTGATCAGCGCCAGATTGCTGGGCAGCCTGTTGATCATTGGTAATTGTAGAAGACGCAGGTGCAAGCTGCTGGTCTAATGTTGCGGACATGGAACGCTCCCAATAAAGTCTGCATGACAACATAAAAAATAAACGCGCATATTTTACCGGTTTGATTGCTAAAGTGCGATAAAATCCATAAAAAAATTATGGGATAAAATTCGCTATCAATAGTTTGATTTTTGTGCTGAAGTGGTTTTGCTAACAAACTATAGTTGTCTATATATTGAAAATATCATCTAATAAAGCACTATATATTGTGTTTTGATTGTCTAATCAACCGTAGCTAAACCCAGGAGCAATACTTTGAAAGCAGCGTTAACCCCTTGTGCAGGCAAGTGCTCAACCGTGTTTGGGGATAGCGTTTGCCGTGGGTGCCGTCGTTTTAGTCATGAAGTGATTAACTGGAATGCCTATACGCTTCAGGAGCAGCAATCCATCTGGCAGCGGCTTGATAGCCAGCTTGACCAGATTCTGTTGCCTCTGGTTAGTGTTGAGGATGAGCAGGCTCTGGAGATGTTTTTGACTTCGCAGCTCGTACGTTTACCTGAACATGCCTCACAAGGGCGAAAGATTTATCATGCACTGCGTATCTGCCAGCGTAAGCCCGATTGCCTTGAGCGTTCTGGTCTAAAAATACTACCAGCCCATTTACAAAAAATCTGGCGACTGTTTGAGCAGCGAATTTATTCCCTGGCTATTGCCAGTTTTGAGATGGCATGGTTGCGTGCGGCACAGTTTAGGGATGAAGAAACAGAAGCGAATAGCAGTTTTTAATATTCACACCCAATAAAAAGGAAGGCTTAAACCTTCCTGGTTTTAGAAATACATAAAAAAACTTGTGTTACTTTCGAATCAGATATATCTTTTTTATATCTAAATAATATCAAGTCAAACGATGTCTAAACCAATGATAGCTCAGGCCAGTAAGCAACGTGGCTTTGGTCATGGCGGTTTACGACTGGTTTTATTAACACTGATTGATCAGCAGCCCAGTCATGGATATGAGCTGATAAAAGCAATTGAAGCGCTGACAGCAGGGCATTATCGACCTAGCGCGGGTATGGTTTATCCATTATTAAATCAATTGGTAGAACAGGGTTTTATTGTTTCACAGGCAGGTTCCAGCCTTGAAAGTAAAAAACAGGTTTATGCCATTACTAGCGCAGGACAGCAGCTTTTACAACAGGAAGCTGAACGTCTTGAGCATATTCTGACACGGGTCAGGCAACGGGCCAGACAGCCTGTATCAGTAACCCGTGCGATTGAAAATTTTAAACTGGCTGTGCGGTTAAAACTCAGTGAACAGGTTTTAAGTGCAGAGCAGGCTATGGGTCTGGCTGAAATTTTAGATGAAACCGCCCGGAAAATTGAACAACTTTGATAGCGAGGTGAGTGATGCAGCAAGGCGATCAAACCAGACAACCACGCAAGCCTTATCGTGTGCGCCATCCTTTAAAGATACGTAGCGTGACGGTGAGTAATATTGAAAAACTGAGCCCGTCTATGCTGCGTTTTGTTTTTACTGATGATGATTTAACAGACTTCAATAGCGCCAGTTTTGATGATCATGTCAAGGTATTTTTTCCTGATCCGCAAACTGGAAAACTTGTGCTGCCACAGGTAACTGAACAAGGCATTACTTTTCCTGAAGGTGAACAGCCCGTAATGCGGGATTACACTCCACGCTATTTTAAGCATAACCAGCTTACGATTGACTTTGCACTGCATGAAGCTGGGCCGGCAACTGATTGGGCCAAACATGCCAAAATAGGTGATGTGCTGGGCATTGGCGGGCCACGTGGTTCTATGGTTATTCCCATGGATTTTGATGGCTATATACTCATGGGTGATGAAACGGCTTTGCCTGCAATAGGCCGTCGCCTGGAAGAGTTACCACGCGATACTCAGGTTTTGGTTATTGCTGAAGTCGATTGTATTCAGGATCAACTTGACTGGAATTGCCCGGCAGAAACTGAAATTATATGGCTTCAGCGTTTGGGCCAGCCAGCAGGTGAAGCAACTTTGTTTTTACAAGCCTTAGAGCAAGCCCCCTTTCCAGAAGGTGACTTTCATGTCTGGATTGCCGCAGAAACCAATGTGGCTCGTCAGCTCAGAAAAGTACTGGTGGAAGACTATGGCATTAATAAAAACTATATTAAGGCAGCAGGCTACTGGCAGCTTGGTAAAAGTGATACGCATGAAGTGCTGGAAGATTAACTTAAAAGTCCCTTCCGTTCGGTTAAGATACTGGAAGGGCACACTACTTAAATAAAAAATATAACGATCAGGGTACTACAATAATGGTAACCCGGCGATTTTCGGCTCTGCCTTCTACAGTCTCATTACTGGCAATGGGCTGGCTGGCAGCCAAACCTCTGGTTTTAATATTGGAAGCTGGGAGGCCGCCCGTAACTAGCGCTGAGGCAACTGTTTCTGCACGCTTTTTTGAAAGCTCCTGATTTAATTCCTGTGAACCGGTGCTATCGGTATGACCATTAATATTCAGGCGAGTAATTCCTACTTTTTTGAGTTGCTGAGCCAGCGTGAGCAGAGTAGTTTGCGTATTGGCTTTAATGTCTGATGCGTTGCTATCAAATAGCAGACGCTCAGGTAAGGCCAGTGTCCAGCCTTCTTCTTTAAGCACAAAGCCCTGCTTTTGTAAAACCTTAACCTGCTTCTTGCTTAAACCGGATGTTGCCTGACAGGCAGCTAAAACACTCACTAGCAGGATAAGGCTAATTTTTTTAAATAAACTCATAGTGATCCTCTTCAAATAATACGTGTCTTGACCGACCAATTTTCATTATGCCGTCTTATCAATAAGTCATGGGTTAAACAGAACATTATTAAGTACAGACCAGCTGTTGCTAGGTACCAGCTTGGCGCGATACATGGCCGCATCTGCTTTGGCCAGTAGTTGCTCAGGTGATTTACAGTGAGTAGACAGGGCAATACCAATACTTAAGCTGATATGAACGCATTGACCATCAGGGAAGATGATAGGATCTTCAACACCTGCCAGAATGGACTCTGCAACGGCAACCGCATTTTTCTTGTCAATGATTTCCGGCAAAATTACTGCAAACTCATCCCCGCCCCAGCGTGCAACCACATCTTTTTGGCGCAACCGTGTGACTAGTCGTTTCCCCACTTCGATTAAAATCTGGTCACCAGCAGTGTGCCCGTAAGTGTCGTTAATCTGCTTAAAACGGTCGTGGTCGATAAAAAGCAATGCGAGGGGATTGTCCGGTTGCGTCTGCGTAAATAGTGTATCCAGCTGTGCTTCAAAATAATTACGGTTCACCAGTCCAGTTAAGCTGTCATGAGTTGCCTTATGCAGCAGGGTGTCATTTTCTGCTTTGATATGCTGGTGCCAGCGCTCAATTTCGTCCAGTAAACTATTAAAATCCTGGCTTAAATCTTCAAGCTCAGAAATAGATGAGGAAGGAATACGCAGGTTAAAAGCACGCTGCTCACGTACCAGATTGGCCACATTGGTAATTTTTTTAAATGAATGCAGAATGTAATTGTGCGTACGCAATGAGCAATAGCTCACACAAATTACGGTAATAATCAGGCAACCCAATAAACCCAGTAAAACCTTACCCAGAAAGCTAAAAATTCCTTCTGCATTACCCATTAACCACACAGTGCCAATGGTTTGATCATTATGTGTGATGGGTACTGTGACCGGCTCGGAAAAAATCCACTGGTTGAACCATACTCTTAGGGGTTCAAATGAATCATTATAGTGATGCTTGAGTTCAGCAATAGTCTGGCCTGTATTATCCAGCACTTTAATTTCACGAAATTCATTGCGGTAGGCCAGCTGGTTAATGGTTTCCTGAATGGCAGCCCGGTCATCAAAAACCACACCCGCTTCAACCCGGAAACTCACTGAGCTAGCAATTAATTGTAAGTTGCGCTTGGCATAATCATCCAGGGAAAAAAAGGAAACAATAGACAGCAGTGTGCCTGAAATAAGCAGGGTAACAAGTAGTACCAATAAATGCGTATTTCTGAATAGGCGCTGCAAACTGGGTTGACGCTTCGCTTTTTTGGAATGTTGAGCAGTGTTTCCCGTCATAAGGCTACCTTTTTTTACGCCCCAGCAATAGTACATTGGGATTCACATGAATCCCACTTCGAGCCAACGCATCCAGGTTGACTTTAAAGGAGATCGGTGAAGATTCAATATCCAGGCAAAAACTACTGCCTAATTCGCAGGCTGGATTTAACTCGCTAATGGTTAAAAGCGGACGATTGCTGGTGCTGATGATCTTTTGCTGCATAACAGCAGGGATATCACCAAAATAAATCACGTCACATTGGGCACCTGCCAGCGTAGAAACATCAGCAGATTTGCTAATGGTTACTTTAGGAGGCTTTTCCAATAGGATACTGTCTTCAAGGCCTAGCGCATATTTGGTTGTGCCAGCAATACAAACCTCAATGGCCGTTTTGGGTGGTTGCCATTTTGTATAGCTTAATATGCCAAATACAATTCGTGCGACTTCCTCATGTTTGGTAGAAGGATCAGGCCCAACTGGAACAGCAGCCGGATTCGCATAGCTGGCAGTTGCTGCAAATCCTGAGAAAAAACACGCGCAAAAACTGAGCATAAACTGGCAGGCACGGGAATTTAAGTCAGCAGATTTTGTGATATCTGCTTCTGATTTTATAAGGTTAGTCGAACGGTGAGTAAACTTCCAGGTTTGCATACCTTGGCAGGACTTTAACAAGAGGAGCGTAAAATTGAGCGTCATCATAACGTATTTTTACTTAAAGATCAGTGTGTTTATAAGAATGTTCTTAAGTGCAGGCCTTTAAAGCCCAAAAAAAGACAGTAAAAATGAAATACGATTCTTCAAGCCACAATCATACGTTTTGGGCGCTGGGTCAGACGGCATAGCAATTCATAACCAATGGTCTGATTATAGTGGGCGATTACATCAACAGTTGGGTTTTCACCCCACAAGGTTACTTCATCCCCAATAGTCAGGTTGTTTGTTAAACCGGTTAAGTCGATAGCCAGTAAATCCATACTGACTCGCCCTAGCAGGGGCGCTTTAAAGCCTCGTACAGTGGTATATGCACCTTCAAGCAATGCTCGTGGATAGCCATCCCCATAACCCGCGGCAACAATTCCTAGCAGGGTAGGCTGTGTAGTGATAAAGCGTGAGCCATAACCAATAGATTGACCAGCTTCTAGTTGTTGTATCGCCATTAAGTGGCTTTTAAAGTGCATGACTGGTCTTAAGCCCAGCTGATCTGCACTCTGGAAATCATAAGGAGAGGCACCATATAACATGATACCTGGGCGTACATAATCAAAATGCAAATCCGGCCAATTATAGATTGCCGCTGAATTACAGCAGGAGGCTTCAATAGGTGCCAGTTGTTCTTTCAGGTTTAAAAAAGCCTGAATTTGCTGTTGATTTAAAAGGTGATCAGGTACATCTGCATTGGCAAAATGCATCGTTAGAACCAGTTTAAACCCGGCTTGTCGCAGGCGATAGGCTGCATTTAATAGTTCATCTGGTTTCAAACCTAGCCGGTTCATTCCACTATTGAGTTTTAACCAGATTTTTAAATTATTTCTTTGATAAGCTTCCGGGTGAGCCAGCGCCCACTGAACCTGCTGCTCCTGATGAATCAGGCAATCAAAACCTTGCTTGCTGGCCTCAAGCCATTCAGTTTCGCTAAATGCACCTTCAATCAGGGTAACAGGTTGCGTATAGCCCAGCGCGCGAATTTGCCGTGCCTCCTGAATACAGGCTACTCCAAAAGCATCACTGTCTTGCAGCGCATTTAAGGCAAACTCGATGCCATGTCCGTAGGCATCGGCCTTCACCATGCTGATTACCTGACTATGCGGAGCAAGTTGCCGCACGCGGTTTAAGTTATGACTTAATGCCGAAGTGCTTAGCTCAATAAAGGGTTGGCGCCCACAAGATGGATTACTCGTCATCTTCACTACGATAATATTCAGGTGCTAAATTATTAAAACGGGTAAATTGACCTTCAAAGGCCAGACGTACTGTACCAATTGGGCCGTTACGCTGCTTGCCAATAATAATTTCGGCTGTTCCAGCTTCCTTGGATTCCTTGTTATACACTTCATCGCGGTAAATAAACATGATTAAATCCGCATCCTGCTCAATGGCTCCTGATTCGCGTAGGTCAGACATAATGGGACGTTTATTGGGACGGTTCTCAAGGCTGCGGTTAAGCTGTGACAGTGCAATGACCGGGCAATTCATTTCCTTGGCCAGAGCTTTGAGGCTGCGAGAAATTTCAGAAATCTCACCTACACGGTTATCGCCCATGCCGGGTACTTTCATGAGTTGTAAATAATCCACCATAATACAGCCCAGCTTGCCGCCATGATTTTTGGCAACGCGGCGCGCACGGGAGCGTAACTCATTAGGGGGCAGGGCGGATGAGTCATCAATATATAAATATTTGGTTTGTAGCTGCATTAAGGTACTGGAAAACTTGACCCAGTCACCTTCTTCCAGCCGCCCGGAACGCAGGCGCCCCTGATGAATACGGCCAAAGGAAGAAATTAAACGGGTGGCAATAGAGTCAGCCGGCATTTCCATGGAAAATACCAGTGCGGGCAGGTCAGCATTAAATAACACGCTTTCTACCAGGTTCATGGCAAATGTGGTCTTACCCATGCTCGGCCGCGCCGCCACAATAATCAGGTCACCGGCCTGCATCCCAAAGGTTTTATTATCTAGTTCAATAAAGCCGGTAGACAAACCAGTAATCGGACTATCATTTTTTTGCAGCTCCTCAACTTTATGCAGAACTGTCTTGAGCACGCCTACCAGCGGTTGTGGGCCACTTTCCTTACTACGGTTGTTATGCTGCTCACTGATGGCAAAAATACGGCTTTCAGTGGTGTCCAGGATATCGGTAACACTTTTGCCTTTGGAGTCATAAGCATTTTGCAGTAGATC
Organism: Moraxellaceae bacterium WGS2144; assembly: GCA_043950625.1. Classification (GTDB taxonomy): domain Bacteria; phylum Pseudomonadota; class Gammaproteobacteria; order Pseudomonadales; family Moraxellaceae; genus Alkanindiges. Next base: position 934,425 of record CP171007.1, read on the forward strand.
GTTGCCAGCTTTAATCAGCTCGCGTAAGGCAGATAGTTCTTTGACCTTTTCAGCATAGGCGGTCAGGTTGTAAAGACTAGCCGGGCTTTCAGCCAACAGCTGCATTAAGTAGGCTTCGCCGCCACTTTCTTCTAATTGATGGTTCTTGGTAAGCCAGTCATTAACCAGTACAGCGTCATACGGCATGTTTGAGTTTGCCAGATGGCTAATGGCACGAAAGATGAGTCGGTGCCGCACCGCATAAAAATCATTTTCATGTAACAAGTCGCTAATGCTGTCCCATGATTCCGAGATAGTCATCAGTGCGGCCAATACGGCCTGTTCCATGGACAGATTATGAGGGGGTACCCGTACCTCACGACCATTGGGTAATGTATGTACTGTTTTGCCTTCTGTATGAGGTTTGGCAGAAGAGGCGTCAGCAACAGAAGACAAAGTCATACTAAAAATCCAGAAAAATAAACCCAAAATCCTTAGGTGTATTAAAGCAAAAATTAGCGTACTGGTGTGCCCAATTAAAAGGCAATTGGTCTATTCACTGAATAATAAAGATATTTTTTTAAATAAAAAAGGCATGCTATTAAACATGCCTTTTAGTTGAATGATTCTAAAAAGAATTATTCGAATGTCCTGACTAGTTAGGAATAACTTATTCAGAAACGATGGTTACCAGCACTTCTGCGGTAACGTCATGATGCAGTTGTACTGCAACATTAAACTCACCAGTATGACGCAGCGCACCGTTAGGCAGGCGTACTTCAGTACGGTCAACTTCAATGCCGGAGGCAGTTAAGGCATCAGCAATATCGCGGGTACCGATAGAACCAAACAGTTTGCCTTCATCACCTGCCTTGGCAGTAATGACAACATTCACTTCATTCAGTTTGTCAGCACGGCTTTGTGCAGAAGCCAGAACCTCAGCTTCCTGACGCTCAAGCTCAGCACGGCGAGCTTCAAAAGCAGCAGTGTTGGCTTCAGTAGCGGAAACCGCTTTACCTTGAGGGATCAGGTAGTTACGACCGTAGCCTGCTTTTACAGATACTTTGTCGCCTAACTTTCCTAGGTTTTTAATGCGTTGTAATAAAATAACGTCCACAGATCACCTCACTTATGATTGTCAGTGTAAGGGATCAAGGCCAGATAGCGAGCTTGTTTGATAGCAAGTGCCAGCTGACGTTGATAACGAGCCTTAGTACCGGTGATACGGCTAGGAACAATTTTACCGTTTTCAGTGATGTACTGTTTTAAGGTATCGATATCTTTGTAGTCGATGTATGCAACGTTCTCAGCGGTGAAGCGGCAGAACTTGCGACGACGGTAGAAACGTGCCATGTGGGTTCTCCTTATGCTTCAGCAGCTTGATTTTGATCCTGGTCGTTTGACTGACCAGCGTCATCATTGCGTTGAGCCTTGCGAGCACGTTTTTCTTCGGCGCTCTTGGCTAGCAATGATTCTTCGGTAATTGCCTTCTCACGACGGATAATCAGGCTACGGATGATCGCATCGTTATAGCGGAACAATTCTTCAAGCTCATCCAGAGTTTGCTGGCCACATTCTACGTTCATTAAAATGTAGTGCGCTTTATGGATTTTGTTGATTGGGTAAGCCAGTTGGCGGCGGCCCCAATCTTCAAGACGGTGGATTTGACCGTCAGCTTCTTTGATGTGAGTCAGATAGCGTTCAACCATTCCGACTACCTGATCGCTTTGGTCTGGATGAACCAAAAGCACAATTTCGTAATGACGCATATAAAGCTCCTTACGGTTTAGACAGCCACTGATTCCAGGTCAATGGCAAGGAGTAACACGAAAACAGGCTAAAACCTGATTTTGTGCGCTGTAAAGCAGGGCAATATTCTATAGTAAACCCGGAAAAACACAAGGAAATACTGGCATGCTGCCTAAATAAAAATACTGTGTAGCGGCTAAAAAAATAATTAACCCAATGAAACCTAAACTTGGGAAATCGCGTTCTTTACATATTGGTCGACAAAATTTCTTCTGGTTTGTGATACTGGCTATTTTAATTCAGATTGCTTAAATATCAACAGTAGCGAGCTAGCCAGATAGGAGAAGCGCCCTTGCTCAGGCTCATATAAGGCTAACTTGCTAGCAAAATTACAAAGACAAAGTCAGCTATTGTTTCTAGAGTTTAAAGATAAAAAGATGATCAGGATTAAGCTGGTAATCAACAGAAATCAGCAGGCTAAATACAGTGATGATAATCACAGAAAATAAAAAGAAACGTCGTGCCCACAGGCGGTCATCTACTGCTTTAAATCCATCAATTGCCAGATATACCCAGTATGCACACAGGGCAATAAAAATGACCAGATAAATTAAGCCGACATAGTTGAGTATATATAACATGCTGCCGGAAATCGTGAAAAGCAGTACGTAAATCAGTGACTGGATTTTGGTGGCCTTAATGCCTTTTTTGGTGGGTAATACCGGAATACGGGCCGAGATATAATCATCCAGGCGATAGATTGCAATACCAAATGAATGCGGCAGTTGCCAAATACAAAAAGTGATAAATATAAACAGGGCACCAGCATCAAATTGCCCACTTGCTACACAATAACCGATAACAGGAGGGGCGGCACCAGAAATGCTGCCAACCAGCGTTTGATGAACCGAACGGCGTTTGAAGATGAGGCTATACAGCACCACATAATCAAAATAGCCTAAAACGGCAAAACCAAAGGCAATCAGATTGGAGTAAAAGTAGAGCAGGCCAAAGCCTGCAATACCTAAAACGGCGGCAAAAATAAATGCCGCCTGGTTTGAAACCGTTTTCTTAACCAGAGCACGGTTTCGGGTTCGCTCCATTTTAACGTCGATGTCCTGATCGATGATATTGTTTATCACACAGCCAGAAGCCACAACCAGGGATGTACCAAGTAAAGCAACTAACAGCAATCCCAGGTTAATTTCGCCCTGGGCGGCTAAAAAGAAGCCACCCATGACAGAAACGAAATTACCAAAAATAATTCCAGGCTTGGTGAGAAAAATAAACTGTTTAATCATCAATCAAGCCATTTACATCATGAAGAAGTGAAGGTGATCCATAACCCAGATTGAACCAATGATCAAAATGGCGATGGTCAAAATAGTATAAACAATGGTGATCATGTTCCAGCGCTGCTCAGATGATGAGTTCAAGTGCAGGAAGAAAATCAGCTGTACCAGTACTTGCGCAATGGCAGTGATTAAAATGGTCCAGATCACCGGGCCACGGTTAAAACCACCATCCATTACCATCCAGAAAGGAATAATGGTCAGGATAATGGAAATAATCAGGCCAATGACATACTGCTTGGTGCTGCCGTGACTCGCACCCGCAGCATTGGTATGCTCGTGATGACTCATCCTACTGCTCCTAACAAGTAAACCACACTAAATACACAGATCCAGACGATGTCCAGGAAGTGCCAGAAGATGCTTAAGCAAGCCAGGCGGCGTGTATTGGGCAGCGTCAGGCCATTTTTGGAAATCTGGTAAGCCAGCACAGCCATCCAGATCAGACCTGCGGTCACGTGCAAGCCGTGAGTACCTACCAGACTGAAATAGGAAGACAAGAATGCGCTAACCGTTGGCCCGTGACCAATATTGATCAGGTGGTTAAACTCATACACTTCCATGCCAATAAAGCCGGCACCCAGCACGAAGGTAACAGCTAACCAGCCCAATACCTGACCAGCTTTTTGTTTGGTCTGTGCCAGAACGGCCATACCAAAGGTAAAACTACTGACCAGGAGCAGGAAGGTTTCAACCAGAACAAAGCCCAGTGTGTCACCAAATACTTCAGGCGCCGTAGGACCATCTGCCGAGTGGGTAACCAGTACGGCAAATGCCACAAACAGACTTGAGAACAAAATCAAGTCGCTCATGATGTAGGTCCAGAAACCAAATACGGTTATATCCGTATCGTCATGGTGATGATCTTCATGACCATGAGCATCAAGATGTTGAATATCAGACATAATTAGCCCCGCTTCTGAGCTTGTTCTAACTTGGCGAAACGCTCGTTTTCGATACGCTCCACTTCAGCTGCTGGCACATAGTAGTCCACTTTTTTAGTGAACGAACTAACGATCAGCGAGATAATGGTAGCAGCTAAACTAATAATCGCTAACCACCAGATATGCCAGGTCATGGCAAAACCACATACGAACAGCGACATACCAATGGCAAAGCCTGCTGCACGGTTGGTTGGCATATGAATATCTTCATAGTGACTTGGACGCTGGTAAGCAATACCTTTTTGTTTATCTACCCAGAAAGAGTCAATCTCAGTTGCTGTGCCTGGCAGATAAGCAAAGTTATAGAATGGGGCAGGAGAGGAAGTGCTCCACTCTAAAGTACGGCCATCCCATGGGTCACCGGTCATATCAATATTCTTCTTGCGATCGCGAATACTCACGAAAGCCTGAATTAACTGACAGATAATACCAATGAAGATCAGGATTGCGCCTACCAGTGCAACATACACATAAGGATCCCATTCAGGATTGTCAAAGGTATTCAGGCGGCGAGTCATCCCCATGAAACCAAGGATATATAGCGGCATAAACGCCATATAGAAACCAATAATCCAGAACCAGAAGGATGCTTTACCCCAGGCTTCGTTTAGCGTAAAGCCAAACATTTTGGGGAACCAGTAAGTAATGGCAGCAAACATGCCAAACACCACACCACCAATAATTACGTTATGGAAGTGGGCAACAAGGAACAGCGAGTTGTGTACAACAAAGTCAGCAGGTGGAATTCCGAGCAGTACGCCTGTCATGCCACCAATAGAGAAGGTTACTAAAAAGCCCAGTGTCCAAAGCATCGGTACAGTAAAGTTAATCCGGCCTTTGTACATGGTGAACAACCAGTTGAATATTTTTACTCCGGTTGGAATAGCAATAACCATGGTTGTGATACTAAAGAAGGTATTTACCTTGGCGCCTGCACCCATTGTAAAGAAGTGGTGTAACCAGACAACGTAAGACAGGAAGCCAATGACAATAATTGCATAAACCATAGTCGTATAACCAAACAGGTATTTGCGGCTATAGGTGGCAACAATTTCAGAGAACGCACCAAAGGCAGGTAAAATCAGAATATAAACTTCTGGATGACCCCACGTCCAAATCAGGTTGACGTATAGCATTGGGCTACCGCCAGCATCATTGGTAAAGAAGTGGAAGCCCAGATAGCGGTCAACTGTCAGCATGGCCAGTGTGCCAGCCAGAATTGGGAACACGGCAACGATCAGGACAACAGTAACCAGCACAGACCAGGTGAAAATTGGCATGTCCATCAGTTTCATGCCAGGGGCACGCATCTTGAGGATGGTAACAAAGAAGTTAACCCCGGTCAGCACAGTACCCAGACCTGAAATTTGTAGTGCCCAGATATAGTAGTCAACCCCAACACCGGGACTGTATTCAATGCCCGAAAGTGGCGGATAGGCCAGCCAGCCAGTTGCACCGAATTCACCCAGCACCAATGATACCATGACCAGGCCAGCACTCACGGCAAATAGCCAGAAACTCACGGAGTTCAGTAGCGGGAAGGCAACGTCACGTGCACCAATCTGTAAGGGCACCACCACGTTCATTAGACCTACTACCAGACCCATGGCCACGAAGAAAATCATGATCACGCCGTGGGCGGTAAAGATCTGGTCGTAGTGCTCAGGGTGTAAGTAACCTTCAGCACCCCCAGTAGCCATTGCCTGCTGCAAGCGCATCATAATGGCATCTGCAAAGCCGCGGAGCATCATGACCATTGACACAATGATATACATGATACCGATTTTTTTATGGTCTACGGTAGTAAACCACTCTGTCCACAAATACTTCCATTTTTTGAAGTATGTTATGGCAGCAAGCAGTAATAAACCGCCCAAGAACATACCGGCAATAGTGATCTGCACAATAGGATCGTGCGGTATTGCCTCAAGGCTTAATTTTCCTAGCAACATTGCTTATTCCTCTACAACAGCATCATGGCTACTCGCCGCAGCATGGCCATTCTGGAGACTTGCTTTAGAGCCATGTGTAGCAGCAGGCATGTATTGATCTACAACATGCTGGAACAGGTCAGGTTCTACAGAAGAGAAGTACTCAACAGGATGGGGATGAGTAGGACGATTTTGTGGGGTATCCCGTAACTGGCGAAGTGTAGCCATATCCAGGGTTTTACCTGAAGCTTTAACTTGCTCAACCCAGGCTGCATATTCTCCGTTGGTCAGTGCATGAGCTCTAAAGCGCATGTTGGAGAAGCCAAAGCCACTATAGTTGGCAGATATACCCCGGAAGCCGTCATCTGGACCAATACCAGGCTGACCATCTTTATCGCTTAACTGATCGGCAATCAGGTGCAACTTGGTTTTCATCCCTGCCATGGCATAGATTTGTCCGCCTAACTCTGGAATGAAGAATGAGTTCATTGTTGAGTTGGAGGTCAACACAAAGTTGATTGGCGTATTTACCGGAAACGCAATCTGGTTAACAGTACCAATATTCAGTTCAGGATAAATGAAAACCCATTTCCACTGTTCTGCAATGACCTGAATCGTGACCGGCTGCTCTTGAGCTTGCTGGGCAACCGCCTGGTTTGGATTGCTCTTGATAGATTTGGCAACTTTATCAGCAGTGATCGGCTGATAAGGGTCAAGGCTATGTGTGTACTTATAAGATAAGTAACCCAAAATACCAATAATAATGATCGGTATGCCCCAGACTACAAGTTCAATTTTTGTAGAGTGAGCCCAGTTGGGCAGGTATTCAGCAGACTGATTACCCTGGCGATATTTCCACATAAACCAAAAAGACATTAATATGGCAGGGATAACCACTAATAACATGAAGAAGAATGCAATTAGAATCAGGTTACCTTGCTCAACGCCAATTTGTCCTTTTGAATTAAAAAGTACCATGTCTCCGCCACAGCCAGTCAGTAAAGCGGCCATTGCACACAAAGACAATAGGGTGAAGAAGGTTTGTCTCATTTTAAAACCTCGGTTAAGAGTCCCGTTCAGCAAAATATGAATTTGCTATTAGAGTGCTTGCGTGTATACAGCTTGCCCTTGTACTTGTACAGGTTGCAGAACAGGTAAAAACCAAACTGATATGCGTTGCACAATGAAGTGCAGCACTACTACTTTAGGCGCATTATAGCCCTATCTGCTTATACGAAGCTATAACAATTGCCCGACTAATAAAGTTAAAGATGAATTTTAAGTGCCTGTAATTTAGAATGTTGTTTTAAACCCTTAGTTTTTTTAAGGATTTCATGTAATTTGCCATTTTTCCTCAAAAATCTGATTTATAAAACAAAATAATTATGCGGAATCAGGTGTCTTTTGTGGCTTGTTGTGTCAAATTTTTCTTAAGTTGTGTTTAAGAAAACCAATAAACCGGATTTTCGGTCAAACTAAAATGAAATTGTTTGTGGGGCTAAAGTGGTAAAATTGTAAATGTACTTGGGTTTTTATACTTTTTTAAACTAGGTAGAATGACGACTACACTGGTGATTTAGCTAATCATTTGGTCATTAACTTGATCCATAGCGCTGGTGGTTAGCATTTTTTTCAACTGCTCATAGACTAGCTCAAAACTGGTACAGTCATCACTACCGAGAAAATGTCCCCCTTGTTCAAGCAATACAAATGATGCCTCAAGGCTGCTTGCCAGTTGTTCGGTCAGTTCATAGGGCACGGTGTGATCATTTCGGGCAGCAATAACTAACCGTCTGGGAGCCATGGAGATAATGGAATCAGCTTTCAGGGCATGGGCAATAAATGGATTAATTAGTGAGTATCCTGGCACGGCACAGGAAAAGCCTGATACTAAAATCAGACCGCCGATATGGGGTAACGGTTCAAGTTGCTGCAAATAATCCAGTAAGGCAATGCACCCTAGGCTATGCGCCACAAAATAAGTCTGTTCATTGGGGATGCCGATAGTGGATTGTAGGTATTGATCCCACTCTTCCTTGACTGGATGTTCAGGAGCAGGCAGGGCGGGAATCGCTACCTGAATATCTTGCTGCTTGAGTTGTTGTGCCAGCCAGGGAAACCAATGATGGGCAGGTGAGGCACCATAACCATGAATAATGTAAACCTGATGATTTGCCATTGTGGTGCTATCCGCTATGATGCTGAATCTGGATCATCATAGCGGGATAGTAGAAACGGTTAGGTTAATATTGGTTGGGGAAAGGTATTATTGTTTTGGTATATTAACCACAATTGTCCTAGCCAGCCGGTCATGCATCGTGCGGCGGCGCTCAGTAAAAATAAAGGCAAAATCAACAATTGCGACCAGAAAAATAAAATAGTTGAAAATAATAAAAACAATAGAGCGAAGCAAAAAACTGCGGGTAATAGAGGTTTTTTCGCCACTTTGGTCGTCTACAATCATAATCCCCAGTGCTTTTTTACCGATCGTCTGGCCTGATTTGTGCAACAGGTAAGCCTGAAGAATAAAATAGCCCAGAGCAAAAAAGCCCAGTGAGTAATAGGCAGCAGCAGGCAGAGTGGATAGTAATGCCAGCATTTGCTCTTGTTGCTGGGCAGAGGGAATCACGGCGCTGCCTGCAATTTCCTGATATTTTTTTAAAAAATCCGGCGTAATAAACTGCCCAAAAATAAAGGAGCTGGGAATCCACAGTAATAAAATATCCAGGATTTTGGCCAGAACACGCTTATTGATAGAAGCCAGATCAGTATTCTTTGGGCTTTGGCTGCTCCTGTCAGTCGTAGCAGCTTTGGCCACTGTAGAGGGTATGCTAAACGGTACAGTGAGGGTAGGCTGGTAAACCATTTTACCCTGGGTTAATTCGCCCAGTGGTTTCCATTCGCTCATTCCTTCATGCCAGGCCAGATCATTAAGAACCACTTGTCCATTGGCCAGCATCTGGTTGACCTGCTCCAGTGTATAAGGCCCGGCTTGCTCATTGTTTCGTGCCAAATAAATCTGCATTGTATTAAAACCTTATAAACATCACTCGTTTATTTTAACGTCTTTTTAATAAAAAAGACCCACCGAGATGAGTCTTTAATCGGTTATCCGACCTTGCCTAAGTTACAAATAAGAAGGAAGGCCGGAACCATATAGCTTAGAGGGCTTTATTGGCTTGCTCTTCAGCCAGAAAGAACCAGGTTTCCAGTACAGAGTCAGGGTTGAGCGATACCGACTCAATTCCCTGTTCCATGAGCCAGTGAGCCAGATCAGGATGATCAGAAGGACCCTGACCGCAAATACCAATGTATTTACCTGCTTTATGGCACGCCTGAATAGCCATGGATAGCAATTTTTTAACGGCTTCATCACGCTCGTCAAACAGATGGGACACAATGCCTGAGTCACGATCCAGACCCAGGGTAAGCTGAGTCAGGTCGTTGGAACCAATAGAGAAACCGTCAAAGTGTTCCAGGAACTGATCGGCCAGCAGCGCATTGGTCGGTAGCTCACACATCATGATCACTTCCAGGCCATTTTCGCCACGGCGCAGACCATTGGCAGCCAGAAGCTCAATTACCCGGGCTGCTTCACCCACAGTACGTACAAACGGAATCATGATCTTGACGTTGGTTAGACCCATTTCGTCACGTACTTTTTTTAGGGCACGGCATTCCAGCTCAAAGCAGTCGCGGAAGTTGTCTGATACATAACGGCTGGCACCCCGGAAGCCCAGCATGGGATTTTCTTCTTCCGGTTCATACAGCTTGCCACCAATCAGGTTGGCATATTCGTTGGATTTGAAGTCAGACATGCGCACAATCACCGGCTTGTCAGCAAAGGCTGCGGCCAGTGTAGAAATACCTTCAACCAGTTTTTCTACATAAAAGTCAATGGGCGAGGCATAGCCTGCGGTACGCGATAATACAGCGGCACGGGTTTCACGCGGCAAGCTGTCAATGTTGAGTAGTGCCTTGGGATGTACGCCGATCATGCGGTTAATAATAAATTCAAGCCGTGCCAGACCAATACCCTGGTTAGGAATCTGGGCAAAGTCGAACGCACGATCCGGGTTACCCACGTTCATCATGATCTTAAATGGCAGCGGTGGCATGGATTCAATGGAGTTACGCTGGATTTCAAAATCCAGAGCACCTTCATAAATAAAACCGGTATCACCTTCGGCACAAGATACCGTCACTTCACTGTTTTCAGTGAGTACTTCGGTAGCATTACCGCAGCCTACAATAGCAGGTACGCCAAGTTCACGCGCAATGATGGCCGCATGGCAGGTACGTCCACCACGGTTGGTCACAATGGCGGAAGCCCGCTTCATGACTGGTTCCCAATCCGGGTCAGTCATGTCGGATACCAGCACATCGCCATCCTGTACCTTGTCCATTTCTTTAATAGACGTGACAATACGTACCTTGCCGGAGCCTATGCGCTGACCAATAGAGCGGCCTTCGCAAAGGATGGTGCCTTTTTGCTTCAGCAGGTAGCGTTCCATCGTCCCAACATTCTGTCGGCTTTTTACGGTTTCAGGGCGAGCCTGAACAATGTACAGCTTACCGTCATCGCCATCTTTAGCCCATTCAATATCCATGGCGGTGCCGTAGTGTTTTTCAATAATCAAAGCCTGTTTGGCAAGCTCAGTCAGCTCATGGTCATTAAGGGAAAACTGGTGACGCTCTGCCTTGTCTACATCAACAATCACGGTAGACTGACCGGTAACTCCGCTTTCACCATAAATCATTTTCTGGTGTTTGCTGCCCAGATTACGGCGCACTACTGCAAATTTGCCATTTTCTAGCAATGGCTTGGAAATATAAAATTCATCCGGGTTTACCGCGCCCTGAACGACCATTTCACCCAGGCCGTAGGAGGCAGTAATGAATACCACATCGCGAAAACCGGATTCGGTATCCAGTGTAAACATTACGCCTGCTGCACCGGTTTCACTGCGCACCATGCGCTGGATGCCAGCAGATAGCGCGACATTGGAGTGCGCGTAGCCCTGATGCACGCGATAGGCAATGGCTCGGTCATTAAACAGGGAGGCAAATACTTCCTTAACAGCAATTAATACGTTATCAACGCCGCGAATATTTAAAAAAGTCTCCTGCTGACCAGCAAAGGAAGCATCCGGCAAATCTTCGGCAGTTGCAGAGGAGCGTACAGCCACTGCAATATCGGGGTTATCACCGGCAAGTTCTGCAAATGCGGTGCGAATTTCACTTTCCAGTTCAGCAGTCAGGGGAGTGTCGATAATCCACTGGCGGATTTTTGCACCCGTCCGGGTGAGTGCCTGAACGTCATCAACATTGAGTTGATCCAGTTCGGCCTGAATTTTTGCATTTAAACCGCTTTGCTCAAGGAAGTCACGGTAAGCCTGTGCTGTTGTAGCAAAACCGCCCGGTACACTGACACCAGCATTGGATAAATGGCTGATCATCTCACCCAGTGAAGCGTTTTTGCCGCCTACTGTTTCAACATCGTGTTTACCAAGCTTTTCTAAACCAATTACGCGCGCTTCCAAAATTGACACTCCATTTAAAAAAATATCACCGGATCACAGCAATAATACAAGAATGTAGCTGCCATGGGGATAGCCATAGGCGACAGCTACCAATTATCCGGTTACTATAAAGATAATGTTGACTTTAGACAAATATTTAAGAGACTCAAATGGTGGATAAAACAGCAGTACAACGCAGTGTATTTTTTGTTTCAGATGGTACAGCGATTACTGCTGAAACGCTTGGCCATTCACTTTTGGCACAGTTTCCTACGGTTGAATTTGATATTCATATTATTCCCTATGTAGATAGCGAAGAGCGGGCGCTGGATGTGGTCAAGGAAATTAATAAATGCGCTATAAGGGACGGGGCGCCACCATTGGTATTTGATACACTGGTTGATCCCGCCGTGCGTGAGGTTATTAGTTCGGCAAACGCGGTTAACCTGGATGTATTTGAAGGCCTGATTAGTAAAATTGAAACAGAGTTAAATGTTCAGGCCTCTCCGCGCGTGGGCAATGCGCACAGTAGTGTAGATTCTGAAAATTATAAGTCACGAATTGATGCGGTGCATTATGCACTGGATAATGATGATGGTGCCAGAACCCGTCATTATGATATGGCAGACCTGATTTTGATAGGTGTATCCCGCTCTGGTAAAACGCCGACTTCCATTTATCTGGCCCTACAGTTTGGGATTCGGGTGGCTAACTATCCGATCACCGAAGAAGACCTGGATGACAACCGTCTTCCTAAAGTATTAAGGGATCACAAGAAAAAACTGTTTGGTTTGATGATTGAACCAGAGCGATTGGTTGCCATCCGTACAGAGCGCAAGGCAGGCAGTCGTTATGCCAGTTTTCAGCAATGCCAGACGGAATTGCGTGCCATACAGGGAATTTATATCTCAGAAGGCATTCCCTTTTTAAATGTGTCAGAAATGTCGATTGAGGAGATCTCTACCCGCATTCTGCAAATGACTGGCTTAAAACGCCGGATTGGCTAATAGGTAGGTGACAGGATACCCATTTTAAGTCAATCTTCAATGGTTACGACCGTATATTTATGATCAGTTATCACCATAAAAAAGTCTGCCGGACAAATTATTTTAGCTTATAGGCTGCGTGGTTGAGGCAGACAGGGACTATCAGTCTTTAAATTGATAGAGCCTATAAAAATGCGCCCAACTGTTGGGTGCGAATAACGTTTTATTGCTTACTCTTACAATTCAATTATTTAAATATAGAAACAAAATGAACAATAGTCTGGATAGGCGTGACCGGTATTCGACTAGATAGAAATATTCAGAGGTGGGAATGAGTAGTAGTAGGCTTGGAAGGGGTATTCTTAGTCAGATCAGTAGTATCATTATTGGCTCGCTGATTATGCGCTACTTTGTCTGGATAGTGGCTATTTTATATACTTTTATTAGCCTAGTATCCTGGTCTTATAGCGAAAATATTCTTAACCTGTTTTTTTCAACCAGCAGCCGGCACCGATTAACGCTGGTCTGTCTGTTGTTGAGCCTTTTAGGCCTTTATGATGTCCTGCAAAAAAAGCATACTTTATTGCGTGCTTATCCGGTTATTGGACATTTACGCTATATCTTTGAGATATTCCGGCCTGAATTGCGCCAGTATTTTTTTGAAGGCGAACATGATTATTTGCCGTTCTCACGTGCCCAGCGTAGCCTGATTTATCAGCGTGCCAAGCAGCAAAGTTCTGAAAAAGCCTTTGGCACCCTGCTTGATGTGTATGAACCGGATTATGAGTTTATTAGTCATTCGGTAAAGCCGGTACCACGTGCCGACCCGGACAGTTTTCGGGTACTCATTGGCAATGAGCAATGCAGGCAGCCCTATTCTGCGTCAATTTTTAATATCTCTGCCATGAGCTTTGGAAGTTTAAGTGCCAATGCCATTCGAGCCTTGAACAAGGGTGCCAGAATGGGCAATTTTTCCCATGATACCGGTGAAGGCAGCATTAGTCCCTATCATCTGGAGTTTGGTGGTGATCTGGTATGGGAGCTGGGCAGTGCCTATTTTGGCTGCCGGGATGGTTTTGGCCAGTTTGATCCTGAAAAATTTGCAAGGCAAGCGGCACTCCCAAATGTCAAAATGATTGAAATCAAACTTAGTCAGGGTGCAAAGCCAGGGCACGGTGGTATTTTACCCAAGGAAAAAATTACCCCACAAATTGCAGCAGTGCGTGGTATACCCATGACGGAGGATTGTGTTTCCCCAGCGGGTCATTCGACCTTTTCCAATCCGCTAGAGTTGATGGGTTTTATTCAGCGTTTACGTGAGTTAAGTGATGGTAAGCCGGTTGGCTTCAAGCTGTGTATTGGTCAGCCTTGGGAGTTTATGGGTATTGTTAAGGCCATGCTGGAAACAGGAGTAGTTCCGGATTTTATTGTGGTTGATGGCGCAGAGGGAGGTACGGGGGCAGCCCCGATGGAGTTTGCCAACCATATTGGAGCGCCAATGCGTGAAGGTTTGCTGTTTGTGCATAATACACTGGTTGGGGTGAATCTACGCGACAAAATCAAGATTGGTGCGGCCGGTAAAATTGTGAGTGCTTTTGATATTATCAGGGCATTTGCTTTGGGCGCAGATTGGGTCAATGCCGGGCGTGGTTTTATGTTTGCGCTGGGTTGTATACAGTCGTTAAGCTGCAATACCAATAAATGCCCAACCGGTATTGCTACACAAAGTGAATCCCGGCAAAAGGCGCTGGTGGTGCCTGATAAAGCTGAGCGTGTGTTTCATTTTCACCGTAACACCCTGCATGCGTTGTCTGAAATGATTGCATCCGCGGGTCTAAGCCATCCTGATGAAATAGAAGCACATCATGTGGTTAGACGTTTTTCGGCTACTGAAATCAAAACCTATGCACAAACCCTGTTTTTCCTGCCGCCCGGTGAGTTGCTAAAGCCAGAGATCGACAGTCACTTTTATCGTGAAAGTTGGAATGCAGCAAGCAGCAAAACTTTTGTACGTGGTGCAGCCAGCGAGGCTTTGCCTATGTGATAGGTAGAAGAGCGAATAAGTATTTACTCACCTTCGAAGGTACGGTTTAAAGCCTGTTGCACAGCCTCGATGCGCTGTTTGCAAATTTTGTAAGCCTGCATGGATTCTTCGATGAGCACCATCAGTTGATCAATATCCGGTTCCTGCTGTTCTTCAAGGGTAGCTGCATTTTGTTTGAGAGTATCAAAAGCCTGCTTAAAGTTCGGTGTTGAATCAGTCATGGTGAGTGTCCTTTAAAAGTACTGGATTGGTAGGGCGCCGGGTTTATTGTTTGGCAGGTTTATGGGTAATTTGCTGAACAGTTGCCAGCGCACTGCCATTCTGCATATCAATTTGAACAGTTTGCCCTTCAAGTGCATGGATTGAGCGTACAGGCTTGCCGTTTAGCCTAACAATGGCATAACCACGCTCCAGCGTATGCCGGGGGCTTTGTAAAAGCATCTCGCGCATGAGTTGTTCAGCTTGTTGCCCGGCTTGCTGGATACTTTGCTGTGCCAGAAACTGATGCTGCTGGAGCAGCTGGTTGAGCCGGTGCCCCAGCTGCGTCAGCTGGTATTTGCTATTGCTCTGGCTGAGTGCCAAAAGGCTATTCAGCTCGGCCTTAAAGGCATTAAGTTCATAATTGGCAGTGGCATAAATAGCTTCAAAGTATTCCTGCGCCTGATCTGCAACGCTGGAAATATGATTCCTGATGCCAGCAATAACCTTGCTTGGCGTATCAAATGAGCGGTGGGCAATTTCATCTAAAATGGTACGATCACGCTCGTGCCCAATACCCACCCAGATTGGTACACTGCATGTGGATAGCATGGCGGCCAGTTCATAATCATTAAGATAGGCCAGGTCGTTGACTGCACCGCCTCCACGGATCACTACAATTAAATCCGGCGTTGTATCGTGTTTATCCAGCCAGTCCCTGAGTGCATCATGTAAAGCCTGCCGAATACTTAAAGAAGCACTAATACCCTGAAATGTCGCATGAGCATAGCTAAACTGGCAAACCTGAGATTCAGCCAGTTTTTGTGCATCTTTTTGAAAGTCGCCCAGTCCAGCGGCATTTTCCGGTGCAATGACCAGCACCTGCTGAATATCAAACGGTGTGGGCAGGGTACGGTTAAGGTCAATTAGTTGTTCATCAATAAGCCGCTGTACAATATCCTGATATTTTTGTGCCAGATCGCCCAGCGTATAACTAGAGTCAATATCTTCAATATTTAAGGAAAAACCATATTGCGGATGAAAACTGGCTTTAACCTTGACCAATACACTCAAGTCCCGGGATAAATCTATGCCGCTTTCAGCCCTGAACTGGCTGATTAGCCTTTGTGCCTGACCCTTCCATAAGGTGGCGCGGCAGGTGGCTATAGTTTTATCGGTAGACTGGTCTTTTTCAGCCAGCTCAAAGTAATAATGACCAGCCTTGCTACTCATGGCGGTAATTTCTGCCTTAACCCACGTGCCTTCGCCAAAACCCAGTTTGATTACGGATTGAATGGCAAGCAGGTATTCACTCAGGCGGACAGTAGGCGCACTTATCATTAAACTTTTTACTCTGTAAATCTGTAAGTTATGGCTGTGTATTTGGGGAGCCGTTATGGTCGAGCGGCGTGCTAAGCAGTTGTGCATCTATAGAGCCCTGAGTTTCAGGAATAGATGGAGCAGGCGTAGCAGTTTCATCCGGTTCTGGCATAACAGGAGTTGCAGGTTGCGCAGGCTGACTGGCTGGGGTTGGCGGTGCAATAGGGATATTTAAGGCATTGCTGTCAAAGGCCTGCCCAACCACAACGGTCAGCATGCGATCAGGTTGAATGTATTTGTTAGTCACCCGCTGAATATCCTGAGCGCTAACCGCTGCAATTTTTTGTGGATAGTCGGCCAGGTAGGTGTCTGGCAAGTTGTAAAAACCCATCATACCCAGATAGCCCAAAACACTCTCATTACTGGCTAGCGATAACGGATAACTGTTTAACAGGCCTTCCTTGGTTTCAGTGAGGAGCTGTTGACCCAGTGGCTGGTTAAGAAAGCTGGACAGGGTTTGCTTGGCAACTTTTATACTATCAACCGCCTGATCACCACGGGTAGAATAGCTTATAATAAATGGCCCCTTGGTTCGCATGGAGGTAAAGCCGCTATATGCGCCGTAAGTCAGTCCGCGCTTTTCCCGTAGCTCCTTCATCAGTAGGGCGTTAAAACCACTGCCTCCCAACATTTCATTGGCAACGCTGAGGGCATAACTGTCGGGATTATCACGGCTAATGCCAATTTGCCCAATTATAACGTGGGACTGGCTTGAGTTAAACGGAACAACCACTGTTTTTGCGGCGGCAAGCGGCGTAGGTTGTGGCAGGGATTGGGCTTTTTGTCCAGCAGGCAGACTTTGGCTAATCCGGTTGGCCAGTTTTTGTGCCTGATTACGATTTAACTGGCCGGTAATGGCAATGTTTAAATTATTGCTGACCAGATAAGTATCCTTAAAACGACGAATATCCTGCGCTGTAATTTTTTTCAGGCTGGCTTCGGTACCCGTGGTGGGTTCGGCATAAGGATGCTTGCCATATAGTTCACGATAAAAGCGGATACCCACTACCGCGCCGGGAGACTCCTTGCGCTGTTGCTGACCAATGGCGGCGTTATTGATGACGCGGTCAATGCTGGCCTGCGGGAACTGAGCATCTTTTAAAATAGTCAATAACTGATCAACTGCCGGATTGAAATAAGCTGGATCGGATAGCACCCGTAAACTCACCACAAACATATCCCGGTATGAGGCAGCGCCAAATTCAGCACCCAGACGCTCAAAGCCAGCTGCAATTTGATCGGTAGTCTGGGTAGAAGTGCCTTCATCCAATAACTGTGAGGTTAAAGAAGCCAGACCATAAAGACCTTGCCCCAATTCAGTATCACGGGCAGAGCCAGCATCAAAAGTAAGGCGAATATCAATAATGGGCAACTCAGGTGCTGCCACAAACAGGGCAGGTGTACCAGTTGTGGTCTGAAAAGACTCAACACGAGGCGTTTTTAGGCCACTTGCAGAGGCAATATTGCGTAAACTGCTGAGGCTTGCCAGTGAAGTAATCGGCGCATTGGTTTGTTCAGCCTGATGTGATTCTTCAGCAAAGGATATGCTTTGTATAGTTAGGCTTAAGCCTGCCACCATCGCCAGGCACAAACGGGATTTAAAATTATTCATTGGGCTGGCTTCCTGTGCTGGTATTGGTGGTCTGTACAGTACCTGCGGGGTTGTCTACCGTGTTGGGCACACGTAAATACAATGTGCTTAAATTATCCTTAACCAGATACTGGCGGGCAATTTGCTGCAAGTACGGTACGGATAACTGATTGAGTTGTTGTGGAATGTTGTCAATAAGCTTATAGCTTAAATCAGCGCTTTCCAGCAGACCAATCAGTTGTGCTTGTCCGGCAATGCTGTCCTGACTATAAATCAGCTCAGCCAGATAGCTGGTTTTTACCCGTTCCAGTTCGTCAGCCACAATCGCTTCGGTCTTTAGTTTTTCAATTTCTGCCAGAATGGCAGCCCGTGCCTGTTCCAGGCTGACACCCTGTTCAGGAATAGCAGTAATGGTAAACAGGCTACTGCCGCGATTAAACAAATCGTAATTACAACTGACTGACGCAAGAAGACGCTGCTCACGAACCAGTCGGGTTTCAAAACGGGCAGATAAGCCTCCATCTAGCACAGATTGTAATAGTGCAAGTGCATACGCTTTATTAGGGTCATCAGCGGTTTTTAGTGATTCTACATTCCAGGCCATATACAGGGCAGGAATTTTTACTGGCAGGCTCAAGTCCATTTGCCGTTCGCCAATGTTTAAAAACTCACTAACGTCGCTACGAGCTGGCGTCGCACGCTGTGGGATATCACCAAAATAGCGCCGTACTTCGTACATGGTTTTTTGCGGGTCTACATCACCAACAATAATTAACACCGCATTATTGGGTGTATACCACTTTTGATACCATTGCTTGAGGGAATCAAGCTTGAGGCCTTGCAGGTTTTTCATATGGCCAATAGTGGGCTGGCGTAGGGAGCTGGTGGGATAGGTCATCCAGCGGAAACGTTCATAAGCCAGTGCTTTGGGATTATCATCGGTACGCTGGCGACGCTCTTCCATAATGACGCGCATTTCAGGTTCAAAGTCCTGCTGGCGTAATTGCAGGTTTTGCATGCGGTCAGCTTCCAGCTCTAATGCCAGCGGTACATATTGCGCCGGAAACAGTTCATAGTAGCCCGTGTAATTGCTTGAGGTAAATGCGTTGGTTGAGCCGCCAAATTTACTGGTAATTCTGGATAATTCCTCACCGGGTACTTTGCTGGTGCCCTTAAACATCATGTGCTCCAGAGCATGCGACAGACCCAGTTCATCCCCGGTTTCATCAGTAGAGCCCACTTTGTACCAGATTTGCGTCATTGCTACAGGTGCCCGGTGATCCTCGCGAATAATCACCTTTAAACCGTTAGGCAGTGTTTCCTCATGGGTTTTGCTTTGATTTTGAATAAGCGCAGGCGATGGGTTTGCCGGTTTGGGCTTGGCAGCAAATGTGGTAGCAGGTAAGCATAAACCTGTTCCAATAAGTGTCAGGCTTAACAGGGAGGCTGGCCAGCGCAGTGAATCACTGGAAGTTGCTGGATGAGTCACTATGTTGTTGTGCATTGCATTGGGCATGACTTTAACGATACGTCCTTATTTGTATAGCGGGATATTCTGGTATAGCACTGGGGCGTGTTGAGCATTGGTCTTTGCCATTAACAGTGGTCAATGAATCACTCATTTGGCAGTGCTTAAGCATACTCAAGCTTGGTGCCGTTGGCAGCTTTTTTTAAGAAAAAAACAGCAGTGGTTTGTTATTAAACGTGAATAAAATCCATAATGTGGGCTAGTTGCTTAACAGGGCAGTGCAGCTACCCATGAAAAGCCAACACAGCTGAATGCGATATGCTAGGATACGGGGCAAGAAAATATAGTGTGATTAAGGCGCAGGAGCAAGCATGCAACCTCAGCAACCAGACCAGAAAACTTTCATTATTGATTCCCAGATTGGTGATGACGATGTCACTTTGCCCAGTTTGCCTGCTGTTGATATTCCTGTCATTGAAACACCACGTATTGCTGAACGTCAGCTAGCAAGTACCACTCAGACAGCGCATACAAATACCGCTTTGACTGAGTCTACAGTCAGCGTTGCACCTGTTGATGCGCAAGTGACTGCCGAGCCGGTAGCAGAATCAGGTGGTTTTTTTGGCCGCATGAAAGTGGGTTTGAGCAAATCACGTAAAAGCTTTACCGAAGGCATGGTTAATATTCTGATTGGCGGTAAGGAAATTGACGATGAGTTGCTTGAAGAAGTAGAAACCCAGCTGCTGGTGGCTGATATTGGTGTAGATGCGACCCGTAGCATTATTCAAAATCTGACTGAGCGTACCGAACGCAAGGAATTGATTTATTCCAACGCCTTATATAAGGCGCTACAGGAAGAGCTGGTGGCCTTGCTGGCACCACGGGTGAAACCGCTGCATATTGATAGCAATAAAAAGCCCTTTGTGATTTTAGTGGTTGGGGTAAACGGGGTGGGTAAAACCACTACCATTGGCAAGCTGGCCAAACGTTTACAGGGTGAAGGCAAAAAAGTGATGCTGGCTGCAGGAGATACGTTCCGGGCGGCAGCTACCGAGCAGCTACAAATCTGGGGCGAGCGCAATAACATTTCGGTGGTGGCGCAGGGGCATGGTGCTGATAGTGCTTCTGTTATTTTTGATGCGTTTGAAAGTGCACGTGCGCGTGGTATTGATGTGCTGATTGCCGACACTGCAGGCCGTTTGCATACCAAAAGTAACCTGATGGAAGAACTTAAAAAAGTAAAACGCGTGATGCAAAAAATTGACGCCACCGCACCACATGAGATTATGCTGGTGGTAGATGCCGGCACTGGCCAAAATGCCATTAATCAGGTACAGGAATTTGATCAGGCCGTGGGATTAACAGGGATTACCATTACCAAGCTGGATGGAACTGCCAAGGGTGGCGTGCTGTTTAATATTGCTAGTCGTACCAATGTGCCCATTCGTTTTATTGGTGTGGGCGAGAAAATTGATGACCTGCGTCCGTTTGCGGCTAAATCTTTTGTAGCGGCTCTATTTCAAACCGATGATTAAATGATAATTAAATAGTAGCGAAATTTGATCATCAGGTTTTAATTAAAGTTTTTTAAACAGGCAGGGTTCTAGATAAGCCCTGTCTTTTTCGCAACATAACAAAATTTCTTAAGTGCAATTACATTGTAGACTCATGCTTTTAGTTCTTTAATCAAAATACTTCATTATAAGACTTTATTGTTAGCTCATTATTTTTTAAAAAATTATTAAGATTTAAAGAGGAAGGCTAAAATATAAAATATGTAATGACAAAGTCATTTTCTGCCACAGCAGGCATGATTCATAAATAGCCTTGTTTTTAATTAACGGACTATAGGTTTGCCGAAATTAACTAAAGCTAATGATGGGAGAAGATAACTATAAATGTAAAAAAGTTTTAAGTTCAAGAAAAAGCAGCTATATATTTAGCTGCCTTTATGAACGTTATTTGTGTTAATAACACTTAGCGATAGTAGTGAGGATGGCGGTGTTTGGCTTTATAACTCACTTTTTGCCAGTTTTTATTGGCTTTGTAGCGTTTTTTATAACGTGCGTCATAGCGTGCCTGCCGTGCTTTTTCAGCTTTTTCTTCTGCCTTGTCTTTGGCAATTTTATTACCTAGTGCTGCGCCGCCAGCCGCACCCACGGCGGCACCAATGACCCCACCGTTTTGCAGGCCTGTACTGCGGCCTACACTATAACCACCGGCTGCACCGAGCCCACCGCCAACTGCGCTCTCAGTCCGGCTACTTTTACTACTTGCCGCCGCAGAACCACCCGCTCCGCCAATTGTTGCACCAATCAGCGCACCAGATTCACCACCCAGTTGACGGCCAACAGTAGCACCCACTACGCCGCCTAAAGCGCCAGCTGCCGCCACACGGGTGCTGTTATCAGCATACGCTGCATTACTGATACCAATGACACTGCCTGCTGTTAGCAAGCCAGTTAATAAAATTGAGCTAAGTTTCATATTGTTCTCCAAAAGACTCGCAACCAACAGCGTTAACTCTTAAGGCTCATGCTAGTTGTTCTTAAATATTGCAATGTAATATTTGGTAATAACTTTGCAGTTTTCACGTTAAATATTCTGACATAAAAGAATCAACCGTGAATTTTTTTGGGCAATGTGCCGAGAAACCGGGCTTTTATTACATAGTCTTATGGCTATGAAGCGAGCATAAAATTTCATCTTGTTTTTGTATTTTTGGTGCCGAATGGCATACACTATGCCACCTGAAAAATCATGTATTTTCTAGCACGCCAATAATTTATTTTACGAGATTTAACCTATTTATGAAGCCCTCACTACGTCTGCGTCTGGATCAACTGTCTGATCGTTTTGAAGAATTAAATGCGCTGCTGTCAGATGCCGAAGTGATTAGTGACAACCAGCGCTTTCGCCAGTTATCGCGCGAGCATAGTGAACTAGAAGAAATTACTCAGGTATGGACAGCTTACCGTCAGGCAGAAAATGATAAAGCAACTGCGGAAGCCATGCGGGCTGATCCTGAGTTTCGGGATATGGCAGAAGAAGAAATTAATGATGCCAAAGAGCGGCTAGAAGGTCTGGAAAATCAGCTTAATATCCTGATGATTCCTAAGGACCCGAATGATGCTAACTCGGCATTTCTGGAAATTCGTGCTGGTGCGGGTGGGGATGAGGCGGCCATTTTTTCTGGTGACTTATTGCGCATGTATGAGCGCTATGCACAGACGCAAGGCTGGCGGGTTGAGGTACTCTCAGAGAATGAAGGTGAGCATGGCGGCTATAAGGAAATTATTTGCCGCGTAGAAGGTGATGGTGTATATGGCCGTTTAAAATTTGAAAGCGGAGCACATCGGGTGCAGCGCGTACCAGCGACTGAATCGCAAGGCCGTGTGCATACGTCAGCCTGTACCGTTGCCATATTGCCCGAAGTGGATACTGACCATACGGTAGAAATCAATCCGGCAGATTTACGCATTGATACCTACCGCGCATCCGGTGCCGGTGGTCAGCACATTAATAAAACGGACTCTGCGGTGCGCATTACGCATATTCCAACCGGAACAGTGGTGGCGTGTCAGGATGAGCGTAGCCAGCACAAAAACAAGGCTAAAGCCATGGCGTTGCTGGTTTCCCGTATTGAAGATGCCAAACGTTCAGCTCAGCAAACGGCGACTTCTGAAGCGCGGCGTGATTTGGTAGGTTCAGGCGATCGCTCTGAGCGTATTCGCACCTACAATTATTCACAAGGTCGAATTACCGATCATCGAATTAATTTAACTTTGTACAAGCTGGATGCAGTCATGGAAGGCGACTTAACCGAATTGCTGGACAGCTTACACCGCGAATATCAAGCCGACCAGCTGGCGATGCTGGCACAGCAAAATGGTGGTTAATCAATAAACCAGAAGTAGGGTGCCAGTAGTATGAAGGTTGCTCAAGCTTTGCAATTTTATGGCGAACTGGATAGTTATGAGCGTCGTGAATGCGCCTGGCTGCTTGAGCATATTCTAAAAATTAATCACTTAAGTTTAAAATATAAGGACGAACAGGTTTTAAGTCCTGAACAGCAACAGCAATTCTTAATGGGAATTGAGAGGCTAAAACAAGGTGAACCGCTGGCTTATGTGATTGGTGAGCAAGCATTTTGGACGCTCACTTTAAAAGTCACGCCAGCTACATTAATACCACGACCGGACACGGAAGTGCTGGTTGAGCAAGCTCTAGCCTTGATTGATCCTGAGCAAAATCTGCATATTCTAGATTTAGGCACAGGTAGCGGCGCGATTGCATTAAGCATTGCCAAAGAGTGCCCGCAGCTACAAATGACCGCTACTGATTTTTCTGCTACTGCTTTAGAGGTTGCCCAGCAAAATGCAGTGTTAAACCAGATTGATAACGTGCAGTTTTTGCAGGGTAGCTGGTATCAGGCGTTAGCGGATAACTCGCAATTTGATCTCATCGTTTCCAATCCGCCGTATATTGATGAGCAGGATACCCACTTAAATGACTTAAGCCATGAACCAATTACCGCGCTGACGGCAAAGGAGCAGGGTTTATCTGACTTAAAAATCATTATTGGGCAAGCACCGCAGTATTTAAAATACGGTGGCTTCTTATTGGTTGAGCATGGTTATGATCAGGCTCGGGCGGTACAGCAGTTATTTGTGCAGGCAGGTTTTGAGCAGGTCAAAACGGTAAGAGATTATGGGGGCAATGGCCGGGTGACGATGGGGCAGTGGTCTTAAATAAAAACGCTATCATGGCTGCGTTATTTAATTTATCATAAGTTATATAAAAATATAATTGAGGTGAGCCATGTATTTAACCAATTTACGCAAAGTGGGTGATTCTGTTTAAAGATATTATCCAATGACCAAAACCCAACTTTCCGATCCCGAACTTCTACGCTATAGTCGCCAAATCCTGCTACCAGAATGGGATATGGCTGCCCAGCTTAACCTGGCCAATGCACGAGTTTTAATGGTTGGGGCAGGAGGACTAGGTAATCCAGCGGCACAAATTCTAGTACGGGCAGGTCTTGGTTTTTTACGCATTGTTGATTTTGATGTTATTGAAGAAAGTAATTTACAGCGCCAGTTTTTATTTCAGTCCAGTGATATAGGTTGTTTAAAAGTAGCAGTCGCTGCACGGGAGCTACAAAAAATTAGCCCCTGGACATATATAGAGCCGGTTGATTTAAAAGCAGATTTAACAAACTTGCCACCATTGCTTGCCGATATTGATCTCGTGCTGGATGGCTCGGACAATTTTGCTACCCGCGATTTAGTCAATCAGGCCTGCATGCAAGCCCAGGTGCCGCTATTATCTGCTGCTGCTATTGGCCTGGAAGGCCAGCTCGCTTTTTTTATGCCGGAACAGGGATGTTATCACTGTGTATTCTCTGATGGACTGGATAATGACACCCGGCAGTGTAATGAGTCTGGCGTGCTGGCTTCAACGCCTGCTGTCATGGCCAGCCTGCAAGCGCATCACGCGCTATTGTATCTGGGTTTAAAACAAATACCGTTACTCAATAAACTGCTGGTCTGGAATGGTATTACCATGCAGCAACGTGTCCTCAAGTTTGCAATTGATCCTGATTGTACAGTTTGTCAATTAAAGCAGGGTTAAATTACACCAAGCCGACAGTGAATAATTTATAATGCGCCTAATATTTTTATTTTCCGATACAGATCAGACCTGACAGCTCTGGCATGACAGGTTTTAAAGGCTAAGCAATGATTAAAAAACAGATTCTTAACAGCTTGCGCTCGGCTGCCCGTCTGGGTGAAACAGCCAGTGTGGCTATTCGCGCCGGTATCAGGCATGCCACCGATGGTGCACCCACCCCACAATTATTGCGCGAAACCTTTGAACAATTAGGTGCAACCTACATTAAGCTGGGACAGTTTATTGCCAGTTCGCCCTCGCTATTTCCGCGTGAATATGTCGAGGAGTTTCAGCGCTGTCTGGATCAAACGCCTGCCTTACCATTTAGCTATATTGAACAAACCCTAAAAGAAGAATTTGGCGAACGCCCTTTAGACAGTATTTTTCAGCATATTGATCAAGCACCGCTGGCCTCCGCATCTATTGCCCAGGTACATGCTGCTACACTGGTTACTGGTGAAGATGTAGTGATTAAAGTACAAAAACCGGGGGTGCAAACTATTTTACACACGGATTTAAGTGTAGTGTATGGCGTCACCAAACTGTTTGAAAAAATTGTACCCAAGGTAAAATTTGCCTCACTGTCTGAAATTGTTGATGAAATCCGCAGCCGCATGGTCAAAGAAGTGGATTTTGTGGCTGAAGCGCAGAATATTGAAGATTTTCAGCAGTTTCTAGAAGCCACGCAAAATACTCAGGCGATTGCCCCCAAGGTATATCATCAGGCATCGACGCGCCGTGTACTCACTATGCAACGCTTATATGGTGTGCCGTTAACAGATATTGATGTCGTGAAGCAGCATGCCAAAGATCCGGCGCAGGTACTCATTACCGCTATGAATACGTGGTTTGCAAGCCTTATGGCATGCAAGAGTTTCCATGCCGACTTGCATGCGGGTAATTTATTACTGCTCAAAGATGGCCGTATTGGTTTTATTGACTTTGGTATTGTGGGGCAATTAAAGCCGGAAGTGTGGAATGCAACCATTGGCTTTATGGATGCGTTGCAACATACCAATTATCAGGATATGGCGAAGCATATGGTGAATATGGGCATGACCCACGGCACCGTGGATACAGACCGTCTGGCTGCCGATATGGAACGGTTGTTTTCCGGGGTTTTGCTGGCTGATCCACAAAAAGTGATGTCTGGCGATGTGGCGGATTTAAATGCCATGATGATGGATATGGTTGGCGTTGGCGAGCGGCACGGGATTCATTTTCCACGTGATTTTGCCTTGTTGATGAAGCAAATGCTGTATTTTGATCGCTTCATGCGGGTGCTTACCCCTTATATGGATGTGTTTAGCGATTCACGCTTGCAGCTTCTACAAGATGCAGAGCCTGTATCCAAATTAATTCATTAAGTAAAGGGTAGGTGAGTTTACTGTTTTTTAAGTAATGATTTTGCCTGACATGATTAAAATTCGATAGAATAATGCTTTGATGGCAATGGCATACCTGATGGGATCACGTGGATAAAGTCATTATAGAAGGGCTGCGCGTTGATGCAGTGATTGGTGTTTTTGATTGGGAGCGACAAATTACCCAGCCATTACTGGTGGATCTGGAAATCGGTTGTGATATCGGTTGTGCTGCCCGGACTGACTGCATTGATGATGCAGTTAATTATAAGGCAGTGTGCGATGAGGTTAGCCAACTGATCATTGATACCAGGGCACAACTGATTGAACGTCTGGCTGAACTCATTGCTCAGCATATTCTTGTTCAATATGCAACGGTTAAGCAAGTGAAAGTGATCATCAGGAAACCAACGGCCATTACCAATACTACCGCTGTTGGTGTATCTATCGAGCGCAATCGTGCCACTATACGCACTGGCCATTAGCAGTAATCAGCAGCGCGATCACTGGACACGCTATGCCATGCAGGCGCTTGAGTGTCTGGGCGCGTGTCAGTTTTCACAGGTTTATCAGATTGCCTGTAGGCAGGGTAAAGGTGAGGATTACTACAACTTTGCTGCTTTGCTGCAAAGCCATTTGACTTTTGATGAATTAAATCAACAGCTCAAGCAATTAGAACAATATGCAGGTCGAGTACGACCATCGCACCATATTCCGCTGGATATAGATATTGTGGCATGGGGCAGTTGCCTTGATGATTTGCAACCCGTGTCAATGCGTTTGCCATTGCCGTTTGATGCTGCCAAACCATTATCAGAATTATGGTCGGTCTGTCCAGCTTCTTACAATACGATGCCTTACCAGATTATTACGGAAGTCTGAACCAGAATTGTTACACTGGTAATTTTGTTACTACATTATTTTTAAATGTTCAAAATTGCCCGTCCCAAGCCAATTTTTTATCCTAGTCATTATCCGGCAGATGCGCATGGGGTTTTATTGCTGCATGGTTTTACTGGTACGCCACAGGACTTAAAAAAACTGGCCAATTTTTTAAAAAGTCAGGGTTTTGCCTGTTATGCTCCTATTTACAAAGCTCATGGCCTGGGTGCTGAAGCGATTGTAGGAAGTGGTATAACGGCATGGTGGCAAGACGCACTGGATGCTTTTGAGTTTTTACAAAGCCATGGTTACGGAAAAATTAGTATAGTTGGTCATTCCATGGGGGGTGTGTTTGCTTTGCGACTTGCTCAGGATTTTAAACTGGCAAGTGTGACCACCATGTGTTCGCCAATTAAAAAAAGACCTCTGCACGATTTAACCCAGCGCTTAATCGCTTATGCTGAACAATACAAAAAATATGAACAAAAAACACCGGAGCATATTCAGCAGGAAATAACGGATTTTGCCCAGTCAGATTTTTCAGTCGTGCAGGGAATTAGTGATTTTACTGAGCAAACCGGACAGGGGCTGGCAGAAGTAAAATGTCCCTTATTGGTATTACAGGGTGAGTTAGATGATGTCTGCTATCAACAAAGCGCACAGATTATTTATGAGCAGGCTGGTTCTGCTGTGAAAGAAATAAAAACTTATGCAAATTCAGGGCATATGTTAATGCTAGAAGCAGATCATCAAAAGGTATTTAGGGATATTGTGGGGTTTTTAAGAGATTCTGAACATTTGTAATTTTATTTCAAACGCAGAATAATGAGTTTATTTTGGCGCGGCTAGGTTCGCATACCAAGCTGTCGAGCTGTTTGGTTAGTTTTATTTTATGCGGCTGATTGATTTATGGGTATATCGATGAGTGGGGCAATAGGCGCATTATTACGCCTATCGCCAGTTATGCTTACTTCAGCTCACTTGACGATTTACCCAGCTCACGACGGGCAATAATCAGTTGCTGAATTTGCTGGGTACCTTCAAAAATATCCAGAATTTTGGAGTCACGCGCCCATTTTTCCAGTAACTCATCTTCACAGTAGCCTACACTGGCTGCCAGTTCTACACACTTAAGGGTAATTTCACTGCCAATGCGGCCAGCCTTGGCTTTTGCAATAGAGGCTTCCTTGGAGTTAGGCATTTTGTTGTCCGCCATCCAGCAGGCTTTTAAGGTGAGCAGGCGAGCGGCTTCCCATTCAGCTTCCAGACGGTAAATAGTGGCAGCAATGTTGCTGGTATTTAATACCGGGATGCTGTAGTTCGCATCAAGTTGGTCTTTAAAAATTTCCTTGATGCGCTCAAGCGAGGCTTTGGCACAACCTACCGCCATGGCAGCAACCAGCGGGCGGGTATTATCAAAGGTCTCCATTACCCCGGCAAAGCCCTTGGCTACATCAATCTCGGCATTACCCAGCAGGTTGGCAGCCGGGACGCGACAATCAATAAAGCTAATGGCAGCGGTATCCGATGCTTTAATACCCAGCTTGTGTTCAAGGCGTTCCACAGTCATACCCGGAGTGCCTTTTTCGACCACAAAGGATTTAATGGCAGCACGTCCCAGATTTTTATCCAGTGTTGCCCAGACCACCACACAATCCGCGCGTTCGCCACTGGTGACGAAGATTTTCTCACCATTTAGGATGTAATCATCACCCTCCTTGACCGCAGTAGTACGAATGGCCGCAGAATCCGAGCCACAACCCGGTTCAGTAATGGCCATGGCTGCCCATTTACCATTAAAACGTTCCAGTTGTTCATCATTGGCAACAGCGGCAATGGCAGAGTTCCCAAGTCCCTGACGTGGCATGGAAAGTAGCAAACCGGTATCGCCGTAACACATTTCAATAATGCCCAGTGCAGTGGACATGTTAGAACCATTACGGATTCCGGTTTCCTGTTTTTCGCCTCGCTTGCCTGCGGTGGTGGCACCAGTCATGGCATCACCGCCTTCATTCATGCCGTCCAGCAAAGCACCCAGCATATCCAGCTCCTTGGGATAAGCATGTTCAGCTTTATCATATTTGCGTGAAATAGGGCGCAGCACGTTTAATGCAACTTCATGCGCCTGGTCGACCAACATTTTAAATTTTTTAGGGTTTTGTAGATTCATGTTTAATTATCCTTTTGCTTAAGCGTGCAGACCAGAGTGCTTAATGGCAGTGGCTCGTAAATCACGATACCAGCGTTCGACCGGATGCTCTTTGGTATAGCCATGGCCGCCCACAATTTGTACGCCATCGTTACCAATTTTCATGGATTTTTCAGCACATAGCAGGCGTGCCAGATAAGCTTCGCGGTGGAAAGGCTGACCGGCTTCAGCAAGACTGGCTGCATTCCATACCAGCATGCGCATGGCATCAATTTCGATGGCCATATCAGCAATCATGAACGCCACGCTTTGACGGTGTGAAATTGGCTCACCAAAAGCGGTACGCTCATTGGCATAAGTAACGCAGTAATCTTTGACGGCCTGGCAGGTGCCAATCGCAAGAGCGCACCAGCTTAATGCACCTAAATCCAGAAAAGCCTGATAACTAAAATCATCATCTGTTAGCAGGAGAGCTGGCGTATTGCCAAAGCGCAGACCCACCGTTTCTCCTGCTTTTAAGCCCATAGCCAGGTTTTGGCGTACACTGATGCTGTCATGTTGTTCTACAATAAACAGTTTGGGCTTGCCGTTAAGTTGGGCAGCAACGATATAAAATTCAGCCTGCTCACCCAGCAGAACCAGGGTTTTTTCGCCTGTAATCTGGTAACCCTGTTCAGTTTGCTTGGCATGGGTTGCTAGTTCATTCGGGTTAAATGCTGGTGTTGCTTCTGATACCGCAAAAGTAGCGACTGGTGGTTGTTCTGAGGCAAAGGCAGGCAGGTATTTTTCCTGCACTTCGGTAGAACCCCAGCGGGTGATGGCATTGGCCACACCAAGCGAAGTTAAAATGCTGGCAGCCAAACTATAGTCACCATACCCCAAGTCTTCGGCAATCAACACATTACTCACGACTGCCTGTTCACTGGCAACACCACCATAGGCGTCTGGCAGTGCATAAAATAACAGGCCAAGTTCTTGCGCCTTTGCTGCAATATCGACTGGAAATATAGCCTGATCATCAGCCTGTGAGGCAGCAGGGCGTAATACATCAGCGGCAAAACGCTGTAACATATCACGCATCATTTGTTGCTCATCAGTTAGACTTAAATCAAACAGATTTTTGTTTGTACCTGGTAGACGCTGCTTGCCAGTACCGGTAGCTGGTTTAAACTGGCGTGATGTGGCACCCAGTACCTTAAAACCGGTTTTACTGCCTTGATATAATGTTTTTTCAATTAGCTTGCGTAGTTTAAGCTGGTCGATCAGGTCACTGGCGGCAAAACGAGTGAGCAGGTTTAAGCCTAAACCTTGTGCTTTGTTAAGTCTGGTAGTGGCATTCATATATTTGTCGTCCTTTGAACGTATTGCATGATCAAAATCCTGACACAAAAATATAAAAAACCTATTGCTAAATTGCCATTTAAAGAATTTTAATTGATTGGCTTTTAAAACCTAAATCAAAAATATAATGAATTGATTTTTAATAAAAAATTTTAAAAATTGAACGGTATTTATTTTTCTTATTGACCAAACAGGCACAAGGCTGAAGCATTCAGCCTTGCATATAACGGGATAAAGCCTAAATTTTAGGAGTTAGCCTTAAGGTGTGCTTCCAGCATTTTACGCATATTGGTATGCGCATCAATTACAGTCATAAAGGTGTAGGCACCAATAAACTTGCGGCTAATAAACATAAACTCCTTGGGCGGCACACTAAAGTAGCGTGAAGCCATGGATTCACCAGCCTGCTTGATCACCCGCGCATGTAGCTGACTCCTGCGCCAGTTGTATTTGCCGTCGCTATCCATGACACCAGCCGGTAAGTCCGGATTGTTTTGTGGTGTGCTAAAGCTCTCGGTCGCCAGCAAAAACACTTTTGCCATACCGGGTTTAACATTGGCAGGCATCTGGTCAAAAAAAGCATAGCCCTGCATGGCATTAACCATGTCATCCATACTGTGATGGTAGCCTGCCATAATCAGACCCCGTGCCACACTTAGCAGATTCTGGTCAAATTCGCGAATTGCACCAAAATCCAGCAGGATAATTTTATCTTCAATATCCTGACCATTACCCAGCCGCACCAGATAATTACCAAAGTTCGGATCGGTTTGCATTTCGCCCCATTCAAAAATTTCCCGAATGGTGATTTCAAGCGAGGCAGTACCCAGTTTGTCGCGACGTGCTTGTGGCAGGGACAACATTACTGGGCTATTAATTGGCACGCCGCGTTCAAAAGTCATACAGAGCACGCGGTCAGTACAGTATTCATCAATAATTTGCGGGACGATGTAGCGGGGATCATCTTTTAAGCGCTCATAAAAACGCCGTGTGGTATCCGCTTCCATATGGTAGTTGACTTCACGGTGCATCATTTCGCGAACTTCTTCAAACCACTCATCAAACTCTC
Organism: Moraxellaceae bacterium WGS2144; assembly: GCA_043950625.1. Lineage (GTDB taxonomy): Bacteria > Pseudomonadota > Gammaproteobacteria > Pseudomonadales > Moraxellaceae > Alkanindiges. The sequence continues at coordinate 966,050 of CP171007.1, forward strand.
GGGTTTGCGGCACCATGCGGGTGAGTTTGAGCATATTGCGAAACAGGCTCATGTCAGAATCAATGGCTTCGGCTACACCCGGATATTGAATTTTTAAAACAATTTCTAGCCCGTCAGATTTGCGCACGGCACGATGAACCTGAGCTAACGATGCTGTACCCAGTGGCTCGTGATCAACGGTAAGCTCGTCCAGTTTATCACCCAATTGCTGGCGTAACTGGGTTTTAATGGCTGGCCAGGATAGGGCAACGGTATTGTTATTCAAAGTATGTAAGGCAGCAGTAATTTCTTCCGGTAAAAAATGCTCACCATATAGGGCCATCATCTGGCCAATTTTTACAATGGAACCTTTTAACTTGCCAATTTCTTCTACCAGATAATTGGCCTGTTCAGTCATGGCTTGCTTGCGTTTTTTGGTTTTGGTTTCTTCGTTGGCAAACATGCTGGTTGCATTAGAGGCAGCCCAACGGGTTCCAGCTAAGAAGGAGGCTTTGGCAATCGAAAAACGACGGTCAAAAGCAGACGTTTTAAGCTGGTCAAGTTTATCTGAACGATCAGACATATGAATATAATCCTAAAAAGCCAAGCCAGAATGCAGCAAATTTTGTTAGTTTAACTGTAGCAAAAATAGTGTTCAGTAACAAAACCGTGTTCAGGGCAGCATGATATGCGCTGCTAAAAAATAAGAAGTAAATAAGCAGGCAAAAATAAGCCGCTTTTAATCAAAGACTAAAAGCGGCTATTGTAACAAAACAGGAGGATTACTGGGTATTATTTTGCTCGCGTTCAATAGCGCGATAACCAATATCACTACGGTACTGCATGCCATCGAAGGTTACCTGACTGCATACTTCCAGCGCGGCAACCTGAGCTTCTAATACACTATCGCCCAGTGCGGTGACACATAGTACGCGTCCGCCGCTAGTGAGCACATGACCATCTTCACTTAAATTAGTGCCGGCATGAAATATCTTGGTGTCTTCGGGTGATTGATCCAGACCGGAAATCACATCGCCAGTTTGAATTTCACCCGGATAACCTTTAGCGGCCAGTACAATCCCTAAGGCACGACGTTCATCCCACTGCGCTTCACTTGGCAGATTGCCAGCAATACCCGCTTCTATCAGCTCAACCAGGGATGATTGCAATCGCATCATGATTGGCTGGGTTTCTGGGTCACCAAAACGGCAATTAAATTCGATCACACGTGGCTGGCCTTGCTCATCAATCATTAAGCCTGCATATAAAAAGCCAGTATATATATGCCCATCTTTAGCCATACCATCTACGGTTGGACGCATGATATCATTCATCACCCGCTCAAAGATTTCATTGGTAACTACTGGCGCAGGGGAGTAAGCACCCATGCCACCGGTATTTGGACCTTCATCTTTTTCAAAAATACGCTTGTGATCCTGACTGGTCGCCATGGGCAAAATATTATTGCCATCAATCATGCAAATAAAGCTGGCCTCTTCGCCGGCCAAAAATTGCTCAATGACTACACGTGAGCCAGCATCGCCAAACTTGTTGCCAGACAACATGTCATCCACGGCCTCAAAGGCTTCAGCGATAGTCATGGCAACAATCACACCTTTACCAGCTGCTAAGCCGTCTGCCTTGATTACAATCGGTGCGCCGTGTTGCTGAATAAAAGCTTTGGCAGCATCAACTTCAGTAAACACGTCATAAAACGCAGTAGGAATGTTGTGGCGCTTTAAAAAATGCTTGGCAAATGCCTTAGAACCTTCCAGTTGCGCGGCATACTGGGTAGGCCCCCAAATGTTTAAACCGGCAGCACGGCCAGCATCCACCACGCCATTGACCAGTGGCGCTTCCGGACCAACAATGATCAGATCAATATTGTTGGTTTTACTAAACTCAACAATGGCAGCATTGTCCAGAATGTTTAAGGCCACATTTTTACATTTGTTTTCAAACGCTGTGCCTGCATTACCCGGCGCAACAAATACGGTATCTACGCGGTTATCCTGCGCACATTTCCATGCTAGTGCATGTTCGCGTCCGCCACTACCCAAAATTAAAATTTGCATATTTATTCATCCTTTTCATTTAGAGGACTGAAAAAACCTTAGCGAGGCCACAAGTGCGAGTGCGTGAGGAACATTGTTCCGCAAGGAGAAAGCGCAGTTTATGTCATATAAGTGAGCATTTCGGCTCAGCTCTCAACTTGGTTTTCAACGCTGCAATTGCGACGCAGCTAGTTTTTAGTGGCGGAAATGACGTACACCAGTAAACACCATGGCAATCCCATGCTCATCCGCCGCGGCAATGGTCTCATTATCACGCATTGAACCACCGGGCTGAATGATACAGGAAATGCCTACCGCTGCTGCATTATCAATGCCATCGCGAAACGGGAAAAACGCATCGGAGGCCATTACCGCACCTTGTACATTCAGGCCAGCATGCTCTGCTTTAATGGCTGCAATACGGGCAGAGTTAACCCGGCTCATTTGCCCCGCACCAATACCAATCGTCTGACGGTTTTTAGCATAGACAATGGCATTGGATTTAACATATTTAGCCACTTTCCATGCAAAAATCAGATCATGGATCTCTGATTCGGTTGGAACGCGTGTGGTGACTACTTTTAAATCAGCCTCAGAAATAATGGCCAAGTCCTGATCCTGTACCAGCAAGCCGCCAGTGACACGTTTAAAGTCTAGCTGGCTATTACGGGCATCAAGGGCAGGCAGCTCGCCGCATACTAGAACACGCACATTTTGCTTGGCAGCAGTAATGTCCAGCACACCGTCTTCAATGCTTGGCGCGATAATCACCTCAACAAACTGGCGGTCAATAATGGCTTTGGCAGTGGCTTTATCCAGCGTGCGGTTAAAGGCAATAATGCCACCAAATGCAGATTCTGGATCAGTGGCATAAGCCAGATCATAAGCAGCAGCAATACCATCCAGCGACACGGCAACACCACAAGGGTTGGCATGCTTAACAATCACACAGGCTGGTTTGGCAAATGATTTAACGCATTCCAGTGCTGCATCAGTATCGGCAATATTGTTGTAAGATAATTCTTTACCCTGTAATTGCCTGGCAGTAGAAACAGAAGCCTCGCTTGCGGTAGGCTCGTAATAAAACGCTGCGGTCTGGTGTGGATTCTCGCCATAACGCAAATCCTGCGCCTTAACCAGTTGTAGGTTAAACGTGCGGGCAAAGCGGTCGGCTTGTTCATCTTCCTGCTTGTTCACACGAGCACCCAGATATTGCGCAATCATGCCATCGTATTGTGCAGTATGCTCAAAGGCTTTAACGGCCAGGTCAAAACGCGTGGCCTGCGATAATGTCTTATTGGTTTTTAATTCGCTGATTACTACATCGTAATCGCTGGCGTTTACTACAATGCCTACTGATGCATGGTTTTTGGCTGCTGCACGTACCATGGTCGGGCCGCCGATATCAATATTTTCAATGGCGTCTTGCAAAGAACAATTTGGCTTGGCTACAGTTTGTGCAAACGGATACAGGTTAACCACCACCAGATCAATCGGTGCAATATTGTGCTCTTGCATCACGGCCTCATCAGTGCCGCGTCGCGCCAGAATACCACCATGAATTTTAGGATGCAGGGTTTTCACCCGACCGTCCATCATTTCAGGAAAGCCGGTATGTTCAGACACTTCGACTACAGGAATATTATTTTCCTTTAATAATTTATAAGTGCCGCCGGTAGACAGCAGCTCAATACCCAGTTCATTTAGGCTTTGGGCAAATTCAACAATACCGGTTTTATCGGATACAGAAATCAGGGCGCGTGAGACAGTCATATTAATCAGTTAAAATAAATAAACAGGAAAAATTACAAATAAAAATGCCTGTGAACAAAGCACAGGCATCAGGTCTTATTCACTCATCAGTCCGTGAGTTTTAAGTTTTTTACGCAGCGTGCCACGGTTTAACCCCAGAATTTCAGCGGCACGGGTCTGGTTGCCACGGGTGTATTCCAGTACGACAGAAAGAAGTGGTTTTTCCATTTCAGCCAGGACCAAGTCGTACACCTGAGAAGGCTGTTCACCTTGCAGTTGTGCAAAATAATGACGTACTGCACGATCAACGTGGATACGTAGTGCCACATCAGATTGAGCAGTAAAAATAGGAGACTTGCTATTCATGGTTAAAAAATCCAAAACGAAACCACACGGTTGCCACAGTTAGACACTGTGCAGGTTAGAAATTCATAAATATGGTAGTGATCATAGCAGGCGAGGCCACGCATAAGTACCGGCAGCATCCTTACCATAAAATGAATAGAGGCTATTTTTAAGCTATTTTGACCAAAAAACAAGCAGCAAACCCAAAAACAGGTTGGTTAAATGTTAATCAGATAAAAAGTGTAAAAAAGCAGCTTCACCCGCTTAGGACTAAAGCAGGTTCTCACTTCAAATTAAAGGTGAAGAATGGCTAGCAATAAACATCCTGCCGATTGCTAAGAGCACTACCACAATGCGGCGGCTATCATACCATTATGTCAGCGAATACGGCAGTCCTTGCGTGTTTTTTATCCAAAATAAATTGCTTGATTTTTACCCTTAAATTGTGGCAGAGCATTGTTATCAGTGATATAGCGGCTCCAGAGAGAAATCCTTAATGTCTGATCGGCGGGTCTTAATGGTAAATTCCACAGTGTAGGGTGTTTTGGTAGCAAGACGGGTGAGGCTTTTTAAATTTTCAGGCAAATACTGACGTGGCTGGATAATCTGGCTGGCTACCGTTTTATCCTGGCGCTTAAGATTGAGGCGTAGCGCTGGAAAAGGCTGACTTAACCTGGCCTGATTGATCAGCTGTGCTTTAAAGGTAGTTTGCCCTAGATGTTTATGCGCAGTCAGGCGAATATTCTTGACCTGTAGCTCATCTGCATTCATATAGGGGATCTGACAACCTGTTACACTGCATAAGCGGGTAATATAGCCAGAGGTTTTGGGATTCATGGCCATGCTTTCAAAGTTAAAATAAATATATTGAGCAACTAGCAAAGCCAGCATGAGCAGGGACATTAAGCCCCAGCCTATAAAATAAGCAGGATTAGACTTCACTGGTGTAGGTTTTAGAATACGATGGCTGGCTGGCCGTGAAGCTGGGATGGCGCTGGCTTTTACAGATGGGCTGGCTGGAATACTGACTGCGCCGGTGCGGTTTAAAAAGCTGAGCAGGTCTTCATCATGAGCAGGTGTATTTCTTTGGGTTAAAGCCTCAGGTAATGAATGATTTAACATGCCTTTAACACGCTCATCAGCAGGCACTTGAGGTACTGCGATATCTGCTGGAGCGGTCAGTTGTTGTGCAGCCGCAGGAGGTTGTTCATCCTCGGCAAGTAAGTCATCAAGCCAGCTATCATCCGCTGCGGCATGCAGTTTTTCAACATTACCTAGCTCCTGTTGGCTTAAAAGATCAATATCTGCAAAGGTATCATTCAGAAATTGCTGATCAAAGGTATCATCTAGAATTACTGGCGCCGCGACCAGATTGTCCTTGTTTTTATTGGCTGATATTGGTGTGGCGGGCTCGTCATCCGGCAGGCCGTTGTCATCAGAGAATAACATGGGTGGCTGGGTGGAAGCTGGGGCAGCAGTTGTATTGAAGGTTCGGGACTCACCTGATATGGAAGTTTCAGGCAGGCCAACATCATCTGAAAACAATAACGGTTCTTCTACAGCTGGAGCAGGCGAAGCAGGTGCAGGGGCCATTTCTGATGGCTCTCTTTCAGATAGTTCTCTGCGCGTGTCTGGCTGGGTCTGGGCAGCTGAAGCCACCACCAGATTGCTATTGGCATCAAAAATCTGATGGCATTGACCACAACGAGCCTGACCCCGATAGGCATTCAGCTGCAAGGATGTAATATAAAAAGCACTTTGACAAAATGGACAGCGTGTTTGCTTAACTGTCATTTGCACCTAACTCCATATCTATAATTAAAATTGTCCTTTATGCAGATGCCAATCGTTCCCCCGATAGTCGGCACCAGTTTTCTTCTCGCTGACCCAGTGTATGCAAATTAAACCACTTTGCATAGCTGGTCTTTAAGTCTTCAACTTGCTCTTCAATAATGCCTGCCATGGCAATTTGCGCATTGGGTTTGGCTAGCGCAGCAAAATTTTCTGCAAGGTGCATCAGGGGGCCAGCCAGAATGTTGGCAACAATCACGTCCGCCTGTAGCGCTGGAAATTGTTGTTCAAATTCTTCAGGCAATCCGCACCAGATATGCTCTGCCACGCCATTGAGTGCGGCATTTTGCTGGGTAGACAATACCGCCTGCGGGTCAAGATCTACTGCGTATACCTGTTTTGCCCCAAGTAGCAACGCTGCAATACCCAAAATACCGGAACCGCAGCCATAATCAATCACTACTTTATCTTTTAAATCCTGCTGATCCAGCCATTGCAGGCATAAAAAAGTGCTGGCATGGTTGCCGGTGCCAAAGGCCAATCCCGGATCAAGCATCAGGTTAATGGCATCCGGGTTTGGCGGGCTTAGCCACTCGGGCACAATCCACAGGCGCTCACCACACTGGATCGGTTCATAATGATCCATCCAGGCGCGTTCCCATACCTGTTCTTCCAGATAATCATGATGAATGGGCGCATCAGTCAACTGGCTGCTTAAAAACCCCTCCAGTTGCCCGGCATCAGCTTCATTAGTAAACAGGCCAGTCACGATCACCTGATCCCAAAGCGGTGTTTCACCAGGCAGTGGCTCAAGCAGTGCCTGATCCTGCGCATCATCCAGAATGACGCTTACTGCGCCTAGAGATTGCATTAAAGTTTCTGCCAGTGCAACCTGTGCTTTTGTGACAGTTGCCCGAATTTGTAGCCAGCGCATGATGGTTTCCCCACAATATTGAAAAAAATAGTAGCTGCAATTAGATGGTGGCTTGAATAAAACACCTAAATCCAGAATTGAATATATAAATAGAGCAGCTTAAGTGAACCGCTTTGGCATGAATGTTACGCTGATCCAGCGCATCATATCTTCCATTGATCATCAGAAGGGGTCACTTAAAAAACGCCACAGTATAGACGGTCTTGGCCTGATATAACCAAAGTGCCGGGTAGATTATTCTGGAAAAGTAGCGTTTAAGTTCAGCTTTTGGGCAATCTGATCTAATCTCTAGCCGCTAATATATTGTTGTAGCTGCTCAATCAAAGCCTGCTGTTGTTCCATCACACTTTTCACCAGGTCGCCAATAGACACCAGACCGGTTAACTGGCCATTTTCTACTACTGGTAGATGTCGCAGGTGTTTGTCTGTCATGAGTTGCATGCAGTGCTTGATACTATGCCCGGGAGTAACAGTGACCACTGCATGAGTCATAATGTCGGATACAACCGTACTGTACGATGAGCGCTCCATAAGAGCTACCTTACGGGCATAATCACGCTCGCTAATAATGCCAGTGACTTTTTCTGCCTGTGTTACCACCAATGCGCCAATGCCTTTATCCGCCATCAGGCTAATAGCCTCCAGCACTGTAGCATCCGGGGAGATGGTATAAATGTCCTGACTGATCTTGTTTTGTAGTACATGGGCAACGGTTTGCATGAATATTGTCCTGTTATTCTAGAAGTATGCAATGAACTGCTTTATGGTTGTAATGGATTTTGGCTGAAATGAAAAGGGATAAGCCACAATTTATTTTTATGATTTATGGAGACAAATAATTTAAAACAGGAGACGCCCATTCAGGCGCCTCAAACAGCATCAATGTATCGCTTAGTCCAGGCTGTTTTCATATTGTTCAGCAGAAAATAAAGCATCCAGCTCGGATGGGTTATCCGGACGGATTTTATAAATCCATCCTTTGCCATAGGGGTCGGTATTAATGATTTCCGGGTCATCTTCAAGCAATGAATTCACTTCAACCACCACACCAGACACAGGTGCATGAATATCAGACGCCGTTTTTACTGACTCTACCACACCGGCTTGTTCGCCCTTAACTACAGTGCTGCCCACTTCTGGTGCTTCTACATAGACTAAATCGCCCAGCGAATCCTGAGCATGATCAGAAATACCGGTAACGATTAAATCATCTTCCTGTTTTGCCCATTCGTGAGTGCTGGCATATTTTAAGTCATTCGGGTGGTTCATGCTAAACTCCAGTCATACTGACATGATTGCAATTTTAATTGGGCGCAAGTGTAGCGAGTGTTTAAAAGAAAATGTAGCCAGTCAATTAAAAAACTTAAAAATTTTCTTCAAAATAAAAGGGAATAGAGCAGTTCAACTGATTGCAAAATTGTTTGTCAGCCCTTATATAGCCTGTTCTTGAGAATTATTTTTACCTTATTTTGTCCATGAATTTAAACACACCTGTTCCAGCCGAAATACACCATTTAGTCATGGCGCGTGACCGTTATCAATTGTTGCGCTTAAAAAGCGGTAAATTCAGGAATGAAAAAGCCTACCAGCAACTATTAGAAAAATCACAACAGGCTGTGCAAAAACGTGCCGAGCGCCTGCCCAAAATTACCCTGAATGAAGACCTGCCAGTTTCACAAAATGCCGATAGTCTAATTAAAGCCATTCAGGAGTATCAGGTCATTATTGTGGCGGGTGAAACCGGATCGGGTAAAACCACGCAGTTGCCTAAAATTGCCATGCTGGCTGGTCGCGGTTTAACCGGGATGATTGGCCATACCCAGCCACGCCGTCTGGCTGCGCGTAGTGTATCGCAACGTATTGCGGAGGAGCTGGGCGAACCACTGGGTAAATCGGTTGGCTTTAAGGTGCGCTTTAATGAAACGGGTAACAGCGATGCCTTTGTTCGCTTAATGACCGACGGTATTTTGCTGGCCGAGCTGGGCAACGACCGTTTTTTAAATAAATACGACACCATTATTATTGATGAGGCGCATGAACGCTCGCTGAATATTGACTTTTTGCTGGGCTATATCCGGCAGATTTTGCCCAAGCGTCCTGATTTAAAAGTGATTGTCACCTCGGCCACACTGGACGTAAACCGTTTTAGCCAATATTTTGCCGATGCTTCTGGTCAGGGTGCGCCCATCTTTGAAGTGGAAGGGCGCAGTTATTCGGTTGAGGTGCGTTATCGTCCGGTATCCGAGTTGAGTGTTGGCGGTAGCGATGACGATGCCTTTGATGATGTTGAAGAAAACCTGCCGCGTGCCGTGGTGGCAGCGGTAGAAGAATGCTATGAGGATGCCATCAATAAAGGTCATCCGGAACATGCTGATATTTTAGTGTTTGCCAGCACCGAGCAGGAAATCCGCGATTTACAGGAAACTTTGCGAAAGTTTGGGCCACGGCATACTGAAATTTTACCGCTGTACGCACGGCTGGCTTTAAGCGAACAGCAAAAGATTTTTAGCCCATCGGGCAAAGGGCGGCGCATTATTATTGCCACTAACGTGGCGGAAACTGCGCTCACCGTGCCCAATATCCGCTATGTGATTGACAGCGGTTTTGCTCGTATATCGCGTTATTCCTATCGCTCTCGGGTGCAACGCTTGCCCATTGAAGCCATTAGTCAGGCAGCGGCCAACCAGCGTAAAGGGCGTTGCGGGCGAATTGCGCCGGGTGTGTGTATTCGCTTGTACAGTGAGGATGACTTTTTAGGTCGGCCAGAATTTACTGAACCGGAAATCAAGCGCACCAATCTGGCCTCCGTCATTTTGCAAATGCAAAATCTGGGCTTGGGCGAACTGGATAATTTTGATTTTATCGAGCCGCCAGACCATCGTTTGGTCAATGATGGTAAAAAGTTATTGATTGAGTTAGGTGCTTTAACGGAAAGAAAATCCGAAAGCAAGCTCACCAAAATCGGCCAGATGATGGCAAAAATGCCGATTGACCCACGGCTGGCGCGTATGATTTTAGGCGGAGCACATTTTGGCGTGCTTAATGAAGTGTTAATTGTGGTCAGTGCATTGGCGGTGCAAGACCCACGCGAGCGTCCCGCTGACAAACAAACCCAGGCTGACCAAAAGCATGCGTTGTTTAAAGAGGCCGATTCTGACTTTTTATTTTATCTCAAATTGTGGGAAACCATTGCCGGGCAAAAGGGGCAGGAAGGCAGTACGCCGTTGTCCGAACGGCAGCGCCGCCAGTTTGCCAAGCAGCATTTTTTAAGCTGGCTGCGTTTGCGTGAGTGGCGGCAAACCCATCAGCAATTGGTCGATTTGGCGCAGCAGCTTAAGTTATCGTTTAACCGCGTTAGCGACCCGCAACTGGCCAATTATGAAAACCTGCACCGTGCCTTGCTGACCGGTTTACTGTCCTTTGTGGCACAAAAGACTGATGAAAAAAATATCTATCAGGCAGTAAAACAGCAAAAAGCGCGGATCTTTCCGGCCAGTACTTTGCATAAGCAGGGTGCGCCGTGGCTGATGGCCTTTGAAATGGTGGAAACCTCGCAGGTGTATTTGCGCACGCTGGCTAAAATCGAACCGGAGTGGATTTTGCTGGCTGCGCGAGACTTGCTCAAGTATCACTACTTTGAACCGCACTGGTCGAAAAAATCCGGCACCGTCAATGCCTATGCGCAAATTTCCCTGTTTGGTTTAATTATTCAGCCCAAGCAGCCGTGTAATTATGAAAAAGTAAACCAAGCAGATGCGCATGAAATCTTTTTGCGTGATGCGCTGGTCACCGGTAATCTGGGCATTAATCCGCCATTTTTACAGCATAATGTACAAAAGATTGCCGAGGTAGAGCGCATTGAAGACAAACTGCGCCGCCGTGATTTATTGGTGGATGAAGAAACCCTGTATCAATTTTATGCCGCCCGCATTCCAGAACATATTGCCAGCCGCCGCGCTTTTGAAGACTGGCGGGCAGAGGTAGAGGCTAAAAACTCCAGAGTTTTATTTTTAAGCAATGAAGACGTGTTACTGGACAATGCGCCAAAAACCAACCAGTTTCCCGATTACTGGCAGGTGGGGCAACTGCGGCTCGCGACTCGCTACGTGTTTGACCCTAGCCGGGATGACGATGGTGCGACGGTAAGTATTCCAGTGCAGGCCTTGCCGCAGGTGGACAGTAATGCGTTATCCTGGGGGATACCCGGCTGGCGGCAGCAACTGGTCGAGGCATTGTTAAAATCCTTGCCCAAAGACAAGCGCCGCCTATTTGTGCCGATTCCCGATACTGCTAAAAAGCTGCTTACTGAGCTTAATCCACAACAGGGTAATAGCTTAACCGCGCAATTAGCTTTCTTATTGCGAGGCGAGCAAATTCGGGAACAGGATTTTGACTTAAACAGTGTGCCGAATTTTCTACGCCCTGTGATTCAGGTCATTGATGACAAAAAACGCCTTATTGCCCAGGGACGTGATCTGGAAGAATTGCAGGCGCGTTGCCGGGTAGCCACGCATCAGCCAGTGCAGCAACAACAGGGCGAGCTGCTTGATTTTCCGGCCAGTTTTGAGTTTGAAACACAAAAGAAAGTGACTGGTTTACTAGTTAGTCAATATCATGCTTTGGTACCGGTTGAGGCCAATAGCAAGCAGCCAGATGACCCTAAAATCCAAAACCAGAAAGGCGTGCTTATTCAGAGCTATAACGATGAAAGCGAAGCCAAACGCCATCACCGGCAGGGTTTATTGCGGCTGGCCAGTTTGCAACTAGGTGATTTAAGCCGCCAGCTCAAAAAACAATTGCCCAAGTCGTTAGTTCTGGCCTTCGCACCGCTGGGCACTAAAGCACAACTGGAAGACATGCTGATTTACGCCACGCTGGATGTGTCATTTGATGGCCTGGCTTTTAGTCAAGCTGAATTTGAGCATAAACTTAGCCAAACCAGAGCGCAGTTTTTAACGCAGGGGCAGCAGGTACTGACCACGTTGACGGACATTTTTAGCTTGTGGCAAAGCATTCGCCGTCAAATGCTGGTGATTGATACGGATATTTTTGGCCGTAGCCTGGATGATATTGAAGACCAGCTGGATGGCTTACAACTGGCAGATTTTGTTTATCAGATAGATAGCACGCACTGGCAGGAATATCCGCGTTATTTAAAAGCTTTGAATACCCGACTGGAGCGGTTACCCAATAATCTTAAAAAAGATACTGAGGGCGTGGTGCAAATTGACCCCTTTATGGAAAAGTTGCTTAAGTTTATGGATAAAAAGCAGTTGCCGAAAAATCCACAGCAGCAGAATGCGTTTGAGGAGTTTCGCTGGCTACTGGAAGAATGGCGCATCTCGCTATTTGCCCAACCCATGAAAACCAGGGTGCCAGTATCGCAAAAACGGCTGGAAAAAGCCTGGCAGACAGTAGGATAATTCTATGGTGTTTGTCAGTCTTAAACACTGAAAAAAACTGCTTTGATTTTTTCACAAAACGTAACCCCAACTAACAGCTTAAACCCTCTACAACCAAAGCCATTAGGTATACATTGCCTTAAGGTAAAACGACTGTAACAAGGACTTTTAAATGAACACTGCTGTGAATCCAGAATTGACTGAGGACAATCATCAAACTATTTACCTCAAAGACTATACGCCGCCCAGTTTTCAGGTTGACAGTATTGATCTGACTATTCAGGTGTTTGATGATCACAGTCTGGTTCATAGCAAGCTAGTCATGCATCGGCAGTACGCAGGCGATCTGGTTTTATTTGGCCGTGATCTGGAGCTGCTTAATATTAGCCTAAATGGGCAGGTATTAACCACGCATGATTATGAACTGGATACCGAACAACTGATTGTTAAAAACGCGCCTGATCTGTGCGATTTTGCCATTAGCGTGCGTATTCATCCAGAAACCAACACGCAACTGGAAGGCCTGTATCAGGCGGGCAATTTGTTCGTCACTCAAAACGAGCCGGAAGGTTTTCGTAAAATTACCTTTTATCCAGACCGCCCGGATGTGTTGTCAGTATTTACCACGCGTATTGAAGCCGATAAAAAATTTCCAACCTTGCTGGCCAATGGCAACCTGATTGAAAAAGGTGATTTAAATGACAACCGCCACTATGCCATCTGGCATGATCCCACCAAAAAGCCAAGTTATTTGTTTGCTGCGGTGATTGGTGATCTGGCAGTATTAAAAGATAGTTTTACCACCATGGAAGGGCGTAAGGTTGCACTGGAAATTTATGCGCTGGCGGATGACTTGTCCAAGTGCCATATTGGTATGCAGGCGCTAAAGGACTCCATGATCTGGGATGAGCAAAACTATGGCCGTGCCTATGATCTGGACAACTACATGATTGTAGCGGTGAGCCAGTTCAATATGGGCGCCATGGAAAACAAGGGCTTAAATATTTTTAATACTGTGTGCGTGCTGGCTGATCCAGAAACCACCACTGATCCTGCGATTTTTTATGTGAAATCCACCATTGCGCATGAGTATTTTCATAATTGGACAGGCAACCGCATTACCTGCCGTGACTGGTTCCAGTTATGCTTAAAAGAAGGCTTTACGGTGTTTCGTGATCAAAGCTTTTCCGCCACCTTACAATCCTCTGCGGTACAGCGTATTGATGATGTATCCAGTCTGAAAACTATCCAGTTTGCCGAAGATGCAGGGCCGCTATCCCATCCACCGCGTCCTGATCATTTTGTGGAAATCAATAATTTTTACACTGCCACCGTGTATGACAAAGGCGCAGAGATTGCCCGGATGATGGCTAACCTGCTGGGGCCGGAAAAATTTCGTCAGGGCACCGATGAATACTTCCGTCGGCATGATGGACAGGCCGTTACGGTGGAGGATCTTATTGACAGTTTAAGTGCAGGTTCTGGCGTGGATTTGCACAATTTTCTACCGTGGTACAGCCAGCCGGGTACCCCTTGCGTAAAGGGTAAGGGCAGTTATGATGTGGTTTCTAAAACCTATACCCTGACTTTAAGCCAGAGTACGCCAAGACGGCCAAACTATCCTGAACCACAAGCCTTGCCAATTCCAGTAGCTGTTGCTTTATTTGACCTGCAAACCGGTGAGCAATTAACGCTGCACAGCACCGCGCTGCAACAGAATAACTTAAAAGATGGCATGTTCCTGCTGGATCAGGCTGAGCAAACCATTGTGTTTGAGCAGGTTGATGCCGAGCCAGTGGTGTCGTTGCTGCGTGATTTTTCTGCGCCGGTACTACTGGATTTTAGCTACAGTGATGAAGACCTGGCCTTTTTGCTGGAATATGAAACCAATGGCTTTAATCAGTGGCAAGCCGCCCAGTTATTGCTGGAGCGCGTGCTGTTGCAAGGGCATGACAGCCGGGTTTATCTGCAAGCCATTGCTCAGGCTCTGCCAAAAGTGGCACAAACCGATGCCTTACTGGCCTCGCGTCTGCTGGAAGTTCCTACCGAAAGCTTTATGGCAAGCCGTATTGAGCAACAGTTTGACCCGGTTAAGGTGCACCACATACGTGAAGCCATACTTGATGCGATTGCCCAGCAGTTAAAAAACTACTGGTCACAAGCGTATCAGGCGCTGCCGATTGTGCCTTATGTGGATAATAGTATAGAAATGGGCAAGCGTGCGTATCGCAATATGGTGCTAGCCTTTGCGGTGCGTGCCGGTGTGGCTGGTGCACTGGACTGGGCAAGCACACAATATGAGCAGGCAATGTGCATGACTGAGCGCATCGCCGCCCTGCGTCAATTGCTGTGGCACAATGCACCAGATGCTAACCAGAAACTGGAAGACTTTTACAATCGCTTTAATCAGGTGCCTTTGGCACTGGATTTGTGGTTTGGCGTGCAGGCGGGTAATCCGCATGGTAGTGCCGATCTTGCCCGCCAGTTATTCCAGCATCCAGATTTTGACTGGGGCACGCCCAACCGAATTCGTGCGGTTACTGGTAATTTTGCGCAAAACCCAAGCCTGGTATGGACAAGTGAAGGCATGCGCTTTTATGCCGACCTCGCCCAGCAACTGGATCAGAAAAACTCTATTTTAGGCTCACGCATGCTGCAAACTCTGAGCCGCTGGTATACGCTGGTTGAACCATTGCGCAGTGAGGCGAAAACCATTCTGGAAAACCTAAAGCCTAATGTGTCGTCCAGTAGTGTGTGCGAGACACTAACCAGTCTGCTAAAGGCTGGCTAAATCCAGTTTCGATCATTTAACAAAAGTTTGAACAGGGAGCCGGAGCCTGTGTATATACATGGGCTTTCTTTGTATAAAGTTTTTGTAAAAGACAAGACAAAGAGTCTTTTACCGACTCGTTGTTCTAGAGAGCATGGACTTAAAAAAATAATCACGGCTATACGCGTTAATATTCTAGACGGCTCGCGGCTTCAAGACCAGCAGGGTGATTATGCCTGCCATCAGCCCCCAGAATGCAGCGCCGATACCAAATAATGACAAACCAGATGCTGTGACTAAAAAGGTGATTAGCCCTGCTTCACGCTCAGTATCTTCTTTTAAGGCATTAACTAGACTAGAAGCAATAGTACCAAACAGTGCCAAGCCTGCAATGGCAAAAATCAGTGCTTGTGGGAAAGCCATAAATATTGTGCTCACCGTTGCGCCAAAAAGCCCAATTAACAGATAAAAAATGCCTGATATTACGGCAGCAATATAGCGTTTTTCGGGGTTTTCATGTGCTTCTTTACCTAAGCAAATGGCTGCACTAATGGCCGCAAGATTAACAGCAAACGCACCAAAAGGCGCAAGCAGGGTAGTTGCCGTACCTGTCCAGCCGACCACGCTTGAGGTTGGGGAGTGATAGCCCGCTGCCTGAATCATTGCAACGCCGGGCAGGTTTTGTGAGGCCATGGTTACGATAAACAAGGGTAGCGCCAGGCTAACGATTGCCTGAACTGACCACTCTGGGTTAATCCATACCGGCATGGTCAACTGTAAAGGCAACTGAGAAAACTGGAGCTGCCCCTGACTTGCAGCAATGATCATTCCTAGCGCAAGCGCCAGCAAAATGGCATAACGTGGCATAAAGCGTTTGGCAAACAAATACACCAGCAGCATGCCAATAATCAGGCCGGGACTGGAAGGAAGCGTGCTAAATACCTGCAAGCCAAATTGCAGCAAAATACCAGCCAGCATGGCCGCAGCCAGGCTTACCGGAATATGTTTTAATGCCCGCTCAAACCATCCCGAAAACCCTGCAATAGCAATCAGTAAACCAGTCACGATAAAAGCACCAATTGCCTCGTGAATATTAAAGCCATTGGCCCCGGCAATTAATATGGCAGCACCCGGTGTTGACCATGCGGTTGCCACCGGGATTTTATAATACAGCGATAAACCCAGCCCGCTTAAACCAATTCCCATGCCTAGCGCCCATAACCAGGAACTGATTTGTTCAGGACTTGCGCCAAAGTTTTGTGCCGCCTGAAACACCAAAACCGCAGAGCTGGTAAAACCGACCAGTACGGTCACAAAACTGGCCACAAAAGCTGACAAGGAAAAATCTTTAAAAAAAGAAGAAGTGGACATAGCCGCTAAATAATAGGCAATTAAAGCAGAGATGATGGCAGGACTATGCCGAGATGCAATCATTTAAGCATAAAAAATAAGCGCTTAAAAAGAATAAAGTCGTGAGAATCTTCTACGGCTAGCTTGA
Organism: Moraxellaceae bacterium WGS2144; assembly: GCA_043950625.1. Taxonomy (GTDB): domain Bacteria; phylum Pseudomonadota; class Gammaproteobacteria; order Pseudomonadales; family Moraxellaceae; genus Alkanindiges. Next base: position 982,575 of record CP171007.1, read on the forward strand.
AGTTAGTTTTTTTATCTCTTGTGTTAATTATTGACTAATTTGTTAAACATAATTAAATTGACTTTAAATCTTCGATAGAGCCTTCAGGGAAGTAAACCCAATGAAAAGTATCAAGCTTAGTGCTTTAGCCATTGCTATTGTCATGACGATGGGTGCTGGTTGTAATGATCATTCATCTAATACAACGCCAGTGACACAGGAACAAAATAATCCAGACCAGCGCCTGCAAGTAAGTGGGCTTGTATTATTAGACGAACCAATTAGTGGTGCCACCATCACGGTTAAAGATGAAAGTGGCAAACAATTGCTGCAAATGAACAATGCCACTGACGCGCAAGGGTTTTATACGGTTTATTTACCCGGAAAGCTTGAGAATTTTACTGTCGAAGTTACAGCCGGAAGATATGGCAATGAATCATTTGATTATGCTTTAGCAGCGGATGTTGATGGCTTTTCTCAGGACACCAGTGCGGTCTATATTAATGCAGCCACCACATTGGCCAGCACTTACCGTCATCATGCAAAAATAAGCAAAACTCAAGCAGATGCTGCTGTTAAACAGCTATTGAATCTGCCAGAAATGATTGATTTGGGTTTTGACCTGAGTAACCCAGCTTTAACTGCCTTTAACCAGAAAAAGTTTATGCAAGTTGCTGCGGAGCAAGGCGGTTTTAATCAATTGATTGACAAACTGGTTAGTATTTTAAATCAGCCGGAGCCTCATTCGCCTTATGATTTTAGTATTGTATTATTACAGGGCGGATTTGATTCAGTTTTCAACTCTCTAAAAGATATAGTTACAGAGGTAGGAAAATCGGCAGTTACCCCTACCAAGTCTGGTTCAAATACGGATATTGCAATTGCAAAAATGGGCTTTGACCTGGTAGGTAGTGCAATTAGCGCAATTTCTGCAACAGGTGGGCAGAGTGATGACAGGTCAAAAGAAATATTAGAAAAACTTGACGTGCAAAATACAAAATTGAACCAGATGAGTTCGCAAATTATCAATTTGCAGACTAATCTGAATGCAATCAGTGAAGATATTAAACGTCTTGAAAAAATTATTGTGAGTGGATTTAATATAACTAACTACAACAATAAAATTAGTAGTATGAATGATGCAATTAACCATATTAATGCGAATTACCGCACTTATGTTAATTATAGTAAGAAAAAGCAATTAACAGCTAATGAACAAAATGAACTATCTTTGTTTGCTTACTTGGTTACCCTGAATATGCCTGCTTATCTTGACAAAATTCATAGTGAACAAATGGGGGGAGGCGGTGCAGAGGGCACAATTCAATATTGGCATAAGATGGTGAGCGATGTACATCGAAATGGGGAAAATGATGGTAACTACTATCCATTTGTAGTGAATGATAAATATTTTGATCAGTTAAATGAACAGTTTGAGTATTTTTATGCACTCCAGGTACGTGGATTAACCATGCTGGTAGATGCTTATAAATATCTTGGTAAAGATGAAGAAGCTGAGGAAGAATATGAGTTTTATAAAAATAAACTTGAAGAACAGGAAAAACTGCTCTATAGCCGCCGCATTCAAAGTGGGCTACTTGTTAGCCCATTAACAAACACCATGTTTTCTGCTGAGCCAGCTTGTACCGCTGATAGTTGTATAACATTCATAACAATTGAAAACCAGAAAACTATTAGAATCAATAACTTAATCTCAACGCTGAATGATAAAAGTTATAAGGGCTATCGTGATTGGCAACTGCCAAATAGTACACAGCTTTTAGCTCTTGGCAAAAACGGTGTTGAGCGTAGCCTCAGCCCCTTGATTGTCAAAGGATTTAAACTAGATTTTATTAGACGTGATTCAAATGGCTTGGCTGCAATATGGAGCAGCGAGACTGAGACGAAAGCGGGTAATATTTATCCTGTTGCTTTATCTGTGATGGAAGGTCTAAGCCAGGTAGGACCCATAATGGTGGACTTAAGCAAGACGGAAGTTGTTCCTACTGTAGTGATTCCCTCACGACCATTTGGAGATAAAAAAGACACCTACGCAGGCACTATTGAAAGCAATAAAATTACCAATTAAATAGCCTAAGACAAGTGGCTTTTGGTCTAATGATTAAAAGCCATTTTTATTGCGTGTTATATGTCGGGTTTATTCTAAAGATCATGGCAATAAGCCCGATATATAATGCCAGCCATGGCTCGGCAGATTCAATTAGGGCTTCTGATTCTGGCGTCAAATACAAGGCAAGCGCTAAATGAGTATCTAAGTCAGTATTATCAACCGGCACAGGCAGTATATAAACTGCTGACATATTCAAGATTTTGGCATAAAAATGTAAAGGATGGGCGCTATCTTCTAAAAGTCCGTTTATTTTAACTGGTTGTTTATTTTTAAGTACTGAAACGACAGGAAAAGCAGCGCCGTCCACCATGCCTTGTTCAGCAAGCTTTAAGTTGGCAATCACTACATATTCTGAAGGCAAACCCTTGTAGTAAATAATCTGGGCAATATTTTGTTTCGGTTCCTGTTTCCATAGTGCTACTCCTCCTGCATGTAATAGCTGTTGAATATTTTCTAGCGTTGTTTCTATAAAGTCACTGGATGAATTATTGTTAATCAGCTCAACTGAACGTGTGAGTTGCTCAATCAGGGTGGATGAATTTGGCAGTAGCGGGCTTTGTACAGGCGTATCTAGCACATGTTGTTTTAGGTTTTCCAGCCCGCTGATGCCCAGTTTATCGGCATTAACCCATGATTGCATCACATGAAAATCAACTTCCACAATGGAGGCAATTTTTCTGATGGCCTCATCGCTGGGGGAGCGCTCACCATTGGTCAGTAGCGTAATGTAAGCCGGACTTAAGCCGGATAGTTTTGCCAGTTTATATTTGCTGATGCCTAAGCGGGATAATAATAACGAGAGCTGCTTTGAAAAAAAGTTCATAAACTTTCAAAAGGAAGAGCTTAATTCTTTTCATTATTGCAGATATCACTTGCCATAAGCTCGGTAAGCGAATAATTTTATGTTTTTTATTGAAAATAATGGATAAGGTTAAAAATGGCGGGTCGTTACGAATATGCAGGATTCTGGGTGAGGGTAGCTGCAAGCCTGATTGATAGTGTTTTAATTCTACTGGTTACAGTGCCTCTTTTGGTGCTTTGGTATGGGTTTGATGTGTACTGGCAGGCCGCACAACATGGTGATTTTTTAGGATTGGGTGAGGCGCTGATTTCCTGGGTATTACCATTTACAGCAACCATCTGGTTTTGGCTAAAAATGCAGGGTACACCTGGCAAGATGCTGTTTTCTCTTAAGGTGCTGGATGAAAAAACTGGCAAACCGCTGACACTTTCACAATCCCTGATACGATATGCAGGCTATTTTGTATCTACCATTGTGCTGTTTCTAGGCTTTATCTGGATTGCCTTTGATACCAAAAAGCAGGGCTGGCATGACAAGATGGCCAGTAGTGTGGTAGTGCGTGACAATGGGATGGATGTGATACCGCTAATGATTGATCAGTAGCCATAAGCCCACAACAGGCATAAAGCTGTGCCAGTTTTATTTATAGATCATGAAAAAAGACGTCTTGCTCGAACTGAACAGCAGGGCGTCTTTTTTTATCTCTAACATTCAGGGTGTTTGTACGAGCCGGGATTAGGCCTCAATTTCACCAATGCCAAAACTGCTGCGTAATTGGTGCGATAACTGATCACGCGCCTTGATAAACCCGTCAATACCCGCCTGTAGCAGGGCATAAGCCATTTCATCACGGTTTAAAAACTCTTCAAAGCGGCCTTCGTTCAGCTCTACGTATTCAACTGGTTCAGCCTGTTTGGCCAGCTCAGCTGAGAGCTGGGCTTGCACGTGGTCATGGCGCTGCTGAAGCTCGTCTAAAATACCGGGCGCAATGGTTAACAGGTCACAACCTGCCAGTGCCAGTACCTGGTCGCTACTTCTAAAGCTGGCGGCCATAACCTGGGTATTTAAGCCATGCTGTTTGTAATAGGTATAAATCTGTTTGACTGAATTCACCCCGGGATCCTGCGCAATCGGATAAGCGTCGCGGCTTTCTTTTTTTTTGTACCAGTCCAAAATGCGGCCAACAAATGGTGAAATCAGGGTGACTTTAGCATCGGCGCAGGCAGAAGCCTGATGCAGGTTAAAGATTAAGGTTAGGTTGCAGTGAATGCCTTGTTCTTCCAGATACTTTGCCGCCTGAATCCCTTGCCAGGTCGCTGCAATCTTGATAAGCACACGGTCTTTATTAATGCCCGCATCTTCATACAATTTAATCAGCTCCAGCCCGCGCTCAATGGTCGCCTCACGATTAAAGGAAAAATTAGGATCAACCTCAGTAGAAACCCGGCCTTTGATCAGCTTTAAAATTTCAATACCCAGTTTAACCGTTAAAATATCAATGGTACGGTTAAGCAGAGGCTCGCCATTTAAGCCTTCCTGTTGCGCTTGCTGGTAGGCTGCTTCGATCAGATGGCGGTTTTCTGGCAGACTGGCCGCAGCAGTAATCAAGGAGGGGTTAGTAGTGGCATCCAGTGGTTTAAACTGGTCAATGGCATTTAAGTCACCCGTGTCAGCCACCACAGTGCTCAACTTACATAGCTGTGCCAGACTATTATTGCCGGGCTGGGTTGCATCAAGTTTGTTTAAATCAGGGGTTGTGTCGGATTTACCAGTCATATCAGTTTATTAGCTCAAACGATTATCTTGTTTATCAGTCAATGTAGCAAAGATTGCCAAGGCCTGAGAAGCCTTTTTACATACAAATAACCCTAAACTTACCTTTTGGTGGTCTGAGTGAAACACTGGCGCAGCTGGCAGTGCTTCATCTGTAAATTATCATTAAACCGTGTATACTTTAGCGCTTGATATTGAGGTGTTTTGAGCAAAAAATATTATGGCAGCAATGGACGATACAGACTGGAAAAACTCTTCTGATTCTCTGGAGCAACTACGTCAGGAAATTGATCAGGTGGATCAGCAGATTCATCAGTTGCTTAATCAGCGGGCAAAACTGGCAGAAGACGTAGCAAAAGCCAAGTTTAGCGAAGAAGAGCAGCCGGTTTTTTATCGTCCTGAGCGGGAAGCACAAGTGTTGCGCAAGGTGATGGCCCGGAACGAAGGCCCACTGGACAATGAAACAGTTGCGCGTATTTTTCGGGAAATCATGTCAGCCTGCCTCGCCCTTGAAGCCCCGCAGACTATTGCTTTTTTAGGCCCGGAGGGCACCTTTACTCAGGCAGCAGCGCTCAAGCATTTTGGTCATCAGGCACGCACAAAGTCATTGGCAACGATTGATGAGGTGTTCCGTGAGGTAGAGGCAGGTAGTGCGCATTATGGTGTGGTGCCGGTTGAAAACTCCTCTGAAGGGGTGGTAAACCATACGCTGGATTGCTTTATTGGTTCACATTTAAACGTGATTGGTGAGGTTGAGCTGCGTATTCATCATCAGTTTCTGATTGCTCCCAGCACCAAGCAGGAAAATATCACCAAAATTTATGCCCATCAGCAAACGCTGGCGCAGTGCCGCAAGTGGCTGGATGCACATTATCCAAATGCCGAGCGTGTGGCGCTAAATAGTAATGCGGAAGCGGCCAAGCGCATTCGCAGCGAGTGGCATTCGGCAGCCATTGCCGGTGAAATAGCTGCCGAGCTGTATGGCCTGACCATTTTACACAGCAATATTGAGGATAACCCCAGCAACACCACCCGGTTTTTGATTATTGGCCGCGAAGCCATACCAGCCAGCGGACAGGACAAAACTTCTATTCTGGTTGCAGCGCATGACCGTGCCGGTGCCCTGATTGAAATTCTGGCGCCGTTTGCCAAGCACAACATCAGCTTAACCAGCATTGAAACCCGTCCGGCACAACCGGAAAAATGGGCCTATGTGTTTTTTATCGATTTAAAAGGTCACGCCTCTGACAGCAATGTCACTGCTGCCCTTAATGATATCAAGCCTTTGGTAAAAGAAGTACGGGTGCTGGGATCTTATCCTAAAGCGGTGCTATAAGTCGTATTTGTTATTGGTCTATTATATTTAGCAAGAGAAATTTTCATGTCCAGCCAAGCCAACTTTTTAATTCCCCCTGCCAATGAAGGAATTGCTCATATTGCGCCGTATCAACCGGGTAAACCGATTGATGAATTAAAGCGCGAGCTGGGTCTGGATGATGTGGTCAAGCTCGCCAGTAATGAAAATCCGCTAGGTTGTTCGCCAAAGGCCAAAGCTGCTATTCAGGATGCGATCAGCGAGGTAGGGCGCTATCCGGATGGCAATGGGTTTTTGTTAAAACAGCAGATCAGCCAGCAGTTTAATATCAATATTGACCAGATCACGCTGGGTAACGGATCTAATGATATTTTAGAGCTGGTAGCACGCACTTTTGTGGCAGCAGGTGATGAAGTCATTTATAGCCAGCATGCCTTTGCTGTATATGCGCTGGCTACCCAGGCGGTTGGCGCGGTTGGTATAGAGGTGCCCGCTAAAGATTTTGGCCATGACCTGCCTGCAATGGCACGGGCAATAAGCCCCAAAACCAAAGTTATTTTTATTGCCAACCCCAATAACCCAACCGGTACCTGGTTTGAGGAAAGTGAATTTAGTGCCTTTATGCAACAAATCCCTGCGCGGGTGCTGGTAGTGCTGGATGAAGCCTATGTGGAATATTTTCCGGAAAACTTCAACAGTTTAAAGTTTTTAAATCAGTATCCAAACCTGCTGATTAGCCGCACCTTGTCCAAGGCTTATGGGCTGGCCTCCTTACGGATAGGCTTTGGTTTGGCAAGTAACGAGGTGACCAATTTACTCAATCGCGTGCGTCAGCCATTTAACGTGAGTTCCTTTGCACTGGCTGCTGCAATTGCTGCGCTACAGGACACTGATTTTATTGAGCAAAGCCGCGAGCTGAACAAGCAGGGTATGGTACAGTTAGAACAGGGCTTTAAAACTTTAGGCTTAAACTGGATTGCCTCACGTGCCAACTTTATTGCGGTGGATGTGCAGCGTAATGGCGGGCAGGTATTTAATGCGCTGCTTAAAAAAGGGGTGATTGTACGTCCAGTAGGTGGCGGTTATGCCATGCCGCAGCATATTCGTGTGTCGATTGGTTTGTTTGAGGAAAATGCCCGGTTTTTACAGGCGCTCGCAGAAGTCATGGTAGAAATCCCAGCGATTGAGGCGGCTTAATGAGTCTGCAACAAGAAGAGCAGCCTGTTTTTTTATTTAAAAAAGTTGCCTTTATTGGCCTGGGGCTGATTGGCTCAAGCCTGTGCCGTGTAATTCGTGAAAAAAATCTGGCTCAACAGGTGGTGGCGAGTACCCGTTCCAGCCAAACCCTAAAGCAGGCTAAAGAACTGGGACTAATTGATGCGGGTTTTGAGCATCCGCAAGATGCCGTTCGGGATGCCGATTTGATTATGCTGGCTTTGCCAGTGCGTGCCACCGAAGCCGTGCTGCGTGTTATTGCACCGGTGATCAGGCCGGATGCCATTATTAGCGATGTGGGAAGCACCAAAGGTAATGTGGTGGCAGCGGCCAAGGTGGTGTTTGGGGAAAATCTGCCCACAGGTTTTATTCCCGGTCATCCGATTGCAGGCAGTGAGCATACTGGCGTGCATGCAGGCCGCGCCGACTTGTTTGCCCAGCACAAAGTCATACTAACACCACTACCCAATAGCAACCCGCTGGCGACTGCCCGACTCATCCAGCTATGGCAGGCTTGTGATGCCGAAGTGATTTGCATGAGCGTGCAGGAGCATGACGAGATTCTGGCGCAAACCAGCCATTTGCCACATTTACTGGCTTTTAACCTGATTGAACAACTGGCTGCCAGTCGGCAAAATCTGGATATTTTTAGGTATGCGGCTGGTGGCCTGCGTGATTTTAGCCGCATAGCCGCTAGTGATCCACAAATGTGGCATGATATTTTTTTGGCCAATAAACCTGCTATTTTAAAAGCCCTGACTGGCTTTGAACAGCAGCTTGCCATTTTACGGACTCTCATCGAGCAGGAAAACTCTAGCGGTTTAATCGGCCTGCTTGGGCGCGCGCAATCGGCACGCCAGCACTTTAGTCATATGCTGGCCAAGACCCCTTATATGCAAAACAGGAAATCTAACGTGACAGAGCAATTTATTATTCAGGGCGGTGGGCAGCTCAACGGTACCTTTACTGTAGCAGGGGATAAATCGGTTTCGCATCGTTCCATTATGTTTGGTGCGCTGGCAGAAGGGGTAACCACGGTTTCAGGTTTTCTGGAAGGTGAGGATGCCCTGGCTACCTTGCAGGCTTTTCGGGATATGGGTGTAACCATTGAAGGGCCTAAACGTGGCGAAGTCACCATTCATGGCGTGGGGTTGCATGGCTTAAAAGCACCTGCCAATGCCCTGTACGTCGGCAACTCAGGCACCACCATGCGCTTAATGGCTGGTATTTTATCGGCGCAACCATTTGATAGCGTCATGACCGGCGATCCGTCACTCTCCAAACGCCCAATGGAGCGTATTGCCAAGCCCTTACGTTTAATGGGTGCCAAAATTCAAAGCACCGGCGAGCGCGGTACACCGCCTTTAAGCATTAGCGGCAAGCAGCACTTAACTGGCATTCATTATGATTTACCGATGGCCTCTGCGCAGGTGAAATCTGGCGTGCTGCTCGCAGGACTTTGGGCGCAGGGCACCACTTCTGTCACTGAGCCAGAGCCAACCCGCGACCATACCGAGCGTATGTTGCGTGCCTTTGGTTACGAGGTTAAGACAGAAGGTGATACCATCAGCTTGCAAGGTGGTGGCAAGCTCACTGCTACGCATATTCAGGTGCCTGCTGATATTTCTTCGGCTGCATTTTTTATGGTAGGCGCTGCCATTAGCCAGAATTCTGACATCACATTAACGGGCGTGGGTATTAACCCCACCCGTACTGGCATTATTGAAATTTTAAAACAAATGGGCGCTGATATCAGCCTGAGCAATGAAAAAATGGCAGGTGGTGAACCGGTTGCGGATATTCATATTCGGGCAAGCCAGCTTAAGGGCATTCATATTCCTGAAGATCAGGTGCCATTGGCAATTGATGAGTTTCCGGCCATTTTTATTGCCGCAGCCTGTGCAACCGGGCAAACCGTGCTCACGGGTGCTGCGGAGCTGCGCGTCAAGGAGTCTGATCGCATTCAGGTGATGGCTGATGGCTTAAAGACACTGGGTGTTGACTGCACGCCAACCGATGACGGCATTATTATTGAGGGTAAAGGCCAGGCTGGAGAATGGGGCGCAGTATTTGGTGGAGGTGAAATTCAAAGCCATCATGACCATCGCATTGCCATGAGTTTTGCCATGGCAGGTTTAAGAGCCAGTCAGCCAATTATTATTCATGGTACCGAAACCGTAGCAACCAGTTTCCCCAATTTTACCGAACTTGCCCGGCAGGCAGGTTTAAAGCTGGAATCCCACTAACCCTCAACATTAAAAGTTGGCCGGTTCAGGCAGCATTTGATGGGTGCATAAGCTGGCTAACTTTGAGACGTCAAAACCTGTCGCTATAAGTGGCAGGCAATCATTTACAGATCATTGTTTTATCCAGAAGCTGCTAAAATAGCCGTTTAAAATTTGTCTTTATTTTTTGAAAAGTTCTATTTATGCAGCAATCTACCGCTTTAAATATTTTAAAATCTGGCAAAAATGTCTTTCTGACCGGTTCGGCAGGTGCGGGTAAAACTTACACTTTAAATCAGTACATTGAATATTTAAAAGCCCGTAAGGTGCCTGTGGCTGTTACTGCATCAACCGGCATTGCTGCAACCCACATGAATGGCATGACCATTCACACCTGGACTGGCATTGGCATTAAAGACCAGCTTACTGAGCACGATTTAAAAAAACTAAAAGAACGTAAATACCTGCGCGATCACATTGAAAAGGCAAAAGTATTAATTATTGATGAAATTTCCATGCTGCATGCCCGTCAATTTGATTTGATCAATCAGGTGCTTAAATATTTTAAGGATGACGATAAACCATTTGGCGGTATGCAAATTATTGTTGCGGGTGATTTTTTTCAGCTGCCACCAGTAGGAAAAGCCGGCGAGAGCAATCGGGACAAGTTTGCCTTTATGGCATCTGCCTGGCTGGAGGCCGGATTTGAAATTTGTTATTTGACTGAGCAGCATCGGCAGGACGACAACCAGCTTGACCAGATACTCAACGAGATCAGGCTGGGACAGGTTAGCGCTGATAGTGTACAGATGCTGCAAAGTACCCAGCATCAGGCACTGGAGGCAGACATTACCCGTCTGTTTACCCATAATGCAGATGTTGATCAAATCAATGAGCAGCATCTTGTAGCGATCAAGAACAAGGCGCATGTGTTTGAGGCACAAACAGAAGGCAATGAAAAATTACTCATGACCCTGACCAGTTCAGTACGTGCCCCGGAAACCCTAGTGCTTAAAAAAGGTGCCAAGGTCATGTTCGTTAAGAATAACTTTGAAGAAGGCTATATTAACGGCACATTAGGCGAGGTCGTCGGCTTTATCAAGGATGAAGAATACGGTGAGCTGCCAGAGATCAAACTACGCGATGATACCGTGCTGGTGGTAGAGCCAAGCGAATGGTCTATTGAGAATGAACAGGGCAAGGTAATTGCCAGTTTCAAACAAATTCCCCTACGCCATGCCTGGGCCATTACCGTACATAAAAGCCAGGGCATGACACTGGAAGCGGCTGAAATTGATTTAAGCCAAACCTTTGAAAAAGGGCAGGGTTATGTGGCGCTATCACGGCTAAAGTCCCTCTCCGGCCTGCGTTTGCTGGGTTTTAACCAAAAGGCGCTTGAGCTTGACAGTCTGGCCATGAAAGCGGATCAGCGCTTTTTGGAGTTGTCCGGTGAAGCAGAGCAGGAATGGCAACATAAAGATGCCGCGATACAACATGATAATTTTATTAGGTTATGCGGCGGTACGCTTAATCCGGCAGAAATTGCCCGCCAGCAAAAAAAGCTACAGCGAAAAAGTGGGAAGGAGGTAAAAGATAGCAGCGATACTCTGGCGCAAACCCGGGTATTGTATGAGCAGGGGTTGGATATTGCCGAAATTGCGGTACAACGCTCGCTGACTCAGGCTACTGTGATTAATCATCTGGAAAAGCTTAAGCAACAATCTAGCGAGCTGGATCTGGAGCGTATCAAGCCCGATGCAGTGCAAATCAAGGCCGTAGCAAAAGCGTATCGCAAAATCAAAAAACAGGCTTTGCCAGAGCATTTTAATGACAATGGCAGTATTCGCCTGCGTGCGCTGGTAGATGCCTTAAATGGAGAGTATTCCTATAATGATATCCGGCTGGCGCTGCTATTTGTTTAATAGGTGGTTAGTCTGGCAAGTATCAGATGCCAGCACATAGCAGATCGCGCTAAAACCCTAAAGCAAACATTTACAGATAAGGGTCTTTGCGCCAGTTGCCCGGTGTGCGGCCTGTCCAGCGCTTAAAGGCACGGGTAAAGTTACCTACATCGGAGTAGCCCAGCTCATCGGAAATTTGTTCCAGACTATAATCCGAACGTGATAGCAGGGAAATGGCATACCGGTAGCGTACTTCATCCACCACGTTAGAGTAGGAAGTGCCTTCTGCTGCCAGTTGGCGCTTGAGCGTGCGATCTGACATATGCAGTTTGTCAGCAATGGTTTCAATGGTGGGGTAGCGCTCGGTTGACTGCTTGAGCAAATCCCGCACCTTCATGGCAACCCGCTTGCGCTCGCCCAGTGCTGATAATTCAGCTTCGCACTGGTTAATGGCAATCTGGCTGGCAATGGGGTCAGCGTTAGTCAGTGGCAGGCTCAAATAGCTTTTATCAAAATAAGCCACCAGATGCGACTGGTTAAACTTGATGTTTGCCGTGATTAGTTTTTCGTATTTTTCAAAGTTTTTGGGTTCCGGGAAATCACATTCTATCTCGGCAAATAGTTCCTGTCCGGTCAGTGCCTTACCCATGGTTAAAATGCCAACAGTTAAGGCAATCAGCACCTCCTGACGCAGTGGCTCCATATTTAGCTCATCACAGATGAGCTGAATCCGTGCTTTGGGTTGCATGGTGGATACGTGCAGGGTCAAAAATGGCACACGAATATGAATGAAGCGCGAGGCCAGCATTAAGGCTTCTGTTACATTGGACGCGCTCATAATGGCATAGCCAATAAAGCCATGAATGGAAATACGCATCTGCGTACCCAGATGATAACCCAGACTGTCTTCGCCGGTTAATTCCATGGCATGCTTAAGCAGATCATTAGCCAGTGGCAGGGAAATACGAAAATTTGGGTCGGCCAGTTTTTCACTATTTAAATCAAAAGGGGAAAACAGGGTTTGCTCACTTACCCCAAAGCGTGAAACGACTTCCAGTAATAACAAGCCATACACACCGGGAATACCATTGTCTGGGCGAGCATTGGTCAGGGTCATGTATTATCCATTTATATTTGCAGCGTATTTAAACATGCCAGTGGCACGGCTATAGGGTCAATGGCAAAAAACATCAGAACCTTTCAAGATTGTAGGACAAAAAATTCTGAAGAACCAATTTATTATAGAGCTTAATGTATGCAATAAACACATAACTTGTCTAACTGATCAATACATTATTTTTCTTGCCGCTATACTCTCTGGAGAATTGCCCAAGTTGTGCCAAAAAGCCTGTAATAAAGGCAAGGCGAATATCATCTTGTCGGTAAGCAAAGCAGGCAACAAGCCTTTTATGGTTGGCAGTAGGCAGGCAGCTAACAATCCAGCCTTTTGTCCGTAGTCTTTGACCACCTGATCCGGCGGTGTAGGGTCTGACTGGTAATTGTACTGGCTATATCAGGTTAACCCAGCGATGGAGCATCTATCGTAGATGCCTTTTGATACAATAGCGGCTTTGGCATACCAAGGCCGCTATATACATGAACAATAACTTAATTACTTCTCAACAAACGCGCGCTCAATCACATAATCTCCCATTACACCCATACGTGGTGATTCCTGTAAACCATGCGCATCAAGCAGTGCCGCCACGTCTTTTAGGAAGGCCGGGCTACCACACAGCATGGCACGGTCAGTTTCACGGTTAAAGCGTGGCAGGCCAATATCTTCAAACAGTTGCCCACTTTCTACCAGTGCTGTCACACGACCCTGGGTTTTAAACGGTTCGCGGGTCACGGTTGGGTAGTAAATTAACTTGTCTTTAATACCCAGTTCGGCAAAAAACTCATGGTTTGGCAGTTCATTTAAAATCAGATCCTGATAGGCCAGTTCGCTAATAAAACGGGTGCCATGTACCAGAATGACCTTTTCAAACTTCTCATAAGTTTCTGGATCGCGGATCAGTGCCAAAAATGGCGCAAGGCCAGTACCGCTGGACAGCAGGTACAGGTTTTTGCCGGGTAACAGGTCATCGTGTACCAGTGTACCCGTTGGTTTTTTACTGATTAAAATCTCGTCGCCCACTTGTACTTTTTGCAAAATAGAAGTCAGTGGGCCATCCTGCACTTTAATCGAAAAAAATTCGAGTTCTTCTTCATAATTGGCGCTGGCTATAGAATAGGCACGCATCAGCGGCTTGCCGTTTACTTCCAGCCCAATCATTACAAACTGACCATTTTTAAAGCGCAGGCTTACATCACGAGTGGTTTTAAAGCTAAATAAGGTATCATTCCAGTGGTGAACGTGAGTAATTTTTTCAACATTAAAAGCGGCCATGAAGCTCTCATCAATATAATAAAAAACAGCCTGCTATTCTAACTGAAAGCCATTGTGTATAAACTGAATTAATCAAATGTTATTTATAAGGAAAAGTGATGAACCCGGATTTAAGTATACCAGTCATTGGTAGGGTACAGTCTCCTTTTCATGAAAAATTTGGTATTCCTCGCCAGCCCAATCTAGTGCAAGTGCCTGCAATTATTGAGTTTAATGCACCGTATGATGATGCCATGGCTTTTGAGGGGTTAGAGGCATTCAGTCATATCTGGCTAATCTGGGTATTTAATCAAAACAAGCATAGTGCCCAAAAACAGCCAAAATTTCGTACACAAATCCGCCCACCACGTTTGGGAGGTAATCAAAAAACCGGTATATTTGCCAGCCGTAGTATGTACCGCCCAAGTCCACTGGGCTTGTCGGTAGTGCAACTGGTAAAGGTAATCAGGCAAAATGCCTCAGTAAAGTTGCTGGTTCGCGGGGCTGACTTATTAAACGGGACGCCTATTGTGGATATTAAACCCTATATTGCCTATTCGGATGCGATTCCCCATGCAGTGAGTGGTTTTGCCCAGCAGGCACCGGCACGCTTTCAGGTAGAGTGGACAGCGCAGGCTTCCCGGCAGGCAGCGCAGTTAGTAGCGCAAAATCGGTTAAACCCTGAACAACAACAGCTGATTCATGAGCTGCTGGCACTTGACCCGCGCCCTGCCTATCAGGATGATGAAAACAGGATTTATGGTATGGCTTATGATCAGGTCAATGTCAGCTTTCGTATTTTTGAGGCGAAGGTTAGTGTAGAGGCAATTACGCAATTACATCTTTAAACTAAGCCTAGTAGTTAAAATAATACTGCTGTAAATTTCCAGCGCAAGGAGCCTTATTTTGAATAACACGCATCATTTTTCTTTTCAGGTGGATGTGCGCTGGTGTCTGGATCATTTACTCAAAGAGGGAAAGATTAGCCAGCGTGATGCCAATTTGCTTGCTACCACGCCACGGCGCAAAGATCAGTTGCAATGGCACCCGCTACAGTTTATTGCCAGTTTTGATTTAACCGATGCCACCACACAACAAAAGCTTAGCACTTCAGTACTTTCACAATGGCTGGCTGAAAAGGCGAGTGTTCCTTTTTACCGGATTGACCCGTTAAAAGTAAATGTGCCAGCGGTAACAGCGGTGATGTCGTTTGAATATGCCGAGCGGCACCGTATTCTGGCGGTTGCAGTAGACAAAGACAGCATTACCATAGGCAGCGATCAGCCTTTTTATGATGACTGGCTGGAAAACCTGTCGCATAGCGTGCGCCCGCGTACCATTCAGCGCGTTATGCTCAATCCTGAGCAGTTAAGCCGTTATCTGGTTGAGTTCTATCAGGTGACCCGTGCGATTGCCGGAGCAAAAGGAACAGGCGGTACTGAGGCCACAGCCAAAGGGGTAGAGGCATTATTGCAACTGGGTGACGTGCAAAACCCGGATGCCAATGACCAGCATATTGTACGTATTGTGGACTGGTTATTGCAGTATGCCTTTGATCAGCGTGCCAGTGATATTCATCTGGAACCACGCCGTCAGGGCGGTCGGGTGCGTTTTCGTATAGATGGTGTATTGCACACCGTATATGACATGCCAGCGCCAATTTTAACCGCTGTAATTTCGCGCATTAAAATTCTGGGCCGTATGAATGTGGCAGAGCGTCGTAAACCACAGGATGGACGCTTAAAAACTCGCACGCCTAAAGGCATTGAAACCGAACTTCGCTTATCGACTTTACCCACTGCATTTGGGGAAAAGATGGTCATGCGTATTTTTGACCCTGAAGTGCTGGTGCGTACCTTTGAGCAACTGGGCTTAACGGGTGATGATCTTGCCAAATGGAAGCAAATGGCGGCGCATCCGAATGGCATTATTCTGGTCACCGGGCCGACCGGTTCGGGTAAAACCACCACGCTGTATTCTACGCTTAAGCAACTGGCTACCGATGAAGTCAATGTGTGTACCATTGAAGACCCCATTGAGATGATTGAGTCCAGCTTTAACCAGATGCAAGTACAAGCCAGCATTGAGCTGGGGTTCGCCGAAGGGGTACGTGCCTTGATGCGTCAGGATCCAGATATCATTATGGTGGGCGAAATCCGCGATCAGGATACCGCTGATATGGCGATTCAGGCGGCGTTAACTGGGCATTTGGTGCTATCTACTTTACACACCAATGATGCTCCATCTAGCCTGACCCGCCTGCATGATCTGGGCGTACAGCCATTTTTAACGGCTGCTACCATACTTGGCGTTATGGCACAGCGTCTGGTCAGAACGTTGTGTGAGCATTGCAAGGTCTCTACCACCGTTGATAGCGATGCCTGGAGTCAGCTCGTAAGCCCGTGGAAAAGTAATCCACCGCCACAAGTTTATCAGGCAGTCGGCTGTGAGCAATGCCGTGGCACTGGCTATAGGGGGCGTATTGGCCTGTATGAAATTCTAGTGCTAAGTACGGATATGAAGCGTCTGGTCGGGGATGGCGCAACATTAAATCAGATCAAGCAGCAGGCTTACCGCGAGGGTTTGCAACCGCTTCGACTGGCTGGCGCCAAAAAAATAGCAGAGGGTGTAACCACACTGGAAGAAGTAATGCGTGTAGTGCCATTAAGTTAGTATAAAAATTAGGCATAAAAATAGGGCAAAGACGCCCTATTTTTTGTTGCTGACTACTCTTATATAGGTGATTGCTTAGCGCCAGATAGAATAGCGCTGACCGGCCTGAATTTCTGCAATCAGGCGTTCGGTATTTTGTGAATCATCCGGAAATTTGATTTTGTAGTTATTGAGCATGGTAAGCGCATTTTTCTTGTCGCCCATTTGCAGGTAACTATGCGCCAGCGCCAGATAGGCTTCCTGATAGTCTGCTTTTACTGCGGTATCCAGATGAGAAATAGACTCCCTAAAACCGCCGCCTTCACCCAAGGAAAAACCATACCAGAAGCTGGTTTCCGGGTCAGCTGGCTTGAGTTTGAGCAGGCGCTGGAAATATACCGCAGATTTAAATGCAGAGTCGGGGCCTGCATCCATGTTGCGTGCCAGTACGTGGGCTTTCATGGCGCGTAACAGGACATCGTAAGAGGCGCGTGGATCAACCGCAAGCACATCAAGTTTCTGGGTGATCTGGCGGATTTTCTTTTCTGCCTTCACACGCTCAATTTTATTGTTAAAGTATGCCGGATAGTGACGTGCCTTGCCTTCAAGCAGCAGAATATCTTTATCCAGTTCGGTAACATCCAGTTTTTCATCACTGGCGGACGGCGTGGAAATGCTCTTGGTCATCAGTTGCTGGTGTAGTGGAATCAATATTTTGGCAAGCGCAGCTTTTAAGGATGGCCCTGTAGCAGCGGTCTGGTCAGTAGAGGCTGTATTTCCAGTCACTGCATCTGGGGTGGTAGCGTCTGATTGAGTATCAAGGGACTCTGTATTGGCACTGGTGCCTGTAGTAGTAACAGGAGCATTCAGGTTCACCATATTGCTGTTGTCTTCACTGGCAGCATTTAGGGCGGCAAGTGCTTGTTCATCAAGTTTTAATGCTGGATCAATTTTTAACAATGCCAGTTCAGGCGACTGGTTTTCTTGTTGCGCAGGTTCAGATTGCGAAAGCTCAGGTTGAGCTGTTTCAGCTGTAGAGCCTGTAACAGCGTCTTTTGTCTGGTCGTTGCCGATGCTAGCCGGATTGCCCGTAGCCTGAGCAGATGCTGCTGCTGTGGTAGTGGTGGGCTGGGCAGATGTAGTTTGCCCGGGTACCTGAATTGGCAGCCTGGAAACCACTTCTCCTGTAGTGGGATTAATGATTTTAGGCGTTAAGGCTTCTTTAATTTCCTGCACCAGTATTGGATTTAATGGAGAAAAATAATTTTTTGGATTCAGGCGATAGTGTGGAGGTGAGATTTCAGGCTCAACCTTTTGCAGCACCACCGGCTGAGGCTCAGGAGCAGGTAAAGGTGTTTCAATGACCTGTTTTGGCGGTGCAATTGTACAGGCGCTAAAAAGTGCACTAGCACAGATCAGAGAGTACAGATAAGATTTTTTCATAGTTAAACCTGAAAGTGGCGATCCCTGTTTGTAAGTAGTAACTTGGCAAACTGCGAGTCTAGAAAAAGGTGCAATCGCTTGCAATGCCAACTACAATGAATATTGCATCAAAATGTAGAATTAAGAATAAAAAAAGCGCAACTATAAAAAATACTCGGCAGTTTATAAGGGATTTGTAGCCAGCTATAAACAATTTGCAGGCTTGGGTAGACCTGAAAGTCGTGCCAGGGTACGTGCCACCAATCCGGTATTAAAATCCTGCATTAGCTGTGCATTACTGATTTGATCCCCCACTTCTTTTATCAAAAAGCGAATCAGGGGACGAGTAGCCGGCGCATAACCAAAGCGCTGGTAAAACTCACGGACTGCCAGCAAAATATCCAGATGATGCTGTTGTAATATTAATCCCTCCTGGGTGGCCATGTGCTGGGCAACAGCTGGACTCCAGTCCAGATGGTTTTGTAGATGACCATCCTGATCCAGTAAAACCTCAGTCATGCTTGCTACACCTTATTTCCAGCTTATGTGCTTATTATATTTTAAAACCAGCGTTGCCCATTCATCATCACTTAAAATATGGCAGCAAGCCAGATTGCTACTAATACCCAGCATTGCTACATCGGCCTGTAACAGATAAATGGTGCCAAACACTTGCAGGCGAGTATCTGTATAGCCCTGGGCAGCTTCACCTAGCAGGATGAGTGTGTCCCCAGGCTGCCAGACTGCCTGTAGCTGCTCAGGAATTGTGCCCCATAAGCGTGGTGCAATACTCAGTTGATGCAGGGTAGAGGCAAAAGAAACAGAATCAGGGGAATCTATCATTGGGTATTGTTGGTCTGTCATGGATTTTGAAAAGCAAATGATTGATGAATGTGAGGTAGAGCATATAACGTTTAACAGATTACCAGTACAAAATATGATCGAACTGACTTAATCGCTCAGGTGTTAAAGCAACTGGCTCAAAGGGCAGGCTGGTTCCTTCAAGCAGCACTTGTTCCTTCGCCGATTGTGCCCACGCCCATACCGGAAATAGATCATAAAACTCAAAACTTTCCAGCATGGGATAAGTTGGTTTAAAGCTGACTGGCGTTGTGATTTGTGGTAATGAAGCGACTAACAATTGCAGCGCGTCGTCTTTTAGGCAAACCTTAACCTCCAGGCCAAATGTTGCCAGCACCAGTGTAGCTGACAGGGCTTCCAGCAGGTTTTGTCCGGCAAGTGGCCCCTGACTCATAATCACTAAAACAGATTTCACAGACATGGCTCAATAATTTAGGTTTATATATTAACAGCTGCTACATTTGAATCGTACGGTTAGCGTTTAGCATAGCTTCTGCCAGTTCTCCCAGCCCTGCCATACGAAAGCCCGGTATCAAATTGGCGGCATTCAGCTGATGGCGTGCAGTATTATCCGGGTCGCTTACGCCCCGAAATAATGCAGCACTCACACAAACAGGCAGGTCAATGCCCAGTTGTTGCCACAGATGCCCCAGATTTGGTTCATCGGCAGGGCGCCAGACTAGCTGGTTTGCAATAGTAACTGCTTCCTGATAAAAGAAAACCTGTACGGGGTGCTGTTTTTTTAACAATGCCTGAGTCAGTCTGAACGCATGCCATGCTACCACTGTACTGGCAGGCTGTGTTAACAAAACTAGTGTACTCATCTCCATGATTCCTGCATAAATAGTTCGATATCATGACAAGGTGAATATCTGGCTATATAAATTGAGGTTAACTTATGATTTTGGTGACAGGTGGCCTGGGGTATATCGGATCACATATGGCTGCTATATTACTGGCAAATAGTCACGACGTCATTCTGGTTGACAATTTATGTAACAGTAAAATGGAAGTGCTGGAGCGTCTTGAATATATGGCTGGACGTTATGTGACTTTTATCCGGCTGGATGTTAGAAATACGCCGGCTTTGCAGCGCACTATTGAACAATATGCAGTCAATGCCATTGTGCATTGTGCGGGCACCAAGGTTATTCCAGACTCAGTAATACACCCGCTTGATTTTTATAATAATAATGTGACCTGCACCACAAGTGTGCTACGTGCCATGCAACGCTCTTCAATCAAAACCATGGTGTTTGCTTCATCACTGGCCGTTTATGGCGCAGATCAGGCAGAAGCTGTAGACGAGCAAAGTCCTTTTAAGCCTGTTAATCCTTTTGCCACAAGTTTGCAAATGTCTGAGCAGATTATCAGGGATGTGGTACAGGCTGACCCTGACTGGCGTATTGCCATCATGCGTTATGGCAATGTGGCCGGTGCTTTTCCGACTGGCGTGTTAGGAGAATGGCCAGCTAACCTGCCTTCCAATCTGGTGCCTTATCTAATGCAGGTAGCACGTCAGGAGCGTGATCAGATTGATATTTATGGGGGACAGTATGCAACACCCGATGGTACAGCAGTGCGTGACTATGTGCATGTTATGGATGCTGTTGAGGCCAATATGCATGCACTAGGCTGGCTGTTTAACCAGACTCAGGCATTTGATAGTTTTAATATCTGTTCAGGTAAGGGCATTAGCGTAAAACAGGCGGTAGGTATTGCCAGTGAAGTGACTGAACAGCCAATTTCGCAGCAGGTGATTGATGAGCGTTCTGGTGATGTGGCCAGCCTGATAGGCAATCCCGCACATGCAAAAGAAGTGCTGCACTGGCAGGCCAAGCGCAGTTTTGAGGATATTATCACTGATACATGGCGATTTTATCAGCTATTAAGACCTTTAACTTAAAGTAACAAACAAGCGCCAAAATCACTTTTGATACCACATTGCCCAGTCTCTAACATATAAAACAACCATAAACTCTTGGGATAAAACATAGCCCGAACCATGCTGCGCTGATCCGCCCTGAAGTTGCGTAGCCATTTGATGAGCCTAAATGTCGACTGGAGCAATCAATGAATACCCGCACTGAATACGACACAATGGGAGAGGTTGAGGTTCCTGCAACTGCCTATTGGGGAGCACAAACCCAGCGTAGCCTACAGAACTTTAAAATTGGTCAGGAACATATGCCCAGACCCATGATTAAAGCCATGGGAACCGTAAAAAAAGCAGCGGCAATGGTCAATGCAGAACTGGGGCAGATTAGCGAGGAAATCGCCAGACTTATTATTCCTGCCGCAGAACAGGTGATCACAGGAGACTGGGACGAACAATTTCCCCTAGTGATATGGCAAACCGGTTCAGGCACTCAAAGCAACATGAACTGCAATGAAGTAATTGCCAACCTGGCCAATCAAAGTGTTGGGCAGCCGCTGGGTGCGCAGTATCCGGTGCATCCCAACGACCATGTTAACCGCGCTCAGTCTACCAATGATTCATTTCCTACTGCCATTCATATTGCCGCAGCCGTTGAAATCAATGAACTACTCATTCCTGCGGTTAAACAACTGCGTAATACCTTGGATGAAAAATCCCGTAAGTTTGAGAGTATTGTCAAGATTGGCCGCACTCATTTACAGGATGCGACTCCTTTAACACTGGGGCAGGAGTTTAGTGCCTATGTGTGCCAGCTTGATCATGGCTTAAAGCGGCTTAATCAGGCATTACAGGGTTTGTATGAATTGCCTTTGGGGGGCACAGCGGTAGGCACTGGATTAAACGCCCATCCTGATTATGCCGCTAAAAGTGCCGATAAAATTGCCGAATTAACCGGCTTGCCATTTATTACAGCGCCTAATAAATTTGAGGCACTGGCGGCGCGTGATGCGGCGGTATTTGCATCGGGTGCACTCAAGACGCTGGCGGTAAGCCTAAATAAAATTGCCAACGATATTCGCTGGCTGGCCAGCGGTCCGCGCTGTGGTATTGGCGAGATTTTTATTCCAGAAAATGAGCCAGGCTCCAGTATTATGCCGGGCAAGGTGAATCCTACACAGTCTGAAGCCATGACCATGGTGGTGGCACAGGTGCTGGGTAACGACACCACCGTTAATATTGCTGGTGCGTCAGGTAATTTTGAGCTTAACGTGTTTATGCCTGTAATCGCCTTTAACCTGCTGCAATCTATACGTTTGTTAGGGGACGCCTGCAACAGCTTCAATAATAATTGCGCATACGGTATTGAGCCAAACCTTAGCAAAATTGAATATAACCTGCATAACTCGCTGATGCTGGTGACTTCCTTAAATCCGGTCATTGGCTACGAGAATGCAGCCAGAGTTGCCAAAACTGCCTACAAAGAAGGCAAGACCCTCAAGCAGGTGGCAGTAGAGTTGGGGCTGGTGACTGCTGAACAGTTTGATCAAGTGGTGCGGCCAGAGCAAATGGTTGCGCCAAGGGCATAATATGACCATCTGTACTTTATTTGACGAGCATCTGCAAACAGGAAGCTAAAAATTAAGCCCGGCGTCCTGTTTTTTTAATGCCTTCAATAATTTTTATTTTAAACCAAAATTAGGAAACTAATTTAATATCCTAGTGTAATTTTATGGACTGAACTATTGGTACAAGCAATCTATTTCGTACCAGCACAACATTTAGGCAAAATAACACTTTAACGGATTGATACATGCAAATGAGTAAGTAAAACAGTATAATCCTGTCTTTCTTAAATTTTAGTAGCGCATCGGGATAGACAATGACTGCACGTATTCAACAGGGCAAGCTGAGTATTGCCAAAGAACTGTACGATTTTATTGAAAACGAAGCCTTGGCTGGTACAGGCGTCGATAGTGCAACCTACTGGAAAAATTTTGAACAGGTCGTTACTGATTTAACGCCAAAAAACAAAGAATTGCTGGCTAAGCGTGAAGAACTACAAGCCAAAATTGACGAATGGCATCGGGCCAACCCTACTTTTGACAAAACCGCTTATCAGGCGTTTTTACGTGAAATTGGTTACATTGTACCAGAAGGTGAAGACTTTCAAATTAGCACGACCAATGTTGATGATGAAATTGCCCATATTGCAGGTGCCCAGTTGGTGGTACCAGTACGTAATGCACGTTATGCCTTAAATGCTGCCAATGCACGCTGGGGTTCATTGTATGATGCCCTGTATGGCACAGATGTGATCTCTGAAGCAGATGGTGCTGAAAAAGGCAAAGGCTATAATCCGATTCGTGGTAACCAGGTTATTGCATTTGCCAAAGACTTTCTGGATAAAATTTTCGCGCTGGAAAACGGTTCGCATAAAGACGCGACCAAATATGCGATTGATGGCAACAAGCTAACAGTTACTTTGAAAGATGGCAGTACTGCTGGTCTTAAAAATGCTGAGCAACTGGCTGGCTACAATGGTGATGCAGCCAGCCCAAATGAAGTGCTGCTAAAAAACAACGGTCTGCACGTGGTTATTCAAATTGATGCCAACAGCCCAATTGGTCAGACCGATGCTGCGGGGGTAAAAGACTTACTGGTTGAAGCAGCGGTCACCACCATTCAGGATCTGGAAGACTCTGTAGCAGCGGTTGATGCCGAAGAAAAAGTGGAAGGCTATCGCAACTGGCTAGGCCTGATCAAAGGTGATCTGGAAGAATCCTTCCAGAAAGGCGGCAAAACCGTTACCCGTAAAATGAATCCAGACCTTACATTCAAGGATTTAAATGGCGGCGAGCTAAAACTACATGGCCGTTCACTGATGTTGCTGCGTAATGTGGGTCATTTAATGACTAACCCAGCTATTTTGGTGGATGGTGAGGAAGTTTTTGAGGGCATCATGGATGCATTGGTGACTTCTTTACTAACTACACACGACATCAAAGGCACCAACAGTCTGCGCAACTCACGCACTGGCTCCATGTACATTGTTAAGCCAAAAATGCATGGCCCGGATGAAGTGAAGTTCGCCGTTGAGCTGTTTGAACGTGCTGAACAGGCTGTGGGATTACCGGCTAAATCTCTCAA
Source organism: Moraxellaceae bacterium WGS2144 (assembly GCA_043950625.1). Taxonomy (GTDB): domain Bacteria; phylum Pseudomonadota; class Gammaproteobacteria; order Pseudomonadales; family Moraxellaceae; genus Alkanindiges. Next base: position 1,006,248 of record CP171007.1, read on the forward strand.
GATCGGTATTATGGATGAAGAGCGCCGTACCTCTGTTAACTTAAAAGAGTGTATCCGTGCTGCGGCTGACCGCACTATTTTTATTAACACTGGCTTTATGGATCGTACTGGTGACGAAATCCATACTTCTATGGAAGCTGGCCCTGTAGTTCGTAAAGAAGAAGTAAAAACCCAGAAATGGCTGGCAGCTTACGAAAACCGTAACGTGGCTATTGGTCTGGCTTGCGGCCTGCAAGGCAAAGCGCAAATTGGTAAAGGCATGTGGGCCAAGCCAGACATGTTAAAAGATATGGTTGCACAAAAAGTTGCTCATCCTAAAGCCGGGGCTTCCTGTGCATGGGTTCCATCACCAACAGGTGCAACCCTGCATGCCCTGCATTATCATGATGTGAATGTTAAAGCGCGTCAGGATGAGCTTAAAGTACAACCAGCAGCTTCACTAGAAGACCTGTTAACACCGCCTTTAGCCACTGATACCAGCTGGACCAAAGACGAAATTACCAATGAGCTGGAAAACAACTGCCAAGGTATTTTAGGTTATGTGGTTCGCTGGGTAGATCTGGGTGTTGGTTGCTCCAAAGTGCCTGATATCAATAACGTAGGCCTAATGGAAGACCGTGCAACCTTGCGTATTTCCAGCCAGCATGTAGCCAACTGGTTGCGTCATAATATCGTGACCCAAGAGCAGGTACAGGAAGTGCTGGAGCGTATGGCAGTGATTGTTGACCAGCAAAATGCCAACGACCCATTTTACAAGCCAATGGCACCAAACTTTGCCAATAGCGTGGCTTTTCAGGCGGCGAGTGACCTGATCTTTAAGGGCACTGTACAACCAAGTGGCTACACTGAGCCATTACTGCATGCTGCACGTTTGAAGTTAAAAGCTGAGGCTTAATGACGCTAAGCTAAAAGAACCGCTCTTATTCAGGGCGGTTTTTTATTGCCGGAGCAGTTTTTGTTGGTATTGCAGGTACAAACAGCAAACTATAAAACTGGATTGGTTATTAAGCCTGCTTTTGGTTTAATGTTATGATGTACTTGCCTGCATGGCGGAGTAAGAGTGAGTGAAGGATAAGCAATCCAGCAGTTTTCGTAGCAATTTTCGGAATATTGGCTTAGTAGGGCGTACCGGAAAAACATCGGTCGTTGATACCTTATGCCTGCTGTATGAGTATTTGCTTGAAAAAGGCTTGCGTCCAATTTTTGATGAAGAGACAGCCAGTCTGCTTCCCATTGACACTGCGCAAGTGGTCTCGCGCTCCTTGCTGGGAGAGGCATGTGATCTAGTGATTGTGGTGGGTGGTGATGGGTCACTGTTGCATGCGGCTCGTGAGCTGGTGCGTTATAAAACACCGGTGATTGGTATTAACCGTGGCCGACTGGGCTTTTTGACAGATGTTTCACCGCATGAAGTCCTGTATAAGCTTGATCAGGTATTTACCGGGCAGTACAGTATTGACCGGCGCTTCTTGTTGCAGCTAGAAGTACGCTCAGACAATCAGCTTAAATATGAAGCTATTGCGCTCAATGATATTGTGTTACATGCGGGTAAATCGGTACATATGATTGATTTTGAGCTAAGCATTGATGGGCATTATGTATACCGCCAGCATAGTGATGGCCTGATTATTTCCACGCCCACTGGTTCAACCGCCTATGCGCTGTCCGCAGGTGGGCCTATTATGTATCCCACTATGGATGCTGTGGTCATTGTGCCCATGCATCCGCATACCCTGTCCAGCCGCCCTATTGTGGTAGGTGGGGAAAGTGAAATTAAAATCCAGATTCGGGATAATCGGGTGCTGCCGATGGTGAGTGCCGACGGACAAACCAGCATTTCCCTGCAAATTGGTGATCGGCTGCATATTCGTAAGCATCCCTTTAAATTAAGCCTGTTGCATCCGCCAGGCTATGATTTTTATGCAGCTTGCCGTACCAAACTAGGCTGGAATCAGGATTTTGATAAGTTTCAAGAAGATTAGGTTTCAAGAGGTTTAATACCATGAATATTGACCAGGTGCTGGCTGCGTTGACACCAGAAATTGTTGAGCGCTTTAGAACTGCCATTGAAATTGGCAAATGGCCAGATGGTCGTGTCCTGACGCCTGAGCAGCGCGAAACCTGTATGCAGGCTGTGCTGGCCTGGGAACATACCCATTTACCGGAGGAGCAGCGTACTGGTTATATCGACCGGGGTAGCAAGAAAAAAGATGAAACCTGCGATTCGCATGATTCTTCCAACAGCCACTCTCATCAGCTGGATGATGAAGAAAGGCCACTACGTCTGATATAAGAAACCATTGATATTTAGCTGTGCAGCCCAATATCAGTTGAGTGATTTTTCAAGAATTAAGAGAAGCTTAATGTTATTTCATATTCCAAAACTGCCCTCAGAAATGCAAATTACCCATTTAAACGCTAAGCTGGAGGACCAGCAGCGCAAGCTGGCTGAGGCATTGATGAGTTGGGGCGAAAGACGCGAGCTGAACAAGCGGCTGGAGCGTGAAGAAAAGCAACGTAAAAAAGATAACCAGAAAGTTTTTGTGATCGATTTTAAAGGCGACCTGCAAGCCAGCAGTGTAGAACACTTGCGTGAGGAAATTACCATCATTTTATCTATTGCCAAGGCAGGTCGTGACCGTGTGGTGTTGCGTCTGGAAAGTCCTGGCGGTCTGGTGCATGGCTATGGCCTGGCGGCTGCCCAACTGGCACGCTTGCGTGAAGCGGGTTTTAATCTGACCATTTGCGTGGATAAAGTGGCAGCGAGCGGTGGTTATATGATGGCCTGTATTGCACAGGAAGTTATTGCAGCGCCTTTTGCTGTGGTCGGTTCCATTGGCGTGGTAGCGCAAATGCCCAATTTTCATAAATTATTAAAACAGCACAATATTGACTTTGATGTTTATACTGCTGGTGAATACAAACGTACCGTGACGGTATTTGGTGAAAATTCTGAAGAAGACCGGGCGAAGTTTGAATCCGAACTTCAGCAGACCCATGTGCTATTTAAGCATTTTGTAGAAAAATATCGTCCTCAGCTCAATGTTTCCGAGGTGGCAACAGGTGAGCACTGGTACGGTGAAGATGCTTTAAAGCTTAATCTGGTCGATAAATTGGAAACCTCAGATGCGTATTTATTATCACTGATGCCTAAACATGATATTTATGTGCTGCATTCTCGTAAAAAGCCCACTTTGGGCGAAAAGTTGGGTCTGCATGCGGCACAGTTAAGTAATGAGCTTGCACCGCTGCTCACCAATATACTGCAAGAAAGCCTGATGAAACTCAGCACTAAAGTAGTAATGCTCAAGGATAGTCGTTTAAGCTGACACGTCTATACGCAAAAAACGCCTGTTGATCAGGCGTTTTTTAGGGAATTTAAGGTTGTAGCAGATTTAAAACAGCATGTAAGGACGAGTCGCCTTTACCTTGTTTTTCCAACTGGGCAAATTTCTGGATGGCTTGCTCATGAGTGGTCATGTAAGAAAAGAAATCCAGTTCATCGGATTTGCCGTGCTGCTCTAATCTGGTAAAAGTGGCCAGAAAAGGCAGGGTACCTCTCTCCAGTAAAGACATGGATATTTTCCATGGCAGACATGCTAATGCAAATCCTGAAACAGTAGCTTCGAGGCGAATAAAAGGTTTTGTTCGGGCGTATTGCTGAGTTTCAGCCAGATATTGCCATAACCGGTTTTTGGTTTGAGTTTCCAGTTGTCTAAGGGTTTGCCATTTTTGCCGTCTGGTTTTGTTAACACTAAATCTTGCAGCGGTAGCAAACAATTGCTCGCCCAGAACTTCTGATTCCAGCGACTTATTTAAGTCCTTTTGAATATCAAAGTGCATTGTTTTATTTCCATGACAAAGACATTCAGGATATTAGCAAATAATTAGAGTAATTACTCTAATTCTTGTTTTTTCTAGTCATTATCTTTAGATTTAAGGTTTGAGTTAGTGCAAGCGCTGCTGCCACATCTGTGCCGCTAGTTGCATGGCAGTATCTATAGAGTCTGCTTTTTGCAAGCTGTAGAGTGCTAGCGCAAGGGTGCCTGTCACTGCTTTTTGTCCATAATCATGGCTTGTCTCACCACGCCATACAGCAATAAAATAATTTAAATCGAAAGATTCTTCTGCCTCAGAGCGGCTGGTATTGATCATTGGCCACTCCAGCTCGTAGCTTTGACCGTCCTGAATACCCAGCATTAAGGTGCGTGCATCCGGGTTACGTTCAAATTCGCCACCTTCTCCTTTAATGACTGCGGTATTTTGATAACCCAGTTGCATAGCCGCCTGCTGATGTGATGCGCGATAGGCTGGATGAAAAATAGCCTGTAATGTGACTGGTGCATTGAATGGATTAATCAAGCGCACCAGAGTATGTACCGGAGAGCGCACGCCCAGAATGTTGCGCATTTCAATAATTTCACTCAAGCGCGGCGCAAATGCGGACAGGGGCATATAAGCAAAATTGTGCTGTGCCAGCGCCTGTTCAACCGCCTGCATGTTGTGACAGGGCTGATACCCCAGATGTGCCAATACATCTTCAGTATATAAGCGGTTGATGGTGTGTCCGGCTGCACCATGCATAAACACACGGTAGCCATGCCTGGCCAGTGTAAGCGCCGCCAGTAAAAACCATGGATAGTGCTTGCGCTTACCTGCATAGCTAGACCAGTCCAGGTCAACTACAATAGCCGGTAGCTGCAAATGATCCCGGGTTGCCTGTACAAAGCCCGCCAGTTCCTCTACCGATTCTTCCTTAACCCGTAGCAGTGTTAAAAAAGCTCCCAGTTGTATGTCCAGCACTTCCCTATCTAGAATCATACCGAATGCCTGATACGCTTCCTCATAAGTTAAGGAGCGGCTGCTGCGTTTGCCTTTGCCCAGAATGCGTACATATTGGGCAAACGGGTGCTCATGGTCTTTGTAGATGTTGCTTTGCGGGCGAGGGCGGGTGGTCATGGTTTAAAATCTTCTGGAAAAACCGTGGTAAGGCAAAGCATAGCAAAAAGCAGCCTGCCAAAGTGCTCAATTGTTTTGATATTAATCCATATTCATAGTGCAAAAACTGTGGCGTATAATGTCATAATATTTACCGCTATTTTTAAGATCAATATTGAAGGAAATTTTTATGTTGGCACATGATGCTGATCTGGAGTTGTTTCGTGATAATTTTCGCCGCTTTTTAGCTGAACATATTAAGCCGCATTACGAAAAATGGGAAAAAGAAGGCATTATGCCGCGTTCGGTATGGAACCAGCTAGGTGAAAATGGCTTTTTATGCGTAGACATGCCAGAAGAGTACGGCGGCTATGGCGTACCGACCAATTATTCCTTAATGCTGGTTGAAGAGACCGCCCGTGCAGGTTTTAGCGCATTGTCAACCGGGATTTCCTGTCATTCTGAAATCGCAGCACCTTATATTTTGCACATTGCTAACGAAGAGCAAAAACAGTACTGGCTGCCCAAAATGGTTAGCGGTGAAGTGGTTGGTGCAATTGGTATGACTGAGCCGGGTGCAGGTTCTGATTTGCAATCCATGCGCTCAACTGCGATTTTGCAGGGTGATCATTATCTGCTTAACGGCTCCAAAACCTTTATTTCCAATGGACAGCATGCTGATCTGGTGGTGCTGGCAGCAAAAACTGATCCGGCAGCTCGCGCCAAAGGCGTTTCCCTGTTACTGGTAGACACACATCTGGAAGGCTTTAAAAAAGGTACAAATCTGGACAAGATAGGCCTGCATGCCCAGGATACTTCTGAGCTGTTTTTTGACAATGTAAAAGTACCGGCTAATCAGTTGTTGGGTAATGCAGGGCAGGGTTTTGCTTATCTGATGCAGGAGTTGCCGCGTGAGCGTTTAGGCATTGCGGTAACTGCAATTGGTGCAATTTTGGGCTGTATTGATGTGACCACGCAATATGTTAACGAGCGTCAGGCGTTTGGTCAGGCGATTGGTAAATTCCAGAATACCCGTTTTACACTGGCACAGGCCCAAATTGATGCACTGGCAACCCAGGCCTTTGTGAATGAATGCATTGAAAAATATATGGCTGGTCAGCTGGATGTGCCTACTGCGGCAGCAGTTAAAGCCTATAGTACCGATATGCAATGCAAGGTAGCCGATAATCTGTTGCAGCTGTTTGGTGGTTATGGCTATATGACTGAATATCCAATTTCACGTTTCTACGTCGATGCCCGTATTCAGCGTATTTACGGTGGTACCAATGAAATTATGAAAGAAATCGTGGCGCGTGAGCTGCTGGGACGCTAATACTAAAAAGATGCATAAAAAGAGCCTGATTTTGCAGGCTCTTTTTTTATGAGCGCAATTTTTATTAAAATTTAAACTTGGTAATGCAGGTGGATAAGGTATTGTTGACCGTATTGGCAATCAGCACCGCACGGGCTTGTGGATCAATAGCCGCCTGTGCCAGCTCAACCATCGTCACATTTTTGGCAGCTTCTTCACCCACGCACCCACAAACCTGATTTTCGATATCCTGCTTTTTCTCACTTGTTAAAACGCTGGTCAGGATTTTATATTCATTGCGGTTATTTAATTCAGTACGGCACTTTTGGTCAACTGCGGTCTGAAAAACAGCCATGCCTATATTGTTGGCCGTTGAAGCGGTTGGGTTCATTGTCCCGTCTGTGGTGGTACAGGCACCTAAGAGCAGTGCAACAGGAAGCAGGCCAAGTAGTTTGTTCATCAATTTATTCCATGGTGTAAAGAAGGCTAGTATATTCAGTCAGTTAAAATAAAAAGTTTATTCTCTGTAATTTTGTTCCAGCGACTTTAAGTTTTAAAAGCTTAAACACGAAAATCTTCACCTAGATAAACCCGTTTTACAATATCATTGGCCAGAATTTCCTGTGGTGTGCCTTCGGCAATGACTGAACCTTCGCTGACGATATATGCTTTTTCACAAATTGCCAGAGTTTCACGCACATTATGATCCGTAATTAATACGCCAATTCCACGAGCTTTTAAGCGCTCAATAATATTTTTAATATCACCTACAGAAATAGGATCTACTCCCGCAAAAGGTTCATCCAGTAACATAAACTTGGGTTCAGCGGCGAGGGCACGGGCAATTTCAGCACGGCGGCGCTCACCACCGGACACGCTCATCCCCAAAGAATTACGGATATGCTGAATGTTAAATTCATCCAGTAATTCTTCCAGACGTGCCTGTTGTTCAGTCTTGTTCAGGTCGCTACGCGTTTCCAGAATGGCCATGATATTTTGCGCGATGGTCAGCTTTCTAAAAATAGAGGCTTCCTGCGGTAAATAACCAATACCCCGCCGCGCACGCTGGTGCATGGCCAGATCGGACAAATCCTGCTTGTCCAGAAAAATGGCGCCTTTATCCATTTTGACCAAACCCACCAACATATAAAAACTGGTAGTCTTGCCGGCACCATTAGGCCCAAGCAAGCCAACGATTTGACCACTTTGCAGGCTAAAGGATACATCTTTAACGACCAGACGTTTATTGTAGCTTTTGGCCAGATGCTGAATAGTCAGGGTTTGTACCGCAGAAGTATTGGCAGGGGCAGACATGGGCAGATTATCCATCCTTATTTGCTTTTGGCTTTATTGAATGTTTGGTTGGCAGAGGGTGGAATAATAATCTGGATGCGCCGCTGGCTGTTGCCGGTGGCTTCGATATCACCAGCATTGATGCTGTAGCGTAGTGTATTGCCCCGGAAGCTGGCACCATCCTGGGTCAGGTAGGCGTTGCCGGTCATGGTGACAATGCCGGTCTCGGCATTATAAACAATGGTTTGTCCTTCACCGCGTGAAATGCCTTTTTCGCTGCTGATTTGTTGCTGGAATTTGGCTGGATTCCCTTTGGCAGTGACCTGTTGAATCTGCCGGTTTTTATTTAAATTGGCTACCAAGGAATCAGCCTGAATTTTAACTGAACCCTGTTCAATAATGACGTTACCGCTATAAGTGGTGATACCGGTTTTTTCATTATAGGTGGCACGATCTGCCTCTAGGGTAATGGCCTGATTGCGATCACTGGGCAGGGCAAATCCTGGCGAAGATAAGGCAAAAAGCATAGCACCGGCCAGAAACAGGGATAACCATCGTACCGGCAAGAACCCTGCGGTTTTGGAGTGTGACAAATTCACATTAGGAGCCAGAAGCTGGTACATATTGCCCTCGGATACGATAAAAATTAAATTGTCCTTCATTCAGGTCAGCGTTTAACCCCTGACTGCTAAATTGTCCCTGAGCACTTTGAATCACTATAGGTTGATTTGTTTCAATTCGCTTTTGTGGAGGGTAGCCGGTGAGCTGGCTGGTTTGAAACGTAATGCCTGCCGTACCATGAGTAGATAGCCGCTCAGCAACCACGCCACCGGTTAAAATGACCTTTTCATTGTCATTAAAACTGACCGCTTTGTCTGCACTAAACGTAGCATAAGGCTTACCCTGCTGATACCAGGTACTTTGCAGCTGATCCAGCTGGGTGCGGCCATCCAGTTCCCAGTACTGTAATTTTTCTGCACTGGTGACGCCTTCTAGCTGACCGCTGTCATCGGTTCTTAACAGGTGAATATGGGTGGCGCTATAGGATAAATCCTGATTTTTCTGGGCGCTTAAGCGGGCTGATTTACCACTATAAAAATAAAACAGGCCACTTAATATGGCAATGCCAAATGCAATGACATACAATAAGCGTGTATCCATAAACCAGCTGCCTTAAATTCAATACCTGCTAGTGATGATGCAAGAATTCCTGCAATAGTTCGTTATAAACGCCTTTGGCTTGTAATAGCACATCACAGAACTCTCTTACCGCCCCGCGTCCACCATAAGCCTGTGTAATCAGATGGGCACGGCGGCGTACCTCCTCATGCGCGTTGGGTACAGTAATGGCAAGACCTGCTATTTGCATGGCCGCAAGATCAGGCCAGTCATCACCCATATATGCACAGTCTTCAGGGTTGATTTGCAGGGTCTGGCATACTTCACGCAGGGCAATGCCTTTATCTTCACGACCCTGAACTACCATATCCACGCCCAGGCTTTGCATGCGGTTATTAACGATATTACTGCTTCGACCCGTAATTACAGCTACTTTTACGCCAGCTTTTTGTACGAGTTTCATGCCCAGGCCATCACGGATATCAAATGACTTGATTTCCTCGCCGCTATTGGTAAAGCTCAAAAAGCCATCGCTGAGAATTCCATCTACATCCAGCACCAATGCCTTAATGTGGCCAGCGCGTTCAAGCAAGGAAAAAGACGCCAATTAATTTACTCCCGCGCTAATAATATCGTGCATGGTAATGATGCCAATTAATTCTTCATTGTCATTGACCACAAGGAACTGGTTAATTTTTTTATGGTTCATCAGCTCCAGTGCTTCAACTGCGCGTACATCAGGCGTAATGGTCAAAGGTGTCTTGGTCATAATCTGCTCAATGGCCGTATGCGCTTCAATGGAGCTCATTTTTTCAAAAGCACGGCGTAAGTCACCATCTGTAAACACACCCAGAACATGATTGTTGGCATCGACTACCGCTGTTAAACCCAGACGCTTACTGGTCATTTCAAGTAACGCTTCATGCAAGGGGGTAGAGGGCAAGGTTTTGGGTAATTCATTGCCCTTGTGCATAATATCACTGACGTGCAATAAAAGACGCTTACCCAGCGCTCCTGCCGGATGGGAGCGGGCAAAGTCATCCGCTGTAAAACCGCGTGCTTCCAGCAGGGCGACAGCTAATGCATCACCTAGTGCCAGCGTAGCGGTAGTGCTGGAAGTTGGCGCAAGACCCAGCGGACAGGCTTCTTTTGACTCTCCCAGAGTCAAAGCAACATCGGCCAGTTGTGGCATGGGGCCACGTGCATCACGACTAATAGTAATTAAAGGAATATTGTTACGCTTGACCAGAGGCATTAGCATCATGATTTCATCGCTTTTGCCCGAATTAGAAATGGCAATTAATACATCACCGGGTACCAGCATGCCCAGATCACCATGTCCGGCTTCTCCCGGATGCATAAAAAAAGATGGCGTGCCGGTGGAAGCAAAAGTAGCGGCCATTTTGCGGCCAATATGCCCGGATTTACCCATGCCGGTGACCACCACACGGCCAGTACAGGCCAAAATCAGCTCACAGGCTTTTACAAAGCGGTCATCAATCTGATGGGCGAGGGTATGTAATGCCTGCCGCTCGGTTTCCAGCGTGGCGAGAGCACTGTTTAAAAACTGTTTTGAATCAAATTGTGGCTGGTTTGCGCTCACAAGAACACCTATGGCAAAGTATGTTTGCAATATCACGAATTAAAAACAATTATTACAAAGCTGAATGGATAACACAAAGCAATATTTTGGTTGATGATGTGAAGTTGGGGCAGCTTTGCAATAAAAACTGACAAAAGTGGTGCAATAAGGCAGGCAGGAGTATGCTGTTGTAAATAGTAAGTGAGCTGTTTAAATGGGTATGGGTTTAAATTTACCATTTTCCTGCAAAATATAGTTGTGTACCCGCTTCATCATAAAAAAAGCCTGAGATTGAGCGCTCAATCTATCTTGCTAGTTGTTAATTGAACATCATCAGGTATGATTTGTGCCTTAAGTTTTTTAATCCTTTTTATTTTACCAAGAGTTTATTCATGAAGTCGTTTGTACTGTACAACTCCGAACTACGCAAAAAAGTTGAGTTTGTGCCCAGAGTGCCGGGGCAGATTGGCCTGTATGTGTGTGGAATGACAGTCTACGATTATTGTCATATTGGACATGCCCGGGTGATGGTGGCTTTTGATTACATTGTGCGTTTTTTACATAGTCAGGGCTGGCAGGTCAAATATGTGCGCAATATTACTGATATTGATGACAAAATTATTAACCGAGCTAATGAGAACAACGAAAGCATTGGCGAACTTACCGCACGTTTTATTGATGCCATGAATGAAGACGCTGGCCGCCTGGGTTGTTTGCCGCCTGATGAAGCACCCAAGGCAACTGACTATATTGACCAGATGCAGGGCATGATTAACACCTTAATTGCAAAAGATCATGCCTATGCCGCCCAAAATGGTGATGTTTATTATGCTGTAGACAGTTTTGAAAAATACGGACGTTTATCCGGCCGTAAGCTTGAGGACATGCAGGCGGGTGCCAGTGAGCGTACTGATGTAGAAGTTGATAAGAAAAATCCATTTGATTTTGTGCTATGGAAAGCGGCCAAGCCAGGTGAACCGGCCTGGCAGTCGCCATGGGGTAATGGTCGCCCAGGTTGGCATATTGAATGCTCAGCGATGTCCACATGCTGCTTAGGCAATAATTTTGATATTCATGGCGGTGGCGGTGATTTGCTATTCCCACATCATGAAAATGAAATTGCCCAAAGTGAAGGGGCGACTGGTGAAACCTATGTGAACAACTGGATGCATGTGGGTTTTGTCAATGTAGATGGCGAAAAGATGTCCAAATCACTAGGCAACTTTTTTACCATCCGTGATGTGATGCAAAAATTCACTCCAGAGGTAATCCGCTATTTTATTGTGGCCAGTCATTATCGTAGCCCGATTAATTTTTCTGATACTGCCTTAAAAGAAGCCAAAACAGCGTTAACCCGTTTTTATAATACTTTAAAGCTGGTGCAGGATCAGCCTGGCATTCCAGTGCTTGATCAGGCAGCACTAGAAAGTCATGCGTTTACTGCGCGTTTTAATGCTGCCATGAGCGATGACTTTAATACCCCTGAAGCGCTGGCTGTGTTGTTTGAGCTGGTGCGTGATATTAACCGGGCTTTACAAGCAGGCCAAGCCGGTGAGGCAGGCCATTTGGCTGCTGTACTTAAATATCTGGGTAGTATTTTGGGTTTATTGCAGCAGGCACCTCAGCAATTCTTGCATAGCAGTGCTGATGCTCAGGATGGCGACGATAATCTGTCAGATACAGATATTCAGGCTGCTATAGAGGCACGCCATCAGGCTAAAGTGAACAAGCAATATGCCGAAGCGGATCGCATTCGTAAAGAGCTGCTGGAAAAAGGCATTATTCTGGAGGATAGTAAAGCAGGCACTACCTGGCGGCGGGCAGACTAGCTTTGCTTGCTAACAGGCAAGCATAAAATTTATTCACTTGAATAAATGGCTGTGCAAAATGAGTTGACAGCCATTTAATTTTGCATAAAATGCCACTCACCAAGTTGCTGTTGTTATGCAGGCTTGAGTTGAATATGCGGGAATAGCTCAGTTGGTAGAGCACAACCTTGCCAAGGTTGGGGTCGCGAGTTCGAGTCTCGTTTCCCGCTCCATTTTTAGGATCAGCCCCAAAACTGATCCTTTTTTTTGTCTATTGAAAAATATAAGAAGATTTTTATTTAATTTGCTTTATTTTTTGGGTCTGTAGCTGGTTGTTTTATTTACGCCTGAAGATAGAAACTACTTATGCCCTATGTTATGCAGGCATTGCAAACACCCCTTGATATAAAAATTGCGATAACTCAAAGTAGAATATGTGTGAGCATTCAACAGCCTTAAATATCACCTCATCTGAGCCTACATCACAAAACCACTGTTGTCGATCCAATGGGCTGTGCTGACTAAAGGCACTTGCGGTAAATAATCCCACACATGTGGCATGACTGGTTGCATGGTTACTTGCCCGTGCTGATGGATATTCAAAGACTGCGACGCCATCATTTCGCATGGCTGTACCCAATTGCTGGGGATGAGAGTAATTGATAGGATGAGCGATCAAGTCCAGATGCACATCAAACGGTGCAGATTGTAGTTGAATCCCTTGATCGCTGTGATAACCAACCGAAAATAATGTATGTTCCGAGCGTAGGGTATTTTTTGGCGGTTTGCCATCCATGGAATGCCAGAACACAAAACGATAATACGCTGACTCTGCCAGCGTCACATCTACACTGCATCCCCCATAAAAAATACTGGGTTCAAATGTCCGGCCAAAACGTGACCCCCACTTTAACGGTGGGTAGCGAAATGGGGTTTTGAGCAAATAGTGCAAGTGGCCAGAATGGTGAGGGTAGGGTGGCTTAACCGTCTCCAGCATCTCTTCGAGTATTGCCTGTTCTTCTAATGTATCAACCAGTTGTCGTGTGGCAATGTGTTCCTGACTCTCAACCAGGCGATACAAGATGCCAGACAGAGGTATAATATATTTGTGTCCCTCACACGTATGCCAGAGACTATCAGCAACGGTTGTCACACCTTACCCCGAATGGCATCGATAAATTGTAAGACTGCAACTAATCCGCTAATACTTTCAATTTGTTGCACAGGAACGCCACCTGTTACCCGGTTAGGGGTAATCATAAAATGACGCATCCAGTCCGCATCACCACCGGTGAGCGCGTATAACGCCCTATGCATACGAATGAGTAATAATGCCAGCTCTCCCTGTTTGGAAGCAGGATCTAATTGGAGGTTACTTTTTAATCGGCTGATTGCGGTGCGATGCACACCCAGAATCGCTGCGAGTTGAGCTTGTTTCAGGTCAAGCTGTTCAGCCGCATTGAGTACCGCCTTAGCCAACACGATTTTTTTATCTACTGGTTGTTTTAATAATACACTCATGACTAAGCTCTAAAGTCAGATTTGCACCTATTGTAGCCTATATGTGCTATTTGCACAATTAATAGCAAGCTAGTAATAGCTAGATGTCATTGCTTAAGAGGATAACAATATGGATGCAAGAGATTGCTGATGCTGCATATCAACTTCAGCTAGAGGATAGTGTGAGATTTGCTTTACTCTTCTAAATCAAATTTTTATCAGCAATAAAATAGTCAGTACGCTGAATTATCGTTATTAATTGATTTGCAGACGGACTAGTTGGATTTTAGCCTGAGTAATTTTAAGCTCGCCAAAGCTTCCATGAAAATCCATGGCAAGGTGAGTTATGGTAGTGAGTTCTCCGCAAAGATTTGTCAGGCCGGTTTCGTAGTCTCCATATAATCTTTATTGATATAAGCGGCACGCTGTTATTTTCCCCCATATTTTAAATGAGGCTATAATAAAAGATTCCGAAAAATTATTTTTTTATAATCATTTGATTTTTATGATAAAAAAGCTTTATATTTTTGTAATTTTAGGGAAATAAATTCTCTTTGAAAATAAATGCTTATAATTTTATGCTGAAAAATCCCAATAAAAATATTTCAGTTTTGTGTCAAATCAACGATCATTGTGCCGTTTTCAGGATACAAGCAGACGTTGCGAATGCCTCATTCAAAAATACATGCCCCTGCACACTGGTTATTTAAGCCATTTGTTGCACTCATTATTTTAGGTGGTCTTCTCTATGTGGCTATTCAGCTGAATGCTGATTTGGCTTCATCATCACAAATTCCCATGATTTCCTTTGTCATGCTCGGCCTGGCCTTGCTGGTGGCACTGGGTTTTGAATTTGTTAACGGTTTTCATGATACAGCCAATGCGGTAGCGACGGTTATTTATACCAATGCCATGCCACCGCATCCAGCAGTGATCTGGTCGGGTTTTTTTAATTTTCTGGGCGTATTGCTGTCTAGTGGGGCAGTGGCCTATGGAATTTTGGCTCTGTTGCCAGTTGAGTTGATTTTAAACGTGGGTACCAATGCTGGTTTTGCCATGATCTTTGCGCTCCTTATTGCCGCAATTATCTGGAACATTGGTACATGGTATTTTGGTATTCCTGCTTCTAGTTCCCACACACTCATTGGTTCTATTGTAGGTGTAGGACTGATGAACCAGCTGCTGGCATCGCCCAATATTGCTACCAGCAGCCTGGACTGGTCTCAGGTCGCCAAGGTAGGTACCGCGCTGATTTTGTCGCCTATTATTGGGTTTACTGTGGCAGCGCTGGTTTTACTCATATTACGCCGTCTTCTAAAAAGCCGGCCAGAACTATTTACCCCACCAGAAGGTAACGCACCACCTCCTTTCTGGATTCGGGTATTACTGATTTTGACCTGTACTGGTGTGAGCTTTGCCCATGGCTCCAATGACGGGCAGAAGGGCATGGGACTGATTATGCTGATTTTAATTGGTATTGTGCCACTGTCATACTCCCTGAACCGTACAATGGACGCGACGCAGGCACAGACTTTTGCCGCTATTTCTGAAAAAGCCTCAAGTTTGCTGGCAGATGAGCGTCACCTGAATATACCTGATGAACGTGCACGTGAAATCGTTACCCACTATTTGCAGGATCAGCACCGTACTACAGAGTTGTTGCCTGCGATCAGTGTGCTTGCACATGCAGTAGGTGCGGATGTAGCACGTTATGGTGCGCTTGATAAAGTACCTACTGAAGCAACCCGTAACCTGCGTAATGACATGTACTTAAATGCTACGGCGCTAAAACGCCTGGGTAAGGAAGGTGCGCTGGACTATTTGTCGCCAGTTGATCAGCAAATGGTTAAAGCCTATAGGGAGCAGCTTGACCGTGCTACCCAGTTTATTCCTATCTGGGTTAAGGTGGCGGTGGCGATTGCGCTGGGTATGGGCACTATGGTGGGCTGGAAGCGTGTAGTACGAACTGTTGGTGAACGTATTGGCAAGCAGCATCTGACCTATGCACAGGGCGCGTCTGCTGAAGCCGTGGCAATGAGCACGATTAGTATTGCTGATACCTTTGGTATGCCGGTGAGCACCACACAGGTGGTTTCCAGTGCGGTAGCAGGGACTATGGTGGCCAATAAGGCGGGTTTGCAGTTAAGAACCATCAAGATGATTTTATCTGCCTGGTTATTAACCCTGCCGGCTTCCATTATTTTGTCCGGCTGTTTGTACTGGTTGTTCCGCCAGTTTGTCTAATGTCATCAAGTGATCATAAAAACCCTTAAATCAAATTTAAGGGTTTTTTTATTGCTGATTCTAAAAAGAAAAGCTTTGTACATTTTTTTGGAAGAAAAGGCACTTGTAAACATGAGTAAGAAAAACTTGGGCGATTTGTGTTTGTCATATTTCTGTCATGTTGTGCTTGCACAATAGGCTCAAGCAGCGAGGACGACTCCGCTGCGATGATGAAAAACTGATAAACAAAAGATAGAGGGTCGATATGCGACTTTATGCCAGTAAATTAACACTCGCCTTGCTAACAGTATCTGGTTTGGGGATTGCAGTACAGGCACAGGCTGCCCGTAATACCGTTCAAATTGCCGGTTCTTCTACAGTATTGCCTTTTGCCAGTATTGTTGCTGAGGAGTTTGGCAATACCTATCCACAATATAAGGCACCAGTTGTTGCATCAGGAGGCAGTAGCGGTGGCTTTCGCCAGTTTTGTCAGGGTATCGGTGATAACACCATTGATATTGCCAATGCCTCACGCCCCATTAAGTCTGCCGAAATAGAGGCGTGTAAAAAAGCCGGGGTAAGCCAGATTCATGAGGTGAAGTTTGGCTATGATGGCATTGTATTTGCCTCACGTTCTGATAAGCCTGCGTTTAAATTAAAGCCACAACATGTCTATTCTGCGCTGGCTGCACAGGTGCCCAGCAAAGACAACAAGCTCATGCCGAATCCTTATACTCGCTGGAGCCAGATTGACAAGTCCTTACCCAATCAGGAAATTATTTTAATTATTCCAGCATCCAACCATGGCACCCGTGAAGTATTTGAAGAAAAAGTGGTACATCCGGGTTGTAATGCCTATACCTATAATAAAAAGCTCAGTGAAGGGGACAATAAAAAAGCCTGCTCGACCTTTCGTAAAGATGGTCGCGTGATTGAAATTTCAGGCGATTACACTGAAACCCTGGCACGTTTGCAATCATCTCCCAATGCTGTTGGTGTGTTTGGCCTCAGCTTTTATGAGCAAAATCGTGACCGGCTGCGTGTTGCTACCGTGAATGGCGTGGTACCTTCAGAGGCCACCATTACCAGCGGCAAGTATAGCGTGTCACGTCCCTTGTATTTTTATGTCAAAGGGCAGCACTTAAATCGCATTTCGGGTCTGACTCAATATGTAGAATACTTTTTGAACGATAAAGTATCGGGTGCAGGTAGTCAGTTACAGAATGCCGGTTTGATTCCACTGCCCAAGGCTGAGCGTGCCAAAGCGCTGGCAAGCTTTAAAAGCCGCCAGAAAGTGAAATAAGTGAATACAGCTGTGCTTAGGTTCATTGCCAGTTAAGCACAGCTGGCTTATTTATGGTTAAAAACGTTGGGATAATACAGCATGTTGCTAAAAACTGGCTTTTTGATAAGTGGTAAAACAAATAGATGGTCAAAAACAGATGAATAAAGTTGCTGATAAAACAGTTGCAAAAACAGCAATGCAGCAGTTGTTTGCTGAGGTGGAGAAACTATGAATCTGATGCTCATCGGCATATTATTGATATTCATGGCGCTGGCTTATCAGGTGGGGTTAAGTCGTAGTCGGGCAGTTGCCCACCGTGCAGATGGGGCAAACCTGCATTCACGACCGGGATATTATGGCTGGCTGGTCGCACTATGGTGCGGTATACCAGCCTTTTTGGTTTTTTTCATCTGGAGCGTGATTGAACCTGGTCTTATTCAGCAAAGCATTATGGATACGCTGCCAAATTCAGTGGTTACTGGTTTAAACATTAGTGGCATGGAGGTAATGATTCATCATATTCATGACGTTGCGGCGAATAGGGCATTGCCTGCTGCACCTTATGAAGCCAGTGCTGCTCAACATTTAAAACAGATTCAGACCACCGGGTTAATTGCCAAAGTTGCGGCAGTGTGTAGTGTGGCACTGTTTGGCCTGTTATACGCGCGTCACCGGATCTCTGCGCAGCTACGTGCCCGTAACCAGATTGAAAAAATTATCCAACTGGGACTGATTGCCTGCTCAGCAATTGCAATTTTAACCACCGTTGGCATTGTCATGTCCATGCTGGGCGAAGCAATGCGCTTTTTTCAGTTTGTGCATCCGGCAGACTTTTTCTTTGGCACGGTGTGGAATCCTGGTTTTAGTACCACCGGCAGCAGTCAGGGGGAGTTTGGCCTTTTGCCTTTGTTGTGGGGCACCCTGATGGTCAGTGCTATTGCCTTACTGGTTGCTGTGCCGCTTGGGTTAATGGCCGCGATTTATCTGGCGGAATATGCCAGTCCCCGTTTTCGGGCGATTGCCAAGCCTGTGATTGAAGTGCTAGCTGGTATTCCAACTATTGTATATGGTGTGTTTGCCTTACTGACCATTGGGCCGTTTTTTGCCAGTCTGGGTGCGATGATGGGCATAGAAATTCGTGCAACCAGTGCCCTTACAGCGGGTTTTGTGATGGGTATTATGATTATTCCCTTTGTGTCGTCCTTGTCTGATGACATTATCACCCAGGTACCACGGTCGTTGCGTGATGGCTCGCTGGGTCTTGGTGCGACCAAGTCAGAAACCATTCGCAAAGTGGTCATTCCGGCAGCCTTACCCGGCATTATCGGGGCTTTTTTACTTGCCGCCAGCCGTGCCATTGGTGAAACCATGATTGTGGTGCTGGCAGCAGGCAATAGCCCCCTACTGCATGGCAATCCTTTGGAGGCGGTATCTACAGTAACAGTTACTATTGTTAATCAGTTAACTGGGGACACCGACTTTGCCGGGCCGCAATCACTGGTTGCTTTTGCTTTGGGACTCACACTGTTCGTCATGACGCTGGGCCTGAATGTAATTGCATTATATATCGTGCGTAAATACCGTGAGCAATACGAGTGAATACCAATAAATATATAACCCCAGGTCAGATCCTGACTGATCCAGTCGTTGAAGCACAGCCGCAGCGAGAGCAACGTCGTCAGCGCATTGCGGCTTCTTTAACCCGGCGCCACCGACAGGAAACCTGGTTTCGTTATCTGGGCTGGCTGGCGGTGTTTAGCGCCTTGTTCTTTGTGGTTTTATTGTTTGGCAGCATTGTCACCAAAGGTTTGCCAGCATTTTGGCAATCAACAATCCATACCCAGGTTTATTTTGACCCTGAGCTGATTGACATTAGTAAAAAACCGCAACAACAGGCGGGGGAGCCAAAAGCTGCTTTTGAGCAGCGCCTGAATGACTGGCAGGTTGAAGTTGGTATGGCTAACTGGAACCGCATTTTAGAAAATAGCATCATTCGGCAGCAGCCCGCACTGGCGGCACAACACGGTGATATCCGTACTTTGTTTAGTAATGGCGAGCGCTATAAAGTGCGCGATATGCTGATTCATGATCCTGCCTTGATTGGTAAAACCGTCACAGTGGATTTGCTGGCTGATGCCAACGTGGATGTATGGCTCAGCGGTAAAATTGATCGGAATTTACCGGATGACCAGCAACAGTTAAGCGCCCCAGTACGCGTGCTGGCCGATCAGCTCAAGGCAGAGGGTATTATTGTCAACAAGTTTAACTGGAACCTGTTTACCAGCCCAGATTCACGCAGCTCACCAGCTTCCAGTGGTCTGGCCGGGGCATTTATGGGCTCTTTGTATATGATGCTCATTGTGATTGTGCTATCCATTCCGGTAGGGGTCGCCAGTGCCATTTATCTGGAAGAGTTTGCCAGCAAAAACCGTGTTACTGATTTGATTGAAGTAAATATTAATAATTTGGCCGCAGTACCTTCTATTGTATTTGGCCTGTTAGGTGCAGCCATTTTTATTAACTGGCTGCACTTGCCGCTGTCAGCGCCACTGGTTGGTGGCCTGGTGCTTAGCCTGATGACTTTGCCTACAGTCATTATTACGACCCGTGCCGCCCTAAAAGCAGTACCCCCTTCAATCCGCCAGGCCGCTTTAGGATTGGGCGCATCCAGAGTACAAAGTGTGTTTCATCATGTTCTGCCTTTGGCGATGCCGGGTATTTTAACCGGAGCGATTATTGGTGTCGCGCAGGCACTGGGTGAAACGGCGCCTTTATTATTGATCGGCATGAGCGCATTTGTGGCCAATATTCCCGCAACCCTGGTTGACCAGGCAACGGCCTTGCCGGTGCAGATTTATTTATGGCAGGGCAATGAGCTACGCAACTTTTTTGAAGCACGTACATCGGCCGCCATTATGGTATTGCTGGCCTTGATGATCAGTCTAAACGCACTGGCAGTCTGGTTGCGTAAAAAATTTGAAACGAGATGGTAAGCATGAATCAAATCAATAACTCTCAAGCACTACAAAGATCAGGGCAGGAAATAGGGCAACGGGATATCAGCCAGCCTGATAGAGCAAAGCCAACGGTGAGTGGTACTGGTCAGCCCCAAACAAAAACACCAGCACGTCAGGTTAAAATTCAGACTGAAAATGTACACGTGTTTTATGGGGATACGCCAGCGATTAAAGGCATTGATTTAAGTATTTATCAAAATGAAGTCATTGCTTTTATTGGCCCTTCAGGCTGCGGTAAGTCTACTTTTTTGCGCACGCTTAACCGTATGAATGACACCATTGATCATTGCCGGGTAACCGGTACGGTTAAAATGGATGATCAGGATATTTATGACCCGGCACTGGATGTGGTTTTATTGCGTGCTCAGGTTGGCATGGTGTTCCAAAAGCCCAATCCATTTCCAAAATCCATTTTTGACAATGTAGCTTATGGCCCCAAATTGCATGGATTGGCCAAGGACCGCTATGAACTGGATGAAATTGTAGAAACCAGCCTGCGCCGTGCCGGCCTGTGGGATGAGGTCAAAGACCGCCTAAAGCAACCGGGTACCAGCTTGTCAGGCGGTCAGCAGCAGCGCTTGTGCATTGCACGTACCATTGCAGTGAGCCCGGAAGTTATTTTAATGGATGAACCCTGTTCGGCGCTTGACCCCATCGCGACTGCCAAGGTGGAAGAGCTGATTACCGAGCTTGCCAGTCAATATACCATCGCCATAGTCACGCACTCCATGCAACAAGCTGCACGGGTATCTCATCGCACTGCTTATTTTCACTTGGGCGAGCTAATTGAGGTCAATGCTACAGAAAAAGTATTTACCCAGCCAGACCACCAGCTCACGGAGGCTTATATTACTGGCCGTTTTGGTTAAGCGTAAAATGTTTTAGCGTGGCGCAGGGTAGGTTGCATAATCAGCGCCCTGCAATTCCAGCAGTAATTCCTTGGCGGTCTGATAGTTTGCTGTGAGCCAGTCCTGACGTAAATCAGGGGGAATCACCACAATGGAGCGTTTTTCTTTTTGTGGAGCATGAAATTGTTTCATTAAAGGGTGCTGATCGGCATTGATAGTAAGCATGCTCATTGAGCGAACCAGTTGATCCGCTTGCTGGCTGGTTTCATAAATAGCAGCAATGGTAAAAGGCTGTTTGTCTTGCCGTTCAATGGCCCAGCGTTCTGGTTTATCCGTGACATATCGTGGTTCATAAAATAGCTCTACCGGAACCAGCGCAAACTGATTGTTGTGCCAGGCATGGCGAAAGCTCGGTTTTTGTTGTACGGTTTCAGCCCTTGAATTATAGGTTTGTCTGGCAATGCGGGTGTCCTTTGCCCATGGGGGTACCAGACCAAACAAGGCTTCACGCCACTGCATCTGGTTATCCTGGTTGATTAAAATTGGGCAATTATTACCTGGATAAACCTCTTCCTTATAAGCAAAGGTTGGCGGGAATAAATCCAGAAATGAAGCCAGCTCAGGCCGGACAGGTTTGAAGTTGGCACACATCGTATCAAATCATAAAATGACTCTGGAGCTGTAGTCTAACAACGACTGAAATATGGGTTCAATCCATAAGTGCATAAAATAATACAGAATATGGGTATATCCTTACAGCCGGGTAGGTTATTCTTATTAAGTCTTTGTTTTACCCATAATTTGATATAGGAAGACTTACTATGGCCGATATACAGCTAAACCAGATTTGCTTAGAAAAAAAAGACATGACTGAAAACATTGCAGCCCTAAATCAGCTTTTATCTACTTACCATATTTTCTATTTAAATGCCCGTGGCTATCACTGGAACGTAAGAGGTGAGCATTTTTTCTCGCTACATACCAAGTTTGAAGAGCTATACACTGAGCTACAATTGCAAATTGATGAAATTGCCGAGCGTATTTTAACGCTGGGTGGCAGGCCGTTCCATGCTTATAGCGACTTTACCCAGCATAGCCGTTTGAATGAAGATAAAAACGTGATTGACGGCGTACAATGCGTCAAAGGTGTGGTAGGCGGTTTGCAGACTATCGTCACCCAGCAGCGTGAAATTGCTGAGCTGGCTGAAAAAAATGAAGACCAGGGCACCTCAGATCTGCTTGCTGAATACGTACAGCAACAGGAAAAACTGATCTGGATGTATAATGCGTTTTTAGGTTAATTCTTTAGATTTGGTATTTTACTTAATAGCTTTTATTGATAAAGCCAAGCAGGGATAGACTCCTTGTTTGGTTTTATAATCATCACTGTATAAAAACCCCACTCATTTGAGCGGGGTTTCTTTTTTAAATCAGGCTTCTAAATTGATCACGTCAATTGAGCAACATTGATTTTAGTCGTATCAATTTTCGCTGCTTCAGCCGTATATTCACCCATACGGTCAAAGTTCATGTAGCGATAAATTTCACCAGCCATACTGTCGATGTTTTGAGCATACTGCATATACTCTTCAACACTTGGCAGACGACCCAGTACCGCAGCTACAGAAGCCAGTTCCGCAGAAGCCAGATACACATTAGCGCCCTGACCTAAACGGTTCGGGAAGTTACGGGTAGAGGTAGACACACAAGTGGTGTTTGGCGCTACACGAGCCTGGTTACCCATACACAATGAACAGCCTGGCATTTCGGTGCGGGCACCAGCACGACCATAAATGTTGTAATAACCTTCTTCCATCAGCTGATGCTCGTCCATACGGGTTGGCGGAGCTAGCCACAGACGGGTTGACAGTGAACCGCCTTCTACTTTTTCCAGCAATTTACCAGCTGCGCGGAAGTGACCAATGTTGGTCATGCAAGAACCAATGAATACTTCATCGATCTTATCGCCAGCAACATCAGACAATAGCTTGGCATCGTCTGGATCGTTAGGACAGCACAGGATTGGCTCTTTGATCTCGCTTAAGTCAATTTCATACACTTTAGCGTATTCAGCGTCGGCATCAGCACGGATCAGGCTTGGGTTATCCAGCCATTTCTGCATGTTTTCTGCACGACGTGCCAGTGTACGGGCATCGCCATAACCTTCAGCAATCATCCATTTAAGCATGGTGATGTTGGAAGTCAAGTATTCAGCAACAGACTTTTCAGACAGTGTGATCGAACAACCAGCCGCAGAACGCTCAGCAGACGCATCAGACAGCTCAAACGCTTGCTCAACAGTCAGGTCGCCTTCATATTCAGTCAGGTCAATCTCAAGGATACGGCCATTGAAAATGTTCTTCTTGCCTTTTTTCTCAACGGTTAAATCACCCGCTTGAATGGCAACATAAGGAATGGCATGAACCAGATCACGCAAGGTGATGCCAGGCTGCATTTTACCTTTAAATTTCACCAGTACCGATTCAGGCATATCCAATGGCATAACCCCAGTTGCCGCAGCAAACGCGACCAGACCAGAACCAGCCGGGAAAGAAATACCAATTGGGAAACGGGTATGCGAGTCACCACCAGTACCTACGGTATCTGGCAGCAGCATACGGTTTAACCAGGAGTGAATGATACCGTCACCTGGGCGCAAGCTCACCCCACCACGGTTCATGATGAAGTCTGGCAGCGTGTGATGCGTTACCACGTCAACTGGTTTTGGATATGCCGCGGTGTGACAGAAAGACTGCATCACCAGATCAGCAGAGAAACCTAAACAGGCCAGGTCTTTTAACTCATCACGAGTCATTGGGCCAGTGGTATCCTGAGAGCCAACTGTCGTCATTTTTGGTTCGCAATACGTACCTGGACGCACGCCCTGACCTTCTGGTAGGCCACAAGCACGCCCAACCATTTTTTGGGCCTGGGTATAACCTTTGCCAGTGTCAGCAGGTTGCTGTGGCTGACGGAACAAAGTAGATGGCTCAAGGCCTAATGCTTCACGCGCTTTGGTGGTTAAGCTGCGGCCAATGATTAGGTTAATACGGCCACCGGCACGTACTTCGTCCAGCAGTACTGGCGTTTTTAAATGGGATTCAGCAATTTGCTGGCCATTTTTAAATGCAGTAACGGTAGCAGCTTCTTTATTGATTTTCAGGGTAACTTCATCACCCATATTCATGTCGTTGACATCAATTTCAACAGGCAGTGCACCAGCATCTTCCATGGTGTTGAAGAAGATCGGGGCAATTTTTCCACCTAGACACACACCACCATCTTTCTTGTTAGGAATATGGGGAATATCATTACCGAAAAACCACAGCACAGAGTTAGTGGCAGACTTACGGCTTGAACCTGTACCAACCACGTCACCTACATAAGCCACTGTGTTGCCTTTGGCAATCAGTTCCTTAATTTGGTTGATCGGGCCTACTTCGCCTGGCTTTTCCGGGTTAATACCTTCGCGCGCATTTTTCAGCATGGCGTTGGCGTGCAGCGGAATATCAGGACGTGACCAGGCATCCTGTGCAGGAGATAAGTCATCTGTGTTGGTTTCGCCAGTTACCTTAAATACAGTAATTTTAATTTCATCGGCAACATCTGGACGGCTAGTAAACCATTCGGCATCTGCCCATGACTTTAGAACGGCCTGTGCGTTGCTATTACCTGCTTTGGCTTTATCAGCAACATCGTGGAACGCATCAAATACCAACAAGGTTTTTTTCAGTGCTTCGGCTGAATCAGTGGCAAGCTCGGCATCATCTAGTAGGTCAACCAATGGAGCTACGTTATAGCCGCCTAGCATGGTACCTAACAGATAAACAGCACGTTTTTTGGTGATTAAAGGAGAAGTAGCCTGACCTTTGGCAACAGCAGCTAAAAATGCAGCCTTAACATATGCGGCCTGATCTACACCGGCTGGTACGCGGTTTTCGATTAAATCAACCAGAAAATCTTCTTCACCCGCAGGTGGGCTCTTTAATAATTCAACCAGTTGAGCAGTTTGGGTTTCGTCCAGCGGTTTTGGCGGGACGCCCAGTGCAGCACGCTCGGCAACGTGTTGGCGGTAGGCTTCTAGCACGGCGTTATTCCTCTTGTGGATGTGAATCGCATTTATAGAACGGCACAATAAACACAGGTGCGATCCTTTGCAATTGTGAACTGGCCTATTTTACTCAATTTTGGCCCAAAAGTTAATGCCATAAAGGCACCTGTTGCAAATGCCCATTATTTTTTTAATAAATAACAGTGGTTTTTCTTATTTTAACCCACTGCCTCTCTAGAAATACGCAGACCATTTAAAAATAAAGACGATGTATGAGTCTTAATCATACATCGTCCATTTTGTTAGACCAGATTAGCGGTTCTGCTTGCTGGTAAACTGACCATCTTCATCACGTGACTGGTTGGCATTGTTGCCCCCACGACCGCTTTGGCTTTGGCTATGCTGGTTGCCACTATTCTTGCTGTGGCCACCTTGCTGATTGTTACTACTGCTATTGTTGCTTTGCATGTGCTGGTTATTACCGTCATTTTTGTGGCTCTGACGGCCAGCCTCACGAGCTTCCTGGGAGTTAAATTCATGCGCATTACCGCTGGCATGAGCTGCTTTGCCACCTTCGCTGGCAATTTCGCGTTGACGCTCAGGATCCATACTGGCAAAACCACGGTTAGAAGTGCCGCCTCCTTGTTGTTGCTGGCCTTGATGACCCTGCTGTTGATGCTGTTTGCCTTGACGATCATTCTCAGTGTACTGATTATGTCCCTGAGGATTGTTGCTGTGCTTATTTGATTGATTAGCCATTTTACACCTACCTTAATTTGGTTAAAGCAAATAGTGAATCACATACCGCTTGACGGTTTAGATAAGGTAGGGGCAATATTCGCTTTACACTGTTTTAAAAGAGCTGGCTTTTTAGTATTTTCCCTAAACCTTAAGTCATTGAATGTAAGTCAGGTAATTTTATATAAAAATGTATCAAAATATAATTAATTTTTATTTGCGATAATAAATTTATAGGTTAAGAAAAGTATTTTTATCTAAGTAGGTGAATGACATTATAAATTTTTAAATAAATCATTTTAAAAGAGTAAATTAAATTTTTTATATTCTATAATTGATTGTCTTAATATGATAAGTTAATCAAAAACTTAGGCTCTGGGTAAGAGAGTATGTCGATGCTTAATTCTAGTTCTATGTATTCTGGATTACACTTAACTTCATAATATGTCTCTAAGAGCTTTATAGATAAGGTGTCTAGCAAAGCTTGTGGTGCTGGTATGGATCGGCTTTAAGTAAAGAGCGATCAACATGGGGGGGGCAGAGAAAGTTATGGATTGATTTGAAAAATCAAATACCCTAACCCACTATAGAAAAAAATTTTAAGATAATTAGATATTCAATATTTTATAATATGCTGATAATAATTAAATTTTAATAGATTCATACTTGTTGTAGTAAATCTCTGTAATGAATTTAATAAAATATAAGCAAGTTAATTTGAATAGTAATTCTAGTTTTTAAGATAAAATATTTAGTTGATTATACAAGTAGTTAGGTTTATTGATATTAACCCAGTATTGGTTAGTTTATAAATTTGTTATTTAAACCTTGTTCGTCTTTTAAAAAGAAATTTTTTGGATTAGTAATAAACCTTGTTCTAATAGAAGGGTAGTAAGATTATGAGCACGATATTGATTACCGGTGCGGGTACCGGATTTGGCCGTGAATCTGCGATGCGTCTGGCAGAAAAAGGCCATGCGGTTATTGCCGCTGTAGAGATTTTTCCGCAAATTTTTGAGCTGGAGCAGGAAGCAAAAAAACGCGGTATCGAACTCCAGGTTGAAAAACTGGATGTTACTAATCCTAAGGATCGTGAGAAAGCATGGAAGTGGGATATTGATATTTTGCTGAATAATGCTGGAGTTGCTGAGGGTGGCTCAGTAATAGACATTCCTGAGAAAAACTTGCGTCACCAGTTTGAGGTGAATGTCTTTGGCACTATTTTACTCACTCAGGGTTTTGCCAGAACCATGGTTGATAAGAAAGAAGGCAAGATCATTTTTATGTCCTCTATTGAAGGGCTGGTCGCAGACCCTTTCTCAGGTCCCTATGCAGCTACCAAACATGCGTTAGAAGCATTTGCCAGCTCTCTTCATAAGGAGGTTAAGGAGTTTGGTATTCAGGTTGCCACCATTAATCCCGGGCCTTATTTGACTGGTTTCAATGACCGCATGTATGAAACCTGGAAGAATTGGGAAGACAACCCCAGTCAGCGGGTATTTGATTATGAAAAGCTGGCCTTTCCCCATATGCAGCTTGATTCGGAACCTGTCTATGACATGGTAATTAGCGTGGTGACAGGAAAGACAAGACAGTATCGTAATCTGGTACCTAAAGCGATGCGTAAACAGGTTCAGGCGATGATGGCTGCCGAGTGGGAGCTGGAGCAAAACTCGACCTCCGGCAAACGGGACAATGTGGTGGAGCAGGCTTATAAAATGAAACCTGGTACTGCTGTAAAACCTTTTATTTTGAACAGAATTCTTGGAGGATTTTAAAAGTCATCGTACAGATAAGTTTTATTGATTACCGTCTGGGCGTCTCATCCAGGCGGTTTTTATTATGTCCTCTACAGTTACATGGTTATTTGAAGAGTAGCATTTTAAGGTTGATATATATTTCACAAAGCGGCGCTGGAAGCTCTTGCAATAGGAAAGCACAGAAAATAAAATTTATTTTTAATAAAATAACCTAGGAAAACAAAGCCATGGGTTGGAAAGGTCTTCTGGCAACATTATTGACTATCTCAACTTTGTCTCATGCACAAGTAATGAAGTGTATTGACTCTAAAGGAAGTATTACTTTTTCTGATAGTGGCTGCCATTCGAGCCAAAAATCCTCCATGGTTAAGGTAATTGCTAAAACAAATACGAGCCAATTAGAAGAACGCCCTGATTACTCCTACGATCAGCCCTATAGTAAGGCCAGCCTTGAGCGAGAGCAGCGTTATAATACCCGGATGAATGAATATCGAAAGTCTGCCAAGTATGCTTCTGACCGATATCGCGCCCAGGAGTATGAAGACGAAATTCGTCGCACAAATGAAGAGCGGATGCGGAATATGGATCAGTTACGGATATATGGCGCCAGCTCGAATACATATCCTGCAACCCGCAAAGCTTGTCAATACTTTGGTAATCAACTACGGTGCAATTAATAAACAGGATAAATTAAAATGTTGAGAGATGATATTTTTATGAGAATTATATGGTGGGCCCACCCAGACTCGAACTGGGGACCAACGGATTATGAGTCCGCTGCTCTAACCGACTGAGCTATAGGCCCGGAAAAACAAAAAACCAATGAAATCATGGGCTTAATTGGCGTAAATTTTACAGTATTTGCCTCCTACCTGCAAGAAAACTATTTGTGTAGACGCTATGTAGGCAGAAAGCACTGTAAATGAATGCGCGGCAGATAATACACCATGTCCTTACGCTAGCAAAGGCTAAAGCTTAGCTTTTTATTAAATTGGTTTATTTTTCATCAAAATATAGACGACTCAGTCAGTAATATAATAAAAAATAGCCAATATGACTAAGCAGGTTTTTCATTGAGCTAAATGATGGTCACTTCGGTAGAGCTTAATCCCGCAACAATGCCCTGGAAAATGTTAAAATTTTAAAAAATTTACCTAAATATTTTTAGTATGTATCTTGAGAAAATTCTGCAATCGCAAGGCTTTGGTAGTCGTAAACATTGCCGTCACTTGATTGGAAATGGTGCAGTAACGGTTCAGGGTGAAATCTACCGTGATCCCAAGGCCAGCTTTGATGTCCATAATCTGGAATTTAGCGTTGCTGGTGAAAAATGGCTTTATCGGGAAAAAATATATATTGCGCTCAATAAACCAGCAGGTTATGAGTGCTCACATCAGCCGCAGCACCATTCCAGTGTATTTAGCCTATTGCCTGTGCAGTTTGTTGAGCGTGGTGTGCAATGTGTTGGGCGACTGGATCAGGACAGTACTGGGCTTTTATTGCTAACGGATGATGGTGCTTTTTTACAGGCTTTAACCCATCCCAAAAAGCACGTACCCAAGCGTTACGTGGTAACAACCAGCCGGGAAATTACCAATGAACACATCCTGCAACTAAAGCAGGGCGTAGTACTACGTAATGAGCAGGGGATTTATGTAGCTGATGATTGTATAAAAATTGAGGAGAATCAGCTAATTCTCACTATCCATCAAGGTTTATATCATCAGGTGAAGCGAATGATTGCTGCGGTGGGTAACCATGTCGATGCCTTGCACCGCGAGCAGGTAGGACAATTAAAACTGCCTGAAATGTTGGCCGCCGGCCAATGGCTGTACTTAACGACTGAGCAACAACAGGCAGCCAGACAGGCAAGTTCTCTGACTTGAAAGTCTTGGGCTCATCTATTTCTGGTTGTTTTCCTCGCCAGTGTTTAGATCGATTTCGCGCTTAATTTCTTCAATTACTGCCTGATCCTCTTCAGATAAGGGTAGCGGCTCCTGGCTTTTCATGCAAAAATCCGGGTCAATCTGGGTCAGGCTATTGCAGATATCTTCCAGGCGCTGGTCGGTTTTTTGCATGTGATCCAGTAAAATCCTAAAAGCATCCATCATAGGATCAGAAGTGTTAGGGACTGCTGCATAAGGCTGAAAGCCAATAGATTTGGCATAATTGATACGACGACTATCTTCAGCGCTAATCCCATTGGCTGGCGCTTTATGCTCTTTTAAAATATAACGTGCAGGATTGCCAATCGCCGTTGCCTCAGCAGGAACCGGCTTGGTCACCACGGCATTAGAGCCAATCTTGGCATTTTTGCCCACCACAAACGGGCCTAATATTTTGGCACCAGCACCTACCACCACACCGTCTTCAAGGGTGGGATGGCGCTTGCCTTTTTTCCAGGTTGTGCCGCCTAGTGTGACGCTATGATAAAGGGTGACATCATTGCCAATTTCGGCGGTTTCACCGATTACAACACCCATGCCATGATCAATAAAAAAGCGCTTGCCAATTCTGGCACCGGGGTGAATTTCAATGCCAGTTAAAAAACGGTTAAAGGTAGACAAGCCACGCGCTGTGGCTTTAAATTGTTTTTTCCAGAGTTGATGCGCTACCCGGTGCATAATCAGGGCATGAATACCGGGATAAGTCAGTAAAACTTCCAGAGCGTTACGGGCAGCCGGATCTCTGGCAAATACGGCGTCGATATCTTCTTTGAGCTGCTTAAACATTAGACTGCGTATCCTGTGAGCTTTCGGTAGGCTGAGCGGGCGAGCGGCTAGTGCTCGTATTTGGAGGCCATGAACCACGACTTAAAGCCTGTACGCGGCCAAAAATCCCGCGCAGTAAATTGTATTCCATCCGGTCAAGCTGGATTCTGCCAAACAAGCGCTTAAGCCTTAATGGTAAAAGGCGTGGATTTTGCGGGTCTATAAAATCAATGTCGGCCAGCATGGCTTCCAGATGCGGATAAAACTGTTGCATTTGTGCCTGGGTGACCAAAGGTTCATCCCATTGCATACTCTGGCCTCCCGGTAGGGGCATCTGTTCTGGTGTGTTGTCGGACTGCTGCTGTGTTTGTAATTGTTCCAAAGCACACATGCGTAGCTCATAGCAGACCACCTGAATAGCCGCTGCCACATTCAGCACGCCATATTCTTCGTTGACTGGAATCGTTAAATGATAATTGACTAGTGCCAGTTCTTCATTAGTCAGGCCGCGATCTTCCCGGCCAAATACAATGGCGATATCCTGCTGTTTAGTGGCTTGGACAATGGCAAGTTCACAGGCTGGTCGAGCTTCCAGCAAAGGCCAGGGAATGGTACGGCTACGCGCACTGGTACCAAATACCAGCTGGCAGTCACTAATCGCCTGTTCCAGCGTTTCTACTACCACCGCCTGGTCCAGAATATCCGCCGCACCAGAAGCCAGTGCCGTGGCATCACCGCTGGGAAAGGTTTTAGGTGCAACCAGTACCATTTTGGAGAGACCCATGGTTTTCATGGCACGAGCTGCTGCCCCAATATTGGCAGGCAGTGTGGTATTTACCATAACAATGCGTACACGGTCTAACAATAAGTTTGACTGTTGAGCAGTTACAGGGGTATTGCGCAAAATAAACTCGCTTAAGCTTTTATGATTGCAGGCATTTTAGAGTAACAGAGGCTATAACGCATAACAATTTATACAAAAAAAGCTCCTGATCTGTTTGTGGCTGCGTTGCGTGTGTTTAACTTATAAGGGAATAGGAAGTACACAGCAAAATACGCCTGCCTGTGCTTGCCCGGTTTCCTTAAGTTGCCGGGCAGCCTGTTGGCAGTGCCTAAGCTGCTGCGCAATTGCGGGTAAGCCTTCTGCCACACCCTGTGTCTGGACAATAAGTTTAATGGCTGCTGAGCAGGTAGCGTCGCCATATAGCTGACCTGCGGCGCATTTAAAGCCTTTGATTGGAGAAATATGACGCTGATAGCCTTCAATCAGTTTTTGAGCCATAAGATCAATAATTCGCTGGTTGGAAGCTTTATAAAGTTGATAGCGCATAGGAAATTCCCTGAGCATTATTTAAGTTCCAGCATAAAAGGCATTATTAAAAGGCGTGGTAAAAAGTTGTTGTTTTTTAATAGGCTTATTTTACTTAATTATCTTGCAATGCAAATGTAATGACAACATTTGAATGATACACAAAATTAGTGAAATGAATCATCCTGATCTTTGCTGATCCAGTTTAAGCCAAATGAAAGGATGAGCAGGTTCAGCCATGACTTTCTGGAGTGAACCCGCTTAAGAAGCTTGACCTAAGAAAAAGCAGCTTCATCAACTGGTGCATTCGCTGCTATATGACTTTCCATTGTAGGGGTGGATTGATGGGCTGGAGTTGCAGGTGTTTGGGCTTTTAAGGCTTTGCTTTTGCTTTGGTAATTTATAAAAATTGCCTGCTTGCCCAGAAGTTCACGTAAGGTACGCAGTAACTCATCTTCCGGGCGTACCTGCCATTGTTCCGGTAACTCTAAAGTACCTTGTGCATAGGCAGACTCAACATGAATATGCACAGGTATCCGCTTGGAAGCTTCATCCTGTAGCTCGGTAAAAGGCTGGATAAGCCGGGCGAGCTCCACAGCAAAATCTTTTTGCTCTAGCAAGTGCTGTTCTGGTTGCAACACAATGCTTAAGGCTCGTTTGCTGCGAATTTCATTAAGGCTAAAGGCTTTGTTTAGGCGGCCAAAGGGACGATCAAAGTTTTCCCGTTCAGTCACTTCGCCTTCAATCACCACAATCTGATCCACTTTAATCAGCTCTTTGTAGCGTTGCAGGCGCTCAAAGTTGGTATTGACTTCAAGGCGTGCCGTACCGTCATCCAGTGTAATGACAGTGCGGTTTGGAAAGTTGGCAACATCCAGCACCAGTCCTGCAAAAACGGTCGTGCTGCCACGGCGAGTAGCTGATAGCTGGCTTAAACTACCAGGAATAAAATTTTTAAGCTCCTGCCGGTACACATCCATAGGGTGACCGGTCAGGTACAATCCCAGGGTATCTTTTTCGCCTTTGAGGCGAACTTCATCACTCCATGGCTTCACCGGTGGAGCCTGTGGCCGCTGGATCGTGGTTTCCACCTCACCAAACAAGTCCATAATGCCAATTTCACGGTTCTGGCGTGCCTGCTCGGCAGCCTGTACCGCATCAGGTAGCTGCTCCATCAGGCTTGAGCGTTCTTCACCAAAACAATCCATGGCACCGGCACGAATCAATGCTTCCAGCGTGCGTTTGTTGGTTTTCTTCAGGTCGATCCGGTGGCAAAAATCAAACAGGTCTTTGTATTCACCATCCTGTTCCCGCGCAATAATCACGGATTCCATGGCAGCTTCGCCCACGCCCTTGATGGCACCCAGCCCATAAATAATGGTTTTATCATCGGCTGCACGGAATTTATAATTAGATAAATTGACTGATGGGGGCAATACCTCCAGTCCGTTACTGCGGCAGTCATCAATTAAAAATACGATGTTGTCGGTATTTTGCATCTCCGAGCTTAAAACGGCTGACATAAATTCTGCCGTGTAATGCGCCTTTAACCAGGCCGTGTGATAAGCCACCAGTGCATAGGCCGCTGCGTGCGATTTGTTAAATCCATAACCAGCAAATTTTTCAATATAGTCAAAAATTTCATTGGCTTTACGCTCATCAATATCACGTTTTGCAGCCCCTTCAATAAAAGTCAGGCGCTGCTTGGCCATTTCTTCAGGTTTTTTCTTGCCCATGGCGCGGCGTAGCAAGTCTGCACCACCCAGCGAGTAGCCGGCGCATACCTGTGCCGCCTGCATGACTTGTTCCTGATAGACCATAATGCCGTAGGTGGGCTTGAGTACATTTTCAAGCAGGGGGTGCAGATACTCAAACTCACCACCATGCATGCGATGAATAAAGTCAGGAATCAGATCCATTGGCCCCGGACGGTACAAGGACACAAAGGCAATAATTTCTTCAAACTGGCTGGGCTTGGCTTCTTTGAGCATGCGCTTCATGCCGGGGGATTCAAACTGGAATACCGCCGTGGTATTGGCTTTGGCAAACACTTGATAAGCCAGTTTATCGTCCAGTGGCAGCGTGCTCAGGTTCAGGGCAGATTGCTGTTGCTGTTGACGCCGTACATTAATATTCTTAATGGCGTCTTCAATGACTGTCAGGTTGCGCAAGCCCAAAAAGTCAAACTTGACCAGACCAATGGCTTCTACGTCATCCTTGTCAAACTGGCTGACGCGCGAGCCTTCTTCATCACAATAGACCGCAGAAAAATCGGTAATTTTGTTAGGGGCAATCAGGACGCCACCAGCGTGTTTGCCGACGTTGCGGGTAATGCCTTCCAGCTTGAGCGCCATTTCCCAGATTTCGCTGGCATCATCATAGTCTGAATTGGCTGGGTTGGTCACCAGATCCTTAAGCTGCGGCTCCATGTCCAGCGCCTGTTTAAGATCAATACCCAGTGGTTTGGTAGGAATCAGTTTAGACAGGCGATCGGCCAGACCATAGGATTTGCCCTGCACCCGTGCCACATCGCGCAAGGCTGCTTTGGCCGCCATGGTACCAAAGGTAATAATCTGTGAGACGGCTTCACGGCCATATTTGCCGGCAACGTAGTCAATCACGCGATCACGGCCAGCAATACAAAAATCCACGTCAAAGTCGGGCATGGATACCCGTTCGGGATTTAAGAAGCGCTCAAACAGCAGCTCATAACGTAATGGGTCAAGATCAGTAATTTTTAAGCTATAGGCCACCAGCGAACCAGCGCCTGAACCACGACCTGGCCCCACTGGTACGCCATTGCCCTTGGCCCATTTGATAAAGTCCATCACAATCAAAAAGTAACCGGGAAAGCCCATATCCAGAATGGTTTTGATCTCAAATTCAAGCCGGTCAACATATTGCTGTTTTATATTTGGCCAGTTATCCGGCTGTCTTTCATCACAGGCAGGGGGATAAAGCAGTTGTAAGCGTTCTTCCAGACCAAGCTGGCATTGTTCGGCAAAAAAACTTTCAATGGTATGTTCAGCCGGAATAGGGAAGTTAGGCAGGTAGTTTTTACCCAGCGTTAGGCTAACGGTACAGCGCCTGGCAATTTCGACGGTATTTTCAATCACACTCGGCAAGTCAGAAAACAGGCTTTGCATTTCTGCCTGGGTTTTAAAATACTGTGCATCAGAATAATCACGTGGACGGCGCTCATCACCCAGTACATAGCCCGAAGCAATACATACACGGGCTTCGTGTGCCTCAAAATCGCTGCTGCGCATGAAGCGCACATCATTATGTGCAACCACACCAATCTGGTATTTTTCAGCCAGTTGCAGGGCAAGTTCAATAAACTCATCTTCCCCCGGACGATTGGTACGGCTAATAGCCAAATAAACCCGGTCGGCAAACTGGCTAATCCACTCTTCCAGTAAGTCTTCGGCTTTTGAGGGGCTGCTGCTGCGTAAGGCCTGACCCACATCGCTGTGCATTCCCAGCAGCGCAATCAGGTTATTATTTTTTTTAAATATCCAGTCGCGTTCAATACAGGGAATACCCAGAGTTAAGCCATCGGTAAAACCCATGGATACAATTTCGGTCAGGTTGCGCCAGCCATCGTTATTCATAGCCAGTAGAGTAGCGCGTCCCTTTTCATCACACAGGCGGATTTCACTGCCTAAGATAGGCTTAATTCCTTTGCCCAAGCAGGCGTTATAAAATTTGACTGCTGCATACAGGTTGGACAGGTCAGTCAAGGCCAGCGCAGGCATCTGGTCGCTGGCGGCTGCTTTAATCAAGTCAGGAATACGTACAATTGAATCAACAATTGAAAATTCGCTGTGTAGACCTAAATGAATAAAGCTCATGGTTGCCTCCTGGTGAAGGCAAGCATCATAACATGCTGACTTTGGGATTTTTAGCGTTTAAATACTTAATCTGAACGCTGATCCAGCCAGTCAGCAATAAGCGGCCATATCTCGGTAGGGGCTTTTTTACCCGACACAATGCCCATATGACCACCAGGAATATAGCTAAACTGCTTATCCTGGCTACTGACCAGATCAAGTACCGGCTCTACTGCATCGGCTGTAACAAAATTATCGCTTTTGCTACCCATAGCCAGCAGGGCACTGTCCACTTCCTTCAGGTAGGCGGTCTGGTCTTTAAATTGCATCTGGCCTTGTGATAATTCATTGTCGATCCAGAAGCGCAGCACCAGATCACGTGCTACTCCGCCGGGATAGGCCAGCATGTTGTCCAGAAAAGCGCTAGACGTTGCGTGATTGGCTACTTCCTCACGATCCAGCAGGTTTTTGACTAAATCCCAATATCCCCGCAAGCTGCCTATAGGATCGGTAAGCTTAAAGCCCAGTGTGGTTTGCCAGCCCGCAATATGAAAATACTGGCTGGGTAACTGGCGCAAGCGGAATGGGGTGTTTTGCCGTACCCACTGCGCCCGCCGGTTTAAAAACTGATACACCTTGCCCATATAGCCGGATTTATGGGTGTCTATAGGGGAGCCTTGCAGGATAATGTTGCGAATTTTCTTGTCCTGATATAAGGCGGTATAGGTAAGGGCAAAAACCCCGCCAAGGCTCCAGCCGTGCAGGCTCAATTCATCCTGTCCACTATGCTGGCGTACCTGCTGTAAAAACTCTGGTAACAACTTTTGAATATAGGTGCCCAGATGATATTTGGCATGCTTGCGGCTGGGTTTGCCCCAGTCAATCAGATAGACCTCAAAGCCATGCTGTAGCAGGAAGCGGATAAAGCTGCGCTGTGGGAACAAATCATAAATGAGCATGTTGACTGCCAGCGGTGGCACAATCACCACCGGAACACGATGTTTTTTAATAATCAGGGGCGCACTTTCAGCTTGCAGGCTTTGAACGGAGTAATGGCGCAGGCTCACCAGCTCATTTTCATAAACAACAGAAAAAGGGGTTTTGCCAGCCAGACTTAAAGACTGGGCATTAAAAAAGCGGTCATTGGCATTTTTTAATGCAAAATAAGGGTACTTGTTTAGCTGTGGCAAAGTGCGTTTAAGCTTGATGCTGGTTTTAGCTCCGGCTTTGGGGCGCAGACGGATATTGGCGTTATCGGCATTGGCTTTAGAGGTGGCGCGAGAAGGCGCTGTTTGCATTTTACTCATCATTATTAAACTGGCTGACTAAAAACTGGCAGCATATTACCCATTTTTTGTCAGCCAGCAATTGGCCAATTAACGTAAAGTTGCCAAATAACGGTCAAGACGCTTGATGGCCTCGCGCAGTTCACCTTCGGCTGGTAAAAACACCACACGAAAATGATCAGGTGTTGGCCAGTTAAAACCGCTACCTTGTACTAAAAGCACTTTTTCAGCTCTCAAGAAGTCCAGCATAAAGGCTTCGTCATCTTCAATGGGGTAAACCTTGGGGTCAAGGCGTGGAAAGCAGTACAGTGCGCCTTCTGGTTTAACACATGACACGCCAGGAATTTCATTGAGCATTTGCCAGGCAATATTGCGCTGCTCATACAGGCGGCCGCCCGGTTTGATCAGATCATTAATGGTTTGGTAGCCGCCCAGAGCCGTTTGAATGGCAAACTGAGCCTGTACGTTGGCACACAGGCGCATTGAAGCCAGCATGTCCAGACCTTCAATATAGTCTTTTGCACGGGATTTATCACCGGATACCATCAACCAGCCGGAGCGAAAACCAGCAATCCGGTAGGATTTGGATAATCCGTTAAAGGTCAGGCATAAAATATCGGTAGCCAGGGTACATAGTGGAATGTGTTCAATGCCGTCATAAACAATTTTGTCATAAATTTCATCAGCAAAAAGAATCAGGTCATGCTTGCGTGCCAGATCAACAATTTGCTCCAGAATATGCTTTGGATAAACCGCACCGGTCGGGTTGTTGGGGTTAATTACTACAATGCCGCGGGTATTTGCTGTTATTTTGCTTTCCATGTCAGCAATATCAGGATACCAGCCGTTTTCTTCATCGCATCGATAATGAATAGCCTGACCACCGGATAAATTGACCGCAGCAGTCCACAATGGATAATCCGGCATCGGAACCAGCATCTCATCGCCATTGTCCAGCAGGCCTTGCATGGCCATCACAATCAGCTCGGATACCCCATTACCAATATAGATATCATTGACATCAACATTAAACAGGCCTTTTTGCTGATAATACTGAAACACTGCCTTACGCGCCGGAAAAATCCCTTTGGAATCCGAATATCCGATGGCATTTGGCAAATTTATCGCCACATCATTAATAATTTCCTGCGGTGCTTCAAAGCCAAACGGGGCAGGGTTACCAATGTTAAGCTTAATAATTTTATGCCCTTGTTCTTCCATTTCCATGGCCGCTCGCAGTACCGGGCCACGAATGTCATAGCAGACATTATCCAGTTTGCTGGATTTGCGAATAGCACGACGGTTACTTGGATGTAAAGAAGGGGTAGACATGGCGGGCTTCACTTGTTGGTTTTTGCTGGTGTAGCGATATAGGTAACTCTTAAAGGTTTTAACAGTGATCAGGTCAAGCTGGTGCTGCTGCTTGAGTAGTTCAACAATTTTTTCATGGGTATAGCCTTCGTCCTGATACTGTTTGATGACAGGCAGAAGATTTTTAAAAATAACGCTCTTTTTTTGCGACATTTTTAAGTCCTCAATGCTTTCAGCGCCAAGCTTAAAGCGCAACCTATCCGTGGTCAAGCTAAATTTGCTTACTATTTGCTATATATTGAATGATTTAAAGGTTGATAAGCTTTTTTATAGAAAATTAAAGTTTCTGTTACGATAAATAATTTTTAAAGTCAACAATTGCTTACCTTTTGCTTTCTATTTCTGTGGCGGCGTTCTGAAGTTTGCACAATGTTCACACAGGGCTAATGGATTTTTGCGGATAACGCAGGTAAAACCTGAAATGAAACTAGTCTGCACAGGAATAGCACCATGCCTAATGTTCATAAGACCGATATGGAGTGGAAACGCCAGCTGAGTGCTGAGGAATATCGCATTACCCGGCAAAAAGGAACTGAAGCACCGTTTACAGGTATTTACTGGGATACCAATGCCAGTGGTATTTATCGCTGTAAATGCTGTGATGTGCCGTTATTTGAGTCAGATACCAAGTTTGATGCCGGATGTGGCTGGCCAAGTTTTTATAAAGCCATAGAAGACGGCGTAATTGATGAGCATGTGGATACTTCGCACGGCATGATTCGCACCGAGATCACCTGTCATAATTGTGGGGCACATCTAGGTCATGTTTTTGAAGATGGCCCGGCTCCCACTGGATTGCGTTATTGTGTAAACTCAGCGTCTCTAAACCTGGAAACTGATAATTATCAACGCGAGGATAACCTGCCATGACAACAATTTATGATTTTTCGGCTGAGAAGCTGGAAGGGGGCAATCAGGCACTTAGTGACTACACGGGTAAGGTAGTATTGATAGTAAATACTGCCAGCAAGTGTGGTTTTACACCGCAGTTTGAGGGCCTGGAAAAAATATTTGAGCAATATAAGGATAAAGGATTTGTGGTACTGGGTTTTCCGTGTAACCAGTTTGGCAGTCAGGATCCGGGCAGTAATCATGAAATTGGTGAATTTTGCCAGCGTAACTATGGCGTAAGCTTTCCCATGTTTGCCAAAATTGATGTCAATGGCAATGAGGCTCACCCGTTATACAAATATTTAACCAAAGAGGCAAAAGGCGTGCTGGGTACTGAAGCCATTAAGTGGAATTTTACCAAGTTTTTAATTGGCCGTGATGGTAATGTCATTGACCGCTATGCGCCGACCACCAAGCCGCAGGATATGGCCAGAGATATTGAAAAAGCATTGGCACAATAAGACATTGGCTTGAGTTTCATACAGCGAATTGGCGTTTTGCAATCAGCGTCCAATTCGCTGTTTCGTCTCAGACGCCAGGGTTTTTGGTTAATGGTTTTTATGTTCAGGATGTATATGGCTCAAGCGCTTATAGGCCAGGCTGCCAAATAGCAGTGCAAGCATTGTCAGTATCAGCAAATTAATGGAAATATCAGTGAGTGATGCACCCATTTGGTTTAATTGAATAAACTGGCGTACACCCGCAGTTGAAGGAATAAGCCAGGCAAGAGCAGCCATCCACTTGGGCATAGCTTCCAGTGGCCAGGAAGCACCGGTTAAAAAGAAAAACGGCACGGAAGTAAAGATAAGTACTTGCGCCGCCCGTTCAGGGCGATCAAACAGGCTACCCAGCCACAGGCTAAGGCTGACCACCGCCAGCACAAAAACAGGTGTAGCAATGAACAGTGCGGGCAGGCTGGCATCGCGCGGGTAGTCCTGATACCAGTATACGAAGCCAAAATAGTACAGGCAGCTCAAAATACCAATAAAGCTACAGGCCAGCGTAATTCCTGTAAGATTTTTGATATTAAACACAAAGCCAGCCTGTTTTAAAAAAACAATAAGAAAACTGACGCCTAACAACAGGGTTTGCTGCACAATCAGGGCAGCCACCGCAGGAAAGATATAACTGCCGTAACCTCCCATTGGGTTATATAAAGGATATTCATACAAGTTAACTGTAGGTTCAAGGCGGGTTGCCTGTAACACAGGGGATAGTTGCTCAGCAATTGTGGCCTTGATGACATCAGCCAGGCCGGTACCAATTTCCCGTGTACGAATCAGGTAGGCACTGCTTAAGTATAAAGCCAGTCCGCTATGTTCACCGCGCAGGATGCTGGCTTCCAGACGAGGTGGAATTAAAAAAATGGCATCGGCTTGTTGACGTTTTAACAATGCTTCAGCTTCTGCAAAATTACTGGTTTGATGAATAACCTGCACTGAGCGCAATACATTGATTTTACCAACCATGGTACGGCTCAATGCTGTTTGATCCTGATCAACGACCACAATAGGCAACTGGCTGGCCACCTGACTTTGATAGGCTGCTGGATAAAAAAAGCCATACAATAACACTGCCAGTATCAGCGTACTCACGATAGGGCGTGTGGTTAAAATGGTTCTTAAGGTAAATACAAAAGCCTGAACAATAGTCATACTGCTGTACTCGTACGCTGATAACGCTTTAACAGCATCAGGCTTGCTGCGCCAAATCCGCCCACAAAACCAAGCAGGATAAAACAGGAAGGTAGCGAGGTAGATAGTGGCGAACCTACAATCCATTGCTGGGTTTGCACATTGGCATAAGCCGTATAGGGCAGGCTATTGCTCCAGATGCGGGTAAATAGTGGCGCCCCTGAAGTAGGCAGGGTTACGCCTGCAAAGCTTAGTGAAGAGCCGGCATAAATCGCCACACTGGATAAGCCGGTATTGACGTCCTTAACTGCCAGAACTACCAGACTGGCAAACAGGGCGTAGGCTGTGAATAACAATATCTGTGCAGCCAGTAGTAGCATCATATTGCCTTGTATTGCCCA
This sequence comes from Moraxellaceae bacterium WGS2144, assembly GCA_043950625.1. GTDB lineage: Bacteria > Pseudomonadota > Gammaproteobacteria > Pseudomonadales > Moraxellaceae > Alkanindiges. Next base: position 1,047,158 of record CP171007.1, read on the forward strand.
GCCGCGAACATGGGTCATCCAGAATGTCCAGATAAAGCACCATAGGCTAAAAACCAGTATATAGGGTAGTAGTTTGGCAAATAAGGCTGTTAGCATATCCTGCTGTCCCAGCCAGTCGTGCAGGTTTTTGGACGATAATTCGCGGCCAATACTGGCAGCCACACAGCAAGCAATGAGCAAATGTAAAATTGCAGTTACGGCAAAAGGTGCCAAAAACAGCTCATAGCTTAGCTGGGGATTATATAAAAAGTTAATCTGAACAGTGGGTATGTTCAGCCTAAGCGGAGGGATACCCAACTGATGTATCAGGGTTTGCTGCTGAGAGCGGGTGGCTGCATTGACTGCACTGTTGATTCCAGCAGATACCGTACTGGCAATGGAAAAAAAAGCTTCGTTAAAGTAACTGCTAACCTGCGGACTGCGGCCATGGGATAAATTAAGCTGTGCCTGAGCTGGAATATGCACCACGGCCCATGCGTCTAGCTTTTGCAGGTGGGGCTCAGCCAGTTGCATAGAGGGCTCAAAGGAATAAATCTTAAGGCTGGGTGTGGCCTGCAAATTGCGTATGATCTGGCGACTGTAGCTGGAGTGATCCTGATCGACTACTACAATGGGTAACTGGCGTGGCGTGCCTTGCATCAGCATACTGGATAAAAAAATAATCACCAGTAGTGGTGCCATAGTGAGCAGGCTTAAATCCCAGTAACTTTTTTTGAGAAACTGTATTTCGCGCCAGAAAATTCGCCACACTGTATTAACTCACTGAAGAATTTTTGCCGGTTTGTGGCCACTCAAACACTACACTCATGCCGGGACGCAGACCTTGCAATGGCTGGATGCTCTTTAATTTAACCTCAAAAGTACGCATGTCATAACCGCTGGACTGACGGGTCGGCTTCCAGGAGGCAAAAGTACCCTGAGCTGCAATATGACTGACCTTAAAAGCAGTATTCTTGCGGTTTAAGGCGGGAATGTCAGCATACAGAATAGTTCCAGTCTGTAGCTGGTTAAACTGGTCTTCGCGCAGGTTAATAGTCACCCACTGATTGCTTAAGTCAATCAGCGTATAAAGGGGAATACCCGCGGGCACTAGCTCCCCTTCGTTGGCAAATCTTTGGCTGATTTCTCCATCCTCAGGGGCAACCAGTTGCATTTCCTGATTCAGGGCTTTGGCTTCAAACACGGCTGCTTCAGCAATCTTGACCTGAGCCTGAGCGCCGGATAGTTGTTCGGGTGTGCTACCACGCTCAGCTCGCAGGTATTGTTGCCGGGTGGCCTCAGCAATTTGCGCTGCGGAGTTTTTGGCGGCATACGCTTCATCGCGACGTTGCCTGGAAATCACACCTTCCTTAAACAGATTTTCTGCCCGCTGATAAGTCACCCTGGCAAGTTCTGCCTGTGCCTGTGCGCTTTGCCAGTTGGCTTTTAGCGAGGCAATATTTTCCTGTTGCGAGCCACGCTGGGCAGTTTGTTCCAGCGCCCGGGCTGATTGCAAGGCACCTTCAGCCTGCTGCTGTTTAGCCTGCAATTCCGGGCTGGTTAAAATTCCCAGCACCTGGCCTTTTTTAACCTGATCACCTTCTTGTGCCAGTAATTGTTCAACCCGGCTGGGGATTTTGGTAGAGACATTCAGGGTTTCGGCTTCTACCATGCCCTGAATTTGCTGTGACGTGGGTTTATAGGCCAACCATAATCCAAGTGCTACCATCACTACTAAAAACAGCATAAACAACACACGGGCTATTTTATCTTTTGGCAGTGGCTTTTTTGTCCGCTCCTGTTCAGGCGATGGTTTTGGTTGTTCATTGGGTGGCTCTACAGATTGTGCGTGTTCAGTTTGCATGTTGATACTTTGCTGCTGATCTGAACTGACAAGGTTATTACTACTATTTAATTCATTGGATAATGCAGCGTCAGGCACCGGTGAGTTGCAGCCATCAGGGGATGCTTCCATATCCGGTGTGGCATCTGGTTTGTCTGGATTATTATTCATTGTTTGTTAATCCTGAGGTCATATTATGGCGAACGCTCATTAGCGATGGATGCACCAGATACTGTATAAATTGCTCCGCCTGACCGGTAGTGGCAAGCAGGGTGGCAAGTGCCAGATCATACCGATAAGCAGCGGTAGCCTGATCGGTATAGGCCAGATTCAGGGCAGTTAAGGCATCATTGACAAACGTAGCGGTGGTTTCTCCTTCCCTGAACGATAACTGCTGAACGCGCAGGTTTTCCTGTGCAGCGTTGATGCTGGTTTGCATGCTTAAAAAAGCCTTGCGGGCAGTTTCTGTTTCATTATAGGCACGTATCACCAGTTGCTGTAAGTCTTGTGCGGCCTGTAGCTGCAAGGCATGAATCGCTTCAACTCTGGATTTGGCTGCATTGAGCTGTTTTTTACGGTCAGTATTGGCCATCAGGGTATAACGGGCGCCAAGTCCCACTAACCAGTCATTTTTGTCTAGAGTCTGCTGACCAAAGGCATAAGCACTAGGCAGTAAGGCAGCTTTTGCAACCCGGGCGCCCTCTTTGGCAATTTGCTGGTCTTTGCCCAATTGAGCCAGTTGTGGAGACTGGGCAAGCTGGTTTAAAAAAACCTCAAGCGGGGGTAGCGGCGTATTGACAATAAATAGTGGCGTACTCAAATGGGGCATCACGGGCTGCGCCAAAAGCTGCTGCAAATACACTGCACTGGTATTTGCATTGCTGCTGGCCTGGTTATATTGACGCTGTGCAGCCTGTACCGCTACCTCTACCTGCAAACGCTGTGAGCGGCTGATCATGCCTTGCTGTTCCAGCTGTGTGGCGTTATACAAATGCTGTTGTAGCCCATTTAAGTTCTGCTGGGCTATATTTTCCAGATATACCGCCAACTGCTGGCCAAAATAAGCCTCTACCAGTTTGAGTAGTTGCTGGTTACTGGCCTGTTCATAACCTAACTGGGCTTTTTGTGCATTGATCTGGGCAATATTTTGTACAGCCTGGATAGACCCTCCAGTGTACAGGGGCATCACTGCTGATATCGTGGGGCCGAACAGTTTTTCATTAATGACCACATTGCCTGAATCAGGCACCTGATCCAGTAAACCGGCCACACTACTGGAAAAACGATCGCCTAAAAATTCATTGATATTGTCTGGTAAGGGAACGGGTAGGCTATTTAACGATTGCTGAAAAGCCTGATTTGCCGCCGTACTTGCACTAGCTTTAATATTGTTTAAAGGGACATCGACCTCGGTTCGATATCTGATGGCGTTGGCATTGAGTGATACCACCGGACGCCATAGCTGTGCCATAGCCTGTGCATCGTTCTGGCTGGCACTCATACTGGCTCGACTGGCCTGAAGGGTATAGGCATTTTGCTCAAGCCACTGCGCCGCATCGCTAAAGCTAAGCGCATCATTTAATGCAGGCGTAGCAGCACTGTCTGGCTGGGAAGTTAGCGGTGAGTTAAGTGTCGAACGTTGTAGCGAGGCTAAAGGCTCAGGTTGGGTTGCCCAGACTGGCAAAGCGCTTCCTGCCACATAACTGATTATAGAAATGAGCAAAAACAGTTTATTTGGTATGGACACTGTTTTAATCAACATAGGCTATTCTTTACTGGTTTGAATATACGTCGTATCGTACTTGTACCAAGATTAAAGCTTATTTTGATCCAATCATTAAAGTAATTGATTGTAAACGTATTTTATTATGGCAAATGATTAGGTAATCAAAAAGGATGCCCAGGGCTAATTCCATGAGCATCTACTGATTATGCCATCAATGTATTGTGGTTATAAAATCTTTTTTAAGCGCTCAATGGCCTGTTCACACTGGGCAATATCGGCAACCAGTGCCATGCGGACATGGTTTTGTCCCGGATTAATAGTGCTATGACCTTGCACGACATCTCTTGATAAATAGCGGCCCGGCAGTACAGTGATATTGGCCTGACTGTAAAGATGACGTGCAAAGCGCTCATCGTCATCTACCTGAAGCCAGAAATAAAACCCGGCATCCGGTTTTTGCAGTGGCAAAATATGGCCAAGCTCGTTTAAAAACAGGTCAAATTTTTGTTGGTATAACTGACGGTTTTGCTCAACATGCTGCTCGTCCTGCCAGGCTGCAATAGAAGCCAGCTGGTGTTGTACGGGCATTGCAGCGCCATGGTAGGTACGATATTTTAAATAGTTTGCCAAAAGTGCTGCATCGCCGGCCACAAAGCCGGAGCGCAAGCCCGGCAGGTTGGAGCGCTTTGAAAGGGAATGAAACACCACGCAGTTTTTATAATCGTGACGACCCAGCTCGGCACAGGCTTGTAGTAAGCCTACAGGTGCCTGATCAAAATAAAGCTCGGAATAGCATTCATCTGAAGCAATGACAAAGTGATATTGATCTGACAGGGCAATCAGTTTTTTAAGCTGCTCCATAGGCATAACGCTACCGGTGGGATTGCCCGGCGTGCAAATAAATAAAAGCTGGGTGTTTTGCCAGACCTCTGCCGGCACCTCATCCAGATTACCCAGATAGCTATTTTGCTGTGTGCAGTTATAAAAATAAGGCTTTGCGCCAGCCAGAATGCTGGCCCCCTCATAAATCTGGTAAAACGGGTTAGGCATTACCACATAAGGCGCTTTACTGCGATCTATGTTTGCCTGAACGAAGGAAAACAGGGCTTCTCGCGTGCCACTTACCGGTAATATTTGGGTTTCTGCATTAATCTGCTGCAATTCAAAGCGCTGTTTTAGCCAGCTGGCAATAGTACTGCGCAACGCAGGCAGGCCTTTACTGGTGGGATAAGTAGACAGATGCTGCAAAGAATCAATTAAGGCCTGTTTTACAAATTCAGGTGATTGATGTCTGGGCTCACCAATGGACAGGGCAATATTGGGTAAATCTACAGGGTTTAAATCAGTAAAAAGTCTGGCCAGTTTTTCAAAGGGATAAGGGTGGAGCTGGTCAATTGCAGGGTTCATCCAGAGATTTCTCAAGCAGGGTTTTAAACTAGAATTATTGCACAATGGAAACCACTTGCGAGGCTTCATCCAGTGCCAGTTGCAGTTTATGGGCAAAGGCCTGGGCTTCTTCACGGTTCATGGGTTGGCCATCGCGTTTGGTGACATAAAAACTGTCTTCGGCACGCTCTCCCAAAGTGGCGATACGTGCAGAATGGATATCAAGACCCTGCATGGTAAACAGTCCACCAATTTTTGCCAAAAGACCGGGTTGATCCAGCGTCATGATTTCCACAATATTTTGCTGCAAGGCGGTATTTAACTGAATACTCACTTCGGTTTGTACGGCAAAATGGCGTAACTGCCGGGGAATACGCCGCTCTAGCAGTGCTGGAAACTCCTCGGGATGTGACAGGGCGTTAGTCAGGGCATAAATCACCTGTGCTTGACGGTCTTGATCAGTCAACAATGTACCAAAACGATCAAGTACCACATAGGTATCCAGTGAAAACGCCTTGGCAGCGGTAATAATCCGTGCATCGAGTACGTTTAAATCCATCTGGTCTAAAATGGCAACTGATGCAGCAAACAGATTGGGCAGGTCGCGGGTATAAATAAAAATCTCGGCAGCATCTTTGGCCTGCTTGCGATGCTCACGAATCAGCACCAGCGGGTCGGGGTTGTCGCCATGCTCAATCATGGCCTGTGTGTGCCAGATCACTTCATCGGCACGTTCCTTTAAAAAGTACTCATCCCCTAACTCGCACCAGATTTTTTCAATCTGCTCATAGGTGTACCGGGTACTTAAAGTCTGCATGGCCTCAAACTTGGTATCATCAATAATTAACTGATGATCCACCGGGCGATCCAGACCGGTACGGATAATAGTACGTGCCTGAGTATATAACTGGCGCATTAACGAAGCACGCCACGAATTCCAGAGCTTGGGATTCGTGGCATTGACATCTGCCACGGTCAGGCAATACAAATAATCCAGATGCACCATGTCACCCATGTGGTCGGCAAAGCCTTTGACGACATCGGGGTCGGAAATATCTTTTTTCTGCGCAGTAAGCGATATCACCAGATGGTTGCGTGTCAGCCAGGCCACAATTTTGGCTTCACGTTCGCTGAGGCCATGATTGCGGCAAAATACCAGCGCATCCTCGGCACCCAGTTCGCTATGGTCGCCACCACGTCCTTTGGCAATATCATGAAAAATGGCAGCCAGATATACAATTTCTTTGCGATCCAGACGCTGGAATACCGAATTTACTACTGGATAATCACTTGCAAATTCTGCCTTGCCAAAGCGGCGTAGGTTGCGAATAAGCAGTAAGGTGTGGGCGTCCACCGTATAAATATGAAATAAATCATACTGCATCAGACCAATAATCTGGCCAAAAGCGGGGATATATTGCCCTAGCACCCCATAGCGTTTCATGGCATGCAGCGTGTGGTATAAATGATAGGGTGCTCGTAAAATGGCCATAAACATCGCGCGGTGCATGGGGTCATTACGAAAATTATCATCAATGGTTTTGGCGGCCAGCATCAGCAGGCGCAGGGTTTTGGCGCGAATCCCAATAATGTCCGGCTGATTGGCCATAAAATGGAATAACTCAAAAATGGCGCTGGGCGTTTGGGAAAATACCCGGTGATGACAGACAGCAATTTTGTTGCCTATCAATTCAAAGCGTTCGTTCAAAATAATTTTTTGTGGTTGTTCCCCATCTGGCAGGCGCGGCTCAATGACTGACTCATAAAAATACGCCAACAGCATTTCATTTAAGGTCGATATCTTCATGGCCACCCGGTAATAGGTTTTCATGAATTGCTCTACCGCATGATTGGGTGAGTCATTATCGTGCTGGATAAAGCCTAATCGCGCCGCCACATCACGCTGGTAGTCAAACAGCAGACGGTTTTCGTCACGCCCGGTGATCCGGTGTAACTGATAGCGAACCTGCCACAAAAAATCCTCAGCGCTCTCTAGCTCCTGGAGTTCAAATTCACTAATAAAACCCAGATGTACCAGATCATAAAACCGCACCACCCGAAAATGCCGCTTGGCAATCCAGCCAATCTGGTTTAAGTCGCGCAGGCCACCCGGTGCATTTTTAATATCTGGTTCAAGGTTGCTCTCAGTGTGGTTGTGCTGGGCATAACGGCGCTGCTGTTCACGTATCTTTTCTTCAAAAAATGTTTTGTCGGTCCAGGCTGTAGCCACAATCTGACGTGGTTTTTTGGCAAGTTGTTCATCCCCGGTAATCAGGCGGGCTTCAACCAGAGTAGTGGCAACGGTAATATCCTGCGCAGCTTCCAGACATTCACTTAAGGAGCGTACACTAATTCCCGGCTTAAACCCGGTATCCCATAAGATAGATACAAATTCGGAAATTTTCTCGCCCAGCTCCGCTTTGATTTCATCGCGGCTTAATACCAGGATATCCAGGTCTGAGTGCGGCAGCATCTCACCGCGGCCATAACCCCCCACAGCCAGTAGTGCCAGATTATGCTCAGGTAGCTCCTGCTGTTGCCAGAGCAGTTTGAGCATATTGTCCATGGCTTTTGCCCGTGCATGCACCACATAGCGTATGCCTTCTTCCCCAAGCAGGGCAGTATCCAGTTGCTGATCCAGTGCTTTGCGCCACTCGTTCAGGCCACGGTGAAAGCCGTGCTGCTCAATAAAAAGCCGGGGAGAAAGAAGATCGGGCATATTAAAACCTGTGGGTCAGTTAATCAGTAGCAGGTTTGCTGTTTGAAATGACACTTACCGTAGCCGCTACCTGAGCTGCCAACTGACGTGCTGTGTCGGTGGTGTCTGCATGCACTGTGGCCACGCCCATGCGACGGTGAATAAAACCCTCAGGTTTGCCAAACAGGCGTAAATCAGAGCCGGGGACTGCCAGTGCCTGATTCAGATTACCAAAGGACAAATTCTCTTCATTGCAACCTGCATAAATTACTGCACTGGCTGCCTCGAATAACCGTGATGTATCTACCGGCAATCCCAGAATAGCCCGTGCATGCAGCTCAAATTCGCTTTGCAGCTGGCTGGCCAGCGTCACTAATCCAGTGTCATGTGGTCGGGGCGATACCTCACTAAACCACACCATATCCCCTTTAACAAATAGTTCTACGCCAAACACGCCACAGCCACCCAGATTTTCGGTAACAATATGTGCAATGTGTTTGGCGTTTTCCAGAGCCTTAGCGCCCATGGGTTGTGGTTGCCAGCTTTCTACATAATCGCCAGCTTCCTGACGGTGACCGATTGGATCGCAAAAATGAGTTTCTATTGCTCCATTTTCAGGGTTTCTGGCGCGGACAGTCAGCAGGGTAATTTCAAAATCAAAATTAATTTGCCCCTCAACAATCACCTTGCCCTGATTAACCCGGCCACCCTGCATGGCATATTCCCATGCCGCATCTACTTGTTCATAACTGGTAATGCGTGATTGACCCTTACCACTAGATGACATGACCGGTTTGATAAAGCATGGATAGCCAATATCATCACAGGCGGCGCGAAAGTTCTCCAGAGTGTCGGCAAAACGGTAAGAGGAGGTCGGCAGGCCTAATTGTTCTGCAGCAAGACGACGAATGCCTTCGCGATTCATGGTCAGATGTGCAGCACGGGCAGAGGGAATTACTACTGCCTGGCCTTTTTGTTCAACTTCCAGTAGTAGGTCAGTGGCAATGGCTTCAATTTCCGGAACAATTAAATGCGGTTTTACCTCATCAATCAGCGCCTGTAGCGCATTGCGGTCGGCCATGTTCAGTACACGGCTATGGTGGGCAACCTGCATGGCGGGTGCATTGGCATAGCGATCGGCCGCAAATACTTCAACCCCAAAACGTTGCAGGGCAATGACCACCTCTTTGCCTAGCTCTCCTGAACCAAGCATGAGTACGCGAAATGCCGAGGGTTGTAGCGGTGTACCAATCGTTACAGTCATTGCATGCTCCAGAACGGACTGAAAAATAGCTTAAAATAATGGTATAGCATAGCAGATGTACACCTTATTATTTAACAGGAAAATCGCAGCTCAGTAGCCCGATATTTTCGTACAATAGGGCAGGTTTTCTTTATCTGGGAAAAAAGCATGAAAAACTGGTTATGGTTTACCCTGGCTCTGGTACTTGCTGGCTGTAATCCGCCACAGGAAGCTGCGCAACGACGTGCTGAAGTCAAGCCATCAACAAAATTAGGTACGGATGCTTCAGCTATTGGCAAGGATACTTATCAGTTTATTAGCATGGTTGATGGACTGCTGTACGCAGGAAAACCAGAGGCGACCCAGCTTGAGCAGCGTATTTTTCAGCCATCACGACAGTTGTTAATCCGCTGGGGCACTGAAATTAGCCAAAAAGATACTGCGGTAGGCGATCAATATACCATTTGCAAGGGTGCCCTGATTTCACTAAACAGCTGGGCGCGTACCCAGCTTGAGCAGCCAGAGCGTGCCAAGGGCAGGCAGCAGGTATATGAAGAGCAAAAACAGTTATGTGCTCAAAGGCTAGGTGGCTTATCAAGCTAATAGCTTAAAAACCCCGCGAGATACAATCAAAAAGGCCGGTAAGATCAGCTTATCCGGCCTTTTTGATTGTGTTTTTTAAGCTGTTTTTAATATGTTAACCAGCAATGGGAGGAAGGGTTAAACATTAAATCTGAAATGCATGACATCACCATCCTGTACCACATAGGTTTTGCCTTCAAGACGCCATTTACCCGCTTCTTTGGCGCCAGATTCACCATTATACTGGATAAAGTCGTCATAACTGACCACTTCAGCACGAATAAAGCCTTTTTCAAAATCGGTATGAATAACACCAGCCGCTTGTGGTGCAGTGGCGCCCACCTTTACTGTCCAGGCACGTACTTCCTTAACACCAGCAGTGAAATAGGTATGCAGGCCAAGCAGGGCATAACCCGCGCGAATCACACGATTTAATCCGGGTTCTTCCATACCCATGGCTTCCAAAAATTCGCTGCGGTCTGCATCATCCAGCAGAGAGATTTCAGCCTCAATCTGGTTGCATAGCGCGACGACTTCAGCATTTTCACTGGCTGCTAGCTGTTTTACCGCATCCAGATGTGGATTATTGTCAAAACCATCCTCAGCCACGTTGGCAATATACATGGTGGGCTTTAGCGTCATTAAACCAAAACCGCGGATCAGTTTGCGCTCATCATCCGATAAATCAACAGCACGGGCAGGGCGACCTTCATTTAATATAGGTTCAATTTTTTCCAGCACTGCTTTGGTGGCAATGGCTTCTTTGTCGCCCCCTTTGGCAACCTTGGTTAAACGCACCAGTGCCTTGCTTACTGTTTCAAGGTCGGCCAGTGCAAGCTCGGTATTAATAGTAGCAATGTCATCCAGTGGATCAATTTTACCATTCACATGAATTACGTTTTCATCTTCAAAGCAGCGTACCACGTGGGCAATGGCATCGGTCTCACGGATATTGGCCAAAAACTGATTGCCCAGCCCTTCACCTTTACTGGCACCAGCAACCAGACCGGCAATATCAACAAATTCCATGGTAGTGGGAAGGATACGTTCTGGTTTTACAATGGCTGCCAGCTTGTCCAGACGCGCATCCGGCACCGGCACAATACCAGTATTAGGCTCAATAGTACAAAACGGAAAATTCTCTGCTGCAATCGCTGCTTTGGTTAAAGCATTAAAAAGTGTCGATTTTCCGACATTGGGCAGACCCACAATACCGCAATTAAAACCCATGAAAATGCTCGCATATTTAATATAAAAAACTGGCGCATATCTTACACTATGAGCGAGGATTAAGCGAAGCATGGCTTCGCCCGAGCGCAAGAGAAAGTCTGTGATCTTTCTGGCGAGGATTAAGCGAACTTGAAGTGCTGCTTCAAGGCTTCGCCCGAGCGCAAGAAATGAAGAACACCGCTCTGCAAGGTGATCTTTATGGTAAGGAAAAAAGAACCACGTTGTCTTGCGAACAAAACACGCCTGAAGTATTTTGGTTGCTTATTCACTTCTTTATTGCAAGAAAGCATATGAAAAACCTGGCTGACACGGTGATTTTTTAGTGTGATTATTCTGGCACAATACAGCCGGGCTAATGTATCCTGTGATTCATAGTATTATTCTCGATAAAAAAAGAGCGACTTATGCGTACGTTGTATCAGTTTCCCTTATCGCATTATTGTGAAAAAGCACGCTGGCTGCTGGATTATAAAGAACTGGATTATGTAGCAAAAAACCTGATTCCAGGCTTGCATCGACCTTTTGTACAGTTAAAAACCAGCAAAAATACCCTGCCTATGCTGCGCGATGGTAAAACATGGATTGCCGACTCTACAGAAATCGCGCTTTATCTGGATGGAATGTATCCTGAGCAGCCTTATTTGCGCCGTGAGCCGGAATTTCGGGCGCAAGCACTGGAGCTAGATCAGATTGCCAGTCAAATTGGTTTTCATACACGTCGCTGGATGTACCTGTATTTAATTGACGAGCCGGAAACCCGTGAAGTGATGTTGGGAGAACAGGGCTTTTTGCGCTGGTCTGAGCGTTTTTCCTGGCCGATTATTAAAAAAGGCGTTATCCGTTTATATGGCATAACCCCCAAAAAATCCCTGGCAGCAAAACAAAAGCTGGATGTGCTCATTAATCAGGTGGAAGAAAAACTCATTCAAAATGGTGGGCGTTATCTGGTAAGTGACCGCCTGGGATTGGCAGATATTGCGGTATGCTCACTGGCAGCACCATTGCTTGGCCCGCAGGGAACGCCCTGGCAGGTAGATGACCCTGCCTTGTTGCCCGTAGAAATTCACCATTATCGCGAGCAGTTGCTGGACAGGCCTATTGGTCAATATATTATGCGGATTTACCAGACTGAACGGCATGCGCGGGTAGACTGGCGTGGGGTTTAGTCTTTGAGATATCAAACTCAAGCTACCAGAATGGCGCGTTAAAATGATGTAGGCTCCCTATGAAAGCTGACCTGACTGTGGTCAGCTTTTTTTAAATTAAAAATACAAAAACTATCCAAAAAGTTTTATAAAAAGATACAGCTTGTCATTTGTCTGTCATGAAAAAGACCTTAAATTGTGTGGGTACGGAAGATTAATTTATTAAAAATTGATTCACCGATAATAACCAGCTGATTAGGGCCTGCTTAGCTGACTATAGCAGTGACCTGATCTATAAAATCTTATATAAGGAAAATATGATGAAAAACCTGTTAAACCTCGTTCACTCTGCCATGGATCTAGAATTTGATGAGCAGGATTTTGAAGTTGAGTGGGATGATGCCACAGAACTTTAAGCATTTTTTAATTAGTGCTTTGTTTTCCCGGGCTTAAAGTATAAAAATACTATACTGTTTCATGCTTTGGCTGTGATAGTATAGGCACTTTGTCATCTCTGCATCGAAACGAATATGTTCAGTTTGCATCCTCAGCTGGCTCAGGACACGTTCTGGGTTGGTGATTTTCCACTATCAACTTGTCGCCTTATGAACGACATGCAGTTTCCCTGGCTGATCCTGGTTCCCCGGGTTTCTGGCGTAAGTGAGCTGTATGAGTTAAGCCAGGCTGACCAGGAACAATTCCTGCGCGAGTCCAGCTGGTTGTCTAGCCAGTTATCGCGTGTGTTTCGCGCCGATAAAATGAATGTAGCCGCACTTGGCAATATGGTGCCGCAGTTGCATTTCCATCATATTGTGCGTTATCAGAATGATGCGGTCTGGCCAAAACCGGTGTGGGGCGTACCTGCCATTCCTTATACCAGTGATGTATTGGCGCATATGCGACAAACCCTGATGTTGGCATTGCGTGGTCAGGGTGACATGCCATTTGACTGGCATATGGATTAAAATCAATACTGTGGTGACAAGCTGTTTAAAAACAGCCTGTCATCCACATGATTGAGTATGCGGTATTTAAGGAAGATAGCAGGCAGTAGGGAAGTTTGTGCGCAGCTTTGATATTTTAGATAAAGAGCCGGACCAGTTTGCCAAATATCATCGGTATGTTGCTTATTTTCTTGTTTTAATCATTTTTCTGGTGATGCTGTTTAGCAAGAGCATTCAGCCAGCACATGCCCTGTTTAATATTCTTGTCATTGGCATTATCCCATTTTTACAAAATTACGCCGCTATTCAATTAAAACGGCAGTTTGGCTACGACGTCAGTAAAAATATTATTTTATTCATTGATGCTGTTTTTGTCGCTTTCTGGCTGGTAATTACTGATTTTGCTGCTATCCCCAGTCTGATGATCATGATCGGATTAATTTATGCGGCATTTTGGGTGAGAGTCAGTTGGCTGGCCTTTTTGACTATTGGTTTGATTGGTACTGCCAGCTTATATCTTTTTTGCTACTTACTGAATATTCATCAGATTGCCTTTAAGCCCAGTTCACTTGACGTAACCATAGTAAGCATTCTGTGCCTGACAGCTTATCTAAGCATTGGTATTATTTACTTGCAGCGTCGGCTTATCTCTGTGGAACAAAGAAAAGTCCATGCAGAAGAGCAAACCAGTAAATACCTGTCGCTGGCCAACAAACTGGCGCGTTATGCACCTACCCAGATCTGGCAGTCCATTGCCCGGGGTGAAAACGAAGCTAAAATTGATAATAAACGCAAAAAGCTCACCATTTTCTTTTCGGATATTCAGGGTTTTACCGAGCTTTCAGAGACCTTGTTGCCTGATGATCTGGCATTTATTCTCAACGATTATTTTGAGCACATGACTGATATTGCCCGTCGCCATGGGGGGACGGTAGACAAATATATGGGTGATGCTATTTTGATCTTTTTTGGCGATCCGGAAAGTAGAGGCATCAAGGAGGATGCCAAATCTTGCGTATACATGGCACTGGCTATGCTGGCAGAAATGAAAATTCTAAGAGAGCGCTGGCGGCGACTGGGATATACTGGTTTGCATATTCGTATCGGTATTAATACCGGCTATTGTCATGTGGGTAATTTTGGTACCAGCTCACGCATGAGTTACACCATTGTTGGCCGGGATGCTAACCTGGCGGCACGTCTACAAACTGCTGCCGAGGTAGATCAGATTTTGGTTTCCGAATCGACTTATCATCTGGTCAAGGATGACTTTACCTGCATAGAAAAGGGAAGTCTGAACTTAAAAGGCCTGAGTGAACCAGTTGCCACCTGGCAGATTGTAGGGCGGCAGCAAGGCCAATATATGAGTAACCGGTGGATGGATTTTGAGCTGGAGGGCTTTAACCTGCAACTTGATCTGAATGAGTTAAAACCCTATGAAGGAGCCAAGGCTATCCAGATTCTGGAGCAGGTGACCAAGCGCCTCAAACTTGAAGAAACAGAAAGACAAAGATATCGTTAATTGCTGTTTTTGAAATGAAAATATAATTTTATATAGAAGTAGCAAGTAATTAGTTAGGGGTAAAAAAACGCCATAAATTAATGGCGTTCTGCAGCATGATTGATGGTGTATTTGGGAATCTCAATTTCCAGATCCCGATCAACCACCTCTACTTGACAGGATAAACGCGAATCTGGTTCCAGTCCCCAGGCACGATCCAGCAAGTCAGCTTCAATATCATCCATTTCTTCCAGAGAGTTAAAGCCCTGGCGCACAATGACATGGCAGGTAGTACAAGCGGCTGACATATCGCAGGCATGTTCGATGCACACCCCGTTGTCCAACAGGCTCTGACAAAGATTTGCATTAGGCTCTACATCAAAGCTTTTGCCCTCGGGGCAAAACTGGGGATGCGGAAGTACGGTGATACGGGGCATAATATTTCCTAATATAAAATCAAATAGTGAGCGCGTCTGATGACTTAAGGGCGCTTAATCCCAATCATTGAGGCGAGTGCCTTTAAGGGCAGAATCCACATGCTGATTCATACGAATGGCAGCAAAATTATTGCTGTGACCCTTAAGCCTGGCAACTGCCCGGTCAATCATACCGGACTGATTGCTTTGCAATGCTTCTCTAACGGCCTGCATGGCACGTTTTAAGGCATCCAGATCAATTGCATCCAGTAGATCACCATCACTTGCTACTGCCTGATCCAGTGCTTCCAGTTCGCGTTCAGCTTCAACTTTGGTTTCATGAAGCTGGCGCAGTGCTTTGTCTTCTTCAGCAAACTGAAAGCCTTCAGTGAGCAGTCGGCTCATGTCCTGTTCAGACAGGCCATACGAGGGTTTAATGGTAATTTGACTACTTGTGCCACTACTGGCTTCCCGCGCACTGACAGATAACAAGCCATCTGCATCAATCTGGAATTTAACCTGAATACGGGCTGCACCGGCAGTCATGGGAGGAATACCACGTAGTTCAAACTTACCCAGTGACCGGCAGTGTTCAACCAGATCGCGCTCGCCTTGCACTACATGAATTAACATGGCTGTCTGGCCGTCTTTGTAAGTGGTAAATTCCTGTTGCCGTTCCACTGGAATGGGGGTATTACGTGGAATAATGCGTTCTACCAGTCCACCCATGGTTTCCAGACCCAGCGATAGAGGGGTAACGTCCAGTAATAAGGCAGCGTTTTCCTGATTGCCTACCAACTGATCGGCAGAAATAGCAGCACCTAAGGCCACCACATGATCTGGATCCAGGGTACACAATGGCTGCTGGCCAAAAAATTGGGCAACTGACTGCTGAACTGCGGGGGAGCGGGTAGAACCCCCCACCAGTACTACGGCATTCACCTGTTCAGGGGTTATTTTGGCATCACGCAGCACACGCTTGCATACTGCCAGAGTGCGCTCAAGTACTGGAGTGATGAGCTGGTTAAAAGTCTGGTTATTTAAACTGAACTTAAAATTTTTAAACTCAAAATCTATCTGGTCAGTACTGCTGAGTTGCTCTTTTAATTGCCGTGCCCGTACTGTCAAAGCCTGTAACTCGGCGCTATTTAGCTGAACATGCGGGACTTGTTCACGAATCCATTTCACAATCAGGCGGTCAATATCATCGCCCCCTAGTGCGGTATGCCCCCCAGTGGCGAGTACTTCAAATACCCCCTGGCTTAGGCGTAAAATGGATACGTCAAAAGTACCACCGCCCAAATCAAAAATCACCTGAATTTTTTCTGAAGTCCCACTGTCAACCTTATCCAGCCCATACGCAATGGCAGCAGCAGTGGGTTCGTTGAGCAGTCTTAAAACGTTCAAGCCAGCCAGCTGGGCAGCGTCACGGGTGGCCTGACGCTGTGCCTCATCAAAATATGCTGGTACAGTAATCACTGCGCCGGTTAATTCCTGAGCTAATGACTGTTCAGCCTGCTGGCGCAGACGAAACAAAATATCCGCAGAAATTTCTACCGGGGTTTTGCGTCCCTGACTGGTCACAAAAGCTGGCATTTGATCGGCTTCGCCCTCAAGGGTATAGGGATATTCAAAGCGAATATCATTGCGTGAACGCCCCATAAAGCGCTTGACAGAAATGATAGTATTGGCAGGATCTTTTTCAAGATGATTGAGCGCTGGCTGGCCTACTGTGGTGGAGCCAGCGCCATAGTGCACTACCGAAGGCATTAAAAGCTTATTGTATTCATCAGCTAGAATAACGGCTTTACCAGAGCGTACGGTTGCTACCAGTGAATGAGTGGTTCCCAGATCAATCCCGATCGCAGTACGATGTTCATGGGGATTGGTGGACTGACCAGGCTCAGCAATTTGTAGCAACGCCATACAAAAACCTTTTAAATAACAAATTAAAAATTAAATCAAAAATCATCGAAGGCAGAATCAATGTCATCGAAATCTGCCTCATCCAGACGATCTTCTGCTTTATCAATGTCCAGTAAAACCCGCTGGATAAAGCGTAGCTTGCGGGTCGTATCCCGCGCATCCACCCAGTCCTGTTCTGCCAGATCAATTTTAAACTCGCGGCTCAGGGATTCCAGCCACTGATTGACCCCAACCCGTAGAGAAGAAAGTTGTTCAGATGAGTTGGCTTCTTCCAGTTGTTCGCGCAATTCCAGAGCATGTTGCAAAAAGTCCAGGTCGCCAATGGAGTTTTCCAGTCCGCCATCCTGATCGTTCAGCCGCAGCAGATAGGCCGCACGGCTGTCTGCATGCAGCAGGGTTTGATAGGCCTGATTGATCTGGCTGGACTGTTGTAATGCTGCTTGAGCAGCTTGCCCGGTATTTTTATCCGGATGATACTGCTGTTGTAGCTGACGATATTTTGTTTTTAGCTGTTGAGGGTCTACATCAAAGCCCGGGCTTATATCAAAAAGCTCAAAATACGTCACGGGTGTGCTCACAGTTTGCGAAAAATCGAATTTAAAAATATCCCCTACTTATACAGTAAAGGATTCACCACAGCCACATTCACCTTTCTGGTTAGGGTTACTAAATTCAAACCCTTCATTTAGGCCATTTTTAACATAGTCCATCTCTAGACCGTTGAGGTACACCAGACTCTTAGGATCGACAAATATCTTTACGCCATGGGTATCAAAAATCTGGTCAAGCGGATCGATCTGGTCAACAAATTCCAGAACATAAGCCAGACCGGAGCAACCCGAGGTTTTGACACCAACTTTGATGCCTTCACCTTTGCCCCGATTTTTTAGAAAATCCTGCACATGAGTGGCGGCACGCTCAGTTAAATGAATCATTCGGGTTACTCCTTTATAGCGTCTGGGTAAACCATTTTTAAACTTCGCTGGTCGCGCTGTTTTTATGGCGATAGTCTTCAATGGCGGCTTTGATGGCGTCTTCGGCCAGTACCGAGCAGTGGATTTTGACCGGAGGCAAGGCTAGCTCCTGGGCAATATCCTTATTCTTGATGGCCTGAGCCTCATCAAGGGTTTTGCCTTTTAGCCACTCAGTGACCAGAGAACTTGAAGCAATGGCTGAGCCACAACCATAGGTCTTAAAACGGGCTTCTTCGATAACGCCCTCGTCATTCACCTGAATTTGCAGACGCATAACATCACCACAAGCAGGTGCACCCACCATACCTGTACCAACATTAGCGGAATCTTTGTCTAATACACCCACATTGCGTGGGTTTTCATAATGATCAATTACTTTATTACTGTATGCCATGATGCTTCTCCAAACCTCGGGGTCAGCGGTGATAATAATATGGAGTCCATACTCCACAATTTAAAGACTTAGCAGGATTGCCCGACCAATTAGTGAGCAGCCCATTCAACGGTAGACAGATCAATGCCTTCTTTGTACATATCCCATAGTGGTGATAGCTCACGCAGTTTTTCAACTGCGGTGCGAGTAAAGGCAAGCACCTGATCAATGTCATCTTCGGTAGTAAAACGGCCCAGGCTAAAGCGAATGGAACTGTGTGCCAGTTCATCAGATAAACCTAGTGCGCGTAACACATAGGAAGGCTCAAGTGTCGCAGAGGTACAGGCAGAACCGCTGGATACTGCCAGATCTTTTAGAGCCATCATGAGTGATTCACCTTCAACAAAGTTAAAGCTGACATTCAGATAGTTGGCCACGCGATATTCAGGATCACCATTTAAGTGAACCTCCTCCATATCCTGCAAACCGTTCCACAATTTGCTGCGCAATGCCTCCAGACGCTGTTGTTCGGCAGCCATTTCCTGTCCGGCAATCTCAAAGGCTTCCCCCATACCAACGATCTGGTGGGTTGGCAGGGTGCCAGAGCGCATACCGCGCTCATGACCACCCCCATGAATCTGTGCCTTTAAGCGAACGCGAGGGCTGCGACGCACATATAGCGCTCCAATTCCCTTAGGGCCATAGGCTTTGTGACCGGAAAAACTCATTAGGTCAACTTTTATGCGTGACAGGTCAATTTCGGCCTTGCCAACTGCCTGCGCTGCGTCTACATGCAGGTAAATACCGCGTGCACGGGTAATCTCACCAATGGTTGCCACATCAGTCAGGTTACCCAGTTCGTTATTGACCATCATGAGAGATACCAAAATAGTATCTTCACGTAAGGCAGCCTCTACCATGTCAGGCGTGATACGACCAGTGCCAGGTTGTGGATCCAGATAGGTAACCTCATAACCTTCATCTTCCAGCTGACGGCAGGTGTCCAGCACTGCTTTGTGTTCAATCTTGCTGGTAACAATGTGCTTGCCTTTTTTATGATAAAAGTGAGCAACACCTTTAATGGCCAGGTTATTAGACTCGGTAGCGCCCGACGTCCACACGATTTCGCGCGGGTCGGCCTTGATGAGGTCAGCCACTTGCTGGCGGGCATGCTCCACGGCTTCTTCAGCCTGCCAGCCATAACCATGAGAACGCGAAGCAGGATTACCAAATACCCCATCCATGGTTAAAAACTGCATCATGCGTTCAGCAACACGCGGATCAACCGGTGTAGTCGCAGCATAATCTAGATAAATAGGGCGTTTCATGACAGGGTACCTGTTAGCGTTAAACGTGAAGAATCAATAGGGGTGGCATTTTGTCGCATTACAACAGCCTGCACATTTTGGCGTTCAATCAGACTGGAAAGACTGATACCGGCCAGATACTGTTCAATATGATTAGACAAATCCTGCCATAAGTCATGTGTTAGGCACATGGCACCGTTTTGGCAGTTACCTTTGTGATCGCAACGAGTAGCATCAACTGACTCGTTAACAGCTTCAATGATTTCAAGTACAGCAATGTCTTGAGCGGGCTTGGCTAGCCGGTAACCACCATTGGCACCACGTACACTGGACACCAGACCGTGTCGTTTAAGTTTGGCAAAAAGCTGCTCAAGATAAGCCACAGAAATAGTTTGCCTTGTCGCAATTTCTGCCAGGGTAATAGTCTGGTCAATAGGCTGTAGTGCTAAATCAAGTAGAGCAGTCACCGCATAGCGACCGCGAGTAGTCAGGCGCATAATCCGATGAGCATATTAGGTTAAGATGTAAGTATTCTATGAATTCCGACTAATTTAGTCAAGTTTAATTCCCAATATTTTTATAGGTTTATTTATATTATAAAGCAATAAAAAAGCTAATTTTAAGTGAAACGATAGTTAGCTAAAGTACCACCAAGTATAAATTAAACCGATAATTAAAGAAATAACAACCGCAAGCAATAGGCTGATCATAAGTTGATAATATTTTTTGACCTGACGCATCTCATACGCTTGCTGTTTGGCAGCAATAGCCATATTGCCAAGTTGAAGACGCTGTTCATCAATGCGTCGAAGTAAAGGTTTCATACGTTGCGAAACAGGCGTTACATCACTCGTGTCTGCCACAAACCAGTGTCGCCAGTCGGCAAGAATTTGTGGCAGATTAAAATATTCCATCAAATGGCGCAGCTCGATGGAAAGCTGCTCATCACCAGTGATATTGACTTTTTCAAATGATTGAGGGCGTGCGGTAAAAAAAGCACGCATCAGAGTGACTGTAGAGGCAGTAACAGTCGCATCAATTTTTGCATTTTTTGCCACTTCAAAATCAAATAGCACGCCTTGCGGAGCAAATGTTACATAAAAGGTATCACTGGGAAGATGGGTTTTAACGCAAATCAGGGCCCGGCGCTGGATAAGGTGTTGCGCATGTATACGTGACATACGGTCATGCTTTAATAAAAAGGTAAGCAGTGTTTCAATAAGAATCAGCAAAAAAGATTGTATTAAATTTCGCTCATCTGGCGCCTGTTGATTAGGCATACAACACTTTTCCTTGTTAAGCATAAGATTAGGTTAAATAAATAACTAGTTCTATCTTGGAGAATTTATTAATAATGTCAATAGTTTGTTAGACAAAAAAAATAGGCGAAAATGTTCTCTATGATATAGTCAGAGTAATTTACTGTTGAATATCGGTTTACGGCTTACATAGTCTTTTAAGAATTTTAGGGAGAAAAGAATGGCAAAGCCAGGAAAAAGTAAAGCAGAGCCGGCACTTGGCGTACAGACCAGCACTGATGAGAGCATAAATCAGGGCACTACTCCTGAAGCAAACCGAAAAAAAAATGCGCTTGATTTTCGCAAATATACCAAACAGATCTGGCTGGCTGGACTGGGTGCATTTTCACGTGCCGAAGATGAAGGTAACCGCTTATTTGATTCTTTGGTAAAAGTGGGTGAAGAGCTTGAGGCTAAAACTACGGATATCGCTGATAACACCGCAGGCGTAGTAGGCGAAGTAAAAGACCGGGTGACCGAGCGGGTAACTGGTACTAAAGAGCGGGTAGAGCGGGCTTTGGATGAACGGGTAAATTCAACAGTTGCCCGTATTGGTTTTGCTTCTCATAAAGAAGTAGCCCAATTGGTAGAGTTAATTGAACGGCTAGATCAGAAGATAGATCAGCTTACAGAAGAGGTTAGACAGCTACGACAAAAAAAATAGATTTTTAGGTGAATTGTGCCTCCTTTGACCAAATTTTGAAGAAAAAGTTGAAAAAACCTCGATATTTTTTATTTTTATCGTCCGGATGCGCTTGCCTTGTGAACAACGCATTGATATAAAGTCGTATAAGTCGAGATAGCGATTAATGATTTTTTTAACAAAGTGATTCAGAGGAAGTTAACTTCATGAATAAAGCAGAATTAATTGATGCGATTGCCGCCCAAGGGGGGCTATCCAAGGCACAGGCTGGACAGGCACTGGATGCCACCATCGGTGCCATTAGTGAAGCATTAAAAGCAGGTGAAACAGTAACACTGGTTGGCTTCGGAACTTTTAGTGTCAAAGAGCGTGCAGCACGTGCCGGACGTAACCCTAAAACTGGTGAAACTATTAATATTGCTGCCACAAAAGTCCCTAGCTTTAAGGCAGGCAAAGGTTTAAAGGACGCAGTTTCTTAAAACCTTTTTGCTTTTTAACGCGCCGCTCTGGCGCGTTTTTCATTTGATCAGGTGGTTTTAAGTTTTAACTGATTATCTCAAACAACTTGTATCTCAAATAATATGAGCTAACATGCTCAGGCATTGTTTTTCTGGTAGGGTTTATGGAAGCGTTTCGTCGTTTAATTAGGGGCTGGTTAGGTAAGGTATTACTGGTGCTTTTTCTGACACCACTGGCGTTAGTGGGAATTGAAGGTTACTTTATGGGTGGAGGCGAAGATAAAGCTGCCATTCAGGTTAATAAAACAAAAATTAGCCCAGCGGTTTTAAATGCTGCTGTAGATAATCAGCATAAGCAGCTTTTAGCACAAGTTCAGGATGACGCCTCCTTATTAAATGATGCGGCGATCAAAAAATCTGTGATAGACGGCTTGATCGCCCGCACCCTATTGCTTCAGCAAGCCAAAAAACTGGGCTTTGAGTTAAGTGATCAACAGATTGCCCAGCTCATTCGTCAGGAGCCCAGCTTTCAAGAGGATGGTAAATACTCGGAAGGTTTATTTCAGGCTTATCTGAAAAACTCGGGAGCATCCATGGCTCAGTTATTAAATGAAGTGCGTGAGCAGGTTGCCTTGCGTCAGCTAGCAGGTGGTATTACAGATACTGGCCTGGTTAGTCAGCAGGATATTACCCGTCTGGCTATCCTGAAAACTGAAAAACGTGATGTACATATTGCCAGTTTACCTTTATCCGGTTTTGGTAAGGACATTCAGATTACTACCCAGCAAATTACAGACTACTATAATAAAAACAAGGACCAGTATTTAGTACCTGATAATGTTGATGTTGAATATGTTGTATTAAATAGTGCTTCTTTGGCACCTCAGCTGCAGATCACTGATGCGGATATTCAGGCACAATATCAGGCATTACAGTCTACAAGTGCCAGTGCTGAAGAGCGCCATATTCAGCATATTCTGATTGAAGTCACTGATAAAATTACGGATGCACAAGCCAAGCAGCAAATTGAAAAAGTGGCTGCCCGCTTAAAGGCAGGTGAAGATTTTGCCAAGGTGGCACGTGAAGTATCACAGGATGCCGGCTCAGCAGAGAACAATGGTGACCTGGGCTTTTTAGCCAAGGGTAGTTTCCCCGGTGCCTTTGATGACACGGCATTTGGTCTGGCGGTTAATCAGGTTTCCAAACCCGTGCGTTCAGATGCGGGTTATCATTTGATTAAGGTATCTGAAATCAGAAAAGATGATGTGGCCAGTCTGGAATCCCTGCGCCCACAACTGGAAGCACAGGTTCGCCAGAATAAGCTGGATGAGCTATATAGCGAGGTGATTAATCATCTAAATGAAATGGCGGTAGAAACTGACAGCGTGCAGGAGCTAGCCAGGGTTCAGCATTTGACTGTCAACTCTGCCAAGATGATTACTAAAACCAGCAATACTCCACCATTTAATAATGCTAACGTTAAGGCAGCCTTATTCAATGAGGATGTGGTTCAGGGTGACCGCAAAATTTCTACCGGGCTTGAAATAGAGCCGGGCACAACGATGTGGGTTAAAGTAAATAACTATCATCCTGAGCGTGCCCAGTCGCTGGCTGAGGCAACGGCGCAAATTAAGCAAACCCTTGAGCAACAGGCGCGTCTGGCAAAAGCAAAGGCCAAGGCCAAAGCTATTGTGGATGGGCTAAAAACCAAAGCACCACAGCAGGTACAACAGGACAATCAGGTTGTTTTTCAGGGTATTGGCGAAGTGAGCCGTATGAGTGGAGCGCCTTTGGAGCTGGAGCGTACAATTTTCAGGATGGCTAAACCACAAGATGGCAAATGGAGCGCTGACTATTATCAACAGGGTGACAATCTGATTGTTGTGGCAGTATCTAAAGTCGTGGCTGGTAATCCGGACAGCTTACAGGCAGAGGAGCGTCAGCAATTATCCAGCACGCTTGCCCGTTTGCGTGGACAGCAGGAACTGGCGGACTATGTACAGTACCTGCGCTCCAAAGCCAAAATTAAAATCCACGATGCGGATACTAAAAAATAGCGCAAAAGCCATCAGAAATGATGGCTTTTTTAATGATCAATTTTGATGAGTGGGTTTATGCTTGTTTGGCGTGTTCCCAAAAATAATAATGCAGTTCATTCGTGGTTTCGGCCACAATATTACGGTCACTTTTTAAAATCGTATCAGCACGTTTTTTGCGGGGGTAGGGAAGCTGGGTACTATCACCGTAGCGTGGTAGTTGATTTTCATGGCCAACCACGAACAGGAATTCATTTAAGCTCATCACTTTTTTGGCATGGTTGGCAAAGCGCAACGTGGCCCGATAGGAAAAGCCTGACTGGTAAAAGCGTTTTAAAATCTGCGTGCCATCGTTTTTATTTTTAAAGTCCTTAATATTTTCAATCGCTTCATTAAGCTGATGAATTTCATGCAGCAATTTCTGGTTTTCAATAGGCGCTGGCATATTTTGCTGGAGCATTTCCAGTTGATGCTCAAACCATTCAATTACTTCGTCAGGCTCAACCTTCAGGATTGAGACTGCCGGATTTCTGGTAAAATTAACAGCAATCACATCCTCAATGATTTGGGGTGTTTCTAGTAGTTTAGGAAATTTCTTTAGCTCAAAACGCGCTACAATTTCCTGGGCCTGTTGTGAATAATCAGCAATCAGATGCTTGATTTCACCCAGATGATAAGGGGTCAGTAATATCAGGCATTTAAGGCGTGGCTTTTCTAGAGATGTTAGTGACTTGCTGGCAAAGCGTTCTCCCTGGCTTTTAACAAAGGTATGCATTTTAACAGGAATCTGCTGCGCCTCAGCACGACTGCGTAAATGCATTAGCGCTTGATGATAGCTATCAAACCATTTTGAAATTTCCAGCCGTAGCAGAGCATGTTGTTCGGCTTGGGTGATTCGTTCTGGACGCATAGTTTATCCAATTTTAAAAACTAGCATTTTATCATAGTGTAAATTTATAAAAATACCAGAAAAATGTACAATAAATCCTCAAAACCACATTTTCATTTCAAAACAAGTCATCAACAAAGGTTCTATAGGGTTAAAGACCAAGACCCAACATAATAAAAGGCCAGATAACCCGGGAGAATAATGATGCAACTCATGTCCAACCTATCAGACTGCACTAAAGCCTGTATTGAGTGTTCTATTGCCTGTACCCACTGTGCCGATGCCTGTTTAAAAGAAGAAGATATACAAATGATGCGTCAGTGCATCCAGCGCTGCCTTGAGTGTGTTGAGCTATGCAAGCTGTGCGCTTCATTTGATATTCGACAATCGGTTTTAAGCGCAAAATTATGTGCTGTATGCGCTGACGCCTGTGAGCGTTGCTATGAAGAATGTAGCAAGCATAAACATGAGCATTGCCAGATTTGTGCCCAGGCTTGTAAAAAGTGCGCAGAAGAATGCCGTAAGATGGCCGCTTAATTTAAACATGGGGCAGGGCGGAGTTAGGCCAATGGTCAACACGCCCTAGTTACCTGTATTTAAAATGTTGCTTCCAGGCCAGCAGGCAGGACGGCAGAACGACCAGATAATCGCTCAAAGTCTCTTACTTCATGTGAATAAAAAATATCAATTTCATGCCCATGGCTTGCTTTTAATTCCCTTAAACGTGTCTGGTTGTTTAAGCGTGCCGGACGGTCTTTTTCCAGCAAGGTTTGGTAAAACTGTAAGCCAGGGGTGCAATAGGATTTATGCAAATCCATTTCTTTGTGATAAAAATAAGCATCTGCGGCATTAAGTAGCCATTTTTCATCAGACTGAATGGCAATGCCAGCATGCCCATGCGTATGACCAGCTAACGGTACAAGGAGTATTTCTGGCGGCAAGCCCTCTAGCTCACGAACGGCATCAAAACCATACCAGGCTTCCCCTGTGCCAGTATGGTAGACCTTCCAGTTTTTGCGGTATGACCATTGCTGCGGGCGAAAGCGCTGGCGATCAAGCCATGTTTTTTGAGAAAGGGCATAATCGCGTTCAATTTGCATCATATGCACAGTAGCGTGGGGAAAATCATCCAATCCACCAGCATGGTCAAAGTCCAGGTGTGATAGCACAATATGACGTACATCGCGTGGATTATAACCCAGGCGCTCAATTTGCCGGAACGCTGTCATTTCCTCACGAAGTTCTGGCGGCACCAGAAAACGAAATAACCAGCCCAACCGGGTACGGGGAGAGGCCACATCCCTTAAGCCAAAACCGGTATCTACCAGCACCAAACTATTGGCAGTTTCTATTAATACACAGGTACAGGTTAGGCGGCCACGCAGTTTGCCATAAGAAAAACCATCCATCAGTGCGCCACCCAATGGACAAGTAGAAATACTATTTAAATAATGAATACGCATGATGTAATCACTTTTAAAATACTAATGGATTTGTTCTAGCATGATGCTTTCCTTGATTCAGTGTTCTATTTTTACGTTTTGTTATTTTATGCCTTAAGTCTCTGCTTAAAACCCGGTCACAAGTGCTCAACCTGTTACACTGTCGCTTTTATGCAGCAAACAAGAGGTGATTGCATGTCTTTTTATGTTTATCTTTCCGGTGAAATTCACACTGGCTGGCGTGAGGAAGTTGAACAGGGTGCCGAGCAAAAAGGGCTGGATATTGTCTTTACTGCACCGGTGACACATCATGAGTCAAGTGATGCAGCTGGCGATGTATTGGGCCCGGAAAATCGTGATTTCTGGCGTGATCATAAGTCGGCCAAGGTAAATGCCATTCGTACCCAAACCCTGATCCAGCAGGCGGATCTGGTTATTGTGCGTTTTGGCGACAAATACAAGCAGTGGAATGCGGCTTTTGATGCGGGTTACTGTGCTGCCCTGGGCAAGCCATATATTACCCTGCATGATGAAAGCATTATCCATCCACTAAAAGAAGTAGATGCCAATGCACAGGCCTGGGCAACCAGTACTGATCAAGTGGTTGAAATTTTATCCTATGTATTAAGCAACAATAGTTAAATAAATAATAAGAAATCTGGTGTGTTTTTGTTGGGATAGCTGTATGCTGCGCCAGTTTTTATTTATGATCACTTATAGAAGGAATGTTTTATAAGTGATCATACGTGCATAGTGACAAACAGTTTAGTTTTATTGGTCAAAAATACTGTTTATATCCTTGGGTAAACCGCTCATGGCCTGTAGTCTGCCTTTTTTGTCTTGCCAGATAATGGCAGGAGTAGAATAAATTCCATAACTCGCCATTAATTGCAGGTTCTTGTTGAGCTGGCTTTGAATATCAGCCGGAACATTCACCAATGGTTTAATGGCGGTGCGATAATCGACAGCGGAGTTAAACGCTTTAAATGCGCTAGTGGGATCTTTTGCGCTTAATAAGGCGGCTGCTTTGCCTGCACTGTCTTCTCGAAGAATTCCAACCATAATATGCCTTACCTGAATCTGATTGTTATCCACCCAGGGGCGAACTTTTTGCCAAAACTGGTGGCAATACGGGCAGTTAGGGTCAGAAAACACATATACAATTTGTTTGGCCTGTTTTGAGCCATCAGCAATCCAGGTGGTTTTTGATAAATCCTGCCAGATTTTTTTCTCAACAGCCTGTGCATCTTGCTGCTCGGCAGCTTTTGTGTTGGTAGTGGTAGCTGCGGGTTTTGCATGACTTGCAGGCACATAAGCGGTTGCAATGATTAAACTAGTGAGGAAAGCCTTGCTGTATCTATTCATGGGAGATCCTTGCTGGGTAAAAGTAGGGGGGTGAGTTGATGCAGTAAACTGGCATGACTGAGTTCGCCAACATGGGTACTGACGATTTGACCATGCTGATTAACAAAAAATGTGGTCGGTAGACCCTGGTAACCAAATGCTGCGCCAGCCTGTGCCTGAGGGTCTAACATTATCTGTTTCAGGTTCAGGTTTTCCCTGGCGAGATAGTGTTCTACCTGCTGCGAGCTTTCACCCTGATTAATAAAAACAAACTCAATAGCGGGAAACTGCTGTTGTGCAGCAGCCAGCACGAGCATTTCACGATGGCAGGGTGGGCACCAGCTAGCCCATAAATTAATAACCGTGGGCTTTTGGCTATATTGATCAAGCTGAATAATTTTATTGTGGCTTAATGAATGTAATTGCAAGGCAGGCAGGTTATTTTGTTGCGGTAAGGCCACATGCTTAAGACTGGTCAATGCAATATAAATAGCAAGAAAACCAACACTAAACAACGCCAGCATATTTCTAAGGCTTTTATTCAAAAAATGCAGAACCAGCAGCCAGATTACCGGAACAATCAATGCATAGAGCCAGGCAAAACCACCGTCACGAATATTTAGGATACTCAGCGGCTGGGCAAAATAAGCCTGATGCTGGATTGCTACAAAAATTGCTCTGGCAACCAACATGTAACTTACACTGAGCCAGTGAATATACTTTTCTGCCTGTATAAATTGCTGAACTGAAGTCGCCTATTTTTTTAGCAAAAAAAGCATCAACAGGTAGGCCAGCACAGCAAAGACAAGTGGCCAGGGCAATATAAAGATGCCCAGATGAATGGCAGAAGTGGTGATCATGGCAGCCTGCTCATTAAGTCCTTGGTACTAAAACTTCCGGTCAAACGTAAATGCCTTTTTTCCTGACCATCGGCCTGCAAAAATAGAAAGGTAGGCGGTCCCATGACTTGATACTGATTCAGGATAGCTTGTTGTGATCCGTTAAACTGGGTTAAATCTACTTTAATCCTGCTGTAGGATTGCAGCTTTTGCTGTACTGCCGGATTGGGCAGGACATATTTTTCAATAGGCTGACAAGCCACGCACCAGTCTGCATAAATATCAATAACCACAGGTTTTTGCGCCTGCCGGGCTTGAGCCAGTGCACTATTAAATTGTTCAAGGGTAGTTACCCGCTGCCATTGCAAACGGTCAGCGACAGCTAGGGACTGCTTGCTATGCTGATAACTTAACCATGATTGATAGAACAGGTAAATAGCCGTACCCCCTATGGTAAGGAGCAGGATGATTTGTGCGGCCAGCATTAGTGGTTTTGTTGTCCGCTGTATCGCTGCTTTACTCCTGATAAAAACATATATCCACAAGGCGGCCATATACAGGGCAATACTGAGATCAAACAGAAAAGGAGCAAGCAAAGGACGGATAAAATATAGTGCAAGAGCCAGCATAATCCAGCCAAATACATGCTTGATGGTATCCATCCATAAGCCCGGTTTTGGTAAGTATTTGGCACCAAATGTACAGGCAATGATCAGGGGAATACCCATACCCAAGCCCAGACAGAACAGTAAGGTTGCGCCTACAACGGCGTCGCCTGAATATGAAATATAAAGTAGGCTGCCAGCAAGTGGTGCACTCATACAGGGAGCGACCAGTAAAGCTGATAAAATACCCATTACCGCGGCGCCCATTAAGGTGCCATTTTTTTGCCGGGCCTGAAGCTGATTAATATAATTGACAGCCCGTTGTGGTAACAGGTTAAGATCAAATAGCCCAAATAAATTAAGTGCCAGAACAATAAATAACCCACTAAACAAACCAATGATCGCGGGTTGCTGTAATGCTCGCTGAAAACCACCGCCTGTACTAGCGATCAATAGACCCAGCAGGGCATATACTGTGGCCATACATAACACAAAAACCAGAGAAATCAGCCAGGCTTTAATACCGGTTTTATTATTAACAATTAAGCTTGACACAATAGGCAGCATGGGCAGGGAGCAGGGGGTAAAGGCCAGTAAAATGCCCAGGCCAAAGAATAATATAGTATTTAAAATAAAGCTGCGCTGCTGAATGCCAGTTGCAATTTTTTGATCTTCTGCCTGTAGAGCGGCCTCTTCTGTAGCTGCCTGCCCGGCAGAATTAGCCGCTGATGTATGAGTACCAAAGATAGTGGATCCAGAAGAAGAAAAAAGTCCACTCTTATCTTTTGCCTGTGCTGGTATGTGTATCAGTCCTTGCTTATCAACATAAATATCCCTGGTTATGGGTGGATAGCATAGACCTTCATTGGCACATCCTTGCCAGCGTACCTGATAGGTTTGATTGGCTTGAATGGGGAGGGTAAAGCCAACCTGATTGTAATAAACTTCTGTTCTGCCGAAATTGGGATCATCTTTTGTTAATGCTGACGGTAGCTCAAGCTTAATAGGCTGCCCATCCAGAACTACCTGAAACTGCTGTTGATATAAATAATAGTCATCAGCAATTTTCCAGCTGAGCTGCGCCTCTTGCTCGTTAAGGGAAGACGCCTGAAATATAAACGCCTATTCCGGATTTAAAAACCGGCTATCCGCAGCGTATCCCAGAGTAGAAGTCAGGATGGTCAGTAAGAAAGTAATTAATAATTGCCAATGTTTGTACAAAATCATCATCAAGCCATATTATGAAATTAGAAGCATTGAACCATGCTTGAATTAACGCAATATTAACAGCTTACCCTCAAGCGCCCAGATGAGTAGTCCAATCATGATTTATAGGAAGCCTACATGCTGATATTGCTGGTTGAAGATGATCCATTGATTGCCCAGGGCATAATTATGGGATTGCACCTACAAGATATTCAGGTGGAGCATGCCAGCAATGCCAGAGAAGCTTTATATTTCCTGCAATAGACCTCTTGCGAAAGTAAAAACTGCCTCAATATAGATTTCATGAAATATCAGAAATTAAACCGTTTTTCAGATTCTGAATTCAAGCGCTTGGTTGGTGTACCTCGACCAGTTTTTAGTGAAATGGTCGAAGTTTTAAAAGAAGCAGAATCACTTAAAAAGAAATCTGGGCGTCCTCATACTTTAGTTATAGAGGATCAATTATTATTAACACTCAATTACTTACGGAATTACAGCACTCAATTGGAATTGGCTGCAAATTACCATATCGCTGAAAGTAATGTGAATCGAACCATTAAAAAGGTTGAAGATGCATTAATGAAATCAAGGCGTTTTACCCTGCCAAAACGAAGCATTACAACAGCAGACGAACAATTTAACTGGGTCATTATTGATGCTACAGAATGTTCAATAGAACGCCCGAAAAAAAAATCAGAGTAAGTTCTACAGTGGTAAAAAGAAGAAACATACGCTAAAAGCCCAAGTGATCTATCATCCGAAGAGTAAACAAATCATAGGAGTAGATATATCTTCTGGCAGTCAGCATGATATTAAATTGGCAAGAAAAACAGTAAAAAAATTCAAACATTTTGAATATGTTATGACCGATTTAGGGTACTATGGGTTAGAGCAAGATGGCTTTAAATTATTGATGCCAATAAAGAAAAAGAAGAATTTACCCTTATTTGATGTTGAGAAAAAGTACAATAAAATGATTGGAAAAATACGAGTTGTAATCGAACATATTAACAGTCAATTGAAAAGATTTAGATGTGAAGTTATTGTTATCTGTATCGGATTTAACATAATATACATTATACGACGTTTTATTGCATTATTACATTGTATATATCAACACGCTAATCTACAGGGTTTCTAGGCAACTATTTATTTAGCTTTAAACTCTATTTAATAAGTCTATCATTCATACCATCTAGCTATATCCATTTTTACTTTATTTGCCAGGAAACGTTATTATAGTTACCTCTCTGGAGACTGGTTGAATATATGCCCCTACAAACTTTACCGACCTGGATACAAGTCGGTGCTTTTCTGTTAGCACTAAATGCTGGCATGATAAATATTTTGGCAATATTTAATGTTGCTCATCAGACGATCTCTCATATGACTGGTAATGTCAGCTATCTGGTACTGGAAATGCTACAACGCAATTGGTTAAATGCGTTATTTTTACTTGGTGTGATATTTTTCTTTGTATTAGGCTCTTTTTATAGTGGCTTTATTATTCGGGATGCAACTTTGCGTCTAGGTCATCGCTATGGCGTGGTATTAATTCTTGAAGCCCTATTTTTATTTATTACCTGGTTATTGATTGATAATTATCCTCATTATGCATTGTTGTGGGCAGCGACAGCTTGTGGAATGCAAAATGCCCTAGCTAGTACCTACAATGGCACAATTATTCGGACTACTCATTTATCTGGCGTGCTTACTGATTTAGGGTTGGCTTTGGGATATAGAGCACGTGGACTATACGTTAATCCCAAGCGTATTTTATTGCATAGTTTGATTGTACTTGGATTCTTTGCAGGTGGAGTTATTGGCGGTCTAAACTTTTATATGCATCCTGATAGCAGCTTTTTATATCCTACCTTGTTAACCACGCTATTAGCGTTCATATACTGGTTTTTTTACCTTAAGCAGCAACGGTGAAGCTAACAACCATCAGCTATCTGCCAAAATTTGATAATATATTCTTTTGTTTTTAAGGTTTTTTAAAAGATGGCTAAAAATGCATTACAGGCTCAATTGTTAAAGGCAGGACTGGTAGACAATAAAAAAGCCAAACAGCTTAATAAACAAACTCAACACGCAAAGCGCACAGGTGAACAATCTGATGCTGAAGTCAAAAAAGCACTAGCAGAAGCTCAGGCAAAAAAACTGGAAAAAGATCAGCAGCTTAATCAGGAAAAACAACGCCTGCTAGAGGAAAAAACTTTAAGGGCTAATATTGTGCAAATGATTAAGCAACACCAATTGAGTGATACATCTGGTGATAGCCCTTATCAATTTATTGATCATGGTAAAATTAAAAAAATTTATATTACCTCCAAATTATACGACCAAGTAGTTGCCGGTCATGTGGCCATCGTCCGTACAGAAGAAAGTTATGCCCTGCTACCTCGCCCATTAGCTAAACGTATTGATGAGAAAATGACAGGTTTTGTAGTTGTGGCAAATGATAAATCTGATCAGCAGGTAGATGAAGATGATCCTTATGCAGCGTATGTGATTCCTGATGATTTAATGTGGTAAATGTAGAATCAAAAGCCTAGAGAATAGGTAAAAGATTTTATGGATAATTTAAAAACATTCTAGGATATTATTATTGAAGTGTTAAAGCCGCCTTTATAATGAAGAGCGGCTTTTTATATAAATTTCAGGTCAAACTACTGAACGGACTGGTATATATCTATCAGTGTTTGTTGTGGATTATCTGCTTTGGTAATTGGACGCCCAATGACCATGTAATCTACCCCATCCTGCATTGCTTGCTGCGGTGTTACAATCCGTTTTTGATCATCAACCGCACTATCAACTGGTCGTATCCCAGGCGTAACCAGCAAAAAGTCTGACCCTAGCTGTTCCCGAAGCATTTTTGCCTCCTGAGCGGAACATACTACCCCGTCTACTCCGCAGGTTTTGGCTAATGTCGCCAATTTGGTCACTTGCTGAGCAGCACTTACTTGAATACCCAGTTCACTCAAGTCCTGATCACTCATTGATGTCAGTACAGTAACCGCGATTAAGTGTGTGTTATAATTGCCTTGCTTAAGTCGCTCAACAGTGGTTTCCATCATTTGACGGCCACCACTTGCATGTATGTTCACCATCCATATACCCAGATCAGCTGCGGCTAGTACTGCCTGCGCGGTAGTATTGGGAATATCATGAAACTTAAGGTCAAGAAAAACCTCAAACTGCCGTTGGTGTAAATCCTGAATAATTTGTGGGCCAAGCCGGGTAAATAGTTCCTTGCCTACTTTAAGTCGGCATAATTTTGGATCCATTTGATCAGCCAGGCTCAAGGCATCATGCTGGTTATTGACATCAAGGGCAACGATAATACTCAAAATTAAATCCAAATATCAGGCAATAAAAAAGCCCATTATAATGGGCTTTGTGGATGAGTGGGAGTCACATCAAGCACTGTTTTTTCCTGTTGGGCCGCCATGGCCGCAGTACTAGCCGCCTGAATTTGCTGCTGGCGTAAATGTTCTATTTCTTTGTTTAAGCGCTGTATTTCCCAATTACGCTGGAATACTTTAAACACAATTACTCCTAATAACAAGCCTATCACGACACCTAAAACCAGCGTTAGCAGTAGCAGTAAACCAGCACGCATTTGAGGCACTTGAGTAAATAACAGATCAACTTGTAACTCGGTACTATTTTGCAGCACTAAAGCCAGTGCATAGCCAAATAGCACAATGAGTAGCACAATTAAAACGTAACGCATCGCGTTCTCCAGTTCCTTTTGAATACTTTTTATCGTTTATTTTGCGTTGACCGCTTCATTTACTGCATCACGCAAAGCTTTGCCCGGCTTGAAATGCGGTACTGCCTTGGCAGCGACTTTAACTGAATCACCAGTTTTGGGATTACGGCCAACACGTGGCTCCCGATGGTGTAGTGCAAAGCTACCAAAGCCGCGAATTTCAATCCGGTTATTGGTGGCCAGTGTACTAATCATTTGGTCAAGAATAGTTTTTACTGCATCTTCAACAATATTTTCAGAAATATTAGTTTGCTTACCAGCAATTCGTTCTATCAAGTCAGATTTATTCAGTGCATTGTTTGTCATGATTAATCCCTCACAAATTCAGATAGTTAATCATAACAGCTTTTTATATTAGTTCGGTAGCACGAGTTTTATTACTGTGCTACCGAATGCAACTTTTTATTAAGACAGTGCTTAATAAAAGTCGGGACTTACTTCATTTGTGCCTTGATCAGGTCACCAATGGTTTTAGGACCAGCATCCTGAGCATTTGTAGCAGTGTTAGTGCTACGCAGGTTATTAATCGCTTCACGCTCTTCTGCTTCATCTTTTGCCTTGATAGACAGGTTGATGGTGCGGGATTTGCGATCAACGTTAATGATCTTGGCTTCAATTTCCTGACCGACAGTCAAATGCTTGGTCGCATCTTCAACACGGTCACGATTGATTTCAGAGGCTTTTAAAGTACCTTCGATATCATCAGCCAGTTTTACAGTAGCGCCACGGGCGTCAACTTCAGTCACAGTGCCTTTAACCAGCGCACCACGCTCATTCCTAGACAGATAGTCATTGAATGGGTCGTTGTTCAACTGTTTGATACCCAGGCTGATGCGGTTACCCTCTGCATCAACAGACAGGATAACGGCTTCAACAGTATCACCTTTCCTGTAACGACGGATGGCTTCTTCACCCTGTTCATTCCAGGAAATATCAGACAGGTGAACCAGTCCATCAATACCACCAGGCAGACCAATGAAGATACCAAAGTCAGTGATTGACTTGATCGTACCAGACACTTTCTCGCCTTTTTCGTGGTTTTTGGCAAACTCTTCCCATGGGTTAGCACGGGTTTGTTTGATGCCCAGAGAAATACGACGACGTTCTTCGTCCACTTCCAGAACCATTACATCCACTTCATCACCAATCTGAACTACTTTGGAAGGATGAATGTTTTTGTTGGTGTGATCCATTTCAGATACGTGTACCAGACCTTCAACGCCTTCAGCGATTTCAGCAAAACAGCCGTAGTCAGTCAGGTTGGTTACACGTGCCTTAACGATAGAACCTTTAGGATAACGGCTCATGATTTCTAACCATGGGTCAGAACCAAGCTGTTTTAAGCCTAAAGATACGCGGTTACGCTCACGGTCAAACTTCAGGACTTTAACAGTGACTTCCTGGCCTACTTCAACCACTTCTGATGGGTGCTTGATGCGTTTCCAAGCCATATCAGTGATGTGCAACAGACCATCAATACCACCCAGGTCTACGAATGCACCGTAATCGGTCAGGTTTTTGATTACACCAGTAACCACTTGACCTTCTTCCAACTGACCCAGCAGCGCTTCACGCTCTGCAGAGCTTTCAGCTTCCATTACCGCACGACGGCTTACCACAACGTTGTTGCGCTTGGCATCAAGTTTAATCACTTTAAACTCGAGGTCCTTGCCTTCTAAATGCGTGGTGTCACGGATAGGACGGGTGTCTACCAGAGAACCTGGCAGGAACGCACGTACTGGGCCGATGTCCACAGTGAAGCCGCCTTTAACCTTACCGGAAATAACACCAGTAACGATTTCGCCATCTTCAAAGATTTTTTCAAGTTTAGTCCAGGTTTCAGCACGCTTGGCTTTTTCGCGTGACAGTACAGTTTGACCCATACCGTTGTCTAACGCTTCAACAACAACGTCAACAGTGTCGCCAACAGCAACTTCCAGTTCACGCTGATCGTTTAAAAACTCTGAACGAGGCACAACACCTTCAGATTTAAGACCGGTATCAACTGTTACCCAGTCGCTATCGATGTTTACTACAGTGCCTTGGATCACTGCGCCTTTTTCGACGTCAAGATTTAATTGGCTTTCTTCAAATAAGGCGGCAAAAGATTCCGTCATGGTATACCTTGTTGGTTAATGAAGCCGCCCTGGATCAGTCAGGTACGGGATTAAGTGAGATAACAGGCAATGATCCTAATCTGATCGATCAATGCAGTCATCATAAAAATACAAGTTTAGCGAACAGCTAAAAACTTTAATTACTACTACAGATACCCAGATAAGCTGCTGTTACCTAACGCCGGGAATCAACAAAGTTGATCAGGCGCGTTAGCACTTGATCAATACTCAAATCCGAGCTATCTATAACAAAAGCATCGTGCGCCGGTTTTAAAGGTGCAATCGTACGCTCCATATCGCGCTTATCGCGTGCCTGTAGGTCGGCTAAAATGGCATCAATTTTAGCATTAACCCCCATGCCCTGCAACTGTTTTAGGCGGCGTGCTGCGCGTGCCTCAGCACTAGCGGTTAAGTATACTTTGGCAGGTGCCTCTGGAAATACGACTGTACCCATATCCCGCCCATCAGCTACCAGGCCGGGAGCCTTGGCAAAGTCACGCTGCCGCTTAAACAGAGCTTCGCGCAGGCTGGGAATCACCGCGACAGTAGAAGCCAGCTTGCCAACTTCTTCAGTCCGGATTTTCTCAGTTACATCCTGACCGTTAAGGAGTATTTGTGTAGCACTATTACTGTTGGTAAGAAACTGAATATCCAGATTGCTGGCCAGTTGTTCAAGACGGGGCAAATTCAGTGGTTCAGTGAGTAATTGGGCCTGCTGAGCAGCAAATCCCAATAAACGGTACAAGGCGCCGGAGTCAAGAAAGTGATAGCCATAATGCTGGGCCATTTTGCTGGCGAGAGTACCTTTGCCCGACCCACTTGGGCCATCAATGGTAATTACAAAAACAGGCATCATATTCTCTTATAATTGTCGGGCAACTTTTGCTAGACCAATAGCAAGCGCTACTTTTAAACCTGCCAGAGCAGGCAATGATATTAGTGGTAACTTAGCAATTAACTCTATTTCATAAGTTAATAATGTACCACTTTCGATAGAGGCAAATTTTAAGCGACCAATGTGATGCTTAATAAGCGGATTATTGATGAGTTGATATTCAATCAACTGGTTTGGTTCCAGAGCGGTAATCTGCTCCTTGATCGGCTTAACCGGGCCAAAACCCATTTCACGAATTGAACCTACCCCATCAGGTTTCTGTGGTTCAGCAGCGTCTTTAATACGCTCTACCTGTAATGGCCAAAATGCCTTGTTATAAATGCTATGTTTGGCAAATGCTGCAAATACCTGCTCTGGTTTTTGTTTAAACTTCTGCTGAACCGTAATTTTGGTCATAATTCAAAGTACCAGTTAAAAAATTGGCTTAGCCTAGCATGTTTTTTATCAATGATTTGAGACTTTATCCGTGTTTTAAAACAGTTGTTTACAATTTTAAAGGCAATAGTATAGTCAATGTTCAACTCACGGATAAATCTCAAAGAATATAAAGTTACTGGACTTTACCCTGAACCAGTTGCTGGTTTAGCGTGTCCAATACTGTTTTATATAAATCCCTGTCTTTTACTTTCTTGCCAGCCAGTGTTTGTGCCTGCTGGTTAAAGTAAGAATAATGCGCTTTTTCATCCTTTCCTGTCTGCTTTAGCGCCAAAACTTCATTTTGTGCAAAAGCCTCTGCCCAGGCTTGACGCACCTGCTGCCAGTAAGCCTGATTATTTTTCCAGTACTCATCCGCCGGTTTAAAATCAAAATCCTGTACTTTGGTATACTGATTCAAACCCAGCTCGCGTGCCAATGGCTGATGGGTTTTTTGGTCATACTTGATATTGTCCTGCTCATGCACCCATCCGTTGGGTGTCAATACCTGGCGATTAATGCCAACAATTACATCATAATCCGAGCGGACAGTGTGCTCACGACGCGGTAAAGGGCGCATGGTTTCATTGGAAGTCCAGGCAACTACACCCTTATTTTTCTCCCATTGACCGTAGCCTGCATAGCGTGGGCTGTCGTCAATTTGCCACACGGTTTGTAGCCATTTTTCGGCAACCTGTGATGGTTCAAGATTAATCTTTTTCCAGCTATAACCGCCGTTGTATACCCAGGATTGAGGCTGTTCGTACTCCCAGTCCTGACGCCAATGTTTAACCACTTGCCCCCCTTCAGTGACCAAAATATGTTGCAGCACAATTTTTTTTGGGGTGTCTTCAATTACCCTGACTGTTTCATAGCCACTGGAGTTGTCATTATCATGCAGCTTATAACCGGGCTTTAGCGCAAATAATTCCTCAAAACGAAAATCGACCTTGTAATCCCCCGCCATGGCCAAAATTGCTTTGCGCGCCTCTGCCTGATCCAGCACAGTAGCCAGTTTTGTTATCTGAACCAATGGCTGTTGTTGTTCCGGTTCGTGTGCTTGTGTACTCATACTGGCAAAAGTCACTCCAAGAACCAGTCCCGTTATTGCAAAAAAATGTGCTTGCATCATTTCTCTCACTCAAATTATTAAAACTTCATACGGCTTCTTGAGCTGCATAAAGCGTAGGTTATGTAGAAAAAACAGACAGTAAGTAACTATCATAATTATTATTGTAAATACAAATGAAAACTATTACCATTACCAAATGAT
Organism: Moraxellaceae bacterium WGS2144; assembly: GCA_043950625.1. Taxonomy (GTDB): domain Bacteria; phylum Pseudomonadota; class Gammaproteobacteria; order Pseudomonadales; family Moraxellaceae; genus Alkanindiges. The sequence continues at coordinate 1,085,671 of CP171007.1, forward strand.
AAATATTAACTATTAGGTCATGATGAAAGTGAGATGTTCTGTTTTTTTTCTGCCTTGTAAAAATGCTGGTCATCAGCAGGGTCTCTTTAAAAAAAACCTGCTGATGATGGCAATGCTGGGGGGCGTCAATCTGGTCACTACTCAGGTATTTGCCAATGAGTTTTCTTATAATCATGCCTCTACAGCAGCTCAACACCTGCCCACCATTGTAGTGACTGCTACCCGTAGTGAAAAATTGCTGAGTGAAAGCCCGATTCGCACTGAAGTGGTAGATGCAGAAGAAATCAAAAAAACCAATGCGCGCAGTTTAAAAGATGCTCTGGAAAATGTTTCCGGCCTGCAGTTACGGGAAATTCATGGAAAATCTGGCTATGAACTCTCCCTGCAAGGTCTAAGTAGCGATCAGGTACTGGTATTAATTGATGGCTTGCCTTTGGCCGCTAGCACCAGCTCCACTGTGGACTTGTCACAATATTTATTAAGCAATATTGAGCGTATTGAAGTGATCAAAGGGGCTGCTTCTGCCCAATACGGCAGCGCTGCCATGGGTGGCGTGATTAATATTATTACCAAAAAAATCAATGATGGCCTAAACCTACAAACCCAAATTGATATAGGCAGTTATGGTCAACAAAATGCCTCCGGACGCTCATTTCGTGCTAATGACCGCCATGCTCAGGCCAGTATCGAAGGAGGTTTAGCGCAACTGCGTGGCCGCTTGACACTGGATAAATTTGACAGTGATGGCTTTGCCGTTGAGCCAGAGCAATTTGCCCGGCAAGGTGACCAGCAAAAACGAGAACAATACACGGCTTATGCCGCCTGGAATCCACTACAACAAATGCAGCTCTGGGCTGAGTTCAACCAGTATCAGGAAAAAGATCAGCAGCGGGTACTTAACTTTGTCCCGCCATATTATCAGCAGCAACGTAAAACTGAAGACATTGAACGCAATCGCTTAAGTGCAGGTGCTCATTATTTGTCGGCTCAAGGCTTGCGCTCTGAAATAAAAGCAGTGCATGAAAAATATGACAGTCGCTCTGTGTTGCGGGTTGGTGGCTACGATGCAGGGAACCGCGCCTCCAGTCAGGAAAATAATCATGTTAGCACGCAGTTTGATTTACCGCGCTGGAATAATCAGCTGTGGCAGTTAGGGCTGGACTGGCGTGAAGAAAGCCTGGCTCAGTACAACCAGGGTAAAGCAGAGCTAACATCTGACACTATTCGTCATCAGCGTCAGGAAGCCTATCTACAAAATGATGTATTGTTTACTAATAAGCTTGAGGCCATATTTGGTCTGCGCTATCAGGAGGACGATGATTTTGGTGGCCACAGCGCGGCCAAAGCCAGCTTAAAGTACCAGTTATTAGATAGCCCGGATCAGCAATTAAATCTCCGCGCCAGTTTTGGTCAGGGTTACCGGGTGCCTAACCTAAAAGAGCGTTTTTATGTCTTTGATCATAGCCAGCTGGGTTATATGGTGCTGGGCAATCCCCATTTACGTCCTGAGTCCTCAGACAGTTACCAACTTGGCTTTAATTTATTGTTAGGCGATGCGTGGACTATTGAAAGCAATATTTTTCGTAATAATGTTCAGGACTTAATCCAGACTGATTTTGATAACACCCGAATTATTAATGGTATTACCCAATATACCTATAACAACGTGGCACGTGCGCAAACACAGGGTATAGAAAATACGGTGAACTGGCAGGCGACTGATGCCGTTCGTTTCAATGCTGCCTACACCTATACCCAGGCCAGGAATCAATCCACGGGTTTGTATATTACCCAGCGCCCAAAACATATTGCCCGTCTGGGCGCTGACTGGCAAGCCGATGACCAGCTTAGCTTGTCGCTGCGCGGTCGCTATCAAAGTGATGAATTCGCCGATAGTGATAACCAGCTTAAATCGCCGGCCTGGGCCACGGTCGATCTTAATATAAATTATGACTGGCTTAATGGAATCAATACTTTTGCCGGAATGAACAACATTTTTGATCAGCAGCGTGACTTTTCATCGAACCATGATTTCGGCCCTATATTCGGCCGCTATACCTATCTTGGTTTGCGCTATCAGTGGCAACAATAGTTTTTATCAGCCGTAACTTTAACAAAACAACCCCTGGAGTATGCGATGCGTTATTTTAATCAAACTTCCCTTAAGTGTATTGCCGTCTCTGCCCTAAGCGTGGCACTGGCTGCCTGCGGTGGTAGTGGCAGTAGTGATAGCGGTAATAATTCTAATGGAGACAATAGCCCACCCGCTTCGATTGATGCATTTAGCGTCAAGGCCAAACAATGGATAGTGCCATTTCAAGCCAATACCGATGCCTGCTATGATATCGACACGCAGGCACAAGTGGACTGCAATAAACCTGACTGGGATTTAAAATTTGCTGCCGGCGCACGTACTGCCTCGTTTTATACCAATAGTGGTGCCAGTGCCACGGCGGGCGATGCTAAAGGCGGTGCGCTTGGCTCACCATTTGATTACACATGGAACGAATTACAACAACAAAAAGACGCTACTCAGGGCGGTAGTATCCCCAATGCGGCCTGGTTAACCGATAGCTATCAAAATGCCTTTAGCAGCACTGATAGCGCAAAATTCAATGCTTTTTTTGAATATGATTTATTTGGTACGCACCAGATGTCGCCTAATTTTAAGGTATTTTTAATTACCACTGACAATACCAGCAAAGCGACCATTGGTACGGATGAAGCACCTGTTTATGCCCTGCAAATTACCAATTACTATCAGGGCACGACTTCGGGCTACATGGAGATCCGCTATATCGATACGCGTAATCCTGAAGATGTACGCACAGCCACCGTTGATGCACGCAATGGCTGGGTGTATTTTGACCTGAAAAATAAAACCCGCATTGATGTGCCAAAAGACTCGAACTGGCAAGTTGCCTTTAACCGCTACAATATTAAGCTAAATAACGGCACGGTTGGTACTAGTGGCAAGGTCGGTAGCTATACTGATGATACCTTACAGCCAACTGGTTTTTATGATGCAGATGGCAAAGTCATGACCAGCAAGTTCCAAAGCAAAACCGTACTTAATGATACGTTGCAGGATTTAAAAAACGCCACGACTGTGCAGGTCAATCAATGGACCAGTGATAGCATTGCGTCAATACTCAACCCTGGCTATCAGGGTCAATACCCGTCGCCTCTGGACTATGGCTGGTTTAAATACTACCCTACCGCCAATCCTGAGGCAGGCGTGCAGGCTGCACATACGCTGGTAGCCAACCCGGAAAATGCCTCCCTGATTCGTGGCAATACCGGCAAAAGCTATGCCCGCTTCCATGTGACTAACATTGAATATGCAGATCCGAAAGATATCAATAGTGCACAAAAATGGACTATTGAATTTGATATTCAGCCTGCCAAATAGCTTAAAAATATAAGAGACGTACATTGCTGCCGGGTATTTAAGCATGCCCGGCAGCATGTGTAGGGTTAAGTCGTAAGGTCAGAGAAAGTTTTGTTTTTTCTGGCGACGCGCTGCAAAAAACTGCTTTAACAACTGCTGTGATTGCTCAGCCAGCACCCCCCCTTCAACGCTAAAAAAATGATTATAAAAACCACTTTGCATAAGTTGTCTAGCACTCACTAAAGAACCAGCCCGTGGCTCAGCAGCAGCAAATACCACATGTTGTACCCTGGCATGAATCAGTGCACCCACACATTGGGTACAGGGTTCCAAAGTGACATACAGCGTGGTGTTTGGCGGTAAACGATAGTTCTGCAAGCGCTGGCAGGCATCACGAATGGCACAAATCTCAGCATGCGCGGTTGGATCGTGCCGGTTAATGGGCTGATTAAATCCAGCGCCAATAATACGTTGCTCATGTACCAGCACTGCCCCAACAGGGACTTCTCCCTGCTGGGCAGCCTGTTGTGCCAGTTCCAGTGCCTGCTGCATCCAGTATTCATGACGCTGGTCTGTGTCCTCAACAGCACTCATTTAATGGATCATACCGTTTTAGAGCACTTCATACTGGCGTAAAATACCCATCCAGTCTGCATCATCGGCAACTGGAGTCGTACCTAGTGCTTCTTTTAGATTATTAAAGGACTTTGCTTGCCAGGATGGGGATAAATCCTTGTCTACCAAGCGTGCACGTACACCTTCAATAAAATCAGGATGCAGGGTTTTCCACTCTGCCAGAGTTCTTTCTAGCTCAAACACACGTTCCCAGGACGGATTGGTTTTGCCCCATTGCCATAGCAACCAGGTCAGTGCGGCGGTAGAAGGAGAACCTTTAAGCAGGTTTTCTCCGGCCTGACGTAACCAGTCGCTGCGTGCTTCTATCAGGCTAACAATGCTCTGATAATCCTGCATAAAATTAACACCACGGCACACGCTGTGGATCACATCCAATGAATCCTGTAAGGGTCCGGCAGACAATGGCCGATGCAAGGCATCCAGTGTGTCATCAATGGCACGAAACGCTCCGGCTGGATAAGCATTCCAGTCAATTTGCACTACCCGCGCCAGCACATCTTCACGGTTTTCTCCACTGATATGAGTTGCCCAGCCAATGGTATAAGCACCTGAGGCACTCATAATGGAACCTGTTAGGCCAAGAAATAAACCCAGGGCACCTCGTTCGGCCAAAAAGCGCGTTGCGCCTACATCCGGGTACAGGCCAACATTGATTTCCGGCATGGCAAGACGTGAGTGTGGGGCAACCAGTCTGAACGGCGCGGCCATAAACAGCCCCATGCCACCACCCATCACGTAACCCTCACCCCAGACTACTACTGGTTTGCTATAACGATGCAGTAATAAATCCAGTGCATATTCTTCGGCAAAGAACTGGTGAGCAGTGCTGATTTCGTCGTTGATGATCAGCTGACGCAACTTGCGCACATCGCCCCCGGCACAAAACGCCTTTGGCGTGGTGCTATCTAGCCAGATTGCCCGAGTTTGTTCATCGCGGTCCAAGCGTTCAAATACTTCCAGTAGTGCTTTTGCCAGTGATTCATCCAGCGCATGCAGGGATTTTGGCCGGTTCAGCCGTACCAGCGTCCAGCCATTGCTAATACGCTCAACAATTAAATCCGGGTGTTGGGTTAAATCCGTCATTGTAATTTCACTCATTCGTCCAATTGCCATTGAATAGGGGCTTTTCCATGCTGGATGAGATACTGATTCGTTTTTGAGAATACTTTACAGCCAAAAAATCCGCCCCGGTTGGCAGCCAGGGGCGATGGATGTGCAGCTTTTAATACCAGATGCTTACTGGAATCAATCCGCTGGCCTTTACGCTGGGCATAGGCACCCCATAAAATAAACACCGTATGCTCGGTCTTTTCATTAATAACGTCAATAATACAGTCAGTAAATTTTTCCCAGCCCTGATTTTGATGGGAAGCTGCCTGCCCAGCATTCACGGTCAATACACTGTTTAACAGTAATACGCCTTGCCGCGTCCAGGCAGATAAGTCGCCATGTTTGGCTGGTGGAATTCCAAGATCGGTATATAGCTCTTGATAAATATTTCTGAGGGAAGGAGGCAATGGCACGCCACGCTGTACCGAAAATGACAATCCATTGGCCTGATTGGGGCCATGATAAGGATCCTGCCCCAGAATAACCACTTTGACCTGATCAAGCGGCGTGCTGTTGAGGGCATTAAAAATAAGCGGACTGGGGGGATAAACAGTGCGCTTTTCCTGTTTTTGTTCTAACAAGAAATGGCGCAGGTGCGTCATGGTATCACTAAGCAGTACATTGACGAGCGGCTTTTTCCAGCTTGCATCAAGCTTGATGTTTTCCAGTGCAGCTTCATCCTGCGGGGATACCATTGATCATTTCTCCTGAAAATCCGTCTCTTTTAGATTTTAATGACACGCAATTATAAAAGCTGAAGTAACCTACTATTTCAAGTACAAATTTGATTGCAGCTATTGTCTGATGAAGTTGCCTTACTTGGCAGGCGAAAAAATATAACATAAAATATGTATTTGATATGTATATTTATTAGCCATTAACTTGCCTGCACTATTGTGCATAGCCGCAAGCCGACCTGATTAACCACACTAACCGGTACTGATCTGCTGGCTAACTTCGGGATTAAGAAAAGTCAGGCCTTTTTTAAGCTGTTCATACATGTCGGGATTGGACCACTCCAGTTGTACCTGCTGTGAGAACTCAATACTATTCAGGCTTAGCTCGCCCATTTGTTTATTGTTGATATCTTCCCGGAAACACTGTGCATAGCCAGTTGCGGTTTCATGCACAATTACTGAATATACCTGTACATCACCTTCGCCATTTTGGGTAATGGTTTGTTGTAATACCTGATCAGCCAAGAAAAAGAAGATACGCGAAAATTGCTCGGCGGATGGCGATACCGGTAGGCTGACCCAGCGGGCGCTATAGGTTTTGCATGCTTCAATATAGCCTGGATTGTCCTTGTTCCAAAAGCAGATGGCGTGGTCAAAGCTATCAATAAGATCTTTAATAGCCCCTTTTAACAAGCCAAAATCATAAACCATTTGACCATGATCAAGCCGGTTAGCTGACAAAATCAGCTCAACCTGATAGCTATGTCCGTGAATAGAGCGACGGCAGCGGTCAGATGTACAATTACGCACCACATGGGCGTTTTCAAACTTGAATAGTTTGCGAATAAGCATACTGTTAAACCCTGTCAAACGCTTAAAGCCTGCTGAAACTGAAAAACAAAGCAAAAGGCCATGACCAGTATAGGGCAAATTGACGGGTTTGGCTAAAACTTTAAAAAGCTGCTAATTTTTGCCACTCTGGCCTTATAGCGTGGCAAACTGTTGCAATAATTGTTCAATATTTTGCTCACCAGTTTTGAGGTCAGCAATGGGCATTTGATGGCGCTGATAAGCCATGACCTGCTCACCTTGCCGATAAAGCTGACTGCTTAGATAACGCTTTCTACCGGACAGGTTTACCACGATTTGTGCGTGAAAAAACTCACTTTTTATAGCAATAAGCCGATCAATATTGGGTGGTTTGCTGCCAGATAGCTGACTAAAACCAGGCTGGTTCCATAACTCGGCAGCCTGACTCAAATATTGCTGGCTTTTATCCCGCTGAGTCACCCACTCTTGCACCTGATTGAGCTGCAAATCATCGCTTAAGGCGCTAAGTAGCATGGCTGGTGCAGTATTGACGTTAATTGGACTAAAATAAGGCACGGCGGTCACATAAGGTGCAATTAAATTGTAATTACGCAAGTCAAACCCCCGTACCTGACGTAGCTCCTCTACCTGAATAAAAGGTCGATTGGCTGCCAGATAAGCAGGCTGCTGACCCAGATAAAAACTATCCTCAGCGCCCATGGCACCAGTTACCACATCATCAGGATCCTGCCAGTCCAGTACACTTTCAGCCAGATCAGCCGGTAAGCCGACACGTTTTAACAGCCGCTGAAACAACTCAAATGCTTCTTTGTCCGGCTTTCCATCATGATATAAATTATTTAAGTTAAATTTGGAAGACTGGTCAATTAACCGGCCGCTTACGCTCCCATCCTCTACAGGGAAAGCAGGTAAAGGCTGTGCCCATTGTTCACTTAAATTATCGTTATCCTTGCTGTTTTTGGCATAATTCACCAGCAATTCTGATAAAAAATATTCACCGGATTTGGCATATACCCAAGCCTGATCCTGACGCAGCAAGATACTGCCTTCACGCACCATACGCTGCTGCTGGTTTAAAATACCCATGACCATAATACTGGCAATCACGACCATAAACAGGATGGTCAGTAGTGCAACGCCTTGCTGGGTTCTCACGTCACTATCATCCCTTATTGACCATTACTGTTACTATTATTGTTGTTACCCGGCTGAGCCATTTGCTCACTTGCTCCTACATTTTCGGGCAGTTTTTTCACCAGATTAAAGCGCCACAGTATAGGTTGCTCATCTTGCATAAATTGCATCTGTAGCCCCAAGGGTAAACGGTCATCGCCCTCTGGCTGGGTACCCTCACTGGGCTTGGCCAGTTCTGCGGCTGATGGCCAACGATCTGTCTCAGCAGGCTCCAGCGCCTGTACACTAAAATTGCTAATCTTAACCAATAAAACACTCATGGGCGGTGTCTGCAGCCGTGCCTGATCAGGATTACGATAGCTGGTACGGATCAAGCGCTGCTGACCTGCATCATACTGATAAGTCACCCGCTCCAGATTACTACTGCTGCGGCCTGTAGGGTCAAAAGCGCCTGTGCGGGTAAACACAATTTTATCATTTTCAATAACAAGCGCTGGTTCGGTTTGACCCGACTGACGTGCTGGCCGTGCCACCAACTGGCCAAAATCACGTAACATCAGCGCATAAGTGCTTTGCAGGGTAGACAATCGTTCCGTATGAATCTGGTTGCGCTCCCGCACTTTGATTAATGCATCAAATACCTTCCAGCCTGCCAGCGCCAATATTGCAAAAATGGATAATGCCACCAGCACCTCTACCAGCGTAAAACCCTGCAATAACCGGCGACTTTTAGGAGAATAGAGCTGGCTCATATATATATTGCCTGACTAGTTTTGCTGATATGCCACAGGGCGCTGCAAGAATGCGACCAGACTACTGACCGGAGCGCCCTTCTGATCAACGGAGGCATTGCCTTCTGCCACAGGCGTTACCTGTAGCTCAATACGACGTACATTTTCACTGATGGTATTATATACCTGATGCGTAATGAGCCAGCGCTGGCCTTGTTCCTCTACTGTTTTTTCCCCTGTTCCTTCGGGCCAGGCGCCATTAATCTCAAGTAATGCCAGCTCATTCATAGCCACAAAATGGGCAAAGGTTCGATCCTTCATTTGCCCAATGCTCTGGGTATAGTTCATGCCTATCTTGGTTACAGCAATTGCCGCGACAGCAAAGATAGCCAATGCCACCATGACTTCAAGCAAGGTAAAACCGGCAGTTAACTGTATCCTAGCAATTCGCCTGGAAATGATTCGATTGGCACTCATGAAGTTCCCTGCTCGGTATCAGATAACATTCCAGCACTATTAATATAAATAGGATTGCCCACTGGCTGGTTATTAAAAAACAGTTGTAAGCGTGCCGGCTTGACTTCGCCATTACCAAACCAGATTAGATCAGGAGAATTTTGGTCAAGTAAACCTTCAGCACTGCCCATTTGCACGCTATTATTCATGCTGCGCACCTGTAAGAAAGCACCCTCACTAAACGAGCGCTGCTTAAAAGCCTCTACAGGTTGCCATAGTGGTTTTTTTCCCATTGTGCCATGTGCTGCTGCTTCATTTTGCATAAGAGACTGATCTGGCGGGTGGTACTGGGCAAAAAAATAGCCTGCCGGTTCAGTAGCAGTCGCTGAAGTCGTGATTAATGCGTATACCTCTGCCTGATCACTGGATTCTAGCCGGACAATGTTTAAATCCTGAATCAGCTGTTCACGCTGTTGCATTAAACGGCGCTGCTCTACCCCATCAATGGAAACTACCACCAGCGCGGCAAAAATGCTCATAATCACCACCACCAGCATGACCTCAATAAGGGTAAAACCGCGTGCTAATGAAGACATGTTCAAGTTTGCCGAAAAAGTATTCATGAAAAAGTGCTCATGAGTAAGCAACGCAAGCTGGTTAGCATTAGGTAGTTTTAAACTGCTGGGGTAAAGCCAGCATCTGGTCAATAATAGCGACCCTGAAGGTATCTCTTGAACCCAGATAACGCTGATAAAAGCTGGAGTTTAAAATAGCGGCTGCCCCTTGAGTCATTGACCAGATTGCTGCCAGATAATCACGCACCGACATGTTGCTATGCGTGTCTTTTAGGTATTTTTCAGTAATAGTAATAATTAAACGCAAACGCTGCTTACGGATCCGGTACAGCTGGTTAAACAAAACCCCCAGCCCCTGCGCTCCGGCTGACAAACGCTCTTCAATCTGGTGAAACAGCACCGTGCGCTCCGGATGATGCAAATGGTGCAGCATAAAAAATACCAGTCGTGCTGGAAAATCGCCCTGATTATCCTTAATCATGTCCAGTAATGCCTGTTCATTGCGAATAATCAACAACAAATACAGCTCATCCTTACTCTGAAAATGCTTATATAGCGTGCCCTTTGCAAGATCCAGCTCCAGTGCCAGCGCGTCCAGCGTCATTCCCATCTCACCGCTTTCCAATAACAGGCGCTCAGCAACATCAAAAATCAGTGCTTCACGGGCACGAAACTGTGCTTGCCGATCCATGACGTCTGCTCCTTAAGCGTTAAGCGGGTTGGATGAGTGAGAGTGCCCAGCCAGGAGCGCCTCAAAGTTACGGCTGGTGATTTGCCCCATTTTTTCCTGACTGATGCCAAAAATATCGGCCAGTGCCTTGGCTACAAAAGGCAGATACAAGGGCTCGTTGGACTTGCTGCGATAAGGCATGGGTGCAAGGTACGGACTATCAGTTTCAATTAGAATTCGATCCAGTGGCACCTGTCTGGCAACATCACGTAAATTCTGGGCATTTTTAAAACTGATTATGCCGGAAAAAGAAATATAAAAACCCAGATCAAGTGCCGCACTGGCTGTTTCCCAGTCCTCAGTAAAGCAATGTAAAATACCATAACTGGCTTTTTCGGCACGCATCACATCAATGGTGTCATGTTTGGCACTACGGGTATGCACAATAATGGGCTTGGCTATACGCTTGCCTGCTTCGATATGTCGTGCAAAACAGTCCTTTTGTGCAGGAACATGTTCGGTACTGTGATAAAAATCCAGACCAGTTTCACCAATCGCCCACACCTGTGGTTCACTTGCCAACTGACACAGCTGCTCGACACTGGCTCGTGCCATCATGGCCGGGTTCTCGCAAGGATGTACGCCAACACTATAGCCAACATCGTGATGCTCAGCAGCTATTGCAGCGAGCGACGGCACATCGTCCAGATCCACAGCCACAGCCAGAAAACGGCCTACTCCGGCATCCCGGGCGGCCTGTAAGGCACGGTTTAGATCACCTTCATAGGGAGTGAGATCCAGACGATTTAAATGACAGTGCGAATCAATATACAACTTGGTATATTCCTTAATTAAAGGATCAGGTCAAATTATAAGGTAAATGTCGGCGTGGCAGAATTTAATTTACCTGCCAGCAATTTTTCCGCAGCATTTTTAAACTTTAGCCCCTCCTCACCCAGTAACTGAATGGCAAAACCTGCTGGGCGTATGCCACTAGCGCGATGGGAAATCCAGATTACCTTACCAGTCAGGGGAATCCGCTCAGATGAATCAGGCAGGCTAGTTACCACAAATACATCATCTCCCAGTATTACAGGGCGATTACTGGGAACAAACAACCCGCCGCCCAGTACAAAAGGCATATAACAAGACTGCAAATTGGAAAGCTCGCGGATGGGGAAATTAATAATCCCGCCTGGACGTGGTGGTTGCATCATCACTCCTTTTGAAAATGTTTAGACCACTTTATGCCGTATGATGGCTTATATCGTATCTGCCTGAAGCAGGTTCATTAGTTGCATCATCAGGCTATCATATACCAATCCTGCCTGAATGTTTTGGGTCTGATTATGAATTGCCTCTAAAATTTGCTGTTGCAGCCCGAACAACTGCTCAAGATCAATATATTTCACCAGGGTGGTAAAGTCTAAATCTGTTTGCATTACCGGCTGGTTCAAATGGTAGGCAATCACATCACGCAGCATCCACTGCAACAGACTTAACCATTCAGGTAAGGTTAGTCGCTTTTGCCAGTTAGTGGACAAACTAATAGGTGATACACGCTGCTGTAGCAATTTTTGCCAGTCATTAAGCCATTCCTGTCGTGCCAAAAAAGCCGGTTGCTCAGCCAACAAAAGAGCAGCCAGTGGCGCCCCTCCACTAATATTCAGTAATAGCTGACCCTTCTCCTGATTCAAGCTGCTTTTTTTCGTCAGGTAATCCAGGGCTTGCTGAGTGCTTACTTCGCCGACTCTATATTGCTGTAGACGACTGCGAATTGTGGCGGGTAGTTGCAAAGACTGATCGCTCACCAAAATTAAAGTGACCTGTTCTCCCGGTTCCTCCAGGGTTTTGAGCAACGCATTGGCGGCAGCAATATTCAGGCTTTCTGCCGGTTCAATAATGACTACACGCCAGCCTTTTCCGGTTTGCTGCACAAATGGCATAAAGTCACGAATCTGGTCAATTTTAATAATTTGGCTGGTTTTACCTTTATTATCTACCTCTGGAGAAATGCGTAAAAGTCCTGGGTGCGTATCTGCCTTTAGCCACTGGCAACTACTACATTCGCCACACGCCTGCTGAGCGCTGCGATCTAAACACAACAACCAGGCCGCCAGCTGATCTGCAAACAGGCGTTTACCAGTGCCCCTGTTCCCGCTGAGTAAAATAGCATGTGGAATTTTTGGAAAACGCGAAACTATCCTATGCCATGCTTTCTGTTGCCAAGGTAAATGCTCTATAAAATAATGATAATCGGGTACCTTGGAGATGTCTGAAATTTTTGTCATGTTAACTTTTACCTACTTTGTTTAAGGATACCAAGCTGGTGTGGGTAGGGCAATGTAGGAGATTAAGAGATGCAAAGAGTTGAGTAGATAGTTTGGCATTCAATCAATTACACTAGGATATTAATTTAGTTTTCATGGAAAGCAGTGTACTAAATAAAAAACAGGCCTATTTGTGACCTGTTTTAAGAGTTTTAGCTCAGGCTTTAACTAGCACCAATCGCTAGGCAAAAAACGAAATATCCATGGCTTGTAAACGTGCCAGATCTTCTGCGGTATCTACGCCAGCAGGCAGAGATACCTGAGCAGTATCAATGGCAATACGACAGCCATTCTCCAGCACCCGTAGCTGTTCCAGACTTTCTAATTTCTCCAGCTGCCCCATCGGCCAACTAACAAAATCCTGCAATAAAGCCACACGGTACGCATATAAACCTAAGTGGCGCATAGCTTGTGCAGGTACGCTATTTATAGCATGGGCAAAACCATCACGATCCCATGGCACTGGCGCACGACTAAAATACAATGCTTCATTCTGGTTAGTAGTCACCACCTTAACAATACTGGCCCGGGTAAATTCTTCTATGCTGTGAATACGTTCACATAAAGTGGCCATGGCACAATCCGGTTTACTGAGCAGTAAATCTGCTACCTGCTGCACCAGTAAAGCGGGTAATAATGGCTCATCCCCTTGTACGTTGACCACAATATCATCCCTGTCCCAACCACGAATACGTGCGACTTCACTTAAGCGATCTGTGCCGGAAGGATGATCTATACTGGTCATTACCACTTCTACTCCGGCCTGCTGGCAGACTTGTAAAATCCGCTCATCATCAGTGGCAACACAAATATCGTCAAAACCCTGAACCTTATGAGCCTGATCAACCACACGCAAAATCATGGGACGACCATGAATCTCCAGCAAGGGTTTACCGGGCAAACGCGAACTCCCATAACGGGCAGGAATAACAAGATGCTTCATGCAAATTTCTCACTGGGTAAGTGAATTATTAAATAAAATTTAACGCGTGGAGTGTTCCAGCTCAGGCAATGTAATTCCCAGGCTTTTTAGCTGTTGCAGTAATAACTCATAGCAGGCTTTGCTAAGCTGAGCCTGCACTGGCAACACCCAAATGTTTTTTTCATCCAGCAAGTCAGCAAAAGCATGTATTTTTACCGCATCTTTTGCTGTACAGATAATAGGCAAATTATCGCCAAAATCCAGATCAGTAGGCTGGTAATCATGATGATCTGGAAAAGCATGTTCAATCACCTCAAAGCCAAGCTGCCTTAAGCTCTGAAAAAAACGCTGTGGCACTCCAATACCCGCCACAGCATGTACCTTGCCAGTCACAGGTGGAACTTTAGAGGATAAACTTAAGGGTTGTAAATCTTCAGCTTTTAGCTGCATACTGAGATGGCTGGTCGCTGAACGGCCATTTTCAATGACCGTGGCAGTATTTAGCCGACTAACTGGTTCCCGCAAAAAACCAGCAGGTAGTAATTGTTGATTGCCTAAGCCGCGGTCTACATCCAGCACAATCCATTCCAGATCGCGCTGCAAGGCCAGATGCTGTAAGCCATCATCGCTTAAAATGAGATCCAGATGTTTTCCAGCCATCTGACTGTGCTTTAAAAGCAGCTCAATCGCCTGCTGCCGGTTTGGCCCAACAGCCATGAGTGCCCCAGTTTGCTGCACAATCAGTACCGGTTCATCACCCACAATATCCGGTGTATCGGTAGCTTCAACAATATGAGGAAATGGCCCCTTCCCCCCATAACCACGACTAATCACTGCCATTTCCAAACCAAAATACCGCAAGAAATGAACCAGTTCGATAATTAATGGTGTTTTGCCACTACCACCTACCGTAATATTGCCAATTATCATCACCGGCACAGGCGCCCGGTAGGATTTAAAAATATTTTGCTGATATAAATACTGGCGCAGACGACCGACCAGTCCATATAGAACCGATAATGGCTTTAACACTTTGAGCCAGCCAGCTTGTCTGGCCCAGGCCTCGGTAAATAGCTGATCAAGCGACATGGTAGCTACTCATGAGTGATCAAAGTCGCGCTGATACATCTGTGCATATAAACCGTTTTTGGCCAGCAATTCCTCATGTTTACCCACCTCCACAATTTTACCCTGATCCATCACCACAATACGATCCGCCTGCTCAATCGTTGACAAGCGGTGGGCTATCACAATCGTGGTACGGCTTTTCATGGCATTTTGCAAGGCAGCCTGAATATAATGCTCAGATTCATTGTCCAGGGCACTGGTGGCTTCATCCAGAATCAGGATAGGCGCATCTTTTAATAAGGCGCGTGCGATGGACAAGCGCTGGCGCTGTCCACCAGATAAACTATTGCCTTGCGAGCCTAAAATCGTGTCATACCCCTGCGGTAAGGCCATAATAAAATCATGGGCATAGGCTGCTTTTGCGGCAGCAATAATTTCTTCATCTGTCTTGCTGGCAAGTTGCCCGTAGGCGATATTTTCCCGCACGCTACGGTCAAATAACACTACCTGCTGGCTTACTGTAGATACCTGACTGCGTAGTGAGGCAAGTTTAATTTCTTCTAGCGCAATATCATCCAGAGTAATTTTGCCTGCACTCAGTGGCTGAAAACGCTGTAACAGGTTAACCAGCGAGGACTTGCCTGCACCGGAACGGCCAACCAGTGCAATCGTTTCGCCAGCGTTGATTTGCAGGTTAAAATTATTAATGGCGGTTTTGCCATCACTATACACCAGACTAACCTGCTCAAAGCCGATTTTCCCGGATAGAACAGGAGTTTTAGTACCTGTATCCTGCTCGGATGGCATATCAATAATGTCAAAAATCGAGTGAGCCGCGGCAAGACCACGCTGGATCTTTTCATTCACATCAGTCAGGGATCGGATTGGCTTGCTCAATAAACCCGCCGCAGTTAAATAAGCCACAAACTCGCCAGCACTGGTGTCACCCAGAATCTGGGGGCGCAGGGCAATCCAGATAACAATAGCCAGAGCTACCGCCATAAACACCTGAATAACCGGCGTACTGACACTGGCAGTAATTACCAGCTTTAAGCCACGCTTTAAGTTTAACAGGGAAAAACGCTCAAAGCGCTTGCTCTCAAACTCTTGCCCACCATAGCTTTTAACCACGTTATAGCCGTTGATGGCTTCTTGCACCACATGGTTAACATCCCCCATGGTCGCCTGCATCTGGGTGGACAGCTTACGCATGCGCTTGCTGACTTTACGTACCAAAAACCCAATAATGGGTGCCACAATCAGTAAGGATAAAGACAGGCGCCAGTTGGTATAGAACAAATAACCCAGCAGGCCGATTACCACCAAACCATCACGCACAATGGTCTGAGTCGCCTCTGTAGACGCTGCGGTGACCTGCTCAACGTTATATAAAATTTTTGAAGTAATATGACCGGTTGAGTTTTCAATATAATAGCTGGGTGGCAACTGCAAAAACTTGTTAAACACCTCCTTACGCAAGTTAAATACCAGACCACGGGAAATATAAGCCAGAAAATAGCCGCCCATGACCGAGCCTATACCGCGCACAAAAACCAGCAGTACCACCAGAAAAGGAAAAAGATTGCGTGCAGAATGATCACCATGGTTAATGGCATCAATAATATACTTGATTAACCTGGCGACAGATACTTCAGTGGCAGCGTTAATGGCAAAACCAATAACCACCAGTATGCCTGCCCACCAGTAGGACTTTAAGTAAGACAGTAAACGTAAATAGACCTTAAAGTCTTCTGTCTTGTTCAATCAGTTCGACCTCGATGTGGCACACGTGTGCTGATATTTAAGTTAACAAAGCCCAGCTTACCGGCGACATCCATTACCTGCACCACCGATTGGTGACTGGCCTTGCCATCTGCTGCAATGGTAAATGGTACATTACGCTCGGTACCTGCTGCCTGCTTAATAGCAGCCATCAACTCTGCCTCGTTGTTATTACTTAAGCCCAGACCATTCACCAGATACTCCCCACCCGGCTTGATCACCACTTCTACCTTTTGCTGGCGACTATCTGGCGGCACACCCGCAGCCTCAGGCAAGACCAGGTTAAGACGGCTATACTGGTTAAACGTAGTAGAAACCAGTAAAAACACCAGTAAAAACAGTAGGCAGTCAATCATTGGCGTCAAATTAAGCTCGATAGGCTCAATTTTTGGCTTACGAAGCTTCATAGTGCAAGCCCTGATCCGGATGCTGCAAGCTGTCACTGACACTTAACTGGCTAGGTTTCACTTCACTGTAAAACAAAATGTTGATCAGCTGGTTACCTTGCGTTTCAAGCTGCATGGCAATATCAACAATTCTACGCTGAAAATAGCGATAGGCAATGAGAGCAGGAATGGCAACTACCATTCCTGCTGCCGTAGTAATCAACGCCTGAGAAATACCAGCCGCCAGCATGGCAGGATCAGTAACACCCCCGGCATTTACCGCCATAAATGACTCAATAATACCAATGACTGTACCAAGCAACCCTAAAAGCGGTGCAATAGCGCCAATTGTTCCCAGAAAGTTCAGGTTTTTTTCCAGGCTGTGTACCAACTCATTGGCGCGGGTTTGCATCTGGTTTTCAGTAAAGTTAAAACCATGTGGCTGACTTTCAATGCCGGTTGCCAGCAAGTCACCAAGAACACTGCGCTGCTTAAGCTGGCTTAATACCTGCTTATTTACAGCACCTGCACGCACCTGTTTGCTAATTTGTCCAGTCAAACCAGCTGGAGCAATTTTATCTATGCGCAAACGAATACTACGCTCGATAATAATGGCACACATGGCTATGGAACAAATAATTAACGGCAGCATGAGCCAACCGCCTGCCTTTACCAGTTCCCACATGAGTACGCTCCCTGAATCGTTTTAAAATTAGTGTCTATAAAGTAATTATTGCGGATCAAGCACCGCTAGTATGCCTTCCAGTTCATCCAGACTATGGTAACGAATGACCATTTTACCTTTGCCCTTGTGGTTATGGTCTATCTCAACCACAGCACCAAAACGCTCGGATAAACGGCGGCCAAGCTGTTCAATATCCGATGAGGTTTTAACTTTAGGCTTAGCCGCTGGTGGATTGAGCAGGTCACGAATCAGCTGCTCGGTCTGGCGTACGGACAGCATTTTATGCACGATGGTTTTGGCCACCCCGACCTGGTCTTTTAGTTTTAAAGCCAGTAAGGCACGTGCATGCCCCATATCAATGTCGCCATGATCCAACATGGTCTTGACATCCTCATGCAGACTCATCAGGCGCAACAAATTACTTACTGTAGTCCGCGCCTTGCCAACCGTATCCGCAATTTCCTGATGACTCATGCCAAACTCATCATGAAAACGTTGCAGGGCCATCGCCTGCTCCATGGGATTTAGGTCTTCTCGCTGGATATTTTCAATCAAGGCCAGCGCAATAGCCAGCTCATCTGGAATATCACGCACCAGCGCAGGCACAGTCGCTAGCCCGGCCAGTTTGGCTGCTCGCCAACGCCTTTCACCGGCAATAATTTCAAAAGGAATGCTGGATTGCTTACCCAGACGGCGCACCACAATCGGCTGCATAATACCGTGCGTTTTGATGGATTCGCTCAGTTCAGTTAACTGCTCGCTGGCAATTTCGCGCCGTGGCTGGTACTCGCCGCGCTGTAACTCACTGACATCAATATGCTGCAACTGTCCCTGCTCAGCAGCGCTGGCTTCTATATCCTGCTTTACCTGACGCACTGAGCCAAGCAAGGCATCCAAACCACGCCCCTGAGCCAAACCCCGTTTTTTACTCATGCTGGTCTTCCCTGTGCTTTTTTGTGCTTCTTGCCTTGTTTTACCAGCTCGGCAGCGAGGTTTAAATAAGCAATGGCACCCTTGGAGCTTTTTTCATAAAACAAAATAGGCATACCATGCGCTGGTGCCTCAGCCAGCCGTACATTACGCGGGATTACGGTTTCAAATACCTTGTCACCAAAATGATTGATCAATTCGCTGGATACATCATTGGTCAAGGTATTGCGCGGGTCAAAAATAGTACGTAATACACCACGAATCTGTAATTCAGGATTTAAAGAGTGATTAATGCGTTCAATGGTATTGGACAAATCTGCCAGTCCTTCTAATGCATAATATTCACACTGCATGGGAATAATCACACCATCGGCTGCACATAAGGCATTCACTGTAATCAGGTTAAGGCTTGGTGCACAATCAATTAAAATATAATCATAAGCACTGGCTATACGGCCAAGGGCATCTTTTAAAACATACTCACGGCGATTTTTTTCTGCCAGTGCCAGCTCAATCCCGGCCAGCTCACGATTGGCCCCAATCAACTTGTAACCGGTTTCCGTGGTCAACAATGCCGCTTCAATAGGCGCATCTTCCAGCATCACATCGGTACTACTGAAGTTCAACTCATTTTTTTGAACACCTGATCCCATGGTGGCATTGCCTTGTGGATCAAGGTCAATCAGCAGCACCCGTTTTTTTAAAACGGCCAGCGAGGCTGCCAGATTCACCGCAGTGGTGGTTTTTCCTACGCCGCCTTTTTGATTGGCGATGGCTAAAATTTCAGTCATACAGGCTCTATGTTATTGTGCAAAGCGTCTCAATGCTAACAACTTATGGATACTAAAAATTCAACGTGGACGATTTATCCTACTAAAAGCAGCTAAATACAGCCACGAGTCATCTGATATTAAAAACCGCCTATTAAAGCATTTTTAACCGGCAGTTTGTATGTTCACAGCAAATATCAGGTCAATAAAATCAAATGCCGCTGCTCATTTAAATGTGGTACCTGCAAGCCAATGACCTGCTGCTGATACTGCTCCAGCTGCGCCAGCTCATCAACGGGCACCACCCCTTTCATGGCAGCAAAGCAACCATTTGGCGCCAAAAAAGGCTGACCCAGATTGACAAAATCATTAAGTGAAGCAAAAGCACGACTGGTTACTACTTCAAATTGCCCAAGACTGGAAAAAATCGCATTATCCTCAACACGGCTTTGTATAGGATTGGCATTGGTTACTTTCATATCGGCGCTGACCTGACGCAAAAAGCGGATTTTTTTGCCATTACTATCAAGCAATACACATTCACGCTCAGGTTCAACCAGCGCAATAATAAAACCTGGCATGCCGCCACCAGTGCCAATATCCAGTAAGCGACCTTTCGGCAAATGCGGAATAATACTCAAGCTATCCAGCAAATGCCTGACCAGCATTTCTTTGGGATCACGAATTGCAGTCAGATTAAATGCCTTGTTCCAAAGCACCAATTGATCCTGATATTGCAATAGCCGGTTTAGGGTGGTTTCTGGCAAGTCAAGCTTTAACGCCCGTACACCGTCCTGCAAGGATTTAAACAAGGGATGCATGACAGGTCTCACTTTTGATCATGAACAGACAAAATATTAATAAACAGCTGCTTGAACACAGGCCTATCATATCAATTTACCAGACTCAGGTTGATAGCACTGCCTGACAAACGCATAGCAACTAGGCAAATGGTTAGATTTTTTGCGATCTAATCTGCGCATCCAGTTGTGCTAATCGCTCAGGTGTTCCTACATCCACCCAGGCAGCGTCCAGCTTTGCGCCACTTACCTGACCTTTTTGCATCGCCTCACGTAGTAACGGAGCCAAGGGTCGCTTACCAGCAGGCAAATTGGCAAATAACCGTGGTGATAGTACACTCAACCCGGAAAAAGTCAGTTTTTCCACTGCTTGTTGCTGCTCTGGCGGCACATCTACATGATCCACATATATCCGGCCATCAGCCAGCACAAAATCACCTTTCGGATGTTGCGGCGGGTTATCTACCAGTATCAGATGCGCCAGGTCATCATTTAATGAATAACTGCTTAAACAGGAATAATCAAAGCGCGTCCACACATCCCCATTAACCAGCACAAAAGGCGCTGTGCCCAATACTGCCAGAGCCTGAACAATGCCTCCTGCGGTCTCTAGCGCCTCAGCTTCTACTGACCAATGAATATTTACCCCATACTGGCTGCCATTACCCAGCGCGTTCATCAATTTGTCGGCCAGCCACGCGCAGTTAATGACAATCTCAGTAATACCCGCTTTTTTGAGCGCTTCTATATGCCATACAATAAGCGGCTTGCCCCCTACACACAATAATGGCTTTGGGGTATCCAGCGTTAATGGCCGCATGCGGGTACCAAGCCCGGCAGCCAGAATCATGGCTTTCATGCCAAAAAATCCTCCAGCATCAGGCGGCTTTCCGGTTGTTTGTGCAAAAAGACAGACAATATGCGCTGCTGCAAAAAGGTATTAAATGCCTGCAAGTCTGGATGTGCCTTAATTTCCTGCAACAAATAGTAAAATACCAGCGGTAAATCCTTCATATAACCAGTTTTACCATCACGCAAATTAAGACGAATAAAAATACCCAGCACCTTTAAATGCCGCTGCGCCGCCATAAAGTCAAATTCACGTGTAAAGTCAGCCAGCGTCTTGCCTGCTCTTTGTGCTTCCGGCAGTTTTTGCCAGAAATATTGCATCCACTCGGTCACCCGACTGGCTGGCCACTGCACATAGGCATCACGCAAAATAGAAATCAGGTCATAGGTATAAGCGCCAATTACCGCATCCTGAAAGTCAATCACCCCAAGCGTTTTCTGACCTTCCAGTACCATCAGGTTACGGCTGTGATAATCACGGTGTACGACGACCTGCGGCTGTGCCAAAGCCGTATTGGCCAGCAAGGTATAAGTTTCCTGAATCAGCTGTTGCTCAGCAGGCGTTAGTTCAATATTCAGATATTGCTCAACAAACCACTGGTCAAATAGCGACATTTCCTGCATGAGTTTGGCAAAATCATAAGCTGGCAGCTGTTGCTCAGGATCACTAACCGGTAATTGCTGTAAATGCAGTAGCTGATTCATGGCCTGCTGGTAGTAACTGTCCACGGTATTATCATTAAGCACCCGGGATAACAGCGTATCACCAAAATCTTCCAGTAAAATAAAACCCTGGTTTAAATCTTTGGCCACAATATGCGGTACGCGCACGCCATGCTGATCCAGCCATTGGTCAATAGCCACAAAAGGCTGGCTATCTTCCTTATCCGGCGGCGCATCCATTAACATATAAGTTTTTTGCCTGCTTTTAATCCGGGCATAACGACGAAAACTGGCATCCCCTGCTAAAGGATGAAAGCTAAGTTCAGTGTCATTTAATTGTTGTTGTACCCAGTGAATTAATACTTGTTCGCGTGGCAGACCCATAAAACAATCCAATTGCAGCTTATTAATAAGGTAAGCTCGCGAGTTTAGCGATTTAGGCTTTTTTTCTCTAGTGCCAAACTTAAAACCAGTCACTATATTCTTAAAATAAATATTCCAATCCAGGTTATCCGGATCGGAATATTTAAGCTGATATAACTATCCCTGCAATATTTTTGTGATTGATCAGCAGAACACTCAGTGGCTTCTTAAATATACCTGGCTATAGGTCTGATCACCTGGCTTTAAGCCTGTAACTTTTTGCGATTAATGGTGATTTTATCGCTACTTTGACAAATTCGGTGATTCAGATTCGTTTGGGAAGAATAATCACTCGCTACTATTTTAGTTCTACGATAATTAGGGTTAATCGTATGATCCGGATGGACTGCATGGCGTTGCATGTTTACTTTCCTTGAAAACTACTGATACCAAGAAATTAGCAGAGCCACATGTTACAAACAAAGCAGCTTTTGTATTGTCTATTTTACAATCAATACAGTGTGTTATTTGTGATGCAAAAATCCGTGCGATTATTCAGCCTGCATATGCCTCCGCCTAGAAAACCGTCCCGATTATTCAATGTGGATTTCTACCTAACCACTTTTAATAAGCAAAAAATCCTCTAAGAACCGTGATTAAGCATTTGATTTGCAAATTGGCATTACCTCTTCTTTTATATGAAAGCAAGCACAGCAAAAGGCATAAACATAATTAAAACCAATATTTTGTTGGAATTGAGCAGGGTTATTCTCTATCATTCAGCCATAATTCATAATTTGCTTTATGCTCAACATTATGCCCAATTGTGCTTCCTCCTTTCCATTTCAACTGCACCCTTTGGCCGCTGCCCTGCTGGTATGCTCCCTAACACCCGTTTTTAGCCAGTTTACTCATGCGGAAGCGCCTCAGCATACCGAAAAACAAGACATAGACAAGCACAGCATAAAATCTTCCAGTGGAGAAAAGCCTGATCAGGCCAGTGACGCCACCATATCCTCTAATGCCGCACAGGAATTTTTTAATCAATACTATTTAAGCCGGGAAGACATACAAAAACTGCCTGTTGACCAGCAGCGCCATGTTCCAGTGAGCTGTCGCGGTACCTGGATTACCCCTATTGATGTAAAGGTAAAGGCTGTTGAGCCTGAGCAGGCAACTTCGGTGATTACCGCCGATTATAGTTATTACGACCCACAAACCGGTTCGGAACTTAGCGGCAATGTTAAAATTGACCAGCCAGGCCGCTCCATTCAGGCTGATAAAGTCACTCTGGATCAATCACAGACTATCGCCACCGCACAGGGACACGTTCAACTCATGGATGCAGGTCTGCTGAGTCAAAGTGATCGTGCGGTTTACAACTTAAACCATGAAACCGGGCAGGTAGCCAATAGTGTATTTATCAGTGAAGCACAGCGAGCACATGGCAAGGCCGCACTGATTAACCGTGAAGGAAATGGCATTACCCGTTTTGAAAATGCCAGTTACTCAACCTGTGAACCAGACAATAAACTGGTCTGGCAATTGCGGGCAAAAGAAATTGAGCTAAATGAAAATAACGGGCGTGGTATTACTCGCGGTACCACCCTGTATATCAAGGATGTTCCGGTACTCAGCGTCCCTTATTTTAATTTTCCTATAGACGACCGTCGTACCTCTGGATTTTTAGTCCCAACAACCGGCTACACCAACGATGGCGGACTTCAGTTGGCCGTGCCCTACTATTTTAACCTGGCACCCAATTATGATTTAACACTAGCACCACGCCTGCTCAGCCGACGCGGTCTCATGGCTGAAGGTGAGTTTCGTTATTTAACTGAAAATTATGGGGCAGGCCAGCTTTCTGGTGGTTATCTGCCCTCTGATGACTTGTTTAATGAAGACCGTAAAGCAGGCAGTTACCAGCATGCCTGGCAGATTGATCCTTCATGGCGCACAACCATTGATTTAAATTATGTATCTGATAAGGATTATTTTACTGACCTTGGCACTGACCCGTCATCGCAAAACATTCTCAATCAGGAGCGAACCTGGACTGTTTATTATGACAATGATATTCCGGGACTAAGCGGCCTGTTCCGGGTGCAATCATTCCAGACTGTGGATAAAGAAACAGCCGATGTAGACAAACCCTACGCCAGACTGCCACAACTGCTGCTTAACTATCGTGGCGGCTCAGCGCTAGGTCTGCAATACGACGCACAAAATGATACTGCCTACTTTAAAAAATCCATTAGTGATGGCTCAGCGCTGGAAGCCAGTGGAACACGGATTTATAACCGCCTGGCCAGTAGCTATAACTGGCGTAATCAATGGGGTTATGCCCGGCCGGAGCTTTCCTTGCGTAGTGTGAATACCTTCTATGATCAGGATAGCCAGTCCAGCCAGAGCCTAGGTAATGATGATAGGCAGCGCTCAGCAGTAGTTCCACAGTTTAGCTTTGACTCAAGCGCTGTATTTGAGCGTGAAGGGCATTTCTTGCAAAGTATTACGCCCCGTTTCTTCTATGCCTATGCGCCCTACCGAGATCAGAGCAATTATCCCAACTTTGACACCACCACAGCATCGTTAAACTTTGACCAGTTATTTAGCCCGTATCGCTTTTATGGCCATGACCGGCTGGAAGATAATAACTTCGCTTCTCTTGGCCTGACTTATCGGATGTTTGACACAATTGGTCTGGAGCGTCTACGTCTGGGTATTGGTGAAAGTTACTATTTTAGTGATCGCAAGGTTCGCCTCAATGACGCCGATCCGATTGCCACCGCCAAAAGCTCAGGCCCTGCCATTGGGTTTGGTAGTCAACTAAGTCGTAATTTTTCAATTAACGGCAACTCCCTGTGGCTGGCAAATGGCAATAACTCACAAAATGATGTACAACTCAATTACACGGATAGTAATGGTAGTGTTTACAATGCAGGCTACTATTATCGTCATCGGGTTGATGCTCTGAACCAGCAGGCTTATCAACAAATTACTGCTGGTTTTGTTCAACCTATTCACCAGCAATGGCGTGTAATGGGTTATATGCAATATGATCTGGACAATGAGTTGTCCCGTGAGTGGCTGCTCGGGGTTAATTATGAAGCGTGTTGCTGGCGAGCCTCACTATATGGCCGCTCATATTTTAATGATCTGGATGATCCAACAGCCGCTGGGATTAAGCCCAAACGCGCTATTATGATGGAAATTACCTTGAAAGGTCTGGCTGGTTTTTCAGGCAATTTAAGCAGTTTACTACAACAGAAAATTTTAGGTTATCAACAGGTGGAAACATTGTGGAACGAACGCTAACTTCTTTCATCTCAGTACGTCAGATCATGAAAACGACGCTACTTGCTTCCTTACTGGCGTCTGCGTTCATGGTCAATGCTGCAACGCCCATCAATAAAGTAGTTGCCGTGGTTGATAACGATGTCATCCTGGAAAGTGACCTTGATCATGCAATGGATGCTGCCAGACAGCAGATTACAGCACGTGGACAGGCAGTACCACCGGAGCATATCCTGCGCCCGGAAGTACTGCGCCAGCTCATTTTAAAACAGGTACAACTTGAACGGCTAAAACGTGCCAGTGTCGCGCTGGATGAAGCCACTCTTAACGCCGCAGTCAGCGAGATTGCCAAGCAAGAAGGCGCAAACAGTCTGGCAGAATTTCAGCAAAAACTCGATGCCCGCAAACCCGGCAGTTATGCCGCATTACGTCAGCAGATCAGCCAGGATTTAAGCCTGAATCGCTTGCGCCAGCAGCAGGTCAATGCCCGGATCAAAGTCAGCGATCAGGATATTGATAACTTTCTAAAGTCTCCTCAAGGTACCAGCGCCTTAAGCAATGAAGTACATGTTGCCCATCTGCGTATTTCCCTGCCAGAAGACTCTAACGCCTCTCAGATACAGGCTGCTGAAAAACTTGCCAATCAGATACGTACCGCATTGCAACGTTCCAGCGATATTGATCATGTGGTCAAGGACAATCAGAACAGCACCTATAAAGTAGACGGCGTGGATATGGGCTGGCGCAAGCTACAGGACATGCCCGATGAGCTGGCTGCCAAAGTAAGCGGCCTTGGCAACAATGAAGTCACCAGTCCTATCCGGGCGGCTGATGGTTTTCATGTACTAAAACTACTGGAACGTCGTGGTGGCGCTGAACGCACTATTGTTAAGCAATATAAAGTGCGCCATATCCTGATTCGCCCTAGTGAAATTGTAAGTGCTAGTGATGCTGAACAGCAAATTAATCAACTGTACAAACGGGTAGTTGGCGGGGAGAATTTTGCTGATCTGGCCAGTACGTTTTCCAATGATCCAGGCTCAGCAGCCAATGGCGGAGATCTGGACTGGGTAAGCCCAGGTATGATGGTTCCACAATTTGATGACATGATGGTTAAAACGCCAGTGGGACAAATCAGTAAGTCTTTTCAAACCCAGTATGGCTGGCATATTCTCAAAGTTGAAGACACCCGGCAGCAGGATGTTACCGAACAATATCGACGTAATATGGCACGCCAGATTCTGGCAGAACGCCAGTTTGAACAGGAACTGGATAACTGGCTACGTGAAATCCGTGCTGAAGCTTATGTAGAGATCAAAGACGGAACACAGATTGACTAATAATCCTGCTCCTGCCTTGCACAAACTGACCTTGTGCAAGGCAGAATAAAAAAACCAGCACTAGGCTGGTTTTTTTATGGTTAAGAATTAACGATTGTTGCCATTACCATCGTCTTCACTGCCTTCATCAAACTTCTGATCGTTGTCAAAACCACCAAAGCCACCGCCCTGACCACCACCAAAACCGCCTTGATTGCCAAAGCCACCGCCCTGACCACCACCAAAACCGCCTTGACCGCCAAAGCCACCCTGAGCACCAGCTGCTCCTACAGGTGCGCCAGCCGGGCGAGGATTACGGGCAGGAACTACAGTGGAAATTGCATGTTTGTAAACCATCTGGCTTACAGTATTTTTTAACAAAACAACATATTGATCAAAAGATTCGATCTGACCTTGTAATTTAATTCCGTTAACCAAAAAAATAGAAACAGGAATACGTTCTTTACGAAGAGAGTTTAAAAACGGATCCTGCAATGTTTGACCTTTAGACATCATTATTACTCCAAAAATAACAGCGCAAAAAACTGTCTTTAGTATCAATTAAAAATTATAAAAAGACAGGCGGCAAATTCTGCGTCATCTATATCTGATACGCAAGTCTAGTATGCCTTCATTCACTGTGTTGTATATATTAAAAACGTGCAACTCACGTAACGAACGTAGCCAGGTATATTGACGTTTGGCTAACTGTCGTGTTGCAAATAATGCTTTTTCCTGCATATTATGCAATTCTTGAGCGGTTTTTCCTCCATTTTCCAAAAATTCCCATACCTGACGATACCCCACTGCACGCATCGAAGGCAAACTTTCATGTAATTGGTATTTTTTACGTAATTCAATAACTTCATCTAAGAAACCGATTTTCCACATTATATCCAGCCGTTCAGCAATTCGCTGATGTAACCATAGCCGATCAGGCATTAATGCATGGAGCTCAAAGTGATAATCCGGATTAAGCTGGTTTTGCTGCTCATCATGTAAATCACTGATTGCACGGCCGGTAAGATAATAAACCTCCAGCGCCCGCGTTACTCGCTGGTGGTCAGCTGGTTTAAAACGGATAGCTGCCCGCGGGTCAACCTGTTTTAACTCATCATGAATAGACTGCCAGCCTTTAATCCGGGCACGCTGTTCTATTTGCTCGCGCACCAATGGATCAGCAGCGGGCAAGTTATCCGCCATTCCCATGATCAAGCTACGAAAATATAACATTGTACCGCCAACCAGTAACGGAACTTTGCCTCGTGCATGAATACTATCAACGAGCTGCGTGACATCCTCAACAAACTGGGCGGCAGAATACACCTGGGTAGGGTCAATAATATCCACCAGAAAATGCGGATATTGTGCCAGTTCAGCCGGGCTTGGCTTGGCAGTGCCGATATTCATATCCTGATAAACCAGTGCTGAATCCACTGAAACCAGCTCAAATCGACCGGTTTCAAATAGCTCACAGGCCAGCGCTGTCTTGCCACTGGCGGTTGGCCCCATTAAGCAGATGACAGGCAGCTCACTTTTTTTAGCAGAGATTGTGCTCATATTATTCTCCGCGTGCAAAGAGCTTATCCAGCTGGCTTAGTGGAAAAGCACGCCAGGTTGGTCGCCCGTGATTACATTGACTGGCAAATTCCGTCTGCTCCATTTGTCTTAACAAAGCATTCATTTCTGCCAGGCTGAGTTGCCGATGCGCCCGTACTGCCCCATGACAGGCCATGCCTGCAAGGACTTTATCCCGGACTGCAATCAGGTTATTTGCCTCGGCACCCGCCTCAAGGTCAGATAGCAACTGATTCAACAAGCTGGAAAAGTTGGCTCTGGCCAATAAAGCAGGTACGGCACGGATCACTGCGCTTGTTTCTCCATAACGATCAACTTCAAGACCTAACTGATGCAAAACCTGCTGCAACTCTTCTATCCGGCCAGCCTGCAATGGCGTTAACTCTACTGTTTGTGGCACTAATAAATGCTGGGTTTGCCAGTTGAACTGTTTATCCCATGCGGCTTTTAGCTGCTCCAGCAAGATACGCTCATGCGCCGCATGCATATCAACAATAATCAGTCCTTCAGTATTTTGTGCCAGAATATAAATGCCGTGCAGTTGTGCAATCGCAAGCCCTAACGGATATTCTTCAACGGCCGGAATTTTTACGCTTAAATCCTCGGGCTGGCGCAGGGGCTGTAAATAGCTGGCTATTGCTGCCTGTACCTCTCCACCTGCCGGAACAAACTGTGTATGATAAGCAGATGATATTTTATAGCCACTATTCGGCGGTATAGCCGATATGGATGCTATAGACGCCGTAGGTTCAGCTACTGTTTCTTGCCTGTGTAGCTGTAAGGGTGCCTGCTGCATGGACTGGTAGACTTGTTCATGCTGTGCTGGATGTAATGCCTCGCCCAGTTCTGCCGGTGCAGTTTTAAACTGGGCCAAGACCTGTCGCGCAGAATGACGTACGAACTCATGTACCTCCCGTTGTGCCAAAAAACGCACTTCATGCTTGGTAGGATGCACATTGACATCAACCTGTTCCGGGTCAATATCCAGAAACAGTAAATATGCTGGATGCTGGTGACCATGCAAAATGCCATCATAAGCCATTCGTAGTGCATGGCTTATTGTTTTATCCTTTACCATACGTCCATTGATAAACAAATACTGCAAGTCAGCCTGTCCACGCGCTTCACTGGGATGACCCAGCCAGCCAGATAGCTGACTATGCGTATTGGAAGCATCCAGCCAGTGCGAGGTTTCGGTAAAGCGGGCACCCAGAATACGACGCACCCGTTGTACACGTAACTCGCCACTATCAGCAACCGGTAGTTCAAGGCGAATCTGGTCGTTATGCACCAGCCTGAAACCCACCTCAAAATGACTAAGCGCCATACGTCGAACAACTTCTTCAATATGGCTAAATTCGGTACCCACAGCTTTTAAGAACTTGCGCCGTGCCGGCACATTAAAAAACAGGTCACGCACCTGTACCCGGGTGCCACGTTGCTGCGCTACCGCCTGTACTGTTTGCTCTGTATAGGCGCTACCATTGATCGTCACTTCATAGCCAATGCCTTCATGATTTTGGCTGCTACTCAAGGTTAGACGTGATACCGCAGCAATAGAAGCCAGTGCTTCCCCCCGAAACCCCAGGGTGGCAATAGCTGCCAGTTCATTTGCATCACTTATTTTGCTGGTCGCATGACGAATTATCGCCAGCGGCAAATCATCCACATGAATGCCAAATCCATTGTCCCGTATTTCAATGAGTCCACTGCCACCCTGCTCAACCTGAATATCAATTTGTGTGGCCCCAGCATCCAGCGCATTCTCCAGTAGCTCTTTCACCACCGAAGCAGGACGTTCAATCACTTCTCCCGCTGCAATCTGGTTAGCCAGTGCCGGACTTAGGGGGTGGATACGCCGCCCAAAATAAGAATCAGGAAAATTGCTCATGCAGCTTCTTCTCTAATGCAGGCCAGCTTTCACTTGCATGTACGCAGGTTAAGGCAAGAAAACGGGTTGACTGCTCGTCATCAGCCTTGAGCTCAATAATATAATCAGCCATAGGTACCACCGGCTCACCTTTTTGCGGCCATTCGATCAATAGCAACGCATTGTCCTGTTGCAAATAATCACGAATACCCATTAGCTCAAGCTCAAAGGCATCCTGTAAACGATACAGATCAAAATGATAAACTGGTTGCCCATTAATAGTATAAGGTTCAACTAGCGTATAAGTGGGGCTTTTAACGTTTCCCTCATGACCTAATACCTGCAACCAGGAGCGTGTCAGGGTGGTTTTTCCAGCCCCAAGATCACCCATCAAATACACCACACCATTTTGAATATGCTGAGCCAAAATATCAGCAAGCTGCTGTGTAGCTGCTTCATCCTGCAATAAGATCGACACCGCCTCAGCCATTTTATATACTCTACCTTTAAGCTGCATATACAGGCTTATATCATAGCACTGGCACCTGTTCTTTTAGGCAAAATCGCGTAAACAGATATGAGCTATTTGCTTTCCATTATCCTGAGCTGAATAGTGTAGGCTTATCTGCAAATCAATGAATCGTTATCCTGAAATACCCTAAAGGATTAACCTGCTTCTGACCTCTGCTCTTAAATGAATCGCTTAATACCAATGCTCATAACCATGTACCATGACTTCTTTTAGCAAGCCTCCCATGCGTGATGGGGTTAGTCCTAGCACGGTCCATTTACCGTTCAATCACTCACCCAGAACAGGTTTGCCGTGGTCTACTATTTTTGAATTTTTAGTAGAACATTTTGACCAGATTTCATCTGATATCTGGCAACAGCGCATGATTGAACACAAAGTGCTGGATCGCTCAGGTCAGCCGGTTCATCAACATACGCCTTATCAACCCCACACGAAGATCTACTATTACCGTGAACTGCCACAGGAAGCTATTGTTCCGTTTCAAGAAAAAATACTGTTCCAAAATGAGCATTTGCTAGTGGTGGATAAACCACATTTTCTAACAGTCTCGCCGACTGGCCGCTATGTTAAACAAACCCTGCTGGTACGGCTCAAACAGCAGTTAGGCAATGAGGATATTAGCCCTATACATCGCCTGGATCGCGAAACAGCTGGTGTTATGCTGTTTTCCTTGCAGGCTGAAACACGTAGTCTTTATCAGAATCTATTTCAGCAGCGACAGGTTGATAAGGTATATGAGGCAATTGCCCCTTATCGCCCGGACTTAATGCTTCCACTTTGTTATGAAAGCCGCCTGATTAAAGGGGAACCTTTTTTTACCATGCAGGAAAGCCATGGTGAACCCAACAGCTTTACCCGGATTGAACTATTACAAATAAAAAATAAACTGGCCCGTTACCAGCTAACCCCGATTACCGGGAAACAGCATCAGCTTAGGGTACATATGGCAGCTCTGGGAATTCCCATTTTAAATGATAGCTTTTATCCTATGGTACAATCGCGTTATGATGACTTTAGTAGGCCATTGCAATTGCTAGCAAAATCAATTGCTTTTATAGACCCAGTCACGCAATATTCTGTGTGCTATACCTCTGAACAACATCTAAGTTTTTAAATTCTACTTTTAGAGACTATATTTGACAGATTTTGTAATGACAATGAAATGATATTTATGTTTTAATTAATCAATTCATTCTTGGATTTATTTTAAAACAAATAGCAAGGTATTGCTTGGTCAATGATAAAAGGGGAAGCGCTATGCGTCGTACGGAAGTCTATCAGGTTCGTCTGGATATTCAGGAAAAAAAGCAAGCCTTTGCCGTATTTAAACAATTGGGAATTAGCCCTGCCCAAGCAATCAGATTATTCTTTCGCCAAGTCGTAGTAACCCGGTCTATTCCCTTTCCTATTGAACATTCCAGCACTGAACCAATTGAGACAGGTAAAAAAACAGTCAAGAAAGCTGCCCCAACTCCTGCCAGCGAGCTAAGTCATTTATCGGATCAGGATGTATTTGATCAACTAAATGAATTACTCAAAGATAATGCTTCCTCCGATTGAGGCAGCTTTTTACAAAAATATTTAATCTACCCAATATTCAGGTTCTTATAGCACTTCAAACTCAATTCGGCGATTACGGCGGCGGCCTTCCTCAGTAGCGTTATCGGCTATTGGTTGATTTGACCCTAGGCCTTCTGTGCTTAATAACATTTTATTCACCCCTTTGCTTATCAGGTAATTCCTGACTGCCTTAGCACGCTGCAAAGATAATTCCAAATTGGTGTCTAGGTTGCCTTGGCTATCAGTATGGCCAATGATTCGCACAGGCTTGTTACCTACTCTGGTCATGGCTACGGTCATTTCATCAAGAATCTGCCGACCGGCCAAGGTTAAAACAGTACTGCCTGATTCAAACTCAACAATCCGATTAGCCAAAGTCTGATCTATCAGTCTTTGCTCAGAAACACTAACTTTCAATTGCTGGCTAATTTGATAAACAGCCGATTTACCCTGCCCAATTTGCCGGGACAAAGCATTTTTTAACGCCTCTGACTGCACTTCGCCACTTAACTTAATACTGGCACCATTAAATGCCAGCTGTCCCTTACTTACATTTTTTAGCTCAGGCTGAATACTCTCTAGTACGGTCTGACGCCATTCTGGCGGTGTTTTAACCGCTGCGATTTGAATCTGATCTACTACGTTATCGCCATACAGGTTCTGTAGTTTATCAAGAATGGCTCTTTTGGTTTGTTCATCCGGCACTGTTCCATTCGCAACGACCGATCGGGTTTCCACCGCCTGAACCGGCATGCTTAATGCGAACCATAAGGCACCCACCGCAACAATAAGTCCTGTTTGCCCTCGCATACCGACATCCAGTTTACTGTCTTTTATCATTTTGGAAATTTGAATTAACATGGTTTAACCTGTTGATTTGCTTAAATAGTCACGCTCTTAGTTTAATGACCCAAAAATACCTGTTTAAATAACTGAATGGCTTCAGGCATACAGATCTGGCGATCACACAACACCTGCTCAAATGTAGCCAGGCCCGCATCATTTTCCAGATAAGTATCTACCCAGGCCGCGTCATCCACATGAACCCAATGCTCACTACTCAGGTCATCCTGCATCATATCCCTTAAGCCCAGAACATCTGCTCCCTGAAACCCAACAATCAACAGAGACTGTGGCTTGTTCCAAATAGCGATAAACAGCTCAATAGCATGCCGCCGAATAAAACCGGAGATCAGATGAAGCCAGAAAGTAGCCGCAAGATCGTGTCAATAACAGTGTAAAAGTGCACCAGAGTTTCAGTGCAAAAGTGAGCCAGTGAATTAGGCTCTGTTTTTCAATCGATATGAGTCATTACCGGTTTCAATAATGTCACAATGATGAACCAGGCGATCCAGTAAAGCTGAAGTCATCTTCTCATCAGCAAACACCTTTCCCCATTCAGAGAAAGCCAGATTAGTGGTCATAATGATGCTTGTACGCTCATGTAACTGACTGATCAGATGGAACAGTAATGCACCCCCCTTTCTGGCTGAAGGGTAGATAACCCAGCTCATCAAGGACAATCGCATCAAATTTGCATAACTGTCCGGTTAATTTATGCTTGTGCTGATCTTTGTCCTGTTCTAACTGATTGACCAGATCCAGTACATTGTAAAACCTCACCTTAGCCCCTTCAGTCGCAGCATGAAGTGCCAATGCACTGGACAGATGGGTTTTACCGGTTCCAGGGCCACCAACAAAGATGATATTTCGCTTCTTCTCAATATACTCACCATCTGCCAATAACAGTAAAGATGGTTCACTGACCATGGATTGTTCGAACTTGAATTCACTTAAGGTCTTATGCTGAGGAATTCTGGCTTGTGCAATCCGGTATTGGGTACTACGTACCTGCCGCTGGGTATATTCGGTTTGTAACAGGCGACTGATAATCTCCAATGTAGAGCGCTTACGTCGTATACCATCAGTTACAACATCATCCCAGGCCTCTGCCATACCGTTAAGTTTTAATTGTTCCAGTAGCTCAATACACTCATGACGCTGCATGGCGCACCTCCTGACTTAACAGACTATCGAAACGATGTAACTGTGCTAATGGCGGGATCTTTAATGGCACATCGAAGGCTGGAATGTCTGGTATTGGTGGTTCCTGTAAGCGATGAATAATATTAAGAACAGCTTCCACTGTAGGGATCCCTTCTTCTAAGGCTAGTTCCGCGGCAGTTACCCCGGTAATCCTCCCATAAATAACCGAAGTTAAAAGTAGAGGTTAAGCAGCCATTAGAGGTGGCCTTCCTTTGTTTGCCTGATGTGGTCTTTCATGGTTGTAATGCCACAGCCAGTTTGTTGCATATTCTTGTACTTCATCCAAAGTATCAAATAAATGTTTGCTCAGCCAACTATAACGTATAGTCCGATTATAGCGTTCAATATATGCATTCTGCTGTGGTTTACCTGGTTGAATATATTCAATATGAATACCTTGTTCAGTTGCCCAGCGTACAAATTCGTGACTGATAAACTCCGGGCCATTGTCACAACGAATAACTAACGGTTTTTCTCGCCATTCCAATAACTGATCCAATGTGCGAACAACCCTGATCGTGGGTAATGAGAATCCTGCTTCAATAGCCAAACCTTCTCGACGGTAATCATCAATTACATTCAATAGCCGGTACTTACGACCATCGATCAGCTGATCATGCATAAAATCCAGTGACCAGACCTGATTTGCCCGGATCGGCTCTTTCAGTGGTTCTGGTGCATGCCGTTTTAGTCTTCTTCTCGGTTTAATGCGCAGATTTAGTGCCAATTCACAGTAAATGCGATAAACACGCTTATGATTCCAAACATAGTTTTCAACATGACGTAGATAAGAGAAACGCAGACCAAAGCCCCAATCTGTATTTTCTTCAGTGAGCTTAATGAGCTGTTCTGCAATGAATGCATTGTCATCGTTTAACTTGGACTGATAACGGTAGCAGGTTTCACTGATACTAAATGCTCGGCAAGCCAAACGAATGCTAATAGCATGGTGGGCAACTGCCTGTTGTGCCATCTGACGTCGGTGAGATGGCTTCACCCTTGCGCAGCAGTGCTGCTCATTGCCATCGCTTCCTGGATAATTTCTGCCTTTAATCGTTCTTCCGCATACATCTTTTTAAGTCTGGTATTTTCTGCTTCCAGCTCTTTCAGCCGTGCCATCAATGATGTATCCATACCACCATATTTGGCACGCCATTTATATGAGCAGCACTGCTGCGCAAGGGCATTACTCATGCCGTGTTCACGACAAAGGGCAGCTACAGGTGTCCCAGACTCCGCCTGCTTCAAAATGGACATGATCTGACTGTCAGTAAATTTAGATGTTTTCATGCAGAATCTCCTGCTTGTATCTTAAGAGAAAATTCTACTTTTAGATCCTATTATTTTTAGGGGGGATTACCATTCGCCATTGGATTTTCTTAAAATAATTTCCATAGCTTTTTCCCTTGCCCTAACAGCAGATATTTCTGGATAAGATCCAAGCCCAAGCCAAGTCCATTTATTTTCGTTATTTTTGTATCTTAGTTGCCATGATTTTTTTCCACTTGTTTGAACACGGAAATATAAATTATTACTATAGACCTCTTGCGAAAGTCGTTATTGCAAGTTCATCCGGTTTACCAGTGCAGCGATTAAGTTAATGCGTAAACCGAATCTTTTCCGTCGATTTCGATAGCGTTCACTTAGTATTCTAAATCTTTTCAATTGACTGTTAATATGTTCGATTACAACTCGTATTTTTCCAATCATTTTATTGTACTTTTTCTCAACATCAAATAAGGGTAAATTCTTCTTTTTCTTTATTGGCATCAATAATTTAAAGCCATCTTGCTCTAACCCATAGTACCCTAAATCGGTCATAACATATTCAAAATGTTTGAATTTTTTTACTGTTTTTCTTGCCAATTTAATATCATGCTGACTGCCAGAAGATATATCTACTCCTATGATTTGTTTGCTCTTCGGATGATAGATCACTTGGGCTTTTAGCGTATGTTTCTTCTTTTTACCACTGTAGAACTTACTCTGATTTTTTTTTCGGGCGTTCTATTGAACATTCTGTAGCATCAATAATGACCCAGTTAAATTGTTCGTCTGCTGTTGTAATGCTTCGTTTTGGCAGGGTAAAACGCCTTGATTTCATTAATGCATCTTCAACCTTTTTAATGGTTCGATTCACATTACTTTCAGCGATATGGTAATTTGCAGCCAATTCCAATTGAGTGCTGTAATTCCGTAAGTAATTGAGTGTTAATAATAATTGATCCTCTATAACTAAAGTATGAGGACGCCCAGATTTCTTTTTAAGTGATTCTGCTTCTTTTAAAACTTCGACCATTTCACTAAAAACTGGTCGAGGTACACCAACCAAGCGCTTGAATTCAGAATCTGAAAAACGGTTTAATTTCTGATATTTCATGAAATCTATATTGAGGCAGTTTTTACTTTCGCAAGAGGTCTTATCTTTTTCCCTATATTCTTTTTCTTCTGGCTCTAAAGCTTCTAGAACAGTATCTGCTAGAGGTCGTCTTTTAATATTACATCTTTTCATTTCTGTACCTTGTATCCCAATATTTAAAATATTATTGGGATACATCAACGGATACAAGATGCCTAATTATATGGGTGGTTATGAGTAGTTATGAGAGCGCATGAAATTAACGTAACTTATTGTAATGCATAAAAAAACCACTCATGAATGTATATGAAATATCATGAGTGGTTAATATCTTGGTAGGCATATCCAGACTCGAACTGGAGACCTCTACGATGTCAACGTAGCGCTCTAACCAACTGAGCTATACGCCTGATGAGGCCAAATTATTACCTTAAACTCAGCCCAAGGCAAGATTTTTTTCATTGGCTAGAGCTTATTCGGCCAACTGCTAACCAGTTTATTCATTTTCTTGACTATAGCAGCCTGACTGGTTGGATCATCCATTGTGTTATAACGTGCCTGCTGATACAGGCTAAGCAGTTGAATAGCTGACTTTTGATATTCTGGATAGTCAGCCAGCCGCTGCAACCAATGAACCACTCCTTCTGATTCATGGCGTTCGAGCCGTTGTTTTTTTAACTTGCCAGATAGTCTTTGCAGCGGTCTATCCAAAGGATGCCAGAATTTTCGGCGCTTCCACCACATCGCCCCTACAATAGTACTGATCAGTATCAAAAATAGCCCAAGCATCCATAGTACCTGAACATACATACTTTTAATGCCCAGCAAACGCTGCAACAGGCTTTGTTGGCTGGATTGATCAAAACCAACCACATCGCGTTGCCAGATGTAACCAGCATAGTCAGCCCAGGTACGCACCCGGCTTAAGAGCCTGAACTGATTTTGCCGTAACTGATTAAAGGCGCCGCCGCCAAAAATTCGTTGATCCTGCTGTACCAGACTACTCATGCCCTGTTCAACTCGCTCAGGTGCCACTGCTGCGGTAGGATCTACTCTCACCCAACCTTCGTCTGCCAGCCATATTTCCACCCAGGCATGAGCATCCAGCTGGCGCACCTCCCAGCTTTGTTGATCAGGCGAAAATTGCCCCCCCTGATATCCCACCACCACACGCGCTGGAATTCCTACGGCACGCATTAAAAATGCATAAGCTGAAGAATAATGCTCACAAAAGCCACGCCGGCTTTCAAATAAAAACTGGTCAATGCGCTGACCGGTTAGCACAGGCGGTTCAAGCGTGTAGACAAAATTTTCACGCCTAATCCAGTTCAACCAATAATTAGCATATTGTCTGGGATTTTGGCCTACTTGCGCAAAGACCTGCTGAGCCATCTTCCGGCTGCGTGGATTAATATTGGCTGGTAATTGTAGATTTGTTTTAGCCAGCCAGTCAGGCAACTCCACATCCCGCTTTAACCCTTGTAGCTGCTCCACATTATAACTAAAGCGTCGGTAAACTTCGCGTGAGTTTTTCAAATTAAATTCACGGGTTAAGCCAACCCCAGCGCTATTACTCAAAGGAATATCCAGCCCGTATAGCCAGTTTTGCCGGGTGGGCTCCAAAATCACCTGATAGCTAAAACCACTCCGTAAACCAGCCGGAAAGTTTTGTTTAAACCATTCCGGCTGATATTGCATGCCAGACCAAACCGGATTATCAGCCCGGTAATCCCTTAACGGGGTCCATGTCACTCCATCAAACTGACTTAACACCAGACCGCGCCAATACAGTTCTGTACGGGACGGTAAGTTTTTGCGCATATTGTTTTGTGGGTCAATCACCCGAAAGGCAAGTTCGGTGGATTGACTCAGGCTGGCGATATTGCCAGGTGACATTTGGTCAGTCATGCCCGTAGTGCCTTGCGACTGCGATATTGGCACGCTCCACAGCGGGGGAATACGTGGAAAAAATATGAACAACACCACCAGCAGGGGAATGGCCTGTAGCATTAAACGTAGTAGGGGCTTCCATAAGTTTCCTGATGGGCTCATCACTCCAGCATCATTGACATTAAGCCGGGCTGAGTGATGATAAAGCACATCTGGATTAATATTCTGCTGTAGTAGGGCATAAAATACCGCAACAATTGCCAGCAGCGCCATCACTGCATTAAAAATGGATTGTTCAAATAAAAACAAACTGGCAGTGACAAACAGCGACAGCGTTAAACTAATATAAGCATCACGGCGCTGCTTGAGTTCCAGCAATTTCCCCAGCAAGGTTAAAGTTAAAAATGCGACCCCTGCATCCACCCCAAGCACTGTACGGTAAGTAAATAAAATAATCGCCAAGCCAGTCAAAACCACACCATACTGGATAATTCTGGGAGGCTGTGGATTAAAACCAGCTCGTTTTTTGTGTCTAGCCATGATCAACAGGCCAATTAAAGTAATAACTCCAAGACCTGAAAACAAAGGAGGTAGATGACCAAGATGCGGCAAAATGACAATAAACTGGGCGACCACAATCGCCACAAACTGCCGATAATTCACCGCCCGAGGAGGAAGAATATTACTCACGGTCAGGGTTCCTGTGCCAGCAAGCGTAAAGCCTGACGGGTGTGTTGCTCACCTTGCCCCAAGGGTAGCTGGGCTGTAGGCAAAGTCATGCTGAATGCTATATTTTGCTCACTTAAGGCATGTACCCAGTATGCCATTTGTGACAGTCTGGTTTCATGATCAATGGCTGGCATTTGCTCATAATTCAGAGCATCCTGCTCGGCACAAAAATCAATAAACTGCTTACTGAGCAAACCCTGTCCTTTAGCCAGATGCGTCCATGACACTCTTGATAACGACTCTCCTTTCACATAATTTTTAAGCTCAAAAAACTCCTCCTGCCCACTTAAACCATGGGTTTCTTCCCCTTCTCCACCAATTCGGTTTAATGCATTCCGTTCAGATTCTATGGGCATTGGGGACACCCATACATCCTTATCAAAATAAATATAGGTCCAGGCCCGGATCAAACCTAATGGATAGACACTTTGCATCATTAATCTTGGCGGAGTAAACCTGCCACGACCGGGAGTATCTAGATCAAAATGTAAAATCTGTTTGTCATTTAAAATAGCAATACGCTGGTACTGCTGCCAAAAAATTTCCAGTTGGCAATAGCATTTGGCCGTTGTGGGGCTTAGCTCAATCTGATAACGTGCCTGCTCCCCTGCTACGCTGTCGTCTGCATGAATAACTTTGATTCTCAAACCAGATAACTGCGCATAACTATGATAAATGCCAATGATTAAAATACTGCTCAGTAGAAAAAAAACACTTAAAATCAGATTATTGGCGTAATTTACTCCGGCCAGAAATGTAATTAACAGCAAAAAACCAAATAGCCAGCCCTCACGGGTTAAAAACACAAAAATTTGCCGTTGCGTTAAGGTCACTTCAGTACAGCGTGGCAAACGACGCCTGACCCAGCGTTTTATAGGTGGGCGATTTTCAAGCCATTGGATAAGATGCACAATACGTTCCTGCTTAACTAATCACAGGGACTTGACGCAAAATCTGGTGCGCTGGCGAGTCAGCTCCGCCCAGTCCTTTTAGCCCTAGCCGGTGATCAGCAACCGCCACAAATACTGCCTG
This sequence comes from Moraxellaceae bacterium WGS2144, assembly GCA_043950625.1. Taxonomy (GTDB): domain Bacteria; phylum Pseudomonadota; class Gammaproteobacteria; order Pseudomonadales; family Moraxellaceae; genus Alkanindiges. The sequence goes on from CP171007.1 coordinate 1,125,639, forward strand.
AATATCTTCCGGAATAACAAAAGCCCGTCCATCCACCAGTGCATACGCTTGCGCTGCCCGTTTTAAGGCCAGCAAACCACGGGTTGATAATCCGGCATGCTGTCCGGTACGGGTTTGCTCAACCAAATGCTGCAAATAATCCAGTACCGGCTCAGATAAATAAACCTCATTCACCAGCTGGCGATAGCGGGTTAATTGCTGCGTATCAAGCAAAGATTTAATATGTTGCAGCATGGTACGGCGATCCTGCCCCAGCAATATCTCCCGCTCCGCCTGAGCTGACGGGAAACCCAGGGAAATACACATTAAAAAACGATCAAGCTGTGACTCTGGCAAAGGATAAGTACCCGATTGGTTTACCGGGTTTTGTGTGGCAATCACAAAAAATGGCTGCGGCAAGGTGCGAGTAACCCCATCCTGGGAAACCTGATTTTCCTCCATGGCTTCTAGTAGCGCACTTTGAGTTTTTGGACTAGTGCGGTTAATTTCATCGGCCAGTAACACCTGGGTAAATACTGGCCCCTCACGAAATTCAAATTCCTGCTTTTCCGGATTAAAAATCGATAGGCCTAAAATATCACTAGGCAACATATCACTGGTAAACTGCACCCGCCGATAACTTAAACCTGAAAGCTTGGCCAGACTTTCGGCCAGAGTGGTTTTTCCCATGCCGGGAAGGTCCTGTAGCAGTAAATGCCCCCCAGCCAAAATGCAGCTTAAGGCCAGTTTAGCCTGCTGCGGTTTGTCCAGTACAATCTGGTTTAACTGATTGAGGAACTGATCCAGATTTGACTTGGCCTGCTCAACCAGATGCTCAATCTCCTGCCGGGAAACTTTAGGTTTTTCTGGTTGGGCATCCTGTAGCATATCTAGCTTTCCTCACAAATTTTGATAAAAATACAACCGCCAGCGTTGATTCACGCTTATAAAATGCCTTGTTTTCAGCACAATAGATCAGTTTCTAGCCGGCTAAATCTTTAAGTTATATTTAGTTATACGAAAGAATGACAGGCTTTACCAGTCTGACTAATAAATATTAAGTGACTCTTTTGTATTATTATTATAAAAAAGAGCCTCAATGATGAGACTCTCTAAAAGCATAGGTTTTACAAGGCAAAAGATTATTCCTTGCCAACACGGTTGAGGTATTCGCCAGTGCGTGTATCCACCTTAATGACTTCTTCCTGCTGTACAAACAACGGCACACGTACCACAGCCCCTGTTTCCAGCTTGGCAGGCTTACCACCACCGCCAGAGGTATCACCGCGTACACCTGGATCGGTTTCAATAATTTTCAGAGTCACAAAGTTGGGAGCAGTTACTGACAAAGGTACGCCATTAAAGAGCATAATGGTACATTTATCGTTGGAATCATCCTTTAGCCATTTGGCTGCATCTTCTACTGCCTCGCGGCCTGCCTGAATCTGCTCATAGTTTTCTGGATTCATGAAGTGCCAAAACTCGCCATCGTTGTATAGATAGTCCATTTCAACTTCAACAATATCAGCGCCTTCCAGAGAGTCACCAGATTTGAAGGTTTGTTCCAGCACCTTGCCTGTTTTCAGGTTGCGCAACTTCACACGGTTGAATGCCTGACCCTTACCAGGTTTGACATACTCATTTTCCATGATTGAACATGGGTTACCGTCGAGCATGACTTTCAGACCGGGTTTAAACTCATTCGTGGAATAACTGGCCATGATCGGCACACTCCAAATATATCAAGATAATGAAAGGAATGCTAAACTAGCACTTTTTAACTGAACGCATGATAAACTATTTAGCCACAGAGCAAAACTGGCAAAATCAGTTAAACGATCTGGTCACCAGTCCGGTCGAACTACTCAACCTGCTTGACCTACCAGAAGCCTTATTGCCGCCTGCCCTGTCAGCCAGTCAGGATTTTGCCCTGCGTGTGCCCAAAGCCTTTGTAAAGCGCATGCAAAAAGGCAACCCTGACGATCCTTTATTGCTTCAGGTATTGCCTTTGCAAGCCGAACTGGAAGAACATCCGCAGTTTATCCTTGACCCATTAGGCGAAAAACAGGCCAATGCGGTTCCGGGTATTCTGCATAAATATAAAAAACGCTTACTGCTTACCCTTACCGGTGCCTGTGCCGTTCACTGCCGCTACTGCTTTAGGCGACACTTCCCCTATCAGGACAACCTACCAAAATCCACCGACTGGCCTGCCATTAAGCAATACATTGAATCACAAAGTGATATTAATGAAGTGGTATTAAGTGGGGGTGATCCTTTGAGTGTTTCCAACCGCCGCTTTGCACAATGGCTTGAACGCCTCGAAAGTATTGCACAGCTAAAAACCTTGCGTATTCATACGCGCTTACCTATTGTGCTACCAGACCGGCTGGACGATGAGCTTTTGACTATATTAAACAATAGCCGCTTTCACATCGTGATGGTCGTACATTGTAATCATCCTGCCGAGCTGGATAATTACACAAAAAGTAAACTGCTATATTATAGAAATAATCAAATACTTATGCTAAATCAAACTGTTCTTTTACGTACAATCAATGATAATATAGATACGCTTGTTGCATTAAGTGAACAATTATTTGAGTGTCAGGTGCTACCCTATTACTTACATGTTCTGGACAAAGTTAAAGGGGCCGCTCATTTTGATATCAGTGAGCAAGACGCTGTAGTCTTATACCAGAAGCTAATGCATGAGCTACCAGGCTATCTGTTACCAAAGCTAGTGCGCGAAATTGCAGGCAAACGGTATAAGGTTCCTTTAAACCTTTAATCGCCTGGTTGTACGGAGATCTTTTGCTTAGGGAAAATAATTCTAATGAACCAGAATATTAGCAATTTACTAATGAATGCTACACCTGAAATGACACTAAACCAGTTATCTCTTGTGCAGGCCGATAAAAACAGTATGCGTGAATGGCTGGCCAATTTATCCATGCTTAACCTGGGCGACACAGCGCGTCAGCTTTATACGACACTAAAAGAACTCTCACTATTACAAATTGATGATCAGGTTCGCTTTGATCTCATTGAAATTATCAGGCCATCCGTTCACACCCTTATTTCCTCCCTGAGCAAGCATTACTTTAGTCAGCATTTGACGCTGGATCAGCGAGCGCAGCGTATCGCCACCCTGGTAGAGGAAATTCGCGTATACCTCATTGTAATCTACGATACTATCGCTGCTCAAAGCCATGAAAAACTGACCTCACAGAATTTTGGCCTATTTAATATTCGCAACAAGAAAAACCTGAATCAGCTCTTTGCTACCGCTAGCCACCGTGCACTCTCAGAGCTGGCTGGTCTGCTGTATGAATCTCAGGCTCTTTACCTGAGCGTACCTCAAGGGTTATGGAGAAAAACCCACAATTTGTTTCAGCGTGCTGAGCAACTCCAGCTTGCGGGTACTGAAGTAGAGGATGCTACGAGCAGTGCTTTTCCAAGTAGCACCCTTAGGCGAGCTTATGGTCGCATGATTATTCTGGGAGTGAGCGACTCCAATAAGTTAAGGCAATCTGAAATCAAGGCCATTTATCAGGCCAGTATATTATGGGCAGGACTCATCAGTATTGATCACACTGAAACCCCTTATCATCTGTTCAGCATTGACCCAACCCTTGATCAACCACCAGTCTACATCACTAAAAAATCCCATACCTCGCTTCAGGTACTCTATGTAAACAGTCAACCCCTGCTGCAACACTTCAATAACCTGATGAGCCAATCACCCCGCTTTTTACACATACTAGAGCAAAAACAGCTGAGTACAGCGCTAAGAGTTCATCTTATTAACACCTTCTCAGCGCCTTCGGCACGTATTCATAGCCGCCACCCTTATAGCGGTAAGGTAGAAATAGCCTTTGGTTTGCTGGGTATTCATTATCATTTATCTGATGGTAAGTCCTTTGAGGACATCATTAATATTCACCGAGACTACTTGCTAACCAGTGATACAGAGATAAAAAGCCTATTTGGCCAGGTCGACTATGAAGCCGATATCGAATTTACTAGCCAGACAGAACAAAAGAAAAATGAAGCCATTCTGGATATGGCAGAGCTGTACCAATGTGACATCGTCAATATCAGTCCTGGCGGTTATTGTCTACGCTGGGAGGGTGAAAGCCCGACTACACTACGCACAGGTGAACTGCTGGTCGTGTCTGAACCTACCGACAAGGTATGGCATATTGGCCTAATCCGCTGGGTCAAGCAAATACCCGTCATGAATATTGAGTTTGGGGTAGAGATTATTTCTTCCCGCGCAAAGGTTTGTGGTATCAGGGCAGCGCATAAAAACAATTCAATCAATAGCTTTAAACGGGCCATTTTAGTACCGGAAATTCAGGCGCTGGAGCGCCCCGCAACGATTATTACTCAGGCTTTTGCCTTTCATGCCAACCAGCGGGTAATTATTCGCTATGGTAATGAAGAAATAAAAGCTGTATTAACCCGGGAGCGGCTGATTACACAGAGTTTTATTCAGTTTGAATATACTATTGAAGAAGAGAACTTTGCTTCCGACAACGTTGAATTTAATGTTGATAAATCAAATTTGGTCAGTCCGGACGATGATGTCTGGACAATATTGTAAATCCACTGACTCTATGGATATTAAGTTTTTATGAAAAGCCATCAGCAAAACCTTCAGCTTCTGATTATTGATGATGAGCAGACGACGGCCAATGAACTTGTTCAACGATTAAAACAGCATCAATATAATACCCAGTTTCATTTGCTGGATGATCAGGAAGAATTTGAAAAAGCGATTCGCTCAAACTGGGATGTTATTCTATTTGGGCATGCTTATGACCTGGACTATAAAAAAGTAGTTAACCTGCTGGAGGAACATGACCTGGAAATTCCGGTGATTGGTATTCCTGACAGTATCTCTCCGTCTGACAATGAACAAGATAGCTCACCAGAAGTGATCGAAGGTTTTAAAGCAGGCTTAATGGATGTTATTCCCCGTACACAGCTGACACACCTGATTTATGCTATACAACGCGAATGTAAGTATTCACGATATATCAAGAAAAATAAAAAGCTAAGTAACCAGTTTAAAGAGGCTGAGCGTCGTGCTCAGTTACTGGTCAAAAACTCGAAAAGCGCGGTGGCTTATATTCATGACGGTGTGCACATCTATACCAACGAAACCTACAATGACTTGTTTGGTTACCATTCGCTGGAAGACTTGATTGGCATGCCAGTAGTTGACTTGATCGAAGGAGAAGGTGCAACTTCATTTAAGGAATTTTTAAGAGCATACACCCGGGGTAGCCAGCAGTCAGAATTTAAGTTCACTGGTATAAAGGCTGATGGCAGTTATTTTGATGCAGTTTTGCAATTGGCGCCTGCCAGCTATGACGGTGAAGAATGCATACAGATTATTATTCAGCCTCAACTGGAAAATAGCGCAGCACTTGCCGCCCAGCTAGCAGCCCTGGAGCGGGTGGATCAACTGACTGGTCTGGAAAATCGTCGGGCCTTTGAAGAAGACCTGAGTAGTGCTCTAGCTGAACTCAAACAAAATCCAGGCCAGCATGCCCTACTATATATTAGTATCGGCAATATCGGTCATATTCATGCCATTGCCGGGTTTGCAGGCAGTGATGCAGCCATTGTTGAAATCTCCCGCCTCATTAAAGATCGCTTAAATCCTCATGCACTTTATCGCTTCCGGGAATCTGCATTTACCAGCATTCTAGGAAATCAGACTATAGAAGAAATTACAGAAACTGCTAAAGCACTGTGTCATCTGGTTTCTGAGCATCTGATTATGGTCGAAAACCGCACTGTACAAGCTACTATTAGCATCGGGGTGGTACCAATTAATCAAAATTCACCGGATGCCAATGAGGTACTTGACCGTGCCTATCACTCTTCTGAGAAAGTAAAGCTACAAAACCAGGGAACCACCAACGGTATTTATATTTACAATCCTGCAGAAAATGCTGATAGCTCGGATAGTGCGCTACGTGAATTGCTGGAAAATGCCATTAACCAGGGACAGCTACAGCTGATGTTCCAGCATATTTACGATACTACCGAACAGGATCTAGCGCTGTTTGAAGTATACGTACGTTTACCTCTGGCCGATGGTAAAGTCATGACGCCGGATGAATTCCTTGCCGTTGCTCAGCAATATCAACTGGAAGGCCGTCTTGACCGATGGGTATTATTAAATGCAGCCAAACAATTAAAACAGTTTATGGCGCAATACCCCAAAGCCCGCCTGCTGATTAATCTGGGCGCTGAGACTATTCAGGATAAAGCCTTGCCACAAATTGCGGGTAAATTGCTTAGTGCGCTTAATTCATCCCATAATCCCTTGATCCTACAGTTTAACGAAGCAAATGTTACGGCCTATCTACAGCTCGCTAAAATCCAAATTGATGCCTTGCATGAAACTGGAGTGCAGGTTTCTATTAACGACTTTGGCTCAACCTTAAATAGCAAAAATCTACTTAACCATCTAAAGCCGGACTTGATCAAGCTGGATAGAGCCTACATGACCAACCTGAACAATGAAGACAACTTTCAGGCCACCCAAGCTCTGGTTAATGAAATACAGCAATTTGATATTGATATTATTGGTGGTTATATTGAGGCTCCTCAGGAAGTGGCCAAAGCCTGGACAGTTGGCGCACGCTACCTACAGGGCTATTACTTCCAGAAACCTACTGATAGGTTAATGCTAACGAATCAGGAAGAACAACTATAAAGAATTAAACAAGACATAAACTAGAGATATAAAAAAACGGGCAATCGCCCGTTTTTTTTACAGCCAAAGCAATTAACGCTTGATGCTGCGGCTCATACCAAAACGCTGCTTGAACTTGTCAATACGGCCACCAGTATCTACTGATTTTTGTTTACCCGTATAAAACGGATGGCAAGCTGAACATACGTCAAGATAAAGGCTGTCTTTACCAATAGCAGAACGGGTTTCAATCACGTTACCACAAGAACAGGTAGCGGTTAATTTTTCATATTTTGGATGAATATCGGCACGCATGGCGGGCTCCTAAAGAAGATTGGCTTACACTATCATCGCAATTTACCACTCCCGAAAATATATATCCGGGGAAGCTTTTCATTTTTTAAAGCAGGTAAACACCACAACAGACCAGTCTTTTGGCTCACCGAGATTTTAAGCATCAGGGCCAAGCACAACAAGGCGACATAGTATAGCACAGATGAAATTCATTTTCACCTATGCTTTAACAGGTAACATTTTTTTATAAAGCGGGTTCAATGGCTTCTGCTTCAGGTCGTTTCGCATAACGTGCAGCCAGAATTCCACAGACTACCAGTTGAATCTGGTGGAACAAAATCAGGGGCAATATCAGCATGCCAATAGGATGACCTACAAACAATATCTTTGCCATTGGCAGGCCACTAGCCAGAGTTTTCTTTGAACCACAAAAAACAATGGCAATTTCATCCGGTTTATTAAAGCCTAGTGCACGACTGAGGTAAGTTAGCCCTACCATCACTATCGCCAGTAACAGGCAACATACAACCGTTAGGGAAGTCAGGCTGGTTGCAGATAGTTGCTGCCATAAGCCTTCATTCATGGCTTCACTAAATGCGGCATATACCACCAGCAAAATGGAACCCTGATCAACTACTTTGACCATAACAGGATAGCGTTGAATGAGCGGATAAACCTTGCTACGAAACACCTGACCCAGTATGAAAGGCACCAGTAGCATCAACACAATATTAAATGCTGCCTGGGATGAATTAACCTCTGCCTGGTTAAACTGATTGGTAATGAATAACCCAACCAGTACCGGAGTTAAAAACATACCCAGTATGTTGGAAGCTGAAGCACTGCACATGGCTGCTGCCACATTACCACGCGCTATGGAGGTAAAGGCAATAGAAGACTGTACAGTAGAAGGCAACACACAAATATATAAGATTCCCAGATATAGCGCTGGGGTGAGCAGCGGCTCAAAAAGTGGTTTAAGCGCCAGTCCGAGAATAGGAAATAAAACAAAGGTGGCCGCGAAAATCACCAAATGCAGGCGCCAGTGGGTTAAACCCTCCCAAATGGCCTGCCGCGAGAGCTTGGCACCGTGCAGAAAGAATAACAATGCAATTGCAAAATCAGTAAAGTGATTAAATGCTACAGCCGCTTGTCCCTGTACTGGCCATAAAGTGGCCAGCAATACCATAACAAATAACAGAATAGTAAAATTGTCAAAAAAGGTACGCAAATAACGAAAAAAAATCATCACCTATCCTTGCTGTATAAGCTCCACTTTATAGCCATCCGGGTCTTCTACAAAAGCAATCACCGTGGTACCGTGCTTCATGGGGCCAGCCTCTCGTACCACCTTGCCGCCCATAGCCTTAATTTTTTCACAGGCTGCATAAGCATCAGCAACACCCAGCGCGATATGTCCATAAGCATTGCCCAGATCATAGCTGCTAGTATCCCAGTTATGGGTTAGCTCAAGTACGGTATTGCTCTCCTCTGGCCCATACCCAACAAAAGCCAGTGTAAAACGCCCCTCGGGATAGTCCTGTCGGCGTAGTAGTTGCATACCCAATACCTCAGTATAAAACTGCAAGGATTTCTCAAGATGTCCAACACGCAACATTGTATGTAGCATACGCATTATCATGCTCTCCTGATTGTAAAGTTAAACCATGCTTTAGTCGTAATCACTGTAGTCACTATCATTAAGCCAGCACCTGGCGTCGCTTCTTAAGAACTGTGATGCCTGCCAAGCTGACGCTGCACCAGCACAATAAGCACCAGCACGGGTACACCAATTAAAGTAGTGAATAAGAAGAAATAAGGGTAACCTGCACTATCGACAATCGTGCCTGAATAGCCACCAATCACTTTAGGGATCAAAGTCATCAATGAGCTAAAAATGGCATATTGTACTGCAGTGAATGACACACTGGTGAGACTGGACAAAAATGCAATAAACGCTGCGCCCGCCAGACCTGAAGCAAGATTATCGGCTACAATGGCAAAATATAACCATGGCAAACTGTGTCCCGCCTGAGAGAATCCAATAAATATCAAATTGGTTGCGCTGGATAAAATAGCACCCAGCATCAGGATTTTTAGCACTGAAAAGCGTTGTGACAACATACCGCCCAAAAAGCCACCAGCAAGGCTAAATACCACACCAAATACTTTAACTGCGGTAGCAATTTCATCCTTGCTAAAGCCCATGTCCTGATAGAACACATTGGAAATTACACCAGCCACAATATCTGAAATACGATACAAGCCGATTAACAGCAATAGTAGTAGTGCCGTCTTTGCTCCATAACGCTCAAAAAAATCCCGGATTGGAGCAACCCATGTTTCTACAGCAATATGCTGATTCACTGCCCCGGCCTTTACCAGCAGGTAGCCGGTCAGGCCAGCAATGGCTATCGCTACTGCGATACGAACAAATTCATGCAAGAAAATAATCAAGGGACCGACGTCACTGGCAAGTTGCCAGAATTGCCCTACCTGAATAAAGCCATACACAAAAGCTGCAACAGCAAACATAAATACCATCACCAGCCGCGCATAATCACCGGGCTGATAAGGACGCACAGGTCTTTGACGTGCGGGCTCCCGAATAATCAGCGTGGTCAGCACTCCAACCAGCATGACAGCAGCCATAATCAGATAAGTGGACTGCCATGCCTGATACACATAGCTGCCTTTTTCTGAACCGAACCCACTGGCTAAAAACAGTGCTCCTGCACCTGCTACAATCATGGCAATCCGATAGCCAGCATTGTAGGTTGCGGCCAGTACTGATTGCATTTCTGCTTCGGCCAGCTCAATCCGGTAAGCATCAATGACAATATCCTGTGTGGCTGCCGAAAAGCCCAGCAACACTGCTCCTATTGCCATTTGTACCAGGCTAGCTTGACCTTGCGAGGGATCAGTCATGGCCATAATACTAATAGCAGTCATAATAAGTAACTGGGCAACCAGCAACCAGGCACGCCGCCGCCCCAGACTCCGGGTGAGCCATGGCAAAGGCAGCTCATCAATCAAGGGAGCCCAAACAAACTTAAATGAATAACCAAGGGCTGCCCAGCTAAAAAAGGTGACAGCCTTACGTTCAATGCCGGCTTCACCTAACCACAAAGATAAGCTGGAAAAAATTAGTAAAATTGGAATACCAGCTGAAAACCCCAGAAAAAACATAATCAATGCACGCTTGTCCGCAAATACGGACAACGCTTGGCCCCATCCTGATAGCCATGATACTTTGGATGATTTCATTTTTATGGTTCCACAACCAGTTTTTGCAAAACTGCCAGATTACTCTTCTAAACGGTGCTTTGCTATGGCTTAAAAACAACTGTTTAAATTTTCTGCTAAAAAACAGCAATTGCGTCAAAAAATGCCCGTATTAAATTATTTTAAACAAACTAAGACCCGTTTTTTCCTGCTACACTGATTCTAGTAATACTTCTTTTTAGAGCACTGTTTTACATAATGACTTCCAAGCAAAGTATTTCATTGAATGAATCCACCACTGCCTCATCTGCGCTCGATGCCACGTCCTGTAAACAACCAGAACCTCAACAAAAACCCGCCAAAATCAATAATATTATTACGAGTAGTGAAACCCGGCAAACTACTGCATTGCAATCCTTCCAGCTTAGCCGCCAGCCAGAACTGGACAAAATACCCACCTCAACACGGCGCATTAAACCCTTAAATGATTTTTTGGGTCAACAACGTGCACGCGCTGCCGTTGAGGCTGCTTTAACGCTTCCCTATAATGGTTATAATATCTTTGCTGTTGGACCTAGTGGACTAGGTAAGCGCACCATGCTCAAGCGCCTTCTATTAAAGCAGGCGGCTCAAATGCCTACGCCCAGCGACTGGGTATATGTCAATAATTTTAGCGATACCCGCCAGCCTATTGCACTACAGCTTCCTGCCGGACAAGGCCCAAAGCTTAAAAAAGCCATGCACCAGCTATGGCAAACCCTGCTGAATACGCTGGAGCGCCGCTTTACCGCTGATAGTTATCACGCCCGGATTGAGACTATTCGTCAAACCACCGGACAGGAACAGCAAGAAGCCTTGATTGAGCTCACTCAGGAAGGTGAGGCACTAGATTTGCGCTTGGTATCACGTCATGAAGAGCACCGCTTTGTACCTGTCCACCATGTAGAAAAAAATAATAATAAAGATCAGCCAGTAATTAACCCGCCTGTTGAACTGACTGACGAAGAAATGGCAGCCCTTAGTCCCACCGAACGTGCCCGTATAGCCCAGAATATGCGGCAAATGGATAAAAAACTGGAGAAATTAGGTTCCCAGCTTGGTCAAATGGAAGAACAGGCACGTGTCAAGGTTTCACGAATCAATCGGGAGCTGGCAACCAGCGTGGTTGAACCCAAAGTGCAGCAAATTGCCCAGCGCTTTACGCACGTAAACGGACTGGAGCCATATTTAAAAGTCTACGCTCAGGATGTAATTCAACATGTTGAGCATATTTTGGCGCAAGATGAAGAAGACTTTTTACCGGGGATTTTTGACCGGGTGCCCCCTCGTTATCAGGTCAACGTGATGGTCAGCCATAAACCGAATAGCGGCGCACCAGTAGTTTTTGAAGACCTGCCGACTCACTATAACCTGCTGGGGCATGTAGAACAGCTTACCCAGATGGGTACAATTACCACTGATTTTACCCTGATTCGTTCTGGTGCATTGCATCATGCCAATGGTGGTTTTTTAATTCTTGAAGCTGACCAGCTGCTCGAACAGCCGTATGCCTGGCAGGGTTTAAAACGTGCCCTGCGTTCAGAACAAATCAGATTATCCTCTCTGGAACACATGATTACCCTGACGGGCAGTATTTCTATTGAGCCTGCTGCGATCCCCCTACAAATCAAGGTAATTTTACTGGGCGAACCTTATATTTACTATGAATTGCTGGAATTTGAACCTGAACTGAACAGCCTGTTTAAGATTCGTGCAGATTTTACCGATACTCTGCCACGCACCGAAGAAAACGAACAGGCTTATATGCGCCTGATTGCTGACTACGTACAAAAAGAAAAGTTACTACCATTTGACCGTTCTGCACTGGCTGCCCTGCTGACCGACTCCAGTCGCCAGGCTGAAGATCAGACTTCCCTATCATTGCATGCTGCTACCCTAGGTGATTTACTGCGCGAAGCGGAGCATCTGGCAAAAAATCAGCAGGCCCGTATGGTGGGCAGCCAGCATATCGAAGAAGCTCTGGCACAGCGTCGATATCGTCTGGGTTACCTGCGCGAACTATACTGGCAGGATTTATCCCGTGGTACCCAACTCATTGAAACCAGTGGCCTGCGTTATGGCCAAGTCAATGCACTGACCGTTGTGCATTATGCGGATAGTGAGTTTGGCCTGCCTGCACGCCTGACTGCCTCGGTCTATCAGGGCGGTGGAGACATTCTGGATATTGAACGCCATGTTGAATTAGGTGGCTCCCTACACGCCAAAGGCATTTTGATCATGTCGAGCTTTTTACGCTCGCACTTTGGCCGCTCCCAGCCTTTACACTTCTCTGCTGCGCTGGCCTTTGAGCAAAGTTATGGAGAAATTGACGGCGATAGTGCCACACTGGCCGAACTGAGTGCACTGATTTCTGCCATTAGCCAGATTCCCATAGACCAGTCTTTTGCGATTACTGGTTCCATGAACCAGCTAGGACAGGTACAACCCATTGGCGGCATTAACGCCAAGATTGAAGGCTTTTTTGACGCCTGCAAACTACAGGGGCTTAGTGGCAAGCAAGGGGTGATTTTCCCTGCACAGAACTTGCAGCATTTGATGCTACGGCAAGAGGTCATTGATGCAGTAGCAGAGGGACAATTTCACCTGCATGCCATTCATACTATTGAACAGGCACTGGAGCTGCTCATGGATCGTCCGGCTGGTCAAATTAATAAAAAGGGTAACTACAGCAAGGGCAGCATTTATGCCGAAGTCATGCACCAGCTTAAAAGCTGGCAGCTGATGGAGGCTAGTGATCCGCTGGAAAAAGAAAAATCCAAGAAACGTAAAAAGAAAAAAGCCAAACAAAAAGCGCAGTCAGAGCCAGAAGACGACTCTACGACGTTAACAGTAGAAGTACCGGATATGGAACAGGATATCACAGCAAAAACCAGCATCAATCAGTAAGAGAATATATAAGTATGTTATGGCAGGCCATTTTTTATTTAGCTTTGGCAATTGCTCTCGAAATTGCTGGCACTCTCTGCTTACGCTTATCTGATGGTTTTAGTAAATGGCCTTATGTTCTGGGAGTCGCTATTGGCTATGGGCTGGCGTTCTGGCTGCTATCACTTAGCCTGAAACTGGGCCTGCCTTTAGGCATGGCCTATGCCATCTGGTCTGGCTTGGGCACTGCCATTATTGCCCTGATTGGGCTATATCTATTTAAGGAACCACTTTTCCTGATGCAATGGTTTGGTATTGGCTTTATTATTCTGGGAGTTTTACTACTTAATCTAGGCAGTAAAACGCTATAACTGCCTGCAAAAACACTCAATACTCCTAGTTCTATGTCGCAAAACAGTTTAAGGCAACCTAAAGCAAGTCATATAGAATTAGGACACTTTGGTATTGCTCAGTGACTGCGGCAGAATATGAGCCAGTTGATAAGTGTTACGACCCTTTGATTTGGCCTGGTACAAAGCCTCATCGGCATAATATAAAAAATCGTTTACCTTTTCACCAAGCTGGGGAATATAGGTTGCTAATCCCATACTTAAGGTCACATGGGATGAAACTTCGCTCGTCGGATGCGGGATACTTAAATCTTTGACTGCACGCAGTAAACGTTCAGCCTGCCTGATCGCATGTGGCTGGTCAGTCATTGGCAAGAGCATCAAAAACTCTTCTCCACCATAACGTGCCACCAGCTCTCCACTACGGGCAGCCATTTTGGTGATGGTATCAGCTATCTGTACGAGGCATTGATCACCTGCCAGATGCCCCAGTGCATCGTTATAAGCCTTGAAGTAATCTATATCTATCATCATTACCGTTAAGGGTGTTTGATGACGCATTGCCCTAAACCACTCATCCTGTAGCATTTCATCCAGATGACGCCGGTTGGCAATACCTGTCAGGGAATCCTGACGTGATAGCACTTCAAGCTGATAATTGTGCTGGATCATTTCAAGGCGATGCAGTTCCAGCAAGCAGGACTGCAAATAATTTTCACGATGCTGCCTATCGGTTACATAAGCCAGCGCCATACCCAGAAAACTGCTAAACGTGTAAGTACGGTTTAATAAAGTCCAGGCTATTTCTCCACTGAGGTAGGTACTCACCAGCATACCCAGCAACCCGCCTGCCCACCCCGCAATGACCGCCAGATAAAAACGCAATCCTACAAAGCCATATACGATTACCACGGCATACATAATAGCCGCGTGAATTAAAACACTTCCCTGTCCATCATTAATGACTGTAGCAATCGCAAAAGACAGGGCAACTGCTATAGCTGAACCGATACAGGCATAATATTCAAACCACCGGTTCAATTTTTCAAACCAGGTAAATATCCAGGCGACAAACACAATAACGCCTACACCACTGTAAAGCTTTAACCAATACATGAGCTGGTCAGGCTCTAACAACTGATAAATACCCAGGCTCAGAAATATATATAAAACAAAAATAATAGGCCCACGATAGCGAAACTCATACGCGGCTTCGTTTTGATATTGGCGACGATAATCTTTTTCCAGCGCTGCTGGAAACCATACCAGGTTTAAGCCACTGCTCAATAGCCGGTTAATTTCTTTTCGTTCCAGAATATTGGAACCATGTAGCTTCATTTAATATCTGTCCTAAAACCTGAGCTTTTAATCCGCGTCCACCTATCCTTATGTCGTCCTGAGCCAAAGATAGTATTTATAATGTTTATAAGGCGTTTATATCAAAGCCTGTATTTTTTTCTAGAGGTATTTGATCTGGTTATATGTAATGTTTTGAAACTACTGGCAAACTAGTTCACACTTTATATAAAAACAGTGTTGCTACTCGCTTTAGCTTTTTTAAGTTTTTTTAGTACACTAAAATTTTTTATGGTTAAGGATTAACCTTATGCATACCACTGCACTAGAAGAGAAAAAATCATATAGCAACGACCTTGAAATCACACCACACAACGAGTGGTCACAAGCCTTCTGGGATCAGCTTATTCCTGCCAAAGACCGTGTGAGTCAGCACCCTCTGTTTTTAGACCTGGCAGCCGGAAAATTAAGTCTCGAATGTTTTAAATATGCACTACTTAATTTTTACCCGCTGGTGGCACACTTTCCCTCCTATATGGCAATGAGCCTGGCAAAAGCAACAGCCTTCCAATTGCCCGGAGTGACCGAGGCTCGCAACTGGCTAATCCAGAACATCAAGGTAGAAGAGCGGCACTTGTACTGGTATCGTGACTGGGCAGTTGGTTTTGGGCTAAGCATTGATGAGCTGGATCATGTGTGTCCGCCTGTGGCCATGAATGCGGTGAACCATTATTTATGGAGCGTGGGTTATCGGGGAAGCCTGGCAGAAACCATTGCTGCTACCAATCTGGCTATTGAATGGGCAACCGGTGACTGGACTATTCGTGTGTATAAGGGTATTGAAGCTTATGCTGCGCACGATCAGGTCAAGCTGGGCAGTAAAACAGTTGCCTGGCTACGTGCCCATGCCCATTATGATGACTTGCATCCTTATGAGGCCATGGAGCTTATTAAGCGGCTTTGCAACCATGACGTGGTGATGCAGCAAAAAGCCTTACATGCTGCCCAGCAGGGTCTGGCTTACTATGAGCTGGCGCTGGATGAATGCTACAAAATGCAATCCAGGACAGCATCCAGGCAGTTATAATTTAATAAAAAACCTAAAATAAGAAAGCCTGATATATTCTCAGGCTTTCTTGTGTGATTACTGTATTTTGAAACTACTGTGCTTCTGGCGCATGCTGCTCAATTAAAGGCTTAAGCTCACCTTTTTGGAACATATCCAGCATAATATCACTACCACCAATCAGCTCTCCATTTACCCATAGCTGGGGAAAGGTTGGCCAGTTGGCAATTCTTGGCAATGTGCTGCGAATTTCCGGGTTTTCCAGAATGTTGACATAAGCAAAAGGACGACCAATCTGGCTTAATGCCTCTACCGCACGCGCCGAAAAACCGCACTGGGGAAATTGTGGCGTACCTTTCATGTATAAAATTACCGGATGTTTGGCAATTTGCTCACGAATCAGCGTTTCAGTGTTATTGGTTGCGTCAGTCATAAAACAAACCTCTTTAAATATTGCCTGATTATAGCGCTGTTTGTTGCAAGCGGCTATGGCATGACCGCAGCTTATATCAAGAATGGCTATTGTAGCCAAAAACCATAAAACGACCCGACAACCCAGACAAAGTTTTGCTAAGATTGATTCCTATTTTTTCGTTTTTAATCAAGAGCGCCAAAGATGACTGTGCCCCCAAATATTACTGCTGACTTAAATCAACCCAGTAGCCTGATGCCCACCTATGCCCGTCAACCGATTGCCTTTGTCCGTGGTCAGGGCAGCTATTTGTATGCTGAGGATGGCACGGCCTATCTGGATGCCCTGACTGGTATTGCAGTATGTGGGCTGGGGCACGCTCATCCAGTGGTGGCACAGGCAATAAGCGAACAAGCCAGCTTGCTGGTACATACCAGTAACCTGTTTGAAATTCCTTGGCAGGAAGCGGCTGGTCGCGCACTGACCCGGGTTGCCGGAATGCAGCAGGTATTTTTTAGTAATAGTGGTGCCGAGGCCAATGAAGCCGCCATTAAACTGGCACGGATTAGTGGCCATAAAAAAGGCTTTGCCGAGCCTAAAGTTATTGTAATGGAAAAAGCCTTTCATGGTCGTACGCTTGCTACTTTGTCTGCCACAGGCAATGCCAAAGTACAGGCAGGTTTTGCACCGCTGGTCGAGGGTTTTTTACGTGTGCCTTTTGGCGATATTAAGGCAATTGAAGCGCTTGCGGCACAGCATGATGATATCGTGGCAATTCTGGTAGAACCGATTCAGGGCGAAGGCGGCATTAACACCGCACAACAGGGCTTTACCTATCTGGAACAGCTGCGTACCCTGTGTGACCAGCACGACTGGCTATTGATGCTGGACGAGATTCAAACGGGTAATGGACGCACTGGCAAGTATTTTGCCTATCAGCACACTGCCATTGTTCCTGATGTATTAACCACCGCCAAAGGGTTGGGTAACGGTTTTCCAGTAGGTGCCTGTCTGGTACAGGGCAAAGCAGTTAATTTATTTTCTGCGGGCAACCATGGGTCAACCTATGGCGGCACACCACTTGCCTGCCGTACTGTTTACACGGTCATTGATTGTCTGGAAAAAGAAGGTGCTGTTGAAAATGCGGCCAGAATGGGCACATATCTGGTTGAGCAGTTCAGGCAAAAACTGGCGCAGTACCCGGTTATAGTCCGTGGTTTTGGCCTGATGATTGGTATTGAGCTGCCTATACCCTGCGGTGAGCTGGTCGCACGGGCACGTGATGAAAAACAATTAATTATTAATGTGACTGCCGACAGCGTGGTGCGGCTACTACCTGCCCTCAATATTAGCCAGACCGACGCTGATGAAATTGTAAATCGACTGGTACCATTGATTGAATCGGTACTTGTTGCGAATTAGTAGGCTTAATACTCACCGTTATGCTGTCATCAGCGGTGATGATTGTCGCGATCTGGTCAAATCGGGCCTTGATCGCAGCAATCAATAATGCCTAGCGCTCAATGGCCCGGCCACCGGGTAGTTGGCTAAAGTACTGGGTTAATGCTTCCAGGCAGCGATAAATTTTTGTGGGTTGCTGTTCACGCTTTAACGTAACCGCATAAAGAATATAATCGGCCAGCTTCCACTGAGGCAATACCTCCACCAGATCACCCCGAGCCAGCTCCTTTTGTACATCAACATATAAAATCCGGCTAACACCATGCCCAGCCAGACACAATGCTTTATTTACAAAGACGTTATTACTATGAATTCGGGCAGGCATATGCACAAATTTTTTCTCACCCGTGCTCACGTTGGTGAGGTGAATATCCTGTACATTCTGGATCAGATCAATAGGCAACAGGTCAAGCTGTGCAAGGTCTTCAGGCGCCTGCATTGCAGGAAATTGCCTTAAATAAGTAGGTGACGCACATAAAATTTGATCTACACGTGCCATAGGTCGGGCAATCAGGGAAGAATCAGCCAGCGCCGGACTCATGCGAATCGCAATATCAATGCGTTCATCAATCAAATCGATATAACGGTTTTCAGCCTCAAAATGAACGGTCAATCCCGGATGCGCGGCCAGCCAGCAGGATAACGCTGGCACCACATGCATGGCGCCAAGCTCCGGAGTAGTCGCAATGCGCAAATCTCCTACCAGATCATCACGCAACTCGCTGATGCGAATACGGCCACGCTCTGCGGCAGCCACCATTTCCTGACAACTGTGAAAAAATGCCTGGCCTGCTTCGGTCAGGCTCAACTTACGGGTTGAACGATGCAGCAGCAGTACATCCATTTCTTCTTCAAGCGCACGGACTTGCTGACTAACCGCACTGGTGGTAATGCCCAGATCCCGGGCTGCGCCACTAAAAGACCCCCGTTCCACCACGCAGGCAAATACTGCCATACTACGTAAATTATCAAGCATTCTGTGTACTCACCTTATAAAGATATGAGTTATTTATTTTCGTTTTCGCCTAAATTTTCTTATGAACACCTTAGCGAGCAGGCAACAGGTTTACTGGATTCACAGGTTTGCCATTTAAACGAATCTGGAATTCTAGCATGGTTTGGGTGGTGCCGCTTGAACCCATTTCTGCAATCTTCTGACCAGTCTTAACCCGATCATTTTCACTAACCAGAATCCGGCTGTTATGCGCATATGCTGACACATAGCCGTTTACATGCCGTATCAGCACCAGGTTGCCATACTCCGTTAAACGATCACTGGCATACACCACTTCACCGTCTGCGGCAGCACGTACCGGATCACCTACACGTCCATCAATACGAACTCCTTTGACATCCTGTGCCAGATTAAACTGCTGAATAACAGCACCCTCCGCCGGCCATTTCCAGTTTAGGCCAGATGGCAGCGTGGTTGGCGTATTGGGCAATATCGGGGGCGGGCTAACAGGGGTATTTACCGGTGCAGCTTTTACATTGCTAGCCTGTGTAGCAGGGCGAATGCTTGCAGTAGGTTGCTGTGCAGGCAGACGCTGGGTTTGAATAGTTACCGGGCCTGGAACTGCTGCGGTTCGCACCTGAATGCGGGGCGCATCCTTGCCTCCATGATGCAGACGCAAGCTTTGATTGGTATAGATGGTATAACTTGAATCAATATTATTTAAGCGGGCAATTTCCCGATAATCCAGACGGTAACGGGCAGCAATCTGGCTTAGGGTATCACCCTGCTTTACCGTATAATATTGCGGCACCACAATCAGCCGGGACTGGGTAGGATTAACTACCGGCTTGGACGCACACCCTGCCATCACAATAACCACCGCAGCCCCAAGTAATGACTGGTTAAGCTTTTTGGTTATTATATAACGATGAGCTGTAAAGCTGTTATGTATAGAAAAATTGCTAACCTTTACCAACCACTTCATAAAACAGTCCTGTTTGCAGTCATATCTTGATGAATTAGAAACTTCGCGCGGTTCACGCATCCAAATTTAGCAAAGCATAACAAGAATTGACCTTTCGATACGTTTTTTTCACCAATGAATAACGAAAGCTCACATGAGCAATGGCAAAAACCCCTCAAACTTCATTTTTACTCAATAATAATTTTAATAATAAATGAATCAAGTTAAGGTTTAAAGTATTTTGAAGTTTTGCTTAAGAGTAATTATTTGGAGAGCATTTTGCTTTATTGAATGCAGCTACAATAAAAGCTTATGCAAAACCTACAAAAAGTATCATTCATATACTGCCTGGAAACGCTTATGCTAGGCAGCTTTATTTGCTGGAATATTCTTATGTCTAAAAAATTGTCTCCTGTATCTTCCCTGACAAAAAAAATCGGCTTGAATTTATCACTCGTGTGCTTAATCGCAGGGTCTGGTAGCTTAAGCTTGGCCAATGCGGCAGCCGCTAGTAAAGACACTGACAACCGGGTCGAATTTAAAAGCTCATTGCCAGTGACTCAGGAGGAGATCGCTGTAGTTGATGTGCTTGGCGAAATCTGCCCCAAGATTCTGGGTAAAAATACCAATTTTGATGCTGGCTACAAAAAGCTGCTTGCAGACCTTCTGCCCACTATTGAACAACCAGTCCTGGCGTTACAAGCTTTACAGGAAGATGCTGAGTACCAAAAAATCCTACAGCAGGCTCACGATAATGCCAATCGTGCTACCGTGCAGGAAAATCGTGAAGTTTGCCTCGATATTGTGCACTATCAGGCTAACAGCAAAAAAAGCAAAAAATAATTTTTGTACTGCCTGCCAATCTTTTCTTGGTTGCTTACCACAACTTGGTTAGAATCTCCGGCTTAATGTTCAATTGCTAAAATGGAATTCTAACCATGTCTAGCCTACGCTCTTTGGCTGTTACTGTTTTTCTCACAGGGCTAACCTTCAATGCGCATGCTGTGACAGCGATGCCTTTGCCCCCTACTTTAGACAATAAAGCCTACGCTTTGGTGGACCATGACACAGGACAGGTTCTGGCCGCCTTTAATGAAAATGAGCACCTGCCACCGGCTTCTTTAACCAAAATGATGACCAGTTTCATTATTGAGCAGCGCCTGATGTCCGGCAAGCTCAAGGAAACTGATATGGTACGCATGAATGAATCTGCCTGGTGCCGTGGCAGCAGCAGCGAGTCATGCATGTATGTACCGCTGAATGGCTCAGCTAGCGTCATTGATATGTTGCGTGGCATTATTATTCAGTCTGGTAATGATGCGTCCAAAGCCATGGCTGAGCACATTTCCGGCAATGAAGGTGCATTTGCCGAAGTCATGAACCAGGAAGCCAAAAGTATTGGCATGAATAATACGCATTTTTTAAATGCGACCGGTATGCCAATGGATGGACATTACTCATCCGCACTGGATATGGCTATTCTGGCAAGGCATATTATTAAGGAAAGCTCCAAATACTATCCCATTTATTCGGAAAAAGAATTTACCTTTAATGGCATTAAACAGGGGAACCGCAATGCCCTCCTTTATACCGACCCTAGCGTAGATGGCTTAAAAACTGGCCATACCGAAGCTGCTGGTTACTGCCTGGCTGCTTCAAGCAAACGTGGCCCCATGCGCCTCATTGCTGTGGTTATGGGCACTAAGAGCATGCAGGAACGCGCCAACCAGACCCGTGCCTTGCTCAACTGGGGCTTTAGTAACTTTGAAAACACCACACTTCGCCCGGCAGGCCAGACTTTAGCGACTACTCCTATCTGGTTTGGTGTGAAAAACGACGTTCCAGTGGGTCTGGCTGAAAACATGTCGGTGACTCTGCCACGTGGTCAAGGCGCAAATGTAAAAACCCAATTGGTGGTCAATCCAGGTGTTAATGCGCCTATCCAGAAAGGTCAGGTGATCGGTAAGGTAGTGGCTACCCTAGATGGCAAAATGCTCACCGAAAAACCCCTGGTAGCCCTAGAAGCGGTAGAAGAAGCCGGTTTCTTCTCACGCATGCTGGATCATATCAAGATTTTCTTTAGCAAATTCTTTAAATAGTTGTTGCAGGAAACATCTGTTTAAGCGCCCGATATCGTTCACTTACCTCAAGATATCGGGCTTTTTTGTATGGTGATTACTCATACAGCTTGATTGCTGTTCATTGCTCAAATGAGGCAACTTTCGTATCATAGCGACTCTCAAGCCTTGTAGTGAAACTGCCTTATGTCCTGGATGCCTCATGTGACTGTTGCTACTATTGTACAGGATCAGCAACGCTTCCTGTGCGTGGAGGAACGCAGCATGGCAGTAAGTCATCTGGTCATCAACCAGCCAGCTGGCCATGTTGAGGCCAACGAGACCTTAATACAAGCAGCCGTTCGCGAGACCCTGGAAGAAACCGGCTGGACGGTAGATATCACTGCTTTACTGGGCATTTACACCTATACCCCTCCTGCTGATACCAGCACGACTTATTATCGCTTTTGCTTTTTGGCAAAGCCTGTCAGCCATGATGCTGAGCGTCCGCTGGACACCGGTATTGAACGCGCCCTATGGCTAACACTGGATGAGCTGATTGATACCGCACGCGCCAGAAGCCCACTGGTTACTCGCTGCATACAGGATGCCCTGCAAGGCAAGCAATATCCACTTGATATTATTTATGAGCAGCCCTTTTTTAATCCTACGCCTGATGTACTGGACACCTAAGGGAAAATTTTTATGAGTAATTACGTTATTGTCGGTATGTCAGGTGGGGTTGACTCTTCAGTATCCGCTGCCTTGCTACTGGAACAAGGCTATCAGGTTGAAGGCCTGTTCATGAAAAACTGGGAAGATGACGATGGCACAGAATACTGTACTGCCATGCGTGATCTTGCCGACGCACAAAGTGTGTGTGACCGCCTGGGTATCCCCCTGCGTACCGCCAACTTTTCCATGGAATACTGGGATAGGGTATTTGAGCATTTTTTAAAGGAATATTCGGCAGGCCGTACCCCAAACCCTGATATTTTATGCAATAAGGAAATCAAGTTTCGTGCCTTTCTGGATCATGCCTTAACCCTGGGAGCTGATTTTATTGCCACTGGTCATTATGCGCGCCGCGGTGCAGTGAGCACCAACTCTCAAGGCGAACAATATGCGCCCTTATTGCGCGGCCTTGACCAGAATAAAGACCAAAGCTATTTTTTACATGCGGTACACGGACGCGAAATTGCCCGGACTTTATTTCCTGTAGGAGAACTGGAAAAAAGTCAGGTACGTCAAAAAGCAGAACAGCTTGGCCTGAGCACAGCCAGCAAAAAAGACTCAACCGGTATCTGCTTTATTGGTGAGCGCCGTTTTAAGGACTTTTTGAAACAATACTTGCCCGCCCAGCCGGGGGAAATTGTCACCGATAGTGGCAAAGCCGTCGGTCAGCATGATGGCCTGATGTACTACACACTGGGCCAGCGAGGTGGTATAGGCATTGGCGGGCTTAAAGATCAGGCTGAAGGCGCCTGGTTTGTACTGGCCAAAGATATGCAGAACAACCGACTGATTATTGGTCAGGGGCATGATCATCCATTGATGCAAAGTACCATGCTATGGAGCGAAGCCATCGATTGGGTGGCTGGTGAAGTAAATATTCCTGAGCAGGGACTGGTATGCACTGCCAAGACCCGCTACCGGCAAGCGGATCAGGAATGTATCGTGTATGCTGATGATAGCTTGCAAGCTGGTGGCGTACGCGTCGAATTTAAATATAGCCAGCGAGCTGTTACTCCGGGACAATCTGTGGTGTTTTATCAGGATGAAACCTGCCTGGGCGGTGGAGTAATTCATCATACCAATGCTGGACATTCAACCGCTCACCCTGTGGCTGCCCCTGTAGAGCGCTCTTATGGCTAAACGTGCTTTTGACCCAGCGTTGTATCAGCAACTCAATGATGCCCTGACCAACTCCAGTATTTCCGAACGGCAAAATCGTCTGTTGGCTGTGGTGGCTCTTTTTCAGGCAGCACAGCTTACCTATCTACTGGCAGCACAGGGTAAAAATGCGCTTCAGGGTATCAGCGCCCAAGCGCTGGTTAGCTTGCTTGATGCCAGTTTAACCATTAAAGCTGATGCATCCGCCAGCCTGTTCAGCCTTGACGTATTTGGTGGTCTTGAACATCTGCAAATTGGTTTTCGTAGTCTGGAAGGATCGCTGGCACAACCGTATCAGAATACACGCTCCCGCATGCCTATGCCCCGCCAGTATAGCGAAAGCTTTCGCTATGCGATGGCGCTGATACAGCTAGAGAAAAAAGTGTATAAAAAACCTGTTTTTGTACAGCAAATAACCAGCGAGCAGGCCAATATCCAGCAGCGGCTCAATTTTTTTGATCATAATATGCAGCATCCTGCTATTTTGGCCAGTCTTGCCAATTTGTATGTAAATACCGCCGGACAGCTTACACCACGCCTGTCCGTTCGGGGTAAACCTGAATATCTAAAACAGCAAGCCACCATTGATGCTATTCGTGCCTGTCTTTTTTCCGGCTTGCAGGCAGCACACTTCTGGCGGCAATTAGGTGGTACGCGCTGGCAACTTATCTTTGGCCGCAAGGCCATGCTGGAAGACTTGCGTTATCTGGCCAGTTTGCGCTATCAAAATACTCCCCGTGAATCGCTTTTTTGATATTTTTAATGCATTTATGCGCAGGCTTTTATTAAAATTGCCACTTTCTGGTTTAAGCTTTCAGCATTTACAAATTCCCGACTTTACTGTTGATTTTTATTTAGGAATCCACTTCCATGAATACCCTTACTGCGCTTTCTCCACTTGATGGCCGCTATGCCAAAAAATGTGATGCCTTACGTCCCTATCTGTCTGAATTTGGCCTGATTGCAGCGCGAGTAACAGTAGAGGTACGCTGGCTACAATCACTGTCACGTCATGAGGGCATTACCGAAGTTGCGCCATTTTCTGACGCCACCAATGCTGCGCTGGATCGCATCGTCAGCAACTTTAGTGAAGCCGATGCCGAGCGTATCAAAACCATTGAAGCGACCACCAACCATGACGTAAAAGCTGTTGAATACTTTTTAAAAGAACAAATTGCCAATATTGATGAATTAAAAAATGTCGGTGAATTTATTCATTTTGCCTGTACCTCAGAAGATATTAACAACCTGTCCCATGCCTTGATGCTCAAAAGTGGACGTGAGGTATTACTGGACTCCATGCGTCAGATTCATGATGCCATTGGCAAGCTGGCCGTACAACACGCCGAGCAACCCATGCTGTCCCGTACTCACGGACAGACTGCCAGCCCTACTACGCTGGGTAAGGAAATGGCTAACGTGGCTTATCGTCTGGCACGGCAAATCAAGCAGTTTGAGCAGGTAGAACTGCTAGGCAAGATCAACGGAGCAGTGGGCAACTATAATGCGCACCTGTCAGCTTACCCTACTATTGACTGGGCAGCGCATGCCGAGCAATTTGTGACTTCGCTGGGTTTGAGCTTTAACCCCTACACCACGCAAATTGAACCGCATGACTATATGGCCGAACTGTTCGATGCCTTAAAGCGTTTTAATACCATTCTGATTGATTTTAACCGTGACGTATGGGGCTATATTTCGTTAGGATATTTCAAGCAAAAATTAAAGGAAGGCGAAGTCGGTTCTTCAACCATGCCACATAAGGTCAACCCGATTGATTTTGAAAACTCGGAAGGTAACCTGGGAATTGCCAATGCGGTATTGGCTCATCTGGGCGAAAAGCTGCCGATTTCCCGCTGGCAACGTGACCTGACTGACTCAACTGTACTGCGTAATATGGGTGTTGGGTTTGCCCAGAGCTTAATTGCGTTTGAAGCCTGCTTAAAAGGAGTCGGCAAGCTGGAACTCAACAGTGAGCGCCTACTGGCTGATCTGGATGCCGCGCAAGAAGTGTTGGCTGAGCCGATTCAAACGGTAATGCGCCGTTATAATGTTGAGCAGCCTTATGAAAAACTTAAAAAACTCACCCGGGGTCAGGCTATGACACGTGACATGATGGTGAGCTTTGTACAAAGTGGCGAGCTAGCCGCAGTACCTGAGGCAGATCGCAGCCGTCTGACCGAGTTAACCCCTGCCAATTATACTGGCAATGCCGCTGAGCAGGCTAAAAACCTGCCCGTTTTTTTGCAAAACCTTAAATAAGCGCCTGTACTTTTATTGGCTTCACTTTATGAAAATGACAAACAGCGTATTTGGCTAATCAATACGCTGTTTGCTTTTGATCAACCAGTCTTCATTTGAAGTAGCTAAGCTTTGTGAAAGATTCCTAAACTTTAAGCTTGCTGAGTATCCTGAACCAATTAGTGTATTTTGAACTGGAATTTAGATAAAATACTTGGGCAGTATTATTAAAAAAATAAACTTAAAAACTCTTAAAGTTTTCAATAATCCCTTTAAATTCAGATGCTAAATTAAACTTTATTCTCCTTAAATACAAACACTTTTGAAGGATTTATAATAATCAGCTATTTAAGTATAAAATTCTTTAGATTCTAAATTTGCACTAGGATATTAGTTTAGTACTCATTAAGCCTATATAAAATTACTTCAAGCAAGGCAGGCTAAATATTGCTAAGCTTGGCACTTTATTTTTGCATGTTCTGGCCTTGCCAAAAGGATGAAATAATGGGTTTACAGGTTCTGGGCGGGTTAACTGCTGAGCAATTTTTAACAGAGTACTGGCAGAAAAAACCGCTGCTGGTTAGAAATGCCATACCCGAAATTAATGGCCTGCTAGTTCCACAGGATATTCTGGATCTGGCTGTTGAAGAAGTAGTGACAGCACGCCTGCTGACCCAGCATGGTCAGTTTAACGAAAACTGGAAAGTAAAAACTTCCCCGTTAAATAAAAAAGATTTAAAAAAACTTCCCTCCTTATGGACGTTGCTAGTTCAGGCAGTGGATCATTTTTCACCGGATATTGCCGCACTGTGGCAGCACTTTGATTTTATTCCGCAATGGCGGCGCGATGATATTATGGTGTCTTATGCCCCAAAAGGTGGTTCGGTTGGCCGACACTATGACCAGTATGATGTATTTTTGGTACAGGGCTATGGTAAACGCCGCTGGCAGTTAGGTCAGTATTGCCAACCAGATTGTGAGTTAATCCCTGACCAACCATTACGCCTGCTGCCAGATATGGAGGTGCATTTTGATGAAATTCTCGAACCTGGGGATTTATTGTATGTACCACCTACCCTGTCGCATTATGGCGTGGCTGAAAACGATTGCTTAACCTTTTCCTTTGGTTTTCGTATGCCCAATGCCACCCAGTTACTGGATGAATTAACCGATCAGTTACTGGATGTTCCTTCCAGCCAGCTTCCTATAGCCGATCAGAACACACGTCAACCGCAGGCTGCTGGTGCTGTGAGTCAACAAGACTTACAGGCACTTAAACAATATCTGGTTCAAATGGTCAATCAGGATGAATATTTTACGCAAGCCGCTTTAAGCCTGCTGAGTGAGATTAAATATCCTGATAGCCTACCGGAGAATGACCCCATCACGCATACAGAGCTGCTAGAAGCATTGCAGACGGGCGCCACTATCCAGCGTGAACCCGCTACCCGTTTGCTTTATACCACGGATGCACAGGATCAGTTACAGTTCTGGGCACTAGGTGAAAAGCTGGAAGTCAATACAGCAAACATCAACCTGCTCAAGCGCATCGCGGATGGTGCAGTACTTGGTATAAACGATATAGACCCCTCACCTGCAATGCTGGAACAACTCTGCCATTTGTATGAGGATGCTATATTATTGATTAACATGGAAGATGAAGGTTAGACTCAAACCCGTAGTGAACAGAGACAACCGTGCGCAGGAATAATCATGAGTAAGCTCGATGATGACAATAACCTTATACTGAATGATCCAGAGCAGCCTGACTCTGTTCAGCAACTGGCCATCTCTGGTAGGGAAGTCATCCGGCAATCCACTGTAAAGCTGATTGGCCTTGCACGCCGCCAGATTTTAATGGTGATGCCAGCGTTACCTGCGGTATGGGATGATGACAACATTGCTCAGAGTTTACTGGATTTTGTGCGCAGCTCGGCAAAGCGCGACGTCATGCTATTGATTAATAATCTGGATAACCAGCCAGCTTATACGCATCAACTGGTCAATCTATCACAGCGAGTGTCCAGCCGGATTCAACTAAAACAGGTGAACAATCTGCTGGAACCCCCGATCATGGTAAGCGATTATCTGATGATTATTGATCAGCAGCATCTGCTCAGAATTGATGACATGGAAAGATCTTCAGCCTGGTTTGATGTTCATTTTGCCAGTCGTGCCCAGCAATACGCAGCCAGTTTTTTGCTGCAATGGCCACGCGCTAAGGAAGTCAAAGAGTTTAAGCAGTTTCATCTTTGATCCAGCCCAAAAAGCCAAAACAGGATATTGCTCAAATACCGATATCCTGTTTACAGCTTTTTAATTCTGGTTTATTCCTTGTGGCTGGAACTCTTGCCCTGATCAAACGCTCTGTTTAAACGCTCAACTGCAAAATCTACGGCTTCCTTGGCCTTTTCCACCGCAGCAGCCAATCCAAAAAACTCATGCGTTACCCCATTATAACGTCTTAATGCCATATCTATCCCGGCATCGGCAAGGCGTTGCGCATAAGCCTCACCCTCATCACGGAGTGGATCAAGCTCGGCTGTAATGACTGTAGCAGGCGGCAGACCGCTTAAATCAGGAGCACGAAGTGGGGAAGCATAAGCATGCTGGCCTTCGTTTAAATCAGCTAAATAATGATTCCAGAACCAGTGCATCATGGCCGCATTTAAGGGTTTGGCATTGGCCTGTTCGGTATAGGAAGGCGAATTCATCTGACTATCAGTCACCGGGTATACTAATAACTGCGCCACTGGCATTAACCCGCCCTCATCCCGTGCCCGTAAGCAGGCCACCGCTGCCAGGTTAGCCCCGGCACTTTCCCCAGCCACGGCAACACGCGCCGAGTCACCATTTAAACGCGCAGCATTACGCATGATCCATTGCAAGGCAGCATAAGCATCATCTGGTGCCGCTGGAAACTTGTGTTCTGGTGCCTGTCGGTATGCTACAGAAAACACAATGCTTTCAGTTGCATTACATAAACAACGACAAGTCGGTTCATACACATCTAGATTGGCAATTACCCAGCCACCACCATGAAAATAAACAATCACAGGAAATGGGCCATCACCTGCCGGGGAAAATACCCGCGCCAGTACCTCACCGGAATCCGTAGGAATTAAAATATGATCTATGTGTTCAACTGGCTCTGGCAGGCTTGGCATTACCAGATTTTTGGAGCGTACCAGCGCACTTTGAGCAGCCATTTCTTCTACAGCGTTCTTGACTGTTGGGGTGTTGCGTGCATTCTCCGGGCTAAGATTTTCTATGGGCGGTGCATTAAATTTGGCCAGTTGATCCAGGATGGCCTGCATATGGGTATCAGCTTTCATCATAAAACTCAGCAATTTATTAACTTTTTTATCTTAAAAAAATAGCTTGCAGGCTTTGTAGAGAAAGTTTGCCTTATGTCTATTAAATATAACCAGACGATTGAGCAATTAAGTTAAAGTTTAATAAAGATGAAATTAAACAAGATATTAGGCATGAAAACCACAAAAAGGCTATTACACTTAAATAATAAAACCTCAATTTATACCGATAAAAACCCTTCTCCCACTTATGAAAAAACCCAGACTTACTTTTTGATGTAATGACATGAAAGCAAATCTGGGATTTTAGGCATCTTGTGCAGGTTAAAAGCGCCAGTTGTAGAACATATCTACTGCGCGATCCAATGCCGAGCTGGCTTCAATATACAAGCGACGGTTGAGCTGGTAGCGCAGTGTTAACCGGTTCACTGGAGTAAATACCCCAACACCGTAACGAAGATATAAATCGGAAGTAATATAACCAGTCAAACTGACCTGCGTATCATCGCCTACACCTTCTGCATCCAGTGTAAGCGATTCCAGCCCAAATGTACGGCCAATGGTGTTGGTAAAGCGTCTTGTACCTCCCAGCCCCATACTAATTCCCGCAGCAGCAATGGTGTTGTTGACATCACTTTTAAAGCCGGCAGTAGTAGTTGCGCTGGTAGTATTGGAGCTGATCTTGCCGGTAAGCAAGGCATTAAGTGCCTCCTGCTCCGATAACCCTGCATCATTATAAATGGCAATATTGGGATTAGTTGCACGCCCGGTAATACGCACTCCAATAATACGACCACTTACCGTTTTGGTCGCATCAATATCCAGATCAGGCTGGGTGATAATACCATTAAAACGCGCAATACCACGATTCAGTTGTAAACGCTGTCCATAGGCTTCTATGGTGACATTCTTCCGTACACCAATAGCTCCATTGCCTCGCATTGCCGTATCCAGACCACGCTGTGTCAGGTTGAGCCTGCCACCCAGCGGGATACTATTACCAAAGCCCCTAAAGTAAACGTCATTGCCCAGGGTTAAATCAATGTCAGCAAAGATAGCCCAAGGTTTGGCTGCTTTCATTACCCGATCATTAACCTGATCCAGCCGTACAATCCGTACATCCCCAGATTTTGCAATGACATCGTCATTACCTTCTGGCATAGAAATTACAGCACTAGGAACATCAAGGGTACCATTTACTGAAACCTGTTGCTGGGTTGGCAAGATGCGTACATCAATTTTTGGGGTAACCCGCGCCGTCACCATAGGTGCCTGTCGTATCAGTAACCTCTCACCGGTCAGGCTCAAATTAACATAAGGTACGCCTTGCCAGTTGGCATCGCCCTGAATCTGCGCTTGCCCATCACCGCTAAGGAAACTGCCATTTAGGGTAGCTTCGGTTCCCCTGATACTTGAGCTTAGGTTAATACGATTCAGGTTGATCGGCAGGTTATTCATGGCCACCTGACCATCTCTTAAGCGGAATTCACCATAAAAGTCAGGGCCGGTCAGCGGGCCAGAAATACCACCAGCCAGTGAAGCCGTACCATTTAATACCCGCATGCCCGGAAAAAATGGCTTGAAGATATTCATTTGCACATTATCAAGCACTAGCGCCCCGTTTACCGTTTTGGGCGTCACACTCGGATTAATGGTAGCGTCTATAAAACCTGTACCAATGCCAGGTGTTTTTGCATCAAAGCGCAATTTGATGCCATCTGGCTGGGTAACGGCAATCAGGCTCAAACGCTGGTAGGGAAGCGTAATTGGCTCATCCTGCGGGTCTTCAGGAGCCAGGCCAATTTCACCATTATCGGTATAAATCTGTGCATCCAGTGTAGGTGCGCCCCGGTTAACCCAGGTTACCTTGGCATGCCCAAACAGCTTGCCTACCCAGGCCACACCCTGCGGCATAAATGCTTGGAAGCTGCCAATATCCAGATTTTTAAGCTGAACCGAGACCAGCCCTTTGTCGCTACTAGCCTGCAAAGGTTCAATCAGGCATAAGCGGCTACCACTATCAAGCCAGCAGTGCTGATCCAGATAAACTGCTTTTGTCTTTGTCCGGTAAATCAGGGCAGCTGGCTTATCCTGTAACAGTGTCAGCTGTTGCGTGCCTAATCTACCCTTTTGCACTTGCCCCAGCCAGTCATTATTTGCATCTAAGCCACCAGCAAGCTGGACACTAAAGTTAGTGGCCGGGTTTATGCCTAGCGCTGATATTTGTAGCACATGTGCAGCTTTGGTTCCCGCCAGTACAACCCGGCCCTGCGTCAGTGTTCGTATACCCCGCTTTAAGTTCTGTATATCTAGTTGCAGCTGCCCGGGCTGTTTGCCCATTTGCGGTATACGACCTACCAGACTGGCCTGTTGCACCGTGATCTGGTTAAAGGCAAAACGATTGATTTTCAGGTTAATCAGGGCATCAGGTGCCTGCTCATCACCAGTTAAAGTAATGCGCCCGGTAATATTACCAGTCATACCAGCATAAATACGGTTAAGCGCAGGTGCATTGACATCCAGTGCCAGACGGTCCGAGTTCCCATTCGCTGAAATCTGATTACCCGCAAAAGAGAGCAGCAGGTTTTGCGCCTCAAAACGCTCGGGAATAAATCCGCTGCCTGAACCCAGGCTTATATTCAGCGAACCACGTCCAATTAACGGCTGGTTCTTAACGATGCCATCCAGATTTAAATTGCTCAGCTGAATATCTTTGCGGTTTGTTTGCCAGTGCCCTGTGGTGTTAAAACGACCACTCACCCAGCCGTCATAACCCCGGGCAAAGAACCCCGGGTTAAAATGATCCAGCAGACCAGTCAAACGCCAGGCCGGGCCTTGGCTTAAATCAACCTGTCCATTTACATCAATTTTTCCGGCAGCACCATTATGCCTAAACTC
Organism: Moraxellaceae bacterium WGS2144; assembly: GCA_043950625.1. Taxonomy (GTDB): domain Bacteria; phylum Pseudomonadota; class Gammaproteobacteria; order Pseudomonadales; family Moraxellaceae; genus Alkanindiges. Next base: position 1,157,687 of record CP171007.1, read on the forward strand.
ATTAATATTGATCAGTTGCGGTGTTCCAGAGATTTTGACGATCAGGTCACCCTCTGGTACATCAGGCGTTTTTAAATCACCATTAAATTGTACCGCAAAGCTTTTTAAGCCCGACTGCCTGGCATTTTCGGGGTAAAAAAACAGTGCAGCTGTCGTATTACCTGATAGCTCTACTGTACGACCTGCCTGCCCGTTACTTGCAGGCATAAAACCAGTCAAGTGCGTATTATTCAGTTTAATGATCTGCTGATTATCACTGCCTTGGCCATTGGCATGAATAGTGCCGCTAAGGCGATTAAATGGTACACCTGCTGCCAATTTGCTGGGATCAAAGCCCTTTGTTTGCAAATCAGCCTGCCATTTTAAACCCTGCTTGCCCTGTGGCAGGCTGACCGTGCCACTTCCCTGTAAATTACCAGCCACTCCCTGATAATTCACTTTAGGAATAACCACCAGATTATTATGTTTGTTTATCTGCGCTTCATAGCGGCCAGCGGGAATCATGCCCTGCTTGCTCTCGCCAACTGCCACGCTTACTGTAGCATTTAACCGGTTTTGCGGCATATTGATCAGCGCTCTTCCATCAGGGCTATTTAAATAACCGATGGCTGGCAGGGCACGGTTGATGTTTTGCCAGCGTGCGTCAACCCATAGTGGTTGCCGGGTATTTCCCAGCGAATCCTGTCGGGCTATTCCGGCTAGCCAGATTTCGCCACTATCCATGCGCAAGGCACCATACAGGTGCGGCAGCTGATCAAGTTCGCCTTTGGAGTATAAATTACCACTAATCACAGGGGGCAAATAACTACGTACTGCCTCAGGGATGGCCTGATCCTGCGAATTTAGCCCACTGGCACGACCAGAAATATCCCAGCTCACATGATTCTGCCATTGCACTGTGCCCTGAGTCTGAATGGTGCCGTTCATCAACCTGCCATTCAGGGCGCGAATATTCAGACTGTGATAGTTGGTTGCCAGCTCGGCCTGATACTCACCCGCTGGAATGGAATCACCCGACAAATCGGTTTGTAAGCGGGCGATTAACCCAGACGTTGTGCCATCAATAAAGGTATTGCCTGATTTTGAAAACAGATTTTGTTGCTCAGCAACAGGCCAGTGTAAATCCTTCCAGTTTAAATAGCCTTTAAATGGCACATCCTTACGTACCGGATGCAGGATGAACTGTCCACGAATCAGGTCAGGTGTGCTTATAGCCACCCCGGCCCTTAGAGTGTCCACATCACCGCGTGCCGCTACAAAGATTGGATTAAGCTTGAGGTTATCCAGTGCAGGAACCAATACCTGTCCATCCACATGAATAGGATATTTACCCTGAAATTCGATATTTCCAGTTACTTCCTGTGCTTTAAGATAAGGTAGTGCAAGGCTGGAGTTGCGCAATGATAAACGGGTACCTGACCATAAGGCATCATGTAATACAATTTCATCAAAAGTAAATGCACTGCCTGGCCGGGCCTGAATAGTTAACCCATGCACAAAGCCCTGATCAAACCTTAAGGTGAAAGGTAATTTCAGCTCTTTAAAATCAAATGGCTCATCTGAAGGCGGTGTTTTTTTTATGACCCTTAGATCATCCAGTGAGGCATACCGAAAATGTAGCTCCCGCTTGACCAGTGCACGCCAGCCTACTTTGAGCATGGCTTTTTTAACATGCACATCTACCGCATTTACCGTGACTTTAATATCACCCAGAATAACGCCGCGCTGTAAATCACCACCCAGATAAGTATAACTAATCAGCTGCTGCCGACTGGTTAAAAAGGCCAGTAAGCGCTTGCTGCCTTCTTCTGTGCTGGTCATCCAGCCCACGACACCGGATAAGGTAACCAGCAAAGCAAGCAGTATCAGCATCAACCAGCGCAAACGCCGGTGCTTTTTAGGCAGTTTTTTAGGCTGATTTGGCTTTTGCTCAGGCTGCTGACTCTGTTGAGAGACTGCCTGGGTTTGTTGCGCCTCATCCAAAGGCTGGTTCTCATCGTGAACAGGATGATTACTCATTCTTATCAAATTCCAGAGTTATAATTGTGGGCCAATAAAGAAATGTAGCCGGATGGGAACATGAGTTTCCGACACCCCCGCGCCCACATCAATGCGAATCGGTCCAACCGGAGAAGACCAGCGTACGCCTACCCCTGCACCCACCTTGACCGGGTCATTAAACTGTTTATCAAATGCATTACCGGCATCCACAAATACCGCACCACGCCATTTTGGCTTAAACTGGTAGTTATACTCCATGGAAGCAACTGCCAGGTTCTGACCACCAATTAAATAGCCATTTTGTTCAGTGGACAGACTCTTATAGTCATAACCCCGGATACTTTGATCGCCACCAGCAAAGAAGCGTAGATTGTAGGGAACTTCCTCAAACGCTTCAGTCACAATGGTAGCTGCATCTGCCCGGCCAACCACCTGGTGATTGTCATTGGTACCGAAAGAATAGATAAAACGCCAGCCTGCCCGTAAAATGGCCAGATCGGTATCGGTGAGCAGACTTTTGCTTCCTACTTCAGCCTGATAAAACTGTCTAAAACCACGTACTGGATCCAGACGTCCTACCGTTTCTGTTTTACTTATGCCATAGCCAAATAACAGGGACTGTTGCTCAAAACGTGAATTTTGCAGGTTAAATGGTGGAGGCAGTGTTGACTGGTCGACCACTTCATTGCTATTACGCTTTAGCTCATCCAGACGATAGCGGGCAGAAATCGTATGCTGCCATTTACCGCCTCTGGGTTTGATGGCACGCTCTACCCCCACAGTTGCAGTGCTGGTTTCAAGTCCCAGATCCCTACCAGCTTCTTTTCGGTCTTCCTGCTCGTAACCACCAAAAATACTAATGGTATCTTGCAGGGGGTGCTTATAAGGCAAGTTATAACGAACATCCACTGCCTGACGTATCTTGGATAATTCTAGGTTAGACTCCAGGCTGTGCCCACGTGAGTTCACCAGCGCCTTACGATACTGGGTGCGCAACCGAAATTCTGTGTCAGTGCCATAGCCCACACCTACCTCTGCACTATTGGGTTGATCAGCATTTACTGTAACTACTACAGGAATGATCTTGGTTTCACGGATTTTGGCTGCTGCTTCCTGTCGTTCAGCTTCTTTGATCTGAGCCTCTGTTAAGTCCTGCTGGGCCTGGGTACTGCGCTGTAAAGGTGTATCTTCACTATGGCCTATCCCGGCAAACTGTGACTCATCAACTACTGCTGTGGCAGACTCAGGAGTTTCTGCCGTATTATCGGCAGGCTGCCCGGCTTCATTATTAATTGCCAGTGCCTGCCGCTGCGAGGTATTTAGCTGGTCAACATCCGCATCCGCAGGCAACTCAACCGGTTTGACAATAGGGTCAGGGATGACCAGATCAACCTGTACATTATTAAAATAGCGGGTATCTGATAAATTGCGTGACAAGCCATTCACTTTCCACGAACCATATTCATCATTTTCTTCAAAAGGCACAAGTTGCCTTAATAGCTCTTCTTTTAAGGGAAGTGGTTTGTCAGGGTCAGTGTTTTTAAATTCAACGCTGCCAAGCTTATAACGCTCACCACTATCATAGGCCAGATTAATATCAGCTGTATTATCCGGCAGGGTTACCTTAACATCGTGCATGATCCAGTAACCATCAAAGTAGCCTTTTTCAGTTGCGGCGGTGCTAATGCGGGTTTTAGTCTGTTCATACAGCTGATCATTCATCTGGTCACCTACCTTTAGGTCAGGTTCCTTTTGAATTCGTAAAAAGCTATTGTCTTCAGTGGCCTCACCTTCGAACCGGATATCCTGGCTTGTTACAAGAACTGGTTCATTGGGAGTGACATGTACCCGAAGAGTATCCGCATTGATCTGCTCAAAACGAAATACCGAGTTGTAATAACCTACCGCCTCAGATGCTTCACGCGCCATACTGCGTAACTGTGGCAAAGAGGCCCTAAAATCAGTAAATGCCTCTACCGTATATTGCTCAAGACGTGCACGAATATTATCCGACTGAAGATCCGATGCACCGATCACATCAACATCAATAGTAGGCATGGCCGCTGCCAGCTCACCTTTTGGTGGCCAGAAGTGATACCAGACCCGTTTAAAAATATTGGGCTTTTTGACTGCTGTAGCATCTGTGTCCAGCGCCTCGGCATTTTGGGCAATCACGTCATCAGGCTGTTTGTCTTGATTAATATCAGCATGATCCATTAAGGTCTGGGTAGCTTCTCTGGCGCGTTCCAGCTCTTTTTCTGCACTGGCCTGCTCATCAATAGAATCTGCTTCCCGAATGGGCACAGGCGTCTGTCCCACTTCCTCCAGATTACTTTCAATACTTGAGGTGATCAGCTCATTATTTGTAGTCTGTACGACTTCATCCGGCACAGTATTGCTACTACTGGGCGTACTGATACGCTCAAAATCGCTGGCCGCTTCCTGCTTGGCAGTTTCTGCCTGTTGTATTAAGCCTGCCATGTCTACCGGTTCCAGCACAATAGGCTCAATAACATCCATATCATCAGGTACTGCCGCGCCAGAAGGAACATCCAGGCTGCTGACTGGACTTGTAGCCTGACCTGTAAGTTCCGATTGATTGATGCCAGAATCAGGCCGCGCCAGTACAGAAGAATCAACTGCCTGTGGCTGTGCTTGTGCATACAAGGCTGAACCCAGCAATAACACACCAGTACCAACCTGATGCATACAGCGGTAAAATCTTAAACCAGACATTTCTGGATGAATGACAAGTCTTAGAGCTTTTACTAACGTCTTTAATTGAGTTTTAGGATATTGACGCATCATACTCTCAAGCATAAAAATAACTTAGCCATCCAAAAATGGCTCATCATCATAATCTGACACAAACCAACTTGCTACCGCTCAAGCTTAACGATATGTTGTTTACATGCAAATGATAAAAGTGCAATTTTAGTAACACAACACGCCTTAATATAAGTTGCAAGCAAAAAATACCGGAGATGACACTATTTATGGCTAGCCAGTTTGGTTTACTGACCACGCGCCGCTTTTTACCCATGTTTTTGACCCAGTTTTTTGGGGCACTCAACGATAATGTATTTAAGCAAAGCCTGCTGCTGGTATTTACCTACCAGTTTATTGCAACGTCTACCTATGCCACCAGCACTTTGAACAACCTGGCAGCTCTGCTCTTTATCCTGCCTTATTTTTTGTTTTCAGCAACCGCAGGGCAACTGGCTGATCATTATGAAAAAGCACGATTAACCCGCTGGCTAAAGGCAGCTGAGATTATCATTATGTTGCTGGCTACCATCGGTTTTTTAACCAGACAGTTATGGTTGCTACTGTTTGCGCTTTTTTTAATGGGCACCCATTCCACATTTTTTGGCCCTATCAAATATGCCATTCTGCCCCAGACCTTATATAAAGATGAACTGATGGCCGGTAATGCCCTGTTTCAAACTGGCACTTCTCTGGCTATTTTATTTGGCATGATTCTGGGTGGCGTGATTATGGCTCACTCACACGGCAACCTGCTCTGGGTTAGTCTGACCGTATTATTTATTGCTGTTGCTGGCTATATCTGCGCCCAGTTTATTTTAGCCCAGCCCATCAGTGCGCCAGACCTCAGGATAAATTGGAACTTTCTGGCAACCAGCATAGAGACCCTGAAATATAGCTGGCAAATTCCCAGCGTGTTTTATGCCATTATAGGTATTTCATGGTTCTGGTTTTATGGAGCAACTTACCTAACCCAGATTCCACAACTGGCCCAGCAGGTTTTGCATGCGGGCGAAACTGTCGTCTCTTTACTGCTCACCCTGTTTTCGATTGGTGTGGGTATTGGCTCGCTATTATGTCGCCGCTTGTCAGGCGCTCAGGTCAGCTTGAAACTGGTGCCTTTTGGCGCTATTGGCCTAAGCCTGTTTGCCATTGACCTGTTTTTTGCCATGCAGGCTTTACCTACAGTGAGCGGCGCTTTACTGGGTATTGAACAAATCGTCTCACAGCTTACCTACTGGCGGGTGATGTTTGATATTGTCATGCTGGGCTTAAGTGGCGGTTTTTATATTGTCCCGTTATATGCCTATATGCAGGCGCAATCTCCCGAAACTCATCGCGCCCGGATCATTGCAGCCAATAATATTTTAAACGCCCTATTTATGGTGGTATCGGCAGTGATATCCATTATGGTGTTGAGTATATTAGAGCTGTCCCTGGCTTCTTTATTTTTGGCGACTGCTGTTTTAAGTGCGCTGGTCAGCTTTTTTGTGTTAAACCGGTTACGCCAGTTGCCTGACTCCAGCAAGCATCCTAATATTTAGGTCATTAAATAAAGAGACATACTGATGCGCCATTATCGATTTTCTGACCATTTGATTGGTTCTTTTGATCAGGCTTTACGTAGTCTGGTTCCCGGTTCAACCATTGCTGAGCGCATTACTCCCGGCCAGCAGGAAAACAGCAGCCTAACCGTCAATCAGGCACGACATGTCGCAGGGCTTATGCGGGTTAACCATAGTGGTGAGGTGTGTGCCCAGGCTTTATATCACGGACAAGCCCTAACCGCACGTTTGCCAAATGTTAAACAGGAAATGCAAAAAGCAGCACAGGAGGAACAGGATCACCTGGCTTGGTGTGAACAGCGCCTAAGAGAGCTGGATAGTTATCCCAGCTTACTAAACCCATTCTGGTATGGATTATCCTATAGTATGGGGGCACTGGCCGGACTCGCTGGGGACGAGTACAGTCTGGGCTTTGTGGCCGAAACTGAAAAGCAGGTCAGTGCACACCTGCAGTCTCATTTAGAGCAACTGCCACAAAGTGATGCCCGCAGCCGTGCGATTCTGGAACAAATGAATGAAGATGAGCTACATCACCGTGATACCGCACTCAAAGCCGGTGGGCGCGAGTTGCCCAAACCTGTTCAGGTAGCCATGGGATTAATCTCCAAGACCATGACCAAGACCAGCTATTTTATTTAATTTCCGCTATGTGTACTCTTACACAAATAGCTGGCTGATTTTTAATGCTTTTGGAATAAAGCTTCACTGGCGGCAATCGGATCGCCAGTTTTGACATAATGCTCCAGCCAGATTTGATATTGCGCCAATGCAGGCTGCTGCCAGGGATGAAAGTCCGGCTTAAAATAATCCAGCCAGGGTTTAGCCATCACTGACACAATCCCCTTTTTGCCAAATAGCCAAGGCAGATTTTTAAACAGCATGCTTAAACGTTCAGTTTTGCTAAATCCATCTGCACGCAAGAAGACATTGGTATCCTTAATACGCAGATAAACAAAAATGGACGTCAAAAATAGCATGGAAAAGCTGCGCTCTAAATAGCGAACTTTTGCGACCTGCTGCATAGTGTCAAACGCCACTGCTTTATGTTCCATTTCTTCCATGGCATGCCAGGCCAGCATGGCACGAACCCGTTAATCGGCTTCTTTTAAAAAATCAGGATCAGCAAAAAATATTTCAGCCATCAGGGCCTTAATATGTTCGCAGGCGGCGGTTACTGCCAGATTAAACGATGGCGACAACAGTTTAACCGCAGCATTTAAACGACGACGCTGCTCAGCATTTAATTCGGCAACCGGCAAGCCCTGTACTTTGAGTAAATTATTAAATGTAGTATGGACAATGCCGTGCTGCGCTTCCTGCCGGTTAAAAGCCTGTACGTCTGCCAGCAAAGCTGGGTCTTTTATCTGTTCCCGAAAATAGCGCACACTGGTCATAAAATAACGCTCACTTTCCGGAAAGGTTACCGAAACTGCATCCAGAAAACGGGTTTTAAATGCATCCTGATTAAACCAGTATTTGGGAATATTACTGTCTAGCTTAAAATCAAGCTGTTCACGCGGGGTGATCGGGTGCTGGGTTAATGCATTCATATTACTTCCCGTACGCCATACTTTAAGGCTTTATCACAAACGAAGATGCTCAATGTATAGCTGACAATCTTTATTGTCAAAGGCAGGAAACATCATATTTGATATTATTATTTAGCCAGTTTCTTTTAAGAACAAATGACCATCAATGATCAGGCATAGAAAAACACCCTTCACTTTGCATAACCTTTAACTTAAAAAGGTACTCAAAATAAAGGGTGCTAATACCGGATTGCTTAACGCTGAGTAATTGGTGTCACTTTACGCAGCTCTGGGCCAGTATATTCAGCACTTGGGCGAATAATACGATTATCGGCACGTTGCTCCATCACATGCGCTGCCCAACCTGTTAGGCGGCTCATCACGAAAATTGGGGTGAAGAGTTTAGTAGGAATACCCATAAAGTGATAAGCAGAAGCATGAAAAAAGTCGGCATTACAGAATAGTTTTTTCTCACGCCACATCACCTCTTCGCAACGCACAGACACCGGATACAGCACGGTATCGCCTACATCAGCGGCCAGTTTTTCTGACCACTGCTTAATAATGCCATTACGCGGATCGTTGTCCTTGTAAATCGCATGACCAAAGCCCATGATTTTTTCCTTACGCGCCAGCATACCCATCATTTCTTCTTCGGCATGCTCGGGGCTAGTGAATTTTTCAATCATGTCCATGGCCGCTTCATTAGCGCCACCATGTAATGGGCCACGTAGTGAACCAATCGCACCCGTCACGCAAGAATGCATGTCAGACAAAGTGGACGCACACACGCGTGCGGTAAAGGTAGAGGCATTAAACTCATGCTCTGCATATAAAATCAGTGATACGTTCATGACTTTGGCATGCAGCTCATTGGGCTTTTCACCTTTTAGCAAATGTAAAAAGTGCGCACCAATGGAGTCGTCATCGGTATTTTCATCAATACGCACGCCATCGTGGCTAAACCGATACCAGTAGGTAATAATCGATGGGAACGCCGCCAGTAAGCGGTCAGTCACTTGCTGCTGCTGATCAAATGATTGTTCAGTTTCCAGATTACCCAGCATGGAGCAACCAGTACGCATCACATCCATTGGGTGTGAGTCAGCAGGAATACGCTCCAGCACATCTTTTAGGGCTTGTGGCAGGCTACGCATGCCTTTTAACTTGGCTTTGTAGGCAGCCAGTTGCTCAGCATTGGGCAATTCACCAAAGAAAATCAGATAAGCAACTTCTTCAAATTCGCAGTGTTCAGCCAGATCCTGCACGTCATAGCCGCGATAGGTCAAGCCAGCGCCGGATTTACCAACCGTTGACAGGGCAGTTTTACCAGCCACTTGTCCACGCAAGCCTGCGCCACTTAATACTTTACCTTCTGCCATTTTTTATCTCCAAAATGAGCCAGTTATGATCACTGGCTATAAAACTTTTTGTTGAACAATAAATTTTTGCTTAACCTTTCTGCTCAGTACCTTTTTGAGCAAACAGACGATCCAGCTGGTCTTCAAAACTTTGATAGTCCAAAAACTCGTACAGCTCTTTGCGGGTTTGCATGATATCCAGCACATCCACCTGTGTGCCTTTTTCACGGATGCTTTTCATTACCGCCAAAGCCGCTTTTTGCATGGCACGGGTTGGTGACAATGGATACAACACCATGGCAATACCCTGCTCACCAAGCTCTTGCGCAGTATAATATGGCGTAGAACCAAACTCGGTAATATTGGCCAGTACTGGCACTTTCACTGCATCGCACACCTGCTTGTACATGGACAAATCAGTCATGGCTTCGGCAAAAATCGCATCAGCACCCGCTTCTACATAAGCATTGGCACGGTCAATCACGCCTTGCAGACCTTCTTTTTGTAGCGCATCGGTACGCGCCATGAGCACAAAATCCGGATCAGTTTTGGCATCAACCGCGGCTTTAACCCGATCGGTCATCTCGCTAATCGACACAATTTCCTTATTAGGACGATGGCCACAGCGCTTTTGTGCCACTTGATCTTCCAGATGCACAGCAGCTGCACCCGCACGGATCATTTCCTTAATGGTACGGGCAATGTTAAATGCGCCACCCCAGCCGGTATCAATATCAACCAAAAGTGGCGTATCCACGCGGGCGGTAATACGGCGTACATCGGTGAGCACATCATCCAGGCTGGTGACTGCCAGATCAGGCAAGCCATAAGAATAGTTGGCAACCCCGGCACCGGATAAATAGATGGCGTTATAACCCACATCCCGCGCCATCATCGCTGCATAGGCATTAACAGTGCCAATAATTTGTAATGGTTTTTCCTGGGCAATCGCATCACGAAAGCGACGACCAGCAGAATTACTTTGACTCATAAAAATATTCCATTCGCGTTGCAAGCGGCTAGTGGTTGCCGAGTATATAAAGCTTTATACGACCTTGCACTGGCAAATTGAATAAAAACTCTAGTTTATTCTACTAAAGATGAAAGTTGCCCACTCAATGCACAGGCATATTGTCCGTCATAGCAGGCTTGGTTTTTTTGACAAACACCACCAAAAGACCTGCGGCAAACATCAATACCGCCAGCATAATCAAAATATCATTAAAAGCCAGCGTGAGTGCCTGCTGCTGCATTTGTTTATAAAGTAGCGACAGGGCATATTGATCAGCCTGATCGCCAAATACAGCACGGTATTTTTCAGCAGTCTGGCTTAAATAGCTGGTCACTTCTATCCGATCCGGGGTCAACTGGCTTTCCAGACTGCTGATATGCACTGCCCTTTGCTGGTCTATCAGGGTATTAATAATCGCAAGGCCAATCGCCCCGCCAATATTACGGGTCAGGTTGTATACGCCACTGGCGCCTTTAATTTTATCCAGCGACAGGGTTGACATGGCCAGCTGCGACATCACAATCAGCCCCATCATCATGCCAATACCACGCAATATCTGAGGCCAGAAAAACTCATCAAAATCACTTTGAATCGTCAAATTGGCATTCATTGCTACACCTAAGGCAGCCACACCCAGACCAATAAAAATTACTTTACGGGGATCAAAACGTGACATCACTGAACCGGCTATAGGCGCAAACAAAAACATGGTAACGCCCATGACCAGCATGATATGACCAATTTGGCTACTGTTCATACCGCGTACCTGTCCCAGAAAAACTGGCACAATGTACACCATGCCATACAGCGCAATACCAAGCACAAAAGTCATCATGGAGCTTAGAGCAAAATTACGATTGCCAAAAACACTTAAATCAACAATAGGATGCCTACTGGTAAAACAGCGATAAAAGAAGATAAGCGCTGCCGTCACGCAACATATAAAAGCATATAAAATACTGTGATCAGAAAACCAGTCATTACGCGGACCTTCATCCAGCACATACTCCAGGCAGCCCAAAAACAATGCCATGCTACCAAGACCCAGCCAGTCAATTTTTGAAAACAGACTAAAATCCGGTTTATCCAGATCCTGCGCGGCAAATACAAACGCTGCAATGAGCAGGCCAGGTAAAATATTGATAAAAAACATCCAGTGCCAGGACAAATGTGTAGTCAGCCAACCACCCAGCGTTGGCCCAATTGCAGGCCCCAAGGTACTCACCATACCAATAGCCACCAAAGGTAGCGCCTGTTTGGACTTGGGAAACAGCACAAATAACGCGGCCATCGTTGTGGGAATCATGCCGCCACCCAAAAACCCCTGTATGGCACGAAACACCAGCATGGATTCCAGATTCCAGGCCAATCCACACAACAGCGAAGCAATAGAAAAGCCCAAAGCAGAAATCGTAAAATAAATACGTGTAGAAAATAAATTGGACAACAACGCGGACAATGGAATAGCAATGACTTCAGCAATCAGGTAAATGGTTTGCACCCACGCTACTTCGCTTTGACTGGCTCCTAGACCCGCCTGAATTTCATTAATTGAACTCGCCACAATCTGAATATCCAGAATGGCCATAAAATTACCAAATACCATGGCACCAAACATGGCCCAGGCAGCGGCAGGGCTAATCTTCATCATTTTCCCAGCTTACTTCCATTTAACATTGCAAGCCACCTTGCAGGGCAGATACAAAACTAATGACAACGTAATGACAAACTAGCTACGCAAGTCAACTTTTATGCGTGCTGACAGCCCAGGCCGCAATACTGGCTCACCTTTTTTATGGTTAATAAGAATTTTTACTGGTACACGCTGTACCACTTTATTAAAGTTACCTGTGGCGTTTTCTGGCGGCAATAACGAAAACTCTGCACCCGAAGCAGGTGAAAAACTATCAATATGCCCAGTAAATTCATAATCCGGATAAGCATCCAGCTTAATGCTTACTTTTTGCCCCACTTTCATATTGGTAATCTGAGTTTCCTTGAAGTTGGCTTCAACAAAAGTTTTTTCCAGAGGAACAATCGCCAGCAAGCGGGTTTGGGAGCTAACCCGGCTACCCAGACGCACCCCCAGGCTACCAATAGTGCCTGATATTGGAGCCACCACTTTGGCCGAAGAAGCATCCACCTGAATTAAGTCCACATTGGCTCTGGCGCTGCTTACATCGGCCAGTAACTGCTCACGGGATGCCTCAATACCTGCCAATTGTGCTTCTGCCGCACTCACACCAGCCTGTGCCCGCTTCACCTGTGCCACCGCGCTTAAATACTGCGACTGTACCGTTTCCAACCGTTGGCGTGTGGTTATGCCCTCACCCAGAAGCTGCTGATAACGATCATAGTCTTTTTTCAAACGCATCATTTCTGCATTTGCCGCATCAAGATTTGCTCTGGCTTCGGCAATCATGGCCTGCTGACCAGCAATATTTTGCCGCTGAATGCCAAGCGCAGCCTGTTTTAATTCGGTAATGGCCGCAGCCTGCTGATAACGGGCCTGAATGTCACGATCGTCTAACTGCATCAATACCTGACCGGCTTTAACCTGCTGGTTATTTTTGACATTTAGCTGCGTCACTTCACCGGCTATACGCGGACTCACCCAGGTCACATCGGCCTTCAAATAGGCGTTATCGGTTGATTCATAAAACCGATAAACCATGACATAATAAATGAATCCAATAACAGCCATGATCAAAAAGATTGCCAAAATAATTTTGGGAAGCTGTTTTCTTTTATTCGGTGCAATATCTGTCTGTTGCTCAGCTGTATCCGGCTGATCTGCTGTCAGGTTTTGGGCATTATTTTGCGGATCAGGCGATTGAACATTTGTGGCATTAGCCGACATCTGATGCTCCTTGCGCAGCATTAAGGTGAATGATATGGTACTGTACCGAACAGTACAGTTTTAATAGAGCAGTAGTTTGCACTTTTTTTTGGCTTAATCAAATAGAGCGGAATAATTTTTATTATGAGCAACGTGCCAGACACGCCGCAATCTGCCTGCTGTCTGCCCTTGACGCGCCGGGGTAAACAGCGGCGTACCTCCCTGTTACAAGCTGCCAATACACTTTTTTTAGAAAAAGGCTTCAATGCAGTGAGTCTGGATGATATTGTTCAGGTATGTGGCGGTTCAAAGGCAGCCATTTATCAGTATTTTGGCAATAAAAAAGGGCTGCTGGCAGCGCTGTTCGAATACCGGAGCGAGAATTTCTTTAGGGAAAATCCTCCTCCAGAACGCCAGCCTGGCCAGACTTTGCATGAAATCATGTTACTGATGGCCAAAGCCGTATATACCGCCTTTACCGACCCTAATAATATTGCCTTTATGCGCCTGGTCGTGGAAGAGTCCCAGCGTGATCCGGAACTTGCACAACTGGCTTATGACACCGGCCCTAAACGTGGCCTGTTGCTGATTGCAGGACTACTTGAACAGGCTCATCAACACGGTGAAATCAACTGTCCGCGCCCCTATGAATCTGCCACACTGTTTTTTGGTATGTTGCGTCATGCCCAGTGGCGCTTACTGGTAGGCCTACCCCCGCTGGAACCTCACTTAAATGCTGATCATTATTTAAAATATCTGGTTGAACGTTTCTTAGCAGGTCATCATCTTTCATCATGAATTTTTTCCCCACTTCTATTTCTACTTACCGGTCAGTTATATTCTTATTTGTAGGTATCCTATTAAGCATCCTACCCGCTCAGGCACAAACGCTGGTACAAAGTATCGAACTGGCCAAACGTTATCAGTCAGAGCGTCAGCTGGCTGGCTTGCAAATTGACGAACAGCTTGCCCAACTTGCCCAGACCAAGGCACAATACGGACTCAAACTAAATGCAGGTGCAGAGCTTGGTGCTGGCTATATCACGACTGAAAAAAATGCTTTGTTTCCTGAGGAAGGCAAGCGTTTTCCACAGACAGTATCCCTGCAATTTAGCTACCCTCTTTATACTTCCGGCCGTCAGCAGCTGGCGATGCAGGCCGCACAAACCAGTGTAGAAGCTGCCAGAGTCAATGCCGACCATGCAGATACCCAGGCAACACTTGCAGCCATCAATTTACATGCTGCCATTACCCGTGACCTGGCTTTGATTCAGCTGGAACAAGACAGCCAGCGAGCGCTGGATCAGGCAGCACATGACGCAGGCGTGCGCCTCAAAGCCGGTGAAGTGACCAAAACCGACCTGGCGCAGGCTAATGCTCGACAAGCTCAAGGACTTGCCAATCAAAGCCGTGCACAGGCAAATTTACAAATTGATCAGTCACGCTACAGGCAGCTTACCGGGCAGGCACCTCAGGATCTGGAATCCTTACAGCAAATTCCTGTTGTACCTGCGCTTGATGAGGCACTGGCACTCATTGAAAATACGCCCCTACTGGAAAATGCACGACTGCAACTCAAGGCAGCCCAGCAACAACTGGCTTTAAGCCAGCGTGAGAACTACCCCACCGTACAACTGACAGGTCGTGCCAATAGCCAGAAAGACAGTGACTTTTCAACCAGCAGGCTAGGTGCCTACGGCGTGAGCCTACAAGCCAGTCTGCCATTACTGGATGGTGGCACTCGCAAAGCTGATGTACAACGGACTCAGGCACAAGTGGCGATTGCACAGGAACAGCTTGATCATAAGCGACGTCAGCTTCAACAACGACTGGCAGAAAGCTATGCCCTGCTGCAAAACAGCCAGAAGCAATATCCTGCGCTACTTCAGGCACGTGATGCCGCACAGCTGGCATTAGAAACTATCCGGCGTGAGCTGGAACTGGGCACCCGCACTACTTATGATTTGCTTACTGCTGAACAAAGCCTGCTGGATGCCAATACACAACTTATTTTGAATCAGGAAGATCAGGCGCTCAATGCCTATCAGATTCTGGCGCTACTCAATCAGATTTAAAACTGCCAGAACGCATAATCTCGGCACTGTCCGGGGTATAAACATCACTTAGGATAAGCTTTGCAGGCCTGACCTGCTATCGCTTATACTCAGGACAATCATCAAAACCAAATAGACGACATTAGCTTCAAGCAACCATATTTTGACTTGAGGTTCTTGCGGAGACATTATGGCCCTGCGGCATTTTTTAACCTTAACCGATCTTAGTCCAGCAGAACTTAAAGCGCTTATTGATCGCGCCATTGAACTGAAAGCAATGCAGCACAAAGGTGAAATCTACCAGCCTTTCGTGGGCAAGGTGCTGGGCATGATTTTTGAAAAATCCAGTACCCGCACCCGGGTGTCCTTCGAAGCAGGCATGATTCAGTTTGGTGGCGGGGCAATTTTTTTATCTCCACGTGATACCCAGCTTGGACGGGGTGAACCCATCGAAGATTCAGCACGGGTGATTTCCAGCATGCTGGATATTGTCATGATCCGTACCTTTGCACACACCACAGTTGAGCGCTTTGCCGAATTTTCCAGGGTGCCTGTTATTAATGGTCTGACCGATACCCATCATCCCTGCCAGCTTCTGGCCGATTTGCAAACTTTTAAAGAACATCGCGGAGATATTAGCGGCAAAACCGTGTCATGGATCGGTGACGGCAATAATATGTGCAACTCCTACATTCAGGCTGCGCACATGCTGGACTTTAAATTAAAAATTGCCTCCCCTTATGGTTTTGAACCCGAACCTGAATTACTGGAAGAATACGCGCACTGCGTAGAGCTGGTAAAAAGTGCTGAAGAAGCAGCTGAAGGCTCTCATCTGCTCACTACCGATGTCTGGGCCAGTATGGGACAAGAAAATGAGCAAAACACGCGCAAACGTCGCTTTGCCCCGTATCAAATTTCTCCGCCATTAATGAACCTGGCCAGTTCTGATGCCCTGTTTATGCACTGCCTACCGGCGCATCGCGGTGAAGAAATTTCCGAGGATATGCTGGATGATCCACGCTCCGTCGTCTGGGATGAAGCAGAAAATCGTCTGCATGCCCAAAAAGCCCTGATCGAATTTTTATTGCATGAACAGCGCAAACCATAACTAAAATTTTAACTTAAACTACGCCCAAAGGAGCCTCAGCACCTTTTTATATAAGTCTGCCCTACTTGCAGTTGGCAAACAGACCCTGACAGTTACTTACTCTATTTTTATGCGAGTGTGCTACAACAATAGAGTCTGTTTTGTTAAATAAGGAGTCAATGATGCCACGCGGTGATAAATCAGCTTACACTGACAAGCAAAAACGTCAGGCTGCTCATATTGAAGACAGTGAAAAAAAGCAGGGGCGCTCTGATGAGGATGCAGAACGCATTGCCTGGGCGACCATTAACAAGCAGGATGGTGGTGGCAAGAAAAAATAGAGCTCAAGCAACACATTATATACCCTGCCCGCAATAGTGTTGTGCGCAGGGTTTTTCAATATAAGAACTTTAAATGCAACAGCTGCCCTAATCCCCTGTAGGAGAAATCGTAAAGGCTTTAATTTGCGGTGTAGCCAGCATTACCTGACTGAGCCTGTTTAAGTTTTCACCATCCAGAGTGCTAATGGTCATCTGGTAACGAAATGAACCATCCTGATCTGCATGGTAACTGACTGCATGTACTCCAAAACCATGTTTTTCCAATAGATCACGAAGTTCTTTTTCACTCATCACATTGCCGCGTTCAAAGCGCACCGAGTGATGTGAGTAAGTAAATGAAGGCATTAATGACTCAATGCGCCTGAAAAACGAAAGTGTTCCCAAGACCAGCAAAGTTGCAACAATAGCAGGAAAGAAAAATCCTATTCCCATCAATATGCCGATTGCAGCGGTCATCCAGATTGAGGCTGCGGTGGTCAAGCCACGAACGCTAAGACCCTCTTTAAAAATCACCCCAGCGCCCAAAAAACCAATGCCCGTCATAATCCCTTGCGCGGTTCGGGTAGGGTCAATACGGATCATGTCATGCGTTGCACCTGGCATCCACTGGCTTTGATATAAGGTGACCAGCATCAGCAGGCTTGAAGTTAGGCACACTAGCGCATGAGTACGAAAACCAGCTGGCCGGCCATGGTAACTACGCTCAAGTCCAATTGCACCACCTGCAATTAGTGCACTAAACAAATGGATTAAGATATTTATATAATCAACATTACTCATGATCAGGTTCTGGAACAAAGAGATTTATTGCATGCTAGTTTGATTCAATATTTTTTAAATAGCAATTTCATTTAGTTATTGCCCACCCATCAGTTTATATTCATCATCTAAACTAGGCAGACTGGTTTTTAGTCAATCCAGCTTGTTCTGCAACCTGATCTATTTGTAGTATTAACAGTAATTCACCGCTATCTGAGATGATGTATTTAACGACTGAGCTTTTATCGGATTCTATTCCCACTATTTTTCAAATATGGGGTTTGTCATCAAGATCGACGAAAATATGCCCTTATTGATGCATTTTCAGTACAAGTCAGCTGATTTTTTTAATCATTTCACTCGTTTTAGCATTGCCAAAATTATTTTTTTTGCGTATCTTGCTGACAAGTAGCGCAGAAGTTCAATATTTTGTAACGAACTGGCAGGATTTTTATTTTCTGTTTTATCTTATGTCAAAATATTACAGCTTGACGCCGGCTTAAAAATTCCTGAACGATAAATAGGTCAGCCAGGGCTCTACCCTGGTTAGGCGCAGTAATCTTGGAGCAGCCTATATGCCAGCCGCAGACATTCTGGTTTTACATGGACCAAATTTAAACCTGCTTGGTCAGCGCGAACCAGAAATCTACGGACATACAACACTGGCCGACATTAATCAATCGCTGGTACAGCAGGCTCATGAGGCCGGTTTTGCATTGGAACATTTTCAGAGCAACTGGGAAGGTGCTTTGATTGATCGCATTCAACAGGCGCATCTGGACAACACCCGTTTTATTATTATAAACCCGGCGGCACTAACCCATACTTCGGTAGCCCTTCGGGATGCTCTGCTTAGCGTCATGATTCCTTTTATTGAAGTGCATCTGTCTAACGTCCACGCCCGTGAAACTTTCCGTCATCACTCTTATTTGTCCGACAAAGCCAAAGCAGTGATTTGTGGCCTGGGTGCAAACGGCTATTTTTTTGCACTAAGCCATGTGCTGGATTTATTAAAGCCTCGGCAATCATGACAAATTTCTGATCGGCTTTTATCTTCATTAAAGCACTTTTCCATTCACTTTTAAGCAACACACTCTGGAACCCGCCGCATGGATATACGAAAAATCAAGAAACTGATTGACTTGATGATTGAATCAGATTTGCAGGCGCTGGAAGTCAAAGAAGGTGAGCAATCCATTTCTCTTACCCGTCGCTCCCCTGTCGTAGCGGCAGCAGTGCCTTCTACACCTGAGCCAGTACCCCAGGTACGTACCCAGCGCGGTGCCCTTGAAGCCTCCCCCATGGTTGGCGTATTTTATGCGGCGCCCAATCCTGGCGAGGCACCTTTTGTCAAGGTTGGGCAAACCGTTCAAGCGGGTGATACGCTGGGCATTATTGAAGCCATGAAAATCATGAATCCGATCGAGGCTACCCAAAGCGGAATCATTGAGGAAATTCTGGTCAAAAATGCGGATGTGGTTCAATATGGACAACCGTTATTCCGTTTTCGTGGTTAATCACTTGTCCTGTTGTTGTGCCTGACCTCTATGCCTACAGGTTAATTTTTTATGCTACAAAAAATCCTTATTGCGAACCGTGGTGAGATCGCCCTTCGCATCACTCGAGCCTGTAAGGCGCTCGGGATTAAAACTGTCGGAGTCTATTCCAATGCCGATAAGGATTTAATGCACTTGCGGTTTGTTGATGAAGCCGTTTGTATTGGCGCAGGAGCCAGTAGTGATAGTTACCTGAATATCCCTGCCCTGATTACCGCGGCCGAAGTTACCGGCGCTGATGCCATTCATCCTGGCTATGGTTTTCTGGCAGAAAATGCCGAATTTGCCGAACTGGTAGAAAGCTCAGGCTTTACCTTCATCGGGCCAAGGCCTGAACATATCCGCCTAATGGGCAATAAAGTATCGGCTATTCTGGCTATGAAAAAATCTGGTGTACCTACTGTACCCGGTTCTACCCGCGCCGTGAGCACCCATAATGCACTAGCTGAGGCCAAAGACATTGGCTTTCCGTTAATTGTGAAAGCAGCAGCAGGCGGTGGCGGGCGTGGCATGCGCATTGTCGAGCGCGTTGATATGTTGCTCGAATCAGTACAGGCTGCCCAGCGTGATGCTGAAATGTGGTTTGGTGATGACACGGTTTACATGGAGCGCTTTTTACAAAAGCCTCGTCATGTTGAAGTTCAGGTACTGGGTGATGGCATGGGCCATGCCATTCATTTATATGACCGCGATTGCTCACTCCAGCGCCGTCATCAAAAAGTGATTGAAGAAGCCCCTGCGCCTGACTTGCCAGAACCAGCGCGTACAGAGATTTTACAAGCCTGTGTCAGTGCCTGCGAACAAATGCAGTACCGTGGAGCGGGAACCTTTGAGTTTTTATTTGAAAATAACGAATTTTTCTTTATTGAGATGAACACCCGGGTTCAGGTAGAGCATCCGGTCACAGAATGTATTACCGGTATTGATATCATTGAACAGCAAATTCGTATTGCGGCAGGTTTGGGACTGGACATTGAGCAGGATGACGTAAAAATTTGCGGTCATGCCATTGAGTGCCGCATCAACGCCGAAGATCCACAGACCTTTTTGCCTTCACCGGGAACCATTAAAAAATTTCATGCCCCAGGCGGTGCCGGTATCAGGATTGATTCCCACATCTATACTGGTTACAGCATCCCTCCGTATTATGACTCCATGATTGGCAAGCTGATTGCGCATGGTAAAGATCGTCCTACCGCGCTGGCTCGCTTACGTCAGGCGCTGGATGAAACCATTATTGAAGGCGTAAAAACCAATCTAAGCCTGCATCGCAATGTGATCTTATGCGACCCGCAATTTAACCAGCAAGCCATGGATATTCATTATCTGGAAAAAACCCTGCTTAAAAACAAGGAAAACAGCCCAGCTGGAAATTCAGCAGCTCAGGCCTAATTTCAATGCACAGGGTCTGTTTTATGATTAGTTAAATATCAGGGTAACACCCGGCGCAATGAAGCAAAGCACTGTGTACCCTCTTTGGTACCACAAAACTCCATACTGGATGCGCTAGTCCATTTGACATATTGCTGTTGCTGCTCACCACGCTGATCAACGGCGTTACCGGAACAGTCGGTCTCCAGATTATCATACTTAATTTGTATGGCTAAAACTGGGGAACCCGATTCTGCTAATGCAGGAACCTGGTACAAATAGTTGCCATACGACCATTCTTCACCACTTTTAACCACGACCTCGCCATTTTCCATAAAATTATAGTATTCAATGCAGCGTGCACCTGGAATAGTCATTCCCCATAGACCGGTAACCTGAGGTCTATTACTAATCACAATCTTGTTTTCTGGAAGGTCTAATGGCTCGCTTAACGCTTCTGTTTGCTCACTTTGTTCAGGAACAGAAGCTAGTGCTTTTTCTTTAGGCTGAACTGGAATTACATCAGCATCCGGCTTTATACTGGAATGTTCATGCAAGGGTTTGCTAACCGCAGCAGTGGCTACCTGCTCGTTGGATTCAGCTTCGGCATTTATTTTGTCAGCAGCCTGACTTAGAGAGGAACACAACATTATTCCCAAAAAAACCGAAGAGCCATAAAAGAAACCAAAAAGCTGACTGGCGTTTAACTGCTTCATTATAATCATCTTAACTTCACAACACATGTATTCTGATCGTGCAACGCTTTTTATTAAACGTCAAGGGCTGATTGCGTTTTCACAACACTGTGGATAGGCAAAAAGAATAAGCCTAGTAGCACAGTGATGGCAGCCCCATAAAATATAATATCACCGCCCACACCTTGCCAATAGTGCCCAGCAACCAGCGAACCCAGTGCGACACCCAACCCCCACATGGTGCTATAAATTGCCTGAGCACGCCCCTGTTGTTCAGGCAAAAAACTGCTAAAAATAACTTGCATGGCAATCACATGAAACAGGCCAAAACTGAAGGCATGCATACACTGGGCAGCAATCTGTACTGTTAAATACTGAGGAAAACTAGCCACCAGAAGCCAGCGCAAAGACGTCAACAGTAAACATGCAGCAATTAAATATTTTTGTTTAAACCGTGCCAATAAATGCCTGCTCTGGCTAAACATGATAATTTCGGCAATAACACCCAGCGCCCATAGCAGACCCGTCAAGCCTGTACTATAGCCATAGTCTTTTAAATAATTGGAATAAAAGCTATAAAACGGTGCATGAGATAACAGCAACAAAAACTCAATAGTAAAAAAGCACCAGACTTGCGGCTGCCTAAGTACAGGCAAAATGGAACTGAGCTGTTTTTGTGCAGGGGGTGCCCGCTGCGGCTCATTAATCTGCCAGGACCATAACCAGGTTAATATGGCAATGAGCATCAGTAATATTGGCAAATAGTGAATACTGATCACATCAAATACGGCACCCAGCACAAATACCGCCACAATAAAACCGACCGAACCCCAGCGCCGCACCTTGCCGTATAAATGATTACGCTGCTCCCCTAGCCAGAACAGGGTCACTGCTTCAAATTGAGCCAAAATGGCATTTTGAAAAAAGCTAAACACAAACATTAAAATGGCTAAATGGCCAAGAGTATTGGGTAATAAAAATATGCTCAGCCAAATTACCCACTCCATAAAAGTTGCCAGCCGAATCCAGCGCATGCGTCTACCACTACGGTCAGCTAGCCAGCCCCAGACTATCGGCGCGAAGATACGGGTGGTCACGGTAATAGACGCCAGTAGGCCAATAGTTGCGCGATTAAAACCCTGATCTTCCAGATACAGGCTCCAGTAGGGCATAAATGCACCGATTACAGCGTAATACAGGAAGTAAAATCCTGAAACTTTATACAGGCCTGAAATGGTTGGCATGAATACTACTGTCTATGAGAATTTTCAAAAAATGGAATTTTTTTGGGAAGCCATAAGATTGACGTCGCATAGTCTCTATGGTTGAATCCACAACAGTTTGAGATGAGCCTCAATGAGCTTGTGATCTATGCCTGCATTGATTTAGAGCAAGCGACTAAAAGCCCGTTCCTTAAGAAGGTTCGGGCTTTTTTATAACTAAAATGCACTGGTCATAGCCGTTAGCAACCAACTTATAGCTCACCAATAGCAGTCAATGGCGCCATCACATCTGCATTTTGCGCCCTGTGCCGCATAAAGTGATCCATTAGTACGATCGCCAGCATGGCCTCAGCAATAGGGGTTGCCCGTACGCCTACACAGGGGTCATGGCGGCCTTTGGTAATCACATCTACCGCTTCGCCCTGCAAATTAATGGTTTTGCCCGGTGTGGTAATACTGGCTGTTGGTTTGAGTGCAATGGCCACGCGAATGGTTTGCCCACTGGAAATTCCACCTAAAATCCCGCCGGCATGATTGGCGGTAAAACCTTCCGGGGTGAGTTCATCTCTTGACTGATGACCAAACTGGCCTGCCACCGCAAAACCATCGCCAATTTCTACGCCCTTAACGGCATTAATACTCATCATGGCATGTGCAATGTCGGCATCCAGACGGTCAAATACAGGTTCGCCCAAACCTACTGGAACACGTTCAGCTAAAATTTCCAGTTTTGCCCCACAACTGGTGCCATCGCGGCGCAAGCTGGTCACTAATGCTTCAAAACGTGGTACAGCATCAACATCACCACAAAAAAATGGATTGTTGGGCACTTCATTCCAGTCCAGTTTGGTCGCAGATTCATTGCCAATCTGGGTAACATGACCACGAATCAATACACCAAATTTCTCAGCCAGATATTTTTTGGCAATAGCCCCAGCAGCAACCCGCATAGCAGTTTCCCGCGCACTGGAACGCCCACCACCGCGATAATCACGGAAGCCGTATTTTTGTGTGTAAGTATAGTCAGCATGACCCGGACGGAAAGTCTGGGCGATATTGCCATAATCCTTGGATTTCTGGTCAGTATTGCGGATTAATAAGCCAATTGGTGTACCGGTAGTTCTGCCTTCAAACACGCCGGAAATAATTTCAACCTGATCTTCTTCTTTACGCTGAGTGGCAAAGCTAGACGTACCCGGCTTACGGCGATCCAGATCAATTTGCAGATCAGCCTCACTTAGCTCAAGACCTGGCGGAACACCATCCACAATGGCCATCAAACCCGGGCCGTGCGATTCACCACACGTCGTTATACGGAACAATTGACCAATACTGTTGCCTGCCATTTTAATCCCCTTTTGCTTCTGAGGCTGCTAAATAATATAATTGATACAAAGCACTGTTTTGTCCAGCCGCAAGACGAGAAGCGATGCTTCGAGTTAAAGATAATTTTATAAAAACTGTCTTAAGCAAGCGCCGCCTTAAATTCAGCCTGATACTGTCGGCATTCCTGCGCGGTCAAGGCAAATACCCCGGCTCCACCACGATTAAAATGCAGCCAGTGAAATTTTATTTTTGGAAAAGCTTGCTGCAACGCCCATTCACTATTGCCCACTTCAACCACTAGCAAACCATTATCAGTTAAATAATCAGCCGCTTGAGCCAGAATATGCCGTACCAGATCCAGGCCGTCACGACCAGCCGCCAGCGCAAGCTCCGGCTCATGTAAAAACTCTTCCGGCAAGTCAGCCATATCGGCTGAATCAACATACGGCGGATTGCTAATAATCAAATCATACTGACGCTGCGCAGGAATTTTTTCCAGCAAATTGGACTCAATCAGCGACACCTGATCTTCTCTGTGATGATGCTCTACGTTAATAGCAGCAACTTCCAGCGCATCACGGGAAATATCAATCGCATCTATTGTGGCATCAGGAAAAGCATAGGCCAGAGCAATGGCAATGCAGCCAGAACCAGTGCACAAATCCAGCATGCGTGTTGGTTCAAAGGGATGCGCATTGTGCGGTAGCTGATTGACGCCACCCTGTGCCTTGTCCAGCCCATTGCTAAAATAAGGGTTAAACTGGTTTTCAATCAGCTCGGCTACGGGTGAGCGTGGAATTAAAACGCGTTCATCAACATAATATGGCTGCCCGGCAAAATAGGCCAGATTCAACAAATAACCGAGCGGTATGCGCTGGTTAATCCGTTTTTCCAGTAATTGGGTAATCCGCTGTTTTTCAGAGGGCAATAGCTTGGCATCCAAAATTTGCTCATCGGCAGACCATTCCAGTGATAAGCTCTGCAATACCAGCGCCGAGCTTTCTGCAAAAAAGTCCTCAGTGCCCTGACCCAGGTGAACCTCATAACTGCGTAAGGCAGTCACGCCAAAACGAATAAAATCCCGAATAGTTTGTAGATGCCCAACAGCTTCATCCAGAATGTCTTGCTCAATGGTCAAATTATCCACACAAAGCTCTCAAGAACAGCAAAAAAGACAGTCATTTTAACGAGTTTTGCCCAAATCGCCTATCATTTTTGCTTTTGCTGGATTTTTATTGATGCTATTGCCAAAACCCTCGCAGAATCATTTTGAGCGACGTATAAAATCAGCTATACTTTGCCGTTTTTAAAGCACAGGCAATTTTTCCTTATTATCTGGCTAGAGTTTGTTCTTAGCTGACTGATATCAAGGGCTAGTAGCCGGTTGTAGCTGTTTATTAATGGTTGTTTTTAATTACTTGGGTTTGTTTGGCTAGGAGCTGTCTTGTGAGCCGTATGATGACATCGAATGAAATTCGTGAAGCGTTTTTGCGTTATTTTGAAACGCAAGGGCATACACGTGTCGCCTCAAGCTCACTCATACCCAACAACGATCCGACCCTGCTATTTACCAATGCCGGCATGAACCAGTTTAAGGACTGCTTTTTGGGTCTGGATAAACGCGACTATGTACGTGCCGTGTCCAGCCAAAAGTGTGTGCGTGCTGGCGGCAAGCACAACGATCTGGACAACGTTGGCTACACCGCACGGCACCATACGTTTTTTGAAATGCTGGGCAATTTTTCCTTTGGCGATTATTTTAAAAAAGATGCCATCAAATTTGCCTGGGAGTTTTTAACTGGTAAAGATTGGTTGGCGATTCCTGCTGACCGTTTATATGTGACTGTATATGCCACTGATGATGAAGCCTTTGATATCTGGAATAAAGATATTGGCTTAAGCCCTGAGCGTATAATCCGCATTGGTGACAACAAAGGTGCACCGTATGCGTCTGATAACTTCTGGGCGATGGGTGACACTGGGCCATGTGGGCCATGCACCGAAATTTTTTATGATCACGGCGCTGACATTCCGGGCGGCTTACCGGGCACGCCGGAAGAAGATGGCGACCGCTTTATTGAAATCTGGAACAATGTATTCATGCAGTTTAACCGCACGGCTGATGGCGTATTGCATCCGCTGCCTGCGCCAAGCGTGGATACCGGCATGGGTCTGGAACGCATTAGCGCGGTAATGCAGCATGTGCATTCCAACTATGAAATTGACCTGTTCCAGCACTTAATCAAATCTGCCGCACAAATTATTGGGATTGAAGATCAGAACCAGCCTTCCCTGCGCGTACTGGCTGACCACGCCCGTTCCTGCTCATTCTTAATTGCTGACGGTGTAATTCCAAGCAACGAAGGTCGTGGTTATGTGCTGCGCCGGATCATTCGTCGTGCCGTGCGTCATGGTAATAAGCTTGGGGCAACAGGCAGTTTCTTCCATAAAATGGTGCAGCCTCTCATTGATGTGATGGGTAATGCTTATCCTGAACTGGTTAATCGTCGTGACATGATTGAAGCAACTCTGCTTAAAGAAGAAGAACAATTTGCCCGCACGCTGGAACAAGGCTTAAAACTGTTGGAAACTGAGCTTGCGCAATTACAAAGTAATACCATTCCGGGTGCAACCGTATTTAAACTATATGATACCTATGGATTCCCGGTTGACTTAACTGCCGATATTGCCCGTGAGCGTAATCTTAATATTGATGAAGCTGGCTTTGAAGTCGAGATGGCGCAGCAACGCCAGCGCGCACGTGATGCAGGCAAGTTTAATATTGATTACAACAGCATTGTGAAAGTAGATCAGGAATCGGTATTCCATGGCTACACTGGCACACAAGGTCAGGGCAATATTATTGCGCTGTATAAAGATGGCCAAGCAGTTGACTCATTGTCTGAAGGTGATGAAGGCCTGATTGTGCTGGATCAAACCCCTTTTTATGCAGAAAGCGGGGGCCAGGTTGGTGATACCGGCTTACTGACCGGCGAAAATGGCATTTTTGAAGTTCAGGACACCAAAAAATCAGGCTCAGCCATTGTGCATCAAGGTCTGGTGACTATGGGAACAATTACCGTAAAACAACCGGTACAGGCCGCCGTCAAAGCCGATATTCGTACAGCGACTGCGCGTAATCACTCAGCCACGCACTTGCTGCATGCGGCTTTGCGTCAGGTATTAGGTGAGCACGTTAGCCAAAAAGGTTCACTGGTTGCCAGCAACATCCTGCGTTTTGATTTTTCCAATGATCAGCCAGTAAGCTATGCCCAGTTGCAGCAGATTGAGCGTCTGGTGAATGCTGAGGTGATTGCTAACACGCCTGTTTGCACTGAAGAGCTAGATATTGAATCGGCCAAGCAAAAAGGCGCCATGATGCTGTTTGGTGAAAAATATGGTGATCAGGTACGGGTGCTAAGCATGGGTAGCCAGATTGACGACCGCCATTTTTCTATTGAATTGTGCGGTGGTATTCACGTCAATCGCACTGGTGATATTGGCCTGTTCAAGATTATTTCTGAAGGTGGTATTGCTGCCGGTATTCGCCGTATTGAGGCTGTGACTGGCACTACCGCGCTGGCAGTCATTCAACAGGCTGATCAGCAACTGGTACAAATCAGCAGCTTAATTAAAGCCCAGCGTGATCAGGTTTTTGACCGGGTGCAGGCTTCGTTTGAGCGCAGCCGTGAGCTGGAAAAACAGATTGAACGTCTCAATCAGAAACTGGCAGGTAGCCAGAGTGCCGAGTTGCTTGAAAAAGTGCAGGATATCTCAAGCATTAAAACCCTGATTGCTACACTGGATCAAATGGATGTCAAAACCCTGCGTAATTTGCACGACAGCGTAAAATCACGCTTTAGTAATGGTGTGATTATATTGGCAGCAATTGAAGGCGATAAAATAGCTTTGCTGGCTTCTGTTTCCAAGGAATACACCAGCAAAATCAAGGCAGGTGACATTATCAAACACCTGACTGAACAGCTGGGTGGTAAAGGTGGGGGCAAACCAGACCTTGCTCAGGGCGGCGCACCGTTCACTGCAAATTTTTCAAATGTTATGGCAGCGTTACCGGACTGGTTAAACTCACAGTACAACGGTTAATCGTTTTAAAGATTGATGAACGATGTTCTCGCCTGAGCCAAGCAATTAATCAGGCAGGAACAATTAAAATAGATGGAACAATTATGGCTTTAATCGTACAAAAATACGGTGGCACTTCAATGGGGACACCTGAGCGCATTTTAAATGTAGCGCGTCGGGTGAAACGCTGGCATGACCATGGGCATCAGGTTGTGGTGGTGGTTTCTGCCATGAGTGGTGAAACCAATCGCTTACTGGATTTGGCAAAAGCCATTACGGAAACACCTGATCCACGTGAAATGGATCAAATGGTATCTACTGGTGAGCAAGTTACAATTGCCATGCTGGCAATGGCGTTAAAATCCATTGACGTAGAGGCCTGCTCTTACACGGGCCGTCAGGTCGGTATTTTAACAGATAGCGCATTTAATAAAGCGCGCATCCTGTCGATTGACGCCGATGTCATGCATAAAGACCTAAATAATGGCAAAGTGCTCATCGTAGCAGGCTTTCAGGGCGTGGACTCCGATGGCAACACCACCACTTTAGGCCGTGGTGGCTCCGATACCACCGGTGTTGCACTGGCTGCAGCATTAAAAGCAGATGAATGCCAGATCTATACCGATGTGGATGGCGTATATACCACTGACCCACGCGTTGCGCCTAAATCTAAAAAACTGGATCGTATTACCTTTGAAGAAATGCTGGAAATGGCCAGTCTTGGTTCCAAGGTTTTACAAATCCGTGCGGTTGAATTTGCTGGCAAATATCAAGTGCCTCTACGTGTCCTGTCCAGTTTTGATAACGAGGCTGATGGCGCATTTGATGAAGACTTTAAAAACAATGTTGGTACTTTAATCACTACAGAATCGGAAAATACTATGGAACAGCCAATTATCTCTGGTATCGCCTTTAATCGTGATGAAGCGAAATTAACCATTCGTGGTGTACCCGATCAGCCTGGTATTGCTTCACGTATTTTATCGCCAATTGGTGAAGCCAATATTGAAATTGACATGATTGTGCAAAACATCGCCGCCGACGGCACTACGGACTTCACTTTTACCGTCAATCGTCCTGACTTTAAAAAAGCACTGGGTCTACTGGAAAAAATATCCAGTGATATCGGTGCACGTGAAGTAGTTAGCGATGATAGTATTGTTAAAGTATCTATTGTGGGCGTTGGTATGCGTTCACATGCAGGTGTTGCCAGTAAAATGTTCAGTGCGCTGGCTTCTGAGGGCATCAATATCCAGATGATTTCTACCTCTGAAATCAAAATTTCAGTAGTCGTCAATGAAAAATATCTGGAACTGGCTGTACGCAGCTTGCATACTGCCTTTGGTTTAGACCGGGAAAGCGGTGAAAGCAATGTACGTGCTTAATTAATAAGCACGTTAACCCGTGAATACTACAGCAAAAACAACTGTTTCATGCTAAATTGATCAATGTTGCCTCAGTGCTCATCTTGCTTCAAGTAAAATGAATGGAAACAAAAAGGACTATTCATTTTACAAAAAGATAGAGATAAGGCTATTCGGAAAAATAACTTTAGGCGATACTGACGGCAACAGATCGGGTATGCTGAAAAAGTTGAGACAAGGAGAAGACAATGCTTATTCTGACCCGCCGCGTCGGGGAGACCCTGATGATTGGGGACGAAGTTAGCGTCACTGTATTGGGCGTTAAAGGTAATCAGGTACGGATCGGGGTTAATGCACCCAAAGAAGTATCAGTACATCGTGAAGAAATTTACCAGCGCATCCAGCATGAACGCGCCATGCATGAGCACTTGCAGCATCTGGAACAGGATTATCAGCCATCTTTTGATGACGATAACTACAACCGCTAAATGCTCAGTACACATGCAATTAAGCGGCTTAGGCCGCTTTATGTTTTTGCTATCATGGCTATCTTTTCATTTTAAGTTGTTTTTTGACTAAATTTTGCTTAAACCCTCTCAAAATAAAAATATTTCCAGATATTTCAACAAGAAAGCGCAACAATTTATTTCATAAAAAATCCAAGCTGATCAGGTAATTAAACCTCAAAAGTGCCCAAAACCCTTATATGTAAATAAATATGTTGAAAACACTCAACAGGAACCATGATATATCCCTTGTTAAGTCACGGGTAGCTCTCAAGGCGTAATGCATTTAGTAGTGACTGCACAATTCCAAGCGCTTTTGAATGATTACACCCATGAAGTCTGTCAGTCATTTTTATGAGGAATAGGATAATGACAAGCAAACAATGTCAGCTTAGCAAGCGCGATGCAATTGTAGGTATTGATCCTTTATTAAATGCCTATTTTATTACACTGGTAGAAAATGGTCAGGAGATAGGTAACCCGCTACTGTTTTCATTTTATGGTGAGGATGATAGCCCGTCGGCATTAGCACAGGCACGTCGCGTGAGTCACTTTAAAACCCTATGGATTGACGAGATCAAAACGCCTGAGGAAATCACGCATCTTTATCAATCTGTGAATCACGCTCCAAGGCTAAGCTAGCCTGGCAGGATAGAATGGCTTTTTTCTATCATGCACTGTCTAGGGCTTTTTTGACCGGCCCATAACTACGGCGATGCTCAGGCAAAATCCCGTATTGTGCGATGGCTTGCAAGTGTACTTTGGTCGGATAGCCCTTATGTCTGGCGAATCCAAACTCAGGATAACGCGTATCAAGCGTCTGCAACTGGCGATCCCGTGTTACTTTTGCCAGAATACTGGCAGCGCCAATGCATTGTTCCAGCGCGTCCCCGCCGACAATGGCCTGGCAGGGAATAAAAGTCTTGGGGCAGCGGTTACCGTCAATCAGCGCTAAGCTTGGTTTAACTGGCAAATTTTCAATCGCCCGGGTCATAGCCAGCATGGTGGCGTGCAAGATATTAAGCTCATCAATTTCCTCATGGGTTGCCTCGCTAATGCACCATGCCAACGCCTTTTGCTGGATTTGTGCAAATAGCAGCTCACGTTTTTTCTCTGATAGTTTTTTGGAATCATTTAGCCCGGCAATCGGATGATTAGGGTCTAAAATAACGGCTGCGGTGACTACCGAGCCGATGAGTGGCCCACGCCCTGCTTCATCGACACCAGCAACTAGTAAGTCAGATTCTGGAAAAATCAGCTCAGGGTTTAATACAGAACGCGCTAAAATATGGGGTGAACTACTATCCAGATTTGCCAACAGAGTCATACATACTCCTAAAAATCTCTCAACAATATTTCATGCTTAAAAATCAGAAAATCAGCTCGGCAATATTACCCTGCTTTAAAAATATGGTAGCCATAACTTTCTTCTTGTTCCCATTAAAATTTACTTATTGCAAGCCTCAACTTTTATCATTTTTTATTCAGCAATTCCAGCACAGCGACTGCTGGGTCAACAGCCTGCTGCCCCTGTAACTGCTGATGAATAGCAGTCAAGGCTTCCTGCTGTATTTTGCCTTTGGACGTTTGTAGCAAGGCTATTGCAGCCTGGAATACCTTGTCTGGTGTCGCATCATACTGAATCAGCTCAGGCACTAGTTCGCGACCTGCCAAAATATTAGGCAACGATTTATAAGGAATTTTTACCATAAAATTGGCAATTAAATAGGTAAGCCAGTGTAGTTTGTACACCACTACCATGGGGCGGCCAAATAACAAGCATTCCAGCGTGGCCGTACCAGAAGCCAGCAACACCAAATCACTGGCCGCCATCACATCACGTCCTACTTTGGATTTGCTGTCCTGTGCATGAATAACCTGTACAGCCTGCTTAAACGATGCCGGATAATTTGCCAGAATCTGTTCAATTTGCTCAAGTCGCTGTGGATTGATAGCCGGAACCAGAAACTGAATTTCGGGATGCTGTTGTAATAACTTCACTGCACCATCAAACAATAGCGGAGCGAGACGTGATACCTCACCAGAGCGGCTTCCCGGTAATAAACCAACCATGGTTTGGACGGGATTAAGCCCCAATTGCTGTTTAGCAGCTATGAGATCGTGATGTAGTGGAATTTGCTGTGCTAAGGGATGACCAACGAACATCGCAGGCACCTGATGTTTCTTATAAAAATCTACTTCAAAGGGAAACAGGCACAGCACCAGATCTACTGCCGCCCGAATACCATGTACACGCCCCTGCCGCCACGCCCATACCGACGGGCTAACATATTGCACCGTTTTGATACTTAACGGTTTAAGCTGGCTGGACAATCGCAAGTTAAAATCCGGTGCGTCAATACCAACAAAAATATCTACAGGATTTTCTGTCCAGCGGTTAACCAGGCCATCACGAATGGCAAATAGCTCTTTTAGCCGCCCCATGACCTCAACCAGTCCCATTACAGCCAGCCGCTCCATGGGATAAATGCTGTTAAAGCCCAAGGCTTGCATTTGCGGGCCTCCAATGCCTTCAAAAACTGCATGAATACCCTGCGCCTGAAAGGATTTTATTAAGGCCGCACCTAGCGTATCGCCGGATACTTCTCCAACGACCATACCAATGCGTAATGTTTTATTTTGCTGCTGGGCCATGACACATACAAAGTGAATTTTATAAATAACGGTAGTTTAACACTAAATATTAAACCCTTATAAAAAGCCGAAAATAAAAATCTACCGTAGAGATATCATGCTGCCAGAAAGCTAACAGTCCCCTAGCGCTTATGATAGGGCTTAGGATCATAGCGCTTATCGCGTTTATATTTTTTGCCCCGCTCCTTGTTACGCTCACGCCAGTGCTGGCCATCACGTTTATGCGCCGACCTCTCCCGATATTGATAATCCTGCCCTGCATAACTTCGATCATAGTTATGGCGATGCTGACGATCGACAGGATGGCTGACACAACCACTCAGACTTAATATCAATACGCCGCTTACTGTAGATAATAAAAAGCGCTGCATTTTCCTCACCTCATCCTGATATTTCAATTTTTTCAGTGTGCCACAGTAAAAGAGAACTTCTTGAACTACCGGTTTAGATTTGTATGCGCTTAGGTAATTTTTAACGACAAAAAAGCGCCAACTTATGTGGCGCTTCTGATATATACCACACTACAGTGAAGTTAAGTGACTTTTTTAACAATGACTGAGCCAATGGAATAGCCGGCGCCAAAGGAACAAATCACCCCAATATCCCCGTCTTTTAAATCCGCTGAATATTTATGAAACGCAATAATGGATCCAGCGGAACTGGTATTGGCATACTCATCCAGAATAATAGGCGCACGTCCTGCCTCAGGCTCATGCCCCAGCATCATTTTTAATATAAAATTATTCATGTTTTCATTGGCCTGATGTAGCCAGTAGCGTTGAACACCTTCAACATTCAGACCTATCTTTTGCAGGTGCTCGCTAATGGTTTTGGCAACCAGCGGCGACACTTCACGATAAACCTTTTGCCCGTTTTGTACGAATAGCTTATCTGCCTGGCCTACCCCGGATTCATCACCCCGGTTTAAAAAACCAAAATTATTACGTATATTATTGGAAAACTGAGTTAATAGCTGAGTGCCCAACACCTCAAAGCCGGGCTTGCTAGTCGTTTCTTCCACTACCACGGCAGTTGCCACATCACCAAAAATAAAGTGGCTGCTATAATCAGTCCAGTTTAAATGCCCGGAAGTGATCTCGGCGTTAACGACCAGTACACGCTTTGCAGAACCGGCTTTAATAGCATCAACTGCCTGTTGCAGGCCAAACGTTGCTGCGCTACACGCCACGTTCATGTCAAAAGCATAGCCATGCGTCATACCCAGTGCCGCCTGGATTTCAACTGCCACGGCTGGATATGCACGCTGCATATTGGAGCAAGCCAGAATCACCGCATCAATATCATCCACGGTTAAACCAGCGTTTTCAATCGCCTGCCTGGCAGCAGCAACGCCCATTTCAGCCTGAATTGACCATTCATCATTTGAGCGCTCAGGAATAACAGGACACATGCGCTGAGGATCGAGTACGCCTTCCTTATTCACCACATAACGCGACTTGATGCCGGATACTTTTTCAATAAAAGCTGCTGATGAGCCACGCTTGGGCGCCAGGGTACCTGCTTCAATTTCGCTGGCATGGTCGCTATTATATTGTTCAACATAAGCATTCAGGCTGGTCACCAGTTCTTCATTACTAATAGAATAAGGTGGCGTATATAGCCCGGTTCCGGTAATACGAATGCTCATGAATCACTCCTGTTATTTATCGTGGTCTGGCGTGTAATAAATCTGCTGCACCAATAGTAAATGAATATTCAATGTTTGGCTGCAAAAATTTGGCCTAAACAGATAAGACCAAGGCCTCATACCCTGTCTATCGCTATCAGTTTTAAGTTGATTACCCTTATCAACTCGCTAAGCTCTGACTATTAACTCATAACCACTAAACTTGCGTATATTGAGCACACCGGTATCCAGCAATAAATACTGGCCTTTAATTCCATTTAAATGCCCTTTAATAATGGGGGTTTTATCAAAATTATGAGCGCTCACCTTGGCTGGATATTTGTTTACCGGGTAGACAAACTCATGCACTGCTTCATGTTGCAGTAATTCTACCTGCTCAGGATAAGCATGTTGCAGCTGGCTTAGATCAGCTTCATAACGGTTAAAAATATCATCCCGGACCTGTTGCAAATCCAGCGGTTCGGCCACACCTTTAAGCAATTTGCGCCAGTCAGTTTTATCCGACATATGTTGTGCTAGCAACGTTTCAACCACACCTGACAAAAACCGGCTCTGGGTTTGAAAAATGGGAATGGCCTGCGTTGCGCCCTGATCCAGCCAGCGCGTGGGCATTTGCGTGTGCCGGGTAATACCCACCTTTAAACCGCTGGAATTGGCCAGATACACAATATGCGGATTAAAGCATACGCGCTCTGCCCATTCTGGCTCGCGGCAGGTACCCAGGTGATGATGGCAGGTTTCCGGCTTCATCATACACATATCGCATGCCGCCTTGGTGCTAAAGCAGCGATAACAGTGACCTTGCGAAAATGACTTATTGGTTTTTGCACCGCAGGCCACACAGTAAATTTTACCTGTCCATTGCAGCTCAACAGCACTGCCGACCAGTTGTGTAAATGGCGATACAAACGAGCCTAAAACCAGACTATACTCAACTGCGGCCGATAAGGCACCACTACTGGTGGTTGTGCTTTCTCCAAGCTTTGCACGCATTTTCTGGCAAATGCCCTGATATTCCATTGTAAAAACTTCTTTATGATTAATAAGGATAAAACAGTGACTGACTGGTCTATGGATCTTCTGCCATTTATTAAGCTGCTGTCCAAAGAAAAGCCAATTGCTCAAGGCTTAGTCGTAGGGCACGGCCTACAGACCGCCAACTGGCCAGGCAAATGGCAGACCATCAATCTCGATGAGCTAGAAACACTGGCTTTCACCAAGCGTTATGATCTGGCAGTAGTGGTACTGTATGATCATTATTATGGGGATAATTCAGTTGCAAGCAAGACTGAGGCGTCTATAAATCATGCAGATAGCCCCACAGCTAGACCAATTCCAGCATCTTTAATCCATGGCATTACCCGGCTCAGGGATGTACTGGCAAGGCAAGTACTGGTGTTGACCAGGCCTGAATC
Source organism: Moraxellaceae bacterium WGS2144 (assembly GCA_043950625.1). Taxonomy (GTDB): domain Bacteria; phylum Pseudomonadota; class Gammaproteobacteria; order Pseudomonadales; family Moraxellaceae; genus Alkanindiges. The sequence goes on from CP171007.1 coordinate 1,192,843, forward strand.
TGGTTCAACGCTACCTGCATTGGGTTTTAGCCAGATCGAGCAGCTGGCAGAAAAACTTGTGATCTGGCAATTTAACATTCTATCTTACAAGCAAGTACCAGACTGGTTAAATTCCAAATATTGGGCCAATCCGGAAAACTGGGGCAAATATCGCTGGTAGCAATTACGCTAATAAATCAGACAACCAGCGGGCAAGACCAGCAGCCAACAATTTCCGTCCAAATCCTGCCTATGCTAGAATTGGCTTTTTCTTGCATCATTTGATCTGAATTTAAAAATACTCTTTGCGCTTAGAAATTTAGGAGCATCATCATGGCTGGACATTCCAAATGGGCCAATATTAAACACCGCAAAGCCAAACAGGATGCCACACGCGGAAAGCTGTTTACCAAATATATTCGTGAGCTGGTCAGTGCAGCAAAACAGGGTGATCCTGATCCGGCCAAAAATCCGCGCCTGCGTGCGGTGGTTGAAAAAGCCCTGTCCGTCAACATGACACGCGATACCATTAACCGGGCTATTTCCCGTGGGGCTGGCAATGATGAGGGCGATAACCTTAAGGAAATCACTTATGAAGGTTATGGCGTCGGTGGTGTGGCAGTTCTGGTTGAAACCATGACCGATAATATTAACCGCACCGTACCAGACGTGCGCCACTGTTTTACCAAAACCGGTGGCAACCTGGGCACTTCTGGTTCAGTGGCTTATTTGTTTAGCAAACGCGGCGAAATCAGCTTTGAGGATGTATCCCTTGAAGATAAAATTATGGAAATAGCGCTAGAAGCCGGTGCTGAAGATATTGAGGTAGGTGATGATGGTATTGTGGTGATTACCTCGCCAGAAAGCTTTGGCGATGTGCAAGATGCCCTGGCTGCGGCAGGCTTAAAATCTGACAACGCTGAAGTGACCATGCACCCATCCACGCAGGCAGACATTAGCGATTCTGACATGGCCAAGCAGATTATTAAAATGATTGACATGCTAGAAGACCTTGACGACGTGCAAAACGTCTATACCAATGCCAATATTAGTGATGATGCGATGGCGGCATTAGAAGCCTGATACAAAGCTAAAAACAGTTAAATAAAAAAGTGACTGATTATAAAATAGCGTAGTCATGGCCGCGCTATTTTATTATTGACAAGCGTTACTGAGAAAACCCGGGCTGCAAAATAATGACCCCTGCTCCCATAACAATAATTAGCGCACCTGCCATATCCCACGGTGTTAAGCTCAAGCCATCTATAAAATATAACCATAGCAATGCAGTAGCCATATACACTCCGCCATAGGCTGCATATACACGCCCTGCTGCTGCCGGATGAAGGGTTAATAACCAGACAAACCCTATCAGACTTAAAACTGCCGGTATTAACAGCCATGCAGGCTTAGCCTGCTTTAAAACCAGATATGGCAGGTAGCAACCAATAATTTCTGCCAGCGCGGTTAAGGCAAACAAGCCAAAGGCTTTTAAAATAAACATTGCGTAAGTTTTTCCTATATAAAAAGCCAGCATCACGCTGGCTTTTTAGCATGCTGGCCTGTAGGTTAGGCCGGTTCGGCAGTTTGATCCTCAACTTCCAGAATCAGGCCAGTTTCGCCGTCTTCCTTATCACCCACCGACACATGCACAAATCCACCATTTTCAGCCAGAGAGCCAAATAAAATCATTTCAGCCAATGGCTTTTTCAGCTCATCCTGAATGAGGCGTTGCATGGGTCGCGCGCCCATATACTGGTCATAACCACGCTCACCCAGCCATTTTCTGGCGGCAGCATCCACTTCCAGAACCACCTTTTTATCATCCAGCTGTGCTTGCAGTTCAATTAAAAACTTATCCACTACCGAATCAATAATACTGGCTGGCAACGGCTTAAACTGGATAATAGCATCCAGACGGTTGCGGAACTCTGGTGAAAAGGCTCGCTTCATGGCCTCTTTGTTGTCGTTACTATGATCCTGCAAGGTAAAGCCGATACTGGCACGTGCAATACTCTCAGCACCAATGTTGGTCGTCATTACCAGAATCACATGACGAAAATCACTCTTGCGGCCATTATTATCAGTCAGGGTACCATGATCCATCACCTGCAACAGGATATTGAATACATCTGGATGGGCTTTTTCAATTTCATCCAGTAACAATACACAATGCGGCTGCTTATTGATCGCATCAGTCAGCAGGCCACCCTGATCAAAACCGACGTATCCGGGCGGCGCACCAATCAGGCGTGATACGGTATGGCGCTCCATATATTCAGACATATCAAAGCGTACCAGCTCAATGCCCAACAAGCGCGCCAGCTGACGGGTTACTTCTGTTTTACCCACCCCTGTAGGACCTGCAAACATAAAACAGCCCACCGGTTTTTCTGGCGCTTTTAGGCCAGCGCGGGATAGCTTGATAGCTGAAGCCAGTGTACTGATTGCTTCATCCTGACCAAATACCACGCGCTTAAGATCACGCTCCAGATGCTCAAGCACTGACTTGTCATCCTTGGATACCGTTTTTGGCGGGATACGGGCAATCCGTGAAACAATATCCTCAATTTCTGGTACCGCAATCACTTTGTCGCTGTCGGCCAGCAAACGCTGACGGGCACCCGCCTCATCAATCACATCAATGGCTTTATCCGGCAAGAAGCGCTCATGAATATGCTTGGCAGATAATTCAGCTGCTGATACCAAAGCCGCATCGGTATAACTCACCCCATGAAACTCCTCAAAACGGCTGCGTAGCCCTTTGAGGATTTCAATGGTATCGCCAACGCTCGGCTCATTAATATCAATCTTCTGGAAGCGACGCGACAGCGCATGATCTTTCTCAAACACTGAACGATATTCGCTATAGGTCGTGGAACCAATACAGCGCAAGCTTCCGTTTGCCAGAGCTGGCTTGATCAGATTAGATGCATCCATAGTGCTGCCCATACTGGAACCTGCACCGATAATCATATGGATTTCATCAATAAACAAAATGGCATTAGGTTTTTTCTTGAGCGCCACCAGCAATTGCTTAATGCGCTTTTCAAAATCACCACGATATTTGGTACCAGCCACCAAGGCGCCAATATCCAGGCTATAGATTTCTGCATCATGCAGTGGCTCAGGGACTTTCTGGTTAACAATCAGCCAGGCTAGCCCTTCAGCAATCGACGTTTTGCCCACACCCGGGTCACCTACCAGTAGAGGGTTATTTTTACGACGACGACACAAAATCTGTGCGGCACGCTCAATTTCCTTCTCACGGCCAATTAACGGATCGGTACGACCCTTTTGTGCTTCCTTGTTGAGGTTAACAGTGTATAGCTCAAGCGGCCCCATAGGTCGCTTGCTACTGCTCTCCTCTGGATCATCGCGGCTATCCTCATCAGATAACTCTTCCTCACTTAAATGCAGCTCATCGTCCTTGCGCGTGCCATGCGACAAATACTGGGTGAGATCAAGCCGGTTAATTTGCTGCTTTTTGAGCAGATAAACCGCAAAGCTATCTCGCTCGGAATACATGGCGACCAGTACATCTGCGCCTTCCACCGGACGGTCACCCCCACCGGATGACTGCACATGAAAAATAGCCCGCTGTAAAATACGGTCAAAACTCTCGGTAGGATGCGGTGCCTGCTCACTGTTTTCACCCAGTTTGGGTGTATGCTGCTCAACGTAATCTTCTAGCTCACGTCTTAAGCTGGCAATATCAGCACCACAGGCCTTTAGGGCACTAACGGCAGAATCGTTTTCCAGCAGCGATAGCAGCAGGTGCTCTACCGTTAAAAACTCATGGCGTTTCTGACGCGCCATACTGACGGCCAAGCGTAATGATACTTCTAGATGACGACTGAGCATGTTGACCTCTATTCTGGTTGCGGCTCGATCTGGCAAAGGAGTGGGTGGCCTTGCGAACGCGCGTAGTTGTTTACCTGTTGCGCTTTGGTTTCTGCAATATCGCGCGGATAGATGCCAGCAACTCCTCTACCTCTATAATGTACAGTTAGCATTACCTCAGTCGCACGGTCAAGATCAAGAGCAAAATAAACTTGTAATATTTCTATTACAAACTCCATGGGGGTATAATCATCATTAAATAGAATAACTGCATAAAAAGGCGGCTTCTTCAGCTGCGGTGGAGCAGTAACAACATCCAGATTTTCCTGACTGTTATCATTAGGATCCTCTACAGCCATACAGATTAAGGGAGTGTTTGAATGATGATTGCCCTGTGTTTTAGGTAAATGCCAGTCAACCAGTCCCTGCTGTAAAAATGCCTGCTTATTGGCACGCAAAAGCGCTCGCTGTGCTTTGTTCTTCATAGAGCGCCTGAACAATTTTTGCGCATCCAACATTCATTTAACCTCATATCCAAACTTAAAGTACATTTCTAAAAATCACACGACTGATTTAGTCAGCATTTGCCTCAGCCTGTGGAATTTCCGACAAAATAGCTGGCATATCATTAATGGCAGTGCCGCGCTCCCAGGCATAACGCTTGGTTACCCCATTACCAAGGCGCACTTCCAGATATTCAGGATTAAAACCACTAGGCATAGTCCAGCGTCCGGTCAGCCGCTCAAAGCTGTCAAAACTATAGGAGTTATCCGCCATAGGTACCACCAGAATATTATCCTTGCTGATCAGGCGAATCTGCGCTGTGCCACTTGCACGACGTTTATTGGGTTGCAGCTGCATCAAGTCAAGCCGGTATTCGTAGGCTCTGTCAGGTAAGGGCTTGATGCTGATATCCTGTACCGTTAAAGCCACCCCACCACGCAAACGCAGAATTTCACGGTAAATGTCCCGCTGATGCTCAGTTTGCTCGCGCAGGTCAGTTTCCTTGCGCAGGCTGCTGCTCAAATCCTGTACGCTGGCTAAAGCCACGTCCCGCTCCTGTACAGCCGTATTTAACCCGGTATTAAGAATATTAATTGCCTGCTTTTGCTCCTGTACCACCTCGTTTAACTGCTCAGCATCAGCACTGAAGCCAACCGCTGTCAAACCTTGCTGATGCCCAATGGAATAACCGATCAGCAGGCACCCTCCCCCGACAATAGTGCCGCCCAGTACAATCGGCAAATTAGACCGTATAAACCGTTTAAAAGCGGATGGCGACTTGTGTTCCATGATTAATGGTTGTTCTGCATCACTCATGCTATGGTTATCCAATATTCCATTAATAAACAAACAACCGGCATTGAAGCGTTTTATTCATAACCTATCAATGCCAGATTGTAATCATCTTTTTGAATCAATTCGTTAAATTAGCGACCACAATCTACTCAAGGCAATAGCGGCACTACATTAAGACCTGTGGTTTCCGGCAGATCAAACATCAGATTCATATTTTGCACTGCCTGTCCGGACGCTCCTTTAACCAGATTATCCTGCGCTACCAGAATTACTAGCGTATCACCATTATTAGGACGATACAGGGCGATACGCAGCTGATTGGATCCCCGTACTGACCGGGTTTCTGGCAGGCTACCCGCAGGCATCACATCCACAAATGGCTCATCAATAAAAGTTTTCTCAAATAAAGCCTGTAGGTCAGCTTGCCTTCCCACATCATTGAGTTTGACATACATGGTAGTAAACATGCCGCGAATCATGGGTACCAGATGCGGTACAAAAATCATCTGCTCAAACCAATGCTGTTGTCCACCTGCTGCGGTCAGACCCTGCACAATTTCAGGATGATGGCGATGACCTTTTACCGCGTAGGCTTTAAAGTTATCACTTGCCTCAGAAAATAGCAGACTGGTTTCTGCCTTGCGTCCGGCACCGGACACTCCTGATTTGGCATCAACAATTAATGTCTCAAAATTTACCAAAGCTTGTGAGGATTTCAGCAAAGGCAACAGGCCAAGCTGTACCGTGGTGGGATAACAGCCGGGATTGCCCACAATACGCGCTGTTTTGATAGCACGACGGTTGATTTCCGGCAGGCCATATACTGATTCCTCCAGCAGGTCTGGGCAGGCATGCGGCATGGCATACCATTTTTCAAATTCTGCTGTATTTTTTAAGCGAAAATCAGCAGCCAGATCAATAATTTTAACCCCGGCATCCACCAATGATCTGGCCTGCTTCATAGCTACCCCATGCGGCGTAGCAAAAAATACGACGTCGCAGTATTTAAGCGCATCTTCATCCATATTGGAAAACTCAAGATCAGTTAACCCGCGCAAGCTGGGGAACATGGTATCTACACGGGTTCCAGCTTCAGTACGTGAGGTCAAGGCCTTAATTTGCACATTAGGATGTCGGAGCAATATCCGCACTAGCTCGACACCTGTATAGCCTGTTCCACCCACAATACCTACCGAAATCATCACTCACTCCGCATGCAAATCTGATCAGGCTGTAGTATGACAGGAAGATTGCCCTGACAAAACTACCGATTGTAGTAGACGTATGGCTTTTTTTGTTCTTAAATAGCCACTAGGACAAAAGACACAATAATTCAGGAGCGCGCGGATGCCCCCGTTTTCACCTTACTCTTGCTTATCAACCCTTCGCCTAACCGGATTGAGCAAAGCTATTGTTGTTGGCTTAAGCTCAGCCTTACTGCTAGGTGGCTGCGGTAGCGATGGCCCCACTACCCGTATTGATAATCCTACGGATACCCAAAAGCCCGAGACTCCGGTCAAATTAACAGTACGCTCTGCCGTTAAAGTAAAAAATGCTGTAGTTCGCCTGATTAATGTGGCAGATGGTAAAGAAATAGATAAAAAAACAATAGCAGATGGCTCAGAGCTGGTTTTTGAAATCAAGGCTTCCAGCTATGCAGGGCGCTTGCTTCTGGCCGAAATCTCCGGGCAAGACAATACCAGTTCTTACTTTGAGCCCACTTTAGGCAAATTTGCCCCATTTACCGGCGCACTGCATGTTACTTTTACCATATTGAATACTGACGGCTCCATCATGGTCAGCCCTTTTACAGAAATTGCCTATCAGCGTGCTTTAGTCAGGGCAAATAGCCTGGATAGTAGCAAGTCCGACCTTAGTGCTCTTGATGCCAGAGAAGTGATTTCCGTAGTAACAAATGCTAATAATGAAGTGTATAGTGCGTTTCATGTCAATCCAACTGCGCTGGTGCCTGCTATTGACAGCATGGATAATTTGCGTAAATTTATTCTGGATCCAAGCGATGTTAAGAAACCGCTTAACTCTACTACTCAATATTTAAATATGTTCTATGGGCTAGGACATTTTAATCTTCAGCATCTGGAAAACCAGAATGATCCTACACCTTTACTAAGCTTTACCCGGCGTGCAGCCCAGGATATGCGAGACGGCAATCTGGACGGAATGGGGTTATCTGGTGACGGGATAAACAGTACAGTATTTTTAAAAAATCCTATAGTTAGCCCACAAATAGTTAATACTAATCCTCGACTCTCCAGTAGAGAGGACTTTCAAAAAGCTCAGGAAGCCACTCAAAAAAATTATGCTGAGCGCCTAAAACCAGCGATTTTAAGCTTCCTTGAAAACACCTTAAAAAGTACCGATAAGCCAGGTATCGAATACTTTAAAACAGTTGATTACCTCAGTGGAGCGCATGACAAGTACAATGAAAACCTACCATCTGTACCCTTCCCCCGCAGTCTGGGTGCAGGTAACTACAAACGGGCGTTTGGCTTAGGACAAATCAAACTTACCAAAAATCTACAAACCACTCTGGATAACAATTGCCAAGAGATCACCGTTCCGGCAAATCCAGATGCTGGCAAAGAAGGTAGCGCCGATCAGTACGCTGAAATTGGCTGCCAAATCGGCGTACAGGCAAATACTAACCTCGGGGCTTATAATCCAATTGAAAATCTGGTAGGTGCCTACTCGACAGTTGACAATAGTTGTAAACTGGATATCTATATCAATGGCAAGATTATATTGAGTAAAGGTAACCAAAGTTTTAATGGCAAGATCAATGGCTATGTATCAGATGCTATTATCCGCCTTACACCAGGTGCCGAAGAATATCTGTTAAATGTTGCCTCCTCGGAGCTTAACCCGCCAGAGTTTATCCAGATTCGTACGGAAGGGCAAAAAATTATATCAGCCACTGCAGGTGCAATGAATAGCAGCTCCAGCAACAGATATCCCAAGAAACTGGATCAGGAAAAACTGGTTTGTACCAACTTTAAAGCAGTGTTTGAAAAACCGAATTCTTAAACGGTATACCACCAGCTCGGCAGCTTAAATCGCTTGAGCTGCTGGCGGTGGTTTAAATAATTTTTATCGACGCATTGCATTTCATACCAGAATTTTGCTGAGTGATTAAGCTGACGGGTATGGCATAGTTCATGCAGGATAACATAATCCATCAACTCGATAGGCATAAGTATTAAAGCGGCATTTAAGCTAATGGCCTGCCTGGCAGAACAGCTGCCCCAACGGGTTTTGGCATGACGAACCTGACAGCTGCTATAGCCAAAACTGTGCTGAACAGCAAGTTGCTGTAATCGCTGTGGCAAATGAGCTTTTGCCTGATCGCGCACCCAGCGCTTTAATAGGTGAGCTGCCTGTGCCGGATGCACGATCAATTGGTGATCTGTTATGGCTAAGCTGGCAGTACTGTGCGTGTCACATAAGTGAACTGCAAAACTTTGCCCTAATAGCGGCAGATTTATTTTTTCACCATCATATGGAGCTTGTTCTGCCATATGGGGTGCATAATATTTATTCCATGTTTGAATCAGCCAGTTTTCCGACTCTTGTAAAAATGTCTGTATTTTTTGCTCTGAGGTATGAGGTGGTGTGGTTAAAAATATCTGATGATGGGCAATGTGCAGCTTTAAGCGGCGCGCATTGACTTTAACACGCCGCTGAATGGCAGGAATTTTCATCTCCAATACGGAACCTGGTCTTTACCTGGGCTTACTCTGGTTTTAGCTCACGTACACCATTCTCACCGGCAATGAGCGCAAGGCTCGCGCCTTGTGCGGCAAAAATGCCGTTAGTCACTACACCTGGAATATTATTAAGCGCCTGCTCCATTTCTATAGGGTTTAAAATATCCAGATTAAAAATATCCAGAATGACATTGCCATTATCAGTAACCACGCCTTCACGATAGGCTGGATCACCGCCCAGTGCGACAATTTTGCGTGCTACACTAGAGCGTGCCATGGGAATGACCTCAACTGGTACCGGAAAATCCCGCCCCAGTTGCCCTACCCATTTGGACTCATCCACAATACAGATAAATTGACGCGCTACGGAGGCTACAATTTTTTCGCGGGTTAACGCCGCACCGCCGCCTTTAATCATATGTAAATGCCGGTCAATTTCATCTGCACCATCCACATAGGCATCCAGGCTGCCTACATGGTTAAGTTCAACCACCTCAATACCCACTGCTTTCAAGCGCTCTTCTGTCGCTTTTGAGCTGGCCACTGCACCTTCCAGATGCAAGCTGGGTAACATGTCAATGAGAAAATTAACCGTACTGCCCGTGCCCACCCCTAAAATACCGCCTTTGGGCAAGTGCGCCAAAGCTGCTTCTGCTGCCGCGCGTTTACGTTGATCCTGAATTGACAAATTGGTCATAGTTTTATCTCAAGGCATAAAATAAATTTGCGGCAATTTTAAGTCTTGTAAGCCTTAAAACGCTACAATAAGCTGCTTCTTTTATTATACAGGTGAAATCAGCCATGCTCTCACGTTGGGTCAGACAAATTTTACAGGCAACCGTGTATGACGTTGCCATAGAAACCCCGCTAGAAGCTGCCCCACGAATTTCTGAGCGTCTGAATAATCACATTCGTTTTAAGCGTGAAGACCTGCAACCGGTATTTTCCTTTAAATTACGCGGCGCATACAACCGCATCAGCCAAATGCCAGGCGATCAGTTAAAGCGTGGCGTGATTTGTGCCTCTGCTGGCAACCATGCTCAGGGTGTGGCTTATTCAGGGCAAAAACTGGGCATTGAAACCATTATTGTGATGCCCAGCACCACACCTGATATTAAGGTTAATGCAGTTAAGCGGCTGGGCGGCAATGTGGTACTGCATGGTGACAGCTTTGATGTTGCTAATCAATATGCCATTGCACGGGCAAAAGAAGAAGGCTTAGCCTATGTACCACCCTATGATGATGAGCTGGTGATTGCCGGGCAAGGCACTATTGCAACAGAAATTCTAAAGCAGTGGCGTCAGGTTGAGTACGTATTTGTGGCTGTAGGTGGTGGTGGCCTGATTGCCGGGGTAGCCGCTTATCTGGGTGAAGTGGCACCGCATGTAAAAGTCATTGCAGTAGAATCAGATGAATCTGCCTGCTTAAAACTGGCCCTGCAATGCAACGAGCGGGCTAAATTGCCGCAGGTTGGGCTATTTGCCGATGGCACAGCAGTCGCACAGATTGGCGCTTTGCCTTTTGAAGTCTTAAAGTTGCAAAAATCAGATGGGACAGGTGCCCTTATTGAGCCGGAGATAGTCACTTGTTCTACCGATGAAATTTGCGCTGCCATCAAGGATGTTTTTGAAGAAAATCGTACCATTGTTGAGCCATCTGGTGCACTGGCACTGGCTGGCATTAAAAAATATGTGGCAGAACACGCGATTGAAAACAAAAACATGGTTGCTATAGTGTGCGGCGCCAATATGAATTTTGATCGCCTGCGCTATATTGCCGAGCGCACTGAAATTGGTGAAAAACGCGAAGCTATTTTTGCAGTCACCATTCCAGAGCAAAAAGGAGCTTATCTGGAATTTTGCCGTGCCCTGAAAGGCCGGGCTATTACCGAATTTAACTATCGCTACCAGCCGCCCTCTGCTCAGGGCAGTGCCTCAGCGCGTATATTTGTAGGCATTGGACTTAAAAATGGCGCTGTAGAACATCAGGCCATTTTAAATGACTTACAAGGTTATCAGGTTAATGATCTGACTGAAGATGAAGTGGCCAAGCTGCATATTCGCTATTTGATTGGTGGTCATGCCGGGCTTGATGATGAACACTTGTTCCGGGTTGAATTTCCTGAACGCCCCGGTGCCCTATTAAACTTCCTTGAACGCCTGGGGCAGCAGTTCAATATCTCGCTGTTTCATTACCGCAATCATGGTGCTGCTGAAGGGCGGGTACTCATGGGCTTGCAACGCGGCAACTATCAGCCTCAGGAGCTGATTACTGCACTTGACAGTACGGGCTATCCTTATGAAGAAATTACCAACAACCCGGGTTATCAACTGTTTTTAAGATAGCTTTTAAAAGCTATTAACTAATGATTAAAACGCACAGGCAAACCAAAGTTGCCTGTGCATTATTTTTGTAGCGTGAACTTTGGCTACCACAAACGAGCAAGCCTAAACCTGCTCCACCTTAAAGTTTAAGTCCTGTAGCTCGGTAGATTTAGCATACGGCGCAACCACGGCACGTGTCGGCGCCTGGCTTTTAATATACTGCTGCGCCACCCGCTTGAGATCATCCAGCGTGACTTTAAGTAAATCGGCACGCATGTTACGCCTAAACTCAGGCGTACGGCCATGCAGCATGGCATGACAAGCCGTAATTGCCTCACCAGCCGGCGAGCCGGGCTTATCCATACTGGCAATCAGACCCAGAATAGCCTCTTCAAGCTGGTAAGCTTCCTGTTTTTCATAAAGTAACCAGTCAATACTGGCTATAAAATCCTTAAAGGTTTCGCTCAAACGGGGATCACGATAGCTGTGGAAGCGAAAAGCGCAAGCATTGCCATCATAGCTGGCACCACCGCCATAAGCGCCTCCCTGTTCACGCAATGCACGATGCAAAAATCCATTTTTTAAATACGGGCCTAGTACCATCAGAGCACAAGCATCAGGGTGATTGACTGGCACTGCCGGATAGGCAGCCGCACAAAACTGGACATTAGCCTGGATGAGCCAGGCAATATCCTGCTGCTCAGCCGGATAATTTTTTGTTGCCAAACCATGAACTTGTGGCTGGGTAAGCGCCTGCTGCCATACCTGCTGTAGCTGTTCGCTCAAAGCAGGTATTTTTTCCTGCTCAGCCACCAGCAAAAACTGCTTGGGCAAACTCATTACCTGCTGATGTAGCTGTTGTAAATCCTGGATAAGCTGATCCAGTGCTTGGGGGTTTTGCTCAATATCCTGCACCAACGTTTTTAGCCACACCAGCGCAGGCAAGCCGGCATTATAATAATCCCGACGTGCCAGAGCGCTCATATGGCGGGAAGCTGTTTGCAAGGCATAGCTATGACCAGCACCGGACAGGCGCGATTGCCAGCGTGTCTTGCGCTGTTGCAGTAATTCTAAAATGCGGTCTTTTTCATCAAAACGCAGTTGTTCAAACGCGGTTTTTAACAGTTGTAGGGCTTCGGTTTTTTCATTTAAGGCCTTGGTTGCCAGTACCAGATAGCTACTGGCCTGCTCAGCATTATCAATAGCAGAACGGAAGCTGGCACCCAGATGGACTCCACCGCTCACCATTGCCTGTGCCTGTTGCAGCTCCAGATAACTCATGTGGCCTGCTCCAAGCTCACCCACCAAAGAGGTATAAATACCCAAAAGCGGTGATTGCAGCACTTCATCCGGGATTTGAATGAGCACTTGTTGATAGTACAAGCCATTGGTTCCTGCTGCATACTGGTAAAATGGTACACGCTGACCATTTACTTTCAGGCTGCTGGTAGTGCCTTCCACAATATGCAAGTCGGCAGGAATATCCGCCAGCCCCACTTTGGGCAACAAGGACAGATCATCTTCCTGAACCTGACGGGCTTCCAGCAAACGGGCCTGTTCAATGAGCTGCTGACGTTTTTCATCATTTAGTTGCTGCTCAACCTGCTCCAGCTGAGCCTGCTCTCGTGCCTGATCACGCATGCTTTTTTGGGGATCGGGCTTTAGGATTAGTCGTACCCGGTGTGGATTGTCTATCAGATATTGCTGAATCACTTGTGGTAGCCATTGCGGGTCTTTGAGCTGCTCACGCAGTTCGGCTAGATGTGGCTCAATTTGCCAGGCATCCAGCGGATTACCGCCATGAATAGCGCTGCCCAGACCATTTAACAGCAAAGTCAGGCCATACGGCATGCCATCACCACCAATTTCACGCTGATGCAACTCAATCTGATGCAATACTGCTTCAATCTGGCTGGTGTCAACCGGGTTGTCTACTACGTCCTGCAAAACCTTCATCATACCGGCTTCCAGCGCATCAGCCTTATCTGCCTCACTGCCCTGCAAACCACAATAAAAGGTCATCTCAAAATTACTGTCGTCCAGGCCCATTAACGGCGAAGTCGATTCACCCAGCCCACAGGTTTCCAGATACTGACGTAATGGCGAACCAGAGTGCTCCATCAATACGCCTTCTATCAAACGCAAAGCCAACCGGGTTTTGATATCAGTACTAGGTGGCAACAGCCATGCAAACTGGATATAGGTTTTTTTGCTCAGCTCGTCACTATCTACCGCATAGACGTCTTCCACTTGCAAAGGCGCAGTCAAACGCTGTTCCGGTACGGATTTAAGAGTATCACCTGCATTAAAGCTCTTCAGGGCTTGGTCTTCAAAAGCCTGCTGTAGCTCGACCGGAGATAAATTACCAAAGCTCATGAATACCGCATTGGACGGATGATAGTGCGACTGGTAGAACGCGATCAAATCCTGATGGCTTAGCTTGGGGATATCAGCCGGATCACCACCAGAGTTATAATGATAGGTGGTTTTTGGATATAAAGAATGAGCAAGCGTATGATAGAGCTGGTCAGTCGGTGAACTCATGGCACCTTTCATTTCATTAAACACCACGCCCTTATAGACCGGCTTGTTATTCTCCAGTTCAATGCGAATGCCTTCCTGGGCAAAATCAAGCTCATGCAAATTGGCAAAAAAGGCGGCATCCAGATAAACCGACAATAAATTAAAGAAGTCAGTTTTATTTTGTGTGGCAAAGGGATAAGCCGTCCAGTCAGCAGCGGTAAACGCATTCATAAAGGTGTTTAGTGAGCGGCGAATCATGGAAAAAAACGGATCACGCACTGGGTATTTTTGTGATCCACATAGCGCAGTATGCTCCAGAATATGCGCAACGCCAGTAGAATCCATAGGTTGGGTTCTAAACGCTACCAAAAACACGTTTTCATCATTATCTGCTGCCAGGTGATAATGCAGCGCTCCTGTCGCACGATGCCGGTATTGTAAAAACTCTACAGATAGTGCAGGAATATAATGCCTGTTGATTAACTCAAACGCAGGGTGAACCAGATTTTGCTCTGGTACTGAAAACGCGGCAGTCATGCAAACTCCAAAAATTGATTTGTCCTGTCCAGTTTGACAGCAGGACTAGGGTATAAAACTGGCTGGTCTAAAGCGTTGCCTTATGAATCCCGGCCTGACAAGAACGGAATAAAACGGCATTTAAGCAACATGACACAGCCTATGTCCTAATTAAGACCAAGCTTATCTTAAATTAAGCCGGGATATTGAAATTTCAAGCCAAAAACATATTTATCCTTTTTTATCCATGTTAATCTTGATGTTTTTAAAGAATATAACTTCCGGAAATCCTGTTTATGTCAGTTGATTTATATGTTATTGGAAATGCGCTGGTTGATCTGGAATATAGTGTGGATGATCATTTCCTGCTGGCTCATCAATTACAAAAAGGCACCATGCAACTGGCCGAACAGGCAACCCAGCAACAGCTACTTGCCAATTTAAACCAGCATTATCATGCCCAGGAACAGGCTAGTGGCGGCTCTGCAGCCAATTCAACTGTGGCTTTTGCGGCCATGGGTGGCAGTGCATTTTATGCCTGCCGGGTTGGCAATGATGAATTTGGCCAGTTTTACCTTGATGGTTTAAGTAGCGCCAGAGTACAGGTATCAACCAGCTCAAGCAGTGAGGGTGAAACGGGCACCTGTGTGGTACTGGTTACCCCTGATGGCGAGCGTACCATGCAGACTTATCTTGGGATTACCGCCGAGTTAAGTGGCCAGCAAGTTAATTTTGAGCCTTTGAGCGCTGCCAGATATTTATATATTGAAGGTTATCTGGCTACCAGCACAACAGCCCGCAATGCCGTAAAACAGGCACGTAAAATTGCCCGCACCCATCAAATCCAGATTGCTATTACCCTGTCTGACCCGGCCATGGTGCAATATGCCCGTGAAGGCCTGGATGATCTGATTGATGATGGCGTGGATGTGCTATTTTGCAATGAACATGAAGCGCGTATGTACACCTGTACAGAAACCCTAAACGACACACTTAAAGCCCTATTAAAAATAAGTAAAACCGTGATTGTGACCCGCAGTGCACAAGGTGCGATCATTGCCACACAGGCGGGTGAGCAAATTGACATTGCTGCTGTACCCTGCAAGGCCATTGATACGCTGGGTGCTGGTGATGCTTTTGCCGGTGCATTTTTGTATGGCCTTAACGAGGGCTATCATCTTGAGCAATGTGGCAAACTGGCAGCAGCTACAGCATCGACAGTGGTCAGTCAATATGGCCCGCGCTTAAGTGTTGAGCAGTATCAATCCATCTTGCAACAGTATCAGCCGCAAGCAACGGTTTAAGAGAAAATAGCCATGCAGCTACTTTGTCATACCGAAGATATCCCTGAGCGCGAGTCACGGGAATTTGATACACCCAAAGGCCCCATCTTTATTACCCAGCGCGACGGTACGTTTTATGCGTATTTAAACAACTGTCCACATTTGGGCACTGAACTCAATTATATGGAAAATGAATTCCTGGATATGGATAAAGAGCTGATTATCTGCTCGACCCATGGTGCATTATTTCAGGTAGAAGATGGTTTTTGTATTTTTGGCCCCTGCCAGGGGGATCATTTAACCTCAGTTGAAATTAGCGTACATTCAGATGGAGGCATTTACCTGGTTGAATAATTTCACACTGACTTGCCCGATTAAGATGCAAAATCGTTAAGCATAGCAATGCCGATATCATAAAAATCATGTTGGCTGAATTCAATATCAGCAGGGATATACTACGCCAGGGGTTACTGGATTTTAACCCCTTATGTTTAGGGATTATCAATATGACCGGTTCATGGCTTTTTTCAGCGCCTTTTTGGCTATTTACCCTTAGCCTGATGATAACACTGATTTTAACTATTACCGGTACATTAGGTGCTACCCTTAAATTGCACCCCTCTGCCTGGCTCATTGCCCGCCTACCCCGCTTTTTAGAACAGCAACTTATTCAATCCGGCATTCAATATTTTCCAATATTTACTTTGGGTATATTGTTTTTATTGAATTTTGGCTTATTGGGTTATGCGTTACAATTCATATGGTTTGCATTTAAGCATCATTTCGCCCCTGTATGGTTTCTGGTTATCCCTGCCTTGCTGTTCGCCCTTCTCTTTACGGTATTTTTAAGCCGCTGGCTAAGTCACTTTATAGATATCCCTTTTGAAGCTGCACCAGATACCCCACCTGATTTATTGGGTCGTGTCGCTACTATTTGCCGCGGCAATGCCCGCCCAGGCTTAAGCGCCCAGGCCAGAGTACGCGACCAGTTGGGGCAGCTGCATTATATTGAGGTAGAACCTGAGTTCGGTGAGCTGGAATTAAACAGTGAAGTGATTTTGATAGCCAGGCATCAACGCCTGTATGTAGCCAAAACCTTACCAAAAGATAATCACCTGCTGGATCAATAACTGCCTTATAAAGCTAAACACCTGTTGCGTTTAACTGCAATACCACTGGCGTATGGTCAGAAGGCCGCTCTAGTTTGCGTGGTGCTCGATCAATCCAGCTGGCTTTGGCCTGTGGCACCAGTGCTGAGCTAATTAAAATATGGTCAATCCTTAAGCCCAGATTGCGCCTAAAAGCCATCATGCGGTAATCCCACCAGCTGTACAACTTGTCGGGCTGTTCAAACAGGCGAAAACTATCATGCAGGCCAAGTGCCAACAATTGCCGAAATGCTGCCCGTTCGGGCTCACTAAATAGTACACTGCCCTGCCAGGCCGCAGGGTCATAGACATCTCGCTCATCAGGGGCAATATTATAATCCCCAAGCAGTGCAAGTCGGGGATAAAGTATTAGTTGCTGCTTCAGGTAACGGGTCAGTGCGTTAAGCCAGTCCAGTTTATAGATATATTTATCAGAATTCACGCTTTGTCCATTGGGTATATAAACACAAATCACCCGAATGTTATTAATGGTTGCTGCTATCACGCGGCTTTGCGCATCTTCAAAATCAGGTAAGCCCACCTGAACATCGCTTATCGGCTGTTTACTAACAATAGCCACGCCGTTGTAGGTTTTCTGACCTAGATGCACGGCCTGATAACCAATATCCTGCAAGGCAGCATAAGGAAATTTATGATCTTCAATTTTGGTTTCCTGCAGACACAGCACATCAATAGCTTCTTGCTGTAGCCAGTCTATGACCTGTGGCGCACGAACATTTAAAGAATTTACATTCCAGGTGGCAAGTTTCATAACATGATCTGGGTTGCCTCAATTTAAGTCCAGCATAGCAGAAACTACTGACTGATTTGTTATAACAATGCTGATCCATCGCCTTAGCTTTTATTCAGTATCATAGTAATAACGCTTAATATCATTGGCATGCAAAAAGGCTGGAATCAGGCCGGTTAAAGCCGCACGAATGTCTGAACGCTCATTGATGAGCTGATGAGAGCCCTCTTCTAGTATCAACAAGGTTTGCAGGCGAAATTTCTTGCGGATAAATTCCAGATTATAGCGCCAGTTCACTGTCTGATCCTTGGCACCCTGAGCCACCCAGACCGGAATACGGCAGGCTGGCAGCTGTTCAATGCGTACCATCCATTTGGCCAGTGCCAGAATCCACTCCAGGCTCATCACACGGGGTTGTAAAGGATCAGCCAAACGCACAAAACGCAAAAACTCCGGATTATGATTGTTGCGCCTAAAGGTACGGGGCACATTGCGTTTTACTCGCTTGATCAGGGATAGCCCAATGCTGTTATGCCACCAGGCGCTTTGCGCTGGCCGTACCAGTGGTGACAGCAATAAGGCACGATCAATCATCGGTGCACGGCGCTGGGAGGCAGCCGTTAAAGTATGGTCAATCCAGATGGCACCACCCGTACTTTGACCAATTCCCAGCCAGGGTTTGGGTAACTGTTTGAGCTGTGTCTCTGCCCAGTGCCGCAGTTCATCCAGCAGGTTTTGGTAAATGGAAAATTCCTGGATACTCGCTATCGGCCCTTCGGTTAGACCATGCCCCGGCAAATCATAGGTAATGACACTAAAACCCTGCTCAATAATTTCTTCAATAATCGGCTGATAAATACCGCTATGCTCCAGATAGCCGTGCAGCAACCACACCGTGCCCTGCGCCTGCTGCCGGGGTATAAACACCTGAACATGGGTTTTATGCTGCGCCAGGTTTAGGTAACCCTGCCAGTGTAATGCATCAATTTTATTCAGCCCATACAGGGTTTGATAACCTTCCAGCACTGGCTCCACCAGCATCGGTTCAGCCAGATTTAATGCAGGCAACATAGCAGGCGTATATTCCCGATCTGGCAGTGGCAACTGGGTAGCCTTGAGTACCGCAGGCGTTTGAAACGGATGGGCTTTATTCATCAGGGAACCTCCCGGCAATTGGTTTCACCAAACCACAGATCCCGCAAGGTTGCAATAGCTTCATAGGTTGCGCGTCGGCTGTGCATCAAGTTGGTTTTGCTGGGTTGCCATACCGTTGGTTCAATGGGCAGAGGCGCAACGACGGGAATGGTATCAATTCCGCTTATGGCAAATAAGCGTCTGGCACGTGGCATATGGTAGGCGTCTGTCACCAGCTCCACACGGGGAGCGCCGCCTTTCTTTTGCAACAACAGTGAACTAAAACGGGTATTTTCACAAGTATTCATACTGCGATCTTCCAACAACAGAGCGTCAACCTCATGCTGCTTCAACCAGTCCTGCATATACGGTGCCTCTACCCCACTCAACAGGATTGGCAAGGGATTATGCTGTTTTTGCTCTACTGCTTTTTCCAGACGCATTTTGGTATAGGCATTGACCACAATATTACGAGCTGCATCGCGCCCCAAACCGCCCCCTAACACTACAATCACATGCGCCCCATTATCACTCAAGCCAGATTTCTGCCGGCCAAGCTGGGCATTTTGCTGTAAATAATCATCATGTAGCTGTGCCAGTGCTTCTGCCATACTCAAAGAACGGTTGGCTCTGGTTAATTCCTGTGCCAGTTCCTGCTGCAAGGAAAGTAACTGCGGATCTTCTTCAACAGTCTGCTGCTGAACCAGCCAGCTTGCTGAACCCGGTTCGGATAGCTCACCCTCTTCAATTCTGCCATCGCCACGCTGGCTTTCTGCTGCTATCTGGTTAACTGTTACCGGGACTTTATTTAATGCCCAAAGAATAGCTTGTGAATAAAACGGGCTCATGACAAACAGCACCAGCATGGCAATTACTAATACAAGCGCAAATAGCCACTGCATTATTGTTTTATGCCAGGGTGGAGATTGCGTCATAATTTGACCTTTTTAGAGTTTTTAAAAGATTTTAAGCATTAGAAACTGACCATGACCGGTTCAGGTATAAGCTCAATAGCAAATTTTTCCTGCACCGAGGTCTGCACTGCCCGACATACAACCTGCACATCCTGCAAAGTGGCACTGCTATGATTAACCAATACCAGCGCCTGTTTTTCATACATGCCTACCGGGCCAATATTTTTACCTTTCCAGCCAGCCTGTTCAATCAGCCAGCCAGCTGCAATTTTAAATTGATCATTAGACTGCGCATATGCCTTAAGTGCCGGATATTGCAAGCTTAACTGCTCATAGTGCAACCGGTCAATCAGCGGGTTTTTAAAAAAACTACCTGCATTGGCAATTTGTTGAGGATCGGGCAATTTGCTTTGCCGAATTGTAATAATGGCATTGGCTACCGATTGAGGTGTTGGATTTATACCAGCCTGTTCTCGCACATCCCCATAAGACAACACTAATTGCGGTTGCCTTAATAACTTGAATATCACGCGGGTAATGATCCAGTCACCGGCTTGTTGTTTAAAAATACTGTCGCGATAAGCAAACCGGCATTGTTCAGCACTTAATAGCTGCCAGCTTTGGCTAGGAAGATGCCATGCCTTGATCTGATGAATGTGCTGCCCCACCTCCACTCCATAAGCACCAATATTCTGTATCGGTGCGGCACCAACCAGCCCGGGTATTAATGACAGGTTCTCCAGCCCATACCAGCCTTGCGTCAAAGTATATTGCACAAAGTGATGCCACTCTTCGCCTGCCATGACCTCAACCAGTACTTGCTGCTGGTCTTCAGCCATAAGCTGTATGCCTTTTAGCATAGGGCGGATGACCAGTGCCCGTACATACTCCGGCAACAGCACATTGCTGCCGCCAGACAGGATAAACAGCGGCAGGCGTTTGGCACTCACCGAGTTAAGCGCTTCTAATAAGGCCTGCTCTGTATGTACAGTAACCAGTAATTGTGCACGACTACTTAAGGCCAGCGTATTAAATGGTTGCAGGCTGGCGTCCTGTTCAAATCGTAGCATTATGGTGTCTCAAGTGCTTTTTTAGTCACTGGCGCTACGCTAGCCTGCTGGCTATTTTCCTGCTTTAAATGAGCTTGCCAGTAGTTTATCCAGCCCTGCGCAGCGCTTTCACACTGATGGATAACATGTTCAAAATCAGTAGCACCACCATAGTATGGGTCAGGAACTGCCTGTTGCGGATAAAGCGCATCATGCTGACTCATTAATGCCAGTTGGGCTTTGTACTTTTTACTATTACCCGCCTGAAACTTGCGTTGCAAATCCTGTAAATCGGCCAGATTTTGCTGGTCCATTGCCAAAATCAAGTCAAAACTCTCAAAATCTTCTGCACTGACCTGACGGGCTCTTAACGCTGATAAATCATAACCCCGGGCTTTGGCATGCGCTTGCGTACGAGGATCGGGTGCTTTGCCGGGATGATAGTTACTGGTGCCTGCTGAATCCAGTTCAATCGGCAGGCCAGCTGCTTTAATATAATGTTTTAAAATGATTTCTGCGGTTGGCGAACGGCATATATTACCCAGACAAACACACAATACCCGATATGACGAGCTTGCCATCACTACCTTTTCCTCACAAAATAAACCCAATGAGTATAACGGCAACACTGGTCATCCGGCTACCGCTCATGCAACAATGTGTTATGTTTCAACAGACAATCAAGGATCAGCAGCAAACATGGAACAGATGCCCAGCAGCTTTAGTTTTGATACAGTTAAACAGATTACTTGCGCTGCCGGTTCACGCCATCAGCTGGGTGAACATTGTGAGCAGCTGGGCTTAAGCAAGGTCATGTTTGTGACGGATCCCGGTATTGTTCAGCATCAGTTAAATCAGGCGGCGCTTGAGAGTCTGGACAAAGCCAACATTGAGTATACAATTTATGATCAGGTACTTGCGGATCCCCCTGACCATATTATTTTAAGTGCTGTTGAACTCGCCAAAAGCAAAAATATTAATGGCGTAATTGGCTATGGTGGTGGCAGCTCCATGGATGTAGCCAAGCTGATCGCTATTTTGGCTAATCCTGAGCAAAACCAGACACTTGATAAAATTTATGGTGTGGGTAATATTCAGGGCCAGCGCCTGCCATTAATTCAAGTACCAACCACTGCCGGTACAGGCTCAGAAGTGACCTGTGTTGCCATTGTCACTACCGGCGAAACCACCAAAATGGGTGTGGTTTCACCTGTTTTATATGCTGATCTTGCACTACTTGACGCAGAACTAACCACTGGCTTGCCACCAATTGTCACCGCAGCGACAGGCATTGATGCCATGGTACATGCCATTGAAGCCTATACCAGTGTGCATAAAAAAAACCTGTATTCTGACATGCTGGCAAAGCAGGCATTGGTATTACTGGACCAAAACCTGCAAACTGCTATTCATAAGGGCAACAATCTAAGCGCCCGGCAAAACATGCTATTTGGCGCGATGCTGGCTGGACAGGCCTTTGCCAACTCGCCTGTAGCAGCAGTGCATGCACTGGCTTATCCACTGGGTGGGCATTATCATATTTCACATGGTCTATCCAATGCATTAGTACTTTGTGAAGTTATCCGTTTTAATTTAAGCCATGCAGCTCACCATTATGCAGAACTCATGCTGATTTTGAACCCGGCAGCCCAAGGCTCCGAACTTGAGCTTGCCAACCAGCTCATTGATCGGCTGGAGCAGCATATTATTGACAGCGGTTTGCCGCGTCGTCTTTATGAACTAAAAATCCCTGAGCAAGATCTGGAGATGCTGGCACGTGATGCCATGCTGCAAACCCGTCTTTTGGTCAATAATCCGCGAGAAGTTACCCAGGCCGATGCACTGGCTATTTATCAGGCGGTGTACGCATGAGCACAAACACCACCGCTGCACCTACCAAACCAGTTGTCTTTACCCGTCAGGACTTTAGTTACTTTGCACCACTGACCACGCGCTGGGCCGACAATGATATTTATGGTCATGTCAATAACGTGATGTATTACAGCTACTTTGACAGCACAGCGAATCGCTATTTAATTGAACAGGGCGGTTTGGATATTCATGCCGGATCAGTAATTGGATTAGTGGTTGATTCTGGTTGCAGCTACTTTGCACCGGTTGCCTTTCCTGAACAGCTGGAGGGCGCATTACGGGTAGCCCATTTAGGTCGTTCCTCGGTACGTTATGAGCTGGCAATATTTAAAAATGATCAACAAAGCGCGGTGGCTCAGGGCCATTTTGTGCATGTTTTTGTAGACAGGCAAACCCGTCAGGCAGTCTCCATTCCCGACTCATTACGTCAGGCACTGGCAAAACTGATGGTAAACCCGGCCAGCTAATCCATATAATTTTGGCAGCTAAGATTCTATTTTAGGCTTTTAACCACTCATCAAAATGCTTTAGAAACTTTAACAAGAACTGCCGGGTTCTTTCAGCAGGAATGTGATACTGCTCATCTATCATCCCCTCTTCATATTTGAGATAAATTTCTGGCTGCCCCATCACCCGCATATTTAAAATAGGCAAAACACTACGTAAATGAGACTGTGCAACCGCTGTACCAATTTGTCCAGTGCTTGCACCCATTATGGCTACCGGCTTGTGCCCCCAGCTATTGTCATTCGGTGGACGAGAGCCCCAGTCCAGCGCGTTTTTTAACGGTGAAGATATCGTACGGTTATATTCCGGGCTTACGATTAATACGACATCGCTATGCTTAACCTGATCCTTAAACTCGCTCACGGCTGAGGGAATATTGTCCCATAAGTCTTCGTTATATAGCGGCAAATCAGCAATGGAAACCAAATGAAACTGATGAGCAGAATTTTCCTGCTGAGCCAGTTTAATCAGTGCTTTGGCTATTTTTAAATTAATTGAATCGCGGCGCAAACTACCCACGATCACCGCAATGTTTGCCATAACTGTCCTGCCCTCAATGTGATGATGTTCATTAAGTTATAGCAGGCTGGCCAACCTCTGGGTAGCATTTAGGTAAATAACTGTTAGTAAACTCTTTCTGGCTCAACCTAAGCCAAGCTAATCCTTCATGGCTACATTAATCAAATGGGCATCAAACTGCTGCATTAATGCCTGAATAGCTGGCTCCTGACGTAACAGATAGTCCGCCTGCTTTAAAGCGTCCTGCTGGCGCATGGCTTTTAATTGTAACGGCAATGATTCATCTATATTTTCAAATATCAGTTCTATGCGACTGTGCAGCCACTGGGCTTTTATCGCGTCAATCAAGCCATCAATCAGCTCTGTAGCCATCAGGCGATGCTCTGGAGCAATCATAAACCGTCCCTGACCGCCAATGTCACCCTGCATCACCCCATGTTGCGCCAGATTGCGAATAGCAGGGCTGATATCGGCTTCCCGCAGCCAGCACTCCCATTTTTCAATATCCCACTGGCCATCAAGCTTGACCTGCTTGTGCTGTAAAATCTGCTGTGGCAACAAATGCTGATGTTGCGGCTCAACCTGACCGGCTACTACAGCGCGATGCGTTGCTGCATTGCTGTTCTGGACAACGGATACTGCTTCCGGTATTACAGCAGGCTTATCAGGTTGTGGTTCAGTCATTGCATCAGTGAGAGCGTCACTTGCTGGATCAATATTCTCTTGTGTATCAAACACGACTTGCTCTTCAGCCAAGACGGGTTGAACCAGCTGACTTTCCACAGCCACAGATGCAGTAATTTCAATAGTTTGCTCTACGATTGATAGCTCAGATACTGGCTCTTCCAATACTGATTCTTTTAGTATGCTCTCTTGTAACGCTGGCTCTTCTACTAAGGATTCTGCTGCTATTTTATCTTTAGCGTTGCTTTCGTCCACTGTCAGTTGCGCAATCAAACCAGCAGCTTCACGAGCTTGTACGGGTGTCGTGAATGCAGAATGAATAGCTTGATCAGCTAAAATCTCAGGCTCAACCTGCTCTTTTAATCTATCTTGGGTCGTAGCAGGTTGCTGACTCTGATGAGAGCAGCTCTCCCCTATACTGGAAGGTAATTCGGCTGAGGCAGGTTGCTCCAGTGTTTGCATATTGGCTGCCAAAGGTTTAAAGGCCAGCATGCGCAAAATACACATATCAAAACCCTGTTGCAGACTAACTGCCAGTTTTAAATCCTGTCGTCCTTGTAGAGCTATCTGGTAATACAGCTGGAGATCGGCGCTATCAATATGCTGAGCCAGTTGCCGAAGTTGTTGCTGGTATTCTTGCGTACCCTGTAGTGGCACCTGAGGCAATAGCTGCACTAAGGCCAACTGGTGTAAAAGTGTAATCAACTGATCCAGCACCGCTTTTAAATCTACGGCCTGATTGGCCAGGTTTTGCAGTATCTGGCTAATCTGCTGCCCATGACTTTGATAAATTGCCTGCAATAACTGAATAATCTGGCCTTTATCCAGTAAGCCCAGCATGTCCTGTACATCGCTGCCGTTAAGCTGGCCTTGCCCGTAGGCAATAGCTTGATCGGTTAGTGACAGCGCATCACGTAGTGAACCCTGCGCAGCTTCTGCTAGTTGCCATAAAGCTTTATCATCAAAATCAATCTGCTCCTGACCCAGAATATGGGCAAGATGGTCACAAATTTCCTGCTGCGGCAAAGGCCGTAAGGTAAACTGCAAACAGCGCGACAGCACCGTAACGGGCAATTTTTGTGGATCAGTGGTCGCCAGCAAAAACTTGACATGTTCTGGCGGTTCTTCCAGCGTTTTGAGTAGTGCATTAAAGCTGTGCGTAGACAGCATGTGTACTTCGTCAATCAAATAAACCTTATAGCGACCCTGCGTTGGCGCGTAAGGTACGTTATCCAATAGCTCTCGAGTATCTTCTACTTTGGTGCGTGAAGCCGCATCAATTTCAATTAAGTCAATAAAACGACCTTCATTAATGGCAATGCAGGTGTTGCACGCCTCACAGGGCGTGGCGGTAATGCCGGTTTCACAGTTCAGGCACTTGGATAAAATCCGGGCAATAGTGGTTTTACCCACACCACGCGTGCCGGTAAATAGATAAGCATGATGCAGGCGGTTACGCGCCAACGCACTGGTGAGTGCTTTGGACACATGGGTTTGCCCTACCAATTGATTAAAATTGCGCGGGCGATATTTACGAGCCAGAACCTGATACATGTTTGTTTCAATCCACATCAAACTTATTGCCGGTCGAACACCAGTCACTGGATAGCATTTGATGAATAAGCGCTTTAAACGGATAGCATACCGGATTTTTCAAACTGACACGCCTAAAATCAACGCCAGCTTTTTTTGCCGGTTAAATTAAAATCAGCATTTTGTAGGGCTGTTTGAGTGAACCACCACAAACGTGGATCGCCAGTAATACTACTACCGGCAAAATTGTGCACATAGGCAAAACTTAATTCACGCGCTGGATCACACCATGCACCAGAACCATTATAGCCAATATGACCAAAACCCTGCGGTACGCGCTTACCCAGCGTTAACACACGATGATAGCCCAAACGCCAATTCATGGGTAAGGTCATGATGCGGTCACGCTGGGTGGTTTGTACTTCACTGAGCAGCCGGACACACCCCGGACTTAAATATTGCTGACCGTCAATTTCACCCTGATTGACCAGCATGGCATACATTTTAGCCAAAGAGCGTGCGGTAAACACCCCATTGGCAGCTGGAATACAGGCTTGCAGTGCCCGATCAGTAAAAAAGCTAAAACGGCTAATTCCTTTGGGCATTAATGCATCTTCGGCCTCATAAGGATCCAGTCCAGTGAGCTTGAGTGCCTTTTCCTGCAGGGTTAGTGGACGGCGACCATTGGGCAATAAAGGCAAATGTTTTTTTGCTGGTTTATTGACTGCTTTGTCCTGATCTGGTTTATTGGGTGGCAATATAGGCCGTGCTACCCGATCCAGCTCATTAGTAGGCACACCAAAATACGCACCATCCAGCCCTAGTGGCTCTACCAGTTCTTTTTGAAAAATCTCACATATTCGCTGACCAGTGACTTTTTCAATCATACCGCCCAGCAACCAGCCAAAACTCAAAGCCTGATAAGCTGTTTGGCTGCCCGGTTCAAAACGTGGGCTGGCCTTTTCATAGACCTGAAGCATTTCCTCCCAGTCCAGCATTTGCGCAGCAGACTGGATATTCTGCCGGATATCAAATAAGCCTGACTGATGCGATAACACATGCCGTAAGCTAATATGTTCCTTACCGTTTTTGCCAAACTCAGGCCAGTAATACGCCACACGCTGATCATAATCCAGCAAGCCCTGATCCGCTAACCGATGCACCAGCGTGGCAAGCGCTGCCTTTCCAGTAGAAAAACTAAGCGCCATACTGTCTTGCTGCCACGCCGTGTTGTCTTTTAACTGCCCTGTCCACACATCGACTACTTTTTGTCCTTTAAAATAAACTGCCAGCGCCGAACCACCGCGCCCGGTAGGTGGCTGGATTTTTTTAA
Source organism: Moraxellaceae bacterium WGS2144 (assembly GCA_043950625.1). GTDB lineage: Bacteria > Pseudomonadota > Gammaproteobacteria > Pseudomonadales > Moraxellaceae > Alkanindiges. The sequence continues at coordinate 1,219,780 of CP171007.1, forward strand.
ATGTATTGACCAGTGGCGCAAATGATTCATCATAATGGCCTTCTAGCTGCACCTGAACCGCTCCAAGCAAGTGCTGTAAATTCATGTTATTTCCCTGTACTATCTGGCAAAAGTGCTGTGGGGTTGATCTTAAATATTGTCCGTTGTACCGCAAAACCTTGACCCATTGCAATGTATACAGTTGGCCTAATATGGATGACAATGCAAATAATTTTAATCAGCCGTCCAGACCGACCTGTACATCATTCCAAAGCTCAAAATAGCTTGTCATCTCTGAGCCTATAAAACAAAAAAAGCTGACCTATCAAGATCAGCTTTTTTCATAAACGCACTCACTTTACAGTGAATTAACCTGACCGCTTAGGTGCGGCTTGCTGGTATTACTATCACACAGCTCAAAATAGGTAGTTGCACCTTTTTGGGAAGAAAAAGTAACTTGCGCCGGAATAAATACAGGCAACTTGAACTGAACACACGCCTCGTAAGCTGCTGGTAGCTCACCCAGTGCCGCCAGTGAGCGGGCTTTAGTCCACATCCCGTGTGCAATGGCCCGTTTAAAACCAAATGCTTTTGCAGTGAGCTCATGAATGTGGATTAAGTTCACATCACCAGAAATGGCAGCATAACGACGGCCAATATTTTCAGGGATGTTCCAGTCTTCTTTTTGCTGGTATTCCGGCTTGCATACTTCAGCTGGTTTGGTTGTCTTGGCTGCACTCGTATCCACTTTCTGGCGTGCAAGATAGGTGGTCACGCCACTATAAACTTCTTCGCCATTTACACTGGCCGCGGTAATAAAATCAAACTCCAGCCCCTTGTCATGCTGGCGTAACTCACCAAATTTGCAGGATAAGCTGAGCACTTGACTGGCCTGAATTTTACGGGTCTGGCGTACCACATTACGAATATGCACCAGCCCCAGTAAAGGAAATGGAAATGGCTCTTCGGTCATCATGCTCATTTGCAGCGCCTGTGCCTGAACTGCCAGATACATGGCAGGCACTGTGCCATCGTTTTTAAAAGTGCAAATGTCATTATAGGCTTTTAAATGTTTTTCATTAATGTTTAAACGATCGACAATATATTCCGCCTGAGGTAGTTTTTTTTCCTTAAATTTAGGCTTACTAATTAATGATAAAATAACCTTGCCATAGGCCTTGTAAGGCTTTGGCAGTGAATCAAAATGGCGGACGCTCATGCTGTTTTCCTCAAGCAACAATTAAAAATTGAATTAAATATACAAAAGCAAACGGGGCGCCTAAAGCACCCCGCTGTTCAGGCTAAAAAATTATGCACCGAGCAAGCTTTGTCCACATACACGAACCACATTCCCATTAACACCAGTAGAAGCTGGATTGGCAAACCAGGCAATGGCTTCTGCTACATCCACCGGCTGTCCACCCTGCTGCATGGAGTTCATGCGGCGGCCTGCTTCACGAATGCCCAGCGGAATTGCTGCGGTCATCTGGGTTTCAATAAAGCCTGGTGCAACGGCATTAATCGTGATGCCCTTTTTAAGGATCGGCGCAGTAAATTTCACCAGACCAATTACCCCTGCTTTAGAAGCAGCATAGTTGGTCTGACCCATGTTACCGGCAATCCCGCTAATGGAAGATACGCAGATAATACGGCCATTTTCATTTAAGCCATCATTTTCCAGCAGGTAATCATTGATACGCTCAGCAGCAGACAGGTTAATATTAATGACCATATCCCACAGGTTTTCTTTCATGTTGGCCAGTGTCTTGTCGCGAGTCACGCCAGCATTGTGCACAATAACATCTAGACCACCTTTAGATGCGGCAAATTCCTGAATTTTCTGGCCAGCATCTTCTGCAGTAATATCCAGTGCCAGTACGCTACCACCAATTTCGCCCGCCACACGTTGCAAATCAGCATCCTGAGCCGGAATATCCAGGCAAATTACATGCGCACCATCACGGGCCAGTGTACGGGCAATCGCCTCACCAATGCCACGGCTAGCGCCAGTAACCAGCGCAGTTTTACCGTTTAATGGCGTGTTCCACTCTACGCTTACTGTCCCGGCCTTAGTAATGCTAATCACCTGACCAGATACATAAGCAGACTTGGGCGACAACAGGAAGCGTAACGTAGACTCCAGGTTTTTCTCAGCCCCTTTACCAACGTATACCAGCTGGGCAGTCATCCCTTTTTTAAATTCCTTGCCTACTGATCTGACAAAACCTTCCAGCGCACGTTGTGCAATAGCTGCCTTAACGCTACCGGCTGCATCAGGTGCACGGCCAACAACAATTACCCGGCCAGATGGCAATAGCTGACGCGCGATAGGATGAAAAAAGTTGTATAGCTCAGCCAGTTGCTCTGAATTTGCAATTCCTGAAGCATCAAATACAAAGGCTTTAAAACGTGATTCCTTATCGCCGCTATTAAAAGCACGTAAATTCAAGCCAGACTTGGCAGCAACCTGTTGTAATTGTGCATTATCACCTGCATAGGTATCAGCATGGATACTGACTAAGGCGTCACTAATTGCAGCAGACAAGGTGCTACCCGACGCAGCGCCCAGCAATATGGCACCATTCACCAGTGGTTTGCCTGCATCAAAACGGTCAAGCTCAACGGGTGCAGGCAAGCCCAGATTTTTGACGACTAATTTACCCAAAGCAGAGTTGGCAAATGTCTGGTAACGATCGCTCATGGTTTATCTCTCACATCAAATAAATGAATAACCTGAATAAAAAACAGCGAGTGCCGTCTTTAGGGCGGCTATTTGGAAATGGTATAAATTATGGTATACATTGCTCAATTGCAATGCTTAACATGTTGTTTTTTACCAAAAATATATTACCCTAAGACAAAACACCACAAAAATTTGTGCACAGCGGGTTACTTACAAATTTTCAATGCCTATGCTAACGGAGTTTTTCCACCAGATATTTGACTTTTAGGCATAATTGACTGGCATTCGAGTCAATACTTTAAGGTCACTTTATGTTAAGGTTAGCCACTCTAAAATTCACTATTTTTGGGAAAACTTTATGAGTCAATCCTCAAAAGATCAACCCGAATTGAGCAACAGTGCAAAAAAAACAGACCAAACCAGTGTTGGTAAGTCTGCGGCCAAGCGCCCTGCCACTCGTTCCTCGACTAGCAGTAAGGCAACTTCATCGGCGACCTCCCGCCGTGCCAGTGCAAGCAAAAAAACTGCTGCATCTTCCACCAAAAAACAGGACTCATCCATGAGCAAACAACCTGCTTCTGTTCGTCGCGTTGCCATCATCGGCGGCAACCGTATTCCATTTGCCCGTTCAAATGGCCCATACTTTACAGCGTCCAATATGGACATGTTTACTGCGGCATTAAATGGGCTGGTCGAGCGTTTTAACCTGCAAGGCCAGCGTTTGGGTGAAGTAGTGGCAGGTGCAGTACTCAAGCATAGCCGTGACTTCAATATGACACGTGAGTGTGTATTAAATACAGCTTTAGCACCAGAAACCCCAGCCTATGACATTCAGCAAGCCTGCGGTACTGGTTTGCAAGCTGCTTTCCTGGTAGCAAACAAAATTGCACTGGGTCAAATTGAAGTGGGTGTTGCCGGCGGCGTAGACACCACCTCTGATGCACCTATCGCATTTGGTGACGGCCTGCGTAAAGTATTTCTGGAATTAAATATTGCCAAAACTGCTAAAGACCGCTTAAAGGCATTAAGCAAAATTAATGTTAAAGATCTGTTAGATGCTCCTAAAAATGGTGAGCCACGCACTGGCTTATCCATGGGTGACCATCAGGCCATTACAGCACTGGAATGGAACATTAGCCGTGAAGATCAGGACGCGCTGGCTGCGTCTAGTCACCAGAAAATGGCTGCTGCCTATGAGCGTGGCTTCTTTGATGACCTGATCACGCCATTTATGGGTGTTAACCGCGATAACAACCTGCGCCCAGACAGCTCAGTTGAAAAACTGGCCAAGCTCAAGCCAGTATTTGGTAAGGGCGAAAACGCCACCATGACTGCTGGTAACTCTACTCCATTAACTGATGGTGCTTCCTGTGTACTGCTGGCCTCTGAAGAGTGGGCTAAAGCCAATGGTCACGAAGTATTGGCTTATCTGACCTTCTCTGAAACTGCGGCAGTTGACTTTGTGGGTAAAAAAGAAGGCCTGCTGATGGCGCCTGCGTATGCTGTTCCTCGTATGCTGGAACGTGCGGGCCTTACCCTGCAAGACTTTGACTTCTATGAAATCCACGAAGCCTTTGCATCACAAGTACTGTCTACCCTAAAAGCGTGGGAAGATCCAACCTTCTGTAAAGAGCGCTTAGGCCTGGATAAGCCGCTAGGTTCTATTGACCGTAGCAAGCTGAACGTAAATGGCTCATCCCTGGCGGCTGGTCACCCATTTGCTGCCACTGGTGGCCGTATTGTGGCAACTGCTGCTAAGCTTTTAAATGAAAAAGGTTCAGGCCGTGCACTGATTTCAATCTGTGCAGCGGGTGGTCAGGGCGTGACTGCAATTGTTGAAAAGCCATAATGGGTTTTTAGCGAACGTATTATTTTAGTAGCAACTGCTCACTAAAAAACCCTGCTGCTGTTTGAGTAGCAGGGTTTTTTATTGACTAAAAATTGGAAAAACTTTATTTAATTAAAACAGCAATTAGTATATTTAAGCAGTGTTTTTATATCAAAAACCCACCTTCATTTTCAATCCAGTGGGCTTTTGGTACTACGTTTTATTCAGGATTAGCCACGCTTAGGCAACACATCCTGTAAGGCTGCATGCATTTTCAGCAAGGTGTCTTCAGTGGTTTGCCAGTCAATGCAGCCGTCGGTGACTGATTTGCCATATTCAAGCTGGCTTAAATCGCCCAGGATATCCTGACGGCCACCTTTTAGGTGACTCTCCACCATTAAACCAACAATGGACTGGTTACCATCAACAATTTGCTGGGTAATATTTTCCAGCACCAATGGTTGCAAGAAAGGATCCTTGTTGCTATTGGCGTGGCTGGCGTCGATCATGATTTTACTGCTGACTTTGGCCTTAGCTAATGCTGCTTCAGTTTGTGCTACCGCAGTGGCATCATAGTTTGGCTTGCCGTTGCCGCCACGCAGCACCACATGGCCATACTGGTTGCCTTTGGTACGGATGATTGCCACCTGACCTTCTTCATTGAGACCCAAAAAGCTGTGGCCAGACTGTACTGCCTGCATGGCATTAATGGCAACGGTTAAGCCACCATCAGTGCCGTTTTTAAAGCCCACAGGTGATGACAAGCCAGAGGACATTTCACGGTGGGTCTGGCTCTCAGTGGTACGTGCGCCAATGGCCGACCAACTAATTAAATCCTGCAAATATTGCGGAGAGTTTGGGTCTAAGGCTTCAGTAGCACAAGGCAGGCCTTTTTCATTGAGCTCAAGCAGAAGCTTACGACCAGTACGCAGACCTTTTTCAATATTAAAAGAGTCATTCATGTCCGGGTCATTAATCAGGCCTTTCCAGCCGACCGTGGTACGTGGTTTTTCAAAATAAACCCGCATCACAATATATAAAGTGTCTTTTACTTTTTCACTCAATGCTTTTAAACGGTCAGCATACTCATGTGCTGCCGCTGGATCATGAATAGAACATGGCCCAATCACCACAAACAGACGGTTATCTTTACCGTCCAGAATATTACGAATGGTTTGACGTCCTTGCAAAACCACTGATCGTGCCACATCAGAAATAGGAAGTTCAGCCTTAAGCTGTGCCGGAGTAATCAGGGTTTGAATGGCTGCGATATTGATATCTTCGACCTGCTCTTCATGTCCTGATTGGTTTACGATATTATTCATTGCGTTCACAACACGCCCACTACAATACGAAAAAGATGTAATGCTATAGGATGGGGCTTATGCTCAATAACTGCAAGTAATTCTTTTAAAAATTCAATGGGCTTATGCCGAACCATTACCCAGTTAAATCCAAAAACGGCCAAATATGCCCCGACTGTTTTTTATCTTAAAAATAAAATGCCAAGCCAGCACTATAAAACCAGCCTTCCTCACTTTGCGTTACAGGCTGTATGAGGGTGGCCTTGTGGCCTTTTTCATAATGATAACCTACATCAACAAAAGGTCTGAACGTTTTATTGACCTCATAGCGGGTTTGAATACCAGTTTTTAGCATGGATAACCCTGTTTTACGAGCAACCTCAGAAGCATCACTTAACACCAGCTCCGCTTCTATATAAGGCTGGGTAATTAACTTTTGTGTCAGTAAAAAATCCCGTTCCAGCTCCAGGCCAACGAACCAGCGCTGGTTTTTGCCAGCATACATATGAGCCTGGGTTTCAATAAAATAGGGTGCCAGACCCATGAAACCTACTACATAATCCGTATGGCGGTGACCCGCCACACTCTTGCTCAATCTGAGACCAGTTTGTGCATCCCAAAATTCAGCAATATTACGGCTGTACAATGCTAAAATATTATAACTGGCTTTACTTCCTTCTTCCTTATCGGCATTTGCCTCTACAAATAGCCGGTTTTCATCACTTCCTATCAGGCTTTGCAGTTTACTTTCTAGCGATCGCTGCCCCTGGTCATCTACGAGCCACTCACTCTCCAGGTGAGTTGCCTGATAAATCTGTCCACCATGCTCTTTTAAGTGTTTTTGATAGCTGGCTGAATAAATCTCTTGCTCCAAAGCAAAAGCAGAATGCACCATGCTCGAACCAGATAACACACCCGCCACAATGAACTGCTTAATGATGTGCATGTGTTTGCCCCACTTTCTGACCAGCAACTGGTGACCGGGGTAAATCAGCAGTTTCATCCACTTGCGCCACGATCAGCTTATTCATCATGCCTGCACTCATATGATAAAGCAGATGACAATGAATCGCCCATTCCCCTGGTTCATCGGCGGTTAATAGAGCCGTCACTGTTTTTGCAGGAGGAACCACCACGGTATGCTTGTTAGGCATATTGACAGGGGCCTGCCCATTTTCAAGCTGCACAAACATGCCATGTAAATGCATGGGATGCGCCATCATGCTGTCATTAATAAATTTGAGCCTGATGCGCTCACCATATTTAACCTGCAAAGGTTCAGCTTCATTAAACTTCTTGCCATTAATCGTCCAGATATAACGCTCCATGTTACCGCCCAGACGAATTTCAAGCTCCTGTACAGGCGGTCGTGTGTCTTTTTGTGGGACAAGAGATAGCAAGTCACTATACTGCAAAGCCTTGTGTCCTGCTGGGGTTGATGCATTTGCCCAGCCAGATGCAACCTGTTCAGTGTCATGCGCCGTTGTGCTTGCAGCATGATCATGCTGCATGGCAGAAGCGGCCTCTGTCTGATGATCCATACCTGCCATTGTATGCTGGTCATGATTCATGTCTGGCATTGAGTCCATGTCGTGATGCATGCCCATATCCTCCATGGTGAGTAGAGATCGTGGCCTGGGCGTGGGCATTGTGATACTGCCGGGTGCAGATGTGGTTTGATCATGCAGCGTGCCAATGGCAAAACCAGTCCGGTCAATGGATTCTGCTTCAATCTGATAACTGGCCTGAGTAGGCTCCACAATCACATCATAGGTTTCTGCGGTGCCAATACGAAACTCATCAATATTTACAGGCTTCACTGGTTGCCCATCAGCACCCACGACAGTCATTTTTAAATGCGGAATCCGCACATCAAAAAAAGACATGGCCGAAGCATTAATGAAACGTAAACGGATTTTTTCACCGAGTTTAAAGCTTGCTGTCCAGTTTTGCCGTGGCGTTTTACCATTGATTAAAAAAGTATAGCCAGTAACGTCAGACAGGTCAGTTTTTAGCATGCGCATCTGATTCCACATGGCGCGATCCTGCCAGGTGACCTTTAAGCCTTGTTGTTTGATTTGCTTAAATACATCAAAAATGGTTTCCCGGTGATTCTGGTAATAGTCACCTGATTTTTTCAGGTTACTCATGATCTGATCACTTTTCGACTCATGAAAATCAGACAGCATGACCACATAGTCTTTATCCACTTTTTCATGCGCAGCAATGGGAATATTATTTTTTGGATAAATAACAAACGAGCCGTATAACCCGTCCTGCTCCTGCCCTTTGCTATGGGCATGGTACCAGTAAGTTCCGTTTTGACGAACTTTAAACTCATACTTAAATGACTGCCCCGGCTTGATGCCATCAAACTGGTTAAAGCCGGGCACACCATCCATCACTGCCGGCAGTAGCAGGCCATGCCAGTGAAGGGCGCTGTCCTGATTTTTTAGCTGGTTATGCACCATAATAACCGCCTCATCACCTTCTTCAAACTCCAGCAAAGGTGCGGGAAACTGGCCATTGACCGTAATGCGCTGTACTGGTTTGCCGGTAATATTAACCGTTTGCTCAGCAATGACCAGATTGTATTGCTTAACAGCCGCTATTGCCCATTCTGGTATAAGTAGACTTGCGCCAGCCAGTAGTATTTGGCTTAACCTGACAGACACTCACTCTTCCTTTTTTAAACGATAACTTATGGTACTTACCTGATGGCTTGTGCCTGACCGGATGCCTGGACAGCACTTGGCTGAACAGAGGCAGGCTTGGCCTTTACCGGGTGTACCATAAAATTAATCCCCAGCAATAATAAGGTAAGCCCCAGAATACGCCGAATCAATTGTTCAGGCATTTTTGAGCTAAGCAATGTTCCAATAATAATTGCCGGAATAGAACCAGCCAGCAGCCAGCCAAGCAGGTAGAAGTCTACATTACCTGCGCTTAGGTGACCAAGCCCTGCAACTAAAGTTAACAACACCGCATGCACTACATCCGAGCCAATAATGCGGATCATGGGCAGGTTAGGAAACATCAGCAGCAAAGCCATCACACCAAATGCTCCTGCACCTACAGAAGACAGGGTCACAAACACGCCCAGTACTACTCCCATAAAAATAACCAGCTGCTTTTTATCACCTACCCACTGGCTAATCTGAGCACGATCCACCAGGGTGGCACTATCCAGACTGTGTTTGCAGTATTTTTGAAAGAATGCTTCGATATAGCGGCGAAACACAATTGAGAACCCGGTTAACATCAGCATAAAGCCCAGCACAATGGTTAGCACGGCTTTATAATGGGTGGCACCGCTCAAATAATGCTTAAGTACCCAGCTCGTGGCTAAAGAGGCAGGAATACTGCCCAGCGCCAGCCACCCAACAATAGACCAAACAATATTAAGCTTTTTGGCATGCACAAAAGAACCGCAGAACTTGGAAATTGCGGCATATAACAAGTCTGTGCCGATAGCCACATGCGGTTCAATACGAAACAGGCCTATCAACATTGGTGTCATCAACGAACCGCCACCGACGCCCGTAACACCCACACAAAAACCAACGACCACTCCTGCCAGGATAAACTGGATAAACTCGGGCATTTTTTATCACTTTAAGCACTTATCTATTAAGGCGATTATCATATCCACTTTTATTTAAAAGAATTTTCATTATTTATGCTTAACTTATCTAAAAAAAAGATAATAAACTCAAGGCCTGCCAAGCAGCACCACTGCACTGGCGAAGATACCCTCCTGCCGTCCGGTAAAGCCCAGCTTTTCAGTGGTTGTCGCTTTTACACTAATCTGCTCAAGTGCTACTTCCAGATCAGCTGCAATATTACCTCGCATCGCCAGATTATGCGGAGCAAGCTTGGGTCGTTCGCAGGCCACGGTAATATCAGCATTAATTAACTGATAACCCTGATGCTTAATAAGCTGGTACACATGACGCAGCAAAACCCGGCTGTCCGCACCTTTGTAATGTTCATCAGTATCAGGAAAATGCTGACCAATATCTCCTAGCGCCAGCGCACCGAGCAAAGCGTCTGCCAGCGCATGCAAAATCACATCACCATCGGAATGTGCTTTTAAACCATGAGTATGGGGAATTTTTAACCCGGCGAGTGTCACATAACTCCCTGCTTCAAACGCATGTACATCCAGCCCCTGTCCTATACGAATATCCAGCATTGATGTTTTCCTTAAAAAATTAGGCATAGCATAGCAAAAGTTATTCATCATTCTAAATATGCCAGACAGGTTGGGCTATTTTCTGGCATATTCTGCTTTGCATTTGTCTTATGGCTTTGCTAAATTTTTTCATTCTGGAAATTTTGTAGGATATCACCCCTAAATGGCTGCTCAGCGTTGCTCATACTGGATTTTAAGCGTTCTGGTCACCACTGGATTGAGTCAAAGCAGTTTTGCCCAGTTTACCCCCCTGATATGTGATTCAGCCACTAAATTTGTAGAAAAAACCACGTGCAGCAATCCTAAGCTTACTGAACTGGACAGTGAACTATACAACCAGCTTGAGCATGCCGAGCAAGTCACCAATGTGCCCTTACAGGTACTGGAACTCAGTCAGCAAAACTGGATAAAACAGCGTAATCAGTGCAAAAATACAGCGTGTATCGAAACCAGCTATAAAACGCGCCTCCAGGAAATTAAAAACCTGAATGCCATGAATCAGGACTTTGTTCAGTATCTGATTAGGGTTAAAGAAGGCAAACCTGACCCACAGCTATCCTTACTGCAATTGCAAAGCCTGGATGAAAAACGGATAAGGATTATTGCCCAGAGCTTCTGGAACAGTGCAGATCACCAGCACAATCAGGTAGTCAACTTTAATGGTTATGCTAACCAGGGCAAAAAAATTAGTGTAAAAGACCTGGATACCAAATGCGTTTTAATCCTGAAGCAACACCAGAAGCGCTGGGAGGTTCGGCAGGCATCGCCCATGTGTGGAAACAAGCACATCCGTTTTAGCGGCTTTTATGAACCACAAAAATAATATCTAACTGTAATTACTATCTAACTGTGATTGCAAAATAGCCGTCGCCAGACCTAAGTCATCTGGATAGGTAATTTTAATATTGCTGCTACTACCACTGACCAGTTGCACCGGAAGGTCAAGTAGCTCTATGGCACTGGCCTCATCTGTGACAACTTGTCCATTTTGTTGTGCACTCTCAAGCGCCCTCAATAAATGACCAAAGCGGAACATTTGCGGGGTTTGGCATTGCCACAGGTTTGCACGAGATATTGTTTTAATGACCTGTTGCTGTTGCGCCAGTTTTAAAGTGTCCCTGACCGGTACTGCCAGTACGCCCCCTACAGGATCAGCTTTAAGCTCAGCCAACAGACGTTGCAAGTCATTGAGCAGGATACAGGGTCTGGCAACATCATGTACCAGTATCCAGTCATGTTCAGCAGCAATAGGCCTTAGATAATTTAATGCGGACAGCACTGAATCCATGCGTTCCTGACCGCCATTTACCCAGTGTAATAACTGCGGCTCGGCAAACTGTAGGGAATTTGCTGTCTGGTCATGCGCAGCAATGGCAACCACACAGCCAGCAAGTGCTAACTGGCAAATCCGGTCTACACTGTGCTGCATGACTGTTTTATCCAGTAATGGCAGATATTGCTTTGGTAGCACCGATGCAAAGCGGGAACCGCTACCGGCCGCAGGTAAAATAGCCCAGTATTTTGTGCTCATTAATGCACACATCAGATTCGTTGGTTAATAAATCATCCCCATAGACTTCAGCAGGTGCACGATAATGTGGCACAGGAAGCATGGTTAACTGTACAAAAGTTTCTTTGGGTTTAATCAGCCCCAGATCAAGCCGGGCATGCTCTTCAACTGCTTCCATGCCACTTTTTAGGTCATATACTTCGGCACTTAAAATACGATTGCGCTCAGCCAGTTTGAGATTTTCCTGATACTGCAAGCCGATCCGCTGTTTTAGTGCCTGACGGTCATAATAGCCGCTCTCCCCCCACCACAATTTATATTGCAGCAGTACCAGCAGTAAAATTGCCAGTAGAAAAACGATACGACCACTGAGCGTAGCTAACATCTCAATACCTAATCATGATTGATCAAAGCCTGGAGCTAAAATCTCCAGGCCTGGTTAAGCTAAATTATTTAGACAAGCCTTTAAACTCGGCACGACCACGGTAAGGTGCATCAATCATTTCTTCAATACGCAATAACTGGTTGTACTTGGCCACACGGTCAGAGCGGCACAACGAACCGGTCTTGATTTGTCCTGCTGCGGTACCGACTGCCAGATCAGCAATGGTTGAGTCTTCGGTTTCACCAGAGCGGTGCGAAATAACAGTGGCATAGCCATTAGCTTTAGCCAGATAAATAGCATCCAGTGTTTCAGACAGCGTACCAATCTGGTTATACTTGATCAAAATAGCATTGGCTACTTTTTGGTCAATCCCTTTTTGCAAAATAGCCGGGTTCGTCACAAACAGATCATCACCCACCAGCTGAATTTTATCGCCACAAATATCAGTTAAGTATTTCCAGCCATCCCAGTCAGACTCATCCAGGCCATCTTCAATAGAAATAATCGGATACTGACGCGCAAGTCCTGCCAGATAATCAGCAAACTGCTGGCTGCTAAAAGCTTTATTGCCTTCCCCGGCCAGTACATATTGACCATTTTTATAAAATTCAGTAGCCGCACAATCCAGCGCAAGCATAATATCTGTGCCTGCTTTGTAACCTGCCTGCTCAATGGCCTGCATAATTACTGTAATCGCTTCTTCATTACTACGCAGGTTTGGTGCAAAACCGCCCTCATCACCCACAGCAGTATTTAGTCCCTGTTTTTTTAGTACACTTTTTAGGGAATGGAAAATTTCTGCACCGGCACGCAAGGCTTCGCTAAAGCTGTTAAAACCTACCGGTTCAATCATAAATTCCTGAATATCCACTGTATTGTCGGCATGTGCGCCACCATTTAAGATATTCATCATGGGCACAGGCATGCTTAGTGTGGTTTGACCACGCAAATTGGCAATGTACTGATACAGTGGCAGACTTAACTCGGTTGCCACAGCACGGGCAGCCGCCAGTGAAACTGCCAGCATGGCATTGGCGCCCAGTTTGGATTTGTTTTCAGTGTTATCAAACTGGATCAGTTTATCATCTAGTGCTCTTTGCTCACGTGGATTAAAACCCAGCAACAAATCACGGATATCGCTATTGACGTTTTGTACCGCTGTGCGCACGCCTTTACCCAGGTAACGTGCCTTGTCACCATCACGCAACTCTAGTGCTTCACGTGAACCAGTTGAGGCACCACTTGGCGCACAGGCACGCCCCATCACACCAGAATCTAAAATAACATCAGCTTCAATGGTTGGGTTACCGCGAGAATCTAAAATCTCACGGGCGCGAATATCAGTAATTTGGCTCATGTAAAGCTCCTACATGTAAGCAGATTTATTTTTTCAAACAAAACACAAAATAAAATGCCTGATATTATTTATCAGGCACCCCACAGAATTAATGCGTGTCCAGCGTTGCAAAACCCTTGACCAGCTCATCCAGCTGTTTTAATTGCGCTAAAAATGGTTCAAGCTGGGACAAACGTAAAGCACAGGGGCCATCGCACTTGGCTTTGTCTGGGTCAGGATGCGCCTCTAAAAACAGGCCGGCAAGGCCAGTTGCCATACCTGCCCGGGCCAGCGTACTAATTTGCGCCCGGCGACCACCCGCTGAGTCACTACGCCCACCCGGCGTTTGCAGGCTATGCGTCACATCAAAAAATACTGGCACATTCATGGCTTTCATGGTGTCAAAGCCCAGCATATCCACCACCAGATTGTTATAGCCAAAGCTGGAACCACGTTCACACAAAATCAGGCGATCGTTTCCGGCTTCCAGACATTTATGCAGGATATGACGCATCTCGTGTGGTGCCAGAAACTGGGCTTTTTTGATATTAATAATGGCATTAGTCTTGGCCATAGCCTCAACCAGATCAGTCTGCCGGCTTAAAAATGCTGGTAGCTGGATAATATCAGCAACTTCTGCCACTGGCGCTGCCTGATACGGCTCATGCACATCGGTAATAATCGGTACATTCAGCTTACTTTTAATCTCACCCAGCCATTCAATACCCTTTTCCATACCCGGTCCACGAAAGGAATTGAGGCTGGAGCGGTTGGCTTTGTCAAAACTAGCCTTAAAAACATACGGAATGTCCAGGCGCTTGCAGATATCACTATAGGTTTCAGCAATTTCAAAGGCCAGATCTTTGGACTCCAGCACATTCATGCCGCCAAACAATACAAAGGGCAGCTCATTACCCATTTGAATATTACCCAGTGAAACTACTGGTTGCGCCGTTTTTAATTCCGTCATGTGATATCCCTGCATTATAAACTGGATTGAGATTGATGCTGCTCTTGATGTCTTAGGGCAGCCGCCACAAAGCTGGCAAACAGGGGGTGGCCGCCACGAGGCGAACTGGTGAATTCCGGGTGGAACTGACAGGCAACAAACCAGGGATGATCAGGAATTTCAACTGACTCAACCAGATGCTGTACCGCTGAGTAACCGGAAACATTCATGCCGGATTTTTCCAGCTGCTCAATATAACGGTTATTGACTTCATAGCGATGACGATGCCGCTCAATCACATCGGCTTTCCCGTAAATCTGGCGTAACAGACTGCCTTCTACCAGTTCAGCTTTTTGTGCACCCAGACGCATGGTGCCACCCAGATCAGACGCATCGCTACGCACCTGAATTTCGCCACGCTCATCTAGCCATTCGGTAATTAAACCAATCAAAGGCTGCTTGGTTTGGCGATTAAATTCGGTAGAAGTAGCTTCGGTCAGGCCAGCCTTGTTACGGGCAAACTCAACCACTGCCAGCTGCATGCCCAGGCAAATGCCCAGATATGGCACTTTATTTTCACGGGCAAAACGGATGGCATTAATCTTGCCTTGCGTACCACGCTCACCAAAACCACCAGGTACTAAAATAGCATCCACCTGCTCAAGGCGACTTAAATCACCATTTTCCAGTGACTCAGCATCAATATAAACAATTTCAACCTTACTGCGATGAATAATACCTGCGTGCAATAAGGCTTCATTTAAGGATTTATAAGCATCCGGCAGTTCAACATATTTGCCCACCATGGCAATACGCACATGATGCTCAGGGTTCAGCAAAGCATCGGTAACAGCATCCCAGTCTGATAAATCAGCAGGTGGCAAATCGTTAAAATTAAAGATTTCACAGATCAGCTCATCTACATGCTGGTCATGCAGATTGCGTGGGATCATGTAAATGCTTTTGGCATCTTCAGCTACAATCACCGCACGCTCTTCCACGTTGGTAAACAGGGCAATTTTGCGGCGTGATTCATCACTAATAGAGTGATCGGAGCGGCAAATCAGGATATCAGGTTGCAAACCAATGGAACGCAGCTCTTTCACCGAATGCTGGGTAGGCTTGGTTTTGGTTTCACCGGCGGACGCGATATAAGGAACCAGAGTCAGGTGCATTAAAATAGAGCGACGGCTACCGAGCTCGACACGCATTTGACGCACCGCTTCCATAAACGGTAGTGACTCGATATCGCCCGCAGTACCGCCAATTTCGACAATTGCCACATCATAGCCTTCACCACCAGCCTTGATCCGGTCCTTAATACTGTCGGTAATATGTGGAATGACCTGAACAGTTGCGCCCAGATAATCACCACGGCGTTCTTTTTGCAACACGTCCAGATAAATACGACCACTGGTAAAGTTATTTTTTTTGGTCATGCGAGAGCGGCGTAAAAAGCGCTCGTAGTAGCCAAGGTCAAGGTCTGTTTCTGCGCCATCCTCAGTGACAAAAACCTCGCCATGCTGAAATGGACTCATTGTGCCCGGATCAACGTTGATATAAGGGTCCATCTTAATCATGGTGACGCTTAATCCACGCGCTTCCAATAGGGTCGCTACCGAAGCTGCCGTAATCCCCTTGCCTAAAGAAGATACGACGCCGCCAGTCACAAATATATAGTGGGTCATTGATATTCCAATCTGTTACAGCCGACAATGGGCGTTTACTGATGGGAGGCAATTTTACTTCACCCGCCCTATATAAAGCAAAGCACATCCCCTATTTTCAGGACTTTTATTTTATACCTGGCATCGTTTCAGGCTTTTTATCCTGTTGCTGCTCACCTCCCCGATAAATTCCAGACCTATTTTACCGTTTGCCTCAACATTCCATTGCTCTTGCTCATCTCACTAAAAAGCGACAGCTGCAATCAATTCATATTTACTGCTTTACTTAGCAGAATAACTAATATCAGCTATCAGTAAAACTGGAATAAGATGCCCTGACCTGCTCAAATCGTTCAGCAGTGAGCCTTTAGAAAAAGGCAAGCTGGTTAAATTTTTTAATCATACTGAAATATTTGATGCTGATACTAACGCACAGGAATTGAGCCAAGCCAACAATAAATTTGGCCAGCCTAAAGCGATTTTACTAGACCTTGGGGTCTTAAACCTTTGGAGAAACACATGAAAAAACTGTTACTGGCGACTGCGGTTACTGCCTTAGCCATTAATGCAGCGCAAGCAGCCCCTACAGTTTATGGCAAACTGCATGTTACTGTAGATAGCATTGATAAATATAAAAGCAATGCAGATGGTAAGACTGACAAAAGCCAAACTAGCAACGTCTGGGAAGTGAACTCAAATGCGTCACGTATTGGGATAAAAGGTGATGAAAAGCTAAGCGATGTGCTCACTGTGGTATATCTGGCCGAGTGGCAAATCAACACTGATGGTGATGGCGATGACCTGAGTCAGCGTAACCGTTATGTTGGTTTAAAATATGACAACATCGGCACTGTAAAGGTGGGGAAAATCGATTCTTTTGTCAAACTGGCAGGTGGTAAAAACGACATTTTTAATGACCTTAACTACCTGGACATGACCAAACTACTGGCGGGTGAAAATCGCCTAAATAACGTAGTCACTTTTGAAAGCGATCCCAAGCTACTTGGTAATCTACAACTCAATCTGCTATTACAGCAAGGCGAAGGCAAAAAGCTAAGTGATAACAGCCAGGACAGCAGTGATGGTCTGGGCGATGCAGTGTCCGCCTCACTAGTGTATGACAACAAGAACTATGGCGTATATGCTAGCCTAAGTGGCGACAAAAATGTGGTAAGTACCTTTAATGCTGTTTCGGCCAAGGCGGAAGCTGATATTATTCGGGTCGCTGGTGTATTAGATCTGGGTAAAGTGCTGACTGTGCCTGGGCTGTCAGTAGGTGCACTATATCAGACTGCCCAGCCCCAAAACGTCGCCACTGGCAATACTACCGTTGGCATTATTGACAAAGAAAATGCCTTTTTGCTGCAAACAGGCTACAAGATTCCGAATACGCCATGGGGCGTAAAAGCCCAGTATCAACAGGCTAAAACCACCTTTGAAACGGCAGCGGATGATGTAAAGCTGAGCCAGTTTGGTGGCATGGTAGATTATGCGTTTAATAGCAAAACCCGCGCTTATGGCTACCTGGCACAACAGCAGGATAACCGTAGTAATGTGGATGACCGCAACTATGTAGGGCTAGGCCTGGAATTTAACTTCTAACATTTTCGCTGCATATAATTGAAGAACGCTGGCATAAGCTGGCGTTTTTTATTGCTTATTGAAATTGATTTTTAGTGCTCCCAACAGGAGAGCTTTAAATACTGATAGAAATTGATAATAGATCAAAAGTTGAGATACTAATAAAACGCGATACGCGCTGGATTAATAGTGATAAGAACAAGGAAGAGATTGCAATATTAGAAAAACGTGCCCAAAGGGGGTAGTCTAAAGTTAAGTATTTGATTTTATTATCAATAAATGGTGGGGGCGAAGAGACTCGAACTCTTACACCTCGCGGCGCTGGAACCTAAATCCAGTGCGTCTACCAATTCCGCCACGCCCCCTGATGGCGCGAATCATAACAAACCCTGTGGTGCTTGCCTAGAGAAATTCACTATAAATGTTCAAACATTGCACAAACAAGATTATTTTTATGCAGGCTCTACCTTCTGGCCTTTATGAATGATTAAATAATGTTCACCTTTTGGCTCAAGTGCATTGAATAAGTGTAGCTTTACCGTGCCATAACGACAAAAATCCCCATAACCATGGCCTGTGCCAAAATCTGCCCTAAATCGCTGCATAATCCGTTTTGCAATCCACGGGTGTGCATCAATGGCTATCTCAAGTATTTTTGCTTTGGTTTTATATTTTTTCTGCCAGTCAATTAACTCATCAGCCAGTTGCTGAAAATAGGTGATGAATTCTTCAAAATCATCTGCCCTAAACTCAACCTGGCGTGTATAGCAACGCTTCCACCACGATCCCTGTTTAATATCCTGAGACCTATAATAAGACGCTACAGGTCCTGGCAAATTACTATGATTTGGTTGACTCATCGCATCACCTTTTTTGTCTACACAAAAACAATTTAAATTTTATCAACCATTAAGCTGAAACGCTGCTTTTGCCATGTTTTTAATCTGAGCAGGATCATGCAAACGATTTTGCCGATTTTTAGCCAGTAAACCATCAACCAGAGGCTGGAATTGAGCTAAAGGCTCTATGAGCAAAGGCACAGCTTGCTGACAGTGCTCAACAGCCCAGCCCTCATAACTACTGGCCTGATAAGGCATCTTACCAGCAAGCATTTCATAAAGAATTAAGCCCAGGCTATAAAGGTCAGTTTGCGGGTTTAAAGGCTGCCCCAGGAACTGCTCAGGACTCATATATTTGGGCGTACCTTGGGTAAGTCTTATACTTTTTTTTCTTTGTGAGAACATCACATGCTGCGCCAAGGCAAAATCGGTGAGCACAGGAATGCTATCACTATTTAATAAAATATTGCTCGGCTTTAAGTCCAGATGCAGCCAATTGTGCTGATGCAACGCCGCAATGGCATCAAGCAGGTGTAAAAACAGCCGACCCTTTTGCTGTAGTGAAAAACGATTCTGCCTTAAAGCCTGTGTGAGGTTGCCACACTCAAAATAAGGCATGACTAAATAATGCAGTGTTTGCGCAGACTGTAAAAAATCTGTATGGCCCTGCCCCGCTTCAATCAAAGGCATCCAATAGGCATGATAATTAGGTGTCTGTAAACCCTGCATAACCTGTATTTCATTCTGTATTAAACATTGTTCAATAAAGCTTGCACTATCTGGCAACAGCTTGATGACATAGCATTTTTTAATAGATTGTTCAGGCAAATGAGCCGAACGAGCCAACCATAGCTGCGGCTTGCTAGTTAGACAGGAACAATGCAATAGTCTGATTGGGTCATAATGTGCCAGTCGCAATTTAAAGCTCTATTACAGCTGGGCTGGATGAGCGCGTCTTGTCTCCAGCATGGCCAATGCATCAGCGCAATCTTCCGGCTGGTTCAGACCTTGCCTGAGCGCCTCCATGCGCCGGGCATCCAGCATTTGTAAGCAATGCTCCAGTGTTTTACCAATCCGTGCATGAGTAGCAATGGCGCTCATTTTTGGCCAGGTCGCCCGCTCACCTTCCTGTTGTAATAATTTGAATAGCTTCTTATTGGGATCCCTAAGCATATAGGTGTAATGTCGCAAACCATAGCTAGCAATGATATTAACGTCCCCATAATAACGCTGTCCAATGATTCCATAGCCATGATCCAGCATACGCCGCACAGTAGGCAAACGACCAAAACGCTCGCGACTAAAATCCATAGCACCCATTGCCAGCACCTTACCTTGCCCACGGACAATTTTACTTGGCCAACTCAGCAGATCCTTACGGTGACGTCCTATATCGGTCTGCATAAACGGCACAATATGCGGGTTAACCTGACAGGCGATGGTGTAATTGATATTATAAAGACGCGCAATACGGGTTCTTGGAAAGTCACTTCGTACGCTGCCATCCACCCAGCGTACAGGGGAAATATAAGGGGTATTCTTGCCTTCGGCATTTTTAGCAGTCAACCGGACTGGTGGAAAGAGCACTGGCACTGCACACGATGCCAGCGCAGCACTCCATATCAGCAAATAAGGTGAGGTGAGCTCATTCATAATCCGGGGCGCCTGACTACCATCAAAAGGCGCTACAGCAATATTGATATGCCTGCCGGTTTTAGCAAATGCCTCTTCAAAGGTATAGTTACCCAGATTCTGCCGTAAAAATGTCTTTAAAACATTGACGTCTGCAATCCCGCCGCCTTTTAATATTTCAGAAAGTTTGCGGAAACGAAATGCATATTCATAGAATCCTTCACCATTATACATATCAATCAGTTCATCATTGCTGTGCGTGCCCAGCATACCCGCCATCAATGCCCCGGCACTTGAACCGGAGAATACTTTGGGTAATAAATCCTGTTCGTTTAAAGCCTTACACACACCAGTATGAAACAAACCCAGTGTTGCGCCTCCAGAAAACATTAGTGCTGGCTGGCCGTAGCTATGCTTGGTATTCTCAAAAAAATAGTACTTTTCTGCTGCTGGTAAAAAATCAAACTGCTGCTCACAAACGTAGTACAGGCATTGGCAAACTTCTTCGATGTAATCTTCAATTAATTTTTTAGTACCAATATAGGCATGACTATACAGTAGCGGATGGCCAATATTACCCAGATCATGATGCAAACCCTCGCGTAGCAAGCGTACTAGCTCAACATCTTTTTTCTCCAGACGATAACGTCGCAATCGGGTCAAACGATCAGCAATTAAACCATAGTCATAATATGGCGATGTATTGTCCAGCTTCCAGTCCTGATTCCCTGTCGCCTCGTCCAGCTCCAGCGCAATATCCTTCCACTCTTGATAATCCTGTGCATGGGCAAGCGCATCTTCCAGTCTGCGAATCCGATTTGAAACCGGTGATCTACGGCTATACATGGGTAAGTTAAGATTCATTATCGCTCCTATTGGAATTTAAGCTAACCGTAACCACCGCAATACCAGCGCTGGTCTTTCCCTGTCAGACTGGATATCTATTAGACAAGACTATGATATCAATAATAGGCTAAACAAGAATTTGCAAGTTTTTTTAACAAAGCCATCAGCTTAATGAAGTAAAATTGCAAAAATAACACGCTATGAAGCATTATCAGTAAAAGCAATTATATTGATACCATATGCAATTTTCATACCTGAGTTTATTAATTTTAATCATCTGAATACAAGCTTTTGTTTTTATTTCAATTAATGCCTTGCCTCTCTTTTAGCATATATGCCAGCAGAGACAACCGCCTCTCTTATTGAGCCTAATTTGCTCAAATTTAACAGTTTTGCTGGCACAATCCCTCTTACTCAGCGAGCGAACTGATTACCTCAAAAACTAGGCCATACAACCGGGTGGTTCAAGTTCAGTCATGGGCCAGCGTGGCGTGGTGGTTACGCTTAAATCATCCTGTTGACCAACTCTTAAGCGTTGCCAGCCAGCAAATGCAATCATTGCACCATTGTCAGTACATAAAGCAGGCTCTGCATAAAAAACCCGGGCTGTGAGTTTTTGAAGTTCCTGTTCCAGACGCTCACGCAACAACTGGTTAGCACTAACACCCCCAGCAATCACCAGTTGCTTTAGACCAGTCTGCTTTAACGCACGTACTGCTTTTTTAACCAGCGTGTCTACCATGGCTTCTTGAAAACTGGCCGCCAGATCCGCTTCACGTCCCTGCCCTTTTACCTTATTGTATTGTGTCAGGACAGCTGTTTTCATTCCGCTAAAAGAAAAATCCAGTGCCTGATGCATTAGTGGCCGAGGCAGCGCAAAGGCTTTTGGATCTCCCTGCAAGGCTAGCCTGGCAATATTTGGCCCACCGGGATAAGGCAATCCCAGCATTTTTGCTACTTTGTCAAACGCTTCGCCAGCAGCATCATCAATGGACTCACCCAGTAACTCATACTGTCCAATTCCATAAACTGCCATTAACTGACTATGTCCACCCGATACCAGTAAGGCCACAAAAGGAAAATCAGGTGGATTTTTAGACAATAAAGGAGCTAACAAATGCCCCTCCATGTGATGCACCCCAATTGCCGGAACATTTAAGGCATAAGCCAGCGTACGGCCAAATAAAGCACCAGTCATCAGGGCACCCATCAGACCAGGGCCACGTGTATAAGCGATGGCGTTAATCTGTTTTTTATTCACGCCAGTTTGCTGTAATAATTCTTCCAGTAAGGGAATCAATTTACGTACATGATCACGCGAGGCCAGCTCAGGCACCACGCCCCCATATTCGGCATGCAGTTGAATCTGGCTATAGAGTACCTGCCCCAGCAGGCCGCGTTCGCTATCAAAAAGCGCCAAACCTGTTTCATCGCAGGACGTTTCCAAGCCCAAAACCAGCATAAATTGCTCAACCTGTAAAGAAATAGCCACAAAGCACGTTATTATAGACTTGTTCTTGTAGATGTAAACGAGTAAAATAGCCGCCTTTACTGCGTCCACACTTTTTTATTTATCCAATGAATGGATAGATCGGGCGTTAAGATCAACCTCCAGAGGATGTTACATGCCACAAGTTAAGTTGAAAGAAGGCGAACCAGTTGACGTTGCAATCCGTCGTTTCAAGCGTTCTTGCGAAAAAGCAGGTGTTTTGGCTGACGTGCGTAAGCGCGAATTCTATGAAAAGCCAACTCAAGAGCGCAAGCGTAAAAAAGCTGCTGCGGTTAAGCGCTACGCTAAAAAACTGGCTCGTGAGTCTATTCGCACAACTCGCTTGTACTAATTGATCCTTTTTTAATTAGTAAGCCAGCTTGATATGACTGCCCTGAAAACACAAATAACTGATGCCTTAAAAGCCGCCATGCGCCAACGCGATATGGATACAGTCACTGTTATTCGTAATATACAGGCAGCCATCAAGCAGATAGAGGTTGATACTCGTGAGGAACTGGATGACGCACGGGTATTGGCAGTTTTAGAGAAACAAATTAAGCAACGCAAGGAATCTATTTCTGCTTTTTCAAACGCAGGACGTGAAGACCTGGCTGCTAAAGAACAGTCTGAAATCGGGGTGATAAGTCAATTTCTACCAGCAGCGTTATCTGAGCAAGAACTCGATGCACTGATTGAAAAAGAAATTAGCGAACAAGGCGCCACGACCATTCGCGATATGGGTAAAGTGATGAATGCACTACGTCCAAAAATCGCAGGTCGTGCAGATGCCAGTGCAGTATCTGCTAAAATAAAAGCCCGCTTGGGATAAAGCGGATTAATTAAGTTTTCTCTTTCTTGAATCCTCTATGCAGTCCTAATGTATGTTTGATCTAAATCACAACATTATTCTACATTTTTACTATAAGATTTTCTTAATATCCTGCTTATGATCCTATAGCTAGGAACTTTACTTCAAACAATGAAGTATGAAACCCAATCTGCATAAAAGGACTTTATAATGAATCATGATATTCATTTTTCTAAAATTTTTGTTGCCTCTACCCTAGTATCAACCTTAGTACTGTCCGGCTGCCACAGCGATAATGAGGACCATCAATTTGATCACTCTACTCAAGCTTTAGTTACAAAAACTGAAAACTATGCACCAGAGCAAACCGAAACCGCCACCAGTGTGAGTCAAAAAATTACTTATCGCATGCCAGCAGTGAACGGTGGTCAAACCACTGCCACTGCTGTGGTGATGCTGCCTAAAGGCCAAATGCCTACTGATGGCTGGCCTGTTGTCGTTTGGGCTCACGGTACCACTGGTGTTGCTGACAAATGTGCGCCCAGTAATTTAAAAGACAATAATGGTCAATTCACCCTGGGCAATGCGCTCCCTTTGGTTCAACAGTTATTGAACCAGGGTTATGCAGTGATCGCACCTGATTATGAAGGTCTGGGCAGTCCGGGGATTCACCCATTCTTAAACGCTAAAAGTGAAAGTGAATCCATTATCTCTGCTTTAAAAGCCGCCAAGCAGCAATATAACACACAACTTTCCAAAGACTGGGTGGTGGTTGGTCATTCTCAAGGCGGTCATGCAGCAATTGCTGCCGCAGAACGTGCTGGTGAAGCCGGCTTAGATTTTAAAGGTGTAGTCGCGTATGCGCCCGCCTCTAACTTAGGCACTATTCTGCTTGGAGGCTATGGTCAGGTCAACAAAGCACTAGGTAGCTCAGCAGGCATACCAACAGCAAAAGCAGTGCTACCTGGACTACAGGCTTTCTCTGCACTGGTAGCAGCTGGCATTAAGCAAAGTCAGCCTCAGTTTACTTATAGCACGGCTTTTACCAGCGAACGATCAGCTAATATTGCTGCCATTGCTGAAACAGAGTGTTATCCGGAAGTTGCTGCAGACTTTAGCAAAGATATTGAAGAATTCTATGCAGAATCGTCTAATGCTGACCAGCTTTATCCTGGCCTTGACGTGAATTTCAATAAGATTCCACCTATTGCAGTTTTCCTGCTGGACTCCACCATTGGTCAAAAACCCATTAATTACCCGGTTGTTGTACTACA
The DNA here is from genome assembly GCA_043950625.1 of Moraxellaceae bacterium WGS2144. Classification (GTDB taxonomy): domain Bacteria; phylum Pseudomonadota; class Gammaproteobacteria; order Pseudomonadales; family Moraxellaceae; genus Alkanindiges. The sequence goes on from CP171007.1 coordinate 1,244,088, forward strand.
GGGTGTAGACGACACCACTGTACCCCCGGGTGCCACCCAGTTACTTGAGCAACAAATGCGTAGCGCAAACAACAATAATGCAAAAATATCTTTTACTTATCAGCCTGGTAAAGATCATGGCACAGTGATAGCAGATGCGCTTGATCCAAACGGTCAATTGGCAAACTTCTTAAAAGCCAATTTGCCAGCAAAATAAGCACTGCTCAGGCAAGTTTTTAGGCAATACAACAACGGGGCTAACTTTGGTCCCGTTGTTATTGATACAGGTTATGTACTAAGTCAGATAATATAATTAGAGCTACAGAAGTCCTATGATTTAACGTGACAAATAGCGTGTCATATCCTCAATACCCTTTAAGGTCATCGGATACATTTTATCTTCAAAAATCTGCTTAATGGCCGCAATTGTTTGGGTGTAATGCCAGTAGCGCTCATCTTCGGGATTCAGCCATGCCGTTTTGCTAAAATGCTGACGCATGCGCTGTAGCCACACTACACCAGACTCATCATTCATATACTCAACCGATCCACCACGCGACATTAATTCATACGGTGCCATGCTGGCATCACCCACAAAAATTACCCGGTAATCCTTGCCATAAGTGTGCATAAGATCCCAGGTACTCATGCGGCTACTGGAGCGGCGGGTATTGTCTTTCCAGACATAATCATATAAACAATTATGAAAATAAAAATATTCCAGGGTTTTAAACTCGGATTTGGCCGCGCTAAACAGCTTTTCGCATTGCTGAATGTAACCATCCATGGAGCCACCAATGTCAAACAGCATCAGCACCTTGACGCGGTTGCGGCGCTCCGGCACCAGCTGAATATCCAGCATACCCTGCCTTGCCGTTGAGTTGATGGTGCCATCAATATCCAGCTCTTCTGCTGCACCCTGCCGCGCAAACCGGCGCAAGCGACGCAAGGCGATCTGCATTTGCCGTGTGCCTAGCACCTGCTCATCATCCAGATTTTGAAACTGGCGTTTTTCCCATACTTTTACTGCCGAACGCTGACGCGATGGCCCACCAATGCGCACGCCCTCAGGGTTATCCCCATAAGCACCGAACGGCGAAGTACCACCGGTGCCAATCATTTTGTTGCCGCCCTGATGCTTTTTATGCTGTTCCCGCAAACGCTCCTGCAAAGCTTTCATCAGCTCCTCAAGGGAGCCAAATTTTTGCAGGGCAGCCTTTTCTTCCGGTGTTAAGGTTTTTTCAAGCAGCTCCAAATCCAGCCACTCAGGCGGAATATCTTGTAAACGCTGAAGCAGTGCATCTGTATCAAGTGTTTCAATCCCTTCAAAATAATCCTTGATGGCACGGTCAAATTTATCGTAATAACGCTCATCTTTCACCAGACATAGCCTGGCCAAATGATAAAACGCTTCCCGATCAGCAAATACCAGCCCCGCCTGCACGGCTTCATTCAAATCCAGTAACTCGGTGGTGGTAACCGGTACACCGTATTTTTTCAGGGTATAAAACAAATGAACAAACATGACTACAATTTAAAACCTGTTTAGCGGCGTGTCATAAAAGCAAGACGTTCCAGTAGTTGCACATCCTGTTCATTCTTGATCAGCGCCCCATACAATGGCGGAATGGCAGCTTTTGGGTCACGGTTGCGCAGCACGTCTTCGGGCATATCATCAGCCATCAACAGGCTTAGCCAGTCAATCAGCTCACTGGTAGAAGGCGGCTTTTTAAGGCCGGGCACTTCCCTTAGCTTAAAGAAAATCTGTAGTGCTTCATTGACCAGGGTTTGGCGGATACTGGGGAAATGCACCTCAATAATCTGGCGCATGGTGGCTTCATCAGGAAACTCAATATAGTGAAAAAAGCAGCGACGCAAAAAGGCATCCGGCAATTCTTTTTCATTATTGGAGGTAATAATAACAATAGGGCGCTGGCGGGCACTAATGGTTTCACCGGTTTCATAGACATAAAACGCCATGCGATCCAGCTCATGCAGCAAATCGTTAGGGAACTCAATATCCGCCTTGTCAATTTCATCAATTAACAGGACACAGCGCTCTTCACTGGTAAAGGCTTCCCAGAGTTTACCAGGTTTAATGTAATGATTAATATCGTAGACTTTATCTTCGCCCAGCTGACTGTCGCGCAGGCGCGATACAGCGTCATATTCATACAGGCCTTGCTGTGCCTTGGTGGTGGACTTGATATGCCATGTAATCAGTTTCATGCCCAGACTCTGGGCGACTTGCTCGGCAAGCAGGGTTTTTCCAGTACCCGGCTCTCCCTTAACCAGTAGCGGTTTTTGCAGGGTGCGAGCAGCATTAACGGCAAGGCGCAAATTATCAGTGGCAATATACTGATCAGTTCCGGTAAATTTTTGCTGTGGTGTATTCATAACAAGCGTCACAATTAATTTTCAATGGTAGGCTGGCGATATTGCTGGTATTTATTCCATAAATAACCCAGAAAAAAGCCCAAGGCAGAAACAAATAAAATAGGAATGAGATTATTCCAGATCAGGCGCTTTTCATCGGTAAGAAAACCAAATAGCAGCCCTACAATGGCCGGTGCAATTTTGGCGTTACTGCCCTCGCTAATGGTGGGCGAAAGCAAGAGGGCAAATAACAAAATCCAGCTCATGCCACCAATTGGCCGCGGCAAGGCTCTGGCAATGAAATACCAGAGCCACAGCACTATCAGGCTGCCCCCTAGATAAACGCTCACTGCGATATTATATTCTGGAATATTATCCAGCCAGGAAAACATATTATGCACCGCGTAAGCCCTCGGGTGCCGGGGCAGTTGCTGAAATCAGCCCCTCAGGCGGTAATTGCAAAAAGTAACCTTGGGTTTCAAAGGCCTGTAACACATCCTGCACGTTCACCCGTGCCAGTTTCCGGCTGGTATGCAGCTCAAGATGCATTACAAAGCTTGGGCGGCCAAAGGCCAGTTTTAAAGTGGCAGGCACCGCTGCTAACGGATCAATGACATCAGCGTCATCTGGATAGTCCGGCCGGGCAATATAAAGGTACATTTCATCTTTTTTGCTCGACTTATAAATATCACAATGCATTACTGTTCAACATTCATGACCATAACGTGGCTAGCATACACTAAATTGCACAGATGAAATTGACCAAAACATTGTACTGACGAGTATAGTTTTGCAAGCCGGGCACTACAATACCCTGTAGGGCAGCCTTTATTCAGGGAATGACATTAGATCACTGGATGACATCTCAGCCGCCAGTATTTGCTGCTGCTGGCTCAGCAGGCTTAGAATTGGCCGGGTCAGCAGGTCATAACGCCAACCTAACAGGTACTCGGATAGCTGGGATTCATCCTCTTTGAGTGCCACAAGATTAATCATGGCGTTAAGCCATTTTTTACGCAACAGAACTTCTGCCGGCACCTGAATATTATGGCTGACAGTTTCAATGTAATGATGTACCTGATTGAGTAGCTCATTATTTTTATAACGCAGCGGTCTGGGCAAACGTGCTGGCCACTCGACAGATTCAGGTAAATAGTGCAATAAATCCAGAATGGTCTTGCCATGTTCACGCAAAATATTGGGGCGTATATCCTTGATACGCTGTAACTGGTAGGCGTTCATGGGCTGCTTGTCAAGTAAATCTATCAATGTGCTGTTTTTTAATATAAAACTTCTGGGCTGATCAGTTGCGCGGGCAATTTGCTCACGCCAAATGCAAAGTTGCTGTAGTTGTGCCAACTGCTTGCGATTATGCCTAAAATTAGCAACTTCCAGATAAAGTTCGGTTAAAGGCTGTTCGGTCGCAATTTCCTGTGCCGTAATGACACAATCTTCCAGCACATAATCCCATAAGTGTTTTTGCTGTAGCTGCTGGCGTACAGTACTGGCCAGTGCAGGCAGGTGGGTGACATCATTGGCAGCGTATTGCAGTTGTTCAGGACGCAATGGCCTGGCCAGCCAGTCAGAGCGTGTTTCACCTTTATCAATCTGGATATCCAGCTCCTGACTTAAAGCCTGCTGGTAGCTCACCTGCAAACCATGGCCTAGGAAAGCCAACCCAACCTGTGTATCAAACACATTGCCCAGCGGTTTTTGGTCAGCATAGTAATGAATGAGATCAAGGTCTTCGCCGCAAGCATGCAAGACATTCAGACGAGCATTAAAAATTAGCAACCACAAATCGCTGAGGTCAAGGGTTTTACCATCCAGCAAAAACACCTTCCCATCTACATTGATTTGTAATAGGCCAAGACAGGGTCTCAGGGTGTTTACTTTAATAAACTCAGTATCCAGCGCGTATATGTCTGTAGCAGCCATTGAGGCATACAAATCATTAAGCTGATCCTGATGAGCGATGTACCGAAACATCCATTTTCTACCATCATATCAAGAAAAACTATTAAGCCACGTTTAACTAATCACTGACAAGTTAAATGAATAAAAAGCAATAAACCTATTAAACAATGCAACGTTTTTTAGCCAGAACTGCTGTATTAACGCACAGATAACCGGTATTGCAGTGCCTGACTCAAGGTGTGGCTGTCTACATATTCAAGCTCTCCCCCTTGTGGTACGCCCTGGGCAATCCGGCTCACCTTTACAGGCAGGTGCTTGCTGGCTTCCACAATATAGTGCGCGGTGGCCTGCCCCTCTACTGTAGCGTTGGTTGCCAGAATAAGCTCGGAAACTGATTCATTTTGAATACGCGACAGCAACAACGGAATGCCAATTTCATCCGGGCCAATGCCATCCAGTGGTGACAAATGCCCTCCGAGGACAAAATAACGCCCTTTAAAGCTCCCACTTTGCTCAATGGCAATGACATCGGCTGGAGATTCAACCACACAGAGCAAATGCTGATCTCGCTCAGATGAGGCACAAATTGAGCAGACCTCATCTTCTGATAAGGAACGGCAGACGGTACAGTTCTGAATATTGTGCATGGCATGCGTTAAGGCCTGCGCCAGATCCAGAGCGCCATAGCGGTTACGCGACAATAAATGCAATGCCATACGCTGGGCTGATTTAGGACCTATCCCCGGCAGCACTCGTAGACGCTGCACCAGTTCTTCAAAGGCAGGACTAATCATGAGCGAGGATTAAGCCTTGCAAAGCTGTGCTTCTCATGCTCGCTCCGAGCGCAAGGTGAGCAGCTATGCTGCGAGCGGCGAAGGCCAGTCCCTGCGAGGCGTTCCCCAAGAACATCAAAACTAGGCATATGCCTCCTAAATGTATTAATTAAAATAACCCCGCCAGACCCGGTGGCAAACCCATGCTGCCGTTGGCATTTTTCATGGCTTCTTCCGAGAGGGCCTCGGCCTGACGCACTGCATCGTTAATGGCGGCGGCGATCAAATCTTCAATCATATCCGCATCATCTTTTAGTAACTCAGGATCAATCTGAATACGCTTAACCACAAAACGGCCAGTCATGGTCACTTTTACCAATCCACCACCTGCTTCAGCATTTACTTCAGTTTGTGCCAGCTGTTCTTTTGTTTTTTTAACATTAGCCTCAACCTCTTTTTGCATGCGCTGAGCCTGTTGCATCAACATATTAATATTCATGGTATTTCTCCTGATCAATCAATTAAGCTTTTAAAAATCAAATCACTACCTGATCCAGCCCACGTGCCAGATCAGCCTTGATATCGGCAATATCTTCCAGCCCTACAGATACCCGTAGCAAGCCCTCTACAATGCCGGTGGCTGCTTTGGCCTCAGGTGACAGTTTGCCATGTGTGGTAGTAGCTGGGTGAGTAATGGTGGTCTTGGCATCACCCAAGTTGCCGGTAATGGAAATAAAACGGGTATTGTCAATCACTGTCCACGCGCCTTGACGCTCACCTTTGACCACAAACGATACAATACCGCCAAATGCACGCTGTTGCTTTTTGGCAAGTTCATGACCCTTATGACTGGGCAAACCATTGTAAAACACCTGCTCAACTACCGGATGGGCTTCCAGCCAGCTGGCCAGTTGCAACGCACTGCTTGAATGCGCATCCATACGCAAGCGCAAGGTTTCCAGCCCTTTTAAAAATATCCAAGCATTAAAAGGACTCATAGATGGACCACAGGTACGAGTGACTGCAAACACCTCTTCCAGCAGTTTGCTATTGCCTACCACCGCGCCACCCAGTGCACGCCCCTGCCCATCCAGATACTTGGTCGCTGAGTGAATCACCAGATCGGCACCATACTTTAAAGGTTGCTGTAAAGCCGGTGTGCAAAAACAGTTATCAACGGCCAGTAAAATATCATGTTGATGAGCAATGTTGGCAAGTGCTGCCAAATCAGCCACCTCTGACATGGGGTTACTGGGCGTTTCACAAAAAAATAGTCTGGTTTTACCGGGTTGAATTGCCGCTTGCCACTGATCCAGATCAGATAAATCCACAAAGCTAATATCTACGCCGAATTTGCGCATGTATTTATCAAATAAAGACGTGGTAGTTCCAAATACGGCACGCGAGCACACCACATGATCACCAGCCTTCAAAAAAGCCAGAGCAGTGGCCAAAATCGCAGCCATGCCTGAAGCAGTAGCCACACAGCGCTCGCCGCCTTCCAGTGCGGCCAGACGCTCTTCAAAGGTACGCACTGTGGGATTAGTAAACCGCGAATAAATATTGCCGGGTTTTTCACCAGAAAAATGAGCCGCAGCATCAGCCGCACTGCGATAAACAAACGAGGAGGTTAAAAAAATAGGTTCGCCATGTTCATTTTCTGGCGTACGCAGATGCCCGGTACGAATGGCCAGCGTATCAAAATGCTGAATTTGTTGCTCTGCATCGTCCAAACCAGACCAGTGGCTCATGCTTTTCCTCAAGGTGTTTAATACACAGATTATTCAAAAATAAGTGTCAATTGTGAAAGTCTATGCCATACCCGTCAAGCTCAATTTACTGCAAAATGAAAGTATTGCTACCTGCTAGCCATAAATGCTCTAAAAACATAAATCGTCAATTCAGCCAAGTCTCTCCTATTATAAATCCGCTAATATATGATTTGTATTTGAAACAATGATACTGAGTTTACGCATGTCCAGATTAATGTCCCATCCAGTCAGTCATATGCCAAAATCTCGCCTAACCAATGCCTATGATAGGCTGTTCAATAAAATACGATTAGTCCAGTCGGGTAAAACACCTTACCAGCACATTTTTCAGAACGGTTTAGCCAGTTTGCGCTATTACCCAGCATTCGCAGGAGCAGCAACTCAGCATCGTGTACCCCTGGTATTTGTGGCGCCTCTAGCCGTCAATATGAATATTTACGACCTATTCTCCGAGCGCTCACTGGTGCGTTATTTTTCAGAGAAAGGGTTTAATGTTTATTTGATTGACTGGGGCACGCCCACCCGTCAGCACGCTGCGCTCAATTTTGAACATTATGTGCTAGATATGATGCCAAAACTGCTTGCACAAGTACGCCAGCATAGCGGCCAGCAACAGCTTAGTTTGCATGGCTGGAGTATGGCCGGTGTGTTTACCCTACTGTATGCCGCAGCAAGCCGTGACGTGGATATTAAAAACATCATTATTCTGGGCACACCTATTGACGCCTATACATCTGGTGGGATTGGCCGTTTATATAAAACGCTGGGTCACAGCTTTAGATGGCTACAAAAAACCACGGGTCTGCATCCACGCCAGATTCCTGTTACGCTATTGCATTCACCGGGCTGGAGCAATGCGCTGGGCTTTAAATTGCTTGATCCAGTCGGCACGCTCAAAGGTCATATTAACCTGCTCAAGCAGCTGGATAACCGTAAAGCTGTAGAAGCTCACGCCACGCTGGGCGCTTTTTTAAACCATATGGTGGATTATCCGGGTGGCATTAATCGCGACATGCTGCTAAAAGTATGGATGGAAAATAGCTTAAGCCGTGGCGAATTTCCGATTGGGGGTAAAACCGTTTACCTCAAGAATATTCAGGCTTCGCTTCTGGCTGGCGCCGGCCTGAATGATGGCATGGTGACGGTAGAAGCTGTACAGCCTTTAACCCGGCTAGTTGGCAGTGATGATACAGATTTTGCTACCATTCCTGGCGGTCATGTTGGCCTAATGGGTAGCCAGCAGGCGGCCACCGAATTCTGGCCGTATATGGCAAGCTGGCTAGCAGCGCGTTCAGATTAATATATCCTGAGATAATATATGACCATACAATCCGTTGCTTTTATTGGTTTGGGTGCCATGGGCTGGCGTATGGCAGCGCATTTGCCCAAGGATTTTCACGATGTACGGGTATGGAACCGTACCTTTGATAAAGCTGAACAGCATGCGGCTTCGTTTGGCACACGTGCGGCAGGCATTGAAGAAGCGGTGCAAGCAGATGTGATTTTTTCATGCCTGCCAACCAGTGCAGACGTTGAGGCTTTGATTACCACGCACCCGCCTAAACCCGGCAGCATCTGGGTAGACTGTACCAGCGGTGAACCAGCCGCCGCAGTACACTTAAGCAAGCTTCTAGCCAGCTATGATGTAGCATTTTTAGATGCGCCGGTGTCTGGTCAGACCATCGGCGCAGAAAACGGAACCTTGACTGTCATGGTCGGTGGCGATGCAGACGCTTTAGAGCGTGCCCGTCCAGCGCTTGATCCATTTTCTGGCTTGATTGTTTATGTGGGCAAAAGTGGCTCCGGTTTTGCCGTAAAAGCCATCAATAATATGCTGTTGGCCGTCAATTTATGGGCTGCCAGCGAAGGCTTTAGTACGCTTAAAGCCTACGGTGTTGATCTAAATGGTGCGCTGGCTTGTATTAATGCCTCCAGTGGTAAAAGTAATGCCACCGAAACCGTTTTACCGCAGCGTGTGTTTAACCGTAGCTTTCCAAATACATTTGCCTTAAATCTATTGGCTAAGGACACGGGTATTGCATTGGATTTAGTACAGCAGGCCAAACTGCCCGCCCCTGTGCTGGCATTAACCCAAAGCCTGATCCGGGCAGCCAGTGATACCGCACCAGTTGACAGTGATTTTTCTGCGGCGGTTAAGCTGCTTGAAAGCTGGACTAAACTTGAGCTAAATACTTTGCCTCAAGACAATAATGCATAACGGCTAACCCGGTTTTGCATCAATAAGGAGAACAAACATGGCTTATGATGAGCAAAATATTTTTGCCAAAATATTGCGCGGTGAAATCCCCTGCACCAAAGTGTATGAGGACGATAAAACTTTGGCTTTTATGGATATCATGCCGCAAGCTGAAGGGCATACTTTAGTCATCCCCAAAGAGCCCGCCGAAACTCTAATGGATTTATCACCAGAAAGTGCTGCTTATACTATTAATATTGTGCAAAAGGTAGGTAAAGCCATTCAAAAGGCGCTAGGTGCGGAAGGCATTGTGCTGATGCAACTCAATGGCAGCAAAGCCGGACAAACCGTGCCGCATATCCATTTTCACTTAATTCCCTCATCCATCCATGAGCTGGGCAAACACGCCAGCCAAATGGGCGATCAGGAGAAAATTAAGCAGCTGGCGGAAAAGATTAAGGCTGAGCTAGCTTAATTCGTCAGCCCAGACAGCCGTCCAGTTTTTGAAGCTAATAAAAAACTGGGCGGCTTGTTTCAATACTTACTACGAAAAATTGATACTGCCTTTATATGCCTTTTTGCAAAGCACGAGTATTCACAGCTTTATAACCAATTTTAATCAAACCCTGCAAAGCCAGAGCTGCAACTATTGCCACCATTAAAGTTACCCAGAAATTCCACACCGGCCAGCCATAAGCCAGCACCAAAAAGAACAAACTAAACGAGTAAAAGCCCTGCACCATGCCATAATATAGCTGGGCAACCGCCATTGCACCCTGCCGCATATGAGTAAACACCGCCAGTATAGAACCAATAATAGGAAAAGCTGCCAGAACCCCGCTCCATTGCCCACCCAGCCAAAAGGCCATCTGGCTAACCAGTATCGTTAAGGTAGCACCGGCAAACATTCTTCCCGGCAAATCCTTTAGGCTGGTTGCAACCAGCGCCTGAGCGGTGTGGGGTGGTAATAATTTGGGCGTCACTAACAAGGCTGCCAGTGCAATCAGTACTGACAGCCCAGCGTTCATAGAAAAATAAACCAATAAACTCGCTAGCAAAAACCAGACCAGCAACGCACTGAATAACGCCAGCGGCCAGCGCCAGTACATACTTGCCCAGGCATAAGCTATTCCAAACCCCAGCAAAGCAGCCACGGCGGCAATAGCAGCTATTGCCGCGCTAACGCCAAACTCTGTACCCTGCTCAAGCGCCAATATCACCATAATGGGTCCGGCAACTACCGGTAAGCCCGCAAGCAATCCAGCCAGCTGGGTGCCCCACCTACGGCCTGCCAGCGTCACCAGAGCAATAAATAAGGGCACAATGGTCAGTTTTAAGAACAGCATGAAGGTTCCTGATTTAAAAGTTCGGTTGATTATTTCTTGTTGCGCCGGTCACCAATAATTCTGGCAGGACTTCCGGCCACAATGGCATAACTGTCTACATTTCGGGTTACCGTACTATCCATACCCACCACGGCAAAATCACCAATACTTACGCCATCCACTACGCCAACGTTTGCGCCCAGCCAGACATCCTCACCAATATAAATCCCTTGCGAGCTGACCGCCTGCTCATGAATGGTTTGGTTTAGCTTCATGCCATGATTAAACGCATACAGATGGCAATAGGCAGCCAGACGGGAATTTTTGGCAACATGAACCCCTTTGCGCCCGCCATCCAGGGTACAATGATGGTTCACGGCAACTTTTTCACCCAAATTAATGGGGCCATGCAACACACAGTCAGCTGCAACAAAACTGCCATCGCCAATAATAATGTTCCGGTTTGGTTCGGCAAAGAGCTGTGCTTCTGGTGCAATAAAGCAGTTTTTACCAATCTGGATACTTTCCACCGAACGCAAATAATCCTGATATTCCTGCTGCCAGACCTGCGCCCATTCGCGATGCCTGGGCTTTAAGCTAAAATACAGCCACGGCATATAACTTAGGCGTTTTTTGTGTTGCTCGCGGTATTTAAGCAGGGGATCGTTCATCTTAATTATCGACAATAAAATAAGGCAGTAAATTGGTTACTGCCTTTAAACATGCTGACAAATATTAGTGGCATCAGCTCGGCTTATAACTATCACGTAAATCCAGAATACGATTAAACACTGGCTTATCCTGGCTAAAGTCTTTTTCATCGGCCACAAAATAACCTTCGCGCTCAAACTGGAATCGCTCGCCTGCTGTAGCGTTTGCCAAGGATGGCTCCAGCACGGCTTGCACCACTTTTACCGATTCTGGATTCAGGTTTTGCATAAAGTCATCGCCACTTTCTGGATCAGCATTGCTAAACAGGCGCTCATAAATACGCACCTCAGCCGGGATACCTTCCGCACTATCGACCCAGTGAATCACGCCTTTGACCTTGCGGCCTTCAGGATTTTTGCCCAAGGTATCCGGGTCAATGCTGCATTTTAGCTCAGCCACATTGCCATTTTTATCCTTGATGACTTCATCACACTTGATCACATAGGCATGGCGTAAACGCACTTCCCCGCCCGGAATTAAGCGTTTAAAGCCTTTGGGCGGCATTTCGGCAAAATCGTTGTGGTCAATATAAATGGTGGACGACAGCGGAATCTCACGCTCACCCATATCCACATTAGGGTGACGCGCATGCTGCAAAGTCAAGCTTTCTGGCAGGTTAGTCAGCGTAACCTTAAGCGGGTTTAAAACGGCCATGGCACGCGGCGCGGTATTTTCCAGTGATTTACGAATGCAAAAATCCAGCAAGCCCACATCCACCACACCATCCGCTTTGGACACCCCTGTACGCTGGCAAAAGTCTTTTAAGCCGTCGGCAGTAAAGCCACGACGACGCATACCGGCAATGGTTGGCATACGTGGATCGTCCCAGCCATTGACCACGCCATCATCCACCAGTTTTTTCAGCTTGCGCTTACTGGTTAGGGTGTAATCTACATTTAAGCGGGAAAACTCAATCTGACGCGGCTTGGCCGGTGTGTTCACCTTGTTAATAGCCCATTCGTAAAACGGGCGATGATCCTCAAATTCCAGCGTACACAAGGAATGGGTAATCCCCTCAATGGCATCAGATAACGGATGCGCATAATCATACATGGGATAAATGCACCACTTGTCACCAGTTTGATGATGATGTGCTTTAAGCACCCGGTACAAAATAGGGTCACGCATGTGAATGTTGGGGCTGGCCATATCAATTTTTGCCCGCAGGACGGCCTCACCTTCATTAAATTCACCAGCACGCATTTTTTCAAATAGCTTTAAGTTTTCTTCTACCGTCTGGTCGCGATACGGTGAATTGGTGCCCACTTCAGTAAAGCTACCGCGATTGAGTTTAATTTGCTCTGGCGTTTGTAAATCCACATAGGCATCCCCTTGCTGGATCAGTTGCACAGCCCAGTCATAGAGCTGATCAAAGTAGCTTGAGGCATAGCGAATATCCCCATGCCAGTCAAAACCCAGCCAGTGAATATCATTTTTAATATTATCAACATATTCCTGCTTTTCAGCAGAGGGATTGGTATCATCCAGACGCAGGTTGCACAGGCCGTTATTTTCCAGCGCCACACCAAAATTCAGGCAAATGGATTTTACATGACCTAAGTGCAGGTAACCGTTGGGCTCAGGCGGAAAACGTGACACAATCTGGCTGTGTTTGCCGCTAGCCAGATCATCTGCAATAATCTGGCGAATAAAGTCCAAACCGGCTTGTGGCTGCTGTTCTGGTTGTACTGAAGATGTAGTGTTGGACAAGTCAGGCGTAGCAGTTACCGCATCATTTGGCTTCATATGGATCACACAAGTACAAGGTTTTAGGTACGAAAATTGAAAAATCTACTCGCAAATCTCGAAAATTTCGTCAAAACTATGGAGTTTTCGTTCAGACGGCAATTTCTACGTTTACTTGCCTTGCAGTTTACCGTTTGCGTCTGCTTCACTCAACCAATTCAAATGGCTTTTGCCGCACAATCTGGAGTTAACACCATGAGTCACCCACAAGTTGAGCTAAATACCAGCAAAGGTCGTATTGTGCTGGAACTTTATCCTGACAAAGCGCCTAAAACCGTTGAGAATTTCCTGTCCTACGTTAAAGAAGGCCACTACGACGGCGTGATTTTCCACCGCGTTATTGATAATTTCATGATTCAGGGCGGTGGCTTTGATACCAGCTTTAAAGAAAAGCCAACCAAGGACTCCATTGAAAACGAAGCGGACAATGGTCTGGCCAATGACGTGGGCACCATTGCCATGGCGCGTACCTCTGCCCCGCATTCTGCCAGCGCCCAGTTTTTTATTAACGTAAAAAACAATAGCTTTTTAAACCACTCCAGCAAAACACCACAAGGCTGGGGCTATGCAGTGTTTGGAAAAGTAGTTGACGGCATGGATGTGGTAAACGACATCAAAAAAGTAAGAACTGGCAACCGGGGTCACCATGGTGATGTGCCAGTAGAAGACATTGTGATTGAATCTGCCAAAGTGATCAGTGAATAAGCAGAATCTGCAATGCAGCAACTGTTTATAGCAGATTTACATTTGTCGCCTGAACACCCTCGCCTTGTGCGGGGGTTTTTGGACTTACTGGCGCAGTATCAGGGAAAAATTGACCAACTTTATATTCTGGGTGACTGGTTTGAAGCCTGGATTGGTGACGATGATCATTCAGCCTGGCTGGATGAACTGGTGATAGCATTACAGCGGTTTAGAGCCAGTGGCAGCCAGATTTTTTTTATGCATGGCAACCGCGATTTTGCTCTGGGACAGCCATTCATGAATCGTTTTGCTGGTACACTCATTAAGCCCGAACGCATCACTATAAAAAACGCCGAATTAACCATTGCACTGGAACATGGCGATGCGCTATGCACCGATGATATTGGCTATCAACGTTTTAAAAAAATTATACGCAACAAATATTTATTAAAGATAATTTTAGCATTGCCGCTACAGACCCGCAGGAAGATTGCCAGTTTTGCCCGCAAAAAAAGCAAAACCAATAGCCCAGCCAAACCTGCATATATTATGGATGTGAATGAACACGCCGTACAGCAGGTATTAAAGGAACATGACGTACTTATTCATGGTCACACCCATCGCCCAGATATTCACAACTATAAAAACGGCAAGCAGCGTATTGTGCTGGGGGACTGGCGCGAAAACCTGAGCGATGATGGCGGAGAAGCCATGATTGCCCTGCTTGATCAACATGGCTTGCAATTGATCAACTGGCAATTTTAATATCCTAATAAAAAACCAGCCTACTCAAGACTGGTTTTAAAAAGCAGCTTTTTTAATCTGTTTGCTTAAGCAGGAACCATTTTTGCCAATGGCTCACGCGCCCAAACCCGATGTTTGAGTAGCCCCTGCTTCAACAAATCTTTGACCTCAGCAAAATGGGTACCACTTGGTGTACCTTCATCTGGTGTTAAACGTAACTGCTCCAAAAGCTGTATATTATCGCCCAGAAGTACCAGCGGCTTTAAATGCTTGTAGGTTTCCATCAAATAATGCAGTCCTTCACCATTTTTTTGCATGTTGCTGACATTATCTCCATCAACCACTACCACAGCATCAAACATTACAGACGGCATGCCATCCATGGAAGCATCCACTTTAAGCATTTCACCCTGACTGGTTTTTACTGGTGCCGGGCTTGGGCCTACTAGTTTGACCAGCGCTTGCTCAGCAATCGCCCAGGTGATAATCGCTTCTACAGTATCCGCATTAACCCCATTGGTCACCAGCACGCCGATTTTGCGCGCCTTGATATCCTTAGGCATAATACTCGTCTGGCTTAAGGCTGGTGATGGCTCAAGATTAAGCTCGGGCACTTCTACTGTACCTTTTAGCGGAGGATCAATGCCCAGGTTCATGGCTACCCTTTGTGCCAGCTCCAGATCAACATTAGCCAACATCTCGTTGACTGTGCGCTCACGAATCCACACGCGCTCTACCTTGCCCAGCTCAAAACTAAAGGCATCAATCATATGCTGCTGCTCTGACGCACTCAGACTTTTAAAGAACATGCGCGGCTGGGAATAATGATCAGCAAATGAGAGGCTACGTTTACGGATTTTATGCCCATCTATCCGTTCCTAATAACTTTCAAAGCCGCCTTGTGCTGCCGCTGGCGCTGTTTCGCGGGGCCAGTTGCTATCAATTGAATTGGTGTTGGTAATTGGCGCGCCCCTTATTAATCGTCTGGCGGTGGAATCCATCACGCTGATGGTTATGCTAAGGACACACCGGACGGTTGATAGGAATTTCATGAAAATTTGGCCCACCCAGACGTAATAGCTGGGTATCGGTATAGGAAAATAAGCGGCCCTGTAGCAGCGGATCGTTAGAAAAATCAATACCCGGTACAATATGCGCCGGACAAAACGCCACCTGCTCGGTTTCGGCAAAAAAGTTTTCTGGATTACGATTGAGCACCATTTTACCTAGCGGAATCACGGGTACCAGCTCTTCTGGAATCACCTTGGTCGCATCTAAAATATCAAAATCAAATTTGTGTTCGTCTTCCTCTTCAATCACTTGCACACCTAACTCCCATTCTGGATAAAGTCCGGCTTCAATGGTTTCCCAAAGGTCGCGACGGTGGAAGTCAGGGTCTTTACCAGCCAGTTTTTGCGCTTCATCCCACATTAATGACAGCACACCCTGCATAGGCTTAAAGTGGAACTTGATAAAACGTCCCTTGCCTTGTGCATTCACAAAGCGGAAAGTATTTACGCCAAAACCTTGCCGGGTACGATAGTTAAGCGCAATGGCACGATCCGACATTTGCCACAGAACATGATGGGTGGTTTCGGGCGTTAAGGACACAAAATCCCAAAAAGTATCATGGGCGGATTGACCGGTAGGAATTTCATTATGTGGTTCGGGTTTTACCGCATGCACAATATCCGGGAATTTAATGGCATCCTGAATAAAAAATACTGGAATGTCATTACCCACCAAATCAAAGATGCCTTCCTCTGTATAGAATTTCACCGCAAAACCACGGGTATCACGTACTGTATCTGAAGTACCACGCGGCCCCTGTACCGGCGAGAAGCGAGCAAATACTGGCGTTTGCTTGCCAGGATCTTGCAGGAAACCAGCCTTGGTTAGCTCAGCATGATTTTTGTAAGGCTGAAAATAGCCATGCGCGGCAGCACCACGAGCATGCACTACCCGCTCTGGAATACGCTCATGATCAAAGTGAGTAATTTTTTCACGGAAAATAAAATCCTCCAGCAGCGATGGGCCTCGCTCTCCCGCTGTTAAGGTATTCTGGTCATCTGATATTTTAACACCCTGATTAGTGCGTAAGGCCTGATTCGTTGCATCAGCTTTGTGTTGCTCTAGCTGCTCATTTTTTTCTGAGATATTTTGGCGATCAAGCGTTGCCTTACCAGCTACTTCAGTTTTAAAAGCATCATTATCGGTTTGCGGGTTTTTGATCATCATATGCTCCAGTTCACAAGTTATGCTTTTTGGCGGCCAGGCCATAAAACAGAGCACCTGTTGGGGTGACTAGCGCCATGAATAAGGTAAATTAAAAACAGCCGCAATATGGAGGTATGCTTCATAACACAACAAAACACGATGCTGCGCTAACATTACAAGATCGTGCTAAAAGATACGCCAGGGAACATTTTTTAATTATTGTGACAGGTAGCAAAGATAAAAATCAGCGATAAAAAACCCCGCAACTATAACTTGCGGGTTTTTGGCAACTTAATGCGCTGATGACTATTTTTTGTAGCGATCAACCATTTTTTCCAGAGAAATGGGATTGATCTTACTGGCGTGACCAGCAGTACCAAATGCCTCATAACGTGCCACGCAAATATCCTGCATAGCCGTAACCGTTTTGGCAAAAAACTTACGTGGGTCAAATTCGGATGGATTGGTTGCCAGTTCACGACGGATAGCACCTGTTGAAGCCAGACGCAAATCAGTATCAATATTGATTTTACGCACACCATGCTTAATCGCTTCTACCAACTGCTCTACAGGCACGCCATAAGTTTCTTTAATTTCGCCGCCATATTGATTGATAATGGCTAACCAGTCCTGCGGTACTGAGCTGGAACCATGCATCACCAGATGGGTATTTGGAATACGGGCATGAATTTCCTTGATGCGCTCAATGGCCAGAATGTCATCGGTTGGTGGGCGGGTAAATTTATAAGCCCCATGGCTAGTACCCACTGCAATTGCCAGTGCGTCCACACCGGTATCAGCCACAAATTGTGCGGCCTCTTCCGGATCAGTCAACAATTGCGAATGGTCCAGTACACCTTCTGCACCAATCCCATCTTCTTCACCAGCCATACCGGTTTCCAGACTGCCCAGGCAACCAATTTCTCCTTCAACAGACACACCACAGGCATGCGCCAGTTCTACTACACGGCGGGTTACCTGCACATTGTAGTCATAGTCCGTCGGGGTCTTGCCGTCTTCGCCCAGTGAACCATCCATCATCACGGAGCTAAAGCCTAACTGGATAGAACGCTGACAAACATCTGGGCTAGTGCCATGATCCTGATGCATAACCACAGGAATATGTGGCCATTCTTCAATAGCTGCCAGAATCAGATGACGTAAAAAAGGTGCTCCAGCATATTTGCGTGCGCCTGCACTGGCCTGCACAATCACTGGAGAATTCGTTTGGTCTGCTGCCAGCATAATCGCGCGCATTTGTTCTAAATTATTGACATTAAAAGCAGGAACACCATAGTTATATTCAGCTGCATGGTCGAGCAGCTGGCGCAGGGAAATCAGTGCCATATTATCCTCCAGAAAATTAGGCTAATTCTAACCTGTGTCAAGCAATAAGTCAGTGATATAAAGTATTTTAATTATTGATAGTACACTCTTTTAAAAAAGAAGAGACCTCAAATAACAAATCCCGTAGCAAGTACGGGATTTGTTGAGACACCAGACTAGCGGGCGTTATTGTCAGTTGCCGCAGCGGCAGCCTGATTGGCAGCTTTTGCAGCAGAGTTGGCCGCATCAGCTGCTGACTGGGCAGCGTCAGCCGCAGAATTGTCGGCATTGGTCGCGTTTGCTGTACCTGTAGTAGTCGTGGTATCGGTAGTACCTGTCATATCTGTAGTACCCGCCATACCAGTATTGGTATCGGTAGTGCCGGTCATTGTCGTGTCAGTAGTATCGTTGGTCATGTCAGTCATGGTATTGTCAGTCGTTGTCGCTGCATAATCCATGTTGGCACGGGTATCAGCTGCCGCTGAGTCAGCCACTGCATCAGCATTTTGCTTGGTACGATCACTACAAGCACCCAAAGCAAAAGGAATCGTCAGTGCTGCAATTAATAGAGCCTGTTTCATATAATCACCTCATTAAATGGATTTATTTATCAATATAACTTTAACGCCATAAACCAGCATTCTGTGACACCCTGCATATACATGCCTCCAGAAAAGGAATGTCCCAGCACTTAGCCTATAGCTACCATGATTGGATACTTCATATTTATCAATCGCTGACAGCGTAGCATCGCCATTAATGCACGAAAAGTGCCCAATGTCTGTAATTCCCTGTGCAAGTGTTTAAGTTGCGTTACCACCGCCAACATCCTGAAACACAACAATAATCCTGGCTTTTAAAATATTTAAAAAAATAATTGTAGGGATGTAAACGAGTTAGGAATTAAGGAGACCTCCTCACATTAGTGAAGCAAGGCTTATTTTTCATGGTAATTTTAATCGTTCACTGACGGTTGATTACAAAAAATATAAACTCGTATCTTCCTTGAATTCTGGCTAATAAAAAAACCTCGTAACAAATACGAGGTTTTTTAACAACTTTATATAAGCTCAAGCTGCTTATCGGGCTTCGGCCGCCTGCTCAGCAGCATTTTGGTCAGCTTTGGCAGCTGCCCTGTCAGCTGCATCTGCCGTGGCATGCGCAGCATCGGCCGCAGACTGTGCTGCTCTTGCCTGAGCATCGGCCGTTGCATCTCCAACTGCGTCCGCTGCATTAATGGCTGTACCAGCAACCACTGCACCAGCAGTTTTGGCAGCATCAGCAGTTTCCTGAGCAGCCTGCTCACCAGCAACCTGAGCACGGTCAGCAGCAATACTTGCATCCTGAGCCGCCGAATCAGCTGTGGCTGCTGCATGTTCCTGCGTACGCTCACTACAAGCAACCAGAGAAAAAGGAATGGTCAGTGCAGCAATAAGTAAAATACGTTTCATAAGTTACCTCACGAACAAAGTAAAATTAGTTATTGGAATAACGCTCGGTTAATACTGCAACCGCTGGCAAAACCTTCCCTTCAACAAACTCCAGAAAAGCACCACCACCTGTTGAGATATAACCAATTTGATTAGATACTTCATATTTATCAATCGCTGCCAGCGTATCACCGCCTCCGGCAATAGAAAAGCCTTCACTGTCTGCAATTGCTTTAGCAAGTGTTTGAGTTCCGTTACCGTAAGCATCTACCTCAAATACACCTACCGGGCCATTCCACAAAATCGTTTTGGCCTGCTTTAAGGCGTGTGCAAATTGCTGTGCAGTCTGGGGACCAATATCCAGAATCATGTCATTGGCGTCAATATCAGCTACATTCTTGGTCACTGGCTGGCTATTGCTTACCGACCCAATAAAATCATCAAAATTAAACTGGCTGGCATCTGCAACCACTACATCTACCGGCAATGGAATATTAACCTTGGCAGCAATAGCCCGGGCCGTGTCGATCATATCGGCTTCAATAAGTGATTTGCCCACGTTATAACCAGCCGCGGCCAGGAACGTATTGGCAATACCACCGCCCACTATCAGCTGGTCACAAATGCCAGACAATGAATTAAGCACATCCAGTTTGGTCGAAACCTTGGAGCCAGCGACGATGGCAACCATGGGTTTTTCCGGTGCCTGCATGGCACGACCCAGCGCATCCAGCTCAGCAGCCAGTAATGGCCCAGCGGCGGCCACCCTGGCCAGACGTGCTACTCCTTCTGTAGATGCTTCAGCCCGGTGTGCGGTACCAAAAGCATCCATGACAAATACATCACACAGGCTGGCATATTGTTGTGCCAGCTCGTGGCTGTTTTTCTTCTCGCCCTTGTTAAAGCGCACGTTTTCCAGTAACACCACCTGTCCTGGATTGACTTCAACGCCATTTAAATAGTCAGTTTTTAGTTCAACAGTCTGACCCAACGCCCGGGATAAATAGTCCGCAACAGGCGCAAGTGATTGCTCAGGTTTTGGCTCGCCTTCCACCGGACGACCAAGATGTGAGCATACCATTACGGCAGCGCCCTGTTTTAATGCCTGCTGAATGGTTGGAAGTGCAGCACGCAACCGCGCATCGCTGGTGATCTGCCCTCCTTTTACTGGTACATTCAAATCTTCACGGATCAGGACACGCTTAGCCGTTAAATCCAGGTCGGTCATGCGTTGAAAATTCATTTTTTAATCTCTGCCTTCTTACCAAAAGAGTTACCAAATATCTGACGCGAATGGTAAAGCAAATCATTAGGGGAATCCATGCTTCAATTTACGAAGAAATAATGTAAATTAGCCAAAGATATTAGACAAACAGGTGTTAAAATTTTATGGTTTACACAGCTATATCACTCTTTTAGGTTTTGGATCTGTTTTTTATGTCAATTCATCCTGTTCCTGCCCAAAATATCCGAAACGTTCTGGGTGAGCGCTTAGCCAGTTGCTGCTTTGATCCGGTAACCGGTTTTTTTCGTGATGGCTTTTGTCATACCGGAGCTTATGATTTGGGACAACACACCGTTTGCGCTCAAATGACTTCCGAATTTCTAAATTTCTCACAGCGGGCTGGCAATGATCTTACTACCCCACTACCAGAAATTGGATTTGATGGTCTACAACCGGGTGACTTCTGGTGCATTTGTGTAAGACGCTGGAAAGAAGCATATGATGCTGGTGTTGCACCACCCGTTAAATTACAGGCCTGTCATGAGCAGGCTTTGGATTTTGTATCTATAGAGGTGCTACGCCGTTATGCGATTTAGTTCTTCTACCCCGCCAATTATTCTGGCTTCTACTTCAAGTACACGCCGGCAGTTGCTGTCACGCCTGAATGTTCCCTTTGACGTGATATCCCCTGAAGTTGACGAAGTACCGTTTGAACAGGAATCTGCCCAAACGCTGGCCTGTCGTCTGGCTGAACAAAAAGCCGGTGTGGTCGCAGCCCAGTTTCCTCATGCTTTGGTCATTGGTTCTGACCAGGTGGTGTGGATAGAAAACCAGCCCAATGTTTTTCTGGGAAAACCCTTAAGCGCTCCGCGTGCTTATGAGCAGTTGCGTATGCTATCCGGGCAGCTGGTTCATTTTGAAACCGCTGTCAATGTGCAGTGTCCACAACTGGATATCAATAAAACCGAGCTGGTGCGTTTTTTGGTGCATTTTCGTACTTTAAGCGCTACCGAAATTCAGCGCTATGTGGCTTATGACCAGCCATTTAACTGTGCAGGCAGTATCAAGGCAGAAAGCTTGGGAATTAGCTTGTTTGAAGCCATGCACGGTGAAGATTTTACGGCATTATTGGGGCTGCCGCTTATTAAGCTTAGCCAGATGCTAAGAGCCGTGGGCTGGAGTACTCCCTAACCCTTAATATTAAAAAAACCCAGCTATAATAGTCTGGGTTTTTTTAATACAAGATTAACCAGTGCTAAAACAACAAAGCTCTAAAAGAACAAGGCTGTTTTTTTAACTGGATTTAAACCCTTAGCTGGCGCGACGTAAACCTTGCTTTTTTAAGGTGACCATGAGCAAATGCACCGCTGAAGGCGTCACACCGGGAATGCGGCCAGCCTGTGCCAGACTGGCTGGTCGAATTTCCTTTAATTTCTGGGTAATCTCACGGGACAGGCCAGATACTGCATCATAATCAAAATCAGCAGGTAATACTGTTTGCTCCAGTTTTTTAAGCTGTGCCACGTCATCTTGCTGACGGTCAATATAACCGGCATATTTGACTGCAATTTCAATTTGCTCACCTACTCCTTGCGACACTTCAGAGTCAGTAAGGGCTGCAATCTGGGAAAAATTTACATTAGGACGCTTAAGCAAATCAATGGCGCTGCACTCCTTGCTTAATACCTCACCAGTTTGTTCTACAAAGCGCTGCCCCAGTTTATTGTTAGGCGCTGCCCATAAGGCCCGTAAACGCGCAGTTTCTTTTTCAACACTTTCCATTTTTTCACAAAAATGCGCCCAGCGAACATCATCCACCAAACCCAGCTCACGGCCAATGGCAGTTAAACGCTGATCGGCATTATCTTCGCGTAGCATGAGACGATATTCGGCACGGCTGGTAAACATGCGATACGGTTCTTTAGTACCCAGCGTGATTAAGTCATCCACCAGTACACCAATGTATGCTTGGTCACGACTTGGCGACCAGCCCTCCTGATCCCAGGCACGACGCGCTGCATTTAGCCCGGCTAGCAAGCCTTGTGCACCCGCTTCTTCATAGCCTGTTGTGCCGTTAATTTGCCCGGCAAAAAACAGGTTATTGATTGACTTGGTTTCCAGTGTTGGCTTAAGTGCCTGTGGATTGAAGTAATCGTATTCAATGGCGTAGCCTGGACGAAGGATATGCGCATTTTCCATACCTTTGATGGAACGTACCAGTTTAAACTGGATATCAAACGGCAGACTGGTTGAAATACCATTTGGATAAAGCTCATGTGTAGTTAAGCCTTCTGGCTCCAGAAAAATCTGGTGGCTATCCTTATCACTAAAGCGATGGATTTTGTCTTCAATGGATGGACAGTAACGTGGGCCTACCCCTTCAATTACCCCAGTGTACATGGGCGAGCGATCCAGTCCACTACGGATAATGTCATGGGTTTGCTGGTTAGTATGCGTAATATAGCAATTAATTTGCCGCGGATGCATTGAGGCATCACCCATAAATGACATGACCGGCGTTGGCGTATCACCCGGTTGCGCGGTCATCACCGAAAAATCAACACTACGCGCATCAATACGGGGTGGCGTACCGGTTTTTAAACGGCCAACTGGCAGATTTAATTCACGCAAGCGATCAGCCAATGCAATGGATGGTGGGTCACCAGCACGGCCGCCTTTAGACTGCTGCATGCCAATATGAATGACACCACCTAGAAACGTACCAGTAGTCAGCACCACGGTTTTGGTGTCAAAGCGGATACCCATCTGGGTTACTACGCCCTTAACCGTATCGCCTTCTACAATTAAATCATCCGCGGCCTGCTGGAAAATATCCAGATTGGGCTGGTTTTCCAGCACTTCACGAATGGCTGCCTTAAATAAAATCCGGTCAGCCTGTGCCCGGGTTGCACGCACCGCCGCGCCTTTGCGTGCATTGAGCACCCGAAACTGAATACCGCCTTTGTCAGCAGCCAATGCCATGGCTCCCCCCAGCGCATCAATTTCACGCACCAGATGTGACTTGCCAATCCCACCAATAGCCGGATTGCAGCTCATTTGCCCCAAAGTCTCAATATTATGCGTGAGTAGCAGGGTTTGTCGCCCCATACGTGCTGCTGCCAGTGCTGCTTCTGTACCAGCATGGCCACCGCCAATTACAATCACGTCATACGCTTTTGGGTAGTGCATTTTGAAGTCTACAGGCTAAAAAACAGGCGGTAATTATAGTCTAATTTTGGTATTCCCCATAGGGGTAGTTAGATATTTCAAAATACCCAGCCAGCCTGAGCACTCTACAACAATAAAGCCTGCCTGTGTTTAGGCAGAGCTGAAGTTTTTAATTAAATATAGTGCCTTATGTAGCGCTTTTTTTGCTCGCATCGTTACGGCTAATTATAAAACCAAACGCTGCGGCGAATATAAACATAATCACTGAGTAAATAGCTGCCGGAATGGCAACAGTCATGTTGTTCATGAGGCTTAAAGCAATCGTCAGTGCCAGGGTACCATTATGAATACCTATCTCAAAAGCACTAGCTCGTGCCTGCGCCTCGGAGATTCCAAACAGCCGTGGCACAAAATAACCCACGCATAAACTCAAAATACAAAACATAGAGGTAGCAATACCTACATCCAGCATATATTGCATCAGGTTGGCTTTTTCCTTGAGCAAAGCACCAAGGATGATTAGTGCCAGTAAAACTACTGAAAAAACCCGAACTGGTTTATCCATGTGACGGGCAAAAACTGGCGCATACTTACGCACAACCATACCAATGGCTACTGGCAAAATAACAATAGCAAACACCTGCAATACTTTGGAAAATTGCAGTCCCAATTGCTCATCACTATTGAGAAAGTACCGGCTGGCCCAGTTAACAATCAATGGCAGGGTAAATACTGCCAGAATAGAATTGATCGCGGTAAGTGTGATGTTTAACGCAACATCACCACGAAACAGAAAACTATATAAGTTAGCCGTTGCCCCACCCGGAGAAGCAGCTAGCAGCATCATGCCAAGAGCCAGTAAAGGCGATAGATTAAGTATCTGCGTAATGACAAATGCCAGTCCGGTTAGTATCACCAGCTGACAGATCAGTGCAATAACCACTGCTTTTGGGTGCTGCGCCACCCGGGAAAAATCCTTAAGGCTCAGCTCTAAACCTAGCCCCATCATTACCACGGCCAGTGCAAGTGGCAACAACTGCACCATTAAACCTGATTCCATTCTATTGCTCCAGCAGCTAGGACTAAAAAGCCTGATTTTTCATTATCCTGAACTACCACATTAACAAAGATTTCCCTATAAAAAAACCCGTCAAATTTATTTGACGGGCTGATCAATAATGACAGGCAAGCGATAGACTCAGGTTATTTGTTACCCGGCCATACCAAACTTTTTAAACAACCTTGCCCGTGCTTTTGGATAGACATTAGCTTTATTTAAATCCCCCTTATAATGATCTACCACGCGCTGATCCATCAACTTAAACCACCATTGCGGAATAATGGCAGGCAGTAACAATGACGCATAACCAGCTGGTAACTGCGGTACGTCTTCAAAATGACGTAGAGCCTGAAATGCACGGGTTGGATAAGCATGGTGGTCAGAGTGACGCTGTAATTGATACAAAAACAGGTTAGTCACCATACTGTTACTATTCCAGCTATGCTCTGGCATGGTGCGTACATACTTGCCATTGGGCAATTGCTCACGTTTTAAGCCATAATGTTCCAGATAATTAATCACTTCAAACAGGGTAAAGCCATAGACTGCTTGCGTCACCAGATACGGAATCACCCGGCGGCCAAAAATAGCAATCATGGTGGCGTGGAATGCAGCAGACATAGCCCAGCCTTGCAGCAGTTCATTATCGACTGACCAAAATCCTTTGCCTTTACGCTTTAAACGGCGGGTTTCGATTTCAATAGCGGATTTAAAACTGCCTACTACAGTACGCGGCCAGAACTGCCAGAAGCTTTCTCCCATTTGTGAAGACGCCGGATCCTCTGGTGTAGCAACACGCTTATGATGCCCGTAGGGATGCTCAACACGGAAATGAATATAACCTGTTGGTAGCAGGGCCAGATGCGATAAGTAGTGATAAATTTTTTCTGATTTATGGCTAAGCTCGTGGGCAGTATTTAAGGCTATCCCATTGACTGCACCAATCGAAGCACCCAGAACAATCTGATCAACTAATGGGGTTCCCTTACGGCTGGCTGCATAGGCTCCGACAACCGTGGCCAGATACTGGGCAGGAATATAAGCTTTTACAATACGCATGTAATAAGGATCTTGTTCCAGCTCCTTGATGGCTTCTTCCGGGTGATTTTCAGCATCCGCCCCAACCATTTTATCAACGAGTGGGATGATACCGTGCAGCATAATTGGCCCTAATGCTGACAGTACGCGTAATTTTTTCGGGGCAGCAGCATAACCTGTGGCGGCAGCCAGTCCAATGAGGGGCAAAGCAGGGCTCAATAGCCATAAATAGCGTTTTGGGTCTTTATGTTTAGACGTCTCTAACTCACGTTGTTTTAACAAAGCCATTGGGGTGTTGGCATTCATGGAAAAGCCCTCCAGCATTATTCATCATGCATGTATTCGCTCTATCATCACCCATCAGGCATACTTCTAATAGTTGTCAGCGTCCAGAAATTCTATTGCAGACGCTAGAAGCCATGTTTTTATTAAAAAATCTGACATAAACTCTGGATAAATGTTAATAGCCCACGAGAGCCCAATGGATGCCCTAAGTAAAATTCTGGATGACATTCACATGCGTGGGGCAGAATATCTGTATATTTCCGGCTGTGACGACTGGCATTTTTGTCTGGATACCCATGGCGAATTTGTTTTCCATATTGTGCTATGGGGTCATTGTGTACTTTCTATGGAAGAACAAGCAGCGCAGGTCATTCAAGGCGGTGATATTATTATGCTGCCTACAGGAAAAAAACACTATATTCACGGCAATACGGCCAACTCCGCCTTAAGTAATCCTTACAATTTACGTCCAGAGTTTCGTGGCCATCGTAATGACAGCCTGCATCTGGGTGGGCACAGGCAAGCCAGCAGTCTGGTGTTGTCTATTCGCTGCCTGCTGGATGTGGACATGGCGCGGCCATTACTAGGTGCATTACCACCAGTGATGACCATCCGGAATGCCATGGGTACGGGTGCACCGCCCTGGTTGCAAATTGGCCTGCAATTTCTGGCACTGGAAACCGAGCGTAGCCGTCCGGGTCGGGACACCCTGATTAACCGGCTGGTGGGTATGTTAATGATTGAGTGTATTCGGGATTATATTGAGCAGTTACCCGAAGGAAGCGACAATTGGCTGACTGCCTTACGTGACCCGCAGTTGGCGCCAGTGCTTAGTGCAATTCATGCATGCCCTGAGCAAGCCTGGACCGTGGCAGAGCTGGCCAGTCTGGCATGTATGTCCCGCTCGACTTTTGCAGAGCGCTTTAGCCATACCATAGGGGAATCTCCCCTTGCCTATCTGGCTGCTCATCGCTTGCGTCTGGCAGCCTGGCACTTACGTGAAAATAATCGCAGCATCGGACGAATTGCCGAAAAGGTGGGCTATGCTTCCGAAACTGCGTTTAGTCAGGCATTTAAGCGAATATATGGCGTATCGCCAGGCCAGTACCGCAAGCAATGGCAAAACCAGACCGGTCAGGATATTTAATCACGCTGGTGTTCCTGTTTTAAATAGTCATCCGACTGCATTTCCAGCAGGCGTGAGCGCGTGCGTTCTATCTCAAATGCCAGTTTCTCGCCCTGATACAGCGCCAAAATGGGCTGCTGGGCAGTAATAATCAGCTTTACCCGGCGGTCATAAAATTCATCCACCAGATAAATCAGGCGGCGTGTGGCATCGGCAATATTATCATTGAGCGCCGGCACTTTTCCCAGCAGGATCGTATTATAGGTATTGGCTAACTCAATATAATCTGCTGGACTACGTGGCTTCATACATAGCTCGGCAAAGTCACACCATAAAGTATCTTCGGTATGTCCACGTGTTTCTACCAGACGCTCGTTCACCAGAATTGGCTCTTCTGAGTAAGTTTCATGCTGAGTCAGTGCTGCAAAGCGTTTGGCCAGCCAGTTTTCAGAATCATGGGTTAAAGGTGATAAATACAAATGCGCCTGTTTTAACACTCGCAAGCGATAATCAATGCCTGCATCCACATTCAGTACCGTACATCTGGCTTTGATCATGGCAATGGTTGGCAAAAAACGGTCACGATGAATGCCATTTCTGTACAAGCCATCAGGTGCGATGTTAGAGGTAGCAACTAGCGTAATGCCCCGCTCAAATAATTTCTGGAATAAATCACTTAAAATCATGGCGTCTGTCACATTGCTGACAAAAAACTCATCAAAGCAAATGACTACCGCGTCAGCATAGATACGATCTGCCACTGTGTCCAGTGGATTGCGCTGTCCAGTCAGGCTATTTAACTCATGATGCACCCGCTGCATAAAATGGTGAAAGTGCATACGCATTTTGCGGCGAAATGGAATAGCATCAAAAAATTGATCCATCAACCAGGTTTTTCCCCGGCCAACGCCACCCCACATATACACCCCGTGCGGCGCATCGGCCGGACGCAGACGACGAAATGGTTTTTTGGAATTCTCAAAACGCTGAATTAATTTTTGCCATACTTCATTGAGTGCCTGAATGGCTGCCCCCTGCTCTTCATCCGGCATAAACGCCCCTGAAGCCAGAGCGTCGGTATAGCGCTGCTCCGGCGAACGTGTATCCGCAACATGAGAAGGTTCTGGATGATCTGGCGTTTCGATATTCATAAATACTGCTCTGGATAACACATCAATAGCTTAGCGCATCAATACGCTGGCCTGTATGCCAAGTAAACTGGTCAGCAACTAAGGAAAGTTCTGCTGGAGCTGGTCAGTTAAGTCGTTCAAATGACCATGAAAAAAATGGCTGCACTCTGGCATCAAGTGCACAGGCAAGTCAAGACGATCTGCCCATTGTATCACTTGGGCAGGTGGCACCACTTCATCCTGATCACCAATCAGTACCACGGTATTTTGGTTCAGGCT
The DNA here is from genome assembly GCA_043950625.1 of Moraxellaceae bacterium WGS2144. Lineage (GTDB taxonomy): Bacteria > Pseudomonadota > Gammaproteobacteria > Pseudomonadales > Moraxellaceae > Alkanindiges. The sequence goes on from CP171007.1 coordinate 1,272,596, forward strand.
TAAATGCTGCATGGGATAATGATGCACGGGCGGCGCAACCAGAAACGTTTTAAGTAGCTCAGACCGGCCTGAGCCAGCATGAAGCTGCTGTTGATTCAGGCGCGAGGCAAGCGCAGCTGCAATATATGCACCAAAGGAAAAACCGGCCACATAGAGCTGAGTTGCCGAAGTCTGACGCAACGCCCAGTCCAGTACTGCTGCGGCATCATCCACTTCACCCACGCCATTGTCATGCACACCGGTACTGCTGCCCACGCCCCGAAAATTAAACAGCGCCACTGCCATATTCTGTTTTTTAAAAAAACGTGCCAGCGTGGTGACCACTTTATTATCCATGGTGCCACCAAACAGAGGGTGCGGATGGCAAACCAGAGCAAGCTGTTCAAACTCCTGTTCACCCTGCTGCCAGGATGGGCGCACCTGTAATGAGCCCGCAGGCGCAGAAATCTGTAGGTCTGCCATGTCATCCTCTTGGTAAACATATGAAAAATAAATATGATACACGCTAGCCTTATTTTAAAGGCTTTGGAATTGATGTGTAATACTCTACGACTAAAATCCAATCAATTGTTGTAGCAAGCTAGCTGATCTTTACATGAAGCTTACGATACTGGTTTGGGCTAATACCGCTCCAGCGACTAAAGGCATGAATAAACGCCGATGCTTCGTTGTATTGCAGGGTTTCAGCAATCTGCTCAATGGAGCAACGTTCCTGCTTTAGCAATTCGCACGCACTTTCAAAGCGCAACTGATTGCGTAGCTGCCTAAAACTCGTACCCTGCTCCGCCAACCGATAGCGCAAGGTTCGCTCAGACAAACCCAGCGCCTGGGCAACCGCAGCAACAGGCGGCATAAAATAACCCTGCAATTTTAAGTAGTCCAGCACCTGCTCCTTAAGACTGATGCCCTGCTTTTCCTCTACCAGATATTGCGCCAGTGCCTCGTCACACTGCTGCTGATAACGCTGATGCGTGGCTGCATCGGCCGCGGTAATTTTATGGTTCAAGGCTGCGGTTTTACAGTAAATAGCACCCCTTGACTGATCAAAGTACACAGGCGCGTCATAAAATTTCTCGTACTGCTCAATCACTTGCTGCGCTTGTGGTGCTACAAAAGGTAAATCGACCCGCTCCAGCCTGATGTGGAGCCCTAGCGCAGCCTGCATATCTTTAAGCAGTTTAAAAGTACCGGCAATTTCAGCATCGGAACGAAAGCGATGCAGCACCGGATCATTTTCCAAAGAATCATACGTGAGTACAGTCAGGTCATGTTGTTGTTCCAGACCTAGCCTGCCAAATAAAAAAGTGATTTTTTGATAGTAAACCCCCAGTCGCATGGCTTCATGCAAGTCCGGGCTGGTCATTAATAACATCAACAATGGCCCATAACCTGCCAGATTAAACTGCTGACCAATATACAAACCCACCGCCGGATGCGTGACATAGGCAACCACCTGCTGCTGAATCGCATATTCAAGCTTTAGATCAATGGTTGCTGATGGATCAAGCTGCTCAACATCAAGTGATAGTTTTTGCAAAATCAATTGCATATTCTCATCAGCAGCATGCAAACCCTGCAATAAATACAATAGTCCCAGCACCGAGCGCTTTGCCATATATCTCTTTTTTCCGCTGAATTGTTAAAAAGTAATTTGCCGAAAAAAACATTTTCTTTGTCAACCTTAACATGGTTTTTTTAAAAAGTTAGCTCTAATATCAGGGCAATCAGGGCTTTTGCCTGAATCGACCCAATTTACTGTTGCCCGGGAGTCCGTTATGAATGCTTCAGTGAAATCAAATCTTAATCATCAAAAAACACATACTATAGAGACTGTCATTATTGGCGCAGGTTTTGGCGGTCTGGGCATGGCTATCCGGCTACTGCAAGAAGGTCGCAAGGACTTTGTTATTCTGGAAAAAGCCAGCAATGTTGGCGGAACCTGGCGTGAGAACACCTATCCAGGCGCAGCGTGTGATGTGCAATCACATATGTATTCCTTTTCTTTTGCTCCAAAAACCGACTGGAGCAAGCGCTATGCTGAAAGGCCAGAAATTTATAACTATATTCAGGAAACTACTGAAAAATTTGGCTTGCGTCCATACATCCGGTTTAATGTTGACGTCACTGGGGCTGCCTTTGATGAGCCCACTGCGCGCTGGACATTAAACCTAAAAGATGGCTCAAGCATTGTGGCCAAATTTGTGATCCTGGCTTCTGGCCCCCTGCATGTGCCGCAAATTCCTGACTACAAAGGCATGGATAAATTCAAGGGCAAAATTTTTCACTCGGCACAGTGGGATCATGACTATGACCTCACTGGCAAAAAAGTAGCGTCCATTGGTACGGGTGGTAGCGCCATTCAGTATATTCCAGAGATTGCACCGATTGTTGAGCAACTGGATGTCTATCAGCGTACGCCAGCCTGGGTCATTCCGCGTGATGAGCGTAAATACGGAATGCTGGACAAAAAGCTATTTGAAAAACTGCCACTGGCTCGCAAATTACACCGCGCTCGCCTGTACTGGAGTAATGAATCGCGCGTTGCACCAATTTTTCACCCTAAAGTGATGGCTACCGCACAAAAAGGTATTGAGCTGTTTATCCGCTATCAGATAAAAGATAAAGAGCTGGCCAAAAAGCTTACCCCAAATTATGTGATGGGCTGTAAGCGTATTTTGATTTCCAATAAATACTATCCGGCTTTTACCCGTAAAAATGTGAATCTGATTTTAGACAGTATTCAGGAATTTACCGAGACTGGCATTATTACCAAAGATGGCAAGCACCGCGAAGCAGACTGCGTGATTTTAGGAACTGGTTTTATTGTTGATCCACGCATTTATATGAAGGATTTTCCATGCACCGGCCTGGATGGACGCAACCTGATGGATGACTGGAAAGACGGCGCTGAGGCCTACTACGGGGTGAGCGTTAATGGTTATCCAAACCTGTTTCAGCTGGTTGGACCAAATACGGCGCTGGGTCATAACTCAATTATTTTTATGATTGAAGCACAAGCCAACTATATTCTGGACGCCATAAAAAATGTTGAGCGAAAAGGTGCGGACTACCTGGATGTAAAATCCGAAGTTCAGGCTGAGTTTAACGAAAAGATTCAGGAAAAACTGGTCGGCACCGTATGGCAAAATGGTGGCTGCGTGAGCTGGTATCAGCAGGCAGATGGCAAGAACTTTACCATCTGGCCAGGCTACACTTGGCGCTACTGGCTAGAAACCCGCAAGATTAAGCCTGGCGCATACAATTTTGTAAAGGTTAAAGCCGTGCAGGCTGCCTAAGCTCATCGCTGTATAAAAAATCAAAAAACAGAGTCACAGGCGTGGCTCTGTTTTTATTTATTCGCCTACATAGCACGCATAAATATAGGCAAAATAACATCCCTAAAGTTTTAGGAGAGCATAAATATCTATATAAATAGCATATTTTTATTTCAAACCGTTTAACCATTAAACCAAGAAAAGCTGGCAGCACCTCTCTAAAATTGTGAACTACTCGTATAATTACTCAGGCTAAATTGTTGGTTTCGCTTATAAAATTTAGGATGATATAAAACATTATTGATTTTTATTCGCATACGCTATAGGCTTTGCACAACAATACAGCAGGCTCTTTTTTAAAATACAAGTTTGAGCCTGCCAAAAGCCAAATAACAAGAGATCAGCATGAAGCACAATATGTTGGGCAGCATCCATCAGGTACTGTCGCATCTGGGTATTGATTTTAATAAAGCGCATCGCCCACTACAGCTGACATTTGGCGACCCTCACCTTAACGAGCATTTCTACCTGCAATTTGTCTGCGGGCACACTGCAATCAATGAAGGCCTTGAGCTAAAGCTGCTTTGCCTGTCAACCAGTGCGTATCTACCATTAAAAGATTTTATTGGGCAAGTTGCTACTATTGAGCAGACGACCGATCAGGGTTTACTGCATCAATTGACCGGTATGATCACCCAGGCCGCCAGTGGCCATCATGATGGTGGATTTGCGCTATACCAGTTAACACTCCAGGATAGTTTTAGTAGCCTGCTGGCAAAACGGCGCAATAGCCGGGTGTTCATGCAAAAATCGGTGCTGGAGATTACGCAGATTTTATCTCAGGAATGGCAACAACATAGTGCGTTGTTTGCCAAGAGCTTCATATTTGATCATGGCCAGCTTAAGCACCCCTTTGATACCCGGCCCTTTACCATGCAAAGTCAGGAAACTGACTATGCGTTTCTAACCCGGCTTTGGCGCTCAGAAGGGATTAACTGGTTTATTGACAGTGCTGAGGCTGGACAGCATCGACTGGTTCTGTTTAATGACAACAACTCCCTGTGGCAACTTCCTCTTTCTACCATTCACTTTCATCGCAGTGACGCCACCGAACAACAGGACACCATGACCGCCCTGGTTGCTACCCGTCAGTTACAAAGCAGCCAGATTCATGTACAGCGCTGGAACCCGCAACATGGTACTACAGAGGAACACCAGCAGCCCGGCATAAGGCAGCAAAGTAAAGCTTATCCCTCTGCCAGCTTAAACCTTGAGCAAACCTGGTCTATCGGTCATGCAGCCTGGGGAGATTTAGCTAATCAGGATCAAAATACGCTGCCCTGTCAACAGCAACTGGTACGTCTTGGTGAGTTATTAATTCAAAGGCAAGAGCTAGAGAGCAAAAGCTTTAGCGCGACAGCCAGTGTACGTGATGTCAAAGTGGGCTACTGGTTTAGCCTGGATGGTCATGCTGAGATTGACCAGCACCCTGCCAGTGAGCGTGAATTCTTAATTACAGAACTCTCACTTTACGCACGCAATAACCTGCCTAAAGAAATGAATAGCCGAGTACTGGCATTATTGGCGCTCAGCCCATGGAATGACTACCTGAATGAGTACAATCAGGCACTCCCACACCAGGCCCAAATGACGCTGGTTCGGCGTGATGTGGCTGTAGTGCCGTATTATGATCCGCTTAACCATTGTGGCAAAGCCTATCCGATGCGTGCCCGTGTGGTTGGGCCATCCACAGATGTGGTGCATGTGGATGCCTGGGGCAGGATCAAGGTACAGTTTTTATTCTCGCGTGCCCAGGATAATACCCATAGCGGTGGTGCTGGCAGTAGTGGTACAGATAGTGACTCAGCCTGGGTGGATGTATTAACACCCTGGGCTGGGGCTGATGAGTCCAGTTATGGCGTACGTTTTTTACCACGTGTGGGTGAGCTGGTGGTGGTTGACTTCTTTGATGGCAACTGTGACCGTCCTTTTGTGGTTGGGCGTATTCATGAAGGCTCAAGACCACCTGCCCAGTTTGACCATCAGGGCGTGCTACCAGATACCCGGCACTTAAGTGGTATTAAAACCCAGGAAATCAGTGGACCAGGCTTTAACCAGTTACGTCTTGATGATACCACCGGGCAGATCAGTGCCCAGCTGCAAAGCAGTCATGGAGCAAGTCAGCTTAATCTGGGTAATCTCATCCACCCACGTAGTAAGGAAGAAGCTGAGTCTCGGGGAGAAGGCTTTGAGCTGCGTACGGATATGGCAGGAGCTATCCGAAGTAAAGGCCTGTACCTATCTACTTTTATCCAGAATACAGCAAATGGAAGCCAACTGGACATTAGTGAGGCGCTTGAACAAGCCTCTACCAGCTTGACCAGCATGAAAGCGTTGTCTGAATATGCGCAAAAACAACAAGCTGAACCCGCTGATATGCTGGCAACTCTGGAAGCCTATATTCAAAAAATTGAAAATCAGTGGTCAGATTTAAAAGCCATGAAAGATGCCATCATGTTAATGGCTGCTCCACAAAGCATTGCTGTCACCGCTGGTCAGGATATTCATCTTCAGGCATTGGCGGGAATGACTATTGGCAGTGGGCAATCTATTAATACCAGTGCAGATGAAAACTGGATATTGAATGCCAAGAAAAAAGTTAGCCTGTTTGCAGGTCAGGATAGCTTTAAGCTATATGCTGCCAAGGGCAAATTTGATATTCAGGCGCAGGACAATACAGTGGATATCACTGCCCGACAGCATGTCAAAATCACCTCTACAGAGGATGAAGTACATATTAATGCTGATAAAGCAATTGTACTGACTGCACAAGGCTCGCAAATCAGAATTGATACCGATGGAATAACTGTCATTACACCAAAGGCTTTTAAAGCCAAAGCGGCACAGCACCTGTTTGAAGGTGGAAGTAAGGTGAATTTGCCCCTACCTTTTTTCCCACAAAATATTTGCTGGGAGTGTTTAGCAAAGCGAGCATTGCAGCGTTCTGCCTTCATTAATAAAGGAGATGGCACCTGATGACTTTTCAAAGTAATCTTGATTTATTATTTAAGGTATATGCCGATCTTCCAGAGAGTAATGAACCCTTATACTGGTATGCGCTGGCAGATGCTGCACAGGATAACCGCCTGCCGCTGGCTTTGCACAGTACACGAAGTGCATGCCTGTTAACTCAGGCCGCTGGCGAAAAAGCTGTTCAGGTTTCCCCCCATCTGGTTCAGCTATCTGGTCAGTTTAATGACGCGCAATGGCAGTGGATCGACCAGTATGCCGCAGGAAAACCCAGTCTTACCCTGATTTGCACCTATTTAAATTTTGATGGCTTATTCCATCATTTGCAACAGTTCCTTGATGTCACTTTAGAAGGCGGCCTTGAAATGACCCTGGCTTTCTGGGATCCGGCAATATTGGGCTGCCTGACTGGACAGAAAGATGATTCTACATTATATGTCCAAGGCCCCGCTTTTTCTTTAGCACAAAAAAACCTGTTTTTAGCCCCCTATGCATAGCTGGTGGTATTGGGATAGAAAGGACGATATTCATGCCATATTTGGAGAGCGAGAAGAACTCGTCCATAAAGATGTTATCCCGCTACAATTTACCGCAGCACAAGAGGACATGCTGGTAGAAGCCACGCTACCAGATACTCTATTGTATTACCTCAACTTAAATAACCCTTTGCTCATTGAGACAGTACCAGAAGACAAGCGCTACCAGTTTATCTGTAAAAAGATTGCTGATGCGCGTTCTTTTGGTTTAGACGGGTTAAAAGATATGCTGAACTTTATTTGTGTTGTTCTTATTTATAAAGAGCGAATGAATAATGATGAAAGCGTATTGTCCGTACTAGCACGGCTCAAACATAAAGAAATAAGCATGGATGAAGCTATGCAAATACTACCTGAATAGGAAAGAACAATGAAACTAACCAAAGTAAAACACGTCATCACCCTACCACTTTTATTATTGAGTCTGGCAGCGTGCAGTCAGGACATTGGAGCAAAATCAATGAACAACCAAAAAAAACCAGAAGTCGTCTATATGGATGTGTCAGTCTATGCTTATACACCGTATGTTTTGAACGGGATGACTATCAATGGCCGTGGCCTGATGACTGCTGGTGGTGGTGGATTAGTAACAGGCGAAGTTTTTGATCTTGGGCCACAAACTGTTCAATGGCGAACTGGAGATACAGGAGAGATTCATACAGCTAAAAATACTGTGATTTGTGAAAATTGAGACTTCTACTGACATTTTGGTAAATTTTACCTCATGTCACAGGAGTTTCGATTTTGAGTACAAAAGCCCAGCGGGAAATCGCCCATAAATTAAAAGTATTTGCTCATGCAGAGCACAGTGGGAATATTGCTTTCACCTGTCGTTATTTTGGTATTTCACGAGATACTTTCTATCGTTGGAAAAAGAATTACCAAACTAAAGGTGAATCTGGGCTAATCAACAGCAAGCCCTGTCCAGAAAATCCCAAGTTACGCACGCCTCCTGCCATTGAAGAGAAGATTCTTCATTTACGTCAGCATTATCATTTTGGGCAGGTAAGGATCAGTTGGTACTTATGGCGCTATCATCAAATTAAAATCTCGGCAGCGGGTGTATATCACGTTTTAAAACGTAATGGTCTGAATCGGCTGCCCCAGAATCAGCGAAAACGATCCATTCCTACTCCTCAGCGCTATGAGAAACAAGTACCAGGCCACCATGTTCAAGTTGATGTAAAGTTCTTATTTTTCAAAGATCAAGATGGAAAGAGGATTAAAAGATATCAATACACTGCGATTGATGATGCAACCAGAGTCAGGGCACTAAAAATCTATGAAAAGCACAACCAGGCTAATGCGATTGATTTTGTCAATTATGTTATTGAGAAGTTTCCTTTTCGGATTCATACCATCCAGACCGATAATGGGCATGAATTCCAATCGAAATTTCATTGGCATTTAAACGATTTAGCAATTCATCATAGGTACATAAAGCCTCGAACTCCCAAACATAATGGCAAGGTCGAGCGATCTCATAAGACCGACAAGATGGAGTTTTACCAGTTATTAAACTATACCGATGATGTCGACCTAAACGCTAAATTAGCGGAATGGGAGGCATTTTATAACTATGCCAGACCTCATGCTGCTATGGATGGAAAAACACCCTATGAGCGATTGAAAGAAAAACTATGCTAAAGTTAACCTGAATCGCGGATAAGGAATTAGCTTGAAAAAAAGGTGGCTGAAAACCATTAGGAAGTTACCACACCACCTACGCCTTCAGCCACCATGTTCGATTTTACATATTTCTTCTGCATGATCGATGACTTTTTTCAGAAATTCGAAGCAACCTATTGGGAGTTTTTAAAACACAGCAACAAGCGTGTGAGAATGCGACCTTCCCAATTGAAAGTTTCAGAAATTGTATTTATCGCTATTTGGTATAAATGCTCACATTTCAATAACTTTAAAGCATTCTTCTTTTCATTAAAGCAGAGTCAAAGTCAACTCTTTAGATATTTACCCTGTTACCAGCGGATGGTTTATCTCATAAGAGCACATCAATTGGCACTGCATGCTTTACACTTTGCCTTGATGAAAGATTGCCCCAGTAATTATTTATGGATAGATTCGACTACGCTGCCTGTATGTAAAAATCAGCGGATTCAACGGCATAAATCGCTGGTAGCAATTGCAACCCGTGGCAAAAGCTCAATGGGATGGTTCTTCGGCTGTAAGCTGCATTTAATGATGAATCAATCAGGAGATATTGTCAGTACAGCTTTATCGAATGGGCATACAGCAGATGTTAAAATGGTTGAACAACTGGTAGAAGGATTGGCAGCAAAGCTCTATGCTGATCGTGGCTATATTAGTCAGGAATTAAGGAGCAGATTAAAAGCACAGGGTACTGATTTAATTACATATCACCGAAAGAATATGAAATCTGTTCAACTCTCTCCCTCAGATGAATATCACTTAAAGCAGCGTAATAAAATAGAGACTTTATTCAGTTTGTTAAAAGGGCAATATAATTTGGTCACCAGTAAAGCTCGAAGTATTGAAGGATACCTAGCTGGAATTTATGCATCTTTATGTGCTTACCAATTATGTCATCAAAACAAGCCAACTATTCAAGTAATGGAATCCTTGGCTTAAACAGGATTCGGGTTAAAGTTATGATGTCAGCGGAAGTGCTAGTATTCACAATTTAGATAGTTACTTGCTTTCTGGTATGGAGTCTGTTTATGGCGACAGTGATTTAGAAAGGGTGCACTCTGTAGATCAAGCCTTATTCAATTTAGGTTTAATGGATCAAGAAGAAAAACCTAGTTTTACCTCAAAAACCGAAACATTAATTAGTTTTATAGCCTCTGATAGAGGTAAAGATTTTTACCAAAGTATCGTTTTAGGGGATATAGGTTAGATAAAAAGAGGGGGCTAAAAAATTAGCCCCCTCACTGTGTATTGAATCAAGTTAAATATTAATTCGTAGAGCCATTAGCTGTATACGAGAAAGTTTGTCCTGTTTCTTTAACAGTAAAAGAGTAATTTAAACTAACAGTGTTATATCTTGTATGCATCACTCTTAAGTCAAATTTAAGTTTTTCACCCTTTTCAATAACTTGGTTGTTTCTCAAGTTTTCGAAAAATGCTGGATAGTTAACATTACTGGAAGTTGCCTTGAGATTAGTAATTGTGAAATTAGAGCCTTTAGCCTCTAAAGAAAACTCTTCTACCGACACTCCTTTTGCACAACTTCCAACACAGGTAGAGTTTATATTAAATGATGACGATGCTACGTTATAAGGGAATTTTTGAACAGTATCTCCAAAGAATCCCGTAGTGCTTAAAATAAGTTCAGGGGCACTTTGAACAGTAATGTGAATACTAGCACTTCCGCTGACATCATAACTTTAGCATAGTTTTTCTTTCAATCGCTCATAGGGTGTTTTTCCATCCATAGCAGCATGAGGTCTGGCATAGTTATAAAATGCCTCCCATTCCGCTAATTTAGCGTTTAGGTCGACATCATCGGTATAGTTTAATAACTGGTAAAACTCCATCTTGTCGGTCTTATGAGATCGCTCGACCTTGCCATTATGTTTGGGAGTTCGAGGCTTTATGTACCTATGATGAATTGCTAAATCGTTTAAATGCCAATGAAATTTCGATTGGAATTCATGCCCATTATCGGTCTGGATGGTATGAATCCGAAAAGGAAACTTCTCAATAACATAATTGACAAAATCAATCGCATTAGCCTGGTTGTGCTTTTCATAGATTTTTAGTGCCCTGACTCTGGTTGCATCATCAATCGCAGTGTATTGATATCTTTTAATCCTCTTTCCATCTTGATCTTTGAAAAATAAGAACTTTACATCAACTTGAACATGGTGGCCTGGTACTTGTTTCTCATAGCGCTGAGGAGTAGGAATGGATCGTTTTCGCTGATTCTGGGGCAGCCGATTCAGACCATTACGTTTTAAAACGTGATATACACCCGCTGCCGAGATTTTAATTTGATGATAGCGCCATAAGTACCAACTGATCCTTACCTGCCCAAAATGATAATGCTGACGTAAATGAAGAATCTTCTCTTCAATGGCAGGAGGCGTGCGTAACTTGGGATTTTCTGGACAGGGCTTGCTGTTGATTAGCCCAGATTCACCTTTAGTTTGGTAATTCTTTTTCCAACGATAGAAAGTATCTCGTGAAATACCAAAATAACGACAGGTGAAAGCAATATTCCCACTGTGCTCTGCATGAGCAAATACTTTTAATTTATGGGCGATTTCCCGCTGGGCTTTTGTACTCAAAATCGAAACTCCTGTGACATGAGGTAAAATTTACCAAAATGTCAGTAGAAGTCTCAATTTTCACACATAAGGCCAAAAATATTGTCGTGCTCCATCGGGAAGACTTAAAGAACAAGCACTATCTGGCAGTGCATCTTTATCCCGACGATACTGTTGAAATCACCGGCTCTGAAAACTGGCCTCGCCCTACTGAAAAAGGTCTGGCGTGGCATGAACAAATACGCGCAGATAATAATATAAAGCAGGACAATACTAACTATAAGTAAGGGAAACTCTCTATGATTTTAGCTGGAAGACTCAAACCCAGTGCAGCATAATTTATGAAAATTAATTCCGCTTTTTCTTCCCCGTTTTAGCACTGCGTTCGCTTAAACCCTTGGCAGCTTCCTGCTGCTGTGAATTTTCTGCTTCACCACTTAGCTGCCCCAGCAGTTTTATAATAAATTCAATACGCTCATTAGGCTCTTGCAACTGGGCAGAAATTTTTAGGCGCTGACCACCTTCCATGCGGTATATGGTGGGCTTAGCTTGCATCAACTGAATGATGGTCATGGCTTCAACTGGAGTATCGGGTGAAAATTCAATCAGGCCGCCATTGATATTGATATCCATTTTCTCAATGCCCAAGCTTTCCGCCTTGATGCGAATTTGATGCACGGCAAACAGGTTTTGTACCGGCTTGGGCAGCAGGCCAAAACGGTCAATCATTTCCATGCGGATGTCATTAAGCTTATCTGGTGCATTGGTATTACTAATGCGCTTATAAAACAACAAACGCTGGTGCACATCACTTAAATAGTCATCCGGAATGAGCGCCGGCAAATGCAAATTAATATCGGCGGTTAAGGACAGCGGTTCATCCAGATTAAACGACTTACCATTTTGAATGGCCTTGGTCGCACGCTCCAGCATGTCCATATACAGGCTATAGCCAATCGCCTGCATATTGCCGCTTTGCTCCTCACCCAGTAATTCGCCTGCCCCGCGAATCTCCAGGTCTTCGGTGGCCAGCACAAAACCTGCGCCCAGCGTTGAGGCACGCTGAATGGCATCCAGCCGTTTTTCCGCATCACCTTTTAAGTGCTTAATTGATGGCACCATCAAATAGGCATAGGCCTGATGATGCGAACGTCCTACCCGTCCACGCAACTGGTGCAACTGTGCCAGACCCAGCTTATCAGCGCGTTCAATAATAATGGTATTGGCGCTGGGCACATCAATGCCAGTTTCAATAATGGTGGAGCTAACCAGCACATTAAACTGCTTGTGATAAAACTGCTGCATCACTTGCTCCAGCTCACGCTCGCGCATTTGCCCATGTGCTACCGCCACCCGTGCTTCCGGCAATAAACGACGCAGTTCATCAGCAGCGCGTTCAATGCTGTCCACATCATTATGCAAAAAGTACACCTGTCCACCGCGTAGCAATTCGCGCAAAATCGCTTCTTTCACTGTAGCGTTATTGTGCTCAACCACAAAGGTTTTGACTGCCAGACGTCGCGCGGGCGGCGTAGCAATAATGGACAAGTCGCGCATGCCGGAAAACGCCATGTTCAGCGTGCGTGGAATAGGCGTTGCTGTTAAAGTCAGCATATCTACATCGGCACGCAGCGCTTTGATTTTTTCCTTGTCGCGCACGCCAAAACGGTGTTCTTCATCCACAATCATCAGGCCTAAATCATGAAATTGCACGCCTTGTTGCAATAGCTTGTGTGTACCAATCACGATATCGACCTTACCATCGCCTAAATCGCTAATGATTTTTTTCTGGTCTTTGCTGGAGCCAAAACGCGACAGTACCTCAATACGTACCGGCCAGTCGGCAAAACGGTCTTTAAAGTTTTCATAATGCTGCTGTGCCAGCAAGGTGGTGGGCACCAGTACGGCCACCTGCTTGCCACCATTAACAGCCACAAACGCCGCGCGCATGGCCACTTCGGTTTTACCAAAGCCCACATCCCCACACACCAGCCTGTCCATCGGCTTGTCCTGTGCCATGTCGTACAGGGTGGCAGTAATGGCATTGGCCTGGTCAATGGTTTCTTCAAAAGCAAAGCTACTGGCAAACTGCTGATAACCCAGTTCATCAATATCAAAAGCAATGCCAGGTTTGGCTTGCCTGCGTGCCTGAATATTGAGTAGCTCAGCCGCCACATCATGAATTTGCTCCATGGCCTTGCGCTTGGCTTTGTTCCACGCATCAGTGCCCAGCTTGTGCAGCGGCGCATGTTCCGGGTCACCGGCACTATAGCGGCTAATCAGTTGCAAATTGGCAACCGGCACATAGACCTTGGCATTGTCGGCATAGTCTACTTGTAAAAATTCATGCTTTTGCTCATCAATCTCCAGCGTGACCAGACCGCCATAACGCCCAACGCCATGATCAATATGCACCACTGGCGCACCAATCGATAGCTCAGACAAACTCTTAACTAAAAACTCTTCTGAAACGTCACTGGTTTTACGGCGACGACGCTGAACTACACGCTGCTCAAACAACTGGTTTTCAACCACCAAAGCGAATTGCTCAGAGGCATTTTGCCGGTCACTGGCCGCATCCAGCCAAATCCCGCGCTCTAGTGGTGACACTGCAATTGCAACGTAATGCCTACTTTGCAGGAAATCCCGTAAATCCTCACATAGCGGTAAATCACGCCACAATGACTTAAACAGGTTTTTTAAGCTTTCACGGCGTCCAGCACTTTCAGCCACAATCAATATTCGACCCTTGAACTGATCGCTAAACGTTTTTAAAGCTTGTAAAGGATTGCTGGCTTTATGGTCAATCGGCAACTTAGGCGGCGCATTGGCGGCCACGTTAACTACGCCTGCCCGCTCACTGATCGGATTTTCGGACAGCACCAGACGGCCAAAAATTTTTAAGCGACCAAATAGTTCATTAACGGTTAAAAACAACTCATTAGGCGGTAAAATCGGCTGGTCAATATTATGGCGGCGGTCTTCATAGCGCTGGCTGACTTCCTGCCAAAAGCTGTTTAAGCATTCTTCTATATTGATATCCGTGGCAATGAGGGTATTGATTGGCAAATAATCAAACAGCGTACCGCCTTCAATAAACTCATCACGGCCAAAAAACAGTGGCTGATAATACTCCAGACCCGGCGCGGCAATACCGTTTAACACATCCTGATACAGGGGCATTTTTTTAGGACTAGCCTGCGGAAACAGCTCAGCAAACCGCGCACGAAACTCACCGCGTCCTTCAATTAATGGAAATTCCCGCGCTGGCAGCAAGGTGAATTGCTCAATTTGCTCGGTGGTGCGCTGGGTTTCCACATCAAAATGGCGCAGGGTTTCTATTTCATCATCAAACAAGTCAATACGAATAGGCGCTTGCTGCCCGGTAGGAAAAATATCCATCAGGCTACCGCGTACCGCAAACTCACCCGGTTCAAATACGGTATCGACACTACGATAACCAGCACGGGTTAAGCGCTGGCGTTCGTTTTCTACATCAAATTTCTGACCTTTTTTGATGTCAAAATGCTGGCCTAACAACCAGCTTGGTGGGGCAATACGCTGGCTTAGGGTACTGGCAGCAACCAAAACAATTCCGCTTCTAGGCATATTAGCCAATAAGGCCAGCCGTTCAGACACAATATCCTGATGCGGTGACAGGCGGTCATACGGCAGGGTTTCCCAGTCTGGAAATAGATATGGCTTAACACCAAAGAAGTTTAACTCATCTTCCATTTGCGCCAGTTGTGTGGTGTTTTTAGCGACCATGACAATCAGCTGTTTTTGGCTTTGTTTTTGATAGTGTTGCGCCAGTTCACTCAATAATAATGATGACAATGACCCTGCCAGATTGCCCACCCAGCGCCGCTCGCCGGCTGGAATTTGTTGTAAATTGTTTTTTTCAAAAGTTTTAACAAGAAAGGGCAAAAGCAGTGCGGTCATAAACAAAAGACTTTCTTTTTAAATTAATTGAATATTAATAGTAGCATGTGAAATCTTTTCAAGGCAGCGCAGCATTATTATTTTCTTCTTCACAGAAAAGAGGGATACTCTGTTGAGCACCCCTCTTGTAAGCCTGTACTAGAAACAGGCGTTAATTACCCAGAGCATTGCATGTACTGGGCAATATTAAATTTGTTAAGACTACTATGACTTTATTTATCGCTTAAGGCAAGTCATAAAGAGCTATTAGATGCAAGAGTTGTAAGTAAATTTAAACTTCCTGCACAAATAAATCACGCTCAAAACGCAGTTGTGGCCAGAACACGCCATCTTCAGCGCGCTCGCCAGCACCAATCACCATAATTGGAAATTCTTCGTCTTGTAAATTTAATAGCTTACGCACACGCGGCTCATCAAAGCCTTCCATCATGCAGCTATCAAAACCATGCGCCCGCAAGGCTAGCACCAGGTTTTCACAAGCTAGCGCAGTGGTTTTAGCAGCCCATAAACGCGCATCGGCCTGAGTAAAGGCAGTCACCGGCAATGGCGTAAACTGTCTTGCCACACTAAACGCCAGCTTTTTGGCCGCGCCAATGCTGTTTAAAAATCCGGTTTTATAGTTATAAGCAATCAGGCTGTAATATTGTCTGACCGGCTTTGGCGTTTTGGGCATTGGCCAGTGTTTCAGATTGTTTTTAGCCATTTCATCCAACCGGTCAGTACGTGCTACACAAACGACCAACTCGGCAGCAGTTTTGGCAGCCAGTTGACTTAAACATGCCTTGACCAGCTGGGCTTTTTTATCTGGTGACTTCACCACATAAAACGTCCACGGCTGCAAATTGGATGAGTTTGGCGCCAACAGTGCCATATCCAGACAATCATCCATCACTGCTTTGGGAATCGGTTTTTGGGTAAATTTACGCACCGAACGACGGCTTTGTACTACTTTTTTAAAATTTTCAATATCAATATCTTTAGGCGCAGGTTCAAAGTAACGCTCTTTGCCATCAATCGTAATGGTGGATAAGGTATCTTGTGGAATAGTTGTGGTGGCGTTCATTGGATCAGCCTGCTAATGATAAAGATATTTCAAGCTATCTTAGACTTATTAAACCGTCAAGTTTAGTATTTTTATTTTATGAAAAAATCAATGCCTGACATGTTAACTATTGGTCAACATGCCTCTGTATAGCCCTCTAAAATAGAAGGCTATATCACAAGTATTATTTAGGCTTAGGCGTTATCAAGCATAGGTTTTATTTAAATACGCCAGAATATCAGCCGACTCATACAAGCTTACACCTGTGTTCGGGTCAACCAGATAAGGCACCTGTACCCTGCCCTGTTCTGCCAGCACACTGGCACGCTTGCCACCCTGAATTGGCTCATATTTACCCGGTTTTAAGCGCAATTTGGCTGGCCCCATATCCTGCCAGCGCTCCTTGGCCACATTATGCAATATATAAGGCAACTCCAGCTCCGATAAGCGCTCACGCACCAAGCGGCTATACGGACTACCCTCAAAACTCCATAACTCCAGCAATTGATCAGGCACCACCTTCTGGGCATTGCCAGGGGCGGCGATCAAACCACGAATACCACCTGCCAGTGTCACCAACAATCCTCTTACCGGAATTTTAGGCAGATTCTGGTATTTTTTTGGCGTAGTCCCAGTTTTACCATAAGTTTTAAATAAATAATTAATAATATCCTGTGATTCCAACAGCTTAACACCGGTATTTTCGTCTACTAAAAAAGGGAACTGGGTTTTACCTGCCAGCTCTTTAACCTGTGGGCGAAAGCGTGTACCTTTTTTAGGGCAGGGATAAACTTCTACATCCAGATTCAGTAAAGTTAATACCTCACGCACGCGACGACAAAAAGGAGAAGCTTCAAAATCATATAGACGAATTGGCTTTGCCGGCTGTTTGGGATTTGGCGTGCCCATCACCCCGCGGCTACCTTCAAGTAAGGTTGCAACCACAGAGCGTAGCACTTTGGCTTGATGTAAAATCATAACTTATCCTTAAAAACTGTTTTTAGAGGGCAATGAGTTTCTGACTAGACACTAAAATGCCATTATTATCGGCATAAATATAGTCACCTTGCGCCACAATTACTCCGCCAAACCGTAATTCCAAACCGGTTTCACCCACGCCTTTGCGGTTACTCTTTTGTGGAATGGCAGCGAGTGCCTGTACGCCTAAATCAAGCTCTGCCAGTGCATCCACATCGCGCACACAGCCATAAATCACCACACCCGCCCAGTTGTGTTTCACGGCACTTTCGCCAATGAGATCACCCATCAACGCACAGCGCATAGACGCACCGCCATCCACCACCAGTACTTTGCCCTGCCCTTCGGTTGCCAGCAGTTCTTTTACCCGTGAGTTGTCTTCAAAACATTTAACAGTGACTACTTCACCACCAAAGGCTTTACGACCGCCAAAGTTTTTAAATGACTTGCCGTCAATGGATGGGCTCATGACTTGGGTTTGTGGATGATCATCCAGTAAATCACAGGTCACAAAAGGTTGGCTGCTCATGTAGGGTTCTCCAGCGTTAAAGTTAAGATATCAGTATTAGAATAGACAATTTTACCCGGTGCAGGTACGTGGGTGGCTAAAACCATCGCTTTTGCTACCCGCCCAGCTTCAACAGGACGATATTTCCAGGTTGCAGGAAACCAGCTTCTGGTGTAGGCAAAAGCAGCTTGTGCCAGATTTTCCAGCACGCGCTGATCCTGGTGCTGCCCAATCAGCAAAGATGGCTGAAAAATTGACAAGTGTTCAAAACCCAATTGTTCAACCGCACGCTCCAGCTCACCTTTTACCCGGTTATAAAAAATTGGTGAGACCGGGTTGGCACCAGTTGCGCTCAGCAATAAAAAATGCTGCACGCCCAGCTTTTTTACCAGCTGTGCAAAAATCAGGTTGTAATCAAAATCAACCTGCCTAAAAGCCTGCCGGCTGCCCGCCTGCTTGAGGGTAGTACCCAAAGCACTAAACGCATCAGCATGGTTTAAATCCAGTCCAATCAGATACGCGTCAAGCTGGCTAAAATCAGGCACCACAATTGTTCTGAGTTTACCATTTGATGACTTGCTACCTGCGCGCCTGACGAACTGATAAATAGTATGATAATGACTGGAATTTATCAGCTGGTTAACCAGTAATGTTCCAACCAGCCCAGTTGCGCCAATGACAACCGCTGCTTTTTGCGGCTGGTAAGCATTTGATCCTGCCATAATGAATTAAACCTGCATTCTTGTTTTGTGGCATCATACAAGAGCCCCAAGTCGCTATAAAGCGCTTCTGGTTAATATATGTTGGCCTGAATGATCAACCGTCATAAATAGCCAGTGAATAGATAAGGAATCATCGTTTTTGCTTGACTTTAGAGCTTCATTTAGGCAAAATTCGCCACTTGTTTACGGGCTGGGTTGTTTGCAATCTTGTAAGCACTTGCTCAAAGCCCGCCCCTAACTAATCCATTTTTCAAGGAGTGCACGAGTGGCAAACTCTGCTCAGGCTAGAAAACGCGCCCGCCAAAACGTAAAAGCGCGTCAACACAACGCAAGCTTGCGTTCCATGGTTCGTACCTACATCAAAAAAGTTGTTAATGCAATTGCTGCTGGCGAACACGCTGCTGCAAGCGAAGCCTACAAGAAAGCTGTTCCGGTAATTGACCGTATGGCTGACAAAGGCATTATCCATAAAAACAAGGCTGCTCGTCATAAGAGCCGCCTGAATGCCCATATCAAGGCATTAGCTGCTCAATAATTTTTACTTTGTAGAAATAGAAATTATTGCATCAAAAGGCTCACTTCGGTGGGCTTTTTGCATTTTGGGCATTAATGCTTAAAACGCGTTTTTTAACTTATTAACAAGCAGCACTAAAAAGCCAGCTAATAGATCAGTTAAGTCTATCATCCTGCTCGCTGGCTTTTGCTTCTATGCTAAGATTTGCCGCTATTTTCCCCTTCTTTATTGTTTTCTATTATGGCCGAAAATCCGCAGTACCGGTTTTTACGCTATGCGCCGCGCGATGGCAGCAATATGCAAATTGCCCCAACCCGCTGGGAGCGTATTCATGTTGACCCTTGGCTAACTGGTTTTTTTATCCTGATTGCCAGTCTGGGCCTGGTTGTCCTTTATAGTGCCGCAGCCCAGGACAGCCATCAGGTTATTCGCCAGATGACCAGCTTCGCTTTGGGCTTTACCATTATGTTTAGCATGGCACAAATACCCCCAAAAATCTATCAGGCCTTCTCGCCCTGGTTTTATGGTTTTGGCTTGGTGTCCCTGATGATGGTGGTGATTTTTGGTGAAGTGCGCATGGGGGCACAGCGCTGGATCGATATTCCAGGCTTTGGCAGTGTACAGCCCTCTGAGTTTATGAAGCTGGCCATGCCCATGATGACCGCCTGGTTTTTATCAGCACGACCTTTACCGCCCACTTTTAAAGCGGTACTGGTCACTCTAGTGCTGATCGGGATGCCTGTTCTGTTAATTGCCGAGCAGCCTGATCTGGGAACGTCCTTGCTCGTCATGATCAGCGGCATGTTTGTGCTGTTTTTAAGTGGCCTGCGCTGGTGGATGATTGGCTTATGTATAGGCGCAGTTGCTGCCATTGCGCCCATAGCTTGGTTTTTTTTGCTGCATAACTATCAAAAACAACGGATTCTTACCTTATTTAACCCGGAAAGCGATGCATTGGGTTCTGGCTGGAACATTATCCAGTCCAAAACTGCCATTGGTTCAGGGGGATTATTCGGCAAGGGTTACCTTAATGGCACACAGTCACACCTGCACTTTTTACCTGAAGGTCATACAGATTTTATTATTGCTGCATTCTCGGAAGAATTTGGCCTCATGGGCGTAATTATCCTGTTTTTTCTATATTGCTGTGTGATTATTCGGGCTTTTCAGATTGCTTCACGTAGCAAACATAACTATGGGCGCTTACTGGCTGGTGGTATTGGTTTATCCTTTTTTGTATATGTGTTTGTCAATGCAGGGATGGTCAGTGGCATTTTACCGGTAGTTGGCGTACCTTTACCGTTCATGAGCTATGGTGGTACGGCAATTATTACCTTAATGGCTGGCTTTGGTTTGCTGATGTCCATTCATACCCATCGCTAAAACCGAATGAGACCAAACCACAAGACGCTCTTATTTTTATTGTTTTGGAAATAAATATGTTGCTTAAAAAACTACGCCATACTGTCCCGTTGAAGGATTGTACAAAACTAATAACCGGGTTAACCCTAATGGTTAGCAGTGGGATTTGTAGTGCTAATGATTTTTTGTTTGACCCTGGCTATCCGGCCTTTCAGCAAAAAATGATGAGCCAGTACCAATTTAGTGCAGCACAGGTCGATGAAGCCATGAGTGCAGCAAAGCGTATTGATCGTATTTTAACCATTATGACCAAGCCTGCAGAAAGTAAGCAATGGTACGAATACCGGCCACAGTTTATTGTTGACTCAACCATTAACCGTGGTGTCCGCTTTAAACAACAGTATGCAAGCGCTCTCTGGCGTGCTGAACAGCAGTATGGCGTTCCCCAGTCAATCATTCTGGGTATTCTGGGTGTAGAAACTAGCTTTGGGCAGAACAAGGGCAGCTTTACTACACTGGATGCATTGGCGACCCTGGCCTTTGGCTACCCACGTCGGTCAGAATATTTTATGGATGAACTCGCCAGCTTACTCATGCTGGCGCGTGAACAAGGCCTGCCTGCAAATAGCTACAAAGGCTCGTATGCAGGTGCCTTAGGTTATCCCCAGTTTATGCCAAGCAATATCCGCAAACTGGCCATCGATTTTAACCAGGATGGCAAGACCGATATTATTAATGATCCAGTAGATGCGATTGGTTCTATTGCCCATTATCTGGCAGTGAATGGCTGGCAGCGTGATCAGCCCATCGGCTTTCGCGCCAACTATACGGGTAATGATGATACGCAAATTGTTGCACCTGACGGACAACTGGACAAAATGCGTCCTGCCGGTGAATTTGCCAGCCTGGGACTCAAACCTCTTAACCCCCTTACCCGAATTGATCCACTTGATATGGTAAACGGCATCCGGCTTATGGAAGAGTATGGCCCGACCTATTGGATCGTTTATCCTAATTATGTAACGATCACCTCGTACAATTACAGTCGTAACTATGCAACCGCTGTTTGGCAGTTGGGCGAAGCTATTGTTAACCGCTAAACGATATTGTAGTTTTCAGGTTACGTTCACCCTTAGGAGAGCCTGAGTAGAGAAAAACAAAACTTTTACTTAGCTCAGGCCATTTTGAAATAATTCCTTACATTGTTGTATGTTTTTTAATCAAAATAGCAGTAAAAAGCATTGTTTTTGTAACCAAGAGCTATTTTTTATTGGACAAGTATTTAATTTAGTCACTATGATCGCCATCCAAGACACTTACTAACGATTAAACGTGGCAAAGAAACCTTACAAAGCGGATTAATAAATTGCCCTTATTAAGGTTCCCACCGGAGCATTGGATCTATGCAAAAATCAGTATTTTCGGTACTGACCTTGTCAATTGGCTTGGCTTTTACCACTGCAACACATGCAGAACTTGTACAAGCTCAGCCATTAAGCAATAGCGTTGAGACTGCAAACCTAGCCAATCGTGTGCTGGATCAGGGCGGTAACATCAGCTCTGCCCTGTTCAAGGCCAATTCCCCTGTCAATAGCGCCAGCAACATCCCCATTGCCAATAAGCCTGCGGCGATTACTGCGCTAAGTATTACTGAGGTTTCTGGCAATCGTATCAAGACAGAAAGTGTTCCAGCCCGTATCGAGGTCAGCAGCAAGGAAGAGCCTGGCATTATTGATCGCTTGAGTGCTGTAGCTTCTGAAGCAGTGCGTAAATTCACCCAGTCTGGTATGGCTTCCTGGTATGGTCGCCAGTTCCATGGCCGCAAAACTGCCAGCGGCGAAACTTTTGATATGTATGCCATGACCGCTGCTCATCGTAGCCTGCCGCTCAACTGCTACATCCGCGTGACCAACAAGGACAACGGAAAAAGCGTGATTGTCAAAGTAAATGACCGTGGCCCCTTTCATGGTAACCGTGTACTTGACCTGTCTTATGCAGCAGCCAACAAGCTGGGTATTGCTAACCGTGGTATAGGTAATGTCACTATTGAACGCGTAGATGGCCCATAATAAAGCGCTGATACATGCCTAACTGTTAGAGCCGCCTTTGGGTGGCTCTAGTATTTTTAGGGATTTATATTTTTAGCTTAACGTGTTTAAACTAGCAGACTTTTGTTTTGTATTTGACCACTCAGGTGTACTGGTGCAGTGTTTTCTTAAGGCTCTTAAACTGTCCTTTCCCCATATCAGGCTTGCGCTGCAAACCAACTTATGGCATTGTCAGAATTATCAAAAAGATTTCAGAGAACAAGTCAATGCGTAACCTTCAGCAATGGCTGGATGAATATAGCGAAAGCCATCGTAACTTAACCAATAAGCGTATTCACTGGCTCTGTGTGCCGGCTATCCTGTTTTCCATTATTGGATTCAGCTGGCACCTAAGTACAGTCATGACTATTGTACTAATCGCTTTAACCTTGCTATTTTACGCACGCCTTTCGATTCCCTTACTAATGGCCATGAGCGTACTCATGCTGCTCATGGTATTACTCATCAATTGGCTACCTGTCGGCGCAAGCTTCTTTGTAGGGTTGTTTGTCGTGGCCTGGATTGGTCAATTCTATGGACACAAAGTAGAAGGCAAAAAACCATCTTTCTTTAAAGACCTACAATTCCTGCTGATTGGCCCAGCCTGGTGCATGGACGCTGCAATTAGCCGCTTCTTTCCAAGCTGGCGCAAGCGTCTGGTTGAACAGCAAGCCTAAGCTACTTCTTTAATAAAAAACCCGGCCTAAGCCGGGTTTTTTATTGCAGTATCACTTACTGAGCTGCGCTTGCCTGGGCAGCAGCCACTTCATCAGCAAAGCTGACTTCTTTTTTCTCAATGCCTTCACCAACTTCAAAGCGCTTAAACTCTTTGACTGTTAGGCCAGCAGCTTTTAGTACATCGCCTACTTTTTTCTCGTTGTCCATAACATACGCCTGACGCAGTAAGGTCACTTCGTTTAAGTACTTTTCTACTGCACCAGTTACCATTTTTTCAACGATATTGGCAGGCTTACCAGATTCAACTGCTTTGGCTTCAGCAATTTCTTTTTCCTTAGCCAGAACCTCGGCAGGAACGTCTTCTGCGCTTACAGCAACCGGATTGAATGCAGCAACGTGCATGGCAACAGCTTTACCAGTTTCTTCATCACCGCCAGTGTAAGATACCACTACACCGATTTTCAGGCCATGACGGTAAGTGGCTAGCTTCTCACCTTCAACAATGTAACCGCGACGAATTTGAATGTTTTCACCGATTTTTTGTACCAGTGCAACACGCGCTTCTTCTACAGTCTGGCTGTCGTCGTATTTCAGGTTTGAAATTTCAGCAGCATCGGTTGCGTTGTTAGCCAGTGCAACTTCAGCAGCACGATTGGCAAACGCTGTAAAGCTTTCATCTTTAGCCACAAAGTCAGTCTGACTGTTGACTTCCAGCAATAAGGCGCGGTTGCCTTCCTGAGCAATAATAATTGCGCCATCAGCAGCAATATTGCCCGCTTTTTTAGCAGCTTTGGCCTGACCAGATTTGCGGAGGTTGTCAATTGCTACTTCAATGTCACCACCAGCTTCTGTTAATGCTTTTTTGCACTCCATCATGCCAAGGCCGGTACGGTCACGTAGCTCTTTTACCATGCTTGCGCTAATTGCGGTCATGCTTATCTCCTAAACGGTATTAAAGAAATTCAAGAATCTAATTGCAAACAAAAACGGCCCTTTGGCTAAATTGCCTGGGCCGTCACACCGGTTTACTGAGGTACCTGTCTGGTATTTTAAATCTGGCTCAGTTCACACCAGACCATTTGCATACAGGCATATCAGTAAAACTCGATGTGCTTAGCATTAAGCGTCTGTAGAAGCTGCTGCTTCAACAGGTTCAGCTTCAACAGCTTTAGCCTGGGCGCCGCCCTGGTTTTGTGCGTATTCCTTACCAGCAATAATTGCATCAGCCATGGCAGTAGCATACAGGGTTACAGCACGGATCGCGTCATCATTGCCAGGAATCACATAGTCCACACCATCTGGATTAGAGTTGGTATCAACAATACCAATCACTGGAATACCCAGGTTTTTGGCTTCTTTGATCGCAATGGCTTCGTGGTCAACGTCAATGATGAACAAGGCATCTGGCAGACCACCCATGTTCTTTACACCGCCCAGTGAGCGCTCGAGTTTTTCCATTTCACGGGTACGCTCTAAGGCTTCACGCTTGGTCAACTTGGCAAAAGTACCGTCCTGAGACTGAACTTCAAGCTCTTTTAAACGGTTAATTGACTGACGCAGGGTTTTCCAGTTGGTCAGCATGCCACCTAACCAGCGGTGATCAACATAAGGCTGGCCAGCACGCTGAGCCTGTTCGCGAATAATATTGCTCGCCGCACGCTTGGTACCAACAAACAGTACTTTATTCTTTTTGCTTGCCAGATTGTTGGCAAAATTTAGGGCATCATTTAACGCAGGCACAGTGTGCTCAAGGTTAATAATGTGAATCTTGTTGCGGGCACCAAAAATATACTGACCCATTTTTGGGTTCCAGAAACGGGTTTGGTGACCAAAGTGTGCGCCAGCCTGTAACAGGTCACGCATACCGACATTGTAACTTGCCATGATATATACCTTTTATATGGGTTAAGCCTCCATACGTCCGCATTGTCCACTTTTGTTTTAAAAACAAAAGCACCCAGATCAATGTGTCGACGTATGTGTGGAATAGTCGCTTAAACAAACCAGTGAGCATAATTATTTAGCTATAAATTATTACCCAAAAGCATTTGCTAAAACGGGGCGCTATTTATACCATAGGTGCATCCCTTTTGCCAAAAAAAATTAAGCGCATGAATAGTTTTAGTTCTCCCAACCGCCATTTAATCAAGACTCCTGAAGCCATTGAGAAAATGCGGGTGGCCGGGCGTTTGGCAGCTGAAGTTTTAATGATGATCAAGCCGCATGTAAAAGCCGGTGTGAGCACGCTTGAGCTGGATAAAATCTGCCACGACTATATCGTCGATGTACAAAATGCCATTCCTGCCTGCCTGGGTTATGGTGGCGGGCATGGCCGTAAACCATTTCCCGCGGTGATTTGCACCTCGGTCAACCATGTGGTGTGTCATGGTATTCCTTCTGAAAGTAAAGTCTTAAAAAACGGTGATATTTTGAATATTGATGTGACCGTAATTAAGGATGGCTACCATGGTGATACCAATATGATGTTTAAAATTGGTGAAACCTCTATTCTGGCCAACCGGTTGTGTGATGTGGCTCAGGAAGCCATGTATAAGGGCATGGAAACTGTACGTGCAGGTTCTTATGTAGGCGATATTGGCGCTGCCATTCAAAAATATGTAGAAAGCGAGCGATTTAGTGTGGTGCGTGAATATTGCGGTCATGGAATTGGAACGGTATTTCATGATGATCCACAAATTCTGCATTATGGCAAGGTAGGCACGGGAATGCGCCTTGAAGCTGGCATGACCTTTACCATTGAACCTATGGTCAACGCTGGTGTATGGCAAACCCGTCTGCTAGGCGATAACTGGACAGTCGTCACCAAAGATCACAAATTATCTGCCCAGTATGAGCATACTATTTTGGTCACCGAAACGGGTATTGAGGTGCTTACTGCCCGTCCCGACGAAGATTTATCCCGCTTTAATCAATAAGCCTGCTTTCCTCATAAAGTATTAAAAAAACCGCTTCCAAAATGGGAGCGGTTTTTTGTTGTCTGCTGTTATAAACAATCATTTTGCAGAAAAGGCCGAGGCTATTCAGCTTACTCTATCCAGCCCGGTAACTCCATGATGGGTGTACTTTTCTGGTTAGGGCGCTCTGCAATAGTGATGGCTAAATTCAGATTTTCATTACCACGCTTGACCAGCATATTAACCTGCGTGTCAGGTTTTTGCTGCGCTACCCATTTAATCAGCTGTGTGGCGCTTAGCATTTGCTGCCCGTCAATTGCCACAATGATGTCACCCTTTTTAAGGCCACCCTGTGCTGCTGGGCCATTAGCAAGCACCCCCATCACCTGCACGCCATTATCTGGTGCAGTAGCTGCCGGAAACTCTGTAGGATCAATACCTTTTACTTCTATACCCAGCCAGCCGCGGGTTACCTTGCCATCCTGTAAAATAGATTGCCATACCTGCTGAGCCAGCTTGGCAGGGATCGCAAAACCAATGCCCAGTGAACCGCCTGTGCGCGAAAAAATCGCTGTATTGATACCAACCAGATTACCAGACACATCAATCAGCGCACCGCCCGAGTTGCCCGGGTTAATGGCGGCATCAGTTTGAATAAAGTCTTCGTAGGTATTAATGCCAAGTCCTGAACGACCTGTTGCTGAAATAATACCCTGAGTGACTGTTTGCCCTACCCCAAACGGGTTACCAATTGCCAACACCACATCTCCCACCTCACTGGGTGAATTTTTAAATGGCAATACAGTCAAATTATCCAGTTCAATCTTGATCACGGCCAGGTCAGTATCCGGGTCGGTGCCTATCAGCTTGGCAGTTGCCCGGCGTCCATCCTGCAAAGCCACCACAATCTGGTCAGCCTGCGCCACCACGTGATTGTTGGTCAGGATAAAGCCATTTTTACTGACCACTACGCCAGAGCCAAGACTGGTCTCATTATCCTTGCTTTCCTGGGGAAATTGCCGCTCGAAAAACTTGCGTAGAACAGGATCTTCAATTTGTGGATGGACAATGACTTTTTGCGTAGTAAAAATATTGACTACCGCTGGAGCGGCTACTCGTACGGCCTGATTATAAGACACTACCCCACCCTGTGGCGCTGTGGACAGCAGGGGCTTTTGTTTTTCTACCGCCAGATGATCAGAAACTGGCTTAGGTGCCGGCTGAGTACTTTTTTGCCAGATAAAAAATCCAGTTACGACAATAATTAGCAATATCCAAGGTAACCAGGTCATGGCACGGCGCACGTATATACCCCTTTTTTGTTAGTCAGTTATTAGTTGAAAATTGCCCAGAACGGCAAATTATCCCTCCAACAGCAATTCCTACCAGATAAAATGTTAAAACTGCCATCGGCACAGGCATTTATTGTAAAGTGTTTAATGTAAAAAAAACTGGTTGAACAGGGTAATGTTGTTATGGTTGAGTTAAATCAATTAATTGCATGGTGTAATCAGAGTCTGAACACCGGGGTATTTAAGGATTATTGTCCCAATGGCTTGCAGGTCGAAGGTCGCAAACAGGTCAGCAAGCTAATCACAGCAGTGACCGCTTCACAGGAAGTCATTGATTATGCAGTGAGCCAGCAGGCTGACGCACTTCTGGTGCATCATGGCTACTTCTGGAAAGGCGAGCCTGCACCCTTAACCGGTATAAAAGGTCAGCGTATCAAGACCCTCATGCAGCATGATATCTCGCTGATTGCCTACCATTTGCCGCTGGATGCCCACCCGGTTTTGGGCAACAATGCTGCACTGGCCGACTTGCTGGATATTCAAATTAACGGCGCACTTGATCCCAGTGAAGCTCAGCCGATTGGCAATATTGGTCAATTAGCTCAGCCTGTGACGGTAGAACAATTTATCCAGCATCTAACCAGCAAGCTCAACCGTGCGCCACTTCACCTGCCAGGACATACCCCTACTCTTCAAAAAATTGGTTTTTGCACGGGCGCTGCACAGGACTTTTTATATAAAGCCGCTGAGCGAGGCTGTGATGCCTATATTTCCGGGGAAGTGAGCGAACGCACCTATCATGAGGCGAGAGAGCTGGGTATCCATTATTTTGCCTGTGGCCACCATGCTACCGAACGGGGTGGTGTACAAAAGCTCGGTCAGGCGCTGGCACAGCAGTTTGAACTTCAGGTTGGTTTTGCTGACTTTAATAACCCGGTTTAGCTTCATAAGCTGCTTAGACTACCTGTTTTTGGCTGGCCTGTTTTGCTCTGCCAGGCATTTATTGCCCAGCTATAGGTTTTGCGGCTTTAGCTTGTTCAGTTTTTGGTCTTTTAATACCAAACTACTAAACTTTTGGGCTTTGCCCAGCTACGCTTGCATGCCATACTTGGAATACGCTTTTAACTAAAACCCACTGTTTTAAAAACAGTTTCCCAGCAACAGCAAGGAATCTATCATGTCAGAGATTACTCTACCGTCATTACCGTATGCTTACGATGCCCTTGAGCCACATATCAGCAAAGAAACACTGGAATTTCACCACGACAAACACCATCAGGCATATGTAACCAACCTGAATAACCTGATCAAAGGCACCGACCTTGAAGGCAAAGAGCTGGATGAAATTATCCGTGCTACAGCTGGTGATGCAGCCGACCCCAGCAAAGCCGGAATTTTTAACAACGCGGCTCAAGTATGGAATCATACTTTTTACTGGAACTGCATGGCTAAAAACGGTGGCGGCAAGCCAACTGGCGCAGTGAGTGAAAAAATTGATGCCGCTTTTGGCAGCTACGAAAAATTTGTAGAAGAATTTACCAAAGCAGCAACCACCCAATTTGGTTCTGGCTGGGCATGGCTGGTCGCTGATGAAATCAATGGCAACCTGTCCGTTATGAAAACACCGAATGGTGATAACCCAATGGCGCATGGCAAGCTGGCTATTTTGACCATTGATGTATGGGAACATGCTTATTACATCGACTTCCGCAATGCACGCCCTAAATACATTGAAACCTTTATCAATCACCTGATTAACTGGGATTATGTCAATGCCAAACTAGCAGGTCAGCCTGCTGGCGTTGAAAAATAAGCATCCGTTTGTGTGCAAAAAACAGGTCTAATTGGCCTGTTTTTTTACGCCTTTATTTTATGATGCCTCACAGGGGTGAGCTTTTTTACCGAACCTATCTATAAACCATTCACCTTGTTTTCCTATAATTTGCCCAGAAAATTGATACCACATTTATTTATACTATGCCCAGAAATACCCCTTTTAGCCTTTGCAGCTTAATGCTCAGTCTGACGCTATTATCTGGCTGCACGCATGCCCCTTTGTCTCCTACCCCTCCGAACATAAGCCTGCCCTACGCCCGGGAACATGCACTGCAACAAGACAAAAAGGCGTTACGTCAACGTGTAAGCAAGGATCAGCCGCTGATTGCCCTGGTCCTCGGCAGTGGCGGGGCACGCGGTTATGCCCATATTGGTGTAATTCGTATGCTGGAAGCCTATGGCATTCGCCCACACTTTATTGTTGGTACCAGCGCTGGCAGTATCGTGGCAACCCTGTATGCCAGCGGTAAAAATGCTGATCAGATGGAAAAAGTGGCCAGCATGCTAAAAGGCTCGGATGTCCGGGATATTACCCTCAGCAAACAGGGTTTTTTTAACAGCAAAAAGGTAGAAGATTTTGTTAACAAACAGGTCGATAACCGCTTGCTTGAGCAGTTGCCTATTCCGGTATTTGTGGTGGCGACCGAACTAAAAAACGGCACCAGAACCGTATTTAATCATGGCAATACCGGACAGGCGGTAAGTGCTTCTGTGGCCATACCCAGCATGTTTGTTCCGGTACGAATTGACAACCGCCAATATGTGGACGGAGGACTTATTAGCCCCGTACCGGTGGAAGTTGCCCGCAACTTGGGAGCTGACCTGATTATTGCGGTAAACATTCTGGCACAGCCGGAAAATACTGCTACCACTAATATATGGGGTTTATTTAATCAGAATATTAATGTGATGCAAAACCGACTGGCGGCTTATGAGTTAAAAGAAGCCGATGTAGTGATTCAGCCCAATATCAAGGAAAAAGCCCATATATTTTCTCTGGGCTCACGCAACCAGACTATCATTGCAGGCGAAGAAGCTACCCTGTTCCAAATGGATAAAATACAATATGAAATTAGCAAGGCACAGGAAAAAATCAGACGAGAAAATGCTGTTTATCCTCCAGCAAAGCAGCTAGAAACTGTATTATCAAAACCATAATGACATCATCTTTAGTAAGCGATTTCCTAAATGGCTGGCAGTTTAAGCACAGACCATGTTAAAACTTCAACTGCTGAAGTGGTTTAATCCTTTTTTATTTATTTT
Source organism: Moraxellaceae bacterium WGS2144 (assembly GCA_043950625.1). Taxonomy (GTDB): domain Bacteria; phylum Pseudomonadota; class Gammaproteobacteria; order Pseudomonadales; family Moraxellaceae; genus Alkanindiges. The sequence goes on from CP171007.1 coordinate 1,302,826, forward strand.
TATTAATAGCTATGAGTAGAGCCCCTTATATTACCCCAAAAGGTTATCAACACTTGTCAGATGAATTAAGTTATCTTTTGCGTGTCCGTCGCCCGGAACTCACCCGGGCGGTGAGCGAAGCTGCTGCTTTGGGTGACCGCTCAGAAAATGCTGAATACATTTATGGCAAAAAACTACTGCGGGAAACCGACCGGCGCATCCGATTTTTACAAAAAAGATTGCCCGAGTTGCAAGTTGTTAATCGCCTCCCGGACCAAGCAGAGCGGATTTTCTTCGGCGCGTTTGTAGAACTGGAAGATGAACAGGGAGAGATTTTAAATATCCGGATCGTCGGTTCAGATGAATTTATACCAGAAAAACATTGGATTAGCATTGAATCGCCACTGGCGCGTGCCTTGCTAGGCAAACAAGTGGATGATGAAGTCAAGGTAAATTTACCCAACAATAACACGGCGTCATATATTGTCGTGCAAGTTTCATACAAAAATTGACAAACCTGATTTAAAAGTCTAGTATTCTCAGCTCACAAATTAACCAAACCGCTATTAAGTTGTAACAACCCGTAAAATTTAGTTTTTCAAAAAGGAATTTCTTCCCTTTGTCGTCTGGAATGACGTCATGCGATGCCGTAATCACATTCTATAGTCACGTGAGAGCAGGACTGCTTGGTGACTTAGCGTAAGATGGAGTCACCCATGCGCCATAACCCCGACGGTTCGAAAGCTGTTGGCTCAACCCGACTTGCTTCTACATTGCGTCTAGCAGCACTTTCTACCGTATTTCTCCCACTACACAGTTTTAGTAATGCACCCGTTACCCAATACGACCGCATGTTAAGCAACAAAACCCTGACCGTGGTCAGCGTTCCAGGTAGTAGCACCTTCTTTAACGAAGATCAGTTCCTGCATGGTTTTGGCTACGACCTGGCACGTGCCTATGCATTGGACTTAAACGTTAGCTTTAAATTTAAAACAGCAAAAAGCACCAGCGCCGCGCTGGATATGGTTAAAAAAGGGCAAGCTGATTTTGCCCTGACCACTGCATTACCAAAAACCATTGAGGCAAAATCCCTCATTGCACTCAACGTAAGCTGTGGTGACATCAAAACACTTCAGCAGCATGGCCTGGATACCAACCTGAGCTGGGCATTTAAGGATGCAACCGATCCACTGGCCGCTGCTGCCAACGGCTTTATTTGTAACACCAAGCAGCAGGGTAAACTGTCCAGAATGGCAGCGTTTTATGATCGCAATGTGATGAATAATTATGCCAAACAGGCATTTTATAAAGACATCACCACACGTTTGCCAGTTTATAAAGCCAGTTTCCAAAAAACTGCCAAGCAACATAAGCTGGACTGGCATTTGCTGGCCGCTATCGGTTATCAGGAGTCGTATCTTAATCCGGCCTCAGTGTCGCCAACTGGTGTAACTGGCTTAATGATGCTAACGCAAAATACCGCTAAAGCCATGGGCGTTGCTGACCGCCGTGATCCGGTACAAAGCATTCAGGGCGGCGGGCAGTATTTTCGCCTAATGCTCACCCAGTACAAAGCAGTGCCTGAAGCTGACCGTTTATGGTTTGCGCTAGCTGCTTATAATATGGGTCCAGGGGCACTGGATAATGTCAGAAAGCTGGTAAAACGTAGCGGCAGAAATCCCAACAACTGGGTGGATGTGTACGCTTACTTGTCCAGTCATAGCAAAGCCAATCCGCGTTATAAACAATGCATGACCTATGTAACACGCATCCGTGCTTATCTGGAAAACATTAAACAGGATCAAAAACTGGCACGTATTTAACAACCCCATACCTAAGTGGTTCAGCGTGTCAGCGCTTGTGCTCCTACTTGTTCTGAACTACCGCATAAAACCCATCAAAGCGATCTAAAAAAGGCCAGTATTTTTTACTGGCCGATGCTGCAAACTGGCTGTGTTGAATTAGCCGTGTTTTTTGGCAAATTCCTGCATAAAGTTCACCAGTGCCTGTACGCCTGCCAAAGGTACAGCATTATAAATACTGGCACGCATGCCCCCTACTGAACGATGACCGGCCAGATTTAGCAAACCTGCCTCTTCGGCTTCTTTCAGGAATACTTTCTCCACACTGCTGTCTTTTAAAGTAAATGGCACGTTCATGATTGAACGGTTCTGTGGTGCAATGGGATTAGCATAAAATTCGCTTTGGTCAATATAACCGTATAACAGGTGCGCTTTTTGCAGGTTAACCTGATGAATGGCCTCTACGCCGCCCTGCTCCAGTAACCACTCAAATACCAGCCCAGATAAATACCAGGCAAAGGTCGCAGGCGTATTTACCATGGAGTCATTTTTGGCCTGGTCAGAGTATCTTAAAATACTGGGAATGTCTGAACGTGCCTGATCCAGTAAATCCTCGCGCACAATCACAATGGTTAAACCAGCTGGACCAATGTTCTTTTGTGCCCCGGCATAAACAATACCAAACTTACTCACGTCAAGCGGTGCAGACAATATACTGGATGAAAAATCTGCCACCAGCGGTGCCTGACTATGGGGAATAGAATCAAACTGCAAGCCCCCAATGGTTTCATTGTCCACATAATGCAAATACGCAGCATTATCGCTTAACTGCCATTCACTTTGCGGGGCAATGGCATGTTTACCCTCAACCGTGCGCCCGGCTTCAATCACATTAATATCACCGTAGCGCTGGGCTTCTTTTAATGCTTTTTCTGACCAGATACCAGTATGTACATAATCAGCACAGGTATTTTTACCCAGCAAATTAAGTGGAATGGCAGAAAACTGCAAGCTGGCGCCACCCTGTAAAAATAACACTTTATAGTTCTCAGGAATATTCAGCAGCTTGCGTAGATCTGCCTCAGCCTTGTGAGCAACCTCTACATAATCGCTGCTACGGTGACTCATTTCCATAATGGACAGGCCGCGACCATGCCAGTCAGCCAGCTCTTGCTGGGCACGCTCAAGTACAGGGGTGGGTAATGCCGCAGGGCCAGCGCAAAAGTTATACGCGCGCATGAGTATTCCTTAATAAAAACAAGAAAAAAGAAGCACTATTTAAGCATACTTTGTCGCCTGTAAGTAGAGTGGGCTTAATCAAACAAAAGATAATTCTTAAAAGTAAAAATGATATATCTGTCTAAATTTGCTGGCTAATAGCGTGCTAGATCACTATGAAATTTTTATATTTATTTAGGGCGTATTGATCATTTAAATGACTTATCAAGGACTTACCCATAAAAAAAGACGCCCCGGAATGAGCGTCTTTTTACAGTATACTGGTTTAAATCTGCTAAGATTCTAGCCAAGCTTACTCAGGCTGGGTAGTTACTGCATGATCATCCTCAGCTTGCGCCCCACGTTCGCTGTCATTCTCATCTGCTGGTGATTGCTCATCCAGCGGTTCCAGCGCGTCGTCGTCAGCCAAATCATCTACCGAAACTACGCCTACCAATACCTCATCCTCACCAATACGAATCAGGCGTACGCCCTGCGCATTACGACCAGTGGTTGCAATCTCGGCTGCACGGGTACGCACCAGTGTGCCACCATTTGAAATCAGTAACAACTCATGGCGCTCATCAATTGAAACTGCGCCAATCAACTCGCCATTGCGCTCACTGGTTTTAATGGCAATAACACCTTTCCCACCACGCTTCTTGGTAGGATAATCACCAACCGGAGTACGCTTACCATAACCATTGGCACAGGCTGTCAGTACTTCACCGTTCTCTGGTACGACCACCAACGATACAATACGGGCATTATCTGCTACTACACTGTCATCGCTATCGTCCTGATCATCTTTCTCTGGCAAGTCCTCCTGATCCAGTTCCTGATTACCACCAATTCGCATACCGCGCACACCCTTGGCCGTACGCCCCATGACCCGCGCGTCGGTTTCAGCAAAGCGGATTGCCTTACCTTCATTGGAAAACAGCATGATTTGCTGCTCACCATCAGTAATGGCAACACCAATCAGGGTATCTTCACCATTTAGCTCAATAGCACGCAAACCATTTGAGCGAACGTTGCTGAACTGTTCCAGTTCGACCCGTTTTACCGTACCGCACTGGGTTGCCATAAACACATAGTAATTTTTAACAATGTTTTCTACCTGCTCGGCAAATTGCACAAGTACTGTAGATTCAGCATCAGCAGGCGTCTGGCTACTTAGCTGATTACTCAATTCAGCATGCAAAGATTTAAGCGGCTCTTTTAAATTCTCTGGTATTTCATCCACGCTCTCCTCGCTCAAGGTTGAGAGAATGGTTTCAAGTTGAGTGACCTGACCAGCGATTGATGTGATTGCCTGCAATGCTGCACTTTGTGCTTTGACAAAGGCTTTGAAGTTAACAAAACGCTCTTTAAATTTCTTGGGCGCAGCAATGAGTGGCAAAATGGCGGTAATCGTTTCAGTGGCTTCAAGTGGCAATAAATTAACCATCGGACGGCCACGTGAACCACGCGATGCCTGAGGCACCTCATACACTTTTAGGCTGTAAACCTTACCCACATTGGTAAAGCACAGTACAGTGGCATGGTTGGAAGTGACAATTAAATGCTGAATGAAATCATCTTCCTTCATGCTGGTAGCAGACTTGCCTCGGCCACCACGACGCTGGGCGGCATAATCAGACAGTGGCTGGGTCTTGGCATAGCCAGCGCTGGATACGGTCAATACTACCTGCTCTTCAGGGATTAAATCTTCCCGGGTAAAATCAACACCAGACTCGATAATTTCTGTACGGCGGGCATCACCATACTGCTCCAGTACAGCTCGCAACTCTTGACGAATGACATCCATTAATAGCTCAAAGCTGTCCAAAATAGCCTGTAACTCAGCAATCTGTCCAAGAATTTCACTGTATTCGGCCAGCAGCTTGTCCTGCTCCAGACCAGTCAGGCGATGCAGGCGCAACTCTAAAATTGCAGCCACCTGTGCCGGTGACAAACGGTACTGATCACCTGTTAAACCAAATGGCTTAGTTAAATCCTCACCTTCAATTTCCTCAGGACGAACCGATTGATGACCTGATTTTTCAAGCAGCGCCAGAACTCCACCAGCCTGCCACTGCTTGGCCAGTAAACGCTCACGCGCTTCTGATGGGCTGGATGAAGTTTTGATGGTATCGATAATCTCGTCGATATTAGCCAGGGCAACCGCCAGCCCTTCTAAAATATGACCACGCTCGCGGGCTTTACGCAGCTCAAACATGGTGCGACGTGTAACCACTTCCTGACGATGACGAATAAACGCCGCAATCAGGTCTTTTAGGTTCATCAATTTAGGCTGGCCATTGTCCAGGCAAACCATGTTAATGCTAAAAGAAGACTGTAACGGCGTATGCAGGAACAGATTATTGACAATAATTTCGGCGTTTTCACCGCGTTTTAGGTCAATCGCTACCCGCATGCCTTCCTTATCGGATTCGTCGCGTAGCTCACTAATGCCTTCAAGTTTTTTCTCTTTAACCAGTTCAGCAATGCGCTCAATGACCTTGGCTTTATTGGCCTGATAAGGAATCTCAGTAAAAACAATAGTGGTACGGCCGCTTTTTTCATCTTCTTCAAAATGATACTTGCCACGAATATGCAAGCGGCCTTTACCGGTACGATAGGCGTCCACAATACCGGCTTTACCATAAATAATACCGCCTGTTGGAAAATCAGGGCCGCTAATATGCTCCATTAGGCCTTCAATACTGATCTGGCTGTCATCTACATAGGCCAGACAGGCATTAATGACTTCAGTCATGTTGTGCGGCGCCATGTTGGTCGCCATACCTACCGCAATACCAGCAGCACCGTTAATCAGCAAATTGGGAATGCGGGTTGGTAGTACCTGCGGAATACGCTCAGAACCGTCGTAGTTTTCTTCCCAGTCAACGGTATCTTTTTCTAAATCTGCCAGCAACTCATGCGTCAAACGAGTCATACGCACTTCGGTATAACGCATGGCTGCCGCACTATCACCATCTACCGAACCAAAGTTACCCTGACCATCAACCAGCAAATAACGCAGGCTAAAATCCTGTGCCATACGCACAATGGTTTCATAGACAGCGGAATCACCATGCGGGTGATATTTACCAATAACATCGCCAACCACCCGGGCAGATTTCTTGTAGGCTTTATTATAGTCGTTACCCAGCACGTGCATGGCAAACAATACGCGACGGTGCACTGGCTTTAGGCCATCCCGTACATCCGGCAAAGCGCGTGACACAATCACGCTCATGGCATAGTCAAGATAAGAATGCTTGAGTTCATCCTCAATCGCAATCGGTAGAATTTCCGATACGCTCATGCCTACTCCTTTTATGGCTTCTGGCCTTATAAATCTATCAATATAAAATCAAGCAAAAATCAGCCCTTAAGGTAAATTTTAGCCCAAAATAAAACTGACAAAATTTTACCATAAATCAACTATTTTAGCCCGTCCATTGTCTAAAAAAGCAACAAAAACCTGATATATGAGTTAGAATTTATTATTTCAAAATCAATCTATTAGAATATAAATTATTTGAGTTTACATTTTCATACCATTTTTAAAATCACATTCATTTAACCACAAACTAGAGCTTTGTATTTTAATATCTTTTTCAATTAATTTTTAACTTTGGATATTTATTAAAATGATATAGGTTTAATATTCAAATATTCTCAGCCAATAAAAAAGCCCAGGTAATGAAACAGCTTAAGTTTTATTTGCTGTTTCACTACACAGAGCTTCTTTAAGACCTCAATTTCCAGATAGACAAGCTAAATAGAAATTACAGCTTGCTCACCAGTTCTGGTACGATGGTGTTCAAATCACCCACTAACCAGTAATCAGCGATGGCATTGATTGGTGCTTCTTCGTCCTTGTTGATAGCAACAATAACTTTAGAATCTTTCATACCAGCCAAATGCTGAATGGCTCCAGAAATACCAACTGCAATGTACAGGCTTGGTGCAACGATTTTACCAGTTTGACCAACTTGCAGGTCATTTGGAACAAAACCAGCGTCAACCGCAGCGCGGGAAGCACCCAGAGCAGCACCCAGCTTATCAGCTAGAGGTTCTAACACTTTGTAGTAGTTCTCACCAGAACCTACACCACGACCACCAGATACCACAATTTTGGCAGAAGTCAGTTCAGGACGGTCAGACTTGGCCAGCTCTTCACCAACAAAGCTAGAAACGCCAGCATCATCAACTTCGCTTACGCTTTCAACAGTTGCTGAACCACCTTCAGAAGCAGCAGCATCAAAGCCAGTACCGCGTACAGTAATCACTTTAATGGACTCGGAAGATTGAACCGTTGCAATAGCATTGCCAGCATAGATTGGACGTTTGAAAGTGTCTGGGCTATCAACAGCAATGATTTCAGAAATCATGCTGACATCCAGCAGTGCAGCAACACGTGGCAGAATGTTTTTGCCAGTGGTGGTGGCAGGCGCCAGAATGTGGCTATAGCCTTTGCCCAGGTCAGCAATTAACTTGCTTACGTTTTCAGCCAGTTGATGTGCATAAGCGGCATTATCAGCCAGCAATACCTTGCTCACACCAGCAATTTTAGCAGCCGCATCAGCAGCAGCCTGTGCATTTTGGCCAGCAACCAGTACATGAATATCACCGCCAATTTGCTGGGCAGCAGTCACGGTGTTTAAGGTAGCAGACAGAATAGAATTGTTGTCGTGTTCGGCGTAAACCAGAATACTCATCGTTTGAATTCCTTACCGAAAATTAAATAACTTTAGCTTCGTTTTTAAGCTTTTCAACAAGCTCATCAACGGACTTCACCTGAACACCAGCTTTACGATCAGCAGGAGATTCAACTTTTACGGTTTTCAACTTGGTGCCGGTAGCAACGCCATAGTCCACAGGAGTCTTGGTATCCAGTGGTTTTTTACGTGCCTTCATGATGTTAGGCAGCGCAGCATAACGTGGCTCGTTTAGACGCAAGTCAGTGGTGATGATTGCAGGCAGAGTCAGCTCAACAGTTTGCAAACCACCGTCAACTTCACGGGTAACCTGTACCTTACCGCCGTCTACTTTAACTTCAGACGCAAAAGTACCCTGACCGGCATTCATCAGTGCAGCCAGCATCTGGCCTACCTGATTGCTATCATCATCAATAGCCTGCTTGCCCAGCAAGATCAGCTCAGGTTTTTCCTGCTCAACCACGCCTTTTAGAATCTTGGCAACTTCCAGCGCCCCAATTTCATCATCGGTTTGAACCAGAATACCGCGGTCAGCACCCAGTGCCAGGGCTGAGCGAATTTGTTCTTGTGCAGCTTGTGGTCCAATAGAAACAACCACGATCTCGGAAACCGCACCCTTTTCTTTTAAACGTACTGCTTCTTCAACAGCAATTTCACAAAATGGGTTAATAGACATTTTGACGTTAGTTAGATCAACCCCGGTCTGATCCGCTTTGACGCGAACCTTAACGTTGGCATCAACAACGCGTTTAACAGCAACAAGAGCCTTCATGGAATCCTCGGCTTTTTTAGCTAATAAAAGAAACGGAAGTGTCAAAACACCCCGATGTGGAAATGGTGCGTTATCTTGCTATGTGAGCGTAAACAGGTCAAGTCACAAACGTCAGTCGGCTAAAAAAAAGCAGCAAATTAAGTAGTTTTTTGCACAAAATGACACAATTTTTAGGCAGGACGCCTATTTAAACAAATTTTTACAGCACCGAATTTAAAATAGTTCATTTTTAAACTCCACATAGTTGACAATAGCTGTTGTCTAATTTAGCTTAGAAAAAGCTATTTCTTATAGTATCTTTAATAGTTAGTTAACAGCTCTATGACGAAAAGGACATAATGATGAACACCAGCGCTCCTCCCACTGTTGTTTCAGACATTAAAGTAAGGCGGCAGTCGTTTGATTTTGCCAGCACGCCTAAATATTATTTTAATAACAACCCTCTACTTTCTTATCTGCTCACTGCCCTGTCACTTACTTTTCCTAATGGCGAGCGCTTTTTTGTGCATAGCGTGCGCAATGTCCGTGCACAGGTTAAAAGTGAAGCACTACAAAAAGATGTCTCCGCTTTTATTGGTCAGGAGGCCATGCACAGCCATGCGCATGAAGACTTCAACCACTTTATAGAAAGTCTGGGAATTGACATCCAGCCTATCCTGCAAAGCGAACATGAAAAAATTGAATATGCCAAAAGCAAGCTAGACCATAAGCAGCAACTGGCAGTAACCTGTGCACTGGAGCATTTTACTGCCATTATTGCCCAGTATCTGCTGGAGCATCCTGACTTTCACCAACAGTTAGACCCAAGCGTGGCGCAACTGTGGATGTGGCATGCACTGGAAGAAACAGAACATAAGGCAGTGGCTTTTGATGTCTATCAGGAAATCTTTGCAGATCAGGTTATCCGCAAGCGAATTATGCGCATTATTACCACAACATTTTTATCACGCATTAGTTATCTGACCTTTAAATTGCTGCTCAACGATCCAGTGGGCCGTAAGCAGTGGCGCCAGCATATTGCGGGATTTAAGCAGTTAAAGGATTTATTTACCAGTTTATTACCTGTTTATCTGGACTATTATCAGGATAATTTTCATCCCAACCAACACGACAGCACCCGTCTTACTACCCTGTGGCGCCAGCGTTTATTTGGTGAGAATCAGGTAAGCAGTACTATTCATTAATCTTAGAACCTAAAAAACCTGATTGGGTAGCCAGTCAGGTTTTTGTGTATTTTCTATTCAAGGTTTATTGTCTGGTACCAAATTCCTGTGTCCAGTAAGTTTTATACTTTGATTGGCTATTACTGGCACAAGCCATACCGTACTCCTTAAAATCTACACTCATCATATTGGCACAATGCCCAGGACTTTTTAGCCAGGCCTCCATTACCTCATCAATACTCTCTTGACCGGCTGCTATGTTCTCGCCTGTGTATCTATAGTTGTAACCTGCTGCCAGTGCCCTGTCACCAATATTGCTACCATCAAGACCAGTGTGGGAAAAATAGTTATTCACTGCCATATCATCCGAATGCGCCTGTGCGGCTTTTGCCAGATTTTTATTCCAGGTAAGTTTGGCAGTCGCAGGATAATGCGCTTCACCGCAATAGCGTGCTTTACTTCTAATAGCATTAACTTTATCTAGCAGCTGCTGAATAGAGGTATTTTCACCACACAGTGACAAGGGTGTTTCACCCGGGGTGGTCTCAACTGGCGGCGTATTTCCTTCAGGATTGTTATGGTTGCTGGTTGAACCCTGATAGTCGTCAGACCCTGAACTACCGCCACAACCGCTACATAAAAAGCTAATCGTCATTATTGATAGTATGGTTTTTACATGCATCAGTTCTTTCATTTTTAACCTCAATGCCCTGACAGGGACAGTTAAATAACAAGAATACAGGCATTCACTCTCTGGCTAATGATGAGTTTTAGCGCCAAGCCCTGTAAAAGTCATTTAGGGTTATGTTACTCCTGATCGCTTCATGTTTAATCATGGCAGCGTATAGATCACTGCTTTGATAAAAGCTGCTTCATAAAATACGTTGATCCTATGCCGGACAGGGCATGCGATGGTGCAAATAGATTTTTACACAGCAATTTTTTTATCTAACTTTTTAGTGTTATTTTCTGGTTTTACGCCGTGCCCGTGGATGAGCATTGTCATATACCTTAGCCAAATGTTCAAAATCCAGATGGGTATAGATTTGTGTGGTGCTAATATCTGCGTGGCCTAATAGCTCCTGCACCGCACGCAAATCACCACTGCTGGCCAGCAGATGTGAGGCAAAACAATGACGTAATAAATGCGGATGCAAATGCTGGCTGATTCCTGCTCGCGCTGCCTGTATGCCTACCCGGCGCTCAATTTGCCGGGCACTTAGTCTCTTGCCTGAACGCTCACTAATAAAAACAGCCGGTTCATCTGCGACTGCCCAGCAATGACGTAATTGCATCCAAACCTGCAAAGCCTCAATCGCCTTGCTACCCACCGGAACTACCCGGGTTTTGTTACCTTTGCCCACTACAGTAACCAGCCCACGCGCCAGATCAAGCTGAGGCAGAGTGAGGTCAGCAAGCTCGGATAAGCGCAAGCCACTACTATAAAACAGCTCTAAAATCGCCTTGTCACGACACCACAGTTTGGCATCACGCGGTGTTTCAGGAGCCGCCTGATCCAGAATTTGCGGCATGATTTCCGCATCCAGCATGCCGGGTAATGGCCGGTTAGGCCGCTGAATTGCAAAATCCAGGGCAAAATTCTGCCTAATGATGCCCTGCTCAACCAGCCAGTCAGCAAAACTACGCACCGCAGACAACTCACGTTGCAGGCTACTGCTGGATATACGGTCAACCTCAATACGCTGGGCAGCAAACTGGCGCAAGGTATGGTGATTAACCTGATGCAGTTCAATGTCTTTACACGACAGGAACACGGTAAACTGGAGCAAGTCGCGCTGATAGGCCCTGCGGGTATGGAAAGAAAAATTCAGGCGGCCAAGCGCACTTAACCATGCTTGTACCAAAGCCGGTAAGTCATGCCCGGAAGGAGGGGACTCTGCTAAATTCAACGCCGGCTGGGTCACAGCTCTATCCTTATCATACAATACGTTAGCAAGCTCCTAATACTCACCACCCGCTTCTGGAATATAAAAATCCCCGGGATTAAAGCTGCCTTCAAAAGTAGTTGCTGTAGGCCCAGTCATCCAGACACTATCATTGGGCTGCCACTGAATAAATAAAGAGCCACCCGCCAGATAAACCTGAACCTCCGGGTCAAGTAAACCGCGCCGGATACCGCTCACTACTGCTGCACAGGCACCTGTCCCGCAGGCCAAGGTTTCCCCTACTCCACGCTCAAACACGCGCAGGCGGACTTCTTTACGATTGACAATTTGCATAAAGCCCACATTCACCCGCTCTGGAAAGCGGGCGTGCGACTCTAGTGCCGCACCCAGCGTAGCTACCGGAGCTGTCAGTACATCATCCACCAGCAATACCGCATGTGGATTACCCATATTGACCACATCAAGCTCAATGCTTTGATCCAGCACTTCAACAGAATAAACGGCTTGTGGCTGATCAGCAACAAAGGGAATCTGCTCGGGCAAAAACTGTGGCTCACTCATATTGACGCATACCCAGCCCTGATGATTGATTTGCGGCTCTACCACGCCGTTTTTGGTCTGCACACGAATTCTGGTTTTTCTGGTCAGATGGCGCTCATGCACAAAGCGGGCAAAGCAGCGTACGCCATTACCACATTGCTCGACTTCTGAACCATCAGCATTAAAAATGCGATATTTGAAGTCAACATCAGGATATTCAGGTGGTTCAACAATCAATAACTGGTCAAAACCCACACCAAAATTACGATGAGCCAGACGGCGGATTAATTCTGGATGCAACGACATACGCTGGGTAACCAGATCAATCACCATAAAGTCATTGCCCAGCCCGTGCATTTTACTAAATTGAATCCGCATTTTTTGCTAATCTCACCTAAAACTCAAAAACACCACCAAACCACTCAAAGCCTGGCTTCCTTACTTATCCACGCTTATCAGGCAGGTGACTTTCCAGTTGCCACAAGTCTTGCAGGGCCTCTCGCTGACGCACTACATGCATCTGACTGCCATCGACCATCACTTCAGCTGCACGTGGACGAGTGTTGTAATTACTACTCATGACAAAACCATAAGCCCCGGCACCCAGTACCGCCAGCACATCACCTTCCTGCAGGGATAGGTCACGCTCCTTACCCAAAAAATCCCCTGTTTCACAAATGGAACCGACCAGATCCCACTGCTTTATCTCGTGCTGCCTTGGGGTATTAACCGGCACAATATTCATCCAGGCCTGATACAGTGATGGCCGGATCAGATCATTCATGGCCGCATCAATCACTGCAAAGTTACGGTGCGAGGTTGGTTTTAATAAATCCACCGTGGTCAGCAGCACACCCGCATTGGCACTAATGGCTCGGCCTGGCTCCATATATACTTTCAAACCTAACTTGCTTAAAGCCGGTTTTAAGCTCTGCGCGTATTCAGCAGGCGTGGGTGGGGTTTCATCCTTATAACGCACCCCCAAGCCGCCGCCAATATCCACGTGCTTTAGGGTAATTCCCAGCGCTTTGAGCTGCTCAATCATCTGGATAATTTTGTCCAGTGCATCCACAAAAGGCTGCGTGCTAGTCAGCTGCGAACCAATATGGCAGTCAATACCCACCACATCCAGACCTTTTAGACTGGCTGCATATTGATAAGTATCAAACACAGTATCACTTGGTACGCCAAATTTATTTTCTTTTAACCCGGTTGAAATATATGGATGGGTTTGCGCATCCACATCCGGGTTGACCCGCAAAGATACCGGGGCTTTTTTACCCACACGTTGCGCCACGCGATCAATACGGGCAAGCTCGGCATAAGACTCCACATTAAAGCAGGCAATCCCTACCTCAAGTGCCTGTTCAATTTCACTTTCTGTTTTGCCAAGGCCAGAAAATACTACCTTGGCCGGATTACCACCCGCAGCCAGTACCCGCGCCAGCTCACCGCCGCTCACAATATCAAAGCCGGCACCCAGACGGGCCAGTACATTCAGCACGCCAATATTGGAGTTGGATTTCACTGCAAAGCACACCTGATGATCAATAAAATCAAAGGCGTTATCAAAGGCTTTATAGTTATTTTCCAGGGCTGCCCGTGAATACACATACAAGGGAGTGCCATGTACTTTTGCCACTTCGGCCAGTGACACCTGTTCGGCGTGTAACACGCCATCAATACGCTCAAAACTCATGAAATAACCTGCTGGATTTAAAATTAATTGGCAAGATCAGGCTGAGCAGTTGGCTGCTCAATAAAATCGGTTTGCACAGCGGGTTCAGGCTCGCCGTTGGCTTTTTTGGGTTTAATTAAATAAATGGCCTTGTTGTCGGTGGCACTTTGCTCAGTTGGCAATACCAGCGGGCCTTTTTGTCCACAGGCAACCAGGCCAGGTATGCCAAGGCACAGCAATAAGGCTTTACATGGTATGCGTCGGTCTGTGCGCATGGTTTTTCCTAAATATAATTTCAAAACTAGGCCATAGTATAACTTAAGCCACGCCTGCAAAAGAGGGTTTTTGCCAATGGATAAACGTTAATGATCGCTCAACATACCCGTTAAGCATTAAGACATCATTTGCACAAAATAACCAAACTTACAAAGCCTAATTGCTAACGCTCATTTTCATCACTGAACTTGTGTACTGATTCTTTTAAAACTAATGACAGCATCAACTGGGTTCGAGCGGATTTTATTTCTAATTTAATACTAACTGCCTGCTGATAGCTGCTTTAAATACGGATTTTTAAGCACACCGTCTCAAGCACAAGTTTTAACATGATTAAATGACACACTTTTCAGGTAAAGGAGCTATACCATGGCCGTTTCCACCAACGCGACAGTCTCCCTGTGGCAAGACCTTCAACCTGCTATAGTGGCTGATGGCCAGCTGGCACCGGATATGACTACCGATATATGCATTATTGGAGCAGGTATCAGTGGCATGTCGGTTGCCTATATGCTCAGTCAGGCGGGCAAGCGCGTGGTCGTACTGGATGACAGCGGCATTGGTGGCACCATGACCTCACATACTACCGCGCATGTGTTTAGTGCACTGGATGATCGTTTTTATAAACTGGAGCGCCTGTTTGGCGAAACCGGAGCCAGGCTGGCTGCGCAAAGCCATAGCCGGGCAGTTGATAAAATTGAAGAAATTGTATTGCACGAAAATATTGATTGTGACTTCAAGCGGGTTGATGGCTATTTATTTTCGCATACCTTTAAAGATGATGAGGCGCTGGATAAGGAACTGGCCGCAGCACAACGAGCCGGTATGGTGGATGTTAAAAAAGTAGCCTATCCACCGCAACAGCCACAATTAGGACCTGCGCTGCATTTTCCACGTCAAGGTCAGTTTCAGCCTCTGGCTTATGTGGCCGGTCTGGCCAAAGCGATACAGGCCAAAGGTGGCTTGTTGTATGACGCAACCCATGTCGATAGCATCAATGATGATGACAATCAGCCTTATATCGTGACTTCACACGGCGGTACCATTAAAGCCAGCAAAATTGTAGTTGCAACCAATAGCCCAATCCATAGCGTAGATTTTGCTGTTAAACAGGCGCAATACATGACCTACGCCATTGGTATGCGCATCAACCCTGATGACTATACCCCTGCCCTGTACTGGGATACCGACACACCCGGCTATCATTATGTGCGTAGCGCATCTAGCGGTGAGGGTCGGGATGATATTTTAATTATTGGTGGTGAAGACCATAAAACCGGACAGGATTCTGAGCCACTCAAACATTTTGATGCCTTGCGTTACTGGGCAAAACAACATCTGCCTTTTGTGCAGCAAACTGTATATGAGTGGTCGGGTGAGTATATCGAACCTATGGATTCACTGGCCTATATTGGCTTAACACCACGGCAAAAGTCGGTGTATATGGTAACCGGCGACTCCGGGCAAGGCCTGACTCATGGCACCATTGCTGGCATGTTAATTACCGATTTGATTTTGGGTCGTAATAATCCCTGGGCGGAACTCTATGACCCGGCACGCTTTAATTTTAGTTTATCGGCGCTGGGCAGCATGCTTAAAGAAGACATCAATGCCAATTTGCAATACGCAGACTATTTGCGCCCTACCACGGTAAAATCTGCCGATGAACTGGTCAATGGTCAGGGTGCAGTGATTCAGGATGGTTTACGCAAAATTGCAGTATATAAAGATGAAGAAGGCCAGCTGCATCAATGCAGTGCGATCTGTACGCACTGGAAAGGCATTGTACACTGGAATGAAGCGGAGAAAACCTGGGATTGTCCAGTGCACGGCTCACGCTTTAATGCGTGCGGCAAAGTGATTCAGGGGCCAGCCAATAAGGATCTGGACTCCATTAAGTAAAACTAGCGAATCAACCCTAAAGCCAGTCATGTCAATTGCTGGCTTTTTTATATTCAGCCATATTAAACTGGATTTTCTGCTGCCTCATGCTATAACAATAAACCATAGTCATATGCCTAGAAAAATAAGGACGATCATGTTTAGAAAAGACCCTTCAACACCTAACAAATCCCTACTTGGTCGCTTGCTGAACCAGCCCGATCCCAGCTGGTATACGCCAGTTCATAAAACAGCCACTAGCATACTTGAAATCAGCTATCTGGGTACTGCCGGTTTTGTGCTTAAAAGCGCCGGTCGAATAATTGTGTTGGATCCTTATGTAAGCCGTCCTTCCCTATGGACAACACTTACCCAGCCTTTAGTACCAGATGTTACCTTGGTTGAGCATTTAATCCCCGAAGCAGATGATGTATTGATCGGCCATGCCCACTATGACCATATTCTAGATGCACCGCAGCTATGCCGTAGTACCGGAGCCCGCCTGATTGGCTCTAGCGCAACCATGATGGTAGGTCGCGCAGCGGGACTGCCCGAAGTGCAACTACGGGAAACCCAGGGGCGTGAAGATATTGAATGCGGCAGCTGGCAGGTACGTGGATTACCGTCTTTACACGGAAAGGCCGCGTTTGGCCGTGTTCCTCTACCGGGCGATATGACAGCCCCGCCACCATGGCCACCGCGTTTTTACCAGCTAAAGCATGGGTTGGTATTAAACTGGCTAGTGGATACAGGCGCATTAAAAGTGGTGCATATTGATTCTGCTGATTTTATTGAAGAAGAACTAGCAGGCATACAGGCAGATATAGTCTGTCTGTGCGCAATTGGACGGCAGTATCGCCCTGACTATGTGAAGGATGTGGTACGCTTGCTGAATCCCAAATGGATCATCCCCTGTCATTGGGACACCATGATGACACCCATTCATGATATGCCTGACTTACTGCCCCAGGTTGATATGCCGGGCATGATTGAAGAAATTCACTCAGCAGGTTGTGAGCCAGTGGTTATGCCTATTCTGGGTAAGGCATGGTTTTGATTTCTAAGCTGCCTACATGGCAGTGAACTTGATTCCCATAAACGCTCAAATGCACGTCTCTTTCTAAGCTGCCTACATGGCAGTGAACGTTACCTGATGGTTCTATTGATGGTTCATGGTTTTCTAAGCTGCCTACATGGCAGTGAACGGAAGCTATAATTTCAAGATTTTTTGCCTTAGTTTCTAAGCTGCCTACATGGCAGTGAACACGGTTTTATTATGCTGATGTTTGCAGTCTTTTTTCTAAGCTGCCTACATGGCAGTGAACAACCCGCCCTGCCATGGCGGGGCATCCTTTGATTTCTAAGCTGCCTACATGGCAGTGAACACGGAGGCAACCTTCAAGGAGTTGGTTGTCGAGTTTCTAAGCTGCCTACATGGCAGTGAACCATTGCTTCATACTGATCCTTCCACACGCCATTTTCTAAGCTGCCTACATGGCAGTGAACTCCCAATCCAAACCTTTGAAGAAGGTGCGCAATTTCTAAGCTGCCTACATGGCAGTGAACTCCATAAAAATTCACAAGAATTTTCATTACATTTTCTAAGCTGCCTACATGGCAGTGAACATTTTAAAATTGGCTTCTGCCCTATTTTGTGCTTTCTAAGCTGCCTACATGGCAGTGAACGGATGGCAAATCTGAAACAAAGGGGGATTCTAATTTCTAAGCTGCCTACATGGCAGTGAACAAGAGCCACTAACCAGCCCCCTAACTGGTATTTTTCTAAGCTGCCTACATGGCAGTGAACCGCCCTGCGTTGTTCTGATGTAGCCTTCAGCATTTCTAAGCTGCCTACATGGCAGTGAACGCAGCACAGCGATTGAGCAAGGTTTTGCTGATTTTCTAAGCTGCCTACATGGCAGTGAACAATTTAAACCCCGCGTCATGTCGGTAATGTCATTTCTAAGCTGCCTACATGGCAGTGAACTTCGCAAACAACATCAAAAACGAGATTTGTAGCTTTCTAAGCTGCCTACATGGCAGTGAACATACGGTAGTAGCTTGCTTATTACCACCAGATTTTCTAAGCTGCCTACATGGCAGTGAACCAATCGTGACGGTACGAATGCGGTGCTTTAATTTTCTAAGCTGCCTACATGGCAGTGAACGTCCAGCCCTCTTTCCCGGTTACTCCTTTTTTTTTCTAAGCTGCCTACATGGCAGTGAACAGTGGAGCGGGGCTGCGGGGTCTATGTAATCATTTCTAAGCTGCCTACATGGCAGTGAACAGGGTTTTGAACTTGCCGCGCTGAATGGCTGGTTTCTAAGCTGCCTACATGGCAGTGAACGGGTGGTCGCCTTTTAAGTGGTCACTTTCGTTTTTCTAAGCTGCCTACATGGCAGTGAACCTTGCTTGCAACAAGGCTTCTAGTTCTTCTTTTTTCTAAGCTGCCTACATGGCAGTGAACTGCTTGGCATTGATGATCTGGCCGATCTTCATTTTCTAAGCTGCCTACATGGCAGTGAACAAACTGAACCTTTCCTTCGTTGATAGCTTCAATTTCTAAGCTGCCTACATGGCAGTGAACGAACCTTTTACGGCATAAGCATTTGGCCCAGCTTTCTAAGCTGCCTACATGGCAGTGAACTAGCAGGACGTATTGGGCGACCTGTAAATAAATTTCTAAGCTGCCTACATGGCAGTGAACTTGCTCAAATTCTGCAAAATCGTCAGGGTTCGTTTCTAAGCTGCCTACATGGCAGTGAACCACTGAAGGCATATTCGACACCATTGCCCTATTTTCTAAGCTGCCTACATGGCAGTGAACCACTGAAGGCATATTCGACACCATTGCCCTATTTTCTAAGCTGCCTACATGGCAGTGAACTGTCCAGCTGCTGGATAGTGATGGTTTCAAAATTTCTAAGCTGCCTACATGGCAGTGAACCATTACCACCTGGTTTGCGCCCATAGGTACCTTTTCTAAGCTGCCTACATGGCAGTGAACTTCTTACGAACAAATCAGGGCATTGCTACAGCTTTCTAAGCTGCCTACATGGCAGTGAACATATTAGTATCAATATCAATTGCTCTTTGCGTTTTCTAAGCTGCCTACATGGCAGTGAACTGCGACCCAAGTATCAGCTTGATTATTATGATTTTCTAAGCTGCCTACATGGCAGTGAACTTGTTCTGACTGGCTCATCACACTTTCCTTCTTTTCTAAGCTGCCTACATGGCAGTGAACTGTGCGCTCTTTTTCCCGGTACTCATCGACCATTTCTAAGCTGCCTACATGGCAGTGAACTTTGGAGTGGGGGGCGGCATACACGCGGTTATTTTCTAAGCTGCCTACATGGCAGTGAACAAATGCTGCCTAACGACGTGGAATTTCAGGCTTTTCTAAGCTGCCTACATGGCAGTGAACCCAGACAAAAATCCATTAGCTGGTCGTAAGCATTTCTAAGCTGCCTACATGGCAGTGAACATGGCATCAAGCAGCGGTGTAATCAGCTTGGTTTTCTAAGCTGCCTACATGGCAGTGAACATTCCAGATCCGCACGTTGAGCAGGTGTAAGCTTTCTAAGCTGCCTACATGGCAGTGAACTTTTGTCAGTGGTCGGTTTGCTCGGCTTGTCCTTTCTAAGCTGCCTACATGGCAGTGAACAAGCTGGTTTGCCTTTGCCTGACATGGAACATTTTCTAAGCTGCCTACATGGCAGTGAACGTGCCCTCATCATCGCGTGGTGGATTCTCATTTTTCTAAGCTGCCTACATGGCAGTGAACGCGTGTTGGGCTGATCGTTCACATTCGTTGTGTTTCTAAGCTGCCTACATGGCAGTGAACCAGGTTAAGGCCCTAGGCGGTGAAGTCCGCAATTTCTAAGCTGCCTACATGGCAGTGAACAGCTGGGTCATTGTTTTCTGGTGCGTGATCCATTTCTAAGCTGCCTACATGGCAGTGAACCGTGCCAAACACCTTTGATGTTCTGAACTGTTTTTCTAAGCTGCCTACATGGCAGTGAACGCCACCATCGGTAAGTTTTACAATTTTCTCTTTTTCTAAGCTGCCTACATGGCAGTGAACGCCCCTATGAATTTAACTATTGCCTGCTATCTTTTCTAAGCTGCCTACATGGCAGTGAACTACGTGTTAAACCGGCCTTACTGGTTTTGTTTTTTCTAAGCTGCCTACATGGCAGTGAACTTCTAAATAAAACACTATTACCGCCAATTAAGTTTCTAAGCTGCCTACATGGCAGTGAACTGCAAACATAGCACCGCATAACAATGGTGATTTTTCTAAGCTGCCTACATGGCAGTGAACATTCAGTACCAATATCTTTTGTTTTCTTGTTATTTCTAAGCTGCCTACATGGCAGTGAACGGTCTTTAGGCACACAGTTATAATTACCGCTATTTCTAAGCTGCCTACATGGCAGTGAACTTCTTGTTTTGTCGCGGAGCAAGATTTTAGCGGTTTCTAAGCTGCCTACATGGCAGTGAACAACCATCTTGGTATTGTTGAAGGTGAGCGCGGTTTCTAAGCTGCCTACATGGCAGTGAACTGGGATCGTTAGGGTCTTTGGGTGGATTGTTATTTCTAAGCTGCCTACATGGCAGTGAACAAAAGCAAAGCGGTAATGAGAGGGGGGAAGTATTTCTAAGCTGCCTACATGGCAGTGAACAGTTCGGGTAGGATTGGTTGTTGCTCTACCCATTTCTAAGCTGCCTACATGGCAGTGAACACGCAGGCCAAGCCTTAATGGCGTGGTGTGTTTTTCTAAGCTGCCTACATGGCAGTGAACATAGTAGTAAAGATTTTGGGCAGGCCGCATTTTTTCTAAGCTGCCTACATGGCAGTGAACATGAGATTAAGGCCTTTTTTGATGCACACAAATTTCTAAGCTGCCTACATGGCAGTGAACGAAGGAAACCTGCCGGACAGCCTACAACTACATTTCTAAGCTGCCTACATGGCAGTGAACTTGTGTTTTTGGCGCTAACTTTTCGACTGGCTTTTCTAAGCTGCCTACATGGCAGTGAACTTTTACCTGCAAAAACATCAGAGCGATTAAACTTTCTAAGCTGCCTACATGGCAGTGAACCCCAAACCAAGTAAGGCAGCACGACGGTTAATTTTCTAAGCTGCCTACATGGCAGTGAACGTGGGTTATTGGGATCGTTAGGGTCTTTGGGTTTTCTAAGCTGCCTACATGGCAGTGAACAGTAATTTTAAAGCAAAAATATAAGTTACAACAAGCATTTATCATGGATTTTGGCATTTTACCCAATCAAAAAATAGCCAGTTGTAACTCATTGATTTCATTGAGCTGTTAAAGAGTGATAAAAATATTGGGTCAAAACTCGGGAACACTAGATTCCGAGCTTAATCCATAGGTGCTAAAAACCTGACTGGCAGATTGTTCAGCAGGCTGCTTTTCAATAAACAATTTAAACGGCTGAGCACTGGTTAGACTTTTTAGCTGAATAAATGGCAAGTCTGAGGTGGTTACTACGTTCTGATAGCGGCTTAAGGCTTCATCAAAATCAATATCACCCCGTTTTACTCGATGGCGTGCCAACCGTTCAGCATTGGTTTTAGGCTGTTTGCGTTTAAAGCAGGCATAACCTGTAATCTTTTCCTCAGGTACTGGGCGAATAGATGTGATATGCACATAATCCGTAAGCCGTTCCAGCCATTTTTTGATGTTGAGCTGATCTAGCTCATTTTCGGTTTGGGAAAACAGCCGAAGCTTTGTGCCAAGAAAGCCTATTTTCTTTTCTGGATTAAACTGATACTGCGGAAAAGAAACTCCAATGCTTACTTTGTCATCAGCGTTTTTTATCTCGGCAAGCGCGAGGTGTAATTGCTGGTACAGCTTTGACCATAGAAAATACGTGGGTGCATCCTCTTGCGGTAAAAGCGTGAGTTCAATGTAAAAGGCCATTACTTATCACTCTCACCAAAGACCCCGCCACGAACTAAAATAGCCATGACATAATGCTGCTGTTCAATTTCAGGAATCTTGCCCTCATTAACCCAGGCATCAAAAAGACTATAGAAATCTTTTTTGTCTGCAGGCTGGCGATAAGCACGTCCTTCCGAGGTTACAGAACCATATGGTTCAACCGCGATAGGTTTACTTGCCTCGGGATACCAGTTATCGATAGTGCGTAAGGCATTACCAATTTTCTGCGAGTGGATACCCGCGTCTTTATCTTTAATTTTGTACAGGGTTTTACTTTTTGCACCTTTAGTATTTCCACCTGACAGTATAAGTTCCTGGGATGGATAAACTTCCTGTCCCTCACCTAAACGAGCAAAGCCAATAACCCGCAATAAAACATGCTCATTACCAGTTAAACCTGCCTGAATCCAGCTGGATAATTGCTCCAAAGCTGGCGCTTGCTGGCTGTCTACCGCCACGTCATTTAAACGGTTTGCCAGTGCATCAAAATTCAAAGTTTCTTTTGGTTGTCCGTCAACAATACGAGCGACAGCTACGCTGACATTTTCAGCACCAATCCGGTTACGCCATAAAAATCGGCCATTGGCTAAATTAACTGAATAACGTCTAGCCAATTCATAAAACTGATTTTCTGTCTTGTAGCTTGATACCACATTATTAAGACGCTCAGCAAAACTTTCATTATTACAAGCGGATGGTTGCCCTACGTTAGGCAACACCCGAAGTGTAAAAGTCACTGCAACTGTATCCTTGCCCTGCGGTAACGCTGCAACATCAACCGTTTGTAAATTTGGTTTTTCCACTGCTGCGTTAATATAGGCAGGGTCAATTTCCTTACTACTCTTAGGACGGTTAGAGATTGTTCCGCGTACTGATTTTTCCTCAACCTGGATTGCAATAGCTCCCTCACCCTGTGAAATATCATTCCAGTTTACGGCGGTCATACGGCCATCTGACGGATCTAAATGACGGTTGAATGATAAAACAGACGCTGTTTTGATTTTTGCTGGTGCTTTAGCCATGATTAAATATCCTCTTCCTCTGAATCTGTAAATGAAAAATCAATTGATTGCATATCTAAATCATCAAACGATGAGCTAGGAGCAGGTTGTGGCGCAAAAGGTTGAATGAGTGAATAGATACCCGCATCTGAATTTGGGTCATAAGCCCATAAAATATGAGTTAGGTCATCAATTCGGTGGGGGCTTTTCCATTCGCCCAAGCTAAGCAACGTTTCCGCAAAAGTCACTGGATATTGCTCATCACGCACGCCAGCTACAGAACCTGCCTCCAGCACATCAGTTAATGCACCATATCCAATTGGCACTGGAACTAGCCAGCCTTTTAAGTGAGCAGGTCGAGTGCGAAGCTCCCATTTTCCTGATATAGGCTGATCGTGTTCAGTTTGCTCGCCTGCCTTTTGAACAGGACTACTGACTAAATTCAGACGGCTAATATCCAGTAGCGTGTCCAGTAAATCTGCTTCGCTACTCTGAGTTGCCAAGTAGGCTGGATGTTGGTTTAACCACTGTTGATGAGCCATGAGTACATCATGCCGATGAATTAAGGCAAAACCAGGAAGCAAGTAACGGCGCAATTTTTTAGTTATCTCCGTGGCTTTAGCCTGTGACCAATTGACCAGTCTGGGTCTCACGCGTTGATGGGGCAAAATCACTCCACCTGCCAGGCGCATCCCATAGACAAGCTGGTTAAGTTTGGCGAGTAAGTTTTGGGTTTGTGCATTTAACTCCACATCATTAGCAGATAAATGACTGTCCAGCGTGTCACCCGTCAGACCAATAACCAGACTGACCTCCATATGACCCTTACCTTCTTCTACCAGCGCTGGTGTAGAACCATTAGCTTCTAGCGGAGGGCGAGCCAAATTTAACTGATACGGTGTATAACGATACTCACTGGTTTTAGTCACTTGCGGCAGGAACTGATGGCAAATAATACCAATACCACAGCATTTAATAGCTTGATAATCATTAATAGCATTTAGCTTGCGTTGTAATGCATGCGCAAAACCTGTAAAAGCACTCGGTGCAGGAAAACCCCAAGTAAGATGACTGCTAATAATTGACGCATTTTCAATCTGTAAACGTACAAGATAAAGCGCTTTAGGATATGCATAAGTCATTTAGGCAAATTCCTCTTTAAGCAGTCGTAATTTTTCTCGCAAGGCCAATGACCACACTCGTGCTTCAGCATCATCCAAGTCTTGTAACTTGCCTCGAGTAGTTAGAATCTTGTTCAGCCAAGTACCAAAGTTATAACCAACCTCAGTGTGCCAGTCACGTTCCCGATATGCTTCAAGCCACTCTTGCTCTTCTTTGGTTAGCTCACCCCGATCCTCCTTGATAAATAATTCTTCCCGATAGCCCCGATCTAGCCAAAAACTTTCCACGCGATTAAAATCTCGGCTTTTCTCCATTGTCCAGCCTGTAGTAGCACTTTGCTGAAGCTCAAGGCTCATATCAACAACGCAATCAGTGAGTTGCTCAACCAAATCGTCACGCTTTTTCCGAAACTCGCTATTATTTACACCATATTCATGACGATACATATGGACAATAGCACCTAACAGTGGCTTCACATCTTTGCGATTACCAAGGTAACCCGTAAATACAGAACCCGACTTTGGTAGCTCTACAATCTGCCCCTGCCATACGGGTGGCAGCGACGGCAATAACCACATAGCACCACGACGGTCACTATTAAGCTGCGAAATATTCTGCGGTTTTGATCCACCATAGTTGTGAATTAGCAAACCAGGATACTCCCGACTTTCCTGCTCTCTGTGCAATTTTTTAAAACGTGCCTCGCGTAATACCTTGCTTTCTTCACTAAAACGATCGCTCAGGATATTTTGATAAGCACGATGCACCAGAGCACTCGGGTATAAAAGTACTAATACATGATAGCCGTCTTTTTCTACAGGAAAATAAACCTGCTTGGATAAGCGCCCAGCATTCAATTGAGCAGGCGCTTTACTAAACGCCAAAAACCGCTGGTAACGGATGTGTGCTTGCTCAGATTGGTTTGCTAACGCAGCAATAAAATCAGCATCTGCTTTTAATAAGTGCTCAAGCAAGGAAACGTCGTTAAACTTTTGACGCAATAGTTTAAACACATCCAGAACCGCAGCATTACCAATCACGTCAGGTTCAAGGCTCAGGCCTTGCGAACCGATATAATCATGGGTCTTCTGTGCTTCAGAATAAAACATAGCAGATGCTTTAGAGTTTGGATGATGCTGCTTCGGTGTATGCGTTGCCAGTCGAATTTGACTGATACGCAGACTGGCCTCTTCCAGCCAGGTTTCAACATCATATTTTTCTAAAAGCTTTTCACGTTCTGCCGTATCCTCTGGCTTGAGCTTATCGAGTTTTTCGTTTAACCGACTCTGGATATATTGCTCAATCACTGCTCGAATAGTGGGCGGTGGAGAACCTGCTATCTCTTCTTTTGCATTTGACATAGGATTTCTCAAAACTTGTTTTACAAAGTGAGTTATTTTTTAAAACAATTATTTGTTATCATCTACGACAGTTTAACCATCGTAGATGATGTTGGTTACCCAACTGTTCATACTATTATGCGCAGATGTTTGCCAAGCATCGTTTCCTCCTTACCCTATCGGGTGATGTGTGATCTCCCCAGATCGGTGGTTAAGCCCATTAAAGATGTAGTCTTTAATAAAATTCTTATGAATTACTCATAGGTGATCAACTCAATATGAACTGGTTTTGTTCTCTTGACAAGACCATTTACACTATTTTTTCTTCACTGTTGAGTAAACAGCTTAGAAATATGATCAATTAAACTCTTGTTCACTGCCATATAGGCAGCTTAGATTCTAGGCTTTATCAGGCTTAATCCCTGATAAAACCTAGCCAGTCATGGTATAACCATTTTTTGTTGTCCTGTAGCGTAGGCAAGTTCAGGCTTAAGTATCGACTACAATTATCCTGCCATTCATACTCTGATGAAGTTGTAACCAAATATTTGCTCAAAGCGTTTTCAGGCTTTTGGTTCGGCCAGCAGTGTATCTGCGGATTGACTTCAAGCTCTACTCTTCTCATTAGACTTTCTTTAAGCAGCCAATTACCTGTGTCCTGATTGTATTGCTGTAGTTGAAGTGATTGTTCTAGATGCTCTGCTCGTAATGCATGTAGGGATTCTGGCTGCGACTTTCTAAATTTACTCAAAGTTTGCAGAATACCTGTGTAATGAATGAGCGTGCTCCAGAAACTATAGGCAGGAAATTTTATGGGAGATAATTCACCAAATATTCTCATTTCTGGGCAGATTCCGTGCCCCAACAGTATGTGATGCATACGGTCATGCTCTAAATCCACCAGAGCTGGATAACCAAATTTGTCATAATTTGCTTTCAAGTACATAGCTGGTGGCTGCTCTAACCTCGCAATTGCATCCAGCTGTTTAAAATGTGCCTTACGCAGTAAGCCATTGTCCACGCTATCATTGCGTGCTTTTAAAAAATGTCGATTGGGCAGAAACTTAAAACCCTCCGCTTCAAAACCAGGGCGCGAGAAACAGGCTTGTTGCGGATGCTTAAAGTGACGAATATTACTTTCCATTAAAAATACATTGGACTGTGCATAAGGCTCAGGTCGATGTCGTCGCGTACGCCCAGAAGTTTGTATGATGGAACGCATGGATGAGGGCTCTAGAATCATCCAGTCATAGTCATGATCTCGTCCGACTTCGCATACTGGCGACGCCAAAACTAAAATAACGTGTTGTTGTTCTGGATATCGATTAAGCCAGCCTTGTACTAGTTGATGATCATGAGGCTGCTGTCCCTGATTACGGTCTAATAACTCATCCAGATATTTTTCAATATTTGCCCGAATTAATAGGGGAAACCGCGAATGATAAACACATAAATGAATACGAACATCTGGATCAATCTGCTGTTTTAATAATAGCTGTGCAATAGCAGCGAGTGGATCAATATTGGCAAAACGAACTAAACCAACGCTATATTGCTTGCCTGTTTTAGGATCCGTAATTGCATTTAAGTGATGGGCTTTTAGTGTTGTAGTGAGTATGTGCTGAGTAAAAATTTGCTCCCATTTCTCAGAAGAACTGATTTGCCTTGGCAATCCAACCCATTCTAGCGTGCGCCGATGAATTAAAGGGGCTTGTGCCTTTAAATAAGCCACACGATTTTTGGTAAATTTTCTATGGGCTTTTAAAAAAACAGGATTGGCTTCAGAGCTACTGATTGCGGTATTACAAGGGATGACTTCATGACAAATACTTTTTTCATTTTCATCAAACCATGCGGCAATGATGGGCTGATTAGCCTGGGTGCGATGTGCATTATAAAATTTACGTCCTGAACTATAAGCCAGATATAAACCATTGATTTCAGCAGGTGTCAGGGTTGCAGAAGAAAGTAAAACCCGACTTCCCATTAAGCCTGCCCAATAAACCAGTCGCGCCAACGCATAATAATCTTCAGGTGAAAAATCATCGGGCTCATCAAAAACTAGATCCGAAGACATCAGGCGCAGCATGGGAGCAATCTGACGGCCACCACGTGTACTCTCTGTGGCAGGAATCAGATGATCTATAGTGCAACATAAAATAGGGCTCATCAGCATTTTTTTGACTTGATGGTTACCCTTTAACCATTTGGCAAACAGATGATCAGCAGGTAGTATGCCTTCAAAGTCAATCTCAAGTTCGTCAAAATCAATATTAACTCCCTCTTCATAAAGTCCAGTCAAAGATTCTGAACCCATGGTTTCAGCCAGTTCAGGATTAGTTTCGGGGTCAAAATTTTGCAGCTCTTCATCAATAATCTGGGCTGAAGTATTTTGACTGTACTGCTCAAAAATTTCCTTAACTGCGCCACCACCTACCATAATGGCTAAATCAGTTTCATCCAGATTTAGGCGTTGACGTAAAGCCTTGCCTGTTTGCAAAGTTAAGGTGCGTAGGCCTAAAGCCACATTAAAACGTGCACCTTTCTCAGAGTCGGCCAGACCATACATGATGCGTGTATTCGCAAGCGTTTTACCTCGGCCTGTTGACGCTAAATTCACCCCGAAAAAGCCATGGTTTGGATAATTTTTCTGGATAAAGCGAGCTTCCTGATAAGATTTATCCTGCCACTTGTAATAGCTATTGTTGGTTTTACTTTCTAAACTTTTTTGTGGTGGTAAACGCTCAAATAGCTCATCCATGCGGGTAAAAGCGCCCATTAACTGCCGTACAGATTGACTTACGCCTATCAGATGATCATCTAAAGGCTGTTTTAGTTCACCCGTTTTATCTGTATTGGCATAACGCGTATAAGTCTTATCATGCCATTTTGGCGTTGGTTCACAGCTTGAATAATAATGATCAGACAGCATTAAAGCCAAGCGGGAAATATGACTGATGTAAGGATCAGATAAATTTGGAGGGGAACCTGCTGGTATAAGCTGTTTGAGTTTTATCGCGCAACTATTTACCTCTTTACACCATGTTTTGCTATTAAAAGGGATATGTTTAGCTTCTATATTCCAGCACTGTTTGATTTCTTTTGCCCGATTTTTATCATCTGCTTCGTAATGTCGTGGGTAACACCATTTGAAATTAAGCTCATCTAGCACAAAATCAAACTTTGCTAGAGAATAGTCCTTGTCTTGGCTTTTATCTTTACCCAGTAAATAGCTGGGTATAGGCAGTCGGTGATGAGAAACGATGAGCCACGCCACTATCTGAGCAATTTGCGGTAAGTCCTGAAATGGTGATAACAGGATAGCTTGATCAGGATGATCCTTAACCAGTGCCTCTAGCCAGACATAGTCTACGTTTTGAGGTGAAAGCGTGGTTAATTTTTCAATCCATGCCTTGTCATTTGTTCCGCACGCTTTAACGAATGCCTCAAATAAGCGTAGCGACACCCATTCATGCCGAAATGGATCAGCTATCGGTTTTTTATTAAATTTAGCATTGGCTAATTTTTTAGCAAAAAATGGATTAATTTTCCCAAAGTCATGAAATAAGGCCGCAATACGGCTCAGCGCTGTGATCAATGCTGCTGTTTGCCAATTGGTATCGCTATAGTCCAGTTTAATTGGCTTAACCGTTCTATTGACTGGCACATGGCCTTCGCTATTAAACTTACTACGCTGTCCCACAATCCACATCAATTCACTGTGCCGCCGTGAACGTATCCAGTGGCAGGACACCGCCGTATTTTTACTGGCAGTTTTACGTAACAAGCGTTTCGCTGCCAGCAACCCATCCTCAGTAATCACCGTTTGCCAGGTATTATCCCCAATGCGGTTGGCAAAGGCATCCAACACACGGCGGGTACGCGGCAGGGCTTTTTTCTCGCATTGAGAAATAAAGGTAACAATCATACTTCTGCCCCCGGTTTAAAGGACAACGCCGCCGCCTTTACCTGATCAAACATCCAATCCAAACAGCGATGCTCAGTAAATTTCTGCAAAATCTGCTGGCGGAATTCCTGCTCGGTCGCTTTTTCCTTGGCGCAGACAAATGCCCAGGGCAGCACGATAGCATCCTTAATGAGATCAGCCACATCAAATACCAACGCACCGCGGCGAGTTTTGCCATGCATCACAGCAAAACCATGTGGAATGCCTAAAACCCAAAGTGTGGTAGCAGCAAGTCCGTATGCCAGATAGTTGCCATGATTTAAAAAATCATTGGCTAGGTCGCCCTGCTCATGATTACGGTTAAAATCCGCTGCGCCACAACGCGTGGCAGCGGCTTTATACAGTTGTTTGGTGGTCATGGCTTCAGCCAGCAAAATATCGCCCACTTTATCCAAATAGCCTAGCTTCTTTTCAAAACCCGCTAAAGCCTGCTCAATATCGCGGTCATCAATATAAAAACCTTCAGCTTGCAGATCGCGGTCTTTTGCCCAGATCCTGCGGATAAACTCAATACGAGCCTGCTGGAATTGCTTGGCAACCGTTAAACGCTTGGTGTCATCAAACCAGAATTGCATCCAGCCTTGCATGTATTCAGTAGGCCGATATTCACTTTGCGGCGTCATCCATTCAATTTCACAGCCCATAAATAGCGGTGTGCCACCTCCACCAGTAAAACCGACCAGTACCCCGGCACTAGCCAGCATCCGCATAGCGGCTTGAGTAATAGAGGTGCCCGTACCCAGCATAATAACCGTGGTATTGGCAATCGGAATATTCCAGTACTGATTTTCATTTTTGGCTTCGGTTAGATAAAGCACGCGGCCATCTTTTTGCATCACCCGACAATGCTCAAGATAATAAAGATTAGCCCGCTTGGAGTGCAAAATGGCTTTCAAATCCGACGGGTTGAGCTGTTCCATAGTGTTTAAACCAATCCATGTTTTCTTCATTATTACTTTATTTTTATAAAAAACCATCACTTACTTTTAGTATAGCGTCGTAAAATGTCGCCCACAAAAAAACCAGCCGAAGCTGGTCATTTTGAACAACAAGTGTTTTAAGCCTTTTTACGCTTCATCCACAAATAACCGATCAGCAAAATCAACAGCCAAATCGGACTTACAATCAATGACTGTCGGGTGTCTTCTTCCAGTGCCAAAATACCCACGGTAAAAATAAAAAAGGCAATGACGATGTAGCTCATCAACACTCCGCCCGGCATTTTATAAATCGACTGCGCATGCAGCTCAGGCCGGGTTTTGCGGTACTTAATATAAGCAACCATCACCACCACCCATACACTAATAAACAAAATGGTCGATAGCGTGGTTGCCAGGGTAAATGCACGCAAGGTATTGGGCACAAAGTACTGGAGCAGGGCTCCACCCATAATAAACGCACACGATACCACCAGCGCGTTAGAAGGTACTGCCGCCTTTGACAACCTACCAAACATGCTGGAGGCCTGATTATCCTTGGCCAAACCAAACAGCATACGACTGGTAGAAAACACCCCACTATTCATGGATGACATGACTGAAGACAACACCACCAGGTTCATAATAATGGCAGCGGTTGGAATACCTGCCATCAAGAACAGCTCTACAAATGGGCTTTTGTCCGCCACCACTTGCCGCCATGGGGTGACCGACATCACTACCATAAGTGCCAGCACATAAAACAGAATAATCCGGAGCGGAATGGAGTTCACGGCCTTGGGCAAATTGCGCATGGGGTCTTTGGTTTCTGCGGCTGTAGTACCCACCAGCTCAACCCCCACAAAGGCGAAAATGGCAATCTGAAAACCAGCCAGAAAGCCGTGACTTCCATTGGGAAACATGCCGCCATCATTCCATAAATTGGCAAGCGATGCGGTACTACCACCAGGCGATTGAAAACCAGTGACCACCATGTATGCGCCAATCACCACCAGTGCAATAATAGCAATAATCTTGATCAGGGCAAACCAGAACTCTACCTCGCCAAACAGGCGCACGGTGAGCAGGTTTAATCCCAGCAAAAACAGCACACAGCCTGCACTAATCGCCGCACCGCCCAGCGGGGTAAACTGCTGACCTTGCGGCAGCCAGAAGGTTAAATAACTATTAATAGCCGCAAGATCGGCAATACCAACCGTGATCCAGCATAACCAATACGTCCAGCCCATAAAAAAGCCGACTTTTGGCCCTAGCAAATCATGGGTTAAATCAATAAAGGATTTATATTGCAAATTGGATAACAATAATTCGCCCAGCGCCCGCATGACGAAAAAAATCATTAAGCCAATAGACCTCTTGCGAAAGTCGTTATTGCAAGTTCATCCGGTTTACCAGTGCAGCGATTAAGTTAATGCGTAAACCGAATCTTTTCCGTCGATTTCGATAGCGTTCACTTAGTATTCTAAATCTTTTCAATTGACTGTTAATATGTTCGATTACAACTCGTATTTTTCCAATCATTTTATTGTACTTTTTCTCAACATCAAATAAGGGTAAATTCTTCTTTTTCTTTATTGGCATCAATAATTTAAAGCCATCTTGCTCTAACCCATAGTACCCTAAATCGGTCATAACATATTCAAAATGTTTGAATTTTTTTACTGTTTTTCTTGCCAATTTAATATCATGCTGACTGCCAGACGATATATCTACTCCTATGATTTGTTTGCTCTTCGGATGATAGATCACTTGGGCTTTTAGCGTATGTTTCTTCTTTTTACCACTGTAGAACTTACTCTGATTTTTTTTTCGGGCGTTCTATTGAACATTCTGTAGCATCAATAATGACCCAGTTAAATTGTTCGTTTGCTGTGGTAATGCTTCGTTTTGGCAAGGTAAAACGTCTTGATTTCATTAATGCATCTTCAACCTTTTTAATAGTTCGATTCACATTACTTTCAGCGATATGGTAATTTGCAGCCAATTCCAATTGAGTGCTGTAATTCCGTAAGTAATTGAGTGTTAATAATAATTGATCCTCTATAACTAAAGTATGAGGACGCCCAGATTTCTTTTTAAGTGATTCTGCTTCTTTTAAAACTTCGACCATTTCACTAAAAACTGGTCGAGGTACACCAACCAAGCGCTTGAATTCAGAATCTGAAAAACGGTTTAATTTCTGATATTTCATGAAATCTATATTGAGGCAGTTTTTACTTTCGCAAGAGGTCTAATAATCATATAAATAAACAAAATAGAAGGTCCAGCTAGACTAATCGTCTTGCCAGAACCCATAAACAGGCCAGTACCAATCGCGCCACCAATGGCAATTAACTGTAAATGTCGGTTGGATAATTTACGCTGCAAATGGTCTGGCGATGACTGAGTATTGGCATCATCAAAGGAGGTCATAAAAAGTAGTTCCCAGGTTTGTTATGCCCCGCTTATAAGCAATAATTTATTCCACAAGCACCAGTATTTATTGGAGGATTAACCCTAAAAATGCTGGCACTATGTGTGGCATCCCTGATTGGTATGGGGCAAATTTAAGCCTGCTCATTTAACAATGAACTACCGGGTAGACACAACAATTTCCTGTGGTATAAACACAATTTTGTACGACATGCCATGACGCTATACGATCATGGTTTTAGGATTTT
The DNA here is from genome assembly GCA_043950625.1 of Moraxellaceae bacterium WGS2144. Lineage (GTDB taxonomy): Bacteria > Pseudomonadota > Gammaproteobacteria > Pseudomonadales > Moraxellaceae > Alkanindiges. Next base: position 1,335,755 of record CP171007.1, read on the forward strand.
ACAGCTAAAACCCGCTACACTATTGTCCATTTAGTAAAACAACGGATGCCATGAGCAAGGTCAAAACTCAATATCTCTGCCAGCAGTGTGGCACCAGTCACCCCAAATGGTCAGGTCAGTGCAGTGATTGCGGTGAATGGAACTGCCTGATTGAAAGCAAACCCGAAGCTGTATCCACGCACCGTGCCAAAGCCGGCATTGTGGCGGGTGGTTACGCCGGACAGGCCAGCAGTGTGACCAAGTTGAATCAGGTCAGCTTAAGCAAAGAAACCCGGTTAAGTACGGGTATTAGCGAGTTTGACCGGGTACTGGGTGGTGGTTTGGTGGCTGGTTCAGTGGTACTCATTGGCGGCGACCCCGGCATTGGAAAATCCACCATTTTGCTGCAAACCATGACGCATATGGCGGAACAGAAACACCCGGATCATAAGCGGGTGTATGCCAAGCAAACCATGACGCATATGGCGGAACAGGCTGGCGAAGGCAATCGTGCCTTATATGTCACCGGTGAAGAATCCTTATCGCAGGTGGCACTGCGGGCACAACGGCTGGATTTGCCCACGCATCAACTCAGCGTGATGGCTGAAACCTGCGTAGAAACCATTTGCGCCACCCTGGCTCAGGAAAAACCCGCAGTTGCGGTGCTGGATTCGATCCAGACCTTATATACTGAAAGCCTGCAATCAGCACCCGGTGGCGTGGCGCAAATCCGTGAATCAGCCGCCCTGCTCACCCGTTTTGCCAAAAATTCCAGCACTGCGTTGTTTCTGGTCGGTCATGTCACCAAAGAAGGTGCGTTGGCTGGCCCTCGTGTGCTGGAACATATGGTGGACTGCGTGCTGTATTTTGAAGGTGAATCCGACTCGCGTTTTCGAATGATTCGAGCAGTGAAAAATCGTTTTGGGGCGGTCAATGAGCTGGGCGTATTTGCCATGACCGATCGCGGCCTGCGTGAAGTACCTAACCCGTCAGCCATTTTTTTAAGTCGCTATGATGAAGCCATTCCCGGCAGTATTGTCATGGTCAGCCGTGAAGGGACGCGTCCCCTATTGGTTGAAGTACAAGCCCTGGTGGATGATGCGCATGGGCAGCCGCGCCGTGTCGCTCTGGGTCTGGATCAAAACCGCCTTGCTATGCTGCTGGCTGTGATGCACCGGCATGGTGGGGTTCATACTACTGGACAGGATGTGTTTGTTAACGTGGTAGGTGGAGTGAAAGTACTGGAAACTGGCTCTGACCTTGCCGTGTTACTGGCCGTTGCTTCCAGTTTGCGTGGCAAAGCCTTACCCCGGCACTTGGCAGTGTTTGGTGAAGTTGGTTTATCTGGCGAAATCCGCCCAGTACCCAATGGACAGGAGCGCCTGCGCGAAGCAGTCAAACATGGTTTTAAAACCGCCATTGTACCGCGTGCCAATATGCCTCAGCAGCCGATTAAAGGTTTAAATGTGATTGCGGTGGGGCGCTTACATGAAGCACTTGAGGCAGCGCTGAACACAGCAGATTAAGCCCTTAGACAAAAAGTTGACTGAAGGTTTGATTGACAGTTTTTGTGCTGCATTTGTTAGTTTTTAAGGCTGGCTTAATGGTGATCAACAACAATTTAAAACACAATGTCTGCTTGAATTTCCCCGGCAGAACTACATTAATGATCTAACCGTTTATAGATTAAAAACAGGTAATTGCAGATGCAAATGAAAACTCGTGGTTTACTGACTGCGTTAATGATGACTACACTGGTCATTTCACCATTGGCCGAAGCCAAGCGTATGGGCGGTGGCAAAAGCTATGGCATGAGCCGCAGCAGTAATTCTTCGCCTAGCCGTAACTACAACCGTCCGGCCACCCCACCGCCAAACCAGCAACCAGCAACTGCACCACAACGCTCAGGCCCGGGTGTAGGGGGCATGGTGGCAGCAGGTGCGGCGGGTGCTGCTGCTGGTTATATGCTCGGTCATAGTAACGAAGCACGCGCCCAGCAAGACCCAACGGCCACAAACGATCCAACTATAGCCACCGAACAGGGTACTGCTGCCAGTGCACAGCAGGAGCAAAAAAGTAATTTTGGCTGGCTGTGGATTTTGGCTTTAGCTGCGGCTGCGTTTTTCATTTTCCGTCGTTTCAGCGCCAAAAAAGCAACTGCCAACGGTAATCCGTTCGCGCCGAGCAGTGGCGCAAACCGTCAGTCATTAAGTTCCTCTGGCCCATTTGCACGTAACAATATGCCCGCTGCATCACACCCTGGAACTAGCGACAACACCAATATCTTTGGTCAGACTGTAGGGGCTAGCAGTGCAGTGGGTGGTGCGTATAGCAGTAGCGGTAATGCCCTACCTGATGGCACTGAGCCTGCGGCCTTTTTACGTCAGGCGCGTGCCAAGTTTTTACACTTACAGTCTATGAACAGCAGCAGCAATATTGAAGAAGTGCGTCGCTACTTTACAGCAGATATGTACACGGCTATCCGCGAGGAAATCTTGTCCAATGATGATCTGGCAGAGTTTCCGCAGCTTAATGCCCAGGTAGTTGATAGTGGTAACGAAAATGGTCAATACTTTGCCAGTGTAGAATTTAGTGGTACAGTCAGTGAGTCAGTAAATGCACAAGCTGTGCCATTTAGCGAAATCTGGCACTTTGTAAAACCACAAAATGGTAGTGAGTGGCTGGTTGCTGGCATTCAGCAACAGTAACGATACAACGCTTTGTGTTTGTTGTGTCCTGCATAAAAGACCTCCTCCATGGAGGTTTTTTATTGCTTGCTAATTGCCCTACCCAAACCTTATCTTAAACAGCTATACACTTTTAATTATTCAAAAATAAAAAAGCTCCTGCAAACAACATCAGGAGCTTTCTGGGCGTTACCCGTTACTTAAGCAAAGGGATGACGCAAAATAATAGTTTCGGCACGATCCGGCCCGGTAGAAATCACATCAATAGGACAACCTACCAGTTCTTCAATGCGCTTGATGTAAGCCTGTGCATTTTCCGGCAGTTGATCAATTGAAGTGGCACCAACAGTAGAGTCAGTCCAGCCTGGCATGGTTTCATACACGGGGATTACATTTTCAAAGGCTACCGCGTCGCTTGAGCCTGAACAACCACAATCCGTGCTTTCATAACGAACGCAGATTTTGACTTCATCCAGACCGTCTAGCACATCAAGCTTGGTCAGGCAAATGCCACTTAGGGAGTTAACCTCAACCGCACGGCGCACCACCACGGCATCAAACCAGCCACAACGACGCTGCCGCCCAGTAGAAGCACCGATTTCATTACCTACAGTACCCAAACGCTTGCCAATTGGGTCACCCACGTCGGTTTTGGCATCCCACACCAGTTCGGTTGGGAAAGGCCCTGCGCCAACACGCGTGGTATAGGCTTTGGTAATGCCCAGTACATAATCTAAAAATAACGGGCCAACACCTGTACCAGTACTCACGCCACCAGCAGTGGTATTGCTACTGGTTACATACGGATAAGTACCGTGGTCAATATCCAGTAATGAGCCTTGTGCTCCTTCAAACATTAAAGGCTTGCCCTGTACCCGATAATCATGCAAAACAGCAGTCACATCAGCAATTAATGGCTTTAATTCGCCTGCCCATTCGGTACACTGCTGCAATACGGTTCTAAAATCAACGGCTTCTACGCCGTAATACTGGGTTAAGCGGAAGTTATGGTAATCAATCACTTCTTTTAAGCGGTTGGCAAATTCTTCACCACCCCGAATCATATCCGCGACACGTAGACCACGGCGTGCTACTTTATCTTCATAGGCCGGGCCAATACCCCGACCGGTCGTGCCAATCTTGGCATTACCGCGCTTGATTTCCCGCGCCTGATCCAGGGCAATGTGATAGGGCAGAATTAACGGACAATTTGGCGAAATACGCAGCCGCTCACGCACTGGTACGCCCTTACTTTCCAGCGTATTGATTTCCTTTAATAGTGCATCAGGTGCCAGTACGACGCCATTACCAATCAGGTTTAACACATTTTCACGCAAAATACCTGAGGGTATCAAATGCAATACCGTTTTTTCCCCGCCCACTACTAAGGTATGGCCTGCATTGTGCCCGCCCTGATAACGCACTACTGCTGCGGCTTGATCGGTTAGCAAGTCAACAATCTTGCCCTTTCCTTCATCGCCCCACTGGGTTCCAAGCACAACGACATTCTTGCCCATATCCGCCTCTTTACCTTTGAATCAAACCATTGAGCTGGCAATAAACATGCCAGCCTGAAAATTTATATTACCTGACGTTGCCATTGCTGATCCTGCTGGATCAATTGGTGGGTCACTCCTGCCTGCCGGTCTTGTTCATCCAGCATTTGAATCACCACAAAACCATCCTGACGTGCCTGTTCAATAGCCGCCTGTAAGCCTTGCTCCTGTCCTGCCGGTGCCAGCATGACAGGCCTAACCTGTAACTGCTGCCCCTGTACCAGTGCATACAGATCGCAGCTAAATCCGGTCGCTGGACGCTCACGACCAAACGCTACACCAATGCCATCGTAACGTCCACCCTGCGCCAATGGCACGGCACGGTTAGCGCCATAAGCGGCAAATGTCAAACCCGTATGATAGTTATAGCCACGCAACTCGGCAGCATCCACCCCAACATTAAGCGCCGGCCAGTATTGTTGTACATGTGCCTGAGCCTGCTCCAGTGCAGCCAGCGCCTGTTGCAGTGTATCATTGGCCAGTGCTTGTACAGATAACTGTTGTTTGAGTGCGGTTAAATCATGACCATAGCGGCCCAGTACATAAAAATCCTGACCAGATGGCAGCGTCGCTGTATATTCAGACAGCTCAGGAATGGCTTTACGCTGATACAAGTCCGTCAGTTTGGCTTCCTGGTTTTCTGTTAGACCGGCGCTACGGGCAAGATTCCTGAAAATAGCCACGTGACCCAGATCCAGATGCAACTGCTGTTCAAACCCGGCTTGCTTTAGTACAGTCAGCATTAAATCCAGCATTTCAAGATCAGCAGCCAACCCTTCAAAACCATACAACTCGGCACCGAGTTGCAAAGGCGCACGCGAGGCAGATAATCCCTGGGGTTTGGTATGTAAAACTGTTGCGGCATAGCAATATCGTGCAATGCCTTCAACTGGCCGCACATGCGCATCTATTCGTGCCACTTGCGGGGTCATATCCGCCCGCACACCAAGCAAACGCCCGGATAGCTGATCAATGAGCTTAAAGGTAGCCAGGTCAAGATCGGCAGTCGTACGATTTAATAAGGAAAGAGATTCGACATATTCAATAAGTGGCGTGTATACCAGCTCATAGCCATGGCTGGCGAGTAAGTCCAGTAAACGACGACGAAGCTGTTCAATCACTTGCGCCTGCTCTGGCAGCACATCAGCCACCCCATCAGGCAGTAACCAAGTTTCGACAACGGACATGCTAAAACCTATTTATTTTTGGTAGAAAGCTAAAAAAGCCACTAGCCACACGAAAAAAAATCGGGCTACTCCCCGACGCTGGCAAGTCTAGCATGAAGCATAAACTGTTGCACGCTTCAAGCTAGCTAATTCATGAGAAAAACCAGCATTGTGAACTGGCATTAAAACTTAACCGGCACCACACTCAGCGCCTTGCACAAATCCAGCATACGGTTGGCATAACCCCATTCATTATCATACCAGGCCAGCACTTTAGCCTGCTTGCCGACCACCATGGTTTGCAAACTATCCACTACCAATGAATACGGCTGGTGGTTAAAATCACTGGATACCAGCGGCTGATCTGTCACATCCATAATATGGAAGTACTGATTTTGCGCAGCATCTATAAATAACTGATTAATCGTCTGTACATCAGCTGGTCTTTGCATCACAAACGACAAATCAATCGCCGCAACATTAATGGTTGGTACCCGTATGGAGTAGCCATCAATACGATTTTCCATATGCGGCAGTACCCGCTTTAAGGCGCCTAACGCACTGGAAGTGGTAGGAATAATATTATAGCCCGAGGCTCTGGCACGACGTGGATCACGGTGTGCCTGATCCAGCACGGCCTGATCGGTAGTGACTGCATGAATTTCGGTCATCAAGGCGGTTTCAATACCAAAGGCATCATCCAGCAGCTTAACCAGCGGTACCAGTGCTTGCGTAGTACAGGATACACTGGAAATCACCCGGTCGGTGGCGCTTATTTCATGCTCATTCACGCCAAATACTACGGCGGCGTCAACTGTATCAAAGGGTGCTGCACCAATAATCACTCGTCCCGCACCTGCCTGCAAATGCCGCGATGCCCCTTCACGTGAGCGGAACAAACCCGTACACTCCAGTACCACATCAATATCCAGCGCCTGCCAGGGCAGTTGTTCAGGCTGGGTTTGCTGCAACAGGCGGATTTTTTTAATATTATTGGTGTGCTCAATATGCAAAAAGGTTTGACCAGATTCTTTTTGTACTTCTACTTTGGCATTAAAACGGCCATGCGTGCTGTCAAAACGCAACAGGTGAGCCAGCATCTCTGCTTCAGCAATATCATTGATTGCAGCAATGTTTACCTGTGGCCACAGGTTTTCTTCTATCCATGCCCGCAGCACATTACGGCCAATTCTTCCAAAACCATTAATGGCAATATTTAAGCAAGTAGAAGGTGGGCTCACAGCACAGGCTCAGCAATAAAAGCAGCTTAGTGTAACGTATCAACTGATGAATAAAAATAATAAACTTTTTTCGGGGTAAAAGTCCTGTATTTTTTCTACAGCGTTATTTTTTGGGCAATGCCTGTGCTTAATTGATCCATTCACCTTTTCACAAATTCCTTCAATAACTGGCACCATTATTGCTTAATGCATTAACAGCGTCTAATAGTTTTGTTATTTCATGAACAGAGTCACATAATATGGACATTATCCCAACTTCCTTTAAGGTACTGGTGCTCAGTTTTGCCATTCTAGGATCAAATTCGTCACTAGCAGAAACGATTTATACCTGGGAGGACGAACGAGAAGCCCTAACCAATTATGGTGATATTCCACCAGATGATGAATTAGGTGCTGATGCAGTGAAAATTGTTAACCTCCAGCAAGGCTTAACCACTAAGGTTGATTTTCCTACCCGTGCCGTGGATGAGGCGATAGAAAAATCGCGTCAACTCAGCTTAATAAGTCCATCTGCTGGACCAGCAAGCCAGAATCCGTCTGCCACAAACGCTCCCAAAATGATTGGTTCTTCAGCACCTGCATCAACAGGCGCAACTTTGCCACCCCAGCCTCTAGCTAATGACCAGCCTCGCATGCTTGGTTCTGGTAGTAGCAACACTGCTAATGACTCTGCGGAAGCACAAAAGCTGAATGAACAGGAAGCCAAGCTGGAAGCACAGGCTCAAAGCGCCCGCCGTATTGCAATGGACAAGCGCAAGGAAGAAATGCGGGCACTGGCTGAACGTGTGCGTAATGGCGCTGCATCCAGACAAGAAATTGCTGCATTGATGACGTACCGCCAGACCGCCTCCTTTGGTGAAGCACGCGGTGCACTGGCTCGCCCCAAAGTATCGACCAAGTCGCAGTGAAATAACGCATTAAAGCAAAAAAGCCCCCTAAAACAGGAGGCTTCCCAGGCTATTTTTTAACAGATCGCTTTATTTAACCCAAACTGTTAGCGCAATTGTCCTGTTAAAACAGGACAATTGTCTGACAATGCTAGGTAGTCACTTCCTGTACCGCTGCCACTACCGCCTCAACAGTAATACCAAAATGCTTAAATAAGTCTTTGGCAGGTGCAGACTCACCATAAGTTGTCATACCAATCACCTTGCCATCCAGACCCACAAATTTCCACCAGTAATCTACATGGGCAGCCTCTACCGCCACACGGGCACGAATACAGGCTGGCAATACAGACTCGCGATAGTTTGCGTCCTGACGCATAAATTCTTCAGCACATGGCATGGATACCACCCGTACACCATCCAGTTGCCCATACGCTTGCATAGCTAGATCTACTTCTGAGCCAGTGGCAATAATAATGGCCTTGAGTTCACCTTTTTCTGGTGCCAGCACATAGCCGCCTTTAGCAGCGTTATTAAGCTGCTCTTCAGTACGGGTTTCATGTGGTAAATTCTGACGTGAAAAAATCAGTGCCGTTGGCCCATCTTTACGCTCAAGGGCTGATTTCCAGGCAATCGCTGCTTCCACTGCATCGGCTGGACGCCAGGTATTGAGGTTAGGCGTATTACGTAAAGAAGCAATTTGCTCAATAGGTTGGTGGGTTGGGCCATCTTCCCCTAAACCAATGGAGTCATGGGTATAAACATGAATCACCCGCTGCTTCATCAGGGCTGACATACGCACTGCATTACGGGCATACTCCATAAACATCAGGAAAGTGGCTACATACGGAATAAAACCACCATGCAAGGCAATGCCGTTGGCAATGGCAGTCATACCAAACTCACGTACGCCATAATAAATATAATTACCAGTTGGGTTATCCTGAATTCCCTCACAACCTTTCCATAAAGTCAGGTTGGAACCAGCTAAGTCAGCTGAACCGCCCAGCAATTCAGGCAACAGCGGGCCAAAGGCTTCCAGGGTATTCTGGCTGGCTTTGCGGCTGGCAATGGTCTCACCTTTTTCATTGACGTCACGAATAAACTGCTCAGCCCGGGCAGCAAAATCGGCTGGCAAATCACCACTTAAACGACGCTGTAATTCGCTGGCCAGTTCTGGATACTGCGCTTTATAAGTATCAAACAGTTTATTCCACTCAGCTTCCTGTGCTTCCCCTTTTTGTCTGCCGTCCCATGCAGCATACACATCAGCTGGAATAACAAATGGCTCATCCGTCCAGGTCAGGGTATCGCGCATCAGCTCAATTTCTGGCAGGCCCAGCGGTGCGCCGTGACAAGACTCTTTACCCTGTTTGTTGGGCGAACCTAAACCAATCACAGTTTTACAAACGATCAGACTTGGTTTGGAGGTCTGGGACTGAGCTTCAAGTGTCGCCTGATGAATGGCTTCGGTGTCATGACCATCCACCTTAATCACATGCCAGCCATAGGCTTCAAAACGTGCTTGCGTATCGTCGCTAAACCAGCCTTCTACACTGCCATCAATGGAAATGCCGTTGTCATCATAATAAACAATCAATTTACCTAATTGCAGCGTACCAGCCAGAGAGCACACCTCGTGTGAAATACCCTCCATTAAGCAGCCATCACCCACAAAACAGTAAGTAAAATGATCCACTACATTCAGGTCACCACGGTTAAACTGGGCAGCCAGGGTTTTTTCGCTAATGGCAAAACCTACTGCATTAGCAATACCCTGCCCTAGCGGGCCAGTCGTGGTCTCTACCCCGGCGGTATAACCATACTCCGGGTGTCCAGGCGTTTTACTGTGCAGTTGGCGAAACTGTTTTAAGTCATCAATGGATAAATCATAGCCAGTCAGATGCAGTAAGGCATATTGCAGCATGGAACCATGCCCATTGGACAACACAAAGCGATCACGGTTTGGCCAGCTAGGGTTGCTGGGGTTATGACGTAAAATTTGCCGCCACAACACTTCAGCAATTTCTGCCATACCCATCGGGGCTCCCGGATGACCAGAATTTGCCTGTTGAACCGCATCAACTGCCAGCACACGTATTGCATTGGCAAGGCGACGTTCATTAAGTGGTGTTGTCATGAGCCAGTTTCCAGAAAATAAAAATAAACCTGAATAAAAAAAGGCCAGATACTGACCAAAAAGCTGTGCCTATTGTCCTAAAAATAACGCAGGGGGTAAAGTAAAAATCTGCCTTTTAATACCGTGGTTCATCGACTCTCCATATAACCATAAAAATTATTGTGATCCGATCAGGCATTTTTCATCAAAGAGCGCTAGTCCAAAACAGTAAGTCGCGCTAACATAGCCCCCATCTTTATTTTTGATTTCTGGAACATTCATGCGCGAATACGCTGTCTTTACGTCAGAATCGGTCAGTGAAGGCCACCCAGATAAAATGGCCGACCAAATCAGTGATGCCATCCTTGATGCAATTTTACAACAAGACTTATATGCCCGTGTGGCCTGCGAAACGCTGGTAAAAACCGGCGCCGTGGTACTGGCTGGAGAAATTACTACCACTGCTAACGTGGATTTTGAAAGAATTGTGCGTGATACCGTCAATGGGATTGGTTATCATCATTCTGATTTAGGTTTTGACGGTTCAACTTGCGCGGTGATTAATATGCTAGGCAAGCAATCACCTGAAATTGCCCAGGGTGTTGACCGCCAAAAACCCGAAGATCAGGGTGCAGGTGATCAGGGGCTGATGTTCGGCTATGCCAGCTCTGAAACTGACGTATTAATGCCTGCCCCCATTTGCTACGCGCACCGCCTGGTTGAAAAACAATCTGAGCTACGCCGTAGCGGACATCTATCCTGGTTGCGCCCGGATGCCAAAAGCCAGGTGACCTTTCATTATGAAAATGGCAAACCTGCCCGCGTCGATGCTATTGTACTGTCGACCCAGCATGACCCTTCCATTAGTCAAGAAGAGCTCAAAGAAGCAGTGATTGAAGAAATTGTTAAGGCAGTCATTCCGGCTAACATGCTACATGCAGCCACCAAGTTTCATATTAACCCTACGGGTAAGTTTGTGATTGGTGGCCCGGTGGGTGATTGTGGTTTAACTGGCCGCAAAATTATTGTCGATACTTATGGTGGTATGGCGCGTCACGGCGGTGGGGCGTTTTCCGGTAAAGACCCTTCCAAGGTAGACCGCTCAGCAGCCTACGCTGGTCGTTACGTGGCCAAGAACATTGTGGCAGCGGGTCTTGCCGAGAAGTGCGAGATTCAGGTGAGCTATGCCATCGGTGTTGCAGAACCCACCTCTATTTCTATTAATACCTTTGGTACCGGCAAAATCAGTGATGAGCAAATTATTGCCTTGATCCGCGAACACTTTGACCTGCGTCCTTATGGCATTACCCGTATGCTGAACCTGTTGCAACCGATGTATCAAAAAACCGCTAGCTTTGGTCACTTTGGCCGTCAGGGTTCTGACAATGCCTTTACCTGGGAAAAAACCGACAAGGCAGACCAGTTAAGGCAGGCAGCTGGAGTTTAGGCCGCGTTTTTTCAGCCAGAAGCTACTGGCTGCAATCTAACTACCGTTCTATGCCCTATCGCATAAGCGGTTTTTTAATGTCCAGTATTTTTACCTACTCCAGCTCTGGCTGGTCAAAAGCCAGATACATCAGATAGCTTTTGATATCTAGCGGCCAATCATGAATTAATCCAGCAAATTCTTCCTGGTCATTGGCAAATAAAGCACGTGATGCTTCTTCAAAATGAGCCAAATTACCACCCAGTGCATACATCACCTGATAAGCAGCTTCAATTGCCTGTTCCTGCCGTGTTTTACCTTGCCCCGACTTGCGGGCCTGCTCTACTAAGCGCCTCAAGGTCGCAGAAGTACCAGCCGGTTGCGCATTCAACCATTCCCAATGCCTTGGCAATAAAGTTACTTCTTTGGAAACCACACCCAGTTTAGGGCGACCTCTACTTCGGGCAACCTGTACCGGTTCACCGTCCTGTTTCTCAATAAGGCTGGTCTTAGCAGCTAATTCTGGATTTGCTGCCAGTGCTTCAATCATGCCATTTTTACCCCTGCTAAAATCAAAATCCAGCAGTTTACCAGTCTGGTCATTAAAAACCAGAATACCTCTACTTTCGCCAGCCATGATGTGCTTATTGACAAAAAGTCCTGCTTCTATAGCCGTTCCTTTAAAAAAGCACTGCTGTTCTATAAAAACATGACATGGTGTTGTTAAGTTCATTATTTATACCCGGGTCTAATTTAGCTTAATTTTACTTAACTAAGTTTCTTCTGTCAATATTACCCGGTGCAAATTAATTTTAGCCATGGTTAAATTTATAGTTATAAAAACCGGGACTGATGTGAGTTTTTATAAATTAGCTGCTAAAAAAAGCCGCCAGGTTTTTCAAACTGACGGCATTTTTAGCAATGCAACTTAGTCTTTTGTTAATATATAGTGACTCGCTAAAGCACCTTCAACTTTTTTACCATTGCTATCTAAAGCATATAAATTATTTCCTTCTTTCCGGAATTTACGATTATCCCCTGCCTGATCCAGTGTGATCATTGAAGGGTTTGCTGAATCAACTGTAAAGTTACCGTTGACCTTAAATTCATTGTCTTTGCCTTTACCCTTGTATTCTTCTTTTAGTTCATAGGCTTGATTAGGATGAAATTCCAGTTGGGTTTTGATGCCTTCACAATCTGCACAGGGTAAGGTACCTTCATACTCACCTGACCAGTCAGAGGCAAGAGTGGTAGAGTCCACCTGCGCTTGGGTGTTTGCAGCTTGAGCTTGTGTTTCTGAAGTACTGGTGCTTGAAGTGGTATCAGCTGTAGTAGGCGCTGGCTTGGAACAGGCCACTAATGCAAAGGTAGACAATGAAAGGGCTAAAATTGTTTTTTTCACGTAAATAGTCCTCAATTCTTGGGAATGCTCTAATCTAATGAAAATTAAAATAAATAAACATATCTTTCCTGTTGACTTTCTATTGATTACGCATACTTTTTACATTAATTTGTTGGCTTTAAGTTTTAAAATACCTCTATAAAAACTGCCTTGATCAAAAAATAATAAAGGCAGCGTTCTCACTCATGGTGTTTAGCTAAACAAAACTGGCTTACATATTTTGCGTGGGTGCTTCACCAGCCACATTGGATTCTTCCAGTGCGGAAGGGTCTTCATCGCTACGGGCAGTAGGACTGGGTGTTAAGGTCGGTACACCATCGGGAGTATTCTCACGCTCCATCTCTAGCAGATCATCTACATCCGCTTCAGCAAAGCCTCCTACTGGATCATTGGCAACGGTTTCATCATAACCGACATCGGTCGGGTCGCGCTGTGTATCATTTTTCGGACTTTTATCATTCGCCATTTATTCTCTCCAATTCCATAACAGCAACAGATTAACCCGTTTCATACTGGTAAATAAGGCAATCATTACCACCATTTAGCAGGTTTATGTAAATCGTATAATGTTATGTAAAAACAAAAAAGAGCCTGCCCTGAACCTAATCCGGGCAAGCTCTACATATGTTTTAGTAAAATTAGTGCTTAAAAAGCTTGCTTATTAAAACTCTACTTCATTGCCACCAGTACACGAATGGAATCCGGCACCAGCGATAAATGCTCCAGTAATTGCACTCCTTGCACTTGCTGGGCTTTTAAACGCTCAAGCTCATCTTCACGGATACTGGGGTTGTGTTCCTTAAGATAAGTTAAGCGATCAATTTCCTGTTGCAGGCGGTCATTATAACGTTGCCGCGCTTTTTGACTAAACTGCTGAATCTGTGCCTTGGCCAGTTGTTCAGCCTGTTTATAACGTTCCTCAATCACTTCACGGCGCAGTTTAATTACTTGCCGTGCGTTGTTCATATCCAGACGATGCACATAGGGATGCAGCATGGCCGAGTTGATTTTGCCAGACAAATCCTGACCTGCTTCATTAAGTAATACCCGGATCAGTTGCTGCGGCAAGCTGGCCGCCAGGTTCAGTACTTTTGGCGCAATCACTTCTACTCTAAACCACATTTCCAGCAATAAACTACCTTGTGGAATGGCTGCACTTTTCAGTACTGCCACACTGGTATTGCCAAATGACTGGGTATGTACCATTTCAAAAATACTTTGAGTAAAGGGGTGCTCAAGCGTAATGTATTGCGCGTTTTCACGGATTTGCGCCTGTTCACGCGAGAAGGTGGCGGTCATGCCTTCTTCATCCAGCAGCAAACCTTCTACCTGCATCTGGTCAGACGGACGAATAATCAGGCTACCGTCGCTTTGCTCTTCATAATCAATATTGGTGGCGGCCAAAAAGCGCGTCATGAAATCAGGCAGCGGGTTTTGTTCATCCTGATCTTCTAGGGCTTTGACAATGCGTGCAGCGACCTTGGGACGGCAGGAATTAAATTCCAGCAGGCGGTCACGGCCAGCCTGTAATTCTTCTTCAAGCTGCATGCGCTCATTATTGACCATTTCCAGTAGTACTTCGAACTGTTGTTCCTGATCTTCCAGCAAGCAATCTTTTAGCGCAACGATATGATTTTCCTGCAAAATCTGTGCAGTAGGCGAAATATTGCTGAAAATATTTAAGGCTTCATTGTACCAGCGGAACATACGCTCCTGTGCAGTATCTTCAAAATAAGGCACATGAATCTGGATACGGTTTTGCTGGCCGATTCGATCCAGACGGCCAATGCGTTGCTCCAGCACATCCGGATTAGACGGTAAATCGAATAAAATCAGGTCACTGGCAAACTGAAAATTACGACCTTCTGAACCAATTTCTGAACACAATAAAATTTGGGCACCATAGCCCTCTTCAGCAAAATAAGCCGCGGCCTGATCCCGCTCCAGCAAGCTCATGCCTTCATGGAACATGGCTGTACGAATACCACCATGAATGCGCAGTACTGTTTCCAGAGCTTCAACCACCGGGCCACTCCGCGCAATCAGCAATACTTTTTTGTGCTTTAAGTCTTTGCGCAATATGTCCAGCAGCCAAGGCAAACGAGGATCATGCTCCATCCACGAGCCATCAAGCTGGGTTTCTTCAAACCACATTTGCTCACGCAGCTTGCCGGTTAATGGCCAATGCTCAGGCGCTGGTAATGGCACAGGTAAGCAATCACGTCCAGGAAAACCCTGGATGGCTTCACGCGTGTTACGAAATAAAATCCGGCCAGTACCATGACGATCCAGCAGTTCATTAATGGCTTTATAACGCGCCTCACTGTCCTGCTCGACTTCATGCCCCAGCAATTCGATCAGTATCTGTTGGTGTTGTTCCGTTAAAAGCTCATCAGACATCAACACTTCAGCAATTTGTGCAGTCTGGCTATATTGGGCTTCTTCTTCTAAAAAGTGATCCAGTGTGTCAAAACGTTGTGGATCAAGCAGGCGCAAGCGGGCAAAATGACTATCGACGCCGAGCTGTTCTGGAGTTGCAGTGAGCAATAATACCCCGGGTGTCTGGTTGGCAAACTCCTCTACCAGCTCATAGCGGTCATTGCCTACGCCTTCGCCCGTCTCCGGGTCTTCATGCCAGGTTAAATGGTGTGCTTCATCAATGACCAGCAAGTCAAAACCAGCTTCCAGTGCCTGTTGTTTTAAATCATCATGATCCAGCAATAAATCAATGCTGGCAATGATGCATTGTTCGGTTAAGAATGGATTGGCGCCCTCATCGTGTTCTTTAATCGATGCGGTACGGGTGAGATCAAATAACGAGAACTGTAGATTGAAACGACGACGCATTTCAATCATCCACTGATATTGCAATGAATCCGGCACCAAAATTAAAATGCGTTCACTGCGGCCAGTTTGTAATTGCTGATGAATAATCAGGCCAGCTTCAATGGTTTTGCCAAGACCCACTTCATCAGCCAATAATACGCGCGGTGCCAGACGACGACCCACTTCATGCGCAATATAAAGCTGATGCGGAATTAAACCCACGCGTGGGCCAAGCAAACCACGTAAAGGACTGGTGGCCATGCGGCTTTGCATCAGCAAGGCTTCGATACGCAGGTCATACCATTCTTTGGATTCAATCTGGCTAGCCAGCAAGCGGTCTAATGGTCGTGCAAGCTGAATATTGGCACCCAGACGGGTTTCATTCATGCTTTTGCGCTGCTCACCATTGGGGCATATCACATGGTAACGCATGACTCCACGTACATCTTCAGCCTGTTCTACCTGCCACTCATTGCCTTCCTGATCGTTAAACCAGTCGCCCGCTTTAAAAATAATACGGGATAAGGGGGCGTTGGCGCGGGCGTATACCCGGGTTTCATCACTTTTTGGGAATAAAATGCTGATCGTTCGCTCGTCAACATCGACCAGAACCCCCAAGCCAAGCTCCGACTCTGTGTCTGATAACCAGCGTTGTCCAATAGCAAAATCCTGCAATTTATTCACCTTCACTGTTGCAATTATGACAGCACCTGCATACCCACAGCCATCAGGAGCGGGAACACCTGTGCGGCGCGCATTCTCTCATATCTGCCTGATCTTTTGCTGTGTTTTTTGCACAAAATAGCCGTTAAACTGTGCGATAAGACCCTGACGACCCAAAGCATTGGCACATCTATGGCGGGATTGATAAGGTGCTGTGTCTAAAATGGTGCTGGACAATTAAAATTCAACTTCTCACCGCTCACTGGATGAAAAAAAGACAACTGTTCAGCATGCAGACACAAACGCGGCATTAACTCCCGATCCGCAGCGCTTGCATACAAAGTATCCCCAATAATGGCATGGCCCAGATACTGCATATGCACCCGTAGCTGATGCGAGCGCCCAGTAATCGGTATGAGCTTAACCCGTGTTACGGGTTGGCCGTAAATCTCAAATTGCTCTAATGCCTGCCAGTGGGTTAATGCCGGTTTATTAAAATGCGGATCGGCAATATGCAGTGGTGGCCGGGTGGGATCATAATTGACTGGCACATCGACACTACCCTTGCCAGTTAAGTAGCCGCTCACCAGCGCGTGATACTGCTTATCTGTTTGCCTTTCCTGAAACTGTTTTGAAATGTGACTTTGGGCAGCTTTGTTTAAGGCAAACACCAGTATGCCAGAGGTATCCCGATCCAGCCGGTGAATCAGCAAAATACTGGGTTCAATCGCCTGCAAGCGCGTAAGCACACTATCTAATAAATGCTCGCCTTTACCCGGTACGGTTAATAGTCCGGCTGGTTTATTGATAATAAGAAAATGTTCATCACGGCGTAGCAGGGTTTGGGTTAGAAAGTTGACCATATCATTTTAAAGCAAAAACTAAAAATACCGCAGCAGCATCAACTGCGAACTGCGGCTTTAACTTATGGGATTAAGTAACTACGCACGGGTCATCTCGGCAAACACATCACGGGCAGCATGAATAGTATTTTCAATATCTGCATCACTATGCGCACTGGAAATAAAGCCGGCTTCAAAGGCTGAGGGTGCCAGATAAACTCCACGTCTTAACATGCCATGGAAAAACTGTTTGAATGCGTCCAGATTGGTGCGGGTCATGGCCTCAAAGCTGGACAAATCATCTGAATCAGTAAAGTAAAGACCGAACATACCACCAACAGCCTGAGTTTTAAATGCAACACCCGCTTCATCTGCCGCCTGTTGCAAGCCTGTCAGCAGTTTCGCTAGTTGTGCCTCCAGCTTTTCATAAAAGCCCGGCTGGGTTAAATGCTTAAACATGGCAAGACCCGCTCGCATGGCTAGTGGATTGCCCGATAGCGTGCCCGCCTGATACACCCCGCCCAATGGCGCAATACATTGCATGATTTCTTTTTTACCGCCAAAGGCACCCACCGGCAAGCCAGCACCGATAATTTTACCCAAAGTGGTAATGTCAGCCTGTACGCCATAACGGCCTTGCGCACCACCCAGCCCCACGCGAAAACCAGTCATGACTTCATCAATAATTAGCACACTGCCTGCTTTGTCACACTCATCACGCAGGCATTGCAAAAAGCCATCCTTAGGAATAACCAGATTCATATTGCCTGCCACCGGCTCCACAATCACTCCGGCAATCTGGCTGCCAAATTCAGCAAAGCATTGCTGTACCGCTGCAATGTCGTTATAGGGCAATACAATGGTATGCTTGGCAAAATCTTCCGGTACGCCCAGTGAAGTTGGTTCACCCAGAGTCAGCATGCCGGAACCTGCTTTTACCAGCAGGGAGTCAGCATGACCATGATAGCAGCCCTCGAACTTGATAATTTTGTCACGGCCGGTGTAACCACGCGCCAAACGAATCGCGCTCATACAAGCTTCGGTGCCAGAGCTGGTCATACGTACCATATCAATCGATGGCATAATGTCGCAAATCAGGTCAGCTACTGTGGTTTCAAATGGTGTGGGCGCACCAAAACTTAAACCATCAGCAGCAGCCTGCTGTACAGCCTGCACAATATCAGGGTGCGAATGCCCCAGGATCATAGGCCCCCAGGAGCCCACGTAATCAATATACTGCTTGCCTGCGGCATCCCATAAATAAGCACCTTTAGCCTTGGTCATAAAAACCGGCGTACCACCCACGCCCTTAAATGCCCGTACAGGTGAATTTACCCCACCTGGAATATGCTTGCTGGCTGCTGCAAAAAGTTCAGCATTTGAATGATCTGAAAAAGGCTGATTCATAAGGCACCACAACATAAAAATAAAATACGCATTAGTGTAGCGCGATGTGGTGGCTTTAGGGTTGCTAATTGTTTAACCCATTAAATGTTTAACTGGTTTTAGGGCAAAACAATATTGCTGAGCTTCCAGTCCAGTCCAGAACGGGTCAACACATAGTTCACCTGAGTGCCATCAGGACGCTGCTGCTGTACCTGAAAGGTTGAAAAATCTTCAAAACCTGCTTGCCATTGCCTGGCAGCACTACTTTCTTCAGGTTGCTCAGTTTCCTGTCCGGAAGTTGACAATGGCCAGGCATCAATTTTTTTTAATTCACGCTCAAATAACCGCTGACCTTTAATATAAAGAATCAGCGAAGAAGGATTAATGATCTGCTTAAGCATCAGGTCAAAGGTTTTTTCGGTCGTATTTAAAGCCAGCAACCCAAAAAAACTACCATTTTGCTGCTCAATGCGCTGTTGTAGTTTTTCCCTAAACTGGGTTTTAAGATTCTGCCGGACAGCGACAAAGTCAACATGCTGTGCTAACTTGTCCTCATTTTGCTGCTCAACTGCCTGTTTGATTTGATAAACGGTATAGTAAGGGCCTGCCACTTGCCAGATGACAAAAGCCAGACAGACCAGAACTGCAGCCCATAGCTTTTTCATAAACCTCACCACGCCTCAACCCACGAGTTGCACAGCCTAACCAATTACATGCCGTTACATAACTTACTTTTATGGGCATCTTCGTTATTTAATGTAAAAACTATTCTGCTCACTCATATTGCGCTTAAGGCTGCTTTATACGCTCATTTTTAGCAAGTTAACCCATTGCTGTGCCCGCTGAGCAACCTGTGGCAAGGGCAAATTTAATACATCGCCAATCACTGCAAACAGATCCAGTCCTGCTTCAACCAGCGGTTTGCTATTTTCCACAGTCAGGCCACCAATTGCACAAACCGGTACATCAAAATACTGGCGAGCCTGCTGCAATACTGCCAGTGACACTTCTTTTGCTTCAGGTTTGGATGCAGACGGATAAACCGTACCAAAAGCCAGATAGCTTGCTCCCTCCTCTGCCGCCTGCTTAGCCAGTTCAAGTGAGGCATGACAGGTACGACCAATAATGACCTTATCTCCCAGTATTTTTCTTGCCTCAGGCAGCGAACCATCACGCTGCCCCAAGTGCAAGCCACAGCCAAACTGCCGGGCATGCTCCAGCTGATCATTAATAATCAGTGGTACCTGATACAACTGACACAGCCTGATTAACTGTTCAATTTCGGCCAGTTGATCAACCCCTGTAACCTGCTTGCGCCGATACTGAAGCAGAGCAATAGGTGCCGCGTCTAAAGCAAGCTGAAGCTTTTGTTGCAATAGACTAAACTCATCGTCGTTTGTAATTAAATACAGGCCACGCATGCTTAAAATGCTCTTGAAAATAAAAAAGTGCAGCACATTAAAAATCTGCTGCACTTAACCAGAATTAAAGGCTATCTTGAATAATAGCCCTTCCAAAAAGAGTTGCTATGGAAACATACTTTATGGAATAGCTATTTCCCATATAAAGATACGTTTTAGGCTTCGGCTTTAATACCCGTCATATCTACTGGCGTATGCTCTGACGAGATATCAATGATGTCATTTTTCTTGGCTATTTTGGCCTTATCATTACGGCGAGCCTCCAGACGATCCAGATAACCCTCATCAATTCCTTTGGTTACATACACGCCATTAAATACTGAGCAGTCAAATTCTTTAACGGGTGACTTACGGCTACGGGTCGCTTCGATTAAGTCTTCCAGATCCTGATAAATCAGCCGGTCTGCGCCGATAATCTTGCGCACTTCTTCCACCGTATGACCTGCGGCAATCAGCTCACTCTTGGCAGGCATATCAATGCCATAAACATTGGGGAATTTTACTGGTGGCGCTGCTGAGGCAAAAAATACCTTGGCTGCACCGGATTCGCGTGCCATCTGGATAATTTCCTGACAGGTGGTACCACGCACAATGGAATCATCAATTAACAGCACATTTTTGCCCTGAAATTCCAGTTCAACCGGATTAAGCTTCTGACGTACTGATTTTTTACGCTGCTGCTGACCGGGCATAATGAAAGTGCGGCCAATGTAGCGGTTTTTCATAAAGCCTTCACGGAACTTGACGCCTAAATGGTGAGCCAGTTCCAGTGCAGCAGTACGACTCGTATCAGGAATAGGAATAATCACATCAATCCCGTGATCCTTGCCCCACTCACGCAGAATTTTCTGTGCCAGTTTTTCACCCATACGCAGGCGCGATTTATACACCGAAATACCATCAATAATGGAATCCGGTCGGGCAAAATACACATACTCAAAAATACACGGTGCATATTTTGGATTTTTAGCACATTGCTTGGTAAAAATCTGTCCGTCTGTATCAATAAAAATGGCTTCGCCTGGTGCGACATCACGGATGACCTTAAAGCCCAGAGAGGTTAGCGCCACCGATTCAGAAGCAATCATATATTCGGTGCCGCCAGTCTCGTTAAGGCGCATGCCATAAATGAGTGGGCGGATACCATGCGGATCGCGAAAACCCAGCAAACCATGACCAGTAATCATGGCAACTACAGCATAGGCACCTTCACAGCGCATATGAACCTTGCTGACCGCTTCAAATACTTCTTTTTCAGTAGGGATTTCTTTACCAATTGCTTGCAGCTCATGAGCCAGCACGTTAAGCAGTACTTCTGAATCTGAGTCAGTATTGATATGACGCAAATCTGTCTTAAACAGATCCTTACTAATATCCAGCGCATTGGTCAAATTACCATTATGCGCCAGGGTAATCCCATACGGGGAGTTAACATAAAACGGCTGGGCTTCGGCACTGCTGGAAGAACCGGCAGTCGGGTAACGCACATGGCCAATGCCAAAATTACCCACCAGACGCATCATATGCCGCATCTGGAACACATCACGCACCATGCCGTTTTCCTTGCGCAGAAACAAGCGGCCATTCTGACAGGTCACGATGCCTGCGGCATCCTGTCCACGATGCTGTAACATGGTTAGGGCATCATATAACGTTTGGTTAACCGGTGAACGACCAGCAACACCAACGACTCCACACATAACAACCTCGCAGACAGGCTAGGTAAACAAATAAAAAATTTCAGGAAAACGGATTAGGCACAGTAGTATGGTTATCCCGGCGGCTCACATTATGCCCATACTGGTCGGAATCCACAGCTTCAGCATCCTCCCCGCCGTTAGATGATTTTACTTCATCCCATACCTGTCCTGCCACATGTTGTGACATTTCTATGGCCACAGGGGCATAAGGAGACAATAGCGCCACCATATGAGATTTTTGCCAGTAAGGCGACTCAGCCACCCATGGCCCCAGCAACTGAATGGCAATCATTAAAATCAGACTGCCCTTGGCTGCACCAAAAATGCCACCGGCCGCCTGCTCAGTAAGACCTAGTTTTAACGCCTTGAGTAGCTTGCGTAGTATATTGCCAATGATTGCAGCAATAAATAGAACTATGGCAGCAATCAGGGCAAAAGCAGCAATTTTTTGTACAACAGGATCCTGGGTGAGCAGCTCAAAGCGAGGCGCCAGAACAGGTGCAAATCGGGTGCCAAGTATCAGAGCCAGCAGCCAGCCAGCCAGACTGGTTAAAGAGCGAATCAGGCCACGCCGTAGCCCTGTCCAGGTTGCCCACATGAGAATCACCACGCTGGCGATATCCAGATAATTCATGATGTGTTAGCGCATTGTCCTAACACAATCATTAATAAGGTCTGGCCCCTGGTAAATCAAGCCGCTATAAATTTGAACCAAAGATGCGCCAGCATCCATTTTGGCCCTGGCCTGTTCACCGGTTAAAATTCCGCCTACCCCGATTAAGGGAACACGTCCTTGCAAATGCGTTGAGAATGCCTTAAGGCATGCTGTGCTGCGCTCAAATACTGGTGCACCAGACAAGCCGCCCGCCTCTTCACCATGCGGTAAATCACTCACGCCGTCACGCGATAGGGTAGTATTGGTCGTAATTAGCCCGTCAATCTGAAAATGGATTAACTGTTCACTAATAAAAGCAATATCCTCTCCTGTTAAATCAGGCGCTACCTTTAAAACCAGCGGTACATAATGCCGGTATTTTTCAGCCAGACACAGTTGCCGCTCTTTGAGTTGCTTTAATAAGTCAGTGAGCGCCTCACCGCTTTGTAGGCTACGCAGCCCTTTGGTGTTGGGAGATGAAATATTTACCGTAATATAAGAAGCAAACTGGTAGACCTTATTCAGGCAGAACAGGTAATCATCAACTGCATTTTCTACAGGCGTATCGGCATTTTTGCCAATATTAATACCCAGCACGCCCTTATATTTGGCAGCCTTGACATTTTCTACCAGTTGATCCACGCCATCATTATTAAAACCCATACGGTTAATAATGGCCTGTGCCTCTGGCAAGCGGAACAAACGGGGGTGCGGGTTGCCCTGCTGTGGCCGTGGGGTGATGGTGCCAATTTCAATAAAACCAAAACCCAGCGCTGCCAGGGCATCTATATATTCACCATTTTTATCCAGCCCGGCCGCAAGACCTACCGGGTTATCAAACCTGATGCCCATGCAATCCACAGGCTGACTAATTTTTGTATATAAACGGGATAGCAAACCGGTTTTTTCGGCAAGCTTGAGTGAACTTAGTGTTGCGTTGTGCGCACGTTCAGGTGCCATGGCAAACAGGGCAGGACGTGTAAACTGATACAACATGGACAAAACAGGCCGGATGTAATAAAAACATGATTATAACGGGCTTGCCGGTCATATTCTACCGGCACGCTCCAAACGACTGTTATATTTTGCCTTTATCAACCCGCAGTCAGGCTCATCAGCGCCTTTAACTGCAACTCACCTGATGCACTCTGGCTAATATCCAGTTGCTGAATACTTACCCCTTGCTCAGCAACCCGTGACAGCCAGCTTCCCAGTACCGCAAAACTTTGATGCGTTACCACCACCTGAACCTGCTCACCGGCTGGCATTTGCGATACTGTCAAACCCTGATTCTGTGCGGTGGTCTGAATAATCATATTCAGTGGCATTTGTTCGCCCTGTGACTGGCGGATATTGGGTGCCTGGGAGCGCATCCACAACAATAACTCACGCTGCTCAGTCGCTCGCAACTGGGCTGTATCTGCCATACTGTGAAGTTTCCAGATGCTATAGCCGGTACCAAACACCACCAGAAAAACCGTCAGGATAATCAATGCCAAGCGGTCACGTGGTGTCTGCTGGTCTAGCCACTGCTGTAATTGATCAATACGCTGATTAATAATAGTTGCTGGTTTCATATTGATCTCAAATTAAAGTTGCACCCGTATCAACCCGGATACTTGCCCGCTGACCGGATTAACTGAGCCCAGCTCGGCTTTTAAACCCTGACTGTCAAGCTGCGAGCGCAAGGCCTCCAGAGCAGGCATGCCGCTAGCCAAAATCGTCAGCTCCAGCACATTGTCACGATACTGCACCTGGCTAGCGGGCAGATTAGCCTGTTGCAACAGCGGCCCTACCCGGCTCATCAAGGTCAGGGCAGTTAGATCGGTACTATTATTGCTTTGTAAATGGCCTTCAAACTGCTTTCTTAGATTAATGATACGCCGCTCTTCAGGGAACCAGCTTTGAAACTGCTGAGTCGCCATAGCACTGGTCTGGTTGGCAACCTGATTGTAACGCCAGAAGCGCACCCCGTCATACAGCATTTGCACCAGCAAAGCAGCAACAAATACCGCAGCAATTGCCCGCCAATAACCGGATAATACATGGCGGGTTTTGGGTAGTGCATTAAAAGGATGACGGATATATTGTGCATCACTCAACGGTAGCGGCGCTTGTGTCCAATCATGCAAAATGGTTTGCAAGCCAGCAATGCCATTGATAGCCAGCTGATCCTGTTCAGTAATATCACCCCAGATATGTAGCTGCTCCAGCTCAGGCAGATAATCAAGCAACACGGTTAAATCATCAGCGCAATACGCTACATATTCGCCTACTCTTAATACGCGCTGTTGCTGATGAATAACCAGCTGAGCCTCATGCAACTCAAGCGGCACAGGAGCCAGCAAAAAATCTGGCAACAATGCCTGAATACGCCAGTTTCCTAGCGCCATAATATTCTGGTACTGTGCCAGCAGGCTCATGGGCAATGCCATGATATTTAAATGCTCACTAGTATCCAGCTGATAATAGACAGCCAATTGATCCACCGGAACCAGCGAAAATTCTTCCAGCAAATAACGGATACCGCTTGCACCCAGCTGACGTAATTGCTGGCGCGTCATGGGTTGACGCAAGAGTTGACTGCTGCCTGTTGGGAAAAAAACCAACGCTTCTTTTTGATTTTCACTGGCTGTATCCTGTAACAGGGACTCCCAATTGGCTGCCGCATGCCAGTTATCGTGTGTATTGGTGCGCCAGCGCCAGGCGGCGTCCCCCTCTGGCATCCATATATACAGCATGCTTTATTGTCCTGATTTATTGTAGCGAATTGCAGTCGCCATCATATAAAAATGCCATCCATAAATCTATGCTTAAATCCACATCCAGCACCGTGAGGTTTAAAGCGCAGCACAGCATATCCAGCACGCCTTATGCTTCTTGCGGAAAAAAGCGGGCTATTTCGCCAGAAAAACCGGGAACAATGGCAACCTGCTCATAAACACGTGCTTCGGCCAGCGCAAAGCTTTCGGGGTGTTCACCCAGTAGCAGGGCTGCCATATAGGCCACAATATTCATATGACATACCACCACCATACACTGGGCTTGCTGTTGAGATAGCCAGTTCAGAGCAGATCTGGCGTCATCTTCCGGCTTAATGCCGTTATAGCTTAGCACCGGTACATCCGGACAAAACTGTGCAAAAGCCTGCCGCGTTTGTTGTGCCCGTAACAGGGGGCTAACCACAAACAGATCAGGCTGATAATGTTCAAGCAACTGCCGGGCGGTTGACAGAGCCTGCTGCTGCCCCCGGCGGCTGAGCGTACGGCTTTCATCAGTGCTTGTGGCAGCGAGTGCTTCGCCGTGACGCATCAGGATCAGCTGCATAATTAAAAGTCCCTGTCTGGTAAATTTTTCTCTGAGCGTTTCAAAATTTTAAGGTGTTTAAAAATAGCTATACCTGCTCGTGCGGCAAAACAAACTCCACATCACTGCGGTGACCATTTTGCATCAGGGACAATGCAATGCCCAAAGGAGGCT
Source organism: Moraxellaceae bacterium WGS2144 (assembly GCA_043950625.1). GTDB lineage: Bacteria > Pseudomonadota > Gammaproteobacteria > Pseudomonadales > Moraxellaceae > Alkanindiges. The sequence continues at coordinate 1,361,191 of CP171007.1, forward strand.
TACCCTCAAAAATCATTTCATACAAGGCATTGGTAATAGGCATATATACATCCAGCAGCTTTGACTGCGCACTGACCTGGCGGATAGTATTGATCCCTTCAGCAGTCTGACCAAGCTCAGCCACCGCCTGCTCCAGCGATTTGCCCTGCCCTAAGGCATAACCAATCTGATAGTTACGGCTTAAAGGGCTACTACAGGTTGCAAACAGATCACCCACTCCGGACAAACCCAGGAAAGTCAGCGGATTGGCACCCAGCTTGACTGCAAAACGGCTCATTTCCGCCAGCGCACGGGTGAGCAGCATACTGCGGGTATTTTCACCCACGTTATATGCCGCTCCCATTCCCATGGCAATGGCATAAATATTTTTTAAGGCACCGCCCAGCTCTACTCCATGCACATCCGAGCTGGCAAATACCCGAAATAACGCACTATGCAGGGCATTTTGTACCGCATTACGCAAAGCCTCACTACTGCTTGCAATTACCGTTCCGGCAGGCATACCCGCCACAATTTCCTTGGCCAGATTGGGGCCGGACAGTACGCCAAAGGCCACCTCAGGCAACTCCTGCTGAATAATATCGCTCATTAGACAAAAGGTTTCTGCCTCAATACCCTTGGTAAGCGATACAATCGCCTGACTGGTAATCATGGGCGCAATCTGCTTGAGCACATCACGGTAGGAATGACTGGGAATAGCCACCAGAATCACATCGCGATTGGGCACCACATCTTCTAGTTTATGGCTAAACTGTAGTGTGTCTTCCAGCTGGAAATCCGGTAGATAGCGCATATTACGCTTGGTTTGCTGCATTTCCTGCGCGGCTTTTTCATCACGAATCCACATGCAGGTCTGGCAGCCATTTCGTGCAGCCAGATTAGCCATGGCCGTACCAAAACTTCCTCCGCCCAGTACCGCTACCCGCAAAGGAATCGCCGGTTTTTCACGCTTTGGAAATAAATCTGTAAAATCAAAATTAGTCATCATCGCTTAAATTTTCATCATTAAAAAGTTTAAAGTAGGCAGCCGGTGTCCAGCAGTTCGTACTTATTACCCTCTATTTACTGCACCAGACTTATCATTCATACTTTCAGGCCAGCTGAATAAGAATTCCCGGACGTTTAATCGCTCACGCGCAGCTAACTCACGTGTTGGTGTGCCAATATAAACAAAACCGGCAATTTCATCATCCTGTTTTAATCCCAGTTTCTGTTTTAGCACTTGTGACTCAGCCAGAGCACCAGTCCGCCACATAGCAGCATAGCCCTGGGCATTGAGCATTAATAAAAAATTCTCCATGGCAGCCCCCATACTTAGTACCTGCTCAACCTTTGGCACCTTGGGATGATTTTGGGTATTTACCACTGCCAGCAAGATGAGAGGTGCCCGTAGTGGCTGTGCCCGCGCACGCTCATGCTGTACCGGGTCGTTTACGCCGCTTTCGATCAGGCACTCGATAAAAACCTGCCCCAATGCCTGACGCGCCTCCTTTTGAATCTGAAAAAACCGCCATGGCCGCAGGCGGTGATGATCCGGGGCACTCAGAGCCGCCTGCAACGCTTGTTCCAGCTCCTGCTTGCTAGGCGCTGGCTCAACCAGCTGACCAATAGACCGCCGGCTTTCTATAAACTCCAGTAAATGCGTTGCACAAATAGGACGAGTCATTATCTTACCTGCCATTATTATCTATCAACTGCCATAGGAACCGGGCTGTGCCTCGGCACTAACCTGCTGTTCCGTAACTGGCAAATAAGCCGAAATACCATGCTGTACCAACCCGGATGGACGACCGGAGCGCAGCTTTAACCAGTCGGCAATAATCACCCACGTGGTTTTAACCGCCTGGCTACCAGTGAACAGGCCTGCATGTCCACCCGGCACTACCTCAAAGGTTTTATCCAGCGAACCCACTACACTTAAAATGGCACTGGCTGCACTAATACTGGTAATGGCATCACTTTCACCTGCCAGTGCCAATAAGGCTGCTTTAACCTCTGTAAGATCAATATGCTCACCACCAATACAAAGCTGGCCACGACTCAAGCGATTTTCCAGACCAAACTTTTCAATCATTTCACGCATGGTTGCACCCGGATAATCCGGCATATTGGTGAACCATTCATTAATGGTCGTGTAACGGCTGACATACTGCCGACTGGTCATATTCTTTAATAAATCAAGATAACTACTGAGCATGGCAGTCGGCTGGGTGAGCTGAAAACCTATCGACAGTAGTTTTCCGCTGACATGAAACCAGTGGGAAGCAAAATGATCCAGCTCAAGTCCGGTCACACGATGCATTAACTGTGCTGGCACCGAAAACAGCTGGTATAACTTGCCAATCGCGCTGTTCATCTGGTGCATATTGACCGGAGAAGCAATGGTAATTAGATTCTTGACACTATCCTGCCCTCTGGCCGCTGTATAAACCAGAGATAGCAAGCCCCCCATACAGTAACCCACCAGACTTAGCTGCGGCTGTCCACTATGCTGTTGAATGGCCTGCACCGCCTTGGGCAGCCAGTTCAAAGTATAGGTTTCCAAAGACAAATAACTGTCACTTTCGGTTGGGTGCCCCCAGTCAATAATATACACCGCAAAACCTTGCGCCAGAAAATAACGTACTAGTGAGCGCTCAGCCATCAAATCAAAAACCCAGCCGTATACCCCCAAAGGCGGTACCAGAAGCAGCGGTACGGTATGGCGCTGGTGATTCACTGCAACAGTTTCTGCGCCAACCTGAATGCGATCTTCAGTAATAGGCTGGTAGTAATGCACAGAAAAAAGACCTTCCTGTAGCAATTGCTGACGTGGTGATTTGTTCTGTAATAAATAGCGATGCCGGAAAAACCGGCGACCGATGGAATGCGAAATTGCAGCCTTACCCTGATCAATAAAAGCAGGACGCGGGAAATGAATTGCCATATCACCTCAACCTTAAAGTAGCTTATACCGGCAAAGCCACACCGCACTATGCAAGCTTCTTTAGCCTAACAAATTTAGCCTCTTGGCGCGAACAGGTTTTTGCCTGACACGACAATAACATTTTGGGTTTTAATTAAATAATATGTGAAAGATCAAATGCTTTGCTTAACCTAAAGCACACAGTTGCGCAAAGTAACTATTACCGATTTTAAAATGCTGCGCCAGCATACTGCCAGCAGGCTTAAATGTAGTGTCTGATTAATGGAGTGCGAACAATGCGAAGTGCCTTATGTGGAGTTGCCCTGGCTGGTTTAGTTCTGGCCGGTTGTACCACAAATCCCAATGCCACCACAGCGATCCAGCGGGAAAACAACCAGTTTGAAGTCACAGGACTAGGCAAAAGCCGTACCATTGCCATGAACAATGCAGTAAATGCAGCCAACAAGACCTGTCGCAATAGCAGCCCGGTAGTGGTTAATGAACAGGTTAAATATAACGGCATTGGTAATGAGCAAACTGGTCGCATCATTGAACAGGCAGCAAGTGTGGTTGGTGTATTGTCTAATAGCAAATCCGGCAGTATTGGCCGCGATGATGACTACGAGACTACCCTGACATTTTATTGTAAAAAGTAGGCTCGGCTTAACAGCGAAATAGTCACTAAAAAGTCAGCACCTCGCTGACTTTTTAGTAGACGTATTGATATAGCCTGTGCCTGATGGAACTATTGTAGCGCTACTACAACAGGCTTATTTATAGCCCTCAGGACGCTGCAATACCAGCTTTTGTCCAAGCGCTTTTTCCAGGTCAGCCAGTAAAAATGCATCATCTTCGCTAGCAAAGCTGATACTGATGCCATCTTCTCCGGCACGTCCGGTGCGTCCAATCCGGTGCACATAATCCTCGGCCTGTTCAGGCAGCGTATAATTGACCACATGACTCACGCCGTCTACATGAATGCCACGGCCCGCCACATCGGTTGCAATGAGAATCTGGATTTTGCCTTTTTTAAACTGGTCAAGGGTTTTGATGCGCTTGTCCTGGGCAATTTCACCGGACAAAATACCTACACTATAATTTTGTTTTTTCAGGCGATCATACAGCTTGCGTACCTGATCACGCCGATTGGCAAAGATCATCACTTTATCTACCGGTTCCTGAGCCAGCAAATCTTTAAGCAGGCGCTCTTTTTCCTCATTACTGACAATATAAATGCGCTGTTCTACCCGCTCACTGGTTTTCTGGGCAGGTTCAATTTCAACGGTAATGGGTTCAAACAACCATTGCTGCGCCAGATTTAAAACATCATAACTAAAGGTGGCAGAAAACAATAAGGTCTGACGGTTTTCCTTGGGCGGTGCCTGACGCAAAATACGCTTGACTGAGGGAATAAAACCCATGTCCAGTAAACGGTCTGCCTCATCAATGACCACAAATTCCAGCCGATCCAGCCAGACTTCTTTTTGTTCCAGAAAATCAATCAGGCGACCGGGCGTAGCCACCACAACATCAACAAATTGCTGATCCAGTATTTTTCGCTGTACATCATAGTCCACGCCGCCCAGCAATGTAATCAGATTAATATTGCTATATTTGCATAGCGCCTTGGCGTCGCTTTCTATCTGTAAAGCCAGCTCCCGGGTAGGTGCCAGAATCAAAGCCCGTGGTTCGCCCCGGTAGCGCTGCTCCTCAATGGGGTGATTCAGTAAATCATTTAAAATACTAATTAAAAAAGCGGCGGTCTTTCCTGTTCCGGTCTGGGCACGTCCAATGGCGTCATGTCCGGCCAGTGTATAACGTAAAATCTTCTGCTGGATCGGAGTCATGTGATGATAGCCCAGATCATCGATGGCACGACGCAAGGAAGGATGTAAATTAACCGCGTCGAAGCTTGAACTCATACTAACCTTTTATAAAACTCATCAGTCGGCACAATAGGCTAACTGTTTAAATATCCAGAATTTAACATCACAAAAAAATACGCCCCAGCCAAAAAGCGTGGGACGTATATTCTAGCCGGATTTAATCCATAATAAAATACGCATTAAATAGACCGGCTAGCTGATACAAGCAGTGCTTATCACCAGGATAATGCACGCTTAATATACTTAGTCTAAAGGTTGAACTTCTTCAGCCTGGAAACCTTTCTGGCCTTTTACTACAGTAAATTCAACGCGCTGACCATCACGCAGAGTGCGGTGACCGTCGCCTTGAATGGCACGAAAATGAACAAATACGTCATCACCGCCATTACGCTGAATAAAACCAAAACCTTTGGTATCGTTAAACCATTTTACAACACCCTGTTCGCGCGCTGTCATGTGTCAATCCTCATATAAAACAAAAGAAGGACTGTCCGGTGTTGCAACAGCAGAGAAACACGAACCATCAAAAAACTTATTTCTTGTTGTCGTTGTCATTCTGTGAATCTTTCAACATTTCCGGGTCAAATCCACTATCGTATTCAGAACTTTATTATCCCGATACACTTTGAGCTTAACACGAAGTGCGTAGGCTGCAAAGCAAGAATATTTTTTGTTTGTAATTAAGTTTGGAAATAGATCACATTTCCAACGAAAAATATTAATCTTTTACCAGTTTAATGCCCTGTTTTATCTCTACTTACCCTAGGGTCTGTTGTCCTTTGGTCTTTGTAAATAACAAAATGCGGTTAAAGTATTTTGAGATAAATGCAGCTTAGGCATGAGAAGCTTTGCTTCGCAAGGCATTGCGGTGAATATTGAACATCTTCGCAAAATGAGCAACACAGATTAAGCAAATTTAGCTATTTTTAATGCAAAAACTAAAGAAATTATTAAATTTACTCTAACCAATCTTAAAGTGTGGTCAATGGTTAACAGACCCTAATATTTGCCCTTTTAAGTTCATTTGTTTCCAATAGCTACAGGCCTTATAATAGTTAAAATATTTTTACTGGTTTGGTCATGTCTTCAAGCAGCTCATCCCCTTATCGTATTGATGCTACTGGTCTGCACTGTCCAATGCCGCTACTCAAGCTTAAACAGGCATTGCATCAACTGCCTCCAGGTACACAGATACTCCTGATTGCCAGTGACCCCAACAGTCAAACTGATATTCAGCGCTTTTGCCAGATTGCCGGACATCAGGTACAGATGCAGACCAATAATACACAAGGGTTTGAGTTCTTAATTCAAAAGGCAAATTCATAATTGCCCAGGTATTTATCCTATTGAATGACTTGTTGTAACTTTACACAACTAAACCTAATCCTTGCATAAGCAATTGTGTTATAACCTTTATAATTGAAAATAACCCGTGGGGTCAGACTTCCCCCCTTGAAGGAGATTTCATGAGCGACAGCACTCATCAGCTGATGCCCTTATCTTTAACCGCGCCAGGTGTGAATCTGGGTGCCTATATTAGCACCGTGAATCAAATTCCCATCCTGACTGCCGAGCAGGAAAAAGAGCTGGCTGATCGGTACTTTTATGATCAGGACTTAGATGCTGCCAAAATGCTGGTTATGTCACACCTGCGCTTTGTGGTACATATTGCCCGTAGTTATGCGGGTTATGGCCTACCCCAGGCCGACCTGATCCAGGAAGGCAATTTGGGGTTGATGAAGGCAGTCAAACGTTTTGACCCAACTATGGGCGTGCGCCTGGTGTCTTTTGCGGTACACTGGATTAAGGCCGAGATTCATGAATTTGTGATTCGTAACTGGCGTATTGTCAAAGTGGCAACCACCAAGGCACAGCGCAAGTTGTTTTTTAATTTAAGAAGCCTAAAGAAATCCAGTAAAAAATTAACACTGGAAGAAGCCAAAGCAATCGCCAATGATTTAAACGTTACACCCGAACAGGTGCTGGAAATGGAAGGTCGTCTGACTGCCTATGACGCATCTTTTGAAGCACAGGCGGATGACGACGACGAAGGCCGCGTGGCACCGGTAATTTATCTGGAAGACAACCGCTATGATCCGGCGCGTGAAGTGGAAGATCAGGACTGGGAGGAGCATAACAACAATGCCCTGCATCAGGCCATGACCCAGCTGGATGACCGTTCGCGTACTATTTTGCAGCGTCGCTGGCTAGACGATGAAAAATCGACCCTGCATGAGCTGGCTGCCGAATACAATGTATCCGCCGAGCGAATTCGCCAGCTGGAAAAAAACGCCATGGAAAAAATCAAAACTGCCATGATGGCTGGCTAGCAGCACATTTGAGCCAGCTCAGCGTCAGCATGTCAGCTGTGTATAGTCTATTTTAAGCCTTCATTTTAAATGGTTAATAGCGTCTTTTAAAATGTATCGCAGCCCTGCCCCTGTCGATCGATAAACATGCTAACCACATGGTGATCAGGGGCAATTTCAGGTATAATTGTTTGCTAAAAAATTTAAGGTAAATACCATGTGGCTTGCCATTGCAGCAATTAATCTGGCGCTTGCAGTGTGTCTGGGTGCATTTGGCGCTCACGGTCTAAAAAGTCGTGCTACAGCTGAGCAACTGGTCTGGTGGCATACTGCGACTGAATACTTTTTTTATCATGCACTGGGCTTATTAGCTGTTGGCATACTGATAAAACTTTTACCTTCTGTCTCCTTTAAGCTGCCTGCAAGCTTGCTACAGCTTGGCATTATTATCTTTTGTGGTTCCTTATACCTCATGGCGCTGGGTGCACCGCGCTGGTTTGGTGCTATTACTCCACTGGGCGGCCTTGCCATGATTATGGGCTGGCTTAGCCTTGCAGTGCTTATATTTCGGGCAAATATATGAAGATTTATATTAATGGTGAAGCCAGACAGGTTCAGGCCAGCACACTGACCGAGCTGCTGACCGAGCTGGGCTTGCAGGATAAACGTATTGCAGTTGAATTAAACCAGCAGCTCATTCCAAAGAGTCGCCATGCCGAAACCCGGTTATATGATGAGGCCAAGATTGAAATTATTCAGGCAGTGGGCGGAGGATAAGCCATGGAACACTATCTAGCGGAATTTGATTCACCGCTAACAATTGGCTCACGACAATTTAGTTCACGTTTGCTGGTGGGCACTGGCAAATACACGGATATGCAAGAAACTGGCATGGCCATTGCCGCCAGTGGTGCACAGATTGTGACGGTAGCCATTCGCCGGGTTAATATTGGACAGGATGTGAATCAACCCAATTTACTGTCGGTTATTCCACCCGATCAATATACCATTTTACCCAATACCGCCGGCTGCTTTGATGCTGATAGTGCGGTGCGTACCTGTATGCTGGCGCGTGAGTTACTTGATGGCCATAATCTGGTGAAACTGGAAGTGCTTGGCGATCAAAAAACCTTATACCCTAATGTGGTAGAAACCTTGAAAGCCGCACGCACCCTGATTGACGATGGCTTTGAGGTCATGGTGTATACCTCGGACGACCCTATTATTGCCCAGGAACTGGAAAACATGGGCTGCGTGGCGGTAATGCCTCTGGGCAGTTTAATTGGTTCTGGTCTAGGGCTAACCAATCCACACAATATTCGCCTGATTCTGGAAAATGCCCAGGTACCTATTATTGTGGATGCGGGCGTGGGTACAGCCAGTGACGCTGCCATTGCCATGGAGCTTGGCTGTGCAGGTGTACTGATGAATACTGCTATTGCTGCGGCACAAAAGCCGATACTGATGGCCTCTGCCATGAAAAAAGCTGTAGAAGCCGGACGTGAAGCCTTTTTGGCAGGACGTATGGCCAAAAAACCTTATGCAGCGGCCAGCTCTCCTGAAACAGGCTATTTCTTTAAGTAGCAGGGTATTTAAATAGTAAGTCTGGAATAAAAGAATTTAAAATCAGGGCATGACAGCATGCCCTTTTTTATCCCCGTTTTCCTGAACCTTCATTTAAGTCAGCGATGCTGGAAAGCTGATCACCTGCTCAATACGCTGGGTGTTTAACAGCACCATCAGCAGGCGATCCAGCCCCAGGGCAATGCCAGCACATGGTGGGAAATGCGCTAAAGCCTTAAGTAAATGTTCATCCACTGGCACTACGGGTAGCTCGCGCTGGCTACGTTCCAGATTATCCGCTGCGAAGCGTCTGGCCTGTTCCTGACTGTCAGCCAGCTCATCATAGGCGTTGGCAAGTTCCAGGCCATCAATATACAGCTCAAAGCGTGCGGCGACGGGTATACCTTCTTCATCAGTTCTGACCTTGGCCAGCGATGCCATCTCTGCCGGAAAATCGGTTAAAAATACGGGCTGATTGTAGCCCAGAGTTGGCTCAACAAAGTGCGAAAACAGTACATCCAGCCAGGCCAGGCGGTCGTCGGCCAGATCGATGCTCAAGCCTACCCGCTGCGAGGTTTTTTTTAATAACTCAACATCCGCAGTGAGGGGATTAATATCCAGCCGATGCTGAAAAGCCTCCTTGTAGCTTAAGGTTTCAGGCGCAACCGGATAGTCAAGAATACAGGTCAGCAAGTCGGTTACTTCCTGCATGAGCTGGTTTAAATCAAAATCCGGGCGGTACCACTCCAGCATGGAAAACTCACTGTTGTGCTTACGGCCATGCTCATCATCCCGAAAGACCTTACAGATTTGATAGATTGGCCCGCTACCACTGGCAACCAGCCGTTTCATGGCAAATTCGGGCGAAGTCTGCAAGTAGGCAGTTTTTAGCTGACCATACAAATGACGCTGTGCGGTTATGGAAACCAGATGCACATCAGTTACTGCAGCGCTGGATAAAAGGGGCGTTTCTACCTCTAGCACATCACGCCTGCGAAAAAAATCACGGATTTGCTGGTATAACCGCGCACGTGCCCGGATTGCCTGTAAACTAGCAGTAGGGCCAAAGCCTGATGGATTCTGGTTCATGCTGACTACCTCTGCTTTAGGCCTGATCCCCATAGGCTGCCCACTCACGGCGTAAGGGATAGGTTTTTCGTAGATCATCAAAATGCTGGGCATCAACCAGCCCCTGCACATTTATGCCTGCACGCAATGCCCGGTCATCAGCCCGTATATCATATAAATTAGGCAATAGGGGCAATAACTGCCGGTTTAAAGACTCGCTGGCCTCAAATACCTGAGGCATATCAGGTAGCTGGCTTTCAAAATTTTTGTCAGCCGCCTTTAGTCCAAAGTGCTGACAAAAAGCCTCATACACCATTTGGGTACCACGAGCCTTACCTTCCAGACTGTAGCCAGCAATATGTGGCGTGGCCAGTGCCAGTCGGTCAAGCAAGGTCTGGCTAATCACTGGCTCATGCTCAAACACATCCAGCACCACCTGACGTGGATTATTTGCCAGCTCCCGAAGCAAGGCTGCTTCTTGCACCACCGCACCACGTGCCGAGTTAATCAGTAGGCAATCGGGTTTCATCTGGCTAAACGCAGTGTCATTGATTAAATGATAGGTCGCATCAGGGCCGGTAGTGGTTAAGGGAACATGCAGGCTTATGGCATCCGCCTGAGTCAGTACCTGCTCCAGACTAAGATTTTCAATGCCAGCCAGTTGCACATGCGGGTCTGTGCCAATAACATGCCAGCCTAGCCGCTGTGCAAGCTGAGCCAGACGCTTGCCTACATTGCCCAAACCAATAATTCCCAGACAAAACTGCTCCCCGGCCTGCACCTGATGCGGTTGCAGGGTTAAAATGGCGGTTACCACATACTCTGCTACAGCCTGTGCATTGCAACCGGGTGCGTGGCTAACCTGAATATTGGCTGCCGCCAGGCCTGCCAGATCAATGTGATCGGTGCCTATGGTTGCGCTACCTACAAATTCCACAGGTGTATCTGCCAGCAGCTGCGGGCTGACTTTGGTGACTGAACGCACTAAAAGGGCGCGAGCCTGCTTTAGGTCACTAGTACTAATGCCACGTCCGGCTTGATATTGAATATGAGCCAGATCAGCAAAAAAGTAATCGGCCAATGCCAGATTTTCATCAGCAATAATGTTCAAGTCCGCAGATCCTGTTGATTTATAGGTTGAATGCTGCCACGCAATCTTATTCACGCCGCAGGATAATTAAGGGTGAGGTGTTCCATAGCGGCCGCAAGCGATATTGTCCAATCAGCACCGCCAATACCAGCATCAGTAATGGAAGCACAATCCACCACATAATATGCAGTGTAAATGGGATATTCAAACGCCACGCCATGAGCGCGGCAATGCTTTGCGCCAGCACCACAGCCATCATACCAGCCATTATCCCAATAAGCCCCATTTCCACGGTTAAACGCTGGCGCAATTGGCTACGTGACAGGCCAATAACCCGCAGTAACACCACTTCCGGCTTGCGCTGGTCAACCAGCAGTTGCAGACTGGCCAATAACACCAGCACTCCCGCCAGGGATACCAGCACGGCCAGCAGGGTCAGCGCCTGCCCCAATACTGCCATCAGGCGGCGCACCTCATTTAAAATCATCTCGACATCAATAAAAACGGTGGTCGGGAAATCGGCTATTACCTGAGCAAGCTGATGCTGCTGACCGGGCGGCACATAAAAACTGCCCAGATAACTGCCTGCAAACTCATCCATGCTGCCGGGCGAATAAATAAAAAAGAAATTTGGGCTAAAACTATCCCAGTTGACACTGCGAATGCTCACCACTTTGGCATTCATATTGCCTTCGGGCAGGCTCATGCTCAAGGTATCACCCAGCTGGATATTCAGGTTTTCAGCAGTTTTTTGCTCCACGGAAACCTGATTTTTACCATTAAACAACTTACCCGATAATACACTGTTATCAACCGGAAACTGGCTGGACTGGGTTAAATTAAGCTCTCGTCGCAAACTATTGTGCTGCTTAATTTGCTCGGCACTAAATGGCTGGCTATTTTTAGCCACCAAACGACCCTTAATATTGGGATAAAGTGGCGTGCCCTGCCATTGCTGCTGTTGTAAGCGCTGGACAAAATCATCTTTCTGGTCAGGGGGCAGACCATAAACAAACTGGTTTGGCGTACCCGGTGGCAGACTGTGCTGCCAGCGCTGCATCAGATCATGACGCAAAAACAGCAAAATGCTCAGCAAGCCCAGTCCCAGCGACAACGCTAGTATTTGCAGGCCCATCTGTTTTGGCTCACGAATATAAAGCTGCCCCCATGTGGTATGCCGTAATAGCCACAAACCGGACAAAACAACCAGGTATAAAACGCCAAACACAACCAGTAAACCCAAGAGCAGGCTTAAGCTTAATCCGGGTTTGCCGGTCTGTACCAGCAAAAATACCAGCAGTGCCGTGAACGCACTGCCAGCGATGAATATTTTGATCCAGCCGTTACGCGCATCAATCCGGCGAATAACCCGTAAAGGTGAGGCATAAATCAGCCGCAGCAGGTCTGGCAGTGCAAAACCCAGCAAGAGTACTGTGGCTGTAAAAATACCGGTTAATAAAGGTTTGCCCAGCAATAGCACCGGCTGGAAAGCCAGCTCAAGCGCTGGCAAGGCATGCTGCAAAATTTTTAATATGCCATAGGCCACCGCAGCACCAGCTAACATGCCACTCAAGCTAGCAGCTCCAAGCAGCAGCAATAATAACCCTGCATACACTGCACTTAACTGTCGGTGGCTCGCTCCCAGACAGCGCAGCATGGCAAAATGATCCAGTTGCTCATTCACATAGCGCTGACATGCCAGCGCAATGGCAACACCACAGAGCAGCATGGTCATAATGCTGGCAATATGAGCATAATCCTCCAGTAGACGTATCGGGCGCATTAAGCGAGTATTACCCTGACTGGCCACACGCAGCTGCATTCCCTGTGCCAGCTTGCCCTCATAGGCTTTTTGAAAAGCCGCTACCTGCTGGGCAGTACCAGTCAGCATCAGGCGATAATCAATCCGGCTACCCACCTGTACTGCCTGGGTTGCCGCAACATCGGCCTGATGAATAATCACCGTGGGAGAAAAACCGCTCATCCCGGTTTCCTGGTTTGGATCGCGCGTTATGGCAGCAGCCACCTTAAAGCTGGCATCACCAATCCTGACCTGATCGCCATTTTTGACATTTAGCAAGTCAAATAAACGCGGGCTTAACCACACAGTTTGCCGCTCTGGAACGCCCTGACTCCCCACCACCGGCTGAACATTAAGCTCACCCCGTAATGGAAAACCAGCGTCTACTGCCTTGACATTGACCAGTACAAACTGCTCACCAGCCTGCGCCATGCTGCTAAATACCAAAGCTGAATTAGTGCTGAGCTGGAGTTTTTCAGCACGTTGCTGCCATATCGTATCAATAGGCTGATTGCTGCTTAGCACCAAATCACCTGCCAGCATTTGTCCCGCCTGCTGGTTAATGGCAATCCTTAGGCTATCAGTAGTAAAACGCAATGCAGTGGTTGAGGTTACTGCCAAAATGAGGGCAACCAGTAGCACCCAGATACCACGACCTGCCCGGCTCTGGCGCAGCATGAGAATAAATAACCCCATGAACTACCCCTCAGCCTGCCCAAAGTTAACCAGCCCCGCTTCATCCTGAAAACGTCCATCCTGCAAATGTAGCTGCCGGCCACAACGTCTAGCCAGTTTTAAGTCGTGGGTCACCAGTACCAGCGTGGTGCCATGTTCACGGTTCAGCTCAAATAGCAAATTTTCAATATCCTGTGCGGTGTGCTCATCCAGATTGCCGGTCGGTTCATCAGCAAAAATGACCTGTGGCTCAGTGACCAGTGCCCGTGCTATGGCAACCCGCTGCTGCTCTCCGCCTGACAGCACCCGTGGCGTTTGCAACATACGCTGGCCCAGACCAACACGTTCTAATAATTGCTGGCTACGCCGCTTTGCCTGTCTGGGTGAGACTTGTTTGCTTAAGGTCAACGGCAGCATGACATTATCTAGTGCCGACAAATGCCCAAGCAGCTGAAAGGACTGAAAAACAAAACCCACATAATGCAGGCGTACTTTGGCACGCTGATCCTCGTTCATCTCATGCAAAGGCTGACCACACAAAAAAACCTGCCCACTGGTGGCATGATCAAGGCCAGCCAGTAACCCCAGCAAGGTGGACTTGCCTGAACCGGAACGACCCGTAATAGCCACCTGCTCGCCAGTCCGGATGCACATATCCAATTGGTGCAAAATAGTCAACTCATCGGTGGCTGTCTTCACTTTTTGTTCAAGCTGCCGGGCTGTAAGCACAAATTCTGCCGGGCTGACACGATTTATAACAACATGATCTGGCTGAATTTGTTTTAATGAAGCGGGTTGAGAAAGTTGATTGAGCATATGAAATTTCCTGGACAAAACGTGCTATTGTCATCATTAAAATCGTTCACACTGTGGCTTGTTCCTGGCTTGTCCCTGTTGTTGGTCAGTACCATCGCATCCGCCAAAACTGTACTGATTCTAGGAGATAGCATTAGCGCAGGCTATGGCATTAATGTAGAACAAGGCTGGGTTACCAAATTACAGCAGCGGCTGGATCAAAAATATCCAAAACAACATCAGGTCATTAATGCCAGTGTGAGCGGCGAAACCACATCAGGGGCACTGGCTCGTCTACCCAAACTGTTGAGTACCTATAAACCCCATATTGTAGTGATTGAACTGGGCGGCAATGATGCCCTGCGCGGCCAGCCACCAGCCAGCATTCAAAACAACCTGAACCGGCTGGTGACCTTAAGCAAAAATGCCAAAGCCAAACCTATTTTGCTGGGCATGAAAATTCCACCCAATTATGGAGCAGCTTACAGCAAGGCATTTGAACAAACGTATCGCACCGTGGCGACCAACCACAAGGTAACTTTGCTCCCCTTTTTTCTACAGGGAGTGGCGGGCAATAACAAACTAATGCAACAAGATCTGGTACACCCTACAGCCAGCGCACAAGCCAGACTGCTGGACAATGCCTGGCCATTCATTGAACCAGCACTTAAATAAAACCCGGACGATAAAAAGGGGCTCTTGCAATAGCCCCTTATCTGTTTTTTAAATCAGCGCTCAATTCTACATATCAAAGAATTCAACCTCGCCAGTTTCTATGGCATATTCAGCACCTACCACCTTGATTTGTCCTTTTAAAATCATCTGCTCCAGCATTGCCGAACCGTGACGCAACTGGTTAACTGAAGCCTGTACATTGGCACGCACCGCATATTTGGACAGTTTTTTAAGGTCATGGCGCAGTTCAGTATGCATTAAAATTTCCACTGATGGACGCACCCGGTTCACAATTGACATCAGGCTTCTGGAGGTTTTGCCATTGGGTTGACGCAAGGCGTCAATAGCAGCCTGAATTGCCCCACAATGTGAATGCCCGAGTACGACGACAAGTGGCGTACCGCAATATTCAGCAGCAAACTCCACACTGCCAACTTGCGAGGGAGCAACAATATTTCCCGCCACCCGGATAACAAACAAATCACCCAGTCCCTGATTAAAAATAATTTCCGCCGGTACCCGTGAGTCTGAACAACCCAGAATTACAGCAAATGGATGCTGCTCCTGAGCCAGAGTAGCACGTTCAACCAGACTTAAATGGGTATCTTTGTGCGGTTTGCCTTCTACAAACTCTTTATTACCCTGTTTTAAACGCTCAAGGGCCTCTTGCGCAGAAATCATATTGTTTGAACCGGATTCTGATAAAAATAATCGGCTTTATTATATATAAAATATGCCTTTTTGCTGATGGCTCATCCAATTTTATACAAAAAAAGTCAAAGCAATGACAGCAGTTCTGATAGCAGGCGCAGTACCAGCAAATGCTAAAATTAATAAATTTGCAACACTTACCCACAAAACAAGAACCGTTGAGCGTCCAGAAAGTAATGCATGGGCTCTACAATACCCGGTGTTTTTTGAAATTAATTTAAGGTGACATGCAAAATTTTGAATTATGGAAACGTTTTGAGCACTGGCTGAGTCATTATGACTGGATGGAAACCCTGTTTAGCCTGGCAGTACTGATTATTGTCGCATGGATTGCCAATTGGATTGCCAAGCATGTGCTGGCACGGGGTATTAGTCATTTTACCCGTTTGCTTCCAGTTAACCGGGATGGCTCCTTAACGCACTATCAAGTGACCAACCGCTTTGCCAATATTGTACCGGCACTGGTTATTCGAAATGGCATTGCGCATATTCCCCATTTGCCTGCCGGACTGGTCAAACTTGTTGAAATGCTGGCGCAGGCCTCAGTGTTTATTACCATTGTGCTTACCATTAGTGCCGCCCTTAATGTAGTCAATGCAGTATATCAGCGCCGTCCCGAAGGCAGAATCAGACCCATCAAGGGTTATTTGCAGCTGGTTAAAATTATTTTATTTGTAGTTTGTGCCTTAATGATTATTGGTACATTTTTACAAAGGGATGTATTTACCCTGCTAGCCGGTCTGGGCGCCATGGCAGCAGTATTGATGCTGATCTTTCAGAATACTATTTTATCACTGGTGGCCAGTGTCCAGATCTCATCTTACGATATGGTACGCATGGGTGACTGGATTACCATGCCAGGCTTAAATGCCGATGGCGACGTCATTGATATGTCGTTAAATACCATTAAGGTGCAGAACTTTGATAAAACCATTACCACCATTCCCACCAACCGGCTGATTACCGACACATTCATGAACTGGCGCGGTATGACGGATGCTGGTGGTCGCCGAATCAAGCGTGCTATTTTGCTTGATCAAACCAGTGTGCATTTTTTGAGTGATGATGAATATACTCATTTGCAATCATCTTTTTTGCTGGATGAATATTTAAGCGACAAGCAGCGGGAAATTCAGCAATGGAACCAGAAACTGGGCAACAAGGCACGCAACAAGCTCAATCAGCGGGCGCTTACCAATCTGGGCACATTCAGGGCTTATTTAAATCATTATCTGCAACATCATCCGGGTATTCATCAGGACATGACCTTACTGGTACGCCAGCTTGAACCCACTGCGCACGGGCTGCCACTGGAAATTTACTGCTTTACTACCAAAACTGAATGGGCATTTTATGAAAATGTACAATCAGATATTTTTGATCATATTCTGGCTATTTTGCCAGAGTTTGGCTTACGGATTTTCCAGGACCCAACAGGCTCTGACCTGACGCACCTTAACCACAATCAGTACAAGCCAGCGAATACTACACTGCAATAATTCGCCGGCAATTTACTTACTGGAATCCCACCTGACCGGGCTGAGCATTGAGCCCGGTTTTTTATTATTTTCTTTAAACATATTGACCTAAAAACCATAAAAAGACAGTACCGTGCCAATTTTAAGTCAGCATACTCTGCTAAGCTTGTCGCTCATAAGCCCATAAATAGGAAGGGTTAATGCTTAAAACAATCAGCAAAGCACTGCTCCCTGTGCTATTAACAGTGGGAATAGCCGGGGTCTCTCATACTGCCGCAGCCGCGCCCTCAGTACTCTCCCTTAATTTTCAGCAGGTTTTACAAGAAGAACGCAACTGGGCCGGCCTAAGTACTCATACCCTTAGGGTTGGCGATCTGGAATGGAGCTATAGTGAAGGTGGTGACAAGGCCAAGTCCACCATATTACTGATTCATGGCCTGTCAGGGAGCCGGGACAACTGGAACCGGGTAGCACGCTATTTAACCCCCTACTATCACGTTATTATTCCTGATTTACCTTCACATGGTGATACCAAAGTTCCTGCTGATTTTGACCTGCAAGTACCTAACATGGTAGAGGCCCTGCGCCGTTTCACCGAAGCTGCCGGTTTTAATAAAGACCTGAACGTGGCAGGTCACTCTTTGGGTGGTGCAGTAGCTGGCCTGTATGCTGCGCAGTATTTTTTTGATGTACAAAGCTTGCTATTGGTTGATAGCGCAGGGGTTTATAAAAACACACAAAGCCCTTACCTGAAAAACCCTGAATTACTGCGTAATCTGATAGTCAGCAAGCCGGGTGATTTTGACAAACTATTGCAAATTGCCATGTTTAATCCGCCATTTATTCCATCTACCTTAAAGCAGGGACAGGAACAAAGCATGATGGCGCAGGCAGACAACACCCGCAAAGTGATTGAACAGCTGATTAAACTGTACGGCTACTATACACCCGAAACTTTTGCCCTGGCAGCCAAAGCTATTGAAGCGCCAACCCTAATTATCTGGGGTAAGCAGGACAAAATTATTGACGTCAATGTGGTGCCAGAACTTAAAGGTCTCATTAAAAATGCGCAGGAACCAGTTATCCTGCCTAACGTAGGACATACCCCTATTCTGGAAGCCGAACAACTGGTTATACAAAAATATCTACCATTTTTGCAAAAAGCGGTAGCTACCCCAAATCCATTTGCAAGTTCAGCACCAAATTAAAGCGCTGTATTTATCTAAGGAAAATTTCATGATGCATGCCAAGGCCGAACAACTGCTACAAGCCCAATTGCAGTTTATTTTAAAGCAGCTACAAACTGAGCAAACATTAACTGATGAGGTCAATGCACTGCTTGCTCATCTGTTTGAAAAACCTATTGAGCAGTTGATCAGCCTTGAGCACCTGCAAGTTTTAATTGGCACTCAGGCACTTGATTACCCAGTACAGGCACACCTTAGTGAACAGATCGTAGCGCAAATCCAGTTTGCCTTAAGCCATGCCAGTAATGATAGTGTCAAGCTGGCTGATTTAATTCCAGCAGATTCAGTGGAAACAGTGGCACAATACCTATCCTCGCAAAAAGATCACCGCGAAGCATTTATTCACCGGATTTTTAGCAATCCGGCTTATGCCCAAATGCTCTCGCAAACTATTAGTCATGCCATTAACGACTTTATGGAAAATAACCTGATTGCCAAAAAAGTGCCGGGCGTTGGCGGACTCATGAAACTAGGCAAAAGTGTGCTGGAACGCGCTACCGACAGCAATCTGGATGCCACCTTGCAAAGTTATTTAAGTAAAAATATTAATAACCTGATTGCGGTTAGTGAAAAAATGGCCAATCGGCATTTAAATGACCAACAGGTTTACCAGCTCATTCAGCAGGGCTGGCAAACTATTGCGCAGCAACCGGTTAGCCGTGTTAACCACTATATCAGTGATGAGGGTCTAAGCAATGGCGCTCAGGTGATTAGCCGTAGCTGGGATAGCCTGCGCGGTAGCGACTATGTTCGCACTCAGGTTAATGATGGCGTAGCACACTGGTATAAAAACAATAAACAGCACACTCTGGGTAAGATTCTGCGTGACGTTAATGTAGATGCTACCCTGATCGAACAGGAATTAAAACTGGCGGTCATGCCTGTAATTGATCAACTTATTAATGAAGGTTACGTGGCCAGCCGGGTAGAGAGTTTGCTACGGGAGTTTTATTCATCCAGCGAGGTTAATGCAATTCTTGCCGAATAATTGGCTGAACTTCTGGCGGTTAAATCTGAAATCGCACTGACCTGATATTTAGCCGGGTGAGTGCACCGCTTTTCCTGCTTTTTGTTGCATTTCATGGCACACTTAGAGCAGAAACTTTAGCTAATTTTTGATATTGCCCTTATGACCCAACTGCTGTGCGACACTGTAGAACTGCTTTTAACTGAAGAAGGCTTTAAGGTAGATCGGGTAAAACCAATCGTTCCTGCTACTGAAATAGACGAAGACGATACCACTACGTTCAGAATTTTTGTGCAGGGGCAACAGGGCGAATGGTCATGCATGGTACGCTGCTTTTCTGCTACCTCGCGCTTACTGGTGTATAGTCTGTATCCTGAACAGGCCCCAGAATCCCTCCGTCCCCGCATGAGCGAGCTGATTTCCCGCATCAACTATGGTCTGATCTTTGGTAATTTTGAGATGGACTGGGAAGATGGCGAATTACGCTATAAAACCAGCATGGACATTGAAGACATTGAGCTAACCAGCACCATTTTGCGCAACCTGGTGTACGGTAACTTTCATAGCTTTGACTTATATTTTCATGCCATTGCGCAAGGTTTAAACACCGAGCGCGAGCTGGATATTATTGTGATGGAAGCTGAAAATCCTGATATGCCCAGAGGCTTTGACCTGTTGGATGAGATGGTGCATTAATTTTTGTTTGTAAAAATAAAAAGCTGGTAATCATTTTTGACTGCCAGCTTTTTTAATGCCCTTGATCCGTTAAATACCCAAAGCCAGCTCGGTACCATTTAAAATTGCCCGCTTGGCGTCCAGCTCGCCCGCTTCCAGTGCCCCACCAATTAAATGGGTAGAAATACCGGCTGCCTGCAACTCCTCATACATTGCACGTAATGGCTCCTGTCCAGCACAAATCACCACGTTGTCGACTTCCAGCAGTTTAGGCTCACCATCAATAGTGATATGCAGCCCCTGGTCATCAATCTTGTCGTAGCTGGCACCCGCAATCATACTCACCTGTTTATGCTTAAGGCTAGCCTTGTGAATCCAGCCAGTGGTTTTGCCCAGATTTGCACCAACCGAAGTCTCCTTGCGTTGCAATAAAAACACCTCGCGTGGGCTGGGTGCAATCTCTGCTTGAGTCACCCCACCGCGATTGCTGTAGGACTCATCAATACCCCACTCGGCAAAGAATTTTTTATTGTTCAAACTGGCACTCTCACCTTCGTGAGTCAGATACTCCGCCGTGTCAAATCCAATACCACCTGCGCCAATAATCGCCACACGTTGGCCAACCGGTTTTTTATCACGCAATACATCCAGATAACTCAGTACTTTAGGGTGGTCAATACCTTCAATATGCAGCTCACGCGGCGTTACCCCAGTCGCCAGCACCACCTCGTCAAATTGGCCGTTTTGCAGCAGCTCTACATCGGCATACTGACCAAGCTTCACGTCAACGCTGCTTAGCTCCAGCTGCCGCTTAAAATAGCGCAAGGTTTCATAAAACTCTTCCTTGCCCGGAATTTGCTTGGCAATATTAAACTGACCACCAATCTGATTTGCGGCATCAAACAGAGTGACCTGATGGCCGCGCTTGGCCGCTGTGGTGGCAAAAGCAAGTCCTGCCGGGCCAGCACCCACTACGGCAATTTTTTTCACTTTTTCTAGCGGCTTTGCCAGTAAAACCGTTTCATGGCAGGCAAATGGATTGACCAGACACGAAGTTAAACGACCCGTAAAAATATGGTCAAGGCAGGCTTGATTACAGGCAATACAGGTATTGATTTCATCCGCGCGGTTTTCGGCAGCTTTTTGCACAAAATACGGATCAGCCAAAAACGGACGCGCCATGGATACCATGTCCGCCTCTCCATCTGCCAAGACTTTTTCTGCCACATCCGGCATATTAATCCGGTTGGTGGTGATCAATGGCAGATTCACTTCGCCTTTTAATTTTTTGGTCACCCAGGCAAACGCGGCACGCGGCACACTGGTAGCAATGGTCGGTACACGCGCTTCATGCCAGCCAATCCCGGTATTAATAATGGTGGCACCAGCAGCTTCAATGGCTTTGGCCAGTTGTACCACTTCTTCAAAGGTTGAGCCGCCTTCTACCAGATCCAGCATGGACAGGCGATAAATAATAATAAAGTTTGCTCCAACCGCCTCACGAATCTGGCGCACAATTTCCAGCGGAAAGCGGATGCGGTTTTCATAGCTACCGCCCCACTCATCGGTACGGTGATTGGTACGCGCCACAATAAACTGGTTAATCAAATAGCCTTCCGAACCCATCACCTCCACGCCATCGTAACCGGCAGCCTGCGCCATTTTGGCACATTGCACAAAATCGCTAATGGTGGCCTTGACTTCATCGCTGCTGAGCTCATGCGGTACAAACGGATTGATCGGCGCTTTAATAGCGCTGGGCGCGACGTTTTGCGGGTTATAGGCATAGCGGCCAGTATGCAAAATTTGCAGGGCAATCTTGCCGCCCTCAGCATGTACCGCATCGGTAACGACTTTATGCTGCTCGGCCTGCTCCAGATTATTGAGCACTGACCCACCCTGAAACACCGCACCCTCGGCATTTGGCGCTATTCCACCAGTGACAATAATGCCCACCCCACCGCGCACACGCTCAGCATAGAAAGCGGCCATACGCTCATGCCCGCCCGGTAATTCCTCTAACCCCAAATGCATGGAACCCATCAGGACACGGTTTTTAAGCGTGGTAAAGCCCAAATCCAGCGGGGCGAGTAAATGCGGATACGGGTGTGCTGCTGTAGACATGATTATTTTTCCTCAAGCTGGCTTGTCGCGGCTGGCAGTTAAAAGTGCTTATTGACACTAATTCACTATGCACTTTGTTGCAGGTTTTAATGCTATAGATTTATAAATTAAACCCGCCAACTATGCAACTGGTTGCATAAATTATTTTTCCAGTATTTAATGCGGCTTTAGTTAATAAAATAATTCGGCATGTCCTTATCTCATGTGTTGCTTACTTCCCTGTTAGAAAAGCCCAGCTCTGGTTACGATCTGGCACGACGCTTTGATAAATCCATGGGGTTTTTCTGGAATGCGACCCATCAGCAAATCTACCGCGAACTCAAGCGCATGGAAAATCAGGGCTGGATTAATTCACAACCCGCCAAGGATGCCGGAAAAACCAAAAAGAAGACTTATCATGTGCTGGAAACTGGCAAAGCGGAATTAAAACGATGGGCGGGGCAACAAACCGACCCCTACATTATTCGTGAAGAGCTGGCAGTACGCTTACGTGCCGAGGCCATTTTGGGCAGCAATGTTTTACAGGCCGAACTACAACGACACTTGCAATTGCATGAAGAAAAACTGGCGCTGTATTTAAGTATTGAGCAGCGTGATTTTATTAAACAGCAACCGTTAAGCCGCGAGCAGAAAATTCAACATCAGGTGCTGATTTTAGGCATACAAACGCAAAAAACGCTAATTGATTGGGTGAAGGATACTATTGCGTTGTTTGATGAGTTAGAAAAGACAGAATAACAATTTTAAACTGAGCAATGAGCTATGGGGAAATGGCAGAAAGCACTGAGCGTTAAAAAAATCAAAAAATCATCCGTTAGAAATGAAAATTGTCTGAGCGTAGCGAGTTTTTTCATTTTAGGATGATGAATTGATTTTTAGCTTAGTGCCGTTGCCTTGATTTTTTGGTTCTTTTGTATCAAGACAAAAGAACTCAATAAAAATATGGAAACATTCAAACCAAAAACTATAAGACACCGTCGTATAGGCGTAAATGGGGCTGGCAGATGCTCTACTTAAAATACGCCCCTTCATTTTGCGTATGGTCAGTTTTATCAATCACCCGACCCAGCTCAGGAATATGCTCTTTCAAGGTGGTTTCCACGCCTTGCTTTAAGGTGATATCCACTGCTGAGCAACCCTGACAACCACCACCAAACTGCAACACTGCCGTTAAGCCATGGGTTTCATCTTCAAACAGCTCAAGCAGACTCACATGGCCACCATGACCCGCCAGACCCGGGTTAATTTCGGCCTGCAACACATAAGCAATGCGTTCTTCAATAGACGCATCCTTACCCACGCGTGGTACTTTGGAGTTGGGCGCCTTAAAGGTCAGCTGACCACCAAAACGGTCTTTATTGTAGTCAATCACCGCATCTTTTAAGTAAGGCACCGATGGGGTGTCGATATAAGCCGGAAAGCTGTCATATTCCTGTTTATAGTCCAGTGTATTCACTTCTTCGGGCGTGGCATAAGCCATGCAGCACTCAGCGCGTGCAGTGCCCGGGTGCTCCACAAAAATGCGCACACCAATCCCGGGAGTGTCCTGTTTAGCCAATAATTCTTTTAAATATTCTTGTGCAGAAGGCGTAATCACCATATTGGGGGTCAAATCTTCTGTATTGGTATCGGTTTGAGTGGGGTTTTCCAGGTTCTCAACAGACATGCTTAAAACTCCTGCATAGACGGTACATCATAGCGCATAGATGGGGGCATTACCATTCATCACAAGCTTAAACAACTGTTTAATCATTTATTAACCAGATCAGACACCGCCTTACAAATGTTAAGTCCGGGGTAGCAATTGGATAAGCTGCCCCATGTTGTTATGATGCCACTTTGCCTCGCTATTATGCTTTATTATGGTTCACCCTGCTTTACTTTCTACGCCCGGCTGGCGTGCCTTGGTCTGTGCTGACTATCAAGGCCCTAAAATTGTGCTGGTTCATGGTTTGTTGGCTGGCCAGCATATGCAGCGCCATTTGCTCCAGTTCTTGCGTAAAAATGGCTATCCGGATAGTTCTTTATATAGCAACCATCAGCGCCCTGCCACCATCGCCAAAGACATTGTTCCAGCTGCACAAGCAGGTCGGCCAGTTGTACTCATTGGCTATAGTCAGGGTGGTAGCCAAATTATTAAAGTAGCAAAAATCCTGAAAAAACAGAATATTAAGGTAAATTTTGCTATTTCTCTGGCGGCGGGTGGGCTAGGCCGTATCTACCCGGCACAATGGGGTTTTAACGTACGGCAAATCCCCGACAACATTCAGCATTATTTAAACTATTTTGCCGCAGCAGATGTTTTGGGTACTGATAAAAAATATCACCGCAATCTGGCTGTTCCCCAAAGCTTTAACACTCGACTGGAAAATATTGCCTATCGTGCTGAAGATCAAGTTGACCATATTGGCATTGTGCGTTGTTACCCATCTGAACGAGTCATTCCAGCGGTACAAGAGTTGTTTTTGGATCGTCTGCTTGCTGAACTGGCTATTCTTGACACTTAGCCTGTCGTGCCGGCTAATTGACAGCATCCCCTAACCTTAAATCTGTTAAACTTATCTTTTTATTTACCCGCTCTTGCTGGAGTTGTTGATGTCCACGCCTACCCCTTCAAATACGCTTGCCACCTTAAAAGAACTACTGGCCAAACGGATTTTATTGCTGGATGGCGCAATGGGCACCATGATTCAACGGCACAAACTTGAGGAAGAAGATTACCGTGGCGAGCGCTTTGCCGACTGGCCACATGATGTCAAAGGAAACAATGACCTGCTGGTACTGACCCAGCCACAAATTATCCAAGGCATTCATGCACAGTATCTAGAAGCTGGTGCCGATATTATTGAAACCAATACTTTTAACGGCACGCGGGTTTCCATGAGTGACTATCACATGGAAGAGCTGGTGCCCGAAATTAACCGCACCGCGGCACAGCTTGCACGCGAAGTATGTGATGAATGGACAAAAAAAACGCCGGATAAACCACGCTTTGTAGCCGGCGTTTTGGGGCCAACGTCGCGCACCTGTTCCATTTCTCCAGATGTGAACAACCCAGCCTTTCGTAATATCAACTTTGATGCGCTGGTAGAAAATTACGTCGAAGCTACCCGCGCCTTAATTGAAGGCGGCGTGGATATCCTGCTGATTGAAACCGTCTTTGACACCCTGAACTGTAAAGCGGCCATTTTTGCCGTGTATAAAGTATTTGATGACATTGGCCGTGAATTGCCAATCATGATTTCCGGCACCATTACCGATGCCTCAGGCCGTACTCTCACCGGACAAACGGCCGAAGCGTTCTGGAACTCAGTACGGCATGGCAATTTATTGTCCATTGGCTTTAACTGTGCACTGGGCGCCGATGCCATGCGTCCGCACGTTAAAACCATTAGCGACAAAGCCGATATTTTTGTATCTGCTCACCCTAATGCTGGCCTGCCCAATGCCTTTGGTGGCTATGACGAAACCCCGGAACAAACCGCTGCCTTCTTGCAGGAATTTGCCGAGAGTGGGCTGGTCAATTTAATTGGTGGTTGTTGCGGTACCACGCCAGAGCACATTGCTGCCATTTATAATGCGGTTAAAGACCTGCCACCACGCCAGATTCCTGACATTGCCCCGGCCTGCCGTTTATCTGGACTCGAGCCGTTTAATATTGAAGCCGATTCACTGTTTGTCAATGTGGGTGAACGTACTAACGTGACCGGTTCCAAAAAGTTTTTACGTTTAATCCGCGAAGAAAATTTTACCGAAGCGCTGGACGTTGCCCGCCAGCAAGTGGACAGTGGTGCACAGGTCATCGACATTAACATGGACGAAGGCATGCTGGATTCCGAAGGCGCCATGGTGCACTTTTTGAACCTGATAGCCTCGGAGCCGGATATCTCCCGCGTGCCAATTATGGTGGATTCCTCCAAATGGGAAATTATTGAGGCTGGTCTTAAGTGCATTCAGGGCAAACCCATTGTCAACTCGATTAGCCTAAAAGAAGGCTATGACGAGTTTGTACAAAAAGCCACCCTGTGCCGCCGTTATGGTGCTGCCATTATCGTCATGGCGTTTGATGAAGACGGTCAGGCCGACACTGCCGCGCGTAAAAAAGAAATCTGCAAACGCTCTTATGATGTACTGGTCAATGACGTGGGCTTCCCTGCTGAGGACATTATTTTTGACCCTAACGTGTTTGCCATTGCCACGGGGATTGAGGAACACAACAACTACGCCGTGGACTTTATTGAAGCCACCGGCTGGATCAAGCAAAATCTACCCAATGCCATGATCTCTGGCGGTGTGTCCAACGTGTCGTTTAGCTTTCGCGGTAATGAGCCGGTACGCGAAGCCATTCACGCGGTGTTTTTGTACTATGCCATTCAACAAGGCATGACCATGGGAATTGTCAACGCCGGTCAGCTGGCAATTTATGATGACATTCCTAAAGAGCTTAAGGATATTGTTGAAGACGTGATCCTGAACCGCAATCAGGGCGCATCGGGTAATGAAGCCACCGAAAAACTGCTGGAACTGGCGGAAAAATATAAAAACGAAGCCAGCGGCGGCAAAAAACCGGTAGAAGACTTGGCATGGCGCAATGAGCCAGTCGCCAAGCGCATGGAATATGCTTTGGTTAAAGGCATTACCACTTATATTAATGAAGATACCGAAGAAGCACGGCTGTCCGCCAAACGCCCGCTGGATGTGATTGAAGGCCCACTGATGGATGGCATGAACGTGGTGGGTGACCTGTTTGGCGCAGGTAAAATGTTCCTGCCACAAGTAGTGAAATCCGCCCGCGTAATGAAGCAAGCCGTGGCATGGCTCAACCCCTACATTGAAGCAGAAAAAACCAGCGGACAAAGCAAAGGCAAAGTGCTGCTGGCAACGGTCAAAGGCGACGTGCACGATATTGGTAAAAATATTGTCGGTGTGGTGCTAGGCTGTAACGGCTATGACATTATTGACCTGGGCGTCATGGTACCCAGCGATAAAATTTTAAAAACCGCCATTGAAGAAAACGTAGATATTATTGGTCTATCTGGTCTGATTACGCCAAGTCTGGATGAAATGGTATTTGTCGCCAAGGAAATGCAGCGGCAGGACTTTAAACTACCCTTACTGATTGGCGGTGCCACTACCTCTAAAGCCCACACGGCTGTGAAAATTGACCCGCACTACCATAATGATGGTGTGATTTATGTGGCCGACGCCTCGCGTGCGGTGGGTGTAGCCACTACCCTACTATCACCAGAAATGAAGCCGGATTTTGTGGCCAAAGCGCGTGAAGAATACGCCAAAGTGCGCGAGCGGCTGGCTAACAAACAGCCTAAAGCCGCCCGTCTGGATTATCTGGCGGCGGTAGATAACGGCTTTAAAACCAACTGGCAGGATTATCGCCCACCAGTGCCCAACCAGTTAGGTCGTCAAGTGCTACGTAACTATCCACTGGAAAAACTAGTGCCCTATATCGACTGGACACCATTTTTTGTATCGTGGAGTCTGGCAGGCAAATACCCCAAAATCCTGCAAGATGAAGTTGTGGGTGAAGCTGCACGTGATTTGTTCGAACAAGCGCAAACCATGCTCAAGGATATCATTGACCATGACCGCCTGGATGCACGTGCGGTATTTAGTCTGCAACCTGCGGCACGCATCGCAGCGGACGACTTAGTGGTGTATAGTGATGAATCGCGCGATACAGTCACGCATACCTTCCATCACTTGCGTCAGCAGACCGATAACGTCAACCGTAAGCCGAATATGTCTTTGGCGGATTATGTGGCTCCAGCAGATTCGCATGCGCAGGACTATTTGGGTGGCTTTACCGTGTCCATTTTTGGTGCTGAGGAAATGGCGGTAGACTATCGTGCCAAGGGCGATGACTACTCGGCTATTTTGGTGCAATCACTGGCGGATCGCTTAGCAGAAGCCTTTGCCGAGCATTTGCATGAACGTATCCGTAAGGAATTCTGGGGTTATGCCAGTGATGAAGCGCTGGACAACGAAGCCTTAATTAAAGAGCAATACTTAGGCATTCGTCCGGCACCGGGTTATCCGGCCTGTCCTGAGCATTCAGAAAAAGCCACTTTGTTTAACTGGCTGGATTCTACCGCGCAAATTGGCACCCAGCTCTCTGAGCATTACGCCATGATGCCGCCGTCTTCAGTGAGCGGTTTTTATTACTCTCATCCAGAGTCGGATTATTTTAATATTGGTAAAATTGGCCGCGACCAATTAGAGAATTATGCCAAGCGTAAGGGCTGGAGCATTGAGCAGGCGGAGAAGTGGTTGGCGCCGAATTTGGAGTAAGATTTTAATTCTCCACTTATAAATTTTTCATTAAAAAATAACCAAGCCTTATGATAGTTACCAATGGTAGTGATCATAGGGCTTTTTTATGGAACATACCAAAATTTTCAGTTAGGCCGCAGTCAAGCGGTACGCTTGCCTAAAGCATTTCGCTTGGCTGGCAAAGAAGTTGTCATAAGAATTCGACAATGGAGTGCTTTTACACTGTTATTGACAGCCTGGCATTAAAACCCGCCTCACAAAACAAAAAACTCCCCTTGCGGAGAGTTCTTAATGAGCTTAAGCCTGCAATTTCTTTTTAGCTTCTTCTTCGACAATTTTTAGCTCAAGCGCAGTAAATTTGCGAATTTCACCTTCGGCATGTTTTTCCAGCATACCGCCAATTAACGGTACCTTAACCTTTACGTTCCAGGTCATGGTCACGTCCAGTTTTTCATGATCACCTGTAATCTGGCGCTCACCTGTGGCTTCTAAAGGCAGGTTTGCCCCCAGGGTTATGGTAGAAGTTAGCTGTTTGACGTTGGTGATATCAGTACGCTTAAGGCGAAAGGCATTTTTCAGCAGCTTTTTGGCTACTTCTGGAATATTAACGTCCAGATTATATTCACGACGTAAGGTATAAATATCGCCATTTAAGCTGGATTCAATAATTTCCAGATTTTCTCCAGGAATACGCCGACATACTGCTTCATGCAAGCTGATATCACCAATGAGTTTTTTAAAATCATCAAAGGAAATGCCGTGAATGGTTTCTTTGATCGTAAATTGATGCGCCATAAAAATTTCCATTTTGCTTATTACTTAAGTTCAAATCCATTGAGACTGGATTTAATCAATCTTAAAATTATAGCATTATTGGTAATCACTATTTATCTCTGGTGCTGGACTTTTTTCCTACAAAGCAAATTTATCATTGCTCAAAACGAACGGTTATTGTCAGCAGGGATATTCATCAGTTTGCTCACTAGCGCCAGTAATCATCCGGGGGTTGTGGCAAATTGGTCATCACATTGCGCAGGCCATCCGACCATTGATGACGAATCAGGGAAAAATACGGGTCCGTATCGTGTAAACGCCGCCCTTCTGGCAGGTTAAACTCATTATTACGATAGACAATTAAATCCAGCGGCGTACCCACAGAAACATTGGAGCGCAAGGTAGAATCAAAGGAGATCAGGGCGCAGCGCAGGGCTTTGTCCAAAGGAGTGTGATAATTTAAGGCACGATCCAGAATCGGCTTGCCGTATTTGCTCTCACCAATCTGAAAATATGGCGTATCAGTGGTGGCTGCAATAAAGTTGCCTTGCGGATAGATACTGTATAACTCAGCTGGCTCTCCCATAATCTGCCCGCCCAGCAAAATAGAGCTGGAAAAATCATACTCGTGGCTATCAGCAAGATGGGTGACCTGTTTAACCACTTCAGTCATACACTCACCAACAATTTCTGCTGCTTCAAACAGGGTCGGCACGTTATGCAGATTTTTGCTGGCATTGCTTTGAATCTGGTGCTGCATATGCGTGATCACCGCCTGCGAAGTTGCCAGATTACCTGCTGTTTGCAGCACAATAAGGCGCTCCCCTTTTACACCAAAGCGATGCAGTTTGCGGAAGGTTGAGATATGGTCCACGCCAGCATTGGTGCGTGAATCACTAACAAACACCAACCCTTCTTCAAGACGCATGGCGACACAGTAGGTCATAATTCTTCCTGTTCCTATTGAGGGCTATTGATACATTGCAATTCAGGGCTTAGGCAGCCAGCACCCGCACCAGCGTTTGCATGGATTCTTCTCCACCACCCTGCCGGGTACCCCGTACTGGCGCACTATCCAGATAATCGCGGCCAAACGCCAGGCTGACATGCTGGTCTAGACAGAACAATTGATTTGACGTATCAAAACAATACCATAACCCATCCAGATATACTTCTGCCCAGGCATGGGTAGATACATGAGTCGTATCTTCACTATACAAATAACCTGATACGTAACGTGCAGGTAACTTTAGCTGTCGGGCACAGGCCAAAAAAACATGAGTATGATCCTGACATACGCCCTTAGCCAGATCAAAAGCCTCAGCCGCTGTGGTGTCAACTGTGGTGCTGTTTGGGGTATAGGGCATATGCTCAAGAATGGCCGCTGACAGATCAATCAGATGGGCGCGTGTGGTGCCTTTGCCATGCCGGGCAATAAAATCACGCAATGGTTCATGGCAATGGGTGGTTTCAGTGGTATGAGTAAAAAATACTGGAGGCAGGCTCTGGTCCATAATGCCTTCTACCGGGCTGGTTTCTACTTCGCCCTGAGCCATAATCAACAGCTCCTGATGCGGCTGGTTAACACTCAGGCTAGTCCAGATGTTGCCAAAGCCATCCTGCTGGGTACAACCTGAACCCGGCGTAACCAGTTGCCAGTTATTGACCCGCTGGTGGCCTCTGCTTTGCGGGGTAAGCCGGATGTACTGATTGCTTTGCTTCACCAGGCTCTCATAACAATAATGTGTTTGATGATTGATCACCAGCTTCATGGGCCTTCCTCAAACGATGCCTGCATCTGATCACAAAAATTATAAAGTGCAGTAATATCCTGCCGCTGCTGTAATTCAACCCAGGGTGCTTCCAGCGCCTGCCAGCCAATGGGTGACAGCATCTCAATCACAGTGCGTAAATCCAGAATTGCCATTTCAGGCGAGTGTTTTAAGCGCAGGGCGATATCAATTTGTTCAATACTTTGCCCAAGTTGCCAGAACAGGCGTACATTATCATCTTCATCAATAATGGTTTCGCAGCAATCAGAGATCAGCCCACATGCCCGGTCTTTAAACTGCTGACGTGGACTGGTCAGTATGTTCAGGCATTCAAACAGCTCCTGACTGATCACCCCACGCACATACTGCATATTTTCACGTACTACCTGTAAATTAGAGGGAATCGAAGCCGGCTGACTGGCATCGTACATCAACTGGTTTAAGGTGGCAGAATCCCAGGCGGGTAGACCAAAAGCCTGTGAGTATTCCAGTGCTTCATGATCATCAGTAAAAGGCAGCAGGCGGCATATTCCATCAATACGGATCATGAAACGGCCGAGCCAGTACAGGTTCGACGCCTTAGACAGTAACAAAATCATGCCATGCCCCCAGCCATACTGTGTGTCATCAGGGAAGTACGACTGTTTTCACTACTGACGATCCAGGTATCTTTAATGCCTCCGCCCTGCGATGAGTTGACCACCAGTGAACCCTGATTAAGCGCCACACGGGTCAAGCCCCCCGGTACAATCCGAACCTGACCAGGACTGCTCAATACAAAAGGCCGCAGATCAATATGCCGTGGTGCAATACCTTCTTCTACCAGCGCCGGGCATACTGATAAAGCAAGCGTGGGCTGGGCAATATAATTTGCGGGTGCCTTTAAAATGCGCTGCTTGAACTCTTCTTTTTCGCACTGACTTGCTTTGGGCCCAATGAGCATACCGTATCCTCCCGAACCCTGGGTTTCTTTGACTACCAGTTCGGAAAGATGAGATAACACATAGTTTAAGTCATCCTTTTTGCGGCACTGCCAGGTAGGAACATTATTTAAAACCGGTTTTTCACCCAGATAAAATTTGATCATGTCAGGAACATAAGGATAAACAGACTTATCATCAGCCACGCCTGTACCCGGTGCATTGGCAATCATCACTTTACCGGCACGGTATGCTGCCATTAAGCCCGGAACACCCAGCATACTGTCCGGCCTAAAGGCCAGCGGGTCTAAAAACGGGTCATCCAGACGACGGTAAATCATATCTACCTTGATAGGCCCCCGAATCGACTTTAAAAAAACCTCATCTTTTTCTACAAACAAGTCAAAACTACTGACCAGCGGTACATCCATTGCCCGCGCCAAAAATGCATGCTCGTAATAAGCACTGTTAAAGCGGCCTGGCGTCCATATCACAATAGTCGGATTAGTAACAGCTGAGCTGTCAACCAGCGTTTGCTTTAGCAGCGCCGGATAATCATGCACGGTAGCAATATGTTGCCGGGCGAAGATATCCGGCATTAATTGTTGGCTGATGGCGCGTCCTTCAAGCATATAGGAGACGCCCGAGGGCGTTCGCAGGTTGTCTTCCAGCACATAATACTGGCCACTGCCATCACGAATCAGATCAATACCGCTAACGTGCGCATATACCTGACCGGGCAGATCTACATTTAACATCCAGGGCTGAAAGCTGTCATGGGCAATCACTTGTTCAGCCGGTACAATACCTGAGCGAATAATGTCCTGCTTGTGGTACACATCATGCAAAAAAGCATTGAGTGCCCGAATGCGCTGCTCACAACCGGCATGCAGCACTTGCCATTCTTTTTGCTCAATAATTCGCGGAATAATATCAAATGGAATGACCCGCTCTGTGCCATCAGCATCATGGTATACGGTGAAGGTAATACCTTTTTTATAAAAATGTGCGGTTGCCTGCTCGCTGAGCGTTTTAAGCTGCTCAATGGATTGCTGATTCAGCCAGTGCATAAAATGTTGATAGCTTTGCCGTATATCACCCGTGTCATGGGTTACCTCACTAAAAAACTGCGTTGCTACGTGTTGGTTAAGCTCCTGAACAGGCGTTTTATCAGAAAAATGAATTAAATTTTCATAAATCTCACCAGAGATTAATGTCATGATTGAGCCCTTCTCAAACGTATAAATCGTGTTATTTCAAGGCAAATATCAGACTGATGAAAAGGTACATACCATCCACCAACCTGTTGGGCTGCATCAAAAAATCTGCAAGGCCTTAAGCGTTTTAAAAGCGCAATTTCCCTATATCCCTATAATGATTAAAGCGTTTAACCACAGTCATTAGCGTTATATAAGGCGTATTGTTTTTAGTGTAACAGTGCGTAGTTTTTGCTAGTGCTTTGCCACGAAGCTGTAATTATTTTTATGTCTGTATTACATTGTAAAAATACTGTATAGCTTCCCGGCACTGTTATTGCATAGCCCGCTTGCTCCATGAGCTCTATAACCCAGTCAGTTTATTCCAAACCATGCGACTTCCCTGGCTGATTGTATTAATCACTAATTTCCATCATGCCCCTCAAATGATTCAACAATAAGCCTTGATAAAGAAATAGCCTGCCAAACAGTATTTACAGGCTGTTAAACAGATAAAAACCAGTTCTAAAAGCCCTGTCATGAAATAAACAGGACAAAAGCTAAGGAAACATGCTAAGTTTTATGATGGCTTGTCAAAAGCCAGTGAGCTGATAATAAGCATAATGCTGTACGGAGAGTTGGGGAATGAATCTGCCAAAAAAAGCCAAAGCCAGTAAATCTGCTTCAAATGAGAAAGAAACGGTTAATAGCTTATACCGTCAGTGGCAGATTTTATCCAAGCTTCCTACCGGAAAATGGATTGGCACGCGTCAGTTGCAGGAACAGTTGCAACGTGAGGGCATTGATATCAGCATTCGTACTATCCAGCGCGACTTAAACCAGATCGCTACCCGCTTTCCCATAGAAAGCAACAAGGAAACACCGCAAGGCTGGCGCTGGCAGGAAGATGCGCCTATTCAAAGTTTGCCGCACATGAACAGCTCACAGGCCGTAACCTTTATGATGGTAGAAGACCATTTAAAACACCTGCTGCCACCTAGTCTGCTTGATGAAATGCGCCCGTGGTTTGATCTGGCCAGACGTAGCCTGTCATCAGAACATAATAATGTACGCCAGTGGATTAACCGGGTACGCATTGTCCCGGCTACCCAGCCACTGATCCCGCCTCCTGTGGATGCCAGGGCCCAGCAAAGCATTTATGAAGCACTGCTTCAGGATCGGCAGTTACGGGTTAGCTATAAGGCGCGTACCCATCAGGGCGAAGACAAGATTTATACCTTAAATCCACTGGCGCTGGTACAGCGTGGCGCAATCATTTATTTGATCTGTACCCGGCATGACAAACCGGATATTCGTCAGTTTGCCCTACATCGCTTTAGTCAGGCTACTGTTCTGGACACCCGCTCCATGCATCCGGTTGACTTTAATATTGATGATTATCTAGCCTCTGGTGCACTGGGTTTTGTATCGCATAATCACCAAACGGTTGAACCCGCCTTTATTGAACTATTGTTCCACCCCAAAGCCGGACAAAGTTTTTTTGAATCACGTTTAAGTGAAGATCAAACCATAGAAAAACTGGATAGTGGCGAGGTGCGGGTCACTGCCACCGTTCCCCTGACTGCTCAGCTGGTGTGGTGGTTACGTGCTTATGGCAAATTGCTGATTGACGTCAAACCAAAATCTCTGGCAGAAGAAGTATATGAGACCGCATATTTGCCCAGTACCGAAGCAACCAGTAATGCCTGATTAAAAGATAGCTTTGGTTTTAAACGGGTTATTTTACCCTGAACTTACGGGCCTCCTGCATTTCATCCAGACGGTGCTCAATCCGTGCCAACAGGCTGTGATTGCTTTTGGCTAAGGTGCGAGCCCGAATCAACGAGCGAATGGCACTATCTACCTCGCCCCGCCAAAACAGGTTTTCTGCCCGAAAGCGAAGAATTTG
Source organism: Moraxellaceae bacterium WGS2144 (assembly GCA_043950625.1). GTDB lineage: Bacteria > Pseudomonadota > Gammaproteobacteria > Pseudomonadales > Moraxellaceae > Alkanindiges. The sequence goes on from CP171007.1 coordinate 1,396,019, forward strand.
CAGGGTTTTTAGCTCACCTTCTGGCAAACGACTGGCCGCTGCTTCCATGGATTGCCACACCAGTGTATCACGCGGATTACTGCTGCTTAATGGCTGCAAAATATTCAGTGCTTCTTGGCCCTGACCGTTAACGCTATAAGCACGGGCAGTATAAATAGCCAGTGCCCGGTTTTCCGGCATGATGCGATATTGTGGCAACAAAATATCTAAAGCCTGTTGTGGCTGATTGGCTTTTAGCTCAATTTCTGCCCGGGTAATTGCCACAATACTTGAGTCGGGCTGACTGCCAGCAGCTTGTTCAGCCAGTTTGCGGGCCTGCGCATATTTACCCTGTTTGCCATAAAACATTGCCAAAGCCAAGGCCGCTGCCGGGTCCCGGGTTGCTGCGGTAGTGAGATGAGCTTCTGTGATCTGGTCGTTTAACACTGCAATACGGTACTGAATCAGGCGCAGGTTTTGCTCCTGATTCAAGTCCAGCGTAGCAGGTATTTTGGGGAACTGAGCGGCTCGCAGCCTTGCCTCACTCATACGTTCAGTAGATAACGGATGGGTGAGCCAAAAATCTGGCAGATAACTGACGCTACCGGTCTTGCGGTTCATCACTTCAAAAAAATCAGCCATGGCCATGGGCTTATAACCAGCAGCATACATAAAGTGCATGCCTACCCGGTCAGCTTCACGCTCCTGATTACGGCTATAAGCCAGTTGACGATCAATCAGGGCAGCCTGCGTACCCAGTGCCACCGCCCCCGCAGCGTCAGAAGATTGTGAGGCCAGCAAAATACTGGCCAGCATACCTCCCAAAGTCAGCAAGGCCTGGTGCTTAAATGCATCCTTGCTGCGGCTATAATGACGTTGTGAAACATGCGCTACCTCATGACCCATGACTCCTGCAATTTCATCAATATTTTTTGCCGATAAAATCAAACCGGTATTTAAGGCAAACAAACCGCCCGGAACAGCAAAAGCATTAATGGCATTGTCTTCAATAATGACCAGCCCAAGTGATGAACCCAACGATGTCGTACTGTAAATCCGGTTAAACACCTTGTTAAGCTCATCCTGAGTCCAGGCATCCTCATATAGTGGCAGTGCTTTGCCCACTTCCCGCAGTACCATTTCACCGATCTTGGTTTCCTGCTGTTGCTCCAGAATACTGGCACCTGCACCCAGATCAGGAATATCCAGGGTTTTACCCAGTTTGCTGGCAGTTCTTGACGACTGATCCGGCAAGTCAAACAGGCTGGTGTCAACAGCATAACTGGAAATACTACTTGTTAAGGCTAAACCAACCAGCAGCTTGGCAAAGGTGTTCATGAATTTAGGTCAGATCCAAAAGAGTTTTACATCCACTTATCTGTCCATTGTGTAATGATTTTTGAATTGGCTCTAGCATCTTTTTGCAATGCACCTTCATAAGCTCTTCACATAACCACCCTTCACACCCCAACGCTTTGCCTCTTAATAAGGGCAAAAGCCATCTACTTGCTATTGGTATAAATTACCAGATGATCCATTCACTTTTACCAGCTGGACTCTGGAATCTCTCTTTAGTTAGTAGGCTGACTGATCAATAATCATTACTTACCAAAAGCCCACTATTTTAGAGGGGAGGTTTTATTACATTAAAAATAAATGAATAAACCTGGAGAATAAAATGTCAATCGCCATTAGTGGTGCAAGCGGACGCCTTGGCCTCCATGTGATGAACCAATTGCTAAAGCGGGTACCTGCCCAGGAAATTGTAATGATTGTCCGTGATGTTCAGGCAGCTACTGCAATTGCCCCGGCTGGTGTAGAAATTCGGCAGGTTGACTATAGCAGTATTATCAGTATGCACACAGCGCTGACCGGCATAGAGAAGCTGATCTTAATTGCCTCTAGCGAAATAGGCACATTGGCCGAAGCCCATTTTAACGTGATTGCTGCCGCACAAAATGCAGGAATCAGACACTTTGCCTATACCAGCTTATTGCATACTGACCAATCCCAAATTGCACTGGCAAAAGAACATTTTTTAACTGAACAGGCGATTTTGAAATCCGGCTTAAATTATACAATCCTGCGCAACGGCTGGTACACCGAAAACTATACAAACAACCTGAAAGCCGCAGTGGCACATTCTGTGCTGATCGGGGCGGCTGGAGAGGGTAAAATTAGTTCTGCCCTGCTTGGTGAATATGCCGAGGCAGTGGCGATTATACTAACCACCCCAACCCACGAAAATAAAATTTATGAGCTGGCAGGTGATCAGGCTTTTACTATGGCTGAACTAGCAGCTGAAGTAAGTCGACAAACTGGCAAAAATATAGTGTATTTAAACCTGACTGAACACGACTATCGTGAAAAACTAATTAATCAGGGCACAGAACCTGCGCTGGCTAACCTGCTGGTCAACGCTGATATGGGAGCTACCCAGGGCGCGTTGTTTGATGATAGCGGCACACTACAACACCTGCTGGGGCGTCCGACTACCACTTTGCAAGAGGCAGTTAGACTGGCACTGGCCTGAATTCAAATCAATCTTGCCTTGAGTGCTAATCCATTTTTTTTGGATACAGCTTGTCATCAAACTGATCCAGTTCTGGAAATTCAAGGGGCTTAAGCTGCTCCAGATTGCCAAGATGTGCTTTGTAATCTGCCAAAATTTGCTCGCGGGCCTGCTGGCTAATGTATGGCACATGATAAGCTGCAAATGGCGGCAATACCTCCATACCTACGTAATACAACGTACCGCGCAGCAATGGACGCAGCATGGTTTCAAGCTCACCATGAATCGCGTGTTCGCCAAACATATGCTCACGCCCACCCAGCGTAAAACTGAGCATGGCCTTTTTGCCTTTTAAACCGCCCTGATCATAAAAACGTTTGCCGCCATAAGTCAAACCAGAAATAAATACCCGGTCAATCCAGCCTTTCAGCATTGCTGGTACTGAAAACCAGAATATGGGAAAGCTAAAAATAATCAAATCTGCGGCTTTTACTTTTTCAATTTCTGCCGCAATGTCAGGGGCAATGGTCTGGCTGTCATAACTGGTACGTTGTTCAAGCGCATACACCAGATAATCGGGATTTTTGCGGCTACCAAAATCTGCGCTTGACGCCACCGGATTAAAATTCATGGCGTATAAATCTGACACCACCACCTGATGCCCAGCCTTACCAAGTTCAGCCACTGCCAGATCTTTCATGGCGGTGGTAAATGATTGCGGCTCAGGATGAGCGTGTACTATTAAAACATTCATATCAACCCTTTTATTTTAATTTCAAAATTTTCCCAACATACCATGCCGGTCAAGTACAGCACAGCTTAAATCAGGCCACGTGTTTTTTGTACCAGTGCTTACCATGCCAGCGTTGGTACGTCCATGCCAATGAAGGGATCGGGCCGCGCTGATGCAGCCAGTATGTCGCAGGAATTTCTTGCACCGGTGTTGTTCTGCCAATGCGAATATCAGCCATAACCAGCCCCTGTCCGGCATGGCGGTCACGAAAAGCCAGCATATTGCCCTGTGCATCTACAATCATGCTGCCCGCTTCATAGTAGCCCTTATAATTTAACGGCACTCCCGGTAAACGGCACTCAATAGCACCCACATGCGCCGCATGAATCACCGGTGCGCCTACATAGCTGGCAAACGCTCTAACAGACTCATGGGCATTTTGCTGATTTTGCTGTTCCCAGCGATAGGTGAGGGCTTTTGGTGACCATTGTGGAACGCTCCACCAGCAACTACCACCAACAATCACATCGACGTTGTTACGTAGCCGTCTGGCAGTCTGGGAGCGCATAAACTCCCAGCACAGGGATACCCCTGCGCGATGTTCCTGTGCCTTAATGATGCCATCATCGCTTCCTGATGTATAAAAACAGTTTTCCCACATGGTAGGCAGGTCTTTATCATGCCTGCCCAATATGCCCTGCGGTGAAACCAGATAAAATGCATTGCGAACGCTGCTATCTTCGTCACGTACAATAAAAGAACCACCCACAAAAGCCTGATGACGCTTGGCCAGGTCAAGCAGTAAAGCCAATGCTGGTCCATTGGGCGGTTCAATGGCATCAACAATGTCTGGATCAAAAGCCATGCCGGTAGCAAAGAACTCAGGCAGTACAATCCATTTTGCCCCTTTTTGGCCAGCTTCATCGGCCATGTTTTTACAAGCTGCCAGATTGGCCTGTACATCACCAATTTTAGGTTCCAGCTGAATTGCGGCAACTTTTACGCTAGCCATGGTTAAACCTCCTGTTGCAATGAATCCCGTGATGACTCTTGCTGTTGTTTTAGAAATTGCCAAAGGATGCGTTTTTTTAAAGGTTCAGCGAGTAGTTCGGCCAAATAAGGCAAGCGCTCAATGCGATCCGGGCAAATGCTACTATCCAGTTCACTCATCAAACCAGCACGTCTGTCGAGTCCCATTCTAAATAAAAATCCGGTTAAAGCCGCTCGGGCGCCCGTAGCCCGCTGCCAGCGCTGTCCCCCAGCCAAGGGCCAGGAAAAATAACTAATTGCCGGCTTACCAAAAACTGCCAGAATATTTTGCCAAAGCTTCCGTGCCTGTTCATCCTGTAAATCGGCTTCATTTATCAGAATAACCCAGTGGTTGATCTGACAGGCCTGTAGACGAAAAGGAGCCAGATTCAAGATATCTGCCTCTAGTGCAAGAGCCTCTGGAGAAATGACTTTCGTTACATCTTTTATCACTTCTTTTATACTGGTTTCTTTTACCGCTAGCTCGTCCGTCGCTACAGTGACTTCAGATTGCCCTGCTGTATTTTCCCGAACAGCTGTGCTTTGCTGGGCAATGACATGTTGCTGGCTAACAGACGGGTTCCCTACAGCATCCAGCTGAACATCATAGGAAGCAACCTCATGCCCTGACTGATCAAAGGCTCCTTCACCCTGCCGCCATAAAGAAATGGCTGCTGAAGAGATAGGCGTAGTTTTGGCTGCCCGGGGTATCCATACATTAATACCTAGTACCGACAATAAGGCACGTTGCCGGGCATTGTGCATCTAAATCAGCCCTGACATCTGGGCATTGGTTTTGCCTTCAGTGGCCAGCCAGTTGAGCGCATCCAGATAGGCCTGGGCACTGGCGATCACAATATCAGTGTCCGCACCCTGTCCCGTCACAATCCGGCCATCCCTGTTTAGACGCACTACCACTTCGCCCTGACTATCGGTACCGCTGGTAATGGCATTGACCTGATACAACTCAAGGGTAGCACCTGACTTGGCCAGCACTTCAATGGCTTTAAAGGTCGCATCCACAGGCCCGGAACCACTTTCACTAACCGGATGCTGCTTGCCTTCAATGTTTAATACCAAGTGGGCACGCGGTATTTGCCCGGTCTTGCTGGTGACTTCCAGCTCAACCAGTTCAAAGCGCTGCTTGATTTCAGAGCCATAATGACCAGAAACCAGTGCATGCAAATCTTCATCAAAGATTTCGCTCTTACGGTCGGCCAGATCCTTAAAGCGGTTAAACAGCTCATTAAGCTGCTCATCATTTTCCACACCGATGCCCAGCTCATCCAGACGAGCCCGGAACGCCGCACGGCCAGATAATTTACCCAAAGTCAATTTATTGGTTTTCCAGCCAACATCCTCGGCACGCATGATTTCATAAGTTTCACGGTGTTTTAAAATGCCATCCTGATGAATACCGGACTCATGCGCAAAAGCATTGGCGCCCACAATGGCTTTGTTGGGCTGTACCGCATAACCGGTAATGGTTGATACCAGCCGTGAACTGGGTACAATTTCCTCGGTACGGATATTAGTGGTGACGCCATAAATATCCTGACGCACGCGGGTTGCCATGACAATTTCTTCCAGCGCCGCATTGCCCGCTCGCTCACCCAGACCATTAATGGTACATTCAACCTGACGCGCCCCGCCGCGTACTGCGGCCAGCGAATTGGCCACTGCCATGCCTAAATCATTATGGCAATGTGCCGACCAGATCACCTGATCAGAATTGGGCACTTGCTCAAGCAGGGTTTTAAAACGCTCATAAATCAGCTCAGGGGTAGAATAACCCACCGTATCTGGCACATTAATGGTTTTGGCACCTGCTTTAATCACCGCCTCAAAAATACGGGTTAAAAACGGCACTTCTGAGCGAATGGCATCTTCGGCAGAAAACTCGACGTCATCGGTATATTCACGGGCAATTTTAATAGCCTTGACTGCGGCTTCAATCACCTGCTCTTCACTCATGCGTAACTTGTACTGCATATGAATAGGACTGGTGGCAATAAAGGTGTGCACCCGGCCACGGTGAGCTGTCTTAATGGCCTCACCGGCACGGCGAATATCTTTTTCATTGGCACGCGCCAGCGAGCAAATGGTGGAATCTTTTATGACGCTGGCAATGCTGGAAATAGCGTCAAAATCGCCAGGACTAGCCGCCGCAAAGCCTGCTTCAATCACATCCACGCCCAGACGCTCAAGCTGCTTTGCTACCCGGATTTTTTCTTCCTTGGTCATCGCGGCACCGGGGCTTTGCTCCCCGTCACGCAAGGTCGTATCAAATATGATTAAGCGATTGCTGCTCATGGCTACTTGGTCCCTAGCAATAAAAACACATGGATAACGCCATTATACGCTGCTTCGGCATTGTTGTAAGGCTATTTTATGCCAGTTGGAGACATTCATTCCGCTATCGCCGAAATAGCAAAATTCTACCAAAATGAGCTTTTATCGTTAAAAACAACCACAAAAACAATTTATCAATATCTGCTGATTACTGCTGTATTGCTTTTTCCATGGAATGTATGTTTTAAAGTTCCAGCGCTATTTCACGGGCATGATAATCAGCCATGGATTTGGGCTCAAAACCCAAACGCCAGTAGAGTAGATCAAGTACGTCCTGCTCCTCTTGCGTAATAATGGTATCTGACCATAAACAGGTCTCTGCCGCAGCCAGTACATTCATACGCTCCCGTTTTAGCAAGCCAGCCAGCTGATGCAGGATTTGCCCCAGATTTACCGGACGCTGAGCTGCCGGATGTTTGCAAGCCTGTTCAAACTGCTGGGGCGTTAAAATCGTACGCAGCACTCGCTCGCGGGAGATTTTTTTCTGCTCAGCACTAAAATTTTGTACGTGTAATAGCGCCTCTACCAGTATGGTAATGGCTGACCCGCAGTTTTCTATTGCCACCGGTACCACAGGCGGCAGTTGATTCAGACGTGCCTTGACCCGTTCCAGTAACAGCACATCCAGTAAACCAATTTGACCATCTAATTGAATAATATCTGCCAATCGTGACAAAAACTGCCGCGCTGCACTGGCCGGTAACTCACCCATGGTATCAACACCCTGCAAGAAAATACTGACGTACAATCTGGGATCGAGCTTTGCCAGTGCTTCTACAATAGCGCGGCTCACCTGATGCTTCTCTGGCTCGCAGGCAATGTTCTGCCTCAAAGCCAAAATAGCTGCCAGCAGCTCGCGGCATCCGGTAGAAGTACCCAACGCCCGCTTTACCACATCAGGTCTGGCATGGCTGACCCGCATTTTTGCGTTTAGGGGCTTAACAGCATCCTTGGTGTTCACAGCGATGGGATGCAGGCGCACTGTAGGCAGAGGTAAAGGCGGCTGCCACTCAATAAGCTCTTGTACCTGTTCGGGCTGGGTAATTTCCTGTCTGGTTTTGCCTAACTTATCAGGCAATGGATCAGCACCAAGCGGATCATCTGCCTTGCGTGCCAGAATACGTTCCTGTACCTGTGCCCGGCGCAAGGCAGCAGGGCTAATCCGGCTAATGCGTGCATCCAGACTGGGGTGGGTGGCAAACAGACTATGTGTATGCAACGCTTGACCAAAACAAAAATGGCTAATGGATTCCGCATATACTCCATGTAACTGCGTTCCAGTATGATGTGCCCGGATACGTAGCAATGCCTGCAATACCCCGTTGGAACGCGTAAACTGTAGACTTGAAGCATCGGCCAGAAACTCACGCTGCCTCAGGATAGCAAACTTTAACAGCCGTGCCATCAGCACACCCAGACTTCCAGCCAGCCATACCAGCCCACCAGCCACAATAAACACAGCATCAGCACGTCGGTCACGCTGTACATGGCGCTGTAGGGAAAAGCCGGCCTGAGCGATCCAGCTGCCTATCTGACTCACTGACAGCAATCCAGCCACCCAGGCAACCAGACGTAAATTAAGCTGGGTGTCACCATGGTAAATATGGCTGTACTCATGGGCAATCACACCCTGCAACTCATGGCGATCCAGCGTCTGCAACATGCCCCATGTCACCACCAGCGCCATATCGCGAGCCTGATAACCAGCCACAAAGGCATTCACGCCCAGCTCATCATCCAGCACATACAGGGCAGGCATGATTACCCCGGAAGCAATGGATATCTCTTCAACCACATTTTTTAGCATTTGCTCTTCAGGAACAGTGGTCTCAAACTGAATACGGCGGGCACCCAGACGCCGTGCCAGGGCACGCCCCCCTTCCCGTAGCCGATAAGCCTCCAGCAAAGAGCCGCCTACAATGACCAGCAACATCGCACCAATAATATAGAGACTAAAAGTATGGAAAAAAATCAGCTGGGTTTTGTCAAATGAATGCAGCACCACGCCCACCAGCGCATTCATAATAAAAATGGTCAATATGACAGCCAGCGCAAATAGCGCCGACAATAGCAGGGTATAACGTTTGGCCTGTTCCTGTTTGCCCCAGAAGTCCAATCCTGATGTCCTTAGCTGTAAATTTTTTCAGATGAAGCGGTATGCTATAAACTAATCCGTACGGGTGGTCCCACTGCTTTGGCATCATCCAGTGCCAGCAGTTTCATAGGCTTAAAACTAAAGGCACCCGCCACAAAATTACTGGGAAACATCTCGCAGGCATTATTATAAAACATCACCTGATCGTTATAAGCCTGACGCGCAAAACTCACCCGGTTTTCTGTACTGTTTAGCTCTTCCATCAGTTCCTTGACCACCGAATCGGCTTTGAGCTCAGGGTATTGCTCCATGACTGCGGTAAACTGCGCCAGACTATTACTCAAGCGCTGCTCTGCCAGCGCCAGTTTATCTACCAGTTCCGGTGAATTATAAACACCGGCATTGGCTAGATTGCGCTGCGCCTGTACTGCCGCATCCCGTGCCCCGATCACACGCTCCAGCGTGTCCTTTTCATGCGACATATAAGCACGTGTTGCCTCAACCAGATTAGGGATCAGGTCATGGCGACGCTGTAATTGCACGTCAATTTGTGAAAAACCATTACGTGCCGCATTACGCTTGGCAACCAGTCCGTTAAATAAAGCAATAATATAAAAAACACCAGCCAGAATAATGGCAATAAAAACTACTCCGCCCCACATGATAGTACTCCCTGACCTATTATTGTTGCTTAAGATTTATTGTTATAATATGCCATAAAAATCCGTACTTGCACTTCCTCTTTGTCTGACGCATTGTATTATTTTAGCGATAACCCGTCGTGCGATTACTGCTAAATCATCCATGATTATTGCATCCACACACATTACATCAATATAGCCGGTTACTACTGCTTGTCATATCTGGCATGACGCAGGCTAACCTTACCGCGACACACATCAGCCAGCATGCGCCAGTCCGACATAAAGCTATAGACAGGCTGCTTAAATGATGCAGGCTTATTCTTTTCAAAGAAAAAATGACCTACCCAGGCACAGGCATATCCCGTAGCAATCCCTTTGAGCAAATAGCTTTTTTTACCCGTTTTAATGGCTTTATATATACCATACAACCCTGCCAGGCTTCCTGCGACATGCAGGCGTCGACTCATCACATTGCTGTGTTCAGTCAAATAAAATCTGTAAAATTCTGAATAATTACGGATAGGCATTGCCAGTGGCTGACTGGTCTGCGCTTTGGTGGTAACGGCCTGATTCATGTTCATACTCCCTCACTGAAGTTTTAATTTATAGCGATTACGACACTGCTAAATGTCATCAGTGTAATTCGATTTATTCAGGCTGTCTGTTTAAAAGGTGTACTTGCCAAGGCAGCCTGATAATACTCATCCACATAATGCTTTTCTTTTTGGCAAAATGCCTGAACAGCTTCCATAAACTCAGGCCGACCTAGCCAGTGCGCAGAATAAGTATAAACCGGCGCAAAACCCCGAATCAGCTTATGTTCTCCCTGGGTTCCCGGATCAAAGTTCTGCAATTTGTTTGTAATTGCATAGTCAACGCCCTGATAATAACACACCTCAAAATGCAGACAATCTACCTGTTCCAATGCACCCCAGTAGCGGCCATATAAAGTATGCTCATCCTTAAAGAACAAGGCAGCTGCGATAGGCTGGTCATTTCTTTTGGCTACAACAAGCATAATATGCTGTGGCATTTCATGGATAAGCTGGCTAAAAAATGCCTGATTCAAATACGGTCGCTGTCCACGTACATCGTAAGTATTGCTATAACACTGGTAGAAAAAATCAATATCACCCTGATTGATGGCTAACCCTTCAATCCTTTGAATCTCAATGCCCTGCTGCGCAATTTTTTGTCGCTCCACCTTAATGCTTTTGCGCTTTTTGGCAGTCAAGGCAGCCAAAAAATCATCAAAATGCTGGTAGCCCTGATTTGTCCATAAAAATTGGCAATGGTAGCGAATGGCTAAATCTGGCGAGTCAACCTGAAAAAACCTCAATAACGCCTCATCAATAAACAAAGCATGCCATGACGAAGCGTAATATTGTATAGCAACATCCTGCACAGCCTGAAATATAAACGGCCAAACCTGCGCTAAACTGTAACCTTCCACCATTAAAATCCGCTGTCCGGTTACTGGAGTAAAAGGTAGACTGCTCACCAGTCGGGGATAATAATCCAGCCCATGCCGGGCATAGGCGTCAGCCCAGCTATGGTCAAACACATATTCACCACGATGATGGCTTTTGATAAACAAGGGCATAAAAGCCACTGGCTGTCCCTGATGTTCAAGCAAAACATGGGCAATTTTCCAGCCGCCAGAAGCTCCAACAGCTTGCGCCTGCTCCAAAGCCTGCCAGAACTCAAACTTTAAGAATGGCTGTACTAGCTTAAGCTGCATAAAAAACTCAGCAGCCTCTGTTACAGACTCAAGAATTCGTACCTGATACGACAAATCAGCTCGCATGGATTTTGACCAACAATCAAAGGTTAAAATATATTTAAGCAGGGCAAAAAATAACCCTCAATGAAATCACATTAAGGGTTATTTTGTTATGGAACTAACTTACTTTTATAAAAAAGTAGTTTAGTGCATTAATCTTCCATATTTTTAATGATAGCATCACCGAACTCTGAACTACGTAACAAGGTCGCATCCGGCATTAAGCGCTCAAAGTCATAAGTCACGGTTTTAGCTTCAATCGCACCTGCAATACCACTAATAATCAAATCAGCCGCTTCAGTCCAGCCCATATCACGCAGCATCATTTCAGCAGACAGAATGAGGGAGCCGGGGTTCACCTTGTCCTGACCGGCATATTTTGGTGCAGTACCATGCGTGGCTTCATACACAGCCACCGCTCCACCAATATTGGCACCCGGTGCAATACCAATACCACCTACTTCTGCAGCCAGTGCATCAGAAATATAATCACCGTTCAGGTTCAAGGTAGCAATCACTGAATAATCCGCTGGACGCATCAGGATTTGCTGTAAGAACGCATCAGCAATCACATCTTTAATGATAATATCCTTGCCGGTTTTGGGGTTCTTAATTTTAACCCAAGGCCCACCATCTAACAGCTCACCACCAAAGCGTTCCATGGCCAGCTCATAGCCCCACTCTTTAAACGCACCTTCGGTATATTTCATGATATTACCCTTGTGAACTAGAGTCACAGAAGGTTTGTCATTATCAATGGCAAATTGAATGGCTTTACGAATCAGGCGCTGAGAGCCTTCTTTGGACACTGGCTTGATCCCAATACCACAGCCCTCAGGGAAACGGATTTTGGTAACGCCCATTTCTTTTTGCAAAAATTCAATAACTTTTTTGGCTTCGGGCGAATCTGCCTTCCATTCAATACCCGCATAAATATCTTCCGAGTTTTCGCGGAAGATCACCATATCGGTCAGTTCAGGGTTATGAACCGGGCTAGGTACGCCTTTGAACCAGCGTACTGGTCGTACACACACATATAGATCCAGTTCCTGACGCAGTGCCACGTTTAATGAACGGATACCACCACCTACTGGTGTGGTTAATGGACCTTTGATAGAAACCACAAACTCGCGCAGCGCCTCAAAAGTTTCTTCCGGCATGTAAGTGCCATAGATACGATCAGCTTTTTCGCCGCAATACACTTCCATCCAGACAATAGATCGTTTTCCGCTATAGGCTTTTTGTACAGCAGCGTCAACAACCTTGATCATTACTGGCGTAATATCGACACCAATACCGTCACCCTCAATAAATGGAATGATAGGATGATTGGGGACGTTCAGTGACAGGTCTGCATTAACGGTGATTTTGTCGCCATCCGCAGGAACCACGATCTTCTGATAACCCATTGTACAGGTGCTCCCTTTTTCTTAGTGATTAAACTCTTTCAGATGTCAAAACTAGCATGTTTTATTGCGCATCTACAGGTACTATATGTTAAACATTTCTGAGCACTTGTGTGATTTAAAAAACAAATGTCAATATTTTTCTGCGTGATAGCAGTGTTATGACTTGCTAAATATTAAGGAAAACTGCATCCAGATGACATCAATTGTACTGTTCAACAAACCCTTTAATGTGCTCACCCAGTTTAGAACCGATGACCAACGCCTGACCTTAAGTCATTACATCAAGGATAAATCCTTGCGGGTCGCCGGCAGGCTAGATTATGACTCCGAAGGTTTATTATTGCTAACCAATGACGGGCAAATTAACCAAAAGCTAACCAATCCACGCAGTAAGCAATATAAAACCTATTTGGTTCAGGTTGAAGGGATTCCTGACCGAACTGCCCTGGACAAGTTACAAAAGGGCGTGCCGCTTAAGGATGGGCTCACTCTGCCGGCACAGGCCAGACTCATTGAAGAGCCTGAATGGTTATGGCCCCGGAATCCGCCTATCCGCTACCGGGCTAGTATTCCTACCAGTTGGCTGGAAATAAAAATCTGTGAAGGCAAAAACCGTCAGGTCAGACGCATGACGGCTGCTGTTGGCTTTCCCACCCTGCGCCTGATCCGTAGCCAGATTGGTGAATTTATGCTGGGTGATTTACTACCCGGCCAAAGCAAAACCCTGAATAATATTCCTGCCAGACAGGATAGTCCGGGCACTCAGGATGGTCGGTCAATCTGTTCTGATCGTGTGCCTGTTGAGGCTGGTTTACGCATCAGGCGACGAAATACCCGCCCCATAGGGCCACGTGGCAAATGATCCACAAACTCAATCACATCTGGCACCACACCGAAGTGTAGCTGATCCCTGATGTACCCAATTAACCGGTCAGGGCTTAAGTCTTTTTTTACAACCACAAGCAAACGGATCGGTGATTGGCAATGACTTTCATCCTGTAGCATCACGCAGTCAATCACATCTTCATGCTGGCAAATTCTATGTTCAATTTCCTGTGGAAACATTTGCTGATTTTGCCACCAAAGGGTATCACTCTGCCGCTCCAACATGGTAATAAAACCATCTTCTGAAATGGACACAATATCACCCGTTTTAAACCAGTTGTCATAGGTCATCACCTGCTGGGTAAAATCCGGTTTATGCCAGTAACCACGCATCACTTGTGAGCCACGCACCCATAGCTCGCCTGGCTGGTTAAAGCCCAGCGGCTGCTGACGATTGCCAACGATACAGATTTCAGTATTAGGCAATACTACCCCTACTGTACCCACCCGGATACGTTGTGGCGGATTAATACTGATCAAAGATGCTGTTTCACTTAACCCGAACGCCTCGCACAAATGCCGGCCAGTCAACTCCTGCCACTGCTGTTGTAAAGTACGACTAACCAGACTGCCACCGCACAGAAATAATTCCATTTTTTTAACCAGATGCATGGCCGCATCCTGTTTTAAAACCTGATGGTACAAATAAGGTACACCCGCCATGATATCCAGCGGATATTGCTGCAGGCTTTTGCTTCTGAACAATAGTTCAGAGCGCGTGGTTAATACAACATGAGCGCCAGTGCACAGCATCATCAGACAAAAACTAACCCCTACAATATGCTGTAGCGGAATGGTGCACAAACCACATTTATCCGCAGTCAAGTGATCATTTAAAATTTGGCGGGTTTGCTGATAATTGGCAGATAAATTACGGTGTGTTAAAGCCACGCCCTTGGGTGTATCAGTAGTCCCGCTGGTATATTGAATCATCGCTACATCATCAAGATCGGCACTGGGCCATTCACAATGGACGCTACGGTGTTTCTTCAGAATATGCCTTAATCGAATATAGCGAATCATGGTGGTGTCTTCGCGCCATTGTTCCAGCCATTTTCTTGGCGATAACCAGTTTTTTATACGTCCCAGAAAATGGTTATAATCATCTGCCTGAGTAGTGACAATATGGCGAATGCTGGTTTGCAACAGTATTTTTTCTACCTGTGGCAAGAAGGCAGGAATAGTCACTAATATTTTGGCACCAGAGTCCTGTAGCTGATGCAGGATATAGCTATTTTCCAGAATAAAGCTTAAATTGGTCACGACCAGACGCGCACGCCAGGCAGCAAATACGGCAATCATATAAGACAGGTTGCTCGGCAAATACAGGGCGACCCGGTCACCGGGATTCACATTGGCTTCTTCCAAAAACCAGTATGCCAGTGCATTAATACTAAAAGCTATTTCTGCATAATTTAAGGTCTGGTCACACATGCTCAAGGCCGGTGCCTCCGGCGCCTGCGCTACCACCTCATCAAAATACTCTAAACAACTATTGTCTTGCAGAGGCATCTTGCGTCCCTGATATAAAGATTCATAGTTATGCCATTCCGGTTGCTGGTCTGGCATTACTGAATCAGCAAGATCCTGTGTGGTGTGGGACGCTGTTCGCTGGATCATATGAAACTGGTTAGGCATTTCCCGTTATCCTGTCATGATCTACCTGAGTGTTTTATACTTACTGCTTCTCCCGCAGCTTTATTTTGAACCTGTTTTCTCTATGTTGTAGACCAATTAAAGATAGTTTTCAATGCGTAAACCAACGTTTGAGTAAATTCTGGTCTTCAACTGTTAATTTGACAGTAGAAATGATAAAGCCTTCACCTTTCACTTTCAAAATTTTTAGTTCATCGCGTCTAAACACATGGCATGTCAGAGGCTGTTCAGATAGTTCAACCGGATTACTCAGCTGTTGCAGCAGGTTGCTGGTTGCTTTTAACCCGTCAATGGCAATTAAGGTATCATGCGCCGAAATACCGGCCTGTGCAGCAGCGGAATGCCGCAATACCTGCTGTACCAGCAAGCCTTGACCACTGTCTGTGACTTTAAGCCCCAAAGGCCATGGTTTTTGTTCCATTAATAGCTGAATACCTATGCTGCCTAACAGCTCTGCCAAAGGTAGCTCTTTGGTACCGTATACATAATCATCAAAAAAATCATTCAGCCCCTGACCACCCAATTGTTCACATATCTCTGGCAGAGTCGATTCATCCACCTGCTGGCCAGCTTTTGCACGCGTATAAAGCTGTTGTAATAGTCGATCCAGACTTGCCCCGTGCTGTCTTAAGGTGAGATCCAGGCACAAGGCAACCAGCGCACCTTTATTATAATAACTGGTGCCCGCATTATTGCTGTTTTCATCAGGACGATAATACTTAATCCAGGCATCAAAACTGGATTCAGCCACGCTTTGTAAATGACGCCCCGGATTACTCAAGTAGCGGTTAACCTGATCTTTCAACAAATCAAGGTAGGCGCTCTGGTCAATAACACCACTACGGTAGAGCATCAAGTCATCATAATAGGAGGTAATGCCTTCAAACACCCACAATAGCGTGGTGTAACCTTCCTGGTGCAAATTAGGCTTTACATAATTGTGCGGACGAATAAATTTGACCAGCCAGCTGTGAAAATACTCATGACTACATAAACCCAAAAACCTCTGGTAACCGGTCGAAGGTTTGGCAGGTTCTCCCTGCTTTGGCAAATCATCACGCGGGGTAATCAGACTGGTCAGGTTTTGATGCTCCAGCCCACCATAACTATTGGCAGTTGCCATTACCATAAATAAATAGTCAGAAAATGGCGCATCGCCAAATAGCCTGATTTGTGCACTACAGATTTTTTCCAGGTCAGTAGCCAGCCGTTGTAAATCGGTATGATGACGACCTGAAATAGCGACTCGATGCACAATATCTTCGGCTTTAAATTCAATACTGGCATGCTCTGCCAGCTCAAATGGCTGGTCAATCAATTCATGATAATTTTTTGCCGCCAGATGATAGGTATGTGCTTCCTGCTTAAGCTGCCCCATACCAGTTGCCAAGGTAAAGTGCTTTAATAACTCTGGCACTTCCAGTCGAAACTGAATCTGCTCATCCTCCTGCCCCGCTACACCCATGCACACTGCTGCCGGGTTGACATACAAGCGCTCATCATCCACATAAGCGCCCCGCACAGATAGGTCATAGGCATATACCTGATAGCTCACCTCAAGCTCAGCAGCCTGTTCATTAAACAGTTGCCACTGGTTTTTGCTCACTTTTTGCAGCTTAATGGCTTGATCACTCAGCACATTTTTTGCCTTGACTGACTCTACGTGTCTGGCAAATTCGCGAACCAGATAACTGCCCGGAATCCATGTAGGCAACCAGATTTTTTGCTGCGGCTGCGCCTGAAACCTTATGGTTACCTTAATCAAATGCTGATAATACTGTGCAAACGATAAAGTATAGTGAATCATGGCAACCTGCATAATGGATAAATATAAAATGAGTGAATGAACTGCTCAACGTGTTTGCTTACCTTACTCTGCCTATCAGAAAAAGGCAAAACCATATGCCCTTGAGAATACCTGTTCTGGCGGCAATCAGCTTAACTATTGATGATTTATCAAACAGACTAATACCCCTGCAAACCAGTCTATATATTTTGTCAGACAATCTAAAAGCTGATCAAAATGTGCTATGGCATACTTTATTTAAAACCTGTTAACAACTCATAGACTTAAATTATGCTATTCATCAGCGCACCTTAAGCACATCATGATTTATTATCCCTTATTCAAAATTTTTAGAATGTATTAAGCAAAATTTTTTATTAAACCTTTTTTATTGAAAATCGTTGAGCGTACTTTATGAGCAACTTAAACCTAGGTGATCAGCCTCCGCTGCATCGCATTGTCATTGTGGGTGGTGGCGCAGGTGGCCTGGAGCTGGCAACCCGTCTTGGACATTCATTGGGCAAAAAAGCCAAGGCACAAATTATTTTAATTGATGCTGCCCTGACCCACATCTGGAAGCCTTTATTGCACGAAGTAGCAGCAGGCACCATTAACTCCTATGAAGATGAGTTGAACTACTTCGCCCATGCCAGCAAGAATTACTTTGAGTTTCATCTGGGGCGCATGATTGACATTAACCGGCAGCAAAAGCAGGTTATTCTCGAACCGCTCAGCAATGGTGAAAATATCGAAATTGCACCAGCGCGGCACATTCGCTACGACACCCTCATTGTTGCTGTTGGCTCAACCTCAAACGATTTTGGTACACCAGGCGCGAAAGAAAACTGTATTTTTCTGGACGCCCGTCCACAGGCGGATCGCTTCCAGCGTGAATTTTTAAGCCTGTATTTGCAGGCTCAGGCGCGGTCTTTATCAGACACCCAGCCGCAACATTTAAACATTGCCATCATTGGTGCCGGAGCAACAGGGGTAGAACTGGCCGCAGAGTTGCATCATGCAGCGCATGAGTTTACCCGCTATGGTCTGACCAGTATTGACCCGCGTAATGTCAATATTACCTTAATTGAAGCCGCTGACCGTATTTTGCCCGGCTTACCCCCACAAACCTCCATGAATGCCGAGCGGGAGCTTAAAAAACTGGGCATTAATGTACTGACCAGCCGCCGCGTGGTGGCTATTAACGCACAAAGTATTGAGTGCGATGGCGACATTAGCATTCCAGCCAACCTGAAAGTCTGGTCAGCGGGTATTAAGGCGCCGGATTTTTTAAAAGACATTGCAGGACTTGAAACCAATCGCATTAATCAGCTAGTCGTCACCTCCACACTGCAAACTACTCTTGACCCGGATATCTTTGCGCTGGGAGACTGTGCGAGCTTTACCCCCGAAGGTGGAAACCGTCCTGTTCCACCGCGGGCACAAGTAGCCAATCAGGAATCGATTTTACTGGCAAAATCCATGAAAGCCCGCTTGCAGGGTCAGCCGCTACCAACCTTTACATTTACCGACAAAGGTTCACTGGTATCGCTAAGTCAAAAAAATACCGTAGGGAATTTGATGGGCAATATTAATGTACAGGGCATGCTGGCGCGGATGATGTATGTGTCTTTATATCGCTTACATCAGATTGCCATTCATGGCTTTTTTAAGACAGCCGTAATCATGGTTAAAGACATGCTGGCCCGTACTTCAGGCCCACGTTTGAAACTCCATTAATCGACGTCTCTTCCGGGCTTAAGCTGTTTATTACTGGCTTAAGTCCGGCGCATTGAAACAGTTAATAAATGAACAATTGCATTAAAAAAACAAAATAATTCAATAAAACAAGGTATGATGGCGCATCTTTTTATGAAAAATGGAAGCTAGTCATGGCCGAAATTCAAAACGATCAAGTAGTATCTTTTCATTATACCCTTACTGATGAAAATGGTACTGTGATTGACAAATCAGAAGGCCAGCCTCTGGTATATCTGCATGGTGCCGGCAACATCATTCCGGGTCTGGAAAATGCACTCACTGGCAAAACCGTAGGCGAAAAACTAAACGTGAACGTTCCTGCTGCTGAAGGCTACGGTGAATATAATGCCCAACTGGTGCAGGAAGTACCACGCAACATGTTCCAGGGCGTTGATGACATTCAGGCGGGTATGCAGTTTCAGGCACAAACCGATGATGGCATCCAGATTGTGACCGTGAAAGATGTGACTGATGAAAACGTGATTGTTGATGGCAACCATCCACTGGCAGGTCAGAACCTGAACTTTGACGTTGAGATTGTTGACATTCGCCCTGCTAGCCAGGAAGAGCTGGATCATGGGCATGTGCATGGTGCTGGTGGTCATCAGCACTAAGTCCTGCATTGGCAAAACTAAAGAAGCCGCTTGTGCGGCTTTTTTTGTGCCTGCAAGCTATCAATAACCTTCCAGCAGATTTACCGTTTCACCATACTGCAAGCGATCACCTTCATCCAGCAACTGGTTAAAATAATCACTCACCACCCTGGCCTGCTCAGCCGTGGATTCCACCTGATACATGGCCTGACGAAACTCATTACTGCTGCGCAAGCCCTTGGTGTACCAGGCAATATGCTTACGTGCGATACGGCAGCCCGAATACTCCCCATAAAATTCATATAGCTCTTGCAAGTGCTCAAGCAATACCGTTTTGATTTCCAGAATATCTGGCGGAGGCAGTATTTCACCAGTTTTTAAATAGTGAGCAATTTCACGAAAAATCCATGGCCGTCCCTGTGCTGCACGACCAATCATGATGGCATCTGCGCCTGTATAATCTAGTACGTATTTTGCTTTCTCTGGGGTATCTATATCACCATTGGCAATGACAGGGATATTAACTTCTTGCTTAACTGCCTTGATCAGCTCGTAACGTGCTGTATTCAAGTACATATCTTCACGGGTTCGCCCATGCAAAGCCAATGCAACAATACCAGCCTGTTCTGCACGCTTTGCTACCCTTAAGATATTTTCTTCTCCATTTTTAAAGCCCAGACGGGTTTTTAATGTCACAGGCACATCCACCGCTGCCACCACAGTATCCAGAATTTGTGCTACCCGATCTTCATTTTGTAATAAGGCTGAGCCAGCCAGTTTATTACAAACTTTTTTGGCAGGACAACCCATATTAATGTCAACAATTTGAGCGCCATTAGCCACTTGATAACGTGCAGCTTCGGCCATTTGCGCTGGATCAGAACCAGCTATTTGCGCTGAGATCGGGGCAATTTCCCCATCAAAATTAGCGCGATATAAACTTTTTTTATTCATGCGCAGGGTTTTATCAGAGGTCATCATTTCACTAACTGCATGTCCTGCGCCAAAATATTTGCATAATGTCCTAAATGGCCTATCGGTGACTCCTGCCATTGGCGCCACCCAAACCTGGTTACGCTTTGCAGGATCGAATAAATCTTTAATGAGGTCGTTTTTAGACATTTATGTACTCAGTGACTTTAGAGCATCCACGGTTATTTTTCCTATTTTAGAGTATTTTGCACATCATAGTACCCATGTTTGTACCAAAGAAATGCAATGGCGCAGCGATTATGATAGTGATCTACAGCTTGAATACTCTGGCGAGGCATATTCAATCTTAAGTCAGGATACCATTTGGGATGCCATAACCGACCATCAGGCACAGGCGACCCGCTGGATCAGACTTGGCTTAAATGCTATTGACAATGAATCTTAGCTTTTTCTAACAGCGGTATACATGGCAAGATAGCAGGCTAAACTGCATGCAATTTAGCCTGTTTGACGATCGTTAAAAGTATACAGTTTTTAATGGCTGGGTTTGGTAGAGCTATCGGTAATATTTATCAGGTTAGACATGAAGCCAACTAACCTGTCTTTTGAAAAAGAAATCCCCATCAAAATACCCAAGCTCGCCATCATACTTGCACCAGAGTTCTAGTATGATAAGGCAACTTAAATTTATCCATACTATGGGGTCAATGTGATATGACAGCTTCTATCCGTATTGGTATTGCAGGATATGGCAATCTTGGCCGTGGTGTTGAAGCATCACTGGCAAAAAACCCAGACATGCAGCTGGTAGGTGTTTTTACCCGACGCGAACCCAATCAGGTTCAGACCCTGAATGAAGAAACACCTGTGTTTACCATGGCGGATTTGGCCGGTTTTCAGGATAAGATTGACGTACTGATTTTATGCGGTGGTTCAAAAGACGATTTGCCCAAACAAGCGCCAGAACTGGCCGCATTATTTAATACAGTCGATAGCTTTGATACCCACGCGCGTATTCCACAATATTTTGCAGCAGTGAATGAAGCGGCTAGCGCTGGCAAGCACACAGCCATGATTTCGGTGGGCTGGGATCCGGGGGTGTTCTCCATTAACCGCTTGTATGGTGAAGCCATTTTACCCGATGGAGAGACTTACACATTTTGGGGCAAAGGCGTGAGTCAGGGGCATTCAGATGCTATTCGCCGTGTGGCCGGAGTAAAGCATGGTATCCAATACACTATTCCGGCACCTGATGCGATTGAGCTGGTACGTAGGGGTACCCGTCCAACCCTAACCACCCGCCAAAAACACACGCGTGAATGTTTTGTGGTGCTAGCCGATGGCGCAGATGCCCAAACGGTCGAAACAGCCATTAAAACCATGCCAGATTACTTCGACCAGTACGACACCACCGTGCATTTTATTGATGAAGCCACCTTACAGCGTGATCATCAGGGGATGCCGCATGGCGGTTTTGTGATTCGTAGTGGTAGCAGCAGCACTAAACATAATCAGGTGATTGAGTATGGCCTCAAGCTGGAAAACAATCCGGAGTTTACCGCTAGCG
The DNA here is from genome assembly GCA_043950625.1 of Moraxellaceae bacterium WGS2144. Classification (GTDB taxonomy): domain Bacteria; phylum Pseudomonadota; class Gammaproteobacteria; order Pseudomonadales; family Moraxellaceae; genus Alkanindiges. The sequence goes on from CP171007.1 coordinate 1,417,733, forward strand.
TATTGGTGGCATATGCACGTGCAACTTATCGTTTAAACCAGCAGGGTCAAATTGGTGCCAAAACCGTACTGGATGTGGCGCCGGGTTTGTTATCCATCAAAACAGCAGATCAGTTAAGAGCTGAGTTGTTGTAAGGTTTATTTAGTCACCCTTTCAAAAAGCTCAGTTCATAGAACTGGGCTTTCTCATAGCAATAACTCTAAAAAATAACGAATACCCACTATATAACCTGTGTTTTGTCAGCTCGGTGTAATTATTTTTACAACACCAGCACACAAGCGCTCTTTTGGCCTACATAAAAAATGGTCACGATGATTCCTAACTTATAGCTACTTGCGCTTGACTACTACCGTGAGTTTAAGTTTTTTTAAATAGGAGAAAAAAATGGCTGATGTCAGCAAAATTGCCGAACTAATCCGCGATATTAAATTTACCATGGTGACGTTTATCAACCATGAAGGTCATTTGCATTCTGCCCCCATGACCACACAGGATGAGGATTTTAACGGCACCGTATGGTTTGTTGGTGCCAAGGATTCCGATCTGGTTCGCAGCATTCCTGGCAATGCGCAGGTCAACCTGGCATATAGTAATCCGTCCAGCCATAGCTACGTCTCCATTAATGGCAAGGCAGAACTGGTTAAAGACCAAGCCAAGCTGGATGAACTATGGAATGAGGGGTATAAGGCGTTTTTTGAACAGGGAAAAGAAGACCCAAATATTCAGCTTATTAAAGTGACTGGCAATGGTGCGCAATACTGGGAAGGTGATAGCCGGGTGGTCAGCTTTATTAAAATGACCAAGGCTGCCATTACCGGTGACAAAGCCGACCTGGGCGAAACTCAGGGCGTTAAACTTTAAAGCAAAAAAATACCAGTAAGTCCGGGGTCAACCCGGTCTTATATGGCTTCAAGTGTTTATCAGGCATTTTTAGCCAGAAAATAACGGGTACAAAATCACAGACTGCTGTAGGTTAGAAATTAAACATATGGCATAATTCGCCGCGCCGTGAAATATGCCTTTTTATCATGCCTATTCGACCTATTCTTACATTGGCTTTAAGCGCCACTGTTTTATCTGCCTGTCAGTCATCCAGCGAAAATACAGAAAATTCCAGTCACAGACTGCTGGAGAGCAAGCATATTTATAGACTTATTCCTTCTGCGACTACCAACCGCATGGCCTGGGCCAACGATATACGCAGCATTATGGATGACCTGAATATTGAGCGTAATCTGGACAATAGCTGCGCTATCATCGCCGTGGTAGATCAGGAGTCCAATTTTATTGCCGACCCACAGGTAGCCGAACTTGGTAAAAAATCAGTGCGTGAAATGAACGAAAGGCTGACTAAGAAGCTGGGCAAAAAAATGACCGGCTATTTTAATGATATGCTGGCCAAGCAGCCCTCGCCTGATGATAACTTTTTAATGCAGCTGGAACAGGTAAAAACCGAGCGCGAGCTTGACCTGCTGTACCGGCAGATATTTGATTTTTATACCCGGCAATACAAGGTGAATCTGGTGACCAGTGCCGCACGTATTATTGCAAGACAGGATATAGAAGAAACTTTTAATCCGGTAAGCACGCTGGGTTCCATGCAGGTGCATATTCGTTATGCGCGTGACCACTCCCGCAGCGGCGGCAACCTGCATAAAATACGCGATGATTTATACACACAATATGGTGGGTTGTACTATGGAATACATCGCCTGATGACCTACCCGGCCAGCTATGAAAAACCAATTTATCGGTTTGCCGATTATAATTCTGGTATTTACTCGAGCCGCAATGCAGCATTTCAGCAGATGATCAATCAGCTCACCAAACAGAAGTTAAGCCTGGATGGTGATTTGCTGTCCTATGATAAAGAAGGTGATGTACTGGCAGAACCTACCGATAGCGAACAAGCGCTGATTCAGCTCTTTTTGGATAAAAATATCAGCCTTGATGCCAAAGCGATCCGCCATGACTTGAAAAAAGAAAAACAGCAGGAGCTTGAAGATACCAAAACCTATCAGCAGGTGCTAAGTCTGTATAAAGAAAAGTTCAAAACACAGGGATCGTATGCGGTGATGCCGGAAGTTGTAATTTCTGGCCCAAAATTACGCCGCGATTACAACACTAACTGGTATGCTTCTCGTGTGAATCAGCGTTATAGACGCTGCGTCAACCATGGTAAAAAGATGGGGTTTAAAATGGATACCAGCAAGCGAACTTAGATTGCTTTGTTCCTAGGAAACTCACAATTTTTAATAACCTGAAAGCTTCCTGATAAGACGCTTTAGCATGTCAATTAATAAATGGCCATATGGTCGCAATGGATCATTTCCAGCGAGCGGTTTTCACCCAAAATCTCATGTACCCGTTCAGACGGCTGTCCGATAATCTGCCGCGCCGACTCCGAGCTAAAATTGACCCGCCCTACAGCAACCCGCTGGCCTTTTAGGTTAACGCACTCCACCACATCGCCACGTTCAAAATGACCTTGTATCTGACGGACACCCACCGGCAACAAGCTACGATGCTTAGCCCGGATCGCGTCCACTGCCCCATCATCCAGCACCAAACGGCCAGCCGTTTGCAAATGCGCAGCTAGCCATTGTTTATGTGCGGTAATGCGATCTGTATCCGCAGTCAATAAAGTGCCTAATGGCTCACCTTCAATCAGGCGCAGTAGGACATTATCTGTTTGCCCGCTGGTAATTAAGGTAGGACAACCGGATTTTGCCGCCAGACGTGCTGCACGAACTTTGGTTACCATACCTCCACGGCCCAGCACACCGCCGCCACCTGCCATGGTCAGCAAGCTGTCATCCATGGCACGTACGGTAGAGAGCAAAGTGGCACTGGCATCCTTGCGCGGATCACGGTCAAACATGCCTTCCTGATCGGTCAGGATAATTAGTAAATCAGCATTGACTAGGCTTGCCACCATAGCAGCTAGTGTATCGTTATCACCAAAGCGGATCTCATCGGTGGCGACCGTGTCGTTTTCATTAATGACCGGAATGACGCGCCATTTGATCAGGCGCAATAACGCATCGCCAGAATTTAAATAACGGCGGCGGTCAGCCAGATCATCATGCGTCAGCAGTACTTGTGCAGTCTGGACTTGATGCTGAATCAGTGCGTCTGCCCATGCCTGAATCAAGCCCATTTGACCAATGGCCGCACAGGCTTGCAGGCTAGGCAAATCATCAGGACGTGCACCAATTTTCATGCGCACCATGCCTTCCGCCACTGCACCAGAAGAGACCAAAATTACCTCAATATTCCGGTCATGCAATTGCGCCACTTGTGCAGCCCAGGCAGCAATGGCCACGCGATCCAGCCCCTGACCATTGGCTGTTAACAGCGCCGAGCCAATTTTAATCACTACACGTTTACAATGAAGATCACGCTGACTGACTTGTTGTGCCACGTTTTAATACTCAAAAAAATCAATAACCCGTTAAATTCTAGCGGACGTAAATCACTTCCATGCCGCCTTCATCAGAATCATCATCCCAGTCATCATCGTCGTCATCCTGACCGCTCTGACGCGCAGCACGACGAGCCTCCCGATAAGCTTCTTTGGCAGCCAGGGAGTTTTCACGGGTTTCCTGTTCCAGGCGCTCACGGAATTCTTTTTTGGCCTGAGCAAAATCAGGATCTTCTTCTTCTCGCTCCTGCTCCTGCTCAATCTGATCCATCAGGTAATATACGACCTGTCTGGTACCTTCACCAGTTAAGCCCGAACAGCGGAACACCGGCCCAGTCCAGCCAAGCTCAGCCACAATATGGGTGCACCATTCGTTATGTGTGTCTTCAGGAATCTGGTCTAACTTGTTAAGCACCAGTACCACTGGAAGTTCAGCCAGCGCGGGTGAGAATTTTTTTAATTCCTCAAAAATAGCTTTGGCATTATCAACCGGGTCAGAGCCATCAACAGGTTGTACATCAACAATATGTAGCAGGATGCGGGTACGCGCCAAATGTTTTAAAAAACGGATACCAAGACCAGCACCCTCAGAAGCGCCGGAAATCAAGCCTGGGATATCTGCCATCACAAAAGAACGATGACGGTCAACATCCACCACGCCCAGATTTGGCACCAGCGTGGTAAATGGATAATCGGCAACCTTGGGTTTGGCAGCACTGACAGCACGAATAAAGGTAGACTTACCGGCATTGGGTAAACCCAGCAAACCCACATCGGCCAGTACCTTAAGCTCAAGGCGAATCTCACGATTTTCACCTGTTGTACCCGATGTACACTGCCGCGGTGCACGGTTAGTCGATGATTTAAAATGTGTATTACCAAGGCCGCCCTGGCCACCTGCTGCAACCAGCAAACGCTGACCATCTTCAATCATGTCGCCAATCACATCACCACTGGCGACATCAACCACTGTAGTACCCACCGGTACTTTTAAAATAACGCTTTCACCACCACGCCCGGAACAATTGGCACCCTGACCATTTTTGCCACGCTCAGCACGAAACTTGCGGGTATAACGGTAATCAACCAGAGTATTGGCATTATCATCGGCAATCAAAATTACATCGCCGCCCTTACCGCCATCGCCTCCATCGGGGCCACCAAAAGGCACAAATTTTTCACGGCGAAAGCTAGCCACGCCATTGCCACCGTCGCCAGCTTGTACCGAAATTACGGCTTCATCGACAAAGCGCATGACTGTATTCTCCACCTGATAAAAAGCACAATATTATGCCATAGTTTAGGCCCTAACAGTAAAAAACTGCTCAGGCCAGATATTGATATTGCAATAAAAAACCCAGCCTAAGCCGGGTTCTTCATATCAGAAAAATAACTTATGCCGTCACTGTTTCAACCGGTACATGCGGATAAGAAACACCCGCCATCTGTTCGGCAATACGCAATACCTGACAGCTATAGCCGACTTCATTATCGTACCAGACATACAAGGTTACACGGTTGCCGCTGGTAATGGTGGCTTGCGCATCAAATACACCAGCAGCACGTGAACCAATAAAGTCACTTGATACCACTTCAGTAGAGTTGGTATAACCAATCTGCCCTTGCAGGTTGGAATGCAGGGATACCTGACGAATGTATTCGTTAATTTCCGAAGTTGACGCTTCCTGCGCCAGATTCAGGTTTAAAATGGCTAAGGACACGTTGGGTGTTGGCACACGTACCGAGTTACCAGTCAGCTTGCCTTTGAGTACAGGTAAGGCTTTTGCTACGGCTTTAGCAGCACCGGTTTCAGTAATGACCATATTTAAAGTCGCTGCACGGCCACGACGATCCGCCTTATGATAGTTATCAATCAGGTTCTGGTCATTGGTAAATGAATGCACTGTCTCAACATGGCCATTTTCAACCACGTATTTATCATTGATAACTTTTAAAACGGGTGTAATTGCATTGGTAGTACAACTGGCCGCACTAATAATCTGGTCAGAATCAATAATGTCGCTATTATTCACGCCATATACCACGTTTTTCATCTCGCCCTTACTTGGCGCGGTCAGAATCACGCGGGCAATACCCGGGCATTTTAAATGTTGCGCCAGACCTTCAGCATCACGCCATTTGCCGGTATTGTCGATCAATAACGCGTCTTCAATGCCATACTGGGTGTAATCTACTTCGCTTGGGCTGCCTGCATAGATTACCTTGATGTAATTACCATTGGCGATAATCGCTTCGTTTTCTTCATCAATGGAAATAGTACCCTCAAATGAACCATGGATCGAATCACGGCGCAGCAGGGAAGCACGTTTCGATAAATCGTTATCGCTTGATTTGCGCACCACAATGGCTTTTAGGCGCAGTCCGCGGCCAATTCCGGTTTGCTCAATAATCAGGCGTGCCAGAATACGACCAATACGACCAAAACCGTACAGCACTACATCTTTGGTTTTTGGTTCACTTTTCTGGCCAGTTACAGGAGCCAAAGCGGCCTGTAAAAACTGGTTAATATCACCGCCTTGTTCTTTATAAGCCAGTGCCAGCTTGCCCAGGTCAACCTCACAGGCACCGATATTATCCATGTTGACCAGTGCTTCCAACAACGGCATGGTATCAACCACGGATAACTCAATAGAGATCATACGGGCACGACGGTGAGTCTTCAAAATCTGGATCACAGAACGGTTAATCAGTGAGCGACCATAAACAGTGATAATGATGTCTTTTTCACGGTAAAGCTGCCCAATCAAGGCAATCATGCGCTCGGCAATTTCTTCGCGATTTTTCCAGCGGCCAAAATGCTCACTGGTTAAGGCAACGATGGTCTCTTTGCTCACGGAGTTTTCCTCTTAAGGGTTATCTGCAATCACATGATGCAGCAATAGGCAACAATAGATTTAAAGGCGCATATTATAGTAGAAATTTGTGTCGCTGAGAATGACTTAAGGCCGCAAGCCTGAATTTAGTCTGTTGAGGTCAATCATGCTGGCAGGAATGATCGTGCTGGGGAAACCACATATGCGGAGGCAAATGAATAACTTACCTCCGCATACATGGGCTTTAAAGCCAGATTTGATTCTGGCGCATGAGGTCAGTTAGCCTCAGAATCCGGACGATGAAGCTCGGCATCGGAGCGCAAAACCAGAGCACTTCCAGATGATACCATGTCATCCACTATGTCAATTGCGGTCGCCAATAGCGTGATGACGGTACGTGTCGCCTGCTGACTTTTGTTGAGCTGGATATGGAATTTGATCATTCTGTTTTCTCCTATTGATATAGTTCAGGTTCAACAGATTTATGCCTGACATTCTCTCATCCATAAAAAACCTCTTATCCTTAAGTTGTCATACAATAATTCCAAAATAGGCCGATTTTTTGTAACCATCCAGCCAAATCAACTGATTTTTTTGTTGTTAAAACAGCCAAATGTATTTTAAACACAGTGATTTATAGAACTTATACAGGGCTAGACCAGAAAAAATGTTAAGCAAAATAGTTTTGTTTACATTGTTGTTTCAGGCAATACCCAATTAATTTTACAAGTTTTTGGTTTGAAAATTGGCGTTATAGAGTTTTTCAAGCAAATATTTATCCGATAAACAGTATCGTTAGCCGATTACTTTAAACATTTACTGTTGCGGAGTTCGAAGTAACTTTGTGGTATCAAAACCCTGCTGCTTGGCAGCATCCACATACTGCTGATAGGTTTGCTCATCCAAATGAGGATTACGCGATAAAATCCACAGATATTTACGGTTGGGCGCTCCCACCAGTGCAGTCTGGTAATTGTCATCCAGCTTTAAAATCCAGTAATCGCCTCTGGTAAATGGAATCCAGCGTAAACCTGCTGGCAGAAAACTGACCTGTAGCTTGCTGTTGGTTTTATCTACTGGCGTCGCCTCACCCTGCGCAGCAATCATCTCTCCATTGGCCTGGCGACACTGGTTTAATACCGATACCTTGCCGTTGTCCTGTAAGGCATAAGTTGCTGTGGTATCGCGTTCACATTTGCGCTGAAAATACATGGGAAAGCGGGCAATTTCATACCAGGTACCCAGATAACGATTTAAATCTACCTGATTTACCGTTTGTGGCTTGCTAGTTGTTGCCGCCATAGCCACTGAGCCTAAAACCGCAAAACCAGCTAATGCCAAGATACTGCGCTTTAATGGTTTTTTTGATAAAACTGTGTTCGCTTTCACCATAGCTGGATATCCTAGCCTGTTATTCATACGATAGACTCTTCAAACTTAGGACAGATGTCTGTAAGTATCCAACTACCTCATTGAGTTTTTTTGTACATCTCACCCAGATAATTATTGAAAAGCGCATTTTTTCAGGATTGAATAACCATAAATTTATCTACTGCTGAGACTGATATATAACATGGAAAAATTTATCGAAAATACCATGTATGCTGCACGCTGGTTACTGGCACCGGTTTACTTTGGTTTATCTTTGGCTTTGCTGATGCTGGCCATTAAATTCTTTCAGGAAATTTTTCATATTCTGCCCTATATTTTATCAACATCTGAGGCAGATATGGTACTGGTTATCTTATCTCTTATTGATATGGCACTGGTGGGCGGCCTGATCATTATGGTGATGTTTTCAGGCTATGAAAATTTTGTCTCAACCTTAAGCATTAGTAAAAACCAGGAAAAGCTAAGCTGGCTAGGCACTATGGATGCCAGTTCTCTAAAGATGAAAGTCGCCTCATCCATTGTGGCAATTTCCTCCATTCATTTATTGCGGATTTTTATGGAAACGCGCTCCATCGATAATGACAAGCTGATGTGGTATGTGATTTTACACTTAACCTTTGTTTTATCGGCATTTATTATGGGCTATCTGGACAAGATCACTAAACACAAAGCGCCCTAGACTTTCCTCAAATAAAAAGCCGTCTCAACGCAAAAGGTGGACGGCTATTCATTTCATCAGCAACGATTAAAATTAATAGAGCAACTGGGCTTTTAAGCGGGTAATTTCATCCCGAATGCGTGCAGCCTGTTCAAACTGCAACTGCTTAGCCAGGTTATTCATTTCACTTTCCAGTTTTTTGATATGCTTGGCAAACAGTTTGGGATCGGCCAGCAAGTGCTGATCGTCGCTGCTTAACGCAATATGCTGGTGCAGCTTGGCATCAATTTGATCATCTTCATACACCTCGCCAGTATCAATTTCCTTGATCACCTGCCGCACTGCACTACGGGGGGTAATACCGTGTTCTTCATTAAACTGAATTTGCTTGGTACGACGGCGATCCGTTTCATCAATGGCACGTTGCATGGAATCGGTAATGCGATCCGCATATAAAATGGCCTTACCTTTTAAGTTACGCGCAGCACGACCAATAGTTTGGATTAACGACCTATCAGAACGTAAAAAACCTTCCTTGTCGGCATCTAAAATAGCAACCAGAGATACTTCCGGCATATCCAGTCCTTCACGCAGCAGGTTAATCCCAACCAGCACGTCATACACTCCCGTGCGCAGTTCATGAATAATTTTTACCCGCTCAACCGTATCAATGTCCGAATGCAGATACGCAACCTTAATCCCGTATTCTTTTAAATAACTGGTTAAGTCCTCCGCCATACGCTTGGTCAATGTGGTCACCAATACCCGCTCATTAATATTTTTACGCAGATTAATTTCAGACAGCACATCATCCACTTGCGTGAGTACGGGACGGATTTCAATCTCCGGGTCAATCAACCCAGTTGGCCGCACCACTTGCTCTACAATTTGCTGGCTATGTTCCAGCTCATAGCGGGCGGGCGTTGCACTAACAAAAATGGTGGTGGGTGCAATGCGTTCCCACTCTTCAAACTTCATGGGGCGGTTATCCAGTGCACTAGGCAGACGAAAGCCGTAATTGACCAGATTTTCTTTGCGTGATCGGTCACCTTTGTACATGGCACCAATTTGCGGCACCGACACGTGTGATTCATCAATAATCAGCAAGGCATCTTCCGGCACATAATCAAACAGGGTGGGCGGCGCTTCGCCTGCTGGACGGCCAGACAAGTGCCGTGAGTAGTTTTCAATACCATTGCTATAGCCCAGCTGCTGAATCATCTCAATGTCGTATTTGGTACGCTGCTCAATGCGCTGCGCCTCCAGCAACTTATCCTGAGATTTAAAAAATTCCAGTTGCTCGGCCAGCTCGGTTTTAATGGTACCCACTGCCCGCTCCAGATTTTCTTTGGGCGTTACATAATGGCTTTTTGGATACACGGTAATACGCGGCACTTTACGGATCATTTTGCCAGTTAGAGGATCAAACCAGCGAATCGAATCAATTTCATCATCAAAAATTTCCACCCGCACCGCATATTGCTCTGACTCTGCAGGAAAAATATCCAGAATTTCACCGCGCAAACGGTAGGTACCACGGGTAAATTCCAGCTCATTGCGGGTGTATTGCATTTCTACCAGACGGCGAATTAGCGCATCGCGGTCAATACGGTCACCTTGCACAATATGCAACAGCATTTTGAGATAAGCTTCGGGGTCACCCAGACCGTAAATAGCCGAAACAGACGCCACAATAATGGCATCACGCCGCTCTAATAAGGAACGCGTGGCTGATAGGCGCATCTGGTCAATATGGTCGTTAATGGCCGAGTCTTTTTCAATAAACGTGTCAGATGAGGGCACGTAAGCTTCGGGCTGGTAGTAATCGTAATAACTAACAAAATACTCCACTGCGTTATTGGGAAAAAATGCCTTGAACTCCCCATATAGCTGCGCGGCCAAGGTTTTATTGTGCGCCATAATAATGGTTGGGCGCTGGGTGCGAGCAATCACATTAGCCATGGTGTAGGTTTTACCTGAACCCGTCACCCCCAGCAAAAGCTGGCCTTTCATGCCTTGTTCAATACCTTTAACCAATTTCTCAATGGCTTGCGGCTGATCACCAGCCGGTTCAAAATCGGTTTTTAAATCAAAAGGTTTATCTAAAACCTGAGTGCCGGATAAATTTACACCGGTTTTGTGCGCATTTTCTTGTATTTGGCTAGCAACATGGTTTAGCTCATCTTGTGAGCGCATTTTGGCGGGTTCTCGCATTAAGGCCTAACTCAATTAATTGCCAAGGGAGCTTTAATAAATAAGGCTAAATGTTAAAAAATCAAGGCATTCTCTACGATCAAATGTAAAGCAAACACGGCTACTCGCCTGCTTCAGCTTGACAAAAGCTTTGGCCAAAATTATTTATTAGCTTGCTGACTTACAACTGTACTACAGCTTGATTACCAATCCCCGCCTAAAACAAAACCTGTACTTTTTAAAAAAGCCTTACAATGACTCACCTGTACAACCCGATAAGGTAGTTAAGGAAGCTATTCGCGTGCCAGATCAGTATTTTATTTCATTTGCTTTATTTTTCTCGCTATTAAACCCATTTTTAATGAGTATTTACCTGCTGCCCATGATCCGCAGTTTGAGCTTTGGCCAGTTCAGTAAAGTATTAATTCAGGGTGCCCTGATCAGTAGCGTGGTGTTCTTGCTATTTGCTTATGGTGGTGAGGCTGTCTTTAATCGCTTTTTGCAGGTACGTTTTGAATCCTTTCAGATTTTTGGCGGTATTATCTTTTTAATTATTGGTATGCGCTATGTATTTGAAGGCGCAGATACGCTGGAATCCACGCGGGGCGGCAAGCCTGAACACCTGGCAGGCAGTGTGGCTATGCCTTTTATGATTGGCCCGGGCACCATTAGCGCGGCTGTAGTGACCGGCACTCGCCTTAATGTCTGGGGCTCAGCCATTATTATTGCTGCCACCATGGTTTGCAGCTGTGGGATTTTAATTTTATTAAAATTTATTCACGACCATGTTAAAAAAAGAAACGCCCGTTATGTGGATCGCTATGTGGAAATTGTTGGGCGACTGGCTGCGCTTTTGGTCAGTACCATTGCCATTGATATGATTGTGACCGGGGTGCTGGGTTTAATGAAAAACTTACCGTTTACCCATTGACCTTCTGGTGCCAGGTGGCGGCATAAAAGTGCGGTCAGCGTAACGAGAAGGCTTGGGGCGCATCTGCTCCAGTGTAGGATCATTATCCTCGTTGCGCTGCGGCATGGGAAAAGGTAGCTGGGCAACCGGTCTTTTGCTGGGCTTGCTCATTTTAAGATGCTGTTTTTTGAGGTGACATTTAGTTTAAGGGTTTTTTGATAAAAACTGTAGTTTTATTACATTTATTAGCTGAGCTAAACGTGTCTTGGCAAAATCATTACTAATCTACTTAATACGCTTGATATATATTACTTTATAGTCAAACTGTCTACACGATCATCTATATCGCTACCTGCTTTATCGGTGCAAGGAGCATTCTATGACGTCATTTAATCCACTGTTTGGCTGGTTCTCCTCTTCTGATATCGCTCAGGACGCCATTGCCGAGCAACCGGCCATGCCTGAGCTAATTTATAAACCCACCGCAGAAAATAACGATTTAATTGCAAATATTGCCCAGCTTCACAAGCCCTACTCGCCGTTACCCTGGCTGAATAATTGCCATCTTCAAATTATTGCACTTGAATTAAAAAGTAAACTGGAAAAACCGTTGCTATACGACGCCATTGAAACTTTGACTATGCCGGATGGTGGTCAGACGGCTCTTGCCTGGTATGGTTATGATCTACCTGCTTCTGCCCCCACCGTTGTGATCTTGCACACGATTACCGGCGATCCGGACAGCATGCGCACCATGGTCAGGGATATTCACGAATACACTGGCTGGCGGGTGGTGGTCGCTGTGCGCCGTGGCCATGCCGACCTTGAGTTTGATCCACCCCGTTTTTGTATGTTTGGCTGTACGCAGGATTTAAAGCACCAGATTAACCGGATTGAACAGTTGTTTCCACAATCGCCACTGTATGCCATAGGATCATCGGCTGGTTCTGGTTTGCTGGTACGTTATCTGGGTGAAGAACAAAACAATGCCCGTTTTAAAGCAGCGTTTGCCTTTTGCCCCGGCTACAATACCGACGATGGTTTTGAGCGCTGCCATCCTTTTTATAGCCAGTTTATTGCCAAAAAACTGATCAAAGTATTTATCGAACCACATCAGGATAAACTCCAGCATTTGACCACGCTGCAACCCCTCAAAGCAGCCAAAGATTTACTGGAATTTCAGCAACGGGTGTATGAATTTTCTGGCTATGACAGCTATCAGGATTATTCCCGTGCAACCAATCCCATAGCGGTATTTAAGCAGGTGACCAAGCCGCTCATGCTGCTCAATGCCTGCGACGACCCGATTTGCGATATTAAAAACCTTGAACCCTATGTGGCTGATCTTGAGCAACTCTCCAACTTTATTGTGGTTAAAACCCAAAAAGGCAGCCACTGTGCTTTTTTGGAGGGCTGGCAGGCAAGATCATGGGCGCACCGTCTGATGGCCGAATACTTTCAGGCAATCCAGAACCACGAACCAACAAGTATGAACAGGAGACACTCATAGCAAGAAGCCAATAGAATTTGTGGTAAATTTCGGCCAAAACCGGGCTAAAGTACGTTAGAATAATCCGATTTTTCGTGTTCAATTCCGCAAAAGAAGGAACCCCTACCGTGGACGTACGTCTGTCTGACCGTGTTAACTCTATTAAGCCCTCACCTACGCTTGCTGTAACCAATAAGGCAGCCGAGCTAAAAGCCGCAGGTCATAATATTATTGGTCTTGGTGCTGGTGAGCCAGACTTTGATACGCCACAACACATTAAGGATGCTGCGATTGCAGCAATTAATAATGGTTTTACCAAATACACCGCAGTTGATGGTACACCTGGCTTAAAAAAAGCCATTATTGCCAAGTTCAAACGCGACAATAATCTCGACTATGACGCCAACCAGATTTTAGTATCCTGCGGTGGCAAACAAAGCTTCTTTAACCTGGCACTGGCCTTTATTAACCCGGGTGATGAAGTCATTATTCCTGCGCCGTACTGGGTCAGCTATCCGGATATGGTACTCATTGCTGAAGGCGTGCCCGTGATTGTTAAGTGTGGTGAAGAACAGCGCTTTAAAATCACCGCTGAACAATTAGAAGCGGCCATTACGCCAAAAACAAAATTACTGGTACTCAATAGCCCGTCCAATCCAACCGGTATGATTTATACCAAACAAGAGCTGGAAGCACTGGCTGAGGTATTGCGCCGTCATCCACAGGTTTATGTGGCCTCTGATGATATGTATGAACCAATTCGCTGGTCTGGCCCATTCTATAACATCGTTAATGTTGCCCCGGACCTGTACGACCGCACGCTGGTACTCAATGGCGTATCCAAAGCCTATGCCATGACTGGCTGGCGTATCGGCTATGCTGCTGGCCCTGCCAAAATCATTGGCGCCATGAAGAAGGTTCAGTCACAATCTACATCTAACCCAACCTCTATTAGTCAGGTTGCCGCAGAAGCTGCTTTAAATGGCCCACAAGACGTATTGCAACCCATGATTGAAGCCTTTAAGCGTCGTCATGATCTGGTCGTTAACGGGTTGAATGCGATTAAGGGGATTGATTGCCTGGATGCAGATGGCGCGTTTTATGCTTATGCTTCTGTTCGTCCGTTAATCCGTGCACTGGGCTTAAATTCCTGCACTGAATTTTCAGAATGGTTACTGAACAAAACTGGCGTTGCCGTGGTGCCGGGTGATGCGTTTGGCTTAGGTGGTTATATGCGCATTTCCTATGCCACTGCCGATAGCGTGCTGGAAGATGCCCTAAACCGTATCAAGCAAGCAGTTGATGAAATTGATTCTGCTGCCTTGGATGCTGCCATTGAATCTGTTGCGGCAGACCGCGCCGCTGGCAAGTAAGTAAACCTGAGTGATTTAAGGCACTGATTATCCAAGGGTGATCAGTGCCTTTTTATTGATAAAAATAATTTTTCAGCAATACCCTGCTGTTTCCCAATCATTTATGCACAGCTTTTAAGCAGTTAAGCAATTTTTTGGTTAAAAGGCTTGACCGCTCAGCACTTGCTTCTTAAAATGCGCCTCACTTACCGCAATTCTCCCATAGCTCAGTCGGTAGAGCGACGGACTGTTAATCCGCAGGTCCCTGGTTCGAGCCCAGGTGGGAGAGCCAACGGTAAGCACGCTGTAAATATTGTTCTCCCATAGCTCAGTCGGTAGAGCGACGGACTGTTAATCCGCAGGTCCCTGGTTCGAGCCCAGGTGGGAGAGCCAAGATTCTAAAAAGCCTTGCTAACCATGCAGGGCTTTTTTTATTGCTGTTTTAAATGTGTGAGTGAAGACATGAGTTTGTGGTGGGTTGCTGGTATTGCGCTTTTTATGCTGATCATCCTTGGCAGCAAGAATAAAAAACCAAAACAGCAACATACGCCCATTCATGCCAAAGCGATTTTAACCCGCCGCGAACAGCAATTTTTTGCAGTCCTTGAGCAAGCCCTGCCCCGGTTTTATATTTTTCCACAGGTGAGCTTTTCGGCCATTTTAACCACCAAAGGTTTTTATACCCGTAGTCAATTTAACCGTAAAATTGCTGACTTTGTGCTTTGCAATGAAGGCCTGGAGATTATCGCGGTGATTGAGCTAGACGATAGCAGCCACAAAGGCCGCGAAAAACAGGATGCCGCCCGCGATGCCATGTTGGATGAAGCCGGCTATCCCGTGTTGCGCTATGCACAGATTCCTGAAAGCTGGCAGCTGCAAAAAGACATCCGGCAACTGATTAAATAGTTTATCTATTTTCTGAATCAAAAGCCTTATGCTGGTTGCTGCTGGCATCACGCACATTTTTTTGGCAGGTTTTATTGTCAACCTCAACTACTTTACCCCGTTGATCATAACAACGGCAGCCCGAGGACGTGGTCATACAGCCAGCGATATAAGGTGTTTTTTTCCTTGAAGCCAGTTGCTGCAATTGTGCTTTCACTTTTTCATTCTGGTTACTGGTAGTGTCGCTTGCAGACATATGACTGGATGAGATTTTTCCAGATTCGGCATTAAAAAAACTTTGCTTTTTTAAAATGCTGACCAGTATCAATGCAATGATTAGAAAGACAGCAAGCTTAATGAGTTTTTGTAGCGCCATGATGGATATGCCAAGGCCGAAAAGTACATTGTAATTATTGGAATAAATGGCGCGCCCGGCGGGATTCGAACCCACGACCCCTGCCTTCGGAGGGCAGTACTCTATCCAGCTGAGCTACGGGCGCATAAGGGCTGACATAATAGGCAAAAAGTAGGCGCTGGTAAAGCATTGTCTGCCTGTTTGCTAGTTTTCTATCCAGCTGCTTAATCATTGCTCCAGTAGCTGGCTAAAAGAACAGTAACACAGCGTTATAAAATAGGTTTATACAGGGCTTGGCTTTTGGGGTGAGATTACTGACAATATATCTTTTCGCTGAAACAGTCACTAAAGAGATACCACATGACAGATGCCTTAGTACTCAAGCAGCTTACCAAAACCTATAAAAACGGGTTTTCCGCACTCAAAGGCATTGATCTTACCGTAAGTGAAGGTGATTTTTATGCCTTGCTTGGGCCAAACGGCGCAGGCAAGTCCACCACCATTAGCATTATCAGTTCACTGACTAAAAAAACTTCCGGCCATGTTGAGATTTTTGGCCATAATCTGGATACCCATCCATCACAAGCCAAACAATGCCTTGGCGTTGTGCCGCAGGAATTTAACTTTGGCCAGTTTGAAAAAGTTTTTGATATTCTGGTCACGCAAGCCGGCTATTACGGTATTGCCAAAAAAGAAGCCCAGATTCGTGCTGAAAAATATCTGAACAAGCTCGGATTATGGGAAAAACGCGATGTGCAATCACGCTTGTTATCTGGCGGTATGAAACGCCGCCTGATGATTGCCCGTGCCATGATTCATGAACCACGCCTTCTGATTTTAGATGAGCCTACCGCTGGTGTAGATATTGAATTGCGGCGCTCTATGTGGGACTTCTTAACTGAAATTAATAGTCAGGGCACGTCCATTATTTTAACCACGCATTATCTGGAAGAAGCAGAAATGCTGTGTCGCCGTATTGCCATTATTGATAAAGGCATCATTAAAGAAGACACCGATATCAAAACCCTGCTAAATCAGCTTGCCATGGAAACATTTGTACTGGACCTTAAGCAGCCCTATCACCACTGGCCGGACTTTAATATTCAGGGCGTGCATTTTTATCCGGTTGATCCGCTCACTGTTGAAGTCACCATTGATAAGGGATTGGCGCTTAACGATGTGTTTGCCTTACTGGCTAGCCAGAATATTGAAGTGATCAGTATGCGCAACAAATCGAACCGTCTCGAGGAGTTGTTTATTCGCATGGTTGAAAAAAATCTGGGCGATCAAAAACCTGCTGGAGCAAGCGCATGAATTTTCAGCAACTACAAATCGCCTTAAATACGCTGGTAACCAAAGAAATCCGCCGTTTTATGCGTATCTGGCCGCAAACCCTGCTACCACCGGCCATTACCATGAGCCTGTACTTTGTTATTTTTGGCAATTTGATTGGTTCACGGATTGGGCAAATGAATGGCTACAGCTACATGCAGTTTATTGTACCAGGCCTGATTATGATGGCAGTGATCACCAATAGTTATTCCAATGTGGTTTCCAGCTTTTTCAGTACCAAGTTTCAACGCAGTATTGAAGAGTTACTGGCCAGCCCAGTGCCGCACCATATTATTTTAGTAGGTTATGTCATTGGTGGCGTGGTGCGTGGCTTGCTGGTTGGTTTAATTGTGACACTATTGTCGCTGTTTTTTACTGAGCTTTCTATTCTGCATGTGTTCGTGACTGTATTTACCGTTCTGGTCACGGCTATTTTATTTTCATTGGGCGGCTTTATTAATGCAGTGTATGCCCGTTCCTTTGATGATATTTCCATTGTACCTACTTTTGTTCTTACGCCCCTGACTTATCTGGGTGGTGTGTTTTATTCCATGGATCAGCTTGGACCTTTTTGGCAAAAGCTTTCCTTGCTCAACCCAATTGTCTATATGGTCAATGCCTTTCGTTACGGCATTTTGGGCGCTAGTGATGTCAATGTGTGGGCCTCACTGGCAGCAATCAGCGTATTTTGTATTGTGATGTATGTTTTTGCCTACCGATTGCTGGCCCGTGGTACCGGGATGCGGGAATAATCGTCAAACAGTTTGAGTGTTTAAAATGAGTGTTGAACAATCCTTGCTAGGTCAAACCACCAGTTATCCTACACAATACGCACCGGAGATTTTATTTCCTATTGCGCGGGCACCATCGCGTCAGGCCTATGCCAATATTGCAGGCATTAATCAGGGCATGGACTGGTGGCATGCCTTTGAGCTGTCCTGGCTGGATATGCAGGATAAACCACAGGTGGCGATTGGCCGGCTGCATATTCCGGCAGCTTCTGAGTTTTTAATAGAGTCCAAGTCTTTAAAGCTTTATTTTAATAGCTTAAATTTTACCCAGTTTAGCTCGCCACAGGCGTTTATTGACTGTGTGGAGCATGACTTAAGCCGTGCTGCCAATGCAATTGTCCGCCTGGAATTATATAGTGCTGACGAGCTTTTGGTGAGTCAGCCTACAGGTATTTGTCTGGATCAGTTTAGTCCAAATGGCTTTAGCATTCAGCCGGATGCCAACCTGCTTAAGCTGGACAGTTCAGCAGACCAGCAGCCAGCAGAGGTCAACCTGTATTCTCACTTACTAAGAAGTAACTGCCCAGTCACCGGCCAGCCAGACTGGGGCACACTTTTTATCAAATATCACGGCATTGCACCTTGTTATTCAAGCCTGCTCGCCTATATTATCTCCTACCGCCAGCACAGCGGCTTTCATGAGCAGTGTGTTGAACAGGTTTTTGCTGATATCTGGCAGCAGCTACAACCTGAACGCCTGATGGTTTATGCAGCTTATACACGTCGAGGGGGACTTGACATCAATCCATGCCGTGTCTCCGACCTGGAATGGTTGCCCTCACCCATTCGTTTAGCCCGACAATAATTTTTATGTTTAGAGGTTTTTTATGACTAGCTACTTTGGCATTGTTCCATCTGATGAGCTAACCAGTGATATTAATCTTGCCAAAAGCAATCGTGGCAGCAGCGAGCCACAATACCCCCTGCGCGACAAGATTTCCCTGAAGTTAAATGATGAATTAATTGACAATTTACTGGTGCGACTGGTTCAGCAATTTCCACCCAGTGATAAACGTGATACTGCCGAAAAACTGGCCGGTTATGTACGCAGCACGGTAAGCGTCCTGCTCAAACAATTACTGGGTAAAGCGCCTAACGAACAAGTACTCAAATCACTGGAGTTTCTGGAAGCCAGTACATTTGCCGATGCTTCCGGTAATACCCGCATTGGTGTGGAGTTACCTGATGATCTGGTGAATCAGTTAAGAGCAACGTTTGCTGCGGTAAAAGCAGGTGACGGCAAAGCACAGCGCGGAGCTTTGGCTACTCAGTTCAAACTATTTGCTGATAAAATCATCAAGCATTATATGACTGATTTTAATAAAACACTGGAGCTGGGCCTGATCAAGCGTAAAGCAGCCGATCTTGCCACTAGCGCGGTAGGCAAGGCTGTACATATTGCGATTGATAAATTATTCCCAGCCCTGACCCAGGCTGAGCTTGAAGCAGTAGTCACCCATTATGACCAACTGCTGGTGCAAAAATAATTATTGAAAATCTAGATATTAGGTTCAATCTATTGTTATTGCTTTATTTTTAAAAGACTGCCTGAGCAACTGACTTGGGCAGTCTTTTTTTATGACCCATGCATAGATGAATTCAAAAATATTAAAGCAACAGTTTTTCTCCTTTAATTTGAGCATTTTGATCACCCCTTTGTCATTTGAAACGTGGCAGAATCCATAGCACATGATCAAAGGATGATAGAGTCAATGAATTACAATTCCATTTATTACACACCAGACCACCTCGCTTTTGCAGAAACAATCCGCAAGTTCACTGCGCAGGAAATCACACCGTTTGTCAATGAATGGGATGAAGCTGAAACTTTTCCACGTGAACTCTATAAAAAAGCAGCTGATATTGGCCTACTGGGTCTGGGCTACCCCGAAGCTTATGGCGGCACACCAGATATCGATGCGTTTTATACACTCATTGCAACCACTGAGTTGGCCCAGTGTGGTTCTGGCGGCGTGCTGGCTTCGTTAACTTCACACAGTATTGGCGCTCCACCTATCAAGAACTTTGGTAGTGAAGAATTAAAAGCTCGCGTACTCCCACAAATTTTATCAGGTGAGAAAATCTCGGCACTGGCAATTACCGAACCCGGTGGTGGTTCAGATGTGGCTAACCTCAAAACCAAAGCAGTCCGTGACGGTGACCATTATGTGGTCAGTGGGGAAAAAACTTTTATTACGTCCGGGATTCGTGCCGATTATTACACCGTCGCAGTACGCACCGACCCCAATGCAAAAGGTGCCAGTGGCATTTCCATGCTGCTCATTGAAGGTAACACCCCAGGGCTTAGCAAAACCCCACTCAAAAAAATGGGCTGGTGGGCGTCTGATACCGCTCACCTGCACTTTGATGAATGCCGTGTTCCGGCCAGCAATTTGATTGGCCCGGAAAATATGGGCTTTATGGTGATTATGCAAAACTTTAATATGGAGCGCTTCTGGCTGGCAGCATCCTGCTATGGTTTTGCCAAGGTCTGCTATGACGAAGCACTGTCCTGGGCACAGGATCGCAAGACCTTTGGCAAGCGGCTGGTCGATCATCAGGTCATGCGTCATAAACTGGTGGATATGGCCACCCAATTGCAAACCACGCGGGCTTTACTGGAAGAAACAGCCTGGAAAATGGGACAACCAGATCAACAAGGTTCAGCGCTGATCGCCCAGATTTGTATGCTTAAAAATGTTGCTTCACGCACCATGCAGTTTTGTGCCGATGCAGCGGTACAAACCCTGGGCGGTATGGGTTTTATGCGCGGTACCAAATCTGAGCGCATTTATCGTGAAGTCAAAGTACAAATGATTGGCGGTGGTGCAGAAGAAATCATGAAAGATTTAGCCAGCCGACAGTTGGGTTATTAATCACATCTCAACCATTCTGTGAGAGAGCATTATATTTATGGCTATAATGCTCTTTTTTATGGTCAGCATTTAAGCATGTCTATTGGTATTGCAATTTTTACTGGCATTATTATCGGCGGGCTACTCGTCTATTTTATGCTGTCTGGTAGCCGTAACAGTGCGGTCATTGCTGAGTATGAGCAAAGAATCCAGCAACTGATGCTAGAGCATCAGCAAGATACTCAGCAGGCGGTCAAAAAAAGTTTAAACACCAGCAGAGCCACCATTAAAGGCCGGGTTGCAGAACAGTTTGCTCCCCTACTGCCGCAATTTAAATATTTACCGTCGGATGCCAAGTTTCTGGGCGATCCGGTCGATTATGTAATTTTTGATGGTTATACCCAATGGCGTGAGGGCAACCTGCCAGTAGAGCACATTGATGTGGTTTTAATGGATATTAAAAGCGGACAGGCCCGTTTAAGCAAAGGCCAGTTGGCAATTCAGACAGCTATTGAACAAGGACGTGTACGCTTTGAAACTTTAAGAATTGATGTTGAAGATGAATTTGACGGCGAGGCACCTGAAAGTACGCAACAACAAACCCGCTATATCACAGAAGATAAAACCATGCGCAAGACAAAATACTAACATTAAGTCAGCAAGCTATTTGTCTCACCACTTATATATGTTAACTTGCTCATGCAATTAAAATTAGCTAATCTCGAACCGATAGTGCTGTCCACGCCAGATCCAGTTCACCACGCTTTGTTCAAAGGTATCGCCTTCAAACCACAAAAAAGCACCTTCCATCATTTGTGGCCAGTCCTGACGGCTAATATGATGCTGGCCTGCCATCACAGAAAATAAGGCTGCCAGAATGGTATCGTGACTCACAGCCAGTAACAATTGATTATTTTGTCTGGGCAAATGCTCAAACAGTAAGCGTAAAATATCCAAGGCCCCTTGCCATGGCATTTTCATACCAGGTAACTGGTGTTTTAAAAAGGCATTAATAAACTTTAAGGCACCATATTGCTTAAAGTGCGGCCCGGCCTGTGCCACATCCAGCACAAAACTCCCCGGTTCAACCAACAGGTTATTTTGCTCAATATTTAATAAAGACGCATCAATTTTTTTAGTGGTCTCGGCGCCCTTGAGCATCTGACTAGCCGTGTCCACACAGCGCGGGATAGGACTGCTTAAACAGGCTGTAATTTGTAAATTAGTATACTGTGCCAGCCATTTGCCCCACTCAAAAGCCAGATCACGTCCTATATGCGTCAAAGGAAGCTGATAGGTTGCAAAACCATTGCTATCGGCCAACTCACGGATGGAGTGACGGGTCAACAATACTAGCGGCTGATTATGTTGCGGGAGCAAATCCACTGCCTGCAACATGGAAGCAGGCAAATGTTGGGTTAAGGCATCGGGCACAGGCGAATGTCTAATTATCAATCCATGGATAAACAACTATACCATGACTTGCACCCCGAAAGCGGATTATAAACTTGCCTTAACGGCCTGCTGTGCTGCCTCCAGGGCGGACTGTAAAAAATCACGGTGCCGTACTGCCACAAAGTGACCATTAAGCAAATCGTGACGCTGATTATATTTAAACGGCTTACCCTGCAAATCAAACAAGCCACCCCCTAGCGCCTCTAATAAGCCCTGCCCAGAGGCCGTATCCCACTCGCTGGTAGGGTGAAAGCGCGGGTAAACATCAATTTGCCCCTCTAGCATCAGGCAAAATTTATAGGCACTGCCTGCATTGTTACACGCATAGGCCTGCTGACGCTCATGCAAGGCCTGTTTGAACTGCTGATAAACCTTCCACTCACTACGGCGGCTAATGGCAATATTCCAGTGCGACACATCGACTGGCTGTGGGGCAATAGTGCTCCATATCAATTTGTCATCTACGCTATCCACACGGCAAACCGGCTGGTTTGTTTGGGTCAGGTAAATCCGCTTTAAGGTCGGAATACCAATGAGTGCCAGCTCAACCTGACCATTAATAATCAGCGCTATGTTGACCGTAAACTCACCAGTTTTATTGATAAACTCACGCGTACCATCCAGCGGATCAACCAGCCAGAATTCCTGCCAGTCATGGCGTAACTCATGGTCGGATGACTCCTCCGACAGCACCGGAATCAAAGGATTTATACGCAATAACCCCTGCTCAATCAGATGATGCGCGGCCATATCAGCCTCAGTGACTGGCGACTTGTCCGCCTTATTGCTAATTTGCAGCATTTGGTTTTGTGTGTAATGCTGATAAAATTGACACAGGCGCTGATTAACCGTACTGACCAGCTCAACAAGTTGCACAATAACTGCCTGATCAAATCTTAATCCGCGCTCTATCATTTGCTTATTCATCTTTACCGGGAAAATCTATTGAATATCAACTGGAATACCATTGATCTGGTCATGTTTGACATGGATGGTACGTTGCTTGACCTATCATTTGACAACTTATTCTGGCAGCAGGCTGTCCCTGAAGCTTGGGCAACCCTGAATCAGCATGCACCGGAATATGCCCAGGAAATATTAAAGCCCATTTTTAAAGCGCAGGAGGGCACGCTCAACTGGTACTCCCTGCCCTACTGGAGTGAGCAACTACAACTTGATCTAAGCACGCTCAAAACACAATATCAAGCGCATATTTGTCTGCGTCCACATGCTTTACAGCTTCTACAGGACTTAAAGCAGGCTGGCAAGCAGCTGTGGCTGGTGACCAATGCCCATCCGATTGTGCTTGAAATCAAAATGCAAAAAACCGGTATTGCTCATTTATTTGACCAGCTTATTTCCAGCCATGACCTGGGCTATGCCAAAGAACAGGCGTTATTCTGGCAACAACTCAGCCAACAGTACCCTTTTGAAAAAACCCGCAGTATCTTTATTGATGATAGCGAACCGGTACTCCAGGCCGCACAACATTATGGTATACCGCATCTGTATGGCATTGCTCAGCCAGACAGCAAATTGCCCGCACGCCAGCAGTTGAAATTTCCGGCAATAGACCAATTAAATGAGCTAAGCAAAAGTTTATTATGTCTCCCTGTTGAGGAAGCTCTCTAAAGGGATATAAATGATTAACGGAAAGTGAATGAAAAAAGCTGAAAAAAATTCAGACAGCAAATGTCCGCAAGACACTCAAAGCATGCGGATTGACAAATGGCTATGGGCTGCCCGCTTTTTTAAAACCCGTAGCATTGCCAAGGAAGCCATCGAAGGCGGTAAGGTTCACCACGACGGTAACCGGGTTAAAGTCAGTAAGGATGTCCGTACTGGTATGCAATTGACCATCCGGCAGGGCTTTGATGAAAAAACAGTCATTGTTAAGGCATTATCCGAAGTGCGTGGTGGTGCACCGCAAGCACAGATTTTGTATGAGGAAACAGCAGAGAGCATTGCCAAACGCGAGTTTTATAGTAGCCAGCGCAAACTCTCTAATCTGGCACGTCCAGATCATCGGCCCAGTAAACGTGACCGGCGGCAAATCCACCGCTTTCAGCAAGTAAATTCAATGGGTTACAATAGTAACGATGAAGGCTTTTAAGGCAGATTACTAGCGACAAATCATGTCGCACCACAACCTTTGACCCCTGTTCACCCTACCCTTTTTTTGTCATTATAGTGCCTGCCCAGGTTGCATTAGCAATAGTAGTAAACAAGGCATCCACTTTAGTTTTAGAAGTAATAAGCGTATAACCGCTACACAGTCAATGAGGTTGATGAGATGGATGAGAATAAAAGCAAAGCACTCAGTGCCGCTTTAAGTCAGATTGAAAAACAATTCGGCAAAAATACCGTCATGCGCTTGGGCGACAATACCGTACAAGCCATTGAAGCCATATCCACCGGTTCTTTAAGTCTGGATATTGCACTGGGTATTGGTGGCTTGCCAAAAGGCCGTATTATCGAAATCTATGGCCCGGAATCTTCTGGTAAAACCACCATGACCCTGCAAGTGATTGCCGAGTGTCAAAAAGCTGGTGGTACGGCAGCATTCATTGATGCCGAGCATGCGCTTGATCCGCAATATGCACGCAAACTGGGCGTGGATATTGATAATCTGCTGGTCTCCCAGCCAGACCATGGTGAACAAGCTTTAGAGATTGCTGACATGCTGGTGCGCTCTGGTGCAGTTGACCTGATCGTGGTGGACTCAGTGGCTGCTCTGACCCCTAAAGCTGAAATTGAAGGCGAAATGGGTGACTCACACATGGGTCTGCAAGCCCGTCTAATGAGTCAGGCACTGCGTAAGATTACTGGTAACGCCAAGCGCTCCAACTGTATGGTAATCTTTATCAACCAGATTCGTATGAAGATTGGCGTGATGTTTGGTAGTCCGGAAACCACCACTGGTGGTAATGCCCTCAAGTTCTATGCCTCTGTACGTCTGGACATTCGCCGGATTGGTCAGGTTAAGGAAGGTGATGAAATTACTGGTTCTGAGACCCGCATTAAGGTAGTCAAGAACAAAATGGCTCCTCCGTTCCGCGAAGCCCTGTTCCAGATCATGTATGGTAAAGGCACTAACCGTCTAGGTGAGCTAGTAGACCTAGCCGCAGCGCATGATATCGTGCAAAAATCCGGGGCCTGGTATGCCTATAAAGGTGCCAAAATTGGTCAGGGTAAAAATAACGTGATTCGTTATTTTGAAGAAAATCCGGAAATTGCTAAAGAAATTGATACACAGGTACGTGACCTGCTACTGGTCAAGGTAGATCCAGCCAAACTACAGCAAGAAGATGATGAGCGTGAACCAAGTCTGGCTGAACTGGACTTGTAATAACTCTACTCTTTTACCGTTTAGACAAGCGCCTTTATGGTTAATACTGTAAGGGCGTTTTGTTTTTAAACTGTTTTTGAGTCAAATGAGTCCTTTATCTTAAAGCAGGTGTCAATATGAAGCGCTTTCAAAAAAATAGTGATCTGCCCAAACCCGCCGGTAGTTTGACGGGTCAGCGCCTGCGTAGCACCGCCTTTGCCCTGCTGGCCAAACGTGAGCACTCCAGGCAAGAGCTAAAAAGTAAGTTAACCCTGTATGGCGCCAGTGCTGATGAACTGGAGCCTCTACTGGCCGAACTTACTGGCAACAACTACCAAAGCGATGAGCGTATGGCGGGTATGCTGGTAAGAGCCAATATGCGTAAAGGCCGGGGGCCGGCACGCATTCAACAGGAACTTAAGAAACATCATATTGAAGCAGAGCTGGCGGAGGATGATTTAGAAGAGGTCAACTGGCTGGAGCAGGCCATTGAGCTACGCATGCGCAAATTTGGTGAGGAATTGCCCACGGAGCAAAAAGAAAAAGCCCGTCAGGTACGCTTTTTACAATACCGTGGTTTTGATCTGGATACCTGCTTTAAAGCCATTAGCCAAAACCACATTGATGAGGAGTAAGCCGCAACAGCATAAAAAACGACTCATCACTCAGCCACTATTCGTCTTTTTTATATTTTTCGGGCGTAGGAACTTGCCCCGCTAATGCTCACCGTGGCCTTACCATTTTTATTTGGACTGGTTTTATACAACACACTGGAGCTAGCCCCCACAATACGCACATGGCTTACGCTATCTGCCTCTACCTTCACACTCGCGCCGTTGATCTCAATGCGATTGCAATGCCCGGTTGCACGGATGCTATTACTCGCCCCATTAATCACCAAATTATTGTTATGGCAAGCAACAGTCTGCTGAATGGACACGCCCTCAAGCAAAATATCCTGTGCCAGCGCAGATGAAGCTAGCGCCAGTGTACCAGTGAGTAGTAATGCAGCTTGCTTCAAAGTAGTTTTAATATTCATCAGCTTGATATCCATCACTAAGAACACAGCGTTTAATATACGCAGCATAGCAAGCGAAAAAATAAAATAAGTGAGGAACTTTGTAATAAAAGTGTATGAAGTAAAGGAAGGATGTGAGTAAGCAATGATTTATTTTTATTGGGTGGCGACCCCATCAGCTCACCTTCGGCACATCACAAGCCTGCTACCGTTGCTACCTTCCGGTCCTGGCGGGGTTCACAAGCAGTAATTGCGAAGACACCAATGGGATCACCATCACAGCGCAAGTATAGTGCTTCTCTAGCGGAATGCAAAGCATGGCCTGCGCAAAACTTGTGCATCTGGCTGCAAGCAAATAACAGGCAGGCAAAATAAAAGCCATACCCTGTATTGGCATGGCTTTTATGGTTTTGTGATATCCAGAATACTATAAGCAATCAAACAGGTTATTCTGCTGTGTGCAGAACCGCTTAACCATCTGATTGCTGACTAGGATCAGTCTGGGTAATGCTTTGCGGTTGGTTGGGCTGGGTCTGGTTGGATTGGTAGGTCTGGTTTAGGGGTTTATTCGGATCTGGGCTTTGCTGGTTCATCTGGCCGGCCCGATCAGACTGGTTGGACTGGTTAGCCTGCCCGCTGGAGCTTTGCTGGTTGTGTTGCCCCATCCCTTGTGATGATTGATTTTGCTGGTTGCTATTACCACTACCCTGATTATGCTGACCAGTACCCGTTGAGGTTTGGTTTTGCTGACTGGTAGAAGGATTCTGCTGTCCAGTCTGGTTAGTTTGCTGGTTTTGCTGATTCTGTTGATTTCCTTGCTGATTGTGCTGGTTGCCCTGCTGACTGGTCTGATTGTGCTGGTTGCTACCTGAAGTGTTGGACTGGTTTGTCATCTTGCTTCTCCCTTGAGAGTAATTTTGACCGTTAATTCGGTTCTTATAAATTAGCCTTAATCACAGCATTACATTGTCGAAAAATTCATCATTTTTATATCTAAAAAACCCTGTTGCGTGATCTTGGGTAAACAAAGTAATTTTTTATAGAGAGTGTAAGCAAGTATATCTCCCTACGCTATAGAAACCTCTTTTCACTTATAACCAGTCCCAGCTTATGCTATGTTCCTAATGATTAGTTATTGATTGCTTAACGAACCTATGTCACGCGTGAAAAATTCTAAATCACTCACTATGTTACCTACCCAATCCAGCTTACAGCATGCGTTATTCACACCGGCTTATGCTTATACACAGACCGATCATAGTCATGCGCATGGGTTTTTTAATGTCAGAGCCGATGCTTATTTTGACCATATACATCAAAGCACAGCAATTTATGAGTGGTTGCTGTTTAGAAAACCGGCGCAGTGGCCAGCCGCTGAACAACTAAATGCCTGCCTGGAAAAACCAGTACCACGGCCTCATGCGTCCCTTGACGACTGGCAGGTATGGTTTGTGGGACACGCCACCGTTCTGGTTCAGATAGGGCCTTATCATTTTTTAACCGATCCGGTATGGGCAGAACGGGTTAGCCCTTTTACAGGTCTGGGGCCTAAACGGGTACGTCCGGCTGGGATTGCCCTGGATGAGCTACCGCCCATTGATGCAGTATTGCTCAGCCACAATCATTACGATCACCTCGACCTGGCCAGTCTGGAGTGGTTATATCAGCGTGACCGCATGCCAATTTATACCGGACTGGCAAATGGTTGCTACCTGCCTGAATATATGCAGGTTATTGAACTGGACTGGTGGCAACAGGCAGCATTTGCACCCGACCCCCGCATCAGGATTGCATATACACCGGCCCATCATTTTTCAGGCCGCGGCCTCAAAGACCGCAATAAGGCATTATGGGGCGGCTTGTCCATTTTAACGCCGGATGACCATTGTTTTTTTGCTGGAGATACCGGTTATGCTTCTCACTTTAAGCAGATTCGCCAGCGTCTGGGAGCGCCAAGGCTTGCGCTTTTGCCCATAGGTGCATACGAACCACGTCAGCTCATGCGTGCCATGCATATGAATCCTGCCGATGCCGTACAGGCTCATCTGGACTTGCAGGCCAAACAGTCCCTGTCCATTCATTACCGTACCTTTCAACTAACCGATGAGGCCATCAACCAGCCCCTGATTGAACTTGCCTGTGCTCTGACTCACAAGCAGATTTTTGACCATTCTTTTTTTAACTTAATGGAAGGCCATGGGCGTAAAGTGTAGTTTTTCTCAAGTCTTGGCAATAAACCCGCGCTACACTATTTTAAACACAGTAAAAAATAAATATGTGATTTAATGCGCTACCATTCTAAGATGACTTTATTTGGCCTAAGTGCTTGGTATATTTTTGCATTAAACCCGTTTATCAATGAGATTACTCTGGTATGTTCCACTTCTTTCTTCCCAAAAAATCTACCTGCTCAGTGGCTGTTGCCAGCCTGTTAATGCTGGGACTGACCCACTCCTCCAACGCTGCCGTACCTATTGAACAAGGTTCTCTCACCCGTAACAATACTGCGATTGTTTCAAGTAATGCTGCCACTTTGGACAGTCAGGGTTCTACTTTATGGCAGCTTTATCAGCAGGTTCAACAACTGCAACAGGAAGTACGCCAGTTACGCGGACAGCTAGAAGCACAACAGAACGGACTGGAGCGCACACAAAAAGAGCTTAAAAACCGCTATACCGATCTTGACCAGCGCCTGGAATTACTCCGGGAACAATCTGAGCCTGCTGACTCCGATACGCCAAGTGAGGCTATTGATGAAAACAACTCAAATGACAATGCCGATCAGGACGAAGATGTCCCTGCCGATCCCTCTCCCACCTCTGCACCTGCGACTCGCTCCAGTAATAACCTGTATGTACAATCTGGCAGCACCAGCATAGATAGCGACAAAGCAGATGAGCAAGCTTACATTGGTGCATATGATGCCTATAAAGTCGGAGGAGCTACCAAGGCAATCAAGCCCATGCAGCAGTTTATTGTCAATTTTCCCAATAGTGTCTATGTACCTAATGCCTATTATTGGCTAGGGGAGTTTTATCTGGCCACTAATCCCGCCGATTTTGAAAAAGCCAAAAAAAGTTTTAATGAAGTGGTTAGTAAATATCCCAAAAGTGCCAAGGCTTCTACTTCTTTATACCGCCTAGCCACCATCAGTCAGGAAATTGATAAACGCACCCCGGAAGCACTCAATTTGATGAAAAAATTGAGCCGTGACTATCCGAATTCAACCGAAGCCCAATATGCAAAAAGCTTTATTGCAACGCATCCATAACTTTGGATTGCCTCGCTTAATTTGCTGGTATCGGCTATTTAGAATTTAGCTCGCCTTAAAGCCAGGCAATAGTGGTGCTATTTACTGTTTGCGCCAATAATCATTTGCTGCGGCAATAGTTTGAAAATTAATAGCGACCACCTGTGAGGCTGCCGTTAATCCCTCTGCACTGTTGGCATAGGCGGGACGTAGCTTGTGCAATACATCCGTATCCGGCTGGGTATATTTAACGCCACGGCGACTTAGGGTAATCGCCAGTTCAAAACCTTCCTGCGGTGTACTGGTCATCAGTGTACTTAACCATTGATCAGCCATCTTGCTCTCCTTATGTTGCTGTTATTTTTTTACCTGACCCACCTTACAATATTAAACGGCAAAGCGGAACCAGAAAAGTTTTTAGCCTCTATTCAATCTGCTGATTTTGCTGACTACCTTACCAACTATCTGACAATGCTACCGGCAATTAATAAGATAGTCTGCTTATTCGGCTCATATTATTTTAGAAAATTTTTCTATGAAGAAACAGGATTACATAATTTCAGGTAGCTGCCACGGATTCAACTTATGGTTTAGTAGCTTTTTAGACAAAAAAAGACCCCCACTATAGTTGGCAGGGGTCTTACTTGATTTTAGATCAGAACCGGTTCTTAGTTCTTCTCTTTATCAATAATCTTGTTAGCCTGAATCCACGGCATCATCGCACGCAGCTTGTTACCTGTGGTTTCAATACCATGTGCCGCATTTAAACGGCGACGTGCCGTCATGGAAGGATAGTTTAACTGGCCTTCAGAAATAAACATCTTGGCATATTCACCAGACTGAATGCGTTTTAGTGCATTGCGCATGGCTTCACGAGACTGCTCGTTGATCACTTCTGGGCCAGTCACGTACTCACCATATTCGGCATTGTTGGAAATGGAGTAGTTCATGTCGGCAATACCGCCTTCAAACATCAGGTCAACAATCAGTTTTAACTCATGCAGACATTCAAAGTAAGCCATTTCTGGTGCATAACCGGCTTCAACCAGTGTTTCAAAGCCCATTTTAACCAGCTCAACCGCACCACCACAAAGTACTGCTTGCTCACCAAACAGGTCAGTTTCAGTTTCTTCACGGAAGGTGGTTTCAATAATACCGGTACGGCCACCACCTACGCCTGACGCATAAGACAGTGCCACGTTACGCGCATTGCCAGACGCATCCTGATAAATAGCAATCAGGTCAGGCACCCCTGAACCACGCTGGAATTCGGAACGTACAGTATGACCTGGTGCTTTTGGTGCAACCATAATCACGTCTAAATCTTTACGTGGCACAACCTGGTTGTAATGAATGGCAAAACCGTGAGCAAAGGCTAAAGTTGCACCTTCTTTGATGTTTGGCTCAATTTCATTTTTGTATAACTGGGACTGAAACTCATCTGGCGTCAAAATCATAACAACATCAGCAGATTTTACCGCATCGGCAACTTCAGCGACTTGCAAGCCGGAGTTTTCCGCTTTTTTCCATGAAGGTGAATTTTTACGCAGGCCAACGGTTACGTCTACCCCAGAGTCTTTCAGGTTCAGGGCATGAGCATGACCTTGTGAGCCATAACCAATGATGGATACTTTTTTGCCCTGGATGATAGAAAGATCAGCGTCTTTATCGTAATAAACTTGCATGTGAGAGTTCTCCAAATAAAACTTGAATCAGGTCGATTTAAAAATTAAGTGCCCAGTTTTTCTGGGTAATTAAAGGCCCCTACTTGCTAAAGGGGCACAAGGATCAAACAGTCAGTACTTTTTCACCACGGGCAATGCCAGACACACCAGAACGCACCACTTCCAGAATGGTATTTTCAGACAATGCTTCAATAAAACCGTCCAGCTTGTCGGTAGTGCCGGCAATTTGAATGGTATAGGTGGCTGGTGTAACGTCTACAATCTGCGCACGGAAAATATCAGCGGTACGCTTGATTTCTGCACGAGCCGCACCAAGCGCTTTGACTTTGATGAGCATCAGCTCTCGCTCAATATGCGCACCTTCCGACAAATCAACCACTTTCACCACTTCAATCAGCTTGTTAAGCTGCTTGGTGATTTGCTCAATCTTGTGCTCATCGCCATAGGTGGTTAGGGTCAGGCGTGACAAGGTTTCATCTTCAGTAGGAGCAACGTTTAAGGTTTCAATATTATAGCCGCGCTGACTAAACAGACCTACCAGACGTGACAAAGCCCCCGCTTCGTTTTCAACTAATACGGAAATGATGTGGCGGTTCATGTCCGCTCTCCTTTTGCTAACCACATGTCACGCATGGACTGCCCGGCAATCTGCATGGGATAAACATGCTCTTTTGGATCAACCATCACGTTGATAAACACGCATTTATCATTGATAGCCATAGCCTCTGCCAGCTTGCTTTCCAGCTCATCAGGATGATTGATTTCAATACCGACGTGACCGTAAGACTCCATCAGCTTGGTAAAGTCTGGTAGCGATTCCATATAAGAGCTGGAATGACGACCCTCATAGTTCATGTCCTGCCACTGTTTCACCATGCCAAGCGCACGATTGTTCAGGCACAGGATTTTGACTGAAATGCCATATTGCGTACAGGTCGATAGCTCCTGAATACACATCTGAATAGACGCTTCCCCAGTAATACAAACGACCTGTTTTTCCGGAAATGCCAATTTACAGGCCATGGCATAAGGCAAACCAACGCCCATCGTGCCAAGGCCACCGGAGTTGATCCACTGACGCGGCTCGTCGTACTTATAGTACAGTGCGCCAAACATCTGGTGCTGTCCCACGTCAGAAGTAATAATGGCCTTACCATCCGTCACTTTGTACAGGGCTTCAACGACTTCTTGCGGCTTCATTTCACCACTATTGGCCGGCTCATAGCGCAAACCATGACGCTGACGCCACTCATTAATCTGGTTCCACCACTGGGCAATAGCTTCACTATTGGGTTTTTCTACACCCATTTGCTTGAGTTGCACCAGCATTTCGGCCAGTACGGGCTCAACTGCCCCCACAATGGGAATATGCGCGGTAATGGTCTTGGAAATGGTTGCGGGGTCGATATCAATATGAATTACCTTGGCATCCGGGCAGAATTTGGCCGGATTATTGGTCACACGGTCATCAAAGCGTGCGCCCACACACAGGATCAGGTCTGCATGGTGCATGGCCATATTAGACTCATAAGTCCCATGCATTCCCAGCATACCAATAAATTGTGGGTCAGAACCGGGGAATCCACCTAAGCCCATTAAGGTGTTGGTCACAGGATAACCCAGACGATGCGCAAGCTCAGTCAGCAGTTTGGCTGCATTACCCTGAACCACACCACCACCCGTATAAATCACAGGGCGTTTAGCAATAATCAACTCATCAATGGCTTTACGAATCTGGCCGGAGTGCCCGCGTGAAGGCGGCTGATATGAGCGTAACTTCACTTTTTCAGGATATTCGTAGGCAAATTTTTCAGCCGGATTGGTGGCATCCTTGGGTACATCAACCACAACAGGGCCAGGTCGACCACTGGATGCAATATAAAAGGCTTTTTTAATAATGGATGGAATTTCGCTAGCATGGCGCACCTGGAAGCTATGCTTCACGATAGGACGCGACACACCCACCATATCGGTTTCCTGGAAGGCATCCTCACCAATCAGATGGGTTGCCACCTGACCGGAAATAATGACCATGGGAATGGAATCCATATAGGCAGTGGCAATCGGCGTTACAGTATTGGTTGCACCCGGTCCACTGGTAACCAGCACCACCCCTGTTCTACCCGTTGAGCGTGAATAGGCATCAGCCATATGACCCGCGGCCTGCTCATGACGTACCAATACATGCTGTACTTTATCCTGCTTAAACAGTGCATCATAAATATGCAAAACTGCACCACCAGGATAACCAAAAACGTAATCAACACCCTCATCCGCAATTGCGCGAATGAGCATTTCTCCACCAGATAAAAGTTCCAAATGACTCACCCTGTATGCTGACTGATAAGTACTATCAGTCGTTAAATTTGACCTGTAGCGCCATGTTTGCTTGTGCGTAAACATAGCTAAAATACGCGTGTAGCCCTGATAGAAAGATGGCGGAAAAACCAATGTTTACAGCATTCATTGTAACTGCTGTACCGCGTCAGATACTTGATGGGTTTTAAAGTATCTACTATAAGCCAAACACACCCGAGTGGGGTCTGCTGTCTACCAGAACAAAACGTTTGCCACCGAAGGGTGATCGGCGCAAATCGCTTCATTTTAAAAAAGAGCTATTGTTTTATGTTAAGCCAGTGATGTCAAGGAAAACCTGTGCTTTTATTGAGGAAAGCCGGACTGGTCAGCATAATGGATAAAATTTACGCATTTTTACCCTTTACAGTACACCAAGTAGCAATCTGACTTGCGCTATACGCTGGTTTTAGGTACTTTGCAAGACAAGATCACGATGTGCAGGGAGTTCCATCGTATGCCAAAAATTAAACTAAACCCGCAAACTTTCACCTGTTCAGCCTTGGCACTTGGATTAGGCACAGTCTTATTTGCTGGTACAGCAAATGCACAGGCTTTTTATAAGTGGGTGGATAAAGACGGCTCCACACATTATACCCAGACTCCCCCACCCGGCAGTCGTGGCAAAAATATCAAAAGAATCGTTGTGGATGATATGGCACCTGCCACTCCAACAGCAGCAAGAGAAACCAGTGCTGATAGTGCCTCAAACTCCAATGCACCTGGCAATTCCAGCCAGCTGGCTCAGGCAGCTACTGCTGGCTCTATCCCTGATAACCGACAGACGCCGCAACCCGCACCTGCTACAACGAACCAACCATCACAACAGCCCACAGCAAATATTCCCGTGATCACACCGCCACCTGCCAATCGCCTGATTACTCCTGAACAGGAAGAAGTCCGCCCAGCATTTAGCGAGCGTTAAACCAGTAGTAATACCTAATAGATCAATAGGCGGTGCAGGCACACCACGCACCACCACACACAGGAATAGTTAAATGAATGGGCAATTGAGCAGTACAGGGCGCAGCACGATCAAAATGAGCATGCTTCTGGTCTTGGCAGCAGTTAGTGCTGGTGCGGTACAGGCACAGCCCATCTATAAATGGAAGGACGCTAAGGGTGCCACCCATTACTCACAAACTCCTCCACCTGCCCATCAGGCACAGGCGCTAAATATCAAGGCGAGAGCAACCCCTCCATCTCCCGCACCGGGCGCTCCCACTCCTACAGACAATAAATCGACCACTGACCCAACAACACCGAATACTGCATCAGCAAAACCAGCGCCTCAAAAGCTGAGTCCCGAAGCCTGCCAGCAACTCAAAGCCAATCTTGAGCTGTTACAGTCAGGACGTCGTTTATTTGAAAGTGATGCGGGTGGCGAACGTGCCTACCTGACTGAAGAGCAAAAAGATGTACGCATTCAATCTTATAGTCAAAACTTGGCGCAGGGTTGCCGTTAAATTATTACGGCCTGCCTGACCACAGGCGGAAAACAGATAAAAAAATAAGCTTGTTGGGCACGAAAATGCACACATGAGCCTATTTTAGGCTATGCTTGCGCTCAAGTTTTTATGTTTAGCTACTCTGCGGTTATGACAACATCCAACACTCAAAATTCTGACTATCAATTTGCACAAATTGAGCCTGCTGTTCAGGCTGACTGGGAATCGCGCCAAAGTTTTAGCGTTCCGGATGAAGTAGGCAGCCCGCACCGTTATGTGCTGTCCATGTTTCCGTATCCCAGTGGTAAACTGCATATGGGTCATGTACGCAACTATACGATTGGGGATGTTATTAGTCGCTATTACCGCTTAAAAGGCGAAACGGTACTACAGCCCATGGGTTGGGATGCATTTGGCCTGCCTGCTGAAAACGCTGCTATTGCCAATCAGGTCGCACCAGCCAAGTGGACTTTTGAAAATATTGATTACATGCGCGGCCAGCTCAAACGCCTGGGTTTGTCCATTGACTGGAATCGTGAAATTGCCACTTGTACTCCGGAATATTACCGGTGGGAACAATGGCTGTTTGTGCAGCTGTATAAAAAAGGCCTGATTTACCGCAAGCTGTCTACCGTAAACTGGGATCCGGTAGATCAAACCGTGCTGGCCAATGAACAGGTGATTGATGGCCGTGGCTGGCGTTCCGGTGCGCTGGTAGAGAAGCGCGATATTCCCATGTATTACTTCCGCATTACCGATTATGCGCAGGAATTACTGGATGACCTTGACCAGCTTACCGAGGGCTGGCCACAACAAGTTTTAACCATGCAACGCAACTGGATTGGCCGCTCAACCGGGATGGACATTACCTTCCCCTCAGCCAATCCGGATATTTATGCTGACGGCCTGACTGTTTTCACTACCCGTCCCGATACCTTAATGGGTGTAACTTACGTGGCAGTAGCAGCCGAGCATCCGCTTGCCCTCAAGGCCAGTGAGAATAATCCCGAACTCAAGGCATTTATTGATGAATGCCGTATGGGTTCGGTGGCTGAGGCCGATGTCGCAACTGCCGAGAAAAAGGGCATGCCAACCGGCCTGTTTGTTAAACATCCATTAACGGGTGAGCAAGTCCCTGTATGGGTTGCCAACTATGTACTGATGAGCTATGGCTCTGGTGCAGTAATGGCTGTGCCTGCGCATGATGAGCGTGATTTTGAATTTGCCAATCAATACCAGCTACCCCTTAAACAAGTGATTCAGGTAGACGGTGCTGACAGCTATAACACGCAAAGCTGGCAGGAATGGTATAGCAGCAAGGAAGGCAAACTGATCCACTCTGGTGAATTTGACGGACTGAACTATCAGGGCGCTTTTGATGCATTTCTGGCAAAGCTGGAACCACAAAACCTGGCTAGTGCCAAGGTGCAGTTCCGCCTGCGTGACTGGGGTGTATCCCGCCAACGCTATTGGGGTTGTCCAATCCCCATGATTAACTGTGAGCACTGTGGTCAGGTGCCTGTCCCTGAAGACCAGTTACCCGTGGTATTACCCACCAATGTGGTACCGGATGGTTCAGGTAATCCACTGGCCAAAATGCCCGAATTTTATGAAACGTCCTGCCCAGACTGTGGTGCTCAGGCTCGCCGTGAAACCGATACACTGGATACCTTTGTAGAATCCAGCTGGTACTATGCCCGCTATGCCTCACCCGATTACACAGAAGGTATGGTTAAGCCGGAAGCTGCCATGAGCTGGCTGCCGGTTAACCAATATATTGGGGGCGTTGAACATGCTATTTTGCACTTGCTGTATGCCCGTTTCTTCCACAAACTGATGCGCGATGAAGGCGTTGTGCAAGGAAATGAGCCCTTTACCCGCCTGCTGACTCAGGGCATGGTACTGGCCGATACGTTTTATCGTGAAGAAAGCAACGGTAAAAAGACTTGGTTTAACCCGGCAGATGTTGAACTGAATAAGGATGAAAAAGGCCGTGTACTAGCCGCTCACCTCAAAGCCGATGGTCAGACAGTAGAAATTGGCGGCATGGAAAAAATGTCCAAATCGAAAAATAATGGTGTAGACCCACAAGCCATCATTGACCGTTTTGGTGCCGATACTGCCCGTGTATTCACCATGTTTGCTGCCCCGCCCGATCAGTCACTGGAATGGTCGGATGCTGGTGTCGAAGGTTCCAACCGTTTTTTAAAACGGGTATGGCGCCTAGGCCAGCAGCATCTGGAAAATACACCAGCTATCCTGGCTCCGTTGCATGTGGATAACCTTGGGGCTCAGGCTCAGGAGCTACGCCGCAAAGTCCATGAGACGATTCAAAAAGTAAGTGATGATATTGAACGCAGACAGGCTTTTAATACTGCGATTGCTGCACTGATGGAGCTACTCAACAGCATTAGCAAGTTTGAAGCCAAACAGGACAGCGATTATGCCGTTGAGCGCGAGGCGGTTACCAATCTGTTATTAATGCTGGCGCCATTTGCTCCGCACCTGAGTCAGGCGCTTCTGGCGCAATTTGATATTGACCTGGTGTATGCCCTGTTCCCTGAAGTTGATCCGGCTGCCCTCACCCGTAATACCCAGACCATTGTAGTGCAGGTTAACGGCAAGTTGCGCGGCAAGCTGGAAGTTGCTATAGGAACACCGGATGAAGAGCTAAAAGCCCTGGCAAAAGCCATGCCGGAAGTTCAGCAACACTTGACCGGACCGACCAAAAAGGAAATTGTGGTTAAAAATAAACTGGTGAATCTGGTCGTTTAATCTGAGTTGATGGTCCAAAACAGGGATGCCAAACGGCGCTGCATGGAGCAAAGCCACTTTGGCCTGGCTTTAATCTGGCGCTTGCACTTTGTGACGTGACATCATTTAAATTACTTTTGGCAGGAAAACAGGCATGAAACGAACCGCTGTGTTTTTAGGCGCTCCGCTACTTTGCATCAGCTTGGGTTTAGTGAGTAGTTGCGGCTTTCACTTGCGTGGTACCCAAACCTCTGCCATTCCGGTTGACTATCAACATGTTCAGTTGAGTCTACCGCCACAGGCCAAGGCTCTGCATGAACCGCTGTCTGTATATTTACAATCACTGGGCGCAGCAGTGGATCAGGATAAAAACGCGCCGGTGATCAAAATTACTGACTATCAGCAAACCCGGCAGCTACTGAGCGGCCGCCTGACCGAAGTTCAATTGCGTCTTGCCATTACTTATCATATTGAAAACAGCCTGGGCGAGCCCTTAACCACAGACTACAGTGTATACGCACGTCGTAGCTATCAATATGATATTGCCACGGTAAACACAGAGAATCAGGAAGAAACCCACCTGATTGAAGAAATGAACCTGGACGCTGCCACCCAGATTGCACGCCAGCTGCATGCCGGCAGAATGCAATACACTATTAGCTCTCCTACAGCACCCGCTCCCTGATTTGATATGCGGCTGGACTACCGGGGGGCGCTCAAACGCATTGATCAGGCGAACGGTGCGTGGCTAATTCATGGCAATGAAACCCTGCTGGAACAAAACCTGCTTACTGCCTTCCGCCAGCACTGGCAAGCGCAAGCTATTGAACGGCAACGCTTTGACATCAGCAACGTCAGTGACTGGCGTGATGTATTTAATGCCTTAAGCAGCCTGTCTTTATTTGCAGACAAACTGGCCGTAGAGGCTCATGGGAATATCAAGCCAGATGCCAGCGGCATTGAACAGTTGCAGCAGTTTATCCAGTCCCCAGCGGATAATGTCCTGCTGATTGTGATGCCGCGACAGGATGCCAGCGCACAAAAAACCAAATTCTATCAAAATGTTGATGCCAACGGTGTAGTGGTCAACCTGAGCTTGCAAAATGCTCAGGATCGCTTAAATATTTTGCAGGATGAAGCCCGGCAACTCGGCATACAATTGCAGCAGGAAACCTGGCAGCTTTTACTGACCCAAACCGAAAACAACTTGTTTGCAGCGCAGCAAAGTTTATGTCGTTTAAGCGATTTATATGAAAATGATCATCTTGTCAGCCCTGAAGACCTGCATGCCGCGCTTACCGAACAATCGCGCTTTAGCAGCTTTGAGCTGGCCGATGCTGCATTGCAGGGCGACTGTCTACAGGCCGTAAAGATTTTAAATTTTCTGATAGAGTCCGGTGAGGCAGGCAGCCTGATCTTATGGGCGCTGGCGCGGGAAATGCGTTTAATCATGCAGCTATTTGAGCAACCTGGGCAATATCAGAAATTTGGCATCTGGCAAAATAAACAGCACCTTTATCAGCAGGCGCTAAAAAGGATTTCTGGCCAACAACTCATGCAATGGCCTGCCTTATTACACCGTACAGATCAGGCCATCAAAGGCTTAAGTGAAGATAACTCAAAGGATTTATTACTACAGCTCACCATGGCGTTATGTGGCCATCCCCTGTTTAATTCATAAATTAGGCAGGTTCTGTGTTGCTTATTGCCGGACGCTGATCAACCAGATACTCATTTAAATTAAAATGACTTAACTGCTGGCGCATTTTAAAAGTCGTCCACGGCCATACTGTACTGTTACGTCCGTTACGATCAATAAAATAACTACGACAGCCGCCCTGATTCCATACGGTAGTTTTAAGCGCTTGCTGCACACGCTGGTTAAAGTGCGCAGTCTGTACCGGATCAGGCTCAATGGTTTTAATATTTTGCTGAATAGCCTGTTTTAACGCATCGATAATATACGCCAGTTGCGCTTCAATAATGATAAAGGCAGAAGAACTCACCGCAATATTAGGCCCAAACATTAAAAAGCCATTTGGGCAATCGGCCACCATGGTACCCATATAACCCTCAGGACTGCCCTGCCATACCTCCGCCATGCTCTGACCATGCCGATTATATACCCGCTGGGCAATTGGTGGCTCGGCCACTTCAAACCCTGTACCCAGAATAATCACATCAGCTTCGTGCGAACTGCCGTCACTACCAATCAGGGTATTACCCTTAATTTCACTGAGTGCACCACGCACCACCTCTACATTAGTCTGTGCCAGTGCGGGGTACCATTCGTTGGACTGCAATATACGCTTGCAACCAATCACGTAATCTGGGGTGACTTTGCGTTGTAAAATCGGGTCTTTAATGGCATATTTAATATTAAACTCAGCCAACCGTTGTACAGGACGCATGGCAGCATTACTTTGCAGGCCACCATTAAGCGTTTCAAAAATGCCATATACCGAGCCACGCATGATTTGCTGAGTTAAAGGCAGCAATTTAAACATGGCACGAATAGGTGCTGGCAATGGCATATCCGACTTGGGTAATACCCAGTGTGGCGTGCGCTGAAAGACGGTAAGGTGTTTCACCTTAGGCTGAATTTGTGGCACAAACTGAATTGCTGAAGCACCTGTACCAATCACCGCCACGCGCCTATTTGTTAAGTCAATGTCATGCCGCCAGCGTGAGGAATGAAAAATCTCTCCCTGAAAGGTATCCATGCCCTTGATGGCCGGAATAACTGGTTCATGCATAGGGCCACCAGCCATAATGGTAAACTGGGTACGCAATTCGCCCTGACTGGTCTGGATAACCCAGCATTGCTCAATATCCGACCACCTGGCGGTCTGCATTTCATGTTGCAAACGGACATGCGGCATCACATCATATTTTTCCGCAGTATTTTGCAGGTATTGCTTAATCTCAGCCTGTCCAGCAAACACACGGCTCCATGCAGGGTTTGGCTCAAAAGAATAGGAATATAAACTTGAGGGTACATCACAAGCACACCCCGGATAGGTATTTTCCCGCCATACCCCACCCAGTTCATTGGCCTTTTCCAGTAGTAGAAAATCGCTGATACCCGCCTGCTTTAACTTAATGGCAGCGCCTAAACCGGCAAATCCCCCGCCAATAATAATTACCCGATAAGGTGGCGTTTGTTTTGTTTTTTGCTGCGTAGACATGAATCATCAAACTCAAAACTTATTTTGGCAAAAAGTGTCATAGCCGCCCTGACTTGTCAATCATGAAACTTCTCTTTCCTCCGCTCGCCTTGATAGAATTTGCTAACAGGGTTCATCATTGAATTGGCCTTTATCAAATTGGTGATTCAGCCTCTTAACACTCAAGTGCACTATAAGCTTATTTTATGGTGATCATGCGCCTGAATATCAGCAGGAAAATAAACATGAATATTAGCGAACTGTCTCGATTAACCCATTATCTTTTTTGTTTTTAGACCTTTTTCCTGCTTTATTTAAGCAGATTTACTCTGAATGCCTTTATCAGGGTCTTCATCAAAACTTCCAACCCAATTTGCCCAACCAACCCAGAAAAACAGGCTGGCTGGATAATATCTTTATTGATTAGGCATCAAGACGCTGTGCCATGCGTTTTCGATACTGGCGGGTACGACGCGCCATGGCCACCTGTTGTAGAATTAAAGCCCACAGTGGCGATACTTGCGGGTCAGGGGCTTTACCCTGGCTGAGCTTACGCAACTGAAATTTCACCACAGACATATTGGCAACTGAAGCCAGAGGTTTATTTTTCCACTGGATCGATTTTAATTCAGGTGCAGTATGGTTGCCCTGTTTCCATTGATTAGGCAGGTTGGGATCAATGGCCAATGCAGTGGCAATACCCGCCATGTCTACGCCGCTATTAATCACCTGCTGGGCAACTTCCAGCCGACGAATTCCACCAGTTACCATGACCGGCATATTGGCGACCTTGCGAATTTCCTTGGCAAACTCCAGAAAATAGGCTTCACGCGCCAGCGTACGGCCATCGCGTGCCTGACCCTGCATCGCGGGTGCTTCATAACTGCCACCCGATAACTCAACCAGATCAACGGCCAGACTATTGAGCATTTTGACCACTTGCTGCGCATCATCGCCACTAAAACCACCGCGCTGAAAATCGGCTGAATTAAGCTTTACCGCGACGGCAAACTGTGGCGACACCACCGCACGCACGGCCTTGACAATTTCAATCAGCAGGCGGGCACGGTTTTCCAGTGAACCACCCCATTGGTCAGTACGCTGATTACTTAAGGGTGATAAAAACTGACTCAGCAGATAGCCATGCGCGGCATGAATTTCCACACCGGTAAATCCTGCCTGTTCACCCAGTCTGGCCGTCGTGGCAAAACGCCCGATGACTTTCTCAATCTTCTGCTGGGTCATTGCCTGCGGGGCATTAAACCGGTCGGACATGTTGCCCAGATCCAGCGCAATGGCTGACGGCGCATAGGTGGTTTGCCCAAGATTCGACTGCATCTGGCGACCCGGGTGATTAATCTGCAACCAGAACTGTGCACCTTTAGAACGGCCAATTTTTACCCACTGTTTAAATTTGTTCAGATATTCATCATCTTCCAATACCACACCACCCGGTCCGGTCATGGCGTGACTATCCACCATCACGTTACCAGTAATGATTAAACCAACGCCACCGTCTGCCCAGGCCTGATACAAGCGCATTAATTCTTCTGAAGGGGTCTGCTCTCGATCCGCCATATTTTCTTCCATGGCAGCCTTGGCAAGGCGGTTGGGAATTGTGGAACCATTGGGAAGCACCAGGCTGTCAAACACGTTCATATCAGTCACCTTATTGGTCTATGCAAGCACTTTAAGGTTAAAGTAAGCTTTAATGTCAACAGTTTTTTTAAATCAAGGTTTAGACAATTACAAAAGACAAAATAAGTCGCTTTAAAATCTGGTCTGCTACATATAAAGGTATTGTTGATTATTCCGGCTGTAATCAACAAAACCATACTGCTTAAGTGCTCGCTCCGTAGCGACAATAATCCCATCATTGGATAAATAGGTCACTGCTACTCAAATCCCATTTTCACTCAGTCCAAGAGGTCATGACATACCCAGGCTTTAACATAACGCCCAATCACAAGACAGGCGCAACCAAACGTTTAAGCGATGTACCGTCCAGATCAATATCACCAAAACGACTACGTCCTTCGTTCCAGTCTTTGACTGATTGCTGCAAACCTGCAATATCCTTATCAACAAAGTTCCACCACATGACGGTTGGGTGAGGTAAAGGTTCACCGCCAAGTAGCATAAAATGCGTGTCAGCCTCAGCAAACAGTGTAATCGTGTCAGTGGTATTGTCCCGCCCACAATGGGTTAGACTGATGAGTTCATTGCTGTGATAGTCTTCATCCTTAAACTGTACACGACCCTGAATCACCAAAATCCCATATTCAAAGCCTGCCTGCTGTTCAAGCTGAAGCGTTTGAGCAGTGTTTACCTGTATATCCAGCCCTAGTAATCTGGAATACTGCAAGGTATCAGCTTGCCTGCCTGCATACGCTCCTGTCGTAATCGTATAGGTGACATCATTGTCAGACCACACAGGCAAGTCAGGGTAATTATAAAAACTTGGTTCAATCGCCCTGTCCATGGGTAATGCGATCCACAATTGCACAGCGTGCAAGCGATCACAGCCCTCTACTGTTTGCTCAGTATGGCTAATTCCCTGATCTGCTCCTGTACCTGCTGTCATCAGATTAACTTGTCCAGGCTGGATGGTTTGCTCATTACCCAGGCTATCTTTATGCAATACTTCACCCTCAAGCATCCAAGTGAATGTTTGCAGATTGGTATGAGGATGCAAGCCGACTTGTAAGCCTTTGCTGTCACCTTGAAAAATAGCTGGGCCTGCATGGTCCAGAAAACACCATGCACCAATAGTACGCTTGCCTTTATTGGGTAGCATACGCGCCACAGGAATACCCCCGACATCTTTTTCCTTGGCAATAAGTTTATCGACGCTCATATTTTATCCCTTTTAATAATTTATTGGGCAGCATTAGGCTAATGATAAAACGAGTTGGCCTGATATTCAGGGTGTTTGTCGATATACGATTTAACAAATGAACACGCTGGCTTGACTTTCAAACCCCGCTGTTGGGCATAGTCCAAAATATATTTGACTAAATAGGTAGCAAGACCACGCCCTCCCAGCTCGGGCGGTACTTTGGTGTGTAGATATGCAATGCCTTTTTCTCCATGAGGCGTAGTGAAATAATCATAATCTTCAAAAGCAACCTGACCATCAATGTGAATTTCAAAGCGTTTATCTTCTTCATTGTTAATCACATCATAGTTCATGGAACTCTCCAGTTTTAAGATCGACCTACACTTGATACTGTATAAACCTGTCAAAACAATCACAGTAAAACATGAGTAAACTTATTTAACAGGCTTAAATACATTTAAAAAACAAACTTGTAAAACTTAACTTAAGCCCAGAATCGGAATCACCAGGTCTTCTTCATCACTTAAATGACGCGACAGCAAGACGCCAACCTGACTCAGTTGCTGATGTAAGGTATCAGCAAGCTGTCGGTCTTCCAGCGCTGAGCGATATAATGCTCTACAGCTTTGTTGCAGGTCGTGTAACGCGGC
Organism: Moraxellaceae bacterium WGS2144; assembly: GCA_043950625.1. Taxonomy (GTDB): domain Bacteria; phylum Pseudomonadota; class Gammaproteobacteria; order Pseudomonadales; family Moraxellaceae; genus Alkanindiges. The sequence goes on from CP171007.1 coordinate 1,462,152, forward strand.
ATTTAATACCTGATGGTCATGATCCAGAATGGCAAAGCCTGCGGCTAGCATTGGATAGTTTTTCACAAAACGCGGAAAATATTGTCCGTCCTCAATACTGTGATGACCGTGTAAGTGGTCAATATGACTGGAGAGCTGACGCAGAGTCTGCGATTTAAGTTAGCCCAGTCCAAACTGTTTTCCTGATAGGCGTTGCTGGTTTTTTGCAGTCTGGATTGCCGCTGCTGAATACGGGAATGCATGGTCAGCCATGTTGAGGTTTTATACGCATAATCCGAGTTAAGCCATTCATTTGGCGGTAATTGATCATGTAAAAATAGCAACTCTTCATTGAGTAAGCTGTCCGCATGACGTGGTAAAGCTATCGGACTTTTTGTCCTCTAGGCCCCGTTTTATGTCTGCTTGCCCCTGATGAGTTGCACTATCTGGATCAGTTAAATCTATCTCTCAAGGTTAATGGTAAAATAAGACAACAGGATTCAACAACTAATCTGGTATTTAAGCCCGCTGAAACCTTGGCGGAATACTCACAAATTACTAACTTTGAGCCTGGTGATGTGTTAATGACTGGAACCCCTACAGGTTGCGCACTGGCATTGCCCTCTGCCAGGATAGTCCGTCTTTTGGCATTACTCCCTGAGTCGATCAAATGGAAAATGTTTAATCACTCACAGCAAAAGCGCAGTCAATACCTACAGATCGGTGATGTGATTGAATCCCATATCAGTAGTTGTGATGGTAAAATTAATCTGGGCTGGCAGAAACATATTATTGTTTAGTGCGGTATATATTCTGATGTCTAACTCAATATCCTATCAGATTTAGAAAGTTGTTCACGAAAGAGCATCATTAAAAATCGGCTGGGGTAGGATATTTTAGGAAGATATAGGACAAAATTTTTAGAATTATTCTTTAAAATCAGTATACTTAGGATGATTTAAGACAGTTTTGGAAAGATAAATGGGGTGGCTAATGGGACTCGAACCCACGACAACCGAGATCACAACCCGGGGCTCTACCAACTGAGCTATAGCCACCATAGACAATGCATTAATGCATTATTTTGATGCTTTAAGGTAAAAGCTGGCGGCGTTAAGTGGCGCGCCTGACAGGATTCGAACCTGTGACCACCCGCTTAGAAGGCGGGTGCTCTATCCAGCTGAGCTACAGGCGCATGATCGCTGATAATTAACATAATTTGTATAGCTATCATACGATAATCGCCGATTAAATTGGTCGGAGCACAAGGATTCGAACCTTGGACCCCCTGCTCCCAAAGCAGGTGCGCTACCAGACTGCGCCATACTCCGATCATCTCAGCTTCTTGTACCACAGTGCCTGCGGTACGGTGTGCATTCTAGGGGTGAGCGGCTTATCCGTCAACACCTGCCTTTAAAAAAAATGCTTTTTAGCACACCGACCGTTTATTTATCCATCAAAACATTAAAAAATGCAAGCTTTCCTAGCGTTTCAGGCTAGCCGTAAAGCTCAGCATACGATCTAACGGCAGTTTGGCTCGTTGTGCCAAGGCTGGATCAACCAGAATTTCCTGATCACCTGTCTTAAGCACTTGCAGGATATTATCCAGGCCATTCATTGCCATCCACGGACAATGCGCACAGGAACGACACGTCGCCCCTTCGCCAGCTGTCGGCGCTTCAATTAACACCTTGCCCGGCGCAGCCTGTTGCATTTTGTAAAAGATGCCACGGTCAGTCGCCACAATCATATGACTATGCGGCAGGGTTTGTGCCGCTTTAATCAGCTGGCTGGTACTTCCTACTGCATCTGCAATAGCAACTACCGATTCTGGCGACTCAGGATGCACCAGCACTGCTGCATCCGGATACAGCGCTTTCATCTGGGCAATGCCACGCGCACGAAATTCCTCATGCACAATACAGGCACCATCCCACAGCAGCATATCGGCACCGGTTTTTTTCTGAATATAGCGCCCCAGATGCTGATCTGGTGCCCAGATAATTTTTTCGCCCAAGCTGTCCAGATGCTCAATAATTTCTACCGCACAACTGGAAGTCACCACCCAGTCCGCACGCGCCTTAACCGCTGCCGAGGTATTGGCGTATACCACTACAGTATGGTCGGGATACTGATCACAAAAAGCACTAAACTCATCTACCGGGCAGCCAAGGTCAAGCGAACATGTGGCTTCCAGGGTAGGCATCAGCACGGTTTTTTCCGGTGACAGGATTTTGGCGGTTTCCCCCATAAACTTGACACCAGCCACCATCAAGGTGCTGGCCGGATAGTCGCGGCCAAATCGGGCCATTTCCAGCGAATCAGACACACAACCACCCGTTGCCTCCGCCAGCGCCTGAATTTCAGGATCGCAATAATAGTGTGCGACCAGCACGGCATCACGCTGTTTAAGCTCGGAAGCAATTTCATCATACAAGCCCTGCTTTTCAGCATCGGTCAGCTGAATTTGCGTTGCTTGTCCCAAACGATCCAGATGCTCCTGTACCAGGGCCTTGGCATCATTTTCAAACAGGATAGTTTCGGTCATGGGAAGGGGTATCTCTTCGATATTTCAGGCTGGCTTAGCATATCGGCCAGGTCATTGCAGGAAATTTGTACAGTACAACGCCCCAATAGTCTAGGTGCGCCGGGGCTAGTATAGTATAAAAGTTCCTGCTGCTGTCTTTATAGGGCAAATTCCACCAATTTCAATGGGTAAAAATCCTTTGCTATAACAGTATGGTGCCCTGTCCTGATTGTGTTTTTAATTCACCACCAGCCTTATACCCAATACGCCTGAGCCTTAGAGCTGACTTTGTCGGGATTTTAAGTAATCCAGCATGGTCTGTGCATCAGACACTTCAAACGGATCATCCGGGCAGTTATCCGACATGCCTGGTTCAGCAAACAGCTTGACGATTTTTTTATCATCAACCAGCATGGAATAGCGCCATGAGCGATTCCCAAAACCCAGGTTTTCTTTTTCCACTAGCATGTCCATGCCACGGGTAAAATCTGCATTACCATCAGGTAGCATGTGCACTTTATCTGCGCCTAGTTTCTGGCTCCATTGAAACATCACAAAGGCATCATTGACCGCCAAACAGTAGATTTCATCAATACCCAGCTGTTTAAATTCATCATATTTTTCTTCAAAGCCCGGTAAATGGGTGCTGGAACAAGTCGGTGTAAACGCACCGGGTAAAGCAAACACGATTACTTTTTTTCCAGCAAAAATATCATTGGTGGTTTTGTCTTCCCAGCGAAACGGATTATCACCGCTAATGCTTTCATCCCGTACACGGGTTTTAAATATTACATCTGGCACCATATGCGGGAAATTACGTTGATCGGTCATGGCACTTGTGTCCTGCTTTGATTTGAATGAGTTTATTGAACCAGAAAAAAATTTCGTTATTTATACGGTTTTGGTATAGAACACGCTTTGTTTTGCATCCGGCTTTTATAAAGACAATAAAAAACGGCTTCTTGAAAAGCCGTTTTTTGATATCAACATACAACTATGGATCAGGAACGATAGTCCGCATTGATTTTGACGTAATCATAAGACAAATCACAAGTCCAGACGGTATCACTGGCATTGCCACGTCCTAATGCGATGCGGATTGTAATTTCCTCCTGCTGCATCACTTTGGCACCCTGCTCCTCACGATAGGCCGGCGCTGCACCGCCATCACGACAAATCTGCACATCATCCAGCCATACCTGAACCTTACTTACATCCAGCTCGGGCACACCAGCCTTGCCAACTGCTGCCAGTATCCGCCCCCAGTTTGGATCAGAAGCAAAAAACGCCGTTTTAATCAAAGGTGAATGTGCCACGCTATAGGCAATATCGCAGCATTCCTGAGTATTTAGACCTTGCTCTACCTGTACGGTAATAAACTTGGTTGCCCCCTCACCATCGCGCACAATGAGCTGCGCCAAACGGGTAAATATACACTGCAAGGCGGCCAATAAAGGCTCATAGCGGCTATCCTGCGAGCTTTCAATGTCTGCTCCGCCCGCTTTACCAGTAGCAATCAGCATGCAGGCATCATTGGTTGAGGTATCGCCATCAATGGTAATACGGTTAAAAGACTGCTCCACCACCGCTTTTAGCATCTCATCCAGCAAGGGTTTGGCAATCGGCGCATCGGTACCCACAAATGCCAGCATGGTAGCCATATTGGGGCGAATCATGCCAGCGCCTTTGCTAATACCGGTAATGGTATAGCGCTGACCATCTACCTCAACAATTTCAGAAGCACCCTTAGGCAAGGTGTCAGTAGTCATAATGCCCGTTGCGGCTTCTTCCCAGCCATTCTCCTTAAGGTTAGCCACTGCATCCGGCAAACTGGCAATCAGGCGATCAATGGGTAACTGCTCACCAATAACACCGGTAGAAAAAGGCAATATCTGGTTGGCATGAGTGCTGGTTAAACTGGCTAGAGCCTGGCAGCTTTCTGCGCTTGTTTCCAGGCCACGCAGCCCTGTGCCCGCATTGGCATTGCCTGTATTAATAACCAGATAACGTGGCGCTGCAATGGCCAAATGATGGCGTGCCAGCTGAACCGGCGCAGCACAAAAGGCATTTTTGGTAAACACACCTGCTACACTGGCACCCGGACTGATTTCAAAAACCACCAGATCACGGCGATTTTTATAACGAATATAGCTTTGAGTAATGCCAATCCGGATCCCATCAATGTCATGCATTGTGGGCATGGAGAGATCGCCAACCGCCATGATCCTGCTTCCTGTTGTGTTTGGTTTAAATTAAGGGATTTTAAGCGCTAGTATACAAAAAACTGCTGAATAAGCCTGTTGAACTTTAAAAAAAAACATCATTTTTTAATGCAGAACATCATTACACTGGCTGCTGACAACGCATAATGAGTTTGCCCTGCCCAGGTTCTGCGGTATGATCCAGAATCATATTCGTTAGCCGTGCCTCCAGACCCTGAATATGCCAGCGCATCCCCTCTTGTGGATTAACTCCCTGCTCGGTGGCATATAACTCACCAATAGAAGCAGGGACGCTATATAGCTCATACGTTTTACCATCAATGGTGAGTTGTGCTTTAGGCGCTGCCTCTGGCTCTTCAATATAAGTGGCCTGAATCACTTGCTGATGATCACACTGATAATTGATATGCCGATAGGATATGGCTGGTTTGACGGGCGCAGCTGCTGCCAGCTGATCCTGATTGCTGGCTGTTGTTTGCACCTGACTGCTATTCGCAGGCAAGCTACCCAGACGGTAATAAGTCACTAATGCAATAATGATACCACCAATAATCAATAACCAGGGCACCTGTTTTTTATCCCACTTCATGGCGTCTTCCAGATAGTTTCATTGAATATTCTTTTAACGGTAAACAGCACGAAATGGTCTACACGATATTGTTTAGTTTAACTAAATTTAAATATAAAAAAGCAGGCACATGGCCTGCTTCCAAAATTTATGATGATCAGGTTAGGCGACCGTGACACTGCTTGTATTTCTTACCTGAGCCACAAGGACAGGGTGCATTACGTCCAACATTCACCCCGGCAGGCATGGCATTAGCCTGCTGCTGGGCAGCACGCATTTCCTCTGCCTGATTGATGCCAGCCAGTTCCGGATCCTGATGCATTTCACCGGTCAGGCCATCAAACTCACTGTGCTGGAACGAAAGTTTCATGGCTTCTGCCTCACGCTGCTGCTGAGCCTCAAGCTCTGCGAGTTCCTCAGCAGTCGGCAGATGTACACGTGCCAGATCCTGTACCACTTCAGACTTAATACCACCTAACAGGTTCTGAAACAGACTGAAGGCTTCACGCTTATATTCCTGCTCCGGATTTTTTTGTGCGTAGCCACGCAGGTGGATACCCTGACGCAAATAATCCATGGCAGCCAAATGCTCTTTCCAGTGACGATCGAGCGATTGCAACATAAAATGGCGCTCCAGCATGGGTGCTGTGTCTTCACCCATTTGCTCACGACGAGCCTTATAGCGTGCTATACCAGCTTCAACCACCTTTTCCAGCAGGCCTTCCTCATCTAGACGACGGTCTTCATTGAGCCATTGCTGAACCGGCAAATCAAGGCTCAGCTCCTGCTGTAATGCCTGCTCCAGTCCCGCTACATCCCACTGGTCTTCAATACTACCTGGTGGAATGTAGTTGCCCACTAGCCCGGCAATCACATCATGGTGCATATTGATGATGCCGTCCTGTAATGATTCTTCTGCCAGAATAGCATCGCGCTGGTTATAAATAATCTGGCGTTGCTCATTGGCTACATCATCATATTTCAACAGGTTTTTACGGATATCAAAGTTACGTGCTTCCACTTTGCGCTGGGCGTTTTCAATGGAGCGGCTGACCATTTTATGCTCAATGGCCTCGTCTTCTTTTAAGCCCATGGCACGCATCATGCCGACTACACGATCACCAGCAAAAATGCGCATCAAGTCATCTTCAAGTGACAGATAAAAGCGTGATACACCAGGGTCACCCTGACGGCCAGCACGGCCACGCAACTGGTTGTCAATCCGGCGTGATTCATGCCGCTCAGAGCCAATGATATGCAGGCCGCCTGCTTCCAGCACTTTCTGGTGATTGGTTTCCCACTCAGCTTTTAGGCGTGCAGCATCGGCATCAGTCGGGTTTTCCAGCTTGGCCAGCAGCGCTTTCCAGTTACCACCCAGCAAAATATCAGTACCACGACCTGCCATATTAGTGGCAATGGTAACGGCTCCCGGACGACCGGCCTGGGCAATAATATCCGCTTCACGGTCATGCTGTTTGGCGTTGAGCACTTCGTGCGTAATCCCTGCCTGTGTTAATTTATGGGACAGATATTCACTGGCTTCAATCGTGGCGGTACCGACCAGAATAGGCGCATTTTTTTCAGCAGTAATTTGCCTGATTTCTTCAATGATCGCGTTGTATTTGCCTTCACGGGTGAGGAAAATCAAATCATTTTGGTCATTACGAATCATGGGGCGATGGGTCGGGATAATCACCACATCCAGGCCGTAAATCTGTCTAAACTCAGTAGCTTCTGTATCGGCTGTACCGGTCATACCGGAAAGCTTTTCATACAAGCGGAAGAAATTCTGGAAAGTGGTGGTGGCCAGTGTCTGGTTTTCTGGCTGAATATTCACACCTTCTTTGGCTTCTACTGCCTGATGCAAGCCCTCTGACCAGCGACGCCCCGGCATGGTACGACCAGTATGCTCATCGACAATGACAATTTCGCCATCATGCACAATATAATGCACATCACGCTGATACAGATTATGGGCACGTACAGCGGCGGTGACATGATGTACCAGATTCAGGTTAGCAGCCGAATACAGACTTTCGCCTTCAGCCAGCAAGCCCATTTTGATCAGCTCCTGCTCGACAAACTCATAGCCGGCTTCAGTCATTTCAATAGAGCGCTGTTTTTCATCCACCCAGAAATGCCCGCCGTCAGCCACTTTTTCTTCTTTTTGTGCCTTTAGCTTAGGAGCCAGCATGTTAATCATGGCATACAGGCGGGAGGAGTCTTCACTTTGTCCAGAAATAATCAGCGGCGTACGCGCCTCATCAATTAAGATAGAGTCAACTTCATCAATAATGGCAAATTTTAAAAAACGCTGTTTTTTCTCGTCAAGCGCAAATACCATATTATTGCGCAGGTAATCAAAACCAAACTCATTGTTGGTACCGTAGGTGATGTCAGCCTCGTAAGCCAGTTTCTTTTCTTCTGGCGACTGCATGGAATAAATCACCCCAACCGTCAAACCCAGAAACTCAAACAAAGGACGGTTCAGCTCGGCATCACGGGTAGCCAGGTAATCATTCACAGTGACTACATGCACGCCCATGCCGGTCATGGCATTTAGATAACAGGCCAGCGTACCCATCAGGGTTTTACCTTCACCGGTACGCATTTCGGCAATCTTGCCTTCATGCAAGGTCATACCACCGATGAGCTGTACATCGTAGTGGCGCATGCCCAGTACTCGCTTTGCCGCTTCACGGCATACGGCAAAAGCCTCTGGCATAAGCTTATCCAGGCTTTCTCCCTGCTGGTAACGCTGTTTAAATTCGGTCGTTTTATCGGCCAGTTCAGCATCACTTAATGCCGAAATCGTCGGTTCCAGTGCGTTAATGGCTTCAACACTTTTACGCATTCTTTTGAGCTCGCGCTCATTTTTAGTACCGAAGATCCCTCCGATAAAACTTGCTAACATGGAATAAACTCTCAAATACCCTGATTTAGATAACAGCTTTATTTTTGCCTGTTGGCTATTATGGTGACAGCGTCGATAAGTGCAAGTGCTATATGACAAAGAATCGTTAAAAAGGTAATTTTATCGCTATAAATTAATGCGCTTAAGGCAAACCATTTGCTCTTTTTTTAAGCAGATTTTATCAAAAAAAACTGTGAACTGCTTATTTTGGAGGTGAATTCCGGACCAGCAAGTTATTGAACGGTGGTTTGTCGTAACTGCGCTCAAGACGGAATTTAAACCTTATAATCAACTAACCCGGTTGAATTCCCGCTTTATCTACAAAAATGATATACAATTGAAAAAACATTGCTTTTCATTTATCAGTATTTAGGTGCATAGTAGGACAGATTTTTTAATTGCTCTGCGCAACTGACAACAAAGGAGTACAAAGATGACCATTCGTTTAGGTGATATCGCCCCTGATTTTGAGCAGGATTCTAACGAAGGCACAATTAAATTTCATGAATGGCTGGGCGATAGCTGGGGTGTTTTATTTTCCCACCCGGCTGACTATACCCCTGTGTGCACCACTGAGCTGGGTCTGACTGCAAAATTAAAAGATGAATTTGCCAAGCGCAATGTAAAAGCGATTGCCTTATCAGTAGATGATGCTGAATCGCACAAAGGCTGGATTGGCGATATTAATGAAACCCAGAACTGCCAGGTGAATTTTCCGATTATTGCCGATGCGGACCGCAAGGTATCTGAACTGTATGGCTTTATTCACCCTAATGCCAGCGATACCTTAACCGTGCGCTCCCTGGTCGTGATTGACCCGAACAAAAAGGTTCGCTTGATTATTACTTATCCAGCTAGCACTGGCCGTAACTTTAACGAAATCCTGCGTGTGATTGACTCCCTGCAATTAACTGACAACTATAAAGTAGCCACCCCAGGTAACTGGAATCAGGGCGATGACGTGGTAATTGTTCCTTCCATTACTGATGAAGAAGAACTAAAACAGCGTTTCCCCAAAGGCTATAAAGCCATCAAGCCTTATCTACGCATGACCCCGCAGCCTGATAAAGCTTAATTTCAGCTTTAAAAAACACGCTCAGGCTTTACTTGAGCGTGTTTTTTATGCCAGATAAAAATAGTTGGTTTTATTTTGCACAACAGGCTTGCTGATCAGGGAATACAAGCCAGTATGAACGGCAATCACCATAAATATGGCAGGCGGTTAATTTTGTTCTGGTGGCTGCCAGTCAATCACCCAGGCATGCTTGGCATTTAAGCTGTCATCCCTGGCGACCTGACTACGTAGTGCATCCGCAGCGGCGCGGCCTTTTTCCGGCCCTACCATTACCCGTACGCCTTTGGAAGTCTGGCTGGTTTTAGCCTGATAGCCTTTGGCACGTAGCTTGGCAACCATGGCATCAGCGTTGGCCTGATTCGCTGCAATGGCAATCTGTACCATCCAGGGTTTGGTATCACCTTCCAGAATCGCCCGGCCGCGCTCTTCTTCCAGTTTCTTCCTGGCAGCCTGTAGCTCCTGCTCTACTGTTTTGGACTGGGCAAGCTGCTTTTTCTTTTCGTCGTCTGCCTTGCGTTGGGCAAGCAATGCTTCTTCTTTCTTCAGTTTAGCTTCTGCCTCTGCTTTTTGTTTAGCCAGCAATTCTTCCTGCTTTTTGGCTTCTTCTGCCTTGCGTTTGGCTAACAACTCTTCTTCTTTCTTACGCTTGGTCTCTTGCTCGGCTTTACGCTTGGCCTGTAGTTCCTGATCTTTTTTCAGTTTGGCTTCCTCTTCAGCCTTACGTTTGGCGAGTAGCTCCTGTTCTTTCTTTAGTTTAGCCTCTTCCTCAGCCTTACGCTTGGCTAAAAGCTCCTGCTCCTGTTTACGCTTCGCTTCCTGCTCGGCTTTCTGTCTGGCCAGAAACTCAGCTTCTTTTCTTTTGGCTTCCACTTCAGCTTTATGCTTTGCCTCAAGCTGCTGGCGTTCCTTTTCCAGTTTTTCTGCCTGGGATTTTTGCAGGGCAAGTTTTTCAGCACGCGCCTGCTCGGCTTTTTCACGGGCAAGGATAGCCGCCTGCTCGGCTTCCTGACTAGCTTTTTGCGCCCCATCGGCACGTACGTTGGCCTGTGCTGCCAGCCGCTCTATTTCGGCACGCTGGGCAGCTGTTTTTTGTTGCATATCATCATCAATTAATTCTGGTGGCAAAGAATCAGAGCTCATGGCCTGGGCATCCAGTCTTGCCTGTCGCTTGACCAGCTGGGCAGCATATTCCTCGGCGGCACGACGCGCTGCATCTGCCTCGGCCTTTTGCTGTAAGGCCAGATATTCAGCTGTTTTGGCCTCCTGCTCTGCCACTAGTTTTTCCCGCTGGGCACGCTGTTTTTCCAACAGGCGGCGTTCGGTTTCCACATCAATGGCCAGAGGCTGCAAACGCCCGGTATTATCAGCAGCCTGTACAGATTGATCCACGCTCGATACAGCAGACGGTGAAGAGGCTGGCAGGGTTAGCGCCTGTTCTCCCTGCCCCCTTAATAACAGCGCTGCCAGCAGGGCACCGCCCCCCAGCAATACAACGCCGCCCATCCAACGCTGTTTATTATTCATTGCCATATTGCTGAGGACTCCCAAACTGCCTCTAAGGTGTGAAATGATCCGCACACCAGGATAATATCTTGTGGTTGACTATGTGCTAAAGCAGCCATAAATGCTGCTGTGACGCTATCATATTCATTTGCCGGGGCATTGTGAACTGCTTTACGCAGTTGGGATAAACTGGCCGCACGCTCCCCACTTAATGGTGCAATATACCAGTGCTTGACCACCGGCTTGAGTAATGCGGCTACGCTCTCAATGTCCTTGTCAGCCAGCATGGAAAATACCAGATGAACTGCACCAGTTGCTGCGCTACGCTGACGGAATAATTCCAGCTGCTTAAGTAAAAACAGCACCCCATGCGTATTATGAGCCACATCCAGAATAATACTGCGCTGGTCAAACTGCCGTATTTCAAAACGTCCAGCAATCCGTGCCTGTGCCACGCCCTCACGTAACGCCTGTTCACTGACCGACCTAATGCCCACCAATACCGCACTGATAGCCGCTGCTACATTTACCATGGCAAGCTGTGGCAATGGTAAAGATAAGGTACAAGCCGGACTGGCATAATAAAAGTTTGAATCCTGATACTGCCAGTGATAATCACGCCCGCCGACAAACAACTGGCATTGTAATTGTTCAGCCTGCTCGGTAATGGCTGCGGGTAGCGGGTTTTCTGAAAAAACCACTGGAATACCGGCGCGCATGATTCCGGCTTTTTCAAAGGCAATTTTTTCAATGCTGTCGCCCAGCCAGTCGGTGTGATCAAGCCCAATATTGGTAATGACTGCCACATTGGGATCAATCAGATTGACTGCATCCAGACGCCCGCCCAAGCCGACTTCCAGCACCCAGATATCACAGTTGTGCTGTTTAAAGATTGAAAAAGCTGCCAGCGTAGTGGCTTCAAAAAATGACAGGCTGAGCTGACAGGCAAGCCGTGCCTGCTCTACTGCATTAAATGCTGCAATCAGGCTTTGGTCATCAACTTCAACACCATTTAACTTGATACGCTCATTAAAGCGATAAATATGTGGCGACTGGTATAACCCCACCTGATATCCCGCTGCCTGATAAATGGCGGCAATGGTGGTAGTGGTTGAGCCTTTGCCATTGGTACCAGCCACAGTAACTACATGAGCATCGGGCTTTAGCAGTTGTAAATGTTCGGCAACCGGACGGATGCGCTCAAGCCCCAGGTCAATGGCCGTGACATGAATGCTGTCCCAGTAATCCAGCCAGTGTTGCAGCGAGGACGTGGTGCTGGGTGGGCTTATTTTTACTTTCATCAAGCATCCCTTTATGGCAGGTTCATGAGCTTGGCAATCAGTCGCTGTATGGTGTCCTTGAGCGCATGTCGGTGCACAATCTGGTCAATAACACCATGCTCCAGCAGGAACTCGGCACGCTGAAAAGGTTCCTGCAACACTTCACGCACGGTTTGCTCAATCACTCGCTTACCGGCAAAACCTACCATGGCTTTGGGTTCAGCCAGATGAATATCCCCCAACATAGCCAGTGAGGCCGTCACACCGCCATACACCGGATGCGTGAGCACCACAATATAAGGCAAGCGAGCCTGCTTAAGGCGCTCAACAGCAGCGGCAGTACGTGCCATCTGCATCAGGGAAATCATGCCTTCCTGCATACGGGCACCCCCTGAGGCAGCAAAACAAATTAGCGGTTGCTGCAATTGGATGGCTGTTTCAGCGGCCAGTACAAAGCGGTCACCCACCACCGACCCCATGGAGCCGCCCATAAATTCAAACTCAAAAGCGCACGCCACCATGGGAATAGCGCCAACCAGACCCTGCATGACCAGTAAGGCTTCGGTTTCATTGGTCTGTTTTTGTGCCTTGGCCAGACGCTGTGGATAGGGCTGGCTATCGACAAAACCTAGTGGATCTTTTGGACTAAATTCCTGCCCCAGCTCACATTCCACCTGATCAAAAAACCAGTTGAGACGGTCACGCGCTTTCATACGCAAATGCTCATCACACTGCGGACAGACATAGGCATTAAAAGTCATGGCCGTACGGGTAACCATTGAATGACACTCAGGGCACTCAATGGTTGGCTCGGTGTACAGCGACATTGGCCCTTGTGGATAGTCACGTGGACTCACCCCGGGCACCGGACGTTCTAGCCAGGGGGTTGAGTCGGCTTTTTCTATGGCAGGTTTATTAGATTTTGAGGTCATACCAGTTCATCGAGCGCTGCCCGAAGCTCCTTGATTTTGCTCACCGCCAGTTGATGGGCAACATCAGCCGGATTTTCACCAAAAGGCTGTACCAGCACAGTACCCACAATCACCCCGTCCGCCACGCTACCCATTTTTTTGGCAGTCTGTGCATCACGAATACCAAAGCCCACCCCGACCGGCAATGTGGTTTGTGCTTTTACCCGGGCAATCCGCTCTGCTGCCTCGCTGGTATCCAGTGCGCCGGAGCCTGTCACGCCTTTTAGGGATACATAATAAATAAAGCCACGCGCCTGCTTGATCACATGCTGAATACGTGCATCGGTTGAGGTCGGTGCCAACAGGAAAATAGGATCAAGCTGGTATTGTTTTAAAATAGCATCCAGCTCCCCGGCTTCCTCTGGGGGTAAATCCACCAGCAGCAGGCCATCCACTCCGGCTTCGCTGGCACGTTTGGCAAAAGTTTCATAGCCAATAATTTCCAGCGGATTTAAATAGCCCATCAGCACCACTGGTGTGTCTGCGTCTGTCTTGCGAAACTCAGCCACCATATCCAGCACATCCAACGTGTTGGTACCGCCAGCCAGTGCCCGCTCGGCCGCCAGCGCAATCACCGGCCCATCTGCCATAGGATCCGAAAATGGCAGGCCGATTTCCAGTACATCCACTCCTGCTGCCACTAGATCATGCAGTAATGGCACGGTAACCGCCGGTGTAGGGTCACCTGCCATAATGTAAGATACCAGTGCTTTTCGACTGCTGTTTTTTAAGGACGCAAAACGCGCTGCAAGACGTGACATAGCTATTTTTTCTGTATTCCCATAAAAGTACGATTCTAGCCTGAAATGAAGCCTTTCAACAATCGGGCAGTGCATTTAGGCAACTGGTTTGTATTGCCTTCATTTAACAATTTTTTGGTTCTTTTGGCATGAATGGCTTTGGTATTTGGCCTTAAATTGCTTAATATCGGCAAAAATTTATATTAAGCCCTCTATGACTGCTTCTTCTGCCCGTTTTAGCGCCCTATTACCGATTTTGCTTTTTCTGGCACTATTTTTGGGCAGTGGAATTTATTACACCCTGCAAGGCACAGAATTTGCCTTTTATCAGCTCAAGGCGCCTGTTGCCGCGCTCCCTGCTATTGTGCTGGCGATCCTACTCAACAAAAAAACCATCAATGAGTCCATTGAGCGCTTTTTGCAGGGTGCTGCCCATCCCAACATTATTTTGATGTGTATGGTGTTTATGCTGGCCGGCGCGTTTGCCAGTGTGAGCAAGAGCATTGGCAGTGTTGATGCCACCGTGCAGTTTGGCTTGCAGCTGATCCCATCCAGCCTGGTGTTGCCTGCCCTGTTTGTCATTTCAGCCTTTATTGCCACTGCCATGGGCACGTCTATGGGTACTATTGCCGCCTGTGCGCCAATTGCAGTCGGATTTGCCAGTGCAACCGGCATGCCTACCCCACTGGCGCTTGGTGCTATTTTGAGTGGTGCCATGTTTGGCGACAACTTATCCATGATTTCTGACACTACCATTGCTGCTACCCGTAGTCAGGGCGTGAGCCTGCGCGACAAATTCCGCATCAATATCTGGATTGCCCTGCCCGCAGCAATTATTTCCTGCCTGATCTTTATGCAGTTTAGTCAGGGTACACACCAGCCGGAAGTACAACCGCTATCCAGTTGGCTAATAGCGCCCTATCTGGCGGTATTTGCGCTGGCCTTCACCGGACTGCATGTGCTGGCCATTTTGATCATTGGTATTGTGCTGGCTGGGGTCATGGGGCTATGGCTTACCCCTGCCTATCATCTTACCAGCCTCAATACTGCCATTTATGCAGGCTTTGTTGAGCTGTTTGAGATCATGCTGCTATCGTTGTTTATTGGCGGCCTTTCCCAGCTTATGCACGATCAGGGGGGTATGCGCTGGCTGGTGAATGCTATTTTGTCCCTGACCCGCAAGCTAAAAATGAGCGGTAAACGCGCTGGGGAGTTTGGTATTGCCTTGCTCACAGTGACTGTCAACCTGTTTGTGGCCAACAATACAGTGGCTATTATTATTGCGGCCGATGTTGCCAAAGACCTTGCCATTGAGCAAATGGTCGATTTAAGGCGTTCTGCCAGCTATCTGGATATTTTTTCCTGCGTGGTACAGGGATTAATTCCTTATGGCGCACAAATCCTGCTGGCCAGTGCCATTGGCAAGGTATCTCCCCTTGCATTAACAGGCACCACGTATTACTGCTGGGTTTTGGGGATAGTGGCAATTTTAAGCATTATTTTGCAATATCCACGTCTAAAAACGACTACCCTGCCGCACGCCTAATTTTAGAAGATGCTTTGTTTTTTAATAGCAGCAATGACACAATATTGCGCAAAATTTTTGCTAGTCACGGTATGAAACAATATGAGTCAGGACAACTGGACAGCGGTAGACGAGTATTTAGAAGACCTGTTTATGCCTGCTGACCCCTCGCTTGAGCATGCCCTACAGGCTACTGCGGATTGTGGCCTACCACCGCATCTGGCAGTATCCAATTTACAAGGCAAATTTTTGCAAATGCTGGCACAGATTCATGGTGCCAAAAAAATTCTGGAAATCGGCACGCTGGCTGGCTATAGCACCATCTGGCTAGCACGGGCTTTGCCAAAAGATGGCAAGCTGATCAGCCTGGAAGCGGTGCCGACCAATGTAACGCTGGCACGTAAAAATATCGAGTTTGCCGGGCTATCGCATCTGGTTGATATTCATGCAGGTAAGGCACTGGATGTTTTTCCTGATATTGAACAATCTGGTATTGCGCCCTTTGATTTTATTTTTATTGATGCCGATAAATCCGGCTACAAGGATTATGTAGACTGGGCATTAAAGCTGTCACGCAAGGGAACTGTAATTATTCTGGATAATGTGATCCGTGGCGGCGGTATTGTTAATTTTGACAACAACACTCGCACCATGCGCGGCCTGCGTGAATATTTCGAGCATCTGGCTCAGCAGGAAAAGCTCACCAGCACCACTTTGCAAACAGTTGGCTGCAAGGGACATGATGGGTTTACCTTGGCAGTAGTGCTTTAAGAGGTAATTTCGTTATAGTAAAGCCCTTCAAAAATGGACTTTATTTTCCAGTTTCGCTCTAAGCACCTTGTTATCAATTACCATTTGGCATAATGCTGCTCCAGCAAACCCATCTGTGGAGAAATTTCAATCCAGCTGTCATTGTATTGAATTCTGCCAGAAATAAAACTTACCCACTGGCTAAACTGGCTGGCTACCACAATAAAGTTCTTTGATTCATGTCGTCGCCATGCGGTCTTTACCTGTAAATCCACACGGCCATCAGCACTAAATATACGCCATTGATCTGGTGCTATTTGCTCAAATAACACCGGTGGTAACTCACTGATTTTGCCATCCAGCCATAGCGAATTTTCTGTAGAGAAAGTTTCATTTACTCCAGTTGCCAGATTAATACCCAAACGTTGCCCCTGCTGGTCAACACCGGACAATGACAACCAGTGCCAGGCTGTTTCAGGGCGCAACATGCCACAAGTTTCGTCAATAGCAGCCATAAAGCGCTGCTCACCCAGGTCAATGGATTGCCGTTTAAAGCAAACACTGCCTTGCGCAGCTAGCGTGGCTTGCTTTTGGGTAAACGTCCAGCCAGAAACCCCGGTGGGCGTACACAATGCCAGCGGCTCTACCCCGTTAGTGCTAATGGTTGCATTAAGCAGCTCTTTTTGGCCTTGCTGAACCAGCACGCGACGTATGCCCCACTCTTTTTTAATCTGGATTAAAAATCGGCCTTTCTTAAAAAAAGTAGTGCCAATCTGGTGACTACAAACATGGGTATTTTTCGCAAAGGCCTGCAAATAAGAAAACTCACGCACCTGACCACTGTGCTGGTCATGACAATAAAAAAAACCATGCCCTACCCAGCCTAAATCCACCACGGCCAGACCTATCATATAGCGTTCATTGTTTAAACTAATAAACTGAAACTGCTTAAAGTGCAGGTTTTTGGTCAGGCCGGTAATGGAGCGTTTAAAAGGCGTTTGATAATTAAACTGCTGAATATCAATGCACTGGGGGGCCTGCTTAAAACGGCCATATTGTGGCTTACCCCTTTCAAATAAATGCTTCATTTTGTCTCATCCTTGTACGGCAATATGCTCAGGAATCCTGATCCTGCTGGCCACGTCGCTGCTGAAACGGCGTGCTGCCTGTCCAGCGTTTATAAGCACGGGTAAATGCACTCTGGTCAGAATACCCGATCAGTTGGGCAATATCACTCAAAGGCACCTGCTGATGCAAGTATTGTTTGCATAATTGCTGACGCACCTCATCCAATAACTGCTGAAAGCTGACCTGGCGTTCGTTAAGGCGCCGCTGTAGCGTTCGGCTGCTTAGATGTAACTGCCCAGCCAGTTGTGCTAGCGTCGGCTCTCCCTGCTGACACAGCTGCACCAGATGACGCTGTACTTGTTGCAAGAAACTATCACTGTCTGGCAAATGCTGAAGCGCCTGCTCAGCCTGTTCCTGCAAAATATTCAATAAGGCCTTATCTGGCTTTTCTATTGGCACTTTTAGATTAGGAGCCGGAAAAGACATGATGTTCAAAGGCTGGTTAAAATGCACCGGACAGCCAAAAAATTTTTCATAAGTCTCAAGCTGCCCTGTCAGCGGGTGGGCAAAATGAATATGGTTAAGCGGTAAATTTCGTCCGGTAAGTTGCACACTAAACCTACGCATATTCGCCATACCCAGCTCAAGCAAAATGCCATCACTGGAAGGCGGCGGCCACAATAGCTCAATATTGCCACCTGTCTGCTGAATGCTCATTTGATCAAGATCATTAATAATCAGCCTGCCATAGCGCTTTAGCCGCAACAGTGCCTCGGCCAGGTTATCGCAGGCATGGAGCAAATAACCCAGCACCCCCAGATGCGCCGTACTGACATGCATGGCAATATCCAGCCCTACCTGTGGTCGATCAAGATAAATAGCCAGCTGCCGCAAGATTTTTTCAAACTGCAATGAGGGCACATGGCTCACCTGCTGTGAGGTACATGCAGCACTGATTAATGCCAGTTGCTCACTATCAAACACATCAGATAATGCAATTTGCTGGTGCTGCATAAATTGCACCATTAACTGCAACTGGGTAATACTAACAATGGAATTTGAACTCATGGCGTGATTTGTATAAAAAATGGCGAAAGCTGTCAAAACTTTCTACCATAAAAAACCAATACTGTATGCATCAATATGAAAAATGAGGTCATTCCGATGAATGCGCCATTAAATGCTCAGTATGCAGCCGACATACAGGTACGAAAAAATCTGGACTTTCAGCTTGAACAGCATATGCCCCGGTTCTGGTTTGGCGGGCACCCATTTAAGACTCGCGTGTTTGACGCCTTAAGTCTGACGTTTCCGGATGGCGAACGTTATTTTATTAGTAGCATACGGATGTTTCGTGACCAGATTAGCGACCCTGATTTACAGGCACGAGTAAAAGATTTTATCCTGCAAGAAGCCCAGCACGGTATTGCCCACGACAAAATGAATAAGCTCATGATTGAACAGGGTATGCCGGTACATGACATGCTTAAGCTTTTAAATGAACATTTTAATTTTGTATTAAAACACCGCAGCCCGGAATACAACATTGCCATGACAGCGGCGGCTGAGCACTTAACGGCATTAATGGCTGAGTGTTTTTACTCCAAAAAAGAAACTCTGGCAGAAGTTGATCCCTATGTGCGTGCACTATTTGCCTGGCATGCCATTGAAGAAATGGAACATCGCGATGTGGCGTTTGACGTGATGAAAACCACTTCTGATACGTCCTATTTATTGCGGGCTTACGCACTGGCAATGACCAGTGTGTTGATGTTTGGTCTGACCTTATACCGCACTAACGTGATGCTAAAAGCGGATGGCTTTGGCCCATTAAAGCGTGCCAAACTGTTTGCTCAGGGTGTGCCCTGGCTCATTGGTAAAAAGGGCGTACTTAGCAGCATGAAAAAGCCATATCTAGACTGGTTCAAACCAGATTTTCATCCTAGTCAGCATCCGGTTCTGGCTCAATATCCAATCTGGGTAAAAACGCTCAAGGAAACTGGCGACCCCATTAAGGCTGGGCAGGCGCTATGGGAAGCTGGAAAATAATTAAACAGAGCAAGGACGGCACAAGTTGTCCTTGTTTTTCTTATAAAAATATAACCATAACAAGCATTTTGAGAAATTAACCTATGATACGTGAGCTGCCTACATGGCAGTTAACTGAATATGAGCTTAGTCAATGCTTTGGATTTATTTCTAAGCTGCCTACATGACAGTTAACTTTTCCGGCTGATAGGCTTTAATCACCCCATCTTTCTAAGCTGCCTACATGGCAGTTAACGAGTTTTATCTATTTACCCAATCAAAAAATAGTTGTTTGTAATCTATTAATTTTTATAAGCTTTTAAAGAACATAAAAAATATTGGTTAAAACGATCAGCCAATTACCAAATAAGTATTCTCAAACTCAACACCCAGATGGCTTCCCTCCACCAGATGCACATACTGTCCGGCCACCTGATCAACCAAAACACAGTCGTCCAGTTCAAATGCCGCATCAATGTGAGGCTTATACCAATCAGGATCAAAGTGCTTTTTAGCCTTGGCACGGGCAGTTTTTAAATCCGGTGCAACCACTAAAAAATAACAGTGCGCCTCACCAAACACCTGTCGGATATAACCGCCCAGATTAATAAAATATAACCTGGGCGATCCTTTGGTGACAGGATGCCCTTTTAGTTGCACCCGATATTGCTCAATGCCGTCAATCGCCATCCATGCATCAACATGCAACCCCTTGGCACGGCCAAACCACTGCTCACGCAGTTGATCATGGGTAACCTCTAGCGAGTCACCACTGACAAACACCACATCATGTACTTCGATATTGGCTGAATCGTGTTTACCACCTAGCATCACAGCATATAACATAGACCTTCCGCGCCACTTCACTGATTAATTAATTTCAATGCCGTCCAGTTTGGCTACGGTCATCAAATCCTTATCACCGCGGCCAGATAAGCACACAATAATACTCTGCTCAGGGCTCATGGTTGGCGCCAACTTGGTCACATACGCCAGGGCATGCGAGCTTTCCAGCGCTGGAATAATTCCTTCTATACGGGTCAGGTCACGAAACCCGCGTAAGGCTTCTTCATCATTGATAGGCATGTATTGCACGCGCTGCATGTCTTTTAGGAAACTATGTTCAGGCCCTACACCGGGGTAATCCAGACCCGCAGAAATACTATGCGTTTCAATAATCTGACCCTGGTCATCACTCATCAAATAGGTGCGGTTGCCATGCAGTACGCCTACCCGACCGGCGTTTAATGGTGCTGAATGCTTGCCTGATTCAATCCCATAACCGGAGGCTTCAACACCATACATTTTAACCCCTGCATCATTCAGGAAGGGATAAAACAGTCCCATAGCATTACTACCCCCGCCTACACACGCTACCAGCGCATTAGGCAGTTTGCCGGTCATATCCAGAATTTGCTGGCGGGCCTCGCGGCCAATAATAGATTGAAAGTCACGTACTAGCTGTGGATACGGATGCGGTCCTGCCACTGTACCAATCACATAGTAGGTACTATCTACATTGGTTACCCAGTCACGCATGGCTTCATTCATGGCATCTTTTAAGGTCTTGGAGCCGCTGTTAACCGCCACCACCTTGGCTCCCAACAGGCGCATGCGGTATACATTCATGGCCTGACGCTTTACGTCTTCAGCGCCCATATAAATGACACACTCCAGCCCCAGTCGCGCTGCAATGGTTGCTGTTGCCACGCCATGCTGCCCGGCACCGGTTTCTGCAATAATGCGGTTTTTACCTGAAAGCTTAGCCAGCAGCGCCTGCCCGATGGTGTTATTGACCTTGTGGGCGCCGGTATGGTTTAAATCTTCACGCTTTAAATAGATCTGTGCACCGCCCAGTTCCTTAGTCCAGCGCGTGGCATGGTACAGCGGGCTTGGACGCCCCACATAATGCGCCATGTCATGGTCAAATTCACGCAGGAACTCTGGATCATCCTTCATTTTAAAATAAAGCTTTTCCAGATCCTGCAAGGCAGCCATGAGTGTTTCAGACACAAAACGGCCACCAAATTTGCCAAAATGACCACTTTGGTCGGGAAAATTAAAATAATTAACGCTGGGCACCTCTGTAGATGAATTGTCATTTACATCACGGTTTACATCATTAGCCACGCTGGACTCCTTGCATAAATTTATAGATCAACTGCTGATCCTTAATACCTTTATCTTTACGATCAGTGCCTGTTTCTACCCCACCGCTGACGTCAACGGCATAAGGGCGGGTCTGGGCAATTGCATCTGTGACATTATCTGGGGTTAAACCACCTGCCAAAATAAGTGGAACGGATAGCTCCAGCTGTTGTGGCCAGCTATTCCAGTCAAAAGTCTGACCGGTGCCTCCCTTTAATTGTGGGTGCCAGGTATCCAGCAAAATGGCACTTGCCCCGGCCTCACGGTACTGCTCAATCAGCTCAGCGATGTTGGTATCCGGTTTGACTGCCAGTGCCTTGATCCAGCGACGGCGGGTTTGTCTGCCTATTGCCGCACATTGCTCAGGGCTTTCATCACCATGTAATTGCAATATATCCAGGGGCACCTCGGCCAGCACCTGTTTTATTTCATTAATATTGGCATTTACAAATAGCCCTACCACCTGCACAAAAGCCGAAACAGCACCTGCCAGCTCTTGCGCCTGCCCAATGCTGACTGCACGCGGGCTGGGTTTATAAAACACCAGTCCAATCGCGTCGGCACCACAGGAAACCGCACTTTGCACGTCCTGCACGCGGGTTAATCCGCAAATTTTTACCCGCACATGCGGCAGCTCATTCATTTTACTTCAGTGCTCTGTACATATTAGATAGATTAAGCGCAGAAAATTGACCATAAGAACTAGCAGTACATTGTAAAGCAAAACGCTGCAAGAAAAACTCCCCACAGCTCACTAATCCCGTAAAACATCAACCCATGCTTGCCACAATGTTCTCACGACGCTTTGCAAGAAGCAGCCAAACTCAATGCCTTTCCTCCATAACGTAATAAATTGCAACAAAAACTTAACACTACTATACTGCGTCCGCTTTGGGTGCCTAAACAGGCGTTTGTTTTATTTTAAAAACAGATGGGAAGCTGGTGAGAATCCGGCACTGCCCCCGCAACAGTATGTGTTTGATATTCAATAAGCCAGCTTCTGGCAGCCACTGCTTAGCTTTAAGTGGGAAGGTCATTGAATCAGGTCATGGGACCCGGCACAAGTCTGGAGACCGACTCAAGGCTTTTTATAACCCTAATGCATTCACGTGGGGTGAATGTCCTGGAGCACAGCATGTCCCGTATTTTTATGCCGTCTGTACTTACAACGGCCATATTATCTGTTTCAACTACATCGATTTCTACTGCTCATGCCGCTGATACACTTCCAGCCGCCAATCCGGCTCTGCCGACTATAGTGCTCACTGCTGGTAAAACGCCTGAGTCGATTGAGCAAGTACCTGCCCGGATTTCCGTGATTGATGAAAAAACCATCCAGCAATCACCTATTGCCGATTTAGGCCAGCTCTTGCAACGTGAAGCTGCCTTAAATGTGGTACAAAGCGGCGGAATTGGACAAATTACTTCTATTTTTACACGCGGTACTAATTCCAACCATACCCTGCTGCTAAAAGACGGTGTACGACTAAATACCGGCTCACAGCATGTGGCCAGTCTTCCTTTTCTGGATTTGACTGATATTAATCGCATTGAAGTATTAAAAGGTCCGGCCTCCGTACAATATGGCTCAGATGCGGTTGGTGGTGTCGTGCAACTCATTACTGAACCACCTAAAAGCCAGCGTTTTTTCACCACACTGGAAGCAGGTGATCAGCAAACCTATAAAACCATTTTAGGCGCTGATCTGGTTCAGGAGGATGCTTATTTACAGCTACGCGGACAGCGTCTGGAAAGTGATGGTTCACCTGTGACCAATGCCCCGGAAGCCAAAAATGCCGGCTTTGACCAAAAAGGCTATAGCGCAAAAGGTGGTATTGATAATGCCCAGTATGCGCTAGGTGCTGAAATTTCAGAAAATAAAGGCACTAGCGATTACGATCTGTTCGGCGCACCAACTTCACAGGATTTCTTAAACCGGACATTAAATCTGACAGGTCGTTACCAGCTCAATGAACAGTTGGCGGTTGCTGCCCGTTATTCCCGCTTTGAAGATCAGCTTACCCAAAATGACCTGACCTATCTGTATGACTACAGCGACTGGCAAAATCCGGTATTGCTAGGTAGTGAGATTGACTATACCAATACAGACCGTCAGGAAGGTGACCTCAACCTGAAATGGGATTTTACTGCAAACCAGAATGTACTGGCTGGTGCAACCCTGCTGTCTACCAAAATTGATAGCCTGAGCTCAGGCACGCAGTATCGTAAAACACTAGACAGCTTTGGCTACTATCTACAACACCAGTATCAGGCAGAAGGCGTTAGCACACAAGCTGGTATCCGTGTAGAAGACAGTGAGCAGTTTGGCACCCATACGGTTGGGCAACTGGCTGGTCGCTTACAGATTGCACCTCTGACCAGCATTTATGCCAATATAGGCACGGCCTTTAAAGCCCCATCAGGTAATGACTTATATGGCTATGGCGGTAACACTGATCTAAAGCCGGAAGAAAGTGCTTCTTATGAACTTGGCCTTGACCATCAATTAACCAGCACGCTGAATGCTTATGCGTCAGTATACCGTACCAATATTAAAAACCTGATTAACCCTGACCCTGTCACCTATCAGATGGTCAATATTGACAAGGCCAGCTTAACAGGTGGCGAAGCTGGTTTAAAATGGCAGCAGGATGCCTGGTTTGGCAGCGCAGAATATGCCTATGTCCAGCCTAAAGACAAGGCAACCAGGGAAGACTTGTCACGCCGTCCACGTCAGATTGCTACATTAACGGGCGGCTGGGATAACACGGTTTATGGCCTAAGCGCCTCGCTGGTAGCCAAAAGCCGCTCCGACAATAGCGCTTATGATGATATAAAAATCCCTGGTTATTTGAGTGCTAATGTGAATGCGTTCTGGCAGGTTGATCAGCACGTCAGACTATTTACCAACCTTAAGAATATTACTGACACCAAATATAAAACTGCCTATGGTTCAGGCGCTTATTATATTGCCTCTCCTCTTCTGGTTACTGCTGGTATTACCTTAAGCTATTAATCACTTCACCCATACCGGACAATAAAGCTTCTGTTTGATATGAAGGCAGAAGCTTTGTTTTTTGCGGTAGCATCAAATTAATGGCATCATTTTAAAAATTTTAGGGCAACCTGCTATGGGACACCGTTTAAGTAAAATTTATACCAAAACCGGCGATGATGGCTCAACTGGCCTTGGCGATGGCTCTCGTGTGCCCAAGGATGACCTGCGTGTAGACGCTTACGGCACGGTGGATGAGTTAAATAGTTTTGTTGGCGTGCTGCGTGCCCAGCTTAATGTGGCCAGCTCACCCTTGCCCCATCAACTAGATGGCAACCTGAGCCGTATCCAGCATGAGTTGTTTGATCTGGGCGGTGAATTATGCATTCCCAATTTTATTCTGGTTAAGGCCGCAAGTATTGACAGGCTGGAACAGGAAATTGACCAGATGAATGCCAGCCTGCCCATGCTCAAGGATTTTATTTTGCCAGCAGGTTCACTGGCTGTATCCTATAGCCATGCCGCACGCAGCATATGTCGCCGTGCCGAACGACAAGTGTTTAGCCTAAGCCAGCGTGACGATAATATCTCACCACTTGCCCTACAATATTTAAACCGCCTGTCAGACTGGCTGTTTGTGGCAGCACGGCATATCAGCCGTGAAGATGGAGGCACTGAAGTGCTATGGCAAAAATCAGCTGACTAACTTTTCTCAATGGATGAACAATATGCGTTTGATTGGCCACCGGGGCGCACGTCATGAAGCGCCGGAAAATACCCTTGGTGGCTTTAGGCACATTATTGAACTTGGCCTAAAAGCAGTAGAGTTTGATGTACGCTTGCTGGCTGATCAGCAACTGGCAGTCATTCATGACGATAATTTTTTAAGAACCTCCGGACTGGATCAATCTGTTGCCATGACCTCTGCTTTTCAGCTTGTGCATACAGATAACCGTGTGGGCTGGGATCAATGGCCACAGCCTGAACCAACGCCACTGTTAACGGATGTCTTAAGCCTGATTGAGCATTTTGAGCATATTGAGATAGAAGTCAAAGCCGTTAATGATGAGCAGCAGGCACAGGTGGTCGGACAAAAACTGCATCACTTGTTAGAAGGCTGGCAGGATCGGGTAAGCATTACCTCATTTGACCTCAAGGTATTACAAGCACTCAAAGAGCAGCAGTCTTCCTTTAAACGCGGCCTGCTGGTGGAATTACCCCTGGGCGAAGTCATCATTGATATTGCCAAACAGCTAGATTGTAGCCGCATTGGCCTGCGTGACCAGTTTGCGACCCAGGAACTGGTCAAAAAAATTCATGCAGCCCACATGCTGTGTAGTGTATGGACGGTCAACAATATTGAACGTGCCCGGCAGCTAGCACAATGGCAAATTGATGGCCTGATCACCGATATTCCTACCCAGATGATTCAGGCAAATATCAAGGGCTGCATTGTGTAGCTTACTTCCCGCTTAACGCCGCCGGGCAGTTAAAATCAGCTGGCCTTGCTGGTCATACAAAAACAGCATGTCCTGTTGCACCTGATAAGTCGCCACTCGACTCAGCGCATCCATAATATCTGCCTCCTGCGCCAGTGCATTATCACAGCTCATATGGCCTGCAAAAGCCTGGAAGCGAATATTATTTGCTGACTCAGTCTCATAGCCACCACGCAAGGCATTACACCCGGTAGAACCCCAGACGCGCTGGGTAGCGGACTGTAAAAACAGATAAGGACGATTAACAAAAACCTGCGGATTTTTACTCTTGAGTGACACAATGTCCCAGTTGGTATCGGTTAATCCAGCAATACCTGTCTTTAAAGGTAGTGGCTTATAGCTGCTCTGGGCTGGACTGGCCGGGTGACTCACCTGTCCCTGAGCGACAGATACAGGTTTTTGCGTTACAATTTTGCCCGGTGGCGTACTTTGACACGCCGCCATGCTTAAGGTGCTGGTTAGTATAAAAACTTTTAGCCATGACCAGCATGTAGGACAATTTTCTTTTACAAAATAACTTGCAGTGCGCTTCAATTTGCTGCTCCTTTCTTGAGTAAATTCAGTCAACTAACACAAGCCTCGGCGATTACAAAGAAATATTCTCAATTGTCCTTGTTAGACTAGTGAACACACATTATGGCGTGCTATGATGAGTACAATTTGCGCATCAATTCAGCCATTATAAGTGAGCGACTGGTGCCGATCATGTACTCCCTTTTATCTGTTTTGTTGCGGAGCTTTTATTGAACATGACCCCTTCCCCTGCTCGTCCTTCCATTAACTGGCCTGCAGTGCTGGTGTTGCTGGGTACGCCCCTGGCAGCGCTTATTTTAATTCCCTGGTATGCCTGGCACCATGATTTTTCGCTGGCAGCCTGGATCAGCTTTGCAGTTTTTCTGGCCTGGAGTGGCCTTGGCATTACTGCTGGCTACCATCGCCTGTGGTCGCACCGTGCCTATGAAGCCGCCTGGCCAGTACGTTTTGTTCTGATGCTGGGAGGAACGCTTGCCATACAAAACAGTATCCTGTTCTGGGCTTCAGGTCACCGTACCCACCACCGTCATGTTGATCACGTCGATCTTGATCCCTATTCGGCCAAACGTGGCTTTTGGTACTCTCACATGGGCTGGATGCTACGCGACTATCGCAGTGGTACACCGGATTATAAAAACGCTCCTGATCTGCTCAAAGACAAAATGGTCATGTTCCAGCATCGCTACTATGTGCCCATGGTACTGTTGACCAGCGTAGGCTTTCCGTTTGCGCTAGGCTTTATGGTAGGAGATGTATGGGGAGTAGTATTACTGGCTGGTCTGCTGCGCCTGATCATTAATCACCATGTGACCTTTTTCATTAACTCACTATGCCACATGCTGGGCAAGCAGCCGTATACCGACGAAAACACTGCACGGGACAACTTCTGGCTTGCACTGTTTACCTGGGGTGAGGGCTATCATAATTTTCATCATATTTTCCAGTACGATTATCGTAATGGCGTCAAATGGTGGCAATACGACCCCACCAAATGGTTAATTCTAGGCTTGTCCAAAGTAGGCCTGACCAAAAACCTCAAGCGTATTCCAGCCTTTACTATTCGTAAGGCCGAAGTTGCCATGAAGTTCAAACGGGCAGAAAAACATCTGGAAACCTACGGGCATGATATGCATGAGGATATGGTGCACATCCGGCATAAAATTGCACAGGAATATGAAGCTTTCAGTCATACCTTAAATGAATGGGCCAAGCTCAAAGAACAAAGCCTGGAAGCCAAAAAGGCAGCCGTAGCGGAAAAATTCCATCGGGTTGATCTGCGCCTGAAAATGGAATTTCAGCTGATCGAACAGCGTATGCATGAACATAGTGACCGCATGGAAACCATGATGCTTAATTTAAAGCGTCATATTCGCCGTCAGTCCACACCAGCCTAAAGCCTTAAAATCGCTTTACTCGATCCCGCCAGTGCATACCCATTTGGCGGGATTTTTTTATGCCTTTGCCACAGACAAACACATGAAACTCTATTAGCATCAAACATCCACTGTTGTACTGAGCAAATTTGTGCAAATTGATAACCGTTACGCCACCCTGGATGAGCATTTGTTTCACCGCCAGCTACCAAGTCCGCTAAGCCAGCCCATTGCCGGGCACTTTAACAGGCAGGTTGCCGAGCAACTAGATTGGCCAGAGCAGTTAAACTGGGTAGAAGTGCTTGCCGGTCAAACAGTTCCAGAGGGTTTTGACCCACTGGCGATGGCTTATGCGGGTCATCAGTTTGGTCATTGGGCAGGCCAGCTGGGTGATGGCCGTGGTTTGCTACTGGCCCAGGTGGTTGACCATCACGGCAACTTACAGGACTTACACCTAAAAGGTGCCGGTTCTACACCCTACTCACGCATGGGCGATGGCCGGGCGGTATTGCGGTCGGTCATTCGTGAGTATCTGGCCGGTCATGCACTCAACCAGCTGGGAGTTGCCTCTTCCAATGCTTTAGGCTTTGTCAGCTCACACACACCGGTACAGCGTGAAACACTGGAGCGTGGTGCCTGCCTGCTGCGTGTCGCAGACTGTCATGTACGGCTCGGGCATTTTGAATGGATTAACCAGTACCAGCCCGAACTACTCAAAGAATTTACCAATAAAATGATCGACTGGTATTATCCAGAATGTCATGAGGCGCAAAATCCAGCGCTATGCTTTGCCAAAACCGTTATCAATCGTACTGCCAAAACCATTAGCGATTGGCAGCTGGTTGGCTTCGCGCATGGCGTCATGAATACCGATAACTTGTCTATCACTGGCAGTACACTGGATTTTGGCCCGTTTGGTTTTATGGAGCGCTTTAACCCCGCCTGGATCAATAACCATTCTGACCATACCGGACGCTACACCTATCAAAATCAGCCCAGTATTGCACACTGGAATTTATGGGTCTGGCTGGGACAATTATTGCCGTTGGGTCTTAAAAAAGAAGACTTGCAAGCTGCGCTAGCTGAATTTGAACCGGCATTTTTAAGCTACTATAGTGAAGGCATGGCCAGAAAACTGGGAATTGCCAGTGACCATCCACAAAGCTTTGAAACAAGTATGCAGTTTTTAACCATGCTGCAAACCGAAAAACTGGACTACACCATCAGTTTTAGACGCCTGATTGATAGCGCTGACTGGCAGTTATTACGCGATGACTGCATTGATACTGCTGCATTTGACCAGTTTATTGAACGCTATGAGCGACTACGCACTGAGTCGGGTATAGACAATGCGCGAAAGCTCATGCAGGCCAGCAACCCGGTTTATATCCTGCGTAACCATATGGCACAACAGGCCATTGAAAAAGCAGAGCAAAACGACTTTAGTGAGGTAGATCGGCTGTACCAGCTGTTAGCTACGCCCTATACCCCTCAGCCAGATATTGAACAGCAAACCGACTGGCTGCCACCATTTGGTGAAGAAGTGGCGGTAAGCTGTTCTTCTTGAACTCATTTTTTAACCAAAAGGGCAGCTTGATATAGGCTGCCTTTTAGCTGCAATTTTAACTTAGTTATCTTCATAATCAAAGCGATAGCCTACCCCATACACTGAATGAATCCACTCATGCTTGGTATCGGGATCAGCCACGTCGTTAATTTTACGGCGCAGGTTTTTAATATGGCTATCAATCACTCGATCAGTCACCTCAAAGCTATCTGGGTTTAAATAATCCAGCAATTGCCCACGTGAAAAAATCTGTCCCACATGTTTTAGAAATAAAGCCAGCAAGCGAAATTCGGTTGGGGTCAAATTAATTGCCTTTTGCTTGTACCAGATACGCTGCTGTGACTCATCAATTTTAAATAATGCCTTTTGCGTAGGCTGACTATGCGCACGACGCAATACTGCTTGCACACGTGCGACCAGCTCTTTGGGGCTAAACGGCTTACATACATAATCATCCGCACCCAGCTTTAACCCTAACAGCCGGTCAATTTCTTCAGTTAAAGCAGTCACCATAATAATAGGCACATTGGATACTTCGCGCAGTTTGCGGCAAATGCTCAACCCGTCCACGCGCGGTAGCATCAAATCCAGAATGACCAGATCCGGGTTTTCCTGCAAAGCAGCCTGCAATCCAGACTGCCCGTCATTATAAATTTCTACTTCATAATTAGCCTGCACCAGATAGTCGCGGACTAATTCGGCCAGTTCCTGTTCATCTTCAATAATTAAAACTTTTGCCATTTTCATTCCTTCAGTTCATTGATGCAATTATGGTTTGTCACTCACACTGTGAATCGGTAAACACAACGTGGTTCTAAGTCCACCCAGCGATGAATGGTCAAAGCTGATCTTGCCTCTGTGTGCGCTGGCAATTTGCTGCGATAAGGCCAGGCCCAGCCCGCTGCCTCCTGTTGCCCGGTTACGCGAGCTATCAACCCGGTAAAAACGCTCACCCAGATGAGTGAGCTCTTCATCAGTAATGCCGGGCGGGCTATCATCGACATGTAGCTGCCAGTTTTCACCATTCAGGCTTACACTCAATTGCACCTGCCCTTCCTCATCGGTATAACGCCAGGTATTTTCCAGCAAATTGGCAATCACCTGCCGAATTCTATCGGGATCAATATTAAGTTCTATTTCCCGCTCAGGTGGTGTTAACACAACACTTAATTGCTTGGCAGAAAATTTTTCTGCAAAACTTTCAGTTTCCTGCAAGACAATCACCCAGGGATTACAAAGCCTGAAGTGACACTGCAATTGTCCAACATCTCCCTTGGCAAGTTCATTTAAATCTTGTACCAGTTTCTTTAAGCTAAGTACCTGACGCTTCATCCCTTCCAGATGTGAGGGAGTAGGCTGGCGTACCCCATCCTGCATGGCCTCAATTTGTGCCTGTAATACGCTAATTGGTGTTCTTAGTTCATGCGACGTGTCAGCGACCCACTGACGGCGTGATTGCTCATGCTGGTGCAAAATTCGGGAAAGCTGGTTGATGGCATGCGCCAGATCACCCAGTTCGTCATTGCGGTCAACCTTGATCTGCTGGTCATAGTTGCCTCTGGTCAGCTCGGAAGCGGCATCCAGCAAACGGCCAATAGGACGGCGGAACTGGGCTGCCAACAACAAGGATACCACCGCACTCACCAGAAAACAGCTCAATCCAATCCAGAGCAAATAACGACTTTGCGCCGAAAAAAAGTTGACCGATAAAGTATCTTCCGGATCAAGCGCAGGTTGTAATGCCAGATAGCCAATGATCTGCCCTTGCAATTTAATGGGGCGCTTTGCCAGATCACGACTCTCAACAGGTGGCAAGCCAGCAATATAGCGCTCATGCTGATCATATAAGGCCAGACGCTGACCCAAACCTAAACGATCCAGCCCTGGCATATGTGGTCGTACTTCATGCGGCACAGAGGGATCTTTTTGAAGAAATGACGACCCAATGAGTTCCTGCTCATCCATTAAAAATGGGGCAATACTCAGGGGAGGTACCAGATTGCCCACCTCCAGATAGGTGCCTACCGGAGAGCTACGACGTGCATAGCGATCCTCCAGACGACGCTTCAGGTTATAACGCAGTACCAGTTCATATTGATAACGCAGCCAGCGGCGCTGTACCCGCTCTTCTGAAAGGCGGCCAGTTTTAGCGACCACCCGCATGGCTTCTTCCCAGCTACCATAACGCTGATACTGATTTGCCAGACTGTCGACCAGCAAATCCAGACGTTGCATCTCCACACCGGCCACATAGCGGGAAAAGCCTTTTTGCATTGAAAAATGCAACATCAGCAGACCCACCAGGGAAATAACCAGCGTGGTGAGCAATACTGCAATAAATAAACGTGAGGCAATGGGAAGGCGTAATTTGCTCACCAGAAAGACCCTTAAAAATACCTGCTAAACCATGCCCTGATTTAGCCCAATATGCAAGATATTGTTGCTTCATCTTTCCTTCAAAGTGTTTGCTTATCCTGTACTTAAGTGAGTTGGTGCACAGTTTTCCTACTATATCGTCATCCTGCTCTGGTATTGAAATTATATAACCACCTTCAAACTAATGAAGTGCTCTGCCCTGCTTCTAGCAAAGCCTTATGTAGCAGCACCCTCAACCTACACTGCAATTCAATCAGACCTGCATAGGCAAATTACAGCGTCAGGAAGTTACAATAAATCCACAAAATGGCAAAGTCCTAATAGTGCCCTTCTTCCAGTCTGTCTTTAAAAACGTAAGAGCTGACTTGAAGACAGCTTTTTGCTCAGGATTTCATGCTTAAACATTTGAATGACCGGTTAAAGTGAGGTACAGCTAAGCTAAAGCAGCACTATACCTGATCCTTTGGCAAACACGCTATTTTCTATTATTTATCTGCCAGCATAGTCAGCAAAATCAACGCTATTTTTTACTTCATCAGGAAAAAAGCCGTTATAATGCGGTAATTTTTACAATGCTTGACTATTCAGTCATAAAATATGGTGGTAGCTCAACCCTGACTGAACCAAACTTGCATCCGCTTAAATTGACCCAATCTTTCATTGGGCGTAATACGTTCCATCAATTTATACTGCACAGTTGTGCCAGCATTGATGTGATTTAGTTTTGAGGAAATAAAACATGCCACAGTACAAAGCACCGTTACGTGACATCCAGTTTGTAATGCACGAACTGCTGAATGCCGAACAGCACTATGACAAAATTTCTGCCTATGCTGGTACTAACCGTGAGCTAATTGATGGCCTCATCGAAGCTGCTGCTGATTTTTGTGAAAATGAACTATCACCTATTAATCAGTCTGGTGATCAGGAAGGCTGTCATTATGAAGACGGCGTTGTAACCACCCCCAAAGGCTTTAAAGAGGCCTATCAAAAATACATTGAGCTGGGTTACCCCTCTTTGTCTGTGCCTGTAGAGCATGGCGGTCAGGGTTTACCGGGTTCTATTGGTAATGCCATTAGTGAGATGGTAGGTACTGCCAACTGGTCATGGGGCATGTACCCTGGCCTGTCTCATGGTGCAATTCGTACCATCGAACATCATGGCAATGACCAGCAAAAAGAAGTTTACTTGAGCAAACTGGTTACTGGTGAATGGACTGGCACCATGTGCCTGACTGAATCCCATGCTGGCTCTGACTTAGGCATTATCCGTACCAAAGCCGAACCTAACGAAGACGGCAGCTATGCGATTACTGGTGAGAAAATCTTTATTTCTGCCGGTGAACATGACATGGCAGAAAATATTATCCATATCGTACTGGCACGTCTGCCCGGCGCACCGAAAGGCACTAAAGGCATTTCCCTGTTTATCGTACCCAAGTTTAACGTGAACGAAGATGGCTCTGTTGGCGAGCGTAACACTGTTCGGTGTGGTTCCATTGAGCACAAAATGGGTATCCATGGCAACGCCACTTGTGTCATGAACTTTGATGCTGCCAAGGGCTTTTTAATTGGGCCAGAAAACCGCGGCCTAAACTGCATGTTCACCTTCATGAATACTGCGCGTATTGGTACCGCCATTCAGGGCTTATCTGCTTCTGAAGGTTCTTTCCAAGGTGCCCTGACTTACGCGCGTGAGCGTCTGGCCATGCGCTCTTTATCCGGCCCTAAATGCCCGGAAAAAGAAGCTGATCCTATTATTGTGCATCCCGCCGTACGCAATATGTTGCTTACCCAAAAAGCATTTGCTGAAGGTGGTCGCGCACTGGTGTACTTCCTGTCCCAGTTTGCCGATATTGTTGAAGCTGGTGATGATGACGAAGAGAAAAAATACGCGGACAATATTTTGTCCCTGCTTACGCCAATTGCTAAAGCCTTCCTGACCGAAACTGGTTCTGAATCTGCCAAGCATGGGGTGCAGGTATTTGGTGGTCATGGCTTTATCAGTGAACACGGCATGGAACAGATTGTTCGTGATACCCGTATTGCCTGCTTGTATGAAGGTACTACCGAAATTCAGGCACTGGATTTGCTCGGCCGTAAAGTGCTACAAACTCAGGGCGCACTGCTCAAAGACTTCACCAAGATCATTCACAAGTTCTGTGAGGCCAACAAAGACAATGCCGACATGGCGGAATTTGTTGAGCCACTGGCTGCCCTGAACAAGGAATGGGGCGACCTGACCATGCAAATTGGTATGAAAGCCATGCAAAACCCAGATGAAGTGGGTGCTGCTGCGGTTGATTATCTGTACTTCTCTGGTTATGTGACGCTGGCTTACCTGTGGGCGCGCATGGCTCTGGTAGCACAGGAAAAACTGGCCGGCGATACCACTGAAACAGACTTCTACAATGCCAAAGTGGTTACTGCCCGTTTCTACTTCAAGAAACTACTGCCACGCACCCGCTCACATGTGGATGTGATTGCAACTGGTGTAGAACCTTTATTTGCGCTGGATGCAGAGCACTTTGCATTCTAAGCAGTCATAAACAAAAAGCTGGCGTCATGCCAGCTTTTTGTTTTAAAAGATAACCAATGTTTTAAATTTCTAGTGTAATACGTTTAAGCTGCGCTTTTGTTTTATAATGTGCCCAAATTTTTGACCCATTTTTATCCAGCTTTATAGGTGAACCATGCCAATTTATAACGCCCCACTCGCAGATATGCGCTTTGTACTCAACGACGTTTTTAAGGCTGAACAATTCTGGCAAAGCAACGCTGGTCTGTCTCACATTGACAGCGCGACAGTCGATGCCATTTTAGAAGAAATGGCCAAATTTGCCCAGAACGTGACCCTGCCGCTGAACCGTAGTGGTGATGAAGAAGGCGCAAAAATTGAAAATGGTGCCGTTACCACACCTGCTGGTTTTAAGGATGCGTTTCGCCAGTTTAGCGACGGTGGCTGGATTGGCCTGGGTGCGGATGAACAATGGGGCGGTCAGAGCATGCCCAAAATGCTCACCGTTTTAACGGACGAGATGCTGTTTGCCACTAACCCGTCTTTTCAGTTGTATCCCTTGCTTTCTATTGGTGCTGGTATGGCATTAAACAGCTATGCCAGTGAAGAACAAAAGCAAACTTATTTGCCAAAAATTTATACGGGCGAATGGGCAGGTACCATGTGCCTGACCGAGCCGCATGCTGGCACTGATCTGGGTATTATTAAAACCAAGGCTGAGCGTAACGAAGACGGTACTTACAACATCACCGGCACCAAGATCTTTATTACTGGTGGCGATCATGACCTCAGCGAGAATATTATTCACTTGGTATTGGCCAAAACTCCGGATGCACCAGCTGGTTCACGTGGTATTTCCCTGTTTATTGTGCCCAAGTTTTTAGTCAATGAAGACGGCTCTCTGGGTGAGCGCAATCCGGTTGGCCCAGGTTCCATTGAACACAAAATGGGTATTAAGGCATCGGCCACTTGCGTGATGAACTTTGATGGCGCCAAAGGCTATCTGGTTGGTAAAGAAAACGAAGGGCTGGCTGCTATGTTCGTGATGATGAACTATGAGCGTCTGTCCATGGGTATTCAGGGTCTGGGCGCGTCAGAATTTGCCTACCAGAATGCCGCACAATACGCCACTGACCGTCTTCAAGGCCGTAGCGCCACTGGTGCCAAGCAGCCAGAGAAGCCAGCCGATCCGATTCTGGTACATCCTGATGTACGTCGTATGCTATTGAATGTCCGCGCCACCAATGAAGCCTCGCGTGCCTTTGCGGTATATGTGGGTCAGCAACTGGACATGACCAAGTTTTGTGATGACGCTGACACCACTAAAAACGCCAATGATCGCGTTGCCCTGCTCACCCCGGTTGCCAAAGCTTATTTAACCGATGTGGCGTTCCAGGCCACGCTGGATGCGCAAATGGTATTTGGCGGTCATGGCTATATTCGCGAATGGGGCATGGAGCAATGTATCCGTGACCTACGTATTTCCCAGATTTACGAAGGCACCAATGGCGTGCAGGCGCAGGATTTGATGGGTCGTAAAGTGGTTAAAAACGGCGGTGCGTTTGTGACGACTTATCTGGCTGAAATTCGTGAATTTGCCAATGGCTTGTCCAGTGACCTGGACTTTATCAAGCAGGCCACGCTAAATGCTGCCGACAAGCTGGAAAAAGTAACCCAGTTTGTGATTGAAAAAGCAAAAGCTAATCCGGATGAAATTAATGCCGCAGCAGTAGACTATCTGCATGTGTTTGGCTTAACCAGCTTTGCTTATATGTTTGCCAAAATAAGTAGCGCGGCCAATGATAAATCGGGTGAATTTTATGCCAGCAAACTGAATCTGGCAAAATTCTTCGTAACCCGTATGCTACCCGAACTGGATGCCCGTGTTGCCAAAGTTCAGGCTGGTAGCGAAGTTGTGATGCAATTTAGCGCTGATTATTTCACTACTTATGCATAAACTGATTATTCTGAATCTTTTTTAAGGTTTAGGTAGCCAGAACACAAAAAAGCCTGCTGATCTGATCTGACGCAGGCTTTTTTAATGTTACGCAAAAACTGTGTATTCCAATAACCAGGCCGCTGTTTATAATACCCTGATAATTCGATGATTATGGCTATTCACCTGGACAAATCGGCCATTAACCTTAAGCCATTGATGACCGCGTGGTGGCGCACTGAGCTTATATGCCTTCCAGTTATGCACCACATAACGTGGTGAATGATACACTACAGGCACATAATCACCCCGGCGCCATTGCTGCGCGGTATAGTGTTTATTGGGTTGTTTGTAGTAGTTGCGTGATTTGACCTGATGCTGCTGATTATGATAGCGGTTGTCATAATGCTTGGCTGGCGGATGTGCAAGAGAATTCAGGGATACTGTTGCCAAGGCGGTGGCTAGCAGGGTTTTCATCAATACATTGCTTTTCATGATCTATTCATACCTGTTAAGTGACAAGCATTGCTGCTATACCTGCAATGTAAATGATGCTTTGGGATAAACTGTGTATGAAGTTTAGTATTTAGCTGACTGCTCAAGCGCAACCTCAGCAATTCTCTTCACTTTTTGTTACAACAATGTCTAAAAAACCACTTTATGAACCATGTCTTAAGCACTATTAAAACTACTCGTTGGTTTTAAATATCCCTGCGTTGGTCACAATACTTTTTTCTTGATTAATTATTGATAGTTTATGACAATAAATGATGGTCAGGTCTTCGCGCGATCTGCGCAGTCTTCTGCTTTAGAAACGCGCTTTTCCCGCTTAAATAATGTTTCTTTTCATTTTAAAAAATCAGTTCAGCTTAATCTGATCGATAACCAAGCCAGTGCTGATGGACAAAGCGCCGAGCTGCAATATGCCCTTAATACCCTAAAGCAGATTGAGCACAATGATAGCCCGGTCAATAGCCATGGGATTGACGTACTACCCGAATACCAATTTGTCAAACAGCTCATTGAACAGCAATTTCCAGTTATTTTTATGACCGGCGGTGCTGGTACCGGCAAAAGCACTTTTATTCAATGGTTGTGTCGGCAGTATCGCGGCAAAGTATTGCTTGGCGCACCCACGGCAATGGCCGCTCTGAACGTCGGGGGAAAAACCCTGCATTCGCTATTTCAATTACCCCCCGGCTGGATTGTTAAACAGGACATCAAACAGGTTAAAAAACGCGAAGTCAAAAAAGCACAAGTACTGATTATTGATGAAATCTCCATGGTAACCTCCAACCTGCTGGACGGCATTAGTGCCTATTTACGTTTAAACCGGGGGGTTGATAAATCCTTTGGTGGCTTGACCGTGGTGATGGTGGGTGATTTATTCCAGCTACCGCCAGTAATTGATGAAAAAACCCGTGATTTATTTGTGCAGGTATACGGCAGTCCAAAATTTTATAACGCTCGCTGTTTAAAAAATACCGACTACTGTGCGATTGAATTGACCCACACCTATCGGCAAACCCAGCAGGATTTTGTACAACTACTGTGCAACATCCGGGAAGGACAGCATCTGGCAAGCAGTATTGATGAGTTAAACCAGCGCTGCCTGACTACAGGAAATCCACCGATTGGGGCGGTTTGGCTATCGCCGCGTAACAGTGAAGTTGAACAGAAAAACCAGTCTGAACTGGCCAAAATTGCCCTGCCCTTATTTATTTATACAGGCGAACTGACGGGTGAGTTTAAGTCAGACCGCCTGCCTTCGCCGCTACATTTAAAACTAAAAGTGGGAGCTCAAGTAATGTTTACTCAGAACGATCCACAGCGGCGCTGGCTAAATGGTACTGTCGGTCAGGTCACAGCACTGGATCAGGATAAAATCATGGTGAGCCTGCGCAGCACCGGAGAAAAACTGGCGGTAGAGCGAGTGGAATGGCTGGAATATCACTACCAGTGGAATGCTACTAAACAGGAAATTGAGCGTATTGAAATAGGCAGTTATAGCCAGTTTCCGCTGGTGCTATCCTGGGCGATGACCATTCATAAAAGTCAGGGGCGCACCATAGACAAGGTGCATCTGGAGCTGGGCAAAGGCGCTTTTGAAACTGGCCAAACTTACGTGGCGTTGAGCCGCTGTCGCACTATGGAAGGGCTGTCTTTCTCGCGGCCTTTAAGGATAAACGATGTGTTTACCGACATAGAATCTACAGAATTTTATCGTTACTTACGTACCAAGAGTTTATTTAATTATAAAAATAATATTTAATATCAAACATATAGTTCAAAAAAGCAAATAAAGAAAAAGGTTGATATTAATAATGATTCTCAATACAATTAGCATCAATTTGTAATAATGCTGTATCGCATTGTAAACACCTTACGACGCAAGCTATTAACGGGGTTTTTATTTTGGAATCTTTACCAATGAACTATATTGTGAGTCGCAAAAAAACCGGTCTGAAAAACGGAAAAACCATGCTGGCTTCCATGTTGTCGCTGGCTGCAGTACCTACACTTGCTGTAGCAGCAGATAGCACATCCGAAAGCGTATTACCGACGATACATATTACTGCCGAGCGTAGTGATTCTAGCAATAACCTCAAGGTTGACCAGTCTGCTAACAATAAATTTACTGCACCACTATTAGATACCCCAAAATCTGTATCGGTTATTTCTAAACAACTGATTGAAGATACTCAAGTCACCACTTTAGCAGATGCTTTGCGTACAGTACCAGGGATTACTTTAGGGGCGGGTGAAGGTGGCAACCCAAATGGAGATCGACCATTTATTCGTGGGTATAACTCTGAAAGCTCCATATATACCGATGGTATACGTAACGCCACATCGCAAAACCGTGAAATGTTTGCAGTTGAGCAAGTTGAGGTCACTAAGGGTTCTGCGTCTGCAATGGGTGGCGCAGGCACAACCGGCGGTAGCATCAACCTGATCTCTAAAGTAGCCAAAAGCGGCGACTTTTTAGAAGGCTCCGTGGCGGGTGGTACCGACAGCTACGCACGTATTACCCTGGATGCTAACAAAGATTTTGGCAATGGAATTGCCGCTCGTGTTGCTGTACTGGGTCATCAAAATGAAAAACCAGGTCAGTCAAATGGTACAGAATATAAACGTGCTGGTATTGCACCAAGTATTAGCTTTGGTCTGGATACACCTACCCGTGCGACGTTAAGCTATTACTATCTAAAAACTGATGATATGCCAGATTCAGGTATTCCATACCAATATGACTCGGTCAAAAAGACAACTGTTGGTAAACCCATCAATGTAAAACAGGGGGTTTACTATGGTCTACAAGATCGCGATTTTCAAAAGCAAGAAAATCAGATTGGTACGATCAAGTTAGAACATGACTTGACTGACACTCTCACCATTAGCAACACTGCGGTATACAGTAAATCAAATAATGATTATCTATGGACACAACCTGATGATTCAAAAGGTAATGTGCTCAATGATAAAGTTTGGCGTCGCATTAACTCACGTATCACTGATACCGACATTTTTACCGATCAACTGGCATTAACAGGTAAGTTCAATACAGGCATGCTCCAGCATAGCTTCAATGTGGGTGCAGAATATAGTGACCAGAAGTCAGATAAAGGGAATTATTTAACAACCTATCCTGGCTATGCTGATTCAACCACTGGGGGTTTTAACAGTGACTGTAAAATCAATGATGCTTGGTGCACCTCTTTAACCAATCCAAATACCAATACACCCTGGTTAGGTATTGCCACAGCCAATAAGAATGTGACAACGACTAAAACCAATATTACCTCAGTTTACATGCTGGATAATATCGAGTTCACCCCTCAATGGTTACTTGATTTAGGAGTACGCTGGGATAAATTCAATACAGAGCAAACCACCAACGCCACTGGTGAAAAAATTGAAAGTGATACCGACTTCTTCACTTATCAAGCAGGTTTAACCTTTAAACCTGTTGAAAATGGCTCTATCTATGCAAGCATTGCAACCTCTGCCAATCCTGTTGGCGTAGATGGCGGTGATGGTTCAGAGGCTATTGGTAAGGCTTATATGGATTTAGATCCTGAAGAAAGTCGCACTTTTGAAATTGGTACAAAGTGGGACTTGTTTAGTGAGCGCTTAAACTTAACAGCAGCCATTTTCCGTACTGAAAAGCAAAACACACGTATCCAGCTTGATTCAACTACTTATACCAATGGCGGTAAAACCAGAGTTGATGGACTTGAACTTGGAGTAAATGGGCAAATTACTGATCGATGGGATGTTTCCGCTGGATACACCTATCTGGATAGTGAAACTGTAAACCCTGGCCCATCATGTAACCGTCAGGGTGTATGTATGCCAGACAACCCTGCTAAAGGTAAACAAATACAAAACGTACCCAAGAACTCAGCAGCTTTATGGACCACCTATAAAGCTATGCCACAGTTAACATTGGGTGCAGGTGCAATTGCGATGGACAAAGTCTATGGTGACGCAGCCAACACCAAGTATGTTCCAGGCTATGTTCGCTACGATGCCATGGCGCGTTATGAAGTCAACCCGCAGGTTAATTTGCAATTAAACGTCAATAA
Source organism: Moraxellaceae bacterium WGS2144 (assembly GCA_043950625.1). GTDB lineage: Bacteria > Pseudomonadota > Gammaproteobacteria > Pseudomonadales > Moraxellaceae > Alkanindiges. The sequence continues at coordinate 1,502,837 of CP171007.1, forward strand.
CCTGTCAGACAAACGCTACTTCACCAAGGCTTACGCTCCGCACTACGCCACCGAAGCAGATGGCCGCAATGCGGTGCTGTCCTTAAACTTCAAGTATTAATAAAAGTCCCATAATTTATTTATGGGATGGCGCTACAATACTCAAATAGCCTCCGCTGTGAGGCTATTTTTTATGGTGTATTTATTTTTGACTAGTTTATCAATTACTTGTTTAACAGGAGACCTGCTGTGATTCATCATATTGCCAACGTGCTGACCAAGCAGCAGGTTCAGGAATTCCGTCAGCACATGGACGCCGCCGACTGGACAGATGGTAAAATCACGGCGGGAACCCTATCGGCCAGTGTGAAGAAAAACCAGCAATTGCCAGAAGACCACCCGCTAACCCATGCCTTGAGCGAACAGGTCATTGCAGCAGTGTGGAATCATCCGCAGTTTGTATCGGCTGCCCTGCCACACCAGATGATTCCACCGCTATTTAACCGCTATGAAACTTCTGAGAACTTTGGTTTTCATGTGGATAATGCCATCCGCCTAATTCGTGGCAGCAACCAGCATATCCGTACTGATATTTCCTGCACCCTGTTTTTAAGCGAGCCGGAAGACTATGATGGCGGCGAGCTGGTCATTGAAGACACCTATGGTTATCATGAAGTGAAACTGCCTGCCGGTGATTTAATTTTGTACCCATCTACCAGCCTGCATCAGGTCACACCGGTAACACGCGGCTGCCGGGTGGCATCATTCTTTTGGGTGCAAAGCATGGTACGCGACGATAGCCAGCGTCATTTACTGTTTAGCCTGGATGAAAGCATCCAGAGCCTGCGTGCCCAGCATGGCGACCTGTACCCTGAAGTGGTTAAACTCACTAGCCTGTACCATAACCTGATTCGCATGTGGGCAGAGGTGTAAAAATAATCACTGGCTATTGACAGCTCGCATAAATCGCTTATTATCAGGGTTATGAATAATAACGCAGTATTTTTCGCCCCTTCTTTTTCAGGCCTGCTTAAGCGCAATTTTGGCCTGCTACTGCTGCGCCTTGCGCGCATATAATATTTTTTCTCGCCCCGCGTGTCCTGTTGACACAATTTATTCAAAAGTCAGTTGAATGAACCGTTGCTCTATTGGCAATGTTTAACTGATTGTTGCACTCAAGAAACTTTTATTCTTTAAAGAAATTTTAAATAAATGATCAGACCCGCCCGTGACTGATCTGGAGAATGACCATGTTAGCCAACCCAGCCAGCAAATACCGCCGTATGTACCAGCAGGTCAATTTACCTGACCGCCAGTGGCCTTCCAAGCAAATTGATAAAGCCCCGATCTGGATGAGCACCGATTTACGCGATGGCAATCAGGCCCTATTTGAGCCAATGAATGCAGAACAAAAACTCAAGATGTTTTTGATGCTGGTCAAAATTGGTTTTAAACAAATTGAAGTAGCTTTTCCATCGGCATCGCAAACCGATTTTGATTTTGTGCGCACTTTAATTGAGCAAAACCTTATTCCTGATGATGTCACCATTGAAGTATTGACTCAGGCGCGTGACCATTTAATTGAGCGTACTTTTGAATCCTTAAAAGGGGCAAAGCAAGCGATTGTGCATATTTATAATGCGACTTCACCGACTTTTCGCCAAAAAGTGCTCAATGTCGACCGTGATGGCAACAAACAACTGGCCATCAATGCCGCTAAAAAAGTAAAAGAACTGGCCGCTCAGCAACCAGACACCCAATGGACATTTCAATATAGCCCGGAAACCTTTACTGCAACCGAAATGGATTTTGCCAAGGAAGTCTGTGATGCTGTATGCGAGGTGTGGCAACCAACTCCCGATAATAAAATCATTTTAAACCTGCCTGCCACGGTAGAAGTAGCCAGTCCCAATGTATATGCCGATCAGATTGAGTGGATGCATCGAAATTTGGCCATGCGTGACAGTGTGATTATTAGCGTCCATCCGCATAATGACCGTGGTTGTGGTGTGGCCGCGGCAGAGCTGGCTCTCATGGCAGGGGCTGACCGTGTAGAAGGCTGCGTCTTTGGTAATGGTGAGCGCACAGGTAACGTCGATATTGCAATTATTGCCTTGAATATGTACACGCAAGGCATTAGCCCAAATCTTGATTTTTCTAATATCAATGAAATTATTAGCACCATCGAAGAATGTACTGGTTTGCCTGTACATCCGCGCCACCCGTATGCAGGTGATTTGGTATTTACTGCGTTTTCGGGTAGCCATCAGGATGCGATTAAAAAAGGCTTTAGCCAGCAAGACCCGGATGGTTATTGGGATATGCCCTATTTACCCATTGATCCCAAAGACTTAGGCCGTAATTACGATGCAGTGATTCGGGTCAATAGCCAGTCTGGTAAAGGCGGCATCGCTTATTTGCTGGAAGCCCATTATGGCGTGGTATTACCGCGTCGCCTGCAAATTGAATTTAGTCAGGTGGTACAAAATTATATGGATGCGCACGGCACCGAGGTAACCGCCCAGCAATTGTGGCAGTTGCTGAATAAAACTTATGTGCAGGCGCACCAGCCGTATCAGTTTATTAATTATGAGCTGACCGATAAAAACGGCAAGCAGCAGATTAAGCTGTTTGTGGAATATCAAGGCGGTGACCATGTATTTGAAGGCAGCGGTAATGGTCCAATTTCTGCCGTGATTAATGCGCTGGGCTTACCGCTGGATGTACTCAGCTATGAAGAACGCAGCCTTTCACATCAGGGGGGTACAGGTGCCAATGCACAGGCGCTGGCTATTATCGAGTTAAACGACCAGCAACGGCAGCACAGCACCTTTGGTCTGGGCGTGCATGACAATATTGTCACCGCGTCTATTCAGGCCATTATGGCATGCGTGAATCGTTTGCAATCCCATTAAGAACTGGCTTAAAAGCAACCGGATACAGCGCTAATTTGTGCAGCAAATGGCGCCTATCCCCTTGCCCTTGCCCTCAAGCCCTCGTAAACTCAAGGGCTTGGTTTAACTGCTATTGGGATAGATTTTTATCGTGGGTTCTTCTGCTGGGCTGTCTACTGCCAATCCGTTTCCTGCTGACTCGGTTGGTTTGGTGACACCGCGCTGTGAGCAATTTGAGCAACCATTATTGCTGGAGTGTGGTCGTACCCTGCCGCGCTTTGAGCTCATGGTTGAAACCTATGGTCAGCTCAATACCAATGCTTCCAATGCCATTTTAATTTGCCATGCTTTATCCGGCCATCATCACGCAGCCGGCTATCATAGCGAACAAGACAGCAAACCAGGCTGGTGGGAAAGCTGCATTGGCCCCGGCAAAGCCATTGATACTGACCAGTTTTTTGTGGTGGCACTGAACAATATTGGAGGCTGCCACGGCTCAACTGGCCCCACCTCACCCAACCCTGAAAATGATAACCGTCCTTATGGACCGGATTTTCCGCTGGTGACAGTACGTGACTGGGTACATACGCAGGCGCTACTGGCCGACCGTTTAGGAATTAAAGTCTGGCATGCCGTAGTTGGCGGCTCGCTCGGCGGCATGCAGGCTTTGCAATGGGCGGTTGATTATCCAGACCGTTTAAAAAACTGTGCCGTCATTGCCAGCACGCCCAAACTATCAGCACAAAATATTGCCTTTAATGAAGTGGCTCGACAGTCCATTTTATCCGACCCTGATTTTTATGGCGGGCGCTATTTAGAGCACGATACCTTTCCAAAACGTGGCTTAATTCTGGCACGTATGGTCGGTCATATTACCTATTTATCTGATGATGCCATGAAGCAAAAATTTGGCCGCGACCTAAAATCCGGTAAGTTTTTATATGGCTACGATGTAGAGTTTCAGGTTGAAAGCTATTTGCGCTATCAGGGCGAGCAATTTAGCCGCAACTTTGACGCCAATACTTATTTGATCATGACCAAGGCGCTGGATTATTTTGATCCTTCACGCGACCATGAAGAAAATTTAACCAAGGCATTAAGCGGGGCCCAGTGCCGTTTTTTAATTGTTTCCTTCACTACAGACTGGCGCTTTGCCCCAAGCCGCTCACAAGAAATTGTTGATGCCTTAATTAAAAACAAGCAGTCGGTGAGCTATCTGGACATTGATGCGCCACAAGGCCATGATGCGTTTTTATTTCCCATTCCGCGCTATGTAAATAGCTTAAAGGCGTTTTTATCTGCCCCAACCTATCCTGTAAATACACATTTACTTACACAAAAACAGACAGTGACAGGAGGCAATTCCCATGCGTCTTGATCAGCAACTGGCCGAAAAATGGATTAAGCCGCACTCGCGTGTACTGGACTTGGGTTGTGGTGATGGTGAGCTTTTGGCACATATGCACCGCAAACTGCATATCGAAGGCTATGGCCTAGAGATTGATGAAGACAAAATTACAGCGGCACTGGGACGTGGATTAAATATTATTCAACAAGACCTTAACTTGGGGTTAGGGCGTTTTGGCGAGCAAAGTTTTGACTTTGTGGTCATGGCCCAGGCGCTACAGGCTGTCGAAGCTCCGGATCAGCTTTTACTGGATATGGTGCGGGTTGGCCGGGAAGCAATTATTACTTTTCCCAACTTTGCCCACTGGAAAAGCCGCAGTTATTTAGGTATAAAAGGAAAAATGCCGGTATCGGACGCATTACCTTATATGTGGTACGATACGCCAAATATTCATTTGTGTACGTTTCGCGATTTTGAAGCCTTGTGTGCTCAACATCGCATACGCATCATTAATCGTCTTGCGGTCAATGGCGATCAGCAAGGAAGCTTTTTAATGAAGCATATTCCCAATTTATTTGGTGAAGTTGCTATCTATCGAGTGAGCCGAACATGAAAAAACAAATTTCCATTCTCATGCTAAGCCTAGGATTACTGGCTAGCACAGCCAATGCCGAACTCATTATGAATCCAGGCAGTGTTAACGCCGCCACCAACTATGCCACTATGGCTGTGCCAGCGCTACACAGTGCTGCAAAAGCTGGTAGTGCCCCTGCCCAGTTTTATCTGGCCACTCGTTACAAATTGGGTCAGGGTGTCAGCACTGATTTAACCCAGGCATTTGCATGGTATAAGAAAGCGGCCGATCAGGGTGTATCAGCTGCGCAACTTAACGTTGGGCAAATGTATGCCGAAGGCCGTGGTGTGAAACAGGACATGAACGCAGCCAAGCTTTGGTTACAAAAAGCAGCCAAACAAGGCGATAATCGCGCCAGCTACAACCTGGCTTTAATTGAAGAACGCAACCAGAACTTGTCCTCTGCCTATCAGTGGTATGAACTGGCTTCCCGCGATGGCATGCTGGACAGAAACGTGAGCAAACAGGCTCAAGGCAAGATTGTTAAACTGGCCGCCAACCTAAGCCAGCAGGATATTCTGGCTGCCCGTGATCGTGCCGACCGCTGGTTTCAGACCGAGCAATAAATTTTGTTGATCCTTAAAACGCCCAAACGATGGGCGTTTTTTATTGATCTTTTTAATATCATTTGATTTTTAGAGTGGGTTTTTATGACACAGCAGCATTGGCTCAATCAGGACACTTTGGTGCTGGCCAGCAATAATCAGGGCAAAATTGCCGAGTTTCAGCACATATTTTCTGAGCTGGCTTTAGATATTCAAGTGCTTGCACAAAAACAGTTTGATATTCCTGATGCTATAGAAGATGGCTTAAGCTTTATTGAAAATGCCATCCTAAAAGCGCGTCATGCGGCAAGGCTGTCAAACAAGCCTGCGCTGGCTGATGACTCAGGCTTGTGCGTGCCAGTATTAAATGGCGCACCGGGAATTTATTCTGCCCGCTATGGCGGTGAGCATGGTAACGATGCCCTAAATAATCAAAAATTACTGCAAGACTTACAGCCCTACCGTACTGGTGCCTCGATTAAGGCTTATTTTGTTTGCGTGCTGGCATTGGTACAGCATGCCGATGATCCTCTACCACTTATTTTTCAGGGGATCTGGCATGGGGAGATTCTGGAAACGCCGCGTGGGGACAATGGTTTTGGCTATGACCCCTTATTTTTAGTTACTGAGTTGGGGCAAACCAGCGCCGAGCTGAGCAAAGCACAAAAAAACCGCATCAGTCACCGTGGACAGGCCATGCAATTATTTAAACAAAGCCTAGTGGGTTAAATAATCCTGTTAATATCAGCCCACTAATATCAGTAATTTTTATTGTCTTTTGGCTCAAAGTCAGCTAAACCTGACACATCGGCCAGTCCAAAAATGGAATTTTGATGAAGAACATTATTTGCCTTATGCTTGGCGTATTGATCAGTACAGGCAGCTATGCCATTACCAGCCCGCTGAGTCCACAAAAACTGGCATTGGCTCAACAACTGGCCGCCATTGATGGTTCCAAGTCCGCCTTAGAAGCTGCCAATCAGTTTGCCATCGAGCAGCTTAAAGTCAGTATGCCCGAAGATACGCCGGACGAGTTTTATGCGTACATCAACAAAAATCTGCAAGTAGACAGTACACACCAGCAAGCCATTCGGGCAACTGCTGCAATTTTGACTGAGGCTGAACTCAAAAAACTGCTGGAGTTTTATCAAAGCCCACAAGGTAAAAGCATTGCAGGCAAGATGGCTCAAATTAGCCATGAACTTGCCCGCATTAGTAATCAAGCCATTGAGCAGGCATTAATTAAATCAATTGAGGAGCTGGAAGCTAGCCCTGTGCCACGTCAATAAAATGGGATAGCCCACTTCCAATAAGGCTAAACGGCACTGCCTTTAAACCAGCTAGGGATTTAACGACAATTTGGCAGCCAGACGTTGTATTGCAGGTATGGCTGGTTTAGGGACATGCATTTTTTCCAGAAATTCATAACTATTTCGGCTTAGGCTAAGCAAGCTGGAAACGCGAGTACCGTAGTTCGGTGTTTCAATAAAAATAGAGGACAGCACTTTTTCCAGCTCGGGGCCAATCCCGGTAATGGGCAAATCTGAATCACTGGCCTGTAGACGGTCATTGAGAACCTGCCAGACCGCATCGGCCACCTCGTCAGGGATCTGCTGGTCGGCTGCAACCCCCTGCATCAGCGGCAGCACCTCTTGCATGGTACGCAAGCGCAAACGCTCCATTTTTGGCCACGGCTCACTAATCAGACCATTGGATAATGTGTATAAACCACTGGCTAGCGGAGTTGGTGCTGTGCCGCGATTACTCAACACCACCGCCTGATTCAAGTCACCCACAATCAGGTTAAAACCTGCATATTCATGTTGCATTGCCAAATTTTGTGCAAATACCATGGGTGATAACTGGCCATTTAAATAATCCGTGACCAGCAAGCCACGTGATCGCTCATGATTGTTACGCTGGTTTTGTGGTTCACGATAGTTGGTAATTACTGCCCATTTGCCAGCTTGCGTCATGCCAAGCCAGGTGCCATGCGACACACAATCCTGCCCGGCAATAATCGGACTATCAGTCCACTGCCCTATGGGAATGGCTTTCCGGGCATAAAATTCATCACGATTACTGATTAAAAACACCGGACGATCCGGCAATACCTGCCAGGCTAAGGCTGCAATGCACATAAATTTCAATAATAAACAACAATAACTTGAGCTATAGAATGCGCTAGAATGCAGTCACTTTGCAATTATTCTTCAATGGATGGTCTATGTTAGTTTTTCCAGAATTTGACCCCGTTGCCGTATCGCTAGGCCCCGTCAAAATTCACTGGTATGGCCTCATGTATGTGCTGGCTTTCTTATGCGCCTACGGACTGGCGACTTATCGTACAAAAACCCGGGATGGCTGGACACCGGAGATGGTATCCGATTTGCTGTTTTATGGCGCTTTGGGCGTGATCCTGGGTGGCCGGATTGGCTACGTCCTGTTTTATGAGTTTGACAAGTTTCTGGCTGATCCAATCTGGCTGTTCCAGGTGTGGACAGGCGGCATGAGCTTCCATGGCGGTTTTCTAGGCGTAATTATTGCCATGGTGTTTTTTGCCCGCAAATATCAAAAAACAGCCTTCCAGACCCTGGATTTTATTGCGCCGTGCGTGCCCACAGGCTTATTTTTTGGCCGCATTGGCAACTTTATTGGTGGCGAACTGGTGGGCCGTCCAGTGGAAAATCTCAATTATCCACTAGCCATGATTTTTCCGCATGTTGACCAGATACCGCGCCATCCTTCCCAGCTATATCAGGCCTTGGGCGAAGGCATATTACTGTTTATTGTGCTGTGGTGGTTTTCAAGCCGTCCGCGTCCGCGCATGGCCGTATCAGCGGTATTTTTAATGGGTTATGGACTGACTCGCTTCTTTGTGGAGTTTTTCCGTGAGCCTGATATTGATCAAGGCTTTATTTTATTTGGCTGGGTAACCAAGGGTCAGCTACTTAGTTTTCCAATGATTCTTGCGGGTCTATGGCTGCTATGGTACGCCTACCGGCGCAAAATTTATGACTGGGGTCCACAAAAAAATAATTAACCATACTCAATGAGCCATCTTAAATAAGGTGGCTTTTTTATGGCTGGTAACTAATAATAGACCCTGATTTTTTGCTTTGACTTTCTCAAACTGGCTGGCTAAATATGCATACTGAACCAAGACCATCCACCTCCGAGCAGCAATACCTTGATCTTTTAGCCCTTGTGCTCGCGCATGGCGGTAAAAAATCAGACCGCACCGGAACAGGGACACAGTCGGTTTTCGGACATCAAATGCGTTTTGATCTAAGTCAGGGTTTTCCTGTTTTAACCACCAAGCGGGTGCATTTTCGCTCAGTCATTGTTGAGCTACTATGGTTTTTAAAGGGTGATACCAACGTTCAGTACTTGCAGGACAATAAAGTGTCTATCTGGGATGAATGGGCCACCGCAGAGCAAACCGCACGTTTTGGCCGCCCGGCTGGTGAGCTAGGTCCCGTGTATGGCCATCAGTGGCGCAATTTTGGTGCCACACAAAACCCTGATGGTAGCTATAAAAACGATGGCTTTGATCAAATCAGCTGGCTGATTAATGAAATCAAGACCAATCCTGATTCACGCCGTTTAATTGTATCCGGCTGGAATCCTCGCGAAGCCAATGAAGTCGCACTACCGCCCTGCCATACCCTGTTTCAGTTCTTTGTACAGGATGACAAACTATCCTGCCAGTTGTACCAGCGTAGTGCCGATATTTTTCTGGGTGTGCCGTTTAATATTGCCAGCTATGCCCTGCTTACCCATATGGTGGCGCAAGTGTGTGGCTTAAGCGTCGGTGATTTTGTCTGGACGGGCGGCGATTGTCATTTGTATAGCAATCATATTGAGCAGGCTAAACTACAATTAAGCCGCGAGCCTTTTGCGCTACCGCAGCTAACAATTAATCCAGCAGTGCAGGATATTTTTGACTTTACACTGGAAGATATTGAGCTGGTCAATTATCAGCATCATCCCGGCATTAAAGCCGATGTTGCTGTATAAGATACAGGAAGAATAACGATGAGCTGGAATAATATTGAACTGGTGCATGTGGTGGCCATGGATGAACAGCGCTGTATTGGTGTGGACAACCAGTTGCCCTGGCATTTAAGCGACGATTTAAAACACTTTAAGCGGATTACCCAGGGCGGCGTGATCGTGATGGGGCGTAAAACTTATGACTCTATGGGGCGCGCCCTGCCCAACCGGATAAACTGGGTGCTGACCCGTGATGAGAGTTGGCAGGTTGATGGGGTAAAAGTTGCGCATAGTCTGGAAGAAATATTAAATAAAGCATGTGACGACGTCAGACAGCTTGAGCAAACTTCTTTATTTATTATTGGTGGCGCTGAAATTTTTAAGCAAAGCATACCATTTACCGATCGGCTGGAACTGACTCATGTGGCTTTAGATGTTCAGGGCGATACCTTTTATCCGACGATACCCGCTGATTTTAAAGCCACCCAGCGCTCCCCCATGCAGGATGAAAAAACCGGCACTGTCTTTGAATTTGTGACTTATATACGCCGGACTGCCTCCCTCTAAAAGCATGGGCGTTCCGGCATGGCAGCAAGCCAGCATTCGATCCCTTCAATATCTGCTTTGGACACTACTGGCGTTAAGCATTCTAGCCGCAGGTATTTGGGCAAGTTTTGCCCTATGGGTGCAGTTGCCGGTTAGTGCTGTTTTAAAAGTCATGGCAATTACCCTGTGGTGGCTACTTAGCCTGATTGTGCTTGGCACATTGTTTAAGCACTTAAATGCCAAGTGCGTCAAAGCCAGCTTAACACAGGCCAGACCCTCAAAAACTGGTATCAATTTTTCAAAATATTTTTATCACAGCTTGCTGGTTTATGTCGCTGCTGTGATCACCTTGCTGGTCTGGTGGCAAAGCATTGAGCCCAAACAAAACCGGCAATGGGCAGCCGATGTTTCCCGCCTATTGCAGGTAGAACAGCACGGTAATCTGGTGACACTGCATAACGTCAGAAATTTTGACTGGCGTACTCCTACAGACTTTACCCCACGCTGGGAAACCCGGCAGTACGATCTGAACAAATTATCCTCTCTGGATGTCATTACCTCTTACTGGATGGGGCCGCCAATTGCCCATGTGCTACTGAGTTTTGGATTTGATGATGGGCAATATCTGACTTTTTCTATTGAAACTCGCCGTGAACACCATGAAGGTTTTTCAACCATTGGCGGTTTTTTTCGGATGTTTGAGCTGAGCCTGATTGCAGCCGATGAGCGTGATATTTTATATACCCGTAGCAATGTTCGTGGTGAGCAAGTTTATTTGTACCGTATGGATATTTCTAGACAGAATATTCGTCGCCTATTTGACAGCTATCTGGAAGAAGCACATGAGCTTGAAAAACAACCGCGTTTTTATAATACGCTCACCAGTAACTGTACCACCATTGTATTTGATATGGCCCGACTGATTGACCCCGGCCTACCCTTGGATTACCGAATCATTTTAAGCGGATATTTGCCGCAATATATTTATGAACATCATGGGTTTAATACCACGCTGTCTTTTAAACAGTTGCAGCGTCAGGCCTATATTAATCCCTATGCAGAAGCGTTTGCAGCTTCAGGAAGTCAGTCTTCTCAAGCTTATTCCCAAGCAATTCGGCACAATATACAAACCAGAACCAATTTTCAATAATCAACGTTTTCCACACATAGCTGCTATAGGCGTGCTGACTACTTTCTGGTTTTATTGAACTCACTGAGCAATAAGGAAGAGAAATATGCTTAAACCAATGATTATGGCGCCCCTGATGGGCTGTGTATTTCTAACAAGTGCTTGTAGCAACATGCCTTTTCATCATGGCACGACTAATCACAGTGCTACAAATACCATCAACCTGACCATGCTCACTGATGTCACCTGGCAGCAGATTTTGCCCGGTGAAATAAATCGTCCTAATATTCGCTTTAGCAGCCAGGATCATCGTGTTTCAGGCAGTGACGGCTGTAACCGCCTCATGGGCACCTATCAGGCCGATGACCAGCATTTAAAGCTTAGCCCCATTGCCAGTACCAGAATGGCTTGTGTTAGCCAGGATGAAACATTGTCCAGAAAATTTACCGACGCCTTAAGCAAAACCGCAGCTTACCGGTTTGAAAACGGCAATTTGATTTTACTCGACAGCGAAAATAATAGACCTCTTGCGAAAGTCGTTATTGCAAGTTCATCCGGTTTACCAGTGCAGCGATTAAGTTAATGCGTAAACCGAATCTTTTCCGTCGATTTCGATAGCGTTCACTTAGTATTCTAAATCTTTTCAATTGACTGTTAATATGTTCGATTACAACTCGTATTTTTCCAATCATTTTATTGTACTTTTTCTCAACATCAAATAAGGGTAAATTCTTCTTTTTCTTTATTGGCATCAATAATTTAAAGCCATCTTGCTCTAACCCATAGTACCCTAAATCGGTCATAACATATTCAAAATGTTTGAATTTTTTTACTGTTTTTCTTGCCAATTTAATATCATGCTGACTGCCAGACGATATATCTACTCCTATGATTTGTTTGCTCTTCGGATGATAGATCACTTGGGCTTTTAGCGTATGTTTCTTCTTTTTACCACTGTAGAACTTACTCTGATTTTTTTTTCGGGCGTTCTATTGAACATTCTGTAGCATCAATAATGACCCAGTTAAATTGTTCGTTTGCTGTGGTAATGCTTCGTTTTGGCAAGGTAAAACGTCTTGATTTCATTAATGCATCTTCAACCTTTTTAATAGTTCGATTCACATTACTTTCAGCGATATGGTAATTTGCAGCCAATTCCAATTGAGTGCTGTAATTCCGTAAGTAATTGAGTGTTAATAATAATTGATCCTCTATAACTAAAGTATGAGGACGCCCAGATTTCTTTTTAAGTGATTCTGCTTCTTTTAAAACTTCGACCATTTCACTAAAAACTGGTCGAGGTACACCAACCAAGCGCTTGAATTCAGAATCTGAAAAACGGTTTAATTTCTGATATTTCATGAAATCTATATTGAGGCAGTTTTTACTTTCGCAAGAGGTCTACTATATTGTATTTATTTTGTTATTACAATAAGTGCAAACTGATATATGGATAGAAATTCCATTTTTATTTAAGATAATGATAGAGTAATACCAAGAGGCTGAAATTTGGGACTTAACTTCAGGCTCTTTACCTTTATGTATTAAAACCGGTTTAAGTGATGAACTATTAGAATAAAGCCTGGAAACTAAAATATGCATTCAGCAAAAAAGATATTCTCCATATCACTGCTTGGTAGTATGGTAATGGCGTGTAGCAGTATTGATATTCCACATCCTATAGCTGCTGAACAAATGGCGATTCGTGCTCAAAAGGTACAACATAAACAGAGAGTCGCCTCTACAATCCGACCAGAAGGAGCCCGGGCACCTATCGCTACATTCGTCACGCCAGCCCCTGTTATCGAATCCTGGCAACCAGTGACGAATACAGAAAAATATCAAAAAAATGAGGTTAATCCCGTTCATCGTGTTGCTGATCAGGCAATCTCGACTTTTAGCATTGATGTAGATACAGGAAGCTATACCAATACACGCCGCTATTTAAATGACGGTCGCTTACCCCCTATTGATGCTGTGCGTGCAGAGGAAATGATTAATTATTTTGATTACCAGTATCCACAGCCAACAGGTGTTCATCCATTTTCAATCAGCACCGAAACCATAGATTCCCCATGGAAAGAACACGCCAAATTAATCAAAATTGGTATTCAGGCCAAATACTTAGTAGCAAAACAACTGCCGCCTGTAAATCTGGTGTTTTTAGTTGATGTGTCAGGCAGCATGAATGAACCAAATAAGCTGCCACTCGTAAAACAAACATTGCGCTTATTGACAGAGCAATTACGTTCCCAGGATAAAGTTACTATTATCACTTATGCCAGTGGTGAAAAATTAGTGCTTGAATCAACTGCCGGCGATCAGAAAGATAAAATTCTACGCGTAATCAATGAGCTACAGGCAGGTGGGTCAACAGCAGGTGAACAGGCCATTCATCTTGCTTATCAACAGGCGCAAAAAGCTTTTGTGCAAAATGGAATTAATCGCATTTTATTGGCAACTGATGGTGATTTTAATGTTGGTATTACTGATTTTAGCACCCTAAAAGGAATAGTTGCTGAAAAGCGCAAAAGTGGTATTTCCTTAACCACGCTTGGTTTTGGTACAGGCAATTATAATGAACAGTTAATGGAACAACTTGCCGATGCTGGCGATGGCAACTACAGCTATATTGATAATAAAAATGAAGCCAAAAAAGTATTACAGCGTCAGTTATCATCTACTTTGGCAACGGTCGCTCAAGACGTAAAAATACAGGTGGAATTTAACCCCGCAACGGTAAAAGAGTATCGTTTGGTCGGTTATGAAAATCGAATGTTAAAACAGGAAGATTTTAACAATGACAAGGTAGATGCTGGCGATATTGGCGCAGGACACAGTGTTACTGCCCTGTATGAAATCATTCCTGCGGGTCAGCAAGGTTGGTTGAATGATTCACGCTATCAACCTGTTGCACAAACTAATCCAAAGACCAGCTCAAATCAAAAATCAGAATATGCCTATGTCAATGTGCGCTACAAGCTGCCTAATCAGGACAAAAGTATCTTATTGAGTCAGCCAGTAAGCGTGGTCAGCAAGGCATTATCTCAGGCCAGTCATGATAGTCGTTTTGCAGTCGCCGTCGCAGCCTATGCCCAGCAGCTCAAAGGTGGGCAATACAATGGAACAATGGGGTGGAATCAAATTATTCAACTTGCCCAGCAATCGGCACAGCCTGATCCTTATCAAATGCGTGAAGAATTTATGGAACTTGCCAAAATTGCTAAAAGTTTAAGTGCTAAAAAGGAGGAATAACGCTTACCTCAGATTAGCTTAATCTTGTTGTCTCATAGGTCGCCAACAACATTTTTCTACATGCCTTCACATAGTGTGTGCAGACAGTGTAGCCTGAAGTTTATATAGTTTTTACTATTGGGCTTTTAATAAACTTTAAAAGGATAACAATATGACTCTGCAACGCGCAATATTTGGTGGCGGCTGCTTTTGGTGTACTGAGGCGGTTTTTCGTCAGGTGAAAGGTGTCAGCACTGTAATCAGTGGCTATGCCGGTGGTGCAAGGCCGAATCCCAACTATGAGCAGGTATGCTCCGGTGCAACAGGTCATGCTGAAGTGATTGCCGTAGATTTTGACCCTGAACAGATTAGTTTTGACACGCTACTGGATATTTTCTTTGCCACCCATGACCCAACCACCTTAAACCGTCAGGGTAACGACATTGGCACTCAGTATCGCTCGGTAATTTATTATCAGAATGCTGAACAACAAAAAATTGCGCAGGCCAAAATAGATCAACTCAAGCAGCAGGGATTAAATATAGTCACTGAACTCAGTCCAGCAGTACCGTTTTACGAGGCTGAGGATTACCATCAGGATTTTTATACCAAAAATCCAACTCAGGGTTACTGTAACTTTGCCATTCCTCCCAAACTGGCAAAACTAAAACATTATTTTTCAGACCAACTGGCTTAAGCTTAGGCTATTTTTGATCCGGTTTGTATAGCACAGGATTTACTGGATATTATTATTGTCTAACAAGCTGTTAAAAAATGGCAGGCATTGCTCCAGTGCCTGACAGTCCTGTCCCAGACTGCGTTTAATAAAAAAATCCTGCACCATTTGCGCCTGTTGCTCAATGCCATAAGCAAAAAAGCTTTTACCCTGTTTTAAAAGATAGCGATAGCGCCGGTCAAGAAGGGCACGCTGGATGACTTTCATGCCCTGCTGCACCTGCCAGACATGGGTCATTTCATGCATAAACCAGCCTTGTTTATCTAAAGAAGCAGTAGAAAAATCTTCTAGATAATCTGCCGGGTTAAAGTAAACATGACCATTGGGGCTCATGGCATAGCCTGTTAATATCCAGTCGCTGCTACAAATGCGCGGCGAGTTCAAATCAAGCTGATCATGAAACACAGAATATGCCAGACTTTTTTCACCCAGAGTCAATGGCCGACAATGCCGCAAGCGCAACAAGGGTGAGGTGAGACGAGTCAGTGAGGCTTTAAATCGCCTGTTGATTCTGACAATTTCTGGCAACATACAGATTTAAAAATGCATTTGTTATAAAGTTTGTATAATAGAGCCGAATGCGGCATTAAACTATTTTAACATGTAACACAGGAGCAAAATCTGCCCTTGGAAAGATTAAAACGTTAAGTAGCCTGAGCTAAACAAACCGTAAAGTTAATGCGTCATTCACTTACATTACTGGCTTGTTAAAAAGAGTATGGTGCCTGTATTGATCCCCGGATTACTGTACTGTGCTTATGACATTGCGCTTAAGAGAGTTTGCCCTCATTGATATGCTAAATATCTGGATTAATGATTTAAACAGGGCATAAATACAGTACAATATTCATCAATTTTTATGACTTATTGCACTATAAATCATGGTGTAGCAATGCAATTTATAACAGTAATACGCATTCGCCAGTCAATGACCGTGCAAAAATACCCGGCTTTTAAGCAGGGAAGTTTAAGGAAACAGGATTATTATGAGTGTGTTAACCTTTGCTTTGGCTCAATTCTCCCCTCGTATTGGCGACCTTTTAGCAAATGCAAAACAAATGGCTCAGCTTGCTGAACAAGCCAAACAAAAAGGTGCTGATGTTATTGTTTTTCCAGAGCTTGCTGTAACTGGTTATCCACCGGAAGACTTGCTACTACGTGCCAGCATGAATCGTCGCGTGCAACAGGCATTCGAGATATTAAAGCAGGTGGATGGCATTACCATGGTGGTGGGATATCCCCATCAGGAGCCTAGTCTACCGGGTACGCAGGCCGTGGAAGAATACCAGCCGCGTTATAACTCGGCAGTGGTGATTTGTGGTGGCAAGCAACTGGGTATTTACCACAAGCAGTTTTTGCCCAACTATAGTGTGTTTGATGAACGGCGCTATTTTACCACCGGCTCACAGCACGTTATTTTAGAAATTAAAGGACAAAAAGTTGGCCTGCTGATCTGTGAAGACATCTGGCAAAAACAGCCTATTGCACAGCTTAAAAAACTGGGGGCAGATGTCGCAGTCGTCTTAAATGCCTCGCCTTTTGAGGCAGGCAAGCACGAGCGGCGCAAAGAATTATTACAAAGCCAAACCAGGGGCAATGAGATCCCGCTAGCCTATGTAAACTGCGTCGGTGGTCAGGATGATCTGGTATTTGATGGCGGCTCAATGGCCGTCAATGCAGACGGTAGCATTGCCGCTGAAGCAAATCGTTTTGTTGAGCAATTGCTGCTGGTTGAGTTTGACTGCAATAGCCATACATTTACCCAGCAAGCGGCTGCCCCTGTTTTGTCACCTCTAGCTGAAACCTATCAGGCGCTAGTGATTGGCGTACGTGACTATGTTAATCATTCTGGCTTTCCCGGTGTTATTCTGGGCTTGTCTGGTGGTATTGATTCGGCCTTAAGCCTTGCTATTGCAGTCGATGCACTGGGACCTGAGCGGGTAAACGCCGTGATGATGCCTTTTGCCTATACTGCACAAATCAGTATTGAAGATGCTGCGGCACAGGCCAACCGGTTAAATGTTGCCTATCACGTTGCTGAAATTAACCAGATTGTGCATAGCTTTGCCGCTACGCTACATCCTTTCTTTGGCAATAGTGATATGGGCGTGACTGAAGAAAACCTGCAAGCCCGTTCGCGTGGCACCCTGCTGATGGCACTATCCAACAAATTTGGTCATCTGGTGCTTACCACCGGGAATAAATCTGAAATGGCGGTTGGCTATGCTACCCTATATGGCGATATGGCTGGCGGCTATGATGTGTTAAAAGATGTGTATAAAACCCAGGTATTTGAGCTGTGTCGCTATCGCAACTCGCTGGAAGAAGTGCCAGTGATTCCAGAACGCGTGATTACCCGCCCGCCTTCTGCTGAGCTGCGCCCTGATCAGGTGGATCAGGACTCGCTGCCGCCGTATGATATTCTGGATGCTATTTTAAAAGGTTATATTGAACAGGATCTTAGCCAGACTGAGCTGGTTGAACAGGGTTTTGACAGTGAAGTCGTCAACCGGATTATTAAACTGGTGGATCGCAGTGAATACAAGCGTCGTCAGTCTGCGATTGGCCCACGGGTAACTGGTCGTGCTTTTGGGCGTGAGCGTCGTTATCCTTTAGTTAATGGCTGGCAGGCTGGGGATTAAGCCTATGACTGGCTCAAAGCAGACTGCCCAGGCACTTGCCCAGCAGCTTTTGGAAGCGCAAATAATATTTATTAAATCACGCCTGAAGAGCGCTACGGCCAGTCATTATGCCAGTAGCCTGATTGATTTTTGCCTGACTCAAGGCAAGCATATTACGCTGGAGCAAGTGGTTAGCCCGGATAGCATTAAGGAAGTGGTGCGGGTATATGCGTTTGAACTGAATCTGGGCGGTGGCATGATGGAGCTAATTGGCGCTATGGCACGTCGCCTGTATAGCGAAGCCAACCAGCTTGCCCCTACCCTGCAAACCTTGATCAACGATCAGCACATGGAGCAGTGGATTGATAAGATTCTTGAGCTGGATCAGGTACGTGAGCATATTATTCAGGCCATTTCACAAAGCTCGGCGGCGCATGAGATTATCATTCAGGTCACTTCTAGCCTGCTTAAAAAACAGCTGCCTGACTGGCGTGCGCAAGCGTCGGATCATTTTACAGAAAGCTGGATTGCCAAAACATCACTAATGGCAAAGCTGCAAAAACTTTTTATCCATCAGGAAGAAAAGTTTATCAGCATTGCTGAACGGCAAATTGGTCAGTTTGTGCAAAACCAGAGTAGCCAGCTGTTAAGTCTGGATGCTGACGAGCTAAAGGATATCGCCTGGCAAGTCTGGCAAAATATTAAACACATACCGCTTAATGAATTATCCAGTGGAATCGAATCACTGGATATTGAAGAGTTTTTTGTGCTGATTTATGAATTGTGGCGGCATTTACGTCAGACTGAATATCTGCAACGCTTGATTCTGACGGGTGTTGATGTTTTTTTTGAAGTCTACGGTCAGTATCCCGTTGCAGAGCTGCTTGAAGAAATTGGTATTAGCAAACAACACTTGCTCAATGATGCCAACCGCTTTTTACCACAAGCCATTAGCGCATTAAATCAGCACCATGTACTTGATCAGCTGATCCGCTTGCAACTGACTGATTTTTATCAGGCGGCAGATACACTTCGCTTAATTCAAAATGCCGTGAGTCCGCAGCCGCAATAAAGGGTTTGCTTTGTAGCAAGTCCTTTGGTTTATTTCTCAACAGAATTTTGAGCTTCCAGTTTTCGTATCAGTGCCTGCATTTTTTGCTGCCGCTCCAGATGCCAGTCTGTCACCATATTAAAAGCACCTCTTAGCATGGAAAATGGAACCCAGCGCAGGGGCGCAATAATGCGGGGTTTACGTGCCTGCAAGCCTTTTACCACCGCATCAGCAATTTCTTCAGGCTGAATGGGACGGCGCAAGGGCGCGGGAAAGCCCAACTCAATCAATTTAGTGGCAATATCATTACCACCAAAGGCAATTTTGGCAATAGGTGTAGCAACCCAGCCCGGATACAGCACGCTGGCAGTGGCACCAGTACCTGCCAATTCCGCACGTAATGAGCGTGTCAGCATTTCCACAGCCGCCTTGGACGCCGCATAAGGTGCATTGACCATGCCATTCATAAACGCATAAATGGATGCTGTCACCAGAATCTGACCCTGATTACGCATGATTTCCGGCAAGGTGGCTTTAATGGTGCGCCATACGCCCAGCAAGTCTACTTCAATAATTTTCTCAAACTCTGCTTCATCACAACTAAACACCGTAGCAGGTTCGTTACGCCATGAAATGCCCGCATTGGCAAAGGCAATATCCAGGCGGCCAAATTGTTCTACCGCTTGCTGCACGACGCTTTTGGTCGCGGCCATGTCAGTGACATCAAGGCTTAAGACCAGTACCCGGTTTGGGTCAAATTCTGCCGCCAGCTCATCAACCAGCGCCTGCGACATATCTGTCAGCACCAGATTGGCGCCTTTTTGATACAGGGCACGTGCTGTGGCAGCGCCAATGCCGCCTGCTGCTCCAGTAATGAGGACAACTTTCCCCTGCAAGGAATAATGCATATTGTTTGATATCCTATTGTTCAGTGTTGAAGGCAAATTCATTACCTTTATAACCGTACTTGTTTATCACAGCGCCAAAAATTAAAGCAACCTCACCGGCAGGATTTAATCCATGAGTGAGATTGCCTAAATTTAGACCGCATCCGTATTGTTAACAGTCACAGAAGTTGATCTATTAAGAAGCCAGTGTTTCGGCGGCTGGTGCAGATGCACTGTTTGCTGCCTTGGTACGCACGACTTCATAGTCGCTCAGATTCAGACTGCTTAAACGCTCACGCAGTTTTTTCAGTGACCAAGGCCATGCCGCAAAGTTGCGGCCATTTTGATCCAGATAGTAACTCTGGCAACCACCCGCATTAAATACTGTGGTTTTTAAATGCTTTTGTACCTGCTTATTATGCTCTTTGATCACCATGGGCTTAATGCTGAGCTTGCTAATGCCCTGCTGTTTCATCTTTTGCAGGCCATCCACAATATAATCCAGCTGCGCTTCGGCCAGACCAATAAAGGAATCATACACCAGCACGTTTGGCCCCAGCATTAAAAAGGCATTGGGTACATTTTCCATGGCGGTGCCCAGATACGCTTCTGGAGAGGTGTCTTTCCATAAATCAGCCAGAACCTGCCCCTGTTCATTCTTCACGCGCTTGCCAATCGGTGGATGCGATACTTCAAAACCGGTACCCCAGATGATCACGTCTACTTCATGACGCTCACCATTGGCAGCCACGACAGTATTGTCCTCTACCTTCACCAGGCCATGCGGAATCAGGTTGACATTTGGTTGTTGCAGCGCTGGATAGTAGTTGTTGGCAAACAATAAGCGCTTACAGCCAATAGTAAAGTTTGGCGTCACATTTTTGAGCAATTCAGGGTCTTTCACCTGAGCTTTAAGCACCTGCTTGAATACCTCACCCACTGGTTTTAGTACCGCAGGATTGCGCAAACCAAAGTTAATCAGGTTGAGTGATTGTGCCACCGTATTACGCCAGCTTTTTTGAATCAGTGGATATTTGGCAATCATGGATTTACCAATTTCACTTAAAAGCATGTCCGGCTTTGGCACCACCCAGGGTGCGGTACGCTGGAACACATGCAACTCTTTAGCCAGCGGCTGGATTTGTGGCACAAACTGGATTGCAGACGCACCAGTGCCAATCACGGCAATACGCTTGCCACTTAGGTCATAATCGTGGTTCCATCTGGCCGAGTGGAACATCTCACCCTTAAAGGTATCCAGCCCGTTAAGTTTTGGAATTTGTGCTTCAGTAATCGGGCCAGTGGCAAATACCACTGTTTTAGACAGATACTGTCCCTTTGTGGTATCTAGCACCCACAGCTTGCGCTTCTCATCCCAGGCCGCATTTAATAATTCATTATTAAATTCAACCCGCGACTTTACATCAAACTTTTCGCTCACCTCTTCCAGATAGCTTAAAATTTCTGGCTGGCGGGCAAACAGATGACTCCATTTGGCACTTGGCGCAAATGAATAAGAATACAAGGATGATGGCACATCGCAGCCGCAACCCGGGTAGGTATTTTCACGCCAGGTTCCGCCTACGGTGTGAGCTTTTTCAATAATTTTATAATTGGTATAGCCAACCTGATCCAGACGAATGGCAGCGGCAATACCAGAAATACCGGCGCCAACGATAAATGTGTCGTAAATATGCGCAGGAGCACTGGCTTTTTTGCTGCGAGTGCCTGTTTTTGCTTGTGTAGCCATGGAAATTTTGTCCTGTAAAATCTTTACTTAAATAGTCTGCTTATTTAAACAGTCTGTAGCCAGTGCCCAGAAACTTGGTGTACAAGTTTGGGGATGCACGCTTCATCAGCCAGAACAATTTGGCATCAATTTGCGGAATGGTGTACAGCTTGCCTTTATCCAGACGGTTCAAAGTCAGCGCCGCCACGGCATCACTGGTGGTAAACGATAAATTGGTTAAGGCATAATCAAGCAAGCCTTTATGCGGCACCTTACCGTTTTTGATAATATTGGTTGGCACCAGCGTTGGGCATAATACATTGACATTGATATTAAATTTCTTTAATTCAGCCGCCAGTGTTTCAGAGAGTGCCCGAACCCCTGCCTTGGACACGTTATAGACTGACATCTCGGGTGCTGCGGTAAATGATGCTGCCGAGGCAACGTTAATAATTGCACCATAGCCCTGCTGTTTAAATTTAGGCACAAAATAATGGCAACCATGCACCACACCCCACAGGTTGACATCCATGCACCACTGCCAGTCCTCAATGCTCATTTCATCAAACTTGCCACCAAGGCCAATTCCTGCATTGTTGATCACCAGTGTAACTGGATGCTGCATAAGTGCTTCGGCCTGCTCAGCCAGTGCTTTAACTTCTTCAGAACTGCCAACATTGCATTGAACAGCAAAGCCTTGAGCACCCTGCTGTTTTAATAATTCAACAGTTTCCTCAGCCGCCGCCAGATTAATATCAGCACAGACGACTGTACCGCCGCGTTTGGCCAATTCCAGTGCAAAGCTGCGACCAATCCCGCTACCCGCGCCGGTCACTACAGCATAGGCTTTCTGGCTGGGCTTTGGTTTTTTCTTAAAGGGTAAAATCATGCTATATCCATTACGGTCAAAAGCCGTTATTTAAAAAGCCAGCTCTTGTCATAAGCTGGCTGTATGCATTGCTTAGGCTGCCTGAACCTTGGGAGTAAATTCCTTGACAAAATAAGGGTAAAGCACGCCCCCTTCAGACAGTAACTTCTTCTTGTAGTACTCCAGATACTCTGTGGTATCGTGGTCATTCGGGTGAAAATCCGGACGCAGATAATCAAAAATATGACCCAGGCTACTACCAAATACACCGCGCTTAGGTCCAAATAGCAGTGACCAGCTTTCGCGTGCATCTTTCCAGAAGTCTAGTTTCAGGGCGCCGGTAGGATGACGCAAAAATGGCAGCATGAGCGCACCTGCACCCACCCCGGCAAACAAAGTAACCAGTGCAATAAAGAAGCCAACAACACGTAATGGATAATTGGCAGATAACAGCTGATAAACATCATAGGCAATGTCTTTATGCTCAGATTCTTCCAGCATATGCCACATCCACAATGCGCGAGCTTTTTCATCATCAGAATGATAGAAATTGTCTTCATTCTTCATCATGTACTCGGCCAACACCGCAGTAAAATGCTCAATCCCTGCCATCATGGAGAGCTTTAATGGCTGAGGGAACTTTAAGAATGTATGATTAAATACCTGCTCCGCCAGAAAACGATATAGTTTTACCGGAATATTGTTGGGGATCATAATGTCGTTATATTCATTATGCAGCTGGGAGTGAATCGCCTCTTGCCCAATCAAACTGGTAACACGCTGTCTTAACACAGGGTCTTTAATAAAATCACGGTGGTAGCGTGCAGTTTCAATTACCAAATCTTCACCATAGGTAAGAAAAATAGATAATGCTGCAAAGTAGGCAGTTGCCCATTCCTTTTGCAAATAAAACTTTACGTCTAATTGCTTGGGATCAAATTTGAAGTCAAAATGACGAATAGGAATAGACCCCTTGCTGGCAATATCCAGAGTATGGGGTGATGCTTTACTATTGAATTTGCTTGCGATGGTGTTGCGAATCGCTGTTGTGATCATAACCGATACCTATCAAAAATGGTTTACTAAAACTTACTGATAAAAGCAGCTTCATAAACCTCTACCTCATGCACAAATTTGGGCGACTTATTGGGTTAACTCCCCATCCATGCTTCTATTTAAAAAGCCAAACGATAAATGATGGAATATTTAACCCTATCCAGACCAGCATGAGATTTAGCTTGTCCATTTTCATTCTAAACTGACTTTTTGTTCGGATTCAATTCGGGTGTAAACGCCTTTAGATTGTCGGACAAAAAATGAATGTTTTTAGGAAAAAATTATTTCACTTATTTATTTTTCCGATATAAGAAAAAGCCACTTAACAATAATATGATTCTAATCAAAGCATTACAAAATAATAGTCATGCGAGATTATTGCTTGTTTACTATAAAAGTTAATTTATTCTTAGTGATCTTTGAATGTTGCCTGGCTAATAAAATTGCCGTTTCTCAGTAATATTCAGTTTTGTGGAGCTAAAACTATTTTAGCTCAGCTGGGTTTTTGAGCTATTTGAATGGTGAACAATGATATCAATGACCTAGCTGCTAAACTGATCTTCTAAACCATCTGCACGATGGCAAACGGCAGAGGGCGACCCGAACAGCGAATGGACGACTTCTAAACCATCTGCACGATGGCAAACACTTTCGCAACAGTGTGGCGGTCACGCGCACGCTTCTAAACCATCTGCACGATGGCAAACCCGAGTTAATTAAGGGTAAGTTATAGCGAATACTTCTAAACCATCTGCACGATGGCAAACTAATGGCTAGCAAGGGGATGCTGATGACTGGTCTTCTAAACCATCTGCACGATGGCAAACACCCCGCCAAAAAAGTCTGCCCCTAGCTTCATCTTCTAAACCATCTGCACGATGGCAAACTTAATCCCGCTGCTTGAGCGCTGCTATGGCCTCTTCTAAACCATCTGCACGATGGCAAACGGTAAGAAAATGGCTTTAACTGTTCGCCTACGCTTCTAAACCATCTGCACGATGGCAAACTCACCTTTATCACCTTTTGAACCATCCTTGCCCTTTTAAACCATCTGCACGATGGCAAACATAAAGGTGATAAAGGTGATACCGGCGCCACTCTTCTAAACCATCTGCACGATGGCAAACCGCCTTTTCCGGCTGAACTGATGTCTTGGCAGCTTCTAAACCATCTGCACGATGGCAAACCCAGATCAAGCTGTTCTTTGCCATCAGTGATACTTCTAAACCATCTGCACGATGGCAAACTGGCCAGCCAGCATTTCAACCATAAACCATCACTTCTAAACCATCTGCACGATGGCAAACGCTGAGGTTAAAAGTGGATGTACTATCACACTCTTCTAAACCATCTGCACGATGGCAAACAAACAGCAAAAAGCAGAACAGCCACCGCTTAACTTCTAAACCATCTGCACGATGGCAAACTTTTTCCCGTGTTTCAAAGAAAAGTTTTTTCACTTCTAAACCATCTGCACGATGGCAAACCGCATCAAGATGTAGCTCTCTGGCTTGAGCCACTTCTAAACCATCTGCACGATGGCAAACATTGCCCAGATGCGTGCTGCTTTTGCTGCCAACTTCTAAACCATCTGCACGATGGCAAACGGTTTTTCCCGCTGCGGCAACCGCTTGGTGTTCTTCTAAACCATCTGCACGATGGCAAACTCTTGGCGCGATCTAGGGCGGCAAATTGGAATCTTCTAAACCATCTGCACGATGGCAAACTTGTCTTCCTTTACCGATACGTGGCATCGTCACTTCTAAACCATCTGCACGATGGCAAACTAAAAAGAACACGATCATTTGATCGCGCTCCTCTTCTAAACCATCTGCACGATGGCAAACTAATCATTGCTTTCTTGAATGATGAGCCTTGACTTCTAAACCATCTGCACGATGGCAAACATTTTAAAGCAAATCAACCGCGCTGACGGCGTCTTCTAAACCATCTGCACGATGGCAAACGCGCACCAGTATCCAGTCGCTTCAAGCTGTCCCTTCTAAACCATCTGCACGATGGCAAACTACTACAGTTAACGGTACGACCTTCCCCGTCGCTTCTAAACCATCTGCACGATGGCAAACCTAAGTGCTTGTCAGTACAAATCAGTGGTACACTTCTAAACCATCTGCACGATGGCAAACATCTTCCAGTTACTCACGTAAAAGCCGTGAAACTTCTAAACCATCTGCACGATGGCAAACGACCTGATCTTCTCTTTATGACACTTAAAAATCTTCTAAACCATCTGCACGATGGCAAACGTTGATAGCTGGGCTGCTAATCCATGGGTTTGCTTCTAAACCATCTGCACGATGGCAAACTATTAAGGATTAACTTAGCACAGTGCATACATCTTCTAAACCATCTGCACGATGGCAAACAAGTTGCGCCAGAAGTGAGTATTAATGCGTCCCTTCTAAACCATCTGCACGATGGCAAACAGTAACAAAACCAGTGCTGCTAATTTTTATAACTTCTAAACCATCTGCACGATGGCAAACGGAATAAGACCCTTGTTAAGTGGGTTTTCGTGCTTCTAAACCATCTGCACGATGGCAAACAATGCTATAAACGGTGCGGAAGATAATCTGGTCTTCTAAACCATCTGCACGATGGCAAACAAAGCTTTGTTAAATCTTTATTGTCCAGTGATCTTCTAAACCATCTGCACGATGGCAAACATTCATTTTCGATTTCATGGGAAAAATGCTCACTTCTAAACCATCTGCACGATGGCAAACAAAATACTATTCTGCTCATGCTTACAGGTGCGCTTCTAAACCATCTGCACGATGGCAAACCTCCTCAAAATGTTATGTCAGCTTCTACTGAACTTCTAAACCATCTGCACGATGGCAAACATTATTAAACGATAAAAAGAATAAATATTATTCTTCTAAACCATCTGCACGATGGCAAACTGGGTGCAAAATAATACTGTCAATGTTGTATTCTTCTAAACCATCTGCACGATGGC
This sequence comes from Moraxellaceae bacterium WGS2144, assembly GCA_043950625.1. GTDB lineage: Bacteria > Pseudomonadota > Gammaproteobacteria > Pseudomonadales > Moraxellaceae > Alkanindiges. The sequence goes on from CP171007.1 coordinate 1,529,073, forward strand.
AAACTGGACGCTATGAGTGATATTTCAAAAGCCGTGCTTCTAAACCATCTGCACGATGGCAAACTCAGTGTGGGTCAGATCAAATTAGTCAATTATCTTCTAAACCATCTGCACGATGGCAAACAGCATTGGCCATATTTTGACATGCTTCACTGGCTTCTAAACCATCTGCACGATGGCAAACCGAAAAACGGGGCGCGCGCCGACGAGGTACGACTTCTAAACCATCTGCACGATGGCAAACTTCGGAAAAAAACAACATGAGCAAACCCTTCACTTCTAAACCATCTGCACGATGGCAAACTCAGGATTGAAGGCGACTCCGTTTCTGTTTCTCTTCTAAACCATCTGCACGATGGCAAACTAAAGAATATAAACAACGAGTGGCTGATTGCTCTTCTAAACCATCTGCACGATGGCAAACAGCAGTACCCAAACCAAGTAAGGCAGCACGACCTTCTAAACCATCTGCACGATGGCAAACTACCGTTTATTACGCCTGCCGTCTTTCCAGGTCTTCTAAACCATCTGCACGATGGCAAACATGTTTGCGCTTCATTAACTCCACCAACTACGCTTCTAAACCATCTGCACGATGGCAAACTACAACTATCAAATACTAACTATAATAACTTCAAAAACATAGCCTACCATTGACTAAAAATACTTCGTTTTGATCGCCTCTTACAAAATTTTGAAATTATTATGATTTTTAATAAACTAGAAATGAAAGGTAAAGTGATCTTGCGAGCACACCAATATTTTTCTATTGTAGGATTTCACAACAACAAATAATCCCTTGAAACCTTTATGCATGCCACCTTTATTTCTGCCTGTGAAAAACGTGCCATTAAAAAAACCCGGGCTGTGCTGGATAGCTATGCCATCAGGACAGGTCATACCAGTTGGGCTGCGCCTATGACCATGGAAGGGTTAAAAGAAATACGCGCCGCCCTTAAAAAGACGGCTACACGACAAACCTCAGTCGCAGCGTATATCAATGATGGCCGTCGACGCATGAAACTGGTATGGATTGTTGGTTCGCGTTTTCGCTTTGCAGCCGATGGGGCATTTCCCGTTGGTTTTACCCAAAAAGCGCAAAAACAACAGCTTATTCCTGAATGGGTACGCTCTGCCAGCTTATTGGCAGGGGCAGCAGGTGATATGCATGATATTGGCAAGGCCTCTGTACATTTTCAGAATAAATTAAACCCTGCCCAGGCTATGCAAAGAATTGCTGATCCGGTACGGCATGAATGGCTGTCGTTAAAGCTGTTGCAACGCCTGCGGGAAAATGGCTGGCAATGGCAACAGGCATGGCAAGGTATTGAAAAAAATATTGATCATTTTACCTTGAGTAGCCGCGACTTTAATAAAGCCCCTCTCAAACTTCTGAAAACAAGCTTACAGAATGAACTGGAAGCCGTGGATTATCTGGTGGTCACTCATCATAAGCTGCTGGCAGGTGATAGTGACTCACCGACTGCCATGCCCTGCAATGAAAACCATGTCCGTCAACTTATTAAGGCAGGCGATACTAATATTAGCTGTGCGGGAGATTTACCCAATAGTATTTTTAGTAGCCATCAGGCACGAATACAGCGTCTTGCCAGACAAACCGCAACTATTGAAGAACACGATAAATTATTATTCTGGAAAGCACTGGCCTTTCATGCCCGTGCTGCACTGATTTTTGCTGACCATACCATTTCTGCACTTCGCTATCCCAATACCCAGCAAAAAAAATACAGCTTGTATGCCAATACCAAACCAACCACTGATGGACAACGCATTCAGGATCAACCACTGGAGTGGCATTTACAGCAGGTTGGCGATCGGGCTGCCCGGGTCGCTGTACAAATTTATAGTAATCTGGAACTTACTGGACTTTGTGAACAAACCGTTGAACATATCCAGCGGCCTGCCAGCAACACACGCTTCTACTGGCAAAACAAGAGCGCACAGCTACTTGAAAAGCATACCCTTAAACACCCAGATATCCCTAGCCTGATTCTCAATATTGCGGCAACAGGCAGTGGCAAAACCCGTATGAATTTGCGCACCGCCTGTATTTTACGCCCACACAACCCCCGCATTGCCATTACTTTAAATTTGCGCTCACTGACACTACAGACAGGACAGGTACTGCAGCACTCCATGAATCTTGCCGATGATGAGATTGCCACCATCATTGGTGATACCGTCAGCCAGAAACTATTCAATGCCACCAATAACCAGCAATCGCAGGATGAGGATGAAAATCCTGTAGAACCCCTATTTGATGCGATTGGACAGGAATCAGAGTTGCCTGACTGGCTCAATAGTTTATTTACCCAGCACTATCAGGGTAGACAGGTGACTGATCATCAGGCTAAAACTATCCTGACTGCTCCGTTGCTAGTATCCACCATTGATTACCTGATTGCTGCGGGTGAACCCAACCAGCAGGGGCATCACATCAAAGCTTTGCTCAGGTTGATGAGCAGCGACCTGATTCTGGATGAAATTGACAGCTACGACCCCAAGGCCCTGATTGCGGTACTTCGTCTGGTGCAATTGGCTGCCATGTATGGTCGTCATGTCATCTGCTCATCAGCCACCGTGTCCTATACCGTGGCCAGCAAAATTCATCATGCCTTTCAATCAGGGATTGAAATGCGGTCTGCGCTAATGAGAACACCACAGTCCTACAGGATTGGCATTATCGATAACTTGCTCTCTGCCAAACTTTGGATTAACACTGCATGCCAGCCCAGTTTATTTCAAGAAAACTATCAGCAGCACTTACAACAGTTGCAGGAGCAACTTAGCCAGCAGTCTAAACAGGTCATTTATCGGTTAGCTCAATTACAACCTGTTATTCTGGAAGGCTTAAATCCTGAACAGAAAATCAGGACATGGCAAACAGCCATACTCGAGGCAGTAAACCAATTACATCAGCAGCATAGTTGGCAGTTTGGCAACACAAGTAAAAAGATTTCTTTTGGCCTCATCCGGGTAGCAAACATTCGCCCAGCGATTCAACTGGCGCGTTTTCTAAGTGAGCACCTACCTAACGCCAAAATTGCTTGCTATCACGCTAATGACTGGCTAATTAACAGACACCATAAAGAACAACGGCTGGATTTTTTACTATCACGGCAGAAAGGCAATCAACACCTGTTGGCAGATGAGGAAATTCAACAAGTGGTTGCTAACTCAATCCACGATGATATTCCTTTTATTGTGATTGCCACGCCTGTGGAAGAAGTGGGACGCGACCATGATTTTGACTGGGGAATTATTGATGCGTCCAGTATTCAATCAATCGTGCAAACTGCTGGCCGTATTAATCGGCATCGCCTGCAAAAGATCACACAACCAAATATCGCTATTTTGCAGTTTAATTATCGCTACTGTGCCAATAACAAAAGACAGCCTGTGTTTAAATGGCCCGGCTATGAAGGGATTAATGGCAACATGTATGCTTCACAGGACATTGCACAACTTTTACCATGGAATGAGCATGGTCAACTGCTAATTAACGCCACATTGCGTTTTAACCAGCAGCACTGTTTATTCGCAAAGTATGATGACCAGCAGATACAGGATTTTTGCAAAACCTATTTTGATGACCAGCTTGATGATCAGGATGCTGATCAACTATTTAGTCATGCTCAGGTTGAGCCTGCAATTTTGACTGAAAATCCTTACCGCGCCACGCCATTACGTGATATGCAGAAAAAACAGGACTACTACTTTAGGTTTGAAGATGATGAGCCAAAGTTTTATGTAAAGGAGCAGTCGCCTAATCAATATGGCTATATTCAATTACAGGATTTTGATAAGATTTTGCCAATCCGGCCTGCTCCTTCTAATGCATGGCTTTACCTGAGCACTGGGCAGATGGCTGAGCGCTGTGTTGAGCTAGGCATCAACCTGGAAGAAGGCTGCCATACGTCTCTGGCAGTCTATCAGGATGATACTCCAGACTGGATTTATGATGAGGGATTTGGACTTTATAAAAAATAAATACAACTTAGCCCGGTACAAGCTCTACATGAATTTTTTTACCCAAAGCAGCCGCAGCACTTGCCAACGTGGTTAATGTCAGGCTGGTATCTTCTTCGTCAAGTAAACGATTTAATGCAGCACGACTGGTATGCATTTTAGCAGCCATCGCAGTCTTGGTGAGTTGCTGAGCTTTCATTGCCTCAGCAATTTGCCATGCCAATACACGCTTGATGGCAACCGCAGTAACATCTTCCAGTATCCCTTCTTCCTGCAAGAAATCCTCAAAACTGCTACCAACATGATTAATATTAAAATCGCTCATAATGTTCTCCGAGACTGTTTCAGCCGCTGTTTTGCCAGTTCCAAATCAGATTTTGGAGTAGCTTGAGATTTCTTAACAAAGCCATGTAGTAATAACAGGGTATTACCACTCACTGTAAAAAAGATCCGGGCAATTCCTGATAGAATATGAATACGTATTTCCCATAGGTCAGTATCCATCTTGCGTACTAAAGGCATGCCCAGAGGCCAGCCAATCTGCACGGTACGAATATCCTCCCCAATACTTTTTTTATCAGTAGGTGAAAAATCTTTTAACCATTGCCTGACTGGTTCTACCCCACTATCGGTCTTAAAAAAAAGTACAGTTAATGGAGGAATTGGCATAACAAGCATCTCATAAACTTGTCTATTAGTGTACCATATTTGATACACTTAACAATATCGTACAACGGTAATATTGAGACATTAGACCTAATGAGTAGAAAGTTTTATCTATCTATACGATGGTGAACGAGGTAGCCGATAACTCGTTTACGCCAATCCGCTTCTAAACTATCTGCACGATAGTGAACATATTGGTTAAGGCTTCAACGTCCCGCTTGCCCTTCTAAACTATCTGCACGATAGTGAACCATCACTACCACTAAAGCTCTGCTGGCGCTCTCTTCTAAACTATCTGCACGATAGTGAACAAGGTGGAATTTTAGGTTCTTTGCGAGTTTGACTTCTAAACTATCTGCACGATAGTGAACATCGCGGTACATGGCATTGATGAATGATTGCACTTCTAAACTATCTGCACGATAGTGAACAAGACAGCCCGCAAATGTAGCCGCGACACCAACTTCTAAACTATCTGCACGATAGTGAACTCCAGCAGGTTTTTTAAGTCTTGATATTCAGACTTCTAAACTATCTGCACGATAGTGAACTTTACAGCGTGGTGTGATGCTTTAGCGTTTTTCTTCTAAACTATCTGCACGATAGTGAACAAGACGGAGCAAAGGGCGCTACCGGCGCTCAACTTCTAAACTATCTGCACGATAGTGAACCGTCCCACATGCCTGTATACTGGCGCGACTCACTTCTAAACTATCTGCACGATAGTGAACTTATACCGATGATACTTTAGCTGATATTGGTTCTTCTAAACTATCTGCACGATAGTGAACGAAATGCACATTTTCGCGCCCTACGCTTCACACTTCTAAACTATCTGCACGATAGTGAACAGCGTTGTCAGGCAACTACAGGTGCGGCACTGGCTTCTAAACTATCTGCACGATAGTGAACCTCTAAAGATAAATCTGATAAGTCTTTATCTGCTTCTAAACTATCTGCACGATAGTGAACTATGGGATGTATTTAGAATCTAATTTGTCCAGCTTCTAAACTATCTGCACGATAGTGAACATTGGTCAGTACCAGCTAAGGGTGAGCCTATCCTTCTAAACTATCTGCACGATAGTGAACATGCTAAAGAAAACCAGCCTAGCCAATGGCAACTTCTAAACTATCTGCACGATAGTGAACATCCATATCCATAATGTCATCAAGATTTTCTTCTTCTAAACTATCTGCACGATAGTGAACCAAATTTAGCTGTGACCGCAGCCGCTGGTGCTCTTCTAAACTATCTGCACGATAGTGAACAAAATTAGAAATGCTAGAACGGTTACGATCACCTTCTAAACTATCTGCACGATAGTGAACTTTTTTGCTATTTCTGCGCCTATAGCATCATACTTCTAAACTATCTGCACGATAGTGAACTGCATCATGATTAATGGCAATATCAACAGGACCTTCTAAACTATCTGCACGATAGTGAACTGCCCGGCTCAATGCGTACCGACATCTGCCACCTTCTAAACTATCTGCACGATAGTGAACCAGCAGGCCAGCCATCCCGATTATAAGGTGCTCTTCTAAACTATCTGCACGATAGTGAACTTGTCTAAATCGGATTTGAGTTGTTTGATGTACTTCTAAACTATCTGCACGATAGTGAACAACCCCGCTCCACTTCAGAATCAGATACAAATCTTCTAAACTATCTGCACGATAGTGAACATTGCTGCGGCACCAGTACATCAAGGCCAATTCTTCTAAACTATCTGCACGATAGTGAACAGGTGAAACGTGCGTTTGCAGCGATTGTGGGACTTCTAAACTATCTGCACGATAGTGAACTGATCTTTCCGGTGAACTGGTATCCGTAGACTCTTCTAAACTATCTGCACGATAGTGAACAATGCTTTGAGATACTTGGAAAACTGGTGCTTCTTCTAAACTATCTGCACGATAGTGAACGCCTTCATCATTTTGTGATGGCTCTTGCGAATCTTCTAAACTATCTGCACGATAGTGAACTTAGTAGTTGGTGTAATGCTCTTGCCTTCATACTTCTAAACTATCTGCACGATAGTGAACAATAATAGAACGCTGGTCGGAGAAACCATCTTCTTCTAAACTATCTGCACGATAGTGAACAGACAATTTAAAAATGAATGCCTATGATCTCACTTCTAAACTATCTGCACGATAGTGAACTTAGTTTGTTGATCACTGGAGAAAGATCAACACTTCTAAACTATCTGCACGATAGTGAACCTAGAGTATTTGATTAAAAATACCCTAAAGAATAATGATATAGTCTTTTATTGAGCAAAAATACTTCGTTTTATTGGTATATTTTAAGTAGCTGATTTAACTAACTTTATTGCAAAGCTCAACAATGAAGCCAAATAGATAGTCTAAGACATCACTACTCTGACAACTTTCAATCAATGCCATTCTAAATTCTTTTTGCTTGTCATTGGCTTTGGCACAGGCAAAAGCCAGCGGCATGACATAGGCATCCTTCACCAAATCAGCCACATCAAATACCAGTGCACCACGGCGGGTTTTACCATGTAAAACCGGTAAGGCAAAACTAATGCCTAGACCATGCAATGCTACGGCTGCGTAACCATAAGCAATGTAGTTCCCATGATCCAGATAGCCATTGGCAATATCAGCCATACTTTCATCTGCCTGTTTTCCTTCCTCACGTTTGAACTCCATCCCAAAACCCTGAGCCAGCCGGGCATATAACTGTTTGGCCCAGCGTGCTTCCGCAGCTAGCAGTTCAGTGGTGTTCTGCGCACTTTCTATCGATAATTGAAAATTTTTGACCATTTGTTCATCAATCTGGATACGCCGCTGTAATAACTCCAGATTGCCTGACCATATTTTACAAGTAAGATCAATCCGGTTAAGCAATAGCACTTTTGCCATCACCAGACGGGTTGGCTCATCCAGCCATGCCCGCATCCATGCTTGCATATATTCGGTGGGACGATACTCGCTTTGTGGGGTCATAAATGTTAAATCCAGTGCGCCGAATAAAGGCGAACCACCTGAACCACAAAAGCCCAGCATCACATTGGATTCTGCCAGACGCCTCACCGCCGCATCCGTCACGGAACTGCCCTTGCCCAGCAATAAAAAAGCTGTATTTTTCTCAGGAATATTAAAAAACTGCTCTACGGGCTGCTGACTATCCGTTAAATAAACAATCCGGTCATCCTTTAACATGACCCGAACCCGTTCGAGATAAAATACACAGGCACGCTTGGATAACATTAAAGGACGGGCACGTTGTTGTTTTAAATCACCCATGTTATTTCCTTATAGATAAAGATGATGCTGTGGATGAGCCTACCAACACGCATAGGCTCATCCCAACTGAAATTTAATAAGACACCTAAAAATACGGCAATGCAAATGGCTGCGAAGCACGTGCCAGACCATAGCCATCTGGCATCCCTGCTCCAGCATCTTCCGCCTGTTGAATATCAACAATGACTGTAAACTGCTGACCCGTAGACTGACTTTGCACCCGTAAAAAAGGCATTGCTTTCGCCTGCTCTAAACGCCGATCGCGCAACGGGGCTTTATCATAGCTGAAGTTACGCTCTGTCTTTAGAGTAGGAATACGAAAACGGCGGTAGCTTTTCCATGCCGTGTGCATGGGAACCTTACTGACCAAACCAAGCTGGCAATAATCCCGCACTTTCCAGTGCGCTTGCAATGTAGTCAGCAGCTGCTGTAACACCTGTTCCTGCTCAGCAAAAATCCGCAGCACATCATAGACCGCAAACCTGCGTTGACTAGACGGCTTGTCTCTTTGTTGCTGTAAGCCGATCACATGATCTGTTTTGGAGGACGTCAGTGCTAATGCAAACAGCATTGGCATCTGACGAAAGCAGCCATGCAATACCGTAAAAATCTGGTTGCGGATATGCTCCAGTTGCAGATCGGTATTATCCCCGGTGGGCTGGATCATGACATCCAGATAAAAATTAGCCTGCATGATGTAGTTATCCTGTTTATTCGCCTTCAGAGTACACACCACCACGGATCATACAGGCCAGCAGGAACATGCCATCATCACTATTCGGATCAAGCTCTGCCATTCTCTTCATAATATCAAAAGCAGAAGACTTATCCTTAATACGGAAAAATTCCTGCGCGTCCAGATTGGCACCATTGGGTTCCACCGGAATAATTTTCTGGATCGTGGCATAATCGGGATACCAGGTATCAATGGTACGGATCGCATTACCAATTTTCTGGTCACGCAATGCCGCCTGCCCTAAAAACTGATTATTGGTGGCCTGTCGTTCCAGTTTTTCATTACTGATTTTATATAGTGAACGGGAAAATCCCTTTGGCTTGTCTTCCAGATAATTCTGGGAAGGAAATACCTCTATACCGCCCATGCCAAAATCAATAATCGCTTCAACATTCAAGCTGGCACTCCGGTCACCTTGCATACCTGCCAGCACCACATCCGCCAGATTATTTTCCTGTTCGCTATAATTATTAAAATGGTTAAATGGAACAGACAAGGCATCAAACTCATGCACAGGCTGTTCAGTTTTTGCAGCACCATTATCCTCATAGACACGAATCGTGATGGATTCAGCAATAATCCGGTTACGCCATAACCAGCGACCGTTGACAACATTACGCGTATAGCGGCGAGCTACTTCCTTTAAGCCATCACTACTTTTTGCTCTAGCAATAAAATCATTAAATGCTGCCCGAAACTCACCCACCTTAACCTCACTGTTCTTTCCTGTGGCACAGGCAAACAAGATATACTCCAGGTCAATAAAGCGCAGGTTAAACTTCACCAACAACTTAGCATCAGGTGCCAGTTTGGCCGATTCAGTCTGCTGGATATTGGAAACTTCACGTGCTGATGAATTACCGATAGCCGCCTTTTTTTCCTTGTTGCCCGCCACGTTTTGTGTACCGCGAATCCCATGATGCAGCACATAGAGCGGCTCAACGGCTTTATTTTCTGCAAAATAATGGTAAAACGCGCCGTCACTAATAATAGAGCCACGTTGTAAAGACAGGCTTCCAGGCAGTTTTTTAAAACTTTGAGTCATGATGATTATCCTGTTGTTCGTTGTTAAATCACGGGTTAGTTCACATGTTGTTGCAATAAAAAAACATCAGGCTGCGGCCAATGGTAATGCCAAAATAATGACTGTAGCTGCTCGGCATCGTTGAGATCAAAATCACGCAGGGTCTGATATTGAATCAAGCCGATCAAGGGTTCGGCATAAGCATGCCGGGTGGTATCCTGCTCATTGGCCTGCCTGATGCCACCACGCTGATCAGTAGATGGTTCCAGTAGGGCATAACCCAAAGCCGTCGCAGCCAACCAGCTCAGCTTAACGTCTGACAACTCAGGTAAACGCTGCTCCGGCTTTTGCGCGAGCAGTTGTACCAATGCCTGTAGACGATTCACCTGATAGTGCTGCTGATAGGTCTGTAATAACGCCTTGCGATCCTGTACCACAAAGCCACTACCAACGGTTTTTAAGGCATCACCTACATGTTGAAGCTGTTTAATCTCATCTGATTCAATAACTTGTCCACCAGCAAAACGGCTACGACCAACCAGCTCAATGAGTCGGCCTAAGTGACGCATCCTATCAAATTGAATAATCAGGCTAACTTCCAGATGACAACTGGCGGTAGGCTGCAAGGACAGGGCATATTTATTTTTAGAGGAATAATCTTTTTTGCCAATAAAGGTTGCGCCGCGACGCTGGGCAGGCATAAATCGGCCATAGGCCATACTGCCCAAATCCTGTCGGTCATGATGAATCAATAGGAAGCCCGTTTCCTGAGTTCCCAGTTGCCGTGCCAGATTGTGGCAAAACATGGCCGCAGCCATAAGCGGTGCACCGCCCAGTACAAAACCACTCGTTTGTAGAGTGGCATTCTGGATTTTTAGACGTGGAATCAACACGAACTGGCTCATGGCAACATCCTTTTAATCAGACGCACAAAAAAGCCAAGAGCATTATCATCTACCGACAACAAACGAACCTCGGTTTTATCCTTAAAGTTAATGATGCGCTGTGCCAGTTGCAGGGCAAATAAATGCTGCCAGTCTTCCCTTTTTTGAATATCTTTATCAATTAATCCCTGGGTAACGTAACCCACAGATGAACTTAGCCATTTTGAAATTTGCCCATCTATAGGTGCAGGCAGGCTATCTTCGTACTGTTGTAAAATTAAAAAATGCTTCCTGCCCTGTTGTAATACTGACCGAAGGATATTTCGGATAAATTTTAGTTCTGAATACCTTAAGCGCATATCTGCTTCACTAATTAGACGTGGATGACTCTCCGTCCCCTCATTTCTGACTTTCATATTAGTTTTTGGTGCATTTATGCCAGTAGATGGAAAATCACTCTGCTGTGTTAGTTCAGACTCAGTTGCCCAGACAAAGGCATATTCCCTAAAGTCCTGCATGCAATCTTTAAAATGATAATCAAACCCATGGTAATAAATAGCAAGTGCCTTACGTACCCCTTGGTTCATGACTGGCGCCTCCACAAGTATTGGACGCTGCATGGCTCTTACCAATGACCCAACGTTCTGTGGATTGGAGCCGCCAATTCCCAGCACTGCAGTTTTCAGTTTACGGACTGAGGCTTCCTTTACTAATTGCTCAACCTGTGCTTTAACCTGATCCACTTCTTGATTAATCAAATAGCACAAGCCTGCCGCGGTCAGTGGGCTAATACTTATATATTGCTGTTCAGCCTCGGGGATGAGTAGCTGCCGCATTCTGATATCAATATACTGCGCACCTGCAATCAGGTTTTGTGTTTTTAAGGCAGGCAACATTTGCTTAACCCGTTCAATGTCTTGTATCGTTTGCGTTTCCAGCTCATCGCTAGGTTCATTGAGAAAGGCAGCTTTCACAAACTTAAATACAGACGCGGTCTTGCCCGAATTAGCTTGATAATCGGTGGGTAGATAAACGCCCTCTGCCAGCAGAGTACGGGCACTTATATAGGGTAAATCCAGTGCCTCTCCCTGATTTAACCGGATACCTCCTTTTTCAATATTAGAATTAGTAGTTTTGAAGCTAAAGTGCACTGAATCAAGCAGTGCTTGCTGATAAATATCAGTCGTTTCAGATTCCGAGTCCTTCATGGATAATGCCTTTTTTACATGATTTTATCGTCCAGCGGAAAATAGAATAAGTAGTAAATTTAAGAAAGTCAATTATCCAAATTAAAGCATCAAAGTTATCTTATAGCTATTAAGGTTATAATTTAAAAACCACCTAAGCGGTGGCAGACTTAAAAAGTTAGCTATTAGCTATTAACTTCTAAACCATTTGCACAATGGTGAATGATTTTCGTCAGTAAGCAGTCTAACACCCGTGCCAAAGATTAAAAGCACAATTTAAATCTCAGCACTGTAAAACAGGCATAAAAAAAGGTCACTCGGGTGAGTGACCTATAAAATGGTGGCTATGACGGGACTCGAACCTGTGACCCCAGCATTATGAGTGCTGTGCTCTAACCAACTGAGCTACATAGCCGCAAACTGTGGTGCGCATTATCTAGACTTATTAAACGTCCGTCAAGCACACCAGCCTAAAAAGCAGGCAAATAATCCAAAAAATTTTCAAGAATTTGGCTTGAAGTGAGTCTGTAAGCCGGGTTCTGTCGAGGACGATCATTCCTCTAGGCGTATCGTCACCAATACACTCAAGCAACCTACCCGAATCCAACGCGGGCCACGCCAAGGGATTCCTATTTGGTCTTGCTTCTGGTGGGGTTTACCATGCCGTGACCTGTTACCAGGCACGCGGTGCGCTCTTACCGCACCCTTTCACCCTTACCATTGCTCCGAAGATCAATGGCGGTCTGCTCTCTGTTGCACTTTCCGTCGGCTCACACCGCCCAGGCGTTACCTGGCACCATGCCCTATGAAGCCCGGACTTTCCTCCCCTGCTTTAATCACGAAGATCTCCACAGCAGCGACCGTCCAACTCACTTCAAGGCACGCATGGTAGCAAAAAAAATCAGGTTTCGCTGATATTTTTGGTGTCAGGGTTTAAGGCTTGCAAACGCTGATATTTTTCCAGAAGCTGATCCAGACTTTCCACATGCTCAGGATCATGCGGTATGCAGTCCACCGGACAAAATAACTGGCACTGGGGCGTATCAAAATGCCCCACGCACTCAGTACACAGGCCAGGGTCAATTTCATAAATCTCTTCACCCATGTAAATGGCCTGATTAGGACAAACCGGTTCACACACATCACAGTTAATGCACTCCAGTGTGATTTTAAGGGCCATCTATATTGTCCAATTAGTAAACAGATTACCATCCACCCTGCGCATGTTTTTGCTCAAAAGCCGTTTGTACTACATCTGGCACAAACTTGGTGACATCACCTTTTAGTCGGGCAATTTCCCGTACCAGGGTTGAAGAAATATAGGATAAATGCTCAGAGGGTGTTAAAAACACCGTTTCAAACTGCTGATCAAGCTGACGGTTCATGTTAGCCAGTTGAAACTCATATTCAAAGTCAGACACTGCCCGCAAACCACGCAGTACCGCAGTAGCCTGCTGCTCTTTAAACAGATTCACCAGCAAGCCACTAAAACCAATCACTTCAATATTATCCAGATGAGACAGTGACTGTTTTGCCAACTCTACCCGCTCAGCAAAACTAAATACTGGATTTTTATGGTGTCCGGCAGCAATCGCAATCACCACATGATCAAACATCTTGGCAGCGCGAACCACTAAGTCAACATGACCATTGGTAATTGGATCAAAGGTACCGGGATAAATCACTTTTGTGGTCATTGACTTGCTCAATTGCCTAAAATAAGCCCTAGTTTAACAAAAACTTGTTTTTAAGGCGAAGTGCCATTTTTTATATAACTAAAATTAACTAAAGCCGAACCCCAAAATTAGGTAAACTAGCGTTTAGTGAGGAAAATTTTGATATGAATAAAGCGACTGTTAAAAAATTGCATAAAGGCGGCACCATTGCCCAGAATCGCCGTGCCCGCCATGATTATTTTATAGAGGAAAAATTTGAAGCAGGCCTTGCCCTACAGGGCTGGGAAGTTAAATCACTGCGTGCTGGCAAAATGAGCCTCTCTGAAAGCTATGTAATTTTTAGAAATGGTGAGGCCTTTTTATTTGGTAGTCAGATTGTGCCTCTACTTTCTGCGTCCACCCATGTGGTGCCCGAAGCCAGTCGTACCCGCAAACTGCTATTGTCACGTCGTGAAATTGAAAAACTGATGGGAGCGGTCAATCAAAAAGGCTACTCCTGCGTCCCGCTGGCCTGCTACTGGAAAGGCGCTCTGGTAAAATGTGAAATTGCACTGGTGAAAGGCAAGCAGTTACATGACAAACGCGCAACAGAAAAAGAACGCGACTGGTCACGTGAAAAACAGCGGATTTTTAGAGGCTAATTCAGGCTGCTTGTAGAGTTTATAAGACGATCATATTACCACTGATATGATCGTTAAATTGATGGCCCAAGTCAGCCTATGTCGCGCTATTTCCCTATCGGGTATATTTTACAAAATACAAGTCTCCCTTAATGCCCGCGCTTTGCCTATAATCTTTTTCTTTGTTTTTACCTGCCCCTTGAGCATTTATCATGAGTAGTCATGCAAATTTGAGCCAGCTTAACCCTCGTCAGCAGGAGGCCATGACTTATGTGTCAGGCCCCTTGCTGGTACTAGCGGGGGCGGGTTCAGGCAAAACGGCAGTGATTACCCGCAAAATTGCTTATCTTATTCAGCAGGTTGGTATTCCGGCTTATCGCATTACGGCTATGACCTTTACCAACAAGGCCGCCCGTGAAATGAAAGAACGGGTGGGCAAGCTGATTTCACGTGAGGAAAGCAAAGGTTTAACGGTTTCTACCTTCCATACGTTTGGCCTCAATCTGTTGAGGCTGGAATTAAAGCATACCGGCTTAAAAAACAACTTTTCCATTCTGGATGCTGATGACTGCAAACGCCTGCTCATGGACTTGATGCATAAGGACAATCTGGCCGGTGCTGACAGCAAGGAGCTGATAGCCAAGGCCATGCGCCACATTTCCGACTGGAAAAACGATTTGCTTTTGCCAGCCCAAGCCATGAGTACTGCCGAAACCCCCGAAGATGTGCATCTAGCGCATCTATATGAATTATACGAACGCAATATTCGCGCCTATAATGCGGTAGATTTTGATGATTTAATTGCCCTGCCCACCCGTTTGCTACAAGACAATGCCGAAATACGCGAAAAATGGCAGCGCCGCGTGCAATATTTGCTGGTAGATGAATATCAGGACACCAATACAGCGCAGTACATGCTGGTCAAACTCTTGGTGGGGATAACCGGCAAATTCACTGCGGTCGGTGATGATGACCAGTCGATTTATGCCTGGCGCGGTGCCAAACCGGAAAATATGGCACTACTGGCAGAAGACTTTCCAAGTTTAAAAGTCATCAAACTGGAACAAAATTATCGCTCTACCAGCCGGATTTTAAAGGCTGCCAACTCAGTCATTACCAATAATCCGCACATTTTTGAAAAGCAGTTATGGTCAGATAAAGGCCATGGTGACCTAATTCGCGTGATTACCTGTCGTAATGACGATGACGAAGCCGAACGCGTGGCGCATGATGTGATGAATCACAAGCTCATGAATGGTAAATCCTGGAAAGACTACGCCATTTTATATCGGGGTAATTTCCAGGCACGGGTGTTAGAAGCCCAGCTACGCCAGATGCAGATTCCCTATAAATTATCCGGTGGCACGTCGTTCTTTGCCCGGGCCGAAATTAAAGATGTGATGAGTTACCTGCGCCTGATTATTAATCCGGAAGATGACAGTGCCTTCTTGCGCATTATCAACACGCCAAAACGTGCGATTGGCCCTGCCACCCTGGAAAAACTGGGGCTGTTTGCCCAGGAATATCATTTGTCCTTATTAGGCGCAGCAGCTGATCAGCGCCTAGGGATGGCACTGGCTAAAAAAGCAGCCTCACAATTACATGAGTTTGCAGGTTTTATTGAAGACTACACCCAGCGCCTGCATGACAATGATGATCCGGTGCCCGTGGTACGGCAAATGATTAACGAAACCGGCTATATTGATTATGTGCGTGAACAGGCTGCCACGCCTGCCGCTGAAAAAACCAAGCTGGATAATATCGAGACCCTATACAGTAGTATTCAAAGCCTGATTAACCGTGCTGATGATGTGGATGAGCGCAATATTGAAAGCGTGATTCGCAAGCTGGTGCTACTGGATCTACTGGAGCAGCAACAGGAGGAAGAAGATACCGACAAGGTTAATCTGATGACCCTGCATGCAGCAAAAGGCCTAGAGTTTCCATACGTCTATATTATGGGACTGGAAGAAGAGCTATTGCCGCATCGCAACTCCATTGCTGGCGACAGTATTGAGGAAGAACGTCGCCTGATGTACGTGGGCATTACCCGTGCACGCCAGGGCTTGACCTTAACATTGGCGGAGCAGCGTAAAGCCGGCGGACAAATGCGTCACACCACGCCCAGCCGCTTTCTGGATGAACTGCCGGAAGAAGAACTGGAATGGTCGGGTAAGAAGAAACAAAAACTGTCGAATGTTGACCCCAAAGCACAAGCAGCCGCGTATCTGGCCAACCTAAAAGCCCTGATGAAATAAATACTGATTCCGCCCACTAAGGTAAAAAATATGAAAATGCAACTTAAAATTCTGGATAGCCGCCTTGGCACGACATGGCCTTTGCCACAGCATGCCACTCCTGGTTCAGCCGGCATTGACCTGCGTGTCTGTATCGATGAAGCAATCGTACTGCAACCAGGAGATACCGTTCTGGTTAAGACCGGTATGGCGGTCTATATTGCTGATCCGCATTATGCTGGTCTGATTTTACCGCGCTCCGGGCTTGGTCATAAACATGGGATTGTGCTAGGTAATCTAGTAGGGTTAATTGACTCTGACTATCAAGGCGAGTTGATGGTATCGGTATGGAACCGCGGCTCAACAGCCTTTACCCTGGAACCCGGTGAGCGGATGGCACAATATGTACTGGTACCTGTAGTACAGGCGCAATTTGATATTGTCACTGATTTTGAGCAAAGTGAACGTGGAAGTGGCGGCTTTGGTCACACTGGTAGTCAGTAAGCAGATTTACACAAGCTGCCAAAAAACTATGGATGTTTGCAATGTTATGGCTACCCTAATTGCCTGTAGTCGTTTATCTTAAGCATTGCTTAACTGATTACAAACTTTGATTACAAACAAGGAAGTATGTCGTGCCAAAATTAAAACCTTTTAATGCGTTTAAAGGTCTGACAATAACTAAACCACTGGCACTGGCTGTTCATTTGGCACTGGCAGGCGCAGGCAGTGCTGGCGTGTATTATCTGGTATCGGATTATCAGCAGCAGCAAGCTGAAGCACAGCTTAATCAGTTTGCCAGGCAAGCCACCGCCATTATTGAGCGGCACTCACAAAACTGGCAGCAACAGTCCCGCTTGCTTGCCCAGCAGCCCATGCTACGCAGCACAGCCGTTCTCAAAGCGGTGATTCCAGTCGATGGCACCGTTCCGCCATCACTCAACTATGCAGATCAGGACTTGCTCAACCGGACCCGCACCGCCCCTACACAGCCAGAAATCAGCGGGACGGGAAATAAAGCACTGATAAGTACCGCACTGGCTATGCCCACAGGTGGCTATGTCATTATTGAGTGGTCCATAACGCCATTGGCGCAGGACTTGCAAGCCATTACCCCAGACAATATTCAGCTTAAGTTCTCACAGCAGTTAAGTGGCGCCAGCCCGCTCGAAGTGTTACGTATCCATAGTAACGGCAATGATGGAACACTCAAAGCCATTCCCTTGTCGACCAAGGGCTGGCAACTGGCTATTGGTCCGGCCAGTAGCGCAGGCCATTTACCACTGTGGTCAGCACTGATTAGCCTGCTAGGCAGCCTGCTGCCATTGCTCATGTGGGGCTTGCGCAAAGAAAAAAACCAGCAGCAGATTGTCACTACCCTGCCCACACCACTGGATCAGGATGATTTCCCTGATCCATTATTCCATAACCCGACAAATGTTATACCACCACAGCCAGTAGACCGACTAAACAATAACCCGGAACTCGCGCCGGATGTATTCGATGAGCAACAGGCCAGTGTAGAAGAAACTCCTTCAGTCCCGCCGGTTGCAGCAGAGGTTGATGCTACTGAAGCTTTTGACGAGCTGGATTTGCTACAACAGGAACTTGAGCAGCCCGTTGAACCTCAAATTGAATCTCAAACCCTGGAATTTACCCTGGAAGACACCTTGTTGCCGGATGCTGAGTTGAATGTAGCAGCAACCAGTTTTCCAGCATATTTATTCCGTGCTTACGATATTCGTGGCTCCATTGACGACCTCAGCACTGAACTGGTTGGCCAGATTGGCCGTGCGCTGGGTAGCCAGTTACGTCAGCAGGATCAGTATCAGGTGGTGGTAGGTTACGATGCGCGAACCTCAAGCTCAAGCTATGCCAAAATTATCCGGCAAGCGCTATCTGACTGTGGCCTGAGCGTGATTGATATAGGACAGGTAACCACACCACTATGCTACTTTGCTGCTGCCCAGCATGATGGTAATGGCATTATGATTACAGCCAGTCATAATCCCGGAGACGAAAACGGGGTGAAATGGCTGATTCAGCACCAGTCGCCCACACCTGAAAGTATTCAGGCATTAATGCAGCGTATTAACCAAAAAGACTTTGTGGAAGGCCTGGGTAATGTACGGGAGCACACCTACAACGAAGATTACCTAAGCCTGCTACAGGATGATGTGCTGCTGAGTCAGCCCGTGCAAGTCTCGATTGATGGCATGCATGGTAGTGCAGGGCCGCTGGCTCTAGCCGCTTTTGAGGCAGCCGGCTGTACGGTGAGCAGCTTGAACACCGAACCCAACGGCATGTTCCCCAATGGAGCGCCCGACCCCAGTAAGGCTGAGTACATTCAGGAGCTCAGTAATGATATCGTGATTTCTGGCAGTCAGCTTGGTTTTGCTTTTGATGGTGATGGCGACCGGCTGGTGGTACTGGATAGCCAGGGCAATGTGGTTTCCCCGGACTACCTGATTACCCTGTTTGCCCGTATGTGCCTTGATAGCAATCCCGGCAGTGATATTATTTTTGATGTCAAATGCTCGCGTATGATATCCAGTATCGTTACCAGTGAGGGTGGCCGTCCAGTCATGATACGTACAGGCAATACCTTCTTGCGACAAGCCCTGCATAGCCCGGAATACCAGGCCGTATTTGCTGGTGAGTATTCAGGCCATTATTTCTTTAATGATCAGCGCAGCCATGGTCAGGATGATGGTATTTACGCTGCCCTGCGCTTGCTGGAGTGGCTAGACCTGCGCGGACAAACCCTGGAAGAAGCACTGGCTGAACTGCCACAGCGGATTTCTACCCCTGACCTGTATCTGGAACTGCAAGACATCAATGCCAGTGCGCTACTTGCCAGTATTGAGCAGGATGCCGCCCAGCTTGATGGTGCCAAAATATCGACCATTGATGGAATACGGCTTGATTTTGATTACGGTTTTGGCATTATGCGTCCATCAAATACGGGCAACTACTTAACCGCACGTTTTGATGCCGATACCACCGACAACCTGCAATTCATCCGCTTAACGTTTGCCAACCTGCTACGTGAGCACGATGAACGGTTAGCACAACTGATACTTGAATAGATAGCTCTGGAGTTGCCAATGGCTTTACCCAACGATACCGCCCTCAATATTGCAAATGTGTTAACCGAGGCACTCCCCTATATCCAGCGCTTTGCCGATAAAACCATCGTGGTGAAATACGGCGGTAATGCCATGACCGACCCTGCCCTTGAAAGCTCCTTTGCCCGTGATATTGTGCTGCTTAAAGCCGTGGGGCTAAATCCAGTGGTGGTGCATGGTGGTGGGCCACAAGTGGATCATTTACTTAAACAGCTAGGGCGTGAGTCTGACCGGATTGACGGCATGCGGGTTACCGATGCAGCAACCATGGAAGTAGTTGAGATGGTGCTGGGTGGCAGCGTGAACAAATCCATTGTTAGCCTGATTAACCGGCATGGTGGCCGTGCCATTGGCCTGACCGGAAAAGATGGCAACCTGATTTGCGCCAAAAAACTGCTGCTGGATAAAAAAGATGAGCAAGGCCAGGTAAAGCAAATTGATCTGGGATTGGTGGGCGACGTAGCCAGTATTAAAGCAGATGTGATTGAGTTATTTATACAAAGTGATTTTATTCCAGTCATTGCACCTTTGGGCGTAGATGCAGAAGGCAACAGCTATAATATTAATGCCGACCTGGTCGCTGGCAAAGTGGCCGAAGCACTCAAGGCGGAGAAACTGGTACTGCTGACCAATATCGCCGGGGTGCTGAATGCCGACAAGCAAGTGCTCACCGGATTGAGTACGCAGGAAGTGGATCAGCTCATCGAAACCGGCGTCATTTATGGTGGCATGATTCCCAAAGTCACCTGCGCACTGGATGCGGTTAAAGGCGGTGTAACCAGCGCCCATATTGTGGATGGCCGTGTGCCGCATGTTACCCTGCTGGAAGTCTTTACCGATGAAGGGATTGGTACTTTAATTACCAATCGAACCCGAAAAACAGCTTAGTAGTAAATGCTGGTAATCTGGCCTGAAAACCGGAGGTTCAGGCATTGCATAATCAGCCGTTGATGAGCCATGCTTTAACTCCCTAAACCGGTGACTGTCTTGGGGAGTGTTCATTTTTATGGTTATATATAGCCAGTAACCTGACACACCTATGGCGATTTGATGTGTGAACTTTTGGGCATGAACTGTGCCACACCAACAGATATTAACTTCTCCTTTAAAGGATTTTCACAGCGGGCGGGCATTACCTCCGACCATGCTGATGGCTTTGGCATTGCTTTTTTTGAAGAAAAAGCCTGCCGCCTGTTTATTGACTGCCAATCCGCCGTGCACTCTCCCCTGGCCGATTTTATCCGTAATTATCCCATCAAGTCACGTAACGTCATTGCCCATATCCGTAAAGCCACTCAGGGCAAAATAGAACTGGAAAACAATCATCCATTTATACGTGAGCTGTGGGGACGACACTGGATTTTTGCCCACAATGGCGACCTAAAAGCGTACTGGCCGCATTTAACCGGTCAATTTATGCCGGTGGGCAGCACGGATAGCGAACGTGCCTATTGTTATATCTTGCAAGAGTTGCGACAGCGTTTTGGTAAGGATGAACCCTCCCTCAAGCAGATTTTTGATTTTCTGGCTGAAGTTTCCCCAAAAATTGCCGAGTACGGTACCTTTAATTTTATCTTATCGAATGGTCAGGCACTGTTTAGCTATGCCACCACCAACCTGCACTGGATTGTGCGGCAGTGGCCATTTCAGCATGCCCATTTGGTTGATATGGATGTGGAGATTGATTTTAGTCAGGTCACCAAGCCCGAAGACCGTGTGGCGGTGGTTGCTACCGCTCCGTTAACTGATAATGAAACCTGGCACCAGTTTCAGCCCGGCGAGTTAATCTGGTTTCAGGATGGCAAAGTGCATCAAACTGCCCAGACCACTATTGAGCGCCTGCAAAACCAGACACAGCAGCCTGCATCCCAAGCAGTCGTTGTACCTAAATAATTATCTACCTCGAAATGTATACGCCTCACAACGCGTAGATCGCTAAATCCTGCCTGCTCACAATACATAAATTTTTGAAGAACAATAAAAAAGCGCCTAAATTTTCATTAGACGCTTGAATATTTTTGCTGCCAGACACTAAGGTGTGGTGAAATTAGGGACACGCCCTAATACCCAATTGCTGTGCTCAGCACTGGCCTGCACCAATGCCATTTAAGCACTACGTGAATGCGAGTCTACCAGCGTTAAATGCTCGGCTGAGTAGGTATGATCAGCCTTTGCAGGTTTTGGTAAACGCTCCGGGCTAATTTCCGGCTTGGCATCCTTGTTAATCACTGCTTCAGTAATATGTACCGTACCAATATCATTGGATGAAGGTAGGTCATACATGGTATCCAGCAAGGCATTTTCCAGAATGGAGCGTAAACCACGCGCTCCAGTATTACGCTCCAGTGCTTTTTTTGCTACTGCCCGTAAGGCAGCCTCATCAAATACCAGATCTACATCTTCCATATCAAACAGGTATTGATACTGGCGAATCAGGGCATTTTTTGGCTCGGTCAGAATCTGCATCAGTGCTTCTTCATCCAGCTCCTCCAAAGAGGCCACTACCGGCAAGCGCCCAATAAACTCAGGAATCAAACCATATTTGATTAAATCTTCTGGCTCAACCTCACGGAACAACTCACCCAGTTTCTTGGCTTCGTCCTTTTTCTTGACTTCAGCACTAAAACCAATACCGCCTTTTTCATGACGCTGTTTAACCAGTTTTTCCAGGCCAGCAAAAGCACCACCACAGATAAACAGAATATTGCTGGTATCCACCTGTACAAATTCCTGCTGTGGATGCTTACGCCCACCTTGCGGGGGAATGGACGCCACAGTGCCTTCAATCATTTTAAGCAGGGCTTGCTGCACCCCTTCACCGGATACATCCCGGGTAATGGAAGGATTGTCACTTTTTCGGGTAATCTTGTCGATCTCGTCGATATAAATAATGCCCTTTTGTGCTTTTTCGATATCGTAATCGGCTTTTTGCAGCAGCTTTTGTACGATATTTTCCACATCCTCGCCCACGTAACCCGCTTCGGTCAGCGTGGTGGCATCAGCCATGGCAAATGGGACATCCAGTACCCGTGCCAGCGTTTGCGCCAACAGGGTTTTACCAGAACCTGTAGGGCCAATCAGCAAAATGTTACTTTTGGACAGCTCAACCATCGCATCCTTGGCACCTTGCTGGGCAGTAATGTTCTGGCTGGCCTTAAGGCGTTTGTAATGGTTATAAACTGCCACCGACAGGGTTTTTTTGGCAATGTCCTGACCAATCACGTACTGATCCAGCGCAGCACGGATTTCTACCGGCTTGGGCAGTGGCCGCGTTGACCAGTCATCGGTTTCCACCTGCTGGCTGGTCTGTACCAGATCAAGGCACACGTCTACGCACTCATTACAGATAAATGCATCTTCACCGGCAATCAGTTTGCTAACTTCTGCCTGGCGTTTGCCGCAAAACGAACAGTTTTTTTGTCCTTTAGGTAAATCGGACATGAGAGCTCCAATAGGTTAAATGATCAAACGCCTACCTTAAATACACATCAAGACGTGACATATTAAGGGCGTTTGCTAAGTACTGCGTCAACCAGGCCATATTCACGTGCAGCTTCTGCATTCAGGAAGTTATCACGGTCAGTATCCCGCGCAATACGCTCATAATCCTGACCACTATGCTGTGCCATCAGACGATTCAGCTTTTCCTTGATTTGCAGAATCTCACGGGCATGAATTTCAATATCAGATGCCTGACCACGGAAACCGCCCAGAGGCTGGTGAATCATGATCCGTGAGTTTTCCAGCGCATAACGCTTACCAGGTGCACCTGCATTCAGCAAAAACGCGCCCATGCTCGCTGCCTGACCCAGACAGGTCGTAGAGACATCTGGTTTAATGAACTGCATGACATCATAAATGGCCATACCCGCAGTGACTGATCCACCTGGTGAATTAATGTACAAATGAATATCTTTATCTGGGTTCTCTGCTTCCAAAAACAAGAGCTGGGCCACAATCAGGTTGGCCATGTGGTCTTCTACTTCGCCGGACAGAAAAATAATCCGCTCACGCAACAGGCGAGAGTAGATATCAAAAGAGCGCTCACCACGGGAAGACTGCTCAACCACAACGGGCACCAGAGCATTGCTTACGGTTCCAAAATCAAATGACACTTTATTTTTTCCTAATTCAACGGGCTTATTACAATGCTCACACTATGGCGGATAATCCCTTAAAATGCAAAGGGGGAATTTTACTGCATTGTGAAAAATTGCTCATCAATTACCCGATTAATTGTCCAGAAACCTAAAACAAAAAAGGCGCCATAAGCGCCCATTTTGTTTATTGCTTGACCAGATTAACGGGCGGCACGCTGTGCTTGCTGCTCTTTGATCAAATCCTGATAGCTTACTGCCTGGTCAGTGACCTTGGCTTTTTGCAGAATGTGATCAACGACCTGATCTTCCAGCACAACAGCTTCAATCTGGGCACGCTGCTGCTTGTCATTGCTGAAGTAATCAATCACTTCCTGCGGATCTTCATAAGATTGTGCACTTTCTTCAATAAATGCCTTCACACGTTCCTGATCTACAGTTAAACCTGCATCTTCCAGAACCTTGCCAATCAGTACGCCCAATTTTACAGATCGCTCAGCCTGCTCACGGAACAGCTCATCTGGCAGCATGTTCTGGTCAAAGTTTTGGGCACCTCCAAACTGCTGGGCAAACTGTTGCAGCATTTGCTGACGCTGACGGCCAATTTCTTCAGTGACCATGGCAGCAGGTACTTCAACCTCGTTATTTTCTAAAACAGCATTAAACGCAGCCTGCTTTAGTTGCTGGCGCAAGCTGTTTTTCACTTCACGTTCCATATTCTTGCGAACATCGGCTTTTAGCTTGTCCAGACCTTCTTCTTCGTTCACGCCAAATACATTTAAAAACTCAGCATCGACTTCCGGCAGCTTTGGCTTTTCAACCTGCTTGACATTGATTTTAAACTGGGCCGCTTTACCACGCAGGTTCTCTGCCTGATAGTCTTCCGGGAAAGTTACATCAATCACTTTTTCTTCACCGGCTTTCATGCCGATAATACCGTCTTCAAAACCCGGAATCATGCGGCCAGAACCTAGCACCAGCTTAAAGTCTTCGGCACTACCGCCTTCAAATTTTTCGCCGTCAACTGTGCCTTCAAAGTCAAAAGTAACCTGCATGTCTTTTTTGGCCATGCCTTTGGTGACTGCCCATGTCTGACGCTGCTTGCGCAGGTTGTCAATCATGGTATCAACGTCTTCATCAGTCACTTCAGTGGTCTTGCGCTCAATGGCAATGTTTTCCAGGCCCTGAACGCTGACTTCTGGATACACCTCAACCGTAGCTTCATACACCAGGCCATCCTGATTTAAATCTACTTTCTCAATGTTAGGCATACCCACTGCATTGATTTTTTCCTGCTGAATGGCTTCAAACACGCTATCACGGATAATATCGTTGATGACTTCCTGACGAATGCCAGGGCCGTAATCAGCACGAATACGTGACATGGGAACTTTGCCAGGACGGAAGCCATTGATTTTTACATTTTTGGCTGCACGTTTCAGGCGAGCTTCAAATTGTTCGTCAATGCGGCTGCTTGGAACAGTGACATTCAGACGACGGGCAACGCCCGAAACCGTTTCAGTCGTAACAATCATGGCTTCCTCGAGTATGTATTAAATAGGTTGAGCTAAAATTTTAAAGTGCGCTAGTATAAGGCAAGCAACTGCCTTATACAAAAAAAAGCATGCAAAATGCAGTTCTTTTTGCCCTTTAACCCGCACTTTTTATCATAAATCTGCCGAAAAGCATGGATTTTTAGTTGGCATCCTGCACATCCGACCACCACGGATAAAATGGCGGCATTTTAGAGGCTTTTTGCTTAAACTCCGGCGCACGTTTTTCCAGAAAGGATTTTACCCCCTCCTTGCCATCATGGATACTGGTATAGAACATGGCCAGTGAATCCACCTGATGCGCATGCAAGGGATGCGGTGCTGCACTGTTGCGATACATCATCTGGCGAGCCAGCGCCAGCGCAACGGGTGAACGCCCGTCTACAAACTTATGCGCCAGTTTTCTGGCTTCATCCAGTAATTGTTCAGCTGGATAAACCTGTTTGACCAGCCGGCCTTCCTTTGCTGTTTGCGCATCCAGAATCTCGGCACAATATACCCACTCCAGCGCCTGCTGTATGCCTACAATGCGTGGTAAAAACCAGCTGGAGCAGGCTTCGGGTACAATGCCCAGCTTGCCAAACACAAAACCAATCTTGGCTTTTTCACTGGCTAGCCGGATATCCATGGCCAGTGTCATGGTGGCACCCACCCCTACTGCCGCACCATTAATGGCTGCAATCACTGGCTTTTTGCAATCATAAATAGCCAGCACTACCCGTCCACCGGTATCACATACGCCATGTTTAATATCGTCCTCATGACGGCGCTGTTGCATATCCTCCATTGAAGGTTGCAGGGACTCGTCCAGCCCGAACACATTGCCTTCACATGATAAATCCATACCGGCACAAAACGCCCTGCCCTCACCCGTCACAATGATGGCTCGAATGTCATCATCGTCACTGGCCTGCTCAAAAAAATCGATCAGTTCACTGGCCATTTCCACCGTAAAGGCATTCATTTGTTCAGGCCGGTTCAGGGTGAGTACCATCACCCCGGCTTCATCCAGTGCTGTGCCCAGGGTTTGGTAAGAATAATTTGCCATGCTATCCATGCTCCACGCGATTTATATATCAAGGTACAGTAGCTGGATCAAGGTATCATTGATCCAGGAAATCGAACCAGCAAGCCATGAAACAAGCGATAATCCAGATACCGTGCCACTTTTTTGTCTGCCTTGTTTTATAATAAAAAACCTTGCAATAAGCAATCTCGGTTATGATAAGCCTAAATTTTTTGACCTGAACCCTTAAGTGCTATGACCCTACTATTTGTTGAAGATGACAGCATGATTGGCGAGTCTACCTGTGTATTACTAAAGCAGGCAGGCTTTAATGTACACTGGGCCAAAACCGGTACTCAGGCGCTACAGCTATTTGACAATCATGACTATGAGTTTGTGTTACTGGATTTGGGGCTGCCCGGTCTTGATGGCTTACAGGTACTGGAGCGTATTCGCAAGGTCAGCAATTTACCCGTACTGATTTTAACCGCACGTGACCACATTGAAGACCGCGTATCCGGGCTGGAACAGGGCGCAGATGATTACCTGGTCAAGCCGTATCATATTGATGAGCTACTGGCGAGGATTCGTGCGCTATTACGTCGCGCCAAGGGAGCAACCCAAACCGAGTATGTTCTGGGCGACATTAAAATTCTTCCCGCCGCGCATGCAGTGTATAAAAACAATCAGCTGATTGAGGTATCCGCCAAGGAGTGGTCAATTATTGAAACACTGGCCGCCACACCAAACTGTATTTTTTCCCGTGAACAGCTGGAACAAAAAATTTCTGAAAAGCAGGATATGCTGCAAAGCAACACCGTAGAAGTGCATATTCACAATATTCGCCAGAAACTGGGTAAGAACTTTATCAAGACCATTCGGGGACTGGGTTATAAAATTGGTAACCTGGAATAAAACCCAAATGCCAAAAGCCACACATTTGTTTTCTCTGGTGAACCGGATTATTTTTCTGTTTGCCTCGCTGGTACTGGTGTTATTTTTAGTGATTTTTATTTTTGCCTATACCACCAGCAAAGCCGAATATGAGCAAAAGCTATATTATAAAATTGAGCGCGTGGGAATTCTGCTGGAGCGGCAGCTGAGAAACACGCCTATTTATGCCTTTGAAGGCAACTATAAAATTGGTGAAATAGACACCAGAATTAAAATAAACCAGCGACACTGTGACTCATCCAGGCGTTTAGCACCACAGCAAACTCACCTGAGTGCCGCCTGCGAGCAACTATCAGGCTTTGTGGCACAAAAAATTTATAATGATCAGGTCGAGACCT
The DNA here is from genome assembly GCA_043950625.1 of Moraxellaceae bacterium WGS2144. Classification (GTDB taxonomy): domain Bacteria; phylum Pseudomonadota; class Gammaproteobacteria; order Pseudomonadales; family Moraxellaceae; genus Alkanindiges. Next base: position 1,556,451 of record CP171007.1, read on the forward strand.
ATTTTTTAAATACCCGCAACAATAAGGTCATCCAGGTCAGCGTGCTGCACAGTGACATTCACGACTATGTACTCAAGCTTACTAGCCGGATTTTGTTGCCCTACCTGATTGCCGCGCCAGTTGCCATTATTGTACTGTTTATATTTTTGTTAAATAGCCTTAAACCCTTGCGTTTGCTGGAACAGGAAATCCTGCGTCGTGCCCCAAATGATTTTACTTCGCTTCATACCCATCCCGCATCCAAAGAGTTAAATTCACTGGTCAGTGCACTCAACCAGATGCTGGAGCGTACTCATCAGTTTCAATTACAACAGCAACAGTTTATTGCCAACGCTGCCCATGAACTACGCACGCCCCTGACTGCCTTAAGCTTGCATTTACAGATTTTAAAAAATGAGCTGGCCACTAACAAACATGAGCAGCTCATGTTTATCCAGTTGGAAGAGCGCCTGCACCGCCTGCAATTGCTAGTCAATCAAATGATGACACTGGCACATCAGGATAAGCTGCATACTGAACCATCACGCCAGCCGGTTGATTTGTCTGACATCATAAAAGGTTGTGTTGAGCAGCTTTACCCTAGCATCGAAAAACAGGGCCTGAATCTGTATTTCACGGATTTTGAAAAAAGCCTGATTAATGCCCGTACCGATCAGCTTAATTCCATTGTGACCAATATTCTGGACAATGCCATTAAATATACCTCCAAGGATGGGTTAATCAGTGTGAGTTTAAAAAATCAGGCAGATCAGGTCGTACTGGTCATTGAAGACAGCGGCCCCGGAATTGATGAATCTGAATACCAAAATGTTTTTCAGCGTTTTTATCGCCTGAACAATGCACAGGATATTATTGGCAGTGGACTGGGCTTGGCTATTGTGCAGCAAGCGGTACAGCAGCTAAACGGTTCTATTGAACTAGCTAAATCCATGCTGGGTGGCCTGGCGGTAATTATTAAATTCAAGCAACCCAGAACCTTAAACAAACTGCAAAACCCATAATCACCGGGACTTTGCTGATGTCCTGTATATTGCCCAGTTTATATTAGTGGCCCAGTCCATCAATAGCGAACGCTCAAAGACACACCAGCACTCCAGTTGCGGCCATCGGCAGGCTCAAAATAGCGCTGGTTGCCTTCATTAACAATCACCGAGCCTGAATAATTTTTATCAAACAAGTTATCAACACGACCAAAACCCCGGATAGTAAAACGTGGTAACTGCCAGACATAACCCAAAAAAGCACTACTGATACTGTAGGCAGGTGCCGCATCGCTATTGAGATCATTCACATAAATTTTATCGACATAACGCACATTCGCCCCGACCTGCCAGCCCTGCTCTGGTGCCCATTCCACTCCAGCATAGGCTGACTGTTTTGCCACACCCGGTAACTTGTTCCCACGGATCAGCGACGCTGTGGTATCACGATAACTGGCATTTAAATAAGTATAGGACAGCGCTGCTTTTAAGTTATCGGCAAGCCGTCCATTCCATGTGGCTTCAACACCCTGGCGCCGGGTACGCCCCGCATTTTGATAGCTTGAGCGTCCATTGTGATTACTGGCCGTCACAATCTCATCATCTGTATTAGTCTGAAATAAGGCAGTAGTAAGCAGGCCATCTTTAATCTGAGTCTTGGTACCTATCTCATAGGTATCATTGACGGATGGTTTTAAATCAAAATTAAGACCGCTCTGATTATCCGAACGATAGGAAATTTCATTAAACGTGGGTGTCTCAAAACCACGGCCATAAGAACCATATACACTGGTTTGCGGCATGAGTTGCCAGCTTAACGCCAATGATGGCAACAGCTTGTTGTATCTGGCATCGCCACTGCCGTCACCGTTACCAGTCGTCACGTAATGATCATTGGATTCAAAATGCACTGTGCTATAGCGCAACCCAGCGTCTACTGTCCAGTCTGGTAAGAACTGCCAGAATGCCTGCAAGTAGGGATCAATATTCCATATATTATTGGTTTCATTGCGGCGCAGATCACCTTTCACACCCAATAATTGTGCCTCACCTAGGCCCCTAAAATTTTCAAAGCCTTTCCGCTGTTCCTGCATGGTGTCATACGCCAGTCCGGCAATGAAGGTCGTATTTTGATTGCTAAACAGATCTTTGCCTGTCCAGCGTAAATCAGCTCCATAATAATCACGGCCCAAATCAATGACTCCTCCGGCATGTCCCGGACTCTGGGTTTGCACAAAAACCGGAATAGATTGATACTGGATCGTGTCGCGTTGTCCGTAATAGACCATGGCATGGACGCTTTGCTGCTCATTTAAATTTCGTTCATAGACTAGTCCGCCCTGGGTTTGCTCTACGGTCTTACGGGTATTAAATTCAATCGCTTTGGGGTCAACTCCTTTTGGGTTTTGCTGCCAGAGTTGCCGGCTTAAGCCCAACGGGTCTTGCGCATCAAGGTCAACCCGGTTAATGATCAGTTTTAAGGTACTGTCATTGTCAAAGCGCCACGCCAGTTTGGCATTGGTCAGGTTCTTGCTGGTTTTGCTGTGGTCACGATAACCATTGGTATCAAAACGGGTTTGGCTGAACACATAGGCGGGTGTGGCCTGATCTGTACTACCTCCCTGTGCGTTTAAGGCATAACGGTAAGTCTCATTGCTTGCGGTAGCTATTTGTGCGGTAACAGAAGGTGGGTTTTGTCCTTCCTCAGTGTAGACCTGAATCGTACCGCCCGAAGAGTTGCCATACAGTGAAGATAAAGGCCCGGTGAGTACCTCAATGCGATCAGCCGAGGTCAAATCAATATTGGAGGTCTGACCCTGCCCATCCGGCATCGTGGCTGGAATATCATCGACATACAGCCGGATACCGCGCACTCCAAAGGTTGACCGCGCACCGAAACCACGCATGGACAGTTGCAAATCCTGGGCATAGTTCTGCCGGTTTTGCACCTGGATACCCGGTACCGATCCCAGCGCTTCAGATAAATTGACCTGTAGCTGATTATCCTGAATGGCCGCCTGATCGACGCGATATACGGAGGCCGGCGTTTGCTGCTGCGTGCTATTGGTTCGGGTAGCCTCAATAATAATCACTGGCAATTGAGTAGTCATGGCGGGCGTAGTCTGATTTGTTTCAGCCGCATGGACGACCAGCGGCAGATTACAAAACAGCAAGAATGTTATTGATGAGCTTAACTGACGCTGATATTGACTCCTGTCTTTAGTCACAGTTTGCATATACTTCTCACTCATTGCCTATATTTTGAAACTTTTTTTTGCAGTTTAGATTGGCTTAGCTCCTAAAGTTAGTCTTATCTCGTGGCTTTAAGGTTAACGATATGTATACCAAGGATGCTAATTCCAAGCTTAATCCGGTTTTTTTAAGCCTCATGCTTAGTCTGTTTTGCTTGCCTGCCCATGCACAACGGCCATTATCAGGTAGTAGTCTATGGTTGCTGGGCGATTGGAATGGTAAGCGCACTGAGCTGGCCCAGCAGGGTTACGAGTTTGACCTGGGTTATACCGGTGAGCTGGCCACCAAGCTGGATGGTGGCTATAACCGTTCACACGGAACCCGGTATGCCGACCAGTTTGCACTAGGTGCATCTCTGGACTTACAAAAAATTCTGGGCTGGCAGGATACTCAGGCAAAAATCACCATTACCAAACGCAATGGACAGTCTTTATCCAACAAAAATTATGGATATATTGGTGATCCCCGCACGGGTCATTTAAGCGCTACGCAGGAAGTTTGGGGCCGTGGCCAAACCTGGCGACTCACTGATTTCTGGATACAAAAACAGTTTCTGGATAAAAAGCTGGATATTAAACTGGGGCGTTTTGGCGAAGGCGAAGACTTTAACAGCTTTGATTGTGATTTTCAGAATTTAAGCCTGTGCGGTTCACAAGTGGGTAACTGGGTTGGCGATATTTGGTATAATTGGCCGGTTAGTCAATGGGCAGGACGGATCAGGTATAATTTTCAGCCAGACTGGTATGCTCAGCTTGGCATATTTGAATATAACCCTGAAAACCTTGACCGAAGTAAAGGTTTTAACTTAAGTACTGATGGCTCACACGGTGCCATTATTCCTGTTGAATTTATCTGGCAACCCAAATTAAGTGTCCGGCAACTTCCCGGTGAATATCGTGCAGGCTATTATCACAGCACTGCGGATTCCAGCCAGATTAATCATCCTGCCCAGACAGCACATAAACACGGTGGCTGGCTGGTAGTTAAACAGCAATTAACCAGCCAGGCAGATGACAACAGCCGGGGTTTGTCAGGCTTTGCCAACATTACTGTACATGACAAAAAAACTAATACCGTTGATCACTTCCAGAACGTGGGACTGGTTTATCGCGGCTGGTTAGATGCAAGACCCAAAGATGAAATTGCCCTGGGGCTGGCACGCATCCATGTCAATGATGATGTAAGTCGCCTGCAAAAGGATAATGATCTATTGTTGAATATTAATGACGCGGCCTATCAACCCATTCAGGGCACCGAATATAACGCTGAAATTTATTATGGTATTCATGCTGCTGACTGGCTGACCATACGACCAAATATTCAGTATATTAAACACGCAGGTGGCGTTGGTTATATTGATGAGACCTGGGTGGGTGGGGTTAAATTCCAGCTTGCATTTTAATTTACCAGATGTTTTTACAGGCATGTGCAAGCGCCACAAGCCTGATGGCTTGAATCAATAAACTGAATTAACGGTAAAACAAATTTAGGTTAACCCTACAACTTAATAAGATAATTTACCCTTTGTTGTATGGTTTATTTAGCAGCTCTGAATGAGTTGGGTAAATTTTAAATCTAACTTAAGAAAGTAAAAATTAGCCCTAAGGTTACAGTTATTACGTTTAAGCCTATTTTAGCTACATTTTTTATTAAAAAAATCGCACATAAATCAATCAAAATACTGAATGGTTTAAATAAATAATCAGCAATAATAAAAACTCACAATAAAAATATTTATTTAAGCAGTGAGGTAACCATGGCTTCTAATTCTACTTCTCATCATCAGGCTCACTCTGCTTTATGGCCGCGTATTGTCGGCGTCGTATTATTGCTAAGTGGTATTGCTCTGATAGCTGGTGGTGCCAAGCTACTCAGTCTGGGTGGTTCGTGGTACTACCTGCCAGCCGGTATAGTCCTGGCCATTTCAGGCTTGCTGCTCCTGTGGCGCAAGGCAACCGCCCTGGGTTTATATGGAATTTTTCTGATTGTAAGTACGATCTGGGCCTGGACAGAAATCGGCCTGGACTGGTGGCAACTGGTACCGCGTCTGGCATTGTGGTTTGGACTTGGCCTACTGCTGATTCTGCCCTGGTTTCGTAAGCCGTTACTTACAACACATACCGCACCGGTGCATACTATTTTATTATCCATTGGTCTGATTCTGGCAGGTGGCTCTGCACTGATTAGCCAGTTTGTGGATCAGGATAAATACTCACTAAAAGGCAGCCTTGATCGCGACAACACAGGCGTGACAAGTACCGCTCCTGTCCAGCCGGATGGTGACTGGCAGTCTTATGGTCGCACACCGTTTGGCGACCGCTATTCGCCGCTTACCCAAATTACGCCTGATAACGTACACAAGCTGGAAATTGCCTGGAAATACCGTACTGGTGATATTCCCGGGCCTAATGATCCCCATGAAACCACTGCCGAAAATACACCTTTAAAGGTAAATGGTAAGCTGTATGTATGCACTCCGCACAGTCAGGTCATTGCCCTCGATCCGGATACCGGCAAGGAACTATGGCGCTTTGATCCCAAGCTGAGTAGCCAGCGCGCCGGTACTTTTAAAAACTGGGCTCACATGACCTGCCGTGGTGTGGCCTATCATGATGATGCCATGTATACGCAAACGACAGTACCCATAGGCAACAATCTGACCGATCCAGCCACGGTACAGAACACCTCTACTACCCAAACCTCCATAGCAGCTCAGCAAGACAACGCGAGTGCAATAAGTCCAACCACTACTACGGTGGAGGCAGCTCCATCCACAGCAACCAATACGTCCAAAGCCATCTGTACAAAACGTATTTTCCTGCCCACTGCTGACACCCGCCTCATTGCAATCAATGCAGATACTGGTCAAATGTGCGCTGAGTTTGGCAATAATGGCAGCGTGGACTTAACTGCTAATATGGGCAGCTTTACTCCAGGTGGCTACTACTCTACTTCCCCACCTGCCGTTACCCGCAATCTGGTGATTATTGGCGGTCACGTAACGGATAACCTGTCTACCGATGAACCCTCTGGCGTGATTCGCGCCTATGATGCACATGATGGACATCTAGTCTGGAACTGGGATAGTGGAAATCCGACCCAGACTGCACCGATTGCCGCTGATGGTATCTACACACGCAACTCACCCAATATGTGGTCAATCACGGCAGTAGATGAGAAAAATGGCCTACTTTACCTACCTATGGGCAACCAGATGCCTGACCAATGGGGCGGTAATCGCACCCGGGAAAGCGAAACCTATAGTGCTGGCGTAACCGCTTTGGACATTGCAACCGGCCAAGTGCGCTGGACATTCCAGATGACGCATCATGATTTGTGGGATATGGATGTCGGCGGGCAGCCATCGCTGATGGATCTTAAAACCGCTCAGGGTGTGCAGCCAGCCCTGCTTGCCTCAACCAAGCAAGGCAGCATTTATGTGCTTAACCGGCTAACGGGCAAACCCATTTATCCGGTTAAAGAAACCCCTGTGCCACAAGGCAAGGAAAAAGCCGTGCTGGCTTCTGGTGAATATTACTCACCAACCCAGCCCATTTCTTCAGTCAACTTTGTACCCAACAAAATGACCGAAGCGGATATGTGGGGTGGTACACCATTTGACCAACTCATGTGCCGGATTCAGTACAAATCCATGAACTATGAAGGCATATACACTCCACCCTCTTTAAAAGGTTCACTGGTATTTCCGGGTAATTTTGGGGTATTTGACTGGGGCGGTATTTCAGTTGACCCCGTACGACAAATTGCTTTTGTTAATCCCAATTTCATGGCATTTAAATCCAAACTGGTGCCAGCCGAAGCCGTTGCCAGTGGTACAGCCCGCAAAAGTGAGGTTGAAGGTGTACAGCCTAATAAAGGCGCACCATTTGGTGTAATTCTGGAACCATTTATCTCGCCATTGGGTCTGCCCTGCCAAGCGCCTGCATGGGGTTATGTCGCTGCCATTGACTTAACCACTGGTAAAAGAATATGGATGCACAAGAATGGTACGGTACGCGATAACTCACCTTTACCACTATACTTCAAGATGGGTGTCCCTAGTCTGGGCGGGCCAATTATGACTGCTGGTGGCGTGGGCTTTTTAAGTGGAACACTGGATCAGTACCTACGCGCCTATGACATAAAAACTGGCAAGGAATTGTGGAAAGGCCGCCTGCCCGCAGGTGCGCAAACCACCCCAATGACTTATGCCGGCAAGGACGGTCAGCAATATGTCCTTGTGATGGCAGGTGGGCACGGCTCACTAGGTACGCGTAAAGGCGACTATGTCTACGCTTATAAACTACCCAAATAAACTTTAACCCTCATTAAAATACCTGCCTGCCGGCGGGTATTTTTATATTGTATTGCCTTAAACAAAAATCATTACTGAACAGTAGCCAGTTTGATTTATAGTCAAATTTCAGGAACAGGTGATTGAAAATTTATGCCACGTCAGCCCTTAACCAAACAACAAGCCATCGAGCTTGAGCGCCAGCTCGCCGTTTATGCCAACTTTATGGATAGCCTGGTACGCATACCATTTACCCGGCAAGGTATTGGTGCCGATGCAGCAATTGGCACTATTCCGGTCGTGGGTGATCTGGCAGGACTTGGCCTCACCAGTTTCGCCATTTTTAAAGCCTGGCAGGCTGGTGTCCCGGTACATAAACTCACACCAGCCATTCGCCTGGCCCTGCTGGATGTTACTGTCGGTTTTATACCCGTAGTGGGTGATGTGATGGATGTATTTATTCGCCCCTCGCGTCGGGCACTAGGGATTGTGCATACTCATTTGCATGAGGTACATGGTCTGCAAAATGATGACCATATCGTGCATCCCTTTTTGCACCGTAAACTGGAACAGCGTCAGCAGCACTCAAAACTCTGGCGCAATCCGGTCATTAGCTGGTTGTGGCTGCATATTCCTGACCTGATCGGACTGCTGGTATTAGTCTGGTTTGCTTTTACAACTTATTGGCTGATACGTTTTGTGGCAGGAAGCTTCTAAGCCTAAACTGCTTAAAAGCTGCACATTCAAATAAATTTACGCGTGAAATAATTGTTTTTTTATAGCACAGCATGTATTCTTTGCAACCACTGGAAGCGTGGCAGAGTGGTTTAATGCACCGGTCTTGAAAACCGACGAGGGTTCACGCCCTCCGTGAGTTCGAATCTCACCGCTTCCGCCAGATTTTTAAAAAAGCCGTTGATTATCAACGGCTTTTTTATTTTCTTAATTTCAAACCTTTTATAATATCAAGATAACTAGCAATCATTAAGCGCTTAATAGTTGCTTTTTCCTACTTAATTAACCTTTTGACTCGGTATTCAAACGCAGATGCAGGATATGCGTGGCAGTGGTGTGGCGAATATGATCAGGCCGTTCGTTAAAATAACGCTCGCTTAGCTTGTCCTGCTTTTTATTATGCGTTTCTGGTTTATTCCTGTTCTAAAAAATTATCGGGAATATTAACCCCCTTATAAAATCAATGAATATCTTGATGCAGGGGTACACGCGCCCTTTTATGCAATACGCTGGGCAGGATTTTTTATTTTCTGGTTAAGAGTGCCATTTTCACCAAACAGCTTATTTCTCCACTCTTCCAAAAGTGCTTCTGTATCATGCTGTGTGGGATGAAACCCCGGTTTTAAATAATCCAGATATTTAGGTGCAAGTCGTGTAAAGAAACCCTTAGGCCCGAGTGTAAAATTCAAGCCACTCCATAGCTTACCCACTTTAAATAGCTGCTTGTCATCTGCCACCATCTTGAATGTCATGCCAAGTACTAGCGGCCAGTATACCGCTGATATCAGCAGCATTGTGCCAACACGCAGTAAATAATTACCGCTCACTGTGGCATATACATCAAAAGCTACCGATTTGTGCTCGGTTTCTTCAAGCGCGTGCCATGTCCAGAACTCTCTTGCCAGAGGAGCCAACTTTGCCTGCATTTCTGGATCACGCAATAATGCCTCACCAATGATGGCCGTATAATGCTCCAAAGCAGCCGTTGCAGCCAGTTGAAAAACTGCTGGACAGCGCTGCATGGCTTGGATGGGTAGCCTAAAAATACGTTCGTGATTGTCTACTGAGAATCCTTGCTGAACCAGAGCCTGATTAAACACATCGTGCTGTCTGGCATGAAATGCCTCTTGCCCAATAAATCCTGAAATTTCAGCATTCAGTTGTGAGTCAGAAATATGATGACGAAACTTTCTAACAGACTCCACAAAAAAACGCTCACCATCAGGAATGGCAGATGATAACGTGGTCATTACAGCCGTCAGCAATGGATTATCATCCGCATAGTAGCGCGGCATTTTTGCCGATGAGAAACCAAAATCCATGTGGCGGGGTGGAATATTGGCAGTACCACGTTGTAACGACTGTGCAAATCTGTGCAATTTTTTCATGACTACATTTCCTCTCATACCAGTCGCGCTGGCTCGGCAGGTACAAGCCAGCAAATCAGGTTTGGTTAATCAGCAAAAATTAATCGCGCCGATACATGGTCACCACGCAGGCACCACCCAGCCCCAGATTGTGCTGTAAAGCAATCTGGGCATTGTCAACCTGCCGCTTATCCGCAGTCCCGCGCAATTGCCAAACCAACTCGGTACACTGCGCCAAACCTGTTGCACCCAGTGGATGCCCCTTGGATAGCAAGCCGCCGGAAGGATTGGTGACAAACTTGCCGCCATAGGTGTTATCGCCATCCCAGATAAACTGCTCGGCCCCACCTTCTACGCACAGTCCCAAGCCTTCATAGGTGAGTAATTCATTGGCAGTAAAGCAGTCATGCAGCTCAATCACATCAATATCCTCAGGGCCAATGCCTGCGGCTTCATAGACCTGCTTAGCGGCCTGTTTGGTCATGTCGTAACCCACCATTTTGATCATGCTTTTTTCATTAAAACTGCTGGCATAATCGGTGGTCATGGTTTGTGCTGCGATATACACAGGATTGGATATACCATGTTTTTTGGCAAATTCGTCAGAACATAAAATGGCAGCCCCTGCGCCGCAAGTCGGCGGACAGCACTGGAAGCGGGTTAGTGGATCAAACACTTCATCCGACGCCATGATTTCATCCAGTGACAATACCTGCCCAAACAAGGCATAAGGATTATTGCTGGCATGCTTACGGGCTTTTTCGGCAATCTTGCCGAAAGTTTCCTTTTTGGTACCATATAACCAGCGATATTCACGCCCTGCGCCGCCAAACATTTGCGCGGCAGGTGGGGCGGAATTAAAGCCTTGCACATCTGCCATTACCTGCGCATGCTGGCCCATTGGGGTTTCGCGGTCATTAAATTTGGCACCCAGTGCACCTTTTTCCATTTTTTCAAAACCCAGCGCCAATACGCATTCGGCCAAACCGCCTTCAATGGCCTGCCGTGCCAGATATAAAGCACTGGAACCAGTTGAGCAGTTATTGTTGACATTCACCACAGGAATTCCGGTCAAGCCCAGCTCGTAGGCGGCACGCTGGCCGCAGGTCGAATCACCATATACGTAGCCCGCAAACACTTGTTCGATATCATCATAAACAATGCCTGCATCCTTCAATGCCAACTGCCCTGCCTCACGCGCCATTTCATAATATTCAGGACTGGCACCTGGCTTGGCAAACTTGGTCATACCGACTCCAATCACATTCACGCGTCGCTTCATTGTTGTATTCCTTATTGATCAAGCCAGAGTTAGATTAAGCCATTTAAAAAGTTGAGTTGTTGGGCCAGTCTGGCATCACCTTCAACTCGTAACTCACCATGCTGGTATAGGTCACGGGCACCACGCTGACCTGTAGAAAGCGCGGTCAGATTTTCATCACTAATACCTATAATAATGGCTGCATCATCACGCTGAGCCTGTGTGACTGTTCCTTCGGCAAAATCTACCAGCCAACTTGCCTCGGGTTCATAGATATTGAACTGGAACTGTTGCTGTAAGCCTGTACTGGCCTTAATGCTGTCAATCTGTTTTTGCAGGCTGGCAAAAATCATGACTGCACTGCTTTTTGCTATTTTGCCTTCTGCCACTTTTTCGGCTGTTGTTGAACTGGATACTATCGGGCTACCACCTGAAGCAACCCGTTTGTCCCGTGCGGCTTCAACCCGTTTTTGATCCATATCCTGCAATACGGTGAGCTTATTGGAAGCCATTACATTGCCAGTAATTTTTAACTGACCAGCAAAAAATAGCTTTTGTACATCGGCCAGCGAACCCCCAAACACCGTGGCAACATGCTGTTCATCCAGTTGCAGTGTCACATCGGGTTTATCAATGTCCCCAGCACCGGCACTACCCTGGCCATTTTTCAGGTCAATAAACCATGTGGTTTCAGGGTTTTTAATATTGAACTGGAAGGTGGTTTTAGTTTTACTCACCACCTCAGGTTTGGCAGCAATATATTCACTAATTGCAGTAAACACATCGGTCAGTGTAATTGCCTGATCAACTGCATCGCTGGCTATCGCTGCCCCTTCCTCTATCAAGGGATCGGTGCTACTGCCCTCTTGCGACAAGCGTTGTTGTTTGGCCTCTTCGTAATGCTGCGGATTAATATCCTGTAGCACGGTTAATTTGTTGGACGCCATCACGTTGCCACCAATCTTTAGCTTGCCGCCAAAGAACAGTTTTTGTACATCGGCCAGTGAGCTGGTGACTACGGTTTCCAGATGTTCCTCATTCATTTCCAGTATGACATCGGCTTTTTCACTTTCGCCTGCCTGACAAGAACCCGCGCCATTTTTTAAATCCAGCGTCCAGACTGAATCAGGGTTTTTCAACTTAAACAGGAATACGGTTTTGGTTTTATCGACCAATTCAGGATGTTCAGCCACATAATCCCCAACCACTTTAAATACATCGCTAGCAATTAAACGGTCTGGTTCAGTGTTCTGGTTCTGGCTTACGGCATCAGCTGGTTGAGTGCTTGCTTTCGGTTTTGCCGCAGCTTCTGGAATTTCTTTATATAACTCAATGGCAGCATTTTTAATCACCACCTCATCGCGCTCTTTCACACGGGTTTCAAAAATAATGCGGTCATCGGCTTCTTTCCACATACGTGTAACCAGTGTATCGCCAGGGAACACACTCTTGGCAAAACGTACCTTGATGCTTTTAAAGTAGCGCCCATCATTATTGCAGAACGCCTTGATCACATGCCGCCCGCAATAGCCAAAGGTACACATGCCATGCAGAATGGGCTTTTCAAACCCAAACGCCTGTGCAAACGCCGGATCAGCATGTAATGGATTCCAGTCCCCGGACAGGCGATACAGCAAGGTCTGGTTGGCATCGGTTTTTTCTTCAATCACCGCATCCGGTTCACGGTCTGGCGGGGTATTAATCTCACCGGATGGGCCACGGTCACCGCCCCAGCCACCAGCACCCCTGACAAACGAAGTCATTTCGTTATAGGCAATTTCCTCGCCAGACTCATCCTGTGTGGAAATGGCAAATGTCACCACTGCATTCGGGTCTTTATCGAATGCCTGTTTGAACTTAAACACATGGCGCAGTTTGGCATGTGGCGGTAGTGGACGCTTAATCTCCATGTATTGCTCACCATGCAATAAACGGTCAAAACCAAAATTCATGCCGGGTAGTTCAAACGTTCCTGTTTTAGCAGCGGCCAGCATGGCATTGAGTTGTGGCATGGCGCCATAGGTTGGCAGTGCGGCAAATTCGCTACCCAGCTCATACACGTATTTCAATTCAGTCTGATCCAGCGGATCACGCGCGGCGCCAATGCCCAGCGCATACAGTGACAGGTCGCGCTCATCATAAGCCGACTCCAGTACCAGCTCTGCCTTGGCTGCAACATCCAGATCAATAAATTCATTACCGCCCAGATTGGGATGATTAATGCCTTCAATAATTGGTGAAATGGATTCAGTAGTTGAGGTGGGATAAGTTGCTTCGCTAAAGTCAGTCATTTTGCTCCAGCGTAATGCCACATCATCCACATCAAAAGCACGGGATTTTGGGAAAAAATAACCCTTGGCACGCTCCCAGCGTAACTTGGCGACATAGCCTGCACCCACTTCAAACAGGCCTTTAGTTTCCTCACAATCCTCATGACACAACCAGGCCACCACTGGGCTTACTGCCTCAGGCTGCAATAAGTCCAGCATTTCCTGCGGCATGACGGTTTCGGTCAAACGTGAGGCGGCTAAAGGTGCAATGGTATTCACATGAATATTTTTACTTCGGCCTTCTTCGGCCAGACAATTGGCCAAACCTAAAATACCCAGTTTGGCCGCACAGTAATTGGCCTGTCCAAAGTTGCCATAAATACCTGCCGCAGAAGTGGTCATGACAATGCGGCCATAGCCTTTTTCCCGCATAATCGGCCAGGCGGCATGTGACACACTTTTGCTGCCCTCAAGATGCACGCGCATGACCAAATCCCAGTCCTGCTCAGTCATTTTGGCAAAACTGGTATCACGCAAAATCCCGGCGTTATTAATCACAATATCCACCGTACCAAAATGATCCAGTGCGGTCTGCACTATCGCCGTGCCATTTTCTACCGAATCATAGTTGGCAACCGCTTCACCACCCATGGCACGGATTTCTTCCACCACCTTATCAGCAGCAGAGGAAGACTGGCCGCCGCCATGGGCACCACCACCCAAATCATTGACCACTACCTTGCAGCCACGTGCCGCCAGCGTTAAAGCATGCTGGCGTCCTAACCCGCCACCTGCACCAGTGACAATTGCCACCCGACCATCAAAACGTAATTTCGCCATTGTTATTCCTTTAAGTTGTGCATTTATATTGCCGTTTATGCAGTGTGGCTAAAATCAATATCAGCTAGCTTGTCCGTACTCTGCCCGGCTTTGAACCCACTCGATTCCACCCAACTTACAATACGTACATACGGTAAGTATGTTAACAACCCAATCCTAAATACAATGACAAAAATGCTTAACCTCTTACTAAAAAAATGCCAGCAATAGCAACTTTGCATTCAAAAGGGGTTTAAGCATAAAAAATTTAGCCAATGATTTTTATCATCTAAATAATGGTGATAGGAGGCATTTGTTGGCTAGACTATAGCCTGAAGATTGATATAAACACCCTGGTAATTAACATGAGTGATCTAAGCCACCCTGCTCCCCGACGCACACAAACCGAACGCAGTGAGCAAACACGACAGCGCCTGATTGAAGCCGTGATAAAAAGTTTGCAAACTTATGGCTATGCAGGAACAACAGTCACCCAGATTGTGACACTGGCAAATGTTTCACGGGGCGCTCTTCTGCATCATTTTGCCACCAAGGCAGAACTCATTGAAGCTGCCGCTCAATACCTGGTAAAAGCCATCTATAAACAGTTCAATCATTCTGTTCAGAAGCTGTCACCCTCTGAAAATAGTCTGGATGATTTTATTTTTACCGCATGGCAAGTGATCACAGCCCAGCCCGAAAGTATTGCCTTTGCAGAGTTATTATTAGAGAGTCAGCGCGATCAAAAACTTGCTGATATTTTGCAACGATTATGGACTAATGTTTATATCAGTCTGGAAGAGTTTGCCAGGGCACATTTAGAACCTATTGCCACAGCCAGTGAGGTGAAACAGCTCATGGTATTAACTCAATGGATGCTCAGGGGAATCGCCTTAGACAAGCACCTGATTACCGATCAGGGCTTGATTAATCATTATATTAAACTATGGAGTAATCTTCTCTCCCAACATATTCACACACGGAATGGATAAAAGCACCTCCTTAGCGACAACCTGCGTCGCATTTCTGCTGATTTTTCAACCAAAACCCTTTAAAATGCTCATCTGTTATACAGTTTGAGAGCACGACCATGTCAGTGGCTTTGATTATCCGCAATATTAATCCTGACTGTGACAAAAATACCCAGCTTGTTGTGGTGACTGTCGGCGACAACAATATTGTTGCCTCAGAAATGGGATTGGCGCCTTATCCTAACACTTCCACCACCTTTCATGCTTCTGGTCAGGTGTACTGGTTACCCTATAGCCAGTCAACTTTAAATAATGCCGTATTTTTAAATGATCAGCATAACCATTGTAATGAGCAGTCCAGCACTGAGCCGGACTATTTATGGTTTTGTGAACTGGATCAGGCTGGTTAAAAAGCCAGCTTTTTTCCACCATTCACATGTTATCTTGACCAGATCAAATCAATTTATTTGCTCTACCGCTCTACCATCAAACCACCGGCGCACCAGTACAAAAAACAGGGGTACATAAAATACTGCCAGCACCGTGCCAAATAGTACGCCACCTACAATACTTACCCCAATCTCCTGCCGGCTCACTGCCCCTGCTCCTGTGGAAAACACTAGAGGTATCACGCCAGCCACAAAGGCCAGGGACGTCATAATAATGGGTCTTAAGCGCAAACGTGCTCCCTCCAGCGCAGCCTGCAAAACACTGCTGCCTTTTTGCTGGGCATTAGCTGCAAACTCCACAATTAAAATGGCATTTTTGGTAGATAAACCAATGGTTGCCAAAACAGCTACCTGAAAATAAATATCATGATTAAAACCAGCCAGTCTAGTAAACAAGACTGCTCCCAGTACCCCTAATGGAATAACCAGCATTACCGCACTGGGAATCGACCAGCTTTCGTATAATGCAGCCAGACATAAAAACACAAAAACTATAGAAGCAATATACAGCCAGATTGCTTGCTGGGTGGTTTGCAGCTCCTGATACGACAAGCCACTCCATGCCAGCCCAAAGTCCTTTTCCTGATTAACCAACTGCTGCATGGCATTCATGGCTTCACCCGAACTGTAGCCCTCAACCACATTACCGTTTATTTGCATGGATGACATCCCATTAAAACGCTGCAATAGCTGTGGATTAGAAATCCAGCGTGAATTGGTAAAACTGGCAAACGACACCATACTGCCATCGCTGCCACGCACGTACCATTTGGCAATATCTTCCGGCTTTGAACGCGCCTGCATATCACCCTGCATATACACGCGCTTAACCCGGCCACGATCAATAAAATCATTAATATAAACCCCACCCCAGGCGGCATTAAGCGTGGAGTTAATATCGGCCTGCTTTAAGCCCATAATGGCCGCCTTGGCCTGATCAATATCCAGATGCAGCTGGGTTTTGTCTTCTAGCCCACTGAGGCGCACGTTACGTAACCGGGAATTATTGCCCGCCTGTTCTACAACACGCTGCTGCGCAGCTAACAGTGCTTCCCGACCTGCATTATGCGTATCCTGTAGCCAGAACTCAAAACCGTTGGATTGCCCTAAGCCCCGTACTACAGACGGCGCATTCACATGAATGCGAACATCGGTCACCTGCTTAAAATGCTGGTTGGCACGCTCAATAATCGCCGCGGCGGTATTTTGCGCACCCTGACGCGCATCCCAGTGCTGTAATGAAACAAAAGCCTGCCCGACGTTTTGCCCCACACCGGAAAAATTACGCCCGGTAATCGTCATTACTGTATTTAAATTCTGTTTTTCCTGTGTCAGAAAATAAGCAGATACCAGCGTACCAATTTTTTCGGTTTCACTGAGTGGTGCACCCTCTTTTAAGGTAAATTGCACATTCAACGAGCCCTGATCTTCATCCGGCAAGAAACTAGAAGGCAGGCTGTTATACAGATAAGCCACCAGCGCAATAATCAGCAAAAAAACTGCCATAGATAATTTTGGCCAGTTAATCAGCCTGGCTACCTGATGCTGGTAGCGGTGCTGTATACGCTCAAACCCGCGGTTAAACCAGTCAAAAAAACCTTTTTTGTGAGTCGGCTGAGAGGTCGCAGGCTTTAACAAAGTGGCACACAATGCTGGTGTCAACGTTAATGCCACCAGTACTGATAGCACCATGGCCGACACAATAGTGACCGTAAATTGCTGGTAAATCACCCCAATTGAGCCACCAAAAAAAGCCATGGGCAAAAATACCGCCGAAAGCACGACGGTAATGCCCACCAAAGCGCTGGTAATTTCCTGCATGGACTCAATGGTGGCAGCGCGGGCATCAAGCTGTTGCTCAGCCATAATGCGCTCTACGTTTTCCACCACCACAATGGCATCATCCACCAGCAAGCCAATAGCCAGTACCATGGCAAACAGGCTCAGTGTATTGATGCTAAAGCCCAGTACAGACAGTATCCCGAATGTACCCAGCAACACGACTGGTACTGTAATGGCCGGAATAATCGTGGCACGCCAGTTCTGCAAAAACAGAAACATAACCGCCACCACCAGCAAAATAGCTTCAACCAGTGTTTTGACTACTCCTTTAATGGAAGCAGTCACAAAAGGTGTGGTATCGCGTGGATAAGCAAGCTTTAGGCCAGCAGGTAACTGTTGTTCCAGCTGCTGCATTTCTTGGCGAATTTGTTTGGCAACTGCCAGCGCATTGGCACCAGTGGCCAGACTTACCGACATGCCTGACGACGGAAAACCATTGAGGCGGGTAGATACCTGATAGTTTTCTGCACCCAGCTCAACGCGTGCCACATCTTTTAAATAAACCACTGCACCATTGTGCTGGGCTTTTAGCACAATCTGCTCAAACTGCTCTGGCGTTTGCAAACGGGACAGCGCTGTCACATTCACGTTCAAATATTGATCAGCAGGCGCTGGCAGGGCACCCACCTCACCTGCGGTTACCTGAGTATTTTGGGCTTCAATAGCGGTACGTACATCACTGGACATTAAGGCATAACTGTTTAGCTTTTGCGGATCAAGCCAGATGCGCATGGCATACTGCGCCCCAAACACACTGGTATCGCCTACCCCATTAATACGGCTGATTACTGGTTCAATGTGATTGACCATATAGTCAGAAATCGCAACATTATTCATGCGCTGATTACTATCATAAATACCAATCACCATCAGGCTATCGCCCCGGGATTTGGATACCGTAACGCCCTGTTGCTGTACAATTTGTGGCAAGCGGTTTAAGGCACGATTAATACTGTTTTGTACCTGTACCTGCGCGGTATCAGGGTCAGTGCCTTGCGCAAACGTCAGGCTCAAGCGTGCCTGGCCCGAGGCGCTACTGCTGGAAGAAAAATACAGCAGATTATCAATACCGCGTATTTGCTGTTCCAATACCTGGGTTACACTATCCTCTACTGTTTTGGCAGATGCCCCACTATACGTTGCCGAAACCCCGACAGTAGGCGGCGCAATATCCGGATAGCGCTCAATAGGCAAGGTCAGCATAGACAACAGACCCAGCGCCATCACAACAATTGCCAGCACCCAGGCAAAAATTGGTCGATCAATAAAAAAACGAGCCATATCGTTTGGCATATCCCTTGAGTGTTTTAGTTGGCCTTTTCTGCTGGCTTAGCTTATCGAAACAATATGAAGAATAAATTAGTTCCTACATTTTATGCACAAAAACGGCAATAACATCCCCAAATGGGGATATGGCAAATTTTTCTTTTCTTTATTATTCGTTATATAAACAAAGCCACTTCTATTGAAGTTGAGGAAACATCATGAAAAAGACCCTATTAATCCTGGCCATGGCCGGAGCACTTACTGCCTGCGGTGGAAGCTCCAGTGATGATGCATCAAATGGTGGTACTAACCCGCCTCCTACCAGCAAAACCAAAACCGGAGTATTCACCGATGGTGAAATTTCTGGCGTGAGTTACCAAACCAGTAGCGGTCTTAAAGGCACGACCACTGAAAAGGGCGAGTTTTCCTTCAATGAAGGCGATAAAGTTACATTTTCTATTGGCAAAGTTCAATTAGGTGACAGTACTGCTGCAAAAGCACGGGTCACTCCATTAGATTTATCTACAGATAATAATGTACGTGATAATTTGCTGGTATTTTTGCAATCTCTGGACGCAAACAGCAAACACGACGATGGTATTCAAATTAATAAAAATACCGTTACTTTACTGGAAACAATCAATCCTAATCTTAAGTTTACTCAACCCGCTGACAAGTTTGTTAATGATCCTGTATTTACCCAAATTATTGAACAAACTGGTACAACGATCGTTACTCCTGAACTAGCTAAGGAAAACTTTAAGCAAACCTTCTATAAAGATATTGCTGGCGTCTGGCAATTATCAGATGGCAAGGTTCAGGTACTCCTGCATATTGATGGCAACGGTAATTACACACTAGGTCAAGCTGCACCTAGAGACGATGCAGGTCAAAGTGGTGTTGAAGCAGGCAATTTAGGCTGGAATGCCACAACAGGAAAATTGAACCCAGCCATACAATTTGACAAAAATGGCGAATGGGGCTTATCTCACCCAGAGGAAAGTGGACACTTCTTAAGCTATGGCACAGAAAACAATACATTAAGTTTGAAAGAAGGTGAAGCACAATACATCTTCAAAAAAGTGCCTAACCAAGCTAATAGCTTAGTTGGTTCATGGCAAATGCCAGACCATATTATAAGTTTCTTCAGCGATAACAGCTATTTCTTGCTATACACAGGTGTTTATGATGGGGTTGAAAACGACTGTGCTGATCGTGGTGTAGAATATGGTAAATACAGTGCAACAGGTAATACACTTGAAGCCACTGAAATTTATTACGACACCACTGGTTGTTCAGGATTAGTAGATTCTTATGTAATTGGTGATTTAATCTCCGGTAAGTATGATCTAGACCTATTCAAATTAACGCTCAAGCAGGATCAGCTCACCATACAATATGAAAATGAAGAGCCAGGAGTTTACCAGCGCATCAAATAGCCTTTGGCCTGCCCTTTCATCCTTTCCATAAAGAGAGGATGAAAGGTATTTTAACCATCAGGCAATATGCTCAAAATCTACCGTCAACCCGGCCAATAAGCGCATGAGTTCAACTTGAGAAGAACACTGGGTTTTAGAAAAAATATGCTTTAAATAAGTTCGGGCGGACTGTAGGGAGATACCACAATGCGCTGCTATTTCCTCCAGATTTAAACCATTTAAAAATAGTTCACACATTTGTAGCTCGCGCTTTGACAAACTATAGCGTTCTTTTACAAACTGTTCAGCCAACTGATGCCGCCCAGACGACTCAGTTAAAAAAATAGCAACGCGTTGTTGCTGCCCCTCTACATGAACTGAGGCAAGGTTTGATAACGGTACCACCGTTAACATTAATGATTTTTCCTGCATGCCCTCATATAAGCCCAGCACCCCACCTGTTTCGCTATGATTTACCAGCGTATGCTTATACAAAGCACTTTTTATTAATATATCCAGCTTATTCTGCAAAGCCCCTATAGTCTTCAAACGATTATATTGATCAGGCCACAATATGGAAGAACGTTCCAGAATTTGCCGAGCTTTTATATTGGTGTGCTGGATACAACCTTTGTCATCAAGAATCACAACCCCTGTTTTGAGGTAATCCAGTAACTGGTAAAGCTCTCGGTTTTCCTGTTGTATCGCACAAAGCTGCCGATGAATTTGCAAGGCACGACGCAAGTGCTTGCCCAAACGCTTTAAGGTATCAGATTCCTGCTGGGTATATTCACTGCTTGACGGTGACCGGTGTAAACCAAGCACGCCCCAGCGATATTGTCCCGCATCCAGTAAAACGGCCGTAATATAAGCAACGCCAGTAGGTTCCAGGCACTTTTTATAAAAAATATACTCATCTGAGCCGGGCATATCCGCATAAGGTAAACAGTTTTGCCTAATCACTCCACCTACACCGGCTTTTTCCCATAAAGGCGTGTGAATTTTCATATCAATAACTTTGACCTGCTCCTCCTGATAAGCCGCTAAACTTTCCCTGGCAATATTATGAGTATAAATAAAATCGTAGTTAGGGTTCAGCTGATCCAGCACAGTAAAAATAGCAGTAGTGCTGTTGGTATAATCAACGATATTTTCCAATACCTGTGGCCAAAGCTGACCATTTAGGGAGGCATCATAAATCATGCCGATAATGTGATTTTCCTGCTCTGTCAACATGTCCATATCAAACTAGAGAACAATTCGCTACAAAATAGCACATGTACGTAACATGACAATGCTTATTTAATTGTTTTTGAAATTTGACTTAAAATTTTAAAAATTCTTTGCCAGCTGTAGGAGTGTATACTCTGAAAATGAAAAACAAAAATTTGTAACCTCTCCAGAAAATAATAGTCGTCACTTTGAAGCGCAAAATAAAATACCTGCATCATGTGATGCAGGTATTTTTTAGGTACTAACCGCTAAGAGCAATTAGCCAATTAATTAGTTACCACCAAACAGGTAGGAAACACCGACACGTCCGCCGAAGTTACCTCCCTCAGAGAAGCCAAACGCACCACTGGCAGATACGCGGTTTGTAAAGGAAGTCACTACACCAAGTGAGCCAGCGCTCTCGCCTTCATAATGACCAACACCACCAAACACAGCCACCTGTCCTGGCTGGATGTTTGGTACAGCTTGCTGCGCCGCTAATGCAATAGCAACACCACGATAAGCAGTTTTTTCTACGTTGTCCAGTTTACGGCTAACCTGGTTTACACGGCTATCAGTATAAGTGTTTGCAGCTGCCATGACAGCTGTATTGTTATCCGTAATCGCTTTGTTTACGCGAGCAGTTTCTATTGCTGCTTCGCCACGTAAAACCCCTGCGGTTTCATCTGTATATCCTTTAGCAGATGCCAATGTTGCTGCATTACTATCTTTGAGCTGTTTGACATTAGTGGCATCAGTATCAGCTGTACCTGCTGCAACGTGGGTAATTTGCCGCTCTTTACCTGCTGCGCCGACTGACACGGTATTGTCACGGGTTGAAGCAGAACCATTACCTAGTACTACGGCATTTTTGGCAGCAGTGTTCACGTTATTGCCCAGGACAAAAGTATTGTCGCCGCTTACGGTATTATCGTTTCCTACCACATAGCTGGCATTACCACTAACAATATTTGGGTCACCAATGGCACCTGAATTATTGCCAGTCACCTGGTTACCTATACCAATCGCAATAGATTGATCCCCTTGTGCTACTGAACCTGCGCCCATGGCGATAGCATTTTTACCTTCTGCTTTGGCATATTGATCGCCACCTTCAGTTTGTAGAGCAATAAATGGTGAACCATGTGCATTTGCATCTGTATAAGCCTTAGCTTGCTGTAAAACGGTTATACCTGTTTGATTAGTGTATTGGTTAGCATCAGCCAGCACCTTACGGTCAGCATTTTTTAATGTTGTGATTGCATCTTTGCGCTCATCGCTTTCTTTTTCAATTTGATTGTATAGGGCTTCATCAGCCATTTCCCGCGTTTCTCTTTCTGTAGCAAACTCATCTGCGACGTTTTCAGTCAACTCATCTACCATGGCAAATGTATAATCTTGAGCTTCTGCCAGAACCGCAGCATCAGCATCAGCCACTTCATTTCGAATAGCTTTAGCCGTGTCAGCTGTGGTTTTATTGGCTGCGGTCAAGGTCGCCTTGTCGCCATCAGCAATAGCCTTGTCCACTCGTGCTGATTCTGCTGTTGCTTCATTACGTAAAGCATTGGCTGTACTATTAGTATGCGCCTTCGCATCTGCTAGCGTTTTGGCGTCAGCATCTTTTAATTGCTTTAAATTAACCGCCTGATGTGCTTCAGTGGCTGCGGCAACATTGCTGATTTTAGTATCTTGAACATCGAGGTCTTTTACATTTAAAGCCCCAGTAATCTCAAGATTATGGGTTTTTAGGTCGTTTACAACTTCTAAAGAACCTGTTTGAATCTCGAAACTAGCAATTCTGCCACCGACCTGCATATCTGCTGAAACTGCGCCAGTTTCTTGATCAGTGGTTGCATCAACCGAAAAAACACTTGCTCCATTTTTTATTAGATAAATAGATTGATCTGCGGTCACATGTTCTACATTTATTGAACTTATACCATTAAGCTGCCCGGTAATTTCTAAATTATGTATTTTAGCGTCAGAAACATCCATAGTGGATGTTTGTATATTTGCGGCCTGAATAGTGCCAGCAACATTCAGATGGCCTTGCGGGTTTCCTTGGGCATCAGTACCAGGTCCCATCTGAATATAGCCTACTCCAGGTGGCCCTATGATCAAAAATGGGGTTTCTATATAGGCAGGTGCTATTACATCATCATTGATCACAGCATAAGCTGGTGATATACCCACTGCCATTGTTGCTACCGCTAACGCGCTTAGTTTTAATCCTACTTTCATATCCATAACTTTTACCCCTTTGTCTATGTTGCTACAACCATATGGTTTCCATATACACGCAGATATTAGAAGGAGATCGTCATGGTTAAATATCCCCAAATAGGGATGGTTTTAATAAATTTTTATAGCTAAATTTTTTAAACACTTATTTTTATAGACCTAAGGCAGAAATCAGATTTATTGTGTCACGTAGGTTTAACTCCTAGCACTTCGCTGTAGTGTGTATACCACTATAAATCTGATTTACTTTTCGGTTATATCACCCCCGCTTTAATATTGCTAATTGCAGAAGCAACAGTTCCTGCACGGTATAGGTCATCAATATCCTGTAGTGCAAGTGATAAAGGATAAGCTGCATAGGGTAATTTCAACTTTGCATCAATTTTGCTTTTAACTATGCTCCTGTCCCGACGCATTTGCGTGACTAATGCAAAAACCATTTGCTCAAAGTAAAACTCTTTACTGGCGGAGGACTGTATTGCTTGACTGTTCATTCCTGCCTCCAAAATGCATATCCATATTTTTGGGTCATAAGAACAGTTAATGCATGCTGAATATCCCCAAATGTGGATATCACCTGTTTTTTAAAAAAGCAGGCTTGCTCTAAGCATCAAGCATAAAAACCCCGCTGCATCACTACAGCGGGGTTTTAAAGACTAAGCTTAAGCGTGAAGATTAATGCCTTTACTGACGATAAACCTTAGCATAGTTTTCTTTTAAGCATTTGTAGCGATGTGATGTCAGGCATAGTTATAAAACGCTTTCATTTCGGCAAGTTTAGCGTTTAAATCCAGATCATCGGTACCGTGTAGCAACTGGCAAAATTCTACCTCGTCAGTCTTATCAAAGCATCGGCCTTCCCCTTATGCTTGGGTGCTCGCGACTTGATGTAATGATGGTGAACGCTTAACTTACTTGGGCGTCAGTGAAACCTGGACTGGAATTTATGGCTGTACCTTGGTTATATTCCAATTACTACATTTTACGCACAAATACTCATATTTTGATGGGCTGTTTTATAATTCAAGCAGGTATTTAAAATTCTATTATTTAAATAGTTCGTTACAAATCGCATGCTTTTCTTCATCAGTGAGTTCATGCGCCAACAATCCTTCTACCGTAAAAATCGCAACTTTTACTCTCGCTTCAATTCTTTGCGCTTCAACACCAGACCGTTGTAGCTCTTGGCGCAATAAGTTTTCAACAAGCATATGAAAGCGTTCATGCCATGCGTTAATCTGCGGAGATAAATGCAATCGCGCATGCACCGTAGTCACCAGTTGTTTTACTAATCTAAACTGATCTATTACCCACAATAGGCGTTCAACGGTGCCTTTTGTTTGAAGCTGAATATATCCAGAAAAGCGATCAGTAAGTTCAGCATTTAGAATATTAATTAATAGTTCATCTTTATCTTTAAAATACCAATAAATGGTGTTTGGCGCGACGCCTGCAATGTTTGCAATGTTACTCATAGAAGTTGCGTCATAACCTTCATGTAAAAATAAAGTACGTGCAGCGCTAATAATTTCTTTTTGTTTCTCTTCACGGTCTTGTAGACGTTTATTACGAGCCATCAATATCTCCTGTTTCCCAACATAATAATTTATAGCTCAGAAAACCATTTATCGGTTTTATTTTACATCATCTTGAATATCATTCAAGAAATGATTAAATTCAACTCAATCTTGAATATCATTCAAGAAAATAATCGGGGAGCAATATGCAGAAAAATTTTACAGAAGAAGATTTGCTACAACTTTCAGTAGGAGAACTTCTTGATTTGTTTCGTACACTTAATTCACCAAGTATTGAAGAAATGAATGGTGAATATGCTGCATATCTGTTAGCTCAACCGACTTGGCTGGCAGATAAAATCGGTCATATCACTTTAAACAATTTTTTCCGTCGGTGGCTGAGTAAAGCCTTTCGACCTTTAAATGCCACAACTGGTCAAGGTTACAACACTTTCCAGCAAGGGCATCGCATTGTTCAGTGTTACCCAATGATGACTATGATCGCTACCTCTCGCTTCGACAACCGACCTGCCTACCAACTTGTTTATCGTCAATTTCACTCGGTTTGCGGCAGCATCAATATGGTCGACGAGATCAGAAAAGTTTCATCCAACCTATATCTCGGCATTGGTACATATGGCTTTACCCATCATCAGCGCCATATTCCTTATCCATTTTTGCTAAAAGGGCCTCATACACCTTATAGGGGTGATATTGGTCGGAAAAGGGATGGTTTTCAAATAAGTTCACGAGAAATTCCAAGACTATTTTAAATTTCATAGGGGCAAATAAAATGACGATGAACAAACATACTGCACTTATTACAGGTGCTTCTGCTGGAATTGGTAAAGCATTTGCATACCATTTAGCTAAAGAAAAATATTCTTTGTTGCTAGTCGCACGCCGTGAAGAGCGATTAGAGGAATTAGCTGCGGAATTAGCTGAAAAATACAATATCAATTGCAATATTTTTGCTGCTGATTTGAATGATCCATCTGCACCTGCTGCAATCATGTCTTATGCTAAAAATTTAGGAATTTCCATAGATATTTTAATTAATAATGCAGGCCTGTCGGGCAAAGCTGCATTTGCCGAAACTCCTTGGCCAAATCTGGCAGCAGAAATCCAATTGATGATCACAAGCGTGACAGAGCTTTGCCATCGGGTTCTACCCCACATGCAGAAAAATGGGTGGGGTCGTATTATTAATCTGTCCTCACTCGCAGCATTTTCACCGCCTGGCGCGAGTCTTCTTTATACTGGAATCAAGCATTATGTTTTGGATATTTCCCAGTCACTGGATATGGAATTGAAACCACAAGGTATTCATGTCACTGCACTTTGCCCAGGTTTCACACATAGTGAATTTCATGATGTCATGGGTACTCGTGATGCAGCGAATAACCTCCCCGCAATTCTATGGCAAGAACCAGAACAAGTCGTTAAAGAAGGCTGGGATGCAGTGATGAACGGTAAGGCTGTGTGCGTGCCTGGCTTAGTCAATAAAGTGATTGCGAGCAGTGTTCGTCCTTTGCCAATAAAACTCCAATATTTTCTTGGCAACCATATGAATCCTTTTAAACAATAAAGGTTAGCTCCTTCCATTTACTACCCTTTTAATTGCAAAGTATAAGCGAGAAAAGCATGTCAAATCGTACTTATCCAGACATATCAAAAGTAGAAAACTTAGCTCAAAAATCCACCTTCTTGGTGGATGGTATCACATGTGCTGCGACACTCCACACCCCACTGGGCGCAGATAAAAAGCAATATCCTGCAATTCTAATGCTCGGCGGATGGGGAAGCATTCAACAAGCACTAACGCTCCCTTACATTAATCAGTTTGTTCAAGCAGGGTTTGCTGTGATGGAGTTTGACTATCCTGGCTGGGGTTTAAGCGGAGGCTGGCCTCGTCAGGATATTAATCCATGGAAACGTGTAAAAGCTGCCAATGCCGCTTTGGCACACCTAAAAGGCCAAGCACAAGTAGATGCACATGCCATTTATTTATGGGGTACTTCATTTGGTGGCGGGCATGTTGTTGATCTTGCTTCACAGCATCCTGATTTACAAGGTGCCATTATTCAAGTCCCGATGTTAGATGGATTAGCAACGGTTCGGGCTGTTCCATTTACCAAACTAGCAAAATTTATCAGTTTGGGTTTTATAGACTTGATGAAACCAGGTTCACCAATACATATACGCACCCTATCCGAAGCAGGAGAATTTGGCTCTATGGACAGGGATAAAGCGTGGGAAGCCCTACAAACCGCATTAAAAGCTCACGATGGTAAAAAATACGATAATCGCGTAACTGCCCGTTCTTTATTAACAGTAAGTTTTTATCGACCTTGGAAAAAATTAAAAGATATAAAAATTCCAATGCTAATCATTGGTGCAACACGTGACACGGTAGCTCCATTTGTACCTGAAAAAATAAAAAGTGCTGGCAATCCATTACTTCAGGTCATCGAAATGGATGCTGACCATTTTGATCCATATTTTGAACCCTATTTCCCTAAGACAGTTGGGTATCAGCTAAGTTTTTTAAAACAATTACGACCTATTGAAACGTCTTAAAATTTAATCTGGGGGCTTTAATAGAAAAGCCACTGAATAGCCACCGATTTTGTAGACACCTTTTAGTTAGATAAAATGGCTAATTAACGAGGTGCTTATGAGCAGTAAACGATACCCTGAAGAATTCAAAATTGAAGCAGTAAAACAAGTCACTGAGAAAGGTCATAGTGTGGCTGAAGTTGCTACACGTTTAGGAACCACTACACATAGTCTGTATGCTTGGATCAAACGTTATGATCCACAGCAGCCCAAGACAACAGAATCTAGTGATCCAACTACAGAATTAGCGAAATTAAAAAAAGAGCTGCAAAGGGTCACTGAAGAAAGGGACATATTAAAAAAGGCCGCGGTGTACTTCGCAAGCCAGTCCAAATGAGGTACGCCTTTATTCGGGACAACCAACATATATGGTCTGTTCGTCGTTTATGTTCAACGTTAGATGTTCATCACAGTGGTTATTACGCCTGGTTAAAGAAACCTACCAGTATAACTGCGAGGAAGCGGCAACAGCTTTCAGGATTAATTAAACAGTTCTGGTTGGAATCTGGCGGAGTCTACGGTTATCGCAAGATTCATTGTGATTTGAAAGACGTTGGCGAAAGTTGCGGTATCAATCGAGTACATCGACTCATGAAGGCGAATGGTCTCAAGTCACAGCGTGGCTATCGCAAACCTAGAGCTAATGTTAGTACTCCATCGATTGTGGCTCGAAATACTTTAGACAGACAGTTTAACCCCACCCAGCCCAACCAGTTGTGGGTGACTGACATCACTTATATTCGCACTCATGAAGGATGGCTGTATCTTGCAGTAGTAATCGACCTATTCTCACGGCTAGTCGTTGGCTGGTCTATGAAGTCGAGAATCACAACAGATCTGGTTTTAGATGCTCTACTGATGGCTTTGTGGCGAAGAAGCCCAAAGAACAAAGTCCTGATTCATTCTGATCAAGGTAGCCAATACACCAGTCATGAATGGCAGACATTTCTCAAGCATCACAACCTTGAAAGCAGTATGAGCCGGCGTGGAAACTGCCATGATAATGCTGTTGCTGAGAGCTTCTTTCAGCTGTTAAAGCGAGAGAGGATCAAGAAGAAAATCTATGTGACAAGAACTGAAGCAAGGTCGGATATCTTTGAATATATAGAGATGTTCTATAACTCAAAACGCAGACATGGTTCCAATGGTCAGCGTTCTCCATTAGATTATGAAAAGGCCCATCAAAAGATGGTTATGTGTGTCTAGAATTTTGGTGGCTATTCAATCAGTGATGCATCCATGCCGCCAAATTTAGCACGCCATTTATAGAAACTGGCTGAACTCATGCCATGCTCACGGCAAAGTGTTGGCACTGGCGTGCCTGACTCAGCCTGTTTGAGAATGGACAAAATCTGGCTGTCGGTAAAGCGTGATGTTTTCATGCAGAATCTCCTGCGTTTAGATTACGAGAAAATTCTACTTTTAGCCTCAGCTATTTTTAGGGGGGATTACCGTCTAATGTCATCAAAATCGCGATCAAGTTTTCTAATGTGACCTGTCCCGCTTCTGCATTCATCACAACTTTTCTAGAGACTCCTGTGTGTTGAGCTACCTCCAGTTGTGTCAGATTTAAGTTGAGTCTAGCTCTTTGTAATCTTTGCCCTAACTCAATAGCAAGAGCATGCGCTGTCTTAGAATTATGCCGTGTCATGTAAAGTCACCTATATGGTACTTAGATCGCTGAAATACCAATTAAAGTTCAATTTAAGGCACTTTAGAACATAGCTTATTTGAGCTATTTGATACCATATTTTTCATAAAATTTGACTACTAAATTTTAGTCCTACTTTTCATTTCACTTAGCATTTGTACACCTCATGAGCCGATTCTTAGAAATATTTGGCTCAAAGAACCTAGATAACCAATCGCAACAATAGATTTAAACTTCATACTAAATTTAGAAGTTAACCATTTTTTTGAAGTTTCAAACAAAATTAATTTTTAAAAATTCAACCCTGCTATTTTAGTCTAGACAACATATTTTCAAATGTGATGAACATCTAAAGAAATTATGTGCGCTAAAAATTTATAAACTATGTAGCTATAGGATTAAAAATGTTTAATGTAGTACAAAAATTTTGGGGTTACTTACCCTCTTCTCTCAAACAAAGTTTTTTATCTTTTAATGCTGAATAAGGTTGGGAGAATAATATGGGAATCATTATAGATCTCGCCAATACAGAACGTCGAGTTTCTACAGCAGAATTTGCTTTGCGTATGAATATCAGTGAAAAAGAACTCTATCAACGTATTAAAGATGGGCGTATACAAGCACCTATCAAGGATGGTCGTAAAAATTTTTGGCTAAATAGTTATGTACTTGCATGTATCACTAGCACGGAAATGTATATTGATACCCTTTAAGAGCAATAAAATAAAAAAGGTCGCTAAAAATAGCGACCTTTTTTACAACAAAATATTTTGTGAGTAACACTGTGAGTAACTTATAAAAATAAAATAAATAAATCTATAAATTACAAAGAATTACCAACAGCATAGGCAGATTACATCATGCCGCCCATACCACCCATGCCGCCCATATCAGGCATCGCTGCAGGTTTGTCCTCTGGAATATCAGTAATCATGGCTTCAGTGGTCAGCATTAAGCCAGCTACAGATGCTGCATGTTCCAGTGCAGAACGGGTCACCTTGGCAGGATCCAAAATGCCCATTTCCAGCATGTCGCCGTATTCACTGGTCGCTGCGTTATAACCATAGTTACCAGAACCATTTTTAACGGCGTTGACTACTACAGAGGCTTCTTCACCAGCGTTGCTTACGATCTGGCGTAATGGTGCTTCAATCGCACGGCGTAAAATGTTCACACCAGCAGTCTGGTCATCATTGGCACCGGTTAAACCTTCCAGCGCCTTGATCACACGCACCAGTGCAACACCACCACCCGCAACCACACCCTCTTCAACCGCAGCACGGGTTGCATGCAAGGCATCATCCACGCGGTCTTTTTTCTCTTTCATTTCAACTTCAGTTGCAGCGCCAACCTTGATTACAGCAACACCACCCGCCAGCTTGGCCACGCGTTCTTGCAGTTTTTCACGGTCATAGTCAGACGTTGCTTCTTCAATTTGAGTGCGAATGGTAGACACACGCGCCTCAATTTCTTCTTTCTGACCAGCACCATCCACAATCACGGTGTTTTCTTTGCCAACAGTAACCTTGCGGGCAGTACCCAGGTCTTGCAGGGTTGCACCTTCCAGGTTCAGCCCAACTTCCTCAGAAATGACAGTCGCGCCCGTTAAAATTGCAATATCTTGCAACATGGCTTTACGACGGTCACCAAAGCCCGGCGCTTTAACCGCACATACCTTGATGATGCCACGCATGTTGTTCACGACCAAAGTTGCTAGCGCTTCGCCTTCAACATCTTCAGCAATTAACAATAGTGGCTTGCCAGACTTGGCAACGGCTTCCAGGGTTGGAATCAGTTCACGAATATTGCTGATTTTTTTGTCTACCAGCAAAATGTACGGACTATCCAGCTCAGCCGTTAAGGTATCCTGCTTGTTGGCAAAATACGGGCTGATGTAACCACGGTCAAACTGCATACCTTCAACCACATCCAGCGTGTCTTCAAAGCCTGAGCCTTCTTCAACAGTGATCACGCCTTCTTTACCTACTTTTTCCATGGCCTGGGCAATTAAGTCCCCAATGGTCTGGTCAGAGTTGGCAGAGATCGCACCCACCTGGGCAATGGCTTTGCTGTCACTGGCTGGCGTCGCAATATTTTTAATTTCTGCCACAGCAGCACGGGTAGCTTTATCAATACCGCGTTTTAAATCCATAGGATTCATGCCGGCAGCAACTGATTTAATACCTTCGTTTAAAATAGCTTGTGCCAGTACAGTGGCCGTGGTAGTACCGTCACCCGCAATATCAGCCGTTTTGCTAGCGACTTCACGCACTAATTGTGCGCCCATATTTTCAAATTTGTCTTTTAGGGTAATTTCCTTGGCAACGGTCACACCGTCTTTGGTAATGTGCGGCGAGCCAAAAGAACGGTCAATCACTACGTTACGGCCTTTGGGACCTAAGGTTACTTTAACAGCATCAGCCAGAGTATTTACGCCAGCAATCATTTTGCTACGGGCGGACTCACCAAATTTTACATCTTTAGCAGACATGGATAACTCCTAAATTCTATGTTTTTCAAGTAGATGTTGACAGATGACGAAGTTAGCCTTCGAGCACTGCAAAAATATCGGATTCTTTCATGATCAGCAGCTCTTCGCCGTCTACCTTAACGGTTGAGCCGGCATACTGACCAAACAGTACTTTGTCGCCTACTTTTACATCGAGGGCGCGAACACCATTATCAGTAATTTGTCCATTACCTACTGCCAGCACCTCACCCTGAGATGGCTTTTCAGCAGCTGAGCCAGGCAGCAAAATACCACCAGCGGTTTTGGTTTCTTCTTCAACACGACGAATAACCACGCGGTCGTGTAATGGACGAATATTGATACTCATGATGCAGATTCTCCTTGATAAACACTTTTTTGTGCCAAACACTAGTGATTCCAGCAGCTTTCTACTGAAATTTAATTTGTTGAAGCATCAATAGGGATATAAACTCAGGCTTCAAGGGTAAACATGAAAAAATTTTGTATATTTGCATGTTTTTTATCCTATTAATCATACACTCAGGCCTGCCATAATATTTTTTTGTATAAAAAGCGATTCTGGCAGAGATCATAGTCATAACGCTGTACCGTCATTTCATTGCTAATCACATTGACCGAGTTAGGAAAGTGATGACGAATACGGTGCGACAAGGCAGTTCCAGCCTGAATCCCCAGTACTGCATGAGACTGCCTCAGCTGAAAGCATATATTAAGATCATATACGGTGGGTTCATGCAGATGTCCATGCAGCAGCGCATTCAAGCCAAAATACGACCAGCGCCTTAACGCCGGCAGCATCAGGCGGGGAATATCCTCAATAGCCTTGTGATTAGATGGATTAACCATAAAAGGCTGGTGAGTCACCACAATTTTATATTTATGCGCAGGTGCAAGCTGCAGTTGACGGCTGACCTGCTCAATCTGGGCAGGGGAAATGCTGCCTTTGGTATGGTGGTGTGCTGCAATGGTATTCACACCAATCACTATAAAATGCGGTGTTTCACACACCGGCTCCAGCACTCCAAAGCACTGCTTAAAACGGTAAAAAGGCCGCCAGATGCGCCTGGGTAGATGAAACAGCGGAATATCATGGTTGCCGGGAATTACCAGATACGGGCAATTCAGGCTTTCCAGAAAATGTTTAGCGCGAACAAACTGCCAGTGCCTTGCCCGCTGCGTTACATCACCACTCACCACCACCAGCTCCGGCTGAAGCTCCTGACACAGGCGTTGCAAGGCAAGCACCTGTTGGGCCTGCTCAGTGCCAAAGTGTAAGTCAGACAGATGCAGCAGCATGCGGCACCATGACCCGTAACGCATCATGCGCTACCTTAAAAATCAGCGGAGTGGTTAAATGGATAATCTCCCCATCCACTGCTACTTTTATGCGCCTGACCCGTGCTTCAATTTTGATTTCTGTCGCACAAAAACTACTGACTTCAGGCGCATGTTCAATCTGGCCAGTCTGCAAGCGATGGATTAGCTTGATCTTTTGCCAGCGTGTTAATGGGGTTACTGCCACCGCAGCCAGCTTACCCTGTGCGGCACAATGTGCCAGTGCCAGCTTAAGATGATGCAATTGCAACTGGTTATTGCCAAAAAATACCAGTGGGGTTTCAAGCGGTACTTGCTGCCCATCCACATTTAGCCTGAGTTTTAGTTTTTTTTGCTCACGCATGAGCACCCCTAAGCCTGACAACATAGCCACTGCCCGAAAACGGCCAAACCGGGCATTAGAAGCTTCACGCTGCTCAATAATTTTGGGATATAAGCCAATACTGGCATTATTTAAATACACATGATCATTCACACAGCCCAGGTGTATGGTCTGCTGCTGCCCCTTAATAATGACCTGTGCGGCTGCCAGCGGATTGAGCGGGATATTTAGCGCACGCGCCACATAATTAAAGGTACCCAGAGGAATAATTCCCAGACACACCTTACTATATCTCAATATCTGAGCCACAGCATTCAGGGTACCATCCCCACCCGCCACCACAATCAGGCCGCCTTGCTGCTCATGCCGGCTTAACGCCTGCTGTACCACTTGCTTTAACTGCTGGCACTCAGTAAGCACATATAAATCCACTTCAAAATGATACTGCTTAAAATAAGCAACCAGCTGATGCGCCAAACGCATATATCCCTGCGCATGATGCCCGGCACTACTATTGATCAGCAGTGAAATCAGCAGCTTGTCTGGTAAACTTATCGGCATCATTGTTTCATCTGTTTATACTATGAAATGTCTAACTATTGACTAATATCTCTCACCATTAAAGAGTGTTTTAAGCATTCCAACCAGATATCATTTATTTTAATTTGTTGTAATTTATGCAAAACTATAAACTATTATTTTAATAACCTTTTTACACATCCTTGCTTGAAAAAATCTCTGCTCTCCCAATAATGAATACATAGAACGATTTAAACCCAATTTAAAGATAAAACCGGCTTATGACTGAACATTCTCAATCTCCCCAATTCATTACCGTGGATCAGGAACACCTTGGCGGCCATGCAGTACACTGGCA
Organism: Moraxellaceae bacterium WGS2144; assembly: GCA_043950625.1. Taxonomy (GTDB): domain Bacteria; phylum Pseudomonadota; class Gammaproteobacteria; order Pseudomonadales; family Moraxellaceae; genus Alkanindiges. The sequence continues at coordinate 1,590,641 of CP171007.1, forward strand.
ACTACTGTCTACGCAACCCGATATCGATGTCCCAAAATGGTTGCAGCAAGCATTAACTGATGCAAATATGCCCTACGGTTTAAACCATGATAGCGGTCATTTGCCTCAAGACAGCTGGCTGATTAACGGGCCAGATCAAATGATACAGATCAGCCAGCTGATTAAAGTAAATTCTCAGCAACAACCAGTTAATTTGCTGACTGCTTTTCCCATCGTAAATAGTCCTTATACGATTCAGGGCACTATAAAACAAATTATTTGCTGTAAGGAAGCCATGCAGGCAGTACTTAATATTAGTACCAGCGATAATGCCACTATTTATGCGTTTGATAATCTATATACCGTGAATCAAAACCAGTATAAACAGGATCAGGTTTATAATATTGAGCTGGGTGGTTTTGCCTATGGACTGGAAACAGTAAAACCGGGCGAAACCATCGTTGTTGATGACCCAGCTGCCATTAAGCACCATCGTGCCCTTAATGAAATTCTGGCTAACAATAACGGCATAGTACCTGATGACCTACAAGCCCAGATTGCGGCCTGGCAACCTCAAACTGAAGAAGATAAAGCACCAGTAACCCTGGATTTATCCAAAATGGTGGCGTATTTATATGGTGACCATTTAGGACAGGAAGACGAGGCCTGGTTTCAGGGAGAAATTCTGGGTTTATCGCAAACTAATTTTATGGATAAAACCATCGATTTAATTGATGTTGTCATCATTCGTGAACAGAATACTAAACCAGTAGTTATCCGATTAGCTTATTTAAATTCTGACAAACAGACTAATTCTTTCAATGTAGGCGATTATATTCGCGGAAATATATGGATTCAGGCTACTATTTATGCTACTAATACTCGTGAATAATTCTTATTTGAATATTTTAATGATTTTATGAGTGCAGGTAATGAAAATTATACGTGAATCCGCTCAGCAACAACTGGTTCAATCTATCGATAAGCTGGCGATTGATAAACCTGCCTGCCTGTTTTTTATTATTGGCATGATCCTCGCTGCCTGTTTTTTGCAACTTCTATTTTCCTGAGTATTAAATAATTTATGGGGTATTTTAAATGCCCTGTTTATACCTGCCAGAATCCAAGCACCTACTCATCAATTGTTAAACCATAAAAATGCCCACAATATCGTGGGCATTTTTGGCATGCACTTAAATTATTCAGTCATGTCCAGTACGCGCTGGAACAGGTCTTTTTGTTCCTGGCTTGGACGCGCAGTTTGTAGCGCCATCAGCTGGCTCATATCACCCTGCACCTTGATTTTTCCGGTCATAAACGCCTGCATGGCTGCTGCCATATCAAACTCTAAAAACACCTTGCGCAGGGTTTCTTCGTCCATGGACAAAGTGGTTTTTGCATTTGATGACAGGCCCTTTTGAATTTTTCCACCGTCTAAAGACAAATTAACATCGTCTTTGCCTGGCTCACTCACAGTCAGGTTTAGGGCCAGATCAGCCAGTGCTGGCGGCAGACTCAAATCACCTGCTTCAGCAGTCAGTTTATCTACAGAATCAAACCATTCATTCGTTAAAAATGCAGGCATGTTGCGTCCTCTATCCATTCATTGTAAACAGTAATTAACATTACTTGGCAACCAAAATAAAGCTAAGCCTTTAAAAATGCAATGCTTGTGCTGCTTTATAACAGAGTCCAGGCAGAGTGGATATGGCAAAAATTGTATCTTCTGGCTAAAAAATGTGTCAAAGGCAGAAAAACACTATGCCGCCTTACTGGACAGATTCTGCCTAGTGGCTGCCTTAATGAATTCGCTGTTGAAGTCCCCTAACTACATTAAGCTCAGATTTACCACATCCAAACGCTGTTTGAACTGTTCCAGTGCTTCAGGTGTTGTTTCTACCATTTCGGCCTGCAAGCTTTCAAAGTCAAACAATTCACGATCTGCCAGCTGGGAAGGTGATACATTTTGCAGCGCCCCAAAAATACTCGCCAGGCGTTTAGGGTATTGTTTATCCCATTCACGCAACATATCGTTAATCATGGCACGTTGCAGGTTTTCCTGTGAACCACACAAATTACAGGGAATAATGGGAAACTGGCGCATGTTGGCATATTTAATAATGTCTTTTTCTGCCACATATGCCAGTGGACGAATCAAAATATTCTTTTTATCGGTAGACAGCAGCTTGGGTGGCATCGCCTTTAAACTGCCCCCGTGAAACAGGTTTAAAAAGAACGTTGCCATGATGTCATCCCGGTGATGACCCAAGGCCACCTTGGTCGCGCCAATTTCCTGTGCAAAGCCATACAGGGAACCACGGCGCAAGCGCGAACATACTGCACAAAAGGTTTTACCTTCCGGCGTCAGGCGCTTGACAATGCTGTACGTATCTTTTTCCAGAATATAATGCGGAATATTACGCGCTGTCAGATAGTTGGGCAGTACATCCTCTGGAAAACCTGGCTGTTTTTGATCCAGATTCACGGCCACAACTTCAAAATTAATAGGCGCGATTTGCTGAAACTGTAATAAAATGTCCAGCAGGGTATAACTGTCCTTACCACCAGAAATGCACACCATGACCTTATCGCCCTCTTCGAGCATATTAAAGTCACGAATGGCATGTCCTACTTGCCTGCGAATCTTCTTTAACAGGCGGTGATAAGCGGTAGAAGTGGGCACTTCAGGAACAAAACCAGAGTTTGCAGACGCATCAACAGGTAAAAACATGATTATCGCAGCAGTAAACAAAGCATTATTGGAGACGAATTGTACCCGAAATTTTCCTCAATGAGCGCATGCTTTTTTAGAGGCTGTCTCTATTTTTGCCCTGTTTTCCTCCTTATTTTTCAGCCTTAATCACAAAACCTTATTACTTTGTCAACCCAAAATGACAAAATTACCTTTATTTTTGTGCATTCCTTCATCACTTAAGTTTTCCACAGAACCTGTGGATAACGATGGGGATAACTGAAAACTTGACAGGTGAGTGCAAAGATTTTGTAAGGGTTTGACACAATTCGATCACTTTTTAACCACTTTATTTTAACGATATTTATCAACAACTTATTAAATTCAAGTTATTTTTTTTAAATAATTTTTAGGTCGATGAGCCAGATGTTCATTAAATCTACTAATAATTCAACCTTGTATAATTTTTAACCTGATACATTGTAAGCACTGGTCGGAAAAGGGTTACCTAAAGCTATATTTTTGCTACACTCCAGCAATATGTCAGGGAGATGAGTTAAAACTAGATGAAAAATCGGACACCCTTTTACCCTACTTCTTGCTCTACTATTACTGTTCTGCTGAAACGTTTTATGCCAGGTGCGGTTGCTGCCCTGCTAGCTAGCATGACCCTATCTGCTCATGCAGGTAACCTGTACGTACTCAAAAACAAAAATGGCGATACCCTGCTCACCAATGTCAGCAATGATCAGCGCTTTAAGGAATATAACACCAAGGTTAAGGTGACTTATTATCCGGATACCAACGTACATAGCTATCGCAACTGGGGTGGTAGCGAAGCGGCTGTCCTGCCAAGCTACAGTAAAAACAAGAACCTGTATGACGGCATTATCGCCCATGCAGCCAGTACGCATCGGCTGGATTCCGGTCTGCTTAAGGCTATCATGCACACTGAATCCGGTTTTAACCCTAATGCCCGCTCACCCGTTGGTGCGCAAGGGCTGATGCAGCTTATGCCGGCAACAGCCCGTCGCTTTGCCGTGACCAATGCCTACGATCCAGCACAAAATATTGCCGGGGCAGCAAAATACCTAAGCTGGCTGCTCAAGCGCTTTAATTACAATACCGAGCTTGCCCTGGCTGCCTATAATGCCGGTGAAGGCAACGTAGACAAATACAATGGCATCCCGCCGTTTCGTGAAACCCAAGATTATGTACGCCGGGTAATGAGTCGCTATAAAAACCTGTATGCTGGCGCGATGACTGCTGCCACTGCTTCCAGTTCTAGCAGCGCAGAATCTGCTACCACTCTGGCTCAGGTTGCTCCTGTCAAAAGCAAGGCACCTGTAAAAATTTATGCCGTTGATGGCGTCTATACTGCCTCGAGCATTGATAGCTTTTAAATCCACCTTGCAGGGCTGGTTTTAGCTCAGCGCACCTTAAGCAATAGGTGTTACAGTACTCGGCTGCCTTGCTATTATTTGGTGATAAGCAGCTTAACGTCATCTTAATTTTATAAAAAAAAGCCGGCTATTTTAATGGCAAATTGGCTATTTCTATTGAAAATCCCTCATAAAGCTCTACTTTAGCACTACAGTGTTTGAAGCTTTGATTGCAGTCAAAGCCAGAATGATTCTATAGCGAATATTTTTGCACCCTGTTTTTAGTTGATGGGTGTTTCATCCAAATGTTTTTAAGAGGTAAGCGTACATGATGCGGATTGGTTTGTTTTTGCTGACCAACCTCGCGGTACTGGTAGTGGTTGGTATTATATTGTCTGTTCTGGGCGTGGGTTCTACGCATGGGCCTGGCGGTTTAAATTATACCAATCTGCTGGTGATCTGCTTTGTTTTTGGTATGGTAGGGTCAATGATTTCCCTGTTCCTGTCCAAATATATTGCCAAGAAAACCACAGGTACTCAGGTCATTGAAGTTCCACAAAACCCTGCCGAACAATGGCTCATGGATACTGTTGCTGACTTATCCAGCCGTGTGGGCATTAAAATGCCGGAAGTCGGTATCTTCCCCAGTTATCAGTCTAATGCCTTTGCCACTGGCTGGAACAAAAATGATGCGCTGGTATCCGTCTCTACCGGCTTGTTAGAGCGCATGAACAAGGATGAGCTGCGTGCTGTGCTGGCACATGAAATTGGTCATGTTGCCAATGGCGATATGGTCACCCTGTCGCTGATCCAGGGCGTAGTCAATACCTTTGTGATGTTCTTTGCTCGCATTATCGGCAATTTTGTTGACCAAACGGTATTTAAAAATGAAAGTGACCGTCCGGGTATGGGATACTTTATCACCAGTATCGTGATGGATATTGTATTGGGCATTTTGGCTTCTGCCATTGTGATGTGGTTTTCACGCATTCGTGAATACCGAGCCGATGAAGCAGGTGCACGTTTGGCAGGCAAGCAGGCCATGATCTCTGCCCTGCTGCGCTTGCAGGATGAGCAGCAAATGCCGGATCAAATGCCACAGGAAATGAAGGCCTTTGCAATTAGTGCTGGTCAGCAACAAGGCTTTAGTATTGCAGCATTGTTCCAGAGTCACCCCAGCATTGAGCAACGGGTTGCGGCACTACAACAACTGAATGTGCACTAAAAGTAGTTAAAACTGTGTTTTGCACCAATAAAAAACCCTGAATACCATGTTCAGGGTTTTTTATTGGTGCAAAAAATATCAAAAGACCGTTATAGTCTGGCAGCCAGTTCAGCCCCATCCCGAATCGCCCGCTTGGCATCCAGCTCAGCAGCCAGCTTTGCACCGCCAATCAGATGATAACGGGCACCCAGCTGTTCACCCTCGTTAGGCATGAGCTCACGCACCGACTCCTGACCAGCACATGTTACCACCGTATCCACCCGCAACAACTGGCTCTGTCCATTAACGGTAATCCATAACCCTTCGCTACTAATGGCTTCATATTCCACACCACGCAGCATACGTACCCCGTGCTTTTTTAACTGGGCACGATGTACCCAGCCTGAGGTTTTGCCAAGACCCGCCCCTACCGGGGTCGTTTTACGCTGTAACAGATAAATTTGCCGCAATGGTGAATCAACTTGAGGACGTACCAGCCCACCTTCACTAATATAGTCCGGGCTGGAATCAACCCCCCATTCCCGCTGCCAGTCTGCCAATGGCTGGGGCTGCGGCACAGCCGGGTTATGCAATAAAAATTCACCCACATCAAAGCCAATACCGCCAGCACCAATGATTGCTACGCGCTGACCGACTGGTGCACCTTGCAACACTTCAGTATAGGACAGGACATGCGGCAGATTGGCACCTTGCAGCTTCAAAGCGCGTGGAACTACGCCGGTTGCGACAATGACATCATCATAGCCTTCACGTTCCAGTTGATCGCGGTTTATCCGTGTGCCCAGCCGCACCTCTACCCCATTTTTTTTCAACATGGTTTTAAAATAGCGTATGGTTTCATGAAATTCTTCCTTGCCAGGAATCACTTTGGCCAGATTAAACTGCCCACCAATATCAGACTGTGCTTCAAACAAAGTGACCTGATGGCCACGGCCTGCAGCCACGGTGGCAGCCGTCATACCAGCTACTCCACCACCTACTACAGCAATGCGGCGCGGCTTGCGGGTTTTGACATAAACCAGCTCGGTTTCATAACCAGCGCGCGGATTGACCAGACAGGTGCCACGCTTGTTTTCAAAGGCATGATCCAGACACGCCTGATTACAGGCAATACAGGTATTGATTTCATCCACGCGATTGGTGGCAACTTTATTGACCCACTCAGGATCAGCCAACAGAGGACGTGCCATTTGAATCAGATCTGCCTTGCCTTCGGCCAGAATACTCTCAGCAGTTTGCGGCATATTAATGCGGTTGGAAGCAATCACCGGGATGGAAACATGTTGCCTGACATGCGCGGTAATATCCACGAACGCCGCTCTTGGCACTGAGGTGACAATGGTAGGAATGCGAGCTTCATGCCAGCCAATACCAGTGTTAAGCAAAGTCACTCCTGCCTGCTCCAGCGCTTGTGCGATGGTGATGACTTCATCCATGGTGTTGCCATCCTGTACCAGATCCAGCATGGACAGGCGAAATGAAATAATAAATTTTTCACCCACTGCCTTACGAATGGCTTTGACAATCTCCACTGCAATTTTCATGCGGTTTTCAATTGAGCCACCCCATTCGTCAGTACGCTGATTAACATGCTGGCTTAAAAACTGGTTCAGCAAATAACCTTCCGAGCCCATAATTTCTACGCCATCATAACCAGCATATTTAGCCAGTCTGGCACAACGGGCAAAATCACTAATGGTCGCCCAGATCTCCCTATCTGATAACGCCCGTGGCTTAAACATCGAAATAGGAGATTTTATCGGGCTTGAAGACACTACAAATGGCTGATATCCATAGCGTCCAGAATGTAAAATCTGCATTAAGATCTTGCCGCCATGGCGGTGTACTGCATGAGTCACCAGTCGGTGATTCAAGGCATCCCCCAGTGTATTCATGGTGCCACCTGCTGGTAACAACCAGCCTTGCCGGTTAGGTGCGATACCGCCAGTAATCATGAGTGCTACTCCACCCTTGGCACGTTCAGCAAAATAGGCAGCCAGTTTAGGGTAGTTATAAAAACGGTCTTCCAGGCCAATATGCATTGAGCCCATCACCACACGGTTTTTAAGCTGGGTAAAACCAAGATCCAGCGGCTCAAGAAGGTGGGAATACGGTTTCATAAACAATCTCTTATTGATAATTTAAGCATTAGGACAATTAGGCGAATATAGAATAAATAATGGCAACAAGCTAGCAGGATAAAGCAGTGTAATGGGTGGCTGTAGGCGTGTCAGTGACCAATTCGTCAGGATTGGGCACTTAAATTTTTCAACTACACCAAGTCGAAAGCAATACTAGTTTTCCATACAGGTCAATACCTGAAGCTTGAACCCGCAGGTATAAGCCTGCCCATGGTTTTTGGCAGTCAAGATGTGTTATTTATATCAAATCAGATATTTTTTGTTGCGCATTGTATAGTTATGATTGAAGCCATATAGGCGCTTTAAAACAAATGCTATACACTGGCTTCAGAAAGCGCACTAAAATGATATTTTAGAGCTATCTGCCTAACTTCAAACCATCATGGAAAGACGACAAATGAAAATGAAGTCCCTAGCCACCGCTATTGCGCTCACCATTGTGCCTGCCTCTAGTGTATTTGCCGCCGCCCTGGATCGTTCAGGACAGTCCATTGCTGCTTTCTTACAACCTGACAACTACTTTGAAGTAGGCATGTCAGTTCTTGACCCGGATGTATCAGGTAAAGAAGCAGGCACCAGTGCAACCCGTAGAAGCATTAGTGATATGGCAGATGATTATGCTTTTGGTCAGGCAGCCATTAAAGTACAACCTACTAAAAACTTTTCATTCGGTCTTTTGTACGACCAGCCATTTGGAGCAGATGCTACTTATTCTGGTAATAATATTTTTGTTGCCTCACCTACTGATACTATTTTAGGTGCAGAGCAACTGGCTGGGATTCGTCAGGATCAAATTACCAACAATATCAATGACCGTCTTCCGGGTGCTCTAGAAGCAAATTTGGATGCTGGTGTTGACCGCACAGTTTCTGCACAGGCAGCTAATGCTATTGCTACTAACCCAGAATTGGCCGGTGTTCCGCAAGCAGTAGTAGAAGCTGGTATTCGCAATGATCCGGCAAAAATGGCAGCCATTACTGCTGGTGTAACTAATGCTATTACCCAACAAGTTACTGATCTAGTTACTGAAGCAGTCAATAGCGGCATTGATGATGTCAATGGCACTGTTGGCGGCACTGGTGGTGGTACTCATGTAGAAGTAACTACCCAAAACTTAAGTTTCCTGTTTGGCTTTCAACCCAATGAAAACTGGAACATCTATGCCGGCCCTGTGTACCAGACCATCAAGGGTACCTTAAAATTACGTGGTCAGGGTTACAGCCTGTATAACGGTTATGATGCCAGCATTCCAGAAGATAGCGCCTGGGGCTGGCTGGCGGGTGTGGCCTTCCAGATTCCTGAAATTGCTTTAAAAGCTTCGGTGACCTATCGCTCTGAGATTGATTATGACACTAATATCAGAGAGACCATTCCGACCTTAGGTGCTTTGGCATTGCTGGGTCAGGATCCAACAGCTATTGCTAATGCTCAGGGCTTAACCTCTATTACTACGCCAAAATCTGTAAACGTTGACTTCCAGACCGGGATTATGGCAGATACAGTAGCCTTTGCTAACCTGCGCTGGGTGCCATGGTCTGACTTCTCCATCCAACCACATAAATTTGGTTTACTGTCTCAGGCAGTTGGCCCACTGGTTGGTCAGCCTAACGGCTTTAATCTGGTTGAATATGCCGATGACCAATGGTCTGCCAACGTAGGTGTAGGCCGCAAACTGAATGATCAGTGGGCCGGCAATGTCTCTGTTGGCTGGGATTCAGGTGCTGGCAACCCAGTTACTACGCTTGGCCCAACTGAAGGCTATTGGAACGTTGGTTTCGGCGTACAATACAGCCCAGCCGCCAACTACTTTGTTGCTGGTGGCCTGAAATACTTCTGGCTAGGTGATGCCAAGGCTCAAACTGGTGCACAGGCAGGTACTAATGCTTTTGTTGCGGACTTTACTGATAACCACGCCATTGCGTATGGCCTAAAATTAGGCTACCGCTTCTAAGATACCGGCAATTGAAAAAGGCGCTATTGAATGTAGCGCCTTTTTTATTTAACTATTTGTTCAATACACTAAAAATAGTAACTTAACCAGCCAGCTTAAGCCGGAATATTTCTTTGTGACACGCTCCGAATCGCTTCTTTTAACGCTTCGTAGCCATGAATGGCTGGAAATTGTGGAAACTCGGCAATCACATTGGCCGGGGCATCAAATAAAAAGCCATGATCCGCTTCACTCAGCATGGTGGTGTCATTATAGGAATCACCTGCGGCAATGACCCTGAAGTTTAGCTGGTGCAAGGATTTGACTGCTTCACGTTTTTGATCAGGCTGACGCAGCTTATAATGGGTGATCATGCCGTTGTCATCGACTTCCAGCTTATGGCAAAAAATAGTTGGCCAGCCTAGCTGTTTCATCAAGGGATGAGCAAATTCATAAAAGGTGTCTGACAGAATAATCAGCTGAAAATGAGTACGCACCCACTCAACAAACTCAAAAGCACCAGGCAGCGGCCCCATATCAGCAATGACTTCCTGAATGTCTGGCAATCCCAGATTGTGCTCACGCAGAATATTCAAACGCTGGGTCATCAGCACATCGTAATCTGGAATATCGCGCGTGGTGGCTTCAAGTGCTTTAATACCCGTTTTTTTGGCAAAATTAATCCAGATTTCAGGCACCAGTACCCCTTCCAGATCCAAACATACCAATTCCATGATGACTCCAAATCTTCAAAAAAGTTTAATATAAGCCGGATTTATGCGTCGCAACTGTACATGGGTTTTTGAGTTTGGTCGAGCCTTAATGCGTTGGCTGCTTTTCTATAATCCAGTTTTTATTTTTTCTCAAGTGAGCTTATCCCTAATAAAATAGCCAACTTTACTTTATAATTTTATACGCTTGCTTTAGGGGCTTTTTTTAAAGCATCTTTTTATGCGTGTTGCTTATGCCCAGCCTTTTGCCAGGAGTTGTTATGACTGTTATCCCAACCATTGACCAAACCCAGGCACTGGCTTTGACCTACGCCGATCGCTCACCGCGAGAAATTCTGGAACTGGCCCTAAACCAGCCGGGAGAAACAGCCATTTCTTTTAGTGGTGCCGAAGATGTCGTACTTATTGATATGGCCTCCCGCATTGGTAAGCCATTTCGCGTATTTAGCCTAGATACTGGACGCCTGCATGCACAAACTTATCAGTTTATGGAAACCGTACGCAAGCATTATGGCATTACTATTGAGTTTTGTTTTCCAGAAGCTACTGCTGTTCAGGCGCTGGTTAATGAAAAAGGACTATTTAGTTTTTATACTGATGACCATAAAGAATGTTGTGGAATTCGTAAAGTTCAGCCCCTGCGTAAAAAACTGGCAACTCTTGATGGCTGGATTACTGGTCAGCGTAAAGATCAAAGCCCAGGCACCCGCGATGATATTCCCGTCATTCAGGCTGATCCGGGCATGGCAGGCCCTGGTCGTGAACTGATCAAATATAACCCACTGGCTAACTGGAGCAGCAGCGATGTCTGGAATTATATTCGCATGATGGAAATACCATTTAATCCGCTGCATGAGCAAGGTTTTGTGTCCATTGGCTGCGAACCATGCACCCGTCCGGTTTTACCGAATCAGCATGAGCGCGAGGGTCGCTGGTGGTGGGAAGATGCCACTAAAAAAGAATGCGGCCTGCATGCGGGTAATTTACAAGCATAAATACGACGCATAGTCTGCCTGAATAACACTTAATCCATTCAGGCAGATATTCTTTTAAGCAGAAAATATAAATAAATTGTCAGACAGTCGTGATCAATTTAAAGGATTCCAACCAGAAAACAAGACTCAATATATTCATTTTAAAAAAGTATTTTCTTTAAATTAAACAGGTTAATAAACATTTAATTTTCCTGATATACATACATGCGATGATAAAATATCGTGCTACAATGCAAAATATTGTCTTACAGTTAGTAAAAACAGGTGTTCTTGCGTCAAGATGGTGCTGGCACTGGTAAATTATATAAGAAACTACAGCTTGGAGAAGTTTAACATGCGTCCGCTCAGTCCCATTGACTTTATTTTTCTAACTCTGGAAAAACGTCAGCAGCCTATGCATGTGGGTGGCTTGTTTTTGTTCAAACTTCCAGAAAATGCACCCGCCGACTTTGTCCATCAGCTAGTTGAAGACATTCGTAATTCACGTGCTGTTCCTGTGGCACCATTTAACCAGGTGCTTAATGGCCTGCTCTGGGGCGAAGATGAAGAGTTCGACCTGGATCAGCATTTTCGTCATATCTCCCTACCACATCCGGGGCGTATCCGCGAATTACTGGTATATGTATCCCAGGAACACAGTGCACTGATTGACCGCGCCAAGCCCCTCTGGGAATGCCAGATTATTGAAGGTATTGAAGGCAACCGCTTTGCAATGTTCTTTAAGATGCATCACGCCATGGTGGATGGTGTAGCCGGAATGCGATTACTGGAAAAATCGCTCTCCCATTCGCCTACTGAAAACAGCATTGTGCCGCCATGGTGCGTCAAGAACAATAAGCTTAAACGTCCAAAAACCAGCCCAATTAGCAAAACCACCAAACTGTTGCGACTGGTCACCGACCAGATAAAAACCGTTCCTAACCTAAGCCGCGAGTTAACCCATACTCTGGTTCATGAGATGCGTAGCAACCCGGATTATGTCTCTACTTTTCAGGCGCCAAAATGTATTTTTAACCAGCCAATCAGTGCATCACGACGTTTTGCCGCACAGTCTTATGAACTGGCGCGTTTTCGTACTATTGCCAAAAAGCTGGATGCCACCATTAATGATGTGGTGCTGGCAGTATGTTCAGGCGCCTTACGCTCCTATCTGATTGGGCAGCGAGCCTTGCCTAAAAAGCCCCTTATTGCCATGGTACCCATATCGATTCGTCAGGATGACAGTGACAGCGGCAACCAGATTTCCATGATTCTGGCCAATCTGGGCACCCATAAAGGTGATCCAATGGAACGCCTGAATATTATTAAACGTAGTGTTTCCAACGCCAAAAGCCGTTTTGGCCGTATGAATCCCACTGAAATTCTAGGTTATAGCGGTGTGGTCTATGCCATGGCAGGCCTCAATTTGCTTTCTGGTGCCATGCCACGTCATCAGGCTTTTAATCTGGTCATCTCCAACGTGCCCGGGCCACGAGAACCACTGTACTGGAATGGTGCCAAGCTGGATGCGCTTTATCCGGCTTCGGTACTCATGGATGGTCAGGCGCTAAACATTACCCTGACTAGTTATCTGGATAAACTGGAAGTAGGTATTACTGCCTGCCGCAGCACCCTGCCACGGGTACAAAGCCTGCTGGCCTTGCTGGAAGAAGAAATTCAGACCTTTGAGCAGTTAACCCGGCATATCACACTACCAGCCAGTCCATCCAACCTGGTTTCTTAAAATTACAGATTTACTGGCTATTTTTAACAGGGGGCATTTAAAGCTCCCTTTTTTATAGCATTTACTGATTAACACTTAATCAGTTGAGCCCTCTTTGCTACTTTTGGAGTTTAGTCTCACGTCCAAAATTGCTATATATTTTATTAAACCACTGATTTTCATTTTTATAATCTGGATATGTTATGTCAGCTTCCATTCTGGTGATTAATTGCGGTTCTTCTTCCATTAAATATGCGCTTATTTCTGATAAAAAACATCCACGCATTTATGGGCTTGCCGAAAATCTGGGAACCGAAACTGCACGTATTAAAGGCATAACGGTAGGTGGCAAGCCACTACTGCTGAGTATTCCCTATGCCGATCATGCCAAAGCACTAGAAACCCTGCTGAGACGACTGGCTGACTATACACCGCAGGCTATTGGACACCGGGTAGTACATGGAGGCGAAAATGTCACCAAGGCGGAGAAAATTACCCCAGAACTGGTTCAGATTATCAAGGAAGCCTCCCCCTTGGCACCCCTGCATAACCCGGTTAACCTGATTGGCATTCGTGCCACCTTGAAACTGTTTCCCGAATTACCTCAAGTCGCCGTTTTTGACACTGCATTTCACCAGACCATGCCGGCACATGCCTTTTTATATGCCTTGCCGCAATCACTGTATCATGACCACAGTGTACGTCGTTATGGCTTTCATGGAACCAGTCATGCGTATGTTAGTGAACGCACCAGCATACTGGCGGGTAAGCCTGGTCAAGGCGGCTGGCTAACCGCGCACCTGGGCAATGGCTGCTCAACCTGTGCTGTCTGGAATGGCCAAAGCCTAGATACCAGCATGGGCTTAACCCCCCTTGAAGGCGTAGTTATGGGAACCCGTAGTGGTGATGTAGACCCTGGATTACATCGTTTCCTGACAGACAATCTGGGCTGGTCTATCTCCAAAATTGATGATGTACTCAATCGTGAAAGCGGACTTCTGGGCCTATCTGGCCTGTCCAACGATATGCGCACCCTGGTAGAGGCTGCTGACAGCGGCAATAACGCTGCGCACCTGGCTATTGAGGTGTTTTGCTATCGTCTGGCCAAATCACTGGCTGCCATGAGTTGCGCCCTGCCTGTGCTTGATGGTCTGATTTTTACTGGTGGTATTGGTGAAAACGCGGCCTTGGTGCGTCAAAAAACGATTCAACACTTAAATTTGCTGGGCTTTAAACTTGATGAACAAAAAAACCAGGCCATGGTAGGCGGTCAGGAGGGGCGTATTGATCAGCCTCAGGCGACCGCGCCTCAGATTTGGGTCATTCCAACAGATGAGGAAGGCCAGATTGCTGCCGAAACCCGTCAGGTTTTAAACCTTGATTAAATGGTTAAGGGTCGGATTCACTAAACCTGGCCTCTTAAATCTTTAGCTAACGAATAATAGCAACGACAATGGATAAACGCATGAAAACTTTTTTATTAATCCCCTCTGGCGAAGGCGTAGGCCTGACGTCTGCCTGTCTTGGCCTGATTCACGCACTGGATTGCCTGGGTATTAAGGCAGGCTTTTTAAAACCCTTTGTTCAATCCGAGCCAAATAGTAATGGCCCTGATCGTTCGTCGGCTCTAGTCGGTCGTACCTTTAACCTCAACCCACCGCCAGCAATTGGTCAGCATCAGGTTGAGCGCATGCTGGGAGATAACCAGCTGGATGAACTGCTGGAAAAAGTAGTCAGCCTGCATCGCAATGCTGCACAGGATAAAGACATTGTGGTGGTTGAAGGTATCGTACCAACCGGTGAAGCCAGCTATGCTGCCCAGCTCAATAGCGCACTGGCACAGGCGCTGGATGCTCAGGTCATTCTGGTGACCACTGCCGACATCAATCAGGCTGAAGCACTGGCTGACCGTATTGACATGCACTTGCGTCCGTATGGGGGCACTGCTTCATCACGTGCTGTTGGCGTCATATTGATGCGGGTATGTGGTCTACCCTCCAGCGATCCTTTAATCCCGCTAGCGACCGATAATTCATTACGTTTAACAGAACCCCTGAATGAATTAATTCAGCAGGTGCAGCCGTTTTCTCCTTTGGTAGGCACAAAAAAATTTCCCATAATTGGTTTGGTGCCATTTAGCAGTGTGCTGAGTGTACCCCGTACACTGGATGTGGCTGATGCTATTGGCGCACGCTGGCTGAATACCGGCGATGCAGAAAAACGCCGGGTACAGCGCAGTACCCTCACTGCCCGTACAGTAAGTAATGCCTTGTCCAGCTTTAAACCGGGTACCCTGATTGTTACGCCGGGCGACCGCGATGATCTGCTGGTTGCCGCAGCACTATCCACCATGAATGGTATGCCACTGGCAGGCGTTTTGCTCACAGGGGGTTATATGCCCAGTGAGGAAATTATTGAACTATGCCGCCCGGCTTTAAAAACCGGACTGCCCGTCCTATCGGTAGATACTGATTCTTATGAAACCGTTAGCCGCCTAAGCCGGATGAGTAATGAAATTCCCAGTGATGATCTGGAACGCGCTGAACAGGTCACCCACTTTGTTTCCAGTCATATTGATCTGGACTGGCTAAAAGTGCACACCGCACTTGATTATGTGACTCGCCTGTCACCCTCTGCATTCAGGCATGAACTGGTACAACTGGCTTTGGCGCAACGCAAGCGTATTGTGCTGCCCGAAGGAAGCGAACCAAGAACTATTCAGGCCGCTGTGATCTGCCAGGCACGGGGTATTGCCCAGTGTGTGCTGCTGGCAAAGCGGGAGGAAGTGGAAACCATTGCCGAAGCACGTGGCATTGAGCTGCCGGATGATCTGGAAATCATTGATCCGGATACCATTCGCCAACGCTACATTGCCCCTATGGTGGAGCGACGCAAGGGCAAGCTGACTGAACCCATGGCCGAGGCTCAGCTACAGGATAGCGTAGTACTGGGCACCATGATGCTGGCATTAGGTGAAGTAGACGGACTGGTATCGGGTGCTATTCACACCACTGCCAACACCGTACGCCCGGCATTTCAGTTAATCAAAACTGCACCCGGTTACTCACTGGTCTCTTCAGTATTCTTTATGTTGCTGCCGGATCAGGTGGTGGTTTATGGAGACTGTGCCATTAACCCTAACCCCAATGCTGAGGAACTGGCAGAAATTGCCCTGCAAAGCGCGGACTCTGCCCAGGCATTTGGCATTGAGCCACGTGTTGCCATGATCAGCTACTCCACCGGTGAATCTGGCTCTGGTAGCGAGGTTGACAAGGTTCGGCAAGCCACCCAGATTGCCAGACAGCGCCGTCCCGATCTGATTATTGACGGCCCACTACAGTACGACGCCGCTGCCATTGAAAGTGTCGGCCAGCAAAAAGCGCCCAACTCACCTGTAGCAGGTCGTGCTACCGTGTTTATTTTCCCAGATTTAAACACGGGCAACACCACCTACAAAGCCGTTCAGCGTAGTGCCAATGTGCTCAGTGTCGGCCCCATGTTGCAGGGCCTGAACAAACCGGTGAATGACCTGTCGCGTGGTGCACTGATAGATGATATTGTTTATACCATTGCCCTTACCGCCATCCAGGCCATGCAGCCCAACAACACAGACAATAATATGTAATAAGAACTTACATTTTCCTGTTAAAAATTCGGCGCTTTTTTAACCACTGCGCCGGTTTTATTCACTAACTGTATAAAAATAAATCAATTAATATAACTTAAAGCAAATTTGAAAATTTTACTGCTTTAAGTTATATTAATAGTGCCTAACTGTATGGATTTAATTCACTATATGAATATTGAACCTTCTCCAGGTCAATCATCAACATCTGATAATACTTACGGCAACACAGGTATTATCGCAGATTCAACGGTTTCCCCAGTTTCCTCCAGCGAAAAAAGTGCCCAAGAATGCCTTGATATCGTTCGCTTTGCCTTGAATGATGTCAAGGCACAGAATATTGTCGAGCTTGATGTCAGCAACATTACCAATATTGCCGATATGGTGGTTATTGCCAGCGGTACCTCTACCCGTCATGTTAAAGCACTGGCTGACAACGTGATCGAAGAAGCCAAAAAGCGTGGCTATCGTCCGGTCGGTGTAGAAGGCGAACGTGACGCTGAATGGATTTTAATTGATTTAAGTTTTGTAGTAGTACATGTCATGTTACCTACAGCGCGTAAGTTTTACGATCTTGAAAGCTTATGGCGCCCTGTTGATCAACAGTCTATTTCCTCACAGTAGTCTGAATTACCCGCATTTGTTCCATCATGTGCGGACAGAAAAAAGCAGAGTCTAATATTTCACTCTGCTTTTTTTGTGCCCCAAATATGCACTTTAAAAATCTGATTTTGTCATAAGCATAGCATTTTATTTTATAAGCCTTATCAGCCAATTGCGGGTAAAGCACCACGCCGTCGGCTCCGAATTGTGCTACTATTTTGCCCCGTTCTTACATTCCCTCTTGCTGGATAATTCAATGACTGAGGAAAAACTGACTCATCTCAAACAGCTAGAAGCTGAGAGCATTCACATTATTCGTGAAGTAGCCGCCGAATTTGATAATCCGGTGATGCTGTATTCTATTGGTAAAGACTCCGCAGTGATGCTGCATCTGGCAATGAAAGCCTTTTATCCAGCCAAGCCCCCTTTTCCGCTCATGCATGTGGACACTGGCTGGAAATTTAAAGAAATGATTGCCTTTCGGGATCAACTAACTAAAAGGCTTGGGCTTGAATTGATTGTTCATCAGAACAAAGAAGGCCGTGACGCAGGAATTAACCCGTTTGATCATGGCAGCTCTAAATATACTGACATCATGAAAACGCAAGGCTTAAAGCAAGCACTGGATAAACATCAGTTTGATGCAGCGTTTGGTGGCGCACGCCGTGATGAAGAAAAATCACGTGCCAAAGAGCGTGTTTATTCTTTCCGTGACAGCAAACATCGCTGGGATCCCAAAAACCAGCGTCCTGAGCTTTGGAATATTTACAACGGCAAAGTGAACAAGGGCGAAAGTATTCGGGTATTCCCATTGTCCAACTGGACTGAATTAGACATTTGGCAATATATTTATCTGGAACAAATTCCAATTGTACCGCTGTATTACTCGGCCAAGCGTCCTGTGGTTGAGCGTAATGGCACCTTAATTATGGTGGATGATGAGCGTATGCCACTGCATGAAGGCGAAGTGCCCGTGATGAAGTCTGTACGCTTCCGTACCCTGGGCTGCTATCCATTAACAGGTGCAGTTGAATCAACCGCAGATACGTTGCCTGAAATTATTCAGGAAATGTTGCTCACCACCAGCTCGGAGCGTCAGGGTCGCATGATTGATCACGACGAATCTGGTTCGATGGAAAAGAAAAAGCAAGAAGGCTACTTCTAAGAATGAGCAAGGATTAGTGAAACATTGTTTCACCCTTGCGCAAGAAGGATAGTACGAAACACACTTTTGCCTATCCAGCCTCATACCGTCTTGCACTGACCTCCTTGCTTGCACTTTTCCCAGCTTAATGTAGGCAACTTATAGAATATTGGAGTTTTACTAATGTCTCATCAGTCCGAGCTGATTAGCCAGGATATTTTGGCGTATTTGAAGCAACATGAACAAAAAGACCTGCTCCGCTTTTTAACCTGCGGTAATGTCGACGATGGCAAAAGCACATTAATTGGTCGCCTGCTATATGATTCAAAAATGATTTATGAAGATCATTTGCAAGCTGTTACCCGCGACAGTAAAAAAGTAGGCACCACAGGTGATGCACCTGACTTGGCATTACTGGTAGATGGCCTACAAGCAGAGCGTGAGCAAGGCATTACTATTGACGTGGCCTATCGCTATTTTTCAACCGAAAAGCGCAAGTTTATTATTGCCGATACCCCAGGGCATGAACAATATACGCGTAATATGGCAACAGGTGCGTCCACGTGTGACTTAGCCATTATTTTGATTGATGCACGACATGGCGTACAAACTCAAACACGTCGTCACAGTTATATTGCAGCGCTACTGGGCATTAAGCATTTAGTCATTGCTGTCAATAAAATGGACTTGGTGGAATATTCCGAAAACCGTTTTAATGAAATTCAAGCGGATTACTTAGAATTTACCAAGCAGTTGGGCGAACGCGTGCCGACTGATATTCGCTTTGTGCCAATGTCTGCGCTAAATGGCGATAACGTGGTTAATGTTTCAGAGCATACCCCTTGGTATCAGGGTCAAACCTTGATGAGCATTTTAGAGAGCGTGCAAATTAACCGCGACACCAGCAAAAAAGACTTCCGCTTTCCTGTGCAATACGTCAATCGTCCGCATCTCGATTTCCGTGGTTTTGCAGGCACTATTGCCCTTGGTAGCGTACGCCCTGGTGATGAAATTGTGGCTTTGCCTTCTGGTAAGCGTAGTCGCGTCAAAGATATCGTCACCTATGATGGTAACCTGGAACAAGCCGTTGCTGGCCAAGCCGTGACCTTAACACTAACTGATGAAATTGATATCAGCCGCGGTAACATGATCACCCGTGCAGAAGCGCTGCCACAAATTTCACAGGCAATACGCGCTACAGTGGTGTGGATGACCGAGCAACCACTGATTAAAGGTAAGCTATATAACATCAAGGTTGGCACGCAAAACGTCCCTGCAGTAGTTAGCCAAATTAACTATCGCATCGATGTAAACAGCCTGGAGCGTAATACAGCAGAACAGGTCGAGCTTAATGGTATTGCCGATGTAGTGATTGAATTTAATGCGCCTATTGTGTTTGACCGCTATTTAGATAGCCGTCATACAGGTGCGTTTATTTTTATTGACCGCTTGAGCAACGTGACCATTGGCGCAGGTATGATTGAAGAGTGCGTGCAGCAATCTAATCAGCAGCATGCTGTTACGAGTGAAGAACGTGCAGCTCGGTTGGGTCAAAAGCCTGCGGTATTAGGTTTACCTGAGCAACTAATGCAGCAAGGTGAAGCCCTAGAGCGCCTATTGTTAAAAGCTGGGATTGTGGCTCTGATTAAGCCAAATTTAACTGATGCTGAGATTGCATTATTGCGTAGTACAGGTATTGCTGTGCTGGTTGGTGAGCAAGCTCAGGCTGATTCTCGTGTGACTGCAACTGGTATTGAACAAGCTGTTGAGCAAATTGTAGAGTTTGTAAGGCTTTAATTGAAGACAAAACCTCCTTGTAAACTGGATAAAATTTTCCAGCTTGCAAGGGGGGTTTTAACATACCGCAGCTCGCATCAATACTTCCTAATAGGTTTCCTGACGGAAATGACCATGATATCGGTATTCTCTACGACCACCAATTTGACTAATTACATATATAGAAAAAATTGGTTCAGTATTGAAATAGCGGATTAACCATAATGCGCCCATTACATCCTGAATATGATGAGAAGTCATAAATTTATGTAAAAATTAGATTATAAGATACCCATTTTGCTCAAAAATGATTAGTCATGCAATATATTAATTATTTTTCATGGGTTTTGCATAAAAATCATTAAAGGCAAATAGGATGAATTAGTGTCTGTTTTTGCTAAACACTAAGCTGGTCAAGTCATACATATACATCAATATTGTGTTAACCCGCTTATAAATATCCTCCTGATCAACAACACACTGTAACCAGCGAAGAATGTGCAGCAAGGTGAAATTTTAGAGCGTCTATTATTGCAAGCTAGTATTGTTTCTATTGCCTTTACTAAACTATCTGCGCGTTAAATTACCCTACTCTACAATACTTTTACTACCATGCCAGCGATAACCAAGCTTAGACTGGCTCTTTTGTTAGTGCAAAAAATACTTAAAAACTCTGCAAACAGATTTTAAGATTTGTTAGGTCATAAATATAATAAAAAGCGGCTTAAGCCGCTTTTCTATTAACTAAATTCTTAACAGAACGTTAAGCCACCATAGCAGTTAGGCCTTACTTCCTGATTTTTTAGTTGTTGATTTTCCAATGTGATTCTGGCTGGATTGGCTAAAGTATAATCATTTAGATCAATAATAATTTGTTTAGTGATAGGATTATTAGCAACGGCGCCTAAAGCCTCACCAAAGTCCACATAAATTCTGTTTTCCTCTTTCATCAGATCTTGAGTTATTAACGCTGCAACCTGAGGTAGAACTGAACTAATATCAACCTCATTACTTGCTTGCAGATAGCCTAATTGCACAGGCTCAGCAAAAGACATCCACCATCCCTTTTGCGCTACATCGCTTTGAGTCATTTGGGTAATATTAGTTTTACTATTATCAGCAGCATCTACGTAAGCCCCTGGCCATAATAAAGCTTGTTGCTGTAAAGATAGATAGCCACCTGTACCAGTTAAAGGGATATTATGAATCATACTTAAAGCCTGCTCAAAAGTAATATTCATATTTAAATTAGTAATTTTCGAGCCTGTTCCCATTTTAAAAGTAGCTTCATCTACAATGCAAACGATAATTTTTACGCATGGGTCCACAGCAACTTGTAATTGATCATTAGCGAACATACTTGCTGCATAATTTGGATTTCCTGCAGCAAGGGGAATTTCACCAATTTTAGTAGTGACATTGTTTGCAACTGCTTTGGTTTGGCGCTGCCCATTGACCTGAAAAGCTGGTAAATTAAACTCTACATTACTCATGCTAGGAACCGTAATCCCTGTGGTTTTGCTATTGCTAGGTAAACTCGTAATTCCACGATTTCCAAATAGGGCAATATCAATTAAGCCACTAATAGCTTGATTTGCAGCCCCTTTACCAAATTTAGTAGCCTGAGTAGTGACATCTCCTGTGGTAGCTGCAATACGCATAAAACCACTTAAAGACTGGATACCATCTGTACTTGAAGGAGTAGCACTGTTCAGAAGACCTGCAGTTAATAAGCCAGTAATTTTTTCAGCGCTTGCTCGAAAACCAACTACCTCTCTAGTGGAAGCCGTCTCAGGGTTTTTAATCGCAAACTCCATAAATGGATTAGTTAGCTTAGCACTTGTTGAAGGTCTACCATTATTATAAACAGGATTTCCATTTGCATCATAGCTATCTGGCAAGCCACTTAATGACAAATTTTTAATGTCAATATCACAGGCACCTGCACCGTTAGTACCGCCACACCCTAATTGCAAGTTTCTAATGTTAGCATTAAGTTCCATTTCTGCTTCCAGACCCAACTTATAAAAACCTACATTACCATTGCGGGTATTACCTGTATCGTTAGGTGCAATATAAGACATATTAAATAGTGCTTGACCTGTCTCAGCAGCCATTTCATCATCGGATAAACTGGTTAGTCCTATTTCAGCATAAGACGTAGCACTGATTGACATCAACATACCTATAGAAGTTGCCAAAGCCATATGTTTAAATTTCATCATCTTGCTCATCCTTAGCCGATTAATTACGTGGCACAATGCCGAGTTGACTGGAAATGCGTCCACCAGTAATAACCATTTCGCCTAACCGTTGTGGTGCACCTGTGCTAAATGTTGCACCTGATCCTGTACCTGTTTGTACACTGGGATATAAATTAATATCTTTTACTCTAAATACTTCTGCAGGTTGATGATCTGGATTAAATGTAAATTCTGCATTAAACCCTACTTTACCTTCACCAGGATTAAGCGTTCCTGCTGTAGTAGAGTTCCTGCTAATTGCAATAGAGTTGTTAAAACGTATTTTGCCAACAATATTGTCGAAGCCTAATACTGAACCATCTGTAGGTTCACTAATCTGAATCGTATTACCCACAGTGTCAGCAGGCATATTAAAATCACCCACAATGGATAACTTTGCACCATCATCAATGTTGTTATTTGGAATCAAGGAGAAGTCCATAGCACCCTGTAAGCGCAATTTTAAACCAAATAATACATCATTATTTGAGGCAAAGTTAGTATCGCTTACTTTCACACCTGATGAGTTCATTGCACCTGGTAGATACCCAGCAGCTACCTGACCCGCCATAACAATTAAAAGATCAGGTAAGGACATATTAACTGAACCATTCTCAAAGCCCATGCTGCCTGTACCTTTAAGCAACATGTCAATATTTCGTAAACCTATGTATTGATTGTTTACCGCATCTACCACCATAATTGAAGTGGTTTTGCTGCCATCGTCGCTTAGGCCTTGGGCGCTTAATGCTAAAGACAGCCCTAGACGTTGTGTATTACTAACAGTGCTACGTACTACATTATTGTTATTATCTAACGCAAAAATCGGTGTATCGCTAGCACTGGTAGTACCCGACAGCGCTAAGTTAGCATTTACATTATAGAAAGGTAGACCTAAACCCCACTTATTGTCTGTACCGCCTATAAATGTATGAGCTGGCGAATTTCCAGCGGTAGAGGTAAAGCGGCCACGCTTAGACACTGCCTGAAAATCCATGCCGCGGACAGCAAGTACCATAGCATAAGGATTTGTATTGCCAGTTCCCGTATGAATATACTGGGTATAATCATCTGCTGAAGTTACTGTTCCGTTTGCACCAAACTTTGCAGCATTGAGTGCAGCATTTTGTGGCATTAACAATTGTTTAGTATCAGTCAGGTTAAGGTATACATTGCCACTATCAAAATAAGCACGCTGAGAACTCCCTACAACCAATGGTGATAATTCACCAAATTCAAAGCCATAAGTATTATCACCTGCACCGCCAATTTCAAGTGTAGTTGCCTCACCACCGCCTGCTAGCATACTATCCCCAGACTTGGTAAATTCAGCGTACATCCTTGCTGCAATCCCTGTGCTTCCAATCACCGTAGCATTATCACCCGATGGCGTAGGGTTCACTCCTGTGGTGGCCTTGCCTAATATATTACCCATGCTAGAGCCTGCAGGATCAGCTGCCCCTGTTGCATTGACGCCACGCACCTGTAATGACGCATTGACTACACGACCATTTGCGCCCACGCGGATCAATCCTTTAGCATTATCCAGACTGTAAGGATCGCCCAATGTCATGTCGGCATCTTTTTTGGTCATGAGTTCCAGATTAAGCCCAGAGGTAGTACCATTATAAGTACCTCCAGCTGGCGTACCGACTAACTTAGCTACTCTTGTTAAATCTGCATAACCATAGATATTATTTGGAGCTTGATTTAATGAAGCAGGTGTAGCACTTCCCACATTGGTTTGTAATACCAAGCCGCCACTATCAGTAATAAAAATAGCGCCCTTTGCAGCAAAGTTAAAATTCAAATTTTTAAGAATAAGTTGGTTATTAAGATTAGAGCCAGTGGGCGAGGCATGACTAATATACACATTATTATTGACTAGGCCTAAATTAATGGTCGCCTGCTTGTTCTGGTTAAACAGGCCGTCACTAGTAACTAGTGAAATTTTACTTGGTGATGTTGACTCTATGGCCAATGAGCCCAATGAACTACCACAAATTCCAGGTTCTGTATCACAGATATTTAAACTATTTACCGTAATTAAAGATGGGTTGGACTGTAGACTCAATGACAAGCCCGCAGTGCTGCCATTACTACCAGCATCAAGTTCTAGTACAGTACCTGGTGCTACCCCACTACTGTTTGCTTTAATTACAACGCCATTGGCATTTGCGCGCAGTTCTTTATCTACACCTGCGGCATTAGCAACGGTACCTGAACTGCTGCCTGCGTTATCTTGCCAATACAACTGATCCAAGTCCACTTGATCATACTGAACGGTTACTTGGACGCCGTCCTGCCCATCTATTTTGCGTAGGTCTTGCTCACTCATTTCTTGCAAAGCATACGTTGGCAGATTCAGCAGTATTAAACTACTAGCTAATGCAGACAAAGCAAAATACCGAGAAGTTACATGTTTAAATGTCATGATTTTTATCCCTAAACTTGTCTATCTAGCAACGTGGATGCCCAGAGTCACAGCTAAAGACTTTAATCGTCCCTGCTACAGAAAGGTTACCATTGATATTAAGGCCTGTAAAACCTGTTTCACGGCCAAAATCAAATTGGTTAGTGGTATCGGTATACTTACCATTAACATAGGCTGTTGCTCCCGCTCCACCACTGCCCGCAGCTAAATACCCTGGTGTTCCACCTTCGTTAACTTGCTCGTCAGTCTCAATGGATAGGGCACTAAAACCAAGATTACGTATTTGAATTGGTTTTTTGGGATCAAAACTTAATTGAACGCTCGGTTTAATGATATTGCCATATGCCAGATCAACACCTTCCAATGCCATTTGCTGGACATTGATAGATCCTTGAATGCCCTTAAATACCAACCATAACTTTTTACCCGTTGCTGATGGAGTACGTACACCATTTAAGTCATACGTATCTTGAGTCCCATCATGATATCTATTATTAATTGCTAAAGCCAAACGACAGTACTTGAGATCAGCACAGCCTACATCATCAAACACGCCAGGGGAGGTATGATTTAAACGCAAGTCCAGATTAATATAGGCGCCTGCTTGTCCATCAACTTGCTGCATATCACTATTGGTTAATACCTCTAAAGCTGCATTTGCAGAAGCTGCAAAGCATAGTAAAGAGGAAACGATGATTAAATTTTTCATTGATTTTTCCTCATAGTCCTTTAGTGGTGATTTTCATATGCTGAATCAACAATCCGTCGATAACTGCAGAACCAAAATTATTATCAAAAGAAATAGGGGCTGAGATAGTAGGAGTAGGCGGCGGCGCTATACCAGCAGAGGTTTCGTTGGTATAACCAAGCGCAGCATTAGTTGCGGGCATCCATATTGCATTAGATAGGCCCCAGTTACGGTTATTAGCTGTAGGAAGTTGTGCATTACTTGGATTTGTATTCTTAGCAGGCACTGGCTTAGGGTCTAAGGCACTGTAGCTATTAGGTTGACCTGATTTATACTCCCAATCAGTTATTGTGCCCGTATCACACCGGTTCAACCAATTACAATTGTATTGCCAAGTTCTATTACGCGGCTGACGGTAACGTGACTCCACCTCGGTATATGACTGACTTGCTGTATTTGTAGTTGTATTTAAAGATCCAAATGAAATCCCAATAGCTTCTTCGCCTTTATAGGCTTCCAAAGAATTAGTAGCTGCATTATATACGGTTGAACCAATGCTAATACTACTATGAGTTGCATTTGAGCCTTGATAAGTCACACCGTCAAGCGTGACATCATTACCACACTTATAAATATTACAAGTCGACCCATAATAGCCACCATTTGTTGCAGGATTAGAATTGGCATAATTTGTATAGACTTTTTTATAGATGCTCTCTTTATTTGGAATACGCGCGAGTTCAAGCGTAATGTTATTTCCATCTGTACCAACGGTAAGGGGTTGATATAATGAACCCAATACCAAATTAACATTTAAATTGTAAATAAACAAACCTTCAGTATTATCAAAAGTAGGTGCCTGTCCGCCATTGATTGCAGGAGTACTCAATAACCCTTGACCTGTACCTGTTTCACGTGTACTTAAACGTAATACACTACCAGATGAGGGAGTAATTGTTTTAGTTGAAGTATCTATTGTTTCCCGCTTTCTAACTTGAAATTGACAGCCAGCACTGTAATTTGGCGCAACGCCTGCATTACCATTGTTACAGCTTGCACCAGAATTAAGTTTACCTGCATTATTACCATCATGCAGCATTTGCCAATCTCCTGCACGCGTTTTCTTCTCTGTAATTATTGCGCGTACTGTTTCACCATCACCACTATTTAGCCTCAGAGTACCTGCCATACCCAATGTATTATTATAAAACGTACTCATCCCTTTTTGATTGGTAGCACCGCCCAATGTTTGGAATAGTTTGAGGTTACTTCCATTAATACTCAAACCGTCCCATACAGCTTGTAGTCGCAAGCGGTTTGCACGATTGGCTCCCCCTAAATCAAATTGAGTGCCTGTAGCTGCCATATCCTCTTTAACTTTAGGATCACGCACAAAAATATCAGCCCAAGCGCCCAATTTTAGATTGTATGCTGATTTTTCTGCATCAGACAAAGCACTGATATTTTTATCATACAAAGGTGCTTCTAACATAAGATAGGTGACATCACCCTTACCCGAATCAGTAGGAGATGTGGCAGAGAAATTTGGCACATCATTTTCAGTCGTTACTTTTAACAACCAAGGGTTAATTGCACTTCCCCAAGAATCAATATTACGCCCGAACCTGTTATTCCAGTCAGTAGCGTCACGGTTGGCGCCGTAGTTTTTATTGGACTGGGAAATAGCAAAACCGTATAAGAAGATATCAGCCTTGCCTGCCCCACTTGCTGATGCTTCAGGAGTTAAAGGACCTACGGGAATTAAGCGAATATAACCCGTATCATTGGCGCGATTGTCTAAATAGGCTTGATCAGGATTAGTATTATTAGCACCCTGCATTACCATACTAAATTTTTCAGGTAAAACTGCAATCCCCTCACCTGTAGATTCTGCCAAGTCTTCATCATCAATGGCTTGTAGCGCAAAAGATGCAGTCGACATTAAAGACAGGCTGATAGATAACGCCAGTGTGCTTAACTTAAAACCAGACTCAAGATGTAAATTAGACATGTGGCAAGCCTTCCTTTTTTAATGCATAAATGCACACGCAGTGTGCTTTATTTCAATGAATCCCTGGCGCATCAAAAGGATATTATTGTTTTTACCTTCTGAGACATATAGCATGATATACAATACTACACTTTGTATTATGCGGTTTATTTATAAAAATGCAAAAAATGTTTTGTTGTTAAGCAGTCATAAGGTCTGCTGTGACACAATTTATTTTTATTTTATAAATACAAAACAATTACTTAATCAAGGAAAACCGTTTATCGGGTTATTTTTCCACCTATCACAACCCAGGAAAGTCTCAATAGAGCATGAAAATGCTAACCCAAATTGCTACTTATTCGGAAAGCTGTTCAGGTTCTGCCAACTGCTCAGCTTTTTGCTCCTGCCACTTCAGCATATCTTCATTTTTCACCCGCTCGTAAATAGCCGATACTGTGGTCTGTAGCCCAATAGATTCAAATATTACTGCATCATCCAAATAAAAATGCTCAGATTGCCAGCCATTACTACGCCGTTGAATTTCCACATCCACAAAGTCTTGTTCAATCAAGATATATTCTTGTAGTGTGGGAATTTTTATATATTGGTCGCGTTTGAAAGTCTTGTCATGCTGACGGGTAGATTTTGATAAGACCTCGACAATAAGCGTAGGACTTTCGGTAAAATAACCGTCCACATCGGTGCAGTCCACCATTGCATCAGGATAAAAGTATTTACTGCCAATCTTAACTTTCATATCTGAGGTATAAGGCTGGCAGGGTTTAGTTTCCAAGTGGTTTGCCAATTTTTTCAACAAATTAACACTAATCACATTATGGTTGCTGTGCGCACCTACCATGGCATAAACATGGCCATCTATATATTCATGTTTAATATCACTCAGCTGCTCACCAGCCAGATATTCTGCTTCACTGATAGTAGAAAACTTGCTGACAATATTCATGGCAATAACTTCTCCTAGTTCTGGCTACAATAAGACTGGCTAAATATTAGACTAGCGAATCCTTAAGCTTTAGGCAAGGTGACGCCAGTTTGACCCTGATACTTACCGCCACGGTCTTTATAGCTGGTTTCACAGGTTTCATCGCTTTCAAAAAATAGCATTTGCGCCACGCCTTCACCCGCATAAATACGCGCTGGCAAGTTGGTGGTATTAGAAAACTCTAAAGTGACATGGCCTTCCCATTCTGGCTCCAAAGGCGTTACATTGACAATAATGCCGCAACGCGCATAGGTAGATTTGCCCAGGCAAATGGTTAAAACATTTCGTGGAATGCGGAAGTACTCAACCGTGCGGGCCAGTGCAAATGAGTTGGGTGGAATAATGCACACGTCAGATTCAATATCAATAAAGCTTTTATCGTCAAAGTTTTTAGGGTCAACAATGACAGAATGCACATTGGTAAACACTTTAAACTCACGGGCACAGCGCACATCGTAACCATAGCTGGACACGCCATAAGAAATAAGTTTTTGGCCATGTTCATCCACACGCACTTGTCCATCAGCATATGGTTCAATCATGCCATGCTGTTCACTCATTTCACGAATCCAGCGGTCTGACTTAATACTCATTATTATTCCTAAACAACCATTAAAAAATTGCAGCTACTTTACCTGAAAACACCTTATTTGGCATCACAATGCCTATTTTTGCCGCTTTGAAGCATTGATAAAAATGTGCCCCTAAGACTTTAATAAATTTTGCTGACTCAGTGCCGAATATATTATTTGAATAAGCTCATCGGCCATATTCATTTTTTTTAGGCATTGTCTTAAGTAGTTCTCATCTTGAATTAACAGCAAGGAGGCATGAAAAGCTTTAACCACTGCCCCACCGTAGGCTTCTTCTGCTTTGCTCCATGCTTCTAATGGAATGCTTCCCCAATGGTGAATCATCATTGCAATATCAATAATATCCCTGCTAGCAGTTGATTTATCCAGCCCCCTGTCTGTATTGGCAAGCAGTTTTTCAGCAAACATGTCATGTCTTGATAGCAAGGGAATATTAAAATGAGGATAATGATCACCAGAAATTGGAATACGCCCCTCGCTGGCAATTTCAAATTTTATGGGCGTGCCGTTAATTTCAATGAAAGTTCGAATACCATAACGATCCGTGCGAACTTCACGTAATAATTTAATGGGTTGTTTAAATAATGCGCCCAGCGTATTGGGTGAAACTGTGTTGCGTAATAGGCGGCAGCCATGCTTTGAAGCGCATAAAAAATCAATATCAACCGACTCTCTGTATTCCTCAAGCAGCAGCGTAATTGCTGTACCCCCTGCGAAATAACATTCAGCTTCCTGCAATAACTCTGAATTAAGCAAGTTTAATGCCTGACTAATATGCTGATGGTGCAGCCGCTTAAACATTCATCACTCCGTGACCAAATTTATTGCTCAGCTCGGTAATTAGTTGTCGTTCATGCGGCTTTAACGTTGCCTCGTCAATATAGCGCCAGTTACGCTCATAAAGCGCAAATGCCTCCTCTTCCACAATAGCATCACATCCCTGACAGTGCCATGCAATGAGCTTGAGTTGGGGATAGTCTTGTAAAACAACTATATTTGCTATAGTCATGCCCAGTCTCCCTGAGAAAACGGAACCTCATACTATATTATCATAACATGTTGGCTGATACAGTGGCGTGTACCCATCAGGCAAGCAGGCCATCAAAAAATCCGATTGTCATCCCGCGTGCGCTGCGGAACTTTGGCCAGTTGTACCAGCATGGCCATGACAATGTCCTTATAGTGCTGGGCTGCACTGTCTTTTGCAACCACGCTTGGCTGCCCCTGATCGGCATTTTGGCGAATACTCGTACTTAAGGGCAATCTGCCCAGTAGTGGCACCTGATAGGTTGTGCTGAGCTTATCGCCCCCCCCTGCCCCAAAAATCTGGTCTTCATGACCGCAGCTGGAGCATATATGGGTAGACATATTTTCTACCACACCCAGCACTGGAATATTCACCTTATTGAACATTTCAATGCCCTTTTGTGCGTCCATTAGCGCAATATGCTGCGGTGTGGTCACAATAATCGCCCCAGTAACCGGGATGCGCTGCGCCATGGTGAGCTGGATATCACCAGTTCCCGGCGGCATGTCAATTAGCAGGTAGTCCAGATCCGGCCAGGCAGTCTGGCTAAACAGCTGCATCAGTGCGCCGGTTGCTTTTGGCCCACGCCATACGACTGGCGTATTATCATCGCCAAGCAGATTGCCAATGGACAGCACGGCCATATCAAAGGCCTCCAGCGGAATAAACTGCTCATTTTCAATAAGTGGGGTTTTTCCTGCGGTACCCAGCATGGTAGGGATACTGGGGCCATAAATATCCGCATCCAGCACACCAACACGTGCGCCAGTTTGCTGCAATGCCAGTGCCAGATTAACAGTCGTGGTCGATTTACCCACGCCACCCTTGCCGGATGACACCACAATGACATGTTTAATGTGCGGATGGGCTTTAAGCTGACTTTGCACGGGAGGCGCTGGCCGCCTGGAAGTGAGTTCAGCCTCTCGTTGTACTGCACTGGAAACGGGTGGTTCTGGTGGTGTAGATTGTGGTAGAGCGTTCTCACCCGCATTGATCACTGGCGGCAGGTTATTTTGCTGTTGTTGGCTCAAGGCCAGCTTGTTCCCGCTGACCTTTTGCTCTACCAGATGTAAATTAAGCTCTTTGATGCCGTACTGTTGTAATTCATCAACCAGCTCATCATGCAGCTGATGCAAGTCACTTTCACATGCGGTACTGTCATATCCTACAGGCAATTTCAGCGTTAAGGACAGGATGTCATTTTGCTGCTGGTGCTGAGTAATCAGCTCAGCGATGCTGGTCTGAGTCCCTGGCAGGATATGCCTGGTAAAAACTTGATCTATCTGGGCGGCGTCAGGCGCTGAATCAAATTTGGCAAATGGCGCAAATTCCA
This sequence comes from Moraxellaceae bacterium WGS2144, assembly GCA_043950625.1. Lineage (GTDB taxonomy): Bacteria > Pseudomonadota > Gammaproteobacteria > Pseudomonadales > Moraxellaceae > Alkanindiges. Next base: position 1,621,880 of record CP171007.1, read on the forward strand.
TTTTTTTGGACTTAAACCATGACATAACAGTGACTCCAATAAGACAACAGCGGGCAATTTTAGCAATGAAGCATGCTATATTAACGGGTATTGCAAGATTACCAAGAGAGTAAACGTCCGTGCCATACCCTGTACGTCGCATTTTAGTCACTAACGCACTTCCCTATGCCAATGGCCCCATTCATTTGGGTCATTTATTAGGCTACATTCAGGCGGATATCTGGGTACGAGCCATGCGTTCCATGGGTCATCAGGTGACGTATGTGTGTGCAGACGATGCGCATGGTACAGCCATTATGCTCAAAGCCGAGGCTAATGGCATTACACCGGAGCAGCAGATTGCCCATGTACAGCGCGAGCATGAACGTGATTTTATGGGTTTTGGGGTGAGTTTTGATCATTATCACTCAACCCATAGTGAAGAAAACCGTCTGCGTTCACAGGATATTTATCTAAAAAATCGTGATGCCGGACATATTGCTACCCGTCCGGTCAAGCAGCTATTTGACCCTTCAAGGGGTTTGTTTCTGGCCGATCGTTTTATTAAGGGACAGTGTCCTAAATGCGATGCGACCGATCAGTATGGTGACTCCTGTGAGATATGCGGCACGACTTATAATGCCACAGAACTCAAAAACCCCTACTCGACATTAAGTGGTGCCACGCCGGTTTTAAAGGAATCCGAGCATTACTTTTTTAAACTTCCCGACTTTGAAAGTTACCTAAAAGACTGGACGCGCTCCCCCAAGCGTTTACCAGTGAGTATTGCCAACAAGCTGGATGAGTGGTTTGAAGCTGGTCTAAACGACTGGGATATTTCACGTGATGCGCCATATTTTGGTTTTGAAATTCCCGATGCGCCAGGCAAGTATTTTTATGTCTGGGTAGATGCGCCCATTGGTTATATGTCCAGCTTTGAGCATTATGCAAAACAACATGGCATCAGTTTTGATGAATACTGGAACAAAGACAGCCAGACCGAGCTGTATCACTTTATTGGCAAGGATATTGTGTACTTCCATGCCCTGTTTTGGCCAGCCATGCTGGAAGGTGCGGGCTATCGTACACCTACCGGTATTTTTGTAAATGGCTTTTTAACCGTAAATGGCCAAAAGATGAGTAAGTCCCGCGGTACCTTTATTAAGGCGGAGACTTATCTTGAACATTTGAATCCGGAATACCTGCGTTATTATTTTGCCAGCAAACTGTCCGATCGGGTCGAGGATAGTGACCTGAATCTGGATGATTTTATTTTAAAGGTGAATAGTGATCTGGTGGGTAAAGTGGTGAATATTGCCAGTCGCTGTGCCAAGTTCATTAACACAAAGTTCAATAATAAACTCTCTGCCCTGTGCAGTGAGCCTGAGCTGGTGCAAAGCTTTATTGATGCGGGTGAAGATATTGCCAAGGCATATGAAGCCCGTGAATTTAGTACCGCTATCCGGGATATTATGCAACTGGCTGATAGAGCCAACCAGTATATTGACGAGAAAAAACCCTGGGCTATGGCCAAGATTGACGGCATGGACAATGTGGTACAGGATGTTTGTTCTGTTGGCTTGAACCTGTTCCGCCAGTTGATCATCTATCTGGCGCCGGTATTGCCACAACTCAGCCAGCAGGCGCAGTTATTTTTTAATCTGGATAGCATAGACTTTGCCTCACGGCACAACATTTTGCTGGACTGGGAAGTACAGACTTTCCAGCCGCTCATGCAGCGAGTGGACAAAGCTAAGGTAGAAGCGATGGTTGAAGCATCCAAGGAATCATTAACCACTACTGTACCTGCGCAAGCTGCACCCGCCAGTAAAACTGCCACAAAACCTGCTGCCAAAACTGAAAATTCGTCTGCAAATCAGGCTGACATTATTGAAATTGATGATTTCTTAAAAGTTGATTTACGGGTGGCGGTGATTCTGGATGCGCTAAACGTAGAAGGTTCTGACAAATTACTGCAACTTACCTTGGATGTGGGCGAACCAGAGCCACGCACCGTGTTTAGCGGTATCCGTGGCACTTATGAAGTGACCAGCCTTATTGGTCGTCAAACCGTGGTAGTGGCTAACTTAAAACCACGTAAAATGCGTTTTGGTACCTCAAGTGGTATGGTTTTGGCAGCCGGGAATGACAAAGGGATTTTCCTGCTTTCACCGGATAGCGGTGCCAAAGCAGGCGATAAAGTCAGTTAAGCGCAATAGTATTCAGGTCATCTAGATGATGGCCTGTTGTCTTTATCTTACGGAGGCCAGGCATGACACAACATGCTCCTATTCAGCTGTTTTATTTCCCTACCCCTAATGGGCATAAGATCAGCATTGCGCTGGAAGAAATGAACCTGCCTTATGAGATTAAACTCATCGATATTGGCAGGGGTGATCAGTTTAAGCCGGAATTCCTGGCGATTTCTCCCAATAATCGTATGCCAGCTATTGTTGATCCAAACGGCCCCAATGGCCAATCTGTTTCAGTATTTGAATCCGGTGCCATTTTGCAATATTTAGGTCGTAAAACTGGTCAGTTTTACCCCACTGATGAGTGCCAGCGTATAGAAGTAGAACAATGGCTGATGTGGCAAATGGGCGGCTTTGGACCAATGCTGGGGCAAAATCATCATTTTAACCGTTTTGCACCAGAAAAAATCCCCTATGCCATTAACCGTTATGTAGAAGAAAGCAAGCGCTTGTATGGCGTGCTCAATAAACGGCTGGCTGACCGTGATTATGTCGCAGGCGATTACTCCATTGCCGATATGGCAATCATTGGCTGGGCCTTAAGCTGGGAATGGCAGGGTATCAGTATTGCTGAGTATCCCCATGTGAATGAGTGGATGGAACGCCTCAAAGCTCGCCCAGCGGTACAGCAGGCACTGGCAATCAAAGATCGCTTTTTACTGGCATAGCGCCACTTTAAGGCAGTAAAAAAAGCTTCCGCCACATCAATAGGGAAGCTTTTTTAATTCTGTTTTTCTTATTCAGAGCGGATAATACCTAACAGGCGCAGGAAGGAAATATACATCCACACCAGTGTAGCCAGCAGGGCAATACCACAGAACCATTCCATATACTTGGGTGCGTGCAGTTCGGCAGAGCGCTCAACCAGATCAAAATCCAGAATAAGGTTAAGCGAGGCAATAATGGCCACAAAAGCCGCAAAACCCAGACCGACAATGCCATTACCAAATAAAAATGGAATGCTATTGCCAAAAGCCAGCACCATGACCCACTGCACCACATACAAAATTAAAATGGCCAGCGTGGCAGACATCACCACTGCTTTAAACTTGTCAGTGGCCTGAATAACTCTTGCCTTATATAAGCCCAGCAGGCCAAACGTGGTTACAAAAGTTGCCGCCACTGCCGTTAGTGGTAGACCGGGGTACATATACTCATAGGCAGCTGAGATTCCACCCAGAAATAGACCTTCCAGTACCGCATAAGGTATCGCCAGATTGGTGCTGGTATGCGGCTTAAACGCAGCAATCAGAGCCAGCACCAGTCCACCTACTGCACCAACAATGGCACCCAGCATGGCTGGGCTATTCATTGCACCCAGATTTAAACAGTAAAAATAAAACACCAGTGCAACCGCAGTGGCTACCCCAGTCATCAGCAGGGTCTTATTGACTGCACCAGTAACCGTCATTGGCTCGCTATAGGTGGTATCAAACTCAACCTTTTTAAACATCGGGTTGTTGCTTTGCATCATCTTTCTCAATTATTAACAGTGAGTCACTTCTGCCAATTTACAATAAATAATGTCTAAGTCATAGGCACACTTGTATTTAAAATTGAAACCACCTGATTACGTCCCTGATCTTTGGCCTGATATAAGTATCTGTCAGCCTGCCGTATAATTTTTTCAGTCTGATAACCGCACTGCTGACTACAGCTTACGCCAAAACTGGCTGTAATTTGCAGGCGCTGATCCTGCTCATCGCTAATATAAACCTCACTGATTGCAACCCGGCAGCGCTCTGCAATTGTAACCGCCTGCTTTAGCTCGGTTTGATTCAGCACGATCAAAAACTCCTCACCCCCATAGCGCCCGACCTGATCGTCCTTACGCAAGGTGCTTTGCAGGGTAGCAGACACTGCCTGTAGTGCCTTGTCCCCTATCAGGTGACCATGAATATCATTAATTTTCTTAAAAAGATCAATGTCCAGTAAAATTACCGAAACTGGAGAAAGCGGGCCGGTGTTTTGAGTCAATGACACCTGTAGCAAATTATTAATAGCCCGACGGTTAAGAAGGCCAGTCAGGTCATCAGTAATACTGATTTTGTGGATTTCACGTTCACGTTGCCGCCAGCGGATAAGGCATAAGTCACAAAAGCCAAAAATAAGGATAAAATGTGGCAGGGCAAAATAAACCATACACATCAGGTAAAAAGGCCGCGCTTCCTGATGATAATAAAATTCAGGCTTAAATAATGGGCCGTAAGCCAAATGACCATAAGAGCTTAGTACCGATAAGGCAAGGATCAGTACAGTAGCAAATCCAAAGGCAGCATAAATAATACGACGTCGAAATAATACAAAACCAAATAGCGGTGCACCAGCCATCACCAAACCGGTAGTCATATTGAACAAGCCGATTAAATAGCCCAATACCACCAGTACCGTGGCGTAATAAAAAGTAGCTATATAAGGAAAAACTTTCTGCGCCCAGCTTCGACTTTCAATTCGCTTTCCCAACAAAATCAGGGCAAATGTCGCAAAGAACAGAAAGGGTACTCCCCATCTCAGCGAGATAAAGTTCTCATAGTTAATATAAATGCTGGGGAAAAAAGTCTGATAAAGCTGAAAACTCCAGTAATACGTCACAATGACGGTCAACATTCCCAGAATTAATATGGATTTACGCACCGGACTCCAATCCAGTACGTCATCAAAATGTCTTACTATTTTACGGTCAAATATCATGTTACTGCCCTCTTCCATGGGACAACAATTGATAACAAGCTTTAGCAACCCAAAAAGCTTGCTGCTACTTCCATGTAGCTTTGACAATAACTCGTGATTTTAATTTTGTCTACCAAATCATGGTTATAACGACAAAATGTGATAAAACCCAGATAACTTATAAAATTAGGCAATTATTCTGTCAATTTTTGTGACTCAGCTCACACGAAAGAAATACTCACGATAGTATCTAAGCTCACGAATAGAATCGCGGATATCATCCAGTGCTAAATGAGTCGCCTGCTTTTTTAAGCCAGCCATAATTTCCGGGCGCCAGCGGCGTGCCAGCTCCTTCACTGACGATACATCCAGATTGCGGTAATGGAAATACTGCTCAAGCTCAGGCATTTCCCGGTGCATAAAGCGGCGATCCTGACAAATGGAGTTTCCGCACATGGGCGATTTTTTGGGATCAATCCATTTTTTTAAAAAGGCGATGGTTTGTAGTTCTGCATCACGGGCACTCAGCGTACTGCGACGCACCCGCTCGGTTAGACCGGATTGACCGTGCTGGCGAGTGTTCCATTCATCCATAGCATTAAGTACCTGATCACTCTGATGCACTGTGAGCACCGGCCCTTCTGCCAGAATATTTAAATGCTCATCAGTAACAATGGTAGCAATTTCAATTATATGATCACGGTCAGTATCTAGCCCGGTCATTTCCAAATCAATCCATATCAAACGCTGATCACTGCTACTCATCGTACTAAAATCCAAAACTTTCTTCGATAAAATGCTTATACTAGCAAACTCCTGAATAAATACTGTAGCCAGTGCAGCGTTTTTTCAGCAGATGTTTATTTCACTGGTTATTGCACCTGTTTTCAAACGTAATATTCACCACAAAGACCTTATGTAGGCAGGTATTTTATTCAAGGATACTTATGGCCACAGCCCTTATTGAGAAATCATGGCATTTATTCGTAAACGTCGCCTGACTGAACAGCAAACACGGCGTATGCAGGCACAGCAAGCCCGCCGTCAGCAGGATATTGATGACACTGCGCAACTTGAAGGACTGATTGTGGCGCATTATGGCCGTCAGCTGGAAGTACAAGCATTGACAGCGCCTGAACAGCAAATCGCTCCAGTTACTATAGAAGGTGAACCAGCGCCGTTTTGGCGACCTGTTGTGGTTGGTGACATCTGGCGCTGCCACACGCGTACCAACCTGGAATTGCTGGTGACCGGTGACCAGGTACGCTGGCAGGCTGATAGCAATACCGGACTTGGCGTGATTAACGCCATGCATCCGCGCTCCTCCTTGCTGACCCGCCCAGATCGTTACCATAAAGTCAAACCGGTTGCAGCCAATGTCAGCCTGATTGTGATTGTTTTTGCGCCTTTGCCAGCTCCTTCACCCTTATTGATTGACCGCTATCTGGTGGCCTGCGAGCAGGCAAATATCAAGCCTTTGCTGGTGCTCAACAAGGCAGACTTACTCAGGGATAATGATCCCCTGTATCAATTGCTAAATGAATATCAAGCTCTGGGATACGATACCCTGATTACCAGCAAGACCACGGGGCTGGATCAGTTAAAACAACAGCTGGCCGGTCAGACTGTGGTGTTTGTAGGTCAGTCGGGCGTTGGTAAAAGCTCTCTCATTAATATTCTGGCACCAGATGCCCTGCAAAAAACCAAGGAAATTTCAGAAAATTCTGCGCTTGGCCAGCATACCACCACCACCACACGACTCATTCCGCTGCCTGATGGTGGCGCATTGATTGACTCACCCGGTATTCGTGAGTTTGGCGTGTGGCATCTGGATATAGATGCCATTCGGACAGGTTTTATAGAGATGCAGGACTATTATGGATACTGCAAATTTAGAAACTGTACTCATCGGCAGGAACCTGGCTGTGCACTGATTGAGGCCTGTCAACAAGGTAAAATTCTGGAGCGCCGTTTAAAAAGCCTGAATCGGCTGGAAAGCGAAACCCAAAACACAGGAAATGTATAAAACCCTGCAAAAACTGCTGCGTTTCTCGCTATACTGTAGGCAATTTTATAAGTGTTTAGGTGTCACGTGGATCGCTGGCTAGAGTTTATGCAAAATCACCCCTTTTTGTTTGGTACGCTTGGGGTGTTGATTGTTTTGTTTTTTATCCTTGAAAACCGTCGAAGTGGCCACAAGATATCTCCTCAGTCACTTGGTGTTTTAATCCAGCGCGAAAACGCTCTGCTAATTGACTTGCGTGATGCCAAGGACTTTAAGGCCGGTCACATCAGTGGTAGCCGTAATATTCCGTATAGCCAGCTCAAAAGCCATGTTGAAGAGCTGCGCATGAGTGACCGCCCCATTGTCATGATTTGCAATCTGGGACAGGTGGCAGGCACCGCAGTACAAATGGTTGCCAACAATAAGTGCTACCGGCTGGAAGGCGGCATTAGCAACTGGAAAGCACAAGGTCTGCCGCTGGTTAAATCACGCTAGACAGCTGTTATTATCAAGAGGAGTACGAGGATGAGTGCCAACGTTATTATTTATACCACTACCGTTTGTCCTTACTGTGTTCGCGCCAAACAGTTATTGCAACGCAAGAATATTGCCTATCAGGAAGTAAACCTGAACGAAGAACCCAGCGAAGTACGAACTGACTTGATGGCACGCACAAAGCATCGTACAGTACCCCAGATTTTTATTAATGATCAGTTTATTGGTGGTTTTGACCAGCTTTATGCCCTGGATCGTCAAGGTAAGCTGGACGAAATGCTTGCCGGTAATTCCTGATTTTTTAACAAAATCACTTTTTAACTTATAACTGTTAAGGACGTTTTTATGAGTGAAGAACAACAAGCTCAACCGCAACTGGCATTAGAACGCATTTATGCAAAAGATATTTCTTTTGAAGTGCCAGGTGCCAAGGTATTTACCAAGGAATGGCAGCCTGAGCTGAATATTAATTTATCGTCCAATGCAGAACAGATCGACGCTTCTCACTATGAGGTGACTTTAAAAGTAACGGTAAGTGCAGAAAACGCACAGGAAACTGCTTTTATTGCTGAAGTGCAGCAAGCTGGCATTTTTTTAATGGAAAATATTAGTCAGGAACAATTGCCACAGTTGCTGGGTGCTTACTGCCCAAGCATTTTGTTTCCATTTGCCCGTGAAGCCATTAATGATGTGGTCACTAAAGGCAGCTTCCCGCAACTGCTATTGGCACCGATCAATTTTGATGCGGCCTTTGCTGAAAATATGGCTCGCCTGGAGCAGGAACAAGCCACTGGTACTGCCTAACTAGCGAATCCTAAAAAGCCAGCCGTATTTGAGCTGGCTTTTTTGTGTCTGTTTTTTAAGAAGTGGGCCTTTGCTTAAACCATACCCTGTTGTTGCTGTCTTGCCCGTGCAATACAGTTAACCAACCGTGTGGCAATTTCTGACTTTGGTGCTTTTTCCAGGGTCTGCTGTGGCAACTGATACTGCTGGGCAAAAAATACCGTCATGGCATTATCGTTACTGCCAAAGCCAATATCACTGCGCGATACATCATTTACTGCAATCATGTCCAGTTTTTTACTCACCAGCTTGTTATTGGCATATTGCTCCATATGCTGGGTTTCAGCCGCAAAACCTACAATAAACGGTCGTTTTTTATGCTGGGCAATAGAAGCTACGATATCAGGGTTTTTAACCAACTGAATGGTGAGTTCATCATCTCTCTTCTTGATTTTCTGCGGCGCGACTTCACGGGCACGATAATCGGCCACTGCTGCTGTGGCAATAAAAATATCACAGCCTGTTTCTACGGCTTGCTGGCAGGCGGTCAGTAATTCCTGTGCCGAGCCGATATCGATGCGTGTTATATCTCGGGGTGTTGCCAGACTGACTGGCCCGGAAATCAGGGTAACCCGTGCGCCAGCGTCCCGACAGGCTTCAGCCAGTGCAAAACCCATCTTGCCAGTGCTGTGATTACTCACATAGCGTACTGGATCAATCGCTTCCCGGGTTGGCCCTGCCGTAATCACCACATGTTGCCCTTTAAGCAGGGCCTGCTGCTGACATTGCTGCTCAGTATGCTGTTTGCCAGTCTTTTGTAGCTGAGCCGGGGTTGGTCGTTCATCTTGACCTTGCAGGCTAAAATAATGTGCCACCTGCTCAGCCAGATGCTCCGGTTCTGGCATACGCCCAGGCCCAACATCGCCACAGGCCTGCTCACCAGCTTCTGGTGAAATAACGGTGGCACCTGCATCTTGTAAACTTTTAATATTACGCTGCACCGCCTGATTAGCCCACATTTGCTGATTCATGGCGGGTGCCAGCCAAACAGGTGCCTTGGTAGCCAGCACCAGCGTGCTTAATAAATCATCAGCCATGCCCTGGCTTAACCGCGCCAGCGTATTGGCACTGGCCGGTGCAATGAGAATTAAATCTGCCCAGCGTGCCAGTTCAATATGTCCCATACCGGCTTCTGCGGCCGGATCAAGCAAAGTAGTATGTACAGGATGACCAGACAGCGCCTGAAAGGTCAGCGGCGTGATAAACGCCTGTGCGCCCTGCGTCATCACCACGCGCACATCAAAACCATAATCCTTGAGGCGGCGCACCAGCACAGCACTTTTATAAGCTGCCACACCACCCGTTACTCCCAGTACAATTCGATGAGGAATATTTTGGTTTGCCATCGTACCCTTTTACTATCTTGTATTGATAACAGGCGCACACAATAGCACTAAAGTATTTTTTACCCAACCAGAAATTAAACAGCCAGCAAAGCCTTTTTACTTTATGAGCGCATGGCTGCTATGATGAAGCCAATAATAAAATGTCTAATTTTTATCAGTGATCCGCATGAGTATTAAAAGCTGGCCAGCGTCCGAGCGGCCACGGGAACGTTTATTAAATCAGGGGGCAGCTGCATTATCCGATGCAGAATTACTGGCTATTTTTTTACGTACAGGCAGCGTCAAAGCATCTGCTATTGATATGGCACGGCACATGATTAACGAGTTTGGTAGCCTGTTTAACCTGCTCAATGCTTCACAACAGCAGCTGATGGCCTGTCATGGCATGGGTGAAGCCAAAGTGGCACACTTGTTTGCCGCACTGGAGCTGGGGCGGCGCTATGTCAGCCACCAAATGCAGCAAAGTCACCAGCTCAATGACCCCGCTCTGGTGAAACATTATTGTGCCCAGCACTTAAGGCATGAGCCACGTGAGGTGTTTGCAGTAATGTTTCTGGACAGTCAGCTACGCCTGATTCATTTTGAAAAAATCTTTTATGGTTCAATTACACAATGTAGTGTGCATATTCGTGAAATTATGCGACTAGCGCTGATGCATCAGGCAGTAAACCTGATTGTGACGCATAATCATCCGGATGCTGAGGCCAATCCCTCGCCTGCTGATATTCACCTGACCCAGCAACTGGACAATGCCAGCCACCTGCTTGAAATCAAGCTGATTGATCATGTGGTGGTTGGGCAGGATCAGGTGTTCTCCTTTGCGGAACATGCCTTAATGCCTTAAGCTGCACTCAAGTCAGTAAAGTTTTAGGCAAGATCACCTAAAACTGCTCCCACACCCCACGCTGGCTGGCTTTTGGACTGGGTACATTGCCCAGTTTTAGCCACGGCATATTTGACCCGTGAAAATCACTGGACACCGATACCGCCAGATCATGCTGTTCAATCAAATGATCAATCATGGCACGGGTTGCAGGTGGTTCATTGCTGGCGGGCAGTTCAACAGCATGGCCACCCAGGGATTTAAATAACCCCACCATGTAACGGATATGTGTGGCTGACAGGTTATAACGGGTAGGATGCGCCAATACTGCTTGTGCACCACTGGCTTTAATATGGTCAAGTACCTGTTTTAAATCGGCCCAGGCCAGCGGCACAAATGCACTTTTTCCTTCTTTTAAAAAACGGTCAAAAGCCTGCTGCTGCCTGGCTACCACTCCTGTTTGTACCAGCCATGCGGCAATGTGTGAGCGGGTTACCCCTTCGGCACGGCCACCAGCCAAAGCCAGTACCTCAGGCCATGGGTCTTTTTTAACAATTTTTTCCAGTCGCTGACAGATTTGTTCAGCCCGGCTTGCACGAATCTGCTGCTGCGCCTGCAACAACTCCTGCAAAGGCACCAGATTTTTGGGTGCCAGTGCCACAATATGCATCCCCACAGGCGCTTGCTTATTCGGTCTTGTCCACTGGCTGGAAATTTCTACACCGTCAATTAAAGTCAGCTTGTATTGCTGCGCCGCTTGTCCGGCTTGTGGCAGGCCATCCAGGGTATCATGGTCAGTCAGCGCCAGCATGTCCACCTTGCTACACCAGGCATGCTCAACCAGTTCTGCTGGTGACAAAGTTCCATCAGAAAAATGGCTATGGGTATGTAAATCCATGCGCTGCATCATCTATACTTTCACCACTTTTAACTGGATCGACCTGACACTTTAGCATGAAAGCCCTACTGGACTTTATTCCCCTGGTTATTTTCTTTGTACTGTTTAAACAACAAGGCATTTGGGAGGCCACCAAAGCCCTGCTAATTGCCACAACAGTCATTCATGCCATTCATTTTGTCCTGCAAAAATGGCGACTGGAGAGAATGCAATGGATCACCCTGATTGCTACCCTTGCCTTTGGCTGCGTCACTTTATTGCTGCATGACGATATTTATATTCGTGCCAAATCAACTGTTATTAACTGGATATTTGCCATTGTGCTCCTAGCAAGCCCTTTTGTGGGTAAGGATAAAATTCCACTGATTCAGCGCGGTTTCCAGTCTGCTTTTGATTTAAGCCGGGCAGGCTGGATGCGGCTTAATTATATCTGGGTATTATTTTTCTTTTTGCTTGGTCTGCTGCATGGTATTTTTGCTTTTATCTGGTATGAGCAGTGGATTGAATTCAAGGTTTTTGGTGGTACAGCCATCATGCTGGTTTTTATTATTGGCAACTTTGTCGCCCTGCGCAAACATTTTAAACATCCGGAAGGTTAATATTTTATGCCATTATTTACAGTTGTCTGTACCGATGCTCCGGATTCACTGGCCAAGCGCCTAGAAGTGCGCCCGCGTCATGTTGAACGTCTAAAAGCCTTATATGCCAACGGGCAAATTATCCTGGCCGGGCCATGCCCCAAAGATCCTGAAGATAACACCCAAGGTTTTTACGGCAGCTTGCTAGTGCTGGATTTTCCTGACCGTGCCAGTCTTGATGCCTGGCTGGCTGATGAACCCTATTTATTGGAAGGCGTTTATAGCCATATTGATATCAAGCCATTTATCCAGGTTCTGCCATAATGCCTTTTGCAGCGCCATTTCAGCTATATGTAGCAGGTTTGCTGCTATTAACCACTAATATCAGCCTTGCAGCGCCCCAGTCAGCCACCCCGCCGACCACGGTATCCACCAGCACTACCTTAGTCAGTCAACAGCCAATTCAACAGCAAGTTAAAAGTAATACTGCTCGCCTGCAACAACTCGAACAGGCCAATCAGGACGCTTTAGCCCGTAATCAGGAGCTACAGCTCATGAATGACAATCTGACGGTGCAAGTTCAGGTGCTGCAAAGTGAGCGTAGCGCCCAGATGTTTTTATATGGCGCTGCCACGCTCGCAGCAGGGGCTTTTATTGGTTTTTTATTTGCCAACTATCTTCTGGGTAAACGTAGCCGCCGCTGGTGATTAATTAGCCGGACGAAAACCCTTAAGTAATACAGTAAAGCGCAGCATATGAATACGCAGTACGTTGTAAACTGATTTTAAAGAATATGTCTATTCAACCAATTAGCAATGCCCAACTGGACTGGCTGGAACAGGACGGTGTGGAAATACCTGTTTCCCGGCAATTTGGCGATGTGTATTTTTCACGCGCCAATGGACTGGCAGAAACCCGGCATGTATTTTTACAGGGTAATGATTTAACAGAACGCTTAGCCCAGCTGCGGCCTTATCAGTATTTTTGTGTAGGTGAAACCGGCTTTGGTACGGGGCTGAATATTCTGGCACTCTGGCAGTTATGGCAGCAATACCGCCCGGATAACCACAGCCGTCTGCACGTCATCAGCACCGAAAAGTTTCCGTTGTCACTGGCTGATCTAAGCCGCGCCCTAAAAGCCTGGCCTGAGCTTACTGAACTGTCAGCACAATTGATTGCCCAATACCCTCCTGCACTGGCAGGTTGTCACCGGCTGGTATTTGCCAATGAACGCTTTTCAATTGACTTATGGCTGGGCGACGCTGCCGAATCCTTACCACAAATACAAACATACCATGCGGTTGATGCCTGGTTTTTGGATGGCTTTGCGCCAAAATGCAATCCGGATTTCTGGCAGGACAATATTTTAGCGCATATTATTCGCCTGTCCGTGCCCGGTACTACCTTTGCTTCGTTTAGCGTGGCGGGTGTGGTTAAGCAAGGCTTGCGGGCACATGGCATGACTATCTCCCGCCCGCCCGGATTTGGTAAAAAACGCGAAATGCTCAAAGCGCGTTGGCCTGAGCTAGACAAACCAAGCACTACTATACAAAAACCGCCCCAAATTGCCATTATTGGCGCAGGCATTGCCGGATTATCCGTTGCCCATGCGCTGGCCAGCCGTGGCTATGCCTGCCAGCTCATTGATAAAGTAGCGCCTCTTGCCGGTGCCTCTGGTAATCCGCGTGCGTTATTGGCACCCAAACTGGTTGCCTTGCACAAGTTCCCCCATAGTTTAATGAATCTTGGCGTGCTGTATACACAACGTTACTGGCAGCAATATGCTGATGTGATTGACAAAACTCAAACCCTGCATCTTGCCAATAAAAAAACTGAAGAAACCTTGCAACAGGCTCGTGCCTATCCGGACGAATTTTTAAGCATTCTGAACATTGAACACACCAGTGCGCTGCTAAACGATTCAGCAACTGTTCCCGGTATTTTATTCAAGCAAACAGCACTATTAAATCCGCAGGCACTGGCCAGCCATGTGTTAGCCAGTCCGCTGGTGGAGTTTATTCAAGCTGATGTGCAAGCGCTTAAGCCGATCACCCTAGATGATGGCAAACCACAATGGCAACTGCTTAATGCCCAGCAACAAGTAATGACCACAGCCGATCAGGTAGTGGTTTGCACGGCACTGGATAGCCCACTATTGTGTACTCCCCTGCCCACACTTAAACCGATTCGTGGCCAGCTGTCCTGGTTTAATCAGGATCATCACCCCGAACAAAACCAGCCGCTCAACCAAGCACTCAGTTATGGTGGCTATATGGCACAGATTAAAGCAAAACATATCACCCTGCTGGGTGCGTCATTTATACGGGACGATAGTGCCACCGATATTCGCAGTAAAGACCACCACCACAACTTCAATTTGCTCAATAGTATGGCGCCCGCACTGGCTGCCGCTTTACCTGCTATGGAACATTGGCAAGGCCGCGCGTCCATTCGTGCCCAGTCCCCAGACTACTTGCCTCTAGTGGGTCAAGTGCCCGGCATGCCCAACATCTGGACACTATGTGGCCTGGGTTCCAAGGGTTTTAGCTTTGCACCCTTGTGCGCTGAAATGATTTGCGCACAAATATTTAACGAGGTGTTTCCACTGCCCGCAGCAGTGATGACGGCCATTAAACCAAAACGCTTTGTAAAAAAGAAAAAGCCAGACTAAAACTGTCTTAACCAACTATCCGGCCTAGGCAAGCTGCAAAAGCCTACCCAGGCCGGATGTCATCAACTACCATTTCGTTGCGCCTTATTCCGTCACTTCCACACTTAAGCCATAGCTATAAGTTTTGGCGGCGGGCTGCTTGGTTCGATCCGGTTTAGCCGCAGGATATGCTGTAGTAATCAGATAAATACCGGGTTGATCAAACTTTAGCTCAAACTCACCCTTATCATTGGTGGTCACGCTAGATTTTGCACCCTCGGCATCACGTTCATAACTGCTTAGCCCTTTAAACACCTCAAACTTCAACCCAGGCACCGGCTTGCCATCCATGAACACTTGTGCTTTTAAGGCATCATTGGCATACAGCTCGTTAGGGTGAGTGAGTAATTTCACCTCAAAACCCTGTCCGCTAATGTCAGGAATTGGACTGGGTTTTCCCTTGGTAATAAAGGTCTCTGCAATCGGAATATTCACTGTCTCCAAAACCTTGGCCTTGGCAGGAATCTGGTCTTCAGTTACAAAACGCGGCGGCTGACCAGCAGGACGTGCTGCCACCTCTCCACCTGTTTTACTATCAGCTTTTGCAGGTTGTGCAGCCTGCGCCCGGGCTGGACGCACCCTGATCCAGTTGCCATCTATTAGTGCGTATTTATTAATGCTGCCGGGGGTATTGGTGGTACGGAGACGATAGGTGCCATCGGCAGGAGTATTGACTTCTGCGACATTAAAACGCGTTAAGCTGGCAGCAGCCTCAACCACACTGGTTTTACCGGCAGGATCAGTTAACTGATAACTGGTCTTGAAGTTATTACTGGGCACAAAAAACTTCTCTACCGTCATGGCACTTTGCAGGCTTAGGCTGTCTTCCTTGCTGTCAAACTGCTCGGGCAAAATATACGGACTGACAGTATGAGCCAGAACCAGAGTGGGTGCTGCCACTAGTAAGGCAGAAGCTAACCAATAACGCATCGTTCAAATACTCCGCAACAATCCTGGATGAAAATAACCAGGGTAAAAAATGACGACAATAAAAGTAAAATGATCAGCACCTAATCTACTTGATAATGTATATCAATTTCAATATCATTTTGCCAGGCTCATCAGGAGACAGTGGCATGTTCACCATTTTGCAATCTTTTCATCCGCAAAGTCAGGTTTTTCGTTTATCACCGCTGGTCGCTGCGCTAGCCTTATTGATTGCACCAGTTCATGGCCAGACCCTAGCCCCAGTTAACACAATATCAGCCAGTGATCGCACCACCCTGTCTCAGTCTACGCCTAAGCCGCTTAATAACTTCAATTACCGCTTTCATCAGGATCATGTGCTCGGCACTTCGCTGGATGTGGTCATTAACACCCCGCATGCAACGGATGCAAAGCTAGCCATGCAGGCTATTGAACAAGAAATCTCCCGTCTGGACCAGCTGCTATCGGTCTGGCGTGAAGATAGTGAAATCAGCACACTAAATCGCAATCACCAGATTCAGGCCTCACCAGAGTTATTTGAAGTCATTGCCGCCTGCGAGCACTGGCGCAGTCAAACCTGTGGCGCCTTTGATATCCGTCTAGGGCAACTGATCAGCCTGTGGGAGCAAAGCAACCAAGTGCAGCGCCCGGATGAGGCCACTGTGGCAGCTTTACTTCAGCAATTAGACAGTATTCTGCTTGATCCGTCCACGCGCACTATCCGAACCTCCGCGCCAGTACAAATCGCGCCAGATGGCTATGCCAAGGGCTATATTATTGACCGTGCCCTCAGCGCAGCACAGCAGGCTGTCCCCGGCATACAAGGTATTTTGATTGATATTGGTGGCGACTTGCGCGTCTGGGGACAATCACCCCAACAAGGCGGCTGGCAAATTGGCGTGCGTGACCCTTTAGTACGTGCCGATAATGCTTTGCCTAGCCAAATATTGCAGCTTAACAATCAGGCCATTGCCTTTAGTGGACAGGGTGCGCGTGAGTTGGCTGGACAATCGCATTTGCTTAACCCCAATACTGGCTTGCCGCTTAATCACGTTGAGCAATGCGTAGTAGTCGGTCAATGCGCTGCCGATGCCGATGCACTGGCCACTGCCCTTGCTGCGCTGCCACCAGAGCAAGGCATGCAGTTGATTGAACAACTCCTTGGCTATGAAGCACAGCTAACATCCCAAAATGGGGAAATTTATCAAACCAGTGGCTGGCACAATCTGGTCAACATTGCCCAAACGCCACAAATGCTCAATACCGCCAGCAAAGCCAGTAGCAGCAGCTGGCCAGCCGGTTATCAGGCCAAACTAGACCTGGTTATTCCCAAAATACAGGCTGAAAACTACCGTGCACCGTATGTGTCTATCTGGGTCACTGACAGCCAGAAAAAACTGGTGCGTACACTGGCCGCCTGGGGCAAAGACCCCAAATGGCTGGACTCCAATTATGTGTGGTGGCGCCGTTATGGCCGGCAAATGGATAATCTGGATGCGGTTGCCAAACCATCACGCCAGCCAGGACAATACAATGTGGTCTGGGATGGCAAGGATGAGCAAGGTAAACTGGTCAATGCTGGCAAGTACCTGGTTCACATTGAAACCTCGCGTGAGCATGGTGGACATTCCTACCAGACTTTTGAGCTGAATGTTGCGCCACAAGGCTCTAGCCAGACCCTGCCGGCTCAGGCTGAAATCGGTGCTCTGAAACTTAACTTTCAGCGTGGTATCTAGGCTTGTATCAGCGTCGTGACTTTTACCGCCATGCGCGCTATGTGCATGGCTGGTTGTCTGCTTTTGCTTTTTTGTCACTCATGTTTTTTGCCGCTACAGGTTTATTTTTAAACCATCCGCAGTGGTTTAGTGGCAAAACCGATGAACACACCAGTATCCTGCCCTTGCCTGTGGATTTAGGCCAAAAAATCCGCCAGCAGGAAAACCCTAGCGATATCATTTTGCAGTATTTACGCGGTCAGTACGTGTTAACCGGACATTATCAAAGCAGTGAAATGGTGGACGGTGATGTGATGATGCGGCTGGAAAGTCCGGCTGGTTCTACTGATATCTGGGTCAATCTGGATGACCAACAAATCGAAATCACCAAAAAAACCGCCTCGACTGTAGCCATGCTTAACGACCTGCATCGTGGCAAAAACTCAGGCACTCTTTGGAGCTGGCTGATTGATATTAGCGCCATTCTGATTTTAGTGCTTTC
The DNA here is from genome assembly GCA_043950625.1 of Moraxellaceae bacterium WGS2144. GTDB lineage: Bacteria > Pseudomonadota > Gammaproteobacteria > Pseudomonadales > Moraxellaceae > Alkanindiges. The sequence goes on from CP171007.1 coordinate 1,639,623, forward strand.
ACTGGCGGGCTTTGTGCTGTTCTTAAGCATGAAGACACGCTTGAAAAACCATCTGGTTTTGCTTGGTTTGGGTACTATAATATTAATACTACTGATCTGGCTTGCCGTTTAGGTTTTTTCATCCTGTCATCAAGCCAGAATCAGTGTAGCCCTGCCCTATTTACTCACCACCCACTATAGGCATACCAGCAGCCTTGGCCGCACGTGTACCGCCCATCAGCACCACAATATCACGGTTTTCATCAAAGGAATTTAACAGCTCTGCCGCACGTGGTGCCTTGCTGCCACCACCGCATAACACATAGACTGGCTGATCAGCAGGAACCTGCTGCAAATGCTCGGCACTTAACTGTGCAATAGGTTGATTGGTCGCACCTTGAATATGACCCTCATTAAATGCCTTGGGATCACGCACATCCCAAATTGTTGCATTCTCTGGAAAATCAAAAGTCGTAATTTCAAGCTTACGAATCATTTTTACACTCCTTGACTACAATCAGCACTTGGCAAAACCTAGTTTAACACCTAGCATTCTTACATTAATTTTCCCTATTGTGTAAGGATAAATCATGCCATCTTTTGATATTGTATCGGAATTAGAGATTTTTGAAGTCAACCATGCAGTACAAAACACCCAAAAGGAAATTCAAACCCGTTTTGACTTCCGCGGCTGTGATGTCAGTGTGGATCTGAATGAAAAAGCCCAGGAAATTAAAATCACGGCTGAGAGTGATTTTCAGGTTGAGCAAGTCTATAACATGCTGGAAAACCATTTCCACAAGCGTAAAGTGGATATCCAAAGCCTTGACCCACAAAAAATGACCGCCTCGGGCAAACATACCATTCAGGTCATCAAGCTTAAAGACGGCCTTGACAGTGATAGCGCAAAAAAAATTAATAAAGCCATTAAAGAAAGTGGAATTAAAGTGCAATCTTCCATTCAGGGCGATAAAATCCGTGTGACTGATAAAAAGCGTGACACCTTGCAGCAAGTCATGGCGTTTTTAAAGGAACAACAGTTCGGCTTACCGCTTCAATTTAACAACTTTAAGGATTAGAAACGGATTAAAAAACCTACTGCATTTCCACTTCTAATCCCAAAGGCTATGCCTGAGTCTGCCCTAACCTACCAGGAAAAAAACCATGACCAAACCTAACCGCATGATGAAAATTGCCAATGCGATGGCGAAACTACCTGAACCCTTACGTACCTTTGCCATCTCTAAAGCCTTTGGTACCGTAGTTCCCATGGTTGGCACTGCAGGCCTGCGTTATGAGCAAGTAACGCCCAACAAAGTAGTAGTTAGCATTAAAAACCAGCGCCCCATGCAAAACCATATTAAAGGCGTGCATGCAGCAGCAATGGCGCTGCTAGCCGAAACAGCAACCGGCTTTGTGGTTGGCCTGAACGTACCAGATGATCGCCTGATGCTGATTAAATCGCTGCACGTTGATTATAAAAAAATGTCCAAAGGCGACATGCGAGCCACTGCTACATTAAGTGATGAGCAGCGCCAGTACATTGCAGATAATGACAAAGGCGAGATTATCGTCCCTATCACGGTAGTGGATGAATCAGGCAACTCACCCATTGAATGCACCATGAACTGGGCATGGCTCCCTAAAAAGAAAAAATAAATTGCCTAAACAGCTGCCTGATTAATAAATCAAGGCAGCTGTTTTATCACTGGCTTTTACTCAGGTAACTGGCGCTTTTTGCCATGCTCATCAATCGCCACATAAGTGAACATGCCTTGAGTCACCCGCACCGGATGCTCCATATCATTGCTTTGCCATACTTCCACCAGAATTTGCATGGAGGTATTACCCTTTTTAATCAGCTGGGTATAACAGGCCAAAATTTGTCCAACCTTCACTGGCACATGAAACATCATGTGATTAATGGCAATGGTAGCCACTCGGCCTTTGGATACACGTCGGGCCTGCACTGCGCCAGCCAAGTCCATTTGTGATACCAGCCAGCCACCGAACACATCACCGTTCCAGTTGGTATCCGCCGGCATAGGAATGACCTGCAACGATAGCTCACCCTGCGGCAAATTATCCTGCTCCAATGCAATTTGCGTTTGATTCACTTTAATCCACCCTGTTTTTATGACTTGAAATGACCAGACTGCCTAGTCTTTATGAAGTCAGCCAGCTTTCTTCATCTATCCTGATTTAACGGTGCCACTTTAACTACTTTGCTGGGCATTACCAAGCCATTGCTGAATCTGCGCTGCTGACATGGCGCCCGCTTGCCGTGCTACTTCTTTTCCATTTTTAAATAAAATCAGTGTGGGAATACTGCGGATACCAAATTGCTGGCTGACTTGTACAGCTTGCTCAGTATTTACCTTGGCAAATTGCACATCACGCATCTGTCCAGCGACATGCTCAAGATGCGGTGCCATCATTTTACATGGTCCACACCACGATGCCCAGAAATCCACCAATACCGGTAACTCAGTTGAACCGACAAACTGATGGAAACTTTGGTCATTCAGCTCAACCGGCTTACCATCCAGCAAGGTCTGATGACAGCGCCCACAATTAGGCTGATCATTTAAACGCGCTTGCTCCAGGCGGTTTTTTGCCAAACAGTGGGGACAGGTTACAATCATTGCTTTAACTCTCCTAACCGATATGTTTTTTCAAAAAAGCCAACTGTACCCGTATGGCCTCTTCGAACCAGCGTCCTTGTAGCAGATCAAAATGTCCAATTGGCCACTCTAGATACTCTACCTGTTTTATTTTAGCCGCGGCTTTACGGGTCGCTGAAATTGGAATAAGTGAATCTTTTTGAGCAGCGAATATTAAAGCTGGACACTGCACCTTATGAGCCTCCTTAGTTGGCCGATACTGGTTTACGGTAATAATAATCCGTGCAGGCACCAGCCCTACCCAGCTACTACCCTTGGGTACCATTTGCATATACCCCTCATAGCAGTCATCACCGGTTAAACAGCGCACGCCGCTCTCTGCCACCACTGGAATACGAATTGGATCACGGCCAATTTTGGAGCCTGCCAAATCCTGCACAGCCAAAGCAGTTGCGCGGGGCAATAAGTGCTTGGGATACATCATGGCACTGGCAAAACCATCAACATGCGGCACCAGACCAATAATTGCAGCAATACCTTTTTCCCGTGCAGCAGTAGTGATTACATGACCACCACTCATGGACATGCCCCACAACACAATTTTTTGTGGATCGATATCCTTTCTTTTTTTAACCTGAACCAGTACTGCTTTCCAGTCAGCCACATGATTAGGGGCAGAAACCAATTCACGCGGTTTACCAGTACTACCACCAAAACCCCGATAATCAAACAAGATTACTGCATAACCCGCCCCTGCAAAAGCCGCAGCAGTATCGGGCAGACTAAATTTTCGCTCTGCTGCAAAACCGTGCGCCATAATAATGACCGGCGGCTTACGCAATTTGGCAGGCCGGTAAAAATCCACACCCAATGTCTCACCAGCACTTTTTAAGAATAAAGGTTCTACCGTATATTGACCCATTCGCTATCCCTCTTCATGGAAATATTTAATTCTTACCATCCAGTATAAAGCTAAACTAGCATAAGCTTAACGATTTAACGCGGGACAAACATTTCTTTGCTGACTTTATTTGTTGATAATGCGATAACTTGGGTAAAGTTTAGCTCAGTGTATTTTGAAGTATTGGAGAGTATTCATGGCGGATCAAGTGGGTTTTGCAGCACAAATTTATCCTGAACATATGGCTGAAGTCGTGCAAAAAGGCTTTAAGTCTGTAATTAATAACCGGCCTGATTTTGAAGGTGGCAGCGAGCAGCCAACCAGTGCACAGCTAGAAGAAGCCGCTCGCAATGCCGGCATTGATTATGTCTTTCAGCCAGTGGTAGCCGGTCAGATCAGCCAATTAGATGTTGAATCTTTTGCCCGACACTATAATGAATTGCCCAAGCCAATTTTAATGTTTTGCCGCACAGGTAACCGCTCCAGCAATTTGTATCAAATGGCTAAACAGATGGATTTATTGGATGATTAGGTTTCAGGGTTTGCTATTGATTTTTATTATTGGTTCTAGCATTGTGGCATGCCAAAGTATGCAAGTTCGCCCTACGGCAACCGTGAGTGTTGGTGCAGGGCTATAAAATAAACGGAAATAAAAAACGGCTCTAGTGAGCCGTTTTTCTTATGAATGAACCAGCTAATTAATCTAAATTAGCACAGCTAGCACTCACACCATAAGGGCTTCTATCAAACGGTTGCCCTGCTTCTGATTCAAAGTCTGATTTCACCATAGTTAATGGATAGTTCAAGCGCGCTTCTAAATTTTGCACTGGAGCACTACCCATTGCTACGCGTGCATTCAGATTAACAATCTGCCAGCCAGCATATTGACGTAAGTAACGAATACGGAAGTCAAATTTACCTGAGTTATCAGTTGTATAAGTCACGATATTATTCGTACTACCCTGAGATGATACAAATGCTGTCGCTACTTGTGCAGTAGCCGGTAACGTAGCACCCATGCAAGTTACGCTAGTGGTTTTCGCACGAGTGGGATCACCATTTACATCCTTTGTAGGCGTGTAAATACCCTTAGCAACACTGAGTAGATCAATCGACATAGTCACAGGCTGATTGATAATAGGCTTACCATCATTATCTACAAGCTGAGCAGATACTGCTTCAGTGTAATAATTACCATCTGCCGAGGTTTCTAACAGTGCCGACTTACCAAATGTTAAGTTTCCTACAGGTTGAGCCGTGACAGCTTGAATTATATCGATACGGAAATCTTGTGTTGACGTACCGGCAAATGTCGCCCTTAATATCAGACCATCATTAACAAAGTCAGCAGCACTATAGTTTTGGTTACGCATGGTTGCGTCTACACGCACTGTAAATATAGCCTGTCCGCTGCTGTCAGTGGTTTTACCTGAAGCACCTACGATAGAAGCACCGTTACGAATAAAATCGCTAACTGCCAAGGTAATATACTGACCTTGTAGTACACCACCGTTTTGGTCTAACAGCGTTACCGTAACATCAGCGGTATCGTCACGCACGTTAAGCTGTGGCTTGGATGCGCTAATACGTAAAGTATGCCGTGGTGCTGTACTACCCGGACGGTCTACTCCTAAGCGGTATACCTGCTTGGTTGTTGTGCCATTAGTAGCGGTATGGCTGGCTTCTAGCTCAATACCACTAGCAAATAGGGCGTCTTTATCCAGACCACCTTCTGGCACTAACAAGGTAAAGAACCCATTACCATTTTGGTCAGTAGTCACAGTATAAGTATCTGCAATACCATCGTTGCCTTCGGCTTCGTTTACGATACCAACATTCAAACCCGTTGTACTGTTAGTCTTTTTAACCTTTAGCGTAACTTGCTGATTGGCCGCTGGCACGTTAGTACCATTAGCTAAAGCACTTACCGTAATAATAGCCTTATCCCCATTCACACTTAAATTATCACTAGAACTTGTGATTACTAAGTGGTAGGGATTTACGGCCGCCTCCACATTCAGTTTTAAATCTGGACTAAAGCGTGTATTACCGTTAGGCAGTTTCACCGAAGTTTTAATGGTTAAGCCATTGCTTAATAGCTCATCAATTTGTGCCTGAAGCGTCTTAGCAGGTAAGGTAATTTTAAAGCTCACATTGCCATTGGTATCCGTTATCCCAGTCATGCCCCCATCAACATTTACACCACCATTTAGCGTAACTTTATCCACCACTAAGGAGACTGGCTGTGATTTTAATGGTGCCCCCTTGTTATCTACTAGCTTAGAAGTCACAGTTACCGTATCGCCACTAATCATTAAATTCGGTTTGGACGCATGTAACGGTAACAGGTTATATGTGCCTGCAGGAACGCTCACATTTATTTTACCTACCTGAGATACAGCATTGCCATCATTTTGATTAATAGTATTAACTGCATAGGTTAAACCATCTTTAACCAGATCGTTGTCTACCTCGCCATTAGCAATATTGACAGTAAAGTAAGCATAGCCTTGACTGTTAGTAGCAGCAGAAGTTTTATCCACGCTCACTCGAGCATTGGTAGCATTTACTCCACCTAAGGCAAAGCTAATATTTTGATTAACTACAGGGTTGCCAGCAGCATCAATCGCACGAACCGCTACCACCGAACTACCGCCTGTACTTTCAATGCTTGCAGCTGATGGGGTTACCTTTAGTTCTTTTACCGCTAAGGTTTGTGGGGCTTTAGCCATCACATGGGTGGTTTGGCTAAACTCTGCCCCGTTAGACTGCACCACTGTAGCGCTTAAATTGATACCGTTAGCCACCAGGTTATCAATCATTTGCTGATTTGAGGCTCTTACATTAATTGTAAAGGATACTTCCCCGTTTGCATCAGTTTTTTGCTGACGCGCGCCTGCAATGGTTATACCGTTTTGTGTTGCTGCTGCATCCAAGCTCAGACTAACAAATCTGTCTTTCACCGGATTGCCATCTCTACCAAATACCTTGGTGGTAAAGACAATATTATCACTGTTAGCTGTTACTTCATTTTTAGAAGTCGTGAGCTCTAAACGCTGTGCATCGTTAGCAATTGCACCACTATTTGCATAAAAATGTATCTTTGTGCTTTGAGTAATAACCTTGCCACCATCGGTATAATTTGCTGTCGCCTGAATACCCGCAATTAAGCCCTTAATTTGAGCAGCAGTTAAGTTGCCGTCAGCTGGCGCAGTATAGGTTACTGTAAAGGTTGCCTTACCGGTTACATCCGTTGTATCTGAAGTTGCTGAGCTAGGTGCTGCACTAATGGTCAAACCAGCGGGAATATCTGCTAAAGCTAACGAAATGCCCTTACCTTCTAATGCGTTACCTTTGGCATTATAGGCCTCTACAGTTATTTGTGTTGTACCATTTACTGTAGTAGCTAGTGACTGCGAGCTCGTGGCTTTTAAATAACTTACTGCATTTTCAGTCGCTTCCTCTACCGCCTTTGAGGTTACCGTAACGTGAGTAGTCTGGTTAATCACACTTGAGCCATCGCCTTGTACTGCCGACGCACTAACATCAATACCTGAAGCAATTAGAGCGTCAAGGTCCGCCTGGCTTTGTACCAATGCCTCCACGGTTACCTCTGCCTGACCATTCTCGTCCGTTGTTACAACTGTCGAGCCACCAGTCACTCCCCCAAAGTTGACCACTCTAAACAGGATATTGTTATCCACAGCGATATTATCGAGCGTTAAAATCACCTGACGGTCTTTAATAAGCTGACCATTCCTGTCTTTGAGTGTGACAGTAGTTCTGAATGACTCTTTACTATTTAGTTTTAGTAAGAAGGCACCCCCATTTTGCGTGGGTGACTGACTCATTGCCGTCACTAAATCCATACGCTGAATATTTGGCTGACTGCTTACAAATTGTACTACGCTGCTTTGGCTGGTTACTTTACCTGCCTCAGAAGTGTAGCTTGCTTTGATCGGTAAACCCGCCAGCAGGGTTTGTACTTGCTCAGCAGTTAAGTTAGATGCCTCATAGTTGAGGGTAATTGTTGCCTTACCCATAGCATCAAGCGTTGCATTAATTGCACCATTAATGGCTGTCTTATTAGCACCTGTACCGGTGCTAAAGTATTTTTGTAGACCAGTAGGAATACTGCTCAATATATCAAGTTTAATTTGCTTGCCTTTTACCAACTTACCTTCAGGGTTGAAAGCTTTAACCACAATATCAGTGCTGCCGCCAGTAATGTCCAGCACTCTACTATTTTCTACGGTCAGATAACCCACTTCGCTAGCTGCTGCATCCTCGGCGGCTTGAGACAGGATATTAACCCGGGTATTTTGGGTGATGGCACCTGAGCCATCGCCCTGTACTGCAGAAACACCGATCCCTATGCCCCCTGCGGCAATTAGTCTATCCAATTGAGCCTGATCAGCTATAGCAACATTTAATGTTACCTTAGCAATACCATTTGTATCAGTGTCCACAGCAATAGAGGCACTATTTGGTGCGCCTTTAATGCTCACACCATTTTGCAAGGCTTCCTGACTAATAGCCAAGGTTACCTGACGTTCATTTATAGGCTTGCCACTAGCATCCTTAAGTTTAATGGTTGCAGTAACTGTTCTGCTATCTGTGGCTTTAAGCGTAAGTACAGGCTCACTTACCTTAACATCCATGCTTTGGATATTGATTTGATCTATTGCAAACTGCACATTGGTATTTTGTGCAATCTTTTGGCCGCTGCTACTGGTGTAACTCGCATCTACCTGTATACCGGCAAGCAGTGCCTTAATTTGCTCTGTACTCAAACGTGTATTGGCAGCATACGTCAGCTTAAACGTAGCTTTCCCATCTACGCCAGTAGTGGCACTGGTTTGATCAAGCTTAATATTCAAGCCTGCAGGTGTTGCGCCTAGTCTAAGCGCAATATTCTTACCAGAAGCTGCGATACCTTTAGCAGTAAATGCTCTAACTGCGATGGTGCTAGAGCCACCTGTCGTTTTAATGACATCACTGCTATCAACCGTCAGATAACCAACCTCACTCTCAGCTGCTTTTGACAGTACACTAATGCTGGTGTTCCGGCTAATCGTACCACTGCCATCACCTTGTACCGCTGAGAATTTTAAGCTAATACCTTTGCTTACCAATTTATCAATAATATCTTGAGTTGGTGTTTTGACATTTACGCTTACTTTAGCTTGACCATTAACATCTGTTGTAACTACCACGGAACCGCCAGTGACACCTGGAAAGTTCACAGCTGTTAACAAAATGTTATTATCGACGCCATAGTTATCAATTTCTACCAATACTTGGCGATTTTTGATCGGATTACCATCCTGGTCTTTTAAAGTAACTGTTGAGATAAATGCAGTATCAGTATCAGTATCTACTAATAGTAGAGGCTTTTCAATCGCCAAATCCATGCGCTGGATGCTTTGTTGGTCAGCGTAGAACTGTAGGGTAGTGCTTTGCGTTACTTTGATATTGGTAGAAACGGCCGTGTAACTTGCCGTGGCTTGAATCCCTCCCAACAGCAAGTTAATTTGCTCAGCTGTCAAGTTAGACTGAGCAGTATAAAGCACTTTGAAGGTCGCTATGCCATTAGAATTAGTAGTAGTTTCTACTCCTTCTTGCGGCCTATCTGTGCCATTAATTTTAAGATTTATATTACCCGGCAATTGAGCCAGGTTCAGTGCCAGTCTTACTTTTTGATTGGACGCTGCAATGCCTTGGGCACTTTGAGCTTTAACAGTAATGGTTGCTTCACCACCAGTAGTGGCAATCGATTTATCGCTGCTCATAGTAAGGTAGGTGGCTTCTGCTGTTACCACGTTTACTTTGGTATTTTGGCTGATAAAATCACTACCATCACTCTGTACTGCTGAGGCACCTACACCAATACCAGAGGCTAGCAGCGCATCCAGTGCTGCCTGATTGGCTGCATTGACGTTAAAGCTTACGCTAGCTTGACCTTTGTCATTGGTGGTTATAACCGTTGAGCCTCCCCTTGCACCAGCAATGCTTACACCATTTTGTAGCGCTTTACTATCTAGCGCTATGGCGACTTGACGGCCTTTAACCGCAGCACCTGCACTATCTTTTAAGGTAACAGTAGCTTTAACTTTCTGCTCAACGCCCACCTCGGCAATCAATGCCGGTTTGTCAACTACTAAATCCATACGCTGGATGTTTTGTTCATTGACGTAAAACTGTAACGTGGTGTTTTGGGTGATGACTTTACCAGCACCATTCGTGTAGCTCGCTGTCGCCGTAACACCAGAAAGCAGCGCTTTGATTTGCTCAGCGGTGAGTCCTTTGGCTGCAGTGTAAGTCACGTTAAAGGTTGCTTCGCCAGCACTATTCGTAGTTTTGCCAGCAGCGTCAACTTTGATGTTTAATCCAGCAGGAACATTGGATAATGCTAGTTTAATGCTCTTATTTGCTGCTGCGATGCCTTTGCCAGTAAATGCCCTAATGGTGAGGGTGCTGCTACCGCCTGTTGTGGCAATGGCAGTGTTGCTCTCAGCTGTTAGGTAACCTACTTCATTCTCAGCTGCTTTTGACAGTACACTAATGCTGGTGTTTTGGCTAATCGTACCACTACCATCACCTTGAACTGCCAAGGCCTTTAGATCAATACCAGAGGCTAGCAGGGCATCCAGCGCAGCTTGATCGGCTGCCTTAACATTTAAACTAACTGTCGCCTGTCCTTTATCGTTGGTATTGACCACAGCCGAACCACCTGTAGCGCCAACAATACTTACGCCATTCTGTAGCACTTTACTGTTGTCTAGCTCCACAGTGACTTGACGGCCTTTAACCGCAGCACCTGCACTATCTTTTAAGGTAACAGTGGCTTTAACTGTCTGGGCAACTCCCACCTCGGCAATCAATGCTGGCTTGTCAACCACCAAGTCCATACGCTGGATGTTCACCCCAACCCTATAAAAAGAAACTCTAGTCTTTTGAATCACCGTACCAAATTTTGCGCTAATTCCTAAACCATTTTTTATTAGTTCAGCGCGTTCAGCCTCTGAAAGCTGGTTAGGAGAATATTTTAGCGCAAAAGTAGCCAGGCCTTCTGCATTGGTGGTAGGTGAAACCTGATCAATTTGAATACCAGAGTAGTTCTTATCTAAACTTAGCGCAATGTCCTTATTAGCCACGATAGCGCCATTGCTCTTGTAGGCTTGTACATTAATAGATATTTCCTGATTCGCTTTAGCCACGTCCAGGCTGGCCGCAGAAGAGTTCATTTTAAGGTATGAAACCTCTGCTGTAGACAATGCGGAAGCAGCAACCATAATCGTGGTATTTTGCGTTACATCACTACCATCAGCACGCACGGTGCCTACTTTAACTGCAATACCTGATGCAATCAATTTTTGAATAGCTTGCTCATTTAACGCATTGACGTGCAGGGTAAAGGATACCTTACCATTTTCATCAGTATTTTTTGACTCTGCACCGGCAAAGCTTACGCCATTTTGTTCCACCTCTTTATTAGTGAACTCGAATTTGATCAACTTATTAACTGCCGGATTACCGTCGTTATCCAATGCCTGTGCAACAACCTGAACTGTATCACCAGTAGAGGAAACAATTCCCTTACTGGCCGTCAATATAATTCTTTGCACTTCTTTTTCTACATTAATTTGGTAGAAGCCAACCCTGGTAGTTTGAGTGACAACCTGGCTATTGAGTCCATTATATTGAGCAGTGACAATAATGCCGTTGGTTAGCAGCGCATTTAACGTAGCAGCCGGTACATTTGAAGGGTTAAAGCTTAACGTAAATTTGGCTTGTCCGTTGCTATCAGTAACCACCTTAGAGCCAGTTTTAATGCTCAACCCTGCAGTTTGTGGAATAGTTAAGTTAATTGCTTTATTAGCTAATGCACCACCATTTTTATCTTTAGCAGTGACAGTAACAACCGCCTCATCACCTGCCACATTTATTTCATTAGCGGTGGCTATGCTTAAGCTAGTCACTTCCTCTGCTACTGGTGACACTACAGTTATTTTTGTACGTTGAGTTACTACACTGGCATCTTCTTTTAATAAGGCCTGAACAGTAATCCCATTGTTAACTAAAGCCTTACCATCGGGATTATCCTGATTAACTACAGTCTTGATAGTAAATACTGCTTCGCCTTTGCTATTTGTTTTAACCACAGCATTGGTCAGCTTGGCACCATATTTTACTGCCTGCTCGTCTAAATTTAGCTGTACTTCTTTATTAGTGACTGCAAGACCCTCTGGGTTTTTTGCAGATACTGTAACTTGAATAGTGCCGTCTACCGCGTCTATCTTATTGTTGTTATCTGTAGCCAAAGTCAATTTGGTTACGACGTTAGCTACCGAGTTTACACCAACAGTATATACTTGCGTTTTAGTAGCACCACTTGCTTCGGTGAGGGTGGCCTCTAAACTGACCCCCTGCTTGATTAGATCCGCACGTGATACTTCTGTTCCCGCTGGTAAAACAAGTATAAATTCTGCATAACCCTGATTATCAGTTACCGCACTTGATAACCCTTTAATCGTTACACCATTTTTCTGAAAATTCTGGACTTTTAAAGCTACATTTTCGTTGGGTACACCACCACCATTTACATCTACCGCGCGTATACGAATAGAAGTTTCACCGCCACTTACTCTCAAGGGTACAGCAGAGTCAAAATTCAACTCATATTGGCTTTGGGTAACAGTACCCGCACCGGTTACTGCCACCTTTTTAACATCATTAATCGTAGTTCCCACAACTGTCGCAGTGAATAGTAGTTCAGTTAGATCTGGGTTTGATCCACTTAATGTCACTGTAAAGGTAGCATTGCCCTTCTCATCTGTAGCTACTTGAGAGACGTCTGCGGTAGCACCATTTTTTAGACCATCCTTGATATTGAGCTTGACTTCTGCGTTAGCAACTCCTCCCCCATCCTTATCTACAGCTTTTGCAATAAGGGTAAGAGTATCACCTTTAACATTCAGTTCCGTTTTATCTAAAGAAAGTGCAATACCAGCCACCTCTTTACTAACACTATCTCCAGGGTTGACCGAGTTGTCTGGATTACTACCTGAGTCGCCTACATTCCCATAATAACCACCGCCACCACCTCCACAAGCAGCCAGAGAAATGGAAGTTGCTAACACCGTCAGATTCACGCCAAGACGCTTTGCTTTTTGAAAATGAAGTTGAAGATTTGTCATTACAGCTTACCCAATATTTAAAATTCGCAAGTCAAAAGTTTTGAACCAATTGTTGTGTACAAGCAACTGCCTTACCTGGCTCATTTAGAGACGACTTTACTTAAGTTATACATGATTGGCAATGTGTATTTATCGTGTTTATATATTTATTAGAAAAATAAAGAAATATACATAATGCACAGTTAACATATAGAAAAATAAAATGCACAACCCATCTCCTTCAATAGATTGTGCACTCTCATTGGCCTACACAGCAGCTAAAGCCTGTTCCAGATCAGCGACTAGATCATCAATGTGCTCTAAGCCAACAGATAAGCGCACCATGTCTTTACTCACTCCGGCTTTTGCGAGCTCTTCATCAGATAATTGACGGTGAGTAGTCGTAGCAGGATGACATGCCAAGCTTTTTGCATCACCAATATTAACCAGCCGCACAAATAACTTCAGGCTATCAATAAAGCGTGCTCCACCCTCGCGACCGCCCTCAACCCCAAAAGATAAAATGCCCGATGCCTTTCCATCAAAATATTTCTGAATTAACCCATGCTGCGGATGATCAACCAAACCTGCATAATTTACCCATTTTACTTTAGGATGCTGTTGTAAATACTGCGCAACCTTTAGAGTGTTCTCACAATGCCGCTCCATGCGTAAAGGCAAAGTTTCCAAGCCCTGCAATAGCTGAAATGCGTTAAAAGGGCTTAATGCCGAGCCAGTATTACGCAGTGGCACAACTCGTACACGAGCAATATAAGCAGCCGCCCCTAAGGCCTCCACATAGTTAACACCGTGATAACTGGGGTCAGGAGTATTTAAAGCAGGAAAACGACGAGCATGCTCTGCCCAAGGAAATTTTCCACTGTCTACAATTGCGCCACCCAAGGTAGTACCATGTCCGCCAATGTATTTAGTCAATGCATGCACTACAATGTCTGCGCCATGCTCGAATGGGCGATGCAGCATCGGAGTAGCCACCGTATTGTCAACAATAACTGGAATACCATGTTGATGTGCAATATCGCTAATCGCCTTTATATCCACTACATTACCTAGAGGATTACCAATCGACTCTAAAAAAACCAGTTTCGTTTTTTCATCTACTAACTTCTCTAGCTGCTCGGGTTGCTGGTAGTCAAAAAAACGTACTTCAATGCCCTGTTTTGGTAAGGTATGCGCAAATAAATTGTAAGTTCCACCGTATAAGGTAGAAGTAGAAATAATATTATCACCTGCCTCTGCAATCGTCTGGATCGCATAGGTAATTGCTGACATACCGGATGCAACTGCAACAGCGCCAATACCCCCTTCCAATGCCGTGATGCGCTCTTCTAGTACCGCAGTTGTTGGATTTGTAATACGGGTATAAATATTACCCTGGACTTTTAGATCAAAAAGATCAGCACCATGTTGGGTATCATCAAAAGCATAAGAAGTAGTCTGATAAATAGGTGTAGCTACCGCCTTAGTGGTAGGATCAGGACGAAAACCGGCATGAATTGCCAAAGTTTCAGGCTTCATTGCAAATATCCATGTTATAAAATAAAGGCTTAAACTACCATGATTAAATTAATTGGTTAATAGCTAAATGCACTTAAGTTATTTTGCTTTTAAGAATGAAGAAGCCTGAGGATAGCAGTATGACAAACTACCACCCTAAAGATGGTCAAATATAGTTGCAGAGAAGCCCACGGCTAAACCAAGAATTTAGCTGACAAAGTATGTGAGCGGACACGCTTTGCTGCTTGCTTAAAATAAATTATTGTAAAAAACGCCCTCCTGCAAGGCAACTTACAGGGTTTTTCATACAGGATACGACTATAGCATTCTGCTGGCGATACGCTGAGCACAGAATACTCTAGCCATATTCTGACTGCGCAAGGCTCGTTTTTGTAGAAACAAAAAGCCTCCGTAAGGTTAACTTACGGAGGCTAAAATAAATGAGCTGGCGATGCGCTGAGACTGGACTAGCAAACTTAAAGTGTCGCTTTGAGGCTTTGCCCAGTCGCAAGGCCGAACGACGCGTTTTGCTTGTCTTGCACTTACTTTAAAGCAGTGCTTTAAAGTAAGCTCAAGGCACGACCCTTAAAAAGAAAAGGAGAGCAACCATTGGTTACTCTCCTTATTGAATAATGAGCTGGCGATGCCCTACTCTCACATGGCGAATGCCACACTACCATTGGCGCAACGTGGTTTCACTTCTGAGTTCGGGAAGGGATCAGGTGGTTCACACGTGCTATGGTCGCCAGCACAACTGGTCGATGATTGGTGGTCTTTGGTGCCACATCTCATCCTGTCCGGTTGCAGCTGATGGATATGATCCATCAGGCTAAGCAATATTACAGCAAAGGTGGTTGAGTCTGTCGATGCAATGTCTGAATCAAGCAGTTACTGATCTGGCAGCAACAGTATGCTTGTTTAAGGTCTACAACGCTTTAGGTGTTGTATAGTCAAGCCTCACGAGCAATTAGTACTGGTTAGCTTCATGTATCACTACATGTCCACACCCAGCCTATCAACGTCCTGGTCTTGAACGGCTCTTTAGTTGGGATAAACCCAAAGGGAAATCTTATCTTGAGGTGGGCTTCGTACTTAGATGCTTTCAGCACTTATCCCTTCCGAACATAGCTACCCGGCGGTGCCACTGGCGTGACAACCGGTACACCAGAGGTTCGTCCACTCTGGTCCTCTCGTACTAGGAGCAGATCCTCTCAAATTTCCAGCGCCCATGGTAGATAGGGACCGAACTGTCTCACGACGTTCTAAACCCAGCTCGCGTACCTCTTTAAATGGCGAACAGCCATACCCTTGGGACCTGCTTCAGCCCCAGGATGAGATGAGCCGACATCGAGGTGCCAAACACCGCCGTCGATATGAACTCTTGGGCGGTATCAGCCTGTTATCCCCAGAGTACCTTTTATCCGTTGAGCGATGGCCCTTCCATACAGAACCACCGGATCACTAAGACCTACTTTCGTACCTGCTCGACTTGTGGGTCTCGCAGTTAAGCGCGCTTTTGCCTTTATACTCTACGACTGATTTCCGACCAGCCTGAGCGCACCTTCGTACTCCTCCGTTACTCTTTAGGAGGAGACCGCCCCAGTCAAACTACCCACCAGACACGGTCCTCGTCCCGGATCACGGGACAGAGTTAGAACCTCAACATTACCAGGGTGGTATTTCAAGGATGGCTCCAATGGAACTGGCGTCCCATCTTCATAGCCTCCCACCTATCCTACACAAGTAAGGTCAAAGTTCAGTGTCAAGCTGCAGTAAAGGTTCACGGGGTCTTTCCGTCTAGCCACGGGTACACGGCATCTTCACCGCGATTTCGATTTCACTGAGTCTCTGCTGGAGACAGCGCCGCCATCATTATGCCATTCGTGCAGGTCGGAACTTACCCGACAAGGAATTTCGCTACCTTAGGACCGTTATAGTTACGGCCGCCGTTTACTGGGGCTTCGATCAAGAGCTTCGCTTACGCTAACCCCATCAATTAACCTTCCAGCACCGGGCAGGCATCACACCCTATACGTCCACTTTCGTGTTTGCAGAGTGCTATGTTTTTAATAAACAGTTGCAGCGGCCTGGTTACTGAGGCTGCCAACAGCTCAAGGAGTAAATCCTATCACCATCAGCAGCGTACCTTCTCCCGAAGTTACGGTACTATTTTGCCTAGTTCCTTCAGCAGAGTTCTCTCAAGCGCCTTGGTCTACTCGACCTGACCACCTGTGTCGGTTTCGGGTACGGTTCCTGTGCAACTGAAGCTTAGAGGCTTTTCCTGGAAGCATGGTATCAGCCACTTCACTGTACAAGTACAGCTTGCTATCGGCTCTCAGCATAGAGCACCCCGGATTTGCCTAGGATGCATGCCTACCACCTTTCACCTGGACAACCATCGCCAGGCTGACTTAACCTTCTCCGTCCCCTCATCGCATTGCACAGAAGTATTGGAATATTAACCAATTTCCCATCGATTACGCATTTCTGCCTCACCTTAGGAGCCGACTCACCCAGCCCCGATTAACGTTGGACTGGAACCCTTGGTCTTTCGGCGAGGGAGTTTTTCACTCCCTTTATCGTTACTCACGTCAGCATTCGCACTTGTGATATCTCCAGCAAGCTTCTCAACTCACCTTCACAGACTTACACAACGCTCCCCTACCACGCACAACAAGTGTGCATCCGCAGCTTCGGCACATAGTTTTAGCCCCGTTACATCTTCCGCGCAGGCCGACTCGACTAGTGAGCTATTACGCTTTCTTTAAAGGGTGGCTGCTTCTAAGCCAACCTCCTAGCTGTCTATGCCTTCCCACATCGTTTCCCACTTAACTATGATTTTGGGGCCTTAGCTGGCGGTCTGGATTGTTTTCCTCTTGACGATGGACGTTAGCACCCACCGTCTGTCTCCCGGATAGTACTCATTAGTATTCGGAGTTTGCATCGGTTTGGTAAGTCGGGATGACCCCCTAGCCGAAACAGTGCTCTACCCCTAATGGTATTCGTCCGAGGCGCTACCTAAATAGCTTTCGGGGAGAACCAGCTATCACCAGGCTTGATTAGCCTTTCACCCCTATCCACAAGTCATCCCCCGGCTTTTCAACGACGGTGGGTTCGGTCCTCCAGTGCCTGTTACGGCACCTTCAACCTGCTCATGGATAGATCGCCTGGTTTCGGGTCTATACCCTGCAACTATACGCCCTATTCAGACTCGGTTTCCCTACGGCTCCCCTAGACGGTTAACCTCGCTACAGAATATAAGTCGCTGACCCATTATACAAAAGGTACGCAGTCACGGTACTAAGTCCGCTCCCACTGCTTGTATGCACACGGTTTCAGGATCTATTTCACTCCCCTCACAGGGGTTCTTTTCGCCTTTCCCTCACGGTACTGGTTCACTATCGGTCAGTCAGGAGTATTTAGCCTTGGAGGATGGTCCCCCCATGTTCAGACAGGATATCACGTGTCCCGCCCTACTCGATTCATCTATGGTGCCCTTTAAAATACAGGGCTATCACCTACTACGGCTGGACTTTCCATTCCATTCTTATAGAACACCATAGACTTAAATGGGCTACTCCCAGTTCGCTCGCCGCTACTACGGGAATCTCAATTGATTTCTTTTCCTAAGGGTACTGAGATGTTTCACTTCCCCTCGTTCGCCTTGCATACCTATGTATTCAGTATGCAATACCTACCTTACGGTAGGTGGGTTGCCCCATTCAGACATCGCCGGATCATAGGATAGTTGCCGCCTCCCCGACGCTTTTCGCAGGCTCTCACGTCTTTCATCGCCTCTGACTGCCAAGGCATCCACCATGTGCACTTAGTTACTTGACTATACAACCCTAAAACGTCGTATAGCGTCTACCTTAATACCAAGAACGCTTGATTCAGTTTGCTAGTTCTCAAGTTAAATTCTATCTAGCCAACCCATCCATGAAGAATGAATTAACCAGCTAGCAATCTAACTGAGTGAACAATTTATTTCAGACTCAATTTTACCTTGCTGTTAATGAATCAATCACGATCTCGTCAATCAGTGATTATTTGTTCCGCTTTCGCAGAAATTAATAAACTATCCATTTATTAATTTCTGGGAAATTCTTTCTTTAAAAACTCAACCATTCTTTCCATGCAAGCCTACGCGCAGCATATGAGACATATATGTCGCAAGGTCAAATTCTCAGGCAAACTTAAAACACTGTTTTAAGGATTTGCTCTATCAACCACGAAGCAGTGCTTCGTGTGGTGGAGTCTAGGAGAGTCGAACTCCTGACCTCCTGCGTGCAAAGCAGGCGCTCTACCAACTAAGCTAAGACCCCTTGTCGCTGCTGCCCTACTGTCCACTTCGCATTATGCGATTTGGTGGGCCTGACAAGACTTGAACTTGTGACCCCACGCTTATCAAGCGTGTGCTCTAACCAACTGAGCTACAAGCCCAACGTAGTGCTTACCTTACTCATATAGAGAACAACTTGTTGTGGATTCTTACCAACCGGTGATTATCGTTAAGGAGGTGATCCAGCCGCAGGTTCCCCTACGGCTACCTTGTTACGACTTCACCCCAGTCATCGGCCACACCGTGGTAAGCGTCCCCCCTAAGGTTAGACTACCTACTTCTGGTGCAACAGACTCCCATGGTGTGACGGGCGGTGTGTACAAGGCCCGGGAACGTATTCACCGCAGCATTCTGATCTGCGATTACTAGCGATTCCGACTTCATGGAGTCGAGTTGCAGACTCCAATCCGGACTACGATCGGCTTTTTGAGATTGGCATACCTTCGCAGGCTAGCAACCCTTTGTACCGACCATTGTAGCACGTGTGTAGCCCTGGTCGTAAGGGCCATGATGACTTGACGTCGTCCCCGCCTTCCTCCAGTTTGTCACTGGCAGTATCCTTAGAGTTCCCACCCAAAGTGCTGGCAAATAAGGAAAAGGGTTGCGCTCGTTGCGGGACTTAACCCAACATCTCACGACACGAGCTGACGACAGCCATGCAGCACCTGTATCAGAATTCCCGAAGGCACAATCCCATCTCTGGGATCTTCTCTGTATGTCAAGACCAGGTAAGGTTCTTCGCGTTGCATCGAATTAAACCACATGCTCCACCGCTTGTGCGGGCCCCCGTCAATTCATTTGAGTTTTAGTCTTGCGACCGTACTCCCCAGGCGGTCAACTTATCGCGTTAGCTGCGCCACTAAAGGATCAAATCCCCCAACGGCTAGTTGACATCGTTTACGGCATGGACTACCAGGGTATCTAATCCTGTTTGCTCCCCATGCTTTCGCACCTCAGCGTCAGTATTAGGCCAGAAGGCTGCCTTCGCCATCGGTATTCCTCCAGATCTCTACGCATTTCACCGCTACACCTGGAATTCTACCTTCCTCTCCCATACTCTAGCTTACCAGTATCGAATGCAATTCCAAGGTTAAGCCCTGGGCTTTCACATCCGACTTAATAAACCGCCTACGCGCGCTTTACGCCCAGTAATTCCGATTAACGCTCGCACCCTCTGTATTACCGCGGCTGCTGGCACAGAGTTAGCCGGTGCTTATTCTGCAGGTAACGTCCACTCTCCGGTAGTATTAATACCAAGAGCCTCCTCCCCGCTTAAAGTGCTTTACAACCAAAAGGCCTTCTTCACACACGCGGCATGGCTGGATCAGGGTTCCCCCCATTGTCCAATATTCCCCACTGCTGCCTCCCGTAGGAGTCTGGGCCGTGTCTCAGTCCCAGTGTGGCGGATCATCCTCTCAGACCCGCTACAGATCGTCGCCTTGGTAGGCCTTTACCCCACCAACTAGCTAATCCGACCTAGGCTCATCATATAGCAGGAGGCCTTGCGGTCCCCCCCTTTCCCCCGTAGGGCGTATGCGGTATTAGCCAAACTTTCGCTTGGTTATCCCCCACTATATGGCAGATTCCTAGGCATTACTCACCCGTTCGCCACTAAAGTCAAAGTGCAAGCACTTATCCTTCCGTTCGACTTGCATGTGTTAAGCCTGCCGCCAGCGTTCAATCTGAGCCATGATCAAACTCTTCAGTTTAATTCCAATATGCCTTTATTCTAAGACACAAATCTGACTCATCAAAACTGACAAATTACTCAAATAAACTTCAAGAAATTTATACCAATTATGATGATATTATTGCATCACCCAATCAGTAAAAATCCACACAAGTTGTTCTCTATTCTCTTAATGAATTAATCTTCTACTTCGTCAGTAGTAAGATAGGTCGCATATTGTATGCTATTTCTCAGCACTGTCAACATATTTTTTCAGTAAATTTTATTTAACTTACTGAGCCAAATGTCCAATCAGTGGAGAAGAGCTATATTAGCCGATTGTCAGTTTTTTGCAAGCGCTTCACCATCAAAAACATTGAAATGCTGTTTGACTGATTACTTTTAATACGACTTAATAAATTAACTCAAGTACTGCCTTTTACTTAAGAATAACTTTGGGGGGGGCTTACTGCCTTTTAAATATTTTATTTAACTTTAACGGTAATAAAAAAACCCCACTCTTACGAGCAGGGCTTTCTGGTGAACTTAATTTGCTAAATTAATGGTTAGCAAACTGGTTCATGGTGTTCTTGGCATCATCATGCGCTTTTAGTGCATTGTCGCCAGAGAAGATCTCTTTGTGATCGTCACCGATGTCAGAACCAGCCATTGCTTGGTGCTTAACACATGCAATGCCACCACGGATTTCTTTACGCTGTACGCCAGCAACATAAGCCAGCATGCCTTCGTCACCGAAATAACCTTCAGCCAGCTCATGAGTAGATAGCGCAGCAGTGTGGTAAGTTGGGAGGGTGATCAGGTGATGGAATACACCAGCTTCACGAGACGCATCAGCCTGGAAGGTGCGAACTTTTTCGTCAGCATCAGCAGCTAATTCAGAGTTGTCATACTCAGCGCTCATCAGTTTAGAGCGGTCGTATGCAGATACGTCTTTGCCTTCAGCAACCCAACGGTCATAAGCCTGTTGACGGAAGTTCAGTGTCCAGTTGAATGATGGGCTGTTGTTGTAAACCAGCTTAGCATTTGGAATCACTTCTTTAACACGGTTAACCATGTGAGCGATTTCTTCAACGTTTGGTGTTGCAGTTTCGATCCACAGCAGGTCAGCACCGTTCTGCAGGCTGCTTACACAGTCCAGTACCACGCGGTCAATTTGTGTGCCTTCACGGAACTGATACAAGCCAGAAGCCAGACGCTTAGGACGGTGTAATTTGCCATCACGCTTAATCAGGATTTCATCTTCCTCAGCATCAGCAATATCAATTTCTTCAGTCGCTAAATAGCTGATGTACTGAGAAGCAAGGTCGCCTGGTTCTTTAACCACAGGGATTTTTTGAGTCAGGTCAGCGCCTTCAGAGTCGGTACGGGCAACAATAACACCGTCTTCAACGCCCATTTCCAGGAATGCATAACGCAGTGCGTGGATTTTAGCAATGAAGTCTTCGTGTGGAACAGTTACTTTACCAGCCTGGTGACCACATTGTTTAGCGTCAGAAACCTGGTTTTCGATTTGCAGCGCACAAGCACCGGCTTCGATCATTTTCTTGGCCAGCAGGTAGGTTGCTTCTTCGTTACCAAAACCAGCGTCGATGTCAGCAATAATTGGCACAACATGAGTTTGGAAGTTATCAATCTGGCTAGTGATTTCAGCAACTTTAGCGTTGTCACCCGCTTCTTTGGCTTTGTTCAGGGCACGGAACAAATCGTTCATTTCTTTAGCATCAGCTTGACGCAAAAAGGTGTAGATTTCTTCGATCAGTGCAGGAACAGAAGTTTTCTCATGCATGGACTGGTCAGGCAGAGGACCAAATTCTGAACGTAGTGCAGCAACCATCCAGCCAGACAGGTAGATGTAGCGGCGATCAGTAGAGTTAAAATATTTTTTGATGGCAATCATTTTTTGCTGAGCGATAAAACCATGCCAGCAACCTAAAGATTGGGTATATTTGCTAGAGTCAGCATCATACGCAGCCATGTCTTTACGCATGATAGCAGCAGTATATTTAGCAATGTCTAAACCAGTTTTGAAGCGGTTTTGCATTTGCATACGCGCTGCATCTTCTGGGCTAATGTCGCGCCAGGTATCGCCAAACTTGGCTTTTAGCTCACGAATAGCGTCAATCGCAGTGGTGTACGTAGTCATGACAATGTCCTGTCTTGGGTATGTAGAGGGTGTAAAGCGGCATATAATGCATGCTTAGTGGCTAAACTCGACACTAATCGCGCTTTAATCATAGGCTGATTCTAGGTTCTGTGGCATAATTTAGCCAATTTATCAATTTGATCTTCGGTATTTATTTTATGAATCTTGAGCGCGTCGATTTAAATTTATTAATTTATCTGGATGTTTTACTTCGAGAAAAGAATGTTACACGCGCTGCCGAACAGTTGGGAGTAACCCAGCCAGCGATGAGTAATATCTTACGACGCTTAAGAACCCTGTTCAATGATCCTTTGTTGATCCGCTCCTCTGAAGGCATGACTCCTACCGAGCGTGCGCTTGAATTACAGCCACGTATCCGCGATGCACTGGCTGACCTGGCGTTGATTTTAGAGCCACGTACTGAATTTAGGCCATTTAGCAGTTCACGGGTATTCCGGATCATGACTTCGGATTATGCCGAAGCCACGTTAGTACCACGTCTGGTCAAAGCAATGCGTAGTGAGGCACCGAATGTGGTGCTGGATTTTTTAACGCCCAGCGATGTGTCCTACCGGGATATGGAACAGGGCAAGGTTGATTTAGCGATTAACCGCTTTAATGAAATCCCACAAAGCTTTCATCAGGTGCTGGTCTGGCGCGATAGTTTTAGCTGTTTGCTCAGCGCCAATCATCCAGCAGTTGAGCATTTGAGCCTGAAAAGCTATCTGGAGGCGCAGCATATCTGGGTATCCAAAACCGGCATGGGTGTGGGTTTTGGGGTGAACCCGGAAAAATCTGGCGGCCTGGGCTGGATTGATCAAGCGCTAGAACGGATTGGACAAAAACGCAAAATTTCAGTGTTTACCCGGCATTATCAGATGCCTGCCCTGCTGGCCTCCAACGTGGATTTAATTGCCACGCTGCCAACACGGATTGCTCGCTTACAGGCAGAAAACCTGAATCTGGTGATTAAGGAGCCACCGTTTTATATTCCTGAATTTGAGTTAAAAATGGCCTGGTGTCCTTTACTACACCATCACCCAGCGCATCGCTGGCTACGGCAGTTGATTATGTTCGTGGCACGGCAAATTATTGACGAGGAACATCGTGAATTTGCCAGCTTGCCATCTGAGCCTTAAAAACCTATAGCCCGCTCGCTTATTTTGATAACTCACTCACTAATTAGCGTGATATCTGCTTTGGGTTGAGTCAATAGGGTTCGCAAAATGACACGGGCTAAATCAATCCGGCTTTTTTAAGCTCACTTTTTAGGTAAGCATAATAAATAGGTGCAGCAACCAGTCCTGCAAGGCCAAAAGCACCCTGAAACACGAGCATGGCAATCAGTACTTCCCAGGAATTGGCTTCAATTTTGGTACCTACAATTTTGGCATTTAAAAAGTACTCAAGCTTGTGAATTAAAATAAGGTAGCTTAGGGCAGCTACTGCAACCGGTAACGAGACCGTCAGGCCGGCAATAAACACCAGCGTATTGGACACCAGATTACCTACCACAGGTAGCAGGCCCAGGATAAATGTCAGAATCACCAAAGTTTTGGCAAATGGCAGGTGAATACCAAAAATAGGCAATGCGATCACCAGAAAAACGCCGGATAAAATAGTATTGATACTGGAGATTTTTAACTGGGCAAAGACAATATTTCTAAATGCATCAGCTAGCGTGCTAACACGATTAATCAGCTCTGTTTTAAAGGTTGGTGGCTGCTCTTTAGGCCTGACCTGATGCAGGGAAACAATCGCGCCAAGTACCATACCAATCAACATGGTAATAAAGGCATGCAGTACATATTTGCCAGTATGCTGCAACAGGGCAAAGTTGCGCTGAATCCACTCCATGATCTGGTTTTTTAATTCTTCAACACTGGTAGGTAAATAACCCGGCAAATAAATAGCAAGCTGGGTTTGCAGATCCTGTAACACCAAAGTAATTCGGTGACTAAATGCAGAAGCTCCTCGAACATCATGGATAATAAAGCCCACCAGACTGCCAATACTTAAGATTAAAAAGCTAACCACTACAATACTTAATACAGCAACCACGGTTAAGCGGGCACGGCGTCCATGAATAAAGCGCTCAAAATAGGGCGTTAACGCATTGACCAGCTCATGCACCAGAAAACCGGCAATAAAACAGGGCAGCAGATTTAAGGGAATAAGAAGCAGCAAGCCCGTTGCTACAATAATATAGCTGGCAATTAAGGCTTGTCTGGGATTCAACAGTTGCATTGATTTTCCTGGCTGAAGATTGAGCTTTTGTTCTGCATACCTTAAATAGTATTGCAGAAATCTAGCTGATCCTGATGGATATTGCACTCGAAAAATGGCGCGTACGTGCACAAAATGCTAATAATACGAATATATACAAACACCCCAAGGTTTGAGCTATGATAGGTCAAGTCGAATCAATTAGTTAGATGCAAGTCATTAGTCCGTCTAAAGACAGTCAGGTGCCCGGGTGAGCTTATTTCAACATTTTGTCATAATCGGGATATTGGTACTTGCTTCGGCATTTTTGTCCATCTCGGAAATTGCCTTTGCCGCTGCCCGCAAGATAAAACTCAAGCTACTAGCAGAAAGTGGCGATATTCGTGCAGCCAGGGTATTGTCCCTACAGGAACAGCCGGGAAATTTTTTTGCCACCACCCAGATTGGTTTAAATGCAGTAGCCATTTTGGGAGGTATTTTAGGTGAGTCTGCCTTTCGCCCCTATTTTATTCATCTGGTTAAACTGGTTTATACAGGCTCATGGGCTGAAAGTACCGGTTTTGCACTGTCCTTTATTTTTGTCACCTCCATTTTTGTCCTGTTTGCCGACCTGATTCCAAAGCGGCTGGCCATGATCGCTCCAGAGAGAATAGCACTGACAGTGATCAGTCCGATTAACTGGGTTATCCGCATTTGTAAACCGCTGGCATTTATCATGAATATGCTGGCAAATGTGCTGTTTCGCCTGTTTAAGGTCAATACAATCCGCGATGATAATTTAACCTTTGATGATATCTCGGCCATTGTAGACGCTGGTGCCCAGGCAGGGGTGCTGCAACAACAGGAACATCACTTTATTGAAAATGTGTTTGAGCTGGAATCACGTACTGTTCCCTCCTCCATGACTACCCGTGAAAATGTGGTGTTTTTCTCTATTAAGGAAAGTGAAGGCAGTATCCGCAAAAAAATTGCCGAGTACCCACACTCCAAGTTTCTGGTATGCAATGAAGATATTGACCATGTGATTGGCTATATTGATACCAAGGATATTTTGATCCGGATTTTAAACAACCAGTCCCTGCTGCAACTCAACGAGACCACCATTCGTAGTGTATTAACCATTCCTGATACCTTGACCTTGTCTGAGTTACTGGATCGCTTTCGTTCTACTAAGGAAAAGCTGGCAGTTGTCATTAATGAATATGCGCTGGTAGTCGGCATGATTACTTTAAGTGATGTGATGAGTACGGTGATGGGCGACTGGGTCAGCCCAATGCAGGAAGAACAGCAGATTGTAAAACGTGATGATCTTTCGTGGCTAATTGATGGTGGTACACCAATTGAAGACCTGAAACGTGCACTGGAACTGGATATTTTACCTGAAGAAGAAAACTATGAAACCGCAGCTGGTTTTATTATGTTTATGCTGCGCAAGATTCCTAAACGCACTGATTTTGTAGAATATGATGGCTATAAATTCGAAGTAGTAGATATTGACCATTACAAGATTGATCAGCTACTGGTTACGCAGATTAGTGAACCTGTCGAATAGTAGTCAATTGAGTTATTCACAGCCATTGTAGTTGTTCGCGTAGTGTTACTACCTCGCCAATAATGGTTAAGGTAGGTGCTGTAATACCACTCCCCTCCACCTTGGCAGCAATATCAGTCAATGTACCCACCACTACCGTTTGCTCAGGCGTCGTACCTTTGGAAATCAGGGCTACCGGCATATCGGGTCGCTGACCATGCTCAATGAGTTGCTGGCAGATTTTTTCTAGGCCAATCAGGCCCATATACAGCACCAGCGTCTGATTTTCATAGACCAGCTCAGACCAAGGTAACTCTGGCGAGCCATCCTTTAAATGGCCGGTTAAAAAGCGTACACTCTGGGCATAATCCCGATGGGTTAAGGGAATACCAGCATAAGCGGCACAACCTGATGCCGCAGTAATTCCGGGAACTACCTGAAAGGGAACGCCAGCACTGAAAAGCTCTTCTATCTCCTCTCCACCCCGGCCAAAAATAAACGGATCACCACCTTTTAACCGGCAAACCCGCTTACCCTCTTGCGCCAGACGCACTAACAAAGCGTTAATTCCTTCCTGCGGTACCGTATGGTTGGCGCGTGCCTTACCTACATAAACACGGTCAGCATCACGACGGCATAAGTCCAGAATTGGCTGCGATACCAGCCGATCATGCACAATCACATCCGCTTGCTGCATTAACCTTAAGGCTTTAAAGGTCAGTAAATCTGGATCGCCTGGCCCAGCGCCAACCAGATAAACTTCACCTTGTGGATTTTGCCAGTTATCAATAAAAGCTGGCATAGCCTGACTGGCCTGCTCAATATTGCCAGCCAGTACCTGCTCCTGAATTGGGCTGGTATATAATTTTTCCCAGAAAATACGGCGCTGGTCTGGATGAACAATTTTCTTTTTAACTACGGGACGCCATTGTCCGGAAAACGCAACCAGGTCGCCTAAGCGTGTCGGCAGCAAACCTTCAATTTGGGTACGCAACTGCCGTGCCAATACGGGTGAAGCGCCGCCAGTCGCAATGGAAATGATCAGCGGTGAACGATCAACAATAGCCGGCATCATAAAACGGCAATGCGGTGGGTCATCAACCGAATTCACCAGCACATTTTTGGCTTCGCAATCAGCAAAAACCTGTGCATTCACCGTCGCGTTGTTAGTCGCCGCAATAACCAGCCGATAGTCATTTATCCGTACCTGATCGCTATAAGCCTGCTGCGCATACTGGCCGCCACTTTGCTCAACCAATGCCCGTAATTGAGGCTCAATTATTGGCGCCAGCACATCTATACGAGCACCTGCATCAGCCAGCAGCTGTGCTTTACGCCATGCAATATTTCCCCCTCCCACCAGCAGGCAGCGCTGTCGGACAAGCTTTAAGCTAATGGGCAATAAATCCACAACATTTACTCAACTGGCTGATAAGTTACAGGTTTAATCAATGCAGCTCAGGCCACCCATATAGGATTGTAATACCTTGGGAATGGCAATACTGCCATCCGCCTGCTGATAGTTTTCCATAATAGCCAGCAGCGCACGACCTACGGCCAGTCCCGAACCGTTTAAAGTATGCACCAGCTCGGTTTTCTTCTCAGCTACCCGGTAACGGGCACTCATGCGACGCGCCTGAAAATCACCCATGCTAGAACAGCTGGAGATTTCGCGATAGGTATTCTGGCTAGGAATCCATACTTCCAGGTCATAGGTTTTGACTGCACCAAAACCCATATCACCACCACACAGCAGCATCTTGCGATAAGGTAATTCCAGCAGTTGCAGCACGCGCTCAGCATGGCCGGTTAACTCTTCCAACGCCTCAAATGAATGCGCTGGTTTGACAATTTGCACCATTTCTACTTTTTCAAATTGGTGCTGGCGAATCAAACCACGGGTATCACGGCCATAAGAACCCGCTTCACTACGAAAACATGGCGTATGGGCAGCGTATTTAAGTGGCAGGCGCTCGGCATCAATAATTTCATCACGCACAAAATTGGTCACCGGCACTTCTGCCGTAGGAATGAGGTAAAAATCCTTTTCACCTTGTAGCTTAAACAGGTCTTCTTCAAATTTTGGCAACTGGCCAGTACCGCGCAGGCTGTCGCTGTTGACCAAAAATGGCACGTATGCTTCGGTGTACCCATGTTCAGTGGTGTGCAAATCCAGCATAAACTGTGTCAGCGCACGTTGCAGGCGAGCCAGTGGGCCTTTGAGCACACTAAAGCGTGAACCGGTGAGCTTGGTGGCGGTATCAAATTCCAGACCACCCATCATTTCGCCCAGGTCTGTATGATCTTTAAGCGCAAATTCAAACTGACGTGGCGTGCCCCAACGCAACACCTCAACATTGTCTTTTTCATTTTCACCAGCCGGTACCGATTCATCCGGCAAGTTAGGAATATTGAGGGCTTTTTGCTCAATTTCATGTTGCAGGGTGGCGAGTTCAGCCTCACAGGCTTTCATTTCTTCACCCACAGCCTGCATCCGCGCCATGAGTTCTGAGGCATCACCCCCGGCCTTTTTGATCTGGCCAACTTGTTTGGCACCCTGATTACGCTCAGCTTGCAGGTTCTCGGTTTTTTGTTGAATGGCTTTACGACGGTTTTCCAGAGTTGTCCATTCAGCAACATCCAGTTGTATACCACGCTTAGCCAGCGCTGCGTTCACAGCTTCAATATTATGTCGAAGTAATTTGGGATCAATCATGACAAGTTTTAACAACAAAAAAGATTGCCCATAGTGTAAAGGCTGAAAGTGGGAAAATACAGTGCATTGCCTGTGTTTAAGAACAAGTTATTTTTATTCAGTTGAGGCTGGATGAAGGTAGAGAGTAAAAATAATTAAAAAAATGACCAGTCGAAACTGGCCATGAGGAAAACTGAAATTACTCGTCAATCACATCAGTGCCTTTGGGGGGCGTAAAGTTAAAGAGGTTACTATTTAAACTGGGGTTAAGCTTGACATTACTAAAGGTAATCGTGGTCTGCTGCCCTAGTGAGTCCTTTAAAATCATTTGTGAGGGTGCATTGTTGGTAAAGCGAATGCCCAGACTTTCAAATACGCCTTCTTCATTTTTTGGATACAGTACAAAATAGGGAGTATTGGCATCGGGTTGGGTTACCCGGAATGACTTCATGATGGTATTGGCCTGACCTGACAATAACAATGCTGGTGTGTTACCTACCTGATCATCCAGTTTCTGCCGCACAGCCTGCTCCAGATCAGGATCATAAATCCATACGGTTTGACCACTGGCGACAATCAGCTGCTTCGATGGGCTAGTAGTTTCCCAGCGAAATTGCCCTGGACGCTTAACCTGCATCGTGCCGCTAAACTTTTGGTTTAAATGGCTGCTTTTGAGGCTACGGTTAACCGCAGGACGCTTGGCTGCAGTATTAGTGGCCTGGGTAGTCTGGCTAAAGCTGGCTTCCAGACTGTTTACCCGGGACAGGTACTGGTTTAACTTTGTGGCAGCGGCGCTTTCATTCACGACCGCCGGTGCCGCATTCACTGCTGTGCTTACTAGCAGAGGTGCTGCTAGCACAGCTCCTGATGCCATCATCAGGGTGGCAACTTTAAGTGGTGCAATGAGTGTATGTTGTACTTTTTTCATCATTTTCATAAATAAAACCTGTTGGCTAATTTATCCAGTTCACAAGTATCCGGTCAGCTCAATACTATGCCCACTAAACTGTGGAGATTCTAGCTTACAAATGTGTCTGCTCACCAAAAAAGTGCAAGGTTTTTCCATACTTGACTTAGGCTTAAGCAGTTTCAGCATGATTTTGTAATGGTTTTTCTCGCTGTAAAAGCAATTGGG
Organism: Moraxellaceae bacterium WGS2144; assembly: GCA_043950625.1. Taxonomy (GTDB): domain Bacteria; phylum Pseudomonadota; class Gammaproteobacteria; order Pseudomonadales; family Moraxellaceae; genus Alkanindiges. The sequence goes on from CP171007.1 coordinate 1,669,586, forward strand.
AACCCAGGGGGCAATAAAAAACCCGCTACATGAGCGGGTTTTTAAGGCGACTGCCGTCACTCGGGGCAATTAGGCACCTACTACAGAAACGTAGCGACGGCCAAAAGCACCTTTAACTTCAAACTTTACCACACCGTCAGTGGTAGCAAACAGGGTATGGTCACGGCCAATACCAACATTTGCACCAGGATGGAATTCGGTACCGCGCTGACGCACGATGATGTTACCAGCAACAACGGTTTGACCGCCGTAAACTTTTACACCCAGCATCTTTGGATTAGAGTCACGACCGTTTCGTGTCGATCCACCCGCTTTTTTGTGAGCCATGTCTTATACTCCTCGTAGGTTTAGCCGTTGATACCGGTAATTTTTAGCTCGGTAAACCATTGACGGTGACCTTGCTGCTTACGGTAGTGCTTACGACGACGCATTTTAATAATGCGGATTTTGTCGTGGCGACCATGGCTAACTACTTCTGCAGTGACTGTGGCACCGGCAACAACTGGTGCGCCAATTTGAATGCTTTCGCCATTAACAACCATTAAAACATCATCAAATGTCAGGGTTGATCCGGTTTCAGCCTTTAACAGTTCAACTTTTAGTGTTTCGCCAACCACCACACGGTGCTGCTTGCCACCGCTTTGAATTACTGCGTACATGAATGTACTCCATCATGCCCGTGTCGTCGTGCCGATAACGGATTTTATCGATCTTAAAACGAGCGCCACTGGGGTTACTTGCAAGGGGACGTATTGTAGCAAAGCCGCGCCATTTGACAAGAGCTGTTGAACATTTAATCACATGCTAAAAGCGGGTTAAAACCCACCATCAAGGCTGTGCTTTTGCATAAATGCTGTGAATCTATCAGTTTTATTACTTTATTTAAAATTAATCCGGCAAATATAATACTGGAAGTTCTTGGCCTTGCTCGGTAGCATACTTCGACAAGCAGTTCATCCTGTATGGATTATATGTCCGTTTTTGCATGTTATTTTTAGATAAAGCGACGGGTCTATATTTATATCAAAACGGTAGCCGTCTTTAGGGGTTATAAACAAATGGTTGATTTTAATCAGGATATTCTAGCACCCGTTGCTGCTGATTTTGCCGCAATGGATCATTTTATTCATACAGGCATTAACTCCAAGGTACCACTGGTCATGTCAGTGAGCCGCTATGTGGTTGAGGCTGGTGGCAAACGGATGCGGCCCCTCATGTGCCTGCTGGCTGCACGTGCCTGCCTGGATCAGGATAGTGAAGCCAATCTGCGTCTGGCGGCTGTGGTTGAAATGCTGCACACCGCAACGCTGGTTCATGATGATGTGGTCGATGAATCCGGCCTGCGGCGCGGCCGTCCAACAGCCAATGCCACCTGGGACAATCCTACGGCGGTGCTGGTTGGGGATTACCTGATTGCACGCGCCTTTGAGCTGTTGGTCAGCCTGAAAAATTTTGAGCTGTTGCAGGAGTTTTCTGCTGGTACTTGTGAAATTGCCGAAGGTGAAGTGTTGCAATTGCAGTATCAGCATAATCCTGATACCGACGAAGCCACTTATTTAAGTATTATTCATGGCAAGACGTCGCGCCTGTTTGAACTGGCTACCGAGGGTGCTGCCATTCTGGCTGATAAACCGGAATATCAGGCAGCACTAAAAGCCTATGCCGGACACTTTGGTAATGCATTTCAGATGATTGATGATATTCTGGACTACACCTCTGATGCAGAAACACTGGGCAAGAACGTTGGTGATGACCTGATGGAAGGTAAGCCCACGCTACCCCTGATTGCTGCCATTCACCATAGTGCCGCTGCTGAGCAACAATTATTAAAACGCGCCATCCAGACAGGTGGCGTAGAATCACTTGACCAGGTCATTCAGATTGTACAGCATTCCGGGGCGCTTGATTATTGCCGCAAGCGTGCCACCGAAGAAACGCAACTTGCAATAAATGCCCTGTCCTGTCTACCACAATCAACGTATCGCGCAGCACTGGAAAATCTGGCACGACTGGCCTTAAATCGCTTAAGTTAAAAATGGCTGCCAGCGACAATAATTTAGGAAAATAATTTGTGACTTCTATGACACTTGAAGGTTTGTTTTCCTGCATGGAGGAACAGCTTCAACGAGAAGATGGCGAAATAATTTCAGCCCAGCCACTAATCGATATGGTAGCTTGTCTACGCCCCAAGAATGCCTACGATACGGCTGAGATTGAAGCACGACTGGATGAGCTCATTGCCCTGCTGATGGGTGAACCAGCACATGCCAACCTGCTGCATGACTATATATTAACGCTATTGACCAGTTATCAGCAGACTAGTCTATATGCGGATGATAGCCTGCTGAGCAACGAAGGCTTTTTTAACCTGCTCAGCCATCGCATCGGCAATTATTTTTTGCCTCCCCTGCGCAAGGATACACAGCTTAGTGATGTATTCAGGCAAATCTTTTGCCACCGCTACGATCCGGTTTGGCTGGAAAATATTGATGTAGAGCACTGGCAAACGTTTATCACGCTGATTAGCCTGCCACAGGGACAAACCAAACTGCGCTCGCAGGCACGTGAAGAAGTGCTCAATGCGATCATGATTATTTCTTACCGGATTACCGCCTTAAGTCTGGATCCTGAGTTTGCCCATGCCTACCCTGACTTAAATGAGTATGAATCGCCGTTTTTGGTACAGAATCGCGAAATTCTGGATTTTATTCAAAAATACCGTGATTATGCCTCAGAAGAGGTACTGCGCTGGCCACCCTTGTTGCCGGATGAAAAACAGGCGCTGGTTATGCTGGATCAATGCAGCGATGTACTCAGCCGGATTAAACGAAGTACGCGACGACACGGGGTCAGCTTAAGCCTGACCAATCTGCTCATTAAGCTGGATCAGTGCCTGGCTCGTATTGAGCTGTTGTTTGATCTGTTGCTGGATAAACCTCAGCAGGCACAGCAATCCCTGATTACACTGCTGCACCAGCTGGCACTGGCACAACATGAAACCCAGAGTATCCGAGGGGTGATTGAAGCCAATACTGAACTGTTGTCCAGGCAGGTAACCGAAAATGCCAGTCGCACCGGTGGGCACTATGTCAGCACCGACAAGCAAGGCTATATCAATATGTACCGCTCAGCAGCAGGAGCTGGCGGTATTGTAGCCATCATGGCTACGCTGAAATTGCTTATGTCCAGGTTGGCGTTGGCACCACTGAATCAGGCTTTCCTGTACAGCATGAATTATTCACTGGGTTTTATGCTGATTCATGTTATGCACTTTACCATTGCCACCAAGCAGCCTGCCATGACAGCCGCAGCGCTGGCTGCCACCATTCAGCACAACAATGCAGGTAGCCGTGCCAGCCAGATGGCTGAACTGGCTGCCCTGACTGTAAATATCATGCGCACTCAGTTTGTTGCCATTCTGGGTAATATTTCCATTGCCATGCCAGTTGCCTTTGTGATCACCTGGGCATGGCAGGCTAATCTGGGCGAGCCTTTGCTCAACAGTCGACAGGCAGAGTACCTGCTACATAACTTAAATCCTTTTACCTCGCTGGCTATACCCCATGCAGCAATTGCCGGGGTGTTCCTGTTCCTGTCGGGTTTAATTGCTGGCTATTATGATAATCTGGCAATTTACCGCAAAATTGGCCCGCGCCTACGTCAACATGCCCGACTGCAAAACTGGCTGGGCATTGAGCGCCTGGACAAAATGGCAGGCTACCTTGAGCGGAATCTGGGAGCGCTGGCAGGTAATTTCTGGTTTGGTGTCATGCTGGGCAGTATGGGTACAATTGGCTTTTTATTTGGCCTGCCGTTAGACATCCGGCATATTTCGTTTTCATCCGCCAACCTGATTCAAGGACTAATGTGCCTCAATGGCAGTCCGGATATTGGCCTGATTGTGGTGTCTTTTTTGGGCGTACTGCTGATTGGCCTCACAAACCTATTGGTCAGCTTTGGTTTGGCACTATATGTGGCCTTAAGAGCACGTCAGGTAAGATATGAGCAATGGAAACCCTTGATTCGCCTGTTGATCACGCATTTTGTCACCCGGCCTTCCGATTTCTTTTGGCCCCCCAAGGATGCCAAGGGGATTGATTCCTTTGAAGACAAATCATCTGGTAACTAGGTGTTTAGCCCTAGATTTTAAAAAGTATTTTTGCAATATCCTACGCTGTAGAGAACAGATCAGGGTGTGATATTGCACTCTTGATTATTAACTCATGTGTAGATGATCACTAACCAAGTTTATTTTTGGGTGAAATTAAAATATCCGGCAGAATGTCTATTGTTTTTTATCTTTTTTCTGGCTGAAGTACTCAAAAAATTTAAAAATCATCTTGATAAAAGTGTACTGACTGGTACACTTTTGCCTGGTCTATATTAACGATAAATCAATTTCATGCCTGTTTGCAGGCAAGGTAAACAAAATTCTGGATGAATCAGTCAAAAATCCCTGCTAAAACCCGCTTATTGTCTGTGGCCATTTTTATGAGCCTGATTTTTGCTGTGCTGGGTTTTACCGTTCAGCTCCCTGCCCTTACGGCTCAGGAAACCAGCTGGCTCTGGGAATTACAGCACTGGCAGCCCAGTGGGTTAATGCAGGTTAGTATCGCACTTGCTTATGTGGGTGGAACGCCGGGTATGGCGGTAATTATTTTGTTGATTAGCAGTTTTGCCTATAAACAACAGCGCCGGGATATCAGTTTATTTGCCATGGTTGCCTTTGCTGGATCGGTAATGACAGGCTGGATCGGCAAGGAAATAATAAGCAGACCCAGGCCAGAAGTGTGGGATAAAGTTGCGCCCTACTATGGTTACTCGTTTCCGAGTAATCATAGTGTTTATGCAGTCATACTGGCCGGAATACTGATCATGGCCAGCTTGCACACCAGATGGCGTAACCATGCAGTGGTTTTTGGCATGATATGGAGTGTACTCATGGGAGTGTCGCGCATGTATCTGGGAGCACATTTTGCCACCGATGTACTAGGCGGCTGGGTTTTGGCCATCGCCTGGCTATGTCTGCTGTCATGGGTCTTTATTCATTTTAATCTTTTTCAATATCGCGCCAGCACTCCTGCTGGCAATCATGAGGTGAAGTTATGATGTTAGCAAAACAGTGGGCGCGTATGGCAGCATATTCAGTGCTGGCAGCCAGCGTTAGTCTGGTTGGATGTGGCAAGAAAGAAGAGTCAGCCGCGGGTGCAGGGGCAGGAGCCCCACAAATGCCACCACCCGAGGTAACAGTGATAGTCGCCCAGAAGCAGGCAGTAGAACATACTGTTGATCTGGCTGGTCGCACTGCCGCTTATCAGATTTCAGAGGTACGCCCCCAGGTTACTGGCATTGTACAAAAACGCCTGTTTGTGGAAGGTAGCTATGTAAAAGCAGGCCAGCCTTTGTACCAGATTGATGCCAACACCTATCAGGCCACAGTCAGTAATGCAAAAGCTGCATTAAACCGTCAAATTGCCAATCTGAATGCCTTAAAAGTCAAAGAGCGTCGTTATAAGCAACTGGTGGGTACCAATGCCATCAGTAAGCAGGAATATGACGATATTGCAGCGCAGGTTGCACTGGCAGAAGCGGATGTTGCCGCCAGCCGTGCCACACTGGAAAACGCTAATATTAGCCTCGGCTATGCGACAGTACGTGCGCCAATCTCCGGGCAGACCAGCCGCTCTAATGTAACTGCCGGTGCGCTGGTCACCGCTGGACAGGCTGATCCGCTAGTCACTATTCAGCAGCTTGATCCCATTTATGTAGATATTAGCCAGTCCAGTGCTGACTTATTACGCCTGCGTCAACAAATGAAACAGGGGCAGCTTTCCGGAGCGGATCATAGTGCCCGGGTTAAATTAACTCTGGAAGATGGCAGTACTTATCCGGTAGAGGGCCGTCTGGCATTCTCAGGGGTGAGTGTTGACCCAGCCAGTGGTGCAGTGACCCTGCGTGCTATTTTCGCCAACCCTTCACAATTGCTGTTACCTGGTATGTATGTGACTGCCAAGGTGGTTCAGGGGGTTAACCGCGAAGCGATGCTTATCCCACAGGCAGCAGTGACCCGCACTCCACAGGGAGATGCCAATGTGCTGATCATTAACGCGCAGGGAATTGTTGAGCCGCGTCCAGTGACCACTATAGGCACACAAGGCAACCAGTGGATTGTATCCGGTGGGCTAAATGATGGTGATAAAGTCATCATTGAGGGAATTGCCAAAGTGCAGCCTGGGGCTCCGGCAAAACCGGTACTGACTCAATCCGGTGCAAATACCAGTAACCCAGGTCAGGCTCAACCCGCGGCGGCCGCTGGTAAAACCGGTACTGGCAGCCCGGCCAATAATGCAGAGGGCGCCAGTACACCAGGTACATCCGGCAATGCAAGCGCTACCCAGGCCGCTCCGGGTCAGCAGTCTTCCGCAGCCCAGTCATCTTCTGCATCATCAGCTCAACGCTAAGGAGCGATGACCCATGTCACGTTTTTTTATTGATCGCCCCATTTTTGCGTGGGTGCTTGCCATTGTGGTGATGCTGGCTGGTATTTTATCAGTCCTGAACATGCCCATTGCGCAGTACCCCACCATTGCACCACCAACCGTAACCATTAACGCGGTTTATCCCGGTGCCTCGGCCAAAACTGCTGAAGACTCGGTAACCCAGATTATTGAGCAGCAAATGAACGGTCTGGATGGCTTGCAGTATATGTCGTCCCAAAGTTCCGGGGATGGTCGCTCAACCGTTACCTTGAGTTTTATTCAGGGTACTGATGCAGACATTGCTCAGGTTCAGGTTCAAAACAAGTTACAGGCTGCCACTGCCCTGCTACCAGAAGAAGTGCAGCGTCAGGGGATCCGGGTAACCAAGTCCGGTGCCAGCTTCCTACAGGTTCTGGCGTTTGTTTCTGAAGATGACTCGTTAAGCAAAAGTGATATTACCGACTACGTCAATTCCAGCATTGCCGAGCCATTAAGCCGAGTGCAAGGTGTGGGCGAAGTTCAGGTATTTGGCGGTTCATACGCCATGCGTATCTGGTTGGATCCGGCCAAGCTGATGAGCTTCCAACTTACTCCAGCCGATGTGAACGCAGCCATTCGGGCACAAAATACGCAGGTTTCCGTCGGTCAGTTAGGTGGTGCACCGGCTGTTCAGGGTCAGGAAATTAATGCGACCGTAAATGCCCAAAGCCGCCTACAGACCCCAGAGCAGTTTCGCAATATTTTCTTAAAAACCATGCCTGATGGCGCGCAGGTGCGCTTGCAGGATGTGGCACGGGTTGAGCTGGGCAGTGATAACTATCAGTTTGATTCACGCTTCAATGGTAAAAATGCCGGTGGTGTGGCTATCCGCCTAGCAACTGGTGCCAACGCGCTGGAAACTGCCGAGGCAATTGAAGAGCGCATGCAGGAGTTACGCAAGAATTACCCTGCCGGTTTATCCGATGTGGTGGCATTTGATACCACGCCGTTTATTAAGCTCTCCATTGAGGATGTGGTTAAAACCTTAATTGAGGCGATTATTCTGGTATTTTTGGTGATGTTCCTGTTCTTGCAGAACTGGCGTGCCACCATTATTCCTACCCTGGCTGTTCCCGTGGTTATTTTAGGAACGTTTGCAGTGATCAATGCACTCGGCTTTTCCATTAACACCTTAACCATGTTTGGCATGGTGCTGGCGATTGGTCTGCTGGTAGACGACGCCATTGTGGTGGTGGAAAATGTGGAACGGGTCATTCAGGAAGACAAGCTATCCCCCCTTGAGGCCACGCGTAAATCGATGGGCCAGATCTCTGGCGCCCTGGTAGGTATTACCACCGTGCTGTCAGCAGTATTTATTCCCATGGCATTTTTTGGGGGTTCAACCGGTGTTATTTATCGCCAGTTTTCGGTCACACTGGTGACTTCCATGGCGCTATCCTTACTGGTTGCGCTCATCTTTACCCCGGCTTTATGCGCAACATTGCTACGCAAAACTGATGTTGAGCATCATAACAAAAAGGGCTTTTTTGGCTGGTTTAACCACAAGTTTGACCAGACCACACATGGTTATCAAGGTATTGTAAGCAAGCTACTCAAACATACTATCCCTGTGGGTATTATATATGTCGTGGTTATTGCTGTCCTCACCCTGCTACTGGTCAGAATGCCGACAGCCTTTTTGCCCGATGAAGATCAGGGAGTGATATTTACCCTAGTACAGCTACCGCCTAATGCCGCGCTGGATCGCACCAGCAAGGTTATTGATCAGGTCACTCACTATTACCTGGATCAGGAAAAAGATACGGTTCAGTCTATTTTTAGTGTGGCGGGTTTTAGTTTTACCGGTATTGGTCAAAACGCAGGTATTGCCTTTATCAAGCTGAAAGACTGGGATCAGCGCAAGGCAGATGAATACAAAGTACCTGCTCTGGTACAGCGTAGCATGATGGCCTTAAGCCAGATTAAGGATGCAGCCTACGTCATGCCTATTGCTCCGCCAGCAGTGATTGAGCTGGGTACAGCCAACGGCTTTAACCTACAGCTTAAGGATGCCAGTGGCATGGGTCATGCCAAACTGGTAGAAGCACGTAACATGTTGCTGGGAATGGCCGCTCAGGCACCGGATAAAGTAGTTCGGGTACGCCCTAACGGCCAGGAAGATACCCCGCAATATCAGGTCAACATTGATCAGGCACAAGCAGGTGCGATGGGTCTGAGTCTTGCCGATATCAACAGCGTGATGGCTACGGCCTGGGGTAGTACCTACGTTAACGACTTTATTGACCGTGGCCGGGTGAAAAAGGTGTATGTACAGGGTGAAAGTAACGCCCGTATGCAGCCTGAAGACCTGGATAAATGGTATGTGCGTAATAACCGCGGCGAGATGATTCCGTTCTCCGCCTTTGCCACTGGCGAATGGACGTATGGCTCACCGAGACTGGAGCGCTATAATGGGGTATCTTCGGTTAACATTCAGGGTGAAGCTGCGCCCGGTATCAGCTCCGGTGTTGCTATGCAAGCCATGGAAGACATGATTGCCAAGCTACCGCCAGGTCTGGATTATGAATGGACTGGACTGTCGCTGGAAGAGCAAAATTCTGGCGCACAGGCACCCCTGCTCTATGCCTTATCCTTGCTGATTGTTTTCTTATGCTTAGCCGCATTGTATGAAAGCTGGTCGGTACCATTTTCGGTTTTACTGGTGGTGCCGCTTGGGGTACTGGGTGCGGTGGTGTTTACCACACTACGTCATTTAAGCAATGACATTTACTTTCAGGTGGCAATTCTGGCTGTCATTGGTTTATCCGCCAAAAACGCCATTTTGATTGTAGAGTTTGCCAAGGAACAGCAAGAAGCGGGCCGTGAACTCAAAGATGCTATTTTAGAAGCAGTACGTTTGCGTTTGCGCCCCATTATTATGACCTCGCTTGCATTTGGTGTGGGTGTAGTACCGCTGGCAATCAGCAGTGGTGCTGGCTCAGGTAGCCAGAATGCAGTAGGTACCGGCGTACTGGGTGGCGTGATTACTGCTACTTTCCTTGGTATTTTCTTTGTTCCCATTTTTTACTTCTGGGTGCGTAACGTGTTTAAAATTAAACCGGTTATTCCAGAAGGTCATCGTATTACTGATCAGACTCAGGAGCCTTAAGCATGCCACGTTTAACATGGTCAACTTATGCCCGGGGCTTAACGCTTGGTGCGCTAGCTCTGGCAATTGCAGGTTGTCAAAACCTGCGCGGGCCTGTGCCTGATGCTTCAGTGGTCATACCACCGGCTTACCAGAATCTGCCTGACAGCTATGCGGGTGCACAAGGCCCCTCTATCGCTAGTCAGGGCTGGCAGGATTTTTTTGCCGACACCCGTCTGCATCAGCTGATTGAACTAGGTCTGGCCAATAACCGCGACCTGCGTACTACAGCGCTTAATATTGAGCGTGCCCGGCAACAATACCGGATTAGTGAAAATGGTCTGATTCCAACTGTTGATCTGTCCGGTAGCGCGACTCGTCAGGAAACCCTGCAAAGCCCTAATGCCACTACAGTATATAGCGTAGGGCTTGGCGTAACAGCCTATGAGCTGGACTTCTTTGGCCGTATTCGCAACTTGAGGGATGCCGCGCTGGATAGCTTTTTGGCAACTCGTAGTGCACGTGATGCCACCCAGATTAGCCTGATCGGTCAAATTGCCCAGGCCTGGCTGGCTATTTCTTATGACACCGCCAAGCTGCGCCTGGCCGAACAAACTCTAAAAACTCAGGAAGAAGCGTATCGTCTGAATCGGCGACGCTTTGAAGTGGGTATTGACAGCGAGCTCACTGTGCGTCAGGCACAAATCAGTGTGGAAACTGCCCGGGGTGACGTAGCGGCATTTAAAACCCAGATTGCCCAGGATCGTAATCTGCTTGAGTTACTGGTGGGTCAGCCAGTTCCAGCTGAGCTGCTCCCTACCACGCAAGTACAGCAAATTACCACTAATACTGCATTAGGCGCTGGTCTACCTAGCGACCTAATGCAAAACCGGCCTGATATTAGCAGTGCTGAATACCAGTTACGCGCAGCAGGCGGTAACCTTGGCGCGGCACGTGCGTTGCTCTACCCAAGTATCAGCCTGACAGGCACTGCCGGATTGGCCAGCACTGATTTATCTGATCTGTTTAAGAGCGGTTCTTTTATCTGGAGTATTGGACCACGGCTGGATCTGCCGATTTTTGATGCAGGCACACGTCGCGCCAATGTCAATATTGCCGAAGTGGATCAGGAGTTGGCACTCAATAACTACGAGCGAGCTATTCAGGTGGCCTTTAGAGAAGTCAGCGACGTACTGGCTACTCGCGCTACTATTAATGATCGTCTCAGCGCACAAACCCGTCTGGTGGATGCCACAGCAACCAACTATCGCTTATCAGAAGCACGTTTTCGCGCTGGTATTGATAACTATCTGACCGTGCTGGATGCACAGCGTAGTCAATATGCTGCACAACAAGCCCTACTGTCTTTAGAGCAAGCCAATTTGAGCAGTCAAATTGACCTGTATAAAGTACTAGGTGGTGGACTACAGAGCACTACTTTAGCTCAGCCTACTATTGTTCCTACCTCTGCTGACACTGTTCCGGTGTCCGCACCTACCACAATCACGACAGAGACGATTAGACAACCCTAGATTATTTATCACCATCCATAAAATAAAGCCTCCTTGTTATACAAAGAGGCTTTATTTTTGTCTAAAAGAAATTTTACAAATATGCTCTACTGAAATCAGCGGCACAGCAAACGCGCAGGTTGCAAGGCTGTAACTCCCTCACGGGTAGCCACAAATTCCGGACGCGGCTCCAGACCTGCCAGGGGCGTACCCAGTTGGTTGTCGATACTGTTATAGACAAAAAATACATTGCTGCGCGAGTACGGCGTAATATTACTATTGGAACCGTGCATCAGGTTGCAGTCGAAAAATACCACGCTACCTGCCTTGCCAGTACAGGAATGAATTCCACCGATGTCAGCCAGATAGCGCAGCAGCATGCCATCTGGCACCCCATATTCCTGTTTTTTAAGTGACTTCTGATAGTGGTTATCCGGCGTTTCACCCTGACAGGAAATATAATGCTGATGTGAGCCGGGAATCACCATTAATGGCCCATTGTGTTCATCATTGTCGGTCAAAAGTACCGAACAGCTCAGTGCACGCATGGCTGGCATACCATCTTCACTATGCCAGGTTTCAAAATCAGAATGCCAGAAAAACTCCTTGCCCTGCAAACCAGGCTTGTAGTTAATGCGCGACTGATGAATATACACCTCACTACCCAGCAGCTCACGTGCTACATTAAGCACCCGTTCATCACGCATCAGATTGGCAAATACCTGATTCAGGCGATGCACATTAAAAATGGAACGGACTTCCTGGCTTTCGCGTTCGGTAAAGGCTTCTGGCCGTTGCTGCTGGGCAAACTCCTGCCGCATGGCCTGCATTTCCTGCAATAAAAAAGCCACTTCATCCTGATTAAACAGCTGATCCATTTGTAAAAAACCATGCTGCTGATAAGCCTGTTTTTGATCACTACTCAGGCACTGTACCGGTGACGGGTCATACACCACCGGGTCTACACGCGCAACAATGGCAGCGCTGCTATTGGTACGGGTGAGGTACGGATTATTTAATTGCATAACTTGTGACCTCCTTAAGAATCTGCCGTTGCTTTTTGCGCCGCCCGCATTTGTTCCGGCGTGGCATACACGCCATTTTCATCATGCACTTCATTCCCGACCAGCGCTGGTGTAAAGGTGCAAATCAGCTTAAGGTCAGCAGTGGTAGCGCGTAAATAATGATTATCATGCTTGTTTAAGGCGTATAGCGTTCCGGGTACAATTTTAAAAATCTCGCCGGTATCTATTAACTCAACCTCGCCCTCTCCTGCTACACAATAGACGGCTTCCAAATGGTTCTGATACCAGATATGGGTTTGGGTACCAGCAAAAATGGTGGTTTCATGCATGGAAAAACCCATGCCATCATCGGCCAGCAACAGGCGGCGGCTTGCCCAGGTGTTGGTTTGTACATCCCGGTCAGTATTTAAAATATCCTGTAAACGACGAACAATCATGCACTTAACTCCTGAGCGTTTTGAGCGGTTTTGACTTTAAAACTGGCAGCGGGTTGTGGTTGATGATGTTCAACCACTGCAGCAATGGCTTTGGACAGCAAATTTAAGCCTTTTTCCAGTTGTGCGGTTTCAATGGTGAGCGGCGGCAATAATTTAACTACCTCACTTTGACTACCCGAAGTTTCGATCACCAGGCCTAGCTCAAACGCCTTGCTGGTGACTTCATCGGCCCAGGCTGGATTGGCAAACACAATACCCTGCATCAGACCACGCCCGCGATGCTTAAGCTGTGCCTGTGGATATTTCTCAACCATGTTTAATAAATGCGTTTTAACCAGCTCACCTTTTTGCTGAACCTCCTGCTGAAACCGATCATCCGCCCAGAAATGACGAATCGCCTGCGTTGCAGTGACAAAAGCCAGATTATTGCCACGGAAGGTGCCGTTATGCTGACCGGGTTTCCAGGCATCCAGCTCAGGCTTCATGAGCACGAGTGACATCGGCAAACCAAAACCGGACAATGATTTAGATAAGGTCACAATATCCGGCTGAATACCCGCACGCTCAAAACTGAAGAAATAGCCGGTACGGCCACAACCTGCCTGAATATCATCCACAATCAGCAAAATATCATGCTGCTTGCACAATGCAGCCAGACGCTTTAACCAATTAATACTGGCCGTATTTAAGCCACCTTCACCCTGTACGCACTCCACAATAATGGCTGCCGGAATATCAATACCACTACTGCGATCGGTCAGCAGCTTGTCCAGCATGGCAATGGTGTCAACATCATCACCAAAGTAACCCGCATAGGCAGCGTGGTGCACATCGGATAAATTCACTCCGGCAGCTTCACGGAATTTCTGGTTACCCGTTAGTGCCAGAGAACCTAAACTTACGCCATGAAAGCCGTTGGTAAAGGCAATCACGTTGTTGCGCTTGGTGATATTACGGGCCAGCTTGAGCGCTGCTTCTACCGCATTGGTACCGGTAGGGCCGGTAAACTGCATTTTGTAGCTCAGGCCACGCGGCTTTAAAATGTGTTGCTCAAAAGTTTGCATAAACTGCTTTTTGGCAACAGTTGCCATATCCAGACCATGCACTACTCCATCCTGCATTAAATAATCAATCAGGCTTTGCTTCAGTACTGGATGATTGTGCCCGTAATTGAGGGAACCAGCACCAGCCAGAAAATCAATATACTCACGGCCAGTTTCATCAATTAAAAGCGCATTTCTGGCAGAACCAAATACAGTAGGAAATGAACGAACATAACCACGAACTTCCGATTCAAGACGATCAAAAATATTCATTATTAGTAATACTCCCTAGAGATTAAAATCAATCCCGCTGACTAAGCCAACGGTTCAATACAAAAATTAAAGTCTTACCACGACCCTAAGCGATATAAATCTTCTGCTTCATGTACCAAATGGTCTGCCTGCGCATGAACTGGCTGCAACTCCTGGCTGGATAAGCATGTAAAGCGCTGGATGTCTACTCCTTGACGCTGAGCAAAGCGGCTAAACAAGCGCTGGGATGCCAGATTTCCAGGAGAAATCGTGGTTTCTAAAAAGTGTAATTTTTTGGGTGCCATGCAGTGCTGCTGCACATGGTCAAGTAAGGCCAGCCCGAGTCCTGTACCTTGTTGCTCAGGTGCAACCGCAACCTGCCATAAAAAATAAGTGTCGGGTTGTTCAGGCGGAATATAGCCAGTCACGGCACCACAGATTTTTTGATTGGCGACTGCCACAAAGCAGGTAGAAGAATGATGCAAGGCCAGCAAGGCATAGGCATAAAGAGAGTTAGGATCTAGAGGAGGGCAACGAACAATTAAATCATGTAGCAAGCGTGCGTCGATACGTTGCAGCGCCCGAATCTGCCGGTTTTTAACAGGTTCATCAGTGCCGGCAGGAACAATAACTGATGAATCAATGACAGGTGTTTCCACGTTATCCTCTTGTTTTAAAGTGGCTAGTCGGCATAACACACCAACTGCAACTCATGGATAGACAGTGGAACCAAGATTATGAAACAGGCAAATATGGCATTGAGCCGGGTACAACAATTAACTCCAGTAACCCATTAATAAAACTCACAAAAGTGACCTTCACTACTCAAGCTGCACGACTTGCTTCGTGTTCATCCTGATCCCTTAAAGGTGGAAAAGTATAGGAAAGGTATGCTTCTTAATCAAATTAAGTGAACTAAAAGGCCACCAATATAAAAGATATTAATAAAAGTTTACTTTTTAATCGCCAGTAATATGAGTTACTTAGCAAAAAATGTACTTTTAATGTAAACCTATTTTAAAAACAGCGGTAAAACACACTTATTCTAGTTTTGAACAATGTTCCTGACCGTAAATTATTAGTTTTAATATTGCAAAATGGCTAAGTAAACCAGCGCACACAACAATAAATATAGAAATTTGTCGTCTTTTGTCAATAAACACTGCCATTGTTGTCAAGCCAGTCATCTTATTGAAAGTCATAATAGATGGATTGACTATCCAATGACCTGTTAATCATTTAAGTTAATGTAACAGGACAGTAATTTGATCAGGAGCAGGGTGTATGCGACGCTGGAATGGCTGGGGTGATGAGAACAACAATTTTCCCCTACGCAACAATGGACTTAAATATATTGCCTCAAAAATTGGTAAAGGTGTGATTTTACCGGATGCCAATCTGGATCAGGTATTGGCTCAGGTGCCTGCCAGCCGTTTGCCGCAACACCCTCTGGTCAGTACAGATGCTGAAATACGGGTTCGCCATGCACGGGGTCAAAGCCTGCCCGACTGGTATGCCATGCGCTCCGGTGAGTTTAAGATATTTCCTGATGGCGTAGCACAGCCTGAAACCAGTGAACAGGTACAACAATTACTGCAGTGGGCAATACAAAATAATGTTCAGGTGATTCCCTATGGTGGTGGCACGTCGGTTGCAGGTCATATTACTCCGCAGGCTTCCAGCCAGCCGATTTTAACTCTGTCTCTAGGGCGCATGAACAAACTCATCAGTATTGATGAAACCAGCCAGATTGCCCGCTTTGGTGCCGGTACGCCTGGTCCGGAACTTGAGCAGCAACTGGCTGAGCATGGTTTTGTGCTAGGACATTTTCCGCAGTCTTTTGAACTGTCAACAGTTGGTGGCTGGGTGGCAAGCCGCTCATCCGGTCAACAGTCCATCCGTTATGGTCGCATTGAACAAATGTTTGCTGGTGGACGGATTGAAACACCACGCGGCACTTTGAAGATCCCCACTATTCCAGCCTCCTCTGCCGGGCCGGATATGCGTGAAATTTTTATGGGCACCGAAGGCCGCGCTGGAATTATTACTGAGGTTGACGTACGCATTCAGCGCCTGCCAGAACATGAATCCTTTCATGTGGCCTTTTTGCCGGACTGGGAGTCGGCATTAAATCTGGTACGCGAGTTGGTGCAAAACAAGGTGCCATTATCCTTGCTGCGTTTATCCAACCCTGAAGAAACTCGTACGCATTTATTGCTGGGTGCCGATGCTTTGGCTGTAAAATGGCTCAACCGCTATGCGTCCCTGCGCGGTAGTCCGGATGGCAAATGTATGCTGACTTTTGGCACCACAGGCAGTAAAACCCAGGCCAAATTTGCCTTACAGGAAACCAAGCGTTATATCAAGCAGGCGGGTGGCATGTATGCCGGCACCTATATGGGCAAAAAATGGGAGCATTCGCGTTTTCGTTCACCATATTTAAGGCATGGTTTCTGGGAGCATGGCTATTCCATTGATACGCTGGAAACCTGCGTCAACTGGAGCAATGTGACCCCTGCCATGCAGGCCATTGAACAGGCCATTGCTAACAATGCTGGTGAAGGTGAAAAAGTACATGTGTTTAGCCATTTGTCGCATATTTACGGACAAGGCTCCAGCATTTACACGACGTATTTTTTCCGCAATTCAGCCAGTTATGAGCAAAACATGACACGCTGGCAAGCCATGAAAAAAGCCGCCAGTGATACTATTATCAACATGGGCGGCACCATTAGCCACCAGCATGGTGTGGGCCGTGACCATAAGCCGTGGCTGCCACTGGAAAAAGGCGAACTTGCCATGCAAACGCTTGGACAGGTTGTGCAGTTTTTTGATGAAAAACAATTGCTGAATCCAGGTTGTCTGGCTGATTTTGATCAAGTTAATTCGCAATAATTTAAAAAGGGAAAATAATATGCTGGGACAACGCGCACCATTACAGGATTTAGCCAATACCTCATGGGATGCCGTGGTGATTGGTGGCGGCATTACCGGTGCAGGTATTCTGCTGGAAGCCGCACGTCGTGGCTTAAAGGTGTTACTGCTGGAGCAGCAGGATTTTTCCTGGGGAACATCCAGCCGTTCATCCAAAATGGTACATGGTGGCCTGCGCTATATTGCCCAGGGCGATATTAAACTGACCCACCATGCCTTGCAGGAACGTGAGCGTTTATTGACTGAATTGCCTGATCTGGTGGTGCGCATGTCCTACGTTTTCCCAATTCGGCAAGGCAAGTTTCCAGGCCGGATTGCCATGCAGGTCGTACTTACGGCCTATGACAAACTGGCTGGTATTAAGGATCATGAATGGCTCAGTGCCGACAAAGTTCTTAAGCTGTATCCCAAGCTGAATGATCATCGCCTAAAAGGTGGCATGCGCTATACCGACGCTCTGACTGACGATAGCCGTTTGGTGATTCGGGTATTGCAGGAAGGATGTTTGGAAGGTGGCATTGCGCGTAATTACAGTGAAGTGACGTCAATCCAGCATACTAGCAACGGTAATACGCTACAGGTGCTGGATCGCGTGACTCAGCAAAGCGTGCAAATTCAGGCAAAACAGGTGTTTAATGCAACTGGATTGTGGGCCGATCGTTTATCCGGTACGCCACCAAAAGTACGTCCACAACGCGGCAGCCATTTGTTTATTCCACAGCATCGCCTACCCGTCACTGATTGTTTAACTATTATGCATCCGGACGATAACCGACCTGTGTTTGTGTTCCCATGGAAAGGCCAAACCTGTATTGGCACGACTGATCTGGATCACCAGTTTGACACCCGCGAAGAAGCGTTTTGTACCACTGAAGAAGTCTGTTACCTGCTTAAGGTTGCCAATACTGAATTTGAAGATTTAAAGCTGCAACCCGAAGATATTATTTCTACCATGGCGGGTGTACGTCCGATTATTGCGTCCGGTAGTGGCAAAGACCCTTCCAAGGAAAGACGCGATCATCTGGTGTGGCAGTCCAATGGCATAACATCAGTGTCTGGTGGCAAGCTCACTACCTTTAGGCACATTGCGCTGGATGCCCTTAAAGCTGCTGGGTTAATTAATGATAAAGAGCATCAAAAAGCCATTGCTGGCAAAAATATGCGCTGTTTTAACCATCCGGTTCATAATCCACATGCTTTAAATCATCCCCTAAAGGCTGTGGCTGAAGGTGCCATCTTGCAGGAACAGGTAAAATGGATTTTACAGCATGAAATGGTTGAACACCTGGATGACCTGATGCTCAGACGCTTGCGAGCAGGCAATATGCAAGCAGATGGCGGCAAGCATTTAATGGATATCATTAAACCCCTATGCCAGCAAATCCTGCATTGGGATGACAGCCGCTGGCAGCAGGAATTGGAACGTTACCAGCATATTTTGCAGCATTTTTATCATGCCGGCCTGTAATTTATTAATGGATTAATCATGTCAAATCAGGATTTATTACTGGCTATTGATCAGGGCACGCAAAGTGTGCGCGCCATGCTGTTTGATCTGGACGGCCAACTGGTTGCCAAGGCACAGCAGCATATTGAGCCATATTTTTCGGCACAGCCCAACTGGGCAGAACAAGACTGCGATTATTTCTGGCAAAACCTGTCACTGGCCTGCCAAAACCTGTGGCAACAATATCCGGCATTAAAATCACAAGTCGTTGCCGCAGCCCTGACTTGCCAGCGGGCCAGCATGGTAAGCTTGGATAAAGACCTGCAACCGTTGCGTCCTGCTACGATCTGGCTGGATTCACGCCGCACCGACCAATATCCAAAACTGCCATTATGGCTACAAAGTGGTATTACGCTGGCCGGTCAACAGCACATGATGTATCAGTTTCAGTCCAAGGCGGAATGCAATTGGCTGGCCGTGGATGAACCTGCCATCTGGCAAAAAACCCGTTATTTTGTGCAGCTATCAGCCTATTTGACCTTAAAGCTTACAGGGGATTTAGTCGATGCTACTTCCTCACAGGTCGGTTATGTACCGTTTGACTACAAACAGCAGCGCTGGTCAGGCAAGCACGATATTAAATGGCGTGCCTTAACCCTAAAACGGCAGCAACTGTGCAAACTGGTGCAACCTTCAGAATTACTGGGAACAATTAGTCAGGAAGCATCAAAAGCAACAGGTATTCCACAGGGCTTGCCGCTATTTGCTGCCGGTGCGGACAAAGCCTGTGAAGTACTGGCGGCGGGTGCCATCACGTCTGATGTTGGCTGTATTAGCTATGGCACTACGGCAACCATTAATACCTGCAATGCACAATACGTAGAGCCTTTTCCCTTTGTACCAGCCTACCCGGCTGCTATCCCTCATCATTACAATTCAGAAATTATTGTGCAGCGTGGATTCTGGATGGTGAACTGGTTTAAGCGTGAGTTTGCCGCACAGGAAACTATGCAGGCTCAAGCGCAAGGCATTGCCGCCGAAACCCTGTTTGATGACTTGCTAAACCAGACGCCAGCGGGTGCACAGGGTTTAACCTTGCAACCGTTCTGGAATCCTGGCGTGAAATTTCCCGGGCCAGAGGCCAAGGGCGCTATTATTGGCTTTGGTGATGTACACACTCGCGCCCATCTCTACCGGGCGATTATTGAAGGGATTGCTTATGCCTTGCGTCAAGGCAAGGAACAACTGGAAAAACGCAACGGTAAACCCATTCAACGCTTAAAAGTAGCAGGTGGTGGCTCGCAAAGTGATGCCATCATGCAAATTACTGCCAATATTTTTGGGATTCCGGCAGAGCGTCCGCATACTTTTGAAACATCAGGTCTTGGTGCAGCCATTAATGCAGCAGTTGGTGCAAAACGGTTTGATAGCCATCAGTTGGCTGTTAAGGCCATGACTCATCCAGGACAGGTCTTCACGCCGCAGCCTGAATACACCAAGCTTTATGATGCGCTTTATCAACAGGTGTATACGCAAATGTACGAGCGCTTGTCACCGCTATATCGTTCCATTCGTAAAATTACCGGCTATCCCAAGCATTAGGAGCCAGGATTAGGAGGAAGCTGAAAGGTGCCTTGAGCGTCATTGTACCAACTTTCAAAATCGCTGGCTTTGATGGGACGACTAATCAGATAACCCTGTGCCATATCACAGCCTGCCCTGTCCAGAAACTCATAAATGTCCTGATTTTCCACTCCCTCAGCAATGGCCTTAATCCCCAGATTATGTGCCAGTGCAATGGCTGCCTCCAGAATATAGGCAGCACCCTGATCTTCTGGCAGACGGCGTACAAAGGACTGATCTATTTTAAGTATAGAAATCGGTAGCTGATGCAAATACTGCAAGGATGAATAGCCTGTGCCAAAGTCATCAATGGAAATAAGCACTTTTAACTGGGTTAGCCGGTTTAGCTCATCAATAGCACGCTGCACATCCATAATCAGTGAGCCTTCAGTAATTTCCAGCTCCAGCAGCTCACCGCACAGGTCATATTGGTTAAGCAGGTGCATCACATAATCGGTAAAGTCAGCCTGTAATAGATTACGGGTAGAAATATTGACCGAAATACAGACATTAATGCCGGCTTTTTGCCACACAGCCAATTGTTTTATGGCTTCTTCCAGCACAAACTCGGTAATTACTTCAATCAGCGTGCTTTGTTCTGCCCGTGGAATGAATTTTCCTGGCGGCACACTGCCATAATTGGGATGGTTCCAGCGTAGCAAGGCCTCTACGCCATAGATTCTCCCGGTGGCTATCTCAACTTTGGGCTGGTAATGTAGCATGAGCTGCCCGGTTGAAAGTGCATATTTTAGCTGGCCTAAAAGCTGGATGTTTTCTTCTGTAGCACTGGTAATGGCTGGATCATAGGCAACAATATCCCTTGAAGTTTGCTTGGCCGCTGTCAGTGCAGCTTCGGCCATGCGCAAGCTGTTTTCAGGTAAATCTTCGGGATTAAGTACACTGTAGCCAATGCGGGTATCAACATGGATATTCACCTTATTGTACATTACAGGTTCCCGTGCACTTTCCAGCAACTCAACCAACAGTGTTTCCAGTCGGTTAGCCTCAACCCCAAAGAGAAGCGATAACTGTGCAGGTCCTGTTTGATACACTTTTGCATCATTGCATAATTTTTTAAAGCGCTCAGCCAGCTGAATGACTGTTTGCTCAACCACAACTGAGCCAAAAGCAGATTTGAGCTCAGTTTCATTATCACAACAGATCATGACCAGCAGCTCTACCCTGTCCGGCTCTGCTGACACCTCAGTTTTCGCAAGGGAGTTAATAAGCGCACAGCGGTTAGGTAAACGGGTTGAACTATCATGCCTTACCAGCCATCTTAGTTGTCTCTGGTAGGCTTTAGTACTATCGCTGGCTAGCCCTCCCAGAAAGCCAATGAGAGTAAACGCACTCAATCGAAACAACCAGTTTACGGTGTTTTGCAGCTCGCCCGTTGTAATATCAATAGGCATCCACGGCCCAACAATTAAACCTGCGATGATGCCAGTCAATAATCCACCACGACAGCCAAACACAAACCCCGACAATAAAACCGGAATATATAAGGCATGCACATAACCAAACTTAAGACCACCTGACCAACTGACCAAAAAATTACCACCAACCAGTAGGATAATAAGCAATGGTAATGTCACCATACGCATTTGACGCTGATGCTGATCAATCCACTCAAACCACTGTTCTTGCCACATCTGCCTTTCCTTTAGAAATGCCAGTCGTGTTTATATCCTTATGCTTTTTTTTGTTTTGGGCAGTCACACGAGTACGCAACCCAGCCCAGTTTTAAAGCAGCCGCTTAAAACATATACACTTTTTGCAAAACATTACAAGGTTATCTGGTAGAACTCTCTTATATGATTTGTACATTTAACCAGCCAGTAGTCAGTGTGCTAACCATTCCAACCAAATGATTTGGCATTTCTTGTCATTGCTCAATTGGAGCAAGGCACTACACTCTTTGCCATTATTGTAAAACTCAATCCACTCATATTAAAGGATCTGGTAATGAGCGAAGCTTATATTTTTGATGCCATTCGCACCCCTCGCGGTAAAGGAAAAAAAGACGGTAGCCTGCATGAGGTGAAGCCGATTACTTTACTCACTACACTGATGCACGAACTGGAAAAACGCAACAATCTGGACACCAGCAAGGTTGAAGACGTGGTACTAGGCTGTGTGACTCCAATTGCCGATCAGGGTGGCGATATTGCCAAAACTGCGGCCATTGCTGCGGGCTGGTCAGATAATGTTTCTGGTGTACAAATTAACCGTTTTTGTGCTTCTGGTTTAGAGGCCGTTAACCTGGCGGCCATGAAAGTACGTTCTGGCTGGGAAGATTTAGTGGTTGCTGGTGGCGTGGAATCCATGTCGCGTATTGCTATGGGTTCAGATGGCGGCCCATGGGCACTTGACCCTGAAACTAACCTAAAAGCCGGTTTTGTCCCTCAAGGCGTTGGTGCAGATTTAATCGCCACCTTGGATGGCTACAGCCGTGCTGATGTGGATGAATTTGCTGCTCATTCTCAGGAAAAAGCCGCTCAAGCACAGGCCGAGGGCCGTTTTGACAAATCAATTGTTGCAGTTAAAGATGGCGCTGGTGTGACCATTTTAGACAAGGATGAGTTTATCCGCCCAGGTACCACCGCCGAGAGTCTGCAAAAACTTAGCCCCAGCTTTGAAATGATGGGCAATATGGGCTTTGATGCCGTTGCCTTGCAAAAATATCCCGAAGCGCAAAAGGTCAATCACGTCCATCATGCTGGTAACTCATCCGGTATTGTCGATGGTGCCGCACTGGTACTGATTGGCTCTTCAAGGGCAGCCAAGGAATACAACCTAAAACCACGTGCCAAAATTATTGCCACTGCGCTGGTGGGCACCGACCCCACCATTATGCTGACCGGCCCTGCACCTGCCGCACGTAAAGCTTTAGAAAAGGCTGGCTTAACCATTGATGACATTGACCTGTTTGAAGTGAACGAAGCCTTTGCGGCAGTGGTGATGCGCTTTATTAATGAGCTAAACGTACCGGCTGAGAAAGTCAACGTAAATGGCGGTGCCATTGCTATGGGCCATCCATTGGGCGCAACCGGTGCCATGATTTTAGGTACCCTTCTGGACGAGCTGGAGCGTCAGGATAAAAAACGCGGCCTGGCGACTTTGTGTGTGGGTGGTGGAATGGGGATTGCCACCATTATTGAGCGCGTATGAAGTCTAGCTACGTTGCCCCTGCATCGTTAACGCCTTCATTTATTTTCAAAAAATTTTCAGGATTATTTTTATGAGCGCTATTAAGTATCAAAAAGATCAGGACAATATTGTCACCCTAACACTGGATTCTACCGGCCAGTCTGCCAACACCATGAATGCTGAATTTCGTGACAGCATTGCTGACGTCGCAACTAAACTCAAAAACGAAAGCGACTTGGCAGGCGTAATTGTTACCTCGGCCAAAAAAACTTTTTTTGCTGGTGGTGATTTAAACGAGCTAATTCAGGTTCAACCGGAAAATGCCACAGCGTTCTTTAACCAGATTGAAGAATTAAAAGCACATATGCGCACCATTGAAACCCTGGGCAAACCAGTGGTTTCAATTTTAAATGGCACAGCACTGGGCGGTGGCTGGGAAATTGCACTGGCAACCCATCACCGTATTGCTATAAAAGACCCAAAAACCAAATTTGGCCTGCCAGAAGTCACTTTAGGCCTGCTACCCGGCGGTGGTGGTATTGTGCGTATGGTACGCCTACTGGGCCTGCAAAATGCGTTCCCATTTTTGATGGAAGGCAAGCAGTTTGATATCAAAAAAGCGGTATCCTTAGGCCTGGTGCATGACACTGCGGATAGCAGCGAAGAAGCACTGGAAAAAGCCCATGCCTGGATTAAGGCCAACCCTAAATCACAACAGCCATTTGATGTAAAAGGCTACAAAATTCCTGGTGGCGATCCTCGTACGCCTGCCGTGGCTCAGGTGCTAGCCATTGCCCCGGCCATGCTACGCGACAAAACCAAAGGCTGCTATCCAGCGCCAGAAGCCATTATGAGTGCCGCGGCTGAAGGTGCACAAGTGGATGTGGACACTGCGCTACGCATTGAATCTCGTTACTTTACCCAGCTGACCACTGGTCAGGTTGCCAAAAACATGATTGGTACCTTCTGGTTCGGCCTGAACTCCATTAAAGCCGGTGCCAGCCGCCCGCAAGGCATTGCACCATGGCAAGCCAAAAAAGTAGCGGTGCTGGGTGCCGGGATGATGGGTAGTGGCATTGCTTATGCCTGCGCCATCAAAGGCATTCCTGTGGTATTAAAAGATGTATCTCAGGAAGCTGCTGATAAAGGCAAAAGCTATAGCCAAAAGCTGCTGGAAAAACGTGTATCGCGTGGCCGCATGACAGCAGAGAAAAAAGATCAGGTATTGGGCTTGATTACCGCCACGGCGGATTATAACGACCTGGCCGGTTGCGACCTGATTATTGAAGCCATATTTGAAAACCAGCAGTTAAAAGCCCAGGTCACCCAGGAAGCTGAAAAGCATCTGGTTGCAGGGGGTATTTTTGCCTCTAACACCTCGACCTTGCCCATCTCTGAACTGGCCAAAGCTAGCCGTGATGACACGCATTTTATTGGTCTGCATTTCTTTAGTCCGGTTGATAAAATGCAGCTGGTGGAAATCATCAAGGGTAAAAACACCAGCGCGGAAACACTAGCACGCGCTTATGACTTTGTGCAGCAAATTGCCAAAACTCCAATTGTAGTGAATGACAGCCGTGGCTTCTTTACCAGCCGTGTGTTTGGCACCTTCATTCAGGAAGGCATGCGCTTGCTGGCCGAAGGGGTCCATCCCGCAAAAGTGGAAATGGCCGCATTAAAGGCAGGTATGCCGGTTGGCCCGCTGGCCATTCAGGACGAAGTGAGCCTGACCCTGACCGAACACATTGGCAATGAAACCCGCAAGGCGCTGGAAGCCGAAGGTAAATCCCTGCCTCACTCACCGGTAGAGGATGTGGTGCAGTGGATGATTCATGAGCAAAGCCGTAAAGGTAAAGCAGCAGGTGCCGGTTTTTATGAATACCCACAAGGCGGCAAAAAACACCTGTGGGAAGGCTTAAAGCATTTCCAGAAAGACAACGACATCACTGAGCAGGAAATGATTGACCGTATCCTGTTTGTACAGGCACTGGATACCGTGCGCTGTATGCAAGAAGGTGTGCTGGAATCTGTGGTGGATGCCAACGTGGGTTCTATTTTTGGCATCGGCTTTGCGCCATGGACAGGTGGCGCTATTCAGTACCTGAACCAGTATGGTCTGGCTAACGCGGTAAAACGTGCTCAGGAACTGGAAGCCAAATATGGCGAGCGCTTTGCAGTACCCCAACTGCTGGCTGACAAGGCAACCAAAGGCGAGCAGTTTAACTAAGCCTCCGCTTTTGGGCATTAACAAAACCGCAGTTTTAACTTAAAGCTGCGGTTTTTTAATATATATTTAAAAGATATCTTATCAAGTTTAGTAATAACCAACATTTTTATATTTGAGTATTAAAACCCTTGCAGGCTCTGTACAATGCAACGCCTGCTGTATTCACTCACCGGTTTTAGATCACTGCTTTTTATCGTCCGGTTTTGCTCAAACTGGTTGTCGGCTATTCGTATCATGCGTGTTTTACTCTTCGTCCTGCACTGCACACCATGCAACACGAGGCTCAGCGCATGATTGCATGGCAGCAGTACTCCAAGAAACTGCCAATTTTTCAATTTATTCTGCTTAATATTGCACTGGGTGCTGGTCACTTTATGGCAGTGCTTAGTGCGGGCGCTTTTTTGCCCATGCTGCCTTATGTGGCCGGAACCATTGGCCAGAGCCTGCCTCTGGCAGTCTGGGGTCAAAGTAATTATCTGGCGGCTATGGGGCTGGCTTTTTTAATTGCCCGGCCACTCATGAAGCGCTTTGGTGCACGCAACACGGCCATTACTGCCTATTTGCTGTTTGCCCTGTCCTGCTGTGATGTGCTGCTCTCCACACCAAACTATAGCGCTTTTGTGCTGGCGCGTACCCTGCAGGGTTTTGCCGCCGGGTTAAGTATTAGTCCGTCATTGTTTTTGCTGCTGGATCACTATAAACCGCTAAAGCACAAATTTGCCATTGCACTATGGAGTCTGGCGGCGTTCACCCCTTTTTCAATAGGGCCGGCACTGGGCGGTTTTTTTGCTGATATTGTGGATGAATGGCGCCTGCTGTTTGTAGTGTTCCTGCTGCTATCACTGATCATTACTGCCATCATCTGGCTTCTGACGGATGATTCAGTAAATCAGCAGGACAAGCAATATCCTGTGTATAAGCATTTATTTATTTTTGCCTGTTTTGCTACTGCGGTGCTGGCCTTGCAGGGCTTTTTTAATCTGGGAATTATTACCCTGTTTAATAGCCGCGAGTATGAAGCTTGGCTACTCATTGCAGGCATGCTGTTGTCCGGTTGGTTATTCTGGTCATGTAACCGCCTTGGCAACCGGCCTTTGCTGGATTTTTCCCTGTTCAAATATAAAAACTACACCTATGGGCTTATTCTCACCTGCCTGGCTTTTATGTGCGTGCAAGGCTCTATTGTGCAATACATCATCCGTATGCAAACCATAGATGGCTTTAGTGCCTGGCATGTGGGTCTACTGTTTTTACCTATTTTTGTGTTGTCCAAACCGTTAAGCATTGTGACCCAGCATTTTGTGCATCGCGGTTATGACCCACGCTTGCTGGCCTGCCTGTCTTTTATTGGCTTTGCCTTAAGCTTCTGGTGGATTGGCAGTTATAGCCGCCCTGCCAGTTGGCAGTCGTTATTATGGCCACAGTTTCTGGAAGGCGCTGCGCTGGGCATTTTTTTTATTGCCATGAACCATGTGACCTTAAGCAACGTACCGGAAAAAGAACAATTGCATGCGGTGGATATGCTGAATGCCTTTCGCACCATAAGTGCCGCGCTTGCCATTGCCCTGACCGATATTGCCTGGGATCGCTATGCGCTTTATGTGCGTCATCAGCTGATTGCAGCAGATTCCGGCAATATGTCCTGTTTTAATGATTACGCCACGCAGGCTGATCCTGCCTTTATGCAGCAGCTCTGGCATCAGGTTAACTTACACAGCGGCTGGATTACGTTTAATAGTACCTTTCAGTTACTGGCCATTGCGTTTGTTATTTTTGCCGTGCTGGTCTGGTTTGCCAGTGCTTCACATATTGTTCATACCGACAAAAAACAGGATCTCATTGTAGAGAGCCTTGGGGAAGAACCATGACATTGCTGTACTGATTTTAACCTGTAATGCTCAGGTCTGGTTATCCGTACCAGCCACCTGATTTGCACTACAAATTTCCACCACAGCTATCCGTTTTTACTGCAAGGTACTTTTATGAAAACAAAAACCAAAACACGCTATCGCCGCCTGCCTGTGGCACTGGTTCTGGTTGTTATTATTACGGTGCTTTTGCTGTCGTACTGGTATTTATTTATGCGCGTGACGGTAAGTACCAACAATGCGTATGTTAATGGCAATATTATTCCGGTACAGGCGCTGGTGGATGGCGTTGTGGTAAAAATCAATGCCGACAACAGCATGGCTGTACAGGCGGGGCAACCGCTGGTTGAGCAGGAGCAAAACCTGATTCACCAGCAACTGGAAAACAGCAAGTCAGCGCTGGCACAGGCAGTCCGGCAAACCCGCGGACAATTTGCAGATGTCGAGCAAATCAAGGCCAATATTGCCATGCTGAGCGCCCAGCGCAGCAAGCTACAGGTCAATATGAACCGCTATAAACAGCTTCGTAGCAGCGGCGCGGTATCTCAGCAGGAATTAAGCGATGCCCAGGCTGATATCCAGATACTGGATCAGCAAATTGCTGCCAGCCAGGCCAGTCTAAAAAAAGTCAATGCGCTGGTCGCCAAAACCAGCCTGAAAAACAATCCACTGGTTGCCCAGCAAAAAGCCAATGTGATTGCCAATTATATCCAGCTTAAACGCTCAACCATTTTATCGCCTGCCAGTGGTTACGTAGCCAATCGCAAGGTACAGGCTGGTCAGCAGGTAAGCGCCGGCCAACTAATGATGAATATTATCCCCCTTGAAGACTTATGGATTACGGCCAACATCAAGGAAAACCACATGTCGCGGATTCGTACCGGGCAACCGGTTAAGGTCACTGCCCATATTTATGGCAATGATGTGGAATATCAGGGAGAAGTGATTGGCGTGGAAGCAGCCGGTGGCAGCACCTTTAGCATGTTCCCCCCTGATACCACCACTGGCAACTATATTCATATTGTTGAGCGGGTGCCCGTGCGTATCAGCTTAAATGCTGCCGAGCTAAAAAACTATCCACTGCGTCCCGGAATGTCGGTTACTGTAAACATTGATACTTCCCAATTTGAGCAATTACCGCTACTACAGTCCAAAGTATCTGTTGCCAGCCCCAGCTATGCCACCGATATTTATCAAAAAGAGGTTAATAAAGCCATTCAGCTGGCTGAGCAGATTATTCAGGATAATCAGTAGCACCTAGTGAAAAGACGATTAAAAAGAGCATATTTTTTTCTCTGTACCGTTTTTTTAAGTGGCAACTGATGCTATTTTTCAGGCGGTTTCCTGCCTAAACTGCGGGCTTAGCCCTTATAGAGATATACCTATGGCAAGCCCTGTTAAACCCGATCCCCAAGCAGAAGAAATTTCTATGCGGGTGGTATATATCGCAATTTTGATCGGTGTGGTTTTTACGCTGGTTTTTATGAGTCTGTTTTATTTTTCAGCCCATTGATTTCTTCTTAACTGAAGTAGCGTCTCCTAAAGCGCTTCTGATGTTAACAGCTCTTCCAAACTCTGCTTTTCAATACCATAAAACTGCTTAAGTGCCTGTATTTTTTGCAGGGTGTCGGCCTGTTTTGCAGCACTATGCTGCTTTTTAACCGCCAGAATCATCTTGTTTTTGCTGGTATGTTCAAGCGATACGAACTCAAACACCTTGGTCTCATAACCATACGCCTCCAGCAATAAGGCCCGCATGCTGTCTGTAAGCATTTCGGCCTGCTGTCCCAGATGTACGCCATATTGCAACATAGGCTGTAGCAAGCTGGGCATTTGCAGTTGCGGCCGAATCTCCTTATGACAGCAGGGTGCACACATAATCACTTTTGCGTTCAAGCGAATCCCGGTATGCAAGGCATAATCGGTGGCAACATCGCAGGCGTGCAGGGCAATCATCACGTCAATTCGACTTGGGCGCGGCTCTAACCTTCTTGCAGCTCCATGCTCCTCAGGATGAAGCGCTTGCGAAATAGAATCTTTTGCGCTTGATGCTTGCTCATCAGACATAAAGCTACGCACATCGCCCTGATAAAACTGAATGCCATGTTGTGCATCAATATGCGCTGCTACCCGATTACAGAACTGAACCAGCTCATCACGCAGCTCAACGCCGGTGACGATTGCGTTTTTATGTAATTGCTGGACAATAAAGTCATGTACGGCAAAAGTTAAATAGCCTTTGCCAGAACCAAAATCCACTACAGAAATAGTATCTTGCTGGTCAATACGGGCTTGTTGTACGGCACTGGCAAAAATTTCCAGAAACTTGTTGATTTGTTTCCACTTGCGTGACATCGCCGGAATAATCTGATGTTGCTGATCCGTTACACCCAGTTGCTGCAAAAATGGCCGGTTTTGCTCAATATAGCGCTGCTTGGTTCGGTTATGTGCAGGGATCTCGCTGGTGTCGGCTAAATGAGCACTGACCAACTGCCGGGCAAGTACAAGTTTGCCTTTTTTACTGATCATCAACTGATAATCATGGGCACCAGTTTTTACATGTAGCTGCTTAAAGCCGGCATCCAGCTGCTGGATGATTTCACGCAGCGCCTCTTCCAGGCTATAGTTTTTGGTAATATCACGGGTTTGGTAATGGTAAACAAAACAAAGCTTGGCCTGCTGTTTAATTAGCACAGGACGTACCAGGATTTTCTCCAGCCCTGCTTCACTGCCCTTGTATTTGCTTAAAGTGATTTTTTCCAGTTGCCGTTCATTAAAGCACGCTGCAATGATCCCCTGCATTTGCTGATACTGTTCGGATAATGATACAACAGGCTGTTGTGGCATCTGGATACTCAAGTGGACAAATAAAGCGTCTATCATAAAACATGGCAGCACATCACAGCCAGCGCTAAAAAATTATTCCAGAATGTGTTAAGTTGCCTTTTAAACGAGCAGATACCCCTCTATGAACCAACCAGACCTGCATATTGCTTACGATAGCAAAGAAGAACGTATTAATGCCCTAACCCATGCGCTAGGCGCCCTGCTAGCGCTCATTGCCGGCATCCTTTTACTCAAAAAGGGCTTAGGCAGCCTGACGACAGCACAAAGTACCGGCCTAATCATTTATAGCTTAAGCATGGTCATCCTGTTTCTGGCCTCAACCCTATACCACGGTATCCAGTCAGCTAAAGCCCGTACCTTTTTAAAGCAACTGGATCACAGTGCCATTTATTTGCTGATTGCCGGTACTTATACGCCATTTTTAACCATTAGCCTGCATGGCCTTAAAGCGCAGATCCTGCTTTGGACATTGTGGGGTCTGGCAGCGCTGGGTATTGTATTTAAGTTGTTTTTTATTCATCAGTTTCCCAGAGTATCACTTGCCGCTTATCTGATTATGGGCTGGCTGGCTTTACTGGTGCTACCGGATATTTATCATGCACTACCCCGTGCTGGTTTGTACTGGCTCATTGCCGGAGGGTTAAGCTATACGCTGGGCACAGTATTTTATGCCGCCAAACGCTATCCATATACGCATGCCATATGGCACCTGTTTGTGCTTATGGGTGCTGCCTGTCATTGCCTGGCGATTTATTTTTATGTACTGCCTTAAATCATCTATGCGGTTGTGGCTTAGCAATTCTGTTAGTGGCACCATAAACAGCCAGACCAAAATGTAATTTTCTACCTGATATCCTGGAATAAACGATGAGTAATGCCGCAACGGCTAATCATGCTGCAAGCAATTCAAAAGCAAGGATTCTGCTTGCCAGCTTAATTGGTACCACAATTGAATTTTTTGACTTTTATATTTATGCCACAGCAGCAGTACTGGTTTTCCCCGCGCTGTTTTTTCCAACCAGTGACGCTACCTCTGCGGTGTTGCAATCATTAGCAACGTTTGCCATTGCTTTTTTTGCCCGTCCAGTTGGCTCTGCGCTATTTGGGCATTTTGGTGACCGTATTGGCCGTAAAGCCACGCTGGTTGCTGCCTTGCTCACCATGGGTATTTCTACGGTAGTGATTGGTTTGT
Organism: Moraxellaceae bacterium WGS2144; assembly: GCA_043950625.1. Lineage (GTDB taxonomy): Bacteria > Pseudomonadota > Gammaproteobacteria > Pseudomonadales > Moraxellaceae > Alkanindiges. The sequence goes on from CP171007.1 coordinate 1,700,748, forward strand.
TGCCCACCTATGCACAAATTGGTGTGCTGGCGCCATTACTGCTGGCACTCTGCCGCTTTGGGCAGGGACTTGGCCTGGGCGGTGAATGGGGCGGTGCAGTGCTACTTGCTACCGAAAATGCACCACCGGGCAAGCGGGCTTGGTATGGCATGTTTCCGCAGCTTGGTGCCCCTATTGGTTTTTTAATGGCGGGTGGCTCATTTTTATTGCTGGATGAATTTTTAACTGATGCCCAATTTTTTGCATGGGGCTGGCGTATTCCTTTTCTGGCCAGTGCAGCGCTGGTGATTGTCGGGTTATATATCCGCCTGAAGATTCATGAAACACCTATATTTCAGGCGACACTGGACAAGCGCGAGCAGGTCAAAGTCCCCATGTTTACCGTATTTAAGGCACACGGCAAAGTACTGTTTTTAGGAACCTGTATTGCACTGGCAACTTTTGTACTGTTTTATCTGGTGACCGTATTTGCGCTGACCTGGGGCACGACCAGTCTTGGCTTTTCACGCGAACAGTTTTTAATTTTGCAACTCGTCGCCATTTTTTTCTTTGCCATGTTTATTCCAGTTTCAGCAGTGCTTGCCGACCGATTTGGGCGCAAGCTGACGTTTAGTCTAATTTCTGCTGCCATTGCCCTGTTTGGCCTAAGTATGTCCAGCCTGTGGAATGACGGCAGTAATTTTAGTGCCCTATTATTTTTATGTACTGGTCTGGCATTAATGGGCTTAACCTACGGTCCGCTCGGCACTATTTTGTCTGAGCTGTTTCCTACCAATGTGCGCTATACCGGCGCTTCCCTCACGTTTAACCTGGCCGGTATTTTTGGCGCTTCGCTAGCACCCTATATTGCCATGTGGCTAGCCAATCAATACGGCCTAGGCGCTGTGGGTTACTACCTGTCCGTTGCAGCACTGATTACCCTGCTGGCTATGCTGGCCACCCAGGAAACAGTAAGCCAGCAGCTAGACAAAGTAAGCCCCGATTAATCAGGATTGTGAAGATAATACTTAACGATGAGTTTCCTTTACATTAATACTAAATGGGTTTAGTGTTTAAGTGAGCTGTTTTACAAAAGTCAGGCACCTGGAGAAATAGTTGGCAGCACCTTCTCACCAGCATAACAACCCACATTATCTCCAAGAGCGCGTACTCTTGTTAAAAGGGGCTGTTGCCCTGATGTGTCTGCCTTCACTCATGGTTTTATACGGTTGGCTGTTTAGCTGGTCATTTCTATTATGGCTATTCCCTTCCGTGATTTCCATGAAAGCCAATAGCGCTGTTGGTTTTTTGCTAACCAGCGCTGCGCTATGCATGTTTTTAAAAAGAAAGCCTTTATATCAAAAAACTCAACGTATTATTGCACTTGTACTGATTTTACTAGGCGTGAGTACCTGGTATGAGTATATGGCTCATGTTGATTTACCGTATCTGGACGACTTATTTGTCCAAAAACAGCTCCTACAAAGCCCGCTGAACGAGATGAGTATTTTTGTCAGCCGCATGTCGCCATTATCAACAGTGAACTGGATTTTGATTGGCGCCAGCCTGTACTTGCTTACCTATCGTAACTATCAGATTCTTAATTTTGCCCGGCTGCTCGTTGTACCTATTATCGTGACGTCCATCATGGTGTTAATAGGGTACGCCTATGGCGTAAGGGACTTATACCGCTTCGGCTTTTATAATCCTTTATCCCCGCTTTCAGCCGTACTGTTTATACTACTCAGTGTGAGCCTGCTTTTTATGCATGCCGAGCGCGGTTTTATGCGTTTATTCGTCGGCAAAACGCTTGGTAGTCGCATGGCACGTGGCCTATTGCCAACCCTTATTGTAATATTTATCAGTATTGGCTGGTTAGGACGGCAAGGCAGTGCCATGGGCTGGTATAACAGTCAGTTTGAAACTTCAATATTAATTTTTCTGACCCTACTGCTATCTTCCTGCCTGATTATCTGGCAAGCGCGCGCCCAGCATGGTCAGGAACTGCTGCGGCAGCGTGCCCAGCATGCGCTTGAACTCAGTCACTTGCAGCTGGAAAAAAAAGTAGAACGGCGCACCTATGAGCTCCAGCAACTGACCAAAGAACTCGAAGCCTTAAGCCTAACAGACAGCCTGACCAAGCTACCCAACCGCCGTGCCTTTGAGCAACGCATGGATATCGAATGGCAGCGCAGCCTGCGTTATGGTAGCCCGTTAAGTGTGATGGTTCTGGATGTTGATCACTTTAAGCGTTTTAATGATGATTTTGGTCATCAAACGGGTGACCATGTACTCAGTCAGGTGGGTGCCCTACTGGCAGAAACAGTCCGGGGCATTGATTTTGCCTGCCGCTATGGCGGTGAAGAGTTTGTAGTCATTTTACCCAACTCCTCTCTAAAGGATGCGCTGCCAATTGCCGAGCGTGTACGTGAGCAGGTAGCCCAGTATCCCTGGGAGAAACGCCCGGTTACCGTCAGTATTGGGCTTGCCAGCTTTGGCCAGCAACAAAGTGCACAGGAGCTGATTAATGATGCCGATCAGGCCTTATATCAGGCCAAGGCACAGGGTCGTAATCGCGTCGAACATGCCTGACAGTGTTTAGGTCTAATGCTCATATATTTAATGAATATGCAGGATATCAATGGTTGGTGGTGCACGAAAACGCAAGGGAACACCGACCAGACCTGTCCCTACTGTGACGTAAACCTGCGCATTTTCGGTCTGGTACAAACCTTTTTTAAAGCCCAGCAATGACGTTCGCTTAAGCACATAGTTGGTTAGCCATGGCAATTCCAGCTGCCCGCCGTGGGTATGACCGGATAACATTAAAGGACGTCCCGGTAATGGTGGCACCTGAGCCACTGTATCGGGATTATGGGCAACGACAATCCAGGGTTTATCCTGTGGCAACTCCAGCATAACCTGCATATCAGCCTTACCCGCCCACAAATCACCACTACCAATGAGGCGCACTTCTTCCAGCTCGACAATTTTTCCCTCAATGCAGGTAATATTGGCTGCCTGCAAAGCCTCGCTGAGTAAATGTTGAACGGGCGGACCCGGAATTTGCTCATCATGGTTACCCGGCACCGAATAAGCCGGTGCGATGAAACCCGACAAAACATTTAAATCACGCTTCAAGTGATCATTAGGCTCATACGTCCAGTCACCGGAAAACACAATAAAATCCGGATGCTCTGCATTGACCAGATCAACAATTTTTTTGAGCTGGCGTGTACGGCCGGAAAATAATCCGACATGCAGATCAGCCAGTAAAGCAACCTTTAATGGCTGCCTGAGCGCCACCTCCTGATTCAGAGTGACTGGGGTATGGCGTACTGTCAGCACCACCGGCTCAATAAAACGGGCATATAGCAAAAACAGACTCAGTAACAGCAACGGTACTGCTTCCCAGGCGTTTTGCCTGCCGATAGACCACTGCCATAGTACCCATGAAAAAAATGGGACCAATAGGTACAGCCCGTAATAAACAAACAGCAATAAAAAAGTCTTAAAGCGATCTACCGTCACTGAATGGTGGCAACCATAAATGGCGCGTAACACTGCAAACCCTGCCAGCGCAATAAAAACCAGATTGAACCCATACTGCACGGTTGTGTGATCAGGCATTGTTTCTCCGTCTAATCAATTGTTTCTCCCCTTTAAGCAATAAAAGGCTACAATCCACAAACTCATCAATTATATTTGTCAAAACATAGCTGATTTACATTTATTTTAATAAAGCCCAGCTTATACTATGTAAGTATTTCGCAACCTGTTGAATGGTTGTGTGATGTGACACACTCAAACCCAGTGGATCATTAGCCAGGACAGGATACTCCTATGCAGCGCCAGTTGCCTTATAGCATACAACATTGGCTCAAGTGTGCGCTTATTCTCTGCTTGGGACTGGTGCTCAGTGCCTGCCACCGTCTGCCACCGCGCATGCCGGTACAAAGTAGCTACTACCTGACCAATACAGCGGATACTCAGCTAGGCCACCTGCTTGAACCTCAAAAGGCACAGCATAAAGGCTTAACCGGCTACCAGCTACTGATCGACCCCATTGGAGCCATTGCTGCACGGCTTATCCTGATTGAAAAAGCCCAGAAAAGCCTCGATCTTCAATACTATATCTGGCACAACGACAAAGTGGGTGCCCTCACCCTGGAAGCCCTGTTACGGGCAGCTGACCGCGGTGTCCGTGTCCGCCTGTTGCTTGATGACAACAACACCGACGACCTAGATTCCAGCTTACTCGCCTTAAGCCAGCATCCCAATATTGAAGTACGACTGTTCAACCCATTCGTTTACCGTAAATGGCGTGTACTTAATTATGTGCTTGACTTAAAACGTAATAACCGCCGCATGCATAACAAGACTTTTATTGCTGATTCACAGGTTGCACTCATTGGTGGCCGTAATATCAGTAATCAATATTATGATGCTGGCGAAAGCTTTCAATTCTCAGACATAGACGTGCTTCTGGTGGGCAAAGTAGTTCCTGAAATTGCCCAGTCATTTGACAGCTACTGGAACTATCCTATGGCTTATCCAGCGCAGCAGATGATTGATGCTGGTCAGCATAGCCTTAATCTGGCTCAGCTCAGGCGACAGCTGGAAGATTACCATGCCACCATTCCGGCACAAAACTATCTGGAGCTGGCCAAAGAGCAAGCTGAGTTTAATAACTGGCTAGGCGGTCAGCCACAACTGGAGTGGGTACCAGCGCATCTGGTACAGGATTCGCCTGAAAAAATTGACAAACACACCAATCGCGACGAACACCTGGGTTTTCAGTTACAAAATCTGGTGGGTGAACCCAGTCAACAGCTGGACATTATTTCTGCCTATTTTGTGCCAGCAAATACAGGCACTGCGGCATTAATCAGGCTCAAGAAAAAAGGAGTACGGGTACGGGTACTCACCAACTCCTATGCCGCCAATGATGTGGGCATTGTTCATGCCTTTTATGCCAAACGACGCAAAGAGCTGATCAAAAACGGGATTGAGCTCTATGAGTTTTTGCCGCAATTAAAAACAGTGCAGCGACGCTATTTTAGAAAAGACCGGATTCGTCTTTTAGGCAGCAACTCTCACTCTGCCAATACGGGTTCTATCAATACTGGTTCAGGCATTGGCGATAGCAGTGACGCCAGCCTACATGCCAAAATGATGGTGTTTGACCGCCAGCAGGCTTTTATAGGTTCATTTAACTTTGATCCACGCTCTGCCAATCTTAATACTGAGATTGGCGTGATCCTGGACAGTCCAAAACTGGCTACCCAGGTTTCCCAAGACCTTGATAACTCCATTTTGAGTATTGCCTACCGGGTACGCCTGGATGAAAATGGCAAGATGATTTGGGAAGAAAAAACGCCCGAGGGTATCAAAATTCATACTCGTGAACCCAATATCAAACCAGTTACCCGCGTTGGCTTGAAAATGATAGCCAAATTGCCGCTTGACGGATTTATGTGATCCTTGCAACACCCCTATAAGCGGGTTAAACAAAAACCCGTTGCTGCAATACCTGTAAACCCTCACACATGCGGGCATAGAGCAATTGGGTCAGGCTTTCGACCGTATGGCCTTCTGTTGAAATAGCAGCCAGTGGCATAACATGTGCCCGAATTTTTTCTAATGCCAATACATTTAGCAGATTTTCTACGAAACCCTGATCATCTACAAAGGGCACCACTTGATCCAGCTTGCCTTCTACATTGATATAACAAATAACTACAGGCTGAATAAACGTCTGCGTAGCAATTGCTGCCGCCAGAAGTTTACCATGTAAACGTTTAATACTACGGCCATCGGTGGTAGTGGCTTCTGGAAAGAACAATACCGGAATTTTTTGTTTTAAAAATCCTGACATATGCGCTTTAACAACGGCTGAATCGCCAGAACCACGCTTGATGAATAAAGTACCTCCCGCTTGTGCCAAACGGCCAAATAACGGCCAGTTTTGTATCTCGGCCTTAGCCAGAAAGAACAGTCTGGTTTGCGAACCCACCACTGGAATATCCAGCCAGGAAATATGATTGCTTACCCATAGCGCATGTTCAGTGGGCATAGGACCATGTCGTGTCACCTCAATGTCCAAAGTTTCACATAAACGACGACAAAAGTATCTCACCAGACGGGTGTGCTCAGGCTGATTCGGCTGTGAAAATGCACCCTCGCGATAAGCCAGCACAAACCCTTCATTAATCACCCTAATCATCTGCATGATCCGCCTGAATTGACGAATTGTGATCCGGCCTTTATTTTTAAGCTGTTTAAACCAGTGATAAGAATGCGTGACGTTAGAAGTATCTCTTGGCTTTTCATCAAGTATGGTCATAAATCAGCTACTTATTCAAAGATCAGGCTTATCTGTGCCGACTATTTTGCCATAATTTTAACTAGAAAAATGTAGATTGTGGAACTGGTCTTTTTTCATAAACGATCATCATCAATCACTGGGCTTCATTAATAATGAACTTTTTCAAAAACCACATAAACCGGGCTATTACACGCTTAAATTTGCAGGGCTTTTATGACACTGCCTGACACTCCGCCAAAAAATCTATAAAACGACTAATCCGTGCTGAAAGCCTGGCATTGCGGTAATATACGGCATGAATTGGTTGCATTTCTTCAAGGGTATGTTCCGCTAGTATCTGGAGTAACTGTCCATTGAACATATCCTGCCGTGTCATAAAGTCAGATAAACAAACGATACCCTGACCTGCCAGCGCCAGCTCACGAATGGTTTCGCCACTGGAAGCACCCAGTGTAGGTTCAATCTTATACCCAGGTTCAGTGCTGTTTTTTAAGGGCCAGTGGTTGAGGTGTTCAGACTGGCTAAAACCAATCAAACGATGCTGCGCCAATTCACTTATCTGCCGTGGTGTACCGTATTGTTGCAAATAGGCTGGACTCGCCAGAATCCGGCGTCTGCTATTACCCAGAAACCGCGCATGTAAGCTGGAATCTGGGAGCGGGCCAATGCGGATAGCCACATCAGTTTGTTTCGCCAGTAAATCAATCACCAGATCATCGGTATTGAGTTCCAGTTCAATTTTTGGATAACGCTGCCTGAATTGTCCAACCAAAGGCACAATCACATGCTTCATAAATGGATAAGCAGCATTCACCCGTAAATGACCACTAGGCTGCTGCTCCCTAAGTTGTAGATCTTCTTCAGCCAGCTCAAGCGCATTAATGATCTGCCTGACCTGCTTTAAAAACTGTGCGCCTTCATCGGTGAGCTTGATCCGTCTGGTCGTGCGTTCTAGCAGGGTGACATTCAGTTTTTGCTCCAGTCGGTTTAGGCTACGGCTAACTCCAGATATCGTTTGTTCAAGTTCATTTGCTGCTGCAGTAATAGAACCTGTATCCACCACGGTTTTAAAGGCAATGAGTTCATCCAGGTTACTTTTCATTAATTTGATTATTGCACCACAAGCAAAAGTATTTTTCAAAATAGCCTATTTTTCAGCAAAAATAAAACAGCAATACTGTTTGCATCGTAACTAAAGCTGATTTGAAGCCATGAATATTTTTATCACAGGTGCAACAGGTTATATCGGCGGCTCCGTGGCTCAGGCACTGGTGGATGCTGGTCATCAGGTGCGCGGACTAGTGCGCCACCAGGAAAAAGCTGAGCGACTCAAACAGCGCGGCATTCAGCCTGTGTTCGGTAATCTGGATGATACCAAGTTATTAACTCAACAAGCCCAGCAAGCCGATGCTGTGATTAACGCCGCAGATAGTGATCATCGTGGCGCGGTTGAAGCCTTATTAAACGGCTTATATGGTTCGGATAAAATTTTTATTCATACCAGTGGCTCCAGCGTAATTGGTGATGATGCGCAAGGCAATATCACTACACAGGCCATTTTTGATGAAAACACACCATTTGTGATGGAGCCGGAAAAACAGCATCGCCATGCCATTGACCAGCTGGTTTTACAGGGAGCCAAGCGCGGTGTGCAAAGTATGGTACTGTGTAACAGTATGATTTATGGCACAGGTTTGGGGATTCATGCCGATAGTGTACAAATTCCACCTTTAGTCCGTTATGCACAACAGCATCATGAAGTACGCATTGTTGGTCAAGGCATTAATCGCTGGTCTAACGTACATATCCAGGATGTGGTGGATTTGTATCTACTGGTGATACAACAGCCCAAAGCAGGTACATTGTTCTTTGTAGAAAATGGCGAAGCATCCTTTGCCGAAATTGCCCAAAGCATTGCCAGACGCCTGAATCTTGGCGAAGTCCAGTCATGGACTGTGGAAGAAGCTACCGCACACTGGGGCTTTGCCCATGCACACTATTCCTTTGGTTCCAATAGCCGTGTGCGTGGCAACAATGCCAGAAACCTGCTGAACTGGCATCCTAAACATAATTCTGTGCAACAGTGGATTGAACAGGACATGCCGCTTTAAGGCAGTCCAAACGTCTATATTTTTTACAATAAAGGTTAAGTCATGAGTATACCAAAGTTTGGTGTGGGAACCTTTCGCCTAAAAGGCCAGACCGTGATTGATTCGGTTAAGAATGCACTCGATATCGGTTATCGCGCTATTGATACCGCACAGATTTATGACAATGAGGCTGAAGTTGGTGAGGCAATTCAGCAAAGCCAGATCGCACGCAACGAATTATTTATCACCACAAAAATCTGGGTCAGCAATTTTAGTCAGGACATACTGATTCCCAGCCTTAAAGAGAGCCTGCAAAAGCTGGGTACCGAGCAGGTTGACCTTACTCTGATTCACTGGCCAGCACCGCGCCAAGGCGTGATGATCCCTGAAGTCATGCAAAACCTGCTGGAAGCCAAACAGCAGGGTCTGACTGCGCAAATCGGCATTTCCAATTTTAATATTGACCTGACCCAACAGGCAATTGATGCAATTGGACATGAGCATATTGCCACTAACCAGATTGAACTGCACCCCTATCTCACCAACGAGAAAATTGCCCATTTTTGCCAGCAGCAAGGCATTCAGGTCACCTCGTACATGACACTGGCCTATGGCAAGGTATTAAATGATCCTGCAATTATTCGGATTGCACAGGCACATCAGGCAACACCCGCACAAGTGACGCTGGCCTGGGCGTTACAGCATGGATACGCCGTGATTCCTTCCTCGACCAAGCGGGAAAACCTGCAAGGCAATCTACAGGCACAACAGCTCAAACTTACGGCTGATGAAATGACTGCCATTAATAGCCTTAATCGTGATGAACGACTGGTTGACCCGGAAAATCTGGCACCCTTACAGTGGGATTAATTTCTCAAACCCTTAAAGCCAGTTTATGCCTGCAATAAACTGGCTGGTGACCATGAACAAAATATACAACACAGTTCAACGAAAAGTCTTAAAATAGCTTTTTTCTTATCTTTTACAGGTCAATTCATACGTGGAATATTTTGAGCGGCATCAGGGTGGTGAACGTGCACTGCTGGTTCATATGAGCATTTATCAGCTTGAGGAACCGGATGTCGAAGAGTTTCAGCTGCTTGCCCATTCTGCTGGTGCCAACATCATTGATCTGATTAGTGGTTCACGCCAGCGCCCTGACCCCAAGCTGTTTATTGGTAGCGGTAAAGCTGAAGAAATCGCCCAGCGCGTACAAGCTGAGCACATTGATCTGGTTATTTTTGATCATACGCTGAGTCCTGGTCAGGAGCGCAACCTGGAAAAAATATTTCAATGCCGGGTCATTGACCGTACCGGATTGATTCTGGATATCTTTGCCCAGCGTGCCCGCACCCATGAAGGTAAACTGCAGGTTGAACTGGCTCAACTTGAGCATTTGTCTACCCGTCTGGTGCGTGGCTGGACACACCTTGAACGGCAAAAAGGCGGTATTGGCCTGCGTGGCCCAGGTGAAACCCAGCTGGAAACTGACCGCCGCCTGCTTCGAATCCGGGTTGGCCAGCTTAAGGAACGGCTGGAAAAAGTACGTCAAACCCGCAGTCAGGGTCGTGCTGCGCGACAAAAAGCCGATGTACCGACCATATCGCTAGTAGGCTATACCAATGCTGGCAAATCCACCTTGTTTAACAAACTGGCCAATAGTGATGTGTATGCCGCCAACCAGCTGTTTGCCACGCTTGACCCGACTTTACGGCGGCTGGAATGGGATGGTCTAGGCACAGTGGTACTGGCGGATACCGTAGGCTTTGTCCGTAATTTGCCACACTCACTGGTCGATTCTTTTCGTGCCACACTGGAAGAAACTTTAGAAGCTTCATTGTTACTCCATGTCATTGATGCCAGCAGTCCGGACATGCATGAGCAGATTGATGCCGTCGAAGCGGTATTAAAGGAAATTGGCAACAACGTGCCGGTGCTACGCGTATATAACAAAATTGACTTAAGTGGCGATGAGCCACGCCTTACTGAGGAAAAACCCAATCAGCCTGAGCGCGTCTATGTTTCTGCCTATAGTGGCGCCGGACTGGATTTACTACAACAAGCGGTGCAAACCTGCCTGATGGGTCAGCTCAATGAATTTGAACTTACCCTACCAGCCAGCGCAGGTAAATTACGCAACCAGCTATACCAGCTCAATGTCGTACGACATGAAGAAAATCTGGACAATGGTTGCAGCTTACTGAAAGTACATCTGGCCAAAGATCAGCTACAGCAATTGATTGGCAAGGCCCAGCTCTCTGTTCATAATGTGCTAAGCCCTGCTCAGGCTCAGTTATTTCAACGTCCCCTTGAGCATTTTGAGCAACCCGACTCCTAAACTTTACAGTGTCTTGGCCCAAGGTTGTATACCATTTTTAACGGTTAAGTCTTATGCTTAACCACTGTTTAAATTTAGCCAAACCAGAACATGATGTGGAAAAAATACGACTGGCCTGCCCTATTCACAACCTTTGCCCTGATTGTCATCGTGCGTGAGTTTTGTGTCTGGCTGATGGGACTCATACACCATCCCGAACTTGGTAACCTGGTAGGCTTGTTACTGCTATTGGTTATGTTAATTACCTGGCGCCGCATTAAACCTCTGCCAATCCGGTTACTGGATGCCAATACACATATTATGAAAGAGAGTGCATTTGCTTTTTTACCTATTTCGGCTGGTTCTATTTTAATGCTGACGCATTTGGGTGATGAATTGCCCTGGTTTTTATTTATTCTGATTTTTAGCACCCTGATCTCTCTATGGATTTATGCTTATGCGGCAAAACACTGGATGAGTTCAGATAAATCATCTACTTCCTGACCGAGGTATTCTGAGTCTATGCGGCTTTGTTACCCAAGCCGCTGCCAACAGTCATATCTACGCAGTAAAAATATGTTTCGCTCATAACACCTTAAAATGATGAGGTATTTTTTTCATGTTACTGGTGCTGGCAGGTTTTAGCCTAACTCTGGTTGCGCATGTACTGGCACGAATCCTAGGCCAGTTTTTTCCACGCTTGCCCGTGGTAGTCACTGCCATGTTTTTGGTGCTGGGTTTATTGTGGCTGGTACAATGGCCTTATGATCGTTATATGCAGCAAGTGGATCATCTATTTGGACATCTATTGGGTTATGTGACTGTCGCTTTGGCTATTCCCTTGGCAGCCATTCGCCTGGAGGATATTCCTGTTAAAACCCTGACTGCCCTATTTGCCTTTGCTACCCTGACGAGTGTTGCCATTCCGGTTGGGATGGCCTATGCCTTGCACTTATCCTCTCCTACGATTCTGGCTTTTACCACCCGTGCAGTCACCACCCCCATTGCCTTAAACATTGCTACCCTGATTCATGCTCCCCTGGCTATTGTTACCTTAATTGTAATTTTATCCGGGCTGATTGGGGCAGCTTTATCGCCATTGATCCTGCGTAATCTGAATGATGAGCGTGCGGCAGGTCTTGCCTTAGGACTGGCAGCACATGCGATTGGCACTGTACAGGCCTGGCAACGTGGGCCAGTTGCAGGGCGTTATGCTGCCTTGGGCATGGCGGTTAATGGTATTCTAACTGCGATCTGGTTGCCGCTTATTGTGCTTAGTTTCTCCTAAATTTTCTTTTTACTACTTGGTTTATCCTTAAATAGTCGATCCGTTCACAAAAAAAGGTTGTGATTTGGCTTGTAATTGAATAAATTAACATCAAGTAATAAGTGTTATTGAAATGTTTGTTTATTCACTTCAATTGTTATCGGCTCTGCCTGGCTAGCTTAAGCCATATTTTCAGCAGACCCTGTATAGGTTGGAGGTTAAGGAGAACCAGGATGTTAAAATCTTTATCTATAGCATGTGCAACAGGTGTAGCCTTAATGTGTGCCAGTTTTGCCCAGGCTGCTGACCTGACAGGAACATGGCGCACTATTGATGACAAAACTGGCTTTTCAAAAGCATTGATTGATATCAGGCAGGATAGTAAGGGTGCCTATGAAGGCAAGATCATTAAAATTATTCCGCGCCCCGGCTATACGCCAAAAGAAACCTGCCAGAATTGTCCAGCACCTTTTACCAATAAACCCTTGGTTGGTTTAACTGTTCTATCCGGTTTAAAGCAGGATGCCAAACACGAAAACAACTTCGTCAGTGCCAAAGTTCTTGATCCCCTATCCGGTAAAATTTATAGCGGCAAGGCCAAGCTGAGCCCGGATGGCCGTCGCCTCACCATGCGTGGATATGTGGGCGTATCCGCACTAGGGCGTAGTCAAACCTGGATTAGAGAGGATTAATCTTTAGCTTTATTCCAGACTTATAGATAAGGCATGGCTTTAAAAAAGTTATGCCTTTTTTTATGTTTGGTATACTGTTAGAGTGATTTCTCGGGTACTTATCTTAAGTAGGGCGCAGTCAAACCTGGATACGTCTGGAAGAATAAACGGCATGTTTTAAATTGTAGCCTATCCTTAAGCCGGCAATAAAATACTCTACACTGTCCTGATGACTCTCCAGAGATTTTGTCGCCAGCATGGCTACTAAGCTGTGGTTAAATATTCCGTTGTGTCTGGACAAGCTGCTGCGAGCCAGAGGCCAGCGGCTGTTTTATCAGCTGTTAACGTTATTTGTAGCAACTGCCGGATTATTCTGGCTGGTGCTTTACTGTATGTCGCCTTATTGGCACAGTACTGACTTTGTCCGGCGATTACATCAGAGTACCCCGATAGCAACCAGACAACTCATCCCTGAGCATTTGCTACAGCCCAATCAGGCTAACCTGCTGAGTACCCAAAACCTGTCAGTCCAGCAGTGGCAAGGGGCAGGTGCGCTTTACCTCAAGCAGGTCTGGCCAAAGGTGGCTGCCCGGCAAGATCCTCATCAGTTATTCTTATTGCAGTTTAATAGTGCACCAGCGCATAGTATCCAACGCGCCTATACTCACTTTCCCTCAACATTTCGGCTTACGCTTGGCAACCCTGATAATCAGCTATGGTTTGAATGGACCAGACAGTCTGCCTTTAACTGGCAACTTAGCCAAGTATGCTTTTACAATCCGCAGCCTGTTGCAGACACAAACAACTGTTCATCTTCCAGTCGATAAGCCATAAGCTGACCACCCCAAACACAACCACCATCCAGTGCATGAATATGCGGTAACTGAACATTACCCTGTAAGGCAGCCCAGTGCCCAAAAAACAGTTGCGCATGCTTTACGACCTGACTGGGCCATTCAAACCATGGCTTAAAACCCGGTGGCATGGAGGCAGACAAGTTATCCTTAAAACCAAACTCCAGCCTTCCCTGTGCATCACATAAGCGCATACGGGTTAAATAGTTGGTAATCAGGCGCAAGCGTGCTGGACCTGTCAAATCATCCCGCCATGTGTCGGGTTGACTACCATACATATTGACCAAAAAATCATCCAGAGTGGATAGCTTGCCTCCTATCACTTGCTCTACTTCCTGCGCACAAGCCTGTGCCTGCGCCAGTGTCCAGATTGGTGGAATTCCGGCATGGGTAATAATAACTTGTGGTTCAAGCTGTAATAGCAACGGTTGCTGCCGCAGCCAGTGTAATAAATCATCACGATCCACTGCTTCAAAAATCGCCTGCGTGCGATCTTTTTGCTTTATTTTTTGGAAACCACGCCATACGGCAATCAGGTTGAGATCATGATTGCCCAGAACCGTGCTGGCTGCTCCCTTGTCAGCCAGCCGTTTTACCTCACGCAAGGTACTTAGGGAGTCCTCACCACGCGCCACCAGATCACCGGTAAGATACACACAGTCCTGCTGCTCATCAAAAGCCAGCATTTCCTTTAAAGCCTGCAATGCAGCGAAACTACCTTGCAGATCACCTACAATATAGCGATAGCGCATTATGTTGCCCGTGCACTTGCCTGAGCCAGACAGGCATCTGATAATGCAACAAACTGTGCCAGACTCAGATTTTCCGGTCGAGCCATAGGATCAACCTGAGCCTGCACAAAACCTTGTTCATCCAGCCTGCCTTTTAACGTATTACGCAAGGTTTTACGGCGCTGGGTGAATACATGCGCCACCAGACCCGCAAACTGCTTTTCATCCTGTGCGATCAGCGGCTTTTGGGCATAAGGCAGCAAGCGAAACACAGCACTGGTCACTTTAGGCGGTGGGTTAAATGCACCCGGCGGGACTTCAAACAAGAACTCAGGCTTACAAAAATACTGGATCATCACCGATAGACGACCATACTCCTTGCTATTGGGAACTGCAACAATCCGGTCAACCACTTCTTTTTGCAGCATAAAATGCATGTCTGTAATAACACTACCATATTGCAGCAAGTGGAACAGTAAGGGTGTAGAGATGTTGTAAGGCAGATTGCCAACAACTCGTAAAGGACTGCTTTCTTGTTTTAAACTGGAAAAATCAAACTTGAGTGCGTCAGCTTCAACAATGGTCAGCTTTGCTGGCTGGGGCACACGGCCCGGCAAACCGGCTGCCAAATCCCGATCCAGCTCTACCACGGTTAATGCTTCACTGGCGGCCAGCAACGGTGCGGTTAACGCGCCTAGCCCCGGGCCAATTTCTACCAGCGTCTCGCCAGCCTTTGGTGCAACTGCATTGACAATTTTTTCAATGATCCGGCTGTCGTGCAAAAAATTTTGTCCAAAGCGCTTACGGGCACGATGACCTTCGTCTTTTGGGTTAGGCGGGTTAATTTGATAATCCATAAAATCAGGCATTGTCAGCGCTTTTCGTTATAAACAGGTCTTATTGTATAAGGTTTATTTTATTGCCTGCTATAGGCAAAGGGTAATTACATTATTCTGGCTTAAAATAGCAGGACTTTAGACTTTACTAACCATAACGCGCCAGTTGCAATGCCAGCTCCGTAGCCACCTTTAAACTACTGCTACTGGCTTTTCCGGTTCCCGCCAGATCCAGCGCAGTGCCATGATCCACCGAAGTACGAATAAACGGCAAACCCAAAGTAATATTTACTGCTTCGCCAAAACCCTGTGATTTTAGCACCGGCAGCCCCTGATCGTGATACATGGCCAGTACAGCATCAGCACTCTTTAAATATTTGGGTTGAAATAAGGTGTCCGCAGGCATTGCATGACCGACATCTATACCCTGCGCTCGATAGTTGGCCAGCACCGGCTCAATCACATCAATTTCTTCCCGCCCCAAATATCCACCCTCACCTGCATGCGGGTTTAAGCCACACACCAGAATTTTAGGCTGGACAATGGCAAATTTGGTAATTAAGTCATCAATTAAAATATCCAGAATCTGTTTTAAGCGTTCTTTGGTAATGGCAGTGGCAACATCTTTTAATGGTAAATGGGTAGTGACCAGCGCCACTCGTAAATGATGGGTTGCCAGCATCATTACCACACGCGGTACACCTGCATATTCCTGAAAAAACTCGGTATGACCACTAAAGACGATACCTGCTTCATTGATTACCGACTTTTGCACTGGTGCAGTCACCACGCCTGCAGCCTCTCCAGCCATACAGGCACGCGCTGCTTCGTTGAGCTGAGCAATCACATAAGGTGCGTTGGCTGCGTTTAACTGCCCAGCCTGCACCGATTCAGCCAGATTAATATTTTTTACATACAGTTGATTGACGCAAGCAGGCTCGGCTTGATCCTGGTAATCAACAAAAGTAATGATTTTTTCCAACTGATTGGCACGCTGCTGTAACAATTCTTTATCGGCCAGCACTACTAGAGGACGTGGGCTATTAAAACCTGCCAGATCCAGACAAATATCCGGGCCAATGCCAGCAGGTTCACCTGAGGTGATATAAAGCGGTTTCACTGCGTACTGCCTTTTGCGTTATTGCATACATTTTACAAATTAACCCAAGATGAAGTCTACAGGTTGCCAGAGTTACACTTTTACAGCCAGCCGATAAAACACTTTCCGCTAATATTTAAAGTACTTAACCATAACAGCTAAATTTAACTGTAATTTTGCTACTGGAGTTTTATTTGCTGGCCTGCTCTAACAGCCTGCCAGGAACGCCGGGCTATTATTTTTGAGGGAGATATTTTTATGAGTCAGCCTATCGAACCTGCAAAAAAAACCATCCCCGATAAAAAACCAAAATACCAGATTAATCCACCGGTATTTTTCGGTGCCACTATTTTTATTGTGTTGTTCATTGCCATCACGCTGGTTGCGCCGGATTTTTTTGATGCTTTAACCGCCCAGATCAAGGACTGGATTACCAGTTCAGCTGGCTGGTTTTATATTTTAACTGTGGCCGGTTTTTTAATCTTTATGGTGGTGGTCGCACTCTCCAACTTGGGCAGACTAAAGCTTGGCCCCGATCACAGCCAGCCGGATTATAGCTATGGCTCGTGGTACGCCATGCTGTTTACTACCGGCATGGGTATTGGTTTGATGTTTTTTGGAGTAGCAGAACCGGTCATGCACTTTGCTATGCCGCCTGTAGGCGACCCGCAAACTATTGCCGCAGCGCGGCAGGCCATGCGCATTACGTTTTTCCATTGGGGCGTGCATGCCTGGGCCATATATGCTGTAGTGGCATTATCGCTGGCGTATTTTGCTTACCGGCACCGATTGCCTTTGCAGATTCGCTCTGCTTTATATCCACTCATTGGCAAACGTATTTACGGCCCCATTGGTCATGCAGTAGATATTTTTGCGGTGATTGGTACGGTGTTTGGTATCGCCACCTCACTGGGCTTTGGCGTGGCACAGGTCAACGCCGGTTTAAATTATCTGTTTGGCCTGCCGCAAACTACGCCGATCCAGATTATCCTGATTATTGTGATTACCAGCTTTGCTACGCTGTCGGTAGCAGCTGGGCTGGATAAGGGCATTAAGCGCCTGTCCGAGCTGAATATGCTGCTGGCCGTAATCCTGATGGTATTTGTGCTAATCGTAGGGCCTACCATATTCTTATTACAGACCTTCGTGCAAAACACCGGAAATTATCTTTCCAATTTATTCAGCATGACCTTTAACCTATATGCCTATGAGCAAAATGGCTGGATTGGTGGCTGGACGCTATTTTATTGGGGCTGGTGGATTGCCTGGTCGCCGTTTGTCGGCATGTTTATTGCCCGGGTATCGCGTGGTCGTAGCGTGCGCGAGTTTATTTTAGGGATGTTGCTGATCCCAACCGGCTTTACCTTTATGTGGCTCACCTTTTTTGGCGATACCGCGATTTATTTAATTTTAAAGCAGGGTGCGCTAGCGCTCATTGACAACGTGCAGGCCGATCAGTCAGTCGCTCTATTCCAGTTTTTTGAGTACCTGCCTTTTTCTTCCATTACCTCCCTAATTGCCACTGTTCTGGTCGTGCTGTTTTTTGTGACCTCTGCCGACTCTGGCTCACTAGTGGTGGACATGCTCACCTCTGGTAAACAGGAAGGTTCGCCAGTCTGGCAGCGTATTTTCTGGGCCATGCTGCAAGGGGTGATTGCTGCGGTACTGTTACTGGCAGGTGGCCTCACAGCCCTGCAATCTGCTACCATTGCCAGCGCACTGCCTTTTGCGGTGATTATGATTTTGATGTGCTGGGGATTGTTTGTGGCTATGCGCCGCGATGTCATCAAAAAACAAAGTATCCAGAATGCTCGTATTACCCCGCGCTCCTTTGGTGTGGCGGCTCGCAGCTGGCAGGATCGGCTGGATCTGATCATGCACCGGCCTAATGGCCTGGCAGAAGTGGTAGACTTTATGCAACAGCGGGTAAAACCCACACTGGAAGCGGTGGCTGAGGAGTTTAAGCGGCAGTCCATTGAGGCGAAAGTAATCGAAAAAAGTCCTGAGCATATCTGGCTACAGGTGGGGCATCAGGCTGAATCTGACTTTTATTACTCCGTGCAGGTACGAACATATGAGCCGCCGACGTTTATGACCGAAGCACAGGAGCAGGCCAACTCTATTTCTTACTATCGTGCCGAGGTTCATTTGCAGGAAGGTGGACAGGATTATGACATTATGGACTGGACCTGTGAGGACATCATTCAGGATCTACTGGATCAGTACGAGCGGCATTTGCACTTTTTAAACGTAGTGCGCTAAGCGCCGGCATTAAAGCGAACCCAGCGCAATAAAATAGGCGGGCTTTAGTCAATTAAAGGTTGTTATTTTAAGCCGTATTGACTAAAATTCGCCTTCCATTTTGTTTGCGTGTTTTAGAGCGCAAACCAACGATAATAGGTAGTGGTCAATGAAAACTCTCAGCGCCAAGCCTGCTGAAGTGCAACACGACTGGTATGTTGTTGACGCATCAGGCAAAACTCTGGGTCGCCTAGCGACTGAAATCGCTCGCCGTCTGCGCGGCAAGCACAAGACATCTTTCACCCCTCACGTTGACACTGGCGATTACATTGTTGTGATCAACGCTGAGCGTGTACAGGTTACCGGTAAAAAGTCTCAGGACAAAATGTACTACCGTCATACCGAGTACCCAGGTGGTTTAAAAGAAACCAATTTTGAAAAACTGATCGGTCACAAGCCTGAAGAAGTGCTGCAACGCGCCGTAAAAGGTATGTTGCCTAAAGGCCCTCTTGGCTATGCCATGATCAAGAAAATGAAAGTATACGCTGGCAGCGAGCATCCACATACTGCTCAACAGCCACAAGTTTTGGACATCTAAGGAAGAAACGACATGGCAACTAATTATGGTACTGGTCGCCGCAAGACCGCAACCGCTCGTGTATTCCTGTCCGCAGGTTCAGGTAAAATCACGATTAACAACCGTGACCTAGACACTTATTTTGGTCGTGAGACTGCCCGTATGATCGTGCGTCAGCCTCTGGAACTGCTGGAATCTGGCGACAAATACGATATTTTTGTTACCGTTAAAGGTGGTGGTATCGGTGGTCAGGCTGGTGCAATTCGTCACGGTATTACCCGTGCATTAATTGCAAGTGACGAAACACTCAAATCTGCACTGCGTCAGGCTGGTTTTGTTACCCGTGATGCGCGTGAAGTTGAGCGTAAAAAGCTTGGTCTGCGTAAAGCACGTAAGCGCCCACAATTCTCCAAACGTTAATTCGTTTGCCCTTGTGGCGAGTTGTGCAAAAAACCCCGGGCAATGAACTGCACCCCGAAAGTTGGACACTCCATCCAATTTGAAGGGTGTTTTTTAATGGCTAAATATTCTCAAGAATTTAAACTCAAAGTTGTTCAATACTTCATATCTACCAATAGTGGTAGACGAACTGTAAGTAAGCACTTTGAGATCAGTGATGAACATGTCCGTAAATGGGTAGATATTTATCAGCTCTATGGTGAAGAGGGGTTAAAAACCAACAACTCAAAGAGCAAATATTCATTTGCATTAAAACAGCAAACTGTTCTTTTTATAATAGAAGAAGGATTATCAATTCGTGAAGCCATGAAAGCTTCAGGTTTAAAAAGCTCTGCCTTGGTTGCTTCATGGTTGCGCCAATATAAGGAATACGGTATTGCTGGCTTAAAACCAAAACAAAGAGGAAGCCCCAAGACCATGTCAAAGCCACTACCAGCTAAAGCAGACGGTGATAAAACGCAAGCTGAGTTACTTGAGGAGCTGGCATATCTACGTGCGGAGAATGCTTATTTAAAAAAGCGGAGAGCCTTAAGACTGGAGCGGGAAGCCAAGCAGCGCAAGCTGCAAGACTGATCTCAGAATTAAGGCAAATCCACGCACTAAAGCACTTGCTACGGGCAGCGAAGCTGGCACGCAGCACCTACTTTTATCATCAGCAGAGTTTTAAAATGGATGATAAATATAGTGAACTAAAACAGCAGATTAAGGCAATATATCATCAGCATAAGGGGCGGTATGGCTATCGCAGAATTACACTGACACTCAAGAATCTAGGCAATGTCATTAACCATAAGTGTGTTCAACGATTAATGCAGTCGATGGGGCTTAAATCACGGATCAGGATAGTTAAATATCGTTCTTATAAGGGAGAGGTTGGCAAGGTGGCTGACAATGTATTACAGCGTCAGTTCAAGGCTGATAGGCCAAACTATAAGTGGGTAACTGATGTGACCGAGTTTAATGTGCGAGGCGAAAAGTTATATCTGTCACCGATCATGGATTTATTTAATGGCGAAATTATTGCATTTAAGACCCAGCGCAGGCCAGTGTATAGTCTGGTGAAAAACATGATGGATGATGCACTAAAGCAGCTTAAACCTAATGAAAAGCCTATTGTCCACTCTGACCAAGGCTGGCAGTATCAGATGCGTCATTACCAGTATCAGCTTGCACAGCATGGCTTAACCATCAGCATGTCCAGAAAAGGCAATTGCCTGGATAATGCCGCGATGGAGAGCTTCTTTGGCATATTAAAGTCAGAGTGCTTCCACGGTTATGAGTTTGCATCCATTGATGAACTGGAGCAAACTGTAAAAGCCTATATCCACTATTACAACCATGAACGAATCAAAGTGAAATTAAAAGGTCTGTCCCCTGTTGAGTACAGGAAACAGGCCTCTCTTACTGCTTAATCAACCGTCCAACTTTCGGGGGTCAGTTCACAGTGGGGCTTTTTATTGCCTGCTGATTATAGGTTTTTAATTATCCAGTCACTTATATAACTATACTTGCATTAACTACTGTTTGACGCTACAACGTAACCAAGCAGTCAAAAGCGCTCCAACCATGCACCAAACCATGCCACACCAGTTCAAGCCCCTGCCTTCTTTAATGATAAAGCCAGTCTGGTGGCTTAGTAAATGCTGGTTTAAGCCTCGCTTTTATGGTCTTGAGCATCTGGACTTACAAAAACCAGCGCTTTATATAGGCAACCACACCTTATATGGTTTCGACTCACCGGCTTTTGTACTGGGTGTTTATCAATACAAAAAGATCTGGTTACGCGGACTTGCTGATCGTTTTCACTTTTATCTTCCTCTCTGGCGTCATGCACTCGCCCAGTTTGGTGCTTTTGAAGGCAACAGGCAAGCTGTTGCCTGGCTTATGCAGCAAGGTAAACATATTCTGATTTATCCAGGTGGCTCGCGTGAGGTTTTAAAAAACAAGGGAGAAGCATATCAACTGATGTGGAAACAGCGCATAGGCTTTATTGATCTGGCCATTGAGCATGGCTACGATATTATTCCCTTTGCTGCGCTGGGGGGTGAGGAAACCCTGGATATTATTTTTGACAGCAATGACTTTAATCACTCATGGCTTGGTAGACTGGCGCAAAAAAGTGGTTTTTCCAGGAAATTTTTACGGAATGGTGAATTTTTCTTTCCTTTAGTACAGGGTTATAAAGGAATCCCTTTTTTACCTAAACCCCAGGTGCTAAGTTATCAGTTTATGCCTCGGTTAAGCGTCCAACACCAAAACCTGAAATTCTCACATGAAGAAAAAATGGCTTTGAGAAATCATATTCAACAACAGATTAATCAGGGTTTAACCCTGCTGCGTGAGCAACATAACCAGTTAAATTAATTTTCTGCCAACATAAGACCAGCTATCTACCCAGCTCACTAAGACGCCACAAATACCAGGCAGCAATGCTTTGATAGGGTGCAAGCTGCTCTCCTACGGCTTTAAGATGCTTTCTTAGCAGTGGCTGCTCTAGCCCTTTAAGTAGCCTATAGTTTTGTTGTACAGCATAATCATCTATCGGCCATACATCTAACCGCCCAAGATTAAAAATCAGAAACATTTCTACCGTCCACTGACCTACTCCTTTGAGCCGGACAAGCTGCTCAATCAGTTGCTCATTACTCATTTGCTGGGCAGTGCCCCAGTCAGGAATATGACCCTGCTGCTGAGCCTGAGCAATACCCAGAATATAATCCAGCTTACGGGCAGAAAAACCGCAGGCCCGAATGATCATAGGATCAGTTTGTAAAATTTGTCCCGCATCAGGAAACTCATCATCATAAAGGGCTAAAAACCGCTCAAATATTGCTTTAGCTGCTTTACCATGCAGTTGCTGATAAGCCACGTTACGAATCAGTGCCATAAATGGCTCTTGAGCCGGATGTACTTCAAGCTGACATAAACCCACCTGGGTAATCAGGCCCTGCCAGTCCTCATCTATACTAGCCAGATGCTGAGCAGCCTGTTCATACGCTTGTTGACGAACCGGATTTATAATTGTTGCCTGTAACATATCTATCAGTCAGCCTGCCTAAAGGTCATGTTAATACGTCGTTCACCAAGTAAAGGATGGCACGCTGGCTTTAGCGGCGCAATGCCATGAAAGCGTAGCCGGTCTACCCCGCCCCATACCACCACATCACCATGAAAGAGACCTATTTTTTGCGTCGCATCCTTACGATTCAGTCCACCCCATAAGAAAATTGCCGGAATACCCAACGATACTGATACCACCGGATAATTTAAATTAATTTCATCCTTGTCCTGATGCAATCCCATTCTGGCATCCACAGTATATTCATTCATTAGGCAACTACTCGGCCTAAAACTCTCAAAACCTGCCTGGCTTGCCGCCTGCTGTGCCAATCGCAAAAAGAGGGCAGGCATGGATGGCCAGGGCTGACCAGTCAACGGGTCAATAGCCTGATAGCGATAGCCCTGCTGATCCGCCACCCAGCCAAGCTCTCCACAACTGGTTAAGGCAGCAGACATGCTACCACCATAGGCAGTACGCATATGTCGAAATGGTGAGATTGCAGTGATTTGCTCAATGACCCGTATCAGCTCTTTTTCCATAGGATTAACCAGACCTCGCAGCACCACTGCCTGCTCACCAATTTTTTCCACGCTGCCCGGCTCATAGGATGTTGCGGGTAGCCAATCAAACAATTCCATTGTCATGAGCACTTGCCTATAAAAATAAAACCTGCTTAGTCCAGTAAAACATTTAAACAGGGTATAATCTCTAGTATCCTGATGTTTTATTGAAACAGCCTTTAGGCTTATGAATAACGAGTTAAATACACAACAAGGTATTATTCTTTATAGCCATCCAGATGACCACTATAGCCACCGTGTCCGTCTGGCGCTGGCTGAAAAAAATATTCAATACCAGCTTATCCTGGTTGATGAATTTTCTGAAGATGTAGCAGACCTCAACCCCTATAACCAACTGCCTACACTAGTTGAACGGCAACTGCGACTCTATGAAAGCCATACTATTTTAGAATATCTGGACGAACGCTATCGGCAGGCCAGATTACTCCCCGATACCCCAGCCCTGCGTGCTGAACACCGCCAGTATGCCTGGCGCATCGAACAGGACTGGATGAAACTGGCAGATATCCTGCTACGCCATCCCGATACACTTAATGAACAGGCTGCACAGCAGGCAAGGCAAAGCCTTAGCCAGTCACTAGTGAGCTTATCGCCACTGTTTGCCCATTTTCCATTTTTTATGAGTGAACAGTTTGGCTATAACGACTGCCTGCTGGCGCCAATTCTGTGGCGTCTCCCCCAAATGCAGATTGATTTACCAAGCGTACATTGCAAGCCACTGCTGGCTTATTGTAAAAGACTCTTTGAACGTCCTGCGTTTATAATGTCCCTGACCGAAGCTGAACACCTCAAACAGCCTTCCCAACTGCACAGGTAATCCAATGTCTAACGAACTTATTCCTACTCGCCCATACCTGCTTCGTGCTATTTATGAATGGACGAATGATAATAATCTCACCCCTTACCTGTTAGTCAATGCAGAAGAAACCGGCGTTAACGTGCCCCCCCAACATGTGCAGGATGGACAAATTGTACTAAATATTGCACCCCATGCAGTGCATCACATGCTGATTGACAACGAAGCCGTGAGTTTTAATGCCCGCTTTGGTGGCGTATCGCAGCAACTGTATATTCCCATGTATGCAGTTTTGGGTCTTTATGCACGTGAAAATGGACAGGGTTTATTTTTTGATCCGCAGGAATATGATAGTTATAAGCCAGAAGTAGAACCACCGGCTGCTACCGAGGCCGCAACCGCCTCAGAGCAAAAGCCCACTAAAAAACCCAGTCTGCGCATACTGGATTAAATCATTGCTTAGCCAAGGAGGTATTTTATGGCTTTTTCATTACTTGATCATCTGCAAGGCAGCCGCAGTGCTGACATTAAGGGCTTATTGCCTACGCAGGATATTACGATCCAGCGTAATCTACTGGCTATTGCATTGGGACAGCTACTGCTACGTGACCGGCAGGATCCAGCAGCGATTTATCAGGGCATTTTACAACAACACTCAAGTGCTTTCTGGCAAGGGTTAAATGAGCAAACCCTGGCCAAGCTGGCTGATATTTATTCTCTGGCAACTGAACAGTTCAGGCAGGTACTCGAACAGCTCTATACCTATATTGCCAGCGAACTTAAAGCACTGGATGACAGTGCTAATCTGGCACAACCTGGGGTGTCCGAGCTCATTCAGGGACAGGCTGAATATTTACAAGGTCAGACCTCCGATGAGGTATGGAGCTTGCTACACTTGCCTGAATTGCAGGGACAAACTGCCAGTCAGGAACAACCTGTTGACCTTAATGCCAGTATTACGAGTTTAAGCAAAATGATGATTGATGCCAGCCACGCCGCCAGTACCCATTCTACTGATGACCACGACCTGTCGCCTGATGGTCATGTGATAGACGAGCTACCTCCACAACGAGAAACACCATCGTTATTCTTGTTTTTAGAACCGCTGATTGCCCTGCTGATTTTAATTGGCCTATGGGTTACTTTTTCAAATCTTAACGCTCATAACCCTATTAGCACTCCTACTGCAATTACTCTACAGCTTGGCGCTCAAGCAACTGACATGCCTGATGAAGCGCAATACTAATTTAAACAATATAAAAAACTGACAGTAAGCCGGAAATTAACTTACTGTCAGTAAAACTTAGTAAAATTATTTTGAGCATTATAGCCTGTCAAGACCATACCCTATTTTAATGCTCAGCGACTACCGCATCACTCTTAAGAAGCACTTGTAAGCGTGCAGCATTCTCAAAATTGCCGTGTTTAAACAAGGCACGGACACATTGCCCCTGAGCTTCGAAAATTAGACACTCAATGGCTAGCGCCTGCCCATCAACATCAGATAAAAGCAAACTCATATCGCGTGACTGGGCAGCCAATTGCTCTGCCATGTCCACACTACCAGCATCAATCAATACACCAAAAAAGTTAATATTTACCACCTTAACTTCAGGCTGCAAATCAGCAAGCAGGCGATGGCGCATTACATAGGATGTTTGTTTTAATTCAACCCGCAGCTCACCACGCCTTTCCATATTTTTCATCTGCTCACGGTTGAGCACACGAATTCCTTCAACCTCAGCAATATCCTTACCTTGTAGGAACGCTGCAAATAAATTGATCGTCTCCTTACGACGCTGCAACTGTGGCACATGATCAGCATTTTCAATCATGGCAAACTGCATATCGTTACAGCCTAGCGCAAAATTTGCATTTTCAAATGGCAAAGTAAAGCTATCAAACTCTCCGCAGGACACCAGCGTTTTACATTGTGGAGTAGGCACATGTTTTAAACGCAGCAGGCGATTACAGTTGATTTCATAGCGCAAACGCTCAGTGGTCGCAAAGTCAGCCATTTGCCTAAAGAACAAACGCTTGGCTGTGGGCGACATTCTGGTCTGTTGGAGACGTGCATGATTAATCAGGTATAAAATAACTGCCTGGCCAAACTCCTCCATGCGATCTTCCTGCATGAGATGTAAAGACTCTTCGAGCAGCATACGCCAGCTGGGACGAGTTTTTTGCATCACACCCATCAACACCAGACGCTCAATCTGGTGCGGACGCTGATCAGCAAAATGAGAAGCGATCACTGAACCTAAGGACATCCCCATAATGGATACTTTTTCCAGCCCAATTTCGTCCATCCAGCGACCCAGCATACCTGATAATTCAGGTAGCTCTAAAATACCGGCTGACTCACCCGTTTCAACATTGGTAATTTGCTGATTCCCACCCAGTGATGGCAAATCAATCAGTATAACCGGCCCACATTCCAATAATTGTTCAACACTGTATTTATAGGAGTTAAAATTCTGAAAAGCGCCACCAATAATCACAATAGGTGGCAAATGCATGTTGCTTTCCAAAGCAAATGCCACATATTCAATTTTCCAGCCATCAATCCAGTGGGCCCGGCTCGGCTCTTTAAAACTATTTCTGGTATAAGTATCAAAAAAAGAATGAGGTTGAATTCGCTGCATTAAGCTGTTGTGCATATCCTGTTGCCCTACTGCCCACACGGCATTCATAGCGACACTCCCTGTTATTGATGTATTACCGCCCCACGACTCCGTAGTGGCCTGTTTAAGTCATAAGCAGCAGTTATTCCTTTATATCTGCTACTTATCTTTTTTTTATGACATCACTGTCAGCGCTGCCAGAAGCTCCTTGTCCAGCTATTTCACTACGGGTTTTCTGTAGGTGTAAGATATAACATAATCCGGTAGGGCATGAACAGCACCTTAGTGACCAAATTTAATTATTTTCAGCCAAAAAAAACTATTGAATCTTTACAAATTATGCCAGATTGCTAAGCCATACCGCTTTTAGTGGTTTACTGTTAAACTAATCTGCACGCTTTTGTTAATTACTGGAAATAAAATGTCTGGAACACTCAACCAATATATGCAAACGTTAGGGCAGCAGGCTCGGGCTGCCGCGCGGGTGTTATCAGGCGCCCCTACAGAAAGAAAAAATGCCGCATTGTCATGTATTTACACGGCTCTGGAAGCCGGGCGTCAACATATCTTAGAAGCCAATGCCATTGACATGCAGCGTGGCCAGGAGCGCCAGCTGGAAGCAGCACTACTTGACCGGCTGGAACTTACACCTGCCCGTTTTGACGGCATGCTACAGGGCCTGAAAGATGTGATTGCGCTCACTGATCCAGTCGGTGTGATTACCGATCTGGCTTATCGTCCTTCAGGTATTCAGTTAGGCAAAATGCGTGTGCCACTGGGGGTAGTAGGCATGATTTATGAATCACGACCAAATGTGACGCTGGAAGCTGCTTCGCTGGCGCTCAAATCCGGTAATGCCATTATTTTGCGTGGTGGCTCAGAAGCATTTGAATCTAATCAGGCGATTGCCAAGTGTATTCAAAATGGCCTGCGTGCTGCTCATCTGCCCGAATCCTGCGTTCAGGTGATTGATACCGCTGACCGTGAGGCAGTAGGTTTACTGATCACATTAAGTGAATACGTAGATGTAATTGTGCCCCGGGGAGGCAAAAGCCTGGTGGAGCGCATTACCAATGAAGCACGTATTCCGGTCATCAAGCATCTGGATGGCAACTGTCATGTCTTTGTTGAGCGTCAGGCTGACCTACAAAAAGCACTGCCTATCTGTTTAAATTCCAAAACTCATCGTTATGGTGTCTGCAATGCGATGGAAACCCTGCTAATTGATGAGCCAATTGCCGAGATTTTTCTGCCCAGCATTGCCGAGCTGTATCTGGAAAAAGGCGTAGAGCTGCGTGGCTGTGATAAAACCCGTGGCATCCTGGGAGAAACGGCGGTTGGTCAAGCCAGTGAAGAAGACTGGTATGCAGAATATCTGGCGCCTATCTTATCCATTAAAATTATGGATGGCATTGATGCAGCCATTACCCACATCAACCAGTATGGCTCTCATCATACTGATGCCATCGTTACTGAAAATTATAGCATCGCCCGCCAGTTTTTACGTGAAGTGGATTCCAGCTCAGTCATGGTCAATGCGTCTACCCGTTTTGCTGATGGCTTTGAATATGGTCTGGGTGCCGAAGTAGGTATTTCCACCGATAAAATTCATGTACGCGGGCCAGTTGGCCTTGAAGGCTTAACCTCACAAAAATGGGTTGTGCTGGGTGATGGTCAAATCCGTCAGTAAATAAAGCCAGCTCTTTACTCAAATTAAAAAGCCAGCATAATGATGATGCTGGCTTTTTTAGATTCCTGTTTTGTCCTTTACTGGCCTGTAGCAACCTCTATAGGAGCCAGTGGCGCGCCATTGGCTGTCAGGTTCGGGTGCTTTTGCTGCAAACCAACCATATCCAGCAGAATATTAGCAGCCTCAATGATAAAAGCCTCATCTTCCGGTAATTGCGGACGCTGGGCTGGCTTCATTTTGGCTCGCGATTCCGAACGGGCATCCAGTGCAGCCTGATAACTCTCCCAGTTAGGATAAGGTATTAGCCCGGTTGCTGTTCTGCGCAAATTTTCTGCCCCAAGTGTTTCAGCTTCCAGTTCCTTAATTTCCTGTTTACGCACATCAATATTTAATGAAGACTGTTTACGATTTTTGGTCTTATCAGCAATGCTTTTCAATGACTTTAAATAGACAAACTGCGGGTCTGTTTCAGTACGCGACACCGACCATTGATTAACCTGCGGTACAAATGGCGCAACCACACCTTCACGTAAATAAGGTGCTGTCTGAATAGTATCCCACTTCAATGCGTTTTTAGCCTTGCGCTCGCCCAGATCTTCATCATAAATATTCACCAGGGGAATATCCGGCACCACCCCTTTATTCTGCGTACTACCGCCGGTAATTCGATAAAACTTGCGCTGCGTCAGTGTCGCCTGCCCATAGGCCAGGCTATCAAGCTGTACCTGTGCCGTACCTTTACCGGTCGTGGTGCTACCCACCACAATACCACGCTGATAATCCTGAACGGCTGCCGAGAAAATCTCACTGGCAGATGCAGAAGCCAGGTTAACAATCACTGCCAATGGGCCACTATACACCTGTTCGCCACCATCTTCGTCACGGAACACATTGACATTTCCGTTACCATCACGAATTTGAACTACCGGGCCTTCCTTAATGAACTGCCCCAGCATGCGAGCCACTTCTTCCAGAGAGCCACCCGGATTGTTGCGTAAATCCACCACAATGCCATCAACATTTTGCGCTTTTAGGGCCACTAACGCTTTTTGGGTATCCTGACTCACACTTCGGTAATTATTCCCTTCACGGCGTGCCCGATAGTTTAAATAAAATGATGGGATTTCTATTACACCCATCTTATGCTCGCTATTATTACGCTTCACACTGACGACTCGTGAGCGAACCCCGGAATCTTCTTCCTGAATAATGTCACGGGTTAGGGTGACTACGCGTGCCTGATTGGCGGCTGCACCAGTTGCCAGCAAGCGTAAAGTCACTTTCGTTCCACGCTTGCCCCGGATCAAGCCAACAATTTCACTGCTGGGCCACCCAATCACATCAATAATCGGCTCGCCTTCCTGACCCACGCCAATGATACGATCACCGGATTTTACCTGCCCGGACTTGCTGGCAGGCCCACCCTCAACAATCGTCTCAATGCGGGTATAGTCTTCATTGCCGCGCTCCGGACGAATAGACACGCCAATACCCTCCAGTGCCAAGGTCGTCTGCCGGTTTAACTCCATGGCCTCAACCGGGGCATAATAATTACTGTGTGGATCATAGGTCGCTAAGGTAGCGTTCAGGAATTTTTCCAACACACGGTCACTTTTTAACCGTCCTTGCTGTTCCATCTGGCGCTTATAACGTTTTTTAAGTGTTTCAATCGGGGTTAAATCTTCTGGCGGGGTGAGATCCTGACCAGCTGCCAGCTCAGGATTTTCCTTTAATGCTGCCTGCTTTGCCGCTTCCTCTTCCTTGCTAATAGTCAGATTAATCAGCTGTGAAACCAGCATTTTTTGCCAGTGTACCTGCTGCTCAGATTTATCGCTAAAGAAAGGCGCCTCTTCCCGATCCAGCTCAATAAAATCCTGGCGATGCAAATTTTGTGGTTGTTCTAACTGTTGCATTGCATATTGATAAAAACTGTTGAGCCGCATCCGGTAACGGTCAAAAATACTAAATGCAGGTGCAAGATTACCTGTTTTTAGGGCAACCCCCAGACTGCTGGCATATTTTTTCTTGAACTCATTAATATCAGACTGTAAAAACAGCGTGTGATCAGGGTCTAGCGAATCAATATACATGTCTAGAATTCGTTGTGATACCTCAGTATCCAGACGCATATTCAGGTAGTGCTGACGATCCACCAGCGTTGCCACCTGGCGAGTGACCAGAGCCTGCTCACGGGTAGGCGCTAATGTAGTTTCCTGCTTTACAGTAGTAGCTGCAATTGCTTCATTAACCGTATGAGAAAAAAATATTCCACCTGTCATTAATGCAACAGCACAGGCTAAAGTTTGTAGTTTCATAAGACCTTTGGGCTTCCTAATTGCATGACCCGATTATTGTTGGCTGCCTCATACAGCATCTTGCATGCGCTTGCACACTCTAAATCATTTTACGGTGTCAATTACAAATCATACTATCAATCCTGTTTGCTGCATAGCAGCAAATTCCAGCTGTACAATGTAGCAAAACTGATGATAAATGCGTTATTGTCTGCACCATCAGATTTATTGGATATTTGTTGCATGATTGGCGCATTAATGCTGGATATTGAAGGAACCTCCCTAACTATGGAGGATCAAAGGTTACTGGCCGAACCGCAAGTGGGTGGTCTCATCCTGTTTGGCCGCAATATCCAAAATCCACGACAAGTGCGCTCCCTGACTGATAGCATTCGCCAAATATGCCCTGACATTCTCATCGCCGTGGATCAGGAAGGCGGCCGGGTACAGCGTTTGCGTCATGGATTTAGCCACCTGCCCACTATGCGCAGCTTCGGAAATTTATATGAAAAAGAACCAGAGCAGGCCTTACAGCTCGCAGAACAATGTGGATGGTTAATGGCAAGTGAAGTGTTGGCAGTAGGCATTGACTTTAGCTTTGCTCCGGTGCTTGATCTGGATGGTATTAGTCAGGTCATTGGTGACCGCGGCTTCCACACACAAAAAGAGTCTGTTATTGCTCTCGCGGGTGCCTTTATGCAGGGAATGCACCACGCAGGAATGGCAACAACCGGCAAACACTT
Organism: Moraxellaceae bacterium WGS2144; assembly: GCA_043950625.1. Taxonomy (GTDB): domain Bacteria; phylum Pseudomonadota; class Gammaproteobacteria; order Pseudomonadales; family Moraxellaceae; genus Alkanindiges. Next base: position 1,731,986 of record CP171007.1, read on the forward strand.
CCCGGGACATGGCTCGGTTGAAGCCGACTCACATATCGCTGCCCCAATAGACCACCGCCCTCTGGAAGAAATTGAAGCGAATGACATGCAGCCATTTATCCAACTCAAAGACCAGCTGGATGCGTTAATGCCAGCGCATGTCATCTATGATCAGATAGATCCGAATCCAGCAGGCTTTTCGCCATTCTGGCTACAAACAATTATTCGCCAGAAACTGGAATTTGACGGCGTACTATTTTCTGACGATTTATCCATGCAGGCTGCCTGCGTGGCTGGTGGTGCAGATGCACGAATTAAAGCTGCCCTAAGTGCAGGTTGTGACATGGGTTTAGTATGCAATGATCGCCCGGCAGCACTGGATGCGCTCAATGCACTAAAAGAGATGCCTATGCCCAATCAGCACAGGCTCGAAAAAATGCGTGGTCAAATTCCACAAATTACTATAGATGAAGTGTTGGAACTGGGACAGGAATGGCAGCTATCAAGACAGGCCATTCAGCCCTTACTCACTTAAGCCATATCTAAAACGAAAATTGACTACTGGAGGGTCAGCATTGAGCACAAAAAACTCGCAGGAACCATCGCCACACCGGCATATCTCATTTACTGCCCACTATACCGGTTATATTTGGTATTTACTGGGTATTTCGCATGAGCGACTTGCCACCCCAAAGGGCAAGCAACTTGTTACCCTGCTTCACCCTATAGAAATGCTAGCGGAAAAACTGCTCGGACACAGTGTTCGCTCTACCTTAAAGCTACGCCATCAGTTGATTGACCAGCGTCTGGAACAACTTATCAATCAATATCCCCATATACAAATTATAGAAATGGCAGCGGGCTTATCACCACGAGGTTGGCGTTTTAGGCAAAAATATCCTGATATTTCATACATCGAAGTGGATCTTCCCGCAATGGCAACACTTAAAGCGCAAGCATTAGAAGATATTGAGCCAAATGCCCAGGTTTATAGCTATGATATTTTCAGCCCGCAATTTCAGCAGTTTTTAAATGAAAAGCTAGATCATAATCGCCCTGTTATTGTACTTTGTGAAGGCTTAATTAATTATTTTTCCAGAGATTTAATTGGTCAATTAAGCCAAATTTTAAGTACCGCTTTCAAGCAATTCCCGCAGGCTTATTTTATCAGTGACTTATACCCTGAACCGGTGCATAAACTGGCCAAAATCGTTTGGCATAGCGGTAGATTACTTAAGTTCTTATCCAAAAGTCATTTTAACTTCTATTTTGCCACACCCGTGCAAGCGCAAAGCTTCTTTGTTGAGCATGGCTTTGAACAGGTATTTATTCGTCAGGCCTCCTCTTTTAACAATCCACAGCAAGAAGACCATCTAGGCGATTTTGTCTGGATTATCGAAGCCTCTGTATCACACTGACTGTAGGCTTAAAAAGGATTCCCTGCCAGCGCCGAGGCATTTTATGGCGCTGGTAAGAAGCCACTAAACATTAGCCAAGTACCTTGTCTTCCCAATCTCCAGAGACTGAATTTGGCTCCCCTACTAATTTCTATAACACAATACAATAGATAAAAAAGCAAGAAGCCAATAAGCTATTTAATAACCTTTTTATTAGGAAATATCTAATGCAAATTAGTCAGCAAGATAATGGTCAAACTGGTTTGTTTTTTATTAAAAATGACAAAGGTCAACAAATTGCCAAGATGACTTATGTGTATCGAGACAAAAACCTGATTGATATTAATCATACCTTCGTCGATCCTTCATTGCGTGGGCAGGGCGTAGCCCATAAACTATTCGACGCTGCAATTGCATTTGCTAACGATAAACAACTTAAGATTATTCCAACCTGTTCTTATGCAGTAACCATGTTTGAGCGGTTACCAGAATATCAGCACCTACGGTATTAAGACTGTTAAAGGCTTTTTGTTGGTTTAAATTTTCAATGTACCAAAAATTCACTACCGTAAGGCAGTTTAGAGGTTGCAGTTTATAGTCAAAGACCATACTCCCCTATTGAGCAATCTTTAAGAGAAGACTCGCTTGAAAAATTTATGTGTAGATGAGGCAAGAAGAACCAGGAACGAGCCTTGCCCAGTCGCAAGGCCGAACGACGCGTTTTGCTTGTCTTGCACTTACTTTAAAGCAGTGCTTTAAAGTAAGCTCAAGGCACGACCCTTAAAAAGAAAAGGAGAGCAACCATTGGTTACTCTCCTTATTGAATAATGAGCTGGCGATGCCCTACTCTCACATGGCGAATGCCACACTACCATTGGCGCAACGTGGTTTCACTTCTGAGTTCGGGAAGGGATCAGGTGGTTCACACGTGCTATGGTCGCCAGCACAACTGGTCGATGATTGGTGGTCTTTGGTGCCACATCTCATCCTGTCCGGTTGCAGCTGATGGATATGATCCATCAGGCTAAGCAATATTACAGCAAAGGTGGTTGAGTCTGTCGATGCAATGTCTGAATCAAGCAGTTACTGATCTGGCAGCAACAGTATGCTTGTTTAAGGTCTACAACGCTTTAGGTGTTGTATAGTCAAGCCTCACGAGCAATTAGTACTGGTTAGCTTCATGTATCACTACATGTCCACACCCAGCCTATCAACGTCCTGGTCTTGAACGGCTCTTTAGTTGGGATAAACCCAAAGGGAAATCTTATCTTGAGGTGGGCTTCGTACTTAGATGCTTTCAGCACTTATCCCTTCCGAACATAGCTACCCGGCGGTGCCACTGGCGTGACAACCGGTACACCAGAGGTTCGTCCACTCTGGTCCTCTCGTACTAGGAGCAGATCCTCTCAAATTTCCAGCGCCCATGGTAGATAGGGACCGAACTGTCTCACGACGTTCTAAACCCAGCTCGCGTACCTCTTTAAATGGCGAACAGCCATACCCTTGGGACCTGCTTCAGCCCCAGGATGAGATGAGCCGACATCGAGGTGCCAAACACCGCCGTCGATATGAACTCTTGGGCGGTATCAGCCTGTTATCCCCAGAGTACCTTTTATCCGTTGAGCGATGGCCCTTCCATACAGAACCACCGGATCACTAAGACCTACTTTCGTACCTGCTCGACTTGTGGGTCTCGCAGTTAAGCGCGCTTTTGCCTTTATACTCTACGACTGATTTCCGACCAGCCTGAGCGCACCTTCGTACTCCTCCGTTACTCTTTAGGAGGAGACCGCCCCAGTCAAACTACCCACCAGACACGGTCCTCGTCCCGGATCACGGGACAGAGTTAGAACCTCAACATTACCAGGGTGGTATTTCAAGGATGGCTCCAATGGAACTGGCGTCCCATCTTCATAGCCTCCCACCTATCCTACACAAGTAAGGTCAAAGTTCAGTGTCAAGCTGCAGTAAAGGTTCACGGGGTCTTTCCGTCTAGCCACGGGTACACGGCATCTTCACCGCGATTTCGATTTCACTGAGTCTCTGCTGGAGACAGCGCCGCCATCATTATGCCATTCGTGCAGGTCGGAACTTACCCGACAAGGAATTTCGCTACCTTAGGACCGTTATAGTTACGGCCGCCGTTTACTGGGGCTTCGATCAAGAGCTTCGCTTACGCTAACCCCATCAATTAACCTTCCAGCACCGGGCAGGCATCACACCCTATACGTCCACTTTCGTGTTTGCAGAGTGCTATGTTTTTAATAAACAGTTGCAGCGGCCTGGTTACTGAGGCTGCCAACAGCTCAAGGAGTAAATCCCATCACCATCAGCAGCGTACCTTCTCCCGAAGTTACGGTACTATTTTGCCTAGTTCCTTCAGCAGAGTTCTCTCAAGCGCCTTGGTCTACTCGACCTGACCACCTGTGTCGGTTTCGGGTACGGTTCCTGTGCAACTGAAGCTTAGAGGCTTTTCCTGGAAGCATGGTATCAGCCACTTCACTGTACAAGTACAGCTTGCTATCGGCTCTCAGCATAGAGCACCCCGGATTTGCCTAGGATGCATGCCTACCACCTTTCACCTGGACAACCATCGCCAGGCTGACTTAACCTTCTCCGTCCCCTCATCGCATTGCACAGAAGTATTGGAATATTAACCAATTTCCCATCGATTACGCATTTCTGCCTCACCTTAGGAGCCGACTCACCCAGCCCCGATTAACGTTGGACTGGAACCCTTGGTCTTTCGGCGAGGGAGTTTTTCACTCCCTTTATCGTTACTCACGTCAGCATTCGCACTTGTGATATCTCCAGCAAGCTTCTCAACTCACCTTCACAGACTTACACAACGCTCCCCTACCACGCACAACAAGTGTGCATCCGCAGCTTCGGCACATAGTTTTAGCCCCGTTACATCTTCCGCGCAGGCCGACTCGACTAGTGAGCTATTACGCTTTCTTTAAAGGGTGGCTGCTTCTAAGCCAACCTCCTAGCTGTCTATGCCTTCCCACATCGTTTCCCACTTAACTATGATTTTGGGGCCTTAGCTGGCGGTCTGGATTGTTTTCCTCTTGACGATGGACGTTAGCACCCACCGTCTGTCTCCCGGATAGTACTCATTAGTATTCGGAGTTTGCATCGGTTTGGTAAGTCGGGATGACCCCCTAGCCGAAACAGTGCTCTACCCCTAATGGTATTCGTCCGAGGCGCTACCTAAATAGCTTTCGGGGAGAACCAGCTATCACCAGGCTTGATTAGCCTTTCACCCCTATCCACAAGTCATCCCCCGGCTTTTCAACGACGGTGGGTTCGGTCCTCCAGTGCCTGTTACGGCACCTTCAACCTGCTCATGGATAGATCGCCTGGTTTCGGGTCTATACCCTGCAACTATACGCCCTATTCAGACTCGGTTTCCCTACGGCTCCCCTAGACGGTTAACCTCGCTACAGAATATAAGTCGCTGACCCATTATACAAAAGGTACGCAGTCACGGTACTAAGTCCGCTCCCACTGCTTGTATGCACACGGTTTCAGGATCTATTTCACTCCCCTCACAGGGGTTCTTTTCGCCTTTCCCTCACGGTACTGGTTCACTATCGGTCAGTCAGGAGTATTTAGCCTTGGAGGATGGTCCCCCCATGTTCAGACAGGATATCACGTGTCCCGCCCTACTCGATTCATCTATGGTGCCCTTTAAAATACAGGGCTATCACCTACTACGGCTGGACTTTCCATTCCATTCTTATAGAACACCATAGACTTAAATGGGCTACTCCCAGTTCGCTCGCCGCTACTACGGGAATCTCAATTGATTTCTTTTCCTAAGGGTACTGAGATGTTTCACTTCCCCTCGTTCGCCTTGCATACCTATGTATTCAGTATGCAATACCTACCTTACGGTAGGTGGGTTGCCCCATTCAGACATCGCCGGATCATAGGATAGTTGCCGCCTCCCCGACGCTTTTCGCAGGCTCTCACGTCTTTCATCGCCTCTGACTGCCAAGGCATCCACCATGTGCACTTAGTTACTTGACTATACAACCCTAAAACGTCGTATAGCGTCTACCTTAATACCAAGAACGCTTGATTCAGTTTGCTAGTTCTCAAGTTAAATTCTATCTAGCCAACCCATCCATGAAGAATGAATTAACCAGCTAGCAATCTAACTGAGTGAACAATTTATTTCAGACTCAATTTTACCTTGCTGTTAATGAATCAATCACGATCTCGTCAATCAGTGATTATTTGTTCCGCTTTCGCAGAAATTAATAAACTATCCATTTATTAATTTCTGGGAAATTCTTTCTTTAAAAACTCAACCATTCTTTCCATGCAAGCCTACGCGCAGCATATGAGACATATATGTCGCAAGGTCAAATTCTCAGGCAAACTTAAAACACTGTTTTAAGGATTTGCTCTATCAACCACGAAGCAGTGCTTCGTGTGGTGGAGTCTAGGAGAGTCGAACTCCTGACCTCCTGCGTGCAAAGCAGGCGCTCTACCAACTAAGCTAAGACCCCTTGTCGCTGCTGCCCTACTGTCCACTTCGCATTATGCGATTTGGTGGGCCTGACAAGACTTGAACTTGTGACCCCACGCTTATCAAGCGTGTGCTCTAACCAACTGAGCTACAAGCCCAACGTAGTGCTTACCTTACTCATATAGAGAACAACTTGTTGTGGATTCTTACCAACCGGTGATTATCGTTAAGGAGGTGATCCAGCCGCAGGTTCCCCTACGGCTACCTTGTTACGACTTCACCCCAGTCATCGGCCACACCGTGGTAAGCGTCCCCCCTAAGGTTAGACTACCTACTTCTGGTGCAACAGACTCCCATGGTGTGACGGGCGGTGTGTACAAGGCCCGGGAACGTATTCACCGCAGCATTCTGATCTGCGATTACTAGCGATTCCGACTTCATGGAGTCGAGTTGCAGACTCCAATCCGGACTACGATCGGCTTTTTGAGATTGGCATACCTTCGCAGGCTAGCAACCCTTTGTACCGACCATTGTAGCACGTGTGTAGCCCTGGTCGTAAGGGCCATGATGACTTGACGTCGTCCCCGCCTTCCTCCAGTTTGTCACTGGCAGTATCCTTAGAGTTCCCACCCAAAGTGCTGGCAAATAAGGAAAAGGGTTGCGCTCGTTGCGGGACTTAACCCAACATCTCACGACACGAGCTGACGACAGCCATGCAGCACCTGTATCAGAATTCCCGAAGGCACAATCCCATCTCTGGGATCTTCTCTGTATGTCAAGACCAGGTAAGGTTCTTCGCGTTGCATCGAATTAAACCACATGCTCCACCGCTTGTGCGGGCCCCCGTCAATTCATTTGAGTTTTAGTCTTGCGACCGTACTCCCCAGGCGGTCAACTTATCGCGTTAGCTGCGCCACTAAAGGATCAAATCCCCCAACGGCTAGTTGACATCGTTTACGGCATGGACTACCAGGGTATCTAATCCTGTTTGCTCCCCATGCTTTCGCACCTCAGCGTCAGTATTAGGCCAGAAGGCTGCCTTCGCCATCGGTATTCCTCCAGATCTCTACGCATTTCACCGCTACACCTGGAATTCTACCTTCCTCTCCCATACTCTAGCTTACCAGTATCGAATGCAATTCCAAGGTTAAGCCCTGGGCTTTCACATCCGACTTAATAAACCGCCTACGCGCGCTTTACGCCCAGTAATTCCGATTAACGCTCGCACCCTCTGTATTACCGCGGCTGCTGGCACAGAGTTAGCCGGTGCTTATTCTGCAGGTAACGTCCACTCTCCGGTAGTATTAATACCAAGAGCCTCCTCCCCGCTTAAAGTGCTTTACAACCAAAAGGCCTTCTTCACACACGCGGCATGGCTGGATCAGGGTTCCCCCCATTGTCCAATATTCCCCACTGCTGCCTCCCGTAGGAGTCTGGGCCGTGTCTCAGTCCCAGTGTGGCGGATCATCCTCTCAGACCCGCTACAGATCGTCGCCTTGGTAGGCCTTTACCCCACCAACTAGCTAATCCGACCTAGGCTCATCATATAGCAGGAGGCCTTGCGGTCCCCCCCTTTCCCCCGTAGGGCGTATGCGGTATTAGCCAAACTTTCGCTTGGTTATCCCCCACTATATGGCAGATTCCTAGGCATTACTCACCCGTTCGCCACTAAAGTCAAAGTGCAAGCACTTATCCTTCCGTTCGACTTGCATGTGTTAAGCCTGCCGCCAGCGTTCAATCTGAGCCATGATCAAACTCTTCAGTTTAATTCCAATATGCCTTTATTCTAAGACACAAATCTGACTCATCAAAACTGACAAATTACTCAAATAAACTTCAAGAAATTTATACCAATTATGATGATATTATTGCATCACCCAATTAGTAAAAATCCACACAAGTTGTTCTCTATTCTCTTAATGAATCTTTGTCCCCAGTCCCCCAGGAAACCTAACCAACACTTCGTCAGTGCCGATCAGAGCAGCGTATTCTACGCCGTTTTTAAGTGTTGTCAACCGTTTCAATCAAATATATTTAACAATCAACTTAACTCAAAAACTATATGCATAACTTGTTGTTTTTTAACAAGTTCTTTGTATGCAACGCCGCCGTGGTGGGAATTATAGACGATTAACAGATGACGTCAATAGCTATTTTCATCCCGTCATATTGAGTGTTTATTTTATAAACCATCTAGTATTTTTGCTCTAGACTTAAGTCTTGATTAAAAAGGTATTGTACTTTTAGGCTCATTTTAAATTTTTTGTCACTTTGCCCTACCCATTAAAAAGCGCTTTATACTTTAAATAAAGCGTCTCCTAAATCTGGCTCATACCTATGTTATAAATTTATGACTTACTGGAACGACTCATGATGGTTGTAACTATACCTGATAGCGCATAAATCAATGCGACGACTAAAATACCAATAGGAATATTGTAAGTTACAGCACCTAATATCAGTACTACTGGCAACATCACTGCAAAAGGAACTCGCTTACGATCCAGCTGTTTAAAACTGAAATACTTCACGTTACTGATCATCAGTAAGCCTGCAATTACAATGATTGTGGCATAAGTAATTTGCCAGGACAGGTCGGAAACAACAAACAGGGAGGGGTTATCAATTCCTACCCATACTGAACTGATCACTAAAATGGCCGCCAATGGACTTGCCAGCCCAATGAAGTAACGTTTATCAACCGTGCCAATGTGCACATTAAAACGTGCCAGGCGAAAAGCAGCGCAGGCTGTATAGATAAACGCACAGGCTAACCCAATACGACCCAGAGGCTCTAGTGCCCAGCTGTAAACCAGCATAGCCGGCGCTACTCCAAAGGACAGCATATCGGACAGGGAATCGTATTGCTCGCCAAAGGCACTTTGTGCGCCAGTCCAGCGGGCTACCCGGCCATCGAGCCCATCGAACAGGGCCGCCAGAAAGATCGCAATAATGGCATGATTAAATTCATTATTACTACTGGCAATAATAGAATAGAAACCTGATAGCAATGCAGCAGTAGTAATAAGGTTGGGCCACAGGTAGATACCTTTGCTCTTAATTCGGTGACCTTCCTGGGTGTGCTCTTCTTCTACAATTTCAAACGTCAGGCCATCATGATCTTCATCAAGCGACCCTGGTGAGCGTGGTTCCAGATTAGAAGGCTGTGGCATGATTTAGCTCCACTGTTCTTGGTTAATTATGGATGTATCAGTTATTTTTACCTGGCAATTCTTTTATTCACCTGCCAACCAGCGTACCGCAGCATGTCCGCCATTCTCACTCATTTTCAGATGGGGAAACAGCCATTGCAATATTGCTTCAGCCTGATCGGCAAATTGCCATGGCGGGTTAATAATTAACATTCCGCAGCCATTTAGCCCAACAGGCGTATCATCTGGCCAAACGCACAGCTCACAAACCAGCTGTTTTTTAATTCCTGTTTTAAGCATTTTTTTCTCAAAACGCTCAATCATACTGCGATCTTTGATGGGATACCACAACACATACACGCCTGTCGGCCATTTTTTATGAGCAGTAGTTAATAGCTCAACCAACTGTGGAAAGTCCTTTCGCTCCGTTTCGTAAGGTGGATCAATCATGATCAGGCCACGTTTTTCTGGAGGTGGAATAACAGCCAGTAGCCCTTCATAAGCGTCCCGCCGGTGTACACCAAAACGTGTATCCCGAACATGATGCTTAAGCTGAAAAAACACCTCAGGCTGCATTTCAAATACTGTCGCTGTATCCTGCTGACGCAAATGCTGACTGCTAAACCAGGGTGATCCCGGGTACCAGCCCTTGCCCTGCTGGCCGCGTAGTTGCTCAATATCTTTTAAATAGGTCTGAATGGATTTGGGGGCCTGTGCAGTGATTGAACGATTGAGCTGAACCAGTCGATGTATGCCTTCCAAGTACTCCCCTGACTTTTGTGAGGGCGCTAATGACAAATCATACATCCCCTCGCCACCATGCGTATCAATATAACGATAGGGTTTGTCCTTAATGTTCAGGTGGCTGAGCAGCTCTATAAGCAGAACATGCTTCATTACATCAGCAAAATTACCCGCGTGAAAATGATGTCGATAATTCATGATCTAATTTAACAGCCTGAAGATAAATTTTGCTTAATGGTAGCACGAACTATCCCTCTAATTTGTGTAGCAGACATGAATAGTTTTAGAACAGGACTTAGAATCTCTCAACTTGAAAATAGAAAGCTAAGCCTCTATTAAATGAGTTAACCCCTATCTGATTTTTATAAATTAGCCAACAAAAGGATAACGCATGACTGATCTTGCTCAGCTTAACAGTGCCCAGATTGTGGAGAGAATTGGTGAAACTGATCAACAGTTTTTAACTGAACCCACTGCTACGCTGGCCAAAACGCGCGCTCAGTTGCGAATAAAACTGGTGGAGTTTAGTCATCAAAAAAAAGAACAACTTTATTTTTTAACTGAAGCAGTGGTTTTGCTGGAAACTGCGCTCATGCAGGCCTGTAATCTGCAAGAACATCTGGAGCTAAGTGCTGCGCTTGGGGAAGCCTATTTATCCTTTTATCAATATACCAAAGAGCAGCGTTATATGGTGATTAGCAAACAGGTGCTTAAGGCTTTGTCGCACTATGACAGTCCGGTAATTTTGCTGGCTTTGGCACGTTTGAGTGCGTTTGAAGGACACGCTGCTCTGGTTAGGCATTGGCTTACCCGGCTATTACGTTTGCCTGAAGCTGATTTCCAGTTTATGGATAGTATTAAACAGGCACCAGAGCTAAGCACACATATCCAGCAGGATTGGTTTAAGCAGCTTTTACAACAAAAGCTGCATTAACAAGGTAGGATGAATACTAAAAACTGGCTTATACTTTCGGCATTGAGTCGGCGTGTAACTCAGCATTGAGCTGATCAATAATAGGCGCCCACTCATCATCGCCATGCCACTTTTCTTTTAAAAGCTGGGATTGCCCTGCTGACCAAAAGGGTGCATCACCCAGTTTAACATTATCAGGTAGCTGATGATTTTGAATGAACGTCTCTATAGCTTCTGGAGAAGAATCCAGGCCCAACTGTTCAAACAAGGCTTCCAGGCAAGGTGACGTCAGATCCATATCTTTCTCCCTAATTTATTAAAAATGATAATAAAATTTATAAACCAACAGGACAAAATGACAAGCAACAAAACGTAGCATATTGTGCGATTTTTATTTTTAATGATGGGTTACTGATAAAAAAGCCCCAGCAATTGCTGAGGCCTTAATAACACTATTTAATTACTTTAAAAGATGAGCGACTGCTTCACGCTCGCCTTCTAGTTCAGCCAGGGTAGCATCCATTTTTTCACGGCTGAATTCATCAATTTCCAGACCTTCTACACGGGTATATTCACCATTTTCACAAGTTACTGGCACACCATACATAACGTCTTTAGGAATACCATAGGAACCGTCAGATGGAACACCCATAGTTACCCATTTGCCATTGGTACCCAGTGCCCAGTCGCGCATGTGGTCAATAGCCGCATTGGCAGCAGAAGCAGCAGAAGACAAGCCGCGTGCCTCAATAATGGCTGCACCACGCTTACCTACTGTTGGCAGGAATACGTTGCGGTTCCACTCTTCATCATTGATTTTGTCTTTAATGCTCTCACCATTAACCGTCGCAAAGCGATAGTCAGCATACATGGTTGGAGAATGGTTGCCCCATACAGTCAGATTTTCGATATCTGCTACAGCAACACCCGCTTTTTGTGCAATCTGAGTCAGGGCACGGTTGTGATCCAGACGCAGCATGGCCGTAAAGTTTTTAGCGGGTAAATCCGGGGCAGATTTCATGGCAATATAAGCGTTGGTGTTGGCAGGGTTACCTACAACCAGCACTTTTACATTGCGGCTGGCTACATCATTTAAGGCCTTGCCTTGAGCAATGAAGATTTCACCGTTTACCGCTAGCAGTTCAGCACGCTCCATGCCAGGACCCCGTGGACGTGAACCTACCAGCAGCGCGTAATCAGCATCTTTAAATGCGATATTTGGATCATCAGTACCAATCATGCCTGCCAGTAAAGGAAAAGCACAATCATCCAGTTCCATCATGACGCCTTTTAACGCCTGCTGGGCTTTTTCTACCGGCACTTCCAACAACTGAAGAATCACTGGCTGATCTTTACCCAGCATTTCGCCACTGGCAATACGGAATAATAAGCTGTAACCAATTTGACCTGCAGCGCCAGTTACGGCAACGCGAACGGGTTGCTTCATGTTTTTTCTCCAATTTACAGGAAAGATATGTCTGGTTAATTAAAAGCCAGATTGATGGTGGCTTTTAATATCGGCGACTCTTATATCGGCGCCAAGATTGTACTTGATTAATGAATAACGCGCGAGTACGACAACCGCTAAAATCAGTAAAATTGGGTATTTTTTACGATGCTATCATGACAAATAAAAAGCAGATCTTGCTAGATAGCCAACTATTACGCTCAGGGCGCTCCCTGTAGTACAAATGTAGCCGGGCAGTTGGAGCGTACTGTTGCCGGGCAGGATACGTATTGTCCACTAGCGTTATAACAGACGCGCAATTCGGTTAACACCGGCGTACTAAAGCGTGAAGGCTGGGTGCAACGCAGCTGTACACCATCGGCTGGCAGAGAGTTATTTAATAGTTGCAACTGCTGGATCAGACTGCTGCGCTGCATGGTCACTTCACGTGGCGCATTAAATTCTGGTGGAACACGAAGACGGCCTGCATAGTTGGCTATAGTTCTAAAATAGGTGCTGGCTGTCATTCCAGTACAGCCACCATTACGCTGCCAGTCCTCCTGGCGCAGGCTCTCATCCGGCATTACCCGGTCAACCACACGCGCCTGTAAAGGATTAAGGGCAGCGGGTGTTTTACTATAACAGTCTTCAGCAGTATGGGAAGGTAGTTCGGGTTTGAGTGAGGCAATGGTGAGCGAAAAGCCTTCCTGACACTGTCTAAGCTTGCGCCGACTTGAATCCATGGCGCAAATTGCTGGGGTCATATGAATAATCAACGTATAACGCTGTGGACGCACCTGATCTGCGGCCAACGCTGGTTGCAAAAGCGAGGCTAAAAATAAAGCAGAAAAGATCCACAGCAGGCTATGCCGTTGTTTCATTTGATTAGCTCACCCACTGAAAAATACAATATAGACAAATCTTCAAGCATGGCATGTTAAACCGTTGGCCAGTTTTTCTGTAGCAGTGTCTTGTTGGGTAAACGTGAAAAAGCGTTGAGCCAAGTTTGCCGCAGGTCGTGCTGAGGCAATTTTTTAAGGCACTCGATCCCGCTAGTATAATCATTCATCTGCGTGCTGCCCTACTCCTGAAACTGCACTGGAATTTTACTCATCCGTTCACTAATTGTTGGTGTTGCTCTACCAAACAACAGTGCGTAATAGGTCGTATTAGTCATTACATTCTTCACATAATCACGGGTTTCCAGTAGTGGAATGCTTTCAGCATATTGGTCTCCCGCCAGAGGCAGGTTGCCTGGTTGCCAGCGCCTGGCTCGATTAGGGCCTGCATTATAACCGGCTGTGGCCAGGACTGGCTGATTACTCAATTGCCCCTGAATATGGCTTAAATAATAGGTGCCATAACGGATATTGGTCTGCATATTTGACAATGCAGCACTGCTATAAGACTCCCCGAGCTTGCCTGCAATCCATTTGGCAGTATCCGGCATGATCTGCATAAGGCCTCCTGCACCCACATGAGAACGCGCAGCCAGTATAAAACGGCTTTCCTGTCGAATCAGACCATATACCCACGCTGGATCTATGCCAACATTATTGCTGTGCTGCACCACCTGCTCGCGGTATGGGGTCAGGAACTGCAGCTCATAGTTATGCAAGTTGGTGGTTCGTTCTGCTGCATAAATTGCCCGGTCATACCAGCCAATATTATTGGCACGACTAGCTGCTGCTAAAATCATGCCATCATCGTGTTTTAGGTAGGCCTGACGCACAGCCCAGTTCCATTCCCGGTTGCTATAGGCTGCCGGTGCATTGATATTACGCAGGGCAAACGCACGCCTGAAATGAATGTCTGTATCCAGACGCTGCAAATCCTGAGCTGTCGGATGATAAGAATGGTCCAATTTTGTCAAAGATTGCCCTAACCGGTCCCTGGACAATAAACCATAGTAGTCATTTTGTAGTGCCAAATTGGTATAAAATGCACGAGCAGCAGTTCGACCCTGCTCCTGACTCTGTGGATCATGGCTGCGCTGCTCGCTAGCGCGGGCAAACCAGTATTGCCAGCTGCGCTCCTGCTGCATGGGCAAACTCATGCTATCTACTGCCCGCAGTACAGCCTCCCATTGATTAAAACGGACAGCTTGCCGTGCGTAACTTTCAGCTTCTTCATCGCTAAACGGATAGCCGTAACTTTGATCAAACCAGCTTACTGACTGTGGATTAAAGCCATTTTGCATGACCGAATTGGATGCCTTATAAGCTAATACACGGTAGCCATAGCGTTGCACATCAATGGGCAGGTGCGACTTGAATAGCGCCAACTGGCTGGCAGCCATATCGACAGAAGTATCAGCCAAACGTGCCAGTGCAAATAAAAATTTGGCATGGTCAGCACTACTTACTAACGGTGGATTTTGCAGATATGTTAGCGGACTACTGGCCAGATAGGTTAAATCTACCGCATTCAGGTTAATTCCCAGACTCTGGGCAACCTGCACTGCGTTACCCAGCTGCCCGGCCCGCAGCATTGTCCACAATCGCTGCTGCCGATCCTGTGCACTCTTTAGCGGACTATTCACCATCAGCCTCGCGAGCCCATCACAGGATTCAGGCTGCTTATTGGTGCGCAACCAGACACGGTTGAATTCAGAGATTGCCAGCGGATCACCAGAAATGGCCTGTACCTGCCCAACCGCACAGCTTTCGGCCTCATCCGGATTGCTCACATAAGCAATAAGCGCCCGGGCACTTGCAATATCACCTGTCTTTACTTTTTCTTCCACATAATCGGCAGCCAGTTTTTCGGCCATGGCAGAGTTAGAATAACGGCCTACAAAAGATAAAATAGCCTGCGGTGACTGTGTTGCCAGATCGGTATTTAATTTCCAGTATTCAGGATAATACGCCAGCACGCTATCCTGCATGGCAAACTGATAATTGTCTAAAAGGCTTATATTGCCACTATTGGCGGCTGTTAACGCACTATTAAAATCACTGTCGGCTGCCCAGCCTGATGCAGTATAGAATCCGGAAAGACCGAGGGACACCAATAAGGTTGCCCACAAAGTTCTGGTACGCTTGTGAGAAGTCTTTTTGACTAGATGTTTTTTGCTGCCTTGTTGAGACCTGCACGTTGTCAGAACAGTTACCATGAACCAACCTTATATTGCTTAAGTTTTTACCAACCCTTAAGTCTAGAGGGCTTGGCATGTGGGAAAATAGTTAGCTTCTGTAAATAAAGCAGTACTGTGTTACACAAAATAACAATTTGGTGATACCTGACCCTGCAACCTGACAGCGTAATCCAGGCTTTTTTATATACAAACCCTGCTCTTTGAACATAAAAAATGTTAGAATTTTGCCCTTTATTCTTTGCTATGCCCGTTCAATTATCAGGCTATATTAGCATGACCAGTTGAGCCCAAGGAGCTTTCATGACGGTTCAAACCTTTGTCCCTTCAGTATCTGGCGTTACAGCGGCCACCACCGGTACGCCTGAGCGCGAGTCTGCACAAGGCGGCTTGCCTGTAAAGCGCCTTTATATAGAGACGCAGGGCTGCCAGATGAATGAATACGATAGTAGTCGTATGGCTGACCTGCTGGGTGACTCACATGGCTATGTGCTGACCAATGATCCCGGTGAAGCTGATGTATTGCTGATGAACACCTGCTCTATCCGTGAAAAAGCGCAGGAAAAGGTATTTAGTGAACTGGGTCGCTGGCGCAAGTTTAAAGAAGCCAATCCACAAGTAGTGATTGGTGTTGGTGGTTGTGTTGCCTCGCAAGAAGGTGAAGCCATTCAAAAGCGTGCTGCTTATGTGGATATGGTATTTGGCCCGCAAACCCTGCACCGTTTGCCACAAATGCTGGATCAGCATCAGGAACAAAAAGGCAGCAGCGGCAAGAAAAAAATCAGCCTGGTAGATATTTCCTTCCCGGATATTGAGAAGTTTGACTTTTTGCCTGAGCCTCGCGTGGAAGGCTACAAGGCTTTTGTATCTATTATGGAAGGCTGCTCCAAATACTGCTCATTTTGTGTAGTGCCTTATACCCGTGGTGAAGAAGTCTCCCGTCCGCTAGATGATGTGCTGGCCGAAATTGTGACACTGGCTGAACAAGGCGTACGTGAAGTGACTCTGCTTGGACAGAATGTAAACGGTTATCGCGGCGAAACCTTTGAAGGCGAAATTTGCACTTTTGCCCAGTTGCTCAGGTTGGTGGCCGAAATTCCCGGTATTGGTCGTATTCGCTATACCACCAGCCATCCGCTGGAATTTTCTGATGAGCTGATTGAGGCATATGCTGACTTGCCACAGCTAGTATCGCACCTGCACCTGCCCGTACAAAGCGGTTCCAACGCGGTGCTGGCGGCCATGAAGCGCAACCACACCATTGATGTGTATATTGATAAAATTGCCAGGCTAAGGCAGGTGCGCCCTGACATGCACTTATCAAGTGACTTTATTATTGGCTTTCCTGGTGAAGGCGATGCCGAGTTTGATGAAACCCTGCAATTTATTAAAGACCTGGATTTTGACCACTCTTATAGCTTTATTTATTCCAAACGTCCCGGCACACCAGCATCCGAACTGCCTGATGACACGCCAGATCTTGTAAAAAAAGCCCGTCTGGCTGCGATAAAAGATGTGATCAAACGCTCCAGTATTGCCAAAACTGACGCCATGCTAGGCCAAACTGTGCGCGTATTGATTGAAAAACCATCAGATCGCCACCATGATATGCTTATTGGCAGCGCCGACAATACCCGCCTGGTTCAGCTCAGAGGTGAGCCCGACTGGATTGGACGCTTTGCCCAGGTCAAGATCACTCACATCAAAAGCATGAATCTGGTTGAAGGTGAGCTCTTGACACTAGAGCCCTTGACCGCAGAAACCCAGCTATCGTAAGCTCAAATGGCTTACCCACTTAAAAGGAATCATGTTGGCAGCATCCATTCGTCGTACAGTTGAAGTCGAAGGGGTTACCCTGGAACGTTTAAAGTCCATGTTAGGCGCCTATAATGCTCACCTTAAGCTTATTGAGCAGCGCCTTGAGGTTAAGATTGTCCAGCGCGGTGATTTATTTATTATAGATGGCGATCTGGATGCTGTAGAACGTGCCGAAATTCTGCTAAAACGGCTGTTTGAAGAATCTGCCGATAATCGCTCCATCACTTCCGACCAGCTTCATCTGCTCATTCAGGGCAGTCAAACCGAGCGTGAGATAGATCCCAGTGAACAGGAAGCTTCCTTTCCAGTCTATCTGCAAACCCGCAAGGGTAAAATTCACCCGCGTGGTGCCAACCAGCGCCGCTACGTGCAGCGTATCCTGCAAAGCGATATTTCCTTTGGGGTTGGCCCTGCTGGTACCGGCAAAACCTATCTGGCGGTTGCTGCCGCAGTAGATATGCTGGAGCGCAACGAAATTCAGCGTATTTTGCTGGTTCGGCCTGCGGTTGAGGCAGGGGAAAAACTGGGCTTTTTACCCGGTGACCTGACCCAGAAAATTGACCCTTACCTGCGCCCCTTATATGACGCACTGTATGAAATGCTGGGTTTTGAAAAAGTAGCCAAGCTGATTGAACGTCAGGTGATTGAAGTAGCACCACTTGCCTATATGCGTGGCCGCACCTTGAATCACTCTTTTGTCATCCTGGATGAAGCGCAAAACACTACGCCGGAACAAATGAAGATGTTTCTGACCCGCTTGGGTTTTGGTTCGCGTGCGGTGATTACTGGTGATATTACACAGGTAGACTTGCCACGTGGTCACCAGTCTGGTCTGGCACATGCCTTGCGTGTACTGGAACCCATTGAGGAAATCCACATTACCCGCTTTCATTCACGTGATGTGGTACGCCATCAACTGGTGCAAAAAATTGTTGAAGCCTATGAAGGTTTTGATGATCACCAGCAAAGGCTTTCACAAGAAGCAAAGCAGGCAAGGCAAGCACGTTTGCAAGCAGCTATTGACCATAATGATCAGGCCGCTAATGCCCAGCATGTTAGCTTGGACGATAATATTAATGCTGTTTCGCCTGCACTGGAGAGTAACATTAACCAGCCCGTTGCCAGTGACCAGCCCAAATGAACCCACGCCTGATTAAGCTTGGCTTGCAACAGGCTTATCGCTCGCCCGATTTAATTATCAAGCGGGCGGCTATATTAAAGTATGTCGCACAAACGCTAGGTGCTATTGGTTTTGAACAAGCCTGTGATATCAGTATTCGCCTGGTGGATAATGCTGAAAGTCACGAACTTAACCTGTATTACCGGCATAAAGACAAGCCAACCAATGTGCTGTCATTTCCCAGCGACCTGCCTGACGATATTGCCCAAATGCTGGGACAAAAGCCATTGGGTGATCTGGTCATCTGCCTGCCCGTGGTGTTACAAGAAGCCGCCGCACAACAAAAAACGCCCGATGCACATTTTGCCCATATGGTCGTACATGGCATATTACACCTTATGGGTTATGACCACGAGTTGGGCGAGCAGGAAGCCACGCAAATGGAGGCTATTGAGGTTACCGTGCTACAGAAGCTAGGTTTTTCAGATCCTTATTCGCTCGACCAGCAGCCAAACCCCTGACCTCAGGTTGCAGCGATGTGGCCTAGCTGTTTAGAGCACAGCACTCATAATGCTGGGGTCACAGGTTCGAGTCCCGTCATAGCCACACCTTTACTACTAACTGGCGACTTCCAGATCATCCAGTTTCTCAGAAAATCGCCAGGTTCTAATGATTCTTAGCTCGGAAAAACCCTTCATCTTCTGATCAAATGAGCCAAAAGGCGCTGCTTGCCTGACCGAATCTTTAGCTGCCTCATCCAGCACCAGATGGCCTGAACTTTGTAACAGGCGGATTGCCCGAATCTGTCCATGTGGCGTTAAAATAACCATCAACTGCACATCACCATGCAGGTTTCTGGCGCGTGCCTCCAGCGGATAGTGCTTATTGCCAAGCTGCTCTACTTTCTGGCTAAACTTGTGAATATAGCCAGCGGTATTATCCGCCTGTGCCGAAACACTGTCCACCGTATGAATTTTGGTCTTACGGGTATACTCCTGCTTGCGTCTGGCATATTGCGCTTCTAGCGAGGCAATCATGGCGACCTGAGCCAGATCAGGACTGCTGGATACCTGTGCCCTCGATTCTTGCTCCCGTTCCAGATTTCTGGCCTGTTTTTTCCAGCTTAATGTGGTTACCAGCACCTGCTCGGATGCCTGACGGGCGCGACTGTGCTGTTCAGTCTTCAAGTCCAGTTGTTCAGCCACCTCTTGCTGGTCAATTGACGCAGCCTGCTGATCAGGGCTAGTCATGCGGTGTGCATTACGCAATACCCCTGCTCCCTGCTGGTTGGCCTGAGCCATATAGTCAGCATTTTCGACTTTTTCATTACTCAAGTGCACCGCTATGGCAATATCCTGCATGGCAGTACGGGGTGGTGTCTTAGCTACAAAGTGTAATGACAGCAAGCCCACATGCAGCATAATCGCAGCCACCAATCCGCCCATCAGCACCGGATCCTGCCAAAAAGCGGGTACTAGATGTGTCGTCATCATTCTTTGTTTTGCCATGCGTGTATTAACCTAAAAACTCTCTAATATGATGTTGTTAAGCATCAACTGAATATGCCGACTAGCCAGAAATGCCCTGTAATTGCTCAAATAAAGCACATACTACCCTATGGATTTCATTTTTATAAACTTCACGGTATAAAATAAAATATCAGTTGTGGTAACTTGAACCTATTCGATCACATATTTACTGGTGCTTTTATGCTGCATTGTAGGCAAGCCCTGTCAGGCAATCAATGCTGCACGGCCAATGAGAAATGAGCTTATGCAACAGATTTTTAAGAAAA
The DNA here is from genome assembly GCA_043950625.1 of Moraxellaceae bacterium WGS2144. Lineage (GTDB taxonomy): Bacteria > Pseudomonadota > Gammaproteobacteria > Pseudomonadales > Moraxellaceae > Alkanindiges. The sequence continues at coordinate 1,751,925 of CP171007.1, forward strand.
TTGCCCGAAATATCAGAGGCATTTACCATAAAGCAGAAGATTTGATTGAAGAAGAACGCGAGTTACCCCTTTCTCAAAACCTGTTGAACGCGACCATACAAAAATACGTCACCGATAATGTTGAAGCATTAAAAGACCTGCATGCCGACATTTATGACGACTGGTGCCGATTATATGCCACGCTGGATTATAAAGGCATCCATACCACCCTGTCAGTTGATCTGCGTCTGGTACAAATGCAGCTTGATAAGGATATCCAGCAACTGGTATTTGAGCAGATTAGTGAAACCCAGGTCATTAGTGCAAGCTTTAGCAGTCCTTTTAAAAAATTAGCCTTTAATGTAGCTGTTTATTTTTTCCAGCGTATTTTGCACAAGGATCCATTGGGTCTGATTCTGGAAAAACTGGATGTGATTGAAATCAAGCATGACCTGCTATATCTGGGTCTGAACAAATATCTGGAAAAATCCGACAAAGTGATTAATACCTTAAAGAAAATTCATGTGAATCATGCCATCCTGCGTGAAGGCCAGTTTGTGCTCAAAGCCAATCTGAATTTGCAGGGTATCTTCAGGCGCGATCCACAAAAAAACACGTTAATTTTGGATATTGAGGACTTTGAGGACGTCGACTCTGCTATTGATGTACAGCCGGGCGACCTACATTAACCCAGCACTAAGTGAAAAATGTGTAACAATACAATGATGCTCTCGCCAGATTTATGCTAAAAGTAACAAGATATAACAAGTTTTAGCCAAGACTCGGACTATTTATACTTGTCCTTGCGTCAATGAACCTCATTAATATAAACATTACTGCCTCAAGCAGCTGCCCCGGCTATCTATGCAGTATATATATTGCTATCAGTCGGGGCGTAGTAGCTTTAGAGCATTTATAACGATGAGGACACTATAACGATGACCACACTAACCCAGCTGTTCAAAAAGACTTCTTATCTCAGCGTTCTGGGCATCATATTGACAGGCAATCTGGTCAATGCAGCGTATGCCATCACGCCCTATTCCGCCAGTTATGCGTTTAATCTGGATAATAAAGCTAGTGGCACAGCCGTACGTACTCTGTCCAGACAGGGCAACCAGTGGGTATATGATTTTAGTGCCAAGATACCTGTTATTGCGACTGCTAGTGAAAAAAGTGTCTTTAGCCTGAATAACCATAAAGTGGTTTCGCAAAGCTATCAGCGCCAGTACAAAATTCTGGTTCACAATCAGGTGAGCAGTATAAAATTCGACAACGCCAATAAGGCGATTCAGCTCACCAAAGACAAAAAAACCTCTCAACTGCCCTGGCAGGCCGATGTACTGGATGACTTGAACGTCGAGATTCAGTTACGTGAAGACCTTAAAAGTGGTGGACTGCGCTCATCATATTTAATTGCTGATCAAAAAGACATTACACCACGCCAGTTTATCAACGAAGGAACAGTCAAAGTCACTACTCCAAGTGGGATCTATGATGCCTTAAAAGTCAGGATTAACTACCCAAAGAAAAATAAAAGTACTGTGTTCTGGCTGGCACCCAGTCTGGATTATCTGCCCGTAAAAGTAACCCATAGTGGAGATGGGAGTGTTTATACGCTGAATCTGACCAAATATCAGGCCAGAAGTTAAGAGCATTTGTACGCGTCATGATCACTAGTCAACCTCAGACATCAGTTTGGGGTTTTTGCAATTGTTCCTGATTGCTGTTAACGAAATGCTGTTGCTTTTTTCTTGCTTTTTTGAAACCGGTTTCTAAAATAGCAGGTTTTTATACTGTGGTTGATTGGAGCACGTGAGTGAAAGCATTACAGCAAAAGATATTAACTCATGGCATAGTGCTGTCAGAACAAGTGCTCAAAGTCGATGCTTTTTTAAATCATCAGATTGACCCGCGGCTGATGCAGCAAATTGGTCATGAATTTGCCACCCGCTTTGCCAATGAGAATATCACCAAAATTATTACCATTGAGGCCTCTGGTATTGCCCCTGCTGTCATGGCAGGGCTGGAACTTGGGGTCCCCGTTATTTTTGCCCGCAAATATCAGTCCTTGACACTCAAGGATGATCTGTTTAAATCCAGAGTATTTTCCTTTACTAAACAAACTGAAAGCACCATTGCCATTTCCAACAAGCATTTAAGTGCCACAGATCATGTGCTGGTTATTGATGACTTTCTGGCCAATGGCAATGCCGCCCAGGCACTGGTTGAACTAATTAACCAGGCCGGTGCCAGCATTGCCGGTATTGGTATTGTGATTGAAAAATCCTTTCAGGATGGGCGTGCCTTGTTGCTCAATCAGGGCTATCGCGTAGAGTCACTGGCGCGTATTCAGAGCCTGAATAATGGCACTATTCAATTTGTAGAGCAGGAATAAAACGGCCTGGGCGTAAGCTCGCTGCCTCTTTGTGAAGCAGCGATTTTTAATGACTTTTATTTAATCCGCTCTCCTGTTTGTAGGCGCTGTACAAGTTTTGCCAGCCGGGTACCCTGTGCAAGGGCTAGCTGTTTTTCTTCTTCGCTTAACGGCTGATCATGGCTGGCACCACTGACATGACTGGCACCATAAGGCGTCCCACCACGCTGGGTAGAGGACAAGGCCGCATTGGCATAAGATAGACCCATCAGGAACATGCCGTGATGTAGTAGCGGGGTCATCATGCTGAGCAAGGTGCTTTCCTGCCCGCCATGCATGGTACCTGTTGCAGTAAATACACAAGCGGCCTTGCTCTGTAAATCTCCGGCCAGCCATAAGCCGCTGGTTTGATCCAGAAAATGCTTTAGCGGAGCTGCCATATTGCCAAAGCGGGTCGGACTGCCCAGTGCCAGACCAGCACACTGGCGCAAGTCTTCCAGCGTACAGTACAGCTCGCCTTCAGCCGGAATGGCTGGTTCACTGGCTGTGGTCACCGTAGCCACTTCAGGGACAGTACGAATTTTTGCAGTGATACCCTGCTGCTCAATACCTTCAGCAATCAGGTGCGCCATTTGGCGCGTGCTGCCATATTTGCTGTAATATAAAACCAGAATATAAGGGGACATTTTGTTTCCTATGCATACTCACGACCCTTGCTGTCAAAAAACATACACAGAATCATGGCTTAACAATGTTAAGATTTTTCAGTCAGGGTTATACAGTATCCTGAAAATCGCTTAAATGGGGAATGGTGTGCTAAATCTGCTTGAAAAATTACCTTTTTATCATAAAACCTGGTTTCAGTTTATTATCTTTATAATCAAACGGTTTGAAGATGATAAATGCCGCCAGCAGGCAGGCTCACTCACTTATACCACCTTATTTGCTGTGGTACCCATGCTAACCGTGTTTCTAGTGATTATTTCATCCATTAAGGCCCTGGCACCGGCTCGTGAGCAGGTTCAGCATTTTATTTACAGTAATTTATTGCCACGCTCCGGGGTAGCTGTTGAACAATATCTCAACCGTTTTACTGAAAGCTCCAGTAACCTGACGGTGGTAGGTATCCTCATTTTGTTTGTCACAGCCATTTTAATGCTCAGCTCTATTGAGGATGCATTTAACCATATCTGGCGGGTAAATAATGCACGCGGCGGGATTGTAGGTTTCATGCGTTACTGGACCATTATATCGCTGGGGCCAATTTTGCTGGGTAGTGCTTTTGCCCTGTCTTCCACTGTCGCTTCCATGAAATTCCTGAGCAATAATATTGCCGGTTACGAGCTAAACGGAGGGGTGTGGCTATGGCTGATTTCCTTTGCACTGACCTTACTGGGTTTTAGCTTACTGTACTGGACTATTCCCAACCGCCGGGTACCCATCCGATCGGCTTTTTTAGCTGGTATTTTTAGCGCCCTGCTATTTGAGGGCTTGCGTCAGTTCTTTGGCTTGGTCATGAGTAACTTTACCAGTTATGAGTTGGTTTATGGTGCCTTTGCAGCCGTGCCTATTTTCCTGCTATGGATTTATTTGTCCTGGAACGTCATTTTATTAGGCGTAGAAGTCAGTTATGCCATTACTGCTTTTACCACCCGTACCGACATCAACCGGCATCCGGTACTCATCTTGCTAGATCTGCTTGAGCTGTTTTACCAGCATCAAAAACAGGGGCTAAGCGTGAGTGATCAGGACGCCCTGGCTATCTTGGGCCGGGGTGAGTTTGAAAATGAGTCATCTTACCTGCAAATCCTGGAAGACAATAATCTGATCAAACGCACCGAAGAAGGCCATTACCTGTTATGCCGTGATTTAAACTATGTGGATTTCTGGTCATTTTACCGCACACTGAATTATCCCCTCCCCAAGCGCGACGACCTGGGCCGGGTGCACCATGATGACCGCTGGTTAAAAGTTATCGGGCCATTACTCGTACAATCGGATGATTATCTGGCTGCCAAACTGTCCATTCCTATGGCAAAAATTTTTGATGTCAATTAGAGGTTCACTAACCATTAAGCCATAGACCCTGTAAAACTCATCAATACCGCGCCCCATCACGGGGCGTTTTTTGTATAATCGCCGCACTGCACGCAAACGCCAGCAAGAGGCAAATCTATGACGACTATCATCAAACAGGATGACCTGATCACTTCGATCAAAGACGCATTACAGTTTATTTCTTACTACCATCCGCTGGATTTTATCCAGGCCATGAACCGCGCCTATGAAGCTGAGGCCAATCCAGCCGCCAAGGATGCCATTGCCCAGATTTTAATTAACTCACGCATGTGCGCTGAGGGGCACCGTCCGATCTGTCAGGATACTGGTATTGTTAACGTGTTTATGGAAGTCGGACTGGATGTTAAATTTGACCTGAACATGAGCCTGGATGATGCCATTAATGAAGGAGTGCGTCAGGGTTATCTAGAAAATACTAACGTGTTACGGGCTTCCATTTTACGTGACCCGGCATTTGGCCGCCAAAATACCAAGGACAATACCCCCGCAGTGATCCATTATAAATTAGTGCCGGGTAATCAGGTGCATGTTACGGTAGCAGCCAAGGGTGGCGGCTCAGAGAATAAATCCAAGCTGGTGATGCTCAACCCTTCGGACTCCATTGTAGACTGGGTATTAAAAACCGTACCAACCATGGGTGCTGGCTGGTGCCCGCCGGGCATGCTGGGTATTGGTATTGGTGGTACTGCTGAAAAAGCAGTATTGCTGGCCAAAGAAGCGTTGATGGAAGACATTGACATGCACGAACTGTTAATTCGTGGCCCGCAAAACAAAATTGAAGAACTGCGTATTGAGCTGTTTGAGAAAGTAAATGCGCTTGGTATTGGTGCACAGGGCTTAGGTGGCCTGTCGACGGTACTGGATATTAAAATCAAGGACTATCCATGTCACGCGGCAGGCAAACCGGTTGCCATGATTCCAAACTGTGCAGCCACCCGTCACGCTCATTTTGTACTGGATGGTTCGGGAGTGGCACACATGCCTACCCCCAAGCTGGAAGACTGGCCACAGGTCACCTGGTCTACTTCCAAGGCTAAACGTGTGAATCTGGACACCATCACCCGTGAAGAAATGAATAGTTGGCAGCCCGGCGACACCCTGCTGTTATCCGGCACGATTTATACAGGTCGGGACGCGGCGCATAAGCGTATGGTCGACATGATCAACAATGGTGAGGAACTGCCTGTTGATCTGCAAGGTAAATTTATTTACTACGTAGGACCAGTTGATCCAGTAGGTGATGAAGTGGTTGGTCCTGCTGGCCCGACAACTGCAACCCGCATGGACAAGTTTACCGACAAGGTGCTGGAACATACTGGTCTGTTTGGCATGATTGGTAAAGCTGAGCGTGGCCCGGCAGCGGTAGAAGCCATCAAAAAACATGGCGCCACTTACCTAATGGCAGTAGGCGGTGCAGCCTATCTGGTCTCCAAAGCAGTGCGCGAAGCTGAAGTAGTAGCTTTTGCTGACTTAGGCATGGAGGCCATTTATAAGTTTGTGGTCGAAGATATGCCGGTATCTGTCGCGGTTGATGTGAATGGCACGTCAGTGCATGCTACTGCACCCAAAATCTGGCAGGCCAAAATTGGCAAAATTCCGGTAACAGATGCCGCAGGCTAATCTGTGGTCAGTGCATAGTAAAAATCCCCCATGATAGTCGTCATGGGGGATTTTTTATGGATCGAAATCCTGCTGCAAAATTTACCAGGTGAGCGGGTTCCACAACTTAAATGGCTTGGCCAAATGCAATTGCTGTTTTTCAGCAAGATGGGATTTGTCTACCTTATGTGGCTGCTGGCCATTAAACAGTGCCAGCTCGGCCTGAGCGGGTTGCTGACGTTTTACAAAACTAAGGCCGGGAGTTTTTAAAGTGGTTGCACTGATTTCCCGTAAACCCTGCTCAGTTGGCATTTGCATTAATGGCCCGGCTTTAAGCAAGTTCTCACTATTGTTGGGGCTACCGCGGAATTTTTGTTCTTCATAACGCAAGAAATAACTTTTGCTTGCCTCTACAGAAAAATCAACGGCAGTGCCTTTTTGAAAGTGTATTACCCCTACAGGCCGACTAATATTAAGCCGGTAAGTGCCCGCAGGTAATTCAATCCAGTAATAGACCTCTTGCGAAAGTCGTTATTGCAAGTTCATCCGGTTTACCAGTGCAGCGATTAAGTTAATGCGTAAACCGAATCTTTTCCGTCGATTTCGATAGCGTTCACTTAGTATTCTAAATCTTTTCAATTGACTGTTAATATGTTCGATTACAACTCGTATTTTTCCAATCATTTTATTGTACTTTTTCTCAACATCAAATAAGGGTAAATTCTTCTTTTTCTTTATTGGCATCAATAATTTAAAGCCATCTTGCTCTAACCCATAGTACCCTAAATCGGTCATAACATATTCAAAATGTTTGAATTTTTTTACTGTTTTTCTTGCCAATTTAATATCATGCTGACTGCCAGACGATATATCTACTCCTATGATTTGTTTGCTCTTCGGATGATAGATCACTTGGGCTTTTAGCGTATGTTTCTTCTTTTTACCACTGTAGAACTTACTCTGATTTTTTTTTCGGGCGTTCTATTGAACATTCTGTAGCATCAATAATGACCCAGTTAAATTGTTCGTTTGCTGTGGTAATGCTTCGTTTTGGCAAGGTAAAACGTCTTGATTTCATTAATGCATCTTCAACCTTTTTAATAGTTCGATTCACATTACTTTCAGCGATATGGTAATTTGCAGCCAATTCCAATTGAGTGCTGTAATTCCGTAAGTAATTGAGTGTTAATAATAATTGATCCTCTATAACTAAAGTATGAGGACGCCCAGATTTCTTTTTAAGTGATTCTGCTTCTTTTAAAACTTCGACCATTTCACTAAAAACTGGTCGAGGTACACCAACCAAGCGCTTGAATTCAGAATCTGAAAAACGGTTTAATTTCTGATATTTCATGAAATCTATATTGAGGCAGTTTTTACTTTCGCAAGAGGTCTAATAATGATTACTCAGCAAGCTGGGGATACGCTGATCATTTAAAAAGAAGTTGGGCGCTACAATCTCCTGACGATTCCAGCTACTGTCAGTGCGGTAGAGATACACAATGGCTGCATTGGGATCAGTGGGTGTGATCTGCTTGAACACTTCGCCCTGCTTTTGATTTACCCATGCCCCTACCGAAAATGGATCAATACGAAACCGGTTTTTATGCAGATCGGTATGTGCATAGTCGATCGTTTTTAAGGTGGAGTTATTGGTAACATTCTCTTCATTTGGCTGTTGCTTATACTTGATTAAGCCAAAAATACTGTATCGGGGAGAATCTGGTGGCGTTGTGGTACAGCCGGTCAACGCAACGGTCAATAGTGAAATTATTGGTAAATAACGCATGGCATCCCTCAGGCGTTTTATCTTGTTGTTTCAGCATTCTGCATCAATGCAGCGTGAACTATCCTAACACTAGCCGGGCAAGAATAACACAACTCGCTGTAAAAAGATGAGTCTAAATAGATAAAGCGCTGGGGCAGCGAATTGATAAATCAATTGAAAAATAAAAAGCCAGTCCATGTTTAACATGGCTGGCTTGTTTAATCCAGATTAGTATTTAAGCTGGATTAAGGGTTAAATCAGGCGAATTACTGAACCGCGTAAATGTTCAGTTCAACACGACGGTTTTGCTGTTTGCCTGCCGCGGTAGAGTTATCAGCAATCGGAGACGCAGCACCGTAGCCTTTAGCACTCACACGGCTAGAAGGCACACCCTGAGAAATCAGATACTGTGCAACTGCCTGAGCGCGGTTTTGCGAGAGTGGAATATTGATAGAGTCATTACCTGAACTATCAGTATAACCAGAAACTACTACAGCACTCTTGTTATCTTCAGCCAGCGTTTGCGCGACTTTGTTTAAAGTTGCATAAAAATTCGGGCTGATCGTGGCCGAGTTGGTCGCAAATGTAATGTTACCCGGCATGATCAGGCCAACAGAACCATCTTCATTGCGGTTTACTTCAACCCCGGTGCCTGCCATTTGTTCACGCAACTTTTTCTCTTTTTGATCCAGGTAGTAACCACCTGCTGCACCAACTACTGCACCAATCGCAGCCGCACGGCCCATTTTGTCTTTATCCGCATTGGACTTGGCAACACCTGCCCCCAGTAATGCCCCCAGACCTGCACCAATTGCAGTCTTGTTATAATCGGTTTGACCAGTAACGGGGTCAGTGGTACAACCTGCCAATGATAGGCTACCTACCAAAGCGGTAATCACAAGTGCACGCATGGAATTTCTCCTTAGTAATTTATTGAACTTGCTGCAAAACATTCTGCTTAGGAATGTTTTGCAGCACTATATTCTTTTTGTTAACAAATAATTTTTTTGTTACATTTAAGTTGATTGTTTGATCAATTTCAGCGCCATTTGATGCACTTTATTAATTTCCTATCCTTATTTTCGCTGAATCTAAAATTTTGTCATAAATTATTTTTAACGATTAGCGTTTTGGTACAAAATGCAATTTGCACAAGTCGTCTTTCTTTTTTACCATGCCCGAGTTTATAGCGCCTAGTAGAGAGAGCGTCGCGGTATGGCTGTATTGGATAAAGTTATGCAAAACAGAAAAGTTAAGGAAAAGCTGCGCGGTCTGACCATCGCTACCGCCATCACTTCAAGCACTTTTTTACACGGACCACCGGTACTGGCACTTGGGCTGCTCAAGACCCTTATTCCTTCTAGTAAAATTGATGAAATGGCCATTGGCCTGACCAACAGCTGGCTGGGTGTTAATAACTGGTTGGTCGATCATGTGCTACCAGAGATTGACTGGCAGATTACCCTTCCCACTGATTTAAGCTTGCAAGGCCGCTATTTGCTCATGTGCAATCACCAAAGCTGGGTGGACACCACCGTTACCCAGTACGTTGGCCTAACGCGCATGCCTCTTACCCGCTTTTTTACCAAGTGGGAGCTGATTTTTATTCCCTTCCTTGGCCTGGCCTTTAAAATTCTGGGTTTTCCCATGATGAAGCGGCATAGCAAGCAGGCCATTGCCAAAAATCCTGCCTTAAAAAAACAGGATCTGGAAGAAGCGCGTCGTGCTTGCTCTAATTTACGTAGCCAGCCCTATACCCTGCTTAATTATCTGGAAGGTACCCGCTTTACTCCCAAAAAACACCAGGAGCAAAACTCGCCGTACAAGCACTTGTTAAAACCCAAAACCGGCGGCATTGCACTGGCTCTACAAATTTTAGGTAAGGAAATTGATGCTCTTATGGATATGACTATTGTCTATCCGGATGGTATTCCTACTTATGGCGATTTCTGGACAGGCCGCGTGCGCCGGATAGGTGTGGATATCCGCAAAATTGAGCTGCCCGCCTGGGTACTTGACGGGAACTATGAAGAAGATATGGCTTACCGCGAGCGTTTTCAGGAGTGGATTACTACGCTATGGCAGGATAAGGATCAGCGCATTGAGCAGATGTTGCAACAGTTCAAGGAACGCGCCGAGAGTTTGAGCCCGGCCATGCGTAGCCTGCCCCACCAAACCACGTCGTCATAATCTGACCTCCAGAGCCTGAATGGATAATCGTAACGGTCAAAGTGCTGACCCTATCACTCTCCCGCCAGCGCCCCCAACCACGGCCTGGCGTGTTTTTTTAGTATATGACATCCTCATGATGCTATTTATTAGCATCAATTTGCTGACCATGGCGCTAGACCAGTTGCTGCTTAGCAATGTGGGCTTATCGGCTGCCAGCCTGATTGGTCAGACTGCATGGGTATATCATTACCGTGAACAAATTCATCCGGTCATGGTTGATCTGGATGAATGGATTACTATTTATCTAGTGAGTGAACTGATGTTGCGCTGGGGCATTGCTATTATATTTAAGCACCACCGCCGCTGGTTCTTTTTTCCGTTTATTCACTGGTATGAGTTTTTAGCCTGTATCCCAACCTTCCGCGCACTGCGTTTACTGCGTGTGATTGTCATTGGCTATCGTTTGTACCAACTAGGCTATAAAGTCTTGCCGGATAGCTGGCTCAAAACCGGATATTTTTACTATCAGTTGCTACTCCAGGAGCTTACCGACCGTATTGTGCTGACCGCTTTAAGCGGCGTGGAACGGGAACTAAAAACCGGAGCCACCCATCAGCGTTTGCTGCACGATCTGGTCAATCAGCACCGCAACCTGATTAGCCAGGCAGTGGGGGAAACATTACAGCATAATCTTGCCATTGCCCTACAGGAGCAACAGCAGTTAATTACACACAATGTAGGACAGATTGTCATCCAGGCCATTAATGACACGCCTGAGCTGCATAGACTGCTACGCCTGATTCCAGTAGCCGGTTCAATACTGGAAAGACAGATTCAAAGTATTGGGCAGCGGCTGGGCGAAAACATTACTACCGGATTAATAGCACCATTTACCCAGCCAGCAAAAGATCAGCCGGCCAACCCGGCACTCCTCACGGCAGCAAACTATGTTGGACAAATCAAGCTTGATCAACCTGCACTGAAAAAACTGGTAGATTCATTGGTATATGAAAGTTTGAATACGATCCGCAAACAGATCGAGGCGCGGCAATGGAAACCTGGGCAAAAACTACCGCTTGATACTGCTAAAGCAGGCTCGCCCTAAGTGGTTTTTACAACACATTGGTCATCTGTTTTTTGTAATGAAAAGAACACGATTATGGCTGGTGTAATTAATTATTTTGGACTACGATTCAGTTCACTTTAATGGCTTTAAACCTGCTGGAGGCCGGCTCTTCTGGTCACTGGTACGCAAGGAAAAAATATGAGCGATCTTCGCATCAACGGCCGCATGGTCAACTTTTCGCGTCTGATTTTTCAGACCAGTGATTTGGAAAAAATAAAAAAGCAGCTGGAACAGCATCTGGGCACTCAAGGGGAATATGATGGCGCACTGGTTATTCTGGACAGTACTGTTGAAAACAATCTGATCAGCCTGATTCAGCTCCTGGTTGATTTTGGTTTACAGCCGATGGCGGTGATTGATGGAATACTGGGCGAGCAGGCGCGCATTATCCAGTTTCCGGTACTTAACCGCGACCAGCCCATGCAACGGATTAAAGCCACGGCTGACATACCTGGTGCAAATACTGAGGAAGCCCCTACAGCCACCCGTCCAGTGATATCACGCAACACCGTCCATACCGAAATATTGCGCACCGGCCAGAGCTTAAGTGAAGATAATGGTGATATTGTGCTGGTTGCAGACATGAATAGCGGCTCAGAACTGATTTCCTCAGGTAATATTCATGTTTACGGCACCGCACGGGGGCGTATTATTGCCGGTGCTAGCGGTCAACAACAGGCACATATTTTCTGCCAGCGCCTGGAAGCAGAGCTGGTGTCCATTGCTGGAACTTATAGCGTGGCAGATGATATTCCCGCAGATAAGATTGGTAAATCGGTTCATATCTGCCTCAATTCCGACCAGGAACTTGAATTCCATTTGCTACCTCATTAAGGTAAGCGTAATTTATATACAAACTGATAGATATGATTGGTATCTAGCCCGCTACAATTTCAAACAGGAGTTTAATCGGTGGCCAAAATTGTTGTCGTAACATCAGGCAAAGGTGGCGTTGGTAAGACCACCACAAGCGCATCTTTTGCAACAGGACTGGCTCAGCGCGGTCACAAAACTGTGGTCATTGACTTTGACGTTGGCTTGCGTAACCTCGACCTGATTATGGGTTGCGAGCGTCGCGTGGTCTACGACCTGGTCAATGTACTCAATAATGAAGCTCGCTTACAGCAGGCCTTAATCAAGGATCGGGAAATTGATAACCTGTACATTCTGCCTGCCTCACAAACCCGCGATAAAGACGCGCTGACCGATGAAGGCGTTGGCCGGATTATTGATGAGCTCTCGCAGGAATTTGACTATATTATTTGCGACTCACCAGCCGGTATTGAGCGTGGTGCTATTTTGGCCATGTATTATGCCGATGAAGCCCTGATTGTGACCAATCCCGAAATTTCATCGGTACGTGACTCTGATCGCATTATTGGCATGCTGGATAGCAAAACCCGCAAAGTTGAGCAAAACGAAGGCCGTGTACGCAAGCATCTGGTCATTACCCGCTATGATCCAAACCGTGCCCAGCGCGAAGAAATGCTGAGCATTGAAGATATTGCCAATGATATTTTAAAAATTCCTACCCTGGGCGTGATTCCAGAATGCACATCGGTACTCAATGCTTCAAACCAGGGGGTACCCGTTATTCGTGAAACTGACTCCAGAGCCAGTGAAGCCTATGACGACTTAGTGGCGCGTTTCTTAGGAGAAGAACGACCTTTTCGCCACATTACACCACAAAAACAGGGTTGGTTAGCACGTTTATTTGGAGGATAACATGGCTGGTTTCTGGAGTAATTTATTTAAAAGTGATGATAAGCCAACCAGTGCCAAAGCTGCCAAGGATCGCTTAAAAGTTATTGTTGCCAGTGAAAACCGCTTGGGTCGTCGCTTGAGCCAGGAGAAGATTGACCGCATGAAAATTGAAATCATGGAAGTGGTCAATCGCTATGTTCGCGGTGTCGATGAGCAGGATGTACAAATGAGTGTACGCAGTGAGGCAGATATTGAAATGCTGGAAATGAATATCAACCTCCCAGAAGAGCGCTAAATAAAAACCACTGCAAAAAAAGTGATGCTGGTTTTCAGTTTTTCTCATTTTACCTGACCAGTAAACTCGGGCAGAATATGAGGCGGCATACCTACAGCGCTGCTCTTGCGGCGCATGCCACAAGGTGAGAAGCTGAGGTGGGCATGTAAGCAGCGTTGCTGGTCATGCTCATACTCTGCCTTTTATTCTTTAAGTATTTTTGCTTTTATTTTTGCTTACTGGAGAGCTGCATGGCCGTTTCGCAACCTGCCACCTATAACGAAGAATGGCCTGACTCGCGCGTTTTTGCCTATTTAAATCACTTGCCTGTAGAAGGTACAGATGCTGATTACTGGGTGTTATATAATGCCTTTAAGCACATGCGCCCACATGATTTTGAGCGCCTGCTTAACCAGTTTTTAGCAGATGGCCGTAACCTGCATGCGACCAATCCAGAAGGTAAGACCATTCATCAGGTGATTGCCCAGTACCCCCGACAATCTGCTCCCTTTCTGGAAGTACTCGCCAAGTTTCCGTGAGAATTCATTCAACTGCTGACTCAGTACAAACCAAGTCTAACTATAGGATAACTTGAGTATATGGATAAAAAAAGCGATGCCAATCATCGCTTTTTTGTTTGGATAGATTGTGAGAGGTAATTTTTTAGTAATACAGTTTGGCCCCAATGCCAAACTGAATACCATCCATCTTGCCAACCGGATATTTGGTATCTGCGGCAAATCCACCTTTATTATCACAGACATGGTAACCGCTGTCTGAGGATACACTTCCATCTGCACAGCGAATACGGTCATCGCTCACATCTAGATACCATTTATAACCAGCAGTACCAAAAAAGCTTAAGTTGGTATTAGGCACCAGATAGTTAGCTTCCAGCCCTACTGGAATCACTACAAAGGAGGCATCGGTATTATTAGTCCCTTGCTCAGTTTTTACCTTTAGGTCGGCAATACCAATACCGATACCTGCTGTACCCCGTAGTACAAAATTACTTGTACTATAAATGAGCTGACCCGCTGTTGCCGTGCCTTCAAAGTAGTTAACATCTACTTTGCCATTGAGAGAGTTGGCTTTACCTGTGGCATATTGAGCGTGCACAGCAGGGCTGAGCAAGCTGTCAAATTCACCCAATTGCAAGGTTCCTGACAAGCCGTTTAAATCAAAATCCAGATCGTCATAATCCTTAACCTGCGGATTAGAATGAATCACTTGAGTACCAATGGCCCATGCAAAACCCTGATTTGCCATAAGTAAAGATACCAGTGCTACCGACAGCAGTTTAATTGTTTTGAATCCACGCATTATCACAATATCCATATTCTTGTTCGTGCCCAGACTTTAGCATTTTTTTAGGGCAAAAGGCTATGCCTGAGTAAGGCTAATTACGTGCTTCATATTACCTGCTCCATCGTTTACCTAACTAAAAGCAGGCAAAGAAAAAGCGATGCCTGGTTACAAGCACCGCTTCTATTTTCAGAAAAAAAGAACAAACTATTTTTTCTTTTTCGGGCCAATCAACATGCCCATCTGGCGACCTTCCATTTTTGGCTGTTGCTCGACCACACCAAAATCAGCCACATCAGCTTCAATTTTTTGCAGCTGTTTTAGCCCTAATTCCTGATGTGCCATTTCACGACCACGGAAGCGCAAAGTGATTTTTACCTTGTCGCCGTCTTCCAGAAAACGCAGAATGGAACGCAGTTTTACCTGATAATCGCCAACGTCTGTACCTGGACGCAACTTGATTTCCTTGACCTGCACCTGATGCTGTTTTTTCCGGGCATCTTTTTGCTTTTGCTTCAGGTCAAACAAATGCTTGTTATAGTCCATGATTTTGCATACGGGTGGCTCAGCATTGGCTACGATCTCAACCAGATCAAGATCAGCAGCCTCTGCCGCACGTAATGCTTCATTTAATGGAACAATCCCTTTTTGCTCTCCTGTTTCATCAACCAGTCGCACTTCTTTGGCGCGAATTTCATCATTGATGGCAGGACGGTTGCTCTTGGCAACCTGTTGTGAGTTACGGTCAGGCTGTTTAATCGCTATTACTCCAAATTATACCGGCCACGCTGGGCAACGGCGGACTGAACCAGATCAATAAATGCCTCTATTGACATGGTTCCCAAATTCTTTCCACTCCGTGTACGCACATTCACGGTTCCTTCTTCCACCTCACGGTCACCTAGAACCAATAGGTAAGGGATACGCTCTAAAGTGCGTTCACGAATCTTAAAGCCGATTTTCTCGTTTCTCAAGTCATTGATTACGCGCAAGCCACGCTCATTTAACAGTTGAGTAACATTCTGGCACGCATCGCTTTGTGCATCGGTAATATTCATCACACACGCCTGAACCGGAGCAAGCCACGGTGGCATATAGCCGGCGTAGTGTTCAATTAGTATACCAATAAAACGCTCAAAGCTGCCAAGTATTGCACGGTGCAACATAACAGGATGATCACGGTTATTGTCTTCGGTCACAAAGGTGGCGTCCAGACGCATCGGCATGTTGAAGTCGCACTGGATCGTACCACACTGCCAGACACGGCCTAGGCAGTCTTTCAGGCTAAACTCAATTTTTGGCCCGTAAAACGCACCTTCACCAGGTTGTAACTCCCAGCTTAGGCCAGCTTCATCCAGTGCATCAGCCAGCGCTTTTTCGGCTAAATCCCACAGTGCGTCATCGCCTACCCGCTTTTCAGGACGAGTAGACAATTTCATTTGCACATCTTCAAAGCCAAAATCCTTGTATACCTGTAAGGTTAAGGCAATAAATTCGGCAACTTCTGCACCTATTTGTTCACGGGTACAGAAAATATGTGCATCATCCTGAGTAAAACCACGCACCCGCATAATACCATGTAATGAGCCAGAGGGTTCGTTACGGTGACAAGAACCGAACTCAGCCAGACGCAGTGGCAGATCGCGGTAGGATTTTAAACCCTGATTAAATACCTGTACATGACACGGACAGTTCATCGGTTTTACCGCATAGGTGCGACTTTCAGAATGTGTGGTGAACATGTTTTCAGCATAGTTGGCGGCATGCCCGGATTTTTCCCACAATACCAGGTCAACCACCTGTGGCGTGCGAATTTCCTGATAGCCATTGTCACGCTGAACCTTGCGCATATATTGTTCCAGCACCTGATAAATGGTCCAGCCGTTAGGATGCCAAAATACCATGCCCGGTGCTTCTTCCTGTAAATGGAACAAGTCCAGTGCCTTGCCAATTTTACGGTGATCACGCTTTTCGGCTTCTTCAATACGCTGAATATAAGCAGCCAGCTGTTTTTTGTCTGCCCAGGCCGTGCCATAGATACGCTGTAATTGTTCGTTTTTGGCATCGCCGCGCCAATAGGCACCGGATAATTTGGTCAGTTTAAAGGCTTTTAGAAAACGGGTATTGGGTACGTGCGGGCCACGGCACATGTCTACATATTCCTGATGGTAATACAGCCCCATGGCTGTCTCCTCAGGCATATCATCAACCAGACGCAACTTGTAGCTCTCGCCACGTGAGGTAAAGGTTTTAATGACTTCATCACGCGGGGTCATTTTTTTAATAACGTCGTATTCCTCACTGATGAGGTCCTTCATGCGGCTTTCAATAGCCGCCACGTCGTCTAAAGTAAAAGGTTTTGGGCTGAAAATATCGTAATAAAAACCTTCTTCAATGACTGGCCCAATCACCATTTGCACATCAGGAAATAACTGCTTAACCGCATGACCAATCAAGTGCGCACAGGAATGGCGAATAATTTCCAGACCTTCTTCATCTTTGGGCGTAATGATCTGTACAGTTGCATCGTTATCAATGAGGTCACACGCGTCACGCAGCTGACCATTGACACGACCTGCTACGGTATTTTTGGCAAGTCCCGGGCCAATACTTTGTGCTACTTCCATAACAGACACTGGATGATCAAAATTTTTCTGGTCGCCATTAGGCAGGGTAATAACAGGCATAAAATTATCCTTAAGGAGTGATGCCCTCTACCAAAGAGCATATCACCGCGAGATGAAGGCATAAGAAGTCAATGTTTTATAATGTACGGCTGCTGGATCAATTGTCTCAACCCGGGAACTGATAAAACACACAATGGTAGGATTTTAACTTAATTATGGCTTAAAACAAAAGCCTTGCGCCGAATATGGGCGTGGAAGAAGTAAAGCCACCTCGCTCGAAACCATATCAGGGCAAAAGATAATTTCAGCGTCTGGTCACTTTGATGCACACTACTTGTTGCTCATACTCTGATCTGAGATTGAAATCTTTTATTAATCTAAAAAAGCGATTCACATTATGAAAATAAACCGTTTTAACGATTTACGCAGACTATCTATACTGTTAGCAAGCAACAAATATAGAGGAACTCAACATGAAAGATTTAATCTTAAAAGCACGAATTACCAGCGAATTAGAGCGAATGCAATTGCCTGAACAGTTGACTCAAAAGCTTAATGACCAGCATAAGGCACAGGAAGTACAATTGATTGTAAACGCTTTAAACAGTCTTGACCAGCAATGGCACTAATGAGTACCTGCAACTGTTCAGGCATCAAAAGTATTCCAGGCATGAAGTTGTGAGCCATCATAAATATATAGCTGACTAAACTGGCTAATGATGGCTTCGCTTTGGGTAGGACGTAAAAATACATAATCATCCGTGGCAATGCTACAGCTTTTGGGCACGTTGACCATTTCCTGATTACTGCTACGCCCGTACAGTAAATTGGTTTTTGCCCCAGTAGGATAGACGTAATCTGCTAACCAGTTACCGCCATACACAAACAGCGCTTTTTGCCGGTACGGTAGTTGATCCAGCAGCTTATCCAGGCGGGACAAACCCGGTAGCTGGCTGTATGGCAGAATTTTTAACACAGGCGCGGCAATAAACAAGGCAGGTTTCAGCTGATCTAAAGTTGTAATATCAAAATCGGTGGGTTTGAGCAGCATAGAGCCAAAGGCAATATCATTGCATACCGATTGATGGCAATGCAGGCTAAACGTAGGGCTACCCGAACCATTAAAACACAGTTGCCCATCATTAAACCATGCAAAATGCTGCTGGATATAGTCAATAAACTGTTGATAACTGGCCTGTGATTGCTGATAGCTTTTTTCCAAAGACTGCAAGATCGCAGGAATTTTACTCACGTGGGCATCGTAGCCCATCAGGCCAGAAAACTTTAAACATTGCGGATGCTGGCTAATTAGTTGTAATAAGGGCTGTAGCTTTTCAGGTTGTTGCAGGCCACCCCGATGCAAGCCAATATCAATTTCAATATTAATCTGCAATCGGATCTGCTGCTGCATGGCCAGCTGTAAGTATTGCTGCAAGCGCTCCAGACTATCAACCAGCCACTGTATTGGAGTATTTTTATGTTGCGGATATTGCTGATAAAAATGCCGTACCGCGGCAATGGGCATAGGTTTGCCCAGTAATATATCAGCCTGTGGAAATTGCTGTAAAACCAGCGGCAAATGCGGTGCGTGAAACACCATAAAACGCTGGCAGTTCAGCTTGGCTGCAATATAGTTAATGAGCGGCATACTCTCTAAAGACTTGACCACCAGACGCGGTTTTAAATGACCAAGCTGCTGCTGAGCATAGGCAATATTGGTATCCAGACTGGCCTGATCCACAACTAAAGCAGGAATGCCTTGCCCTTGATTTTTAAGCACTTCATTGAGCTGCTGGTAAAAGCTTGCTTGCATCTTGCTTTTCCCTTTAAGGTTACTGATCTAAAAGGTTATCAGTCTAGAAACAACTGCTGTAAATGCTGGTTTAGCCATTTTTGCTGTGGGTCGAGCTGCTCACGCAATTGCATAAAGTCATTCCAGCGCGGATAAAGTGCACGCAACTGCGGGGCGCTCATGTTGTGCATTTTACCCCAGTGCGGACGTCCCTGATATTTTTGAAAAACTGGTTCAACCAGCTTAAAAATTTGCTGGCAGTCCTGCTTATGGTACTGGTGAATGGAAATAGACGCGCTGTCCCGCTGATAAAACGGACTCAGCCAGATATCATCCGCCTTCACATAGCGATACTCCAGCGGAAAAAACATGGGGGCTTTATGCTTGCGTAGCGTGTGTACCACTTCATTTAAGCACTCCAGACCCTGCTCTGCCGGAATCTGGTATTCCATTTCATTAAAACGGGTGTTGCGCGGCGTGGGGAAAATATTGCTTGACCAGTCGATACAAGTGGTTGGCTTTACAAATACACCGAGTAATTTTTGCAAATATGGATTGACTGCCGGAAGCGCACGCACAAGCTCTGAGCATAAGGTTAATAGCGTGTCTTCGGATGGCCAGGGCGCTTTGCGTGGACTAACCAGGTCAGTACACAGGTCTAGCGTTTTCACCATGGACTGCTCACCATGCACAAACACAAAACTTTCAATATGCCGGTGCTGGCTTTTCCAGTCCTGCATATTGGCCAGAATTTCATCTAGCGGCTTTAAATATACTTCTTCTTTGAGCTGATAACGCGGCATGTTTTGCATGGTGATTTTGGTCAAAACCCCGAAACTGCCCAGTGCAACCCGCCCAGCCGTAAAAATCTCGATATTGTGCTTCCGGTCACACCATAAAATATCACCATTAGCGGTGACTAGCTCAAAGCCTTCTACCAAGCTAGACAAGCACGGCAACTGATAGCCGGTGCCATGTGTCCCGGTAGATACAGCACCGGCCAGACTTTGCTGGTCAATATCACCCTGATTCATTAAAGCTTGATTAATAGGATTTAAAAACTGGCCTAAGTCTTTTAGGCGTGTACCAGCATACAAGGTGCTTTGGCATAATTCGTCGTCATGATTCACCAGACCAGTCAGGTTATCCAGTGAAATAAGGGTATCGTCTGTACACACCAGTGGGCTAAACGAATGCCCTGCACCTACCACCCGGCACTTTTGGCGCTGCTGTACTGTATGCGCCAGTTCCTCTACCGATGCTGGCTGTATAAATTGCGCCGGATTTGACTGCTGCAAACCTGACCAGTTCTGCCAGCTGGCTGACTGGATGTTAATACCACTCCCGGCAGTGGTGCTTATGCTATTCATATTTATCATCCCTGATCTATTGTTTTGCTTGAATGTTTAGGACACCGCTGTTTTTAAGTTTCCGGTGTTGGTTCTTAGCGCCAGCTCATGTTTAGGCACAATGGGCGGCTGAGTGTGCTGGTCATGTTCCCGCTGCTGTTCTGGTTTGACAAATTCTTTAGCAAGCTGCTCAAAACAGGTCTGAAAGGCAGCCAGTGTCCATTGCCCAAACAGGGTATGTCCACCTTCGTAAGCCTGCTCCTGATATTCCTCATAGGTAGTAATATAGCCCATATAGTCATTGCAGTATGAGCACAGTAATACTTGCTCTATGCCTTGCGCCTGTAAAACAGGCCTGACAGTATCCACCAAGCGCTTGCCCGCTGTGGTAGTAATTTCACCGGGACAAGCCAGCAAGGCAATTTGCCCAATACGAATCATTTGCAGTGGCAGTACACTGGGAACCAGAGGGCTTTCATTAATTGCACCGGCTGCTACTTGCCGGTTCATTTCAGCAATCAAAGGATCAATTATTCCAGGGGGTGAGCCCAGCGCCCGACCTAAAATACGTTTTTTGCCTGCCTCAAGCACAATTGCCTTTGGCCCTTGTGAGGCATAAAGCTGCTGATAATATGCTGCTTCATTATGCTTGCGCATGAGTGGACTTAAGCGTAATTTTCTAACTGCATGCGCACTTAGCTGCATGGCCTTGGTAATAGGCGCTGCTGTTCCTGGACCGTCAATGGGCGTCCCGGCAAAAAATGCTGCTCCATGGCACGGATCACTGGTAAAAGCCTGCTGGTTGCCTCCGGTGAATTCCGACTTCACATGGATATGACTAAAATCGCGATAACCCAAAATACTGTCTGTTACGCCCTCTACATTAAGAATAGGCTGGCTGAGGGCATTAAGCGCCAGATCACTTTGATAGCTACCATTTCGTTGCGCATATGCATAAACCTGGGGGCCGTTTAATTTTTTACGGCGAGCTGTGGCAGTTTTGCCTTGATAATGCGGTGATACATCACCCGCTGAACCCTGAGCAAAAATAGCTATTGGTTGCTCTATACCCTGTTTTACAAGCCAGTTCTCGGTTTGCTCTGCTGCATAACCTTTGTTATCACCACTATGCTTATGCAATGTACTGCCTACACAAGTGGCATGCACGCCAAATAAGGATAGCAGTGCGCTTAATTTGCCATCACGGTAAAAACCCAGCAGATTCATATGACGATCCAGCGCCAGATGAGTTTCGTCAATACTACGCGGGCTTACGTCAGGGTTACGATTATAGGCAGCCAGTGAGCGATTCCATGCTACCGGAATATCTGCTTTAAATTGCTCACTACCAAACTGAATAGTAGTTGGTTGCCTGCTGTGCCAGGCCTGCATAACCGCCTCTACAATGGCTTGCACCACTGCATTTAAATGTTCAGGCACAAAGCCTGGGGTTGGCATGTTGTATAATGCCTCATAAGCGCAGCCACCAGGTGCAGAATGTGTATGGGTAGCAGTGAGCATAAAAGCGCTATCATCAAAATCTGTGGCTAGCTTTTGACTTAACAGCTTACTGGCTTCACTACGCATGGCATGGGTAATGCAACCCATATCCAAACAGCAGATTATCACCGGAGCTTGTTGTTCATTCTGGATACAAATAGCTCGTGCAAACAAGCTACTTTGCTCACCTTTTGCCCGGTGCTGCCATTGTCCATAACCAAACATGGCATAGCCTCGGGCCTGAATATTGATACGCTGTTTTCCCCAACCGACGTTGTACATTATTTGCCCATTAATTATTTTTAACCAATCATTTATAGGTAAAATCCGGGGCTTAGGCAAGTCTTTCATCTGTTTTATAATTTTTTGTTTCGAGTGGATCAGCTGTTAGTGCTGGATAAACTGGTCAATACCGGTCATTAGCATTTGCACGGCCAGAGTAATCAGCAACATACCCATTAAGCGCTCCATTGCAATGAGTATACGCTCACTCAGAAAACGCTTCAGCTTGATGGCAAAAAATAAGATCAGGCTTGAAGCCAGCCAGGCCAGAAATACCGCTGTCAGCCACTTGGGCCAATGTGCCGGGTTTTGCGTCATCATGAGCATGACGGTAGCAATACTGGATGGCCCTACTACATAAGGTACCGCTAGTGGCACAATAAATGGTTCCCCTTCAATGCGTTCTTGCAAGGGTTTTTCAGCCGATGGAAATACCATGCGAATGGCAATTAAAAATAAAATCACGCCACCTGAAATAGTTAAAGCTGGGCCGGTAATATGAAACCAGCTTAATAAATACTGGCCTGTAAACAGAAAAATAATCAACAACAGCAGCGCAATGAGTAACTCACGAATAATGACAATATTCTGGCGCTCAGAAGACACATTTTTGAGAGCAGATAAAAACATGGGCACATTACCCAGCGGGTCCATGACTAAAAACAGCAAAACAGCCGCAGAAATAATGGTCATTAGCGTTCATCAATCCTTATCTGGTTAACAGGCTTAAGGATTTTGAGCTTAGAGCAGCCCGACTTGGTGTACCAGCATTGCTGTGTATAAGAGCTGCAATTTTTTAGCACAGGCTTATGGTCACTTCAGTTTATCTTGCGCTAAGGCTGCCATTGGTATTGTTTTAAATCAATCCGGTCGTTAATAAACGCTACGCCTTCATTTTCCAGTTTCTGGCGTTGCAGGTCTTCGGCATAAATATCCAACTTGTGCAGGCTCAGGCGGCCTTGCGCATTAATGATCCGGTGCCAGGGCAATTCAGTATCGGGTGCCAGCAAGCGGTTAAGCGCATAACCCACTAGCCGGGCATGCCGCGGAAAGCCAGCCAGCGCGGCGATTTGCCCATAAGTGGCTACCTTGCCATAAGGCACCAGAGCAACCACCTGATAAATGTCCTGATAAATGGATGCAGAAGTGGGCATAAGATTTTATACAGTCCCGTTTAATAAGGTGCATCAATGGCAATTAAAGCAGCCATGACTTCTTTATTACTGGCATATTTTTTACGAAAATTTTGTTCATCCCGCTCGATGGTGTGGCAACGTAGCTTGGCCATTTCGCGATTTAATTCATGATCGCGTTTTGAACCATCGCCATTCAACTCTCCGGCAAAATGCCAACACATTTCATAACGCTGCAAAAACACCTGAGCGTCCTTAGGCAATGCATTCTTTTGAGGCTGAGTCGTAGGGCTTGCCAACGCTAGCGTTGATATACTGCTTAAGGCAAGCACAAGTAAAAATTTATTCATCCGTCTTTATCATCAGCTCTTTTAAATTCAAAAGTAGTAAAACCAGCGCACCCATTTGGCATGGCTGGTTTGTTTATGCAGTGATTAAAACGTATCAGCAGGTACCTGTACCCACCCTTCCATAATAATCCGTGCGCTACGGCTCATGATGGCCTTGGTGACCGTCCACTCGCCGTTCACCTGTTTGGCCTCTGCGCCTACTCTGAGCGTACCAGACGGATGACCAAAACGCACTGCTTGCCGCTCTCCCCCACCAGCTGCTAAATTCACCAGCGTGCCCGGAATGGCTGCGGCGGTGCCAATTGCCACCGCGGCGGTACCCATCATGGCATGGTGTAGCTTACCCATAGATAGCGCACGTACCAGCAGATCAACATCCGCCGCTTTAATCTGTTTGCCACTGGCCGCCACATAATCCTGCGCCTTGGCCACAAAGGCAATTTTTGGTGTGTGCTGGCGAGTAGCTGCCTCAGCAGGGTCTTTGATCAACCCCATACGCAAGGCACCAGCCACCCGGATGGCCTCAAACTTTGCCAACGCTTCCGGGCTACTATTAATGGCTTCACGCAGCTCGGTGCCGGTATAGCCAATATCCTCTGCATTGACAAATACGGTAGGAATACCCGCGGTAATCATGGTGGCCTTTAGCGTACCAACGCCCGGAACCTCCAGCTCATCGACCAGATTGCCCGTAGGAAACATGGAACCTTCGCCATCATCGGAAGGATCCATGAATTCCAGTACAATTTCTGCTGCTGGAAAGGTGACGCCATCCAGTTCAAAGTCACCGGTTTCCTGTACCTGTCCATTGCTAATGGGTACATGGGCAATGATGGTTTTGCCGATGTTGGCCTGCCAGATGCGTACTATACACATGCCATTTTCAGGAATACGGCCAGGGTCAACCAATCCGGCATGAATGGCAAACGCCCCGGCTCCGGTGGACAGGTTACCGCAGTTGCCACTCCAGTCCACAAAAGCCTTGTCAATGGATACCTGACCATACAGATAATCGACATCGTGATCCGGCTGTGTGCTTTTGGATAAAATCACGCATTTACTGGTACTGGAAGTCGCACCGCCCATGCCATCAATATGCGCACTATAAGGATCAGGGCTGCCAATCACCCGCATAAACAATTTGTCTCGCGCTGCGCCGGGCACTTGGGCAGCTTCTGGCAGATCAGTTAAGCGAAAAAAGACACCCTTGCTGGTGCCACCACGCATGTAGGTGGCTGGAATTTTAATTTGTGGCGCATGAGTCATTACAGATTCCAGTTGGTTAACCAAATTTGGCTTTATTATAAAGTTGAATGCTTCAATCGGCAGTAGCAATTGCAATCATAATGTTGTTGATCCAGCATCTGTTTTAATGACAAAACCATCAGCTTCTGGCTATTTCACCTTCGTAATCAGCATCGCTATTTGCAGATCAGGTCATGGTTCAGGCCTAACTTGCAGGCTCTCCCAGGTTTGGATCATTTGCTTTTTGGGTACGCCCCAGCGATAGCCGCCTACTGCACCACTTTGCCGAATCACCCGATGACAGGGAATAATAAACGCCACTGGATTGGCACCAATGGCATTGGCAACAGCACGTGACGCACTAGGAGAGCCTAGTGACGAGGCAATGTCTGAATAACTGACCAATGCTCCCACAGGAATGTTGAGCAGGGTACGCCATACCGCCACCTGAAAATTGGTACCTGATACATGTAACGACAATGGCTTGGGCTGGCTGATCGCCTGCCGCATAGTTCTTTGCATATCAAACATGCTATGGACAATACCGTGGGTGGCGGCATCGTCACGTTGTAAAGTACTAAGTGGCCAGCTCCTCTGCAAATCAGCCAGTTCATGCTCCAGTGAGCTAAAATCAATAAAGCTGGCACGACAAATTCCGCGTCGGGTAAGCGCCATAAATATCGGGCCAAATGGCGTTGCATGTACACCATAAGTAATCTGTACATCCTTGCCCTTTTGCTTGTGCTCACCCGGTGTTACCGCTTCTAGTTGTACAAAATGATCATGCAGCCGTGAACTGCCACTTAAGCCAGTTTCATATGAAACATCCAGCAGTGACCGTGACTGCGCCAGTAACTGCTTGCTATGTTCCAGTGTAAGTACCTGCAAAAACCGCTTGGGTGTAATCCCTGCCCATTGGCAAAACATGCGCTGAAAATGAAAGGGGCTTAAATGCACCTGCGCTGCAATATCATCCAGGCTGGGCTGTTCACCCACATGATTCACCAGATAGCTAATTGCCTTTTCGATGCGTTCATAATCGGACATCACATGTGGCCTCAATACAATATACAGATAGGATAACCATAATAATGACCTCTACCGACCTGAATCTTGCGGATATATTCGATTTATCTGATATTCAGCAAACCGCGTGCCTTGTTGTAGCCACGTGTTTATCTTTTCCCTCATACATTTGGCCTATCAACCCCTGATGTTACCGCAGATTGTACTTTATGAAGTGAATTGCAGTCATGGTGCCTTTATCCGCATTTCATGATTACACTGGACTTTCCGACTAGCTCAACGCCAAAGGAGCCCAATAATGTCTGATAAACGTCTCTCTGACGCCATGGAAAAAGCCTTAAGTGACCAAATGATGAATGAAGCCGAACAGGCACAAGCCTATCTGGCTTTAGGTTCATGGGCAGAAGTCAATAATTTTGATGGTCTGGCCGACCTTTAATTTCATGCAATGGTTTGTCAAAGAACAAATTGAAGAAGAAAGCCTGATTGATGACCTACGCGACAAATACGCGCTGGCCTCCAAGGAAAAACATGGCAACACCAATCTGTACTCCTTTGACCGTGATTTGCAAAATGCGTCACAAGAAGGTGACATGGCACGTGACGCCGATCTGGAAGAATAAGTTTCTACTTCTTAGCAAAGCCAGTTTAGGGAGCGCCTTATACTGGCTTTGTTTATAAAATAACAATGAAGCAATTTAAAATTTCTCATACGGCAGCAAATAGCGCCATTCACCTATCGCGAGTTTTGCCATGGCCAAACGTCCAATCCGAATACGCTTCATGGCCAGTACCCTTAAACCTACTCCCTGGCACATGGTTTCAATTTGATTAAGTTGCACGTTTTTTAGGGCAATGCGCAAGTGCTGTTCGCTTTGCCAGCTGACTTTGGCAGGCGGTAATAACTTGCCCTGAACATAAAAACCCTGATTTAAACGCTGTAAATCTTCTGCCGACAAACTGCCTTTTACCTGAACAATAAATTCCTGCTCGACCCGGCTGGCATCATCAATGAGTTTACGGGCAATCCGGCGATCCTGCGTATACACCACCAAGCCACTGGCCGCACTTTCCAGCGCTGCGGTGGCGATTAATTTTTGAAAATGCGAGCGTAACGGACGAATCGTGGCACGGTCATCCTTGGCACGGGTCTCGACCGTTAATAATTGCAAGGCGTCATGTTTGAATAAATCTTCCTGCTCCGGCGTGAGTGGCCGTGCATTTTTATTGCGCGCCGATAAACCCTGTGCCAGCAACTCCTGCGTTAAGCCAAAATCATAACCGGCAGGTTTATTGAGCAAAATAGTCACTGGAAGAATGGGTTTTAAATTGGCAGTTGAAGCAATCACTACCTGCTGATTTTCGATCATATAATTGGACTGCTCAACCACCACGCCATCCACACTGACCCAGCCACCAGCAATATAATGCTCGGCATCACGGCGTGAGCAAGCGCGTAACTGGCTAACCACTTTGGCTAGGCGTTGTGGGTTGGTAACGGTGGTCATGGGCAAAACTTCATTACATCAAATCCTGCATTATACGCGCAAAACCGGCTATCTATTGATAAAGCTAAAATGGCACGGTGGATTGAAGGCTTAAACTCTTGTCCTGCAATGGATGCTCAAAGGCTAAATAGCTGGCATGCAGCGCCAAACGGTTTAACGGGCTGCTTAAAGGCTGTGGATGATACAGTTTATCGCCCGTAATAGGGTGCCCAATATGTGCCAGATGCACGCGTAACTGGTGCGAGCGTCCGGTGATGGGTTCTAACAAAATCCGGCTAATATCCTGCCCTGCATCATATTTAACGTGCTGGTATAAGGTTTGCGCAGGCTTACCGATTTCAAAATCTACTTTTTGTTTGGGGCGGTTTGGCCAGTCGGCAATTAAAGGCACATCAATACGTCCTTCGCCCATTAATTGCCCCTGCACCAGCGCAATATACTGTTTTTTTACCACTCTGGCCTGAAACATTTTACTCACCGCGACTTCGGCTTCCCGATGCTTGGCAAACAATAAAATGCCAGAGGTTGCCATATCCAGCCGATGGGTAACTTTGGCCTGCGGGAATTGTTGCAACACACGCGCATAGGCACTGTCCTGATGTTCCGGCAAGCGACCGGGTACTGACAATAAGCCTGCGGGTTTATCAATAATGATCAGGTCATCATCCTCATAAAGGATGACTAAAGGCTGTAGAGGTGGCGCGTAGATGAAATGGTCGTTTAGGGGCACGGTTTAATTATTCCTGATTGTTTTCACAAGTAGTTTGTAATATCAAGGTAGCGAACCAATTTTGCTCACCCATGCTGGCCGGGCACGATACGCTGACCAGACCGCGTCTCCGCCCAGCAGCATTAACAGCAAGCCCAGCGGGATACGAACCATGGCAGGCGTTTGGACAAACCACACCGCAAAAATGCCAGCCCCTAATAAAATCAGGCCGATAACCGCCGTCAATAAGCGAAAAACAGCTTGCTCATGAAGCGCTGGTTTTTGCCTGGTCATTTCTTTCCCTAATATTTCAATTGGACTAGGACATCTTGCCCATCACTCGGTTTCATAAGAAGTTAACAGGCGAGATAAACCGCGTCTATTATGATACAGGCTTTGCGTAAAAGAATAAGCTACTGATGTTATGCTTATCGACCATGGCACCGCTGGAAGGCAGGTTCAGGCTACTGGATATTTTTATGCTGAAGGATCTAAAAATTCAGCTCATCAAAATCTTTAATATCTGACAAATAAATAGGTGCCTGATTGATCTTAATTGTATTAGTTCCGATCTGATCGGACAAAGATCTTGAAAAAGAGAAAGTTACCCGTTTAGATAAAGGTGTCGAATCTTAATCAAACAAAGGTAACTTTCTCATGTTGCATACTACCAATCAAATCATCAAACACAAAGTAGGACTTCTGAACTTGGCAGAAGAACTACAGAATGTTTCTAAAGCCTGTAAAGTGATGGGCGTCTCTCGTGATACCTTCTACCGCTATCAGGAATCAGTTAAATCAGGCGATGTAGATGCCCTGATCAATAAGTCCCGTCGTGTACCTAACTTAAAAAACCGTGTGGATGAAGCCACTGAACAAGCAGTGATTGACTATGCGATTCAATTTCCCGCATATGGACAGCATCGCACCAGCAATGAATTACGTAAGAGAGGTATCTTCGTATCAGGCAGCGGTGTTCGTTCCATCTGGTTGCGACACAACCTTGAGAACTTTAAAAA
Source organism: Moraxellaceae bacterium WGS2144 (assembly GCA_043950625.1). GTDB lineage: Bacteria > Pseudomonadota > Gammaproteobacteria > Pseudomonadales > Moraxellaceae > Alkanindiges. The sequence continues at coordinate 1,780,848 of CP171007.1, forward strand.
GCGACTTAAGGCGTTAGAGGCTAAAGTTACTCGAGACGGTATTGAACTCAATGACCATCAGATTGCAGCACTAGAGCGTAAGCATGCAGATGATGTGGCATGCGGTGAGATTGAAACCCATCACCCAGGCTATCTGGGTGCGCAGGACACCTTTTATGTGGGCAATTTAAAGGGTGTGGGACGCATTTATCAGCAGACCTTTATCGATACTTATAGCAAGGTCGTGCATTGCAAGCTGTATACCACTAAGACACCGATCACTGCCGCTGATTTGCTAAATGATCGGGTATTGCCGTTTTACGAATCTCATGATTTGCCAATGCTCAGAATCCTAACTGACCGCGGAACTGAATATTGCGGTAAGGTTGAGCAGCATGATTATGAGTTGTACCTGGCACTTAATGACATTGATCACACCAAAACCAAGGCAGCCTCACCACAGACTAATGGCATCTGCGAACGCTTCCATAAAACCATTTTGCAAGAGTTCTACCAGATCACGTTCCGTAAAAAGCTCTACAGTACGCTTGAAACACTACAAAATGATCTGGACGAATGGCTCAGGTTTTATAATACTGAGCGAACCCATCAGGGCAAAATGTGCTGTGGGCGTACGCCTATGGAAACATTGCTTGATGGAAAACAGATTTGGGCTCAAAAAAATCTAGCTCAAATTTAACCTGACACTCATCATCAAAAACGGGTAACTGTTAGATCAGGTTTGAGCTAGTACATCTTAATCCATGTTCCTTTAAATATTGGATTACATCTTCCTCCTGATTCATGTTTAGATTAAATTTAATCAGCTACGAAAAATAATCTCTTTAATCATCAGCTACGCTAGCTGAAGCTTTTGGTATTGCATTTACTACTATAACCTCGATATTTTTTAATTGAGTATTTTTTACTAGCCCATTGAAACTCTTCCAACGTTTATCAGTTATTCCTTCATTGTATAAAACTAGGTATATTCCTTTTTGAGTTTTCTCAGCTTTTTGATAAATAGGAAGTTGTTTTTCATAACCATGTGCTAGCTGATTATTAGAAGTTAATTTTATTTCAACAATTACTTTGGCCGATGCTCCTAAGCTAATTTTAAAATCTACAGGCCCTCTACCTGCATCTGCTTCGGGCGACAAGTCCAAGTTATTTGCATGGCAGTAAGCACAAGCTATACCAAAAAATAATAACTGGGCTGCGGACTCATGTTTTCTTTTATTTTTATCATCATAGAGTAATTTACTTAATCCATTGTTTTCAATTAAACCTTTAAAATGCATGCAAATTTGTTTTACCACATTATATACATCATCCAATGTAGGATTTTTATTCAGCTTTAATTCTAAAGGTGATTCAGCTAGTACATTTTGTGCTGTTCTATACCAAATCACCTCACCAGTTTTATCTTCCTCAAAATTATAAAATTTAGGTTTAGATTTGGAATAAGCCGCCAAGAGCTCTTGTAGAAAATCAGGAAATTGAGTAAAAATATTTCTGATATGTGTTTTCTTTTCTTGGGTTGTAATTGATCTGAATGCGCCTCCTAATAATTCATTAAAAAAATCTCTTAACTCTTTATTATGGCTAGTTATCCAATGTAAATCTGCAAATTCATTTGCTACAGGCAAATCTCTTAAAAACTCTTTAGGTACTAAAATAACAGGTTCTTCAGTATAAGGGTTTTCAGGTAAATGAACAGGTTTGTAATGTTTAGAGAACCTTAGCTCCTTTAAATCTACCCCCATTTCTTTAGATACACGTTGGGTATAACTAATCAATTCATTAGACCTCTTGCGAAAGTCGTTATTGCAAGTTCATCCGGTTTACCAGTGCAGCGATTAAGTTAATGCGTAAACCGAATCTTTTCCGTCGATTTCGATAGCGTTCACTTAGTATTCTAAATCTTTTCAATTGACTGTTAATATGTTCGATTACAACTCGTATTTTTCCAATCATTTTATTGTACTTTTTCTCAACATCAAATAAGGGTAAATTCTTCTTTTTCTTTATTGGCATCAATAATTTAAAGCCATCTTGCTCTAACCCATAGTACCCTAAATCGGTCATAACATATTCAAAATGTTTGAATTTTTTTACTGTTTTTCTTGCCAATTTAATATCATGCTGACTGCCAGAAGATATATCTACTCCTATGATTTGTTTACTCTTCGGATGATAGATCACTTGGGCTTTTAGCGTATGTTTCTTCTTTTTACCACTGTAGAACTTACTCTGATTTTTTTTTCGGGCGTTCTATTGAACATTCTGTAGCATCAATAATGACCCAGTTAAATTGTTCGTTTGCTGTGGTAATGCTTCGTTTTGGCAAGGTAAAACGTCTTGATTTCATTAATGCATCTTCAACCTTTTTAATAGTTCGATTCACATTACTTTCAGCGATATGGTAATTTGCAGCCAATTCCAATTGAGTGCTGTAATTCCGTAAGTAATTGAGTGTTAATAATAATTGATCCTCTATAACTAAAGTATGAGGACGCCCAGATTTCTTTTTAAGTGATTCTGCTTCTTTTAAAACTTCGACCATTTCACTAAAAACTGGTCGAGGTACACCAACCAAGCGCTTGAATTCAGAATCTGAAAAACGGTTTAATTTCTGATATTTCATGAAATCTATATTGAGGCAGTTTTTACTTTCGCAAGAGGTCTATTAATTAAGATATTAGATGTCATATCGCTTATTAAATCAGGACCGACACCCTCCTCAAAAGCCCCAACTAATTCAAATATTGTAGGATCTTCATTACCAGCTTCTATGATTGCTTTGATATTGGTTAAAATTTGCTGTTTCTTTTTCTCACCAATACCACTTCCTTTAGTACTGTTTGAGGAATATCCTATACTAAATCCTTTGATTTCATTTGTTTTAAATTTTTCAACTGCACTTTTCCAAAAGATATCCTTCTTTGATGTTCCTTTAGCTTGCTTTAACAACCTAATTATTCCCTCAAAAAAAACTTGGATTTTAGAATAAGAGTTTTTAAATTCTGGAATTTCAGTATTTCTAATTAAACTAGGATCAATAAACAATCTTGTATCAACACCTAAAATTGGGTCAAATGCTTGTGTAGCTTCGAATTTTACCTTATCAATCTTATATTCATCTGTGAAACTTATAATCATTTCTTGCCCCAAAATAAAAACCCCATCTCACGATAGGGTTTTTCTCAAGTAAAATCAATAACCTTAAGCCGTAGCTTCCACCTCAACATTGCCTTCCAAAAAATCCTTGGCAAAGCGCTGCAATACGCCACCGGCCTCATAAATCAAGACTTCTTCGCCGGTATCCAGACGTGATGTTACTGGCACCTCAACACTCTCACCATCTTTGCGGTGAATCACCAGCGTTAAATCAGCACGCGGGGTATGACGGTCGCCTTTGACATCAAAGGTTTCAGTGCCATCAATGTTTAAGGTATTGCGGTCAGTGCCTGCCTTAAACTCTAGCGGCAATACACCCATACCTACCAGATTGGTGCGGTGAATCCGCTCAAAGCCTTCTGCCACCACCACTTCAACCCCAGCCAGACGCACGCCTTTGGCTGCCCAGTCACGGCTAGAGCCTTGCCCATAATCCGCACCAGCAATAATAATCAGCGGTTGCTTGCGGTTCATGTAGGTTTCAATGGCCTCCCACATGCGGGTTACCTGCCCTTCTGGTTCAATGCGTGCCAGCGAGCCCTGAATCACCTTGCCGCTCTCATCGCGTACCATTTCATTGAGTAGTTTCGGGTTGGCAAAGGTTGCCCGCTGCGCGGTTAAATGGTCACCACGGTGGGTGGCATAAGAGTTAAAGTCTTCTTCCGGCAAGCCCATTTTGTGCAGGTACTCACCTGCCGCACTATTGAGCAAAATAGCGTTAGATGGGGACAAGTGGTCAGTGGTAATGTTATCGCCAAACACACCCAGCGGACGCATACCAGTTAAGGTACGCGGGCTAGCCAGTGCGCCCTCCCAATACGGCGGACGGCGAATATAAGTGGACATTGGCCGCCAGTCGTACAGTGGACTCTCAGCTTCTTCAATCTGGCCTAGGTCAAACATGGGGATATACACCTGACGGAACTGCTCAGGCTTAACGCTTTTGGCGACCAGTGCATCAATTTCGCTATCCGATGGCCAGATATCTTTCAGGTAAACCGGATTGCCGTTTTGGTCGTGACCCAGCACATCGCGCTCAATATCAAAGCGAATCGTACCAGCAATCGCATACGCCACCACCAGCGGCGGAGACGCTAAAAACGCTTGCTTGGCATAGGGATGAATCCGCCCATCAAAGTTACGATTACCGGATAGCACCGCTGTGGCGTACAGGTCGCGGTCAATAATTTCCTGTTGAATTTGTGGGTCTAATGCACCGGACATACCGTTACAGGTGGTGCAGGCAAACGCCACAATGCCAAAGCCCAGATTTTCCAGCTCACTTAACACACCGGCTTCTTTTAAGTACAGCTCAGCGGCTTTGGAGCCGGGTGCAAAGGAGCTTTTGACCCATGGTTTACGGGTTAAGCCCAGCGCGTTGGCTTTTTTGGCCAGTAAGCCTGCTGCCACGGTATTACGCGGGTTAGAGGTATTGGTACAGGAGGTAATCGCAGCAATAATCACTGCACCATCTGGCATGAGCCCTTCAGCTTCCTGCGCACGGGCAGCTTCCAGATTACCGGCAATGCCTTTGGCAGCTAAATCGCTAGTAGACACCCGCGCATGCGGATTGGATGGCCCGGCAATGTTACGGGTCACGCTAGATAAATCAAAACGCAGCACACGCGGATACACCGCCGTTTTTAAATCATCTGCCCACAGGCCGGTGGTTTTGGCATAGTTTTCAACCAGTGCCACTTGTTCATCATCACGACCGGTCAGCTTTAAATAATCTAGTGTTTGCTGGTCAATATAGAACATGGCAGCGGTGGCACCATATTCAGGCGTCATGTTGGATAGCGTGGCGCGGTCGCCCACGGTCATACTGTCGGCGCCTTCACCAAAGAATTCAATGTAGGCACCCACCACGCGCTCTTTACGCAAAAACTCGGTTAGAGCCAGCACAATATCCGTGGCAGTAATGCCGGGCTGACGTTGCCCGACCAGCTCCACGCCCACAATATCCGGCAGGCGCATCATGGAGGCACGCCCCAGCATCACGGTTTCGGCTTCCAGGCCGCCCACGCCCACGGAAATTACGCCCAAAGCATCCACATGCGGGGTATGCGAGTCAGTGCCCACACAGGTATCGGGAAAGGCAATTCCGTCACGGTTTTGAATCACTGGCGACATTTTTTCCAGATTAATCTGGTGCATGATGCCATTACCAGCAGGAATCACATCCACATTTTTAAACGCAGTTTTTGTCCATTCAATAAAATGAAAACGGTCTTCGTTACGGCGGTCTTCAATGGCACGGTTTTTGGCAAAGGCATCCGGGTCAAAACCACCGCACTCGACGGCTAAGGAATGGTCAACAATCAGCTGGGTAGGTACTACCGGATTGACTTTGGATGGGTCACCGCCCTGCTCGGCAATGGCATCACGCAGGCCAGCCAAGTCAACCAGTGCGGTCTGGCCTAAAATGTCATGGCACACCACCCGCGCCGGATACCACGGAAAATCCAGATCCTGGCGGCGTTCAATCAGCTGGGTTAAATAATCGGTTAAATGCTCAGGCTCAGCACGGCGTACCAGTTGCTCGGCCAGCACACGCGAGGTATATGGCAGGGTGTCATAGCTACCGGGCTGGATGGCTTCAACTGCTGCACGGGTGTCAAAATAATCAAGGTTGGTGCCGGCTAGGGGTTTACGGTATTGGGTATTCATCATTTGGCGTTTTAACAGTTAAATTGGCTTGGAAGACTTAAGTCCGCCTTGCTGGTGTGTGTATTGGGATGAAGAACCATGGTGCATCCTTCTCCACTTGTCCTTGTTTATTGTACGCCCTCCAGATAGCGTTTCCCAAATCCTTTATTTTTCAAACAATTAACTATAAAAATAACTACTTTTGAAATATTTAGTTACGTTTGTTTGGGCTTTTTGCACTAAAGCTGATTTTTTTGCAAAATTAAGCCATGATAGGACTCACTAATGCGTTATTTTGCAGAGAAATATGATGGCTGATTTGTCTTTTATGCGGTTTGAATTAAACGGTAAGGATGCCGAGACATTTTTACAGGGACAAGTGACGGTAGAGGTCAGCAAGCTGGACGATAGTAGCTATCAGGCTACAGCGATTAGTGACTTAAAAGGCCGGATACAGTTTGGGCTATGGCTAAATCGTCATAGTGCGGAACATATTGAGGTGATTATCAGCAGTGACCAAAGTGAGGCACTACAGGCGCACATTAAAAAATACGGCGCGTTTTCCAAGTTTCAGCTCTCCCCTGCCGAGCCCGTTTATCCAGCTATTGTGAATGGCAAAGCCAGTTTTAACCATACAGATGACAGCACCAGTGTTGAGGCATGGCAGCAAACCGCGATTAGCCAGGGGCAAGCCTGGATAACGGCAGCAACCGCTGGTTTATTTCAGCCACAGGAGTTGCGCTTGCATCAGCGTGGTGGCGTGGATTATGACAAGGGCTGTTATCTGGGGCAGGAAATTATTGCACGGTTATGGTTTAGAGCCAAACCCAAGCACTGGCTGCACTTAATTCAGGCAAGTATGGGTGACGTGCCAGCGGCTGGTCAGCAACTGGACAATGATATTCAGGTGGTCAATGCCATTGCTGATAATAATGCTCAAGGTTGGCAGGCCTTGGTAGTGGCAAAGCCTGCGGCATTGGCAGCGTCGATTTATCAGGTGCTGGATTTGCCAGAAGGCTTAAATGGTGATGTTGCCAGACCAAAATAATCACTAGTGCTTGAATTTATCAGGCCTGTTTTAAGGCACTGTAGTATGAGAGCCTAATCCCTCTCATACGCCTCAAACAGCTCTTTTAGGCCATGCGGCTGGCTGCGTAAATACTGCGGTGCAATCTGTATTATTTCATCCAGTCCAGCCGCTGCATGCCACGGCCAGCGTGGGTCATACAGCATAGCCCGTGCCAAGCCAATCACATCAGCTTGCTGCTTTTGCAAAATTTCTTCTGCCTGCTGAGCCTCAGTAATTAAACCCACAGCAATCACTGGAATATCGATAGCTTGCTTAATGGCAGCCGCAAAGGGCACCTGATAGTTAGGTCTAATATCAATTTTTTGCTGAACATCCAAACCACCGCTAGACACATGAATATATACCGCGCCCAGTTGTTCTAATTGTCTGGATAATTCAATACTGGATTCTACATCCCAGCCTTTGCGCTGCGGTTCATCTACCCAGTCACTGGCAGAAATGCGCACACCAACCGGAAAGCCTTCTGGTACGGCCTCTTTAATGGCAACAAAGGTTTCCAACGTCATACGCAAACGGTTTTGCAAACTGCCGCCGTAGTCATCTTCACGCTGGTTGGATAATGGCGATAAAAACTCATGCAGCAAGTAGCCATGCGCCGCGTGTAGCTCAATTAAGTCAAAACCGGCAGCCACTGCCCGCTTGGCAGTACTGGCAAAATCCTGCTGAATTTGTTTAATCTCATGTAATTCTAAAGACCGGGGTGCCGTATCTTGCAAATTAAACGGCAGCGGACTTGGTGCAACCGTTTGCCAGCCATGCGGATGATCTGCCGCAATTTGCTGACCGCCATGCCAGGGTTTATCAGTCGAAGCCTTGCGCCCGGCATGTGCCAATTGAATAGCAATCGGCACAGGCGTGTATTGTCTAATCTCCTTTAGCGCGTTCTGCATGTGTGCTTGCTGGCTTTCATTCCATAAACCCAGATCACCATAACTAATGCGGCCATTGGGCTGTACCGCAGTGGCTTCCACAATAAAAAGCCCTGCACCAGACAGTGCCAGATTCATCCAGTGTGCGCGGTGCCAAGCCGTTATTTCACCATCATTATTGGAGGAATATTGGCACATGGGCGCCACAATGATGCGGTTTTTCAGGGTTAAACTGCCAAGATTAATTGGACTAAATAACATGCTCATTCATTACCTCATCACCAATAAAACTTTTGAAAATTTACTTCGACACCGACGTATGCCCCGTCCGGCTAAAGCGCATTAACCAGTGCGCTGCTTCCCCGGCGTAGTCCACGCCAATACGTTTGGATACGCTTACTGGTACATCTGACCTGGTTTTATCTTCTACCCATAGGCCTAAATCTTTACTTAACAAATGACTATTTAGCCGCTTATCAATCTGCAAGAACTTGGTCAACTTGGCCGGGCCTGCACCTGCGCGTATGTCCTCGCCTTCTATATATACTGCACGGATGAGTACCGCTTCCGGCTGGCCAATTTCAGTGGTGACGATATTAAGCAAATAATGCAGCCCATAAATCAGGTACACATAAATCGTGCCAGCTTCCTTATACATCACGCTGGTACGCGGTGTGTGACGGCCACCAAAAGCATGACAGGCGGCATCCTGTATGCCCAAATAGGCTTCGGTTTCAGTAATCACCGCTTTAATTACCCGGCCATCTTCCATCCGACGGCACAGGTAACAGCCAATCAGGTCCGCCGCCACTACAGCAGTAGGTCGCCTAAACCACTCATGTGGCAGAATACCAGAGGTGTTTGGATTAGTCGGTTGCGTAGAAGATTTAGCTGAACTGGGCACGGCGGGTTGTCATTCCTGATACTTGTTTTTCTTACTTTAAGACCAATATTGCTTGGGTAATAAGCCAATTAAGTCCCTTATTTGTAAGTCTGTTTTAACGCCCTTCCAGAATGTGCTGAGTTTGCCCATGCCCGAATTACCCGAAGTTGAAACCACCAAAACCAGCCTTGAGCCACTGCTTGGTCAAAGCATAACCCACATACAGGTGCGTCAACCTAGCCTGCGCTGGCCAGTGCCGGATGACTTGAGCAAACTGTGCGGACAAAAACTGCTTAAGCTAGAGCGCCGCGCCAAGTATATTCTAGCGCATTTTGAACGCGATGCCTTGTTGCTGCATTTGGGCATGTCGGGTAGTTTTAGTATCTGCGCCCCTGCTCAGGACTTGCGTAAACATGATCACGTGGTTTTACAGTTTATGGACGATAGCGGGCATCTTACTGAACTACGCTACCATGACCCACGCCGTTTTGGCTGTATGTTATGGCTGGAAAATGGCACGCACACGCTACTCAGTAAGCTTGGGCCAGAACCTTTAGATAACGCATTTAATGCCGAGTATCTGGCAAGCAAATTAAAAGGTAAAAACACGGCCATTAAGGTAGCAATCATGGACAATACGGTGGTGGTGGGCGTAGGGAATATTTACGCCACTGAAAGCCTGTTTAATACCGGCATTCACCCAGCGCGATCTGCGTGTTCATTAAGCATGGATGAAATCAATACACTGGTGCCTGAAATCAAGCGCATTTTAAAACAGGCCATTGATTTAGGCGGTTCTACCTTGCGCGACTATACCAATGCCATGGGCGAAAACGGCTATTTTCAGCAAACTCTGCTGGCTTATGGCCGGGCTGGTGAAATGTGCGTCAATTGTGAGACCACCTTAGAAACCCTGAAACTCGGCCAGCGTGCCAGTGTGTTTTGTCCCCAATGCCAACCTTTGAAATAGTATCAACCTTTGAAACAGTGCCAGCTCTAGAATCAGTCTTTGTTTAAGGAAATTTTTAGGGCTAGCGCACTGGGTTTAAGCGAGCCTTGCATAATATAAAACTACAATGGCTACGATGGACGAAGCAACAAACACCCAACCGGATTTTTTCAGTTTTTCCTTAAAAATAACCAGCCCAGCTATCACGCCCAATAACACTACCAGAATATTCATGCTGGCAAATACAATGGCCGGATTACTGGCCAGTTGCTGATGCGCCTTGATATAAAACCAGATATTGCAAAAATTAAGTACCCCCAGGCTTAAGCCCAGCCCTATATGCTTAAGCCAAAACAGCTGCTTAAATGTTCCCTGCACAGCTTGCCATACCACCAGCCCTGTTAAGGCAATACTAAAACTGGCAAACAGCGCGGTACTGGTAGAATAGCCCAGCGTAGAAATATATTTAAGCAACACATCTACCGCGGCATAACCTACCCACACCAGCAATAATATGCCGCTATGCCGGGCAAACTGTGCGGTATTTTTTGTTTTACCGGCCGTGCTAAATATCAGCCCGAGTACTGCGACCAGACCCAGACCTATACCCACTATTTTTAACCGGGTAAAACTTTCATGGAATAGCCAATACGCTGCCAGTAAGGACAGTAATAACGACATGCGCTGGGCAACTTCGGTTTTAATCAGCCCTGCCCGCTGCAAGGATTTTGATAAAGCCAGAAAAATGCCCGGCAACAATACACCCAGTGCCACTAAAGCCAGCCATGAGGTTTGCCGATGCGCCAGCAGGTTGGTAAAGTCCGGCTTGAGCAAAAAGCCAGTGAGCAACACGGCTGCCACATAATTCCAGCTAATGAGTGCCATGGCCGAGGCACCGCGGCGTACCGACCACTTTAATAATAGCGATACCAGTACACTGCACAAGGCAGCCAGTAGCAATTGTGGCATAGCAAACAACTCAACAGGCAAATAATAAAAAACGACCCTGTTGGATCGTTTTATGAAATTAACAAATTAGCGGTTTTTCTTACCAAAACCCGGCGGTAATGGCATATTACCCGGCATTCTACCCTGGCTCTCCTCTGCACCACCAAATAATGGCCCCAGACCGCCACCACCACCTTGCATTTCCTTCATGCCGCGCATCATCTTGGCAATGCCGCCAGGACTAGAAAACTTGCGCATCATTTTGGCCATCTGGTTGTGCTGCTTAAGCAAGCGATTAATATCCTGAATTTCCATGCCACAACCCGCCGCAATTCGGCGCTTACGGCTGGGATTAATAATATCCGGATTACGACGCTCTTTAATGGTCATGGACCGGATAATTGCTTCCATTTTGCTCACTTCTTTTTCCGGTTTGGCCTGCTCTAATGCCTGCTGAATGCCACTACCGCTCATACCGGGCAACTTGTCCAAAAAGCCTGCCATGCCGCCCATGTTTTTCATTTGTTCAAACTGAATCAGCATGTCTTCCAAATTAAAGCGGCCGCCTTTTTGTAGTTTTTGCGCCATCTTTTCCGCTTTTTCGCGGTCAATCTTGCGCTCAACTTCTTCCACCAGCGATAGCACATCGCCCATGCCCAAAATACGCTGGGCAATCCGCTCCGGGTGAAACGGCTCCAGGGCATCCAGTTTTTCGCCCATCCCCAAAAACTTGATGGGCTTGCCGGTAATGGCACGTACCGATAACGCAGCACCACCACGCGCATCACCATCAGTCTTGGTCAGGATCACACCGGTTAGCGGCAAGGCATCATTAAAGGCCTTGGCGGTATTGGCGGCGTCCTGTCCGGTCATGGCATCCACCACAAACAGGGTTTCAGTTGGGTTAATAGCTGCCGTTAATGCCTTGATTTCATCCATCATGGATTCATCAATATGCAAACGACCTGCGGTATCCACAATCAGCACATCGGCAAACTTGATTTTGGCCTGCTCAATGGCGCGCGTTGCAATATCAATCGGATTTTCGTCACTTGATGACGGAATAAAATCCACACCCACATCATTGGATACGCTACGCAGCTGTTCAATGGCCGCCGGACGGTACACGTCAGCCGACACCGTCACTACTTTTTTCTTTTGCCGTTCTTTTAAAAACCGCGCCAGTTTACCCGCAGTGGTGGTTTTACCCGCACCTTGCAATCCCGCCAGCAAGATCACCACTGGTGGCTTGGCAGTTAAATTCAGGCTCTGGTTGGCCTCACCCATCATTTCAGTGAGCTGGTCATAGACAATTTTAACAAAGGCCTGACCCGGGGAGAGTTGCTTTAAAACTTCCTGTCCTAACGCTTCGGTTTTGACTTTTTCAATAAACTCACGGGTTACTGGCAAGGCCACATCAGCCTCAAGCAGCGCCATGCGTACTTCCCGCAAGGTATCCTTGATATTATCTTCATTTAATTGCCCGGTGCCGGTAATATTACGCAGGCTCTGGGTCAAACGATCGGTTAAAGTATCAAACATTGCGAATTCCGCTGGTAACTTTGCAAAAAATATTGCCTAGGATAGAAAATTAACGCCCCAGATGCTATAGGATATTGCATACTTCGGGTGATTTAATATGATTGCAGTTTTAAACAATGATAATGCAAATCCTAAAAATCAGGTGCGAATGGCATGACTAGCCTGCCTGTTATGTTAGCACTGCTTGGCGCTGTTGCGTATGCCAGTACCTTTTGGTATCTGCTGATGCACTTAATGCAAAAGACGCCGCCGGGTAAAATGCTGACCATGGTGCTACTATGCCTTGGTCTGTTTTTACATGGTCTGGTCTTATTTCCTGACCTGATTACGCCTGCGGGCATTAATTACAATATTTTTAATCTATTCTCCCTTACCTGCTGGCTAATGCTGGCCTTTAGCCTGCTGTTTAGCAGTTACCGGCCTATTCTTGGATTGAATTTGCTAGCCACGCCTGTTGCCTGCATCGGCCTGCTCATGAGTGTCATCTGGAAAGCGCCGCTGGTAGTGCTTAATCAGGGCGGTATTGGGCTGGATGTGCATATTTTCTTGTCGCTGAGTGCCTATTGTATTCTGTTTATGGCCAGTATTCAGGCAGTTTTGCTGTGGGTACAAAACCGCGAGCTGAAGCAAAAAAGTAACAAGCGTATCTGGGTGGCCCTGTTGCCCCCACTGCAAACCATGGAAAAACTGCTGTTTGATATGATCCTGCTGGGTTTTGTAATACTCACAGCCGCCCTGGCCTTTGGCTTTTTTACCGTGGACAGCTTTTTAGCACAGCATCTGGCACACAAGACCGTATTTAGTATTTTATCCTGGCTGGTATTTGGCGTATTGCTGATTGGTCACTGGAGACTAGGCTGGCGCGGTCAGCGTGCAGTAAGCTTTACCTTATGGGGATTTGGCCTTTTGCTAACAGGTTTTATCGGCAGCAAACTGGTACTGGAACTGATTTTAAAAATTCCGGCTTAGTTTTTTAATCCACTGACCTGATAAGTTTTTCCACTATCTAATGCGATGGTGCATACCATTTATAATAACTGGCATAACAACTGGCAATAAACAGCAGGCAGCCCACTAATCCACCCAGCAGGCTTGGGTCAAAGGCCATGCCCAAGCAAGTAATAAAGCACAGCACAAAGGCGGCAATAGGCACAAAGGGAAATAACGGTGCCCGATAGGTTAGCTCACCCAGTTGCCCGCCTTGTGCCAAAAACTGCCTGCGAAACCGGTAATGACTGACCGCCACACTCATCCACACAATCACCATGGTAAATGCCGCAATAGAAAGCAAATGTGTGTAAATGGTTTCTGCTGCAAACACACTGGTCAGTAATGATGCCAGCCCGCCAATCATGCTAAACATCAGGGCATTCAGTGGAATACCGCGCCGGGTGAGCTTAGCAAAGGTTTTGGGCAGCATGTTCTGCTGAGACAATGACCACATCATGCGCGAGGCCGCATATAGGCCGGAATTTGCAGTAGACAGCAGCGCAGTAATAATCACAAAGTTCATGATGTCCGCTGCATAGGGAATACCCATGCGTTCAAACACCAGCACAAATGGACTGGTTGTCAAACCCAACTGCTCAAACGGAATCAGCGTGGCAATAATAAAAATGGTGCCGACAAAAAAGATGAGCAAACGCAGTAGTGCCGCGTTAATGGCTTTAGGAATAGTCTTGCCTGGATTATCCGTTTCTCCGGCAGCCACACCAATCAGCTCCATGCCGGAAAAAGCAAAGTTAACCGCCAGCATGGTGACTAAAATGGGCATCAGACCATTGGGAAACCAGCCTTGTGCGGTCAGGTTATGCAGCAATGGCGTGGGCTGAAAGCCGGGCATGACACCAAAAATGGCACAGCCGCCCAGAATAATAAAAATTAAAACCGTCGCAACCTTAATAAAAGCCAGGAAAAACTCGGTCTCGGCAAATACCCGGGTGGAAAACACGTTGGACAAAAAAATAATCGCGGCAAATAGCGCACACCAGATCCATACTGATACCTGCGGAAACCAGTGCTGCATCAAAATTCCGGCCGCAGTAAATTCGGTACCAAGTGTTGCCGTCCATGTCAGCCAGTATAACCAGGCAATCATATAACCGGTGGCTGGATTAATAAAACGCGTGGCATAAGTACTAAATGCCCCGCTATCCGGCACATGTACCGCCAACTCACCAAGGCACAGCATCACCAGATAGGCAATGATTCCACCTATAAAATAAGCCAGCATGGCACCGACCGGGCCTGTCTGGGTAATCACACCACCCGAATTTAAAAATAAACCGGTACCAATGGCACCGCCCAGCGATAGCATGACCAGATGGCGGGTATGCATACTACGCTTGAGCTGTTTAGGCGCTGGACTTTGCTGGAGACTTGCAGGCGTGGACGAGTTCATGGATAAGTTTTACGACAAGCAGCCGGACACTATGCCAGTATCAGGCAGGAATAATAAAGATGCTGGGTGTTGAATAAATCATAAACAACAATAGGCGGTTATTCTAGGCGCTTACCTTTATGAAATAAATGTTTTTATACAGCCAAGTCATCCTGAATTGTAGTAATAGCCAGATACTTCTGTGGCATCTAGCATTTGTCAAAGGCTTTAACTTCTTCTCTTGGCAGCAAACGGCGCCAGTAGAAAACCGGCAGCAAACATACCAGCGCCAGCCCAGTACTAATAGCAAACAGGCCAACATAACCTGCTGCCTCCGCCAGTAATCCACTGATTATATGCAGGCCGCCCAATACCATCGCCATGATCGATACCTGAAAGGTAAAATCACTACCCGCCTGTTTTTTACGGGAATAATCCATCACCACAGTTAACACAGCAACCAGCGCCATGGCAGAAACCGCATGTTCAAAGGCATTTACTGCATATACCTGCCAGGGCACCACGCTATGCCAATGCTGATATTGCCAGGCCAGCACACCATATAAGGCAATTCCGACAGCCTGTAACAGGTTAAACCCCCACAATGCCGTGCTACGGCTCATTATTTTCATTAATAATGCTGCCAGCAAAGCACCCAATAAAGACGCCAAAGCGCCCAGCATGCTCACCATCAAGCCAATATCGCTGAGGCGAAAACCCATATCGACCATCATAGGCTTAACCATGGCACTGCTTAAACCATCTGCTGCTTTAAAGGTGAGTAATACCAGCAGCCAGCCGCGCATGAGCCGGTTCTGCCAGAAGTAGGCAAATTCTGATTTAAAAAAGCCTAGCCAATTTTTGGTCATTGGTTGCAGCGCATCAACTTGCTGCTGATGCTGCCAGCGCGGTTCTTTAAACAAAAAAACCGGCAAGCCATTTAAAAATACCAGTACAGTGAGCAAACCAAACACCATTTGCCACGACCAGATATCCAGTAACAGCAGCACAGCACCACCGCCAAAAATAAATCCTAACCGTGAACCCAGTACCTGGACAGCATTACCCCAGTGCTGCTGGTTTTTTTGCAATAAGCGTACGGCCAGACCATCAGTAGCAATATCCTGGGTAGCGCCCATCACATTGATTAAAAACAATACGATAAAAAAGCCAAGCAGAATAAAAGGACTGGCGAGCTGATTTGGTTCTAATAAACTAATTATCGCCAGAAAAACAACTGTTAAGATTTGCGTGGGAATGATCCAGCTACGACTCTGGCCAAATGAAGCGAAAAAATAACGATCAACCAGCGGCGCCCACAAAAACTTGAGTGCCCACGGCGCCATGAGCAAACCAAAACCGCCAATCGCCGCCAGTGACACATGATTTTGCCGCAAAATAGCAGGCAGCGCCTGTGTTAAAAACCCAACCGGTAAACCCTGCGCCAGATATAAACTTAATAGCAAACCAATCGAATACAATGGCACTGACTCAGCCGAAGATTGATGCTGCTTGGTGCGCTGCTGTTTGATACGCTGGCAATCGAATAACAAGATGGCATTAATCCAAACAATAAAGGCTCTAATTATGCCGTCTGCTTCTTAAAATAACGATGTTACGCAAACACACATGACCAGATTTATGCAGTATTTTGCGGCTTCAATGCTCAACCAGAGCCATTTGCATGCGTAGCTGCTTCACCTCATCCAGCAAATCCAGCATTAAGGCCACGGCTGTCAGGCTGGCATCAAAATCGCGCTGCAAACGCCATGCTCGCCGCGCCCGCGCCAATTCCTCACCCACAAACTGCCAGCTTTCTGGCCGACTGTTATGTTTTTCCAGAATGCTATGCTCGACCAAGGCGACCACCCACTCGTGAGGTTGACCACAGGCATGGGCAAAATCACCCAGGCTCAAACAGGTATTAGCATCCACCACAGTACAGTCCAGCAACTCATCATCTACTACAAGGTCGCGTATAATTAATTGTCGCATCATTTTATCCTCCAGAATCAGGCATCAAGATGAACGTGGATTAAATGCCATGGTGTCAGCCATTTGACGATACAGGGCTTTTTCTGTCTCGCTGTTTGCCGGCGGCAGGATTACCTGCAAGTTTAAAAACAGATTTCCCGGCTCTTTGGCCGGTATACCTTTGCCTTTTAAGCGCAACTGGCGGCCAGCCTGTGAGCCTTCAGGAATTTTGACATCCACTGCGCCTGCAGGTGTAGTGACATGGATTTTTTCACCCAGCACTGCTTCCCACGGCGTTACAGGCACTGTTAAATACACATCTGCGCCCTCCACCCGTAGCCTGTCAGTATTTCTGTACTGAATTTCAATATACAAATTACCGTTTGCACCACCATTCACACCGGCTTGCCCCTGTCCTGTCAGCCGGATTTGCTGGCCGGGCTTCATGCCTTTGGGAATTTTGACCTGTAGCGTTTTACGCTGGATTTCCTGCTGCCCCTGTGCATTGATCACCGGCATTTGCAGGGTGAGTTGCTGGGTGGCACCTTCATAAGCCACCTGAATGTCCACTTCAATGCTGGCATGCTGATCCTCCCCACGATAGCTATTTTGCCGACGGCTTCCCGACTGCTGATAATGACCCCCGCCAAAGCCTGCACCAAACTGACCAAATAAATCTTCAAAGCTACCAGAAAAACCACCTGCGCCACCACCGCCAAACGAGCCTCCAAAAGCACGACGTAAATCTTCTTCACTAAATTGCTGGCCTGCGCCATCCTGCCCGCGATAATACTGGTATTGATTGCCTGCACTGCCCTGTCCGGCAAAGCCATAGGGATTATCTAGCATCTGGTCATATTCAGCACGTTTGGCCTCATCGGTTAAGGTTTCATAAGCCAGGTTAATTTCCTGCATTTTTTCTGCGGCATTGCTTTCCTTGCTCACATCAGGATGGTACTTACGCACCAGCTTGCGGTAACTTTTTTTGATGTCGTCCGTACTTGCTCCTCGGGTGAGTCCAAGTATTTCATAATAGTTTTTATCCATTGATCACCTCTTAAATAGATCACCACTGAAGCAATAAACCAATATCATTTTTACATGACAAAAATTGCACTTGTACCTGACTATACGGCAGACGGTCGCTGCTTTACTGTATAAAAAGCTTAGCCTTTTTAATTTTTTTCTTGTTTGAACCTGGGCTTAGGCGTATAAAAATAATGCCCCTACTAATGCACCACCCGCTCATGAGGTTTGCCATGCTACAGCCCGCAGAAAATTTTCTAAAAAAAATTGGTGTCACCCAGCCTATTTTTCTGGCGCCCATGGCAGGAACCAGCACCCCTGAGCTGGCCGCTGCTGTGAGTAATGCGGGTGGGCTCGGCTCCTTGGGACTGGCTACCTCAAGCGTAGAGCAGGCACGTCAGGCGATTCAACACACTCGCCAACTGACCGACAAGCCTTTTAACTGCAACTTTTTTTGCCATCAGCCACCGATACGTGACCCAGAAACCGAACGCGCATGGATTGATTATATTGCGCCGTTTTTTCAGCAATTTGGCGCAACGCCGCCGCAGGAATTAAAATCGGTCAACTCCACCTTTATTGATGATCAGGCCATGCTGGACATGCTATTAGCAGAAAAACCAGCTGTGGTCAGCTTTCATTTTGGCGTGCCTAAAGCAAGTGTTATTGAGCAATTAAAGCAGGCTGGTATCGTGTTAATGGCCAGCGCAACCAGTTTGCCCGAAGCACAAATCATTGCTGAGGCCGGACTGGATGCCATCATCGCCCAGGGAGTAGAAGCTGGCGGTCACCGGGGTATTTTTAACCGTGCTTATGACCCGGCCATTAGCACACATGATCTGGTTTGCCTGTTTAAGGCACATGTTGATTTGCCTATTATTGCCGCTGGCGGTTTGATGAACGGACAGGATATTAAAAACGTTTTGCAGCTTGGCGCCTGTGCCGGGCAACTGGGCACCGCCTTTGTGATTTGTCCGGAATCAGCAGCCAGCTCAACTTATCGTGAACGCTTGCTCAACCCGGATTATCAAATCACCCAGATTACCGACAGTATTTCCGGGCGTCCAGCGCGTGGTCTAATCAATGCCTGGCATCAATACATTGACCGGCCTGAACGGCCTGTACTCACCAGTTATTCTTATACCTATGATCTGGCCAAACAGCTAAGCAAACTGGCCATACAGCACGGTAATTATGATTTTGCAGCTTTTTGGGCGGGGAGTAATGTAAGCCGCATTCGCAATATAGATGCATCCCATTTAATGCAGACCTTAATTGCAGAATTGGCTTAAAGTTAGTACGCCGCTGCTGTTATCACCATTTCCAGCTTCCATGCTGGATTAGCAAGCCTGGCCTGTACCGTGACACGCGGCGGTGAGTTTTGCAGGGATACCCATTCGCGCCAGGCCTGATTAAAACCTTCATAATCCGCCATGTCAGCCAGAAAAATCTGACTGGATAGAATCCGGTGCTTATCTGAACCAGCTTCTGCCAGCAGGCTATCAATCTGGGCAAATACCTCCTGTGCCTGAGTAATGATATCGCCCTGCTGCTCACCAGAAGTCTGACGTGGCACCTGTCCTGCCAGAAACACAACGCCTTTATAGATCGTGGCTTCGCTATAGCAGTTATTCATATGTAAGCGCTTAATGTCCGACATTTCACCTTCCTCAGCAATTTAATCCTTTGTTTATAAAAGACACGGTGCTGCTGATATTGCAAGGTCTGATTAAAAAAACCCTACAGCACACTTACAACTTCTCTATCCTGTTGCCCTGTTTTACCTCTACCCAAAAATAAAAAAGCCAGCTTTTAAATAGCTGGCTCTCGTTTTAGACGAGAATTGATCAATCAAATACAATGGTTTTATTGCCATGCACAATCACACGGTCTTCCAGATGCCAACGCACCGCACGCGCCAGTACGTTACGCTCTACGTCCTCACCCAGCTCACGTAAGTCCGCCACACTGTAGCGATGGCTTACCCGTTCTACATCCTGCTCAATGATTGGCCCCTGATCCAGCTCGGCAGTAACATAGTGTGCGGTCGCTCCAATTAGCTTGACACCCTTATCATAGGCTTGTCGGTATGGATCAGCGCCCACAAATGCTGGCAGGAAAGAATGGTGGATATTAATGACCTTCATGGGCCATTTATCAACGAACTCGCAGCTTAAAATCTGCATATAGCGTGCCAGTACCAAAAGGTCATTACCGGCCATGATTTCATGAATCTGGCTTTCTGCTTCAGCCTTGTTGTCCTTGGTGACTTTAATCACAGTATATGGAATGCCAAAACCTTCTACCGCTTCACGCAGATCCTCATGATTGCTCACCACATGGGTAATTTCACAAGGCAGCAAGCCACGGGCATGGCGCCATAGCAATTCCAGCAGGGCATGGTCATATTTGGATACCAGAATACCCACTTTTTTAATATCACTGACCACGGTCAGCCGCCACTGCATGTCATAGCGGTTAGCCACTGTATCTGCAAAAGACTGGCTCAGGCTTTCACGACGGCTATCTAGCTGGTTTACTTCAAACTCAACCCGCATAAAATAGGTGCCGCCTTGTGCTTCGGTTGCATACTGATCCAGCGCCGTGATATTAGCGCCCTGATGATACAAAAACCCCGAAACCGCTTGCACGATGCCAGAGCGATCAGCGCAGGTAATAGTTAAGCGTGCAGTATTCGCGGTGCTCATAGCAACCTTCCACCTATTTGTAAAATAATTAATACGAACAAAAAATTGTAGGCATTCTAGCTGCTTTTAATCGCCACTTAAATGCTTTTATGCTGGTGGCTTATCAAGCGTTGCCTGAATAGACAGACTTTCAAACAATTCCGAACGGCCAATGTTGCTCAGCAGGGTATCGTAGGCTTGTCGGCTATCCCCTATCAGGTATGGCCCCTCCAAAAAGACCATCTGGCGCAAGCCCTGCCAGATCCAGCGCTCATCCATGATGCCTGCCTGGGAAATATGCCCGGACATATACAAAAAGTTAGTCCAGTTGGTCAGTACAATCCAGATATTAATAATTAAGGCCTCAATTTCAGAAGGCTCAATTTTCATTAGCCCAGCAGCCACAAACCCCTGATAAATTTGCTTACCCTTTTGCATCACCTGTCCGGCAAATCTGGGGTACATTTGCTTAAAATCATCATTGGTGTCCATAAAATGATGAATATCACGGTGCAAAAAGCGGTATTTCCATAACTGCTGGCTTAAGGACTGAAAATACTGAATCTTGTCAGCTACGGTGAGTGGGCGGTCATCAGGCAGGCTTAGCAGCTCCAGCGTTTCGGCCTGATAGGTATCCATGAGTTCCCGGATAATTTCTGTTTTATTTCTAAAATGATAGTACAGATTACCCGGGCTAATTCCCATTTCCGCTGCAATATGATTGGTGGTGACCACGCGCTCACCACGCTCATTAAATAGCGCCAGGCTAACCTGTAATATACGATCTCTTGTTTTTAATGGCTTCAAAATATCTCATCCTACTGCATTGAATAACCGGTGGAACAAACACTGGAACCCTGCGGTTCATCAAATAGCTATTGACACTTTAGAGTAATTACTCTAAAAATCAACTTATCTCTTTAAAGTTTGGCTCATGTCTTATTATGAACAGCTTGTCCTCTCCTGTCAGTGCACAAAATACTCTGCCACCTGAAGTCCAGCATATGCAAACTGCGCTGGCTGCGCAAAAAGTTGCCTATTCACAAAATCCAATGCCATCAGCCCACGAGCGAATTGAACGTCTTGCCCGCTTGCGTCGCACACTGGTGAAATATCAGGATGAACTTGCCAGCGCCATCTGTGAGGACTTTGGCAACCGTTCCATTCATGAGACCAAAATTGGCGAAGTCCTCACCTGTCTTGAACATTGTACCTACTATAGCAAACACTTAACCAGCTGGATGAAGCCATCCAAGCGTCATGTGTCTGCCCTGCACCAGCCTGCCAAAGCATGGGTACAGTATCAGCCTTTGGGCGTGATTGGTATTATGGCACCGTGGAATTATCCGCTAGTTTTGTCTGTTGGCCCACTAATTTGTGCACTGGCCGCTGGTAATCATGCCATGCTCAAGATTTCCAGCTCCTCCAGAAATTTTGGCAAGGTGCTAGAGCGTGCCCTGGCCGAAGTCTTCCCTAGTGATCTGGTCACTGTAATCAACGGTAGCGGTATGGTCAACGATGCATTTTGCCGCCTGAATTTTGACAAAATGATTTTTACCGGTTCCATTAACGTGGGCAAAACCGTTATGGCCGCAGCGGCTGAAAATCTGGTTCCTGTTATTTTAGAGCTGGGCGGAAAATCGCCTGCTGTAGTGCATCCGTCCATGTCATTAAAAGATGCTGCCGAACGCCTGTCAGCCGGTAAATTCTGGAATGCGGGTCAAACCTGCGTGGCGCCGGATTATCTGTTCCTGCCGCGTGGCAAAACCCATGAATTTGTCGCGCATATGCGTCATTTTGCCACCACCATGTACCCGACCCTGCGTGATAACGCTGACTACACCAGTATTATCAATGACAGGCAGTACAACCGCATTCAGGGCTATCTGGACAATGCCCGTGAGATGGGCGCCGAGGTGATTGAGTTTAACCCGGCCAATGAAGATTTGAGTGGCGTACGCAAAATAGCGCCTACCTTGCTCACCAATGTCACTGAAGACATGGACATTTGCCAGAATGAAATTTTTGGCCCATTGTTGCCAATTCTGGAATATGACAATATTGATGAAGCCATCAGCTACATCAATGCCCGCCCGCGTCCACTGGCACTGTATTATTTTGACTATAATGCAGACCGTGCCGAGTATATGGCACGGCGCACTCACTCCGGGCATTTTGGTATTAATCAAGTGCTGACTCATGTGGCACAGGACGACCTACCATTTGGTGGCGTGGGCGCGTCCGGCATGGGCAAATATCATGGCGAGGAAGGCTTTTACAGCTTGAGTCATGCGCGTTCAGTGATGGTAAAACCGCGTTTTTATGCGCTAAAACTGATTTTGCCGCCGTTTAACAAACCAATCCACAAAATCCTGTTTAAGACCCTGTTGCGCTAAGCGTAGCAATTCTGATCCAAACAAATAAAAAGCAGGATATGTGGCTTTTTACTTGTGCTCAGGGCGTTTTTTTGATATAAAACGCCCCTTGAATTTAATCAACCACTTTTTTGATATGACAGGCCGTTACTACTCAGGCCTAATCAATGGAGTTCACCATGTCTAAGGTTTGCCAAGTTACCGGCAAGCGTCCAGTCGTTGGCAACAACGTCTCGCACGCCAACAACAAAACCAAGCGCCGGTTCGAGCCGAACCTGCATCACCACCGTTTCTGGTTAGAAAGCGAAAAGCGTTTTGTACGCCTGCGCCTGACCACTAAAGGTATGCGTATTATCGACAAGTTGGGCATTGAGAAGGTTGTTGCTGACCTGCGTGCTCAAGGTCAAAAGATCTAAGGAGTCACTATCATGCGCGATAAAATTCGTCTGGTTTCTTCTGCGGGTACTGGTTATTTCTACACTACCACCAAGAACAAACGCACCATGCCTGAAAAAATGGAGATCAAAAAATTTGATCCCAAAATCCGTCAGCATGTAATCTTTAAAGAAGCCAAAATCAAATAATCTGATTTTAGCAACGAAAAAAACGGTTCATGTGTTGAACCGTTTTTTTTTACATTTTTTTCATTTATTTTTATTTCTCTTGCTACAATTCTTGCTCTTATCACGCTTTTCATACTGACGCCTGCATTTTTTGGTTTGGCCATTGGGTTGTGATAACGATTTACCCGGGAGATAATGGTGCCGCATGAAACCGATCTGATTATTTTACTGGCTGCTGGCTTTGGCATGGCCTTGCTATTTGGCTACCTTGCCGCACGCTTTAAACTCCCTCCCCTGATCGGTTATTTAATCGCTGGTATTATTATTAGCCCTAACACGCCAGGTATTGATGGTGACCCTGCACTTGCCAACCAGTTGGCTGAGCTGGGCGTCATGTTTTTAATGTTTGGCGTGGGGATGCACTTTTCGTTGTCAGATTTGCTGGCCGTGCGCCGTATCGCCCTGCCCGGTGCCATGTTGCAAATTACGGTAGCAACCTTAATGGGCATGGCACTGACCTTATGGTGGGGCTGGAGTCTTGGTGCTGCGCTGGTATTTGGCTTAAGCCTGTCCTGTGCCAGCACCGTGGTATTGCTAAAAGCTTTAGGTGACCGGGGTTTGCTTGACTCGGTCAATGGCCGCATTGCTGTAGGCTGGCTTTTGGTAGAAGACTTGGTGATGGTACTGGTGCTGGTACTACTACCGGCAATGGCAGCTTTGCTAGGCGGGGTGGTACCCTCAGCACAAGGTGACGCTGCCGAGCATAATATCTGGCTAACCCTGATTCTTACCCTGCTTAAGGTAACTGCCTTTATCGCCTTCATGCTGATTGTAGGCAAGCGCCTGATTCCCAAAATTATGCTACTCGTGGCGCGTATCGGCTCACGGGAGCTATTTACCTTAACTGTTGTGGCTTCTGCGGTTAGTATTGCTTATGGCTCCTATGCGCTGTTTGGCGTATCCATGGCATTAGGTGCATTTTTTGCCGGTATGGTGGTTAAGGAGTCGGACTTTAGCCGTCGGGCGGAGGAAGAAACCCAGCCTTTGCGTGAGATTTTTTCCATTCTGTTTTTTGTATCAGTGGGTATGCTGTTTGATCCCAGCATTGTGCTAGACCAGCCCCTACAAATTCTGGGGGTGGTTGCCATTATCATGCTGGGTAAAACCCTGGCTGCCATGGCACTGGTGCTGTTTTTTCGCTATCCACTCAACACGGCCTTAACAGTTGGGGCCAGCCTGGCACAAATCGGTGAATTTTCATTTATTCTTGCAGCACTGGGTTTATCTTTAAAACTCATCACTCCCGAAGCACAAAACC
Source organism: Moraxellaceae bacterium WGS2144 (assembly GCA_043950625.1). Taxonomy (GTDB): domain Bacteria; phylum Pseudomonadota; class Gammaproteobacteria; order Pseudomonadales; family Moraxellaceae; genus Alkanindiges. The sequence continues at coordinate 1,805,260 of CP171007.1, forward strand.
TGATTCTGGCCGCAGCGCTCATTTCAATTAGTCTGAACTCATTTATGTTTACTGCGGTTGAGCCGGTTCAGCGCTGGGTTCGTTCACGCTCACAGTTGGCGCGCCTATTGGAGCGTAGCAGTGATCCGCTGGCCATGCTGCCTGATGAAGTGGATCAGGCTTACCTAAAAAATCAGGTAGTGATTGTGGGCTATGGGGAAGTTGGCCGCCGTATTAGTCAGGCCTTGCAAGCTCAGCACATTAAGGTGGTAATTGCTGAGGAAAACCGCGAAATTGTCGAAGATCTACGTCATCAGGGCGTTGCTGCGGTGTCAGGTGATGCCAGCGAACCTGCCGTACTGATTCAGGCACATATTATGCACGCCAGCATGCTGGTGGTTTCCCCTATGGATATTCTGTACGTGCGGCGTATGGCCGAAATTGCCCGGCAATTAAATCCTACTATTGAAATTATGCTATGCGCTGAAAGTATTGAAGAAGCCAGTGTACTGGAGCAGGAAGATATTGGACAGGTGTATTATGCCAAGTCAGAAATGGCGTCTAATATGACTCATCATATCCTGTTTCAAATGGGTTTGGATGAACGTAGCCTGTCTGCAAAAGCGCACCACTAAAACGACCCTCAACAAAAAAGCGCTTTATGATCAACGCGCTTTTTATCGGGTAGTAACACTTTATCTCTCTGCCCAGCTATTTTTCACCAGAGCCATAAGCTTATAAAGCTTTAGCTATAGTGAGCAGGCTCTACATCAAATACTTCAGCATGCCAGCGAGCAGACTGCTGCTCCATCATTAGATAAATGGCAGACTGAATCATATGCTGGCCCAGCACTTGCACATGGTCGCCCAACACCGCTTGCACCTGATCAGAGAACTTGATACTCACTAATGGATCGTTATCACTACCGGCTGGACGTAATACCAGTTCACCATCATTAAGTTGTACCAGCTCCAGAACAGTTTCGGTCGATTTAAGTAATTGTTTAATTTTTTCAATTGAAGCCATGATTACCTCCGCAAGCAAACACTCGGCTGGTGTCAATATGCTGTTAAGCCCGGCGCTTAGCATGTAGAACAAACTGACTATTTACCTAGTAACAATGCGATCAATGGCAGCAATTTTCAAGGGTTAATACGATTTTTTGCGCAAATTTTGCTAAAACTCCACCATTTCGTTGCGAAAACCTTCAATGAGCTGCAATAACTCACGATGCCATTCCCGTAAGATCTGCACATCAGGTAACCAGGCTTGCGGGCTTTGGGTCACCTTAATAATAAGAGTGGCTGAGGCTTCATCTTCGGGCGTAGGGAGCGCGGGTTCAGGTGCATACTGGCAACTGGCATAAGCACGATTAAGCCCGGCCAGAAAGCCTTGTTGCGATAGCTGCTCTAAAATAGTGACTTCAGGCGAAACCTGCTCATGGCTGGCCATTTCTTCCCGGATGCTTTTTAGGGTAGGTTGTGTATTATTTAGCCGGTAGTAACGCGTTAATTCCTGCAAAAATGCCAGCACTGCGCCTTGCAAGTGAAACACGGCTGCTTCACGCTCCCCTTGCGCTTCTTGCATATTGTCAGTTTTTTCTGCCTGTTGGCAGGCCAGCCTTGCAAAATACAGCTTCTGGTTAGTGCGGTCAGCATGATAACGGGCAACACGTGACATCATATATTCTCTGGCTAAAGCAGATATAATAATTTGAATTGCGCCACCACAATAGTAGTTTTTATTTTTCATTTTGGGGAAATCTTATGCGTACTCGCCTGACCGAGCTTTTGGGCATTGAATATCCAATTGTATTGCCCGGCATGAGCTGGATATCCACGCCTGAACTGGTGGCAGCAGTAAGTAACGCCGGTGGCCTTGGAATTTTGGCCTTGGGTCCGCTCAATGTAGAGGAAACCCGTGCAGCAATTTTAAAAATTCGCAACCTGACCAATAAGCCCTTTGGTGTAGGTTGTACCCTCATGATGCCGGGTGCCCGGGAAAATGCCGAAGTCGCTTTGGAGTTAAAGGTTCCGGTGATTAATTTTTCCCTGGGCAAAGGTGACTGGCTGATCCAGCGCTGCCATGCTTATGGTGGCAAGGTGATTGCTACAGTGACCACGGCCAGGCATGCGCTGGCAGCACAGGAACAAGGCGCTGATGCCATTATGGCAACAGGACACGAAGCAGCTGCACATGGAGGTGAGGTAACTTCACTGGTACTGGTGCCAGCTTTAGTCGATACAGTTAAGGTTCCGGTCATTGCCTGTGGAGGGTTTGCTGATGGACGCGGCTTACTGGCCGCACTTGCTCTGGGCGCCTCAGGCGTTGCCATGGGTTCACGGTTTGCTACCTGTCAGGAAAGCCCGGTGCATCAGCAGACCAAGCAGGCGGTACTGGTCAAAGACCAGCACCAGACCATTTATTCATCCAATTTTGATGGCCTGCCGGCACGCTACATGCAAACCTCCACGGCGATTAAACTCACTCAAAAACCCATGAACTTTTTTGCGGCAGCCTGGCAAGCGATGCTGGCGGCAAGGCAATTAAATATTTCTATCTGGAAAATTCTGGCGGGATTGGTGGCTGAACCCGCCAAGGTACGTCTGCTTGCCTATTTTGGGGCTGCAACCCCACGACTTAAAGCCGCTACCGAGCAAGGTGATCTTGACACGGGCATGCAGTTTATTGGTCAGTCACAGGGGTTAATCCATGATATACCTTCGGCCAAAATACTGATTGAACGTATCATTACGCAGGCTGTTCAGCAAAGTCAGCAGCTTCAGCAGGAGATTCTTTTACCGCAGTCTACAGACATTTCACCAACCCGCTAAACGCTAAATCGTCCTTGTCTGATCCATAGGCAATGTACATTAAATCTTTAAGCTCCCTGATCAGGTCATTCTTACGGTTAAGCTGATCAGGTTTGCATATTTTAAAATAACAAAATTATCAGCTTGCATGCACAACCCTCTTCTATTGTTACTTTTTTTACCACCTAGCTAAAAAAGCGCACAATTTAACCATCGAGCCGGAAATATTTTTATATCAATTTATTAGATAGTTAATGATGAACAAGTAACAAGGCTGGTCCAGGGCAACCAGGAGCGTGACCAGTTCTTACAGTAGTCAGAATTTACATTGATAACTAATACTGGAGAATACCATGGCTCTCAATCCAATTGACTTGCTCAAAGAGCAGGTTACGCCCCAGCTTCTTAGCCATAGCGAAGCCGATTTTGACAGTAAGTCCGCATTGCTTGACCAGTTTTATCCAGTACTGGTTGCCATTTTCTCCCATCAGCCCAATGCCTTTAACTATGCACTTGAACACAATGAAGCTACTTTGTCAGATATCCTGCCAGTACAGGCAGCTAACGCTTCTTATCAACAATTGCTGGAAGAGTTTTCTCGTCACCATAACCTGCCGATTAGCACCATTACTCCTTTATTTGACCGTGCAGTACCCATTAGCGCACAGGCATTAAATAATGATATTGGACCAGAGGATACCATTGCTTATTTACAGCGTTATTTGCCTGTCATCCGCAGTAGCATTCCAGCCTGGGCGGTGGCTATCTTAAGTACATTAGGTCTGGCGACTCTCTTCAACACACAAACTGCCCCACCTGCCCCGGATGTGCTAACAGCCGAACCCGTCAAACACATGCCCGCCGCAGATGCCCCAGCCAACCGGCTAGGCAGGTTCATGCCATGGCTGGTGTTGCTCATTCTGCTATTATTACTGCTGTTGTTCTGGCGAGCCTGCCAACACAAGGAAGCGTTGCCTCCTGCCCCTGAGACCAGCCCGGCAGCTACCACCCAGGCTGCCACAGCATTTATTCCGGCCACTTTATCAGTGAGCTCCGGTGTCAATGGCAGCTTGCAGGCCTGTAATGCCTATGTAGGCGCTGCGACACTAGAGTCAGCCATTAATAGTGCAGTAACAAGTACTTTTGGCAGCTCACCTGACTGTCGTATGAGTGTGGATCAGGCTTATGCGCCAAACCTGCCAGGACAGGATAAACTAACTCATATTTTAGGCAGCCTGCATGCCTTTCCCCATGCCAGTCTGCAATGGACTGGGAATCAGATCACTATTAATGCACTTGATTCCGGTGATCTGAACCGTCTGGTAGAGCAAATCAGAACTATAGCGCCAGAGCTGAGCGTCATTGCTGCGCCGCCGCTGGATATTAATGCTTCAGTCAATAGCAGTATTGATGCTGCCCAGAGTGCGCTTAATAACCTGCGCTCACCAGTGCGCCCCGCAGATGTAGCACGTGCACTGAACCTGCAAATTATTAATTTTGCCAGCGACTCTGCAGTGATCCCTGAGCAGAACAAAACCGTGCTTAATCAGGCAGCCGCAATTATACGCCAAACCCCGAATGTTGCGCTGACCGTGGAAGGCTATACCGATGCCACCGGCAATGCCGCCCATAACCGGGTTTTATCTGAGAAGCGTGCCCAATCAGTCGTCAGCTATCTGGTTGATCAGGGTGTCAGCCCGGATAAGCTACGTGCAGTGGGCTATGGTCAGGCAAACCCGGTGGCTGACAATATGACTGAGCTAGGTAAATTCCGGAACCGCCGGATTGAATTTAAGGTGATCAATACCAGCACTGGCAATACCCAGCATATCGATGAAGATACAGTTTATCGTACTGCTCAGCCTGTGCAGGGTAATGAACAGGCAATTTACCGTCAGGAAATGGCCAACCGGCAACGTAACGCCAGCAATCAGGATGTAATCAACGATCAGGATACAACGGTGATTGCTACTGGTTCAGGTTCAGCACCTGAAAACCCCTAAAGTTAATGCTGCTACCAGCTTTTCTTAAAGCCTTATACCCCCCGATGCTGAATAACTGTATCAGGGGGTTTTAATGATTAAAACTGTCTATTTATCAAGCAAAGGCTTAAACCGTGTTTAGAGTCAGCCAGTCACGCGGTTTTAAAAAATATTCGGTCAACCGCGCCTCGGCTGAACCCTGATCCCACTCTGGCCGATACGACCAGCCAGCCAGGTTGGGCAAGCTCACCAAAATAGACTCAATGCGGCCACCGGTTTGCAAACCAAACAATGTCCCACGGTCATACACCAGGTTATATTCCACATAACGACCACGGCGGTAAAGCTGGAATTCACGCTCGCGCTCGCCATAAGGATGTTCCCGATATTTTTCAAATAAAGGAATAATTGCCTCGAGATACCCATTACCCACTGCCTGGATAAAGGCAAAACAGGTTTCAAAATCCCAGCCCATGCTGTCAAAATTCAGATCATCAAAAAACAGGCCGCCCACACCCCGCTGCTCATCCCGGTGCTTTAGATAAAAATAGTCATCACACCATTTTTTATAATATGGATAAACCTCCTTACCAAAAGGCTGACACAAATCATGTGCCGCCTGATGCCATGCTACACAGTCGGCCTCGAAAGGATAAAATGGCGTTAAATCAAAGCCACCGCCGAACCACCAGATTGGTTCCTGCCCCTCTTTTTGCGCCACAAACAGGCGTACATTGGCGTGCGAAGTAGGCACATAAGGATTTTTAGGATGGATCACCAGTGATACGCCCAGCGCCTGTGCCTGGGCACCGGCAATCTGTGGATGACGCTCAGTGGCAGAAGCAGGCAGGTTGTTAATATTGATGTGCGAAAACATCACTCCGCCCTTTTCAATCACCTCACCATTTTGCAAAACACAAGAACGCCCGCCGCCGCCCTCACTGCGCATCCAGTCATCGGCAACAAACCTTGCATGACCACCACCTGCCTGTTCCTGCTGTTCCAGTGCAGCACAAATGCGCGCCTGTAAATCCAGCAGGAATTCACGTACCCGCTGAATATCAGGATGACTGGAGGACTGATGCGCTAACTGGGTCATGACTATTTCCAAGACGAATAAGTGGTATACCGCACATCATAGCGCAATCCCATAAAAAAATTATGGGATTTATTAAAATATTTTTATCTGGCAGGCGGAACGCGAAATTGTCCAGTTAGAAGTTTAACGGGCTTATGGAATAGGTCTTTTTGACTTTAAAACAAATGCCGCATACGCTGCTGCTTGGTCAGCAAATACGCCTCATTAAATGGGTTTTTCCCCACCTTTAAGGGTACACGCTCTACCACTTCAATACCTAGTTGTTGCAGGGCTTCCACCTTGGCCGGATTATTAGTCACTAGTTTTACCTGTTGTATACCCAGATGATCCAGCATGATTTTGGTCATCTCATAAGTACGGGCATCGGCAGGCAGGTTAAGCAGTAAATTGGCATCCACCGTGTCGTGGCCCTGATCCTGTAAGGCATAAGCGCGGATTTTATTGGGCAGGCCAATCCCGCGTCCTTCCTGACGTAAGTACAATAAAGCGCCCTTTCCTGCCTGTTCTATCATTTGCAGAGTGGTGTTTAACTGTGGACCACAATCACAGCGCAGGGAGGCAAATGCATCACCGGTCAAACATTCAGAATGCAGACGCACCAGTACCGGTTCAGCTTGCAGCCCGGCCTGACCATGCAACAAACCCTTGGATAATGCCACATGCTCCTCTCCAGTTTGCGGATCTTCGAATACAGAAATATCAAATTCACCATGCGCAGTAGGTAATTTAGAGGAGGCAACAAACGAAATGGGCACTGCATTTTCTTCCACAAAAATTGAAGATATCTAGTATAACGAAAAATAACAGGCATAAACTAAAGCTAAAACGAATGGTTAAGTTTAAATATATGCCTTGCACTAGTGTTCCATTGACAAAATCTGCTAAATTAACAGACGATTAATGAGCATTATCGACAACAATACTAGGACATCTATGCAGCAAATGGTACGATTTGCGGCTGATGTGGCCGCCCCGCTTGGCTTGTTGAGCTTAGACGGAAGTCGCCGATTTTAGTCAATCGACATTTTAACCCAGCTAAGGAATGCCAGGCTAGCAGGTATACCGCCACATGATGTATGACACAATCCCAACAGCCCGACCTTTTACGCCGCTTCTGGATAGTATTGATCAGCCACAGCAGTTGAAAATCCTGGGTTTAACCGAGCTTAAGCAACTGGCTGACGAGCTGCGTCTATACCTGCTCTATGCAGCGGGTCAAAGCGGCGGGCATTTTGGTGCCAATCTTGGCGTGGTTGAGCTTACCATTGCCCTGCATTATGCGCTGGATACCCCCAAAGACCGGCTGGTATGGGACGTGGGCCATCAAGCCTATGCACACAAAATATTAACAGGTCGCCGCGAAGCACTTACAACAATTCGCAGTAAAAACGGCCTGGCAGCTTTTCCCTCACGTGAAGAATCCGAATATGACACCTTTGGCGTAGGCCATTCCTCTACCGCCATTTCTGCTGCTTTGGGCATGGCGCTGGCCTTGCGTTACCAGCAGGATCATCGTCGTGTGGCTTGTGTGGTAGGTGATGGCGCCATGACCGCCGGAATGGCCTTTGAAGCCATGAATGATGCAGTGCAGCATCAGGCTGATATACTGGTAGTACTCAATGATAATGATATGTCAATTTCTGGTAGCGTGGGTGGGTTTGCCAAACACTTAGGCGCCTTATGGAAAAAAGGCCAGTCGGTATACTTGAGCGATACTGGCGAAGTATCTATCCAGCCACACCCGAACTGGACGTTTAATCCACGGGTCAATAGCAACGATGCCGCCGAAAACCTCTTTTCTGCTATCGGTTTTGAATATTTTGGCCCGGTTGATGGTCATAACCTGCAAGAGCTAACCCGCATTCTGACCCTGCTTAAAGACCGTAAAGGCCCGCGCCTGCTGCATGTGTATACCACGAAGGGCAAAGGCTTTGCACCGGCTGAGCTTGATCCCATTGGCTACCATGCCATCAGCAAGCTTAGCAGTAATGTGATTAATTCAATTAAGGCGGTTGATAAAGATACCAAGCCCCAGAAATATTCCGATGTATTTGGCCAATTCCTGTGCGATCAGGCGGCCCTGGATGAGCGCCTGCTCGCCATCACTCCCGCCATGAGTGAAGGCTCTGGCATGGTACAATTTGCCAGCCAGTATCCAGAACGCTTTTTTGATGTTGCGATTGCTGAGCAGCATGCCGTTACACTGGCAGCGGGTATGGCCTGTGAAGGCTTAAAGCCTGTTGTTGCCATTTATTCCACTTTTTTGCAGCGCGGTTATGACCAGCTGATTCATGATGTTGCCCTGCAAAATCTGGATGTCACCTTTGGCATTGACCGGGCAGGTCTGGTTGGTGAAGATGGCCCAACCCATGCCGGTGCTTATGATTATGCCTATATGCGCACGGTGCCCAATTTAATCCTGATGGCGCCCAAGGATGAAAATGAATGCCGCCACATGCTGCATACTGCTTATCAATATCCGGGGCCGGCAGCAGTGCGTTACCCGCGTGGGACTGGACCGGGCAGCCTGATTGAGCAGGATTTTATTAGCCTGGAGATTGGTAAAGCAGAAGTATTGGCACATCTAAATCCAGAGACTAACTACACCGTTGCGCTACTGGCATTTGGCAGTATGGTCATGCCGACCCTGCAAGCTGCTGAACAGCTGGCTCATCATCAGTTGGGCGTCATCGTGGTCAACATGCGCTTTATCAAGCCACTGGATCAGCGCCTGCTTAAACAACTGGCCGATCAGGTACAAGGTTTTGTCACCCTTGAAGAACACGCCGTGATGGGCGGTGCAGGGAGTGCCGTGCTGGAAAGCCTGCAAGCACAGGGGATTTTAAAACCCGTGTTAAATCTTGGCCTTCCGGACTCATTTTTGCATCAGGCCACACATCCGCAAATGCTGATAGACTGCGGACTGGATCAGAGTGGGATTTACCATTCCGTTAATGCTTTTGTGCAAAAGCTTATGTCTGGTGAAGGGCTCAACTCTTAAATACTGGAAGCAGCATAGTGCTCACAGCCAGACAATGTAGCCAGTTTACAAGTTACTGCGCAATATCTCACACGATGAAAGAGTTTTTTGCTAAAATATCCGCCTAGACTTGTTCTATATTCTTTGACGTCTTTAATTAATGCAAATGGGTGAATCATGGAACCTATGGTGGTGATGGCTGCGCGTGCGGCACAAACAGTAGGCAGTGAAATTTTAAAAGCACATCAGAACCGTCATAAGCTGGACCTGCAAATTGAGAGCAAGGGTATCGATGGTCCAGTGACTCGCCTTGATCGTTATATTGAAGAACTCACCATTGCCACCTTAAAAAAAAGCTATCCCAAACACAGTTTTCTGGGTGAAGAATTTGGTCTACAAGAAGGCCAGGGCAACGATGCTGACTGGTGCTGGGTGATTGACCCTCTGGATGGCACCGTCAACTTTATTCAGGGCTATCCGCATTTTTGTGTATCCATTGCTGTGCAACATAAAGGGATTACCCAGCATGGTGTGATTTATGACCCGGTTAAAGATGAGCTATTTTCGGCCAGCCGCGGTCGTGGCGCTGTTTTAAATCAACGCCGTATCCGCATGACGCCAAAAGACAACCTGAAAGACAGCTTCTTAGCCGTTGGCTATCCATTTGCAGCCATGCGTAATGGCGAAGTGGTTTCCTATGCGGAGCAGCATTTTAATACTCTGCTTGCCATTACCAAGGCTGGCGCGTCTTTCCGCCGTGGTGGCTCAGCTGCGCTGGATCTGGCCTATGTGGCTGCTGGTCGTTTTGATGGTTATTTTGAGCTTGGTTTAAAGCCGTGGGATCTGGCTGCCGGTGAACTCATTGTCAAAGAAGCAGGTGGCACGGTAGTCGATGCCAAAGGTGGCAGTGACTGCTTTAACAATGGTCAAATTGTTGCTACTTCCATGAAATTACTCAAGCCGCTCATGCAAGCCATTGTACCGGCCTGGGGCGAGGCGATTCGCTAATTCACATCTATCCTGCAAAAAGCAGTCTACTACAGGCTGCTTTTTGAGTATCTGGCATTCAAAATGAGCGACCTTGTCCGCCCAATTTTTAACGATAACAACTGGCCGCTGCTCAGGTGGAAAATAGCTTAATGTGGAAAATAACCAGAATTTTTATTTTGCTGATTATTCTGGCGGTGGTGATTATCCAGTCCTTGCAGGACAAAGCTGATTTAACCTGGAAAAACAGCTTTTATGTGGCGGTGTATCCTGTGAATGCCGCTCAAAGTCCACAAGTTGAGCAATATATTCAAACGCTGCAAGCAAGCGATTTTAGAGCGATGCGGCTGAGTTTTTAAATAGTGAAGCCAAACGCTATGGCCTGCCGCTATACCGGCCAATTAATATTGTGCTGGGTAAGCCGGTTTCTACTTTACCCCCTGCCCCACCAGTAAATGGCGATATTTTTAAGGTGATGCTGTGGAGTTTAAAACTGCGTTATTTTGCCTGGAAGCATGAGCAGGTATTTAGCATTCATCCAAAGATTCAATTGTATTTATTGTACTTTGATCCCAAACAGCATCCGGCACTTAGCCACTCTACCGCACTACAAAAAGGCCGCGTGGGACGAATAAACCTGTTTGGAAATACTGAATATAACCAACAAAATCTGGTCATTTTAAGCCATGAGTTACTGTATACACTGGGTGCTAGCGATAAATATAATTTTGGCGATAATATGCCTATTTTCCCTGATGGCTTTGCTTATCCACAACAACAACCATTTTATCCACAAGCCAAGGCGGAACTGATGGGTGGACGTATTCCCTTAACTGATAGCAAAGCCATTATTCCGCGTGACCTAAGCCAGACTGTAATTGGAGAAAAGACAGCACGCGAGATTGGCTGGGTGAAGGATTAAGTTAACGCATAGTAGCTTGCATTTAATACGAATAAATAGCTAGAATTCATGGCTCTTGCAGGTATGCAATAAAAATAAGGTATAAAAATGAGTGTGGCTTATGCAATTGTCGGCAGTCCAACCACAGGCGGCGGGCAGATTACTACAGGGGATTCTTTATTTATCATCGATGGAACACCCATAGCTTGTGTAGGAGACAGAGCCACTTGTCCGTTACATCAGTCTGATGTCATCATCGTTACGGGTGATCCCGCATGTATTATCAATGGAAAGGCTGCCGCAAGAGTCGGTGACAGCTTATCCTGCGGCTGCAAAATATTGCCCAAGCAAGTTCGAGTAGTAGGAGATAATTTTCCTAGCAAAAGCCCAGTGGCTTCGCCTGCACCTTCGTCTTCTCACCTGAACAGTAATTTTAATTCCAATTCTGGCACTGATGAGCAACAGTTACATGGTCTTAAAATTCAATTTAAAGACGAGTTAAGCAAACAGCCAGTGCCTTATTTATATTACAAATTAAAAAAACCTGATGGTCACTTTGTAGAAGGACTAACCGATGAGCAAGGCTATACAGAAGAAATTCAGGGCGGTTATGAAGCCGAAGAAATAGAAATTATTAATTTAGACTTAGATAAACCTTATACGCAGGAATAATAAATTATGGCTACCAGTCGCGTTGATTATCAACAACTTGAAGAGCAAGCATATCCACAAGAGATAGAAACTTGCGAGTTTACCGAGCCACTTTGCAATAACTATATTAAAGTGAGAAATATTAAAGTCATTCAGCCTTATAATTTTTTTATGTCACCTGAACAATGGGCTGAAGTAGAAAGAATTAATGGCCTGGAATTTCGCCTTGCCTTAAAGTTTGGTTTAGAAAATGACATGCGGTTTTATAGTGACGCGTTAACCAACCGCCTGTCCTTTCATACCATGATGTATATTAAATTTGCTGAATATGTGCGAAAAACTCTTTAAATGAAGTTAAAAAACTAGTTGCAGAGTTTCAGTCCGCAGCTTTTAAAGCGCGAACTACGAGTGTTTTTCAGCAGCCAAGATAATGACAGTGAAAGATTTAGTAGAAAAATCTTATCTTGCTCCAAGAGCTGCGCTTGACATTCATCAACTCACGGTAAATAAAGGCCCTATCACTATCAATAGAACGTTGTATAAGAAAGTTTTTAAACGAGATTATGACGTTGATATAGTTAATTTTATAAAGGTGAGGGGGTTTATTTAGGCGATCCTGACAATGTAATTTATGAAGAATTGAGAATGTAAAATATGAAATTATTTGTAATTGTTTTCTTATGCCTTTCTTCCTCTATAGCCTGTGCAAAAAAGGATGATAATAACTCGGAGATTAAACAAGCGCTTGATACAAGCATGCAATTATTAAAACTTGATGAACCTATTTATATAGAAATTGAAGCTGATAAGATAGATAAATTACATCATGCTATTTTTCTAAGTACAGTGATTAAATTAGGTGCAATTAAAGATTAGACCTCTTGCGAAAGTAAAAACTGCCTCAATATAGATTTCATGAAATATCAGAAATTAAACCGTTTTTCAGATTCTGAATTCAAGCGCTTGGTTGGTGTACCTCGACCAGTTTTTAGTGAAATGGTCGAAGTTTTAAAAGAAGCAGAATCACTTAAAAAGAAATCTGGGCGTCCTCATACTTTAGTTATAGAGGATCAATTATTATTAACACTCAATTACTTACGGAATTACAGCACTCAATTGGAATTGGCTGCAAATTACCATATCGCTGAAAGTAATGTGAATCGAACTATTAAAAAGGTTGAAGATGCATTAATGAAATCAAGGCGTTTTACCCTGCCAAAACGAAGCATTACAACAGCAGACGAACAATTTAACTGGGTCATTATTGATGCTACAGAATGTTCAATAGAACGCCCGAAAAAAAAATCAGAGTAAGTTCTACAGTGGTAAAAAGAAGAAACATACGCTAAAAGCCCAAGTGATCTATCATCCGAAGAGTAAACAAATCATAGGAGTAGATATATCGTCTGGCAGTCAGCATGATATTAAATTGGCAAGAAAAACAGTAAAAAAATTCAAACATTTTGAATATGTTATGACCGATTTAGGGTACTATGGGTTAGAGCAAGATGGCTTTAAATTATTGATGCCAATAAAGAAAAAGAAGAATTTACCCTTATTTGATGTTGAGAAAAAGTACAATAAAATGATTGGAAAAATACGAGTTGTAATCGAACATATTAACAGTCAATTGAAAAGATTTAGAATACTAAGTGAACGCTATCGAAATCGACGGAAAAGATTCGGTTTACGCATTAACTTAATCGCTGCACTGGTAAACCGGATGAACTTGCAATAACGACTTTCGCAAGAGGTCTAATATACAAATATTTTAGGCACTACATTAAATGACTCTAACTATTTTGACTTATGGGAAACAAATACTTTATGTTTAGCAGCAAACTACGCTATAAATTATGCTTATACCGACAAAACAGTTAATAATATAAAATCTATCTACTGGTTAGAAAAGCAGCAAGTCGACTGGATAAAAACGCTTAGAGATAAAAGTTTTCGTAAAACACTAGAGCAAACAAACTGTCTAGATAAAATATCTAAGCAAGCCTTAAAAAAATGAAATATCTTATTGCTTTTATGTGCTCTCTTTTCCTCTCTGCCTGTACACTAATGAACAATCACTCTTCTGATAAATTAGAAGTAGGAAGCTCCTTAAAAATTACCAAAAGTATTTTAAAGAATGAAAGTGATCTTTACTATTATATAGGCAATAAACATATTAACCAAACCAATGACTTAATTTATAAGAAAATTTTGTTCAAGTTGGGTGTTTTGAATGATTTCGCAACATATTTAAAAACAGACTTAACGAGCTTAGAACTAAATTCTATGCGAGAAATAAATGCTTATTGCCTTGCTACAGACTTTGTGTTGAATTACAAATCACAAATTTTACCGCCTAACGAAATGTATCAACCTTTATTAATTGAATTGAAAAAGAATCAACTTATCTGGATTGATAGACTTAGCGAGAATAAACAAGTAGAGATTAATTATTCCTGTTTAGAGAAACTTAAATTGCAGACTACGTAAAGTCTAATGATTATAATTCTAGGGTTGACGAATATAATAAAACTTATCATAAATAAGATTAGACCTCTTGCGAAAGTAAAAACTGCCTCAATATAGATTTCATGAAATATCAGAAATTAAACCGTTTTTCAGATTCTGAATTCAAGCGCTTGGTTGGTGTACCTCGACCAGTTTTTAGTGAAATGGTCGAAGTTTTAAAAGAAGCAGAATCACTTAAAAAGAAATCTGGGCGTCCTCATACTTTAGTTATAGAGGATCAATTATTATTAACACTCAATTACTTACGGAATTACAGCACTCAATTGGAATTGGCTGCAAATTACCATATCGCTGAAAGTAATGTGAATCGAACTATTAAAAAGGTTGAAGATGCATTAATGAAATCAAGACGTTTTACCCTGCCAAAACGAAGCATTACAACAGCAGACGAACAATTTAACTGGGTCATTATTGATGCTACAGAATGTTCAATAGAACGCCCGAAAAAAAAATCAGAGTAAGTTCTACAGTGGTAAAAAGAAGAAACATACTGAATAGCCACCGATTTTGTAGACACCTTTTAGTTAGATAAAATGGCTAATTAACGAGGTGCTTATGAGCAGTAAACGATACCCTGAAGAATTCAAAATTGAAGCAGTAAAACAAGTCACTGAGAAAGGTCATAGTGTGGCTGAAGTTGCTACACGTTTAGGAACCACTACACATAGTCTGTATGCTTGGATCAAACGTTATGATCCACAGCAGCCCAAGACAACAGAATCTAGTGATCCAACTACAGAATTAGCGAAATTAAAAAAAGAGCTGCAAAGGGTCACTGAAGAAAGGGACATATTAAAAAAGGCCGCGGTGTACTTCGCAAGCCAGTCCAAATGAGGTACGCCTTTATTCGGGACAACCAACATATATGGTCTGTTCGTCGTTTATGTTCAACGTTAGATGTTCATCACAGTGGTTATTACGCCTGGTTAAAGAAACCTACCAGTATAACTGCGAGGAAGCGGCAACAGCTTTCAGGATTAATTAAACAGTTCTGGTTGGAATCTGGCGGAGTCTACGGTTATCGCAAGATTCATTGTGATTTGAAAGACGTTGGCGAAAGTTGCGGTATCAATCGAGTACATCGACTCATGAAGGCGAATGGTCTCAAGTCACAGCGTGGCTATCGCAAACCTAGAGCTAATGTTAGTACTCCATCGATTGTGGCTCGAAATACTTTAGACAGACAGTTTAACCCCACCCAGCCCAACCAGTTGTGGGTGACTGACATCACTTATATTCGCACTCATGAAGGATGGCTGTATCTTGCAGTAGTAATCGACCTATTCTCACGGCTAGTCGTTGGCTGGTCTATGAAGTCGAGAATCACAACAGATCTGGTTTTAGATGCTCTACTGATGGCTTTGTGGCGAAGAAGCCCAAAGAACAAAGTCCTGATTCATTCTGATCAAGGTAGCCAATACACCAGTCATGAATGGCAGACATTTCTCAAGCATCACAACCTTGAAAGCAGTATGAGCCGGCGTGGAAACTGCCATGATAATGCTGTTGCTGAGAGCTTCTTTCAGCTGTTAAAGCGAGAGAGGATCAAGAAGAAAATCTATGTGACAAGAACTGAAGCAAGGTCGGATATCTTTGAATATATAGAGATGTTCTATAACTCAAAACGCAGACATGGTTCCAATGGTCAGCGTTCTCCATTAGATTATGAAAAGGCCCATCAAAAGATGGTTATGTGTGTCTAGAATTTTGGTGGCTATTCATACGCTAAAAGCCCAAGTGATCTATCATCCGAAGAGCAAACAAATCATAGGAGTAGATATATCGTCTGGCAGTCAGCATGATATTAAATTGGCAAGAAAAACAGTAAAAAAATTCAAACATTTTGAATATGTTATGACCGATTTAGGGTACTATGGGTTAGAGCAAGATGGCTTTAAATTATTGATGCCAATAAAGAAAAAGAAGAATTTACCCTTATTTGATGTTGAGAAAAAGTACAATAAAATGATTGGAAAAATACGAGTTGTAATCGAACATATTAACAGTCAATTGAAAAGATTTAGAATACTAAGTGAACGCTATCGAAATCGACGGAAAAGATTCGGTTTACGCATTAACTTAATCGCTGCACTGGTAAACCGGATGAACTTGCAATAACGACTTTCGCAAGAGGTCTAATCTTTATAAAAAATTTGATTTTCAAGCTTACGGCGTAGAACCAAAAGCATTAAAAAACAACAATGAATATACTCATGAAATTTTAATGAAGCTTTTTTTATTATAGGGCTTTCTTATAAAAGCCTCTTTGCCTTAGATATTAGCAAACTATTAAACTGGCATGATGTGCCTCAATAACCCACCACGCCAGCTTTCTAGCTTTAATATCTATTAAAAACTCTAACCCTCAACCCATTTGCCATCCTTAAACACCAGTGTCCATTTGGTCGGCTTGCCATCTTTTTCTGAAGAAATGTACTGGGCGCTATTTTTGCGGCTCCAGCGCAGGATAGTGGGATTACCTTCGGGATCTGTATCAGGTGCCTTAAGCAAATACTGATATTTTGGTGCCAGTTGATCTTTTACCGTACGCAACTCACTAATGGCAGGGGTACGGGTTTCACGCACCTTGGGAAATTTGCTGGCCGCCAAAAATAAACCAGCAGCACCATCACGCAATACAAAATGGTCATCAAATTTCTTTGAGCGCAAATGTGGCATATCAATCGGGTCTTCGCGTGGTGGAGCAGCCTCCCCGCTTTTTAGCACTTTACGCGTATTATCGCAGCTATTGCAGGCAAAATAAGGTCCAAAACGGCCAGTTTTTAACTGCATTTCACCATTACACTTGTCACAGGGAATGGTTGGGCCATCATAACCCTTGATTTTAAAAGTCCCTTCCTCAACCAGATAGCCTTCACAATCCGGGTTGTTGCCGCACACATGCAGTTTACGGCCACCATCAATAAAATAGCTATCCATGGCAGTATCACATTTCGGGCAGCGCTTCTTGGCCATTAAATCAGCAGTTTCTGCACTGTCATCCGCATCTGCCAGCGCCGCCAGCGACTCAACCGGTGTCAGGTTCAAAGTGCCTTTGCAGCGCTCCTTGGGCGGCAGGTTGTAGCCTGAACAACCCAGAAACACTCCGGTTGAACCGGTACGAATCTGCATGGCACGGTCGCATTCCTTGCAGTGCACATCGGACACCTCTACCGGCTGATTACGGCGCATACCGCCTTCTTGTGCCTTGGCATGCTCCAGCTTGATTTTAAAGTCACTATAAAAGCTGTCCAGTAGGTTTTTCCAGTCGCGCTCGCCGGTAGCTACCTTATCCAGTTGTCCTTCCAGATCAGCGGTAAAGGTGTAATCCATCAGGTTACTAAAATTTTCATTGAGACGATCAGTCACGATATCGCCCATTTTCTCGGCATACAGGCGCTTATTTTCCAGTTTTACATAGCCGCGATCCTGAATGGTGGAGATAATTGCAGCATAAGTTGACGGTCGGCCAATGCCTTTTTTCTCAAGTTCTTTGACCAGTGAGGCTTCAGTATAACGCGCTGGCGGTTTGGTAAAATGCTGGCTAGGATCAAGTTTCAGCAGTTTTAATTGCTCACCCACTTTGACGCTAGGCAACAGGACGTCATCATCCTGCTTGTTGGCGCCGCGCACCCGGGTAAAGCCATCAAATACCAGCGTGCGACCACGTGCCTTTAGCTCAATACCATTGGCTTCAACCGTAATGGTGGAAGATAGGTACTCTGCTGGGGTCATCTGGCAGGATACAAACTGACGCCAGATCAAGTCATACAGACGCTGTGCATCGCGTTCCATGGTGGTGAGCTGGCTACCAGTTAAACCCACACTGGATGGACGAATGGCCTCATGCGCTTCTTGTGCGCCTGCCTTGTTGCCATAGCGGTTTGGTTTGGCAGGCAGGTATTTTGACCCGTACTCATGCTCAATATGATGGCGCACCATATTGACTGCATCGTCGCTTAAGTAGGTCGAGTCAGTACGCATATAGGTAATAAACCCCCCTTCATACAAGCGTTGCGCCAGCGTCATGGTTTTTTTCACTGAAAAACCAAGCCGTGTGCTGGCTGCCTGTTGCAAGGTCGAGGTGATATACGGTGCGCTTGGATTGGTTTTGGTGGGTTTGTCTTCACGTGCTGTAATGGTGTACTTGGCGTCTTTAAGCACGGCCAGCACGGCATCAGCTTGTGCCTTGTTTTGCAGCTTTAAGGTCTTACCATTTTGCTTGATGGCTTCCAGGCGAATTTCATCGTTTTGTTTGGCTTTTTGAGAGAGTGTATCGGCAAAAATTTGCCAGTATTCTTCTGGCACAAAAGCACGAATTTCACGCTCACGCTCCACTACTAGCTTGACGGCCACCGACTGCACGCGGCCAGCCGATAAGCCACGGGCAATTTTTTCCCACAATAAGGGCGATACCATAAAGCCCACCACCCGGTCTAAAAAGCGACGGGCCTGCTGCGCATTGACTTTATCTGTATCCAAACGTCCTGGAGTTTTAAAAGCTTCCTGAATGGCATTTTTGGTAATTTCATTGAACACCACGCGGCGATAGCGCTCAGGTTTTCCACCAATGACTTGCTGCAAGTGCCAGGCAATGGCTTCCCCTTCCCTGTCCAAATCCGTTGCCAGATAGACTTCATCCACCTGTTTGGCCAGCTTTTTTAGCTCGCTAACCACATTTTCCTTGCCGGGCAACACTTCATAATGTGCCTGCCAGCCATGCTCAGGGTCAACGCCCATGCGGTTAACCAGTGCCTGCTGGGCTTTTGCTTCTTTCTCTTCGGCTGTCAGCTTGGCCTTGGCTGGTGCTTTGGCAGCCGTTGATTTGCCACTGCCACTGGTTGGCAGGTCGCGTACGTGGCCTACACTGGATTTGACAATATAATCCTTGCCCAGATACTTATTAATGGTTTTGGCTTTGGCAGGTGACTCTACAATAACCAGTGCCCGCGCCTTTTTACCAGTAGTGGTCGTCTGGTCAGCATCTGGCAGAATTGCAGGATCTGCCGTCTTGCGGCCTGCTTTGGCAGATGTTTTAATGTTAGAGCGAGGCGCTGTTGACATGGTCTTTCAGTATTCTCAAAAAATTAAAAGGTTCAGGTTTTTAGATTTGCAGCCTGTTGTGCAAGTGACATAAGGATGGTTTTCATTTTTTCAAGGTGCGACCCATGCAGGTCGCTATCCTCATCCCAATACATACCTACACAATTGGCCTGCATTTCTAGCGCGTATATTCCCTTTAAATCGATGACTTGTCCATCAAATTGCGTATTTCCCTGCCTGACACGCAGCTTTTGCTGCTCAACCAGCGCCTGCATAAGGGGCAACCGGGCGTCAGACAGTAAAACACTATAAAAAGCCACCATGCCGCCGGGCTTCCCCGAAGGGGAGATATGCTCAATCCAATCAGGTGCAGCAATCAGGCGCGGATGCAGGTTCATCTTGCGTGCCCGATCACGCATCTGCCCCAGCGCCTTCTCGCGTGGGCTAACCCGTAAGCCCAAAATGGAACCCAGAATAAAAATAATGATAAAACCTATTACCCAGTAAGCAGTTGTGCTCATCAGCAGTCTCTAATGACATGTTATATTCTCTTTAGCTTGCCTAGGCCGGTGAATAAAGACAAGTTTTTAGTTTATTTATGGCATCTGTGTAAAAACAAACCCATGATAAATTAATCTCTATAACGAAACGTTTAGTGCCGAGCATTCAGGTTTCTGCCTATCACGCGCTTTTGCCCAGCAACACCTCCTCAGGTAGGCTATGATAAAGCGATCTTTTATTACTTATTGTGAAGCTCTCATGTCACTTGCCTGCCTTGTCTCACCGCATCAACACCTGAATATTACCCTCCACGATAATGGTATTCTGGAACTGGTACTTAACCGGCCAGAACGCAAAAATGCCCTATTTGGAGACTTTTATCTGGCGCTGACACAGGCACTCAACGAAGCCGACTTGTCAGATGCGGTGCGCGTGGTTCTTTTGCGTGGTGAGAAGGATTTTTGTGCAGGCAATGATTTACAAGACTTTATTGATCATCCACCTACCACTCCTGATGCTCCGGCGTTTTTATTATTGCGTGCTGCTGCCAGTTTAACCAAGCCTTTGGTAGTAGCAGTTCAAGGGGTAGCCATTGGCATTGGCTCGACTATTTTACTGCATGCTGATCTGGTATATAGCGATAGTCATGCGCGTTTTCAGTTGCCGTTTTTAAATCTGGGATTAGTGCCAGAAGGCGGTTCTACCTTGTTGCTGCCGCAGCGTGCCGGTTACTTAAAAGCAGCCGAATTGCTACTGCTGGGTGAACCATTTAATGCACAGACTGCCCTGCTGGCTGGTCTGGTCACGCAAGTTATAGAAGAACAGGATACGTATCAATATGCCCATGCCAAGGCTGCCCAGGTAGCCCGGCTACCATTAGCTACAGTGAAGCTGACCAAACAGCTTTTGCGCGGCGGGAATAGTGACGTTATAGCCCGTATTAATGAAGAAGGCACACATTTTATTGAACGTGCCCAGTCAAAAGCCTTACATGAGGCGGTCGCAGCATTTAAGGAAAAACGGATGCCAGATTTTAAGCAGTTTGAAGACTAAAGCGACCTTGCTGAGTATTTTTTACGCTTATATTAGTCTGTAGGCACGGTAGAAGCAGATGACTTATCGCTACCGTGCTTTAATTAACCATTCACTTATTCAAAGACTTGGATTATTTAGGGCGAATGATCATATTCGTAGCGGTGGCATGGGCGTACAGTTTACCCTCTTCATCGCGCAAATAGCCTTCAGAAATCACCAGATTACGGCTTGTATTAATCACCTTACCTTCGGCAATCAGCTTTTTATTAAAAGGAATAGGACGACAGATTTTTATATTTAAATCCGTGGTGCCGTAACCTTCGCCTGCCGCCAGCATGGTATGCGCCGCGCAACCGGTTACCGAGTCAAGCACTGTGGCAGCAAAACCACCATGCACGCCACCTAAAGGATTAGTATGGCGTTCATCCGCGATGGCACTCACTACCACCCGGCCTTGCGATGCTTCTATTGGTTTCATGGGCATGGTTTTGGCAATACCCGGCTCTGGAAACAGCCCTGCACCAAACGCCTGCATAATTTCAAGACCAGTCATTTCAAATGGATTCATGTTTTTACTCCGTAATATAAGAGGCTGATTTAGCTGACTAATGGGCTAGCAGGCTGGATACCAATTTTGGCCTTGGTTTTAGTCACCAGCTCATCGATTTGAGTATCATTAGGATGAAAATCGAAGCGGTAGTACTCCAGCATTTTTGGGGTTAACTTTTTAAGATTGGTGCCCATAAATCTGGCGTATTTCGCCCAGGATTTTATATTCGACAGTTGCTTGTCCTGCGCCATTAACCTGACCTGATAGACATAGCTCAGTGCCATAATCACCGTAAAGCCAAAGGTAAACAACGCAACTCGTGGTATATAGGCATCAAGCCCTTTACCGTACAGATATTCATATAAATCAAATGCCAGTGCTTTATGCTCGGTTTCCTCAATACTATGCCACAGCCACAGGTTACGAATGGTGGTATCGGTCATTAGCGTGTTGGTGGTTCTCATCATTTCTTCTACCAGTACAGCGGTATAATGTTCCACCCCAACAGTTACCAGCAAATTCCATTTTTGAGGAAAAATCCGCTCAATGGTTTTCATAACAACACCAGTGGCTTTTTCCAGTGCCTCCAGGTCTAAACCATGTTGCTGGGCACTGAGGTGAAAAGCGTGATGCTCTTTGGAATGCATGGCTTCCTGACCAATAAACGCCCCAATATCACGGTCTAGCGCTGCATCATCTTTAGCCAGATGGCGTACTGCACGAACAGAACGCACAAAAAACGCCTCGCCTTCTGGAAATAAAGTCGATAAGCCAGTGAAAAAATGGGTCAGTGCCGGATCATGGTCACACCAGTATTTTGGCAGGTCATTAAATTGATAATCCATACGACGCACAGGAAATGAAGCAGACGGTCTCGGTTTGGTTTTTAGCTTGGTTGACATGGGAAACCCTCATTTATCTACTAAGTTCCATTTTGAAACCGACTAAAAACAACATAGCTGTGCTAAAATATTTTGTCAATAAGACCTACCATCATTGGGCGAAGATTGTCCTGAAATGATGATTGTTTGCCTATAAGGATAAATGTGGGAAATACAGATGAAATGGCATGAACTTGGTGAAATGAATTGCCCGATTGCGCGAAGTTTGTCTATTCTGGGTGATCGCTGGACGTTGCTGATTATCCGTAATGCTTTTATGCGCACCCGCCGTTTTGACGACTTTCAAAAACAGCTGGGCATCACCCGTCATTTACTGACCGAGCGCCTCAATCGGCTGGTAGAAAATAATATTTTTCAGAAGGTGCTGTATCAGGAAGCCCCAAAACGCTACGAATATAAATTAACCGACAAAGGCCTGGCACTTTATCCTGTTATTATGGCTATTAGTCAGTGGGGCAATCAGTGGCTGAATGAAGCACAGCAATTCCAGAAACTGGAGTATATGCATAAATCCTGTGGACACGTGGCACAGCCAACCATGAGCTGCAATCATTGTGGTGAAGCATTGCATGCCAAAAATGTGCTGCCCGTCTATCTGGAAGCGACCCAGCAAAGTGAGGAGGTCTCCTAGCTGAGAGTTCTCTTTTACAATTTACCCGTCCACGAGCAGTCAGGCTGATTACACGTATCAATAATGCGGCGGAATTTCCTTGAGCGGATCAAAAGGCTCAACGCCTTCCTCGCCACTCTGGTATGATTCCAGCTTCTGATACAGTAATTGCATCTGTTTTTGCAAATCCAGAATGGTTTGCTGCTGACTGGCAACCATCTGGTTTAATGACTCAACCAGATCATCCAGAAATGCGATTTTAACTTGCAAATCGTCAAGCCGTGCGGAAAATGTACTTTCCAACTGGCGTACTTGTTCGTCCATTTGTTAACTCCAGTTTATTTCATCGTTACGGAAAAATCTGTTTATGGCACTGATTAGCTTACGCGATATTCACCTGGCCTTTGGTGGCCCTGCCCTGCTGGACGGAGCAAGCTTTACTCTGGAACGCGGTGAGCGCGTGTGCCTCATTGGCCGCAACGGTGAAGGTAAGTCTACGCTGCTCAAGCTAATCAATGGTAGCTTAATGGCAGACAGCGGCGAAGTAGCCAAGCAAAATAATTTGCGTATTGCGATGCTGGAACAGGATGTGCCCATGAGCAATGGCCGTGTGGCCGATATTGTGGCAGGTGGCGCGGGCAAAGCCGCACAGGTTTTAATTGATTACCACGCTGCCAGTGATGCTTGTGTGGCCGGTGACATGCAGGCTTGCGACCGCATGGGTGAGTTACAGCATCAACTGGACGCGCTGGATGGCTGGGCGCTGGAACGTCAGGTCGATACTATTTTGGCTAAAATGAATCTGGATGGGCAGGCTGATCTATCTGATTTATCCGGTGGACGTAAACGCCGCGTGTTGCTAGCACGGGCACTACTGACTGAGCCAGACGTATTACTACTGGACGAACCGACTAACCATCTAGATGTTGAAAGTATTGAATGGCTGGAGCAATTCCTGCTGGACTGGCCCAACTTAACCCTGCTGTTTATTTCGCATGACCGTGCGTTTGTAGATCATCTGGCTACCCGGATTGTCGAGCTGGATCGCGGCATTCTGCGCAGTTATGAAGGCAACTATGCGCGTTATCTAGAACTCAAAGCCCAGCAACTGGAAGCCGAAGAAAAACAAAATGCCAATTTTGACAAGAAACTGGCCGAAGAAGAAGTGTGGATTCGCCAGGGCATCAAGGCACGCCGCACCCGTAATGAAGGCCGTGTGCGCGCACTTAAAGCTCTGCGTGGGGAATTCAAGGCACGCCGCAGCCAGCAAGGCAATGTATCCTTAAATGTTCAGGATGCCAAAAAATCCGGTAAGCTGGTGTTTGACATTGAGCATTTATCCTTACAGTTTGGTGACAACGTACTGGTACGTGATTTTTCAGCACTGGTGATGCGCGGTGACCGGATTGGTTTAATTGGCGATAATGGTGTGGGCAAAACCACACTGATTCGTGCCTTGCTGGGTCAACAGGAACATGGCGGAACCGTACGTACCGGAACCCAGCTGGATGTGGCTTATTTTGACCAGCTGCGTAATCAGTTAGACCTGGAAAAATCAGTGCAGGAAAACGTCAGCGCTGGCAGCGATTTTATCGAAATCAATGGCGCACGCCGGCATATTCTCAGCTATCTACAGGATTTTCTATTTTCGCCGCAACGTGCCAGAACACCAGTTAAAGCACTGTCTGGCGGTGAGCGTAATCGCCTGCTGCTGGCCCGACTACTATTAAAGCCTTCCAACCTGCTGGTGCTGGACGAACCCACCAATGACCTGGATATGGTGACCTTAGAGCTGCTGGAAGAAATGCTGGCCAGCTATCCGGGAACGCTGCTATTAATTAGCCACGACCGGGCATTTGTGGATCAGGTAGTTACCTCAACCTGGGTGTTTGATGGCAAGGGTGGCATTGAAGAATATATTGGTGGTTATCAGGATTATCTGGCTCAAAAAGCCCAGCAATCCAAATACCAGAATGTACAAGCGACTAGCCGCGACTCAATTAAAGATCAGAAAGCGACACAAAAGACTGAACAAAAGTCAGGGCAAAAAGCCAGGTCAGATCATCAGTCCCTTGTATCCAAAAAAGTAAAATTGAGTTATAAAGATCAACGGGAACTGGATGCCTTGCCTGATGAAATTGCAGCGCTAGAGGAAGAACAGGAACAGCTATCGACCAAACTGGCGGATGGCTCATGGTTTAGCACTGATACGCAGGTAGCAACCGAGGCCGCTACACGGTTGGCTACTATAGAACAAGAATTGATGGACAAACTGGAGCGCTGGACAGAACTAGAAGCTGCCAGTCAAGGAGAGTAACGCAATGCTGGGTATGAAAAAATCAATAGTCGTGGGCTTGGCTGGCCTGTCTTTGGCACTTGGTGCCTGTAGCCACCTCACCAAAAATCAGCAGACAAAAATCCAGCCTAACAAGCCTCTGGTACAAAGCAACCAGATTTATTATGCGCCGGCACAAAGCTACAATCTGGATTTGGATACACCCGCCCTGCTGGGTAAACTCGACCTTAAACAAAGCTGTACTGCCGAAGGCAACAGCTTAAGCATTACCGACCAGATAGGCCGTTTTTACCGGGTAGATGCCATTAACCTGAACAATAATCCAAAACTACCTCAGGCTAATGAACAAAATTCTGCTGCCCTAACCAGCCAGTTAGCGCAGTTTTATAGTCAGTTGTATCAAACCCCGTTACAGGGTAATACCAAGTCCGTGCGCTCTGCTTTGGGTGCTTCAGGTTATGCCGTGTTAAGTCAGGATAACCAGCAGGTCATTGGCTTGCTGATTCACAAGCGTGGTGACTACGCTTACGTACTACAACACACTCAGCCTCGTTATGATGAAAAAACCATGCAACAAGCGTTGGCGCAGTTAGCCCAAAACATGCAAATCCCAGGTCGTCAGCTTAAAAACTCGACTTCTGAAATGGCTTTATCCATCGATTTAGCGCAATCTACTCCCGCACAATTAGCTGCCTGGAAAAAATCTGCCAACTGCTCATGAGTTCCCATTCCACCCCTGCTGAACCCCGCTTTTCCCCCCGTTTTCTTGCCCCTAAATACTGGGGCATCTGGCTGGGTGTTTTTTTGTTGTTACCTTGGGCATTTATGCCTTGGCCAGTACAACGGACTTTAGGAGCGGCTATTGGAAGGCTATTGTGGAAAGTGCTCAAATCGCGGCGCAAAACGACCCTGACTAATTTAAGAGTGTGTTATCCAGGTCTTGGCGATATTGAATATCAGCATATGGGACGGGAAGTTTTTGAAAACATGGGTATTGGTATTTTTGAAAGCCTGACCGCATGGTACAACCCCCAGCGTTTTAACGGCAAGGTGAGCATTAGCGGCCTGGAACACCTACAGCAGGCACAGCACAATGAGCGCGGCATTTTATTGCTGGGCTTGCACTCTACCCTGCTGGATGCAGGTGGGCTATTGTGCAGCTATTATTTTGATACCGATGTGGTGTATCGTCCACAAAACAATCCCATGCTGGACTGGCTAATTTACCGCTCACGCAGCACCATTTATGATCAGCAGATTGACCATGACAACATTCGCCTGCTGGTGCGTCGTTTAAAAGAAAAACATATTGTGTGGTACTCACCGGATCAGGATTTTGGCCTAAAACAGGGTGTGATGGCACCGTTTTATGGCGTGCCAGCTGCCACGGTTACTGCCCAGCGCCGCCTGATTAAAATGACCAATGCCGCTGTAATGTCGTTACACTTTTATCGTCAAGACAGCAAAAAACCGCACTACCATATTCATATTACCCCAGCTTTAGAAAACTACCCTACTCACGACGAAATTGCTGATGCCACCACCAGCAACCATCTGGTTGAGCAACAGCTTGACCTTGCACCAACGCAATACATGTGGTTTCATCGCCGCTTTAAAACCCGCCCAGAAGGTTATCCGCCTGTCTATTAAGGCTACCTTAACTAAGCCTGTGTTAAAAAAACCAGCGAGCCATTTTTATATGAAAGTGATCCAGTTGCTTCCTGAACTCAACAGTGGCGGTGTAGAGCGCGGCACTCTGGAAATTGGCCGGGCGCTGGTCGCTCAGGGTCACCAATCAGTCGTAGTTTCTAACGGCGGACGACTAGTGCCACAACTGGAGCAGAAAGGTTCACGTCACCTGCAACTGGCCATTCATAAAAAATCCTTAAGTAGCCTGTTCAAAATCCGCCCTTTACGGCGGCTGATTTTGCAGGAGCAACCCGATATTCTGCATGTGCGCTCGCGAGTACCTGCCTGGCTTACTTATTTTGCGCTACGCGGCATTCCTGCGAACCAGCGCCCGCATTTAATCAGCACAGTGCACGGCATGTACTCCGTAAACGGTTACAGTGCCATTATGACCAAAGCCGAAAAAGTGATTGCTGTGTCAGATAGCGTGGTGGAATACATTGAACGACATTATCCCAACTGCCCGCCCTCCTCGATTGTACGCATTTACCGTGGTATTGATTTAAAAGAATTTCCGCATAATTACCAGCCTTCTGCTGGCTGGTGGCAAGTGACCTATCAACTTTTCCCGCAGTTGGAACACAAGACCCTAATTACTCTGCCAGGGCGCATTACCCGACTCAAAGGCCATGAATACTTGCTGGATTTGATTGATCAGCTGAAAGATGAGTTTAATGTGCATGGTGTCGTAGTTGGCGGCGCAGATGATAAAAAGCAGGCTTATCTGGATGAATTGCATCAGCGCGTGGAAGACATGAAGTTACAGGATCATATTACCTTTGTAGGACACCGTAGTGATATGCGTGAATGGCTGGCGGCCAGTGATCTGGTATTGTCATTGTCTACCCAGCCGGAAACTTTTGGCCGTACCGCCCTGGAAGCCCTGACACTGGGTACTCCGGTAATCGGCTGGAACCGCGGTGGTGTAGCCGAGATTTTACAAAAATGCTATCCCAAAGGATTGGTTGAACCCGAAAACACTGAGCAGCTATTTAAAAAAGTGCATCAATTACTGGTAACACCCGCTCAGCCCGCGCCAGTGCATGATTTTCAGCTAAAGCATATGACCGATCAAACGCTTGCTTTGTATGAACAGGTGCTAGAGTCCAAATCTTAAATTGCTGTGCTGATAACAGATCATGCGAGCAGCTTATAGATTGAATGTTTTTTGCCTGTATATAAACGACACAATCCGGGCGTGGCTCCCTGCCTGCCCGGATTAATGCTTGCGGCTGTGCTCTTTATGTTATTATTACCTGCTTTCCATGTCAGTATCGTTATCCGTGATACCACCCTTCAGCTTCGTCTATCCCTAGGCGGCTTGTCCGTGCCGTATCCTGCGCTGATGGGTGTATCTTAGATAAAACCTGTTAGACAGCCTAGAGGTCAAATACGGCAGATTCTGTAAGAAAAAGCTTACATTAAGATAACGTTTGATTAGAGGATTGTTTAACAATTTCATCATCAATTATGTTTTTTTCTGCTTTCTCAATACCCTGTTCAATCTTTTCCGCTGCTTCCTGATAGTCGCTCATATCGGCTTCCAGTGGTGGCTGCTCATTTTGAATGCCCGGTGTATACTGTAATCTGGTCAACACTGGAAAATGATCTGAACCTATATGCGGTAAACGCTTCATCTCGATTAAAGTAAAATCTGAACCATGAAATATATGATCCAGTGACCAGCGTAATAAAGGGTAATCTGCATGAAAGGTGTTAAAAAAATGTCGGCCTACCCGTGGATCCAACAAACCACTGATACGCTGAAACAGGCGTGTAGTACGTGACCAGGCCACATCATTCAGATCGCCCATGACAATACAGCTCTGTTGCTGTTGTTCAATATGCCGTCCAACAATTAATAGCTCGGCATCGCGCAGTGTGGATTCTGCCGCCTCGGTAGGACTAGGTGGCTTGGGATGCAGACAATACAGCCTGACTTTTTTACCAGATTTTAAAGTAACATTGGTATGAATAGAGGGCACTTCCTCACTCAGCAGAAATTTAATTTCTGTCTCCTGCAAGGGCAAGCGACTGTATAAATGCATACCATACAAATTATCCAGTGGTACCCGCACAATATACGGATACTCTGGCTCTATCGGGCTTAAGGCCTGCTCCCACACCAGATCACTTTCCAGGGTAAGTACGATATCCGGCTGATGCTGCTTAATTTGCTCAAGCAATAAGTAATGCTTATGGTTCGAAGTCAGGACATTACTCACCAGCACACTAATTTGCTGGCTGGGTTGTTGTTCTGTTGTGGTTTTTACCTGCTTTGGCCAGACAGGAGTATATGGCAGTACCATTTTTAATTGATAAGCCACTGCCGCAATGAGCATTAATATTACAACCGCACGCCACTTATCCCAATGAGCTGGCAAAACCAGCAACAAAATCAGGCAGATGATTCCAACAGATAAAATCTGCAAACGAGGGAAATCAAAACCACGAATCCACCACTCATCACGCGGTAATAGTGGCCAAAGCGTCGAAAATACCACAAGCAAGCTTAGGCTTTCCGGGATCAATAATATTACTTGCGGCATTTTTTCGCATTTTTAGTAAGTTATCCTGCCGAGATTGTATTTTCTTTTGTGTCTGCTGCCCATCATTTTTTACTTTCTTATACTGCAAACGTGCAGTCAGGCTGTACATTTGCTACACTCAGATACTCTATTTTTCCGGCATTATTTTGAGGCGTAATCAATGAAAGTGGGCTTGGTTGGTTGGCGCGGCATGGTGGGTTCTGTGCTGATGCAACGCATGGTTGAAGAAAATGACTTTGCGCATTTTGAACCATTTTACTTTTCAACCAGTAATGCAGGTGGCGAGGCACCAACATATGGCAACAAGACCACACCTGCCTTAATGAATGCCACAGACATTGATGCGCTTAAACAAATGGATGTAGTGGTTACCTGTCAGGGTGGCGACTATACCAGCGAGGTTTTTCCAAAGCTGCGCAACGCAGGCTGGAATGGCTACTGGATTGATGCCGCCAGTACCCTGCGCATGAATGATGATGCCATTGTGGTGCTTGATCCGGTTAACCTGAATGTCATTAAGGACGGCTTAAGCAAGGGCATTAAAAACTATATTGGCGGTAACTGTACCGTGTCCCTGATGCTGATGGCTGTTGGCGCACTGTACCAGAACAATCTGGTGGAGTGGATGAGTGCCATGACCTATCAGGCCGCTTCAGGCGCTGGTGCGCAAAATATGCGTGAGCTAATCAGTGGTATGGGTTATCTGCGTGATGGCGTTCGGGATTTGCTGAATGATCCAGCCAGTGCCATTCTGGATATTGACCGTCAGATGGCTGCCCTACAACGTGATGAGCAGTTTCCTAAAGCCAACTTTGGCGTTCCGCTGGCAGGCTCACTAATCCCTTATATTGACAAGCAGCTGGACAATGGTCAATCCAAGGAAGAATGGAAAGGCCAGGCTGAATCCAACAAGATTCTGGGCCGTACAGGCAATGATATTATTCCAATTGACGGTTTATGCGTGCGTATTGGTGCCATGCGCTGCCATGCACAGGCACTCACGATCAAGCTGAAACAAGATGTGCCAATGGATGAAATTGAATCCATGATCCGTGAATCCAATGACTGGGTTAAAGTGGTGCCCAACACCCGTGAAGCCAGCATGGCTGATTTAACCCCGGTTGCAGTTACTGGCACGCTGACTGTACCTGTGGGTCGTATGCGCAAGCTCAACATGGGTAATGAATATCTGGGCGCCTTTACCGTTGGTGATCAACTGTTATGGGGTGCCGCAGAGCCATTACGCCGTATGTTACGCCTACTGATCGAAGAACAGGCCTGACACTGCGACTTTGTCTATAACGCTTTAGCCCGGGCAGGTTATTAATTCATTGAGTAACCTGCCCGGATATGTTAAAAACATTCAATTGATTTTCGCTTCTTTATTTCAATTACTGTTTTATTTTCCTAAGGAAAAAGATCATTCACTAGCATAATGGAATTTTAGTATGGTCTTGCGTAAGCGCCTTTTTACCAGCTTAAGCACCGGATTACTGCCCCTACTTTCTGCATCTTTCTCTCATGCGTTGGTGATTCAGCCTGTGCAGGTAAAATCTGCACTGGGCGAACCCTTTTATGCTGAAGTTGGCTTATCTGACCTTAATCCGTCAGATTTAAAAAATATCTCTGTAGGACTGGCAAATCCGCAGGAACTAGCAGATCTGGGCGTTAAACCCGGTTCCTACCGCGGTACTCTAACCATCAGCCTGCAAGAACAGCCTGGCAATCGCGGGGTAGTGGTAATTCGTAGCGGGCAGCCTGTCAATGAACCAATCATGGATTTTGTACTGCGGGTAAAAACCGGTCAGAATATCCGGCTACAGCGCATTAACGCCATGATTGATCCAGCTAATAACCATAAAAAAATAGTTAGCCTCAAGCCACAGGCTCAGGTCACAACACCAGCTGATATACAACTTGCTGTCTCCAGTATGCCTACCATCGACGCTCTCGATGTACAGCCTGAAAAAACCTCAAACACCGCTCAGGAACGCCGGCTTGCTGTCCTTAGAACAGCGCCACCTGACATGAAGCCCACCAGTACAGTACCTGTGCAAGTGTCCAAACCAGTGACCCCTGCTAGCGCTCCGCGGGAAGTTGAAGTATCCACTACTCCCAAAAACAACCAGCCCCGACATGTGGTTAAAAACAATGAGTCCCTGTGGAAAATTGCCAAACAGCTTGAACCCCAGCTTAAGCAGCCTGTAGGGCAGATCATGCAGCGTATCCGTGACATGAATCAGGACGCATTTATCGCAGGTGACCCCAATCAGCTTAAACGTGGTGCCACGCTGATACTGCCAGAACATGCCCAAAAAGCCACTCTGGTGAACGCATCACAGCCTGCACCCGTGCCCGCAGCCAAAAAACCACCACTTACACCTCCGGTAACCACCACTGAAAAGACTGTACGCAGTGGCCGCCTACCCAAGGCGGAACTGACCTTAATCGCGCCGACCACTCAGGGTAGCCCCCAAGGTAGCAGCAATACTGGTCAAAAAGCAGGTTTTCAGCCGCTATCACGCGAAATGGTCTTGAAAATTGGTCAAGAACGTCGTAAAACGGTTTTAATGCAACACGAAGTTAGTGAGCTGGATGCTCAACTCGCTCTAAACGATAAGAAGATCGCCATGTTAAACGCTAAACTCGCCGAACTGGAACATCAGCTGAAAACGCGCAATCAGGCGCGTGGCAAATCCGTACAACAGCAGATGAAAGCACTGCCTCCCAAAAAAGCAGCCAATGCCATTATTCCATTGTTTGCTTTTGCCAGTATGGCGCTGTTTGGGTTTATGCCCAATCTGGCTCGCGCCGCCGAAGGAGATGGAGGTGGAGGTGGCTTTCCTTTATGGCTTATACCGGTTGCCCTGCTGGTTATTGCCGTCATTGTAAAAGTTGTACAGGGTAAATCAGCAGATAAACGCCCAGCCCGCGGCAAAACCAAACGCCCGGTCAGACGCGCAGCCCCAGCCACAAGAAAAGCTCAACCTGCTGCCCGCCCGGTGGCGCCCCAACAGTCAGCACCTGTACCCGTCGCCCGTCCTGTTGCGCAGCCGGAAGTCAAAGCAGATGTCTTACAGGAAGTACAAAGCTACATTGAGCGTGATCGTTACAGTCAGGCAGTTGGACTACTCCGGGATGCAATTGCCAAAACCCCTGAGCGTGCCGACCTACAGGTCAAGTTACTCGAAGTGCTGGCCTTGCAAAATGATATTGATGCGTTTGAAAACCAGTTTAATATTGTCACTGCCTTTAATCAGCCAGAGCTTACCGAACACGCTGAGAAAATGCGCGCCTTACTACAGCCAAAAGCAGTTGAGCAAGATTTTAGCCCGGTTGAAGATCTGGACTTTAACTTTGACTCCAGCTCATCTGCCATGCCTGAACAGACTGCGGTACAAGATCAGGGGACTGAGTACCTGGATATCGAAACGCAAGGTACTCAAAATCAAACTATTGAAAGCAATACGATCGAGTTCGATAGTCATGCCAGCCTGAATTCTGCTAACGTAGAAATGCCGCAGGAGATTCATGCACCAACCTCTACAGCCGATCAGTCTCTGGCTGAGCTGGAAGCAGAGTTTGGGTTTACTCAGGAGCCGATAAGCCCTGCACCGGAAAGTAACCTTGACTTTAAACTTGATGAACTGGAAACAACACCTCAGGCTCAGCCACAAAGCAATCCTGTCGATTTTGCGCCAGCCACTTCCAGCGATGAACCTGCTCTTCAACCCGAAGATACACCCATTGATCTGGAGTTTGACTTAAATGATTCATTTAACTTAGAAGAGGTAGAAGCACCCAAACCAGCTGTCTCTACCACCTTTGAGCTTGATCTGGAAGATTCACTACTGGAAAAACCGGTAGAGAGCATACCAGCGCCAGCTAGTACCCAGGTTAATCTTGACGAGCTGCACGTTGAAGATACCAACTGGGCAGATGGCTTTGAAGATCAGGACTTTAATATTGGTAGTAGTGGTACACCGGCGCAAACCACGACCGCAGCTGTAGCCTCCGCCGCTCAGACAGACAGCAATCCGGAAGACTTTTTAGCCAAGGAATTTCCATTTCTGGTTAATCTGGATGTACAGCAGACTAATCTGGAACTGGCTGAGAGCTACATTAATCTGGGCGAGCGAGCCAATGCGCGTGAACTGCTTGATGAAGTGATCAGTCAGGGCAACCCTCAGCAACAGGCACAGGCACAGCATTTAATGCGCCAGCTGGCTTCATAAACCTCAGCAGGTGTGTATTTTCTCAAGAGGCAACTATAGTCATTATGGTTGCGAGTCTGTGGTAAATGATTTAAAAGGTGGACGACTATGCAAAACCCCTCTCTGCCTTGCCTCCTTAACACTATCAATCATCACAATATCACCAAGCCCCCCAACAGGCTGATCAATGACTTTACCCTCTTGCTGTGCTTTTAAGCGTTCCGTCGCTCTTAAAAACAGTACACGACCGTCCACATCATCGGATAAAAATTGAGGTGGAGTTTTCGTGACCCAAATGGTTTCAGCAACTTGTGAAACCTCAGCGAGTATTTGAGCGCCTGAATTCCCACCACCCACAACGATGACTTTCTTACCTTTAAATGGGTCTGCATTCATGTAATGGGCTGAATGTAACTGTGTACCTTGAAAGTTTTCTTGTCCCGGATAATCAGGAATAAACGGCTGGCTCCATGTCCCGGTTGCACTAACCACGGCCTTGGCTCGCCAAAACTTTTCTCCAGCATATACGTCTAAATACTTTCCATTCGATTCCACACGATCGACATGTACTGGACGAACAATCGGAAATTGATATCTCTGTTCATAAGCCGATAAATACTGAATCACCTCATTTCGTGTTGGATAGGTCTGTTCAGTGATGGGCATCATCCAACCGGATAGAGAACTCCAGGTATTAGGAGAAAAAAGACGCAATGACTCCCAGGTATGCAGCCAGGCACCCCCTGCTTGATTTTGCTCATCCAATATAATGAATGGGATTTTCTTGCGCTTTAAAAAATAAGCAGTAGATAAAGCAGCCTGTCCACCACCTATAATGATGACATCTGTTTCCGTCTGTTTCTGGTTCAACGCCTTTTCCCCTTTTGTTTTTTATATCTGATTTCTTTAGTGCAAAAACCCAATCATGAAGACTGGGTTTTTACATTTATTCACTTTTTCAATTATGACAACCTACCATCAATTCAGATTATCAAGATATTTTTCAGCATCAAGTGCAGCCATACAGCCTGAACCTGCCGAAGTAATCGCTTGACGGTAAACGCTGTCAGCAATATCACCCGCAGCAAATACACCCGGAACAGATGCAGCAGTCGCATTACCTGCCGTACCGCTTTGAACCTGAATATAACCATCACGAAGGTTCAACTGACCTTCAAACATGCCGCTATTCGGTTTATGACCAATGGCAACAAATAAGCCAGTAACTTCTACATCTTGTTTAGAGCCATCTTGGGTAGATTGCAGGCGAACTGCAGTTACACCTGACGTTCTGTCACCAAGAACTTCGTCCACTTGATGATTCCAAGTGATGCTGATTTTACCTTCTTTCTCTTTCTCGAACAGATGATCTTGAAGAATTTTTTCTGCACGTAAAGAGTCACGACGGTGAACTAGAGTCACGTGTGAAGCAATGTTGGATAGATAAAGGGCTTCTTCAACAGCAGTGTTGCCACCACCCACAACCATAACTTTTTGGTTTTTGTAGAAGAAACCATCACAGGTTGCACAAGCACTTACACCTTGACCCATAAATGCAGCTTCAGAGTCAAGGCCTAAATATTGCGCTGTAGCACCCGTTGCAATAATCAGGGCATCACAAGTGAACTCTTCCATATCACCTTTCAGAACGAATGGACGAACGCTTAAATCAACTTCACTGATATGGTCATAGACAATGTTAGTACCAAAGCGTTCAGCATGCGCTTGCATACGTTCCATGAGTGCAGGACCAGTTAGACCTTCAGGGTCACCCGGCCAATTGTCGACTTCGGTTGTTGTGGTCAACTGACCACCTAGCTGTAAACCGGCAATCAGCGTTGGCTTTAAGTTGGCACGTGCAGCATATACAGCTGCGCTATAACCCGCAGGGCCTGAACCTAGAATAATTAATTTAGAATGTCTCTTTTGCATTTAATATCACCTAGCGTTTACAAACTACGCTGATTCACACGTTTAGATAATTCTTCAGCCGATTCCTTACGTTCAGAATAACGATCTGTCAGGTATTTGCTTTGACCACGGGTCAGTAGGGTGAACTTAAATAACTCTTCCATCACATCCACAATCCGGTCATAGAAAGCTGAAGGTTTCATTCGTCCATCTTCTTCGAATTCCAAGAATGCTTTTGGAACTGAGGACTGATTTGGAATGGTGATCATCCGCATCCAACGACCCAAAATACGCATCTGGTTCAGGCTGTTAAATGACTGTGATCCGCCACTGACTTGCATCAAGGCAAGAGTTTTACCTTGGGTGGCACGGATTGCACCCCCTGCCAGTGGAATCCAGTCTATTTGTGATTTAAAAATTGAACTCATAGAACCATGGCGTTCAGGTGAACACCAGACCATGCCTTCTGACCATGCTAAAAGTTCATGCAACTCTTTTACTTTTGGATGCTCAGTATCCGCATCTTCAGGTAAAGGAAGCCCTTTAGGATGAAAGATTTTTACTTCCGCCCCAAAATGCTCCAGGATTCGACCGGCTTCAAGAACGGCAAGGCGACTGTAAGAGCGTTCTCGATTCGAGCCGTAAAGGAGCAAAATGCGAGGGGGATGAGCAAGTTCTTTTGCCTGAACTTTTTCAAAAGTCGGTTGCTCAAGAAGATTAAGATCTACGTTTGGGAGATTCATAGAATTAGGCCTCTTTAAAAACTTTTTTTCTCAGCCAGAGCGAAACACTCACCAAGGCAATCAACACCGGAACTTCGACCAATGGACCAATAATCGTGGTAAAAGCAACAGGTGAAGCGATACCAAAAGTGGCAATTGCGACTGCCAGTGATAATTCAAAATTATTCCCGGCTGCAGTAAATGCGATTGCTGTGGTCTTAGGATAGTCATTGCCCATCCATTTACTCATGAAGAAGCTGATAAAGAACATCAAAACGAAGTAAATGGTTAAAGGAACCGCGATTCGTAAAACTTCCAGTGGAAGACTCACGACATCACCACCTTTTAGGCTAAACATGGCCAGAATCGTGAACAGTAAAGCCATTAAACTCAGCGGGCTGATTTTCGGAATAAACTGAGTTTCATACCACTCTACCCCTTTTTGTTTCACCAGAATCCAACGCGTTAAGAAACCCAACAGAAATGGAATACCAAGATAAACCAGAACAGCATGGGTGATGGTCCAGAAATCAACATTAATGACCTGTGAAGCAACACCGAAATAAGGTGGCAGGAAGGTCAGGAATAACCAGGCATAGGTACTGAAGAATAAAATCTGGAAGATACTGTTAAAGGCAACTAAGGCTGCAACATATTGATTATCACCACAAGCTAGGCCATTCCAAACCAATACCATGGCAATACATCGAGCTAGACCAATTAGGATGACACCAGTCATATATTCGGGATAGCTATGTAAAAATATAATAGCCAGAGCAAACATCAGTACTGGGGCAATTAGCCAGTTTTGTATTAAAGATAAAGTTAGTGTTTTTTTATCTTTAAATACTTGTGGCAACGTCGCATAGTTCACTTTTGCCAGGGGGGGATACATCATCAGAATAAGACCAACTGCAATTGGAATATTCACAGAGTTGATACTTAATTGATCGAGTGCGACAGAAGCTTGCGGAAAGAAGTTTCCGATTGCAATACCTAGAGCCATGGCAATAAAAATCCATAGCGTCAGGTTACGATCTAAAAAGGATAAGCGTTTTTCAGACATATCTCTTACTCAACATTCGAAATTTTATTGATTTCAGCAATGAGTTCAGGACGAGAAAGTTTATTTACATCTAGGGCAAATAAAGCATCTAAACGACGGTTGATATGTTCAACAGTGGTCATAAAAGCTTTCATTTTTTCTTCTTTATTTACTTCCAGGTGTGAAGGATCAGCTAGGCCCCAATGTGCCTTGATTGCTCCACCCAAATAAAGTGGACAGGCTTCTTGAGCAGCAGAGTCACATACCGTGATCACAACATCAGGTTGGTACTGTTCACAGTCATCAATCGTTTTACTCCATAAACCTTCAGTAGATAACCCTAAGTTTTCAAGGGTTTCTATGGTCAGCGGATGCACTTGTCCTGAAGGCTTACTCCCAGCACTATAGGCTTTCCAACCTTCCGGGGCACGGCTATTAAACAAAACTTCTGACAATATGCTACGGCAGCTATTTCCGGTACATAAAAATAAAAATTTCATTGAATTACTCACAATAACTATTTACAGAAAGGGGTTGTTGATCATCCAGCTTTGGCTCAGATTGAACTGTCTTCAAAATATCTAAAATTTCATAACACCAGTCGGCCAATTTTGGACTGATACTGTAGTAAACCCATTGGCTTTGTCTGCGATCTTGAAGTAGTCCTGCAGCACGTAAAAGGGCTAGATGTCTTGAAATTTTAGGCTGACTTAGTTGTAGTTTTTCAATCAAATCACACACACATA
Organism: Moraxellaceae bacterium WGS2144; assembly: GCA_043950625.1. Lineage (GTDB taxonomy): Bacteria > Pseudomonadota > Gammaproteobacteria > Pseudomonadales > Moraxellaceae > Alkanindiges. The sequence goes on from CP171007.1 coordinate 1,842,995, forward strand.
GTTCTTTATTTTCAGCGATTAATGTCACTATATTGAGACGTGTTTCATCTGATAAGCATTTAAAAAAATTAACTTGATCCATATAAGTCTCCTTCACATTGTTCCCATCCAAGAGATGAGAACGTGCTATTTAATTCTTTGACCATTTTCATCAATAATTTTTTCACCATCTTCTTTGCTAAACGCGCATTTTTGAGGTAACGGGAGAATATCCAGAACAATTTCAGAAGGACGACACAAACGTGTACCTAAATCCGTCACAACGAATGGGCGATTAATCAAAATTGGATGTTGAAGCATAAAATTTAAAAGCTGTTCATCAGACCAATCTTCCTGATCTATTCCTAAATCAGAATATGGAGGTACATTTTTACGAATTGCTTCTCTAACACTTAAACCAGCACTACGAATAAGTTCAACTAATTCTGCTTTCGAAGGTGGAGTCATTAGATATTCAATAACAATTGGTTCAACACCCGAATTACGGATTAAAGCCAGAGTATTGCGTGAAGTTCCACAAGCGGGATTATGATAAATCTTTATGACGCTAGAATTATTCATTTTCCGATTAACTCAAATTTAAAATATCTTTATATATGAATATCCGAATATATTCAATAAAACTGCTGTATCTTTTTATCCAATAGTAAGGGAATAAGACTTTAAGTTATTAATAAAAAATTAAATTGTGAATAAAAATATATATCAAGCTAATAAATAAGTGACTAATGAGGAATTGAAACTATAACCAACCCCCCTCACAGTTCGGCACTGTTGCAAATAGAGATTTGAGTCGATGATGTTCCCTTTAAAAAGTACTTAGAAACCGAAAACCCTGTTGATTAGACACACTTCACCCTGAGGCTGACCATAATAAAATGACGATGCTTGTCCTTTACGTAGTGCACGCATGACTTCAATACCTTTAATTGTGGCATAAGCCGTCTTCATAGATTTGAATCCTAATGTGGCCCTGATGATCCGCTTTAGCTTGCCATGATCACATTCAATCACGTTATTTTTATACTTAATCTGCCTGTGCTCAAGGTCTGGTGGACATTTACCTTCCCGTTTTAACCGTGATAAAGCACGTCCATATGTGGGTGCTTTATCCGTGTTGATCACTTGTGGAATTTGCCACTTCTTCACATTATTTAAAATTTTTCCAAGAAAACAATATGCTGATTTGGTATTACGTCTAGAAGGAAGATAAAAATCAATGGTATCGCCACGTTGATCGACTGCACGATACAGATAAGACCATCGTCCATTCACTTTTACATAGGTTTCATCAATATGCCACGAGCTCAGATCTGTAGGATTACGCCAATACCAGCGTAAACGTTTTTCTATTTCAGGAGCATAACGTTGAACCCAACGGTAAATAGTCGTGTGATCAACATTCACACCCCGTTCGGCCAGCATTTCCTGCAGTTCACGATAGCTAATGCCATATTTACAATACCAGCGCACAGCCCAAAGAATGATTTCGCCCTGAAAATGCCGACCATGGAAAGGATTCATATGCTGCACCTTTAGCTAAAACAGTCTTCAGCTTACCATTCGTGGTTATTTGCAACAGTGCCAAATAGATTCATTTTCGATACTCTTACTTCAAAGCCAAAATTTTTCGGGCACCATTAAGTACGAATAAAGAAACCAGTATGCCAATGATTAAGTCTGGATAAGCTGATCCCGTCCACGCCACGAGTACACCGGCAAATATAACGCCCATATTTACGACAACGTCATTCGCCGAGAAAATCCAACTGGCTTTCATATGTGCGCCATCTTCTCGATGACCAGAAATAAGATATAAGCATGTCACGTTAGCTATAAGTGCGAGCAGGCCAATAACAATCATGAGCGTTGATTCTGGCTCGCTTCCAAACATGAATCGTCTAATGACATCAACAATCACGATAACAGCAAGTAATAACTGAATCCAACCTGCGAAATGGGCTGCTTTTATTTGATATTTCGCAGCTTTTCCGACGGCATATAGCGCAATACCATAAACGGCTGCATCGGCAAACATATCTAGAGAATCAGCAATCAATCCTGTAGACGCAGCAATAATACCGCTGATGAATTCTATAAAGAAAAGTAGAGCATTAATACCTAATAACAGTTTAAGTACTTTAGCTTGTCTCACAGGATCAGGTTCATTAGGTATATCGCCTGAAGAAAGCTGTATTTCATCAAGTTTCGCCCCAAAACCCAGTCCTTCGAGTTTAGCCGTAATTTGCTGAATCCCTTCATTATGGAAGACTTTCAGTTTTCGATTGGGAAGATCAAAAGTAAGACCTTTAACTGCTTCAATATCTGCAAGAGCCATACGGACCATTTGCTCTTCAGCAGAGCAATCCATTTTAGGAATGGTGTAGGTACTTGTTTGCTTAGCCTGTTGATTGCTTATATAAGTTTCAGTCTTCACAAGCTTTGCACCAAAACCCAAAGCTTCAAGTTTGGTGGTTATATTTTCATCTTTTTGATTATGTAGAACCTTTAAAGAACGGTTAGGTAAATCAAAGATGAGTTTTTGAACACCATCAATTGAAGATAGCGCCATACGAACCATCTGTTCTTCCGCAGAACAATCCATTTTGGGAACTAAGTATTCACTCATGTAGTGCGAATCTTTTAAAACGTCTTCAGTGCTTAAATTTTCTTTGGGATCAGAACCACAACAGGATTGAGCGGTATCTTCACAACTGTTTGAAGTGTTACAGCAAGGAGATGAAGATTTTTTTTCTTCCTCTTCACCACAACAGCTAAGCGTATTATCACAATTCTTTGAATTGTTTGCTTCTGCAATTGATGGATGATTTTCTTGTTGAGATTTCTTATCTTCGCATGGTGTTTCTTTACTACATCCACAACCACTCATAATTATACCCATTAAAAAAATTATAAACTTTGAATATTAGAATCCCTATAGTTACTATAGAGTCAAGAATCTTTGGAAATACTAACTCAATGCATTTAAAAATTGGTGAACTCTCTAAAAAAACCTCATGTTCAGTATTAACAATTAGGTTTTATGAAAAGGAAGGTTTAATTCCGGAACCGGAAAGAACGGAAGGAAATTACCGCCTTTACGATGTAGGCTATGTTGAGCGAATTAAATTTATTTTGAATTGCCGAACTTTAAATATGAGTTTGAATGAAATTCGTCAATTACTTACCTATAAAGACAAACCTGAGAAAAATTGTTCAGATGTGAATGAATTAATTGACTTACATGTCAGTGCTATCAGAGAAAATATAATCAAGCAACAAAAGCTTATTGAACAACTATCTGATTTAAGAGGTACTTGTGATGGTTTATGTACAATTGACCAATGTGGAGTTTTAAAAAATCTAGCTTGATTATCTAGACCTATGCTTTTTTCAAAAAATCGGCACTGTTGCAAATAACCACGAATGGTAAGCTGAAGACTGTTTTAGCTAAAGGTGCAGCATATGAATCCTTTCCATGGTCGGCATTTTCAGGGCGAAATCATTCTTTGGGCTGTGCGCTGGTATTGTAAATATGGCATTAGCTATCGTGAACTGCAGGAAATGCTGGCCGAACGGGGTGTGAATGTTGATCACACGACTATTTACCGTTGGGTTCAACGTTATGCTCCTGAAATAGAAAAACGTTTACGCTGGTATTGGCGTAATCCTACAGATCTGAGCTCGTGGCATATTGATGAAACCTATGTAAAAGTGAATGGACGATGGTCTTATCTGTATCGTGCAGTCGATCAACGTGGCGATACCATTGATTTTTATCTTCCTTCTAGACGTAATACCAAATCAGCATATTGTTTTCTTGGAAAAATTTTAAATAATGTGAAGAAGTGGCAAATTCCACAAGTGATCAACACGGATAAAGCACCCACATATGGACGTGCTTTATCACGGTTAAAACGGGAAGGTAAATGTCCACCAGACCTTGAGCACAGGCAGATTAAGTATAAAAATAACGTGATTGAATGTGATCATGGCAAGCTAAAGCGGATCATCAGGGCCACATTAGGATTCAAATCTATGAAGACGGCTTATGCCACAATTAAAGGTATTGAAGTCATGCGTGCACTACGTAAAGGACAAGCATCGTCATTTTATTATGTGTGAATACTAGCACTTCCGCTGACATCATAACTTTAGCATAGTTTTTCTTTCAATCGCTCATAGGGTGTTTTTCCATCCATAGCAGCATGAGGTCTGGCATAGTTATAAAATGCCTCCCATTCCGCTAATTTAGCGTTTAGGTCGACATCATCGGTATAGTTTAATAACTGGTAAAACTCCATCTTGTCGGTCTTATGAGATCGCTCGACCTTGCCATTATGTTTGGGAGTTCGAGGCTTTATGTACCTATGATGAATTGCTAAATCGTTTAAATGCCAATGAAATTTCGATTGGAATTCATGCCCATTATCGGTCTGGATGGTATGAATCCGAAAAGGAAACTTCTCAATAACATAATTGACAAAATCAATCGCATTAGCCTGGTTGTGCTTTTCATAGATTTTTAGTGCCCTGACTCTGGTTGCATCATCAATCGCAGTGTATTGATATCTTTTAATCCTCTTTCCATCTTGATCTTTGAAAAATAAGAACTTTACATCAACTTGAACATGGTGGCCTGGTACTTGTTTCTCATAGCGCTGAGGAGTAGGAATGGATCGTTTTCGCTGATTCTGGGGCAGCCGATTCAGACCATTACGTTTTAAAACGTGATATACACCCGCTGCCGAGATTTTAATTTGATGATAGCGCCATAAGTACCAACTGATCCTTACCTGCCCAAAATGATAATGCTGACGTAAATGAAGAATCTTCTCTTCAATGGCAGGAGGCGTGCGTAACTTGGGATTTTCTGGACAGGGCTTGCTGTTGATTAGCCCAGATTCACCTTTAGTTTGGTAATTCTTTTTCCAACGATAGAAAGTATCTCGTGAAATACCAAAATAACGACAGGTGAAAGCAATATTCCCACTGTGCTCTGCATGAGCAAATACTTTTAATTTATGGGCGATTTCCCGCTGGGCTTTTGTACTCAAAATCGAAACTCCTGTGACATGAGGTAAAATTTACCAAAATGTCAGTAGAAGTCTCAATTTTCACATATTATGGTCAGCCTCAGGGTGAAGTGTGTCTAATCAACAGGGTTTTCGGTCTCTAAGTACTTTTTAAAGGGAACATCATCGACTCAAATCTCTATTTGCAACAGTGCCATGGTTGCCTTTTTTTATGGCTGCCGTCTGACCTTAATGCATTGAAATAATGTTAAAACTGTCCTCTACCGCTAAAGTAGCGGTGTTCCTGCTAAACGGATGACCATATTTATGGACTGCTTGCCAAAACCTATAGCCCTGATTTATATGGGGGGTACTTTTGGTTGCACGGGTTCCCCGCTAAGCCCGCTGCCTGCTGATGTTTTTTTGCCCTTGCTCGGTACGTTGCTACGGAAAAACTATCCTGCCTTAGATCGGCTAACCGCTAGCAAAGCTATTCGTGACAGTAGCCATCTGCATCCACAGGACTGGCAGGACTTAATCCGGCAAATTGAGCAACTTGGGCAGCAGGGTTTTGAGCGCTTCCTGATTATTCATGGTACGGACACACTAGCCTACACGGCTGCATTTCTGGCAGAATATTTTAATGGTCATGCGATTCAGCTGGTCATCACCGGTAGCCAGTTTCCATTACTGGATACAGCCGGCCAGCAGCTCAACCCGGCTAGTGATGCCTTGGGCAACCTGCATACCGCCTATCAGCAACTCAGCACAGCACAGGCATGTGGCTGCTGGGTGGCATTTGATGGGCAAATCTGGCCAGCGCATACCGTACACAAAATTCATAGCAGCCATACCCCCACATTTGCCGGCCAAACCACAGGAAGCATCCAGTCCCAGCCAGATTCAACTTCCAATTCGACTGATATCACTGCGCTTGAATATTTAAATATAGCCATCTATTATGCGCTGCCATTAAGCGCAGAACAGCAGGCTGCCCAGCTACAGCAGTGGCTTGCCTTAAAAAACCTGCAAGCACTCATCATTATGGCCTTTGGTGCCGGTAATTTGTGCCAGCATGCGCTGATTGCCCAGGCGCTGCAGCAGGCTGCTGACCAGCAGGTGATGGTTATTCTGGCAACTCAGGTACCCTTTGGCGGGGTCAACGCACGCTATGCTGCCGGACACTGGTTACAGCACTATGGTGTATTGTCTGCTGCACACCTACCCTTACCGGCTGTTTATGCACGGCTAGCCTACCTGATGTGCCAACCACTGAGCTTTGATGAACGTCGGCGGCAGTGGGATGCACGGCTAACCACTTAATCTGAATACCTTACTGAGAATACTATGCAACGTTATGCCCTTGGAATTGAGTTTAATGGTCAGCATTACCGGGGCTGGCAAACTCAGCAGGCAGGCGTTGCCAGTGTGCAGCACACCATTGAACAAGCTCTGAGCAAAATTGCTGATCATAAAATAGAACTGCATGCTGCCGGACGTACTGATGCCGGGGTGCATGCCAGCAATATGATTGCCCACTTTGACACCAGTGCCACTCGGCCAGAACGCGGCTGGATGAGGGGTGCCAATACACTATTGCCAAAAGATATTGCCCTGCGCTGGATCGCGCCAGTCAGCAGTGATTTTCATGCCCGTTTTAAGGCATGTGCGCGACGTTATCGTTATATTATTTACCAGCATCAATACCGGCCTGCTTCCCTGTATGGGCAGGTGACGCATGTGTATCAAAAGCTCAATGTGGATAACATGCAGCAGGCTGTGGATAAATTAGTAGGTATCCACAATTTTACCAGTTTCAGGGCTGCTGCCTGTCAATCCAGTCAACCAGTACGGCATGTGAGCCATGCCAGATTATTTCAGCATGGCGCATTTTTGGTGCTGGATATACAAGCCAATGGTTTTTTGCATCATATGGTACGCAATATTATGGGTACACTGCTGCAAATTGGCACAGGAGAACATGAACCGGACTGGGTGGATTATTTACTGCAAGTACAGGATCGTACCAAGGCTGGTATGACTGCTCCGGCAGATGGATTGTATTTTATTCAGGCATATTACCCGGCAGCGTTTGACTTGCCACAGGTTGATCTGGGGCCAGTCTGGCTTAACCTGCCGGATTAACCCAGACTAACTAATGCAAAATATAATAATTACAGCTGCTTGCGCTTGCGATATTCGACAGGCGTTTCATTGGTCCAGCGCTTAAAGGCACGATAAAAGGTGCTTGGCTCGGAAAAACCAGTTAAATAAACAATACGCTCTACACTTTCATTGGTTTGTGACAACAAACGCTTGGCCAGCCGGCAACGATAATCCGATAAAATCTGCTGAAAACAGGTATTGGCCTCACTCAGCTGGGTACGCAGGCGACGTGGCGTGATGTTAAGCTGGGCAGCTACAGTTTCCAGTGTGGTTTCACCACTTTCCAGAGTGGAACCAATGGCACGGCGCACCTCTCCGACCAGATCATAACGGGCCAGTTCCTGTAACTTTTCCAGCGCCAATTGCTCATGCAAACGTAACAGTTCCGGCTCGGATTGCCACAGGGGATAATCCAGAATAGCAGGCTCAAAATACAGTCGCGTTTCAAGCTGCCCTAGCCTGACCGGACAACCATATACCCGTAAATACTCCCCGGTACTGGTGCCATGTTTATAATTAAAATCAATACAGGTCGCGCGAAAACGCCCTTCGGTGACAAAATTAAAAAAGCGCAGTACGCCTGACATCACACACTCGCTAAAATGCCGGTGTGCCTGTGAGTCTGCATACTCCAGACGACCATTGGTCAGGTAACAGTTATTGGCGTCATACACCAGTTGTGCATTTAACGCATCACTAATCAGGCGCTGATAGGCCAGCGCCCGTCTTAAACCCTCGCCAAAAGTGCTGCTACTCATGAACAGGTATTCGATCACCTGTCCACGGTAAAGCGGCAAATGTTCGCCCAGACGCAGGCCAATGTCCGGATCACCAGTGACCTCTTCTGCTGCCTGCCAGAATGCTGACTGGGCACTTAAGGGAGTTCGTTTACGTGCATCCACCTGACTTAAGGCAACACCTGCACGTCCCAGAATCTGCTCCACCGGCAAATTGGCACGCCGCATGGCCTGATAACCTAAACGCAAAATAATTGAAGCATCTGTCAGTTGTCCCGCCATATCTACGCTCTCATTCGCCTTAAGTCGCCAATGCTTATTAGCACCATTCTGTCAGGTTATTGGCTGAATTGACAGCCTAGTTTAATACCATGGCACTAGAAATGAAATGTATTGTTTATGCACTGTCCAGCATTTACGTGCCAAATGAAGATACACATCACTACCGGGATGGATTGTTTTTTTGGCTAAGACTGTCTATAATTTGCGCCTTATCTTTTCGTATCAGGTAGGCTATGGCCAACAAAGAAGAACTCATAGAGTTTGAAGGCGTTGTCACCGAGACATTGCCCAATACCATGTTCCGCGTCCGTCTGGAAAATGGTCACGAAGTGATTGCTCATATTTCCGGTAAAATGCGCAAGCACTATATCCGCATTCTGACTGGCGACCAGGTTAAGGTTGAAATGACACCCTATGACCTGACCAAGGGTCGTATTACATACCGCGCACGTTAAGCCAAGTCAGCGCTTTATCATCAAGCCGCACTGTTGTTGCGGCTTTTTGTGTTTTCACTACTCCTATAACCAGTTGGCGATCCAGAGCAAAATGCTGTATCCGTGCGATACCAGCCACAGCACTTAAACACCAAATACATAGCATACGATGTAAGCTATCACGACCAGCCTGACCAAAAGTTCATATTTTATTCATTATTGGGAGGAAAAAATTACCCCCAACGGTTAATATGGTTCATATTCCAGGGATTGACCGGTTGTGATCATGCTATCTATTCATCCTGAAAATAAAATGCTACAGCTCCAGGGACGACACTATGGGCTATTTGCCCTGTCCTTTGCCTTATATTTTATCGCCGCGCTTTATTGCCTTTATATTTCCAGGCAGCCCGGCAGCATCGCTGCTATCTGGTACGCCAATGCGATTATGGTCATGTTCTTACAGGCGTTTGCTTATCGGGAGTGGCCACTGCTACTTGCGCTGGCCGCACTGGGCAATCTCGCTGCCAATATGGTGCTTAACGATCCCCTGGGCATGAGTCTGTCTTTTATACCCGGTAATTTACTTGAAATTGTCTTACTGAGCTATGTAGTGAGACGTTTTATCCCTTTAAGACAGTGCATGAATAACCCGCAGGTTATATTAAAATTATTTATCTTCAGCCTGCCGCCATTAGTGCTGAGCGCCCTGACTGGTGCCATGATCCTCATGTTTTATGGCTTTAGTGCTTATCTGCAAAACTGGCTACTATTAATGATCAGTAGTCTTGCCGGCATTATTTCTATTTTTCCAGTAGGCATTTTGATCCTTCGTTATGGTTGGCATAATTTTATTCAGCTTAATCAATCTTTTGCCGTGCTCATGTGTATTCTACTGGCACTATCCACAGCCCTGTTTAGTTTTTTATACCTGCCCTATCCTTATGTATATATATCAGGTACCTTAATTCTGGTTGCCATAGTTGGGCGTTTTGCAGGCACTGCCATTGCTGTGCTGATCTATTCCATCATTATTAGTATTCTGATTTCTCTTGAGTTCTTTCAGGCCAGCTTGCAGGAAAGATACTTAAATGACGAGATATATTTATATTTGCCACTGGTGATGACACTACTACAGCCCTTGCTTCTAGCGACGGCCATGCAACGCATTTCAACCCGTTAGCTCTCCTCTATGATGAGAATCAAAAAGCGCGGCTATATCAATAACCGCGCCATGACTCAGCTTAATTGATAAAGGTTAATGGGGACGTTACACATCAAAAATCTTGCCCGGATTCATAATACCATTCGGATCAAACACTTTTTTCAGCTCACGTAAATAGCCAATTTCAACCGCATCACGGGTATATTCCAAATAATCCTTTTTGGTCATCCCTACGCCATGCTCGGCAGAAATTGAACCGTTATATTTCTGCACAGTTTCAAACACCTGGGTATTCACCACTTTGCACTGATCAAAAAACTCATCTTGGGTCAGGTTGGACGGTTTTAAAATATTTAAGTGCAGGTTGCCATCACCAATATGCCCAAACCAGCAAATCTCAAAGTCCAGATAATTGGCGGCCACAATCGCATCAATGTCCTTAATAAATGCCGGTACATGGCTAATCAACACCGAAATGTCATTCTTGTAGGGCGTAAATGGTGCAATGGTCTCGCTAATATCTTCACGCAAGCGCCATAAATTAGTTGCCTGCGCCTGCGTCTGGCTCATTACGCCATCCAGCACCCAGCCCTGCTCCATGCAATGCTCAAAAATACTCATGGCATCATCCACCACGGCCTCAAAGCGGCCCTCAAACTCCAGCAAGACATAAAACGGGCATTCAGTATCAAACGGTTTAGCCACATGCCCAGCATCCAGCACCTTTTGCATGGCCACCTGACCAAAAAACTCAAATGCCGTTAAATCAATACGTTGCTGAAAGGCATGCAAAATCGGCATCACGGCATCAAAATCAGGCACCCCCAGCACCAGCACTTTTAAATCCTGTGGCTGGCGTGTCAATTTGATTTCCGCCTCAGTGACAATACCCAGTGTCCCTTCGGCACCAATAAATAAATGTTGCAAGGCATAACCTGTGGCATTTTTAATCATGCCTTTATTGAGGTGTAAGATATCGCCCTTGCCCGTCACCACGGTTAAACCCAGTACCCATTCGCGCGTCATGCCGTATTGAATGACCTTAATGCCGCCTGCATTGGTACCAATGTTACCACCCAACTGGCTGGAGCCTGCTGAGGCAAAATCCACCGGATAATATAAGCCCTGGCTTTCCGCATATTGCTGTAACTGCTCAGTGACAATGCCTGCCTGTACTTTGACCATGCGATCCGCCGGATAAAATTCCAGCACTTTATTCATACGGTCAAGGCTGATCACTATCTCACCGTGACTAGCGACCGCACCCGCTGATAGGCCGGTACGCCCACCACTTGGGGTAATGGCAATACGGTGCTGGTTGGCCAGCTTGATGATTGCCTGTACTTCTACTGTAGAGGAAGGAAATACAATAACCGAGGGATTAGGCTCAAAATGCTTGGTCCAGTCCTTGCCCCAGTTCATCAGGCTGTCATGGTCTGTTTTGACCCGCTGTTCGCCCACAATGGTAATTAATTGTTCCAGTACAACGGCAGATAAGGCAAGCGGTGCATTCATGGCAAATGACTCTATAAAAAAGCAGACCGGGAAGGTTTATTGCGGCAAATATTAACATAGGATGCTGCAAAACCTATCAGAGTGTGATTTTGGCAGCGTTACAAAGAATGATTTTAAGGCAGCCTGACCAGTAGGCGGCTGAACTAAGAGCCGCACAAGCCACGTTAAAACAATACACGGGGTATCGTAATAAAATGTTAACAGAACATTGGAATATGCTAACATATGTGGCTTGATTTTTGGCCTTTACACTTTTCTGGTTTTTGGGAGCCACGATGAGCCAACAACTTTCCTTGCAAAAAGATAAAATTCGTTTCCTGCTGCTTGAAGGCGTACACCAGAACGCACTTGATGTATTACATACAGCCGGTTATACCAATATTGATTACCGCAAAACTGCACTGGATGAAGACGCATTGATTGAAGCAATCAAAGATGCGCACTTTATTGGCTTACGCTCGCGTACTCAACTGACAGAAAAAGTAATTGCCGCGGCAAACAAGCTGATTGCAGTCGGCTGCTTTTGTATTGGTACCAATCAGGTCAATCTGGATGCTGCTTTAGAGCGCGGTATTCCGGTATTTAATGCGCCCTATTCCAACACGCGCTCGGTGGCTGAGCTGGTGCTGGCACAAACTATTTTACTATTGCGTGGCATTCCAGAAAAAAATGCCATGGTACATCGTGGTGGCTGGTCAAAATCAGCAGAAGGCTCTTATGAAGCTCGTGGCAAAACCTTAGGCATTGTGGGCTATGGCTCTATTGGCTCCCAGCTATCCGTACTGGCCGAAGCGCTGGGCATGAAAGTGATTTATTTTGATGTAATTGCCAAATTACCTTTGGGTAATGCCCGTCAGGTCGCAAGCCTGGATGATCTGCTGGCGCAATCTGATGTGGTATCGCTGCATGTGCCTGATGTGCCATCTACCCGCAACTTTATGCGTGCCGAACAGTTTGCCCAGATGAAAAAAGGCAGCATCTTTATTAATGCGGCGCGTGGCACCTGTGTAGATATTGACGCACTGGCTGCGGCACTGAAATCCGGGCACTTAAGTGGTGCTGCCGTTGACGTGTTCCCCAAAGAACCAAAATCCAATGACGAGGAATTTGTATCGCCACTGCGCGGCCTGGACAATGTGATCCTTACGCCGCACATTGGAGGCTCAACCCAGGAAGCACAGGCCAATATTGGTCTGGAAGTGGCTGAAAAATTTGTACGCTACTCCGACACCGGGGCAACCATCACCTCAGTAAACTTCCCAGAAGTGTCCATTCCCCAGCAGGAAGGCACGCATCGCTTGCTGCATATTCACCAAAACGTGCCTGGCGTGCTGTCAGCAGTGAACCAGTTATTTGCTGAGCAGAATATTAATATTGCTGCGCAAAGCCTGATGACTAAAGGTGATGTAGGTTATCTGGTGATGGATGTGGCTGCCGCAGCATCCAGCGCTGCGCTGGAAGCCCTGCAAACCATTGAAGGCACCATTCGCGTGCGTGTGTTATACTAGGTTTTAAATGCTGTGAAGAAGGCCCTGTCAGATGATGGGGTTTTTTTATGGCTCGAATCTTAAGGTAAATCAATCCGGCACTTCCATAATATCACGTGGTTCCTTGCGTGGCTGCATGTTCATGTCATGGCGGAACTTGCTGGAACGTGCATAAGCCGGAATACGTACACGGTTAATAGAACCTAATGGTTGATGCTCCACCAGACAATGCCACGGATTAAACGACAATACATCATCGCCATATACACGCCGGGCTGGACTATAAGCATGCTGTGAGGGAATCACAATTTTGCCAATCGGTTGATAATGTGATTTATCTTCGTCCCACTCAATCGAGGCATCTTCAATGGGCATTTCAGCGGGATGGGTACATAACTGGGCGCGTAGCTCATATTCCGCACCTGAACGGTTAAAGAAATCAACCACCAGATCACGAATGCCAGAGGGGCGCCCGTCAAGCTCCATGGTTTTTCCGGTCAGCTCTGTCACTGCTGGGGATAAGGGTGCAGCACTGATCTTGGCAATATAATCACCATAACGAATGGCAGCCATACTATAAAAGGTTTCGCCCAGAATATGGAGCGTGCCCATGGTTTTGAGAATCGAAGTTTTTGGAATGACCGCTCCGGCTATGGCACCAATTGGCTTGGTGAGACTGTCTCCCAGTTCTTTTAAAAAATTAGGCGTATTGTCCTGTAGCTCTGCAACCCGTTGCATGTTCCAGTAGGCTTTTACATGCCCAAATGGAATCACGGGAAAGTTCACCAGCAAAAAATCCTGTGTGACTTCATTCTGATGCTCAGGCAAAATTTTTTCACCTTCCACCCCAATCACTTTAACTGCCATGCCATAAGCCGACGGAATATCATCATCCTTGATTTGCCCAAATGCGGTCGAATAACGAATCACCACCGGATAACGCTTGGGGCTTGCAAATAAACCCTGGGCCAGGTGCTCAGGCAAATGGTCATAAATTTCCAGGTAACCTTTCACAATGCCGTGGCTTTTGGCATGCGCATCGCGGGTGGCATGCCGATGTTTATCAAAAGCCCGCGTATTGACCCGACTCATGGAAGTGACAATCCTGTCAATCAGCTCATCTTCATTTGGTGCTTTCACTTCGACATCTGGACTATATGGATAGTAGCGCATGACATATTCTCGGGCTGGAAAATCAATATTTATTTGCTTTAAAAAGCTTGTTTAGGCGGTAGCCTGTTTTTCTTTTTGACGTTCAAACTCTTCAAAATACTGCACCGCCAGCTGTTCTTTTTGTTTATCCGTTAAAATTTTGCCGGACATCTGAAAAAACCGGTGCTCTTCTTCAGATAAATGATGATGCACCTGATCGACCAGTTTTTTGGCAGCTGCCATCCATGCGGATGTGGTTTGATCGGCCTGTTCTACTTCTTCAAGATACTCATCAATTTTATGATGTTCCGATAGCGCATGCCGGGTTAGATCCACGCCGTTGTCATCCATTAATAAAGGAATATAAAAATAACGCTCTTCGGCGGTTTCATGTGCTTCCAGTTCAATTTTAAATTGTTTAAAAATTTCATCCCGCTCGGCAGACGCACCGTGAGTCTGTAAAAGTTGTGCCCCAAGTTTGCGTTGTACATCATGGCTTTGACGTAGGGCTTCAAAGATATTCATGGCTAACACCTGTTATTGATGGGTTCATTCGTGCATTTAAAATAACTCATTGATCTTATTGAACGTGTTACAAAGTGCGAGCAGTGTTTGATGGTTTGTAAAGAAGAATTTGGCTCGTAAAAAAGAAAAGCCCAGTGATTTCTTCCTGAAACCTATGGGCTTATGCGGCTGTATAAGATGGTTTGGTTATTATCACTTAGTCCGTTAAATGTCCGGTTTCTCAACCATGTTGAACTTGTTTTTGGTGCTTTACTTGCTATTCCATGCCAGCAACTTATCGTGAAGTCATAATGCCTAATTCACAAAGTCTTCAATAGTGGTGAAAAGATGTAAGTTATGTAAGCCAAAGCTTACGTAGAGGTCACTTTGTGTTCATAATTGTCACTATTGACCATTTTTTGTAGAAGCCTTTTAAAACCTGTGTGACGTAAAGCCTTGTTTTTTAAAGCCTGCTCTATACTGATTTGCTCACCCCATAGGTCTACTTTTTGCCGGGCACGGGTCACAGCGGTATACAATAATTCACGGCTTAACAATTCTTTAGCAGCCGATTCAATAATCACTGCAACATGATTAAACTCTGAACCCTGCGATTTATGAATAGTTAACGCAAACGCTGTTGTAATCTCATGCAATGGCAAGCGGGTAATGGCAATGCCCTGCTTTAGATGCGGAAAATACACTTGCCATTTGCCCTGTTCATCCTGCAAACACAGGCCAATATCTCCATTAGACAACTGTAAGCCATAGTCATTACGGTTCATCATCACCGGTCGCCCGACAAACCACTCGTTAGTGCTGGCCGCACCATTGATAGACACCTGTAAGCGCTTTGACATTTCCTGATTAATTTTTTGTGTCCCTAAATGCCCGGCGCGCATCGCTGTCAAAATCCGATAGGTGTCAAAGGCAGCAAAAAGCTGTTCGGGTGCATCACCCGCTTTAAGCGCCTGAGCATAAGGGATAAAACCCTGCCATAACTGCTCAAACAATTGCTGGTCAGTCAAAGTTTGCGGGTCAACATGACGTAGCTGTTGCGGCGATTGGATAAATGCCTGCCAAAATTGTGATATGTCCTGCTGCAAAATAGCTGTAGCCAGTTGCCCAATGCCCTGTGTTGCACTAAAACGCTTACTTTCGGTCAAATGGATCTGATAGCTTTTTAGCGCTGGCGTTTGCTGTAGATCGGCCAGTACGGCACCGGCATCTACCGCCGCCAGCTGATCGGCATCCCCCAGAATAATTAAACGCGTTCCTGCGGCAATGGCGGCAAATAGCAAACTGGCCAGCGCCAGATCCAGCATGGAACCTTCATCCAGCACAATCAAGTCATAGGGTAAGGGTGCCTGTGCATGATAACGTGGTTTGCCATTACTACCCAAACCCAGTAAGCGGTGCACGGTTTGCGCCGTTTGAATATGGCTGCTTTCAATACCTGATTCCCGAAAGGCAGTATCTAGAACACTTTGCATACGCTGTGCGGCCTTGCCAGTAGGGGCAGCCAGTGCAATCCGCAAGTCCGGCTGGGCCTGCTGCAATGCCTTGACAATACGTACCAGCGTATAGGTTTTACCGGTACCAGGGCCACCGGTAATCAGGCTAAAAGAATGCCGGGCAGCCAGCACAATGGCTTGGCGCTGTAAAGTATTGGCTGTTTCACTGGCATCAAATTGTACAGATACTGCACGGACAGGTTCTAAAATGCGTGTTAATTGTTCAGCCAGCAGGTTTTCCTGTTGCCACTGCCGGTAAAAATACAGATAATCCTCCGCCCTGACCAGTGGGGCGGGCTGCTGCCTGGCAGTGGCCTCATCCACAATAGCCGGGTGTTGCATTAAGCTGGAATTCAGGCTATGTTGATCAATTAATAGACACGTATGTCCAGCTTCCAATGCTCGGCCAAGATGAACAATAATTTGTTTTAATTCATCTTTTTGGCAATCCTTTAGGAATGGATATAACTGGGCCAGATGCTCAGCCAACGCAACAAACCATGCGTTTTCTTCCGTGTCTAGTATAAAGTCTGGGTTATCAACAGACTTATTCACAGTGTTATCAACAGGTTTATCCACAAACTTATCCGCAAGGTTATCAACAGAGTTATCCACAGGTTGCGTATAACTACAATTCAATATTTAATGCTGTCCCAGAAGCTGATCCAGCTGCTCAATGAGTTCAATATCGGCTTGCCAGTGCAATATCCCTGTCTGGCTGCTGCTAGCCTGCATGCCACGCAAATACAAATACACGGCGCCACCCAAATGTTGCTCGGACTGATAGTCCGGCAAACGCACTTTTAAATAACGGTGCAAAGCCACCTGATACAAAATAGCTTGCAGCCAGTAACCTGACTGGCTCATATTGTCACGCAAGGCATTTTCCTGATAACAATCAAACTCATCGCCCAAGTAATTGCTCTTATAATCTGCAATATAAAATCTGCCCTGATGCTCATACACCAGGTCAATAAAACCATGCAGATAACGCGCATGAAATACAGGATTGAGCGGTGCAACCGGAACCTGATATTGCTGTAATAGCGCATGAATGGCCTGCACGGGCATACGCTGTGTGGATACCGCCAGATGAAACTCAAACTCATGAATTTGTGTGGTCAAACCGGCAAGTGTGGCCTCATCCGGTAGTCTGGCATGCAGAATATGGTTAAACCAGTCAACCATTTGCTCCATCTCAACAGGCGCTTGCTTGTAGCGTTCAAGCTGGGCGTAAATGGCAAAGTTCTGAAGCTTTTTTTCAAAAATTCTGGGCCACTGTTCAGGGTAAGCCGGGTTGAGCTGCTCTAAAATATGATGCAGGCAATCCCCTGCATTGGCTCCGCGAGGAAAGCGAAAACATAGCGGTAAAAGCGCAGGCTCTGCTTCAGTTTGTGCTTGTATTAAGGCAACTGGTATGGCTGCGCCGGATTTACCGTCATGCTCATCATCGTGCATTAAGGTGTCGGCAGCAGGTACGTCTTCCGGTAAGACAGAAGTCCGCCTTTGGTGGCGTGATAACTGGCTAAAGCTGGTTAATCCCCAGGCATAAACCTGATGATTGGGTAAAGGCCGCGCCTGAATATCAACGCTTGTATCAACTTGCTTATAAAAAAATTGTGGGCATTCACTTAAGCCATCCTGTACGGCCGTATTATCATCGGCCCAGCCATCGCGTGCAGGGGGCAGCCAGTGATATAATGCACCTTTTATTTTACCCTTGTCATCCACAGGTGGCGGCGCAACAACGTATAACCGCACACTGGCGCGGGTTAGGGCCACATAAATCAGGCGGCGCAGTTCGGCCTGTTCACGCTCCTGATGCGCTTGCAGTTGCACTGCATCACGGTCAGAAAATGCCAGCATGCGCTGTTGGTCTTGCTCATAAAAAATAATTTTAGACGGCGACGCACGGTTTGACTTGTCTAGCCCGGCCACAAAAACAATAGGAAACTCCAGTCCCTTGGATTTGTGAATGGTCATCAGTTGCACACCCTGCTCACCCGATAAGCGGCGCTCCAGTTCCCATTCACGCTGCTGCGGCTGGCTAATTTGCCGCATTAGCCAGGCCAGTAAATGATGCTGACCCTGAATTTTTTCACTTTGCTGGTGAATAATTTCAAGCAAATGGCGTAAATTGACCACCAACCGCTCCGCATGTGGTTGTCTGGACAATTGCTGCCAGATATCAAAATGCTCACTCAATTGTTGCCATGCAGCCAGAAAACCAGCCTTATACCAGCGCTCACCCAGCGTAAAAAACAGGCCCTGCAAACTGGCCAACTCATCAGGGTTTTGATCAAGTTCGATCAGATCACTTAAGGTTTTACCCATCATCAGACCAGACAAGGCACGGCGTAAACGACCTTCATGATACGGTGCCAGCATGGTTTGTAATACCGCAACAAGATCTTCTGCCAAAGGACTTTGAAAAATACTGACCCGGGAACCACGCCATACCGGCACATTGGCACGCTGCAACGCGGCCTGTACTTTGTCCAGCTGGCTGTTGGAACGGCACAACACCGCAATATGATTGGGCGTGATGGTCTCTTGTGTTGAGTTATTTTTAAGAAATACCTGCCCCTGCTGGCTAGTTTTGAGTAGCTGAATAATTTGCCAGGCCACCTGCTCAAATTCGGTTTTTTGTTCTTCTACACACAGCAGACGCAAGGGGCGATGGTTAATATTTGGCCCGTCATGCAGCTCGGCCGTATTGCGACCACCTGCCTGCACCGGTTGGTAATACACATTTTCGCCCAGTTCCAGTGTGAAACTAAACAAACGGTCGACCGCAGCCACCAGCGGCGCAATAGAACGCTGGTTAAATTTTAAAAAATGCTGCTGACCACCCAGTTGCATTACTTCTGTTTTAGCACGCTGATAGGTCAGCATGTCGCCACCACGGAAGCCATAAATGGCCTGCTTGGGATCACCCACCAACACCAGGCATGAGCGAGGATTAAGCAAAGCACTGCTTTGCCCGAGCGAACGAGGAAAAAGCAGAGCATTGCTCTGCCCTGAGGCGCACCGCGCCGCAAGAAGACGAGAGCTTTGCTCGAGCGGGCGAGGATTCCGCAAGGCATTATCCGGCTTAGCCGCAACAGCTTGCCGCCAGATATGCGCAATTACACAATCCTGATCCGCGTTGGTATCCTGAAATTCATCTACCAGTGCCACCGGATAGCGATGCTGAATATGCCGTGCCAGAGTGTGTTGTTCATCCTGTTGCAACACACTGGCTAGTACACGCATTTGCTGGGCAAAGGTGGTCTCGCCGCGCTCGCTTAACAGTCGGGGTAGCTCGCTACGCATATGCTGGCTGAGGAAATAACGTAGATGCCGGTCAATTTGCTCAATGGCAGCAATCAGCTGCTCGCGTTGCCGGGCAAGCTGCTGAATAAATGCAACCACAGGGATTTTTAAAAACTGCTGTAGCGCGTCCTGATCGGCAGGCTTTTTATTAAACATGCTTTCAATCGCCAAAAAGCCTTCGAGCAAGTCAGCATATTTTTTATGTTCATTGAGTTTTAATAAATAGCTTAAGTCGTTACTGGCAATGCTATTGAGCATCGGCATCAGCAAAGCACCATGCTTTTTAAAGCATTTTATGCCATTCAGGTTGTTATAATATGTCCCATCTTCGGCAAAAAAATCATTAAAAGGCGCAAGTAGCTCATCATCAATTTGCTTTAACTGCTGATAAAGTTCATCAAAACTTGCCCAGTCCAGCTGCGGCATGGGTTCTGGCTGCACTTGCGCTGCCAAAAAATTCAGCACAGTTTCAATACTACCGCGATAATCTTCCACCTCTTTTAACTGGTCGGCCATGACCAGTAATTCAATCAGGCGGGCGGGCTGCTGGCTGCGCCATTGACGCAGTGCATCATGCATCAACTGGTAGCACAGTTCGGCTTCCTGCTCGGTAATTTGCAGGATTTCATGCTGGCCGCTATCAAAGGCAAATTCATTTAGCAGTTTTTGGCAAAAGCTGTCCAGTGTGCCAACAAATAACTCATCAAAGCTGTCCAGTGCCAGTTGCAGGCGGTTTTTGGCATGGATGAGTTCATCAACATCCAGCTTTTGCACTAAATAAACCGCCAGCCAGTCCTGTTCAGCATGCACGCGGCTTAAGGTATCCGCCCGGTTTAAGATGGCCTCGTGAAACAGGCTGCGGCACTGCTCAAAGCGGCTACGAATGCGGATTTTTAGCTCAGCTGCCGCTGCACGGGTAAAGGTAGTGGCAATAATTTGCCGGGTTAGAAATTCACCTTCAACAATTAAACGCACCATTAAGGCAGACAGTGTCCAGGTTTTTCCAGTGCCTGCTGAGGCTTCAATCAGATGAATACCATTGAGTTGAAGATCAATGGCCGGAATTTCCGGAATCGGCACAGGGGCAAAGGCCTGGACTTGTGTGTTCATTGGGCAAGCACCTGTGAAAACTGTTTAATGGGCTGATACAGGCCAATAGCGTGCTGTTCCAGAAAGCTTAAAAACAGGCGACCTGAATCCTGCCCACGCAAAATGAGCTGCCAGTCCCGATGCAAGGCACAGTCCTCCTGCTCATGGGCTGGTAAAAAGCCGTAGCTGCCTTCCAGCCATTGTTTTAACAAACCATCCGGGTTTTTAATACTTACGCTGCTGGTTTTAGCATCATAATGAATTCCTGAATTGTGCAACACCAGGTTGGGCGGCAACACCCACGGCTGACAACTGGCCTGCTGCCAGACGTCCAGCCATTGCAGCAATTGCTCACGGGCCATGCTGGCCTCTACCGGATCATAAATAAGCGTGGTGTCACTGAGCACAATGACCCGCTGCCCTATGCCGTTTTGCACATCCTGCCCGCTGGTTTTGCGCTGGATTTGCCAGGCCAGATGCTCCAGCCAGTAACGTAGCTGGCGCTGGCCTTTATGCTTGTAGGGATACTGGCTTAACCATAATGCGCAATGTTCATCCTGTGGCATTTTTGCCAGCAATTGCCACGCGGCTAGCTCAAGCAGATATTCAGATACTGGCGTTTCACCTTCACCATAGACTTGCAAACGCTTGCGGTTACGCGCGGCCTCCAGTTGGCTTTTTTTCCAGTAAGCCATAGCCGCACTGCCCACTGGTAATACTGCTTGCAGGTGACCATGCGCCAGTTGCTCAGGCTGTTGCTGATGCAGGGCGCGAATATGGTATTCATCCAGCTTGCTTAGGCTGAGCGGCTCAAAAATAGTCGGCAAGTCCTGCCGTGCAATTGGCTGCACCCGGGTTTCACTTAAAAAATGACTGGCGGGACGACACAACTGGCGAATAATCCGGTCCAGTGACAAGACCTGACGCTCTCTCTGCTGAGCATTAATCTGTTGCTGAAACTGATGATTAAGCCAGGTAGATACCGGAAATTGCTGCTGTAAATTACTGGCAACATTTGACCAGGTGCCTATAAAACTGCGCGGCTGTAGCGCCTGAAAATTATTGGCTTCAAAAGGTTCCAGAGTATGGTAATGCACAATGTGCACCAGTGTAGGCTGCCCCAATGGCTCAGGTTTGAGCATGGAATCGACAAATTCGATGAGTTCCTGAAGCGTACCGGACGGTTGCCGCGGGTGGCTATCGCCCGCATCAAAGCCATTATAAAACATCCAGCAGGCGTCCTGCGCCAGTAACAAGCCATCCAGAAAAGCACCCTGCTCATCAATTTGCCGCGAACGATCTCCGCGCTGGGCGGGCATGACCGACATTAAGTCAAACGTGTTTTTATTGTCTCGCGCCGGAAACAGGCCACTGTCCAGATTGAGCATCACCACCAGCCGATACGGCAAAGGCCGCAAGGTCCCCAGACGGCTAAAGGTAATTTTTCCGGTGGGTATGGAACCGGGCGGTGCCTGTTCCAGAATTTGCCCTACTTCATCCAGCACAAAACGTAAGGGCAGATTAAGCTGTGAGCTTTGGGTTAAATCAAGGCTGGCCTGTAATTCATCCAGTGCACAGGAAACGTCCTTGCCTGCCGTGCTATGAATGACATGGGCAAAATCGGTACTCAGCTCATCACGTAGTAAGTTCAGCCAGTCCTGCAAGTTGTTATGCTGCTGCTTAAACAAATCACGTCGCGCAGCCAGGTCCTGATAGATTCTGGACAAACGGGCAATCAGCTCAAAATCCTGCCGGCCAACATCCACATAGGGTAAAATATCCGCGTGAATGGCCTGAACCGGCATGGCAATTCCCAGCATCAGGCGGTTTAGGGCAAACTGCAAGCTAAAGCGGGTGTCGCGGTCATCCTGATGCAGGGTTTGCTGTAAATGCTCCGCATCAAAACCACGCCGGAAACCAGCATCAACCAGTAACTCGCCCAGCCGCTGCACCTGTTCACGGCTTAGGCAATACAATTCCTGCACGGCTTCCAGCGCCAGCCAGTCCAGCAAATCTTCAATACTAAAACGCCCATCCAGCAAGGCATAACGGCCAATCATTGCCTGCCATAGCTGCTCGGCATCGGCCTGTGCCACGCCAGTAATATGTACTGGTAAATGCATACCCGACTGACCGGAAAATACGGTACGAATCAGTGGGGCAATTTCCAGTAAATTGGGCACAAACACCACAATATCGGCAGGCTGGCGACTGGTATCTTCACTGAGCCACTGAATCAGCTCTTCACGTAGCACTTCCAGCTGGCGCAGCGGTGAATGACAGGCATGTATCTGAATGGATCGATCCTGCGGCAACAGGCTATGGCTGTGTTTTTCAGGCTCAACCAGATATAAAATGTCGTTTTGCAATTGCCCCAGCAAGGTGTTGGGAAAATAATCAGGAAACAGGTCAACCCATTGCCCTTCATCATTACCGGACAGCTCAACCAGCAAGGCAAAAATATCGCGAGCCTGCTTGCCCAGCCGGGTTAACAGGGGGTGCCTGCTGTCATAAAATGCCGCAGCACGTGGATTTTTGAGTTCAAATTGCTTGAGCCACAAGGGGTCAACGCTATCGGCCCAGTATTCCTGCGACGGGTTATAATGTAAAAACTGCACGTCAATATACTGCGCCAGCTGTTTTAAAAAGTTGAACTCTGATGGTGGTAATTGCAGGACGGTAAAAACAGTCAGGCTTTTGGGCAGTACACGACGCTTGGCTATATTTTTCTCCAGTATTTGCCAAAATCGTTCGCCAATACCCTGATATTTTATAAAATCCTCACTAAACAGGGTTTGCCACAAAAACTGCTGCCAGATTTCCATCTGGCTATAGCGTTCCAGTAGCCATTCAGGTGTCTGTCCATCAAATTTTTTGATTTGCGGCACAATATCCAGCAACTGACCCTTACCCCATTGCCGCAGCCACTCAGGCCGATACAGCACATAACTGGCAAATACCTGGGCAATCTGCTCAGCCATTTTCCACAGCAGGCGCTGCTGATGTTTTGCCCGGGTTTGCAATTTTTCCAATAAGGGTTTGAGTACTGTGCCTGCCTGCTGGTGTTGCTCAGGTGCTGCCAGTACCGCTAAAAAGTACGAAAACAAACGCCACTGAATCACCTGCCGCGCAAATGGGGCATTTTTCGGAATGTCATTGCCCAGTACCCGGCGATACAATGTCCACTGGTAGGTGCCAAAAAAATCAGTATTTAAGCGTGCGCTAATGCCCTGCTGACTGGCCAGTTGATAGCGCAACCACACCCCGACCCCATGTGAAGGCACAATCACCTGCTGCGCCTCCAGCACCCCAATCGGATGCGCTGCAAAGAAGTCCTGCATGGTAGCAAACAACAGATCAATCCGTTGGCTCTGGGTAATATTAAGCATGTTCTTTTGTACAATACGCCCGGTTTAAAGGTAAAAGTTTACGCTTTCATCTTAAAACATTTAGCGATCATTTGCTTTTATTCATCATTATAAAAATAGGCTTACCGCACCACAAAAACCACCAGATTTTCAGGCTATAAGAAAATGTCAGACCACAATAATTATGGGCTTAAAAGGCAACAATTTAATTTTATGAGGAAATAGCCCTGCTGTAGTTACAAAGTTTATCAGGAATACTCAATGAAATCTTAACTTAGCCTGCTGTTTTTATGGCATTTTATTAAAGGTAAGTTGATAAAATCATATACCATCCAGATTAGTTGCTATTTATAGGTAGCAGGATCAGGCTGAGCTGTTTTTTTATATTTTTAATGTTCTGGAGGCAAAATGACAACTCGCAAAAATGCTGATGAAACCCTGATTAGTCCAGCACTGGATCTGGAGCAAATCCGCAAAGAATGCATAGAACTAGTCAAAAAACGTGCCTGGATTTCTGCCGGTGCAGCGGTAGTACCGGTACCCTTTTTAGATGTAGTCATTGATGTCAGTATACTGAGTGTATTATTACCTAAAATCAATGCAAAATTTGGTCTGGAGCCTGAGCAAATTGCGGTATATGACCCCAAAACCCGGCAGGTACACTGGAATGCGTTGCGTAAGCGCGGAGTTGCATTTGCCGGACTGGTTACCACACGGGCTGTTGCACGCAAAAGCCTAAGTGGGTTTGCCGGTAAAATTCTTACCAAACAGGTGACCAAATTTGTGCCACTGGGTGGGCAAATTGTTGCTGCCTCACTGGGCTATTATATTTTAAAGAAAATTGCCCTGACTCATGTTGAGGACAGCTATAAACTGGCCAAGCAAATGCAGAGCCAGCAACGTACATCCGCTTCCCACTAAGCCTCAATTGATACGTTAACGTAAATCGCAATATAAAACTGATTGTTACAGGATAAAGCAGCCTAATTTATCCTGTGCTGATTTTTTTACAGTAAAATAACGCAATGCTGTCTGAAAAACTTTCCAATTTAGCTTTACTTCATTTTTACCATTTTACTTAAGAGTTATTTAAGGATCTTCCATGTTTCGCTGGTTTGAGCAACGCATTAACCCTTATCCGGCAGAAAAACCTCCAATCCTGCCACAGCAGTTTTTTGCGTTTATCTGGCAAGCCAGCAAGGGAACCCGGCTGTTGGTGCTTAGCTTAACCCTGTTCACCGCCATGATCGGGATTTTTGAAGCGCTACTGTTTGCCATGATGGGCAAGCTGGTGGACTGGCTCAGCAACGTGGAACCTGCCCTGCTGTGGGAAACAGAAGGAACAAAGCTAATACTGTTGGCTGCGGTGATTGGCGGCAGTATTTTTCTGATCGGCTTGCAGTCACTGATTAAACATCAGGGCTTGCTGGGTACTTTTCCCATGCGGTTGCGCTGGAACTTTCACCGCCAGGTGCTCAACCAGAGCCTGGGATTTTTTAGTGATGATTTTGCCGGGCGAATTGCCACCAAAGTGATGCAAACCTCCCTGGCGGTACGTGACGTATGGATGCTCATGGCGGATATTCTGGCGTTTATGCTGGTGTATTTTGTCACCCTGAGCCTGGTGATGGGTTCATTTAGCCTGTGGATGCTGGTGCCATTTTTTGTCTGGCTCAGTTTGTATATTCTGGCTATGAGCTATTTTTTACCCCGTCTTGGCCGAGTCGCCAAAGAACAGGCCAATGCCCGCTCTACCATGGTAGGCCGGGTGACCGATGCTTATACCAACATTCAAACCGTCAAGCTGTTTTCCCATGCGGGGCGTGAAGCCAATTATGCCAGAGAATCCATGGATGATTTCCTGGTTACCGTACACAGGCAAATGCGTATGGTGACCTGGCTACAAGTGACCAATCAGTCTTTAAATGCCTTTTTGATTTTATCCACGGCGGGTGTGGCATTATGGTTATGGTCACACTCGGCATTAGGAATTGGTGCTGTCGCTGCAACGACTGCCATGGCCTTGCGTTTAAATGGTTTTGCCCAGTGGATTATGTGGGAAATTTCTTCCCTGTTTGAAAATATAGGTACCGTACAGGATGGTATTATCACCCTGACCAAACCACAGCTCATCGAAGACCAAGCCAATGCTAACGCTTTGCTCGTGCGACACAGTACAGTACATTTTGACCATGTCAGCTTTGCCTATAGCCCGGAAAAGCCGGTTCTTAAGCAATTAAACCTGACGATTAAGGCCGGTGAAAAAATTGGTCTGGTGGGCCGCTCTGGTGCCGGTAAATCAACATTGATTAATTTGCTGCTGCATTTTTATGAACCACAGCAGGGCCGGATTCTCATTGATGGACAGGATATCGCCCATGTCACGCAGGATAGCTTGCGTGCCAATATCGGTATGGTGACACAGGATACATCACTACTGCATCGTTCAGTGCGCGAAAATATCCTGTATGGCCGTCCTGATGCCAGTGAAGCTGAGATGATCGCCGCAGCCAAACAAGCCGAAGCAGATGAATTTATTCAGCATTTAACCGACCCCAATGGTCGGACCGGTTATGATGCGCACGTCGGTGAGCGCGGCGTTAAACTTTCCGGTGGTCAACGTCAGCGCATTGCCATTGCCCGGGTGATGCTCAAAGATGCGCCGATCCTATTGCTGGATGAAGCCACCAGTGCACTGGATTCTGAAGTGGAAGTTGCCATTCAGCATAGTTTGTACCGCTTAATGCAGGGCAAGACTGTCATTGCCATTGCGCACCGCTTGTCAACCATTGCGGCCATGGATCGTCTGATTGTGATGGATCAGGGACAAATTGTTGAGCAAGGCACTCACCAGGAATTACTGGCTAAAAATGGAATTTATGCAAGGCTTTGGGCACATCAAAGTGGTGGCTTTCTGCTGGACGATGACCCTGCTTAACTCCATCACAAGGATAGAATAATAAGCGATCAATAAAATGGCTGACTGCATGTGGAGTTGATGCAATCAGCCATAACTATTCTTTTAAAAGCATAATTATCTATTTCAGGAATGATTTTTTAAAAACCAGTACCAATAAGCACGTGTTTCCCGTGGCAGGCGCTGCACCATTTTAGGATTTTTTAAATAAAACGCTTTGCTCTGCGGACAAATGACTGAAACAGTCAAACCCGTGCGCATATTTGCTGCTTTTATTGCTGTATTTAGAGAAACTATGCTTTTAGTACCGCGATAAACCATTAACACATGTCCCGATAAAATGTGAAATTCATCACACTTATTCTATTAAATTGTTAAACAGCGAGTCAAATAAACGTGGTTTTAAATGTTAAGACCAAAATTTTAATAATTAAGGCTCAAGAGGTAATCTGGCCTAACTGTAGCTGCCCAACTGCATCCAGTTTAAAATGGTCAAAATCACGGGCCAGATAAAACTTGCCCTGATAGTAGCGGCTTACTTCCTGCGCCATGGCAGCCTGCCCTGCGTCGCCCTGATGGCGCGGGCTAAAGTGAGTCAGGATAAGATTAGGCAAATTGATAAACTGGGCAAATTGGGCCACCTGCTGCGCTGCGCTATGCATATAAGCTGGCCCCACTTTATCCAAAGTAGTCTGCAAATACGTGGCTTCATGGATCAGCACATCAGCTTGCTCACAGGCCTGCGCAAGAATAAACGGTTCGGCATTATCACCGGCAATCACGGCACGCTGTTGCAAGGTTTGCAGGCTGACAAAATCCTGACTGTATAAAGTCTGCCCATTAAACTCCACATTTTGGCCGTATTGCAGGGCACGCCAGCTTCGTCCGGCAGGTAGGCCAATGTTTTCCAGCTTTTGTGTATCCAAATGCCGTTGCTGCTGTTGTATGGTTAACTGGTACGCGAAACACGGCACTCGATGCAGTAAGGGATATGTTTGAATGACCAGTCCTTCAAATAATTGCCAGCGGTTTGCCAGTAAAGCGGTACTGTCCAGCATCACAAGCTCATAAGGTAAATATAAGCCACCGCTATTTAATGTACAGTTTAGCCAGTCCAGTACCTGTTTTGGTGCAATCAGGGTTAAAGGCTGAGTACGCCGGTTCATGCCTGCACTAGCCAATACGCCGGGCAAACCATAGCAATGATCGCCATGTACATGGGTTATACAGATACAGGCCAGTTGCTGTAATGATAACCCCACTTTTTGTAGTTGATGCTGAGTGGCCTCACCCGCATCAATCAGCACCCATTGCCGGTTTAAGCTGTTTTGTATGACAAGTCCGCTGACGTTTCGGGTTTTGGTCGGTACACCCGCAGAAGTACCTAAAAAAGTAAATGTAAGCATGAATACATACTTCCTGCCTGATGCTGAAATTTACAGTGTTTGTGTTACGACTAGGGCAGCATAGCCTTAAACCAGTCCGGCAAACGTTTCAATCGCCATAACAAAGGTAAAGAACTGCGAACGCGGGCGGTTTATTCTTTTTTACAAACTCAAGCTTATAATTGGTTATCCTTGTTGTTCGACTTTTTATACCTGAATTCATGTTAGCAACAACCACATTATCCAGACAACTCAAACACTATAAACGCCTTGGCTTTCATGGCTGCCCGACTCTGGCAGCAACGCTCATCAATGTACAGCACTGGCAAAAAAGCCGGATGCAGGCTGTTCATCAGGAATTATTTAGCCTGCCGGACAATCAGCACATCAGCCAGTTTTTGCTGGCGCGTCTATATCACTTTAATGATTTAAACCTTCTGGCGCAGCAACTGGACAAAGCCTTGCAGGAAAAAATCAAGCTGGATCGCTGGCTGCCTGACGGCGTACTCACGGCTGCTATTTTAAGTTTCAGGCTGGCCTATATGACCTTGCAACTGGACGAACAGCTGGCACGCCATGCTCTTGAACACCAGCTGGATATTAATGATACTACCATGCAGCGGGCCATACATGACCTAAACCAGTTTAAGGTCAGACACCAGCAACTTGATCTTCTGGAAAAATTTGCCCATGCACTGCACCGTTATAGCCGCAGCTTAATGATTCAAAGTGGTTTTAAGCTTGCCAAAAGTACCGCATACCGGCGGCAATTTCATGAGTTGTATGATTATTTGGCGCAGGCTTTTGCAGCCATGCGTGCCAGCAACAATCCCTGCCATTTTTTTACCACGTTTATTGCGCAGGAAAAAACAGTGCTTGAGCATATAGCCACATATCATCCGCAACCGTTTATGCCTATTACTTGTTGACCATAACGCAGGCATAAATTGGCATATCTGCTTATCCATCGTTTTTAAAAATCGGTTATGCTTGCCGCACTTAACATTGAGGTAATAAATGGCTTATGGCTAAGTTTGATGCCCTACAACAACAACTGGTCAATTTTTATAATCTGGAGTTTCATCAAAACCCAACCCTGGCCAAACGCTTAAATGACGTGCAAACCTGGCAAAAAGAGCGCATGAAAAAAACCCATCGTGAATTTTTTGCGGTGCCTGAACATCATTTGATGACCCAATACTTTTTAAATCGTTTATATGGCGGCCCGGATTTTGATGTGCTGGCGCAGCAAATCTCCCGCCTGATTGACCACGCCGGTATTGTAGAAAAAATCATTCCGGATTCTGCCATTCGTACCGGATTTGCCGGGGTGGAGCTGGCTGTACTGGCAGTCAAGCTGGATCAGGATTTAGCTATTGATCTATTAAATACCTATGCGCCGGATATGCTGCTCACTGATGAGATCATGCGCCAGGCCTATCTTAAGCTGGATCAGCAGGCTGCACGGCTGCATCAGATGGATTTACTGGAAGAGCTAGGTATTGGTCTGGATAAATATGTGCGCTCGCGCCTTGTTAAAACGGCGTTCAAAATGTCAAAAGGCCTGGCATATAAATATAAGGTTGCTCCCATTTATGATTTTATTGAAGAAGGTTTTGCTGCCATGCAGCCACTGGAATCCGCTGAAACCTTTGTTAAGGTCTTTACGACAGGTGAGCGCCAGATTATTGCCAGAGTGCATGCAGGGGAACCTTATCCATTTGCCTAAGCAAATCACCTTGTAATAAACGTTTTATTTTTTCAGTATAGTATTGCAGGTAAATTATGCCGGTTTTTGCAGTTTTGTCAGCAGCCTGACTCAAAATCTGGCATGATCGGCACCAACTTTTAAAATCAGGTGATTAAAAGTCTAACGTCTTGGAGACCTCATGCTTTAAATATGTGGGCAGCCTACTTGGGCTGGTCTGTTTTTCTTAAGTGATTATTCTGGACTTGGGGCTGGCACCAACTATTTTCTGACTTGTTATTTTCTGATTTAGTGGTTTTCTGGTATCGTCTTGCCAGAACCATCGCAGCATGGCCTGGTCATGCTGTCTGCTGATTTCTCATGGAGTGACCTCAATGTCTAATGCCAACAATACCAATACCCCCCCTGCTGCACACAACAAGCAAAATACCGAGCAACAGAATACCGGACAACCGGAAGCCGCCTCGCCTTTTTTAAATCAGCCCTTACCGCAGGGTGCCCCTCAGGGTCAGCAGCAAAGCCTGCCACAGGGCGCTAATCATGCTGGCATGGGTAGTACCACCCATTTCGGCTATAAAACAGTTGGCGTAGAAGAAAAACAGCAAAAGGTTGCTGAAGTTTTTCATTCCGTTGCCAGCAAATATGACCTGATGAATGACCTGATGTCCTTTGGTATTCATCGCTTATGGAAGCGCTTTGCCATTAACCTGTCAGGTGTACGCCGTGGGCAGCAGGTACTGGATATCGCAGGGGGCACTGGTGATCTGGCACTGGCCTTTAGCCGTGAAGTAGGTGAAAAAGGCCGCGTGGTGCTATCTGACATTAATGAGTCGATGCTCAATGTTGGCCGTGATCGCTTAATTGACAAAGGCTGCACCAACGTGGAGTTTGTGCTGGCCAATGCCGAAACCCTGGAACCGTTTGAAGATGAAAACTTTGATCTGGTGACTATTAGTTTTGGCCTACGCAACGTGACCGACAAAGATGCTGCCTTACGCGCCATGTACCGCGTGCTCAAACCGGGTGGCCGCCTGCTGATCCTGGAGTTCTCCAAGCCGGTTTTTGAGCCATTATCCCGTCTGTATGACCTATATTCATTCACTGCCCTGCCCATTATGGGCAAACTGGTTGCCAACGATTCAGAAAGCTATCGTTATCTGGCCGAGTCCATTCGCATGCACCCGGATCAGCGCACCTTAAAACAAATGATGGAAAACGCCGGTTTTCATAGCTGTGACTACCATAACATGACCGGTGGCATTGTGGCGCTGCATCGCGGTTTTAAATAAAGTCTTATTTAGCTTAGGAAAATTTCAATGTTGGCTGTACTTGCGCTTGGCACGGCAGAGACCCTGATAAATCAATGGATTGATCTGGATGCGGCCACGCGTCAGCAGCTTAATGGTTTATCCGGCCAGTTATTGCGTGTGGTAATTGATGCCCCGCAGTTAGCCGTAGATGTGTGGTTTGATCATGACAAGATTCGCCTAAACCCCACTGTTTTAGGTGTGCCGGAGCGCCGCACAGCAATTTTTGAGCAGCGTCCGTATGACCCGGCTTATGCACCGGAACAAGCCACAACTACCTTGCATGTGGCCAATCTGGTCGAGCTGGGTAAATTATTGACGGCTAAAGCAGGCGAAACCGGCAATATTCCCCTGCAAGGCGATATGCGTCTGTTGCAGCAGCTACAAGTCATTTTGGCGCAGGCACAGCCCGATCTTGCCAGTCGCATCAGCCCATGGGTTGGAGCCATACCAGCCAGCCAGCTGGGCAGTATTATCCAGCAAGGCAAGCAAACCTTGGGTCGTATGGCATCCAATGCCACTAACCATGGCGCAGAAATGCTTAGCGAGGACAGCCGGTTATTTGTGGCACGCTGGCAAATGGATCAGTTTAAACGTAACGTGCGTACGTTGCGTCAGGATATTGAACGTGTTCAGGCCAGATTACATGTCCTGCAACAGCAGATTCAACCGGCACCAAATGAACCAGAAACCAGTATTGGTCAGGCGAGCAATGAAGTGCTGATACAACATATGCAGCAACAGCAATAAAGATTTTAGGACAACGCGCAATGATTCCGCATTTTTCCCGTTTGCTTGAGTTATGGCGACTGGCGGCTCACCATCGTCTGGATAGCTTGATTCCTGAAGATGAACTGCCAGCCAGAGCAAAACCTATCGTTCAGCTCATTAGAATTCATCCGGCCGCCTGGGGTAGTCGCGCCGCTAAAGACCCTTTACGCCTAAAACATGCCCTGGAAGAAATGGGGCCACTGTTTGTCAAGCTTGGGCAGTTACTGTCTACCCGCCGTGATCTTATCGCCCCTGAATTACTGGCGCAGCTGGTGCAGCTACAAGATCGGGTGGCGCCTTTTGCCAGTGATATTGCCAGACAGCGTGTGGAACAATCCTTAAATGCCACCATTGACACCCTGTTTGCCCGTTTTGATGACACCCCACTGGCTGCTGCTTCCATTGCCCAGGTACATACTGCTGCCCTGCATGATGGCCGCGAAGTCATTGTTAAAATTGTCCGGCCGGATATTCGCCCACAAATTTTAAAAGATTTTGAAATTCTGAGCTGGCTGGGGCAATGGCTGGAAGCCCGGCTGGAAGCTGCCCGCGCTGTGCATTTGGTGCAGGTTATTGATGACTACCGTCAGGTCATTTTAAATGAGCTGGACCTGGATTTAGAAGCCGCCAACACCATGCAAATGCGCCATAACTTTCTGGGCTCAAGCATGATGTACGTGCCAGAAGTTTATACCGCTACCAAAGATGTCATGGTGGCAGAGCGCATCACGGGTGTCCCTGTTTCGGATATTGCGACATTTGAACAACTGGGCATGAATCGGGCGCAGCTAGGTGAAAAAGGCCTGACCATCTTTTTTACCCAGGTTTTTCGTGACAATTTTTTTCATGCCGACATGCACCCGGGCAACGTCTTTGTAGAAACCTTAAATCCGCAAAACCCGCGGTTTATTGCACTGGACTGTGCCATTGTCGGTGAGCTGTCCAAAAGCGACCAGATGACGGTTGCCCGTCTTTTGCTTGCAGTGATGAACAACAATTTTGAGCAGCTGATTCAGGTAGTACATCAGGCGGGCTGGATTCCAGCGGGTACTGACCAAACTGCCCTGGCGCGTGAAATGCGCCGCACCGTAGGCCCCATGATCTCCAAACCCATGGATCAGCTGGATTTTGCCGGCATTTTGATTCAGGTGATGGACATTGCCCGGCGCTACCACCTGGAAATTCCACCTCAGCTGATGTTACTGCTAAAAACCCTGGTGCATGTCGAAGGACTAGGGCGCGATCTTTATCCGCAACTGGACATCTGGAAACTGGCCAAACCGATTTTAACCGAATGGGTCAAGCAAAATGTCAATCCTATCAATAGCCTGAAAGAACTGGGGCAACAAATTCCCGATATGCTCATGGGTGCAACCGATCTACCCGCCCTGCTGATTGACAGCCTGCACAATTTACGCCAGCAAGGCGCATGGCAGGAACGTCAATGGCGTGAATTACAGCAAATGCGGCTGGATATGCAGCAGACCCGTCGGCATGACTGGCTAGCAGCAAGCGGCTTTTTAGGTTTACTGATTGTTGCCACACAAGTGGCCTGGCCAGTGGCGGTTGTACTGTTTGTTCTGGCAGGTCTTGTGGTATTGTGGCGCCTGATTTCATAAACTCATATCGCTTCTGGTCTACCGCATCATGCTGTGTCCCTCACTTTGTCTTGTTTCTATCAATTTGCAGCTTTTGAATGCTTAGTTTAGACATCATCATTGCTTTAAGTATATTCGCCACTGTCAGCTCAATCACGCCTGGCCCCAATAATATTATGTTATTGGCTTCGGGGGTTAACTTTGGTTTTAAGCGTACCATCCCGCATATTCTGGGGATTTGTTTTGGCTTTTTTATCCTGTGTTTTGTTACGGGGCTTGGCGTTGGTGCTTTTTTACAGCAATTTCCTACACTGCATTTAACACTTAAGCTGGTTTCTGCCCTTTACCTGGTTTATCTGGCTCTACAAATTGCCCGCAGTCGTAGCAGCAGTAATGAGGACAACAGTACCAGCAAGCCCATGAGCTTTATGCAGGCTGCCTTGTTCCAGTGGGTCAACCCCAAGGCATGGATGATGGCTATTTCTGCCATGATTATGTTTAGTAATACGCAGGCGCCGCTTGCCAGCATGTTTTGGATTTCTACTGTATTTTCTCTGGTGGGTTTGCCCTGTGTGGCAATCTGGGTGGTTTTTGGTGTTGGCTTAAAAAGGTTTTTAAGCCAACCGCAGTATTTAAAATGGTTCAATATTGGAATGGGTGTTCTGCTGATTGCCAGTATTTATCCTATTTTTTATGTTTAAATCTGTGGGGCAAAGTATCTTATAATCCTGATACTCATTGCTAAACCACTATAGTAAAACGGATACCCCATGAACAACTGGCTAGATGATATCAAATTTGACCAAAACGGCCTGATTCCGGCAATTGCGCAAGATCAGCACACTGGCCGGATTCTCATGGTGGCATGGATGAACCGCGAGTCACTGCAACTGACCGCCGACAACAAGCGTGGTGTTTATTTTTCCCGCTCCCGTAATAAGCTGTGGCATAAAGGCGAAGAATCCGGTCACTATCAGCAAGTGCATGAAATTCGGCTGGACTGTGATGGTGATGTGATTGTGCTGCAAATTACCCAGCACGGCGGTATTGCCTGCCATACCGGACGGGAGTCCTGTTTTTACCGGGTACTAACACCACAGGGCTGGCAAGTGGTGGACGCGGTTAAAAAAGACCCACAAGCGATTTATGGCAAGGTGGAGCAGGCTCATGGCTCTCATGACGATATTCACAACCGCTCTGAATCCCTTGATGTACTGGCTCATCTGGCCAGTGTGATGCAACAGCGCAAGCACGCCAGCGGCGATCAATCCTATGTCGCCAGTCTGTACCAGAAAGGCCTCAACAAGATTTTAGAAAAAGTCGGTGAAGAAAGTATCGAAACAGTGATTGCTGCCAAGGATTATGCGCTGGATAAAAACTCGGCAGAACTTCAAAATGACTTAATTTATGAAACCGCAGATTTATGGTTCCATAGTATTGTCATGCTGGGTTATTTTGATATTACACCACAGCAGATACTTGATGAACTGGCTTGCCGCATGGGGCTGTCCGGGCTGGATGAAAAGGCATCCCGCACCACCCATTAACTGCCGCTCACCTGTGTAATGTAGATCAGGCGTTCAGAGTGTGTCGGTTTAAATACCCGACACTCAAACGATAAAACCAAAAACGTAGATAAGGCTCAATACGCCTTGTATGGCAAATGACAAAGTATAGCGCATGAACAATCATAATTATGACAGAGTACTCGTCTGTCCGGGCAGTGCCTGTTCAGCACGAACCTGCTCAAAACAGGCATATAAATAGCTTTTAATGTCTGCCAGCAAGCGCTCCGGGGAAATTAAAATACTTTTCCAGTCCGGGGTTAAAAATACCGAAGCAAGACACTGTTGCTCAATCATGAGTGGAATTAATTCTTCCACCAGTGTCTTGAGCGGCATTGCGGTGACTTCATGCCTGGTCCACATATTATTCCTGCATAATCTGGCATATTTGGCTTCCGGCCACATGGGCAACGCCATTTTGCCATCTACTGTACCTGATACCGCCCAGCCATCCAGATATAAACCCCATACTTGACGCTCTGCCACGATCTTCTGGATAAAAAACTTGTAGCGTGCCCTGGCATCCATTTCCAGCACATCAGGCGCACGCGGCAATGCAGATTTTTGCATGGCTTATCTCTCGACAATTCATCATTTATTAAAATAGTTAAAAAAGTAAAACAATACCATGCGTCAATGTCAAGGTACACGTGCAATCGCTGGCTCATTCTCCTGAAAGTCCTATAGCCGCCTGTTTATAATTAACACTTCATTTTTGCCTTAAACGCGGTTTTCGGGTAGCATTGAGCTCACTAAAACTTGCTGTATTTATCTCCTGATTTCAGGTTTTGTCCTGCTATTTTTTACTTTATCTATATTGTTAACCCCTGCGCCTTAAACTCAAGGAATACTGTGTCCAATCAGCAGATGACAGAAAATCCAGCTTTTTTTGCCACCAAAGAGCAAAGCCTGGCAATTGACCATGCACGTCTGGGCGATTCCTTTAAAATTATGGCCTATGCGGGTACAGGTAAAACCACCACGCTAAAGCTGATTAGTGATGCCATGCCCCAGCGCAAGGGGTTGTATCTGGCTTTTAACAAAGGTATTGCCAATCAGGCGCAACAAAAATTTCACCGCGGGGTAGATTGCCGTACTTTTCACTCGCTGGCCTTTCGGCATGTAGAACGCGGCATTACCGACAAACTGCGCCTGCCACGCTTAAGCCCGACTATTCTGGCGCGTGAATATCAGCTTGAACCTGTTACTATCCGCCGGTTGCTCAGCGGTAGCTATGAAAACTATACCTTAACCGCTAGCCGACAGGCTAACCTGATTAGTAATGCGGTCAGCCAGTTTTGTGCCACCAATGCCCAACACCCTGCACCGCGCCATATCATGATGCCTGAATGGATGCACGAAGATGACGCCATTGCCCTGCAACAGCATTTATATCCTTTTGTAGAGCGACGCTGGCTGGAATCCATTGATCCGCGTCACCATGCCGGGATTGGCCATGACATTTATTTAAAAAAATGGGCGCTGTCCAGTCCGGTCATTCATAGCGACTATATTTTGTTTGATGAAGCGCAGGATGCTGATCCTTTAATGCTGGGCATTTTATTAAAGCAAAATGCCCAGGTCATTTATGTGGGTGACGCACATCAGCAGATTTATGCCTGGCGCGGTGCAGTGAATGCCATGCAGCAACTGCCGCTGCCCTCTTCACGGCTCACCCAGTCATTTCGTTTTGGAGAAGCCATTGCCGCCACGGCCAATGTATTTTTACAGGAACTGGGTGAAAATATTCCGCTGCACGGCCGTGACGACTTAAAATCTGTGGTGGATACACAGCCTTTTCCTAAAAAACGTGATGCGATTTTGTGCCGTACCAACGCCCGTGCCATGGAATTATTACTGTCCGGGCTGGTACAGGGTAATAAAGTCGCACTACAGGCCGATCATTTGCGACTGGCCCGTTTTGTGGACGCTGCCAATGCCTTAAAACAGGGCCGCCGGGTGTTTGATGTGCCGGAACTATCGTGGTTTAGCTCGTGGCATGAAGTGCATGAATACTGTGAAACGAATGAAGGCAGCGATCTAAAATCTCTGGTCAAACTGGTTGATGAACACGGCACCGAACCCTTAAAGCGTGCGCTGGCAAAAATCACTCCACTTGAGAGCGCCGATTATGTGATTTCCACGGCACACAAGGCTAAAGGGCTGGAATGGCATCATGTGCAAATAGAAGATGACTATAATTTTAAAATCCAGAAAGATGAGGCAAAAATTAGTGTAGAAGAGTTGCGCCTGCTGTATGTGGCCTGTACCCGTGCGAAAAGCAGCTTAAACGTGCATCATTTAATGCTGCTACTCAACAGCTTACGAAAAGAACAGGCGAAAGAGGATAAAAGTAAACCCAGTGATAAGAAGATTGTGGCGTTTTGACCTGTAGAATGACCTCAAAAAATAATAAGTCTTATCAGCACTCGCCAACCGCCCAAAAATCCGCTATAAAGCGTTTTCTTTTGTTCCCAACACCTTCTATGACACCCTGAGTTGCTTATGAAACTGATCCTTGCGCCAATGGAAGGCTTAACTGATCCGTTGATGCGGGATTTACTCACCAGAGTGGGTAATTATGACTGGTGCGTGACCGAATTTATTCGCATCACCGATAGCCTGCTGCCTGAACATGTGTTTTACAGTTTTTGCCCAGAACTAAAAAATGCTGGCAAGACAGCTAGCGGCACACCAGTGCATATACAGTTTTTGGGTAATGATGCCAACCGGCTGGCACAAAATGCAGTGCGTGCAGTAGAACTGGGCGCACCTGCAATTGATTTAAACTTTGGTTGTCCGGCCAAAACCGTCAACCGTCACCGTGGGGGCGCAGTGCTGCTGGATGAACCAGAGGTGATTTATAGTCTGGTCAGGGCAGTGCGCGATGCTGTGCCAAAGGATATTCCAGTATCTGCCAAAATGCGCCTGGGCTATCTGGATGACAGTCACACACTGGACAATGCACACGCAATTGCCAATGCCGGGGCAAGCTGGCTGACCGTACATGCCCGCACCAAGTCTGATGGCTATAAACCACCGGCTTACTGGGAAAAGCTACCTGCTATTGGGCAAGCCATTAATATCCCTGTGATTGCCAATGGTGAAATCTGGACACTGGATCATGCAAAACGCTGCCTGGAAGTGTCAAACTGTGCAGATTTAATGCTGGGACGTGGTGCAGTAACCCGGCCTGACCTGGTCAACCGGGTACGCCAGATGGATGATCAATCCCAGTTAAGCTGGCCGGATCTGGTACAACTACAGCTGGAATTCTTACACGCTACCAGTAAAACCGAACAAGGTTTAATCGGTCGTTACAAGCAGTGGCTGGGCATGCTCACCCAAGGTTATAGTGAAGCTGAGCAGCTATGGCAGCAAGTTAAAAAAATTAAGGATATGGATATTCTGCGTGCTGCACTGGTACAACAGCTTTAAGTACAACACCGCACACTTGAATTTTTTTGTCTGGGCTATGTAACGCTTAAGTGTGCATTAATTTTTATTTAGTATAGTTGATTTTTAATTTTTCTGATCTTATAGGCATACGAGTTATTTGCCCATGTTTTCTGCTTGGGTTTTTGCCCAGGTTTTGTGGGGTATGACTTATTGCCCTGCGGTGCATCACGCAATCGGGTTGAGGGTTGGTCATTGTTCCAGACGTTCATCTGGAAAATTCTGGCGATTTTACAATAACGTTGCGATGCATTTTTATGCTGAGTATTAAACGGGGTTGTGATATTAGATGAATACCAGTCGGCTAGATGTTGCCAGCCATTTACGTGATGGAAATTAATGTGCTGCTATTAATTGTCCTGTTGCCACTTATTATTGGAACCAGCTTAAGCTGGTGGGTGGAGCGTTATTCACGATTATATAGCTGTCTGATTGCAACCGGAATCAGCTTGAGCTGCTTTGCCGCCTTACTATTAACCAGCAGTTTAAACAGCCTAGGCCAGCCTTTACTCCAGCAATGGCAGTGGTTACCTGAAATCGGCCTGAACCTGAGTTTTCGGCTTGATGGCCTGGCTTTAATATTTGGCATGCTCATTAGCGGCATTGGCACGCTGATCTGTATTTATGCCTGGTATTATCTGAGCCCAAAAAATTCCCTGGGTAAATTATACAGCCTGCTGATGCTATTTATGGCTGCCATGCTGGGTCTTGTCTTATCCAACAACTTACTATTATTGGTTGTCTTTTGGGAGCTTACCAGTATTTCTTCGTTTTTGCTGGTAGGCTACTGGCAGAACAAAAAAGATGCACAGCAAGGCGCACTCATGGCGCTAACTATTACTGGGATGGGTGGCCTGGCACTCTTGGGTGGCGTGGTATTGCTGGGCTATACAGCAGGCAGCTATGAGCTGGATGTGCTGCTTGGAATGCGCGATCAAGTTCAGTCCAGTCCATATTTTAATCTGGCGCTGGCTTTAATCCTGCTAGGTGCCTTTAGTAAAAGTGCCCAGTTCCCGTTTCATTTCTGGCTGCCTAACGCCATGGCTGCCCCTACCCCTGTTTCTGCTTATCTGCACTCGGCCACCATGGTCAAGGCAGGGATTTTTTTAATTGCCCGCCTGTTTCCGCTATTGGCAGGATCAATCTGGTTTCATGGCGTGGTCACCGCTGTCGGGTTACTGACCCTATGCTTTGCCGCTTTCATTGCCATTTTTAAGCATGATTTAAAAGGTCTGCTGGCCTATTCAACCAGTAGTCATTTAGGCCTGATCATGTGCCTATTAGGCATTGGGACACCGCTGGCAGTCGCTGCTGCTATTTTCCATGTGTTAAACCATGCCTCTTTTAAGGCAGCATTATTTATGATTGCCGGCATGATTGATCATGAAGCCGGCACCCGGGATTTACGTCAATTAGGTGGCCTGTGGTCACTGCTACCATGGACAGCCACTTTGGCCATGATTGCTGCTGCTGCCATGGGCGGCGTGCCTTTAACCAACGGCTTTTTGTCCAAGGAGATGTTTTTAACCGAAGTATTGGCCTTAAGCGGTAGTACCTGGTTGCTCCTGGTACCTATACTCGCCACACTGGCAGGTGCTTTTGCCCTCACCTATTCGATCCGGCTGGTGCACAATACTTTTTTTGGTGGTTTTAATCCGCACATTTCCCATAAAAACATTCACGAACCACCACCAGGTATGCGCTTACCAGTCATATTACTGTGCAGCATTTGCCTGCTGGTGGGTATTGCCCCGGCGTTGTTTGCGCAGGCTATTGTACAGATAGGCACCAATGCGGTACTGGGATACGTGCCTGCCACTCCGGTTCATCTGGCATTGTGGCATGGCATTAACCTGCCGCTGACCATGAGCATCATTGCTCTAACAGGTGGCGCGCTGCTGTATGTTTACCTGATCAAAGACCAGAAAATTTTGCATATTCATAGTGAGCGCTGGTTTGGTGTCTATACTGGCGGCCAGATATTTACTATTTTATTGCAGCGTAGTATTGCCGGGGCACGCACCTTCATTGCCAATACAGAAAATGGTTCCTTGCAGCGTTACCTGGTATGGATCATTGCCACCACACTCGTCGTTGCCACTGTCCCATTATGGGGAGAAAACCTGAGTACTGGTAGTCGCCTACTTAACCATGCCTCATGGATTGCCATTATTTTATGGGTTCTGCTGCTGATTAGTTGTTTTATGCTGCTGTATTTCCATCATGAACGGATCAAGGCAGTGCTACTGGTAGGTGCTGTTGGCCTGGTGGCGGCAATGGTCTTTATTGGTATGTCTGCACCTGACCTGGCGCTCACCCAGATTTCAGTGGACGTGGTCAGCACCGTGTTGTTACTCATGAGCCTGTCTTTGCTGCCGCAGTTATCACCTTATGAATCCAGCCCTAGCCGGCACTGGCGTGATGTGGTCATTGCACTTGCCAGTGGTGGTGCAATTGCCTGGATTGCCTGGCTAATTTTAACCCGTGACCATCAATCCATTGCCTGGTTCTTTGTGCAGGAAGCCTTGCCTGCTGGTGGCGGCACCAACGTAGTCAATGTGATTCTGGTCGACTTTCGTGGCTTTGATACCTTTGGTGAAATTTGCGTGCTGGCGATTGCAGCAGTCGGCGCACTGGTGATGATGGATGGCATGCGTGCCCATGGTGCCATTGCTACACCCGGCTTGACCCTGCGCTTTAACCCATCTCCCCTGATGCTGCGCATGACGGCCTCCTGGGTATTGCCCATTGCCCTGCTATACAGCCTGTATATTTTAATGCGTGGGCATAATTTGCCAGGTGGTGGCTTTATTGCCGGGCTCATTACCGCCATTGCATTGATTATTCAATATATTGCCATTGGACAGGAGCATGCTGAACAGTTGATTCATGCCAAGCGCG
The DNA here is from genome assembly GCA_043950625.1 of Moraxellaceae bacterium WGS2144. GTDB lineage: Bacteria > Pseudomonadota > Gammaproteobacteria > Pseudomonadales > Moraxellaceae > Alkanindiges. Next base: position 1,884,346 of record CP171007.1, read on the forward strand.
GTCGTCTGTATGAGTACTGGATTGGAGGCGGGCTTAGCCTGGCTGGCCTGACCGGACTTGGTTCGCTGTTCTGGCAGCGTCCATTTTTAACCAGTGCGCATATTGAACTGGCGGTGCCAGTTGTTGGTACAGTACCACTGGCTTCCGCCATGCTGTTTGATATTGGTGTATTTTTAACAGTGGCAGGTTCTACATTATTGCTAATTTCAGTGCTGGGTGATTCACGCCACTCCACCCTGTCAGGACCAGTTGTACCACCTGGCAAAATACCATGAGGCAAATTCAAGTAATGCAGACAACAACACGGGGCGAGGTGAAGCATGATTAGCCTGGAGTTTCTGGTAGCAAGCGGTATTGGTGTGGTCACTGCCTCAGGTGTTTATTTGTTGCTCAGGGGGCGTACCTTTCCCGTCGTGCTGGGCCTGTCCCTGCTGGGTTATGCTGTGAACGTGTTTATTTTTGCCATGGGCCGGCTTTTGGAAAATGCACCCCCTATCCTGATCAATACTTCCCGAACCACCGATCCCTTACCGCAGGCACTGGTACTGACTGCTATTGTCATTGGCTTTGCCACTACTGCCTTTGTGATCCAGCTGGCCTTACGCAGTCGTTATGAGAGCGGCAGTGATCACGTGGATGCAGCGCTTCCTGAGCAATCGCCACATGATATTAAGAACAAATTGAGGGATTCAGCTTAAATGTGGCATAGTTTATTGCAATTCTGGCATTTTCATACGCCTGTTTTTTCTATTTTAGTGCCAGCCTTTACGGCATTTAGCTTAATACTGGTTGGCTACCCTAGCCTTGACTCCAATAAACACAAGCGCCGTTTACACACCAGCCGCCTGCTTGGCCTGGCTGCAACGTTCATCGGCTTATTATTGTCTCTTGACCTGTTCCTACAAGCCAGTAACGGAACCATAAAGAGCTACTATCTGGGTGAGTGGGCAGCACCTTTTGGCATTGTACTGGTACTGGATCGTCTATCCGCACTGATGCTACTGCTCACCTATATACTGGCATTACCGGTACTATGGTATGCCATTGGGGGCTGGGATCAAAAAGGTCGTTTTTTTCACGCCATGTTCCAGTTTCAGCTGATGGGCCTGTGCGGTGCCTTTTTAACTGGCGACCTGTTTAACCTATTTGTGTTTTTTGAAATTCTGCTCATTGCCTCATACGTGTTATTGCTGCACGGACAGGGGCGTGTCCGCTTCCGCATGGGTGTGCACTATGTGGTCATTAACCTGCTGGCTTCCGCCCTGTTCCTCATTGGTCTGGCGATCATGTATGGCAACGTAGGCAGCCTGAATATGGTAGACGTTGCCCGTTTACTCCCTGAGCTACCACCCGACCAGTTTGCCATGGCACAAACTGCGGGCATGATTTTGCTGGTAGTATTTGGCGTCAAGGCGGCCATATTGCCCTTATCGTTTTGGCTGCCCAGTACTTATGCAGCCGCAGTACCGCCAGTTGCGGCATTATTTGCCATCATGACCAAAGTAGGGGTTTATAGCATCCTGCGGGTGAACGGCACTATTTTTGCGACTGCGTCCACGCAAACAACCATTCAGTTCACCAGCTGGCTACTGCCCATTGCGCTGCTCTCCAGCCTATTCGGGGCGATTGGTGCGCTGGCTGCCCATAATCTGCGCCGGTTAGCTGGCTATATGCTACTCTCCTCAGTCGGTACGCTGCTTATTGGTATTGCCCTGTTTAATACGCAAGCCTGGTCTGCCGCCCTGTATTATCTGGTACATAGTACCCTGATTATTGCAGCATTTTATATGCTGGCGGAATGGATCAGCAACCAGCGCAATGCCACAGAAGATACCCTGCAACCCACCTTTGCCGTACAGCAACCCGTGCTGCTGTCCATTTTGGCGCTACTGGTCATGATGATGATTGTTGGCCTGCCGCCGTTTAGCGGATTCCTGGGCAAAGTTATGCTACTACAAAGCGCTACCGGGCTGGTGGGCAGTGAATGGATTATTATCACGATTCTGCTGGTAAGCTTTATTAGCCTGGTCGCATTAACCCGGGCAGGCATCGTACTATTCTGGCAAACCGAACCACCCAATGCAGTCGTTCAGGCGCAGTATTCCAATGCTGAACGCATTATGCCTTACCATTTACCTACTGCGTTTTTCTGCGTACTGGGCTGCCTTGTTCTACTGGTGATTTTTGCCTCGCCCGTTAAACAGTATATGAATGCCACCGCTGCCCAGCTTAAGGAGCAAAGTACCTATCAACATGCCGTACTGCAATATGATGATAACCATCAAGCCATCAGTGAGCGCCTGTTTGATCCAGCCTATCTTCCTTATAGCAAAAACATGCAAGGGAATGCCATCACCGATAATACAGACGCAGCCAACCACCATATACAAGAAGATGAACAACTGCTAGAACATGCCGAACAGGTTGAAAACCCCAGTCACTCAGCAGTTCAGGCTCCCCAGCTTCCCCGGGAAGTGACCTCTTCCCTTGAACCAGCAAGAGAAAAGAAATGAAACCACCACGCTCCAGCCATAACCCACTGCGCTTCTGGTGGCTGCGCTTATTTCCGCATCCTTTTTTATCCTTGATCCTGGCAGCCAGCTGGTTAATGCTGATGCACCAGATCAATGTGGCTCATGTGATGATTGCCATAGGAGTCGCCATTATTATTCCAAAAATGACCCAGTTTTTTATTCATCCTGCTGAACCTGTGCACTGGTCCACTGCAGTAAAACTTTTTTTTATCGTGCTCTGGGATATTATTGTTTCCAATCTGCGCGTGGCCAAACAGGTATTGGGTCCTTTGGAAAACCTGCATCCCAAATGGCTGCGTGTCCCGCTGGATACCACTCATCCCAAAGTCAATACCCTGCTGGCCCTCATTATTACCACCACGCCCGGCACCGTATCTGCAGGGCTGGATGACAACCAGAATACTATCCTGGTACATGCCTTGAGTGCCGATAGTATTGACGACGTGATTGAGGAAATTAAAACCCGTTACGAAAAGCCCCTGATTAAAATATTCTCAGCCGACCTTATTGAGAAAACACCATGATCATTAACTGGTTAAATACTGCCCTGCAAATCAGCATTGCTGCTGTTAGTTTTGCCACAGCCCTATGTGTCTGGCGTCTGCTGATTGGCCCATCAGTAGTAGACCGGCTATTGGCACTGGACACCCTGTTCTTAAATACCACGGCGCTTATTATTATTTTGGGTCTGTACTGGCACAGTTTTGTGTATTTTGAAGCGGCACTACTGGTTGCCATGCTGGGTTTCATCTCTACCACTGCACTGTCACGCTATTTTACCACTGGCCATTTAATTGATTAGGATGTATGGCGCATGAATCTGTTTCTTGAAGGTCTGGCAATTGTTTTTCTGCTTATTTCCTCTGCTTTTTTAGTAGTAGGTTCCATCGGACTAGTCCGTCTGCCTGACCTGTTTATGCGACTGCATGCACCTACCAAATCTTCCACGCTAGGCCTGGGCGGCGTATTACTGGCATCCATCACCTTGTCCATCACTTTTGGACGCTTTGGCATGGCCGAGATATTAATCACCTTACTGGCTTTTATTACCGCGCCCGTATCAGCCAATCTTATGGCACAGGCTGCAATCCACTTAAACCTGCGTTCGCAAAGTGGTGAAGTACCAGAGGCGATTAACCGCCCCCTGCCCTGGCAGCGCCCGCGGGAAAATATTAAGAATGATAGCTAAGCGAATTTCCAAAATTAAGCCAATTAATCAATAACAAAAAATAACATGTATCGTGTAATTTTTCGCCACTCGTCGGAAAGTGACGTATATTGGTAGTTTTTTATCCAAATTTTCTACATTATTTAATATTCCAGCTTATTATTTGAGCACCAAACAGGCTCCAGTTGAAGGTAGCCAGAATAATCGTAATAAAATGAGGATAAGCACGATGCTTAAAACCACCTTGATCAAAGGTATTGCTGCGTTTGCGCTAATAAGCAGTAGCTCTGCCTTTGCTGTCCTGCAAACCACCCCAACCAACACCAAAGCCACTTATGCCAAAACCAAGTATCCCATCGTATTAAATCATGGCATGTTTGGTTTTACCCGTCTGGGTACCCCAGAATTTGGCATGGATTACTTTTATCGCGTCATGCCTGACCTGGCCAGTAATGGTGCGACTGTCTACGCCACTCAAGTATCACCACTGAACAGCACTGAAGTCCGTGGTGAGCAACTTGTTGCACAAATTGAAGAAGTACTGGCCATTACAGGTGCAGATAAAGTAAACCTCATTGGTCATAGCCATGGAGGCCCTACCACTCGCTACGCAGCAGGTGTGATTCCCAATAAAGTCGCTTCAGTGACCACCATTGCGGGCGTAAACAAAGGCTCCAAAGTAGCTGACTTTATTTTGTCTACCGGCATTGGGGCACCTGTTATTTCCAAATTTGTAGAAGCAACGCTAGCACCGGTCATGGACTGGGCACAAGGAAAGCCTGATTTACCAACCGATATGATGGCATCTTTAAAAAGCCTGAGCACTGCCGGTTCCCTTGAGTTTAACCAGCGCTTTCCTGCTGGCGTACCAATCAGTGCCTGTGGCAATGGTACAGCCATAACCAATGGTATTTATAACTATTCCTGGAGCGGCAACCGCACAGTAACCAACCTGCTTGATCCTGACACCATTATCATGGGCATTGCCTCACTGGCGTTTGGCACAACACCAAGTGATGGACTGGTAGGTACCTGTAGTTCGCACTTTGGTCAGGTGATCAGGGATAACTACGCCCACAACCACTTAGACGAAGTCAACATGATTATGGGTCTACGCGGCTTATTGAGTCCTGATCCGGTTGCCTTGTTCCGTCAACATGCCAATCGTCTAAAAAATAATGGCCTGTAATACTTTCTAACCTTGCGGATACTTGCATCCAGCAGGTATCCGTCATTTATCTATAATCACGTTTAATTTTTCTAATCCATGCATAAAAAACAGGTTTTGACCATTGGGCTGCTAAGCTTAGTCATTGTATTGGGTATTGGCCTATTGTTATGGCTAAAGCCTGCTGACTCTACCCCGGATTCTACTGCCCTCCAAGTCAGTCACTCATCAGACATGATGTCGCCAATAGAGAATACTGACGCGCCTATTGCACCCTCCAGTACGGCACCTCTCACGCTGGATGGCTCTCTGGCAACTTCCCTGCAAGGCACTGAAATTGATTGTGCCATACAGGCAGATGCTTCAGGAAAATTGGTGCTAAACATCAATGTGAAACGCTGTTTCGAATATTTTTTAAGCCAGCTTGGTGAAAAACCACTCAATGTGATTGACCAGCAAGTACAGCAACACTTAAACCAGATTCTGGCACCTACGGCCGCGCAGCAAGCCATGGATTTATGGCAACGCTATCTCAAATACCGTGAAGCCGAAAGCAAAATTAACGTCAATAGCTCAACCAGCGACCCTGATCATTTACAACAGGTATTTAATGCCTTAAATCATTTACGACAGCAATATTTTGATGCCACTGAAATGACAGCCTTGTTTGGCGATGAAATGACCTACAATCAATATACTATTGATCGCGTTAATATCATGCAAAACAAAAGCCTAAGTGCCAACGAAAAAGCCCAGCAACTCAAGCAGCGCTTTGCCCAATTGCCGCCTGACCTGCAAAAAAATCTGTCCGATATGAGCAAACTACAAGATTTGCGTGAACTTACCCAGCAAATTAAGCAACATCATGGTAGCAAGGCAGAATTACGCCAGATGCGTGAACAGCTGGTCGGAGCAGCCGCCGCTGATCGCCTGGAACAACTGGATCAACGCCGCGAGAACTGGCAAACCCGCATCAATGACTACCTCTCCCAGCGTGATGCCATACTTAACAGCACTCAAGCCGATCAGGATAAGAAGGCAGCGATTGATGCCCTAAGAAACCGGCAATTTGCCAGCGAAGCCGAGCGCCAACGTGCCATCAGTTTTGAGCATTTTAAAGATCAGAACCTTCAGGCTCCCCAATAAACTATCACTGCCTACCCTGATACTCTATGTCAACAACATCACTCATAAAAAAACGCACCAAAAGGTGCGTTTTTCCAGTCAGCTGGCTGCTTATTTAGCAGGCGCTGTCTTGCGTGCTGGCAGCTTCTCGCGGATACGTGCAGCCTTACCTGAACGCTCACGCAGATAGTACAGCTTGGCACGACGCACCGCACCGCGACGCTTCACTTCAATACCGGCAACAATCGGTGAATGCGTCTGGAATACACGCTCAACACCAACACCGCTAGAAATTTTACGTACAGTGAATGCAGAGTTCAAGCCGCGGTTTTTAATTGCAATGACCACGCCTTCAAATGCCTGTAAACGCTCACGCTCACCCTCTTTTACCTTAACCTGAACAACAACCGTGTCACCAGGTGCAAAAGCTGGGATATCAGATTTTAACTGGGCATTTTCTACCGCTTGAACTAAAGGATGCTTGCCACTCATGGTGGATACTCCTGATGATGTGGTCAATCCTGATTGAAATACAGGCTGACACACTGGGGACAGAGGCTAAGGCGCATATCTCCCGTTTCTATTTACTCTTTAAAGTTAAAGAGCGCTTCATACTGGCCAAATCACTCGCTCAGGAAAAATCCTTTAAGAATGCTTCAGCCATTTCTTCTGTAGAGGGGTTAATACCACCCCATCCAGCAATTCTGGCCGGCGCTTTGCTGTACGCTGGTAGCGCTGTACAAACCGCCATTTTTCAATATTCAGGTGGTGCCCGCTTTTAAGCACCTCAGGCACCGCTAAACCTTCAAACACCTCAGGCCGGGTATAATGTGGACAATCCAGTAAGCCATCCACAAAAGAATCCTGCTCAGCGGATTGATCATCAGACATCACATCCGGCAAGCGACGAATCAAACTATCCAGCATCACCATAGCGGGCAATTCGCCGCCAGTGAGCACATAATCGCCTATAGACCACTCCTGATCCACATAGCGTTCGATAATGCGCTCATCAATGCCTTCATAGCGTCCACACAGCACAATCAGGCCATCATGCTGAACCAGCTGCTTAACGCCGGACTCAGTTAAGGTTTTGCCCTGCGGCGACATATACACGACCGGAACCTGCTGGCAGCCTGCCTCCACAGCCAAGCGTTTTGCATGGCAAATGGCCTGCGCCAGTGGCTCTGCCAGCATCACCATGCCGGGGCCACCCCCGAAAGGACGGTCATCAATCCGGCGATACGGGTCACTGGTAAAATCACGTGGATTAATGCAGTGCAGCTTCACCTGCCCGCGCCCAATGGCACGGCCAGTAATTCCAAACTGGTTTAAGGCAGCAAACATTTCAGGGAACAGCGTAATGACCGCAAACCACATTACTGTATTCCCTTAAGTACAAATACGTATTGTTTGAATAGCCGTTACCTGCAAGTCACATCCTGCTCGCCAAACAATACCTACTTTAGTAATCAGCACCCCAATTCACAATGATTTGGCCTGCTTCCAGATTCACCTGCTGTACCACATCTGCATGCCAGGGAATCATACGTTCTTCACCATCTATACTCTCTGGTGTAGCTCGCACCACCATCACATCATTGGCGCCGGTTTCAAACAACTCAGTAATTTTACCCAGATTAACCGGTTGACCTGCATCATCTGTGCCTAACACCGTCAGTCCTACCAGATCAGACCAGTAAAACTCATCTAGTCCCGGCTTAGGTAGCTGCGCCCTGGATATCCAGATCGTGGCACCGATCAGTTTTTCTGCCTCAGTACGATTAGCGATATCTTTTAGTAGTACAACCAGACCCTTGCCCTGAGTACGCCAGCGCTTGACATCAATCATTTGCCAGCCAGCAGGGGTTTCAATCCACCAGGGCAAATAATTAAACAGGTTGGTCATGGGGTCGGTGCTGGAATATACCCATAACCAACCCTGAATGCCATACGCCGCACGTAGTTGACCAATCTGAATACGATCAGCTGGTGGTTGCAGCGCATGATTCATCGCAAAAACCTAAAGAATTAGGCAGTTGCTTGTGCTTTGGCGTTTTGTGCAGCAATCGCAGCAACACGCTCGGAAGGCTGGGCACCAGTGCTTACCCAGTGGTTGTAGCGTTCAGCATTTAAGCGAACCTTTTCAGCATTGCCCTGCGCTGTTGGGTTATAAAAACCAATACGCTCAATGAAACGGCCGTCACGTGCATTACGGCTGTCAGTTACAACGATTTGATAAAACGGACGCTTTTTGGCGCCACCACGAGCTAAACGAATTACGACCATGATAAAACCTTATGATTCTTACGGATCCACCGCCAGCCGACCATCGGACAAGAAACAGACCCCTTAAAGGGGCGTTATTTTACGCTAAATAAAACATAAAGCAAAGCAAAACTGTTTATACTGGACATGGATTAAATAAAAAATAGTGAGGTGGTATATGGATAATTATACGCCGCATCTATACATTTCTGAGCAAGACTATCTGGACGGTGAGCTACACAGTAACATTAAGCATGAATATATCGATGGTGAAGTGTTTGCCATGTCAGGGGCTAGCGCCAACCATAATATATTAGCAGGCAACGTATTCCTTGCCTTAGGACTGCACCTACGGGGAAAACCCTGTCGCCCATTTACTTCCGATATGAAAGTCAAACTAGGCACCCGGTACTTTTAACCAGATGTTTTGGTGGATTGCCCGGACTTTTCCGGGCAGGATTATTTTACCCAAAGCCCAGTACTCATTGTTGAAGTACTATCTAAAACCACACAACAATATGACAAAACCCTGAAGCTCAAAAGCTACTTGCAGATAGCAAGCTTGCAAGAATATGTGCTGATTGAACAGGATAAAGCCGAAGTTCAGGTATTGCGGCGTGCTCAGGGCTGGCAGCCTAGTTATTACTTTCTGGGCGATGAAGTCACTTTTGAGTCAGTTGGCCTGACAGTGAGTGTTGAAGATATTTATGACCGGGTACAAAACAGCGATGTGGCAGAGTGGTTGGAGAAAAGGACGCAGGCTGCTCAACAAGATAATGCCGATGAGCAGATGGATTAGCTTAGCGATCAGTCCAAGACTTACAATCAGCTGCAACATAAGAAGTATCTTTGCCTTTATACCAGCATTGAGCCCCTGTATCATTTAAAGTCAATGCACCATTGCCTGCTTGACCATTTTTTGGTGTTGCTATTAAAGTCCAGCCGCTGGCTGTAGTAGTCGCTGGGCTAAAAGTAAGGTCGTATAGTGCAGTACCTTGTTTGGGAATGACAGTGCCGCCATACACTGTATTGACTGTAGCACCAGCAAAATTACCATTAGCCGCTTTATACGTTTGCATACGCTGGGCAATTTGCAGCATTTCACTTTGGGCATCTACACGTTTAGTTCTTATAATGTATTGTGTATAAGATGGATATGCTATTGCCGCCAGAATACCAATAATTGCGACAACAATCATAAGTTCTATTAGCGTGAAGCCTTTATTACCAGTTTTCATAATCGCTCAGTCCACAGTCATCATATCCACTAATACTATTAGTTGTCATACAGCGCTTGCCAGAACTTGTCATTAAAAAATTATAGTTGCGAGCATCTGTAGTCACTGCTTTCATCACCCATTTTTGCCCGAGTCCTTGTGTCAACGTTTTAGCAGTATCCGTTCCATCTTTTAGCTCTAAAGTATAAGCATTAGGTAAATTAACAGTCCCCATACTAAAATTTTGATAGCTGAAATTTCTCGCTTTATGACGTTCTAACTGTTCAGCTTGATTAAGCATTTCCTGCTGCATTTGTGCTGCTGCTGTGCGTCTGGCATACATCTGATAGCTTGGCAGCGCAATGGCTGCCAAAATTGAAATTATTACTACTACCAGCATAAGCTCTATCAGAGTATAGCCTTTCCATGATCTATACTTAACGGCTGGGTTATTAAAATTTTTCATATTAGCTGGCCTTAGCATATTTTTCATACCAGCGTTGAGAAACAAACTTTAGTTTTCCAGAGTAATTTGGCAAGTTTTGTCCAGTTGGCTTTGGTACATTTAGTACTAGTGATCTGTCTTTTGAGCTTTCTCCAGTTGTGCCACCAAAGGCGATACCAATGTTGCCTTTGCCGAGGAAGATAGGGTCTGCATGATTTTTTGGCTTTATAATTCCTGCCACGGTTTCAGTGCACTGCCCATAAGGCAAGCAGAATTGGTGAACATTACTGTCGCCCCTTACGCCGCCACTACAACTGACATTATCAAGATCCTTTGAAGCGTCAAACACACTAACATACAAGTCGCTATCAATTGCAACATTGTCATTTAGCACACGGAATTTCTGAGTTAATGGGTAGTACCATCCTGCACGAGTTAAATCAGTTTTGGTTTTTCCATCACCATTACTCGCTAACGTACTTCCAGTAGTTCCTTTAGTGACGTTATTAGTTTGCAATTTGTTATCTGCTAACTGGTACAAATTTGGCTTGGCTACATCTTTATCATAAACTACATATATTGCATCATTGCCATGATTAATAGCAGACATAGGAGAGCTTAAGTCTCCAGAACCGATTGTGATGACTCCAAATAAACCTGATGAGCCACCGTTATGGATGCTAAAAGTAGGCGTAGAGTAAAAACGTGGACTTTTGCCGTCATTTGTATTCATATTCAAAATTTTGACAGCCCTTTTAGCAAAAGCATCAGTTTTTGACTTACTTGTATTGTCCAAGTCTACACGCCAGACCTGCCCGCCTAAATCTCCAAAGTATAAATGATCAACTAAGCCGTCATTATTACGGTCAACCGTTTTAATCTGACCAACTACACTATATTTCATGTCACTTGCTTTTAAGGCATTTGTGGTATTTTCTGCATTTGAATTAGAGCTTACATTATTACTAGCCCACCATAGTAGCTCGCCGTTGTCAGCATCAAACATATAAACGCCTGCGCCAACACCATTATTTTGATTAAACGTATCAGCTTCATAGCCCATGTCATAACCACCACCTACGAACATCACAAGCTTACGTGCACCTTTCCAATTTACCCAGGCTATCGTAGGTTTCGACCAGCTTTGTCCCATATGACTAAGAGCGCCTGAAGTAGCACTTGCAGGATCAATACGGAATTTTATCTTCGGCACTGAGCTATTATCGCTTGCAGAAACATCCGTTAAATCAAGAGCATAGTAGCTTTTTCCACCCATGCGCAAACCACCATATACCCACTGCTTACCACCTTTGACTGTGACTACTGGCTCAGTATTTGAACCAGTACCCTTTTTGGTAACATACTCGGTATAGGCTGTCCACTGGCCATCAACTCCATATTGCAAGATACCTGACTGGGACTCCTGATTTAAAAATGCATGTGACTGCCTTTCAATCATTTCATGTGGAACAAAGGCAAATAACTCTTTACCTGCATTAGTGTCTGTTGCACTCTTACCAGCTTTTACCACATGTACTACACCTTGCGTTGTACCAAATAAAATTAAATCATCCCGGTTATCATAGGTTAGTACATCGTTTTCATATTTTGTTGTACCTTGCTGAGTCAGCAAAATAGGGCGTGAATGCATGACTGCACCCATCTGCCTCAAATTAGAATTACTCGAAAGTAACTGCTCTAATTGAGTTTGATTATTCGTATCTTTAGGTGAGATATTGATATTATCTGCCAAGGTTTTATTTACGTTATAGCCAAATAACGCTAAAATATAGCCCCGTTTAGGATCTTCTTTAAACTGATTGGCACTGCTTGAAATAAAGTCTGCCTTACCCAATTTATTCAGGCTTCCAGAGTCAATAGCACTGATCTGATTAGCCGTTGCATTATCAGGATCAACTACAATTTTTCGGTCTGTGAAAATGCGACGCTCAGTAGGCATGGCACTTGCATTGTACCCAAGGATAAGCTGGCTTAATGCTCCGCCCACTTTTACTGTTGCCTCTGTTTTGACACCGTTTTCTTCCTTCTGAATCACTTTAGTAATATTCGGATCAGCCCAATAGTCATATGGGTTATCTTTCAGCAGCCCCTTGCTATCAGTGATAGATGCGTTATTTTTATCCACTAGGGAATTATTTAAAGTTTTATACTTTTTTACGTTACCTAGCCATGTAAGCACACCAGTATTTGTATTGGAAGGTTTTGGGTCAAACTGTGGAAAATAAGCCCAAGGCTGTACATTCTGCGTATCCAAAGCGTCAACAGGAATGGTGGCAGAGCCTACGGTTACGCTCGGTATGTACTTATCTAATTTGTTTATAAAATCATTAACGCTAGCAACTATTGCTTGCTCACTATTTGCCGAATACCAGCCCCCTTCTCCTAATGTACCCCAATCTTTCGCATCCAGAACATCACTTCCTGTACCTGAGCTAAAATCCGAACCAAAACCAACTACAGCAGTATTAATAATTACACCAGCAGGATTTAAAGTAGGATCTAACAGTGCTTTAGTATAAGCACCGATACAATCCCAGCCGTTTGGTTTTGTCATTGTGCCACTGTTATAATAACCACTGTTTCTCAAACCTAACGTACTAGCATTAGAGCAAGAAAAACTAGTCGCTTTAATTCCCAGGGATTTTTTCATAATATCTTCTAAGGTAGATTTACTTTTATTATAATAATATTGTGGCTGACCATCGGTTAGGAAATAAATACCTTGGCTGTTACATTGTTTAGTGCTATCTATTTGTACAGGTTTTTTATAAATATCTGCATCTCTTATTTCTCCTTGAACTGCTGAATTAAAACCACTGCCAGTTTGCCCTTTTGTGGTCTGTCCCATCAAATAAGCAGCAACTTCCGCATAAGCATAACCCGTAGGCGTACTATCAAAAGCCTCTAAGGCATCAATTGCTCTAATCATTTTTTGACGATGAGTTTCAGAAGCGGTACCACGATAAATGGTGGTACTTGTATAAGAAGCTGTAGCAGTTTGTGGAGTTATTCGAGTATTAACTACAGTTACTCGATCTTTAGTTTGGGTTCTTTGTTGCTCAGTACAATTAAAAATTCCTCCTGTACAGGTTATATCTCCATTTTGAATTGTATTATTTGTAGTACTTGTAGATGAGGTGGTAACTGTACCATTTTGAATATTAAGGTAACTAATATTACCTGTAGTGCTAGTCGGCGTGGTTCCGCTAAAATCGTTAACCTGTTTGGTAGTGCTTACCCAGGAATTACAGGTAATATTATTACTACTCCATTGCACACATTCTTGAGCAATTGTTGCAGAAGAATTGGCTGTGCCAGTTAAGCCCCATGGTGAAGTAGTTCCACTTATCCAACCTGTTGAAGAAGTTTGATTGGCCGATGATGGCCAACCTGAATTAGAGCTATCAGAAGGACTCCATGCACTCCAGCTGCCACATCCAATAAAACAGCTTCTAGTCTGGGTTTGGGTTCTTTGCTTCCAAGATGAATCAGTTTTGGTTTCTGTTTGTGTACGACTAGCTGGCTGAGAAATTGTTTGTACCGTTCTATATAGCTCTCTCACTCCTGGAAGAGCAGATGATTCACCCAGCGGCCTAGCTTCTAATTTAATACGCCCTGTACTTTCACTGAACTCCGACAGACCTGTTACTAGTTTATCAGGTAATGGTGCTATCCCCTGTGCATCATCGCCTTGTAATAAAGTAACTAGTGCTTTTTTCAAGCGTGATAAGCGATCATAACATCTGCCATCAATACATTGATCTTTATTTTTAGTAGCTTGAGATACAGGACAATATTTAAGTGAGGTTGTGCTAATGCCATCACTTAAACTTTCTGTACTACAACCTTTAGAAGTTTTATAAGCAACACCAAAATCTGTGTAAATTGAATCCCCAGCACCACTATTACCATCAGAACCCATACTGCCAGATACATCCAGCATAAACATCAATGTCATTTCTTTATCTTGCGGCGGTCTATACAGCTCAATATCACTCGCAAAACTTGGCGCAGGCTGTGCTAAACAGACCAGAGCAGTAATAGCACCTGACTTGCAGGCTACTTTTATATTTTCAATTATTTTATTCATTTCATTTGCTCCAATTCTGTCTTATCAACTTTTGGTTGCATAGTTGATAATCGCATAATCCATTACCTGCCGATTATAAGGTACACCTAAATTTGAAAAACAGTCTGCTACCGTGTCATTTGAAGGATAAGCCTCAACAGTGTCATTGGTGTAATTTTTAAAACAGTTCCCTACAGCTTGCTCAAAGCTACTTACGCCTGTGGGTAATGTGGTAGAAGCTGCTGCCCCTGGTATAACCGAAGTCACCACAATCCTGACAGGTTGTACTTCCTGCAATTGTACAGTGGCCAGGTCAGTACCTAATGGAAAAAATTTAAATGGTGTATCTGCATTTAAGCTACCCTTTTTAACGGCAACCTGCGTAATGACTGCCGCTCTGCCGCTACTATAATCATTTGATTGCATTTGGCAAAAACCTGTTATCCCTAATTCATTATTTGTTATGCTTGTGCTGCTTGACCAGTACACAGTGCTTGCATCCCGTATATCGAACATATTGCTTCTATCTTTAGGCCGATAGCAAAAGACCAACTCTTTATTAATATAAGAATTTGGCTTAACAATGCCAAACATACCTAAAGCACTAATACTCTGTTGTAAGTTGCTATTAACCGAATTATCACTTTCTATAGAAAAAAATACACTATCAGCAGTTTGCATTAATAGAGATTGCGCCTGACTGTTAGTTGCAATCGCCAGACTTGTTACACTTTGACGGATCGCAAGCGTCCCTACTATGGTTACTATTACCAATAGGATAAGTACCACAATTAGCGTAGCACCTGACTGGCTTCGTATCTTCATTATAATGACTCCGTTAAACCATAACCATTACGGAGCGCAACAGTCTGAGTGATGACTTGCCGCAAATATTTACCAGAAGCCTGTGCATCATTGGTTAGTTTCACTTTCTGATCCAGAATATTATATTCTTGTGTACCTGTAACCAGACTGTCATTGGTTATATCGGCGCCTCTTACCAACATGCCTAGTTGTATTGACATAATTCTGGGTCGTGGGATGGTTGTAGTCAGATCCATATCATTTGTACCATTGCCCATATAATCGTTAACCGACATATAACGGAACTCATCACTGTCATTTTCTTTAACACCCAGCAATATATGAAAATGATCAACACGACGCATAAGGATTTCACCCCCTCCGCCATAACCAGTAATTTCTGTAGGTAAAGTTGAAACATTGGTTTTGTATCTACCAGCATCACATGCCAGAGCCAAATCATTATTATTGTTACCATCTTTTCTCAGAAAATAGCGCTGTACAATATATGTACCATCATCAATATCCTGCTGCGTAATATTTTGCCCCTCACAATCAGTAGTATTAACCTCAACAGCTTTATACTGAATCACTAATTGATCGCTTGTAGAGATAGCTGTGTCGTCGCCTGATTTACCAGTAATATTAGTTACACCTGTCCATTGGTTGCTACTCCCTACGGTTTGTCCTGCCCCCCGAGTCAATAATACTTTTGGCACCTTGCTGGCAACTAGATTGTAGGGCAAATTGGCTGATATTGTTTGCTGCTCAGCCTCAGTAAGCGTGGGATAACTTGTTAGCCCCGTGAGCACAATACCTCCGTACAGATTACGGTCATTAATAACTGCCTGTACTGCATCCAGATTTGCTTTACGTATGTCTTGCAACAAATAATTTAGGCCAAAATTTCCATTATCCTGAATCTCCGCCATAGAACGCTGTAAGTTCAGACTTGCCTGGCCTGTTATAAATAACTGTGTCGCAGCCGCAACAATAATTAAACCAAGTACAATAGATACCATCAACTCAACAAGAGTAAACCCAGCCTGCTTTTTATTAATAAACATTATTAGTAAGCCTCCAATACGATACACTGGGAGGCGGATGTATAACTACCATTTTTGGTGCAATTACCTGAACCGTTACCATCATTTGGGCTAGTATCGCCCCAAGCGACATAAATACAGTTTCTTTCTCTTTGTAATGAACCTGCACAATCGCTTAAGCCTACTTTCATGCCCATTGCTCCTGCCTTGTACAGTATTTGGCTAGCATCCTGAGCTGCTAAAATTTCACTGGTACATTTATTATTTTGATAGCAGTTTCTCCACGTATATTCATCAAGGGATTCTTTTCCTATAAATGCTTTTATATATGCACTTATTTTCTTGTCTGTATCTTTTCCGTCCTCATCTTTTACTACAATATTTTTTGATAGACCCACTTGATTAGCCCTTATACGCTCAGCTAAATCTCTGGCTAGATTCATTGCCTGAATACGATTATTTGCTTCTGTAGTAGCGTCAACTGCCCTTAATTGTAAGGCAGTAAAACCAAGTACGCCTACAGCTAGAAGAGTGAGAGCCACCAGCACTTCAATCATGCCAACGCCCTGATGTTTCTTGATACTACTCATGTACATGTACCCTCTGCTTTAAAGTACTGCGCTCCTGTTCTTGTCAAGCTAATCGTTTTTGTAGTACTTGTTTTTGAATTACAAATCACAAAATCAGTATCTCCTGTTGCATCTTTTACTGTTCCGTTCGGATTAAACACAACACTTGTCGTAGATGAAGTTAAATTACTATTTATAGTAGGATTCCAATAATAATTAGTTTGAGTATTAGGACTATCAGAGTTCAACGTCACTGTAACTTCTTTTCTCAATAACGCAGCCTGACTTCTTGCAGTACTTAAGGTACTTACCAAATCCCTAGTAGTAGAATTCAAACGCTGCTTAGCAACCATATTACTCATCGACGGCGCAGCAATCATGGCTAAAATGGCCACCACCGCAATGGTCACCATTAACTCAACCAACGTAAAGCCGCGGTTGCCCAACCGACGATCCATCATAGATACCACCTTGCCAGTTTGTGCCCATCTTTGAACACTTTTCCAGTCATCAGATTAAATAGACGATGAACGCCAGACAAGCATAAAGCGACTGACGCTCATAAACACATGATGAGCGTCAAATTTTATATGTTTTTATCAAAAGCTTATTTTTTGTACTAAAGCTATTCTACCTGTCGAGTAGTAATCCTTAGCTCACGCGGCAGGGTAAATACGATATTTTCTTCGCGCCCGGCCAGCTCCACAGGCAGGGTTGCGCCCCACTCGGTCAAGCGCTGGATCACCTGCCCGATTAATACTTCAGGCGCCGAAGCACCAGCCGTTACCCCAATTTTACAGCTCTGGTGAAACCACTCTGGCTGTAACTGGTCGGCATTGTCAATTAGGTAGGCTCTTTTACCCATACGCTCGGCCAGTTCACGCAGGCGATTGGAGTTGGAGGAGTTGGGCGAACCGACGACTAGCACCACATCGCAGCGGCTCGCCAGGTCACGTACTGCATCCTGCCGGTTTTGCGTGGCGTAACAGATATCATCCTTGCGTGGCCCCTGAATTTTGGGAAATTTGGCACGTAAGGCCTCAATCACCTTGGCCGTGTCATCCAGCGACAGCGTAGTCTGGGTCACAAAGGCAATATGCTCAGGGTCACGCACCTGGAGGTTTTCAACATCCTGTTCGTTTTCAACCAGATAAATAGTGCCACCATTGCTTTTATCGTATTGCCCCATGGTTCCCTCTACTTCCGGGTGGCCTTGGTGCCCAATTAAAATGGCATCAATCCCATCACGGGCGTAGCGGGTTACCTCAATATGTACCTTGGTCACCAAAGGGCAAGTGGCATCAAACACTTTTAGACCCCGGCGGGCTGCTTCTTCCTGCACCGCCTTGGATACGCCATGCGCACTAAAAATCACAATGGCATCATCCGGCACCTGATCCAGCTCTTCAACAAACACAGCACCACGGCGACGCAGATCATCCACCACAAATTTATTATGGACGACTTCATGGCGCACATAGATGGGTGGTTCAAACAATTCCAGCGCACGGTTGACAATAGCAATGGCACGATCAACACCTGCACAAAAACCCCGGGGATTAGCTAAGAGAATATCCATGCTTTACCTTTTCACCGCCGTAGCTAGCAGATCAGAATAAATATTAACAATACAATGAAGACATTTTACTGTACTACAAGCTGACTACCCCAAATAGTATGGTATGTCTTGCAGTTTTTTGGCAAAAGTAATGAATTTACCCATGCGTTTTCGCTACACTACTGCCTTATCGCTCATCATACAGGAAAGATGTCATGTCTGGCTTATTGTTTGTGGTTTCTGCGGCTTCAGGCACGGGCAAAACGTCTTTGGTCAAAGCCTTGCTGGAACGCGTGAGTGATATTCATGTGTCCGTGTCACACACGACCCGCCAGCAACGTCCCGGTGAAATTGATGGCGTTCACTATCACTTCACTACTATTAAGGATTTTCGCGACAAAATAAATACCACAGGCTTTATTGAACATGCCGAGGTGTTTGGTAATTATTATGGCACCAGTCAGGCCGAGGTCGAAAAACAGCTGGCTGCCGGGCATGATGTACTACTGGAAATTGACTGGCAGGGTGCTGAACAGGTGCGCCGACTGTTTCCAGACAGTATCCAGATTTTTATTGTGCCACCTTCACAGTATGATTTGCGTGAGCGTTTATCTGCCCGTGGACAAGATAGCCTGGAAGTGATTGAACAGCGGCTGGCCGGTGCCATTACGGATATGCAGCAGTATATTCATTTTGATTATCTGGTTATTAATGATGTATTTGACCGGGCGCTGCATGATATTGAAAGTATTATCCATTCCTGCCGGTTGACAGTAGCTCAACAAGCTAAACGTCATCAGCAGTTGATCTCCGCACTACTTAAGCCAAATGCTGATCTGTAACTAAGGTCGCTAGCCAGTGGTTGACAATTAAAACTTGCATCCTGCTGCATTTGGCCTTACATCTAGCATTAAGTTTTTAAAACCAGATGTTGACGATGAATACGCCCAATACTAATCAATTCGCAGCGACTCAACCCGCCGCTACTCAGCCTGCACTTGCCAGAGCGACCATTGAGCTACCTGACTTTTCAACCTTAAGCCTTGATATTTTAAAACAACAGGTAGAACAAGCATTACAGCAAGCCAAACAGCAACTACAGCAGGTACCCACGCAATTTGACAACACCCGGCAGGCGCTGGATTGTATTGATGCGCTGGATCATGCAGAAAATGACTTACAGCAAGCCTGGGGTGTTTTGTCGCATCTCAACGCCGTTAAAAACAGCCCTCAGCTTCGTGAGCTATATCAGGCCATTTTGCCTGAGTTGAGTAATTACTACACTCAGCTTGGCCAGCATCAGGGCTTATATCAGGCTTATGAAATTGTGCAATCCTCAGCAGAGTTTGTCCAGTTAAGTACTGCTCAGCAGGGCGCTATCCAGTTGGCTATTCGGGATTTTAAGCTCAGCGGTGTCGCGCTTGAAGGTGATGCCAAACAGCGCTACGCTCAGATCTCTGCCCGTTTATCCGAGCTATCTTCGCACTTTTCCAACCATGTATTGGATGCAACCCAGGCCTGGTCAATGCCGCTGGATGATGCACAACTAAAAGGTTTACCTGCCAGCAGCATTGCTCTACTGGAACAACTGGCACAGCAGCGCGGCCAGTCTGGTGCGTTAGCCACCCTGGATTTTCCGGCTTATCTCGCCATTATGACCTATGCTGATGAGCGCTCGTTGCGTGAAACAATTTACACAGCCTATGTCACCCGTGCATCAGAGCTTGGTGAGGCGCAGTTTGATAACAGTGAACTCATGCAGGAAATTCTGGCGCTACGGCAGGAAATGGCCGAACTGTTGGGCTTTGTAAATTATGCCGAATATTCACTGGCCAGCAAAATGGCGCCTTCCGTGACTGAGGTCAAGCAGTTTTTACTGGATCTGGCAGACAAAGCTCGTCAACCTGCACTTGCCGAGCTTGAGCAATTGCAGCAGGAAGCCAAAGCTTATGCCATTGGTCAGGTTATGCCATGGGATACGGCCTATTTATCTGAAAAAATCAAGCTGCGTGAATACAACCTGTCGCAAGAGCAACTCAAACCCTATTTTCCCGCACCTGTCGTTATTGAAGGGTTGTTTAAAATTGCTGAACAGTTATATGGCATTCAGATTGAACAAAAACAAGCGGCAGTATGGGAACCAGATGTCTACTACTATGAGGTGAGCGAACACGGCAAAGTGATTGCCGGTTTTTATTTTGACTTATATGCCCGTAGCAATAAACGGGGCGGTGCATGGATGAGCGGCTTTCGTTCGCGCATGAAAACCCGTACTGGTATCCAGTTGCCGGTTGCCTTTATGGTGGGCAATTTTACACCGCCCGTGGGCAATCAACCCGCCCTATTAACTCATGATGAACTGGTCACGCTATTTCATGAGTTCGGTCACGGCCTGCATCATTTACTGACTGAAGTGGATGTAATCCATGTGGCCGGTACCCATGGGGTCGCCTGGGATGCTGTAGAACTACCTAGCCAGTTTATGGAGTTCTGGACCTGGGATAAACAGGCCTTAGGTTTGATCAGCCGTCATTTTGAGCATGAGAGAACCCTACCCGGAGAATTACTTGATGCCCTGCTGGCTGCCCGTTATTTCCAGACAGGTATTCAAACGCTTAGACAGCTGGAATTTGCCCTATTTGATCTGAATATTCACAGCACTGTACCTGCACCGGATCAGCACCAGATACAGCAAATTCTGGATGAAGTACGCCAGCAGGTTGCAGTACTGCCCAATATTGCCCACAACCGTTTCCAACACAGTTTTAGCCACATTTTTGCTGGTGGTTATGCCGCAGGCTATTATTCCTACAAGTGGGCTGAGGTGCTGGCCAGTGACGCCTTTGACCGTTTTGAACAAGAAGGCTTATTTAACAAGGATACCGGTAAAGCCTTCCGCGATGCCATTCTGGCAGTGGGCGGCAGTGTCGATGCCCTAACTGCTTTTAAAAACTTCCGTGGGCGTGAACCGGAACTGGCTGCCCTACTGCGGCATAGTGGCTGGATCGACAGTCAACCCGCACCAGTCTCGCTATGAAGCATACAGGAAAACAGCATGACCATTAAAAAACGTTTTATTGCAGGTGCCAAATGCACCCAATGTGGTGCCATGGATCGGGTCATGCAGCTGACCACGACCGATGATGAATGGATTGAATGTGTAGACTGTGGCTATACCGAACGCCGACCAACTGCAATTAATCCGCCAGCATCTGCGGTTACAAATTCACCATCAAAAGCCGATGAAGTGGGTGTAGTGCAGTTTAAGCCCCTTGGTTAGACTCAATTCATTAGATAACATAAGCTTGGAGAAAAATATGAAAGACCCGGAACAAACCCCTAAAAGCAAACGCTGGATGATTATGCTGGGTGTTGTGGTATTAGCCTTCCTATTGTATTACCTAGCCTCATTTATGACTGAGCAACGAGGCACCGATAGCGATCAGCGTCAAAATCCGCCGCCTCATTCTTCCATAAATCAGGGTGAACCAACCACCAGTCAGGTAGATCAAAATCAGTCCCCTGCCTCTTCGATAGATACTAGCTTACTGACTGCCCCTGTTCCTCAGGACAGTACACTCGCTCAGGAAGAAATCAGCCGCTTACAGGATCAGCAAGCTCAGCTTACTGACCGTAAGGAACTTCTGGAGCAACAACTACAGGACTCTGACAAGCTGGTAGAACTGAAAGAACAATATATTGCCGACTTGCAGACGCAGCTTGGCGAGTCAGCTGCTTAACAGGCGCCATCCAAGTAGGTCGCTTATTACCGGTTCGATTTGAACATCCCATGAAGATCATCTTCCATGGGATGTTAATTTAAGGGACTGGTTTTGACCTTTCATCTTCTCCCCATTCATTTTTATTCTTGGCTCAGCTGGCGCTATCTTTTAGGCCAAGTTAGGGCGTGTCCCTATTTGCATCATGTGGCTAAAAATGAGTTAAATTTTCTGCAAAACAAGGCGAATATCGCAGTCAATAGTGGACTATTGGCATGGTATTTAACGGCGTTTTGCTAGATTTAGCCATCTTTTTCATAAAGCTACGTCGTGGTGAAATTAGGAGCACTCCCTCATCTTTACGGGCCATTTTTAGCTTTATAATAGTCACCCAATGCCTCTTACAGGTACTATTTTGGCTACTCATTCTTCATCTCGTGCCGTACTTACCGGTCTGATTTTATTATCCATCTCTGCATTTTTATTTGCCACTATGGGCGTGCTCATCCGTATGGCGTCCCACACGGTAGACAATGCCACCATTGTTTTTTTCCGTAATGCCACTGGTCTGCTAGTGCTGATGCCTCTTCTACTTGCAAAAGGGCTTGATCACCTAAAAACCAGCCGGTTATGGATGCACAGCTGGCGGGCAATAGTGGGCCTGATTGCCATGTATGGCTTTTTTTATGCAATCGCTCATCTAAAATTAAGCAATGCCATGGTCTTTACCTATTCTTCTCCGGTATTTATTCCTGTGGTGGCCTGGCTGTTTTTAAAAGAAAAAATGACCTTCAACATGCTATTTGCTGCCAGTCTTGGTTTATTGGGCGTCGTTATGGTCGCCAAACCAGATAGCGGTATGTTCAATGCGCTCTCAGCAATTGGTCTAATGTCCAGCTTTCTGGCGGCGATGGCCTTTGTGACCGTCCGGGCACTAACGGATTCCGAACCCGCTACCCGTATCGTGTTTTATTTTTGCTTTATCGGCACCCTGTTATCTGCTATTCCCATGTTTTGGTTATGGCGCAGCTATAGCCAACATGAACTGATGCTGTTGTGCGGTGCCGGAGCGCTGGCAACTCTAAGCCAGATTTGTCTGTCCAAAGCCTATAGTTTTGCCCCGGCTGGCCAGATTGGCCCGGCCAACTACTTAGCCATTATTTTTGCAGGTATCTGGGCAGCCAGCCTGTGGAGTGAGTATCCAGATCAATTAAGCATTATAGGAATGGTAACTATCCTGATGGCACTACTACTATGTATGCCTCGCTTTAGCCGACTCTTTCCAGCTTAATATTTTTGATCTCACACAGGGCGTACTGTGGTTTAAGCTGGATTGTCAGAGATTCAGAAAGTGATCACACTAAACCAGAACATCGGCAATTTGTTTGCCTCACTGGAGCGCCAATACCCTCCCTACCATAAAACCTTATTTAAGGCACAAAAAATTTAGAACAAAAAACGGCGCCCAGAGGCGCCGTTTTTTTACAATGGACTATTGATACCAGCCAAACATTTTAAAGATATAAGGCGCAAAGGTGACTACCATCAGTGCAGGGAACATCACAATAATAGGCAATATCCAGCGCTCATAGCGGTAGTAGAACTTGGTGTACTTGGCCTTGGCCTCCGCATCCGCTGCCAGCACCTCTTCATCCCCCACCGACAATCGCGTGAGCAGGTGGTTAAGTGCCACAGGCGGGGTCACATAGCCCAGCTCAAAGGCCACCAGACAGATCATCCAGAAATGAATTGGATGGATGCCATTGGCAAAAGCCACCGGCGCAATGGAAGCTGCCACCAAAATTACCGCACCAAACGGATCGGTAGTCATACCAATACCAGCCAGCAACAAGGCAATAAATAATAGTGAAATATAAATATTGTCCAGGTGTGTTGGCAGTAAATGCACAATTTCAGTTTTTTCTACTAGACCGCCTACACTGGCTGACAATGCCATCAGGATAATCAGCGCACCAATGTGCCCAACTGTTTCTGAGGTCGCAAAACGAATAGCAGCCTCAAAGCTGGAACGACGCTCAACCCCGTGCGAGTCATGACTGCGCAAGTACGGAGAAGATTGCTCATGCTCCTGAATCATTTTTTCATGATCTTCAGCCGCTTGGCCATATGCCATGGCAGCTGAAGCAGGTTCACGACGTACTTTGTCAAAAAATACCACGGCCAATAAAATCAGCGGCAGGATCATGGGTGCCGTGAATTCGTTCATTTCAGTATTGAGGGCATACTTATAGAACAGCACCACCAGCGCAGCAATAATCACATAAGGGATCACCGGGCCTATTGCACGCACCATACCAGGTATTGCCACCTTGGGCGAGTTGATACGGAACTTGGATTCGGCAACAATTAACGACACACCCAGGAACAGGAATGAAATAAACCAGAATACATAAATACCATGGCTAAACAGCTCATCAGAAGTCACGTGCTTGCTATCGAGCATGGCAATCAAGACCACCAATAAACATGGACGAATCACCATACCCAGCGTACCGGACATGGCAGATACCGCCAGGGCATATTGCCGGCGGGCACCAGAGTTCCATACTTCCTTATAGATCAGCGCACCTGCTGCCACAACAAAAATACCTGATGCACCGGTATAAGCAGTTGGAATGGCGGCGGCAATCAGAATTAACCAGGTTAAGGTCTCAGGTGAGAAGTTCCAGGGGCGCAGGATGTTCAGGAACAAGTCCATCACACGGGTCTGGGTTAACAGCATACCTACCCAGATAAATAAGCCCAGCGCCAGGAAAATAGCCACATAGTCGGTCAGGAACCCCACGTAAATGGCCTGACCCACCGAATAATCCATAAAGAAGATAAAGGCCGTACCTGTGATAATTGCCATCCACGCATACAACGGCACCGCCAGCAACGCCAGGCCAAAACTGCCGCCTTCTTTTTTCGGCGCAGACGGCCTGATTAACCGGTAAGCACTAATTAATGTAATGGTAATAAATAAAATAGCCCATAGATAATTAATAATGGCAGCCTTGGTTTCTACCGCAACCCCGGAGTGCGACAACGACAAAATATAACTGATGGCAGAAAAAGCCAGCATGCCGTTACCAATCATCATCGCAGCATCATGCACCAGATAATCCACTTTGGTCACTGCGGGGCGTAATCCAATATGGTGCTTATTTAAGGTCGCAGTAATAGCAGCAATGGCCACCATAATCACCAGAAATAAGGTGCGGTTCTCAGTACCAAAATGGAAAATGGCAAAGAAGCCCGTTTCAATGGTGCGAAATACTTTTACGCTGGGATGGTTATCAATATAGCTTTGTGTGTTTTCATAAAATTGATGTTTTTCTTCACACACGGCCTGAGCAGCCAGCAAGGACTGTCGTACTTCCTCGGGATCTTTTGGCCCAAACAGATCAGCAAATGGGTCATCATTGGCTGAGCCTGCTGCCATTTGCTGCTGAACCTGAGCCTCAATATTCGGATGTCGTTCACAACTGGGTGCCTTCGAGTCAGCACGCAGAAAAGAATACTGTACCCCCGTGGCTGGATCGCCATATAACTTTTCACCTACCCGCAGCAACTGGCCGTGTATCATTTCGCCAGTGCCAATAATAAGCGTTAAAATGAGTATTAAAAAAACAGGAAGGGTTGAAAACCATTCCGACCATGTACGATTTAGAAAGCCAGATTTGGCTTCTGGCGTAGGATTGGATTGCATAGGCGTTCTGCCCTTTATTGTCTATTAAACTTAACGAGAGTTAATCCTCTCACCTCCACGGCGGCCTCACGATCTATTTTGTGTCCCTTTGTACGACAAAAAAACCTTCCTGATGCACATTTTGCCATTATCATGCCTTATTTTGGCGCTGATAGACTATGACATAACTAACATTTTTCAAAATTATTTTGATCAATTTGAATGCCAATGGCCGCTAATGCCATAGACACCTAATTTTTTAATCAATTAACTTTTTCTGTCAGGATGAACTGACAGGCGACCAGGCCAGCAAATAACGACCAGATACCCGGCCAAAGCATATACCAAGCCGACAAAAACTCCGATCTGGTGAGATTCAATTAATACAGGCGCCTGAATAAGCTGTGCCGTCTGGCTATAGCCCAGCCATTTTTCACACAAAATTTTAAGCGCAATACACAGTAATACCAGCCCGGCAAACTTTTGTTCGGTTTTAATTCTCAGGCTTTCCAGAGCAACCACCACATACAGGCCATGTAGAACACCAGACAACCCGGCATAGGCATAGACGGTAGGTACAGCCCAATACAAACCTGCACTTAGCAAAGGCGACAGTATGACTAAGCCAGCCAGCAAAGTGATAGGGCGAAGACGCGGAAAAATTAGCGGAAGGCAGGCTAAAGCTAGCATATTAAGCAGATAGTGACGCCAGCCTACATGTACCAGATGTGCAGTCCACCAGCGCCATGGCT
Source organism: Moraxellaceae bacterium WGS2144 (assembly GCA_043950625.1). Classification (GTDB taxonomy): domain Bacteria; phylum Pseudomonadota; class Gammaproteobacteria; order Pseudomonadales; family Moraxellaceae; genus Alkanindiges. Next base: position 1,910,500 of record CP171007.1, read on the forward strand.
CTGTCAGCATGAGGTCATGCTGATAAATAAAGTAACTGGCTTTGAATTGCAATAATGCGGAAACCAGCACAATACCAGCAATCAGCCAGATGACTGGCGGGATATCCGGCTTATTACCGCTGAGCATTTTGAAGGGCACTGTATAGTTCTATTAAAAAAGCTGCCTGAATTGTCAGGCAGCTTTTTTAGCCAACTATTCCATTATTCAATAGTCAGCTCATCGTTATCAGCGTCATTTTCTGGTTCACCAGTATTTTCCGAAGTATCAGCCTCTGAACCCTCGTCTGCTGATTCAGGAGCAGATAACATATCATCAGCCGCACCATCATCGTCCAGCAGTCCTTCCAGCGACAAACCGGAATCTTCTACTGCTGATTCATCCCAGAAATGCTGATAGCCATCTTCTGGTGTACGCATGCCAGTATTTTCTGTCCAGTAACGATCAGAAGCATTTTGAATCATTTGACGGGAAATGGCGTCAACCAGACGATAGTTCTGGTTAACTGGTTTTCCTTCCTCAATGGATTGGCCATAGGTGCGTAGTGCATCGCGGATTTTATTTTGGTCGCCATTGGCCTGGGCGGCAATCACATATAGTGCATGTGGTAGACGCACCCCGGCACGCTCACCCATAGCCGCTGATTCTTTCATGACCTGCCATGGATCAGGTTTTCCATCGCCAGCACCTGGCAGCAATGTCCAGATTGCCGCACGAATCGCATTAGGTGCCCCCCAGAACTGCTCGTTGTTCAAACAGCTCATTCCACGCTCAACTACTGCTGCAATGTCTTTGGGGATATTTACCGCCCCACCCGAGTTGATATCGTTAGTTACTGCCTGTAAACCGCTGACCATACCCATCAGATACACTGTTTTATCCAGATCTGTTTTCATACCAGGGCACTGGTCACCCAACTTGACTTTATACTTCGCCTCATAGTGCTCAGCAAATAGTAAATAAGCAGCATACTGACGGCGTGCAGCAGTTTCAGCCCAGCGTTTTTGCTCGATACGGGCGTCTTTGGCTTCTTCAATTTGGTTGGCTTTGGCAGCCCGTAGGTAACGCAGTTCTGCATTTAATGCATTGTTTTCTGCGCACACTCCTGCCGAGGTATAGAGTAACACCCCAATTTTGGCGGGATCGGCACCCATGGCCTTGGTTGACATAATCAATGGCGTAGTGGCATTGCCACTGGCACAGGCCATATCAGCGTCATCCATTGCCACAATAGGGGGAACAATATGTTTTTCAGCAAAGCCCAAAGCAACGTTGGCTCCGGTTTTAATTACTTGAGAGCAGCCTGAAAGTAAAAAAGCAGCGACTGCGGTTGTCACCATGCCTTGGCGAATTCTACGGGCAGTAGACATTTGTAAGATCCTCAATGTTGTTTTTGTCCTAAACCCGCAAAAGATAGCATGAAGAATGAATAAGGTACAATTATATTGGTCAGGAGCCGATTAACTGATTTTCAACCTAAGACTATTTTCTATGTCATAGGCTTAAACGAGCAAAATTTAATTTCACCATCGTTTTACCTTTATATACAAAAGCCCTACGACCTTATGCTTTGTTACAGCCTTAAGCGCTTATTCCTGCTTTACATAAATATTTATTGATAAGCTGGTCTCCATACCTGGTTTAAATTGGAGTAAAGGCATGTCTTATCAAGAGCTGAAAAAAATCTTACAGGATTTACAACAGGTAACTGCCAAACCCGCTGTAAGTATTTTTGTTAAAACTCACCGTACCTTTCCTGATAATGAAAAAGACCCAATTGCATTAAAAAATCAACTAAAGCTGGCAGAAGAACAAATCACCCAACAGTATGATGCAGCCACTGCACAAAAAATCATGCAGCTTATTAGGCAACAAAGCCGCGAGCTTGATTTCAACTACAACCTGGATACGCTGGCGATTTTTGCCACGCCTGAACAGGCTCGCCTACTGCGTTTTCCGTTTGAGGCAAAAGAACGGGTAGTCATTAATGAGCGCTTTGCCATAAGGGATATCCAGCGCGACCTGCTCACTGCATTACACTACTATGTGGTGGTGGTTACCCGTGAAAAAGGTCGGCTGATTGAAGCCATCAATAATAATATTGTGCATGAGTTTAGTTCCGAGGACACCGCTACTGCCGATATTTTGCCTTTTGGCACTTTTCCAATGGCCTCTGACAACCTGACCGCCACGCGTGTTGATGAACGCGCCGGGATAGAAGACAACTATGTTAAGGAATTTATTAACCGGATTGATAAAAACGTACAAGTCATACGGGCCAAGAATGAATTACCCATTATTGTCGTAGGCGATAAGCGCAATATCGGTTTTTACCGTGAAGTATGCGATCAACCACATGCCATTATTGCAACGGTTGATAATGTCATCCATATGGATAATAGCCATGCCCAGCATATTATTGACAGCCTTCAACCAGCTTTAAAAGATTATCAGCAACAACGCCAAAAACAGGCTCAGCAGGATTTACAAAACCTGCATGGCACTGCACGCATCCGTACCGATTTGCAGGAAATTTACCGCGCCGCACTGGAGGGCAATACCATTACATTATATGTGGCGCAAGGCTGTATGATTTATGGCCAGCTGGATGCTGAACACCGGACAGTTCATCTGCAAAATGAAGACGATGCCGCACAGCAAATTGATATTATTGGCGAGCTTATTGACCGGGTACTTGCAAGTGCTGGCAAAATCATTTTTATGGATCAACATCTGATGGGAACCCATGAGCAAGTAGTGCTGGAAACACGCTACTGAGTTTCTTGCGTGTTAAAGTTTTTATACATGCTAATCCCTGCCTGAGGTGGGGATTGTTTTTGACCAGCAAAAGCAAAGATGTGTATTAGTACATTCTTTCTAAAAACAAAAGCCCGCCGAAGCGAGCTTTTGATTATATGGATAACGCTGTATTAAGCTTGTGGAATATCTTTCATAGATAACTTAATACGACCCCGCTGATCTACATCCTGAACCTGCACACGTACTTGCTGGCCTTCAGTCAATACATCTGCCACGTTGGCAATACGCTCATTGGAAATTTGTGAAATATGTAGCAGGCCATCTGTGCCCGGCAGAATATTCACAAATGCGCCAAATTCAACAATACGAACCACCGTACCGGTATAAATGGCACCTGGTTCCACTTCAGCAGTCAGCGCCTGAATTTTGGCAATGGCAGCCGCTGTAGCCGCTTTGGTTTCACCAAACACACGCACGGTTCCATTGTCTTCAATATCAATCGACGCACCGGTTTCTTCGGTCAGGGCGCGAATGGTTGCACCACCCTTACCAATTACATCACGAATTTTTTCCGGATTAATCTGCACCACGGCATAGGTTGGGGCATGGATACTAATTTCTGGGCGGGCGCGGTTAAGTACCTGATTCATGGCATTCAGGATATGAATACGGCCAGAATATGCCTGATTTAAGGCCACTTCCATGATTTCTTCGGTAATGCCTTCAATCTTGATATCCATTTGCAGCGCGGTAATCCCGTTGGCAGAACCAGCTACTTTAAAGTCCATATCGCCCAAGTGATCTTCATCACCTAAAATATCGGATAGTACTGCAAAACGCTCGCCTTCTTTCACCAGACCCATGGCTATACCAGCCACTGGTGCTTTTAATGGAACACCTGCATCCATTAACGCAAGACTGGCACCACATACCGACGCCATAGATGAAGAACCATTGGATTCAGTAATGTCCGATACCACGCGCAGCACATACGGGAAACGGTCACTTGGTGGCAGTACAGCCTGCACACCACGGCGTGCCAGACGGCCATGGCCAATCTCACGACGCTTAGGGCCAGTTTCACGGCCAGTTTCGCCCACTGAGTAAGCAGGGAAATTGTAATGCAGCATAAAGTTGTCGGTCTTGGTGCCAGATAAAGTATCCACCATCAGCGCATCACGGGTGTTGCCGAGTGTCGCAGTGACCAGCGCCTGAGTTTCACCACGGGTAAACAGGGCAGAACCATGGGTACGTGGCAGCACACCAACCTGAACATCCAGCGCACGAACGGTCTGGGTATCACGGCCATCAATACGCGGCTTGCCTGACAGGATGTTATCGCGCACGGTACGGTATTTTAAGTCTTCAAACAGGTTGGCAACTTCGTCGCTTAAATCCTCTTCACTGCCTTCTGGCGCAAACTCAGCAAGAGCAGCCTGCTTTAAAGCGTCCAGCGCACCATAGCGCTCCTGCTTCACAGTTAAAGTATAAGCCTGGGAGACTTCAGCTTCAAAACGAGCTTTAAGCTTGTCTTTTAATTCAGTATTAACTGCCGGAGCGACCCAGTCGCTTGGCTGAGCACCTGCTTCGCTGGCAAACTCCTTAATGGCAGCAATGGCAACCTGCATTTCATCATGACCATATAACACCGCACCCAGCATCTGGTCTTCGGACAGCTCTTTGGCTTCTGACTCCACCATTAGCACAGCGCTGTCAGTACCAGCAACTACCAGATCCAGATCACTTTGTGCCATTTGGGCAAAAGATGGGTTTAATACATACTCGCCATTGATAAAACCAACGCGGGCGGCACCAATTGGGCCTTTAAATGGCGTACCAGAAATGGCCAGCGCCGCAGAAGTACCCAACATGGCAGCAATATCAGCATCCATGGTTTTGTCAGAAGACACTACAGACGCCGTGACCTGAACTTCATTGTAGTAGCCTTCCGGGAACAGGGGACGAATTGGACGGTCAATCAGACGGGAAATTAAAGTTTCTGCTTCAGATGCACGGCCTTCACGCTTGCCATAACCACCCGGAATACGGCCAGCCGCATACTGTTTTTCCTGATAATTAACTGTCAGGGGGAAGAAATCCTGACCTGCTTTGGCAGTAGGTTGCGCTACCACAGCAACCAGCACATTCACACCACCCATGGTGACAAAGACGGTATTGGCCTGGCGTGCAATACGACCGGTTTCCAGAACTACGGTATGCTGGCCATACTGGAATTCTTTACGAACGATATTAAACATGGACATTTATGTTTTTTCCTTGAATACGTTTTTGGTGGCGCAAGGCCCCTAACAACTGTTATCTATAGTGATTTGTGATTTATCGTTTGAATAACAGGCGTTAGAAGCCGCTTCACGCCATACTTTAAAATACAAAGAAGGAGCGAATCATCGCCCCTTCCCCAATACTAATGAGATTTGCTCATTAGCGCTAACCAACTAGCATGCTGCCTGCTGTCCAGATCACCTGCCACACAACATGGCAGGTTGCACAGACAGTGGTTCATCTGTCTAGTCTTAACGACGCAGACCCAGTGCACCAATCAGCGCCTGATAACGGCTGCTATCTTTGCCTTTTAGGTAATCCAGCAGTTTGCGACGCTGGTTTACTTTACGGATTAGACCACGACGGCTGTGGTGGTCATGTTTGTGGGTTTTAAAGTGAGATTGCAGGTCATTGATCTGCGCAGTCAATAAAGCCACTTGAACTTCTGGTGAACCAGTGTCGTTTTCGGCACGGGCAAATTTTGCAATGATATCAGCGCGGTCAGCGTTGTTTAAAGCCATGAGGACTCTCCGAGATGCTTAAAATAAAGATGCGTAAAATGTCATGGTGGTTACAGGAATATTTTTTCTGTGACCACAAATGCCGTGCATCACTACAGCAGTGGCGTATTTTAAAGCAAAGATGATGTGATTGCAAAATTGTTTTAATACTTACGGCATTTCGGACACTGACTTTTGCAGCGCCTGCAGGCAGAATTCATGATGATATCGATATTCATAATGAGGCTCATATGAAGCTACTATCTACCAATACCTGCAAAGTTCCGCACGACTTAAGCCGGGTGACAACATTACATAATGAGTTGCCTGCCGAACTGGGTGGTATGACACCAGCCCAGGTACAAAAAATATGGCATAGCGTCGAACAGTTTTATAAAACCGGCAACAGTCCCATGGTATCGCTGTGCATTCGCCGCCAGGGGCAAATTATTTTAAACCGTAGCATTGGTCATGCCCGTGGCAATTCACCGGAAGGCTTGACCACAGAGGCCGTGCTGGCTCAGCCTGATACCCCGGTTTGTCTGTTTTCAGCTTCCAAAATTGTGACTGCCATGCTGATTCACCTGCTGGATGAGCAGGGCGTGATTAACTTGCTTGATCCGGTGAGTTACTACATTCCAGAATATGCTGCTAACGGTAAGCGTCGCGCCACCCTGTTCCATCTGCTGGCACATCGTGGCGGAATACCCCGGATAGACGAAAAAGTGACGCCAGAACTACTGTTTGACCGCCCACAAATTTTACGCATGCTGTGTCAGGCAGCACCGGTATCCCCTTCGGGTACACGGCTTGCTTACCATGCAGTCACTGCCGGTTATGTTTTAGGAGAAGTCATTGAGCGAGTGACCGGACAGGATCTACGCACCTTTTTGCATGAAGTCATTGAAAAGCCTATGGGTATGGAGTGCTTCAATTATGGACTGCGCCCAGAACTGCGTGACCAGGTGGCACTTAATTATGCCACCGGGCTGCATCCTAGTCTGGGGACAGACAGCTATCTCAATCATGTGCTGGGCGGTGGACTACAATTGGCGGTTGATGTGACCAATGACCCGCGTTTTATGGATACTGTCTGCCCGGCGGGTAATATTTATACCAGTGCTGAACAGGCTGGCCGTTTTTTTGAGATGCTGCTCAATGGCGGCAGTTACAATGGCAAGCAAATTTTTACTCCGCAAACGATCTTCAGAGCGACTATTCCCACGTCTGGCATTACTATTGACCGTACCCTGCTGGCTCCCATGCGCTATGCGCTAGGCCCAATGCTTGGCAGTAATCCGGTCGGCCTGTTTGGCCCCATGACAGGGCAAGCCTTTGGGCACCTGGGCTTTTCGAATATTTTCTGCTGGGCTGACCCGGCTCGGGATATCAGTGTATCTTTACTCACCACAGGAAAGTCTGTAGTAGGGACTCACTTACCAGCTTTGGGCAATATACTGTATCAAATTTCCAGTCAGTGCCCCGGGATTCCCCGTAACCAGCGGCGCTCACTATTTGGTAGTGACAGTAGCGAAACCGATCAGCTATAAAAGCTTCAATGCCTGATTCTATTTTGATGGATGATTTGGCAGATACTGCTCTGCTGGCTATTTGGAATCATGTTTGATAAAAAATTCATCAATCACCTGCGCAAAAGCCGGAATATCGTCCGGCTTGCGACTGGTAATCAGGTTACCATCACATACCACCGGCTCGTCTATATACGTAGCACCTGCATTGTTAATGTCATCCTTTAAGGATTCAAAAGCGGTCATTTTTTTGCCTTTAACCACGCCGCTGGAAACCAGCAGCCAGGGTGCATGGCAAATTGCAGCAACCAGCTTATCCGCCTTCAAAAAATCTTTAATGAGCTGCTGTGCCTGAGAATTAATGCGTAATTTATCGGCGTTCACTGTTCCACCCGGTAGTACCAGTGCGTCATAATCACTCACATTCATATCTTTGAGTAATAAATCAGCCTGAAATTGATCTTTTTTATTGACGTCATGCTCCATGCCCTGCACTGTTTGTTCTTTGGTAGAAATCAGTGTAGTCTCATGGCCATATTCTTCCAGAATTTCCCGTACCTCAGTAAACTCAACCTGCTCAAAATAGTTGTGCACCACAAATGCCAGTTTCGCCATGTTATTCTCCCTGCTCTTCAACGTGCTATAGCGCTCCTATACCCTAACAAGTGCCAGGGTAAATTGGCATTGAAGCTTTATTTTAAAATGTTTAATTAGGTAAGTTAGCCAATACGAATTACAGGCACCGCCAAAAGCGTTTTGGGAACGACGCTGTTTTTATGCGATAGAATTTATAGTTATTAGACCTCTTGCGAAAGTAAAAACTGCCTCAATATAGATTTCATGAAATATCAGAAATTAAACCGTTTTTCAGATTCTGAATTCAAGCGCTTGGTTGGTGTACCTCGACCAGTTTTTAGTGAAATGGTCGAAGTTTTAAAAGAAGCAGAATCACTTAAAAAGAAATCTGGGCGTCCTCATACTTTAGTTATAGAGGATCAATTATTATTAACACTCAATTACTTACGGAATTACAGCACTCAATTGGAATTGGCTGCAAATTACCATATCGCTGAAAGTAATGTGAATCGAACCATTAAAAAGGTTGAAGATGCATTAATGAAATCAAGGCGTTTTACCCTGCCAAAACGAAGCATTACAACAGCAGACGAACAATTTAACTGGGTCATTATTGATGCTACAGAATGTTCAATAGAACGCCCGAAAAAAAAATCAGAGTAAGTTCTACAGTGGTAAAAAGAAGAAACATACGCTAAAAGCCCAAGTGATCTATCATCCGAAGAGTAAACAAATCATAGGAGTAGATATATCTTCTGGCAGTCAGCATGATATTAAATTGGCAAGAAAAACAGTAAAAAAATTCAAACATTTTGAATATGTTATGACCGATTTAGGGTACTATGGGTTAGAGCAAGATGGCTTTAAATTATTGATGCCAATAAAGAAAAAGAAGAATTTACCCTTATTTGATGTTGAGAAAAAGTACAATAAAATGATTGGAAAAATACGAGTTGTAATCGAACATATTAACAGTCAATTGAAAAGATTTAGAATACTAAGTGAACGCTATCGAAATCGACGGAAAAGATTCGGTTTACGCATTAACTTAATCGCTGCACTGGTAAACCGGATGAACTTGCAATAACGACTTTCGCAAGAGGTCTATTATTTTATCAACTAATTGTTAAGCTTAATTATTAGGGCGTGCCCCTATTTGCATCATGTGACTAAAAGTGAGATAAATTGCCAGCAAAACAAGACAAATATCGCAGTCAATAGTGGACTATTGGCATAGTATTTAACGACGTTTTGCTAGATTTAGCCATTTTTAGTCCATGAAGCTACGTCGTGGTGAAATTAGGGATACGACCTAAACACTTGAATAAAAAAAGCCTGCCGTTTAAAACAGCAGGCTTTTGGCAAAACAATAAACTATCAACGGCGGTTTTGCTGAGCTTCACTAGCTGCGGCACCAGCGGCACCACCAATTGCCGCACCCACTGCTGCGCCGGTGGCACCACCCTGTTTTTCACCAATTACAGCACCGACCGCACTCCCTACCGCACCAGCAATACTGGTTTGTGTACTTGCACCAGTTGCGTTAGTACCTAGTCCAGTACCTGCGGCAGCACCAATCGCACTACCAGTACGGCCACCCGCTTTTTGGCCTACTGCTGCACCCGCTGCGCCTGCCGCCGCAGCAGCGGCGACACGGTTTTGGCTAGGCGTTGTTGTCGCACAGGCAGTCATGCCCAGTGCACCCGCTAAAACAGAACTCACAACGAGTACTTTTGTCATTTTAAAATTGAAAGTCATGGGTTACTCCTTGACTGACCCTATCACGCAACAATGTCCAGCCAGCGGTTCAGCGCCAGGGACAATGCTTAAATACAGAGCCAGTTGTAATAAATGTTGTGGCTAATAAACTACCCTAAATTTAGTAAAAATTTCGTGGCAGCTTGTAAGATAAATTACTGTTTTTTTGTATATTGCGTAAATTAAAGGTATCTTTGCAGTTTTTAGTGCTGTTATCCCTGTACCCAACCCCTTTAGCACCTTGTATTGAAGATCATGACTGCCAGTTTGACCAGACAATTTGCCGTGGTAGGCAACCCGATTGAACATTCACGCTCACCCGAATTGCATCAGGCTTTTGCCCAGAGCACTGGTATCAATCTGGTTTATAGCAAACGGCTCGCCCCACTAAATGGCTTTGCAGACAACATTCGGGCATTTTTTGCCAGTGGCGGCACAGGTTTAAATGTGACCGTTCCTTTTAAGGAACAGGCTTATTGCTTGTGTGATGTGCTCAGTCCACGTGCACAGGCAGCCCGTGCGGTCAATACCCTGTGGCAGCAGGATGGCAAGCTGTATGGTGATAATACTGATGGACAGGGGCTGGTAGATGCACTGCACGCCCTTGGCTGGAATCTAAAACAGGCCAGAATCCTGATTCTGGGTGCCGGAGGAGCAACCCGTGGTGTCATGCTCCCACTGGCACAGGCTGGCGCCAGCCATATTGTGATTGCCAACCGTACCCTGAATCGCGCCCAGCAGCTGATTGATGATCTACAGCCTTTAATAACCAATACGCAACTGGACGCCACTGGACTGGAGCAGCTATCAGGTGAGTTCGATCTGGTGATTAATGCCACTTCTGCCAGCCTAAGTGGTGACGCACTAATTCTGCCAAAAGCACTAATATTTCACCATGCCTATGAGATGGCATATGGCAAACCTTCCAGCTTTCTGGAACAGGCTACAGCACGTGGTGTCCCTAACAGTGATGGGTTTAGTATGCTGGTTGGACAGGCCATTGAGGCCTTCTTTATCTGGAATGGCGTGAAACCGGCTCTTGAAGATTTCCTCAAGCTGCAATAATGCGCGTGACTTTCAGGGCAAGATGGCCTAATTTGCCCTATTGACAGTAAAACGCTGGTTAAATATCAATGTTTTTTCTTAATGCCATCTACATAATGCACCATCTTTAATCCGTCTATCGATTATTTTTGTCAGGATTGACCATGCCTACCTATAAAGCCCCCCTACGTGATGTCCGTTTTTTGATGAATGAAGTACTGGATTATCCAGCGCACTTTAAAACCCTGTCCAATGGTGAACTGGCTGATGCCGACACTATTGATATGATTTTGGAAGGCGCGGCTGATCTGTGCGAAAACGTCCTGGCACCGCTTTATCAGTCTGGTGATGCCGAAGGCTGCCATTACGACAACACTGTAGTGACCACGCCTAAAGGCTACAAAGAAGCCTACGACCAATATGTACAGGGTGGCTGGCAGGGGCTGTCCTATCCGGAAGAGTTTGGTGGCCAGGGTCTGCCGATGTCCCTAAACCTGATCAAGTCTGAGATGATGGGAACAGCCAACTGGTCATTTACCATGTATCCCGGTCTAAGCGCTGGCTGCATGAATACCATTTTGCAGTTTGGTACCGACGAGCAAAAAAACACCTATATGCCAAACCTGACACTGGGAACATGGAGCGGCACCATGTGCTTAACCGAGCCTCAGTGTGGTACAGATTTGGGTCAGGTTAAAACCCGTGCTGAACCACAGGAAGATGGCACCTATAAAATTTCTGGTACCAAGATCTTTATTTCTGCTGGTGAACACGATTTAACCGAAAATATTATTCATATCGTTCTGGCACGCCTGCCGGATGCACCCAAAGGCACCAGAGGCATTTCATTGTTTATCGTGCCTAAATTTCTGGTCAATGCAGATGGTAGCGTTGGCGAGCGCAACCCGGTATTTTGTGGTTCGCTTGAACACAAAATGGGCATTCATGCCAATGCCACTGCAGTGCTGAACTTTGACGGCGCAACCGGTTACTTAATTGGCGAACCGCACAAAGGCCTGCACGCCATGTTCACTTTCATGAACACAGCACGCATTGGTACCGCAGTACAGGGTATTGCCCATGCTGAACTATCTTTCCAGGGTGCATTGCCTTATGCCAAAGAGCGCATGTCCATGCGTGCGTTATCTGGTAAAAAAGACCCTGAAAAAGTGGCCGATGCCATTATCCACCATGCTGACGTACGCCGTATGCTGCTGACTCAAAAAGCAGTGGCTGAAGGTGGGCGCGCCATGATTTATCATGCAGCCCAATTGGCAGATAAAATGACCGACTGCATGCTCAAAGGCGATCAGGCCGGTTTTGACTACTGGGACGACAAACTGGGCTTTTATACCCCTATTCTGAAAGGCTTTTTGACTGAAATGGGTCTAGAGTCTGCTAACCATGGCATGCAGGTTTATGGCGGTCATGGCTATATCCAGGAATGGGGTATGGAACAAATCGTACGTGATGCACGTATTTCTACCCTGTATGAAGGAACCACCGGTGTTCAGGCGCTGGACTTGCTGGGTCGTAAAGTATTGCTGTCCTCCAAAGGCAAGGCAGTACGTGACTACACCGCAGAGATTTTAAAATTCTGTAGCCGTCATGCTCGTAACAAGCAAATGCGCCGCTTCGTTTGGGATTTAACCAAAATCTGTGCCCAGTGGAATACACTCACTTTACGCCTGATGCTCACTGCACGCAAAGACCGTGATATGGTGTCTTCTGCTTCTGTTGACTACCTGATGTACTCCGGTTACGCCATGATGGCTTATTTCTGGGCACAAATGGCGGCGGTTGCACTGGAAAAAACTGAAACTGGTGGTAATGAAGTCCCTGAGTTCTATCAGGCCAAACTACAGGTTGCAGAGTTCTACTTTGACCGCCTGCTACCACGTGCTTCTGGTCATGCCGAGGCGCTGGTTTCTCCGTCACGCAGCCTGACTCAGTTGGCTCCGGAACATTTTAGCTTTGACTACTAATACCTACTGGTCAAGCTAACTGTGCAGGCTGGGTAACCGTCTGCACCCCCCGCAAAGGGCGCCGTTAATCGAGCGCCCTTTGTTGTTTTTATAAAACTTAATACCTTTGACTTTACGTCGCTTTTAACTCGCAGCAGTGAGTAGGTACTCGGTGGTATCTGGCCGCTGCCTGTTTTTTAGAATCGCACTGTCATGTGGTTCATAGCGCAGCTTGCCCTGCTCTACCTGTCTAAAACTCCACACCTCATGATTGGGTAAAATCAGCATAATGGTTTGTCCATTACCAGCGACTGTCCATATGGCTGTTTCCTTGTCCAGCATGGAATGAACCTTGCCCTGCTGCACCCGGGTACGAACGGCCGAACCATCCGGCAATAATGTTAAGGTAACATCGACATTTTGCTGCTCACAGGGCGCTGCATGAGTAATGCAAGGCACCTGGCCAGTATAACGCCCGGCAAACTGTTTAATCAGCTGTGGTGAAAGTTGTATAGGTGTTACTTCCGCTGGCTGCTCGGCCAGCAGGTTCTGACTCTTTAAATCGCGCACTGCTGAGGCAGCTTCGCTGACCGACAGTGCTGTAGCATCTACGCTTGAACGCAGGATTTCTTCCTGCTTGTCGTGATGCTGGGGACGCAAATCCAAGCTGTTACTACAGCCAGCAATCGATACGGCCAAACCAGTCAGGCAGCCGCTCAACATTAACTTTAAATTATGTTTTATCATCTATCTCTATCGCCTCTATAGTGCATAGGAGGAAGGCGTTCGTTATACAGGCCGGATAATTTGATCGTAAATGTGACCTTCATCACCTTCTATAGTAGGCATCATAAAGGTATATAATCTTCAAAATGAGCAGGGTTTAGTGCATCTCTTGTGTGTTTTTTTTGCGTTAATTAAGTAATAAGAGGGTTTAGCAACATGGAGCTTACCCATTTAACAATAGTTGCTACTTTTGCGCCAAATGTAAACAGATGTGACACAATTTCTCGGCTTTAAAAGGTATAACCCGTCCCCATAATATTAATAGGAATTTAAATGGTCATGTGTTTCTATAGGCTTTCACGTTTGTTATTAATCATTTATTTACCATGCTAATGCTGAGGAGGCAACGCAACTATGGCAAATATTGGCTTATACCGCTCACGTCGTCGTCATCTGATCGCAGGCGTTATGGGTGGTATCGCTGAACGTTACGGCTGGAATCCCACTTTGCTCCGCTTTATTTTTATTATTGTTTCAATTTCAAGTGCTGCATTTCCAGGTATTCTGGTTTATCTCATATTATGGCTGGTTATGCCTAAAGCGCCCTTACCCATTGAGCGCTCCGAGCCTTCTAGCTTACGCACAGTAAATTAACCTCATTATAAGAGTCATTGACCTGACCAAATAAAACCTTTGGCCTACTATCTCTTTTTTTAGTAGGCTATTGATTTATATAGATGCTAATGTGCCTGTTTAGGGCGCTTCACTGATAAAAGCCAGATCACTTAGGCCAGCTTTACTGGCCCGGGCCATTACTTGAGCGACGGTGTCATAGCGTGCTTCTTTATCTGCACGAATTTGTACCGTGGGCTTTTTATCCTGCTGTGCGGCTACCGACATACGGCTGGCCAGCTCTGCTAAACTCACCGTGTCCTGATTCCAGCTCACCTGCCCCCTGGCATCTATGGAAATGGTCACTACCTCAGGTGGCTGTGGTGAAACAGCAGTATCCGTTTTGGGCAGGGTTAACGGAATGCTGGGGTTAATGATAGTGGCAGTGACCAGAAAAATAATCATCAGCACCAGCATAATATCAATCAGGGGAATGAGATTCATCTCATTCATGCCCTGTTCCTGCTCTTCTCCCAGATTAAAAGCCATCTTACACCTGTCCTCCAACCAGCGAGCTAGCCGGTGCCTTATGCTGCTCCGAATTATCGGTAGTCGTCACTCCGGGTAGCAGGTTTTCAATCAGCACAGTATGCGCCCGGTCGTGCAGGCTATGGCTAAATACACGGTTCATGCGGGTACATATGTTGTAGGCAAGTACGGCAGGGATAGCAACGGCCAGACCAAAACCGGTCATGATCAGCGCCTCGCCTACGGGTGCCGCCACTTGTGCCAGCCCTGCCTGCCCAGTACTACCTATGGCTACCAGGGCATGAAAAATGCCCCATACTGTACCAAATAGACCGACGAACGGTGCAATAGAGGCAATGGTTCCCAGTACTGCCAGCCCGCGCTCAGTACTTACACGGGCACGCGCCATTTGCTGTAGTAGCGCCTGCTCAGCCACCATTTTGCGTTGCTCCAGGCTTAAATGCTTAAACCGGCTTTTTAGTTGCTCAACCGACTGGTTCAATGCCTGTAGTGCACCGGCTTGAGCCTGACGGGTAGCCATTATACGTAATATAAAAATACACCAGGTAGCAACCGACATGGCCAGCAGGATGAAATACAAGGTTTTACTAATGGCGTCTGCATGTTGCCAGTACATGGAAAAATTCATGAAGCCTTGCTCCTCATTATCTGGATAATTGAAATACGAAAGGTTGAACAGTGTAAGCAGGCACAGCCACGCCATTGATCCGGTGAGGACTAAATTTGGCTCTTTTCAATGCCCGCACCACTTTTTGGTCAAGTGGCCCCAATCCTGATGAGTTAATCACCTGTACCTCATCCACCCGACCAGCAGGGCTAATGAATATTTTCAGCATGACTGTGCGCGGTTGGCCCTTTAAATCACGATCAGTTACTTCAAGGCGTGGTGGTTTTATATAAGACACGCCCTCAATCTGCACGGGTTCAGTCGGTGGTTGAGGTTCAGACCTGGGTTCTGCCTTAGGGGTAGGGGTTGGGGATAACGGCACAGGCTCAGCTCGCGTTTGCTTGACGACAGTCACTGTTTCAGGTTCAGGCTGCAAAGGTGCTACCGCTTGAGGGCGCAAAGAGGGTGTAGGAGTTGCTAATACTGGTTTGGGCTTGGGCAACGGTTTAGGCTTAGGTGGCTCTTTTATAATGTTAACTTCTTTGGGTTTAGGTTGAAGTTTAGGTGGCTCTGGCCTGAGTGTGGGTTTAGGTTCTGGCGGTGCAATATGCACAAAACGTACTGCTATGGGCTTGGGCGCTGGCGGCACCTGATATTGAAGCGGTGCAATATGCACAAAACGTACTGCTATGGGCTTGGGCGCTGGCGGCACCTGATATTGAACAGGCTTTAAGATCGCCAAAGCAACCATCACTGCCGCATGGGCAAATAATACCAGCACCATAATACCGAGTACACGACGATAAGGCGCTGGAGGTTTTATCTGAGACGTTTCGGCCTGAACCGTTGCAGTCATGAATCGTTACTCATTGATTAAGACGCTTTAAAAAAGTACATGCGCTGTCTACAGTCTCATCCATTAAACCGGAAAACCTATCACTCACCGGAACCTATACAACGCCAGGCCTACCTGCCCCTCATGCACGGTTTAACATATAAAGTATGCCTATAATAAATGAGAAGTGTTTTCATTTGCAATAATTTTATTGAAAGATTTATTATATGTAACCCGTCATCAGGGTATTACTGCTTTGTTTTATTACCCAAGCTTAGCAATCCTTGAGACTGGTCGAAAAAATTTGGCAAATAGGCCAGTGACTTATCACAAAAATTCGCGCATGTTTAGTTGTAATAAGTGAGCTGGTTATTTTTCTTATGTTTCCTATGCTTCCCCCGCACGTGCCTCAGCGCGGCACCTCGCTCAGTCGTTCTTTCTGGCGCAAGGCATTTTTATCCCATGGCTGGCAAATCAAGGGCGAAATCCCCAATATTCCCAAGGCGCTACTCATCGGTGCGCCCCACACCTCCAATATGGATGGGTGGTATGCATTTATGGGGATTATGGGACTTGGACTGGATATTACGATTATGGCCAAGGATAGCCTGTTTAAGCCGCCTTTTCAGGCGCTACTTAAATGGCTAAATGTCATGCCAGTCAACCGCAGCTCAGCAACCGGACTGGTGGAGCAGGTCAAGGCACGTTTTGAGCAACAATCAGCCGTGTGGATTGGGATTGCTCCAGAAGGAACTCGAGCCGGAGCCAAGCAATGGAAAAGCGGCTTTTATCATATGGCTTTAAGTGCTCAGGTACCTATCGTCATGATTGGACTGGATTATGCCAAAAAACAGATTATATTTTTGGGGACGTTTTATCCCAGTGGGAATTACAACAGCGACCTGCAAAAAATCCTGGCACATTATCAGGGCTTGACTCCCTACCATCAGAACAAATTATCGCATCCGTTACGCAGCAAATCTTCTAGCAAATAGATATTCAGCAATATTCCTGCCGGTTAAAGACAAAAATCAGCTTGCCTTTAACCAGCAGACTTTTATGATAGAGCCTTTCATTTGCGCCTACTTTTTAACCTATGTCTACCACGAATTCCCTGTTAAGCCGGTTTTTTATACTGTTTTTAAGCTGCATTAGCTTGGTAGCCTGCGATAAAAGCAGCAAAACCCCGCCTTCAATCACGCCGGTAGTCAAGCCACGTGAACCCGTCATTGCACTGGCACTGGGAGGTGGTGGTGCCAAAGGCTTTGCGCATATCGGCGCAATCAAGGTACTTGAGTCGCATGGCATCAAAGCTAAAATAGTAACGGGCACCAGCGCAGGCAGCTTTGTGGGTAGCTTATATGCCAGCGGCAAAACCCCATTTCAACTACAGGAACTGGCCTTAAAGCTTGAGGAAGCCGATATTCGCGATCTCACCTTAAGCAAGCAAGGCTTTATTACCGGACAAAAATTACAGGACTATGTCAACCGGAACATCAATAATAAACCCATTCAACAGTTTCCAATCCGCTTTGCCGCCATCGCCACCCAGCTGGATACCGGTAAAAAGGTTGCTTTTAATCAGGGAAATGCCGGTCAGGCGGTACGTGCTTCCTGTAGTATCCCCAACGTATTTATTCCAGCAACCATTGCCGGCAAAAAATATGTGGATGGTGGCCTGGTGAGTCCGATCCCCGTACAAACCGCACGGGACATGGGCGCCGATATCATCATTGCCATTGATATTTCCGCACGCCCCAAAGCCGGACAATCTACTAACTTGTGGGGCTTGCTGGATCAAACCCTTAATATTATGGGACAGCAGAGCATTAATCATGAGCTGGCCCAAGCCGATGTGGTGATTAAGCCTGAAGTCGGTAATCTGGGTGTCATGGACTTAAAATCACGTCATCAAAGTATTTTGGAAGGTGAGCGTGCAGCCCAGGCGCAACTGGCAACCATTGATCGTAAAATTCAGCAATTTAAACAGTCTTCCCGGGCTAAATTACCAGCAACTCCCGGCAAACTTTAATGCAATAACCCGCTAATGGTTTGGTTTCTTAAATTATTTTAACGCGGAGTCACGCATCATCGGATGGCTTGCGGTATGATGTTCAGATAATTACCCAAAAAAAATCAGGAGACATCAATATGGAATTTCAACCACAAGCATGGCATTGGGTAGTTGTAGGAGTAGCCCTGATGATGCTTGAGCTGATTTTGCCGTCTTTTACCGCACTATGGTTTGGGGTCGCAGCGGCAATTATAGCGCTCCTGCTGTGGATTTTTCCGGGTTTGCCGATTGAGCTGCAAATTATTGGCTGGATCCTTTTATCCATTGCCTTTACGGTATTCTGGTTTAAATATTTAAAGCCCTTGTCTTATGATAAAACCAAGGCTGGTTTGGCTCGTGAAGCGATTATTGGCCAAATCGGTACAGTCATTGCTGCACCGGGACTTGAGCATACCGGTAAAATTCGCTTTCCCATGCCAATTTTAGGTTCTGATGAATGGTTATGCCGCTCTCAGGAACAATTGATGGTAGGCGACCGGGTATCGGTAATGGATATTCTGGGTAATGAAGTGGTTGTACGTAAGCTATAAATTGATGATTGGATAACAACAGGAGAAAAACATGTCGGGTGGATTTATTGTAGTGCTGGCACTGCTGGTTTTTGTCGCAGTGACCATTGCTAAAGGGGTGCGGCTGGTGCCGCAAGGCTATAAGTGGATTGTACAGCGCCTGGGTAAATACCATGGAACGCTTAACCCCGGCCTTAATTTTGTCATCCCATATATTGATGAAGTGGCTTACAAAGTGACCACTAAAGATATTGTACTGGACATTCCCTCGCAGGAAGTAATTACCCGAGATAACGCGGTGCTGATCATGAATGCGGTGGCGTATATTAATCTGGTCACACCAGAAAAAGCAGTGTATGGCATTGAAAATTATACCTGGGCGATTCAGAACCTGGTACAGACTTCCCTGCGTTCTATTGTTGGTGAGATGGATCTGGATGATGCCCTGTCCTCACGCGATCATATCAAGGCCAAGTTAAAAGCGGCTATTTCTGATGATATTGCCGACTGGGGCATTATGCTCAAAACCGTGGAAATTCAGGATATCCGCCCATCAAGTACCATGCAGCAGGCCATGGAAGCACAAGCCGCCGCCGAACGCCAGCGCCGCGCTACCGTTACCCGTGCTGACGGTGAAAAACAGGCTGCCATTCTGGAAGCGGAAGGCCGTCTGGAAGCATCGCGCCGTGATGCTGAAGCACAGGTGGTATTAGCCAAGGCCAGTCAGGAAGCCATTGATCTGGTGTCCTCTGCCATTGGTGAAAGAGAGCTGCCGGTGACTTATATTCTGGGTGAGCAATATGTAAAAGCCATGCAGGACATCTCCAAGTCACCCAACAGCAAAACCGTGGTGCTACCAGCCGATTTACTAAGCACTTTAAAAGGGTTTATTGGCAAGCCTTAATCAGGATTTGGCATTAAATTCCCTTCATAGATCAAAAGACTACGCATTTTAAATCCGTAGTCTTTTTTATCGTGCAAACCTGAAGCTGTTTTGACGTTGTAAAGAAAGTGCTTAATTTTCACGATTAAGTAAAAAACGGGCCAGTCCCTGAAGTGGTTCCATATCCTTGGCGCTGTATGGCAGGTTTTGCAGAGCGGTAAAAGCACGCTGATGTAAATCCTGTGACAGCTCAATGGCTTTGCCCACCCCAAGTAACGCGGGATAGGTGGCTTTTTGGTGGCGCTGATCGGCACCTGCTGTTTTACCTAAAGCGTCGGTACTGGCCGTGACATCCAGAATATCATCCTGAATCTGGTAGGCTAGCCCCAGATAACCACCAAACTCTATCAGCTGGCTATACAGCGAATCGCGCAGCTCAATCCCGACACTTAAAGCCCCCATGCCAATCGCTGCCTGTATCAGGGCACCGGTTTTATTTAAGTGAATGGTTTCC
This sequence comes from Moraxellaceae bacterium WGS2144, assembly GCA_043950625.1. Taxonomy (GTDB): domain Bacteria; phylum Pseudomonadota; class Gammaproteobacteria; order Pseudomonadales; family Moraxellaceae; genus Alkanindiges. Next base: position 1,930,221 of record CP171007.1, read on the forward strand.
AGGTCCGTCTGGCTAATGGTTTTTTTCTCAGCCTGTAAATCCAGCACCTGCCCCTGTACCATGCGATTGGCAGCCTGTGCCAGTACATAGGATTGCTGACCGCCTATGGCCATATCGTGTGGGGTTGGTTCTACATCTGCTGAAAACAGGTTGCTGTTCAGTACTTCAAAAGCCAGGGTTTGCAAAATATCACCTGCCAGCAGGGCGGTCGCTTCACCATATGCCTTGTGACAGGTAGGCTGCCCACGACGTAACTCATCATCGTCCATGCAAGGCAAATCATCATGCACCAGTGAGTAACAGTGAATCAGCTCAACAGCTACCGCCGCCCGTCGCGCAGCAATATTAAGTACCGGCTCATGCATGATCGCGGTGGCATAAGTCAGGGCAGGACGAATACGCTTGCCACCCAGCATCACCGCATGGTGCACTGCTTCTTTTAAGGGAGAAGGCAGAAGTTGCTGATCCAGTACGGTTTGCAAATCAAGCGCAATACGGTTGCGGGCAGCGGCCAGACTGTCCTGTTCATCATTGGTGAGCGTTACCATGAATATTCTCTTGCATGTGTTTTAGACTAATTGTGCCTTAAGCAAAATAACGAACTGTATTTGTTGTGTTTTTAAACACTAAACTTTTTAACCAGCAGGTCTTTTCAGTACATCGCGTTTTCTCACCAGTCAACGCTAAAAATCAGGCTTTTTTGACAAACTCGGATTTAAGTTTCATGGCGCCTATACCATCAATTTTGCAGTCAATATCGTGACCATCACTGGCCTCTGGCAGCAAGCGGATATTTTTGACCTTGGTACCCACTTTAACCACTATGGAAGACCCTTTCACTTTCAGGTCTTTAATGACGGTAACACTATCGCCATCTTGAAGCACGGTACCATGGGCATCCTTGATGACTGTGCCCTCATCAGTTGCAGCAGCCTCGGCAGGACTCCACTCATGCGCACACTCAGGGCAAATAAGCAGGCTACCGTCTTCATAAGTGTAGCTAGATTGACACTGGGGGCAATTTGGCAAGCTCATTGTATAATTCCATAAAAAATTTAAGGGATTATACAATATTTATACTATCTTTGCCGGCTTCAAGTAATTCATTATTTTTGCAAGCTATATTCTTATTCATCAGACAATAAAGCCACCTGCTGTACATAGTTCAGCAGCTTCTGCCGTGATTGCTGTTGAATGCTTTCATCAACGCTTTGAGCCAAATCGCGCTGAACCCGCAATACATGCTGACGCAGGGTATGTCTTTCAGCAGCATGGTACTGGCGCACAAAATCGTTAATGGCCTGATCACCCTGTTCAAGCAAACGGTCAATCCAGCGCATCAGTTGCGCCTGCTTTTTGGCACCCTGTCGTGGCGATAAGGCAGTCATAAGCACACTTTCGTCTTCATGGCGCAATAGCTTGCCAATCCGCTGAAAATGGCGACGACGCGCCTCAAAGGCAGTAATGCGGCTTAATTCCAGCAAGGCATCTTTTAATGCCTCATCAATGGGTAGCTTTTTAATCTGGTTGACTGATAGGCTGGCCAGTTGCTCTCCTAGCGCGGCAAAGCGTTGCACTGCCTTTTTTTGTTCGGTTTTACTGGGGCGGCCATCCAGCGCTTCCCATTCTTCTTCAATACTTTTACGCGCCATTTAATCACCTGCCATATCTTTATTCGTGATTGTCCCTTGAGCTGTCAGCACTATTCAGCCTCTAAAAAACGGGCTGCAAAAAGCTGCTTGATTGCCTCGCAGGCTTTTTCTTCATCCGGGCCATCAATGACCAGACGCAAAGTACTGCCTTTACTGGCACCCAGCATTAGCAATGACATGATGTTTTTGGCATCAATCAGATGGTTGCCGCGCCCTAGCTGAATCGCTGCGCGGTATTTGCTGGTCACTTCAATCAGACGCCCGGAAGCGCGTGCATGTAAACCCAGTTTATTGATGACGTCGACAGTGGTATCAATCATGACCAGTGCTTCATTTCCCGATGCAAGGTTTGTGTAGGCCATTGTAGCTTAAGTGCATCACTGAGTCTGTTTACCAGATAAACAGAGCGATGCTGGCCACCAGTGCAGCCAATCGCCACTGTTAAGTAATGACGGTGGCTGGCCGCAAAAACCGGCATCCATTTGCTCAGAAACTGATAAATATCCTCAAACATGGCATTCACATTTTTATCAGAATTTAAGAAATCCTGCACGTCTTTATCCAGGCCAGTTTTGGGACGTAGCGCGGCCTGCCAGTGCGGATTAGGCAAATGACGCACATCAAAAACAAAATCGGCATCCAGTGGAATGCCATGCTTATAGCCAAATGATTGCAGGATTAAGATCATCTGGTCGCCCTGACCCATTTTGACAGTCAGGGTTTGCTTAAGCTCATGCACATTTAGCCCGCTGGTGTCGAGGGTCAGGGTTGCCCGGTTGGCTACCGGTGCGAGCAAGGCTTCCTCGGCAACTAGCGCCTCTTGCAAGGTACTGTAACGGTCTGCCAGTGGATGGCGGCGGCGGGTCGCACCAAATCGTGCCAACAATATCTCATCACGTGCATTTAAAAACAGCACTTCGACCTCACCATGGGTCTGAAGCTGCTCCAGAATGGACTCAAAGTCCATTAAGTCTGAACGTGGGGTACGGACATCCACCCCCAGTGCCAGCATGTCCAGATGGTTTTCCTGATCAAGCTTGGCAACAATTTCAGGGAGCAGTGACAGAGGCAGGTTATCAATGCTGTAATAGCCAATATCCTCTAAAATATGTAGTGCCGAGCTTTTGCCAGAGCCAGAACGTCCAGACACAATTAATAGCCTTTTCACCTCTGATCTCCTTTATAAACAACAAACACCAAATGCACCCCGAGGGACTGTCCCTTGTGTCACCTAGCTTTCCTGCCTGATCAGCAAGTTATCAATTAAGCGGGTAGTTCCCAATCTGGCCGCTACCAGAATAACCATATCCTGTTGCGTATTATTTACTGGCAATAAATCAGGAGTACGGGCCTCTACATAGTCCACCACAAAACCCTGCTGGCTCAAGCAGTCACGACCGCGCTGTAAAATGCTTGCCAAATCGGCTTGCCCGGCATGAATATCCTGCTCAATGGTTTTGAGGGTTTTATAAATCCAGCTGGCTTTTTGTTTTTCTTCACTGGACAAATAACCATTGCGTGAGCTTAAGGCCAGACCCTGCTCATCACGCACTATCGGCACACCAATAATATCAATAGAAAAGCATAAATCGGTCGTTAAATGACGAATCACTGCCAGCTGCTGCCAGTCTTTTTCACCAAAGAACGCAGCATTAGGCTGTACCATATTAAACAGTTTGGTCACGACCGTCGCGACACCCGTAAAGTGCCCGGGGCGGCTTTTACCACATAAATCGTTGGCGATCTCATTAACCTGAACGGTGGTGAGCTGTGGGTGGCTGCCATACATTTGCTGCACGCTAGGCGCAAAAATCACATCGCATCCTGCCTCTGCCAGTAACTGGCTATCAGCATCCAGGGTTCGTGGGTATTTGTCAAAATCTTCTCCCGCGCCAAACTGGGTCGGATTAACAAAAATACTCACAACCACCACATCGCAGTATTTTTTGGCAGCCTGTACCAGGGCAATATGTCCCTGATGCAGATTACCCATGGTAGGCACAAAGCCAATACTTTTGCGTGCCAGACGGGCTGGGAGCAAAGCGGCCTGTAGACCTTGCAAACTTACTTCAGTTTTCATTGTTATCACTCTATCTATCGGTACTTGTTGTATGATTCAACTGTTATAGCGCGGCTATAGCTCGATCTGGAAACTATGTTCTGGTGCTGGATACTCACCTGAACGAACCGCCTGATGAAAGCTCTTAAAGGCATCAACAATAGGATTTTCACCCTGCTGTCCTTGTAAAAAATTACGCACAAAGCGTGCAGATTTACCAAAATTCAGACCCAGCATATCCTGCACCACCAGTACCTGACCATCGCAATAACTACCAGCACCAATACCAATGACTGGCACGCCAAACCGCGCCTGTACTTCCTGCGCAGCCTTAACCGGAACGCATTCCAGCAATAACATCACCGCACCTGCCTCTACCACGGCCTCACAGTCTGCCAGTAACTGGTCAGCTGCGCTACGGGTTTTGGCTTGTACCTTATAACCACCAAACACGTTAACCGACTGTGGGGTAAGGCCCAGATGCACACAACTTGGAATACCGCCCTGTGCCAGCGCACGTACCGTGTCAGCCAGCCATGCACCACCTTCGATTTTTACCATTTGCGCACCGGCCTGCATCACCTGACGGGCTGAACAAATAGCATCGTTAAGCGTGCTGTAGCTCATAAACGGCAGATCCGTGATAATCAGGGCATGCTGGTTACCACGACGCACCGCGCGGGTATGATACGCCATATCCTCTACGGTAACCGGTAAGGTAGAATCATGCCCCTGAATGGTCATGCCCAGCGAGTCGCCAATTAATATGGTATCAATTTGTGCCACTTCCATTGCTTTTGCCAGGGTTGCGTCATAACAGGTCAGACAGGAAAACCGCGTACCCTCTGCTTTGTATTGTTGCAGCTTGCTTAGACTGATCATAAGAAATGCTCCTTGGCAAAGGACAGGAAAATATCAATAAATGGTAGTAATGCAAGAAATACAGGCTGGTAACAGCATTTTAAGCATAGCAAGCTGATATCACCGGGCATGGCTTTAATCAGACAATGCCCAAGATGCATCAGCAAGCCGGCAAATATCCTGCTGCTGGCGGGCAACTGGACAGTCTTTTAATGGCACCCCATTAACCTGCAATTGCTCATCCAGTTCCAGCAGCGGTAAAATCACAAAGTTACGCTGCAAAATACCCACATGCGGCACAGTCAGCACCGGCGTCTGAATCTGCTCCATCCCATACAGCAGCAAATCCAGATCTAGTGTACGTTCACCCCAGTGGCGCACACGCACACGCCCCGCCTGCTGTTCCAGTTGCTGCAAGGATTTGAGCAAATCATGAGCTGTCAGGTGGGTATCCAGTGCAACCACTGCATTTAAATAATCTGGCTGATCCTGCGGCCCCATGGGCTTGCTGGCATACAGACCCGATACCCGGACCGGCCCTAAAGCCACCAGTCCCTTTACTGCCTGTTGCAGGATATCCCTGCAATCACCTGTGGCATTAGCCAGATTGCTGCCCAGACCAATATAGGCCAAGGTCATACCAGCCGACCCATTTCAACCTGAAAATCACTGCGCGGTTTACGGCGACGGCGCATAATCGGATGACTGGCACCCAGTAAAGGTTGATCCGTAGCAACCAGCGCATGTTCCAGCGATTCATCCAGCGCAGAGGTAACATCGTGGTGCGCTTTTCTTCTGCTTGTCTTCTTCACAGGTTGAGCAGCAGACGCCGCAATCGCATCACGGATCAGTTCATCACTCACTGGCTCATCATGGCTATTTTCTGTTGCAGCATGCTGTTTGCGCTTATCACGAATCAGTTGGCGACTATACTGCTGAATGACTTTTTCTTTCTGGTCGTTATTGAGTTCCTGATAGTCATGCCACCACTGACCCATTCCCCTGGTGGTATGATCTCCAGCCTGTTCCCGCAAATATAAAAAATCATAGGCAGCGCGAAAACGGGCATGCGTTGCCAAAGCCGGAATCTGACGGGCTTTTGGCTCAACCAGACGCGGCTGCATTTCCCATACCTCGCGGATAAAGCTTTCTGAGTAGCGTGGAATTGCTGTTCTTAAGGCCTGACGGCGCAACACATCCATACCGGCCTGAGTACGCGCTTCTACTTCGGGCAAGCCTTTATCCTTAAGTATTTGCAGGCGCTTCAAATACGCCTCCCACATCAGCACAGCATAAAAAAACGCCGGGTTAATGCTTTTACCCTGCCTAATTCGCTGATCAGTATTAACCGCAGCACGCTCTATAAACGGGGTAATCTGTTGTGGCACATCAGCAAACAATTGTACCCAGACATGGTATTTAATCAGTAAGGGCAGTAATTCGGCCAAATGACCTGCGCTAAACATTTTTTGGCTTTCATCATACAAACGGTGCGGTGAAACTTCACGCAGCAGCACCGTCATGTCTGGCACCAGTACATCCAGAATTGACTGGTCAATGTTAAAATTGAGCTTGGCTGCAAAACGCAATACCCGCAACATCCGCACCGGGTCTTCTTCAAAGCGCTGCACCGGCTCACCCAGTAGCTTGAGCTTCTTATGCTGGATATCAGCATAAGCATGGCAGAAGTCCAGAATGGTGTTTTTAAAGGGCTGATAATACAAGGTATTAATAGAAAAATCGCGGCGGGCATAATCCTGCTGAATCGTCCCCCAGGCGTTGTCACGCAGTACCATACCAGTTGCGCTGGTTTGGGCTTGCCGTGGCGGCGCACGAAAGGTAGCAACCTCAATCATGTCGCGCCCGACATAAACATGGGCCAGTTCAAAACGGCGGCCAATAATACGGCAACGCCTGCCGAACACCTCACGAATCTGGCTAGGCGTGGCATTGGTTACCGCGTCAAAGTCCTTGGGATGCAAGCCAAGCAGCAAATCGCGTACCCCGCCGCCCACAATGTAGGCCTGATATCCTGCTTTGGTGAGTGTATCGATGACTTCCAAAATGGCTGGTGATAGTAAGGCGATTGATAAACCGCAGTCAGACGCGCGCAAGGTTTGCACAGACGGCAGGCTCCTAGAGGCAAATGCAAGAAATAGCTAGACCGATAATAGCCTGTTGCTGGTTAATGAGCAATTATCGCTAATTTTTTTCTGTGGCTTTTTATCTTTAATCAATCCGCAAGCGATCACGATTTTTACTTAAAGTGGCTGGCCCAACTCCCCTGACCTGTAATAAATCCTCAATGGTTTTGAATTTGCCATGCTGCTGGCGATATTCAACAATGGCACGGGCTTTTGCTGGCCCTACTCCGCTTAAACCACTCGCCAGTTCAGCTTCACTGGCCCGGTTTAAATTGATTATTACCATACTTTTTTGATGAGTTTTGCTTTTTTTGCTTTGCACTACTTTGCTGGTTTTTTCATTTGATGGCGCAGCAGATATTTCCGGTTTGGCCAGCAATTGTGCATCATGTTGTTGCTGCTGTTGGGCATAGTTCTCAAACGTGGTGTGCAATACCCGTGGCGGGTCAGCCTGCACTCCCGTGCTGCCTGCCAGTAGCATCGCCATAACCAACATTACTTTAACATGGTGATAAAAACAGCTATTTTTATATAAATACTGCATACATCCTACCTTTTAGGCTTCATTTTTAAAATAGGCTTTGGCCTGCTCCCATAGGGCGTCCATTTCTATCAGACTACTTTGTTCAGGGCTACGGTTTTGTGCAGCCAACTGATCTTCAATATAGGCAAAACGTTGTCTAAACTTGGCAATACTACTCAGTAAGGCAGTTTCACTTTGAATATTCAGTTTTCTGGCCACATTGACCAGTGCAAAAAAACAGTCCCCCAGCTCATCCTCAATAGCCACCTGCTGCTGACTGACAATGGCCTGTTCTAGTTCCTGCAATTCTTCATTGAGTTTATCTTTGGCACCTTGCACATCCGGCCAGTCAAAACCCACTTTAGCTGCCTGCTTTTGTAGCGCCTGTGCCTGCATTAACGCGGCTCCCGGTTTGATATCATCCAGACGTCGCCTGCTACCACGCTCTTTTTGCTTAATCTGCTCCCACAACTGACTGACCTCGTGCTGGTTACTGGCCTGTGCCTGAGCAAATACATGCGGATGACGCCGAATCAGCTTGCCCGCCAGCCCATTGACTACATCATAAAAATCAAATGCGCCACTTTCGCTAAACATTTGCGCCTGAAATATCACCTGCAATAGCAGATCACCCAGCTCATCGCGAATATCCGCATGATCGCCAGCGCGAATCGCCGCTTCTACCTCATAAGCTTCTTCAATGGCATAGCGGGTCAGGCTTTGTGGGGTCTGTGCCTTGTCCCATGGGCATTCTTGACGCAGGCGCTGCATGATGTGTAGCAGCTCATCCAGTGAATAGGCTGACATTTTTCTGATTTACCCCATGGTTCTGGCTAACGCATTAAATACAAAAATCCAGTGCTGTAAGTATATGCCAGTCAGGTTTAATTACTGACCCCTCATGTTTGTAAGCTTAGTTTAGTCTTGTATAACCAATAAGTTAAACTTAATTGATTTTTTGTATTTTATTGCTTTGTTTATAACAAAAAAGTAAAATTACTTTGTAATATGAATACAAAATGGATACATTTTCATGTTTTTTACCAAAAATAAATTGGCTTTAGCCGTTGTGATAAATGTGAGTGTTTGGGGTTTAGGGGGAGTTCAATCTGCACAAGCGGGGTTGTTTAGCGATTATGCCACTGATGCCCAGGCTTTTCGTTCTTCCTTAATTCAACCGAGCTCAGATACGCTTTTTTTAACCTTGGAAAAAAAGCAAAAATCTAAAGATGCAATCTTGTTTTTACTGGAAAAAGCTCGCTTGCAGCAGTCTCACCAGCAATATGAAGACAGCAAACAATCATTTGAAGCCGCATTTGCTCTACTGGATGAGAAGCAAAATCAGGCAAAGATCAGCGCTTCAGCGATTGGTTATAAAGCCTTATCGCTGGTAAGTAATGACAGCGTGGTACCTTACAATATACCAGGTTATGAACAGGTGCTGGCACATGTTTCCCAGGCCATTAATTTTCTGGCCTTGAACAATCCTGAAGGTGCAGCCGTTGAGATGCGTATTGCCCAGCGCATCCAGCGTGAAATTGAGCTGGATCATAGTAAAGAGGCGGAAAAAGCCGAGAAAGCAGCAAAAAAAGATAGCAAAACGCCCCCTGAAGATGAGGAAAATGATGACAAGTACGAAGAAGCCTTTGCGGGTCTAAGTACCATTGCAGGTAAGGTTAAAAACACTTATCAGAATGCTTATGCGTTTTATATGGCGGCTACCTTATGGGAGGCCCTGGGCGAACATAACGATGCGCTGGTTGACTATAAAAAGGCCTATGAGTTACAGCCTGATAATTATATTAAGCAGGATGTGACGCGGCTGGATGCTGGCCATAAGCAGGCTGGTGCTAGCTATCCGGTAGTGGTATTTCTGGAGCAGGGTCTAATTCCGCAAAAAGTGCCAGCCAGTTTTGCTTTTCCTACCACTGATGGCCTGATCAATATTTCTTATGCCAGCTATGATCCGGCCAGCTATATCACTCCCGTGCCTGCTACCATTCTGGTCGATGGTCGCCAGATCACCACCACCAATCCGCTGTCTGATATTGGTGCCCTGGCCGTCAAAACCCTTAAAGAAGCCGTCATAGGCAATATGGCTACCCAGATTGCCCGTTCAACGGCTAAATACGCGGTACAAAAGGAAATGGGCAACCGCCTTGGTATTTTTGGTCAGCTGGCCGGCAACCTATACAACACTGCCACCGAAAAAGCAGATACCCGCGCCTGGAACACGTTACCAGGTAATGCCCAGGTTGCCCGCTTTTTATTACCAGCCGGAAACCACACTTTAGAGCTGGTCAATGGTGCAGTGCGTAAAAGTATCGATATTGAAGTTAGCCCTAACCACACCACATTTGTGCATGGTATTGAAGCCAATGAGCAAATGGCGGCCAGTAGCTTTAAGGTAGGCCAGCAATAAGTCTGGTTTCAAAAATTTTAATAGTTAAATCACTGAGGAAGATTATGAAAACAACACATTTCATGGCTGCATTAACCTTAATAGCAGCTAGCCTGACCGGATGCACCGCGCCCAATGCCATGCTGACCACTACTGATAGTGAGGGGAACAGTAGTGTACGGACGATTACCAACAATGCGGTGTTATCCACCCGTATTGGCGTCAACCGCGTGAACATGACTAATCTGGGCGATATTAAGCGCGTATCCCTATCCCTGAAAAATGGCTGGTACTATGCGCAGGCTTTTGAGTACAAGATTGTCTGGATGGACGCTTCAGGTACAGAAATCAATCCTGAAGGTGCAACCTGGAAGCCTGTTTCTCTACAGGGTCGTGAGGCCAAAACAGTACAGTCTGTAGCGCCTAACCCGAGTGCTGTTGACATCGTGGTTTATCTAAAAAAAGTTTAATACACCCTTTTAATTGTTGATCAGGAAATGAATCTATGAAAATTAAAGCATTGCAGGCTGGCGTTTTACTGGCAGCGGCGGCTGCATTAGGTGGTTGTGCCTCAACTGGCGGCGTTGCCTACGGAGATGCACAAGCCGTTGAAACCCTGACTCAGGATTTTGGTTCAACCGACCTGCAAATGATCGCCAGTAAAATGGTGGACGATATGCTGGCTTTCCCGCCTATTATCCAGATGACCCAGAATCGCCGTCCGGTGATGTTCGTTGACCGCATCAAAAACAAGTCACAGGAACACATCGACACCGAATCCATTACCGATACCATTCAAAATAAGCTGATCAACTCTGGCAAGTTCCGTTTTGTAGATATGTCCTCTGTAGGTGCCGTGGCTGACCAGCTGGCCTATCAACAGCAAAGTGGCATGGTCGACAAGCGTACCGCGGTACCAACCGGCGCCCAGATTGGTGCAGAGTACATGTTAAACGGCAACCTCTCCAGCATTGTTAAAAATGCAGGGGGCAAAAGCGATGTATATTATAAATTCACCCTGAAACTGCTTAACCTGAAAACCGGTATTGTTGAATGGACTGGTGAAAAAGAAATTCGTAAATCTGCTAAAAAGGCAGTATTTGGCCGTTAATTTGTAGTTGCCAATAAAATGCTACTGCGTGGATTGACTTCAAGCACGCAGTAGCCATAAACAAGAGACAAATAATGAAGAAGATAGTTTGTGGTGTCCTGCTGGCTTTGGCTGCCTTCCCGGCACTGGCTACGATTCAGGAAGTGATGCAGGAAGCAACTGGTTCCGGGTCTACCCGGCAGCAGGCCATTGCTGAGGCTCTGCTTACCGCAGCTCAGTCCGTTAATGGAACAGTGGTTAGTCCCGGCATGGACATGGCAGAACAGGTTTCCATGGTGGTGACCAACAATGGCTGGAACTACCAGAGCAAAAGCTCGCCGGTTTTTAGTGTTAATACCCAGACCAACGGGACGATTAGCCGTTTTCAGGTACTCAGCGTTTCAGGCTCTGGCAAGAGCTATACGGCTAGAGTACGAGCCTATATTCCAAAATACCAGTCCAGCGTAGCGGATAGTCATTTACGCCGGATGGCTGTTATGCCGTTTCAGGTCATGAGTGCTAAATTTGATCTGGCCAATGGCGATGATGCGGATGATTTTGTCACCGAACTGGCTGACTTAATTGGGACACAGCTCACCAACTCCAGGCAATTAAGCCTGCTAAGCCGTGACTACATTGGCGAAATGGCCTATGAAAATGCCTTTTTACAGTGGGATGGTTCACCGGCTGAAATGGCACGTATCGGGCAAAAAGTGGGGGCAGATTATATTCTGGTAGGCCGGATTAGCGAAGCACGCACCGTTCAGGGTCGCTCTTTCTATGGCGCCATTCCTGCTGAGCGCGAATCTATCCGCTTAAACTGGCGCGTGATTGAGGTCAATACTGGCAAAATTGCCGCAGCGGGTACGGTAAACCAGTTACAGCGCCAGCAAATGGCCTCGCTGATTCATGATGATAGCCCAGCCACTGTGGCAGAGCTGGTGGCTGACCAGGTCAGCAATGAGGTACTGAGCGGCTTATCCCTACAGGTAAGAAGTACCGCACCAGTTGTCAGCAATGCTCCCCTACCTCCACTGTCAGATGCTGATCTAACCCCGGGTTCCAGCGAAAAACCTGTACAATGGTAAAAGTGTGAGTTGAAACACCAAAAAGCAGCCCTCTTTAAAGGCTGCTTTTTTAATTCCGGTTAAGTTTTTCTCTTGCAAGAACAATACATTACTTGTCGCAGGTGAATATCATCCAGTAGGTGGATAAGCCTAAATTTGTCCACAACCCTGCCTGAATGACCTATTTATACTCAATTCCCATGTACCAGCCTTCTGGCACTGATAATCCCCGGTTGCTGTTCCAGGCGTGCCAATAGACGGGATAGCTGAGCCAGTCCCTTGACCTCAATCGACAGTTTCATATTGGCAATACCATCGTTTTCCGACACGGTATTCACCTGCCGGATATTGATATGGTCAGCAAAGATTACCTGAGTCAGGTCTTTTAATAAACCACGGCGATCATAAGCTTCTATGACAATCTGTACGCTCTGACCACGGGTGGGCTGCATTTCCCAGTCAGCCTCAATGGCGCGTTCTGGTTCCAGCGTGGTCATGCGCTTGTATTCAGGACAGCTTTGCTTATGAATGCTCACCCCACGATTAAGGGTAATATAGCCACCAATTAGCTCACCATGCACCGGTTGGCAACACTGCGCCACATGCAGCTCCACATTATCCAGGCCATCAATCAAAATACCATGCGCTGATAATCTCTGACTGGCACGTGGATTAAGGGCAGGCTTTAAGATTAATTCCGGCTCATCCTGATCAATGCGCAACTGGCGGTTAATCTGGTTCATTAGCTGATGCAGGCTAATATCACCAGTCACCAGTCCAATCAGAACATCATCCCCACTTTTAACATTAAAAACATCACAATAATCATTTAAATCAATGCTTTTGGGATGAACAGCCAGCCGTGCCAGTTCTTTGTTAAGAATCTCCCGGCCAATTTCCAGATTTTTACTGCGATCCTGCTGCCTGAACCAGTGGCGCAACTTATCCCGTGCCCGTGAAGTGGTGATATAACCCAGTGAATTGACCAGCCAGTCCCGGTTGGGTTCACGATCACGCTTGGTTAAAATCTCTACCTGCTCGCCGGTTTTAAGCCGGTAGGTTAAAGGCACGTAACGCTGATTTACCCGCGCTGCGTAACAGTGGTTACCCACCTCGGTATGCACATGATAGGCAAAATCCAGTACCGTGGCATCGCGCGGCAACTCCTTGATATCGCCATCACGGGTAAACACATAAATCTGTTCAAAGCCGTCAATGTCCCTGAGCTGCTCAATATCATCAATATCAGGTTCCTGACTGGAGTCTTCATCGTCCAGCCGCTCCTGATAATGCTCCAGCACAGCGCGTAGGGAATGCAGCCGGTGATTAAAAAACTGGTCAGTGCGCTTGGTACCTTCTTTATAGTTAAAATGTGAACATACGCCAATTTCAGCCTCGTGGTGCATGGCATAGGTACGAATCTGTACTTCTAAAGATTTGTGTTCGGCAATCACGGCGGTATGCAGTGAACGGTAACCATTGGCCTTGGGATTGGTAATATAGTCATCAAACTGGTTGGGGATATGCCGCCAGAGCTGATGCACGATGCCCAAGCTGTGATAGCACTCTGGCACAGTATTGACCAGCACCCGCAAGGCGCGGATATCATACAACTGGTCAAAACTCAGCTCCTTGCTACGCATTTTGCGATAAATGGAGTAAATGTGCTTGGCCCGGCCAGTGACCTCAGCCGTAATCCCCTGTGCGGTCAGCTCCGTCTTAAGCTGATCTATCACTTTCTGGATGTATTGTTCACGCTCTAGCCGCTTTTCATTGAGTAAAGTGGCAATTTCCTTATAGCGCTCTGGCGACAAATAGCGAAAGGCTAAATCTTCCAGCTCCCATTTAAGCTGGGCAATTCCCAGGCGGTGCGCAAGTGGCGCATAAATAGACAAAATTTCGCGGGCAACCCGCTCCTGCCGCTCGCGTGGCGCACTGGCCAGTTCACGCACGGCAAAGGTTCGCTCAGCCAGCTTGATCAACACCACACGTACATCTTCGGTCACCGAAATCAGCATTTTATAAATGCCGGTCAGGTGCTCGCGCTGGCTGTTTTCAAAGTGATCTTCCAGCCGCTTGTTTTTTTCAATCAGCTCAGACAGGCGTCCCATGGCCAGCGTGCCTTTAACCAGCAAGGCCACATCCTGCCCAAAGCGTTCAGCTACTTCGTCCAGTTCAATAATGTTATCACGCACACTACGGTACAGCATGGCTGCCATAAGAGTGTGCTCATCAACCTTTAAATGCGCCAGAATATCGCTCATGCCCACGCCAGTTGAAAAGGCATTGGAGCGATGTGCGGATTTTTGTGAAAGCGTCCGCTCCTGTACCAGATGACAGGTTTTTTCCAGCTGCTTTAGCGCGGTGCCTTCAAGCTGGGCGCGCAAGCGCTCCAGCCAGGTGACCAGATCAATTTCACTAAATGCCAGTTCATCCGTTTGAGTAATATCAGCATCGTCTAGCCGTCTAGGTAATTCTTCACGTACCGTGACCATGCTACACTCCCATTGCGTTTTTACATTCCATCGTGTTACCGCTTCTGCTGTCCGGCAAAGGCACATCTACTGTACCTAAAGCTCCTGGTTGTTTTTAAACAAGAATATAGAAGCTTTGGTCAGCAGGCCATCTTTAATTTATCGCTCATCACGCTCAAATAGGGCAATGGATTCAACATGCCCGGTATGGGTAAACATGTCCATCACCCCGGCCTTTTTCATGCGGTAACCCGACTGCGCTAGTATACCTGCATCACGCGCCAGCGTGGCTGGATTACACGAGACATAAACAATTCGTTTTGCTTTAAATTTTGGTAAATAATGCATCACTTCTTCCGCACCGGAACGCGGCGGGTCAATTAATAAGGCGTCAAAACCCTGTACCGCCCATGGCTGATGTGAGAAATCCTTGGTTAGATCCTGCGCATGGAACTCAAGGTTATCCAGGCCATTTAATGCCGCGTTCTCAAAGCCACGCTCGACCATCTCCTGACTGCCTTCCACTGCCACCACATGACCACTTTTGCCTACAGACCTTGCCAGTGGCAGGGAAAAATTACCCAGCCCACAAAACAGATCCAGCACACGCTCACCGGATTTTAAGTCCAGCAGATCAATGGCAAGCTTGACCATTTGCCGATTGATGCCTGCATTCACCTGAGTAAAATCCAGCGGCGAAAAAGCAAAGCGTATATTAAAGTCAGGCAGTTCATAATGCAGGCGCATGGGTGCCTCTGGCGTATCAACACGGTGCACGCTGTCATACCCTTCCGGTTGTAAATACAATTGCCAGTTGAGCGGCCGGACAAAATCCAGCAGCGCCTGAACATCCTGCTCCGGTAGCGGCTGCAAGTGGCGCACAATCATGGCTACGCTTTCACTGCCGGCAATATCATCACCTACTGCCATTTCCAGCTGCGGAATATGCTCACGCGCCACCAGACCACCCAGTAACTGTTTTAATGCCTCAATGCGCTCGCCAATCTGGGCATCCAGCACCTTGCAGACATTCAGCTCGGCCAGATAGCCACTTTTACGCTCCCGAAAACCCACCAGCATACTATCTTTTTTAATCACCCAGCGCACGCCAAGACGCGCTTTGCGGCGGTAGTCGGTACGGGTGGAGCGCAAGGCAGGTAACCACTCCTCAGGACTAAGCCCGCCAAAATGCTGAAAATGCGAGGCCAGAACATCCTGCTTAAAATTAATCTGCGCATCCGGGTGCATATGTTGCAGGCTACAGCCACCGCATACACCAAAATGGGGACATACTGGCTCAACCCGGGCGGGTGACAAATTGGCAACTACTGTTTCACAGTCGGCTTCTTCATATTTTTTATGCAGTTCATGCACCTTGGCAGTCACCGTTTCACCCGGCAGGCCAAATGCCACAAATACTTTTTTGCCTGTTTTATCTTCGGGGTGATCCGGCTGCTGCCCATAATGGCTAATACCACGGCCCTCATGACTTAAAGCTTCAATTGTAAAAGTTAAGGGAGGTTGGGCGCGCAGGCGCTCACGTTGCTTACGTCTCATGCGTTGGATCTCAAAACGGTATTACATCATGGATAAACAGGACTTCATGCGGACAGGCAATGACAGCCAGCATTAAAACCTGAAAATAAAAATTCAAACAATGGGAACATTAAATGGGGTCAGGCGTGCATTCTTCTGCCATTGTGCCAAAAAATCATGCTGACCGGGCACCTGCTCCCTTAAATAATCATGGGTGAGTTGCAGCCATTGTGCGTGTGCCTCATCCGTTAAATGGCCGCGCAGCAATTGCCAGCGCAGATAGATCAGCCAGGTATTCAGCACATCACTTTCACAATACTGGCATAACTCCTGCCACTGCTGGTTTTTGACATAATCATACACATGATAGCCACTTTGCCCCTGCTTACCCGGAAAACCAAGTAGCAGCGCCAGCTCATCGAGTCTTTGAAAATTACGGGCATTAAACTGCGCCAAGCAGTCCATCAAATCAATGTGGCAATGATGGTAACGGTTCTGGTAGTTATTATACTTGCGGCTTTGTTCAAACTCACCCTGATCAAACAGGTTTTGCGCGGTTAAACCATATAGCATGGCTCTTAACGTAATCACCGGAATATCAAAACCCTTGCCATTCCAGCTGACCAGGCAGGGGAAATGCTGATCCAGACTATTTAAAAAACGGCTGATAATCTGCTTTTCGCTCAATTCACTTTTGCAAAATGAAAACAGCTTCATGCTGGTCTGGCTTACCCACAAGCCTGAAATACAGACCACCTCATGCAGCGGCAAACGTGGAAAATCACTGCCGCATTCCTGGCGACGAATGGCATTCATGGCCAGCACCACGTCCTCATCCGGCAAATCCAGGCCATACAAACGTGCACCTGCCTTAATGTCAGGAATGGTTTCAATATCAAATACCAATACCGGCAGGTTGAGCATGGCTTGTTCTCTTGGCTACTGGAGCGCGTGCTAGTATACATGGGCTTTTGGTTTTTTTAGCAGCGCTAATTGGTATAGCAGATTGTATTTATCCGGTTTTTTGTGCCAGCAAGGTAGCAAATCGCTGTTTAATACGATTGCCTTGCTCATCCACCCGATGTAATTCGCCTACATCTTCATTATATTTCACCAGCTTCCAGCCTGCATAATAATGATTTAACTCACCCGGCTTAAAACTAAATGGAAAATCAGGCTGTACCGGATAATCCCCGGTATCCATGGCACACACAATCAGGTTATAACCACCCGGTTTGGTCGCCTGCTGCATCTGGCTAATCAGCACAGGAATAGTATGCGGCTGCAAGAACATCATCACCACGGTGCAATAAATAAAGTCGTACTGCCCGGAGATCGCAGGGTTCTGGTTTAAATCGCGCAGCTGGGTATGAATATTATCAATGCTTTCTTTTTCAAGAATATGATTAAGCGTTGCAATACTGTCCAGATTAACATCCCAGGCATCCAGTTTAATACCCTGCTCACCCAATTGCTGACTTAAATACAGTGCATTACGCCCCTGCCCGCAGCCTACATCCAAGGCACTCACCGCAGTACCGAGGTTTTTTAAATAAGGCAATACGGCAATCACCTCGGAGTGCGTGGGGCTAAGCTGATATTTTTTGGCAAAATACTGTTCCGGCAGGCAAAAAAAGCTTAACTGGCATTCGATATCGTCACTGACTCCGGCGATCTTGTGCCAGGCTTGCGGCTCAATAAAAGGCGGCTGCTGGCTGACCGAGAAGGTGTGCATTGACGTGACTTCACCCTGCTCACTCAGCAAGGCAAACTGTAATTCACCCTTGATTACCGTCAGCTTTGCCCAGGTACCCACCTTGGTATTGTGCTGGCGCTGAAATGCCTGCGGCAGCGTTTCTTTGTTCCAGGCCGGAAGCTGCTTATAGCACACTAAGGATTCCATGCGTCATTCCTCATCAATAAAGTGAGAGTCCAGCTAGCCTCACTGATCACAGTCTTTAATCAGCAGGCTTTACAATACTAATCATCCTGCACTGAAAATAAACCCGTGGATAAGTAGCGGTCGCCACGGTCACAAATAATACAAACAATATGCGCCCCAGGATGTTGCTCGGCAAGCTGAATGGCTGCCCAGGCTGCGCCGCCAGACGATACACCGGCAAAAATGCCTTCCTGACGCGCAAGCTGGCGCATGGTCACTTCTGCCGCATGCTGGGGAATATCCATGATCTGGTCCACCCGTGATGCATCATAAATAGTCGGCAGGTATTCCTGCGGCCAGCGCCGGATACCCGCAATGGAAGCGCCTTCACTGGGTTGCAAGCCGACGACCTGAATAGCCGGGTTTTGTTCTTTTAAAAATTTTGATACGCCCATAATGGTGCCAGTCGTGCCCATGGAGCTGACAAAATGAGTAATTTTGCCTTCAGTCTGCTGCCAGATTTCAGGGCCAGTCGTCAGATAATGTGCTTTGCTGTTGTCCGGGTTACCAAACTGGTTGAGTACCAGTCCCTTGCCTTCATGCTGCATTTGTAAGGCCAGATCACGGGCACCTTCCATTCCGGCGGTTTTGGCTGGCACTTCAATAAGCCTTGCACCATACGCTGCCATGGCATCCTTACGTTCCTGACTCATGTTGTCCGGCATGATTAAAATCATGTTGTAACCACGCATGGCCGCGACCATGGCAAGGGCAATGCCGGTATTACCACTGGTGGCTTCAATTAAAGTATCACCAGGCTTGATGTCACCGCGACGCTCAGCCTGAATAATCATGTTATAAGCCGGCCTGTCCTTGACTGACCCTGCCGGATTATTGCCTTCCAGCTTGGCATATACAGTCGCCCCGGTATGGCTTGCCAGTCGTTGTAAACGTACCAGCGGGGTATTGCCCACATAATGGTCTAAAGAAAAGCGATCCGGGTTAATCATTGTGGTTTCAAAATCAGCCATACTGCATCACCTGCCCAAAAGTGCATTTATTGTAAAGAAAAAGCCTGCCTGCTGCACGATGTTCTGTTGATTTCTAGTTGTCAGGGTGATGGGCTTTGGCGGGATTTCCTTTTATACTCGGGTCAGGTTCTTACTCTAGCACGCTTATGCCTGTCCATTATTCCCGCTGGTATCATCGTTTACGCATCACCAATGCCTATGGGCAACTGATTGCACTGATTTTTTTACCTATTATGATTTTGTCATGTGTGGGCGCCAGTCTGGTATTAATGGAAACGGCACGTTCATCGCGTGCTGAGCAACGTAGCGCGGCCTTTGCCATACTGGCACGTTATCAGCCAACCGCAAAACGGCTGAGTGTACTGCTGGATCAACCCTCACAACAGGAAAAAGTCCGTTCCATTTTGCAAACCATGCTCAATGAGTCAGATTTGCTCCGGGTAGCCATCATTGATAGCGAAAGCCGTCCACGCATTTCCTTTGGTTATGGCAGCAATGCAGGCTGGCCAGTGTTTGAAGCGCACCGTGAAACCTTTGGCCCCCTACACTCCAATATTGGCACGACCTACGGCCTGCGTGCAGGCTATACCAGCGATGGCCCGGTCTGGCTGATTGTGGATATGGATAATCAGCCGCTACAGCTGGCACGCTACCGGGTCTGGCTGGTACTGGCAGTGACTGGCTTGCTTACCCTGATGTTGTTGCTGCTGTGCCTGAACTTTTATTCACGACGCTGGATTTCTCCCATTTACGAAATTCGCCTGCAACTACAGCGCCTGGGAGCCGATACGCTGGGGCAGCAGATTAAAGTCAGTGGTACTGGTGAATTGCGCTTGTTGCAGCTGGATCTGGTCGGACTGCTACAGCGCCTGCATGAAAGCTTTGAGGAACTCCAGCAGCATACTGAACAAACTGAAGATGATTTGCGTAAAACACTCGATGCGCTGGAAATTCAAAATATCACCTATCGCAAGGCACGCGATCAGGCCATTGGCGCCAATCAGGCCAAGTCGGTGTTTTTGGCCAACATCAGCCATGAACTACGCACCCCGCTCAATAGTATTGATGGTTTTGTCAACTTAATGGCACGTAAAGGCAGCCTCAGCGACCAGCAGCTTATTTATATTCAAACCATTCAAAAATCATCAGCACATCTACTGGCGCTGGTTAATGACGTGCTGGATTTTTCCAAGATTGATGCCGGCAAACTGGTACTCGAGCAGGCACCTTTTGATCTGGAACAAGCCGTATTTGATGTCATCGACATGCTCTCCCCGCTCGCCTGTGAAAAGCGCATTGATATGGCGGTGTATTACTACGAAGACATGCCCAGACAGGTCAATGGTGATGCACTACGCTTTAAGCAGATTTTGACCAACCTGGTGAGTAATGCGATTAAATTTACCCCGGATGGCGACATTATTGTACGGGCACGCCTGGAAGACAGTAGTGATCAGCATTATTTAATTCATGTATCGGTACAGGATAGCGGCATCGGTCTAACAGGTGCTGACCGCAAGCTGCTGTTTGAGTCTTTTTCCCAGGGTGACCCATCCGTAACCCGCCAATACGGTGGCACGGGGCTGGGGCTGGCCATTTCGCGCCAGCTGGTGCATTTAATGCAGGGTAAAATTGGCTTTGAGGATAATCAGGAGCGCCATCCTACGGACAAGGGCGCCACATTCTGGTTTACCGTGCAGCTGGGTAAAGTCATGGATGAGCAAGACCTGACGGACTGGCCAGACTTAAGTGGCTGGCAGGTTCTTTCCAGTATTCAGCATCCAGCCAGCGCCAATGTGCTGCGGGGCTATTTAAGCCAGGTTCAGGTTAAACAGCAGGAAGCCCAGTCCCTGCCAGACCTGTTTGGTCGCCTGAGCAATTTTGAAAAGGAGCGCCATACGCATAGCTGGGTCATTGTAGACAATGGCGGAGATACCGAAGCATTGCTGCGCGAAATCCGTACTCGCTATCACGGCGCACTGGCGGTGTATGGCTACCAGATGGCACTGGATCCCGATAGCCTGAAACGCTACGATGCCGTGGCTCTATATGAACCCATGAGCCGCTCTGCCCTGATTGCCATGTTACAGCATGAACAGGTGTATCACAGCCCGCAACCGGAGTTTTCCGGGCATGGGCTGCATGTACTGGCAGTGGATGACCACCGGCCTAACCTGATGGTGCTGGAAGCATTGCTCAATGATTTGGGAGTTGAAGTCACCAGCGCCAATAGTGGTCTGGAAGCCCTTGAACTGATTAATATACGACACGAAACCCAGCAGCCTGCTTTTGATCTGGTGTTTATGGATATTCAAATGCCACGGATGTCCGGCATTGAAGCCACCCAGGCCATTCGCCTGCTGGAAAAAGAATGGGGCAGTCATCATCAGTCATTACCTATTGTGGCCTTGAGTGCCCATGTGTTAAGCGATGAAAAGGACAACTTGCTGGCTGCTGGCATGAACGATTATGTCAGCAAACCCATTCAGATCAATCAGTTGATCAGGATCTTGAACCAGTGGTCCAGCCTGCCAGCTCCCGTTGAACCATCGGCTGAAGCACCTCAACAAAGCGCCAGTACCTTTTATCCGGATGACTTTTCACCAGAAGAGTTTTATCAACCTGCCCGGGAAAACATGCAGTATGACACCCAGCCACATATTCTGGACTGGCCAGAAAGCCTGAGGTTATCAGCCGGTAAAGCCGAACTGGCGCAGGAGTTGCTACAGATGCTGGTTTTCAGTTTTAATGACGAAAAACAGCATTTAAAACAGCTCATTGCACAACAGGACTATCAGGAGCTTGAGCAGCGAATTCATCGGATGTATGGCGCCACCCGTTATATTGGATTGCCCAGCCTGCAAACCATCTCCCGCGCTTTTGAAAAAATGCTTATGGAGCAGCGCAAGTCTGGCCAGCCAGCCGGTAGCAATTTTATGGAAGATATTGATATGTACTATCAACAGCTGATTGTCGCCATGAATGAACTGGAAACCGAAGCACAAAAGGTACTTAAATCACGTTAACGATAAACTGACCCGGTAGTCAGCTTTTGGCTGCATTAAGCCCGTATCATCACCACAAACACAACACATGAGGTACAACATGGCACTGGTTAGCCTGACCCGTATTGGCGCAATTGCCCACGTACAATTAAACCGCCCCGAAAAGCGCAATGCCATGAGCTTTGCCTTGCTGCATGAACTGGTTAAAACCGCTAAGCACATTAAAAAAGACAAAGACATCCGGGTGGTGGTCTTATCTGGTCAAGGTGAAGCCTTTAGTGCCGGGATTGATTTATCTGATCTCAATAATCCCAAAAACATGGCTTATGCCAGTTGGGAGCTGCTCAAGCCAGGACAAAGTATTTTTCAAAAAGCTAACCTGATCTGGCAAACCCTGCCGGTGCCAGTGATTGCTGCCCTGCATGGTCACTGCCTGGGCGCTGGCATGCAACTGGCTTTAGGTGCCGACATCCGTATTTGCCACCCTGAATGCAAGCTATCCATTATGGAAAGCCGCTGGGGACTGGTACCAGATATGGGTCTGACCCGCTCCATCAAGGATATTATTCCACTGGATCTGGCCAAGGAGCTAACCTTTACTGGCCGGATTTTTGATGGACAATATGCCAAGAATATTGGTCTGGTTACCCATATTAATGAAGACCCACTTGCCCATGCCATGCAGCTGGCCGAAGAACTGGTTCAGCGTTCTCCGGATGCCTTGCTTGCGGGCAAGCGGGTACTGGATGCCATGGCTCATCAGCCTCGTCGCTCATTACGGCTGGAAAAACTGTGGCAATTTAAACTGATGCTGGGCAAAAATAGCCGGATCGCCCGTATTAAGGATAAAAAACCGGAAGTGAGTTTTGAGCCGCGGCAGTTTGGGTAGTTAATCCAAACGATGTGTTTCCTACCCTCTGCCTATTTATCAGGCCAGCTTTTCTGCTTGGCCTGTTTTTTTACCTGAAACGTTATTCTTTATATTCGCTTTACAAGGAGACACCACCTGTCAGCACTGCCTATTACCCTGTGGCTATACTTAGTAATAGACCAGGAAAAAACATGATTTGGGTAGCTTTAAATATTATTTTTGCCTTTTTAATTGCCAATTATGCTGAGCATAAAGGACAGTCTTTTATATTTTGGTGTTTACTCTCCCTAATATTTACTCCAGTAGTTGGATTAATCACCTTATTGGGAATATTGTTTGTTAAAAAGAATTTTGGAAGAAATAGAAAAAATATTAACTATTGAAATAAAAGGTAATTAACCTCCTAGCCAGTGACACGACCTGTCATCTATACAATTCACAATAACACTATTAACTAACGTCATTAAAGTAATGACTTTTTTGGAGTAAAACAATGAAGGGAACCATTCTGGATTTTTCAATCCAAACCAATACAGGGATTATTTCTGGGGAAGATGGAAAGCGCTATCAATTTACAGGAAGCGAATGGAAAGAACAGCAGACGCCTCAACGCGGTATACAAGTTGATTTTGATAGCAATGAACAAGGTCAGGCTTATGGAATTTATTCTGCCTTATCCTCAAGCTCATCTCATTCTGCTTCGACCTTTCATAACCAGTCGGTAAAAACTGAAGAACAGTATCAATTTATTGACTGGTTTATTAAAGGATTAAAGAATTACGCTAATTTTGACGGGCGTGCCAGCCGCAAGGAATTCTGGTTTTTTATGCTGGGTAAATATCTAGTTTTACTGGCTTTGGCTATCATGGATGCCGTTCTTGGCACAGAAGGAATACTACTGATATTGGGTATGGTCGGACTTGCGATACCCGAGTGGGCAGCAGGTTGTCGGCGCCTGCACGATATTGGCAAAAGTGGCTGGCTCCAATTACTGTCCATTATACCTCTTGGCATTATTATACTAATGATATGGTGGGCTAAAGAAGACGATACACATAGCAATCAGTATGGAGAGCCAACTAGATCTCTATAAGCATTTCTAGCATCTACAGCAACTCGTTGTAGATGCTTATTTAAACAGGATATTTACATGAAACCTCAACCTATTGCCCTTAGTATCACCCTACTATTTACCACACTCACGTTAAACGCCTGCAATAAAGTAGGTACGGAAGCCAAAGAGAATATCCCTGAAACTCTTCAAGCGCAAAATAGCCAGCCAAGAAATGATAAAATATCACCAGTAAAATCGGTCAACACTATTGAAAATCTAATAGACGGTAAGATTAAGGATTCCATAAGTTTCTTAAATGAAGAATCCCGACGCGCTAGCCCAGATGATGATTATTTTAAATATACTTTAAACTCAAAAAATATTATCAAATCTGACTTAAATCATGATGGGAAGCCAGACTATATTGTGGAAGCCAGTTTCTGTGAAGAAACAAGTTGCCACTCAACCACGATGACTTCTGAGTTTTATGTATTTATTATAAGTCAAAATGATCAACCACAATTTATTACAAGCATTAATTTTGACCTGAATGCGAAAATAATAGATATCACTAAAGATGGAATTATTACAATTGAAAATCATGAATATGCGGATGATGACCCATCTTGCTGTCCCTCTATCATTAACAAACAAACTTACGCTTTAGTAGGCAAAAAATTAGCTGTATTGGCAGACTAATCTTTCAATGGGAAATACACATGGTGCAGCCAAGTGATATTTCCCATTTTTATTATTGAGTAAATGTCCAGTTACCCAAATTAGTATTAATTTGAACTTCGATAATTTTATCTAACGCACAATTATTGATATAGCCCGTATAGGTACGGCCAAAAACCAAGTTCACTGGCATTGGTCTTGAGTTATCAATGGCACTACACTGGCCGCGGTTCAGGATCACTTTTTCAATAGTGACCCGATCTGTAATAGCCTGAATTTCTATCATGCCTAAACCATACTCTGCCCAGACAGGATTAAGTTTTAACTCAAAACGCACTGGAGATTTTTCTGAAGCTGGCAAGGTTTCTTCGAAAATATTTTCCTCAGAAAGATTAAAATCATCTTGATCAAATCGGGCTAAACCTTCTGCACTATATGGTTCATCAGATTCAACATTGATAGAATCTTTTTGCTGGATGACATCTGTTTTTACAACTGAGCTCTCCTCCTGCTCATTTTTTGATATGTCTTGACAGCCACCAACCAGCAAAAGACTTGCTAAAAAATATGCCACTCTTATCTTATAGCTATATGCACTGCCTGTATAAATAGCCTGCTTAATAGTGAAATTTTTCATCATTTTATCCATCTGCTCTAATTATAGTTATGAATATGAGTGGCAATATTGCTGCTCACCAAATGGCTCATCATAGCCCAAACTCATTACAGATACTTTTTGGCTTTTTAGCTGTTGCGTGGTTAGTTCGCCACCCCATACATTGAAAATTACATTGATGGAACCTTCAGGGCCACTTCTGACCACATAATCTGCAATCATGCCCTCACCCCAGCCTTCATGATAACAGCCGTATTTCAGCTTTTTCTCAATGGTATGAATGCTTTCCTGATTAAGAAAAATTTTTATGCCGTGAGTATATAAATAATCTGTAGTAGCTTTACCACTAAGTGTTGCATTACTTAATCCATACTGGTCAAAACTTGCTGCAACACTATTGCCGTTTTTTAATTGCCATATTATTAAGCCAGCGTTTTTTTCTGTGGGTTTTCCCAACTTTTTTATGACAGTTGATAAAGCGTCTCCTACAGTCAGTTTGACCCCGTTGGTAGAGATAAAATCCTCTGCAAGGACAGAAGTTGTGCCAGCAAGCAAACCCACTAATAAAACAGATTTTGTTAACTTCACCTTAAAGCCCCTTTATTTAAATATCATTTATTGATGAGGCTTTATTATTGAATATAGCGTGGACAGGTGATGTCTATGCCAGTGTAAAATATACCTCCCTATGTAATCAATCATTTTTAATTACGGGGTAAAAAGGTTTACCCCATGTTATATCATCTGGATTTTGCAGCATTACTCTTAGCATCTCAGGAATAAGTGTAGACAAGATATGACAGGCATCTTTGAGTTGACTACGGTTTACTGTACTATTAAATGTTGCTCCCCCATGAATAATTTGATTGCGCAAGGTATATAGATGATTAAAAACAGCTATTAAAATTTCAGGTGTATCTTTTTGAACTAAAGCATTCAACGCTTTTTTCTGATTTTTTTCAAAACTTTCTAACCATATCTGCTCTGCGATTAAACCATTGTGGTAATCCCAAAATGGCTGAAAGGTAAATTGATTATTCAGTAAAATACGGATACTGCCTGAAAATGTATGCCATACAGAGTGATAGATTTTCTGTTCTTTATCTAAATGACAGATACGATGGATAAACTGTACAAATAGACCTTTATCCGCACTACGTAAACCTGCCCCTAAATCTTTGGCGTATACTGCATTAAAGGCTATCCATAAAGCGATAAACTGTGTATCTATATCATGTCCCTGTTGTGCTTGTTCGGCACATTGCAGCCAGCTTAATGAGCGATGCATTCGTAGACGAAAATCTTCATTAAATTGTTCACGATTTTTTTTAAAGGTGTTTTGAATAGTTGATAGCACATTCTTACCTTAATGATTTAAATAGATTATGTTTACTCTAAGAATCAGAAATGCCACACTTCACAAGTATGGCATTTCTATTCCTTAACTTAAGTCAATTACCCGACTATTAGTTACCTGTTGCCGAGCCACTGCTTCGAGATCCAATGCTGTACAGATTTCAATCTCATTAGGTGAGATAACCTTGGCAAAGACCCTATGCCCTTGTATATTGCCTGACAAACGTATGTTGTGTTCAAACAACCCTGTCTCACCACGCTTTACACTTTTCTCTATGGCTGCTTGTGGTGCAGTGGTATAGCCCATTACCAGCACCCCATTTAATGGCTTACCAAGCTCTATCCATTGCTCATAGTTTTGACCACGAGCTAAAGCCACCTGGAAAATATCGCGCTTAAAAGCACCAACAAAATACTGAAATGGGCTATCAGTATTATGCTGTGCAGCATGGTTAATCACTTTCAACCGTTCACCATGTCCTAAACGCAGCAACCCTAATGCAACACCTGTTTTTGCGGTAGGGGCATAGGGGTTTTTTGGGTCGGCATCTAAAGGTAAATGGATTTCGAAAATAGGAATTTCATTATCATCCAGGAAAATTTCTGCCCTGTCTGCTAACGAGAAGTCATGCAGTGCTTTAGATTTATCCTCTTCCAAGCATCCAAGTAAGCCCAATACGATACTTGAACGACTTGAATTTCCTGCTAACAGAATATGCACTAATTCTGGTAGTTGCTGGGTTTGCTGTCTAAAAGCACCTTTTAAAGCGATAAAAAAGTTTTTCAAGCCCTGACGAATGCGATTTTCCAGGAAAGTAATTAATTCTTTCTGATTAATGTTGATTTCACAATCTACGGTTTTACCGTCTTTACTCATTAGTTTAAAGGTTTCTGTACCTTTGGAATCCAGGTCAATTTTTCCTGCCTCCCACAATGGACGAAGTTTTGACATCATCAATGTGGTATTGGTATAGGCAGCCTGTGTTTGTTCTATCAATAACTCTGAACCAGCAAAACTATCGGCATCAAGCGGTTTGGTAAAGGCTACATTTTTTTTACGACATTCACTGGCATTGGCTTGAAATACCAAATATGCCAGATTTTCTAGTAGATTTTCACCGCCCAAAAATTTATCGCCCGATGAGCCAAAATGCTCAATCACATGATCCCAGCCCTCATCTTCTTCTTCATCGGTAGGCAAACGATAAAAGCCATAATCAAAGTCTGTGGTACCACCACCAAAGTCAAATACAGCATAGGATACACCGCCATCATCAGGTTCAATTTCCAGCCGTTCCAGTGCGGCTGCGGCAAATGCGGCAGGTTCGGACGCTAGTTCTTCAACACTAAACTCATTTATCCGTGCATCATAAAGCAGGGCTTCTGGCAAGCTACGCTGTAAACCCCTACGGAATGCTGCCAAAATTTTGTTTTTAATATCATTTGGATATTCAACTGGAAAGGTCAAATAGTAATTGAGGAAAATCCCTCTTGCACGCCAGTTAATATTCATGCCCAGAAACCACGCATAAATCTCAATTGGGTCAAGCTCTGGGTAGTCTTTGCCCAGTTCTATCACCTTGCCCTTGACTGGGTTATATTCAGTCAAGGGTTTTAGCTGGTATTCATATTCCTGTTGGTCACGGATACGAACCTCTTGTTGTTCACCACGCAATGCCCATTGTTTCAGGCGCAATAAAATACTACTCACCACGCTGCTATTGGTATCATTTTTACGCAGGTTGGCACGGGCTTCATGTGAACAGTGAATATTGTTCCAATCAACCAGTGGACGGTATACTTCACTTTTCCATTCATTTAAAAATTCTTGTAAATCGATAAATTCCAGTACAGTTGGGTTTTCATATTGCTGGTCGGTAATTTCATCCTGTGCAAAATGTTTTTCCTGCATTCCAATACGCAATAACTCGTCTTTACCATTGGCACGAATGGCAACTACGGTGCTACTGGTACCAAAATCAATAGCCACGCTGGCTTCCCGAATATCTAAAGCAGGATTACGGTCACGGAAAAACTGGCTAGTCTGAACTTTGGTAAATTTATCCTGTAAGGCTTTGGGGGCATAGAATTCCCACATGCCTTGCTTAACATCGATAAAACACAAAGTGTCAATTTTGGGTAGGCGCGTAGTAGTGTAGTCGATACTTTGCCAGATCTCGGCAATACTTAACTCAGGCTTATAGTTATATACTTTCTCAGGCAGCTCAGTAATAGTTTTTGCGTTTTTATAAAGTGCATTAAAAGCTGC
Source organism: Moraxellaceae bacterium WGS2144 (assembly GCA_043950625.1). Lineage (GTDB taxonomy): Bacteria > Pseudomonadota > Gammaproteobacteria > Pseudomonadales > Moraxellaceae > Alkanindiges. Next base: position 1,958,790 of record CP171007.1, read on the forward strand.
TGGATCATTGATATTATATGGTTTATAACTCCACTTTCTTTTGGTAAAGGTTCTTAATGCTTCTACCGTACTGGGCTTCTGATTAAATAAGGAATTTAAAGCAATAATAAGTGCTTCTACCTGGCGAGGTGCCTTATCAGATAAGAAACCTGAAATACGAATATTAGCCACTGTGCTCGATATATGAGGATCATTGTAATCTAAATCTACTGCACCTGTATTAACTAACCAAGCATTGGCTCCTAATAGCCTGTAATTGCTTCCTGCATGAAGTGGAAAACGACTATCTTTAGCTATCCCCATTAATTGTGGTTTGGTCGGTAGTTTCCAGCCACTTAATCCACCTAAATTTAAGTGATTAGTTACTTCTTTAGCGGCACTGACGGAATAATAATTACTAATATCAGGCTTACCTTGCCATAATAACCCTGTTTCTCTATCAAAAATCATTTCACCGTCATTCACCCACCAGTAGCGGTATTGTTCAAAATACGCTACGGCTGCGTCAGTTGCCTGTTTTAGGGTTTTGGGATCTTCTATCTTGTCATTTTGCAGTGCCATGGCTTCGGCAGTCGCAAGTAGCTTTTGATGTTTTAAGGTTGGTACAGATGTGTCAAAGGTTTGGCTCATGGGTTTTTCCTTAATGAAGAGCGTATAATTCAATTTATATTGGGTGTATTGCACACGCCCTTACTTGAACTCACTAGATAATAAATTTTGCAGAAAGTGCCGCTCGTAACCTTGTTTGCTGTATGGCATTTTTTATATCTCCCAGCAATGAGCAATAGGTGACTGTTTCTATTTCATTACCCACAAGAGATTCTCAACATTCTGTTCATCGAATAGGCACCTAAAACTTAAATACCACTTTAAAACCATGTAAGAATTATCGGGTCACGACAACCGCAGCACGTACATTATCACACGCAGCATTACATAGACCTGCCAGCAACACCTGCTCTATATTGCCACCGCTGCCTGATACTTTTTGATGAATGTCATAGTCATAATTTTCACCAATTTCAGGATCTTGCAGAGTTGCCTGGTTACTTTGCAAGGTAAGATTAAACAAAGCCAAACTATGCTCAAGGATAGTTCTTTCCGTTACAGATATTGCTTGTTGGGTATTTTTGACCTGGGCGGCTAAAGCATCCCATATCCGTAAAACATTATTCCACTGAGATGCAATAGCTATCAGCTGCAAGATGTTTTCATCATGGTTAGGCAGTAGAATTTTACTTATTTCAGGATGTGCCTGAACTTGCTGTAAAAAGTCAAATTCGGGTTTTAGTGAACTTGCCCAATTAAATGAATCTAGTACTTTGTTTAAAGCATTTATTTTGCTGCCCATGCTCTCATTGTTTTGCATGAGCTGCTCATTTTCCTGATTTAATCGACTAATCTGTAGCTGTAACTGGCTCAGATCCTGTTCTTTACGTTTAAATAAACCCAGAAGTCCCATTTTTTCCTCTTCAAGTTGTTTATTGCTTTGTGTAAGCTGTGCTAATTGCTGACTTAAGCCATCATTATCCTGCTGTAGCACATAAATAAGCTGCTCAAGCTCTTTAAGCTTTGGATCTGAAAATGAATCCTTTTTTGCTTTTGCATCACTTTGAAGTGGTAAAGCTTCATTCTGGTTTGATGTTCGATCAACCATATTGCGCAAAAATCGGCCCAACCTTTCTTGAAACACGTGATCGTCATTGGTTAATTGCTCTATATGTGACAAGAATTGAGTGAGTACTTTTTTGCTTGGCATGCTGTCATTGTTTTCCATGAGTTAGTCCAGGTCACCAATTAACACCTTAAATTCCTGATGCACCTGTAACCCACTATGGTTGTGTACCAGCTCACGACATAAATCTAAAATCTTGTCCTGACTTGCTGCTGATAAAGCTACAAATTGACGTTTCTTTTGCTGTACCGTACTTAAATTTGGCGAATGATACGGTGATGGAACATGCGGTGCATTTAACACTCCAACAATTAGAGCCAGCTCATCAGGACGTACCACATTCCAGAAGTCCTTAAAAATCACAGGTAAAAAGACCAGTAAACTTTCCAAGTCAGGCTGTTGCAGCTTTTGCAGCTGAGCTTTTGCCTCTGCAATATGCTGTTGTAACTGCTGTTTGTCATGTTCCAGTTTATTTACTTGTTGAGCCAAGGCTTGCTCTGCATCCGAACGCATTAATGCAAGCTGCTCTTCAATCTGATTTTTTTCCTGACGTAAAGCGGCTAAAGCTTGCTGTTGATGCTCAATACTGTTTTCATGCCAGACCAATGGCAAAATATGATCTTGTACCCATGGGTGATCGACCGTCTGAGTATCAAAAAATACCTGTTCGATATTTAATATTTGTAAAGCATATTGATAAATACTATCCCAATTGAGTATTTGCCATGTCTTACAGTGATATTCCTGTAAGTTTTTCACAGCATCAATAAATAGTTTATCTTGCCCCTGTTGGTAAAGCAGACTCACTTTTACTTTTTCTAAGCCATCTTTTAAATTCAAGTTAGCAGAAATATCGCTTAATACATCTTTTAAGCTACTCGTCTTATCCTTGTGTAGATATTGCTGACTTCCTTTAATTTGAATTAGCTGCCAAGGTTCTGATTGCATACTTTGGTATGCGACCAGATGTTCTTTAAATGCTAAAATACATAGATAATGTTGTAAGTCATCGTTAGGGGCTGTTTTTTGTTTACTCATGGGTATAGTCCCTAAATTGAGTATTGTCATTCAATTCTTTTAAAATATTTGCAGTCGATTTATCTGGATTGATACTTTTTTCTGCTTCAATCAATTTATCTTCCACGGCATTACGTTCATTTGATGAAAGTTTTCCATCAAAAAATTGAACAACATCAGAGATATTTTCAACTTTATCAAGGAAACTTGCTAAACGATCTCCTGTAAAATAATCTGGTGATTCAACAGTTTTGGATAATAAGTCTCCTGTGCCTACCCCAAATTTTTCTTCAAAGCCCCAATACTGTACGCCAATACCTGCCGCCATTTTATCAAGGTCACTTGTTTCAGCAGATTTTTTAGGATCTAATTCAAAACTTTTAATCGCAGCCAGATATTCTTTATAGGTTGCATAGTTCTCAGGACTAATTCCATGATCTCGTGCCTGTATCGCACGATCACCAACTTCCTCTGTGGTTTCATTCGGTTCTAACATCCCTAAAATCTTGCTAATCACATCTATCGCTGTGATCGCTTTTGCTAATGCCCCAGAAATAGGCAAAGCAAGTGCCAAAGCAGTAATAAATGAGCCTGAAGAACCACTTAATACATTGGAAATCCCACTTAATACACTGGAACATGCACTGCTAACCGCAGAACAGACACTACTAAATGTGGAACTTACCGCAGAACAGGCATCACTGAACCAACCCATTTTATTTCTCCTGAAAATGTTTTTTTACGTCATCGAGACTTTCAATTTCATCCAATTCATCTGGAATTTGACTAAGTTGAGCACTACTTTTTTTAGAACTGACCGATTGTTTAACTAACTTCGGATCAAGCTCAAAATTACGAATATCCGCAGCATGTTTTTTATATGAGGCATTGTCTTCAGGCGTTTCCGATTTACTTGAAGATGAATCCCATGCGGAACTTACCGCAGAAAAGGCATTACTGAACCAACCCATTTTATTTCTCCTTAAATTGATTGAATACCTTTACACATCTCGGCTATATCTAGCCAAACATTTCCATTAGCCTTAATATTTTCTTCACCTAAAACCTGCTTGAGGGTATTTTCTGTATCTAAAGGTTCTAATAAATTTAACTGCACCAAATCCCACAATATTGCAAATAATTGCACTGCTTTTAATTTTACTGTTTTGGCGTTAAGTGTATAAATACGTTCAGGTGAGATCGGTGCAATATCTTCAAACAATATCAATATTGTTGGTTTAACAGGCACAAATGTGTATTTTTCTGCCAATGCTTGCATTGCTTCAAAAGTACGAGCTTTCCAATCTAAATCCTCGGCTTTCATACTCATACGAATCAATAAATTTAACATTCTAGTCGCATCTACTAGATATTGATTAAAAACTTCTGCCCCAATCTCACTCCAATCATAGTGCTTGGATAGCCTTGGATAGAGTCTTGCTCGTTGGGCAAACATGCGTTGTTGCCCAAGCTGCTTAATGATATCAACATCTATTTCAGGTGCATTGGTATCATTTGGTGTATGTACTTGTACCCTGACTGCTTCATGCCAACCTGCACTATAAACAATCGCTTCACCTGCGGTCAGCAAGGTTAAAAACTCTTTTTGTTCATCATCTAAACCAATCGTATCGCCAATCGCATGACGGTCATCAGCAGCAAATAGTCGATGAATAATTTTGGTATTGGTATTTTTTAAAACTTCTGGTGTCAATTTATTCGGAATTTGATCAGCAATAATCAGACCTTCACCATATTTACGAACTTCTGCCAAAAGGTTAGCGAATAGTTCTACGCCCAAACGCTTAGAACTATCTTCCCCACCTTGTGGTTTAGATAACAAACGGTGTGCTTCTTCCAATAAAGTGAGATGTTGAAAACTATGGTCTTTTTTATGACGTTGTTTAACTGCTTCAGCCACACGCCCAATCAGCAACCCCATCATTAAACATTTATCTTGTTCATCTCGTAAATCCTCCAACTCAATCACAACTTTTTTATCAAGCATCTCATTGATGTCAATTGAATTGCGAGTATTCAGCATCCGACCTTTTGCACCTGTGGTCAGATTATCTAAGCGAGAAATTAATGAACCTTCATATTTTTGCTGTAAATCAGTTCCAAAATTTTTAGATTTAATTACCTCTTTTAAGGTCAATAATACTTCGGAAAAAATAGGAAAACTTTGTCCACCACAATTCCAAGGATCAGGATAAATATAGTTTTCATCATAATGAATATCCCAGCCTTTCTGCTCATAACTACGAACAATTGCATCTTCAATTAAATATGGCATTGAAGCTTCCATTGGAAATACTGCGGCAAATGTTGCTTTAAGCATGTCAATATGACCCGATAAAGGCTCATTCGGTAATAATTCAAATGGATTAAAACGAAATGGTGAAACTTTTTCATTACCCAAAGTATAATATTCAATTTCAGGATGATGCTTCGATAAGCTACGATATTCAGTTTTAGCAGGCTCAATAACCAAAAAAGGTAAACCTGAGTTAATCAAAATCTGTTGGCAAGTGGTGGTTTTACCTGCTCCTGTAACCCCTGAAATAAAAATATGCTGATTGAGTAATTTTTTATCTAAACGCACCACATTATCTTTGAGCTTACGTCCATGCTGCACCACAACACCCAAATCAAAACCATCTTTTGGATTTACTGGATTTACTGCAAAATCAACATTTTTGCGTAATTTAATGCCTGCTACTTCACGACTTGGTAAACCTGCCAATAAGGAAAGCTCATTAGCATTAAGCCATGTTGCTGCGGAAAATGCCTGTTTAGCCTGTGGAATACTGTGAATCAATGCCAGTTGATTACTCATATTTGACTGTGGCAAACGCTGTACTAAAAATAGATTATGAACTTGTTTTTTTTGTAAAGAAAAATCCGTTACTTTAAGTGGCGAAAAATGCGATTGATTGCCCTGAAAAACGGATACCATCGCACGAGATAAACGATTATAAACGACAGGTGTTGGTGCAGCCAAATAGACTGCGGTACGGAACATACCTTTACTACGCCCTAAATCAAAACGCTCAATCAATTTGTCATTGATATGGCTTTGTACACGTTCAATCTTTTTATTCACGTATTCAAGGGTATCTGACTTAGAAGAACCTGTATTTGTCCCTTGGGTTGTAGAGGTATTATCTGAATCAGTTTTAGAAATGGATTTACCTGTATTTTTTCCTACAGTTTGAGATTCATTGGTACTTGTTCCATCTGCAATCGTCTTAGATGAATTTTTCCCCCAGTTGGTTGTATCACTACTACTAGAATAACTACTATTTTCCCCTTTAGTTCTGCTGCCTCCAGCATTATCTCCCTTTGAATGACTAACAGTTCTACTATCTCCAGTACCGTCAGTTTTAGAGATACTCGTCCCTGTATTCTTAGTTAAACCGTAGCTACTACTTCTTCCTATAGTATTTGAAGTCGTAGTACTATCATTTTCACCCAACTGCTGTGAGCGTTTAATGTGTGGATGTAAATCTGATGACAGCTGCAATAGCTCATCAATCTGCTGATTAATTTCAAACTCCTGAGCAGGCTCAGCCACTAATAAAAGCTGCCAGATCTCACCTGATAAACCACGAGCAAGACGATCTATTCCCTGTGTAATGTTGTGCCCAGTCTGTGATTGCTGGTCGATACTGCGAGAGGGTACGCCATGCAGCAACCCAAAATGTATCGACTCTTGTAATGGTTGAATGATTTTTACAGATAAATCTTCCCTGCTAACTTTTTCTAGTTGCACACCAGTCAAATTTCCTTCTAATTGACTGGTTAGAAGTTCACTATACTCATGTACACCCGATTTTTGAACCTTATTTACCACTCCTAGATAAAGCTCAATCCCTTCCGATGTGCCCGAAATATAGTATACCCAACAATAGTCAGGATGATCCAAACAGGCAATAACATTTTCAAGGTCTTGTCTTAGTGTGGCTTCTTCTTCAGCAGAAAGCTCAGTAATACGGAAAAAACGAGCATTACCATTATTAATTTCAAATTTTTCATTCCATTGGTGTTTATTCAAACTTAAAACTGGAGTATTACTCCATCCTTGTGTCTGTGATAACTCCCCAATAAAGTTTTCAACTTCACTTTTAACATCAACATGAACTGCTTGCTTTTTTACTAGAGTCATAATATATCCTGATCTTAAAGTCCCTAAATATTTTGCATGAGAGTGACAGGGTGCTTCAACCAATCTATCAAAGTCATTTTGCCTAATATTTTCATGCTCGCGCCACACGTATGACATTGCAGCTGCCCTATAACGACATCACTCTTGCTATAAAAAATATCCATCCTACCGCATATTGGACACTGGACTTTCATAGGTGACAAAGGTATTGGCATCGCTATAATCTCTCGCTTAAACCCCTAAATACCCTTTTAACTCATTTTCCAGCTTGCCCTGCAAACTCGGCGGACTGACAATCCGAACATGCGGAACCCAGTAACGCACCAGTGGTAAAATCTGCATATGCTTCACCACACGGCTAGATACCAAGATGCCGCCATCATCCAGTTCCTTAATAATCTGCTGTTCAGGTAAAAGCTGACGCTGCTTAAAATGTAAGGCAACATCTGGATGCACCGTCAGCACAATTTCCTGTTTGTCCTGACCAAACCAGATGCTTTCTTCATTTTCCAGTTGCTTTAAAATCACTGGGTCAGGTTCAAAGCCAGCCAGCTGATGTTCATAACGTGGTAAAGAAATTCGGCTCAAGCGATAAGCGCGTAACTCACCTTTGCGTACAGCGGCCAGATACCAGCTGCCATGGTGGTGAATAATGCGATAGGGCTGAACCAAGCGGGGCATGCCTTTATACAAAAAACCAATCTGGCGACGGTTTTGAATAGCTTCTTTAAATAAATCAAAAAATGCTGAAAACTGGGAAGTATCCTCAAAGAAATAGCCTTTAGGCGAATAGATTGAGCTGGCACGGCTATCCATCAGCTCACGCAAAAACGACAGATTCAGCTTGGGATAAAGTTTGCTAATGCCGGAAATTTGGGCGAAGTTTTTAATGTCCTGCTCATTTAACTTGCCCAGGCAACCAGAAGGCAAATAGTAGCGATTGCTTTGCTCATCCTTTTCAAGGGGCAAGTAGCTGAGCCGGTCAAAATCTCTTAAAATAGTGCGTACATGGGTTTTATATTCATCGGCCAGCTGTTTGGGATTTAATTTTTCCCCGGAATTAAGACGTATTAAAATACTAGCCAGACGATCAGCCAGTTTTTCATGCTTTGAAGATTTTGCTTCCATATTGTCCTGTTCGAATCTTTCACTGGCCTTTAATGCCATGTTTCAAAAAATTAAAAATTCATGGTTTTATTAAAGGCACCCGTGAGTTCTTTTTTGCTTCCATGCAATGATCCACGCATCGTATGACAGGTTGTGTCTAATCCCAATAGCAAAATCTTCCTTTAGAGCAAAATACCAGCAGTTGACACTATTGTAGGCCGTAAACTACTCATTTAGAGAAGGATATAGTCTATTTTAAGCAATTTACCTATTTTGGGTACTACAGTCAATATGTCTTAAATAGATACGATGACTAGCAGTATCTATACTGATGAAATGCTTGCCCTGCGTGACTGGCTAAAAACCCAGCGCAAAGCCCAAAATCTCTCTATGCGTCATCTGGCCGAGCGCATGGATAAGCCTCACTCATTTGTACAAAAAGTCGAGCAAGGTGAACGACGTCTGGATGTGGTCGAATACGTCTGGTACTGTGCAGCTTTAGGCATCAACCCAAAAATGGGTATTGATCTTATTAAACAGCATGCTCACCAACAAACCCCATAATTTTCCCTAGTCACTATTAATGGTTCTTACCAGCATACTTCATGTGATGGACAGGTTGTGTCATTATTAAAATTAAAACTCATCATTTTTTTCAGGTAATATCTTCAATTATCAAGAAGAGTATGGTTTGTTGTTTTGTCCATGAATCAACCAGAATTTATGTCAAAAACCCCTCATATCGCCTTCCTCGGCATAGGCCTCATGGGCAGCCGCATGAGCAAGCGGCTACTGGAGGCCGGTTTTTCGGTATCAATCTGGAATCGTAGCCCGGCTGCCTGTGAGCCTTTAGTGCAGGCTGGTGCACAGCTACTAGCACTTGAAGCAGCCGGTACGCCAGATATCCTGATGCTGTGTCTGGCCGATGATGCAGCCGTGCATGATGTGGTGCAGCAATTACTGCCCTATTTACGCGCGGGGCAAACCATCATTGATTTTTCCAGTTTATCGGTGCAGATGACGCAGCAACTGGCCAGTCAGGTTGCATCCAGGCAAGTGGCCTGGGTGGACGCACCGGTGTCGGGCGGTGTGATGGGCGCAGAAACTGGCAGTCTGGTAGTTTTTGCTGGCGGTGAGCAAGCTATTGTAGAGCAACTGGCACCCGTGTTTGCCCCGCTGGCACAGCGCGTGACCTATATGGGCAAAAATGGCACTGGTCAGGCCACCAAGATTTGCAACCAGCTGATTGTGGCCGCCAGCAGCACCTTAATTAGCGAAGCAGTGGAATTAGCAAAACGCGCAGGCGTGGATACTACCCTGCTTGCCCCTGCCCTAGCCGGTGGTTTTGCCGACTCCAAGCCCTTGCAAATTCTGGCACCGCGCATGGCCAGCCAGACCTTTACACCAGTACAATGGAAAGTTCAAACTCTCGCCAAAGACTTGAATAATGCTGTGAACCTAGCCAGGCTGCATAAACTGGATATTCCGGTGGCCAGCAGTGCACTATCACAGCTTGAACAACATCAGGCACAGGGACATCGCGAAGATGACTTATCCAGTATTATTCTGATACACCAGTGTGACGTGCCGACCATTAAATAGGTTTTTATATGCTGCAATTTTCTGCCAATTTGTCCATGCTGTTTACCGAAGTGCCATTACTTGAGCGCTTTGCACTGGCCAGACAGCAGGGCTTTAATGCGTTAGAAATTCAGTTTCCCTATGAACTTAGCATTGATGCTATCCGCCAGCAGCTTGAGCAAAATCAGCAGCAACTGGTGTTAATCAATGCACCAGCTGGTAATTTAATGCAGGGTGGTGATGGGCTGGCGTGTGTCCCGGGACGCGAGTATGAATTCCGTCAAGCAGTGTTTCATGCCATCCATTATGCCAGTGCGTTAAGCGTCCCATGCATCAATATTCTGGCAGGCCGCCAGTCTACCTTTGCAGACTTGTTACCCTGTCTGGAAACCATGGCAAATAATCTGCGCTTTGCCTGTAATGAGATGACCAAAGCCGACATCACGCCAGTGTTTGAAATCATCAATGGGATTGATATGCCGCGCTTTTTAATTCAAACCATGGCACAGGCACAAGAAATGCTGGAAGCAGTGAATCACCCGGCCCTAAAAATCCAGTTTGACTGCTACCACCTAGCCATGATGCACGAGCCTATTTTGCCCAATTTGCAAGAGAACTTAGCGCATATTGGCCATATTCAGTTTGCCGACTATCCCAACCGGCATGAACCCGGTACTGGTGAGCTCAATTTCCATGACATTTTTGCGTTTATTCAGCAGTCAAATTATCAGGGTTTTGTGGGAGCAGAATACCGACCGCTAAGCACCACAAGCGCGAGCCTGCACTGGTATCAGCCTTTTATCCAGCAATAAAGTTTAAAAAGAACTTGAATATGTCACAAATTAAAATTTATGCACTCAAGCAAACCATTCAACAGCAGCGGCAGGCGTTGTCCAGTGCTATTCATCAGGCACTGGTCAGTAGCTTAAATTATCCAGTAGAAAAGAAATTTCAGCGTTTTATTGCGCTAGCGACGGAAGATTTTATTTATCCTGCTGACCGCAGTGCGCAGTACCTAATTATTGAAATTTCCATGTTTGAAGGGCGCTCGGTTGCAGCCAAAAAGGCCCTGATTCGGCAAATTTTTAGCAATATCCAGCAAGACTGTGGCATTGACCCACAGGATGTTGAAATTACTATTTTTGAAACCCCAAAGCACAACTGGGGTATTCGCGGCCAGTGCGGTGATGAGTTGGCTTTAAACTATAAAGTTGACGTATAAGCAGGCTTTAGCTTACCCCATTAGCGCACAAAGGTCTGCCAGCTTACTTCGCCCTGCACAGTATGCAATGTCATGTTCAGCGTATCACCACTCTGAAGTGCTGCCACGCCAGCCGGAGTGCCAGTCATCACCACATCGCCAACTTCCAAGGTAAATACCTGACTAATCTCCACCAGCAAATCCACCACGCCAAACAGCATATCGGCGGTGTTACCCTGCTGACGCACGGCTTCATTAACGCTTAACTCAAAGCGGGTATTAGTTAGGTCGCCCAATTCTTGTGGGCTTAACCACTCGCCCAGTACGCAAGCACCATCAAAGGCTTTGGCACGCTCCCACGGCTGGCCTTTGTTTTTCAGTTTGTTTTGTAAATCACGCAAGGTTAAATCCAGACCTAAGGTTACCCCGCTAATGGCTGCTTTGGCTTGTTCAGGCGTGGCGTGTTGCAAGCGCTGACCAATTTGAATCGACAGCTCACATTCAAAATGACACTCACCCAGTGCCTTGTTCCAATCAATGCCTGCCTGCAAACTGCGTAAGCTACTGGGTGGCTTGATAAACAGCACCGGTGCTTCGGGCACCTCATTGCCCAGCTCGCGGGCATGCTCAGCATAATTACGACCAACACAGATTATTTTACTCGGCTGCTGATTCATGGCGTTCTCTTGATGGGAAACAGATAATAGTGTAACGGTGCATGGCTTTAACAAACAAGCTGTCAATAAACAGGCTATTTAAATACTGCCGGAGTGTTTGAATCTGATGGAGCTAGACCTAACATTAAAGCTTGCTGCTGCTGGGTCATGGTTTTAATAAAATCCCAGGTCATGCGCATGCGGGCAACATCTTTTAAATCGGTGGGCATCATCATCCAGAAGGTGCGGGTGAGTTGTAGCTGCTGTGGTAACACTGCCACCAGTCGCGGTTCCTGACTTGCCATAAACGCCGGTAAAATAGCAATACCTGCCCCAGCCAAAGCCGCCTGCTGCTGCCCAAGCAAACTGGTGCTACGAAAAGCCACCCGTTTGGGGCTACATAGCTCGCTTAAGTAGTTTAAGGTCTGGCTCATCAGCAAGTCATCAATATAACTGACAAAAGTATGCTGGGCTAAATCATCCGGGTTTTGAATCACCGAATGCTGGCTCAGGTAGGCGGGTGAAGCATATAAACGCAGCACGTAATCGGTGAGTTTGGTCATCACAAACGCGCCGCGTGATGGGCGCTCTAGCGTAATCACAATATCGGCTTCGCGGCGTGACAAATTGACTAGGCGCGGTACCGCAACCAAATCAATGGCTAAATGCGGGTGCTGCTGGCTTAAACTGGCCAGATGCTGCGCCAGAAAAAACGTGCCATAGCCTTCGGTCACCCCTACCCGCACCAGACCAGACAAGCCCTGCGCATCAGTCCCGGCCTGCTGCTGAATCAGTAAACTGGCATCTTCCATGCGCTCAGCCTGCACCAGCAACTGCTTGCCCGCTTCAGTGAGCAAATAACCTTGACGGTCACGCACAAACAGGGTTTGCCCCAGGACTTTTTCCAGCTGCTGGATACGACGCGCGACTGTGGTGTATTCCACCTGCAAACGCTGCGCGGCCAGCTGCAAGCGTCCAGTGCGGGCGACTTCCAGAAAAAAACGCACGTTATCCCAGTCCATCACTTCGCCTTAATTTATGAGCTGTGCATTTAACAGGCAGACGATTTTGCATTAATGCAAACTGCCTCTGCAATTTATCGTATTGTTTTTATCATATTTGCAAAGTTAGTATCAGGTTATTCCAATTTAAAAACTGCTATTTTAGGAGTTGTTGCCATGACGGCCGCCAATAACACCAATACCACTATTCCCAGCGTTAAACTACTCATTAACGGACAATGGGTCGAATCCAAAACTACAGAGTGGCGCGAAGTGATTAACCCGGCCACGCAGGAAGTCCTGGCACGGGTACCGTTTGCCACACCGGATGAAGTCAATGCCGCCATTGAAAGTGCGCAGGCCGCTTTTGCCAGCTGGCGTAAAACCCCGATTGGCACGCGGGCACGGATTTTTTTAAAGTATCAGGAACTCATTCGCCAGCACATGAGTGAACTGGCCGCCATATTAACCAAAGAACAAGGCAAAACACTGGCCGATGCCGAAGGCGATGTGTTTCGTGGTCTGGAAGTGGTGGAACATGCCGCGGCCATTGGCAATCTGCAATTAGGAGAAATTGCCAACAATGTAGCCAACGGCGTGGATACTTATACCCTGCTACAACCGCTGGGCGTATGTGCCGGTATTACTCCATTTAACTTTCCGGCCATGATTCCGCTGTGGATGTTCCCCATGGCCATTGCCACCGGTAACACCTTTGTCTTAAAGCCCTCCGAGCAAGACCCGATGGTGACTAACCGTCTGGTAGAACTGGCGCTGGAAGCCGGTATTCCGGCCGGTGTGTTGAACGTGGTGCATGGTGGCGAACAAGTGGTCAATGCCCTGTGTGACCATGCGCTGATTCGCGCCGTGTCGTTTGTGGGTTCAACCCGGGTAGGCACCCATGTGTACAACCGCGCCAGTCAAAACGGCAAGCGTGTGCAATGCATGATGGGCGCCAAAAACCATGCGATTGTGCTGCCCGATGCACATAAGGAGCAAACCTTAAACCAGCTGACCGGTGCTGCCTTTGGTGCAGCTGGTCAGCGCTGCATGGCGTTATCGGTAGTAGTGCTGGTGGGTCAGGCACAGGACTGGCTGGATGAACTGGTCACCAAAGCCAAAACCTTAAGCTTAAATGCCGGGCACGAACAAGGCACCGATATTGGCCCACTGATTTCCTGTGCAGCACGTGAGCGGGTGGAAAGTTTAATTGAGCAAGGCATCAACGAAGGGGCACGGCTGGTACTCGATGGCCGCAAACCGCAAGTGGCTGGCTATGAGCAAGGCAATTTTGTCGGTGCCACGGTGTTTGCCGATGTCACACCCGAGATGAGCATTTACCAGCAGGAGGTGTTTGGCCCGGTGCTGTGCGTGATGCATGCTGATTCATTAGATGAGGCCATTGCTTTAGTTAATGCTAATCCAAATGGCAATGGCACTGCGATTTTTACCCAGTCCGGAGCAGCCGCACGCAAGTTTCAGGAAGATATTGATGTGGGCCAGGTCGGTATTAACGTGCCAATTCCGGTGCCAGTGCCGTTATTTTCCTTTACTGGTTCACGTGCTTCCAAGCTGGGTGATTTAGGCCCTTATGGTAAACAGGTGGTCATGTTTTATACTCAGACCAAAACCATTACCGCGCGCTGGTTTGACGACGATGCCAGCGTCGGCGGCGTAAATACCACCATTAGCCTAAAATAAGCCAGCAACAAAAAACAACGCAAAGGAAGCACAGCAAAGGATATCCATCATGGAAAAAATTGGTTTTATTGGCCTGGGCAATATGGGTGCCCCCATGGCACACAATCTGCTCAAGGCGGGTCATCAGGTCACAGTATTTGACTTAAACCCGCGGGTAGTACAGCAGCTGGTAGATGCTGGTGCACAATCTGCCACAAGCATTGCCACACTGGCGCAAGCTCATATTGATATTTTAATCACCATGCTGCCAGCCGCACAGCATGTCAAACAGGTGTATTTAGGGGAAGATGGCATTTTGGCGCATGTGGCCAAAGGCGTGTTGCTGATTGACTCCTCTACCATTGATCCACATAGCGCGCGGCAGGTGGAACAAGCCGCGCAGGCACACGGCAATCCCATGGTGGACGCACCGGTTTCGGGCGGTACCGCTGGCGCACAAGCCGGCACGCTCACCTTTATGGTGGGTAGTGATGACGCCACCTTTGCCAAAGTGCAGCCGATTTTGGCACACATGGGTAAGAATATTGTGCATTGCGGTGCAGCCGGTACTGGACAAGTTGCCAAGGTGGCCAATAACCTGCTATTGGGCATTAGCATGATTGGCTTGTCTGAAGCCATGAATCTGGGCGTGGCACTGGGGATGGATGCCAAAGTACTGGCACAGGTAATTAATAGCTCTAGTGGTCGTTGCTGGAGCTCGGAGCTGTACCAGCCCTACCCGGGCGTGATGGACAACGTCCCTTCTGCGCGTGGCTATACAGGTGGCTTTGGCTCCGATTTAATGCTTAAGGACCTGGGACTTGCTGCCGAATCAGCCAGACTTGCCAAACAGCCCCTGATGCTGGGGGCTCTGGCGCAACAGCTGTACCAAACCTTTAGTAGCCAAGGCAACGGGCATCTGGATTTTTCTGCCATTGTGCAGCTGTACCAGAATAAAGATACTGCCCAGTAAATTACAGTTTATTGTAGGATAACCAAGTACATGGATTTTGCTTTAACCGAAGACCAGCGCATGATTCGCGACATGGCACGCGATTTTGCTGCTAACGAGTTGCGCCCGCATGCCTATGATTGGGACAAAAGCGGCTGGATTCCTGATAGCGTAGTGACGCACATGGGTGAGCTGGGTTTATTAGGCATGATTGTGCCTGAAGAATTTGGCGGCTCTTACACCGATTATGCAGCGTATGCGCTAGCCATTGAAGAAATTGCAGCCGGTGAAAGTGCTACCAGCACCTTAATGAGCGTACACAACTCGGTCGGCTGTGGCCCCATTTTGCAATACGGCACTAATGCGCAAAAACAGCAATGGTTACCACAACTTGCCAGCGGTGAAGCCATTGGCTGCTTTTGCCTGACCGAACCGCAAGCTGGCTCGGAAGCCAACAACCTGAAAACCCGTGCCGTACTTGAGGGTGATGAATGGGTGTTAAATGGTGCCAAGCAGTTTGTCACCAATGGCAAACGCGCCAAAATGGCGATTGTGTTTGCCGTGACTGACCCCGATCTGGGTAAAAAAGGCTTATCGGCCTTTATTGTGCCCACCGATATGCCGGGTTTTGTCGTCAGTCGGGTGGAACACAAAATGGGCATCCGTGCATCTGATACCTGCGCTATCACGCTGGAAAACTGCCGCATTCCCAGGGACAACTTACTGGGTAGTCGCGGCAAGGGGCTGGCCATTGCGTTATCTAATCTGGAAGGTGGCCGTATTGGTATTGCCGCGCAAGCAGTGGGTATTGCCCGCGCTGCTTTTGAAGCTGCGCTGGCCTATGCACGAGAACGGCAACAATTTGGCCAGGCCATTATTGGCCATCAAAGCATTGGCAACATGCTGGCGGACATGCACACACAAATCAATGCCGCACGCTTGCTGGTTCTACATGCTGCTAATATGCGTACTCAAGGCTTACCCTGCTTAAGCGAAGCCTCGCAAGCCAAACTGTTTGCCTCGGAAATGGCCGAAAAAGTTTGCTCACAGGCGATTCAAATTCATGGTGGCTATGGCTATCTGGAAGACTATCCGGTTGAAAAACTGTACCGCGATGCACGGATTACCCAGATTTATGAGGGCAGTAGCGAGATTCAGCGTTTGCTGATTGCACGTAGTTTAACCGACTATTTACTGCCCTGATCACGCTGTGGTTTAACTGGTCTTTAGGCAAATAAATGTTGAGCCTAAAGACCCAGGTTATATTTTTCAGCAAGATCAACTGTGTTTGCCAGATGTTACCAACCCCTTTTAGTTCTTATTTTTGTTTTATTGAGTGCTTAAAAATAAATGATTACTAGAGAATAACTTCCTGCCCTAGCTTTCAAATAATGCTACTAAATATGAACGAATTTTAGCCTATTTATTAGTCTTCTCTACATGATATTGCCCTAAACTAAATATCAGTGCACTAATGGATTAATACTTGCATGAATATGATAAAAACACTGCTGGGTCTACTGGTCTGCTCTGGCAGTATTGGTTTTGGCCATGCGGCCATCATACCCTGGCAGGACAATACACCTTCAGCACTGACACCTTTTTCAGGTAATAAAGCATTGCTGGCCCGACTGGTTGAACGTGACATCATGATTTACGGTCATCCGGCGCAGGCAGTGACTATTCCCGGTAAAAAAGGCGTCCAGCATTATAACAATGCCCGCTTTAGCTCAGCGGCAATTATTGTTCCGGCAAAGCCTGAGCAAATCAGACAGGTACTTAGCCAGTACTCAAATTATGCCAGCCTGTTTCCTACCCTAACCAAAGCCACAGAACTTGAGCGTAATGGCACCATTACCCAGATGAGATATCACATTCATGTGCCAGTGCCAATTCCAGCACTCAGCTTTAATGAAGATGTGATCATGCAGCATCAGATCAGTGACAACAGTATTCAGACACTCATTGTTGATTCACCTATTCAATATGGCATAGGCAAGTTTGAATGGTTTGCACTGGACAATAATCATACTCTGGTTACCCTGACCCAGTGGGGTGATCTGGATAAGCCCAAGGGGTTTTTGGTCAGCACAATTTTAAAAGCACTGCCAGAGGTAAAGCAGGGCATTCCGCAAAGTGTGGATACCTTTGTACTGGAAACCCTAAAGCGCAAGTTTGCACCCGATGGAAAACTGCCTACACAAGGGCCGCGCCAACTGCCTTATAAAAAACTATCTGCAAGTGACATGCAGCTGGTACAGCAACTGAATGCCCGCGCCAGTAGCCCGGTAATGTTTGTACATCGCCCGGTTAATATGCCTTATAGTAACCGCGCTGAGCCACTACAGTTTGTGACTACCTTCGCTACCCTAAAAGCGCCACCAGCGTATAGCGCTCAGGTGCTCAGTGCGCCCACCAACTATAAAAATATATTTAGTCAGGTCAGCAAGGTAGAAAGCAAAACACTGCCTGACCAGCAAGGCACTGAATCAACAGTAACAGTGAAAGTCGGCCTTGGGGTGATTGCCATCCCCTTTAAGTTAAACCTGCGCTATTTTAATGTGGGCAATAATCGCTACTATTATCAGGCCAATGGCGGTGATATTGAGTACATGCAAGGGCAAATGCAATTCAGTGCGTTAGCCAGCCCTCAAACGAGCCAGCAGAGTTTTTTAAGTATGACCAGTGCTGGCAAGATTGGCGATAATGCACCGTTTTTATTAAAAATTGGCAAATCATTGCCCTACTCGGATTTACTGCCAACCGTGGGTGGCGCACCGGTATTTATTTATAAGGCCAATCAATACCTGAGCAAGAATCAGAACTTCAGAAGCCAGAAATCCTAGCAGATATTTTATAGACTATCTGGTTGGTATTGTTGCATCAGTGGCTTTTGCCATAAATGCAACAATACCGGTTTATTGGTTGCGCCTGCATAGAATAGAACGCCATATCTATTGTCAATTAAAGGTTAACCAGACGCTTGGGCTGCACTTGTCGTTCATCATTCACGTAACCCAAGCCCAAAAACCGCTCATGGGCAAAAACCAGCACTTCACCAACAGGCACGGTTTCAATCATCACGCTCTGACCGCGACAAAAATAAAAATCTTCGCCATGATCCAGTTGTACACGCGGGAAATCACGAATAGATTCATATACTGGCAGCAGCAAGGCATCACGCTCGGGTTCACTCAAACTTTCCAGATACTCAATAGTCATGCCTTCATCCAGTTGAAAGTGCCCGGTTTGGGTACGATGCAGAATTTTGACATAAGCGCCGGTTCCCAGAGCTTTGCCAATATCTTCTGCCAGCGTACGGATATACGTACCCTTACTACAGTGCACGCTCAAATTAAGGGTATCTTTGGTAAAACCTTCTAGTGTTAATTCATGAATTGTGACCGGACGGGGTGGACGTTCAATTTCGATCCCTTCGCGTGCTAGCTCGTACAATGGCCTGCCGTCTTTTTTTAGCGCCGAATACATCGGTGGCACCTGCATAATATCACCGCGCAAGCCAGCCAATGCCTGTTCAATGTTCGCCTCGGATAACTCCGGAATGGCAAAACGCTCTACCACATCTCCTTCGGCATCGGCAGTGGTGGTTACCGCGCCCAGTTGAATGATCGTCTGATAGCTTTTATTGGCATCCAGCAAATAATGTGAAAATTTGGTGGCTTCCCCCAGGCAAATGGGTAAAAGGCCGGTTGCTAATGGATCAAGCGCCCCTGTGTGCCCGCCTTTTTGTGCCCGAAAAATCCAGCGCACTTTTTGTAGTGCTGCATTGGAGCTAATCCCCAAAGGCTTATTAAGCAAAATAATCCCGTTAACCGGGCGGCGCTGGATTTTTTGGCGTGGCTGATTCATTGACTACAAACTGAGATAAAGTGATAAATACATTTTAGCAAACTCGGCTATGAGCTGCTGCGCAGATTCACCTTAAACCCTGGTGATTTAAAATTTTTCGGCTAACGCCTGAAAAATACTGGAGTTCAACCATATTAAAAAGCCACGGTTATCCGTGGCTTTTGTTTTGACAAACAAACCAGCATCGGTTATTGCTCTTTTTGCCCGTCTTCTGTCTGGTTCTGTGTTTCATCAGTACGCACTGCCTTGGCAATCAGATCCATCATATAATTACCGTGCGCGGTCACATTATCGTAATGAAAACGCAAACGCGGAGTAATCCGGGTCTTGATACGACGACCCAGCTCCTGACGTAAAAAACCGGCAGCGCCGTTCAGTACATCAAGCGTATCCTGATGTGCCTGTGCATTCTGGTCATTATCCAGCTCGCGTCCCATTACGGTTACATAAACATCGGCATAACCCATATCCGGACTAACCTTGATGCCAGAGATGGTCACCAGGCCGCCCAGACGTGGGTCTTTTAGCTCTGAGCGAATCAGGTCAGACAGCTCACGCTGCACCTGATCACCCATACGCTTTAGTCGCTGGCTACCCGCCATTACAGACTCCGTGCAACTTGCTGAACATCGTACACTTCAATTTTGTCCAGTTCCTTGATGTCGTTGTAGCCTTTTACTGCCAAACCACATTCAATACCGGCACGTACTTCGTCAACCACTTCCTTATGGCGACGCAGGGATTCAAGCTCACCCTGGAACACCACCACATCATCACGCAACACCCGAATTGGCTTGTTACGGTAAATGGTACCTTCCATTACCATACAGCCTGCTGCTGCACCAAACTTGCTGGAACGGAATACCTGACGTACCTGCGCCACACCCAGAATGGTCTCGCGATGCTCAGGAGCCAGTTTACCACTCATGGCTGCTTTGACATCATCAATCATTTCATAAATGATGCTGTAATAACGCAGATCCACACCATCCTGATCGCACTTCTGGCGTGCTGCATTATCGGCACGAACGTTAAAGCCCAGGATTACCGCATCAGAGGATTCAGCCAAAGTCACATCCGACTCGGTAATCGCACCCACGCCTGAACTAATAATGCGCACGTGCACATCTTCAACTGACAAGTCGTTCAAGGCAGCTGTAATCGCTTCCAAAGTACCGCGCACATCGGTTTTCAACACAATGTTGACGGTTGGCACGTCCTGCTTGCCCATAGAGGCCATCAGGTTTTCCAGACGCATGGCGCTGGCACGTTCCAGACGCTTTTGCCGCTCACGGGCACTACGGAAATCGGCCACTTCACGGGCTTTTTTCTCGTCGCTCACCACCAGCACTTCATCACCCGCATTGGGTGACTCGGGCAAGCCCAGAATTTCTACGGGAATAGACGGGCCAGCAGACTTGATTGACTGACCGTTCTCGTCATTCATGGCACGCACGCGACCATAGGAAGCCCCAGCCAGTACCAAATCACCAACCTTCAGGGTGCCTTTTTGTACCAGCAGAGAAGTGACTGCACCACGGCCTTTATCCACACGGGCTTCAATCACAATACCTTGCGCAGCGCCTTCATCGGAGGCAGTCAGCTCCATCAATTCGGCCTGAATGGAAATCAGATCAAGTAATTCATCAATGCCCTGACCGGTGTGTGCTGATACCAGTGCTACCGGGGTATCGCCACCCCATTTCTCAGGAATAATTTCCTTGGCAGTAAGCTCATTGAGCACACGATCCGGATCAGCAGTTTCCTTATCCATTTTATTGATGGCAACAATAATAGGCGTACCTGCTGCACGCGCATGGTCAATGGCTTCTGCGGTCTGTGGCATTACGCCATCATCGGCAGCAACAACCAGTACCACAATGTCAGTAGCCTTGGCACCACGAGCACGCATGGCAGTAAACGCCGCGTGGCCTGGAGTATCCAGGAAAGTAATAATACCTTTATCGGTTTTTACATGATAAGCACCGATATGCTGGGTAATACCACCTGCTTCACCGGACGCCACTTTGGCACGGCGGATATGATCCAGCAGCGAGGTTTTACCATGATCAACGTGACCCATAATGGTGACCACCGGCGGACGGGTTTTTTCTGCACCACGATCCTTCTTGGCTGCTTCCATCAGGTTATCTTCAACCGCAGTATCACTCACCAGCACCGGATTGTGACCCATTTCCTCAACCACTAGCGCAGCAGTCGCCTGATCAATGCTTTGATTCTGGGTAACCATTTCACCCATTTTCATCAGCATCTTGATCACTTCACGCACCTTGATGGCCATTTTTTGTGCCAGATCGGCGACCACAATGGTTTCACCAATCTGTACGTCATAGGTTTGCTTTTCTACAGGTTTGGCAAAGCCATGCTTATTGGACTGGCTGGTTTTCAAGCCGCGCTTGTTAGGCTGGAAGCTTTGCTCCTCCTGCCCACGGTTCTTACCGCGTGCCTTGCCACCACGGCTATTGGCTGAACCACCACCACGTTTGATTTCGCGGTTTTCCTGGTCAAATGACTCTTCATAAGCACGCCCTACCAGACCGGCGGCCAGCGGCGTATTGTCTTCCACCACTTTAATACTAATGTCATCATTAGAATATTTGGATGCCATTTGACGCATCTGTTCCAGGGTGCGCTGTTGTGCTTCTTCAGCCGCCTTACGACGCGCTGCTTCTTCAGCCGCCCTTAAGCGAGCCTCTTCCGCTTCACGTGCTTTTTTCTCTTCAGGGGTTTCTGATTTGCCCCGGGGCTCAGGCTTACGTACTTCAGCTTTACGTGCAACTTCTGGTTTATCGCCACGCTTTTTAACCACCACTTCAGTCTTGGCACTCGCCCCTTCTTTAGGTTCAGACTGATGAGCCGCACGCATGGCATCCAGCGTTGCCTTTTGACGTGCCTCAGCTTCAGCACGTGCCTGACTTTCGGCTTTTTCACGGGCAATCATATCTGCACGGGCTTTTTCAGCGGCTTCTGCCTTGGCTTTTGCTTCTGCGGCCAATGCAGCCGGATCCGGCTTCACAAAAGTATGCTTCTTGCGTACTTCTACATTAATGGTTTTGGCCTTGCCGCCAGTCCCTGCAACCTTGGCAGTGCTGGTGGTTTTACGTTTTAAGGTAATGTTGGCTGGGCCTTGTCCATGCGAACGCTTGAGGTGAGTAACCAGTTGCTCCTGCTCTGCTGCAGTTACGGTCGCATCTGCGCTACGTGTAGGCAGACCTGCTTCAACCAGTTGCTCGAGCAGCTTTTCGACTGGACGGCCTACATTTTCTGCCAATTCTTTTACGGTTTTGTCCGTCATAATTCGCTACCCCTAATTAAACCATGATTCACGGGCTTTCATAATTAACTGACCAGCCCTTTGGGGATCTAAGCCTTCTATATCAGCAATATCGTCTACTGCCTGATCGGCCAAATCGTCTACTGTTACAACACCACGGGCAGCCAGTGCAAAGGCTAGCTCATGGGTCATGCCTTCCATATTCAGAAGGTCTTCGCTAGGATCCTGAATACTCTCCTGCTGCAGCAAGGCGTCGGCAATAGCCACCTCCTTGGCACGATTTTGCAGCAGTTCAACCACTTCTTCATCCAGTTCAATTTCGTCAAACGTCTCTGGCGGAACATAGGCCACCTCCTCAATAGAGGTAAAGCCCATGTCAACCAGTGCAACTGCCATTTCTTCATCCAGCTGCAAGCGCTCAACAAACATATCAATATATTGCTGGGCTTCAGACGCCTGACGCTCACGGTATTCATCTTCCAGCATCATATCCAGCTTATAGCCGGTTAGCTCAGAAGCCAGGCGTACATTCTGGCCCTGTGAGCCAATAGCACGTGCTAGCTGATCACCAGTGGCAAAGATAATATCGGCACTTTTTGCATCTTCATCCAGTACAATACTGGATACATCAGCTGGCTCTAAGGCACTGGCAATATACTGCGCTGGATCATCCGACCATACCACCACATCAATACGCTCACCGTTAAGTTCCTGCTGCACTGCCTGAATACGCGTACCACGCATTCCGATACAGGCGCCCACCGGATCAATACGATGATCATTGGTTTTTACGGCAATCTTGGCACGTACACCCGGCTGGCGGGCTGCACCCTTGATTTCAATAATTTCTTCACTGATCTCAGGAACTTCTTTACGCATTAGTGCCATCAGCATTTCTGGACGACCACGCGACAGCAGTAACTGGGCACCGCGACCCTCACGGTTCACATTGTATAAAATGGCGTTGATACGCTGCTTGGGACGCAGCATTTCCTTGGGCAGCATTTCTTCACGTGCCAGATAGCCCTCGGCATTATCGCCCATATCAATGATAAAGCCATCTTTGGTTTGCTTTTTGACTTCACCGTAAATCAGCTCACCCACACGGGATGCATACTGGTCAGCAACCAGTGCACGCTCAGCTTCACGGATTTTTTGTACAATCACCTGCTTGGCAATCTGGGCAGCAATACGACCAAATTCGATGGACTCTACCTGCTCTTCGCGGATATCACCAATTTTCCACTGCTCTTGATCCAGGTCACTAATGGCGTCCTGACAAGCTGGCATTTCGTGGTCTTCATCAGCCACCACTTCCCATTGACGGAAAGTTTCATAATCGCCAGTCTTACGGTCAATTTCCACCCGCAGCTGGGCTTCTTCATTCACGGTGCCTTCATAAAATTTCTTTTTGGTGGCTGCAACCAGTGCTTGCTCTAATGCCTGAAAAATCGCTTCCCGGCTGACACCTTTTTCGTTACTGACCGTTTCCACAACGGTAAGGATTTCGCGACTCATATGTCACCTTCTAATCAATTAAACCTAATTTGAATCAATGTACGCCTGCTGATCCTGTCTATGAATTCATCATTACAATGATTTAGTCTTGTCTAGTCCTGATAAATCAAGTTGGCCTTGTCAATATTATCGCCATCAATGACCAGCTGCTGCCCTTCCACCTCCACAGTAATGCCCTGATCACTCACGTCAAGCAGGGTTGCAGTCAGTTTACGCCGGTTTTCAACCGCACTAATCAAGCGCAAGGCAATTGCTTGCCCAATATATGCCTGCATTTGATTTAAGCTAAAAAATGGACGATCCCAGCCAGGGGAAGACACTTCCAGCGCGTACTCACCAGCGATCGGGTCATGAACATCCAGCACACCACTGACCTGGTGCGTCACTTTGACACAGTCCTCAACGCCAATACCACGGCCAGCATCAGCATCGTCGACATCCACTTCAGCAGCGATATCTTCCGGGGAAGTATTATTGGCAGCCACCATGTCATCAGTATGACCGGCCAGCGGCTTATCAATATAAATACGCAATAGGGAGCGCTTGCCCTGTGGCAGGAATTCGATACCCCACAGGTCTACACCACACGCTGCGACTGCAGGCGCAATCAGCTCATACAGGGCTTGAGTTTTGGTAGAAAACTTCATGAATCGTCTTTAAACAGGTGAGCCAAAAAACCAGATGGGGCAAATAGATGCAAGCGTACCTAAACCTACGCTCAATTTAAGACTCAAGTATTGGCAGCAACAGGTCTTTTTGCTTATCCATCACCGTTAGGTAGTGTTACAAATCAAACATCACAAATAAAAAAGGGGCGATATCGCCCACTTTTATCAGTATACTTAACAACCTGCCTCTGGTGCCGGTTCATTAATGATACTGAACAAAAAGGCTCAACCATGTGAGCCTTTTTAAATATGGTAGCGGGAGCTGGATTTGAACCAACGACCTTCGGGTTATGAGCCCGACGAGCTACCAGACTGCTCCATCCCGCATCAACAGGTGGGTATTATATACCAACCTTAGTGCCTGTCAATATTTATTTTCAAGAAAACATCGTCAGGTCTTTAATTACTGCCCACCATATATCAATTAAATCAAACAATTATATGACCTAGTCAATACATGGTGCGGAAGGGGGGACTTGAACCCCCACGCCGTTAGGCACTACCACCTCAAGGTAGCGTGTCTACCAATTCCACCACCCCCGCAGCAAGGCGGCTATTCTATTCGACCTGATTTCAAAAAGAAAGCCTAATTTAAAGCAGCACGCCAGCTTAGGGCTTACTTGTTGAACTTTCAACCACCGGCTTGGCAGAATCGGTCGGTAAAGAAGGTGCTGGCAGGGTTTGCACCTCAGGCAGGGTATATTGCTGGCTTGCGTTCTTCTTGGCAAAAATTGCCAGGGTTACACTGGTCACAAAAAAGATAGTAATGAGTACCGCAGTAGAACGGGTCAGAAAGTTAGCGCTACCTGAGGCACCAAACACGGTGGCCGCACCGCCGCCACCAAAAGACGCCCCTGCTTCGGCACCTTTGCCCTGCTGAATTAAAATAAGCCCGATCATGGACAGAGCTACCAAGATATGAATCACTAGTACAAGCGTTTCCAATGCTGTCTCCTGCCCGGCTCAACTCTTTTAACCAAAAGCCTGGGCAATTTTAATAAATGAATCTGCATCTAAAGATGCACCGCCAACCAACACCCCATCAATATGGGTACAGGCAGCCAATGATGCCGCATTATCAGGTTTTACACTGCCGCCGTAAAGTAGGGGCACCCCTGCAAGCGACGGATGATACAATTTTAAACCCCGACGGATGGCAGCATGAATACTCTCGGCATCTTCAGGACTGGCTGTTTTACCAGTGCCAATGGCCCATACTGGCTCATAAGCAACCAGTACCTGCTGCTGCCAGACTATCAGCGGCACACTGTTAAACACCTCATCAATTTGTTGCAATACCACTGCCTCAGCCCGGCCCGCCTCGCGTTCACTTAAGGTTTCACCCACACAAAACACAATGGTCAGGCCAGCTTTTGCCGCAAGGCTTAATTTTTCAGATAGCACAGCAGCTGTTTCACCATATAAACTACGGCGTTCTGAGTGGCCAACCAGCACCATGTTAACGCCTGCGCCAGATAACAACTGCGCGGATACATCACCAGTATAGGCACCGGTGTCAGCAAAGCGGGAAATATCCTGCGCTGCCACTTTTATACTACTGCCGGATTGTTGTAACTGTGCCTGAACCGCCAGAATATGCAACATGGTAGGGGCTACTGCCAGTTGAACGCCAGCAGGTAGTTTTTGCTCATTACCAAGTGTGATCAGTTGCTGAGTTAATTGTTGTTGTGCCGTCAAAGTTGCAGGATTCATTTTCCAGTTTCCAATCACCCACGGCTTTGGCTTATTGCAGGGCATAGACAAATTAATCCGGTTTAGTAAAAATACCGCCATTCTAGCGTAAAATCAGAGCATGTTTACATGATGCGCCAACTTATAATCAATAAACTACTGTTACAGCAAGGTTTTTTAAATCTAAGCCTGCCCGTTTACCTGTTCACTGGACTAATTCTGTGCTGTTTTTTAAATCCAGCCTATGCACAAAGCGTACAGCGCTGGCAGGATCAGCAGGGACAGTGGCATTTTGGTGATCAGGCAGCAGCAAAAGGCCACAATACCCAGCCGGTACTGATTAAAAATCCCATTTCAGTGGTTAAAAATGATCTGCCGGCACCACCTATTACCTCTCAGCTAAAGCCACGTCGCTACAACCATAATGGCAGTCACCAGCAAACACCTAGCCAACCTGCCACCCGTTCAGCACAACATAAGGAAAAATGCGCCAACTTAAGGGAGCAAATCCATGGACGTACTCTTAACAGTAAAGCAACCCGGAACGGTAAGGTCACTCAGCACCATCAAAATCTGGTTGAGCGGTATGAGCGTGAATGTATTGCCGGGCATTATTATGGTAATTGATCAATAGAACATATAGTCGATATTTTTAGCCTCACGGGCAGCGAGGATCATGTATCACATATCCGGTAACCAACATCCCTTTATAAAGATATTGTTCGCCGATATGCCTCTATAGCCCTTATTGGATACTTTACTGTGATAAATATACCCGAAACCCAAAACCTGGTATTGCCCGGTATCTATAAACATTATAAAGGTCAGCATTATCAGGTTTTATATTGTGCCAGACATAGCGAAACACAGGAATGGCAGGTGGTTTATCGCTGCCTGTATGGCGATTTTTCAGTGTGGGTCAGGCCATTAGCCATGTTTACCGAACAGGTATATTTAACCCCAACCCAACAGGTTCCACGCTTCACTCTGAAAATCGCAACAGGCGTCACAACTTCTCATTAACAAACTTTAACAGTTGATTGTACAGATTGCATGGCTAGGTTATAGTGCTTCATTATCAGGGATGGTCAACGTATTTTATATGACAGCACGTATGTTGAGGTGGAATGTTCATGGCTGCTGAACAAGCAAGTTCTGTGTCATTTGGTGGACTGGCACGGCGTCTGGTAAATGATGGTCTGGTCACGCCTGCTAACATGCAACGCGCGATGAGTGATTCGCAACGTGAAAAAACCACGCTAGTCAGCACACTGGTTACGAATCTGGGTGTATCTCCCAGCCAGATTGCTAGCATTATTGCCCAGGAATTTGGCGATCCCCTGTTTGATCTGGATGCACTGGACAATGATGCCATCCCCAGAGATGCCGTCGAAGAAAAAATCATACGTCAATTTTCTGCGCTGCCTATTTTTAAGCGCGGCAATCGCCTGTCAGTCGCCATGAGTGACCCCACCCGGGTTGAGGCCATTGATGCCATTCGCTTTAACAGCAAACTCAATATTGATACCGTTGTTGTCGAAGAAGATAAATTACAGCGTTTAATTGAAAAACTTTATGCCGGTGCTGCCGACTTTGCCAATTTTGGTGACGACGGCATGGATTTTGACCTCGAAACAGAAAATACACCGGGGCAAGAGAGTGACGACGAAGCACCAGCTGCCGATGAAGCACCTATTGTTAAATTTGTAAACAAGCTGTTGCTTGATGCCATTCGCATGGGTGCCTCCGACCTGCATTTTGAACCTTATGAAAAAATATATCGGGTGCGCTATCGTGTTGACGGCGTCATGCGTGAAATTGCACGCCCGCCCGTACAGCTGGCTTCCCGTCTGGCCGCACGTTTAAAAGTCATGTCGCAAATGGATATCTCTGAAAAGCGGATTCCACAGGATGGCCGCATCAAGCTCAAAATTTCCAAAACCAAGGCCATTGACTTTCGTGTTAACTCGCTGCCTACCCTGTTTGGGGAAAAGCTAGTACTGCGTATTCTTGACCCTTCCAGTGCTATGCTGGGTATTGATGCGCTGGGCTACGAGCCTGAGCAAAAAAACCTGTTTATGGAAGCGCTGGACAAGCCACAAGGCATGCTGCTGATTACTGGTCCTACAGGTTCTGGTAAAACTGTATCCTTGTATACCGGTCTTAATATCCTCAATACCGTAGAAAATAACATTTCAACTGCGGAAGACCCGGTGGAAATTAACCTGGAAGGTATTAATCAGGTTAACGTCAATCCCAGAGTTGGCCTCACCTTTGCCAGTGCGCTCAAGTCATTTTTACGTCAGGATCCCGACATCATCATGGTGGGTGAGATTCGTGACCTGGAAACGGCTGAAATTGCCGTCAAGGCAGCACAAACCGGCCATATGGTACTATCTACCCTGCACACCAACAGTGCACCGGAAACCTTAACCCGTCTGCGCAACATGGGTGTTCCTTCATTTAATATTGCAACTTCGGTCAACCTGGTCATTGCCCAGCGTCTGGCACGGCGCCTGTGCAAGAACTGCAAAAAACCCGCTGAAATTCCGCAGCAAAGCCTGCTGGAACTTGGCTTTACTGAAGCTGATCTGGCAAGTGGCTTTACGGTTTACCAGCCAGTAGGTTGCAGCGAATGCCGCGACGGCTATAAAGGTCGCGTGGGTATTTATGAAGTGATGAAAGTAAACTCTGAAATTGCCCGGATTATTATGGAAGATGGCAATGCCATTGAAATTGCCGACGCCTCACAACGGGCCGGCTTTGATAACTTACGTCGCTCTGGCTTAAAAAAGGTCATGCAAGGCGTAACCAGCTTACAAGAAGTGAATCGTGTAACCAGCGAATAAGATGAGATAGGGACGATAATAATATGGCGGCTAAACAGGCAACGATGACGCCCACTTTTGTCTATGAGGGGATAGACCGTAAGGGGCAAAAGGTTAAGGGAGAAATTCCCAGCAAGAACATGGCACTAGCCAAGGTAACACTTCGCAAGCAGGGAATCAGTGTTTCCAAGATTTATCAGAAAAGAAAAGACGTTCTGGCTTTTTTGACCAAGAAAAAAGTTAAAACCCTGGATATCACCATTTTTACCCGTCAGCTGGCGACCATGATGAAAGCGGGTGTACCTCTGGTGCAATCTTTTGAAATTGTAGCTGAAGGCCTGGAAAACCCGGCCATGCGCGAAGTGGTACTAGGCATTAAAGGCGAAGTGGAAGGCGGTAATACCTTTGCCGGTGCACTGCGTAAATACCCACAATATTTTGATGATCTGTTTTGCTCGCTGGTTGCCTCAGGTGAGCAATCTGGTGCACTGGAAACCATGCTGGATCGGGTGGCTATTTATAAGGAAAAAAGTGAGCTTTTAAAACAGAAAATTAAAAAGGCCATGAAGTATCCGGCCACGGTCATTGTAGTTGCATTGATTGTAACCATTATTCTGATGGTCAAGGTAGTACCTGTATTCCAGGACTTGTTTAGCTCATTTGGTGCTGACCTGCCAGCCTTTACCCAGATGGTGGTCAATATGTCCAAATGGATGCAATCCTACTGGTATATTCTGATCATTGTCATTGGATTAACGATTGGTGCATTTCTGGAAGCCAAAAAGCGCAGTCAGGCGTTTCGGGATTTTCTGGATCGTGCCTCTTTAAAAGCGCCTATTTTTGGTGACCTGGTGTACAAGGCCATTATTGCCCGTTATAGCCGTACGCTGGCCACTACTTTTGCTGCCGGTGTTCCCCTGATTGAGGCGCTGGAATCTACCGCTGGTGCAACCAACAACGTCGTTTACCGTGATGCCGTGATGCGCATTCGTGAAGATGTATCTACCGGGCAGCAATTACAGTTTGCCATGCGTAGCACTGACCGCTTTCCTTCCATGGCTGTACAAATGGTATCCATTGGTGAAGAATCCGGTGCACTGGATGCCATGCTGGATAAAGTCGCCACCCACTTTGAAAACGAGGTAGATAACGCGGTAGATGGCTTAACCAGCATGATGGAACCGCTCATCATGGCCATTCTTGGGGTGCTGGTTGGCGGTCTGGTGGTTGCCATGTACCTGCCGATTTTCCAGATGGGCTCGGTGGTTTAATGCAGGCTTTTATTCAACTGTTAATTGATACACCTTGGTTGCTGCTTAGCGTCATTGCTGTTCTGGGATTATGTGTAGGCAGCTTTTTGAACGTCGTCATTTACCGTCTCCCCCGTATGATGGAGCAAGAATGGCGCCATGAATGCACTATTCTACTAAACGGCACCGCATCTGCCGAACCTGTTGCCCTGAGCTTAAGTAAACCTGCTTCTAGCTGTCCACACTGCCAGCACCAGATTCGCTGGTATGAGAATATCCCCCTGTTCAGCTGGCTGGCTTTACGTGGTAAATGCTCTGCCTGTCACAGTAAAATCAGCATTCGTTATCCACTGGTTGAGCTAGCCACCATGCTGGCTTCCATTGTGGTGGTACTCAGTTTTGGTCCAACTTTTAAAATGCTGGCGGCACTGCTACTTACCTGGGTATTGATTGCCCTCACCGGTATTGATTTTGACACTCAGCTGCTGCCGGATCGTTTAACCTTACCTATTGCTGGATTGGGTCTGGCAATTAATACGCAAAGCCTGTTTATCTCCCCTACCCAGTCGATATGGGGCTATGTAATCGGCTTTTTGGTGCTATGGCTGGTTTATATTGTTTTTAAACTGGTTACTGGCAAGGAAGGCATGGGTTATGGCGACTTTAAATTGCTGGCGGCACTGGGCGCATGGCTTGGCCCCCTGATGTTGCCCCTGATTATTCTGCTGTCATCCATGGTAGGCGCAATCATTGGACTTGCCTTGTTAAAAATCCGCAAGGAAAACCTGCCGTTTGCCTTTGGCCCTTACCTGGCAATTGCTGGCTGGATTGCACTCATCTGGGGAAATAATCTGATGACGCTTTATCTGGGTGGTTATTAAAACAAGGGTAATCAGGATTTGACTTTCAGGATAACTATTTTTTAAGATGGCTGCTTTTATTGTTGGCTTAACCGGTGGCATTGGTAGTGGCAAAACCGCCGCCAGTGACTGGTTTGCTGCTCAGGGTATTACCGTTGTAGATGCCGATGTAGTCGCACGCGAAGTGGTTGAACCCGGGCAACCCGCCTTGCAGGAAATCCAGCAGGCTTTTGGTCATTGGGTGTTACAGGCTGATGGCGCACTGAATCGTGTTGCGCTGCGTCAACATATATTTGAGCAGCCACAGGCACGGATTGAACTGGAAAAAATCACCCATCCCAGAATACGCCAGCGCATTATGCAACAACTACAAGCCGCCTCCTCGCCTTACCGTATTCTGGTATCACCATTACTCATTGAAAGTGGTCAGCATGATCTGGTCAATCGCGTGCTGCTGATTGATGTACCAGAGCATTTACAGCTATCGCGAGCCAGCCTGCGTGATACGCAGTCCCCTGAGGCCATTGCCCGAATTATGCAAGTGCAGATGCCACGCCTGCAACGGCAAACGCATGCTGATGATATCGTAGTCAACGATGGTGAGTTAAGACACTTATATGCCCAGCTACAACCCTTACACCAGACTTATTTAAAGCTGGCGCAAGGCAGCTAAAATCATCCAGCGGAACGTAACAGCCGCCACGGTTGTAGTGCTCCAATTCCCATACCTGTCAGGCCAATACCGATAGCCAGATTCAAAGGCTCATTGAGCAGCGGGACAGCAGCCAGCGCGGCCAGAAAGGGTGCCAGTGCCAGCAAGCTTCCGGTTTTAAACGCACCCAGCCGCTCAACGGCGCCAATATAGGTGAGCATAGCAATAATTACCACAAACACCCCATGAAAAACACCTTGCTCCAGCATCGTCAAATAACTGGCCTGCACCAACTTTTTGGGCAAAAATAAGGCATAAACCGGCAAGTAGATGACCGCCGTCCAGATTGCTACCCCGGCCATGGCTTGCCAGGGCGGCAACATCCAGCGCTTTAAGAAAACGGTATATATACCCCAAAAGATAGCGCCCAGCACAAAAAAGGCATCACCCATGGATAAGTAAAACTGACCCTCATACCACATGGCTGTCATCATGCCGCCAAGGCCACAAGCCATAAACAGCAGACTAATCCAGGTATCTTTACCAAAAGGCTCCTTGAGCACTACCCAGGCACTAATCGCAGTAGCCAAAGGCAAGAAACCATTAAGCCAGATTGCCGCATGCGCAGCTGGTGCATAATTAAAGCCTGAATATACCGCACAGGAATAGCCGATACCGCCCAGTAGGGCCAGCCATACAATGCGTTTGTCCAGTAAAAAACGCCACTCACGTCGCCATAGCTGAATCGGAATCAATACCAAAAAAGCCACGATAAAACGCAAGGCAGTAATATCCCAGGGGCTTAAATCCTGCTTGGCACCCAGCCGTGACATCAGGGTAAAGCTGCCCCAGATCAACATGGTGATGGCTAATAACAAATAGCCTTTTCTAAGCTCGCTAGCCGCTGAGTCAGACATCACTGGTTCCGTTGTCTACAGGCTTCGTACAAGGTCATACCGGTTGCAACGCTCACATTCAGGCTTTGTAACTTGCCTGCCATGGGAATATAGGCCAGATGATCACATTGCTGCTGGGTGAGGCGGCGCAGCCCAGTATCCTCAGCACCCATTACCACAGCCACAGCTCCTGTAAAATCGCACTGATTTACTGGTTTGGCTGTTTCATCCAGCAAAGTGCCAATCACCTTTACTCCTTGCTCCCGTATATATGCCAGGGTACGTGCCAGATTAGTCACCTGAATAAAGTCCAGTTTTTCGGCGCCCCCTGCGGCTATTTTTCGTGCGACCGGGGTTAAGCCTGCCGCCCGGTCTTTGGGCACCACCACGGCATCCACGCCCATAGCGGCGGCAGTACGAATACAGGCACCCAGATTGTGCGGATCGGTAATCTGATCCAGCACCAGCAACAAGATATCGGGACGCGTGGAGATCAACTGCTCCAGATCCTGCTCATTTAACGCCGGCGTAGCCCGCACTGCGGCGACAATGCCCTGATGCTGGGGTGAGCCTGCCAGTTTTGCCAAGGTGTCACGTCCGGCGCGCTGCACACTGATGCCATGGGGGGTAGCCAAAGTCAGTAATTGACTCAGTCGGGTATCTTCACGACCCTGCAATACAAACAAATTCAGGATATTTTCAGGCTGGGTCTGCAATAATGCCTCAACGCTATGCAGGCCAAAATGGTATTCGGGTTTTGCCATGATAATTCAAACCTGTGTCAGCTGGCACTCAAACCAGTCGTTGAGCATAAAATGGAAAAGAAAAATCCTGTAGTGCACTGCCCTACAGGATTGATAGTTCAGACAGGTATGTGGCAGTCTGCTGCTTGAGCCGGGCTGGACTTAAGTGCAGTGAGACGGCTTAACCTTCCAGATGGCACACATAATCCAGTGGCTCAAGGGTTTCCACATAGAAACGGCTATTGCCTGGCACATAAAAAGACTGGCCGGCACGATACAGTTCGCTATCCGCCTGATCGGCAATTCTTACCCGGCACTCGCCAGAAATGATTTCCATGCGTTCAGGCACATGTGTTTCAAAAGTCAGCGGTTTTTCAGTTGGTAAAATGACACCCACAGTTTTTTTACTACCGTCATCGAACTGGATGGTGTGACTAATGCACTTTCCATCAAAATAAATATTCGCTTTTTTGATAACCGTCACTTGATCAAATTGAGCTGGGTTCATCATTTTACTCCGCAAAAGACCGCTGTAGTTTAGCGCAAGCCGAACCTGCCCCGCTAGAGCATACATCAAAATATTGTTAAACCAAGGTATTATAGTATATTGATTTAGAGGCAGCCATATCACAAGTGATCGGGTCTATTCACTTTTTTGAACCATAAATATCTGTGCTGAATTTAAAGTTGACCAACCTGGCCTGGAGTAGGCAAAAACCATAGCTGCGTACACATGAATTGCCTGCAAAACTGCAAAAAATGACTTTTAAGCGCTGCACAAGCTGTGTACTATCAATTTTATTTTGTCATATTAATTCAAGCATATTACTGAAGATACAGGGTTTGAATGCTCACCAATTTAACACTACAAAACTTTGCGCTGGCTGACCAGCTTTCGGTTGATTTGGCCAATGGTTTTAATGTCCTAACCGGGGAAACCGGCGCAGGTAAATCCTTATTGCTGGATGCGCTATCCGTATGCCTGGGTGAGCGCACCGATGTGGCCCATGTGCGCTTTGGTACTGATAAAGCCGATGTCACTGCCAGTTTTGAATATCAAAAAAACGATCCGATTGACGTATGGTTAGCCGAACGTGAGCTGGCTGAAGGCACCCATGAAGAATTTGGTGAAATTCACCTGCGCCGGGTTATTTTAAATAATGGCCGTAGCAAAGCTTGGATCAATGGCCGCCCCTCCAGCCTGACCGAACTTAAGGAAGCTGGTCGTCTGCTGGTACAACTGTACAGCCAGCATAGCCAGCAGCAATTGCTGGAACCACCTTATCCCAAAAATTGGCTGGATCGCTATAGTGGCTTTCAGGCAAAGGCGCAGGAAGTACGTCAGGCTTACCACCACTGGCAGCATCTGCTTAAAGAACAACAGTCAGCACTGGCTGCTGCTGCCAGCCGGCAAAGCCGTATGATTGAACTGGAAGTCCAGCTTGAAGAAATTTTACCGCTCACTCAACTCAACTATACTGAGCTGGAACAGGAATATGATCGCCTAAGCCATTTTGAAAGCATGATGCAGGATTGTGCTGCATTGCTCGATGGCCTGGATGAACAGGACAATAATGTCATGCAGCAACTGGCGATGTTTAGTCGCCGGGCTGAGAGTCAGGCTAGTCGCTCAGCCCAGCTCAGTGAAGTGAGTGAGCGCCTGATTAATGCCCAAAGTGAGCTTGGCGACGCTGTAGCCTTATTGCGCCAGTTTGTGGATCAGCAAAACTTTGATCCGGAACGCATGGCTGAACTAAATGAACATCTGGAGGTATTTCACCGGCTGGCGCGTAAGTACCGGGTAAGCCCACCGGAATTAACCGGACTGCTTAACAGCTGGCAAACTGAACTGGATCGCCTGAACTTGCTGGACGACCCGGAAGCACTGGCCGCACAGGTCAATCAGGCGCGAGAACAATTTTTACAGCTCGCCCAGCAACTGGATACTGCACGTCGTGAGGCTGCCATGCCTCTGGCAGATGCCCTGACCCGGCAGGTTCGCCCCCTGGCCTTGCCAGAAGCCCATTTTGAATTTGGCTTTGATACGTTAGATGTTCCCAATGCTGATGGTCTGTCAGCTATTCAGCTGTATTTTACTGCCAACAAGGGCATACCAGCACAAGCACTGGCACGTGTGGCTTCCGGGGGAGAATTATCACGTATTGCGCTGGTGATGCAGGTTATGAATGCGGAAAAAACCGAAGCCGATGTGCTGGTGTTTGACGAAGTGGACGTAGGCATTAGCGGTGGCACCGCAGAAATTGTTGGCCGCCTGCTGCGTGATCTGGGCCGGCATGTGCAGATTTTATGTATTACTCACCAGCCACAGGTTGCTGCACAGGCGGATCAGCATTTACTGGTTGAAAAACAGCAAACCGAACAGGCATCCAGTATTATTTATGAACTGGGCGAAGAGCAGCGTATTATTGAACTGGCGCGTATGTCTGGTGGCGTGGAAATTACCGAAACCACCTTACAGCATGCGCGGCACCTGCTCAATCTCAAACATGCCACTGATCACCCAACCCACTAACTCCAAGACCAGCCCATTAACAGGTCATTTATGGCAAATAGTTGAATGGATTTAATTTTTACGCCATAGTGCTGATTATCATAGGACTTGCATTTGGCAAATAGACCCTTATTTATAGCAATGACACTTATAAAACTGGCTTAATGGATACAGCGTGGCAAACCACTGCCGCCTGACAACGATTTTGGAGATACGGGTACCTTGGCAAAGACTTATTTAACCCACCGCTGCCTCATTGCACCACCTCAGCTGGATGATGATTTTTTTGCCCAAACCATTATTTATATTGCCCGCCATGATGAGCACGGTGCACAAGGTTTAATCATCAACCGTCCAAGTCACCTTGAAATTAAAGAACTGCTCACCGATCTGGAAATCAGCATTGATGTGGTTAAACCGCATGCGGTATTAGAAGGCGGGCCAGTGCGCCCAGAGGCAGGCTTTGTGCTGCATACAGGCAATCCGGTCTGGCAATCTTCCATTGCCATTAGCGAAAACGTCTGCGTGACCACCAGCAAGGATATTTTAGAGGCCATTGCACAAAACGAAGGGGTAGAGCGCTACCAGATTATGCTGGGCTATGCCAGCTGGATGCCACAGCAGCTGGAGCAGGAACTGGCTCGCGGTGACTGGCTGGTATGTGAGGCAGACATGGAGCTGTTGTTTAACCTACCCTATGAAGAACGCTGGTCAGCCGCTGCCGCCAAAATTGGCCTGAATACCAACTGGCTAGCACCAGAAATTGGTCATGCCTGATGATGAGCAGCGAATCAGTACGGCACTGCCGTACCGCTGCGCAAGGCGAAGGTTGTGCCTGAGCTAAAAAATCTCAATACATCCAAGATATAAAATTTATGACGAATCTACCTAACCAGCCACAAACCATTATGGCCTTTGACTTTGGCACGCAAAAAATGGGGATGGCTACTGGCAATGAGCTGTTAGGCACGGCACAGCCTTTAGACCTGTTTCCCATGCGTGATGGGATACCGGACTGGGATAAGCTGGAAAAAATTATTGCCAACTGGCAACCTGATCTCTGTCTGGTGGGTTTGCCGCTTAATATGGATGACACTGAGTCGGAATTATCCCTGCGGGCACGCAAATTTGCCCGGCGTTTAAAGTATCGGCTCAATAAACCGGTATGGATGATAGATGAACGCCTGACCACCCGCGATGCCAGATATGCGCTGGAAGATTATAAAAAACACGGTCATGGCAAAAAAACCAGCGCTGACAGTCTGGCTGCGGCCATGCTGGTTGAAAGCTGGTTTAGGGAACCCTACGGTATTTTGCCCTGATTGTTTGGACTTTCTTATCATCTTATGGTTTTTTCGCAACAATATGCCTGGTTGGCTTGAGCGTGGCTTAAAGCTTGCCGTAGACTGAATCATCCATTGCCACAACAACAATATTTGTCCATGAACCTTTGGCAGCTTTTTCAGAAAATACGTCCTTTTGTACGTCCTTATCGCTGGTTAGTGGCCGCGACCCTGATTCTTACCCTGATTGGTTCACTCACGGCACAGGTCAATGCCCTAACCCTGCAATATGCCGTTGATAGCATTAACCGCATTATTGAAAACGGACAAGGGCTGGCACAAGGCTGGCATATTTTAATCAATATTAGCCTGATTTTACTGGGCAAAGAAATCCTTAATGCCATTGTGCAGTTCGGACAAAAATTTTATGGCGAACGCTTACGCATTATGGTATCGCAAGATCTGGCGCAAGGCATTATTGAAAAATTTTTAACCTATCGCCTGGCATTTTTTGCACAGGATGACAATCAGGCTGGCAAGCTGCAAACCCGGATTGACCGTGGTATTGGTTCACTCACCCGATTGGTGCAAATCTTTTTTATTGATATTTTACCGTTATTTACCAGTGCTATTGTAGCGCTTGGCTTGATGTTTTATGCCAATGTCTGGGTTGGTGTGGTGGCACTTTCCATTGTACCGGTTTATTTCTGGCTGACCTATGTACAGGCACAAAAACTGGGCGGCTGGCGGCGGGAATTTCGTAATGGCCGCGAGCAAAAAAGTCAGGGCATTTTGAGTATTATCAATTCTATTAGCGTGATTAAGTCGTTTAACCGTGAAAAAATTGAAGCCAGTAAACAACTGACCCTACAAAAAAATCTGACTTACAACCAGATGCAAACCCGCCAAACCAGTTTTTTGTTTGATGGCCTAAAAACCTTTATTGAACAGGTTGGCGTGGTGCTGATTATTATTTTAACCGCCTATTTTGTTCTAAATAAGCAAATGAGCATTGGCATGATTATGTACCATGTCCTGCTGTTTAATAATGTTTCTGCGCCAATCCGCCAGTTGCATCGTATTTATGATGAAATTAACGATGCCATGATTTATTCCGAAAGCTTCTTTAATATCCTGGAAGCTGATAAAGAAATTGAATCGACCGGGCAGCAAAAACCCTATCCGGTACAGGGCAAGTTTGTGCTGAAACACGTGGATTTTTATTATCCTAATGGTCATCATGCGTTAAAAGACATTAGCATGACCATTCAGCCCAACAAAATTACTGCGCTGGTAGGTTTATCCGGTGCAGGCAAAACCACGCTGATTAGTCTGCTGGACAAGTTTTATCTGGCCAATTCCGGCAGCATTCAATTGGATGGCGTTGACCTAAAAGATATGGATACGGCCTACTTACGCGATCATATTGGCCTAGTTCTGCAAAAAAATCATATTTTTCAGGGCAGCATTGAAGACAATATCCGCTACGGAAAAATGAATGCCAGCATGAATGATATTATTGAGGCTGCCAGAAAAGCATCCGTTCATGAGCAAATTATGGCGCTGGAAAAAGGATATAAATCCGATGCCACCCAGTTGTCTGGCGGCCAGCAGCAGCGCATTGCCATTGCCCGTATGTTTTTAAAAAATCCACCGATTATTTTTCTGGATGAGCCAACTGCAAGCCTTGATGCCATTGCTACCGAACAAATCAAACACAGCCTTGACCAGATCAAGCAGGGCCGTACCGTGGTGATTATTTCGCATAGCCTATCGCAGATTATTGATGCCGATTATACCTATGTGATGAAAGATGGCATGATTGTTGAACATGGCGAACATGACCGGCTTTACCATAATTCTCAGGTTTATAAGGAAATTTTTGACGCCATGGCAAAAAGCCTGAATATTGAAAAAATAGCTAGAACCTTAAATGACGATGGCGAAGAAGAAACCCATAGCTAAAGTCAGCCTCAAAAAAAGCAGCTCAGTGCTGCTGTTTAAAAATGCGATTTAAGGCTGCTTAAGATACGGCCAGGCCGCCTTTAAATAAATAAACATTGACCACAAGGTCAAAACCACCGCCACATACAGCAACACATAGGCAATCGGCTCAATGGATGGCCAGTTAAGCAAAAAGGCACTAATGGCAATCATCTGACAGGCTGTCTTGTACTTGCCAACAGTAGAAACTGCCACACTGGTACGGGCGCCCAGCTCGGCCATCCACTCGCGCAAGGCAGATACGGTGATTTCCCGCGAAATAATCACAATTGCTGCAAAGGCCATAGTGATATTGGGCTGCCATTGCACCAATACCACCAGCGCCGCCGCGACCATGAGTTTATCCGCGACAGGATCCAAAAAGCGGCCAAACGCCGAGCTCTGGTTAAGTACTCGCGCCAGATAACCATCCAGCCAGTCTGTAATGGCAGCCAGTATAAACACACTGGTGAGCAGCGCATGGCGCAGGTCAATGCCCGCTTGCGCATCCATTTGCATGACAGGCGGTAAATAAGCAATCAGCAGAAAGACAGGAATGAGTGCAATCCGTGCCAGCGTTAATATATTAGGAATGTTAAGTATGCTTCCTGTCATAAGAAATCCACTGCTGGAATCAATAGATGGCTATCATAACACGTCAGCTTTATATAAACACGGTGACCGTTTGGCGGCTTAATGCCACCAGATTGCCCTGTTCATCCCAGATTTTCGCTTGTGTATAGGCATAGCCATCCGCTGCATAGTCAGTTTTTACCTGATACTGCCACCAGCTTGCGGCACTGGTTTGCTCAGGCATAGTAATCAGCTCAAAATTCCAGTTTAACGAACTTGATGGCGCAATCCGGTCATACATGGGCAGTACGGCAGGCGGCCACATATCATCAAGTACCAGTAGATGCGGCAATTGAATACTGCTAATATTTGCATGATCTTTAAAACGCATCCAGCCCCCAAAATCTGGTTGCTTGGCGCCGCTAAATGGGAGTGCCCCTTCTGCCCATAGCGCATCAAAATGCTGCAAAAACGCTGGAGTAATACCAGGAATAAATGGCAATGCCTGGCATTGTTCAGGTGCTTTATATATAGGCGCAGTGTGCTCACCCTGAATATTGATGATGGATTCACGTGCAGCACCAAAGCTTGCTACCAGCACCGCTTGTACCTGCCCCTGCTGAATGAGCAGCACCTGAATCGTGGTCACCGATTTACCAGTCCGCAGCACTTGCGCCTGAAGCTCTGCCTCCCCAGTGGCAACTGGTCCCACAAAACTGATAAATGCTGAGCGCAAGGTTTTGGCTGCATCATTGACCAGTGGCTCGGCGCGCGCAATCATCAGGCCAGCCACCAGCCCACCAAATACCGCACGCCCCTGTCCCCAACCCTCAGGAATGCTAATAGTTTGTGGCTGACCGACCTGTTGTGCTGCATTTGCCAGTAATTGATCCAGTTGCATCTTATCCTCCAGTTCCAACACACCAATCATTATTTAGATGAAAGCCTTATCGACCTGCATCAGTTTAGTTGTACTAGACAATAAAACATTTCTGGTCAAAAACCATGACTTAAACGTTCAAGATTGAAGGAATACGCCATATTTCGGCAAACAGCACATCCAAAAACACAGGCCTAGCCCTAAGGTTAATGGCTTAATTGATGCTTGAAAGTTTTAGAGTTTATTCATGCAAAATTTTATACACCGTTCTGGCCAGCGCTTTACCAAAGCCAGGAACCTGGGTCAGCTCATGCTCTGATGCTTTAAGTACACCCTGAATACCACCAAAATGAGTCAACAAATCACGGCGGCGTTTTGGCCCAAGGCCCGGAATCACTTCCAATACCGAGCCACCGCGTTTCTTGTCGCGCTTGGCACGGTGCCGGGTAATGGCAAAACGGTGCGCCTCATCGCGCACCTGCTGGATTAAATGCAGCGCCTTATTATCACTTTCCAGCTGGATTTTGTGGCCATCAGTAAAATGCAGGGTTTCCAGGCCCGGTTTGCGTCCTTCCCCTTTGGAGACGCCAATCATAAAAGCTTCCAGCCCCAGCTCCTGCATCACATCAATAGCCATTTTTAGCTGCCCTTTGCCGCCATCAATCAACAACAAGTCCGGCAACGGTGCTTTCTTGTAACGCCGGGTTAAGGCCTGACGCATCGCGGCATAATCATCACCGGCTGTGATATCCTTGATATCAAACTGGCGGTAATCGCGCTTACGGGCACCGCCCTGATCAAATACCACACAAGAGGCCACGGGTGACTCCCCCATGGTATGGCTAATATCGAAGCATTCAATGCTATCAACCGGACGATCTAACAGCGCCTGCAACACCGCAAAACGCTCACGCAGCTCAATATGATTGGATAATCTGGAATGCAGGGCATTTTCTGCATTCATCACTGCCAGCTCCAGCCATTCAGCGCGGGTTTCACGCACCCTGGCCTTGATTTGCAGTGCCTGCCCAAAATGCTGTTTGAGCGCCTGCTCCAGGCTTTTTTGATCCGGTAGTGGCACATTAATAATCAGCTCTTCAGGCAGCTCATCAGCAAACTGAAAGTAAAACGAAGCCATAAATTCAGACAGCGTGGCGCCACTATTTTCATTTGGTGCAAGATCAGGAAAAAACGCCTTACCGCCCAGCATTTGTCCGTTACGCACATTCATCACCTGAATGCACACCACCCCTGCCTGCTGCACAATGGCCAGAATGTCTGCTTCACCTTTGACCTTGTATACTGCCTGCTGCGCCTGTACCTCACGCAGCAAACCAATACGGTCGCGGTAAAATACCGCCTCCTCAAACTTAAGCTGCTCGGCAGCACGTTCCATGTTGCCAATCAACTCCTGATTCAGTTCACGGGTATCACCCTTTAAAAAGCGGATAGTATGTGCCACATCCTGTGCATAATCGTCAGGACTAACCAGCCCTACACACGGTGCACGGCAGCGTTTGATCTGATATTGCAAACAGGGCCGTTTACGCTGGGCAAAAAAGTTATTGTCGCACTGGCGCACCATAAACAGCTTTTGTAGCACCAGCAGGGTTTCCCGCGCACTGGTAGCGCTGGGATATGGCCCAAAAAACCGGCCAGCCTGATGCTGACCCTTGCCACGTCCCGCTGCCAGACGTGGATAAGGCCTATCGGCTGACACAAAAATATATAAATACGACTTATCATCGCGCAGCAAGATATTATAGGGCGGTCGATGCTGCTTGATCAGGTTTTGTTCTAGCAGTAATGCTTCGGTTTCGCTACGCACTACAATGGTTTCGATATGCACTATCCGCGCAACCAGTGCCCGCGTTTTAGGGTGGTCAATGGTTTTGACAAAATAACTGGATACCCGGTTTTTCAGGTTTTTGGCCTTGCCCACATACAATAGCTCACCCTTTGCCCCGATCATTTTATAAATGCCAGGCAAATTGGGCAGATGTGTAAGAATGGTACGGATATTGGTGTCAATATCCTCGCGCGACAAATATTCGCGACTTTGGGGAGGATTCAAGGCGTTTATCATTCCCTATATCTAGGGTTAACTGGCTAAAATTCAAGCACAAATCAGATTTAATT
Organism: Moraxellaceae bacterium WGS2144; assembly: GCA_043950625.1. Classification (GTDB taxonomy): domain Bacteria; phylum Pseudomonadota; class Gammaproteobacteria; order Pseudomonadales; family Moraxellaceae; genus Alkanindiges. Next base: position 2,001,470 of record CP171007.1, read on the forward strand.
CATGCTTAAACTTTAACATTCGTCTAACAACAGCCGACACAAAAGGCTTTAAATCAGGCAAAGAAGATCAGATAAAAAATTCCGGCAAAAATCAGCCATTTGAGCAGATAATATAGCTCACGATTGGTTTTCTTCAGGTCTTTGGCACGCAAACGCACCTGATATAAATAGCGAAAGGCTTTGTTAATCCCACCGGTTTGATCACCTACTTCATTGGGTGAGCTGGCGGCAGTCATCACATTTTTGGAAAACCAGCGATTAAAACCCGCCACCAGTTTGGAGCTTAAGGGTCGCTCTACATCACAAAACAGGATAATCCGGTTCTGGTCAGTGGCATTTTCTGCATAGTGCATAAAGGTTTCATCAAATACTACACTTTGTCCGTCACGCCAGCTATAACGTTCACCATCCACTTCAATAAAACAGCGGTCATCGTTTGGTGTTACCAGACCCAAATGATAACGCAGTGAACCGGCATAGGGATCACGATGACGCACCAGACGGCTACCCGGCGGCAACTCGGTAAACATGGCGGCCTTAATGGTTGGTAGGGTTTTAAGTAGCGCCGTGGTTTTAGGGCACAGTTCAGCCGCTGAGGGATGATGGCTGTCATACCATTTTAGATAAAAACGCTTCCAGCCGGTTTTAAAAAATGAGTTAAAACCGGCATCGTTATAGGTATCCGAGGCTTTGATTTCGCCCTGTTGTGACAAGTTTTGTGCTTCATCACGAATCATTTGCCAGTTGGCATCCAGCACTGCCAGATCATCTAAGTGACTGGCTTTGGCATCAATATAGGGCTGGTTTGGCACTTTGGAAAACAGATACATCCAGATATTAATCGGCGCCATAATAGTGGAATGATCCAGAATCTGACGCTTTAACGGCTGCTTGACCTTGCCGCGTCGCTGTACATAAATGGCTGACACCACAAAAATGGCCAGAACAATCCACTTGATCATTGAGCACCTGCTTCAAGCTGCCTAAAAAACTGGCGTGATTCTAGCACTAGCTGTTAAAAATTAATCCAGGTTTAAGAAAATTTGGTTTTTTAAATCTCCCAAATTAACAATTCGTGACCATTGCGTCATCAACTAAGCAATATCTATTGTCATTTTGTCCTCATCTTGGCGTAAACTTGGAAAAATTTTTGCTGCCATTGTTGTTAACGTAGCAACGGCGTTCCACGTCAACTTACAAGTCCTCCAAAATAGGAGATCAGGGCATGATCCACTCTGGCAATGCCATTACCGTCCAAATGCTGTCGGACGGAATAGCAGAATTTCGCTTTGACCTGCAAGGCGAATCCGTCAATAAGTTTAACCGTGCAACGGTTGAAGATTTCTCGGCCGCAATTGCTGCGGTTAAAGCCAATAGCGATGTTAAAGGCTTGATCGTTACCAGCGCCAAATCTACCTTTATTGTTGGTGCAGATATCACTGAATTTGGTGATAACTTTGCACAGGGCGAAGCGGCCATTGCTGAATGGCTAGGCCCCGTTAACAATATTTTCTCCAGCTTTGAAGACCTAGATCTACCTAAAGTTGCTGCCATTAATGGTATTGCCTTTGGTGGCGGTTTTGAGCTGTGCTTAACCTGTGACTACCGTGTGGCTTCAACTGCCGCTCAGGTTGGTCTGCCAGAAGTAAAACTGGGCCTGTTCCCAGGCTTTGGCGGTACAGTTCGCTTAAGTCGCCTGATCGGTATTGATAATGCCGTTGAATGGATTGCCGCTGGCGCACCGAAAAAACCGGATGCTGCACTAAAAGATGGTGCGGTTGATGCCGTGGTCGCGCCTGAAAAACTGCAAGATGCTGCCATTGACTTGGTTAAACAAGCCATTGCGGGCAAACTGGACTGGCAAGCACGCCGCCAGGAAAAACTTGAGCCGGTTAAACTTAACCCATTAGAACAAATGATGGCGTTTAACAGCTCCAAAGGCGTAGTACTGTCCAAGGCTAACCCAGCCCAATATCCAGCGCCTAAACTGGTATTAGATACCATGCAGGCCGGTGCCAGCCTGAACCGTGACGAAGCCTTAAAAGTAGAAGCACAAGGCTTTGCCAAAGCAGCGGTTACCCCTCAGGCAGGTGCGTTAATTGGCCTGTTCCTCAATGATCAAGCGGTTAAAAAGATCAGCAAGAAGCACGAAAAAGGTGCTCATCCGGTGAACATGGCAGCAGTGTTAGGCGCTGGTATCATGGGTGGCGGTATTGCCTATCAGGCAGCCAGCAAAGGCACGCCAATTATCATGAAGGATATTGGTAATCCGCAACTGGCGCTGGGCATGAAAGAAGCCAACACCCTGCTGACCAAGCAGGTTGAGCGCAAAAAAATGAAGCCGGCGCAAATGGGTGAAACACTGGCGCGTATCCGCCCAACCTTAAGCTATGATGAGTTTAAGGACGTGGATATTGTGATTGAAGCAGTGACCGAAAATCCAAAAATCAAGGAAGCAGTGCTGGCCGATACTGAAAAAGCAGTACGTGACAACACCATTATTGCCTCCAACACCTCAACCATTTCCATTACCCGTCTGGCGAGCGCGTTACAGCGTCCAGAAAACTTTGTGGGCATGCACTTTTTCAACCCGGTACACATGATGCCACTGGTTGAAGTGATTCGTGGTGAAAAAACATCTGATGAAGCCATTGCTACTACCGTCGTACTGGCACAAAAAATGGGCAAAACCCCAATCGTGGTCAACGACTGCCCGGGCTTTTTGGTGAACCGTGTGCTGTTCCCTTACTTTGGCGCGTTTGACCTGTTGTTAAAAGACGGTGCCGACTTCCAGCAAGTGGATAAAGTGATGGAGCGCTTTGGCTGGCCAATGGGTCCCGCTTACCTGATTGACGTGGTGGGCATTGATACGGGTGTACATGGCGCACAGGTGATGGCCGAAGGCTTCCCTGACCGCATGAAGCCTGATTATAAGGGCGCGATTGAAATCATGTACGACAACAAGCGTCTGGGCCAGAAAAACGATATCGGCTTTTATAAGTACGAACTGGACAAGAAGGGCAAAAAAGCCAAGAAAGCTGATCCGGCGTCTTATGAGCTGATAGCACCGATGATTACTGGCGAAAAGCGCGAGTTTGACGATCAGGAAATTATTGACCGTATGATGCTGACTTTCTGTAACGAGACTGTTCGTTGCCTGGAAGACAACATTGTCGCTACCCCTGCTGAGGCCGATATGGCCATGATTATGGGCGTTGGTTTCCCACCATTCCGTGGTGGCCCATGCCGTTATATCGACCAGACTGGCGTGGCTGAATATGTGGCCAAATGCGATAAATATGCCCACCTTGGCAAAGCTTATGAAGCGCCGCAAATGCTGCGTGACATGGCGGCCAACAACAAGAAATTTTACGGTTAAGGAGCTGCGTGCATGAGTAATTTAAATCCACGCGATATTGTGATTGTTGATGGCGTTCGTTCTGCCATGGGCAAATCCAGAAACGGTATGTTCCGCAATGTACGCGCCGACTCTTTATCTGCCGAGTTAGTGCGTGCACTGGTACGCCGTAATCAATTTGACGTGAATGACGTTGAAGACCTGATCTGGGGCTGTGTGAACCAGACTTTAGAGCAAGGCATGAACATTGGCCGTAACATTGGTTTGCTGGCTGATCTGCCAAAAACGGTAGCAGGTCAAACCGTGAATCGTCTGTGTGGCTCTTCCATGCAGGCCATCCATACCGCAGCGGCGCAAATTGCCACCAACCAAGGTGATATTTTTATCGTGGGTGGTGTTGAGCACATGGGTCACGTGGGCATGATGCATGGCATTGACATCAACCCTGAAGCCTCCAAGCATTATGCCAAAGCCTCTAACATGATGGGCCTGACTGCTGAAATGCTGGGTCGCATGAATGGCATTAGCCGTGAAATGCAGGACGAGTTTGGGGTGGAGTCGCACCGTCGCGCATGGGCTGCCACACAGGAAGGCCGCTTCAAGAACGAAATTATCGGTATTGAAGGCCATGATGAAAATGGCTTTAGAAAACTGTGTGAAATTGACGAAGTGATTCGCCCCGATGCCAATCTGGAAGCCTTTGCTGCGCTGCGTCCAGTGTTTGACCCAAGTAAAGCGGGTACTGTGACTGCGGCAACCTCTTCTGCGCTCTCTGACGGTGCATCTGCCATGCTGCTGATGAGTGCTGAACGTGCCCAGTCTTTGGGCTTAAAACCACGTGCAGTGATTCGTTCTATGGCGGTTGCGGGCTGTGACGCGGCAATTATGGGTTATGGTCCAGTACCAGCCACCCAAAAAGCCCTCAAACGCGCAGGTCTGACCATCAATGACATTCAAACTGTTGAGCTGAACGAAGCATTTGCAGCCCAAGGCTTGTCCGTTATGAAGGCATTAGGAATCATGGACAAACAGGACATGATTAACCTGAACGGCGGTGCGATTGCGTTGGGTCACCCACTGGGTTGCTCTGGTGCGCGTATCACTACTACCCTGCTAAACGTGATGGAACAACAAGACACGCAAATTGGTCTTGCCACCATGTGTATTGGTTTGGGTCAGGGTATTGCAACGATTATCGAGCGTGTGTAAGGTTCGATAAAACTGTGAGAAAACCCTCGCTAAATGCGGGGGTTTTTTATTAATAAATGTCTATAAAAGAACAGTTAGATGGTCACAGAAGTAATATTTTAAACAGAACTTGACGGATGGCGTAAAATCTTTGGGCAATAACACACTGATTATTATAAAAATTTTTTATCTCACGCTCGCTAATTCTTCTCTACGCTTGAATGAATTGCAAATGTTGAGTTAGTCTATTGACAGGAGGTGAAAAACATAGATATGATAAGCACATACAGAAAAGAGATTATACCTAGCTCAACTTCCACATATCACTAAGTATAATCTCTCGGCTTCTATCGTATTAAGGATATTTAATTAGCTTAGGCTAACCCTTAATTTTAGGTAAAAACAAAGACACCACGGGGGTATCTATGTCTAATAATATAGATGAACAAATAAAATTTGTCAAGGAGCAGGCTGCTTTTCAAGCAGACAAGGCTCATTTCTATGCGAAAAGCAACGATCTCTCACGCTCGAACCAATACGAAAAGAGAAAAGAAACCTTCTCACAAATTGCTCGAAGTCTGGCGTCGATACGCTCGATCGACTCTCCCCTTTACGTTACCCCTGATGATTTAATCGGATTACCCAAAGAGCTTATCCAAGCACTAAATCTCACCGAGTCGGATAAGAAAGATTTCTACTTACTTAATTTAATTAAAAAACTAGGGGGTAAGATAGGCTTAGATAAGTTAATGATCGCCATTTACCGGGATAGCGGCGAGATTTATGATCGAACTAAATTAATGGCACGCCTGTACAGAATGTCTGTCAAAGGCCTCATCTACACCCACCCTAGTAAGAAGGGGCAATACTCTTTGCAACCGTGGGAAATTGATGAACAAAACGACGAGGAAACAGAGGAGGAATAAATATGGAAAGTTGAAAAACAAAAAACCTAAGTGTTTGCACTTAGGTCGTTTGTGGGGTAAACCCAATACATACCTTGACAATTAAGTCAAAGCCTGTACTTAAAGCGTAGGAACTTTAGTATATAGGGTTTTTCTTAAGCTGTCTCTAGGTTTGTGTAGAGTTTATTAAAAGAAACTCAGCATATGAGGAGGCAGAGCATGATTTTGTGCGGCTACCCTAAGGCTGTGCATGTTCGCAAGTACTGGCGTTTCCGTTTAGGACGTTGGGAACAGGTCTGTGAACATTGCCGCAGCTATCCAAAATCTTAAAAGATTTTAATCCCCGCTGAGTGCGGGGATTTTTTTATAACTGCACCCAATTCTCAAGCCCTAACCCTTCTACTCGACAAAATTCCTGCGTATTGTTCGTCACCAAAATTAAATCACTTGCTCGTGCATGGGCAGCAATCCACAAATCATTGGCACCAATAATCTGCCCCCGCCGTGCCAGCGTATTTCTAATTTGCCCATAATGTTCTGCTGCTTTATTGCTTAACGGTAGAACTGGAATCAAGCGTACCAGTTGCTCAAACTCCTGTAGCACCCTTTGTGTATGCTGACTTTTATAAGCCCCATACTGTAACTCGCCCCAAGTAATTTGTGAAATCACTGCCTCACCAATACTTAAGATTCTAAATTTTTCTAATACCTCAACTGGCTTATTCTTTTTAATATAAATGCATATATTAGTGTCTAGCATATAAGTGGCCATCACAGATCTTCGCGCTCCTGTAAACGTAAATCTTCTCGTCCCTCAGCAAAGAAGTCATCGGGTAAGTCGGACAGAATATTAAATGCTTGCTCTAAATTACTGGCAGGCTTTCTAAGCACGAGTTCATCGCCACGCTGAAAAATTTCCAGTTCATCAACATCCACCCGAAATGCCTTCGGCAAACGCACAGCTTGACTATTGCCAGATTTAAACACACGCGCAATATGGTTCATGACTTGCCCCCGTTTTGTACATACGTCAAGTATATACTATAGTCATTCAAATATAAATCAACTCAGTGTAGGACTATGTCAGTAAGGTTAGCTTTTACAATAAGCCATTCAACTTAGAACTGACTCATTTAAAGTGAGTTTATACAGTCCTAAGTATATAACACGACAATGAGAGCAATCCTGATGAACCCTGTACGCATCGACATCTGGTCAGACGTGGTCTGCCCCTTCTGTTATATCGGTAAAAAACGCCTTGAGAACGTCGCCCGTGATGCTGACATTGATATTGACGTACATTGGCACAGCTATGAGCTAGACCCCAATGCACCTGCCAGCCATGGCAGCTCCAATACCGAACGTCTTGCCAAAAAATATGGTAAAAGTGTGGCAGAGATGGAGCAGTTCCAACGGCAAATGGCCGACATGGCACGTGATGAGGGCATTGATTTTCAATGGCAACAAGCCAAGTCTGGCAATTCCTTTAACGCACATCGCATTATTCACCTTGCTACTAGCAAAGGCTTAGGTGATGCCACGCAAGAGGCGTTTTTTTATGCCTATATGACTGAAGGCCTAGCCATTGGTGAACGTAATGTAGTGGAACAAGTCGCTGCGCGGATTGGCTTAAACCCTGATGAGGTCAAAGCCGTGCTAGATTCTGATCGTTTTGAACAGGAAGTGCGCATGGATGAGCAAATTGCACGTGAGCAACTGGAGATTAGTGGTGTGCCATTTTTTGTATTTAATCAAAAAATTGGTTTGTCTGGCGCGCAACCGCGAGAGGTATTCTTGCAAGCATTACAACAGGCGGGTGATGCGCATAACAGTGTAGATATGAGTCAGGATCAAACCGCGCCACTGTGTGATGATAATTCATGCGAAGTGCCTGAACAGAAATAAAAGATCTACCCTTAAAATTCTCTATGCAACCGAGAGGTTTAATGGCTCAAAAATCTTGTTGATAAGTTTATTTGCTGGGCGGCTTTTTCCCGTTCCTGCTTTCATCAATATGCACTGTGACGGTACGCCCTGCTACCAACATGTTACTATCAGGGACGTCATCCAGGGTTACACGTACAGGCACACGCTGGGCCAGCCGTACCCAGTTAAATGTCGGGTTAATATTGGCCAGCATACTACTGCTTGAGGTGCGTTCGCGATCTTCAATGCCTGCTGCAATCCCTTGCACATGGCCTTTAATTTGTCGTGAATCACCAATCAACTGAACGGTCACTGCATCCCCTATCCGAATCCGTGACAACTTGGTTTCTTCAAAATAACCCACCACATAAAATTGCTTAGGGTCTAGTAAAGCAGCTATAGCTTGCCCTGCGCTGACGTAATTGCCTGCTTTTAAATCAAAGTTGGCCAGTCGGCCATTATCTGGTGCTTTGACCTGAGTGCGCGCTAAATTCAATTGTGCCAAGTCCAGCGCAGCCTGTGCACTGGCCACTTCAGCCAGCAAACCCTGCCTGCCCGTTGCCACGGCACTAAGATTTTGTTTTTCGACTTCAATATTGGCCTGAGCCTTAGCCAGATTGGCTTGTGCTTCCAGTTTTACGGCGCGGTAGCGATCCTGCTCCTGCTTGGAAACGGCATTGTCATTTTGCAGTTGCTCAATCCGTGCCAGATCACGTCGGGCTTTTTCAGCTTCTGCCTGTGCCGCCTGTACGCTGGCTTGTGCCTGATTAATAGTGGCCTCTGCACTTAGGCGCTGCTGCCGGGAATTGGCTAGATTAGCCTGTGCGCGAGCCAGGTTGGCTTTGGCCTGCTCAACCGCAATTTCAAACCGTGCTGGGTCTATGCTAAACAGTATTTGCCCCTGTTTTACCGGCTGGTTGTCCTGCACCAGTACTTCCTTAACCAGTCCCGATACATCAGCAGAAATACGCATCACGTCACCCCGAATGCGACCATCCCGCGTCCATGGAGCCTGCGTATAGTAACGCCACAAAGATAGCGCTGCGAGCACCGCAGCTATACCAATCACGGCAAATAGTGCCATACGCACCAGCTGTTGAGATTTGATCTTCATAATACGCCTTCAATTTCTATTCATGCGGATGTCCTAAAACAGCAGGCGACAAACCCATACCATCATTCCTAATACAATAATGTATAGGCATAAATGAAATACCGTAGGTAACAATATCCAGCGATCCAGTTGCCATTTATCCATTGCCTTTAAAACATAGCTATAGATGACATAAGCCAGCAGTGCCTGAATAAGAATTACCGGAATATAAATACCGTAAAAATCAAGCTCGCCAGCCATATGTTTCTCCTAAGGCCGGTATCACTTCATTTGGTACTTTATAATGCCCAGCCTGTTGAAATAAGCCGCGGCGTACCCCAGTAAGTGCTACCAGTAACTGATCGCGCTGCATACTGCCAGGTTGTAGCAATACAGTGCCAAGCAATTGGTCAATCTGCTGTAATATGGCGGCGGTATTAAAAATCTGCCCCGTCAGGCGGGCTTCGTACCAGCTCCATAGCTGTTGCAGCAATTGCTCAATCGACTGTGCCAGAGGTTCATCCAGCTGGTTAAGCAACCGCTTAAGCCGGATAATATTGGTTGCCCCAGCCAGCTCAACAATAGATTGACTGATATCGGCCTGCACCGTAGGTGCCCGCAGTACACGCGGTGCCATTAGGCCAATCCGATCCAGTAGGCGGCGCATATAATAAGCCCAGGGATGAATCACCGGTTTTTCAATAATTTGCTGTACGTCGCGCCACTGGGACTCTACCAGCCGCTTAACACTCAGCTCCGGTGTGGTGCTGCGAATCAGCGCCAGGGTAAAGCTGGGAATTAAAATACCGATAATAATGGCAAGGCTATTATCTACATAAGCACCGAACACAGGTTCATTCAGATTACGAATATTCAGCCCCATGGCCGTATTAATCAGCAATGGCAATGCAAATCCCATCAAGACCGGATGCGATAGCATCGTGGTAAACAGCACAAAAAATGGCAATAGCACCAGCATCATGGTGACAAAATCATGCACTACCGGAAAAATGGCAAATTGGTATACAAATACCACCAGTGCTGAATAAATACTGGCCAGGCGAAAAGAAGCCAGCGCAGGAAGCGGATTATCCAAAAAGGTAAGAATACACGCGCCGACTGCGGTAATTTGCGCAGCCATAAAGCCATATTGCCAACCGCTCATATGCCACAAAAAACATACTATTCCGATCGCCAGAAAAGCCGATATTGCACCGCGCAGCGCCACGCCATGATCACGATGCAAATGTTGTCCAGCAACAACTTTCTGGTTGATAAAATCTGGTAATTTTTTGCCCTGCCGGATAGCACGCCAGATCAGGCCTAACGTCAGAAAGTGCCGCAAGAAGAAAAAAACGGCCTCACGCATACTGATAATAAGCAGCTGTTCACGAGTATCGGCAATTTCTAGCATGTGTTCAAACTGCTGCAAAATACCTGATGGGATATACTCAATATCACCTTGCGTGACTGGCTGGCTTTGCTGCATAAATTGCTCAGTCTGTTGTTGCAATTGCAGGAGCGGCTGGTCAAACTTGTCAGAAAACTGGCGCAGGTCATGCACCCGGTCAGCCAGCACTGTCAGCACTGGCGCAATCAATACCATCTGATGCTGTAGCTCCTGTACCGCCCGGGTTTGGCCCCTAAGCGCAGATCGCTCATATGACAAATGCACCGCCAGAGTATATATTTCGGTACTGTCACTGGCAAAACGCTGCACTTCTTTTACGATGGCTTCCGGTGAACGATCCCCTTTTAGGCACTGGCCAAAGCTGGCTTCTACATCACTAAACCAACGGTCAATACGCCCCAGCAATACCGTACCCAGACTCATGGGATAAATGGTTCGGGATATAATAGTGGCACATAAAATGCCCAGGGTTATTTCTTCAAAGCGCGATAAGGCAATATCAAACAGATGGGTTGGGTCAGGTACAGCGCTAAAACCAACCAGTGCCAGCGAATAACCCGCCAGCATGAAGAAATAACTGCGCGGTGTACGATCCAGTAAAGAGATATACAGACATACACTTACCCAGGCAGCAATAAGCAAGCTAAATGGCAGGGGCTGATTGATAAATGGCGGTAAAGCCAGCACTGCCAGGCAGGCACCGGCTAAAGTTCCTAGCAGGCGATACACTGCCTTGGACGACAGCATGCCTGATAATGGGTTCGCCACAATAAACACTGTACCCATAGCCCACATGGGATTTTGTAAATTAAGCGAAATGGCGATATACAATGCCAGCATAGACGCCAAAAATGTCTTTAAGGCAAAAATCACATCTGTCTTGCTGGGGCGAAATGCCAGCATGGTTTGTAAAAGCATGCATATTCACTCATGACTGATTTGTAGACCTAATCACTGACTTAAATCAAAATTGGCAGGAAGAACCACAGGAATTGTGTAGGCAAATCAAACTTAAAACAATCTTAAAAAATATATTTTATTACTTTTACTTAAAAAGCTACAGAAGAATTTCAGATTTACTAAATAACGGATATACACGTCATTTTATCGCAATTCGGCAGTAATTTTTTGTAGCCTTATCTATTGTTTTTTAACAAAAAAATAATAACAAAAAATCATCAACTACTCTAATTTTGCTGTATCAACTAAAATGTTTAGCACAACAATGAAACGTTATTATATTTGGGGAATTAAAGCAGCGCTAAGCCTGAGTGCAGGTGTGGGCTTTACGGTTAGTACCTTTGCAGAGACCCGGTCAGTTGAGCCTGGGCAGCAGCTGGCCTATGCTGAACATGTCCCTGAACAAACAAGCCCGGAACAGGTCAGCTTTGAACCAGAAACTCCCAAGAAATCCGAGTTTATTTTAAGCCCTATCCCCAATGCTATTGAGGCATTGCCTACCGTCTTGCCACCCGATTCCAACAAGAAAATTGTCAAGCCAGAAGAGGAAACCCGAGATAGCACCTGGGCAGATGAGCGCCACAATCGCTTGCGTGAATATTTAAAGCAACAAGCGGAGCGCATCGATGACTGGTTTGGTGAACCAGATCCGCTAAAACCTGCCAGAGCCTCAATAAGAATACTACTGGACAGTAATTGGGATAAATATGATGACGTTGAGGTCAAACCACGGATCCGGGGTAAAATTAAACTACCCACGCTGGAAAAACGCTTCAGCCTGGTGTTTGGTGATGACAGTCTGGACGATGAAATTCGTGGCAACGTGGCCATTACCAATGCCAACCCTCCTAGTGATCCTAAAAAAACCATTGACCAACGCGCCGCCAGGCGGGAAAACAACTCGCTGGCACTCCGCTTTAGTGAGTGGCTAAAAACCGACCTGTTTGATACCGACTTTGACGTAGGTTTGCGTAATGGTGCCAAGGATGTGTATGGCCGCCTCAAAATTTCACGTGACTGGCAACTGGCAGATGATTTTAGTACCCGTGCCGAGCAGGTTTACCGTTATGGCTCAAGCAGTAAAAACTATGCACGTACCAACCTGGAAATTCGCCACCAGCGCGATAGCAAGCCATTTATTGCCGACCAGTTTGCCATTACTTATGCAGATAAGGATTCCGACATTGGCATAAGTTGGGAGAATCGCCTATTCCGCCAGCATCAGTTCTTTCATGACAATACTTTTAGCTATGGCCTATATACCGGTGGTCGTGCCAAAGATAAAGACTTTCACTTAAATGGTTATGGTCCGTTTGTATCGTGGCGGCAACCTTTTTTGCGGGAATGGTTTTTTGTGCAGTCTGATTTGAATTATTACAATGATAAAGATATGGATCGCAATCATTACTTATCAGCGTTTTTACGCCTGGAAGCGGTATTTTAATAATAAAACATAAAAAACGGGAGCATTGACTCCCGTTTTTTATTGAGATCATTAGCTCAGAAGCAAGCTGTTAATGCGTTTTAAATACGCCGCCGGGTCTTCTGGCATACCGCCTTCCGCCAGCAAGGCCTGATCAAAAATTACATTGGCCAGCTCATCAAACTTGTCTGTGCCTTGCAGACGCTTCACCAGAGGATGCTCAGGGTTAATTTCCAGAATCGGCTTGGATTCCGGTACAGGCTGGCCGGCTTGCTTGAGCATGCGTACCAGTTGTGGTGATAAATCCTGATCGCCCACGACCAGACAAGCCGGACTGTCCACCAGACGTGTGGTCACACGGACTTCCTTGGCCTTGTCTTTTAGGCTGCTGCTTAGTTTTTCTAGGGTTGGCTTAAGGGTTTCAGTCGCCGTATCTAACGCTTTTTTCTCTTCTTCGCCCTGCAAATCACCTAAATCAACAGCACCTTTGGCCACACTTTGTAGTGGGGTTCCATCAAACTCAGTCAGGAAATTCAGCGCCCACTCATCCACGCGATCGGTCATCAACAGCACTTCAATACCTTTTTTCTTGAACAGTTCCAGTTGTGGACTATTCTTGGCTGCAGCCAGACTTTCTGCCGCCAGATAATAAATGGCTTTTTGCCCTTCTTTCATGTTGGCTTTGTAATCGGCAAAGGACACTTTGACATCATCAGTATTGGTCGAGGCAAAGCGTAATAACTTGGCAATCCGGTCTTTATTACCAAAATCCTCGCCCAGCCCTTCTTTGAGTACTGCGCCAAATTCCTGATAGAACGTGGCAAATTTTTCCTGATCAGCAGTATCTTCCGATTTTGCCAATGTATCCAGCAAGCCCAGCACACGACGCGCATTCCCTTCACGGATGGTACGGACGTCTTTGCTTTCCTGTAACAGTTCACGGCTGACATTTAGCGGCAAGTCTGAACTGTCAATAATGCCCTTAACAAAACGCAGGTAGGATGGCATCAGGTTTTCCGCCTCATCCATAATAAACACGCGTTTTACGTAAAGTTTAATGCCGGACTTTTGCTCGCGGGTGAATAAATCATGCGGTGCTTTGGCAGGAATATACAGTAGTTGCGTATATTCGGTGCTGCCTTCTACCCGGTTATGACTCCAGGCCAGCGGCGCTTCAAAGTCGTGGCTAAATTGCTTGTAAAATTCAATATATTGCTCATCAGTAATATCCTTTTTATTGCGTGTCCACAGGGCGCTGGCCGAGTTGATGGTTTCCCACTCATCGGTGACTACCATTTGACCCTGCTCATCTTCATTTTCTGCTTCCTGCCATACTTCTTTTTTCATTTGAATGGGCAGGCTGATATGGTCAGAATACTTATTGATGATTTGCTTCACTTTCCAGGCTTCTAAGTATTCCAGCGCATCCTCACGCAAATGCAGGATAATGTCTGTACCACGGCCTTCTTTGCTAATTTGCTCAACGTCAAACTCACCGGTGCCGCCGCTAATCCAGCGCACGCCATTATCCTGAGGCTCCCCTGCTTTACGTGACTCAACGGTAATTTTATCAGCCACAATAAAACCGGAATAAAAACCTACACCAAACTGACCAATCAGTTGCGCATCATTTTTCTGGTCACCGGTTAGTCTGGACATAAAGTCCTTGGTGCCGGATTTAGCAATAGTACCCAGGTTTTCAATGGCTTCATCTTGGGTTAAGCCAATGCCGTTATCGCTAATGGTAATGGTCTTGTTATCTTTATCCAGAATCACGCGCACATGCAGGTCAGGGTCGTTTTCATACAGTGCGCCATTATTAATGCCTTCAAACCGCAGCTTGTCGCAGGCATCCGACGCATTGGAAATCAGTTCACGCAGGAAAATTTCCGGATTGGAATAGAGGGAGTGCGTTACCAGATGCAGTAACTGGGCTACTTCAGCCTGAAAACTATAGCTTTTTGCGCTGCTAGAGTCGCTCATCATGATCTCCTGTATTTGGTTTAAACCTGTCATTAGGATTAGAATGATTCAGTGGATCAAAAAAACCAACTGACGCCTAATTCTATAAAGTTGATATCTGTAAAGGCTGTGTGTTGGATTGGGGATAAGCTGATTTTTTTCAAGCAGAAAATAATTGAGTTGTTATTTTTTGATCATTTTTTGAGGGAACAAGAAAGAACTGTGGATAAGCGTTTACTTATCCACAGAGATTGTCTAAAAATTAAAATGGCCCATGCGAATAAACCCGTTCCTGCAATAGTTTATCCAGTTGCGTCTGGCGATTCTGGTAAGCCGTGGCAATACAGGCTGTACGCTGCCCACAGGCATTGCGCTGTTTAAGCCAGACATGTTGCTCATCACGTAAGGCATCGCGCCCGCCCATGGGCAATAGATGGGTTAAAATATTAAATGTGGTCGCCAGTTTAACGTCCTGATCACTTAAAGAACGATTGGCACATACTGCTTTTTCAGCACTTAACTGGGCTTTTTGGCAATCAAAACTGGCTGCCTGCGCCGGCAAACTGATGGCTGTTATCCATGCAACACCTAAGGCAAATAGAATTTTTGTATTCATCAAGCACAACCTGTATTAAAACCAGCTTTTAGTGTAAATCCCTGCCTGCTTTGCTTCCAAGCTATTTTCTTTTTGCTTTCTGGATGTTTTTTTCGGGGACGGGTAGCCTTTTGTAAGCACTACCCGTCTTTATGAAGATACCAGTTAATCGGTACTTTCATGCTATAAATACATGGCGGCCAGCCAGCCAAAAATAATCAGTGGAATATTAAAATGAATAAAAGTAGGCACGACAGTATCCCAGATATGATCATGCTGACCATCAATCCCCAGCCCTGCGGTAGGCCCAAGCGTAGAATCCGAGGCAGGTGATCCTGCGTCCCCCAGTGCAGCGGCTGTCCCAATCAGCGCAATGGTTGCCAGTGGTGAAAAACCAAACTGCATACACAAAGGCACATAAATAATAGCCAGTACGGGCACGCTGGAAAACGATGAACCAATGCCAATGGTGACAAACAGGCCAATAAACAACATTAAAAAGGCAGCAATTCCCCTATGGTCGCCAATCAGATTCACTACGCCATTCACCAGATGATTGATATCGCCGGTTGAGGTCATCACCGATGCAAAACCGGCGGCTGCAATCATGATAAAACCCACCAGTGCCATCATGCGCATCCCGGCAACAAATACGTCATCGGCTTCCTGCCATTTAAAAATGCCTGCCGCAGACAGTACCGCAAAACCAACCAGCCCACCTAAAATCATGGAACCTGAATAAATCTGTGCAACCAGCGTTAGCCCAATGGCACACATGGCCATGACCATGGTTTTTCTGGGCACATGCGGAATATGCTGCGCTTCTTGCGTTAAGTCTTCTGCCAGCTGATCCATGTTTTGCTGTACTTTTAAGGGTTTGTCCAGATCCATTTCCTGCGTACGAGTCACCACCCGGTCTACATAATCACGTGGTTTGCGATAGGAAAAAAATACCGCAATCAGTGTCCCTACCAGCATCCCCAAAACAGGAATTGCCATACCTGCCGGCAGCATCCAGCGCTCAACATGCAGGCCATATGCTGCACCGACCTTGTTAATATTGCCCATCAGCAAATCATTTAAAAAGATAGCACCAAAACCCACTGGCAATAGCATATAGGTGCCCACTAGCCCCAGGGTTAACACACAGGCCGCTGCACGACGATCCAGCCTTAAATAATTGGTGACTTTAAGCAAGGGCGGGATCAGTACCGGAATAAAGGCAATATGCACAGGAATCAGGTTTTGTGAAAAAACCGCAGCAATCCATAAAATGCCAAACGAGAGATATTTAATAAATTTTTGCCGATGAATTGACGCTTCATAACCCAGCAGGCCAATCAGCTTGTGTGCCAGCAAATCCGGCAAGCCTGAACGTGACAGGGCTAATGCAAACGCGCCCAACACGGCATAAGCCAGTGCCACTTCTGCCCCATCGCCCAGCCCGGCATTAAAGGCTTTAACTGTCTCAGCAATACTTAGGCCGCCAATAAGTCCGCCAACCACGGCTGAAATGACCAATGTTAAAACAACTGAAACCCGCGCCAGGGATAAGGCAAACATCAAGGCAATGGCGATTACAACCGCATTCATGATGAAAAAAACAGAATCAATAGAAGCCGCGCATCTTAGCAGAGATGGACTAAAAAACCTGTAACAGCCACTTTAGACCAATGGCTATAAATAGGGTGAGTTATTTATTTTTATGCGAACGAACCGTTACTTTGAATCCTGCTGGCTTATTGGCAATCCATACGGCAAAACGGGCAATTTCAGGATGGCCCCGTAACGCTTCAATCGTGTGATATTGCTGTGCCAGTTGCTGATTGGTGAGTACAGCATGCACTTGTAAATGACAAGGCCGGCATATGAGTGATAAATGGGTTCTTCCACATAATTCACACGCCTGTTCACTGGCTGCAACTTCCTGTTCTATCATTTTCTCCTGTACGTCATGACCTTAGGCAGGATAAGCCAGCGCAAAATCCTGAATGTAATTTGCCACTGTCGTCGGCTGGCTTAAAATCGCCCAGTGATTGGCCTTCATCCGGTTAATGGTTAAATCACTCACCCAGCGCGGTAAATCCTTCATATAGCTTTCAGACACAAAAGCATCTTTTTCCAGAATAATTACCTGTACCGGACAATGCGCAATACGCTCACGTGGATGACTTAAGCGATCAATAAAATTGGCCCGGTATAAATTGATACCATGCACGCCGTCAGAAGTCTGGGTTGGGTTTTCAGGTAAACCTTCGGTTTTTTCCAGTTGATCAACTACCCGATGCCATTTTTTGCCCAGGAAAAGTTTCCAGCTTAAGGGCGCCAGTAACGGCAAATGAAAACCGGCAATATACCAGGACATGCTAAGTTGCTTGAGCACCTTGGCCGGATTGGTTTTAAATTGCTGCCTGAGCATGAGCGCTGCATGATCCAGTGATGGGCCAGACAGCGTTGTAAATGATAAAATCCGCCCTTCTAAGGCAGGCGTGGTCACAGACTCCCAGCTTTGAATGGAACCCCAGTCATGAGCGGCCAAATGAAACTGGCGGTTAGGTATAATTTGATCAGCGACCGCTGCCAGATCCCGAGCCAGCACATCAATTTTATAATCCTTGATATGTTTGGGAATAGAGGATTTACCGGCTCCACGCACATCA
Organism: Moraxellaceae bacterium WGS2144; assembly: GCA_043950625.1. GTDB lineage: Bacteria > Pseudomonadota > Gammaproteobacteria > Pseudomonadales > Moraxellaceae > Alkanindiges. The sequence goes on from CP171007.1 coordinate 2,018,951, forward strand.
TAGGCAATCACATAAAATTGCTCGGCCAGTTGCCCGGCAATACTTTGCCAAACGGTATGGCTGTCCGGATAGCCATGCACCAGAATAATAGGCGTATTATTTTCATTGCCCCATGACTCGGCAAATAACCTAATTCCATTACCGGCTTCAACCCAATGGCGTTGCGTTTGCATGTAAACCTCTCTTATCCTGATCCTGTTGTTTTAAACCAGCTATGGCATTTTGTGCTCATACATTACGTCATGTGGTCATAAGATTCATTAGCTTAACCATTTTTTTAGTTTTTTTAATAGCTTTTACAGCGTTTTATTGTCTTTTCAGGTCAGGTTTTCAACCATGGTACAGCTTGGGAGAAAAAAACGGTGCTGCAAAAAATAAGGCCAGCATATTGCCAGCCTTATCTGCATGGTATTAACAGCTTAAACCAGAGCAGTCACCACCGCTTCACCCATGGCCTGCGTGCCGACTTGCTTCATGCCTTCACTCATAATATCGCCAGTACGCAATCCTTGATCCAGTACCTTGCCGACTGCATCTTCAATGGCTTTGGCCGCAGCTTCCTCACGGAAGGTATAGCGCAGCATCATGGCTACCGACAAAATAGTCGCTAGTGGATTAGCAATGTTTTTACCTGCGATATCAGGTGCCGAGCCATGGCAGGGTTCATACATGCCTTTGCCGTTTTCGTCCAGTGAGGCGGATGGCAGCATGCCAATCGAACCGGTCAGCATGGCCGCTTCATCGGATAAAATATCACCAAACAGATTACCCGTCACAAGCACATCAAACTGCTTGGGTGCCCGCACCAACTGCATGGCGGCGTTATCCACATACATATGCGACAGTTGAATGTCCGGATAGTCTTTGGCAGCCAGATCAGTGACGGTTTGTTTCCATAGCTCAGTCACCTCTAGCACATTGGCTTTATCGACTGAACAGACTTTGCCACCACGCAGTTTTGCCATTTCAAACGCGACTTTAGCAATGCGCTTGATTTCAGACTCAGAATACACATCGGTGTTGTAGCCCTGTTTTTCTCCATTGTCCAGGGTACGAATACCGCGCGGCTGACCAAAATAAATCCCGCCAGTCAGTTCACGCACAATCAGAATATCCAGACCTGCCACAATTTCTGGTTTAAGGCTGGAGGCATCAGCCAGTTGTGGATACAAAATGGCTGGGCGCAGATTGGCAAATAAATTTAACTCGCTACGAATTTTAAGCAGACCACGTTCTGGCCGGATGGCACGTTCAATATTGTCCCACTTTGGCCCACCCACGGCACCCAGCAAAATCGCATCGGCTTTACTGGCCTGTGCACTAGTCGCTGCCGGATAAGGTTCGCCATGCGCATCAATGGCACAGCCACCCAGTAATCCATGCTCCCAACTTAAACCCAGCTCAAATTTCTGGTTAACAGCAGTTAATACCTGTTCAGCAGCGCCCATAATTTCCGGGCCAATCCCATCCCCTGCCAAAATAAGAATATGCTTCGACATTAATCAATTCCACGCTTTAAAATTTTATCTATCAGAAAGCTGCCTGTTTATCGTACCAGCACATGACTGACCGCAGGCTGCCTGTTCCTGTACTTGGTTTTAACTGCTCACCCGCTGCTCAATAAACTCGCCAAGCCCGGTACTTGGATCAAAAGGCCGGCAAAAGCGCCGAATGACCTGATGTTCCTCCAGTAGCTGCACACATAAGGGTTCAGGCGCGGCCATACTCAGCAGGCTGGAAGAACCCGTATTGATACGTTGCCTAAACATGCTTAAATAATAGCTGCGACCTGCCCGGAAGTTATGGATCAGGCTAAAATTTTCAGCACGATCCAGAGTTACCGGGTAAAAGCGCAGCTTAACCTCACTAACTCCCGGCTGCATGGCTACAAAGTATTTGGAAGCTGGCTGATTACCCAAGGCATCCGGCTCAAAACGAACCATTGAGGCATGAATCGCCTCGTCAGTTGGTTGTCGGGTAATCTCGTTAATTACCACAACATTATTGAGCTTGGCAAACTCACAACGAATGTTTCCTATGCAGTGCAAGCTGGTTAAACCCTGTGGTGTCGGGCTTTGCAATATGTCAATTTTTGCCGGTGAAAGATACGGCTTTGACTGGCCAGATTTACCTGGCATCCACTGGCAAGCCGCCAGGCCGATCACCAGCAATGCCAGCGCTAAACCCATTAAACCTGTTTTATACATGGCAACCAAGTGCTCCATTTATGGGTTTCCCCATTGTATCAGAACCCAAACCGTTTAGTTTTACTATAAAAAGTTCAGATCAATCAACTTTAGTTTGACTGCCATGCGCTTTATTGCACTGCGATATCAAATCAGGCGTTCCTTAAGCTATTGAATACCCAGGGACGTGCCTGTCTGGCCTGGCTTTCAAATGCTGTAATGGTATCGCTGTCCTGCAAGGTTAAGCCAATATCATCCAGCCCATTGATCAGGCAGTGCTTGCGAAACTCATCAACGCAAAAGGCAAATTCCTGGCCATTAGGGGTTCTTATTACTTGATTGGGTAAATCGACGGTAAGCTGGTAGCCTTCCTGCTGATTGCACTCATTAAACAGCTGATCAACAATTTCTTCAGATAACACCACCGGCAACATGCCATTTTTAAAGCAGTTATTAAAGAAAATGTCGGCAAAACTGGGCGCGATGACCGTTCTAAAGCCATACTCCTCTAAAGCCCACGGCGCATGCTCACGGCTAGACCCACAGCCAAAATTACTACGTGCCAGCAAAATACTCGCACCCTGGTAACGCGGCTGATTGAGTACAAAGTCTTTGTTTAAAGGACGCTGGCTATTGTCCTGACCTAAATAACCCTCATCCAGATAGCGTAACTCGTCAAACAGATTGGCACCAAAGCCAGTGCGCTTGATAGATTTTAAAAACTGCTTGGGAATAATTAAATCGGTGTCGACATTGGCACGATCAAGTGGCGCCACTAAACCTTGCTCAACAGTATATTTTTTCATTGTAGGTTTCCTATAAATCTTAACAGCATCGAATCTCCCCTCCTTGATGCAGAGGGGCTTATATCAGAAACGGCTCAGGCAAATTTTAAAACGTGCGTACATCCACAAAATGACCTGCTAGCGCAGCAGCAGCGGCCATCGCCGGACTCACCAGATGCGTACGGCCACCATTGCCCTGACGGCCTTCAAAATTACGGTTGGATGTCGACGCACAATGCTCACCCGGCTGCAATTTATCCGCATTCATGGCCAGGCACATGGAACAGCCTGGTTCACGCCATTGAAAACCCGCTTCTATAAAAATCTTGTCCAGACCTTCTTGTTCAGCCTGCTGTTTTACCAGCCCTGAACCAGGTACCACCATGGCTTGCTTGATGGTTGGTGCAACAGTGCGACCTTTAATCACCTCAGCAGCGGCACGCAAATCTTCAATACGCGAGTTGGTACACGAACCAATAAACACCCGATCCAGCTGAATATCAGCCAGAGACTGCCCGCCAGTTAAACCCATATACTGATACGCGCGTGTCCAGTCATTACGCTGTACATCGTCTTTGGCCTGCTCAAGCTTAGGTACTGGCTGGGTCACTGGAATGACCATTTCTGGCGACGTACCCCACGATACCTGTGGCTCAATGCTGGCACCATCCATATCAATCACAGCATCAAATACTGCATCATCATCAGAATGCAGGGTGTTCCAGTAAGCCACCGCCGTATCCCACTGCTCAGCAGTAGGAGCAAATGGCCTGCCCTTAAAGTAGTCAATGGTTTTGTCATCCACTGCCACCATGCCCACACGAGCACCGGCTTCAATAGCCATGTTGCACACGGTCATACGGCCTTCCATGGACATATCACGAAAAACCTGCCCGCCAAACTCAATGGCATAGCCCGTGCCGCCTGCTGTACCAATTTTGGCAATAATCGCCAGCACCACATCTTTGGGCGTAACCCCTGCACCCAGCTTGCCATTGACGCGAATCAGCATGTTTTTGGATTTTTTCTGGATTAAGCACTGGGTAGCCAGCACATGCTCCACTTCTGAGGTTCCAATCCCATGCGCCAGACAGCCAAAAGCGCCGTGCGTGGCGGTGTGCGAGTCACCACATACTACCGTCATGCCCGGCAAGGTTAAGCCCTGCTCTGGCCCGACCACATGCACGATGCCCTGACGCTGGTCAAAAATATCAAACTCAACCACATCAAATTTTTTGCAGTTATCATTTAAGGTTTGTACCTGAATTCGTGAGGTATCATCCTTAATACCGGCAATACCCAGTGCACGCTCTGCCGTATCGGTGGGCACGTTATGATCTGGAGTTGCCACGTTGGCATCCAGACGCCACGGTTTGCGGCCAGCCAGTTCCAGGCCCTCAAAAGCCTGCGGACTGGTCACTTCATGCAAGATATGGCGGTCAATATAAATCAGGCTTGAGCCATCATCACGCTGCTTCACCAGATGGTCGTCCCACAATTTGTCGTAAAGGGTTTTACCGCCCACTTTATTTGTCATGTTGCTTGTTGCCATGTCGTTGCCTCGCAAAAGCTGGGTAAAAAAATGATTTAAGTGAATTATAAGCCAGGCTTTTAAATAAAACTAATTTATCATTTTTATGCTTTAATAAACTTTTGGGAATATGTTTAGTGCGCTTTAATGCTATTATTTTTTAAATTCTATATAAACCTCTAAGCGCAATGAAAAAGACTGTAGTGCATGGCTCTGAAGAAAAAGTCGCTCGGTTGGCTGTACTCATTGATGCCGACAATGCTTCTGCCAAAAATATAAAAAGCATTCTGGATGAAGTCACCAAATATGGAGAAGCCACTGTCAAACGGATTTATGGCAACTTTACTGATCAGGTAGGCAGTGCATGGAAACAATGTATCAATGACCTGGCCATTAAACCCATGCAGCAATTTGCCTATACAACCGGGAAAAATGCAACCGATGGTTTTATGATTATTGATGCCATGGACTTGCTGTATACCGACCGGTTTGACGGGTTTTGTATTGTTTCCAGTGATAGTGACTTTACTGCCTTAGCCGTTCGCATTAAGGAGCAGGGCGCAACGGTGTATGGCTTTGGCAAAAAACAGACTCCTTTAGCTTTTATCAATGCCTGTAGCCATTTTACCTATGTCGAAAACCTGGAGAAAGACAAAGAGGATTTTAATGAGGACATAAAAAGCGCCCCTCAAAAAAACATCAGTAAAAAATCTGAACCTGTCACATCTGGTAATACCCAGTCACTGCCACGTGCCGTGCTGCCCCTTAAAACCATCAGGCGTATTTTTAATAATCAGGATTCAGACTGGATTACGGTTGCCTCGCTTGGTTCCCAGTGGAAGTTGCTACAAACTGACTTTGATCCACGCACCTATGGCTGTAAAAAAGTCAGCGATCTGGTAAAAGCCTACCCCGATATTTTCGATATTGAGGAGCGTGTGACCACCAATGACCACAAGCATCTGTATGTTCGCCTGAAAATATAAACGCACTCTGGATGCCCATGTTTAATCAGAAAACTTATGAACCTTTCTAACTTCAATGCTTTTATTGCCGTGATGGAAACCGGCTCGGTGTCACAGGCTGCCGAAAAACTGTTCTTAACCCAACCTGCCATTACCAAACGCCTGAAAAACCTGGAGGAAGAATTGGGGGTACATTTATTTGAACCGGCTGGCCGGGGAATTTTGCCCACACAGGCTGCGCGTGAGTTATTGCCGCGTGTCAAGCACTGGCTGCTGGAATATGAAGATATCAAACACGCCCTAAGCCATGCTCAACATCGCGTTGGGGGGGTGTTGCGCCTTGGTACCAGCCATCATATTGGCCTGCATCATTTGCCAGCCATCCTCAAGCAATATGTGCAGCAGTACCCTGAGGTGCAGCTGGATGTACATTTTGTCGATTCGGAACAGGCGCATCAGGCGGTGTTAAGTGGAGAGCTGGAGCTGGCCTTTTTAACCCTGCCACCCCAGCCAGATAGTCGCTTGCACTACCAGACCCTATGGCATGATCCCTTACAGTTTGTGGTGGCACCGTTTCATCCACTGGCAACCCAATCAGCGCCTGGGCTGGCAGATTTAATTGATTACCCTTGCTTGTTACCTGCAGCACATACCTATACCAGCCAGATTACATTGCAAGCCTTTGAACAGCACGATTTAAAACCGCATGCCAACATGAGCACCAACCCGCTGGAATCCATTCGCATGCTGGTGTCTATTGGCATGGGCTGGTCGGTGCTGCCTGCTACCTTAATTAACCATGATCTGGCAGCACTAGATTTGCCGCTGGCGTTGAGCCGCGAACTGGGCATGGTGACTCATCCGGCACGCACCCAGTCAAGAGCAGCCAGCGCCCTGGTTGCATTGTGCCCAACCCTGCAAACCCAGCGTATCTAATCAGGCATTTACCGCAATTGACCAGTCTTCTACCGGCCAGTTATGCGCCAACGCATGGGCATGCAAGCGGGCATCCGGATTCACTGCCACCGGATGATCCACAAACTCCAGTAAAAACCGGTCGTTAAACGAATCTGAATACCCCCAGCTTTGTTCAACATGCAGGTTTTTGTCGGTCAGCCAGCGCTCTAAATGCCGCAGCTTGCCTGCCTGAAAACATGGCTCACCCTGCAAACGGCCGGTATAGCGGTTGTCACAAATTTCCGGTACGCTGGCAATCAGGTCACTCACCCCAAATGCTTCAGCAATAGAACGGGTAATAAACGCATTGGTGGCTGTAATAATCAGCACATGATGCCCAGCCTGCTGATGGCGACGGATCGCCTCCTGACCTTTGGGACGCATGGCAGGCATAATAATATCCTGCATAAACTCATCATGAATGGCACGCAGCTGAGTCATGTCATGCTGGCTTAAAAACTCAAATACAAACTCATTATAAGCCACAGCATCCAGTGTGCCGGCCTGATAATCCTGGTAAAACTGGTCATTGCGGGCACGATGTCGACCTTCATCAACCAGTTGCTTAAAAATCAGAAATTCACCCCATGCGTGATCCGAATCAATATCCAGCAGGGTATGATCCAGATCAAATAACGCCAGCTGCATGCCGCGCTCCCTATTTTTGCTAATTTGCTCACAAAAAACTGTAAATCTCTCACCGCTACCGGGCAGAAATTCGTTAAGATCATAACAAATATTTCATTGCTTATTTCGTGATTTGTCAGGTGCTGATTTGTACAAGGAACAAATCCCAGCAATTACGAATCAAGCCATTAACAAAATTTAAGGTACGCCAAATGATCGACTCCGAAGGTTTCCGACCCAATGTCGGGATCATCTTGGCAAACGAAAATGGACAGGTGCTATGGGCCAAGCGGATTGGTCATAATGCCTGGCAGTTCCCTCAAGGTGGTATCCAGCCCGGTGAAACACCCGAACAGGCAGTTTATCGTGAGCTTTGGGAAGAAGTCGGGCTATTGCCTGACCATGTCCAGATACTGGCGCAAACCCGGGGATGGTTGCGCTATCGTTTGCCACATCGCTACATTCGTCAGGATACCAATCCTGTCTGTATTGGGCAAAAACAAAAATGGTTTTTACTGTTATTAAAAGCCCCTCAGGAACTCATCACACTGGACGCCTGCCATCCGGCAGAGTTTGATGAATGGACCTGGGTGAGCTACTGGTATCCGCTGACGCAGGTAGTTCCCTTTAAACGTGATGTTTACCGTAAAGCCATGATGGAACTGTGCCGGCGCTTGCCGATTGCACTGCCTGCCCGCTAAAGGCGATGCAATCTTTAAAACCAGCTTGCTTTAAAATATAGTAAGGATTAATGACAGTGCGCTAAAACGCATTAGCCGGAGAAACAACATGTCAGCAATGCAACTGGAAACACTACGACGCATCGTCCAGGAGGTTGATGCTGCGCCCAGTTTGCATGAAGCACTGGAAGTCATGGTTGAGCAAGTGGCTGATGCCATGGGTTCTGAAGTGTGCTCAGTGTATTTGCTGGATGAACGTAATCAGCGCTATGTGCTCATGGCTTCCAAAGGCTTAAATACCGAATCCGTTGGTGTGGTATCGCTGGCCACTGGCGAGGGGCTGGTCGGGCTGGTTGGGCAGCGTGAAGAAATTGTCAACCTGGAAGACGCGGCCAGTCATACCCGCTACCATTACCTGCCCGAAACCGGCGAGGAAATGTACAAGTCATTTCTGGGCGTGCCGATCATGTACCGGCGTAAGGTCATGGGCGTGATGGTGGTACAAAACCGGGATAACCGTGCCTACAGCGAAGCTGCCGAATCCTTTTTGGTGACTTTATGTGCCCAGCTCTCCGGCGCCATTGCCCATGCCCATGCGGTGGGGCAGGTTGATGTATTCAGAAAGCCAACACTGGGCAAAACCTCAAAAATGTTTCAGGGTGTGCCCGGTGCAGGCGGCGTTGCAATTGGCCGTGCTGTGGTGTTTTATCCACCAGCTGACCTTAATGCAGTGCCGGATCGTCAGGCTGAGGATATTACCGAAGAACTGGACCTGGTCAGGCAGGCCATTGCGGCAGTACGGCAGGATATCCGTGAGCTGGACGCCAAAATGCAGGACTCCCTGCTAATTGAGGAACGCGCCCTGTTTAGCGTGTATTTACGCATGCTGGATGACAATGCACTGCCAGCCGAAATTAATGCCCTGATCCGCGATGGAGAGTGGGCACAAGGCGCGGTGCGCAAAGTCATTGAAAACCACACCGCCCACTTTGCCCAGATGGAAGATGAATATCTGCGTGAGCGGGTATCAGATATCCGCGATCTGGGCCGGCGTATTCTGGCACGCCTGCAAACAGCCGATCAGAACCACCGTGAACTCAACGAAGAAAGTATTTTAATTGGGGAAGAAATTACCACGGCGGCATTGGTCGAACTGCCCGTTAACCATATAGCAGCCATTGTCACCACCGAAGGCGCAGCTAACTCGCATATGGTGATTGTGGCGCGTGCCCTCGGCATTCCGACTGTGGTTGGGGTCACCGAACTGCCGGTCACCTCACTAGATGATGCAGAAATGATCGTCGATGCGCATCAGGGTCGTATTTATGTGCATCCCATCCGTCGCCTAAGACAGCGCTACAAGGAAATTCAAAAAGAAGAACAACAGGCCGCTAAAGACCTGAAAAACTATGAAACCCGCGATACTGTGACCCCGGATGGACATGTGGTCAACTTATATGTCAACACCGGCTTGATGATTGATGTGGTTCGCGGTGTGCAACGTGGTGCGCAGGGCGTTGGCCTGTATCGCAGTGAAATTCCGTTCATGTTGCGCGAACGCTTTCCGGGTGAAGAAGAACAGCGCATTACCTACCGTCAGCAACTCAGTCATTTTGCCAATAAGCCAGTCGTGATGCGCACGCTGGACATTGGTGCCGACAAAGACCTGCCCTATTTTAGTATTCAGGAAGAAAACTCCGCACTGGGCTGGCGTGGCATCCGTTTTACCCTGGATCATCCGGAAATTTTTTCATCACAGATTCGCGCCATGCTCAAGGCCAGCATTGGCCTAAACAACCTGCATATTTTGCTACCTATGGTGACCAGTGTTACCGAAGTGGAAGAAGCCCTGTACTTATTGTATCGCTCACTGGCAGAAGTACAGGAAGAAGAACAGGTTAAAATTGCCATGCCCAAGGTCGGCGTGATGATTGAAGTGCCCAGTGTACTATTACAAATGCAAGATATGGCAGAGCTGGTCGATTTTTTCTCAGTCGGCTCCAATGACTTAACCCAGTACCTGCTGGCGGTTGACCGCAACAATCCGCGCGTGGCGGACTTATACTCCCATCATCATCCTGCGGTGCTGCGGGCGCTGGATTATCTGGTCAGGCAGGCACAGCAAATGAACAAGCCCATCAGCATTTGTGGTGAAATGGCTGGTGAACCCACCACAGCCATTTTAATGATGGCCATGGGTTTTAACGTGCTGTCCATGAGTTCCAGTAATATTCTGCGTATTCGCAAAACCCTGAGCCATGTACCACTAACCGATGCCAAACGCTTATTACAGGAAGTGCTGCAAATGGATAGTGCGCTGGTGGTTAAAAGCTGGCTAGAACATTATTTAATCCGGCAGGGTCTGGGGGATATGGTCAAAAGCAGTTTAATACTGCCTGCCTAGTTCTGGCTTTGCCCACCCAGCTTTGGCACTGGTTTGAGAATCCTGCTTAGGCTGACAGTTTTAGCAAAACCTGCCCTAACTCAGCTATTGAATGAACAACCGCCATCGGCTGATACTGTTCAAGTACATCTGCTGAATGCACGCCATAACTGACCCCAATTCGCGCCATATTCATGCGTTGCGCCATTTCCATATCATAGCTGCTATCGCCTACCATCACCGCCCGCTCTACGGATACGCCCGTTTGCGCCAATAATTGCTCGAGCATTAAAGGATCAGGCTTGGAACAGGTTTCATTGGCACAGCGTGTGGCTACAAAATATCGTTCACTTTCCGTTTGTACCAGTACCCGATCCAGTCCAGCACGGCTTTTGCCGGTAGCAACTGCCAACAACATACCACAACTGGTCAGTTGCTCCAGTAAATCATCCACGCCTGTGAACCAGCGCTGGGTATGCGAATTAGCCACATAATGGCTGGCATATTCAGCCTGAATGTAAGGCTGCAACTCAACATGCTGCGGAAATAAAGCCTGCATGGCCTCTGGTAGCCCAAGACCAATAATATTTCTGGCGGCCTCGGGACACAGGTCAATCTGGTATTGCTGCGCTGCCCATTGCAGGCTGCTCACAATTTGCGATACCGAATCAAATAAAGTTCCATCCCAGTCAAAAATAACCAAGTCAAAGCGCCTAGACATTTATAAAGTTATTTTCCCAGCAAAAATTGTTCCAGCGCAGCAACTGACCCTGCAACAGCCAGAGGTTGCCAGGGCTGTAAGCGATCAATACAGTACTGCTCATGATTATGAGTCAGGTAAGCTGCACCCAGCATGGAAATACGGGCAAGCGTTGCCATTTCCATGTCCAGTGCTGAGTCACCAATCAGTAATGCCCTATTGGGCACACATTCCGCCAGACTTAAAATGGACTGCAAAATGGCCGGATTGGGCTTGGCAGGTCCCTGATCGGCGCCCACCACCGTAAAAAAATAGTGTGCTATACCAAGCCGCTGTATTTCAGCCAATACCTCAGCCTGGGGCCGGCCAGCAATCACTGCCATTTTTTGCCCACCGGCATGAAGACGTGCCAATAAATCAGCCACTCCATCGTACAGTTCTGCTGGCTTATCAAATTGCTTAAACCCTTCCAGATTCAGCAAAAGCCTTAAATCATCCAGCTGAACAGCATGATCAGCATGAATAATCTGCTCAAGTACCGGTATCAGGCCACTTGCCTGTAAAGCCGCACCTTGCTCAGTTTGTGGCACATCACGTTTTGCATCATTTATTAAGTCAACAATGGGCGACACGGAGTCAAATAAAGTACCATCCCAGTCAAAAATAATCAGATCAAAGGAACCAAACGCGGTTATCAAATTCTTCTTAAGCCTCATCGTGAATGGGTGTTACGCTTCGTGACTATGCCGTCCCTTCTCTAAAAACGCAACTGCTGGATTATATTTTTTATGTCTGCCGGTAACCCCGATTCAATGACCGGGTAGCCAGGAATCTCTAATCTTGCCGCATGCAAACACAAGCGGCGTACAGGTGCTTCTTGCCAGGCGATATCATGGCCGTATTTGTCATCTCCTACCAGTGGATGCCCAATAAATAGGCCATGTACCCGAATCTGATGGGTACGTCCTGTCAGAGGGCTGGCATTCACCAGCGTGGCATGCTTAAAGCGCTCAGCAACCTGCCAGCGTGTCTGGCTGGGTTTACCGTCTTTGGATACCCGCACTCGGCGCTCACCATTGGCCAGTTCATAACGCAGTAGTGGTGCATCAATGAGCTGGCTGTCCAGTAGAACACAACCTTTCACCAGCGCCTGATAAGTTTTTCTGATTTTTCCGTTACGTAAATAATCCTGAAGCAGCTTTAAGGTGCTGCGTTTTTTGCTAATCATCAGCAAGCCGGAGGTATCCTTGTCAATACGGTGGATCAGCTCCAGATAGGGCTTGCCCAGCGCCTGCCTGAGTGCTTCAATCACGCCAAAGGCCACACCACTGCCACCATGCACCGCAATACCGGCCGGCTTATCAATAACAAGTAGCCCCTCATCTTCAAACACAATCCGCTGCGCCAGACTGGTTGCCAGCTCCTCGCCTACCTGTATCGGCAACTGATCATTGTCGGCCATACGCCGGATAGGAGCTACCCGAACCTGATCACCAGCCTTTAAACGGGTTTCTGCCTTAACCCGCCCCTTATTCACCCGCACTTCTCCTTCACGGATCAAGCGGTAGATACGGCTCTTTGGCACGCCCTTTAAACGGCTAAACAAAAAATTATCAATACGCTGGCCGTCCTGATGCTCATTGACGTCAAACCAACTTACCTGCTGCCAGCTTTGCTCAGCCATACTCAACCTATACCAATAAAAAATGATCCCGAAAGCGGAATATGAGAAAAATACCGACAACAACGAAAAAAGTCCTGACTTCCCGTATGCTTAAATGCAAAGGTCTGATATAGTCAGCACACGGCAGTGATTGCTCGCCCGTTTTCCCATGTTGGTTGTGCCAACTGCACCCAAATGGCCATATGCTGGTGTCATGCAAACTGCCTTAAGGAATACATCCTGGCCGAAGGATAAGTATATCGGCAAATCTTGCTGGCTGTATGCGTTTTATCAAATATAAATGGTATCACTGGCAAGTTTAAATGCAGCCCTGTTTTCAGACAGGCTTAAACGAAAACTGATGCACACATAACAGGTCGCTTGCCTGCTGCTTTAAGTGTCTAAACGTCAGAAGAATAGCTTATTGCCCATAGGACACCTGCTGTAATACGCTTATTACGTGATCCGTAATGACGCCATAGCCACCATAATGAATATGGTGATACAGCCTAAAGGATGACTTCGTTTTTTTGCGGCAAATAAGTCTGGTTTTTCTGGTTTTAACCATAACCTGCAGGTAGCGCCAATCCAATTGATTGGACGAGGCACTGACATTACAGTGCCAAAGCAAGACTTTGACCTTAATCTTTTTAAGGCCTTGGGTCATATCAATACAAGGGCTGTCTATGCTTATAGCAGTTACCGATATGCCCCAATACAAGCTCGTCGTTCGCGCGACTGTTTTTGCGAACCGATCTGTGTGTGTGTGTCATAATTAGGTGTCACACCCATGAAACGTATGCTGATTAATGCAACGCATGCAGAAGAAATCCGCGTTGCACTCATCACTGGTAATCGTTTATACGATTTTGACCTGGAAAATCGCACCCGCGAACAAAAAAAATCCAACATCTACAAAGGCCATGTCACCCGGGTAGAACCCTCTCTAGAAGCCGTATTTGTTGAATATGGTGCTAATCGCCAGGGCTTCTTGTCCATGCGCGAAATTGCCAACAGTTACCTGCAGGCCGACCCCCGCTCTACCCACAATATTCGCGATTTAATCAGTGAAGGCACCGAGCTATTGGTCCAGGTGGAAAAAGAAGAACGCGGCAACAAGGGTGCTGCCCTGTCTACCTTTATTTCACTGGCTGGACGCTATCTGGTACTGATGCCCAACAACCCTAAAGGGGGTGGTATCAGCCGTCAGATTGCGGGTTCCGTGCGTGAAGAAATGAAAGAAATTCTGGCTTCCCTGCATATTCCACGTGGCATGAGCGTGATTGTACGCACTGCCGGAATTGGCCGTACACCAGAAGAACTGCAACTGGATCTGCAACACCTGTTGACCCTGTGGCAGCAAATCCAGAACACTGCCAGTGGTAACCCTTCCCCCATACTGGTTCATCAGGAAGCCGGTGTAGTTACCCGTGCCGTACGCGACTATTTACGCGACGATATCACTGAAATCCTGATTGATAATGAACAGGCCTTTAATGAAGCCTATCATTTTGTCCAGCAGGTCATGCCGCACCAGATTGATAAGCTCAAAAAATACACTGCCAGCGAACCCCTGTTTGCCCGCTTCGGTATTGAAAGCCAGATTGAAACTGCCTATCAGCGTGAAGTTAAACTGCCTTCTGGTGGCTCAATCGTGATTGACCAGACCGAAGCACTGGTTTCCATTGACATTAACTCGGCCAAGGCTACCCGTGGTCATGATGTCGAAGAAACTGCGCTCAATACCAATATTGAAGCAGCCGAAGAGATTGCACGCCAGTTACGCTTACGCGACATCGGTGGCCTGATTGTAATTGACTTCATTGACATGGGTAAGGATCGCAATCAGCGTCTGGTCGAAAACAAACTGCGTGAAGCGACCCAAAGTGATCGAGCACGCATCCAGTTTGGCCAGTTGTCACGTTTTGGCCTGATGGAAATGAGCCGTCAACGCCTGCGCCCCTCACTAGAAGAAGCCACAGGCTATGTTTGCCCGCGCTGTCATGGCACTGGCATGGTACGTGACCTGCGCTCACTATCCCTGTCCATTATGCGTGCCATTGAAGAAATTGCGCTGCGTGAACGTCAAGGTGAGGTACAGCTGGAAGTTCCGGTAGAAATTGCAGCCTTCCTGTTAAATGAAAAACGGAACGCGCTGGTTTATCTGGAACAAAACAGCCATGTGCGCATTACAGTATTGCCGCATCCGCACCTGGAAACTCCGCACTATCATATCCAGTATAACCGCGAAGGTTTTGCGCCAGCCAGCTATGAGCGTACCGAAGCAACCCGTGCCAGCGAGCAGGAGCTGGGCTATGAAGCAACCGACTGGCAACAGCCCACCACTACTGAAGCAGCACCTGCCGCTACAAAAACCCGTAGCACAGAGTCTACTGCCAAATCTCAGGCACAAGCTGCTACAACTGCTCAGCCTGCCAAACAAGCAGAAAATCGTGCCTGTGCCTGGCTGGAAAACCTGTTTGTTACCAAGCAGGCCAAAACCCAGGATGCAGTCAATGCCAAAGACGCTGCCTCTGCCATTGAACAAATGGTTAATGACGGCGCCGTTAGCAAGGGAATTTATGGTCGCCTAAACCCGACCCCGCCTGCTACAGAAGAAAAAGCCAAGCCCACAAATGCCTACTCTGCCACAGAAAGCAGCTCAGGTAACGGCAGCAATGACAATAATAATGGACGTTCTACTGGCCGCCAGCGTAACAGCCGTAAACGCGACCAGCAGCGTGAGCGTGACCACACGAATGGCAACAACAATGGCAACGTGAGCAATGGTACCAGCCACCAGCAGCGCGAAGTGGTTGAGCATCATGCTCACAGTGAGCTGACTGAAGAGCAAAGCAGTGGAGGCAATGGCCGTAGTCGTGGCCGTCGCCAGCAAGCCAGCCATGATCGTCAAGACAGTAGTCGTCAGGACAATAGCGAACAGGCCGTGCCACGTCGTGACCGTCAGGCCAGCAATCGTCCGACACGTGGCCCGCGCCACCGGGATCAAAGTGTTCTGGACGAATCCACCGAACTGGCTCCCGAAACAACAAAAGTCAGCACAATGGACAATGTGGAAGCCGTACTAACTCAGGATCAGCCAAAAGTTGTCGCTATCAACCATGAAACCGCTGCCGCTACTCAGGAAATAGTAGAAGCATTGGTGATTGATGTGGTTAGCCAGCAAACCAGCGTACTTAACCTGAGTCAGCCAGAACCTGTGATGGTGGATGCTGCACCGGATCATGCTGCAAATGTCGCTGAACAACCTGCCGTTGAGGTAGTTACCGACATGTCGGCAGCCACTGAGCCTAAGCGTGCTTTGAATGACCCGCGTGAGCGCCGTCGTCGCCGCGAACTAGGCATGGAAGAACCAGTATTGCAGTTTGCTGTTGATCCTGCCCTGATCACTCTACAGGTAGAACAAGTAGCAAACCAAAGCGAGCAGCAACTTAAAGTACTGCCTATCCAAGGCACGGCCGGAGAGTTTATTCGCGCTGTTTTAGGTGAAGCAGCCCAGCATTTACTGGATGAAGGTAAGTTCGTAGAAGCCTTTTTGCAAGCACTGCAACAACGTGAGCAAACAGCCCAGCAGCCTTCTTCAGAGGCCGTCGCAGTGGAACAGGAACCCGTTGAGCTACTGCCTACCACTCCTCCAGCACCAAAACCCCGTGCTGCCAATGATCCACGCCTACGCCGTCAGATGGCACAACAGCCAGTAGAACAAGAAGGCGTAGTCAGTCAGGATGAACCAGCCCCCCAACCTGTTGATAGTAAACAGGCCGAAGTGGTCTCTCAGGCCAATGATCATGTGGCAGGAACAGAAGCTGTAGCTCAATCTACTCCTGTAGAAGCCATTACAGCAACTGAGAGTCCAGATCAGGCCACACAACCCCAGCCGGTAGGCGAGACTGAGGCAAATCTGGATGCAGTGGCGGCTGCCAATGAAGCACCTGCCCCTAGTGAGTCAGCCCAAGTGCAGACAGCACCAGTCGACACTCCAGACTCGCAGGCAGACACCTCTACTGAATCCACACCATTAGTTGAGGAAGCCAGCAGCAAGGCAGAAAAAGAAAAGACCCGTCCGCGCCGTCCGCGTGGTCGTCCACCAAAAAAACAAAGCACTTCATCATAAGGGTCGTGCTAGCCAGCCTGCCTGTACTATCAGGCAGGCCTTTGACCAGAAGCAGCTTTTAAATAGCTGCCCTGGTCAAATTTTTCTGATTAGGCGACTCTCCGACTTTTGCCTTAGACCAGTTATTTTCACCTTTTATCCAGTATACCTATTCTTGTTTTAAGCTTTTAATTACCCTAAGAACCATGCTATCTCCTGTCCGCTATAGCAAGCCCACGCATACAAATTCCAGAAAATACTTTAATAAAAATCTCGCTGTTTTTAAGCAGGAATTCTTGAACATCCCTGCAATTCGTCCACTTATGCCCTTGACCAATGTCGTATTTACCGGATAATCGGCAACATATTTTTTGCCAACGTTTAAACGTTTAAACGCATGGTGGTTTGGCTTGTTTCTATAGCCAAATCACCGCTACGAAAGGAACGCTATCCATGAGCCAATCTATCCAGCAAGATGTTATCACTTTAAGCGATGTGGCCAGACGGGTACCGCGTTTACTAAAAAAACTGCCACATGTATTAAATGGCCTTATTCTTGCCAATGATACCCGGGCAACTAAACCCATGGGTTTAGGCTGGGCTTTTGAAAAGACGGTAAGACAAAATCCTTACGGCAAGGCTTTGCTATATAAAGATACTGAACTTAATTATTTACAGTTTAATGAATGGATTAACCAGATCGCTCATTTCTTTTTATCCAAAGGCTTACAAAAAGGCGATGTGGTTGCTGTTTTTATTGAAAACCGGCCTGAACTACTGGCTGCTGTAGTGGCACTAGCCAAAATTGGCGTAACCGCTGCGCTGGTCAATACCGCCCAGACTGGTAAGGTACTTAGCCATAGCATTAATCTGGTACAACCTCGCGCCATCATTGTTGGCGAAGAGGTACAATCTGCCCTGCATGACACTCTGGCAACGCTTGACGTCAATAAAAGCGAAGTCTACTGGTTTGCTGACCAGGATACCCTGAAAGATGCTGGCACTGCCCCTGAGGGCTATCAAAACCTTGCAGATATTATTCAACAGTATCCAAGCTTCAACCCACCAACGACCAATAATATATTCTTTGGTGACGGACTGTTTTACATCTATACCTCTGGCACCACCGGCCTCCCCAAAGCAGTCGTGTTTACTCATGGTCGCTGGATGCGTGCTTACGGTACCTATGGTCATATCATGGATCTTAACAAGCATGATGTCATGTATGTGACCCTGCCGTTTTATCATGCAACCGGCATGGTGGTGTGCTGGGCAGCTGTGCTGGCGGGTGGCGCTGCCCTGGCCATTCGTCGCAAGTTCTCTGCCCGGGAGTTCTGGAGCGACGTACAACGCTTTGATGCCTCTGCCATTGGCTATGTAGGCGAATTATGCCGCTATCTGCTCGAAGTCCCTGTGAGCTCTGTTGATAAAGGCCACCGTGTCAGCAAAATGATTGGTAATGGCATGCGCCCTACGATCTGGAACAAATTCAAGCAGCGCTTTGGTGTTGACGAAGTGATGGAGCTTTATGCCTCTAGTGAAGGCAATGTCGGCTTTAGCAATATTTTTAATTTTGACAACACCGTCGGCTTTTCTCCTACGCCTTATGCCATTGTTAAATTTGACAAAGAAAAAAATGAGCCGATCAAGGACAAAAAAGGTCGTTTTATCAAGGTAAAAACTGGCGAGACCGGCTTACTCATTGGAAAAATCACCAAGCGTGCGCCGTTTGATGGCTATACAGACGCTGAAAAAAACAGATCGGTTATTTTTGAGAATGTGTTCAAAAAAGGTGACCGCTATTTTAATACCGGTGATCTGGTACGCGATATTGGTTATCGCCATGCCCAGTTTGTCGACCGTCTGGGGGATACCTTCCGCTGGAAGGGTGAAAACGTTTCAACCACTGAAGTAGAAAATCTGGTGGCTGAACACCCAAAAATTAGTGAAGCGGTGGCCTATGGCGTAGAAATACCCAACACCAATGGCCGGGCTGGAATGTGTGCCATTACCCCGCATGAAGGGGAAAACCTGAGCGAGCAGGATTACGCCGAACTGCTTAGCTTTTTCCAGCAACGTCTACCTGCCTATGCGATCCCTGTGTTTTTGCGTATTCAGGAGCAAATGGAAACCACAGGTACTTTCAAATACCAGAAGAACACCCTAAAAACCCAGGCTTATAATCCTACCCAGACCAGCGAGATCATTCTGGCCTGGTTACCGGGTGAAAAGCAGTATTGTGTAGTCACTGATGAAATTCACCAAAATATCCAGACCGGTAAATATCGTTTCTAGGACTTTTTACCCAAAAATATAACCAATCGCCGCCTGTTTAATAGCAGGCGGTTTTTTTATAACCAGTCATACAAATTAATTTAATTTTAAGCTTGCCATCTCCAAATAAATTGGTAGAATGTGCCCCACTGAAGCGTTACGGGTCGTTAGCTCAGTCGGTAGAGCAGCGGACTTTTAATCCGTTGGTCCCGCGTTCGAGTCGCGGACGACCCACCATATGCCTAAATCCATACACCGCTATATAGCACCGTATGGTAAGAAAGCCCTAGTCAGACAATGATTAGGGCTTTTTTTATGTACTTATATTCGCTATATCAATTATTTCCCCGCTATGCTCCCGGCACCGGTGCATCAATATCAATCAGCTTCTCAGACTTCAGTTCATCCCAGAAGCTGGATGGAATATCAATACTAAAAGACGCCACATTAGCTTTTACCTGCTCAGCAGTGCGTGCACCGGGAATAATAGCTGATACTGCGGGATGGGCTTCTGCAAACTGCAAGGACGCGGTACGTAGATCAATACCATACTCATCTAAAACCCGCTGTACCCTGGCCCGCTTGCCAGGTGCCCATTCAGGAATAGTCCCATCATATAAATAACGCTCGCGCCCGGAAAGATATCCCGCCAGTAAAGGCGACCCTATCACCGCAGAAGCACCCTTTTCAGCGATTTTAGGCAAAGTGTCATGCAAGGCTTTATGGTGATCCAGCAATGAATACTGGCAAGCCAGCAGAAAAATATCCGGGTCCGCCACTTCCATCGCCTTGATCACTGGCTCCGGGCAATTGACACCAAATCCCCAGGCTTTAATCATGCCTTCCTCACGCATTTTAGTCAGCTCTGGCATAGCACCTTTCACTGCCTCTTCAAAGCGCTGCTGCCACGGCATCCCTAGGTCTTTTTCATTATCTGGCGAGAGATCATGAATATAAACAATGTCAATTTGTGAAACACCCAGCCGCTGTAGGCTGTCCTCTATAGAACGCCGTACCCCGGCTGCGGAATAATCATAATAATAGCCAAATGGTGGTGGATTCACCCACATGGTTTGAGATACAGGCTCATCCACTGTTAAAATTCGCCCCACTTTGGTAGACAATACATAATCGTCTGGCTGTAAATCATGCAATGCCTGACCAAAGCGCCGTTCACTCAAACCTAGTCCATACCAGGGTGAAGTATCAAAATAGCCAATACCCGCTTCAATCGCTGCTTCTAGTGTTTGCCGGGCAGCCAGATCCGACGTTTCTGCAAAGCCATTGCCCATTGCTACGCCCCCCAGACCAAGTCGGGTTAATGGGCGAAATCGCTGTCCTGCCAGTTGTACATTCGCAGGAATAGGAGGTTTGGGCTGATAGCCACGGGTTGGCATGGTAGTGCCTGGCTTGACCAACTGTTCATAAGCCTGGTCATCAGTATTCGCCATAGTGATCTCCTCAAAGCTGTCTGACTGTGTTGTATGTCAGTCAGCAATATTTAGGGTCATAGAATGAAATAAATCCGGAAAACTATGTATCAGCTTAGAGCACTGCCTTAGGTGAATGGGTAATATCCGTGCAGCAAGTTGGTATAATTATTGAAAGGAATTGCCAATTAATTGAAGCTGAGGGTTATATATTATCTCTATTAGGTAAAGTCATATAAAAAAGCCCTGCTGATATTAGACCTCTTGCGAAAGTAAAAACTGCCTCAATATAGATTTCATGAAATATCAGAAATTAAACCGTTTTTCAGATTCTGAATTCAAGCGCTTGGTTGGTGTACCTCGACCAGTTTTTAGTGAAATGGTCGAAGTTTTAAAAGAAGCAGAATCACTTAAAAAGAAATCTGGGCGTCCTCATACTTTAGTTATAGAGGATCAATTATTATTAACACTCAATTACTTACGGAATTACAGCACTCAATTGGAATTGGCTGCAAATTACCATATCGCTGAAAGTAATGTGAATCGAACTATTAAAAAGGTTGAAGATGCATTAATGAAATCAAGACGTTTTACCTTGCCAAAACGAAGCATTACCACAGCAAACGAACAATTTAACTGGGTCATTATTGATGCTACAGAATGTTCAATAGAACGCCCGAAAAAAAAATCAGAGTAAGTTCTACAGTGGTAAAAAGAAGAAACATACGCTAAAAGCCCAAGTGATCTATCATCCGAAGAGCAAACAAATCATAGGAGTAGATATATCGTCTGGCAGTCAGCATGATATTAAATTGGCAAGAAAAACAGTAAAAAAATTCAAACATTTTGAATATGTTATGACCGATTTAGGGTACTATGGGTTAGAGCAAGATGGCTTTAAATTATTGATGCCAATAAAGAAAAAGAAGAATTTACCCTTATTTGATGTTGAGAAAAAGTACAATAAAATGATTGGAAAAATACGAGTTGTAATCGAACATATTAACAGTCAATTGAAAAGATTTAGAATACTAAGTGAACGCTATCGAAATCGACGGAAAAGATTCGGTTTACGCATTAACTTAATCGCTGCACTGGTAAACCGGATGAACTTGCAATAACGACTTTCGCAAGAGGTCTATTCAACAGCAGGGCCTGTTTGACAGTAAAACACAACGATAACTAGTTGGGCTTGCTAGTAACCATGGATACCGATACAGGTTTTTCAGCGGCAGTATTGCTGGCATCAAGGCTAACTTCACCTTCATAACCATAAAAATGCGCTTTGATGATAGTTCCTATACGACCTACTATTACTGCCATCATAAAAGCTAACACGGGATAAAGAATCACAGGAATTGTTGACATAATTTTTGACCTCTAAAAATTATTAAAAATATGAGCACAGCCACGTCACTCATGCTTTAAATTTAATTATTTTTTGATCAAAGTGGGAGAAAATTGTCAGACAAACCAAGTTAAGCTACATTTATTTTCATATGTTGTCAGACAATTTATCTATAGTTTATTGACCTAATCCTATTTTATTGTTTTTTAAAAAGATAATATTAAGATTATAAATTGGGAAGCACTATCACTGCCCAACAGATTTGACCCTGTTCAGGTTATCATTTGTAAAAATAAAGCCTGTCAAAGCAGGCTATTAGGTATTTTAACCGAAATTCTACAATCTAAATATTAGTTAGCCGGTTTAAAATATTGTTGATTTCAATATCAACGCTGGAGAGACTCTCACTTTCGTGGCTGGTGGTCAACGTATCAATGACCTGAGGCAATACCGTAGCCAGCCCCGTGCGTACTGTATCAACCTGTACCGAGCACTGCTGTGCAACACGCTCCAGCTGTTCTTGCGAAAACAGGCCGTTTAGCATCTCTGGCATAATACGCTCATTCACCCCGCTGCCTATCCATGACTGTACCTGTACAGCCAGTCCGTTTTGCTCCAGTACAGCCAGGGCAGCTAATAATCCACCGTGCTGCCTGATCCAGTTTAATACCAGTGGAATCAACCGCAGTAGAAAAATGGCCTGATGCTGAGGCTGGGTAAAAGACACCTCATGCAAATGATCGCCTGCCAACGCCCCTAATGCCGAATCAATCACCCGGTTAACGGCTGAAGTATCAATATGAGCCGGATCAGTATGGGCAACCTGATCATGTCTAGTGCCCAAGCCCAGCACGGTACTGTCGCTTGTGCCTATAGGCCTGTCCTGGCTGGCTCGATGAATTAAAACATCAACAATGTGGCTTAATGTCGTCATAATTACACCCTGCTCCTTTGCGCTATTTTTGGCGTGACCATTCATCACGCATCTTTTAATCACTATACAAACAAGCGCTCAGCAGGAGCACCATTGTTTTGATGCTTTGCTGTAAGTAAGTGATTCTTTTAGGCTTAGTTAAGCAGATTTTGTTGTGAGTTTTTTAAAAAGGCCAGTACAGTTAAGCGACGCCATTGCTCTGGTTCTACCTGGTCACGCCAAAACAATAAATGGTATTTCTTGTGCCCATGACCAAGCTGTAATGAAACCCAAAGACTTGTGCGTCTAATTTGTAGTAACTGTCCTGTTTGACGCTGGCTGCTTCCCTGCACCTGCCAGCACCAGACAGAGTCGTCCCGCTGCCAGAACTGGTTAATTCGCTGCTGATGCTTTTGCTTTAAATAAATATAGTCCAGGCCTAAAAAAGCCAAGGCAAGACCAATGTTCAACAACAGGCCTAAGCCACTTTGTAAAATCAATACCAGAACAACAATGATACCGATGCCATGAAATAGGTACTGAAGCACCCCTGGGTGAATCCGGGCATCAACCAGCATGGTCAGTTACAGCTCATGAACGATCAGCATGAATCAGCGCTTTGAGTTTTTCGACCATGTCGGCCAGTTCAGGCTGCGGTGGTGTACTCACTGCCATAAACCAGTCCAGCAGATCAGGGTCTTCCTGTTCAATGAGTGCCGCAAATGCCTGCTTCTCCTCCTGAGGTGCAGTCAAATAATGCTGACGTACATAGGGATCAAAATAAATATCCAGCTCTTTGAGTCCCCGCCGCGCACGATAAATGACCTTGCGGTCATGCAAACTGATGTCGTCAGTCATACGGTTATTCCTAAATTTTGCCGCAAATTCAAGCGCTGGCATACTGCCATGCAAGCCATAGTGTAGCATGCATGCCTTTGCTCAGCATGGCATTTGCAGCGTACGATCCAGTCTCAATATTGGCAAAAACATTAGTAATGACTCAATTTTTGGCAATAAAACCCATTGTTGCCAGCCCCGTAATCTTTTTAACTGTCATACCGACTTTTTGTACTTTGCTGACTCAAAATCAATTATCTGTAAGGAATACCATGAGCGCTGTTAATCTTATTCGTCCATTACCGCCAATGGCCCCCCGCACTATTTATAATGAAGAGCATGAAGCCTTTCGTGATACCGCACGCCGTTTTTTTGAAACCGAAATTGCACCTTTTCATGAAAAATGGGCTGAACAGCAGCATTTAGACCGCAACATCTGGAATAAAGCCGGTGAGCTAGGTCTGCTGTGTTCCACCATGCCGGAGCAATACGGCGGTAGTGGCGTGGATCGCCTCTATAGTGCCATCCTGATGGAAGAACAGGCCTATGCATTGGATTCTGCTTCTGGCTTCGCGCTGCATTCTGACATTGTGGCCAACTATATTTTAAACTTCGGTAATGAAGAACAAAAAATGGCCTGGTTGCCTAAAATGGCGACTGGTGAAGTAGTGGGTGCCATTGCCATGACTGAGCCGGGTACCGGTTCTGATTTGCAAGGTATTCGCACTACCGCGGTGGTTGATGGCGACGACTATATTGTCAATGGCTCCAAAATCTTTATCACCAATGGTTACCTATGTGATATGGCTGTGGTTGCAGTGAAAACCGGCACCAGCGAGAAAGGCGCACAAAATATTTCCCTGCTGATTATGGATGCCAAAGCAGAAGGATTTACCAAAGGCAAACCACTGAAGAAACTGGGCATGCACGGCCAGGATACCTGTGAGCTGTTCTTTGACAATGTGCGTGTACCAAAAACCAACCTGCTGGGTATGGAAGGTATGGGCTTTATTATGCTGATGAAAGAGCTGGCCTGGGAACGTTTAATGGTAGGCTTAATGTCGCAAGCTGCGGCTGAAGTCGTATTTGCTCATACCGTACAATACACCAAGGAACGTAAAGCCTTTGGCAAGCCAATTGGCGCATTCCAGAATACCCGCTTTAAGCTGGCTGAACTGCGTACCAAGATTGATATTGGCCGTGCCTACGCTGATCGCTGCATGCAGCTACAAGTAGAAAATGCTTTAAGTGTGGAAGCTGCTGCGGCTGCCAAATACTGGCTGTCTGATATGGTCAATGAAATTGTAGATGACTGCGTACAGTTGCATGGCGGCTATGGCTTTATGATGGAATATCCAGTTGCCCGTGCCTACGTGGATAACCGTGCTCATCGTATTTATGCGGGTACCAATGAAATCATGAAAGAATTGATTTCGCGTACTTTGTAAGCCTGCTGTAGTAAAAATATCAAAAGGCTATCCTTATTTTTTAGGATAGCCTTTTTTTCTTTGCTTAAATTTTATCTATCCTTTAACTTTAAACTGATTAACTTGACCGTACAACTAACGGCTATTGTTTAACTAACTTATAAAACTCACTAGAGAGATTATCCGGAAAACAAAATGCATAAAGCCGGACTAATCATTAGCCCAGCTTTGATTAAATGATTTTTCAGGCCAAATCAGGACGCTAAGCGTGGCTTACGTGCCTGAGTATCACTGCGCTTATGAAACTTGAGTACGCTATCGCTAAACTCGGCATTTTTTAGCTCCTTACGATCCGCCAGGTAATTATTAGTCACCTGCCAAGGCGCATGCTTGCCTTGTTTGGGCATGCTGTCAGCAGCACGGGCAATATAACCCGAGGTCAGGCGCCCCATAATGGTGTCTTCCATGAGCTCAGTTGCATCACCCTGCGCCACCACCTCATCCAGAGCGTTTTTATCCATATGATTGAGCAGGCGGCAAATATACTCAGCGGCAATATCTACCTTTAAGGTCCACGAGGCATTAATATAACCAATAATCATGGCCATATTGGGGATATCACTTAACAGCACCCCTTTATACATCATGTGCTTGGAGGTATCGATCGGCTTGTTATCAATGGTCGCTTTCACGCCACCCATAATCTGAATGTTAAGACCGGTCGCCGATACAATAATATCTGCATCCAAATGCTTGCCAGATTTAAGCAAAATCCCGTTTTCAGTGAGTTTCTCAATCTGGTCAGTTTCAACACTCGCCTTACCCGAACGTAGAATCTTGAACAAATCACCATCTGGCACCACGCACAGGCGCTGATCCCATGGGTTATAGTCCGGGGTAAAGTGCTTCATATCCACTTTACCTTTTAGCTGCATTTCAATGGATTTTAATAACAGTCTGCGTAGCAGTTTAGGCTGTTTTTGTGCCAGTGCATAAATTCCACGCTGCATGCCAATATTACGCGCACGTGTCAGTTTATAAGCTAAATCTTCTGGTAAGACCTTACGCATTCTTTCATAAAGAAAGTCAATCGAAGGAATGGACGCAATATAAGTAGGCGAACGTTGTAGCATAGTCACATGACCTGCCCCACCTTTTGCCATTGCAGGAACCAGCGTAATGGCAGTTGCGCCACTACCAATAATCACTACTTTTTTGCCACTGTAATCCAGATTTTCCGGCCAATGCTGTGGGTGAATAAACTCACCCTTAAACGCTGACTGATTAGGGAACTCAGGTTGGAAGCCCTGATCGTAATTATAATAACCAGTACAACCAACCACAAAATTGGCTGTCCAGGTTTGCTTTTTGCCCTGATCATTTTCAATTTCGACTGACCATTGCTTTTGCTGGCTATCATAGTTGGCAGACAGTACGCGGTGTTTAAAATGGATCTTTTCTTTTAACTTGAACTGCTCAATCACCTCGCCCACATAGCCCTTGATTGAAGGGCCATCTGCCAGCACATTGGCCTTTTGCCAGGGTTTAAAATTAAAGCCAAAGGTTGACATATCCGAGTCAGAGCGAATACCAGGGTATTTGAACAAATCCCAAGTACCACCAAAACTCTCCCGACGCTCAATAATGCTAAAGTCACGGTTTGGGCAATGCTTTGACAAATGCGCGGCCATGCCAATCCCTGAAATCCCAGCGCCAATAATTAATACATCAATATGTTGAGCCATTTGTGTCATTAGTCCGAGTTAATCTTTTCAAAAAATAGTCTTTAAACTGACAATAGTCAATGTCAATTTAGGACATTTCCTTTATCTACAAAGATAATTTACAAGGCCAGACTTATTAGTTGGCTGATTTCAGGGTGTGCATACGGGCAACTAACCAGGCTGCAATATCGTCAACCTCTTGCATACACACCTCATGCGCCATCGGATAGTGATGCCATACCGGCTGCACGCCTAACTCTTTTAGTTGCGCAAAAGCCTGCTGAGCCAAAGCGGGACTAACCACTTCATCATCCAGTCCGTGCGCGACAAAAACAGGCAATTGACATTGCACCGAATTAAACTGCTGCTCTATTAAATGTTTATCCGGGATATAAGTAGAAAGAGCCAGCACCCCAGCCAGACGCTCGCTATAGGTTAAAGCGGTCTGGTAAGCAATTGCACCGCCCTGAGAAAAACCAGCCAGAAAAATACGCTCAGCAGGAATACCCCGTTCATTTTCGCGTTGAATAAACTGGTTAACCTGAGCAACACTCTGCTGAATGCCAGTCAAATCCACCTTACGGCTTAATATATTCATCTCCAGAATATCGTACCACGCTGGCATCACATAGCCTGCATTCACAGTGACTGGGATATGCGGTGCATTGGGAAAAATAAACCGGGTAGGAAATTGGACAGGTAGCTTTAAGGCGGGCACCACAGGTACAAAATCATTGGCATCGGCACCAAGGCCATGCAGCCAGATCACAGAAAAGCAGGGCGCGCTACCCGTGCTTAGCTCTAAAGCCGATAATAACTGAGCCATAATAACAATAGGAAAATTGGAATTATTAGGGTTATAACATAAAAAAACCGGCACAAGGCCGGCTTTTTCTACTGTACTACTTATTCAGCAACAGGTTGCTCTAGGGAGCGATCCACTAGCTCAACATAGGCCATTGGTGCAGCATCACCAGCACGGAAACCGGCTTTTAATACACGCAAATAGCCACCTTGACGCTCTTTATAGCGAGGGCCAAGCTCAGTAAATAACTTACCAACAACTGCTGCATTACGAGTACGGGCAAAAGCCAGACGACGGTTTGCAACAGTATCATGCTTTGCCAAAGTGATTAAAGGCTCAGCCACACGGCGCAGCTCTTTAGCTTTAGGCAAAGTTGTTTTGATCAGCTCGTGCTCAAACAGCGAGTTAGCCATGTTCTGGAACATTGCTTTACGGTGGCTGCTGGTACGGCCTAATTTCACACCACTATTACGATGACGCATGGTGAATAGTCCTACTAATTAACGGCTACGATAGGCAAAGCGATCATCCACACGCAAGCTGGCTGGTGGCCAGTTTTCTAAGCGCATGCCGAGCGACAAGCCTTTGGAAGCCAACACATCTTTAATCTCGGTCAAAGATTTCTTACCCAGGTTGGGCGTCTTTAACAGCTCAACTTCAGTACGTTGTACGAGATCACCAATGTAGTAAATGTTTTCTGCCTTCAAACAGTTTGCAGAACGAACGGTAAGTTCCAGATCATCCACAGGGCGCAACAGAATCGGGTCAACTTCTTCACGACTCTGTACTGGCTCAGGGGTATGGTCTTTTTGCAGATCCACAAAAATCGCAATCTGTTGCTGCAAAATAGTCGCAGCTTTACGAATTGCTTCTTCAGGATCTACAGTACCATTAGTTTCCAGATCAATAACTAGCTTGTCCAGGTCAGTGCGCTGCTCAACACGGGCGTTTTCTACCGTGTAGGAAACACGCTTGATCGGGCTATAGCTTGCATCAAGTTGCAAACGGCCAACCGGACGGGTTTCACCCTCAGGGAAGCGCACGTCAGCAGGCTCATAACCACGACCCTGAGTGACTTTCAGGCGCATTTTTAAATGGCCATTGGCACTCAAGGTAGCCAGTACATGATCAGGATTAACAATCTCAACATTATGGGGCAAACGCAAATCCGCAGCAGTAACTTCGCCAGGACCCTGTTTATCCAATGTCAGATATGCTTCATTCTGTTCAAACAGTTTAATCGACAATCCTTTAAGGTTCAGCAAGAGCTCGACGATGTCCTGCTGCAAGCCTTCTAAAGTACTGTACTCATGCTCAACACCTTCAACTTCCGCCTCAACCACGGCAGCACCGGGCAAGGAAGATAGTAAAATGCGACGCAAGGCATTACCCAGAGTGTGGCCAAAACCACGCTCTAAAGGCTCGAGAATTACTTTTGCCGAGGTTCCACTCACCGCATCGACCTTGATCGCTTGCGGGGTAAGAAACTCGTTTGCAGTACGCGTCATAGTTGCCACCTCAAGGATTATTGCGAATAATACTCAACAATTAAGTTTTCGTTGATTTCGGCAGGCAGATCGGAACGATCAGGTGCAGCTTTAAACGTACCTTCCAGCTTGGTATGATCAACATCCATCCAGCCAGGAATACCGCGCTGAGCACCAAGCTCAATCGCATTCTTGATACGCAGCTGGTTTTTTGCACCTTCGTGCACAGCAATCACATCACCAGACCTCACCTGAATAGACGCAATGTTTACACGACGACCATTCAAAGTAATGCTGCGGTGGCTAACCAACTGACGTGCTTCAGCACGAGTTGAACCAAAGCCCATGCGATATACAACGTTGTCTAAACGGCTTTCTAGCAGCTGTAGCAGGTTCTCACCTGTTGCGCCCTTAGAGCGAGCAGCTTCTTTGTAGTAGTTACTGAATTGACGCTCTAAAACACCGTACATACGACGTACTTTTTGTTTTTCACGTAATTGTAACGAATACTCAGACTGTTTGCCACGGCTTTGGCCATGTTGACCAGGAGCCTTGCCAGCCTTTTTGGTTTTGACGTCAAATGGTTTAACGCCGGATTTTAACTGCAGGTCTGTCCCTTCGCGGCGGGAGAGCTTGCATTTTGGACCTATATAGCGAGCCATGAATGAGTCTCCTTACACGCGACGTTTCTTAGGGGGACGGCAACCGTTGTGCGGGATAGGCGTCACATCGGTAATGCTGTTAATTTTATAACCCACTGCGCCTAACGCACGTACCGCAGACTCACGACCTGGACCGGGTCCTTTGACAAGAACATCCAGATTTTTTAAACCATAGTCCAAAGCAGCCTTACCGGCAACTTCTGCTGCAACCTGGGCAGCAAATGGAGTAGATTTACGCGAGCCACGGAAGCCCTGTCCACCGGAGGTGGCCCAGGCCAGTGCATTACCCTGACGATCGGTAATGGTCACAATGGTGTTATTAAAAGACGCGTGAATGTGGGCAACCCCTTCCGAGACGGTCCGCGTGACCTTCTTGCGGGTGCGAGTATCTTTAGCCATCTTTTAGCTTCCAGAGCAATTATTTCTTAATTGGTTTCTTCGGACCCTTGCGAGTACGAGCGTTAGTTTTGGTGCGCTGACCACGGAGCGGCAAGCCACGGCGATGACGAAGACCACGATAGCAGCCTAAATCCATTAAACGCTTAATGTTCATGGAAATTTCACGACGAAGATCACCTTCGGTAGGAACCTTGGCAACTTCGGCACGAATCGCATCTAACTGAGCATCCGTTAACTCACGAATTTTAGTGGTTGGAACAATACCTACGGCAGACAGAATGTTTGCGGCAGTATGGCGGCCAATACCGAAAATGTAAGTTAAAGAAATGACAGCGTGCTTGTTATCCGGAATGTTAACACCGGCAATACGAGCCATTCATTTTTCTCCAAAAAGGCAATTGAAAATCAACCGCCCCATCAAATATGAGGGGGCGGATAATAACGCAATTCACCTAGTGAAATCAACAGGTAAGTCAGTTTATATGAATAAACTAGCCTTGACGCTGCTTGTGGCGAGGTTCTGCGCTACAAATTACGCGAATTACCCCATTACGGCGGATCACTTTACAGTTACCGCAAATTTTTTTAACAGAAGCTTGAACTTTCATGCTAAACAACCTTCTAGGCTAAATCAGCCACCCTGCTTATTGAATAAAGAAGGCGACTTTTTCATCAAGGACTGATTTTCATATTGATGTGAGGTCAAATGTGCTTGAAGCTGCGCCATAAAATCCATCACCACAACCACAACAATGAGCAAAGAAGTACCCCCCAGATGGAAAGGAACATCAAATGCACTTTGTAATACCATAGGCATCAAACATACCACGGTAATGTAGATTGCCCCAATAAAAGTCAATCGATTGAGAATATGATCCAAATAGCGGGCAGTTTGGTCACCAGGGCGTATCCCGGGAACATAAGCACCACTACGTTTTAAATTTTCTGACACTTCTTTTGGACTAAATACCAGAGCGGTATAAAAATAACAAAAGAAGATAATCAAGCTGCCAAACAAGACCAGGTATAAAGGCTGACCAGGTGATAACACCAGTGCCATATCCTGCAAAAAGCGCTTAATAAAACCAGCATTCGGATCAGCACTACCTACCCACTGCCCCAGACTCGCCGGAAATAACAGCAGCGAGCTGGCAAAAATGGCCGGAATAACCCCTGCCATATTAATTTTTAGCGGCAAATGGGATTGCTGCGCAGTGAAAATCTTCCTGCCTTGCTGCTTTTGGGCATAGTTCACTGGAATACGACGTTGGGCTTTTTCGATATAGACTACCGCAGCAACCACCGCAAGACTTAACAGACCTAACAGTAGCAGGCCAATCAAACTTCTTTGACCCTGCTGCACCAGCTCAAACGATTGCAGAATTAGCCCTGGCATACCCGCCACAATCCCTGCAAAGATAATCATTGAAATACCATTCCCAATGCCGCGCTCAGTGATTTGTTCACCCAGCCACATCAGGAACATGGTACCTGCTACCAAGGAAGTTACCGCCGGAACATAAAAACTCAACCCAGTAGTCAGGGTAATCCCCTGACTTTGCAAACCGGCGCACATGCCGATCGCCTGTACCAAGCCCAGAAACAGAGTTCCCTGCCGGGTATACTGGTTAATTTTACGCTTTCCAGCTTCACCTTCTTTTTTCAACGCTTCAAGTGAAGGCACTACAGAGGCCATCAACTGAACAATAATCGACGCAGAAATATAAGGCATGATGCCCAGCGCAAGAATTGACATGCGCTCCAGGGCACCACCTGAGAACATATTGAACAAGCTAAGGATGGTATCTTTATTTTGTTCAAACAGCTGAGCCAAGCGCTCCGGATTAATTCCAGGAACTGGAATATGCGCACCCAAACGAAATACCAATAAGGCACCAAGCAAAAAAAGCATTCGCCGAATGATTTCCTGGTATCTCTGATGAAAAGCAGGACCTTTTATTGCCCGTTGGACATTATCAATCGCTGAGTTTGGGGGCATCGCCACGGAGCTTACTCCTCAACCTTGCCGCCAGCTGCTTCAATCGCAGCCTTAGCACCTTTGGTTAAAGCAACGCCTTGTATCGTAACTGCACGGCTGATTTCACCGGACAATACAATACGTGCACGCAGTTTATCCTGACGCACTACGTTAGCTTCTTTTAGGGTTTGCAGGCTAATGATATCGCCTTCAACCTTATTTAGCTCAGACAAGCGAACTTCAGCAGTTTTTAATGCCAACTGGCTGGTAAAGCCAAACTTGGGCAAACGACGGTAAATTGGCATCTGGCCGCCTTCAAAACCAGCACGAATACCACCGCCACTACGTGAGGTCTGACCCTTTACACCACGACCACCGGTTTTACCTAGCCCGGAACCAATACCACGACCCAGACGGCGATGCTCGCGTTTTGCACCTTCAGCAGGAGCAAGCTCATTTAAACGCAAAGTCATGGCTTATTCCTCAACGTTTACCATAAAGTATACTTTATTGATCATGCCACGGTTGGAAGGCGTATCTTGCACTTCTACCGTATGACCAATGCGACGCAGACCTAAACCCTGCAAGCACAGCTTATGATTTTTCAAGCGACCTGCGGAGGATTTAGTCTGGGTAACCTTGATTGTTTTCATGTCAAATTACCCTTGAATTTCTTCGACAGTCTTACCACGCTTCGCAGCAACTTTTTCTGGTGAGGTCATGTTTTTCAGACCCTTAAATGTTGCATACACCACATTGGTCGCATTGGTAGAACCATAGCATTTTGCCAGTACGTTTTGGACACCAGCCACTTCCAGCACAGCACGCATCGCACCACCAGCGATTACACCAGTACCTTCAGAAGCAGGCTGCATGAAAATACGGCTTGCGCCATGCTGGGAATGTACAGGATGCTGTAACGTCGTACCGTTCAGATCAACACTGATCATGTTGCGGCGTGCCGCTTCCAGTGCTTTTTGAATTGCAGCCGGAACTTCACGTGCCTTACCACGACCAAAACCGACACGACCATTTCCATCACCTACTACAGTTAATGCAGTAAAAGAGAAAATACGACCACCTTTAACAACCTTGGCGACGCGGTCTACGGCGACTAGCCTTTCAACAAAGCCTTCGTTTTGTTCAACTTTTGCCATAATTAGAACTCCAGACCACCTTCGCGAGCAGCATCAGCCAGGGCTTTAATGCGACCATGATATTTAAAACCAGAACGGTCGAATGCCACTTTGGTAATGCCAGCAGCTTTAGCGCGTTCAGCAATCAAAGCACCTACTTTGCCAGCAGCTTCGATATTGCCAGTAGCACCAGAGCGTAATTGCGCATCCAGAGTAGAGGCCTGAGCCAGTACCTTACCGCCTTCTGGGGAAATAATTTGAGCATAGATGTGACGCGGCGTGCGGTTAACACACAGACGAGTTACACCCAATGCACGAATGTGCAAGCGTGTGCTCTTGGCACGACGCAAACGGGATTGTTTCTTCTCGTTCATATAGAACCTCGTGCCTTATTTCTTCTTAGCTTCTTTACGAAGGATAACTTCATCCGAATAACGAACACCTTTGCCTTTATAAGGCTCTGGTGGACGGAAAGCACGGATATTAGCAGCCACCTGGCCTAGAACCTGCTTGTCAATGGACTTGAGCAGAATTTCAGTTGGTGTTGGGGTTTCAGCAGTTACGCCTTCTGGCAGCTCAAAATCGATTGGATGAGAGAAGCCCAGGTTCAGGTTAACTACATTACCTTTAACTGTTGCCTTATAACCTACGCCAACCAGTTGCAGGCGACGTTCAAAGCCGTTGCTTACACCAGTAACCAGGTTATTTAAAATGGAACGAGCGGTACCCGCTTGCATCCAGCTATCTTGGTTATCATTCGCTGGAGCAATCAGTAATTTACCATCTTCCTGTTTTAGCTCGACCAGCGCATGCAGGTTGAAAGCCAGTGTACCTTTACTGCCTTTCACTTCGACCTGCTGGCCGTTCTGGGTTACTGTTACGCCAGCTGGCACAGTAACCGGGGCTTTAGCCACACGAGACATGAGGAATCACCTATTAGGAAACAAAAGCAATCAGTTCACCACCAACGCCAGCAGCACGTGCAGCGCGGTCAGTCATGATGCCTTGACTAGTTGAAACAATGGCAATACCCAAACCTTGCTTAACACGCGGTAAGTCATTTTTGCCGCGATACTGACGCAGGCCTGGACGGCTTACACGTTTCACGGTTTCAATAACTGGCTTGCCTTCAAAATATTTGAGGGTTAGCGTTAATGTAGGTTTGCCATCATTGTCGGCAACCACAACATCAGCGATATAACCTTCAGCCTGAAGCACACCAGCAATGGCCTGCTTCAATTTGGATTGTGGCATAGAAACAGTCGCTTTCTTTGCCATTTGTGCGTTACGAACACGGGTTAACATGTCGGCAACGGTATCTTGCATACTCATTTGGACGCTCCTTACCAGCTTGCCTTAACAACGCCAGGTACATCACCTTGCATAACCATTAAGCGTAACATGTTGCGGCTTAAACCGAACTTACGGAAATAGCCATGTGGACGGCCAGTTAAGCCACAACGATTACGCAAGCGCACTGGAGATGCGTTACGTGGCAGACCTTGCAACTTCAGCATTGCGTCCAGACGCTCTTCATCGCTTGCATTACCGTTAGCAATTGTTGCTTTCAGCTCTGCACGCTTGGCAGCATATTTGGCCACTGCTTTTTCGCGCTTTAATTCGCGATTAATCATGCTTTTCTTAGCCATATTGACCTCTTATTTGAACGGGAAGCCAAACGCACGTAGTAGTGCACGGCCTTCGTCGTCGGTGCGGGCAGTCGTAGTGATGGTAATATCCAAGCCACGAATACGATCAATTTTGTCGAACTCAATTTCGGGGAACACGATCTGCTCTTTTAAACCCATTGAGTAGTTTCCACGACCATCAAAAGACTTGGGCGAAAAACCACGGAAGTCACGAATACGAGGAATCGCAATAGAGATCAGGCGATCCAGAAATTCGTACATCTGATCACCACGCAGGGTCACTTTACAGCCAATAGGCCAGCCATCACGGATTTTAAAGCCCGCAATAGAATTACGTGCAAGCGTAACTACAGGTTTTTGACCAGCAATTAACTGCATGTCAGCCAATGCACCTTCCAGTAATTTCTTGTCCTGGGCAGCGCCACCAACACCCATATTCAGGGTGACTTTGGTAATGCGAGGAATTTCCATCACATTCTTTAAGCCCAGTTGCTCTTGCAACTTGGCTTTAAGTTCTTCGTTATAACGTGTTTTAAGTCTGGCCATTGCCTATCAACCTATGACGATGCTGCCGCCACTGGTTCACCATTTGACTTATAAACACGGGTTTTAACGCCGCTTTCATCAATCTGGTAACCAACACGGTCAGCCTTTTGGGTTGTAGCGTTAAAAATCGCCACGTTAGAGATATGAAGCGCAGCTTCCTGAGTAATAATGCCGCCTTCAGCGCCAGTTACTTGGTTGGCTTTTTTGTGCTTCTTCACCAGGTTAAGGCCTTCCACCTTAACGCGGTCACCTGTTACAGACAGAACAGTGCCCTGTTTGCCTTTTTCCTTACCTGCGATCACGATAACCTGATCGCCTTTTTTGATCTTCGCCATGACTGCCTCTTACAGAACTTCTGGTGCCAGTGAGATGATCTTCATGAACTGTTCTGTACGCAGCTCACGAGTAACTGGCCCGAAAATACGGGTGGCAATCGGTGCCTTGTTGTTGTTTAACAACACGGCCGCATTGTCGTCAAAACGGATCAAAGAACCGTCCGGACGGCGAATACCGAATTTTGTACGAACGACAACCGCGTTCATTACATCGCCTTTTTTGACGCGACCACGTGGAATTGCTTCCTTTACGGTCACTTTGATAATGTCGCCAACGGAAGCGTAACGACGATGCGAGCCGCCCAGTACTTTAATACACTGAACACGGCGAGCGCCGCTGTTGTCTGCTACGTCGAGCATCGTTTCGGTTTGAATCATTGCCCTACTCCACAACCGAGCATCATCGGTCAATTCGAAAGGCGCAAATGCTACCCGAATTTAACCGATGATGCAATAAAAACTAGTTTTGCCCAGCTGCCTCTACAACTTCAACCAGAGTCCATGACTTGGTCTTAGAAATAGGACGGCTTTCTTTGATGGTCACGATATCGCCAATTTTGGCTACATTGTTCTCATCATGGGCGTGGAACTTGGTGGAACGGCGAATCATTTTGCCGTACACAGGATGCTGAACCCGGCGTTCGATCAGCACAACAATGGATTTTTCCATTTTGTCACTAACGACTTTACCAGTCAGCGTGCGTTGGGTACTTTGTTCGCTCATTGTCCGTTCCCCTGTTTCTCGGTGAGGAGAGTTTTAATGCGCGCAATTGAACGACGGGTTTCTTTCACTTCGTGAGTTTTACCCAGCTGTCCAGTTGCTTTCGCCATGCGTAGACGAAATTGATTCAGTTGTTGCTCATCAAGTGCAGCATTCAACTCTTCAACCGATTTTTCACGTAAATCTTTGGTATTCATTACATTACCGTCCGAGTCACAATAGTGGTTTTGAACGGAAGCTTGGCTGCTGCACGTGTAAACGCTTCACGAGCCAGTTCTTCTGAAACCCCTTCCATTTCGTACAGGATCTTACCTGGCTGAATCTCAGCAACCCAGTACTCCACGTTACCTTTACCATTACCCATACGAACTTCTAATGGCTTTTCAGTAATTGGCTTGTCCGGAAATACACGAATCCAGATTTTACCACCACGTTTTACACGGCGGTTAATGGCACGACGTGCTGCTTCGATCTGACGAGCAGTGATACGACCACGCTCAACAGATTTAAGCGCAATGGTACCAAATGCTACAGTACTTCCACGGTGAGCAAGGCCAGTGTTACGACCTTTGTGCACCTTGCGGAATTTGGTACGTTTTGGCTGCAACATGGATTATTCTCCCTTGTCTTGCGTAGCACGGTCAGTCTGGCGACCACGGCCTTCACCGCGACCACGACGTTCCTGACCATCACTACGACCGCGACCACGCTTGGCTGGACGCTCATCGCTTGGCGCTGGATTTAATACCTGGCGCATACCGCCCAGAATCTCACCACGGAAGATCCATACTTTAACGCCAATGGTACCGTAAGTGGTTTCAGCACGCATGGTTGCATAGTCAATGTCGGCACGTAAGGTATGTAATGGCACACGGCCTTCACGATACCATTCGGTACGGGCAATCTCTGCACCACCTAAACGGCCAGATACTTCTACCTTA
The DNA here is from genome assembly GCA_043950625.1 of Moraxellaceae bacterium WGS2144. Taxonomy (GTDB): domain Bacteria; phylum Pseudomonadota; class Gammaproteobacteria; order Pseudomonadales; family Moraxellaceae; genus Alkanindiges. The sequence continues at coordinate 2,056,154 of CP171007.1, forward strand.
ATGCCTTTGGCACCAGCACGCATGGAGTTCTGTACAGCACGTTTCATAGCGCGGCGGAACATCACACGTTTTTCCAGCTGGGAAGCAATGCTTTCTGCAACCAGACGGGCATCAAGATCAGGCTTATCAATTTCATTGATACTTACTTGCGCCGGCACACCCATGATGGTGGTCAGTTCGCGCTGCAGTTTTTCAATGTCTTCGCCTTTTTTACCGATCACAATACCAGGACGAGCAGTGCTAATAGTTACTTTGGCAGCACCAGTAGGACGCTCAATCAGGATATTGCTCACCATGGCAGATTTTAGTTTCTTGTGTAAGAAATCACGAACCTGCAAATCTTTGAGCAAGTAATCAGCATAGTTTTTTGGGTTGGCATACCAGTTGGCGTTATGACGCTTCACTACACCAAGGCGGATGCCGATTGGATTAACCTTCTGACCCATATCAAACTCCTACCTTAACAGTGATGTGACAGGTACGCTTGCTGATGCGATCTGCACGACCTTTAGCACGTGGTTGAATACGCTTTAAGGTAATGCCTTCATCTACATAAATGGTAGATACTTTTAGATCATCAACATCCAAGCTATTGTTATGTTCTGCGTTGGCAATTGCAGATTCCAGTGCTTTTTTCACCAGAACGGCTGCTTTTTTATTGCTGAATGACAGAATCTCCAGTGCGCGTCCAACCGGCTTGCCACGAACCAGGTCAGCGACCAGGCGAGCTTTTTGGGCCGAGATGGCCGCACCGCGTAATTTAGCAGTTACTTCCATTTTGACACCTTACCGTTTGGACTTCTTGTCAACACCGTGACCACGATAGGTACGGGTTGGCGCAAATTCACCGAGTTTATGTCCAACCATGTGTTCAGTGATAATCACAGGAACATGGTTACGACCATTGTGGACAGAGATGGTTAGACCAACAAAGTCCGGCAGAATCATCGAGCGACGTGACCAGGTCTTGATCGGCTTGCGAGAGTTGGCAGCAACAGCAGCTTCGACTTTGGCAAACAGATGCGCATCGACGAACGGGCCTTTTTTCAGAGAACGAGGCATATTCTAATTCCTTACTTGACGCGACGATCACGAATGATCATGTTAGTCGTACGCTTGTTGCTACGAGTCTTATAACCCTTGGTCTTTTGACCCCAAGGTGTTACTGGATGCATACCCTTGTTGCGGCCTTCACCACCACCATGTGGATGGTCAACCGGGTTCATGGCCATACCGCGAACGGTAGGACGAACACCACGCCAGCGGCTTGCACCTGCTTTACCCAGTGAACGCAGGTTATTTTCCGTGTTGGAAACTTCACCTAAAACAGCACGACACTCGATATGCACCTTGCGCATTTCGCCAGAACGCAAACGAAGAATTGCGTAGCTACCGTCACGACCCAATAGCTGAACAGAAGTACCGGCAGAACGTGCTAACTGAGCACCTTTACCGATTTTCAGCTCCAGGTTATGCAAAGTTGCACCAATTGGCATGTTGCGCAGTGGCAAACAGTTACCAGTACGGATTGGTGCATCGTTACCTGACTGTACAGTATCGCCAACGCTCAGGCCTTTAGGGGCAATGATATAGCGACGCTCACCATCAGCATACTTTAACAGTGCAATGTGGGCGGTACGGTTAGGGTCGTATTCAATACGCTCAACGGTAGCAGGAATGCCATCTTTGGTACGTTTGAAGTCAATAATACGGTACTGTTGTTTATGACCACCGCCAACATGACGGGTAGTGATATGACCGTTATTATTACGACCACCAGTTCTTTTCTTACTTTCAACCAGAGACGCTAAAGGGCGGCCTTTGAACAGATGTGGATGAACCACTTTCTCTACAAAGCGACGTCCTGGAGACGTTGGTTTACATTTTTGAATTGGCATAGTTTTCGTCCTTACTCCGCTGTGCTCTCAGCGGTATCGCCCAAGTCAGCCATTTGAACATCCTGGCCAGCTTTCAGGGTGACGTATGCTTTTTTTACATCGGAACGACGTCCCAATGTACGACCAAAGCGCTTAGTTTTACCTTTCTGGTTCAAAGTATTTACTTTCAACACTTCAACACCAAACAGTTTTTCAACCGCTTTTTTGATTTCAAGCTTGGTGGCATTGGCGTCAACTTTAAATACTTGAACACCCAGACTGTCACCCAGTACTTGAGCTTTTTCTGAATAGTGTGGCCCTTTTAGGACTTGATAAATGCGTGCGTTATTCATCCTAGTTCTACCTCAAGCTTTTTGGCAGCGTTTACGGACATCACCACTTTATCAAATGCAATCAGGCTTACCGGATCAACTGCGGTTGCATCAACCACGTCAACATGCGGCAGGTTACGTGCAGCCAGATACAGATTTTCATCTACGGCATCAGTAACGATTAACGCACGGGTTGCATTCAAGTCACTTAGTTTACCAAGCAATTCTTTGGTTTTAGGTGCCGATACAGCAATATCTTCAACCAGTACCAAACGCTCCTGACGAACCAGCTCAGCCAGGATACATTGCATCGCGCCGCGATACATTTTGCGGTTAACTTTTTGTGACCAGTCCTGTGGACGGGCTGCAAATGTTTTACCACCACCACGCCAGATTGGGCTGCGAATAGAACCCGCACGTGCGCGACCAGTACCTTTTTGTCTAAAGGGTTTTTTACCGCCGCCAGAAACTTCAGCACGAGATTTTTGTGCTTTGGAGCCTTGGCGAGTACCTGCTAGATAAGCAGTGACTACTTGGTGTACCAAGGCTTCATTGAATTCTCTGCCGAAGGCAACGTCGGACAGCTCAACGGCTGTACCAGAAACAGTCTTCAGATTCACGTTAATATCCCTCAGGCCTTGATGGTCGGACGAACGATCACGTCGCCGCCAATCGAACCGGGTACAGCACCTTTAACCACCAGAACAGAACGTTCTGTGTCAACAGATACCACTTCAAGACCTTGCACGGTTACACGCTCGTCACCCATGTGTCCGGCCATTTTCTTGCCTTTGAACACGCGACCAGGTGTTTGGTTTTGACCAGTAGAACCATGAACACGGTGAGAAACCGAGTTACCATGAGTTGCATCCTGAGTGCGGAAGTTCCAGCGCTTAACACCACCCTGGAAGCCTTTACCTTTGCTCTGACCAGTAACGTCAACGATCTGACCTACTGCGAACACGTCCACACCGATAGTCCCACCAACTTCGCGACCTTCAAGGTCTGCTTCATTAACGCGAAACTCTCTCACAACACGGCCAGCAGCAACGCCAGCTTTGGCAAAATGACCTTTCTGGGCATTGGTAACGCGAGATTCGCGACGTGCACCAGTGGTCACCTGAACAGCCTGGTAGCCATCAGTTTCCAGTGTTTTGATTTGAGTGATACGGTTTGGATCGACTTCGATCACCGTGACTGGCACGGAGACGCCGGCTTCTGTGAAGATACGGGTCATACCGCACTTACGACCGACTAGACCAATAGCCATTTGTTTAACCTCTTAAAAAGCGGCTTGTTGTGTCGTTCCTGCCTGTTGGCATTGACGTCATCAACTTACCGAAAGCCTTAACCTTGCACTATTTCAGCCTGTTATTAGCCTAGTGCGATCTGTACATCAACACCCGCCGCCAGATCAAGTTTCATTAACGCATCCACGGTTTTGTCCGTTGGCTGCACAATGTCAACCATACGTTTGTGGGTGCGAATTTCATACTGATCACGCGCGTCTTTGTTAACGTGCGGGGAAGTCAGAACGTTAAAGCGTTCGATGCGAGTAGGCATCGGAATCGGGCCGCAAACTTGCGCACCAGTGCGCTTAGCGGTCTCTACGATCTCCTGGGCGGACTGATCAATCAGACGATGATCAAACGACTTCAGGCGGATACGGATTCTCTGGTTAGCCATACCAGTTACTCCAAGCCAAATAATAAAGAATCACCTCTGACGCGCCTCTATCGCTTAAAGCGGGAGGGTCAAAGGCAGTGAAAATCACTAAGGTTGAGAACGATGCCCCAACTGTCACGACGGTGTTTGCTCAGCAAACACAGCACTTCAAGCAATACAGATTTCTCGAAGGCTGGCTATTGTAGGGAGAAAATGGTTTAAAAGCAAGCAATACTTGGGCGTGCTATACCTTGTTGTTGACGGGCTGAGCAGTTACGCGCCTGTAGTGCTGTTCAGTGGCTTCCAGCACAAAATCAATGGCACGATTAAGCATATCATTGGCGGGTTTAAAGGTATCCAGCGAGCTATCCATTAATTCATGGAATGACTGAATATAAGTACCATCCTTGTTTTCCATATCAGGTTTTTCTTCCAGAAATAAAGCCAGGTTAACGGGGGTAATTTCCGGGTGGAACTGAAAGGCCAGCACATTATGCTTGTACTGATAAGCCTGATTGGGACAGGCAGCGCTCCCAGCCAGCAGCACTGCCCCTTCTGGCAACTCAAAGGTTTCGTTATGCCAGCTTAATGCCAGCAGGTCATCAGGAAACTCAAAAATATGCTGACTACTGTCATGCTGGGCGGCTCCGTCAACTTTAAAAATAGACCACCAGCCAATTTCCTCGTATTTATTTTTGTGTACATTGGCACCCATACAACTGGCGATCAGCTGACTGCCTAAACACAGGCCAATCACTGGTTTATTCTTGGCCATAAACTCGCGAATCCATTGTTTTTCCTGCTTCAGCCAGGGGTAGATTGCTTCATCATTGACGCTCATGACGCCGCCCATGATAATCAGCAGATCCACTTCATCAATATCAGGAAGATGGCTGGCCTGCTGACCTTTTTCCAGTGCAAAAAATTCTGTATGGCCAAGCACCGCACCTTTTTCTTTTAAGTAATGTTCAGGACTGCCATAACCTTCGTGGATAATATGCTGAAAATAATGTACACGTAGGGATACTTGCTGCATGCCTCACCTTGGGATTACCTGTTACTCCCAGCATATAGCGCAGCTTTGTTAGCAATGTATGAGCTATGTACAATAAGTTTTGATTATTTATCGGGATCGATGGTTTAAAAGCAATTTTTTCTTACCGCTCAGGCTTATGGGCAGCCAGTTGACCGACTACATTCATTTGCCTGTTGAGTAAGCGCATCACAAGTTCATATGGCCAGGCAAATTTGCGCTGGAACCAAAAGCCTATACGGATATCTGGCGAAGTAAACACCATCCACCGATTATGTTTGACAGCCTGAATAATCTTGCTTGCTACTTTTTCCGGTTTAACAGCATGACGCACAAACCGCTTGCGTAGCTTTTGTGCCTCTGGATGCTGCATATCTATACCTGCTACCTGAATGGTATGTACCAGTCCTGTGTCCACTGCACCAGGGCAAACCAGGCTAACGCCAATGTGGTGGTGACGCAAGTCATGGCGCAAGACTTCTGAAAGACCACGCAAACCAAACTTACTGGCACTATATGCTGCATGCCATGGCAGCGGCATCAATGCAGCTGCGGAGGCCACATTGACCAGATGACCACCCTGACCTGCCTTGATCATGGCAGGCACAAAGCTCTCAATCACATGAATTGGACCCATCAAATTAACGTCAATTGTGCGCCGCCATTGCTGGTGCTGAAGGTTTTCTACGGTTCCCCAGATCGCGATACCCGCGATATTCATGATAATATCCATACTGCCATACGCCTGATGAATGTCCTCGGCAAACGCCTGCACTTCAGTTAAGGCAGAAATATCCAGCGCACGCCACATGGCAACCTGTCCACTAGTCTGTTGAATAGCATTAACAGTTTCCTGCAATGCTATTTCATCAATATCGGTTAAAAAAAGAATGGCTTCCTCTTGTGCTGCTGCGACAGCCGTTGCCTTGCCAATTCCACTGGCTGCGCCGGTGATAAAGCATTTTTTACTTTTTAACTGAGGCTGTCCTGCCATGATAATATTCCCTTTTTTGGTGAGTTTTAGCATCTTGCCATTGTCTTTTTTGAAAATCCAGAACAAAAAATCAACAACGCCAAGTCTGGCTCAAGATTTCTTTTTACAGCTTCTATGTAATACTCCCTGACTACATTGATGTATACAGGATAATAATAGTGACCGATACAGCTTATGCCATAACAGCCGATCCAATTGCACCAGCTGATGGATGGTTTATACCCGAACAGCGCCTTTGCCCGCCACCACCAGCACAACGCGGCGCGTTATTTCGGACACTTTCCAAGGCGTCTGGCTGGTTTGGCCGCTCTGAAATACCGGATGTTTTTCCACTCATCAATATTCATCGTGGCCTTTTTCCAGCCTGGCTGTGGTTTGCTTCACGCCTGATGCCATTTGGCAAGTTACCTGCTTCAATTCGTGAGCTGTTAATCCTGCGTACCGCCTGGAACTGCCGTAGCCGTTATGAGTGGGGACAACATGTGGAAGTTGCATTATCGGTCGGGATGACAGATGCCGACATTTTAGCTGCCACGTTATCCACTCCTGAACAATGCAGTGATCCCAAGGTACGGGCTGCCCTGCTATCGTGCGATGAATTGTGCCGTAATCACTACATTAGCGAGGCAACATGGCAACAGTTAAGCCATGAATTTAAGCCTGCCTATTGTATGGAAATCATGATGCTGGTCGGTCATTATCAAATGCTGGCTGGCGTTATCAATAGTGCCGGATTAGCACTAGAACCCGCGATGGAAGCCAAGCTTCAGGCCTTTTATCAGCGGATCAGCGTATAACACCTGCCCCGTAAAGAACGTCCTATTTTTTCAATTTACTCAAACTTTAATCAGCCTGCCATGTCCACTACATTTACCCCTGTAACCCGCCTGATTCATCCACAAAAAACTGTGCCCGATGGCTTTAGGGCCGTGCAACCGCCAGTGTATCGCGCCTCTACTGTATTTTTTGAAGATACCTCTGCCATGCGCAAACGGCACTGGCAGGATGATTATGACTACAGTTATGGCTTGCATGGCACTCCGACTACCTATGCACTGGCTGATCGTATTGCTGAGCTTGAAGGCGGTAAATACTGCATTTTAGCACCCAGTGGTTTATCCGCTATTAGTCTGGTCAATCTGAGTTTTTTGAACACGGGTGATGAGGTCTGGCTACCGGATAATGTGTACGGCCCCAATAAAGACTTGATTAAGCAGTTGCATCAGCAATATGGCGTGGATTATCGGCTTTATGACCCACTGGACGTTGCAAGCTTTAAACCGGGTACCAAAGCCCGTTTGATCTGGCTGGAGGCAGCAGGTTCAGTCACACTGGAATTTCCAGACCTGTGTGGCCTGGTTAAAAAAGCGCAGGCTGCCGGTGTGCTGACTGTACTGGACAACACCTGGGGTGCTGGGCTGGCATTTTGTCCTTTTGATTTTGGGGCAGAACATTTAAGCGTAGATATCAGCATACACGCGCTGACCAAGTATCCGAGTGGGGGCGCAGATATCCTGATGGGCAGTGTGGTTAGCCGGCAGCGCGACTTACACCTGCAATTGCTACGCACCCATGCCCTGCACGGCACCGGAATTAGCGGCGATGATGCAGAACGGGTGATTCGCAGCTTGGCCAGTTTACCGCTACGCTATGAGCAGCAAAATAAAAATACCCGCCTGCTGGCAGACTGGTTACAGCAACAACAGTATTTTTCGGCAGTGCTGCATCCTGCGCTGGCAGAGGCTGCCGGGCACGCATTCTGGCAGCAGGTCTGTGGTCAGTCAAAGCAGGGTGCCGGTCTGGTCAGTGTGTTATTTAAACCGGAATATTCCCTAACCCAGATTGATGCGTTTTGTGATGCCTTGCAGTTATTCAAGCTGGGCTTTAGCTGGGGTGGGCCTGTGAGTCTAGTGATGTCTTATGATCTGGCCAGTATGCGGGCTTTAGCAGCACCACAGCAAGGTCGCTATCTGCTGCGCTTTTGTGTGGGGCTGGAGGATATTGAAGACCTAAAGGCTGATCTAGCGCAGGCCATGCGGGTTTCTGCCTAAAATTTTAAGGTTTTTTAATCATTAAAACTTTATATGCAAAAAGCAGATTGACAAGTGAAACTTAAAAGATGTATTTTTAATACATTTTATATATTTCCTTCCCAAGCTGAGCAATTTGCTATGTTAACTGAAAGCCAAAAAGATCTCGTCAAAGCCACAGTTCCTGTTTTACGTGAAAATGGCGTGGCCTTAACCAGCCATTTTTATAACCGTATGCTGGGCAATAACCCTCACTTAAAAGAGACGTTTAACCTGGGGCATCAGCGTAGTGGCGCACAGGCACAGGCGCTGGCAGGTGCAGTACTGGCCTATGCTGAAAACATCGACGACCCCTCTGTGCTGGCTCCGGTTATTGAGCTGATTGCCCACAAACACGTCAGCCTGAACATTCAAGCACCTGATTACAATATCGTGGGTGAAAACCTGTTACATTCCATTAGCGAAGTGTTAAGCATTTCTATGGAAGATGAGCTGATCAAGGCATGGGGCGAGGCTTATGGCCAGCTGGCTAATGTGTTTATTGACGCTGAGAAGAAAATCTACAATGAGCACGCGCAGACTGAAGGCAGCTGGCTGGGCTGGCGCAAGTTTAAAGTGGCAAAAAAAGTACCGGAAAGCAGTGAGATTACTTCGTTTTACCTACAGCCCAGTGATGGCGGCAAACTGCCTCCGCATCAGGCTGGTCAATATATTTCTGTGCGTATTCATGTGCCAGAACTGGAGTTGAAACAGCCACGTCAATATACGCTGTCTGATAGCCCGCAACCAGACTACCTACGTATCTCTGTGAAGCGTGAAGATGCCAAAGATGATAAAGTGGGCGGCTGGGTGTCCAACACCTTGCACCGTGATATCCAGGAAGGTGATGAAATTGAAGTGTCTGCGCCGACGGGTAACTTCTTCCTGTTTGACAGCAACAAGAAAAACGTACTGATTAGCGGTGGTGTGGGCTTAACCCCCATGGTTGCAATGTTAAATCATCTGGTCAGCTTGAACATGCCACAATCGGTGCAGTTTATTCATGCTTGCCGCAATAGTAATGTGCATGCCATGAAGCAACACCTTAAGGATTTAAAAGCTGAGCATCCACAGCTAAGTACGCTGACTGCTTATGAGTTTCCACAGGAAACTGATGTGCAGGGTGAGGACTACGATGTGGCTGGCCGCCTGAATCTGGCTGGGCTTTCTGATGAGCAACTACCCAAGGACGCTGACTACTACCTGTGCGGCCCGGTTCCTTTTATGCAGGAACAGCATAAGGCACTGGTCAGTCGCGGTATCAAGCCTGAGCAAATTCATACTGAGGCATTTGGAACCGGCGGTGTAAACTTTAGCTAATTGCCAGTTTTTAGGTCATAATGGCTGGGCATGGCAATTAGCAGTAAGCTTTAACCAGCCATAGGCTGACAGTAGTGATTTCAGGGCTAGCCTGTGTTAGGACTAGCCCTGTATTTTTTAACCTGCCATTTATCAGGTTTTGTATCCACCGACTTTACTGGAATGTTTATTATTAGATTATGCAAATCAGCCGTTTTACCGATCTTGGCCTGCGGGTTTTAATGTATTTAACCCAGCCAGCACGTGCCACGCCATTCACCATTAATGAAATGGCCAATGAGCTTATGGTGTCGCATAATCACCTGATGAAAGTCGTGCATTTTATGGCAAAACAGGGCTGGATCATTACCATACGCGGCAAAGGCGGTGGAATTCGTCTGGCACAGTCATCTCAGGAGTACCGGCTGGGGCGTACCATTAAAACCCTTGAGCAGAATCATACGCTGGTAGATTGTGGTACACCGCCTTGTATTTTACGCAATACCTGCACCTTAAAATCAGCACTGGATAGTGCCCTGCAAGTGTTTTTTGACCACCTTGATCAATACACGCTGGCCGATATGATAAAAATGCCGGTGCAGCAGGCCTTTCATTCTAAAAACCGTATTCCGGTGCTCGATTTGATGAGTAACCTGCAAGACATAAACCCTAAAAGCCTGCCCACCACATAAAAAGGCGACTCTTTTCGCCAATCTGGCCTAAACCTTATATACTTTATATTCCCAGTCTATCTTTAAAGCACAGTCATGCATGCCAAGCCCAAGAAATCCGCGCCAGCCAAAAAAAACTTTCAAAAGATTTCTTATGCCAAAAAACCTGATGCAGCAACCAATGCTTATGCCAGCAGTGCCCTGAACTGGCTGCGTCAGGCTGAGTTTTTAATGAGCGCACCCAAGCTCAGCCTGTGCGTGGAAGATAGCGGCTTTGAGGTGGCCTTTGCTGGCCGCTCCAACGCAGGTAAATCCAGTGCCATTAATAGCCTGACCAACCAAAAGCAGCTGGCTCGAGCGTCCAAGCGACCTGGCCGCACGCAAATGATCAACTTTTTTAGTCTGGGTAATCCTGACCAGCGTCTGGTAGATTTGCCCGGTTATGGCTATGCTGCCGTGCCAGAAGATATGAAGCTGTTATGGCAAAAAGAACTGGAAGCTTATTTGATTCATCGCAAGAGCTTGACCGGGTTGGTACTGCTGATGGATGTGCGCCACCCTTTGCAGCATTTTGACCGTATGATGCTGGAGTGGGCCAAGACCCGGCATTTGTTTGTACATATTTTACTGACCAAAGCCGACAAGCTGAATCGTGGCCCGGCCAGTGCAACCCTGCAAATGGTTAAAAGTGAGCTTAAAAAAATGAAACTGGATTTTTCTATTCAGTTGTTTTCATCACTCAATAAACAGGGACTGGAAGAGCTGGCCATGGTAATGGCAGGTCGCCTCAATTATGTGCTGGATGAAACCGGCAAGGCGATTAATCTGGCACAAAATGACCCTGACTTGTCAGTAAATGAAGGGCTACATCCGGATATCACGCTTGAGGGTATTCATATTGACGATATTCCGGAACTCAGTGATGACGACATCGACTAGTCCTCAATAAGGCGCAGACTAAAATACCGGCCGTCAGGTTGAGGAGTTCAAGTCTGCTGAGTCTGATGTGGTTCCCGTCCACTTTTGTACCACCACACTAATCATGATATCGCCCTGCACATTGACCACAGTGCGTACAGTATCAAGTATGCGGTCAATGGGCAGCAATATCGCCACTGCCTCGGCAGGCAGGCCTACTGACTGCAAGACCATAATCATGGTCACCATACCGGCGCTGGGAATACCCGGTGCACCCATAGAGGCAATCATAGCAGTCAGACACACCACTACCTGCTGACCAATGCTTAGATCCAGCCCAACCAGATTGGCCACAAATAGCGCTGCTGCAGCCTCATACAGTGCGGTGCCATCCATATTGACTTGTGAACCCAAGGGCACCACAAAACCAGCAATATTTTGATGCACACCCAGATTTTCCCGGGCGCACTGCATACTCACCGGCATGGTGGCCGAGCTGGAACTGGTGGCAAAAGCAGTAATTAAGGCCGGACGCGCACCGCGAAAAAACTTGAGTGGCGACATACGGCCAAAAATCCACAGCAAGACAGGCAAAATCACCACGCCATGAAAAATGGTTGTACCAGTCACCACCGCTGCAAACTGAGCCAGACTGCCCAGTACTGCCAGATTCTCACTCACAATAAGTTTGGCCAGCAGAGCAAAAATACCAATGGGCGCCAGCAGCATGATCCAGCCCACAATGTGCATGATCAGCTGGAAGGCCTGATTTAAAAAAGTATTAATGGTTTCATAGCGCTTGCCACCGGCAACCAGCGCTGCACCGATCAGCACGGCAAATAGCACCACCGCCAGCACATTATTAGTACTCATGGCAGCAAAGGGATTGACCAGCACGCCATTAATAAACTGCCCAATAAATTCGGTAGGCGTAAACTGCTGCTTAGCTTCAAACCCGGCCATGGCTTCCTGAAACAGGGCAATATTTAGATCCTTGCCCGGCTCAAACAAGTGCGCCGCCATAATCCCGATGGTCACTGCAATAGCAGTGGTACTCAGCACACAAATAGCGGTTATTTTCCAGACCCGATGGATTTGTGCATGTGCCTGTAGGCTGGATATACCTACTACAATAGAAGTGAAAATCAGTGGGATTAAAATCAGCTTGAGCAATCCGATAAAAATACTGCTGGCAATGCCCAGGGCATACAGACTAGCACCATAAAAACCGGACTGGGCTGGCAAGTGGTTTAAAAACAAACCAAACAAGATGCCCAGCACAGCAGCTAGCAAAATTTGTCCATTTAAGGTTTTTATAAAAGCCATGGTCAACGACTAACTCATCCGTAACACTTCATCATGGCTTGAATTATCCAGCCTGTAAAATTTTTTTTGCAAAGATAAAAAATGATCCAGTGAGATTACCGGATCAGGAATAATAAAAAACCAGTATTTATTAAGTACTTTGGATTAACGTTCTTCGGTTTCACGTAAACGCATCAGGCCTTCTTGTACAGTGCTGGCCACCAGTTCTCCATTTTGCCAGATACGGCCAAAATTAAGGCCACGTGCGCTAGCAGTCACGGTGGCGTCCATATCATGCAGTAGCCATTCATCGGCACGTACTGGCTTATGGAAATAAATCGTATGATCCAGACTGGCAGCTTGCAGGTTTGGTGTCATAAAACTAATACCATGCGGCATCAAGCCCACCCCCATCAGGGAAAAATCCGAACTAAACGCCACAATAGCCTGATGCAGGCTGGGGTCATCCGGCAGAGTATCCCAGGTTTTCATCCAGTGTGCACGCGAGGGGGCTTCAGGTTGGGGGGCAAATGGATTGGTGACATTAATATAACGCAGGTCAATATGACGCTCACGCATGAAATTAACCCGTACATTTTCCGGCAGAAAATTAACTAGGGATTCCTTGAGCTCCTGTTCCGGCTTTAGGCTCTCCGGTGCGGCATATTCTGGTTCAGCAGCCTGATACTTTAAGCCCTCCTCCAGGGGAGCAAAAGAAATCAAGGCAGTAAAAATGATCTTGCCATGCTGGATTGCATGTACCTGCCGGCTAACAAAGCTCTTGCCATCGCGCAGGTTTTCAACCTGATAAATAATGGGTGCTTTTACATCACCACCATGCAGGAAGTACGCATGCAGGGAATGTGCCGGGCGATCTGTGGTTTGGGCAGCGGCACGTAATGCCTGCCCTAACACCTGTCCACCAAACACTCGCTTGCCCACAAGGTTACGACTTATGCCACGGAATAGATTTTCTTCCAGCTTTTCCAGCGTGAGTAGGTCAACCAGTTCAGTCGTTAATTGATTCATCTTAATCCTGCATTAAAACTCATGTTTTGCCGTTTACCATACCCAAAGCGCCGATAAATGCAGGCAAAAAACATGACTGGGTAGTAATGCCAGCCAGTATAGCAAAATAAAATAATGAATTGCGGTACGCCAGTTCGCACCTTATAACCAGTTGACCTGCCTGAACCGGTAAAACAGGAAACTGCAGACAGTGATCATAATAATCAGAATAATAAAATAGGAAGCTGGCCAGTGCAGCTCTGGCATCAGGTCAAAGTTCATGCCATAAATACTGGCAATTAAAGTGGGCACGGCCAGGATAGCCGCCCAGGATGCCAGCCGTTTTACAATTTCGTTCTGGCTCAAGCTCACCTGCGCCAGATGTGTTTCCATAGCTGCTTTTTGCATCTCGCTCTGGCTCTGGATCACATCAAGTGTGGTAAGCAGCTTGTCCTGAATATCCCGAAAGTATGGAATAACCTGCTTTGGTACCAGGTCAGCCAGTTCGGCACCATGATGAACAATCAAATAGCGCACTACCTCCTGAGTAGGCGCTACCGCAAGGTGAAAGCGGGTTAGCTCTTCTTTTAAATGATAAAGATAATGCAGGGTCTGCCGATGAAACCTGTCGCTAAAAATATTTTCCTTTAGTGCCTGTAAGCGCTCATGCATTTGCTCCAGAATAGGTAAATACTGTTCTACCAGACAGCTCATCAAGGCATAAAAAATATAACTCGGGCCAAGTGCCACCTGTGCTGGATTACTCTTGCAAATCTCCCTCACCTCCTGCTCACACAAGGTATTGCCCTGACGTATGGAGATAATAAAACGCTCACCTAGAAATATATTGGTGCTGCCAAATTCAATATTTTCAGCGCCTTCAAGTCGATTAACCGTACTGAACACGACAAACAGATTATTATCATAGGTTTCTATTTTGGTACGCTGTAACACCAGTGTCGTATCTTCAATCGCCAGATCATGCAGATCGAAGTCCTGCTGCAGTCGAGACAATACTTCGGGCTTGGGCTTTATCAGGTAAATCCAGATGAAATGCTCTTTATTGTGCTCCAGCTGTGCCTTGGCTTCTTCCAGTTTAACCGTACCTAGCATGGTACCGGTTGCACAGTTAAACAGCAGGCAACAGACTTCTTGAGGTACCTCATCAGCGCCTGGTTCAACTCTGTCTAAAAATGCAGCATCCATGGTGGCTGATGGCTGCTCAGCTTTGCTTGAATGATCGTTTTTCATAAAAAGTTACGTTTAAGAAAGATTATATTTATTGATGAGTGTATAAAAGCACGCTGATAATTGCGTATCGATTTAACAGCACTGTTGTTATGGTAATTATCAACCAAAGTACTAATGTTGCAGCTCATAGGTTATGGCAAGCTGGTAGAGCAGCAAATGGTACAGTAGCAGGCATATAATGCAGAATAATGACAGTGCTCTGCTATTTTTTACTATTATATGCCAAATTTTTTTGATCAGTCTTGGGCGATAATAGCCTCCTTTAATGATCGGCTGTTCCCTGGCCTTAACAATTTGGCATCTCACACTTGGCACCTAACAATGAGCAGGCAGGATATTTAATGGCAAAGAATAATGGTTTTTCCCAGTTATACCGCCGGGTTTCAGGAAAAATGCTAAATGCGTTTGTGATGCCCCATTTACTTGGGGAACCTTCTGACCAGGATAGTTCCGCATCCAGTCAAGATACTGTCCAGTCGCAATCACAGCCTGTAGCAGCGCATCCGGTTTGTTATGTGCTACAGACTTATTCGCGCAGCAATGCGCTGGTGGTTGATGGTGAGACCCGTCGCCTGAACCTGCCGCCGGCGCTGGACGCCATGGACAGCTACCTGCTGCATGAGAATGCCTCAGTGATCTTTTTGCAGCAAAACAGTCAGCAAAATTATTTCTATCCCAATAACTACACTTTTCCACCCCGCTTGTTGCGTCTGTTAGAAGCACTGGATAAAAACCCTGAATTTGATGTTCAGCTAGTGCCGGTAACCGTACTGTGGGGACGCGCTCCAGAAAAAGAGGAATCGTGGTTCAAGCTGCTGGTGACTGATTCATGGGCCACGCCCAGCGCCTTAAAACAACTGGTGAACATTGGCGTTCATGGACGCCAGACCTTTTTAGAGTTCCATGAGCCGCGTTCACTACGGCAAATGCTGGCCGAGGCCACAGCGCAATATCCTAATCTTGCACCAGCCACTTATATTGTCAGTAGCCTGAATGAATATCTGGCCAAGCAGCGCGAAGTGATTCTGGGGCCGGACTTGTCAGACCGCCGCAATGTCGTAAGCAGTCTGATTCAGTCGCGTGATATTCAGCAGGCCATTAAGCAGGAAACTGTTCGCAGCAATATCACCCCTGCCCAGGCTGAGCAAATGGCTGCCCGCTACCTGGATGAGATTGTATCGGACTATTCGCCTTCCAGCGTTCGTGTGTTTGATCATGGTTTATCATGGCTATGGACACAGCTATATGATGGCGTAGAGGTGCATCATTTTCAGACAGTGCGTGAGCTGGCTGAAAAATATGAAATTATTTATACACCCTGCCACCGTAGTCACATTGATTATCTACTATTGTCCTATGTGATTTACAAGCGCGGGCTAATGATTCCTTATATTGCCGCGGGCGATAACCTGAACTTGCCCTTCCTGGGGCAGCTATTGCGCGGCGGCGGGGCATTCTTTATTCGTCGCTCCTTTAAGGGTCTACCCCTATATACCGCCGTGCTAAAGGAATACCTGCACAGTATTCTGGTGCGCAACACGCCGCTGGAATATTTTATTGAAGGTGGTCGTTCGCGTTCTGGCCGTTTACTGCGCCCCAAAACCGGTATGCTGGCCATGACCATTCACAGTAAACTGCGCGGCGGCGGTAAGCCAGTGGTGTTTATTCCTACCTATTTTGGCTATGAGCGCCTGATGGAAGGTGGCACCTATGTGGGTGAAATGCAGGGCAAGCCCAAAGAAGCCGAGTCGATTTTTGGCCTGATCCGGGCAGCCCGCAAGATTGAGCGAATTTTTGGCAAGGTGCACGTAAGCTTTGGCGAACCGGTATTTCTGGATCAGGTACTGGCACAGCATCAGGTCGATAAGATCCGTTTAAGCAGCAATGAACAGGCATTGCCTCAGCAGGCCTCACAGGCGGTAAACACAGTGGCTCAGGAAATTATGCAGAATATTAACCGGGCAGCCGTCATTAACCCGGTGTCCCTGCTGTCTCTGGTGTTACTGTCTACGCCAAAACATGCGCTGGATGAAGAAGTTTGTATCAAGCAGCTGGATACTTACCGTCGCCTGGCCACCAGCGTGCCCTATGATGAACGGATTAATGTCACCACCCTGCCCGGCAAGGAGATTATTGCCTATGGCTTAAAGCTCAAGCTGATCAAGCGGGTGCACCATGTACTGGGCGATATTATTGCCATTGAAGATAATCAGGCCTTATTGCTGACTTATTTCCGTAATAATATCCTGCATCTGTTTATTATTCCCTCGCTGATTGCATCATTGATTCAACACAACGGCAAGATTACCCGTGCCGATATCAACAGCGTGATTCAGACGCTTTATCCATTTTTAAAAGCCGAGCTGTTTTTAAAATGGCAAAATGACATGCTCGCTGAGGTAATTGATCAGGTGATTGAAGCGCTGGTCAGTGCCGAACTGATTCTGGATGATGGCCGGGAAATGCTGTACAGCCCAGCGCCTAACAGTGAAGCGTATAACCAGTTGGATGTGCTGGCCACACCGGTTAAGCAAAGTCTGGAGCGTTATTTTATGACACTGGCATTGCTAAAACAGCGCGGCTCAGGACATGCCACTGCCAAACAAATTGAAGACTTAAGCCACCTGCTGGGGCAGCGCCTGTCGGTGCTGTATGAGTTTAATTCACCTGAGTTTTTTGATAAGGTTCTGTTCCAGAGCTTTATTGGAGCGCTGGTAGAATTGGGCTATATTCGCCGTGACGAGCAAGACCTGCTGCACTTTGATGAAGCGCTCATTGATATGGCAGACAATGCCCGTCTGGTGCTGGATGAAGATACCATGAACCATCTGGAGCATATGACCAGCTTTAGTGATGACGAAGTGATTGCTGCCATTGCTACACTGGACAAGCAAAAATCCCGGCGCAAACGGCACAAATAAAGCCGTATCAATCGCAACACAAAAAACCGCAGCCAATAGGACTGCGGTTTTTGTTTAGTGATGGTGGTGCCCATGTCCCTGCTGGGCACTGTGTAAAAACTGATGGGTATCCTCATGCGCCATCTCGCAGGCTTCACGCTCACACTGCAACGTCACATGATGCAAATTGTGCTGCTCAGCCAGCAAATGCTGGGCATTATGCAACACTTGCTGGGTATCCGCAGTGGGCACCACCAAATGCGCGGTTAAACTGAACTTGCCACTGGTCAGCGCCCAGACATGCAGGTCGTGCACGCTGGTCACGCCCTCAAGTTGCGCCAGATCCTGACCAATTTTTTCCATATTCACACTGGCTGGTACGCCCTCAAGTAAAATATTCAGGCTGTCACGCAGCAACATCCAGGTACGTGGTAAAATCCAGAGGCCTATAGCAATGGCAATCAGCGAATCCACCCACTGCCAACCAGTAAACATAATAATCAGTGCACCAATAATCACGCCCACTGACCCAACGGCATCACTGAGCACTTCCAGATAAGCCCCTTTGACGTTGAGGCTTTCTTTTTGCCCACCCACCAGCAAGTACATGGCCACCAGATTAATTACCAGACCAATACCTGCCACAATCAACATGCCGCCCGACTGAATTTCTGGTGGATGCTGGATACGTTGCCAGGCTTCATAGGCAATATAAAACGCCACCACAAATAATAAAGTGGCATTAAAAGCCGCCGCCAGAATCTCAAAGCGGTGATAGCCAAAAGTGCGTTTCTGATCGGCTGGCCGTTTGGCAATCTGGATAGCCACCAGCGCAATGGCAAGGGCAGCGGTATCGGTAAACATATGCGCCGCATCCGACAGCAGCGCCAGACTCTGGGTTAAAATCCCACCGATAATCTCAACAATCAAAAAACTACCGGTTAAGCCCAGTGCCCACCACAGGCGCTTGCTGTGATCCTGCGTAGGTACGGCATGATGGTGATGATGCTCACTCATGGTTTTTCCCTTGTAATAAGGCCTCAAATGGGGTTTGGGTATGGCTCTGTTTGCTATTGAGCCAGCGATAAAGTACCGGCAATACAATTAAGGTCAGCAAAGTTGAAGAAATAATACCGCCTATGACCACAGTGGCTAACGGCCGTTGCACTTCTGCCCCTGTGCCTGTAGCCAGTGCCATTGGAATAAAGCCTAAAGATGCCACACAGGCCGTCATCAATACCGGGCGCAAACGCAAAATTGCCCCTTGCCAGGTGGCCTGAACAATATCCAGTTTCTGGCGTAACTCGCGGATAAAACTCAGCATGACCAAACCATTTAAAACCGCTACCCCGGATAAGGCAATAAAACCCACTCCTGCCGACATGGAAAACGGAATATCCCGCAGCCATAGCGCCATAACTCCACCTGTCAGCGCAAACGGTACGCCGCTAAATACCAGCACACTATCACGCAGGTTGTTAAATACAGCAATCAGCAGGGCAAATACCAGTAATAATGATAAAGGCACGACCCACAACATGCGCTGTCTAGCATCTTGCAGGTTTTCAAACTGCCCACCATAGCCCAGCCAGTAGCCAGCCGGCAGCTCAATATCCTGCATGGCGGTTTGCAGCTCCGATACAAACGATCCCAGATCACGCGCTTGCACATTGGTAGTAACCACCACCCGGCGTTTGCCATTTTCGCGGCTCACCTGGTTAATGCCCAACACGCTTTGCACGCTGGCAAGCTGTGAAAGCGCCACCACCCCACCATTGGGCAAACGAATTGGCAACTGCGCCAGTTGCTCAGGACTTTGCGCCTGCTGGTTTTGTCGGATAACCAGATCAAAACGGCGATCTCCCTGCAATATCTGCCCCACCTGATCACCACCAATGGCGGTAGCCACCGTATCCTGAATGACCTGCCTGCTTAGGCCATACATTGCTGCCGCCTGCGGGTTAATCTGTACCGTTAAAACTGGCAGTCCGCTAGTTTGCTCAATTTGTACTTCAGAGGCACCGGCAATTTGCTGCACACGTCTGGCAATGGTCTGTGCGGTTTGGCTCAGCACTTGCAGGTCATCACCATAAACCTTGATTCCTACATCACTACGAATGCCAGAAATCAGCTCATTAAAACGCAGCTCAATTGGCTGGGAGAACTCCCCATTGGCACCTAGCTGGTGCTCAACCACCTCCTGCATGCGGACTTTGACATCCTCCAGGGTTTCTTGCTGATCCGGCCACTTGCTCTTGGGCTTTAGTAAAATATAACCATCAGAAATATTGGGCGGCATGGGGTCAGCGGCTACTTCTGCGGTGCCCGTGCGGGCAAAAATTTTGTCAACTTCCGGAAACTGTTGGAGCAGGGATTGTTCCAGTTGCTGTTGCAGCATCACCGACTGATCCAGATCAGTGCCCGGCGCACGCAGCATTTGCAGGGCAAAGTCCCCTTCGCTTAAGGTGGGCGCAAACTCACTGCCTACCCGGGTAGCCAGCAGGCCGGTTAACAGCACCACCAGCACGGCGATAGTCACGGTAAAATAACGCCAGGCATATGCTGCATTAAGCACCTTTAAATATAGCGTTTTGGCAACCTGCATCAAGCGGTTTTCTTTTTCCTGTACCCTGCCATTAATAAACAGAGCCACTGCTGCCGGTACAAAGGTAACCGATAAAATCATGGCGCCGATTAAGGCAATCACCACGGTAGCCGCCATCGGATGAAATAGCTTGGCTTCGACACCACTTAAGGCAAATACCGGCAGATACACCACCAGAATAATCAACTGCCCAAAAATTAGCGGGCGCCGTGCCTGCCTTGCTGCCAAAAAAACCTGTTGAAAGCGTTCCTGGCGCGTCAGTACGCGCCCCAGCCGGTGCTGTTCAAGTGCCAGACGGCGAATGCAGTTTTCTACGATTACTACCGCCCCATCGACAATAATGCCAAAGTCCAGTGCACCCAGACTCATTAAATTGGCGCTAATGCCCTGCTGTACCATGCCAGTTAAGGTAAACAGCATGGATAGCGGAATCACACAGGCGGTAATCAGGGCAGCACGGATATTGCCTAAAAACAGAAATAAAATGGCAATCACCAGCAAAGCGCCTTCAAGCAGGTTTTTTTGCACCGTGTGAATAGCCTTGTCCACCAGCGTAGTCCGATCATAAACGGTTTCCAGAATCACGCCCTTGGGCAGGCTCTGTCTTACCTGCTGGATTTTTTTGTCTACGGCCTGTGCCACTACCCGGCTATTGGCACCGCTAAGCATCATGGCTGTACCCAGCACCGTTTCCTGACCATTTAAAGTCGCTGCACCGCTACGGATATCATGACCAATTACCACACTGGCCACATCAGCCACTGTAATCACGGCACCGTCGCTGGTTGCAATCACCACACTGGCAATATCAGCCACATGCACCAGTTGCCCAGGCACGCGCACACTCAGCTGCTCACCCTGCTGGCTCATAATACCGGCACCACGGTTTTCATTGTTGGCCTGCAAAGCCTGTTTTAAATCCTCCAGACTTAAGCCATATCGATGCAGTGCATTAAAATCAGGTTCCACCACATATTGTTTCTCATAGCCGCCAATACTGTTAACCTCAGCCACGCCCTCAACCTGCTGCACCTGTGGCCGAACCACCCAGTTCTGTATTTCACGCAGATCCATGAGGCTATAGGTCGAGTCATCGGGTTTACGGGCATCCGGTGCTACTTTTAATACCCACTGGTAAATCTCGCCCAGTCCGGTAGAAACAGGCGCCATGCTGGGTTCAATCTGGGCAGGAAGCTGTCCCCTTACCTCCTGCAAGCGCTGGTTAATCAGCTGACGTGCCCAGTAAATATCCGTGCCTTCCTCAAAAATTACCGTAATCTGGGACAAGCCATAACGTGACAGGGAGCGGGTTTGCTCCAGATTTGCCAGGCCTGCCATCGCATTTTCAATCGGATAGGTAATACGCTGCTCAACCTCAGGCGCAGTAAAGCCGCTGGCCTGGGTATTAATTTGTACCTGCACGTTGGTAATATCCGGTACGGCATCAATGGGCAGCTTCTGGTAGCTATACACTCCCAAAGCAATAAGCCCTACCACCGCCAGCATTACCCAGCCCCGCAGGGCAATGGCGGCCAGAATCAGGCGGTCAAACCAGCCTTTGGGTGCCAAATCAGTGAATGATTCAGATAGCGAATCATTTAGTGACTCAGTTGCTGACAAGGGCTCTGGCAACTCAGTGTTCATGGGCTGCCTCCCCTTTTTCCAGTTCAGACTTCAGGATAAAACTGTTACGGGTAGCATACTGCTCACCGGACTTTAAACCCGAACGTACTTCTATCCATTGCCCATCACTGCTTTTATTACCCAGTTGTACCGGACGTGGTGCAAACACAACGCCATCACTTGCTGGACTGGCCACAAATACCACATTGGCCTGCTCTACCTGCTGCACCGCCTGACTTGAAATAACCAGACTGGACTGGGCTGCACTGGCGGTTTTTACCATGACCAGCGCTGGCATGTTGGGGCGCAAACGAAGCTGCGGATTATTTACCCGGGCACGCGCCACCAGTCGACCCGTTTGCAGGTCAGCACGGGGCGTTAAACTCAGCAGTTTGGCACTATGGTTCTGCTCACTGTTCGGTAAACGCATGTTTAGGCGTTCATTGATAACCAGACGGCTGACCAGCTCATCGGGTACAATAAATTCCAGCCACAGGCTATTTAACTGGTCAATGACCAGTAGCTGATCACTGGCCTGCACCATTTCTCCAGCCACCACGTCCTTACTGCTAATCACGCCGCCAATCGGGGCATTTAGTACAAAACGACCGTTGCTGTTGCGACTTGCCCCATAAGCTTTTAAACGTGTTTGGGCAGCAGTGACCGCAATCTGCGCCTGCCGGTAATCATTTTGCGCCTGTAAATAATCCTGCTGTGCTGAAATATCCTGCTGCCAGAGCTGTTTTTCACGCTGATAGTTGCTTTGAGCCAGTGCCAGCTGTGCCTTTAAGGTTTGCAGGTTGCTTTGCAAATCCACCAGTTCAGGCACCCATAAACTGACCAACGCCTGTCCCTGCCTGACCGGCTGACCAGCCTGAACGTGCACTTGCTCGACTCGCCCGGCAAAGCCTGCCGAGATATGTGCCTGCTGATCGGTATCAAGCACCAGGCGCGCTGGCAGGGAAACAGTGGTCTCAATACTGCCGGTTTTAACAGTCGCCAGCTCAATATGCTGCGCCTGCAACTGTGTCTTGCTGACCTCAATATGCTGTGCTTCATGGTCGTGATTTTCTGTGCCATGATGTGCATCAGGAGCGCTTTGTTGACGATGGGCCTCTTCATTTTCATCATGCTGATGTCCAGCATGTGACTCTGCCTGCTGGGCAGGCTTGAGCAACAACCAGCCAAGTACAATTGCCACCGCCATAGCAAGTACAATGCCTATCATCTGGTATTTAGTCATCTGAGATGATGTTTTCATGGTTGCTCTCCAGCGGGGACGTTAACAGAAATGGCAATGGGCTGATCCGGCAAAGCCTGTGGCATGTCCGCAATAGGCAGGCCCAGCGCCAGTGCCTGCAACTCAAGACTTAACTGCCAGCCTTGCTGAAGCAGATTTAATTGTCTGCTTTGCAACTGCTGATAATCACGGCTGGCTTGTTGCACATCCAGTACCGAAAACTTACCAGCCTCAAAACCTGTCTGGGTTTTTTGCTGAACCTGCTGTGCCAGAGGCAATTGCTGCTGAGTTAACTGCTGGTATTGCTGTGCCAGCAACTGCAAAGTCAGTTGCTTTTGCTGGATCTGTTGCTGGATTTGCTGCTGGTAGAGATGTGCCTGCCCCTGACTTAATGCCAGCATGGCTTGCTGTTCCCGCACTGTACC
Source organism: Moraxellaceae bacterium WGS2144 (assembly GCA_043950625.1). Taxonomy (GTDB): domain Bacteria; phylum Pseudomonadota; class Gammaproteobacteria; order Pseudomonadales; family Moraxellaceae; genus Alkanindiges. The sequence continues at coordinate 2,079,369 of CP171007.1, forward strand.
CTGATTTTGATTAAACAATGGCAAAGGCACTGATACCCCCAGCGCAATCCGCTGGCTCTGCGCATCGGTCGTATTGGATTCCCGGGTGCGTACATAGCCCAGGCTTAAGGTGGGTTGCGGTCTGGCCTGAATCCTGGCCAGATGCAGTGCCACTTCTGCCTGTTTTTGCTGCTGATGTAAGTACTGAAGGCCAAGGTTTGGCGCATTAATTGTGATAGATTGTGATACGGGAAACTGCAAGGGTTGTCCTGTCTTGAACAGGTTGACCGTAGAATCGCCCCACCATTGCCCCAGCTGTAAGCGTGCAATATGCAGCTGATTTTGGACAGCTTGCCACTGTTGCTGCTGCTGTTGTTGTTCAAGCTGTACTTTATGATATTCCAGTGCCGCAATGCGCCCCGCTTCCAGACGTTTTTTGGCTACTTTCAGGCTCTGCTGGCCAAGTATCTGCTGCTGCTCGGCCAGTTGTAATGCCCATTCGGCCTGTGCCAGTTGCCAGTAAGCCTGACTGACTGTCAGCTTGAGCTGCGCCTGACTCATATCCTGATTGAGTTGTTCCTGTTCCACCCCAAGCAGGGACAATTGCTGGCGTACCTTGCGCTCGCCAAACACATCCAGCTGCTGGGCAACCGCAACGGAAAACTCACGCTCCTGAGTGCGCTCAAGCCCGGTTTGCTCAACCGTTAACTGGGGATTAGCCTGTAGTCCAGCTTGCTGTGCCTGACCTTGTACTAGCTGGCTGCGCTGCTGCCATACCTGCTGTCGGGGTTGATACTGTAAAGCCAGTGTTTGCGCCTGAACCAGACTAATAACCTGCCCGTTCTCATCCGGGACACTGGCAGATGGCGCGGCAATTGCACTGAGCACTGGCCAACTAGAGAAAATTAAAATATACGCAATACGCAATTGTGCTAAAAGAACCATGAATTTTGCCTAAACCTATAAAAACCGGTGGGCACATATCAAGGCGCTTGCACATGACACTCAATAAGAAAGACTACCCCACCTTATAGTCAGGCAGGCCACAACGGGGGCTTGGGCTGTTCCAGCACGGGGGGTTGATAAAAAGCCAGACTAAATGGCCATTGTTTTAGTACATAATCGTGAGCGTGCAAAACCAGCGTTAAGGGTGCCAGTAAAGGATTTAAGGCGGGCTGATTGCCGGTCAGATGGTCACTATGGCTAGTTAGACTAAAGCCATGGGAAGGATTGGTTTTTTTATATTCATTCAGGGTGTCAGGATGATTTGAAGCCGTATCACTGCTAGCAGCGCTTTGTGCCTGATTCCATAGTCTGGTCTGCTGACATGGTGCATCTGCCATATGCTGATGGTGTCCCCAATGACGGGGTGTATCGTTTTCATGCTGACAGAACACTGCCGCCGCACTCCAGGCAACCTGTAGCGGCAGTAACAGCATGAGCAAGAAAACCAGCATTTTTTTCATGACCATAGCATAGAGGCAAAACGTCAACTGGTCAAAATGATTTAGGCAGGATGTTACAAGGACTTGCGGCTGGGTGAAACATGAGAGGTGCTGCCTCACAAGACAAGCAAAGCGAAGTGGCTCCGCTTATCCAGCCTCATCCCGATAAATGAATTTAGGCATTTCCCACTGCCGTTTAATCGCCAGCATACGAAAGCCAAAACCAAATATCAGCGTGATAATCAGACTTAAATTAGTACTTATATTCAGCTCCAGGCACAACAAATAACACCATGCACTGGCAAAGGACACACTGGCATACAATTCGCGCCGAAATACCAGCGGTACATCATTACATAAGGTATCGCGCAAAATACCACCAAACACCCCGGTCATTACCCCACTCACCACCGCAATCACATAGCTGTGCTGCATTTCCAGCGCCACCTGACAGCCAATCAGGGTAAAACAAATCAAACCCAGCGCATCTAGTGCCAAAAACAGGTTGCGCAAATGCTTCATCCATTTAGCAACCAGAATAGTAAATAATGCCGCCGCCGCAGTTAAGACCAGATACTCTGGATGCGCGACCCAGGTTAGCGGATAATGCCCTAACAGCACATCACGTACCGAACCACCACCTAGCGCGGTGACACAGGCAATCAATACCACCCCAAACCAGTCCATACTGCGCCGCCCCGCTGATAAGGCGCCAGTCATGGCCTCAGCCGTAATGGCAATAATATAAATTACAGTGAGCAACATGACAGGTGTCCAGTGCACTTGGCAGTAGAAAATGGGCGTATTTTACTCAAACTTTAGCCAAAAAAAAGGCACAACAGCGTTTAAATTTCTGGCCGCTGCCACACAGGCATGGTGATTTTAGGCTTAACGAACACGCGACTGTAGGGTCTAAAAAATACCAGCGCCCAGCAATACGCACAAAGCTGGAATGCTCATGATGATGCTGTTCACCGCTGTGATCTCTAAACCGGGCAATACACTCAACCTTTGCATGCTGGGGCTTGAGCGCAGGCTGTACAGATACAATGCTTAAACCCAGCCACTGGTTTTGCGTGCTCCAGTCCCGTATTGCCGCCATATCCAGCAAACCCTGCTGCGCCGATACCGTAGTGTTAATAATATATTCAATATTACCCACAACATATGCACTATAACGCGAGCGCATCAATTGCTCAGCTGAATGGGCAGGTACGCCCAGGTGCAACAGCTGACAACATTGGGCAAAAGACTGGTTACTCCCACAGGGACACACTTGCATGTATTTGCTCCAGTTAAAGCAGGGATATCAGCATTTTCAAACTCAGCAGCATTAGCAGAATACCGTGCCATTGGCATGATGCGCCCAGAGAAATAAAGGCTAACACCCATGCTACCGCCATGCTTTTCCTCATAGATTGATATACTTTACCAGATCAGTATTATGGCAAATCAGGAGTTGTCTTTTATAACTTCATATAAAATGCACGCAACTATTTAACAAGTAAGCTTTTGTTTAATAAAGCATTTATTAAGGAAGGCGCTGACTGCATCGCCACCTGCCACCCTTTACACTGACAGAGCAGCAACTGCATGCCTAGGCCTGCCAGATGACCAGCAGGCTGTGCTCATGCTCAATTATTCCGGTAAAACCTCATCGGTATTTATGGCGGGGGAGATTTTTACCTTTTCAATCCGGCGACTATCCATCGACATGATCTCAAACACCAGCCCATCATTGACCAGCTTTTCACCCTGCTCAGGCAAATGCCCCAAATGCAGCAGCAAATAACCAGTCAGCGTGGAATACTGTTCAGCATCATCCACCAGATCTATGTCAGTAAGCAAAGATACCCGGCGGATATCGCTTGAACCATCTACCAACCAGGAACCATCCTCCAGCTGAATCTCATAGCCCTCGTCGTCATGCTCGTCGGGAAACTCACCGGCAATAGCTTCTAAAATATCAATCGGCGTGGCAATCCCTTCAATAGAACCGTATTCATTTAAAATAATGGCCATTTGCAAAGGTGCCTGACGCAACTGTTCCATCAAGCTCAGCACCTTGATATTTTCATGCACCACCAGCGGCTGACGCATGCTGTCCTTTATACCAAGCTCGCCTCTTTCTACATAATTGTTGAGCAGGCTATGATTTAAGGCAATACCTTCAAGGTTATCCAGGCTATTTCGGGCTAGCAGTAATCGCGAGTGACTCATATTCATAATCTGCTGGCGGATAAAATCCTCGCCCTCATCCAGGTCAATCCACTCAATATCGGGGCGCGGCGTCATAATCGATTTAACCGGACGCTCCGCCAGGCTCAGCACACCCTGAATCATGCCTTTTTCTTCAGATGAAAACACCTCATTGGCCAGTGCTTCCTTAGCCAGCATGTCGGCAGTTTCACCCAGCTCAACCGGCTCGGCATCTATCCGTTTGCCGCCCAGCAAGCGCAGGACAGCATCGGCAGTACGTTCGCGCAAGTCGCTCGTGGTAATCATGCGCTCACGATTGCGCCGTGCGGCTTGGTTAAATGCCTCGACCAGTACGGAAAAGCCAATGGCGGCGTACAGATAACCCTTGGGAATATGAAAACCAAAACCTTCAATAATGAGAGAAAAACCAATCATCATTAGAAAGCCAAGGCACAGGATAACCACTGTCGGATGACGGGCGACAAAGCTCATTAGTGGCTTAGAAGCCAGCATCATAATCCCGATGGCAATAGTGACTGCAATCATCATGATGGATAAATGCTGCACCATGCCCACTGCCGTAATCACACTATCCAGTGAGAATACAGCATCCAGCACAACAATCTGGGCAATCACCACCCAAAAGGCAGCATGTACCACGTTGCCTTCCTTGGGCGCCTGACGGCCCTCCAGCCGCTCATGTAGCTCCATGGTGCCCTTAAATAGCAGGAACACACCGCCAAAAATTAAAATAAGATCACGGCCTGAAAAAGGATAACCCTGAATCTCAAATAAAGGCTCGGTTAGAGTAACAATCCAGGCAATAGAACCTAAAAGCGCAAAGCGCATGAATAGCGCCAGTCCCAGACCAATGAGTCTCGCCTTATTGCGTTGCTCGGGAGGCAGTTTTTCGGCCAAGATGGCAATAAATACCAGGTTATCAATACCCAGTACAATTTCCAGCACCACGAGCGTGGCAAGGCCAGCCCAGGCAGAAGGGTCAGAAATCCACTCAAATAGCATATGCTGTCCTCCAGTCAGGGCAGCAGGATAATGTCGTAATGATCAGACAGCACGCTATCTGAAAACCAGTTAGGGGACGACAAAATGCGGCAGGAAGGTCTACACCATCAGAACAATAACGTGTTAAGGGACAACAGCCACTACTCATAAGACAAGATTTCTGACTAAAGTAAATTGCAGTATAAAACAGGATTTAACCCGGCTTCATTAATTATTTTTCATCAGGTTCAGCTAAATTATGTTACTAATCATGTTTAAGCATGATAAAGCGCCCGGTTAATAATGCTTATCCACGCTAGAACCAGGTTGCGATTTCAGCTTAAGCAGGGTTCTTCAAAAGCAACTCATATAAAAAAAGTCCCTAGAGTATGAATACCTTAGGGACTTTTAAAATTTGGTGGCGTGAGGCAGGATCGAACTGCCGACACACGGATTTTCAATCCGTTGCTCTACCGACTGAGCTATCGCGCCATGGGTCGCAATTAAATACAAATCGCCGATTCAAGTCAAGTGCTATTGTTAAAAAACCGCGCTTATGCCTCTTTTTTAAACAGCCAGCGAGATATCCCGTTAAATTTTACCCAAATGGGACAAACAACGATGAATGGCTCCGCAGCCAGGCTTAAATTCGCTCACACCCTTTTGCTCTTCTGCCTGACACACCCCCTCAATGAGACGCTCAGCCACACCGCGTCCACGGTTGGAAGGATGAACTACAACATAATGTACCAGACGGCTCTGACCTTCTCCACTGACCCACACCGCCCCTATAACCTTCTGGTTGAACTCGGCGGTATAAATCAGACTGCCCTGCTGCATGGCATCTTGCAACTGCTCAACGGCATCTTCACCGTCACCAAACTCGGGACTGGTGTCATATAGTTTTTTAAGCTGATCACGCAGGTTTTCATCCTGCAAATCAACATGAGCGTGAACAGTAATTGGCATGACAATACTTCCTATAAATCTTCCTGGTTCAATTCACTGTAGCAAAGGCTTCCCCATGCCGCCAGAGAATACGCTATAATTAATGTTTTTCAGGAGTTTTGTCGATGGCGGAACGTGTCAGTGAAGTGGTGCGCAACACCAACGAAACGCAAATCCGGGTGCGCGTCAATCTGGATGGCACTGGAAAAGGCAATTTAGCAACTGGTGTTGCCTTTTTGGATCATATGATTGATCAGATCGTACGCCACGGCTTATTCGATATTGACATCGAATGCAAGGGCGACCTGGATATTGACGACCACCACACCGTAGAAGATTGTGGCATTACTCTGGGCCAGGCTTTTGCCAAGGCATTAGGGGATAAAAAAGGCATCCGCCGCTATGGAAATTTTTATGCACCGCTGGATGAAGCCCTGTCCCGCGTGGTAGTAGATATTTCCGGACGTCCCGGTTTGTTTATGGATATTCCCTTTACCCGCGCCCGGGTAGGAACCTTTGATGTTGACCTGTTCTCTGAGTTTTTTCAGGGCTTTGTCAACCATGCGCTCATGACCCTGCATATTGACAATCTGAAGGGCAAAAACAGCCACCACCAGATTGAAAGCGTGTTTAAGGCCTTTGCCCGGGCACTGCGTATGGCCTGTGAAGCCGATCCGCGTGCCGCAGGAACCATTGCCTCCACTAAGGGTAGCCTATAAATGAGTCAAGCCCCAACACGCATTGCCCTGCTGGACTATGGCATGGGAAACCTGCATTCAGCAGCCAAGGCACTGGAATACGTCGGCGCAACCGTTGATGTGACCAATGATCCGGCCATGATTGCACGCGCTGATAAAATCATGTTCCCCGGTGTGGGTGCCATGCGTGACTGTATGACAGGCATGCAGGAAGTCGGGGTAGACGAAGCAGTGAGGCAGGCTGTGTTCAACAAGCCGGTGCTGGCCATTTGTGTGGGTATGCAGGCCTTGATGCAGCGCTCACAGGAAAATGGCGGTGTCGGCTGCCTGAGTATCTTTGACGGCTCAGTATTGCGCTTTCCTGAACAGACAGATTTAAAAGTGCCGCATATGGGCTGGAATCAGGTACATCAGACCGATCCTGCCCATCCACTGTGGCGCAATATTGCCCAGGATAGCCGCTTTTACTTTGTACACAGCTTTTATGTACAGCCTGACAATCCGGCTATTGTGGCAGCCACCTGTGACTATGGCCTGCCGTTTGCCTGTGCCTTAAATCAGGACAACCTGTTTGCAGTACAGTTTCATCCGGAAAAAAGCCATACCGCTGGATTGCAGTTATTAAAGAATTTCGTGGAATGGAATATCTAAACTGTACTATTTATTATTTTTGAGGAAAACCTGCCATGCTGATTATTCCTGCCATTGACCTAAAAGACGGCAAGTGTGTGCGCCTAAAACAGGGACGTATGGAAGACGATACCGTTTTTTCTGACGATCCGGTAGCCACTGCCACTCACTGGGTCAATGAAGGTGCACGCCGCCTGCACCTGGTAGACTTAAACGGTGCTTTTGCCGGCACACCCATCCATAAAAATGTGGTGGAAGCCATTGCCAATGCCCACCCGGAACTGCCGATCCAGATTGGTGGCGGCATCCGCTCGCTGGATACGATTCGTCACTATCTGGAAGCCGGGGTTTCCTTTGTGATTATTGGCACCAAAGCCGCCAAGGAGCCGGAGTTTGTAGAGCAAGCCTGTAAGGAATTTGCTGGCCGGATTATTGTAGGTATTGATGCTAAAGATGGCATGGTCGCAACCGATGGCTGGGCCAATGTCACTGATGTTAAAGCCACTGAGCTGGCCAAGCGCTTTGCAGATGCTGGTGTATCCAGCATCGTATATACTGACATCGCCCGTGATGGCATGATGCAAGGCGTGAATGTTGAGCAAACCATACAGCTGGCTGACTATTGTGGATTACCGGTTATTGCATCTGGTGGGGTGACCAACCTGGATGATATTCGCCAGCTTAAGGGCAAAAAAGGCATTCTGGGCGTGATCACTGGCCGCGCAATTTACGAAGGCAGCCTAAGTTTACGCGAAGCCCAATTATTGCTGGATGATCTGCTAGACGTATAAATAGGTAATACAGCAAAATGCCCAGTCGCTAATCCCACGGGACTGGGCCATATCACTTTATATTAGAACGCTGCTAGACAAAAATAATTACTGCATAGGCTTATTATCACTTAAGGCCAGTAAGCCACGTATGGCACGGTACAGCACCCAGAACCACGACAGCAATATCACTGCAATACAAAAACCAAGTGCGCCAAGGGCTTGTTCAGCAATCTGGCTTTCATTTTGACCACTGAAAAATATAAACACCAGCGGCACAAATGCAGCCATATTCCAGAACAAATACCACCAGAAGGTGCGAATTTGCCAACTAAAATGACTCTCAAACAATGTACCCTGCACATCACGTCGTTTGGCATAATTAATGATGAGTGCCACCACTGCCAGTATGCCCGCAGTCACAATGGCCGAAAGATAAAGTACATATAAAACCATGGTTAGGTTTTTTTGTGACTGGTAACGAGAATCCTGAATCATAATTTAACCTTTCTTGATCAACCGGTAGCAGCCTGGTGATTGAGCTACATTTTACCCTGTACAATTTGACCAGACATTTAGCTGTCTTCCTTATAGCATGCCCTTTAATCAACTTCTTTGATGATGCATGGGTTATTTATTCCAGATGACACATGGCAAGGGGCGATTGTAGACGATCCTGTAGCATACTTTGCATTTCCAGCGGGTCTTTTTGCAGAATATCCTCCCCTGTGCGTTTTTCTTGCTGGTTGCGCAGCTGGATTTGCAAGCGTGATAACCAGAAACGACACGCTGCCATAGCCAGATAAATAGGCAGAGCCTGTTGCTCATCCGGTGTTAACGGTCTAATCGTATGATAGCTTTGTAAAAAAACCTGCGCTTTATGCGGGTCAAGGCTCACCTTGGGCCAGTCACTACAAAAATCATTGATCGCAATAGCAATATCCAGCAAAAGCTCATCCACACTCAGTTCGGAGAAATCCAGCACGCCACTGAGCTGCTCGCCTGCAAACAACGTATTATCACGAAACAAATCTCCATGAATCAATCCAACCGGACGATCCGGATAATGCTGCTGAGCTTGCTGAAACTGCACAAACACCTGATCCAGTAACGCCTGATCATCCGCGGATAGTCGGGTTTGTAGCTGCATTTTGGTATTCTGCCACCAGTCCTGACCATGGTTATTCGTGCGATGCAAGGGATAATTGCCAAGCAATACATGAATATGTGCCAGTGTGCTGGCAATCTGCTCAATTTGCACCAAGGACGGCTGCATTGGGTGCTGGCCCGTCAGGCGAGGCGCCAGTTGTACTGGTTTATTATCAATAAAATTAACCAGATGACCCTGTAAATCAGGTACAGGCGAGGCCACTTGAATCCCCTGCTGCTTGAGATAGGTCAGCAGGGGCAGCAGCTCCTGTAAATCAATAAAATCAAGCTGCTCAAAAATGGTCAGTACCATTTCCGGCGCAGTTTCAAACTGTACAAAATAGTTGCTATTTTCAATACCGGACTGAATGGGCGTCAATGCCGTAACAGTATAGCCATACTGGCTGGCCAGTTGCTGGGCTTGCTGTAAGGTAACTGGAGTATAAACCGACATAATGCTTGGCCTATGATTTTTTTAAGCACTTATTTGCTAGAATAGCCTGTCTTGTACGATTTTGCGTATGTTTCTTTTTGTCTTACTTCTCAATTAAAAGCGGACATTGCTATGCTGGCCAAACGTATTATTCCCTGTCTTGATGTTGATAATGGCCGCGTGGTTAAAGGCGTGCAATTCGTTGATATCCGCGATGCTGGCGACCCGGTTGAAGTGGCACGCCGCTACAATGAACAGGGAGCAGATGAAATCACTTTCCTGGACATTACCGCCACCCATCATGGCCGTGATACCACTTACCGTACCGTAGAACGCATGGCAGAAACGGTGTTTGTACCGCTTACTGTGGGTGGCGGTGTACGCAAACTGGAGGATATCCGCCAGTTGCTCAATGCAGGGGCTGACAAGGTGAGTATTAATTCAGCCGCGGTGTTTACTCCCGAGTTTGTGGGCGAGGCGTCTAGCCGCTTTGGGGCGCAATGTATTGTAGTCGCCATTGATGCCAAGCAGGTGGGTGACAACAAGTGGGAAATCTTTACCCATGGTGGCCGCAAACCCACAGGTATTGATGCCGTGGAATGGGCCATCAAAATGGCAAACCTTGGTGCAGGCGAGTTGCTGGTTACTAGTATGGATGCAGATGGTACCAAAGCCGGTTATGATCTGGGCTTAATGAAGCATATCACCTCAAGCGTCAATGTTCCGGTAATTGCCTCTGGCGGCGTGGGGAATTTACAGCATTTGGCAGAGGGTATTTTACAAGGTGGGGCGGATGCAGTACTGGCAGCCAGTATTTTTCATTTTGGTCAGCATACCATTCCAGAAGCAAAAGCCTACCTGGCCGCCCACGGCATTGAAATGCGCCTGTAATTTAAATGCTAGAGAGCCTGTTAAAAACAGGTTCTTTTTTTATCCACTCCAGTTTAATTCTCATCATTATCCAAAAACGGATTTCTGACCATTTTCGCGCTAAAAATCTCAACCTGCTCAGGCAGATCCTGCTCCTCCAAATAGGCCACCATATCATTAATAATGGCCTGTAACTTTTTTGCCTGTGCCAATCCTTGTTGGTCACGACCAATATTCATTGAGCCGTACATACTCACTCGCTCATCATTATTTTCAAAGGTCAGATCACCAATGGCAAAGCTTGCCGTATTGTCCTCAAAAGGCCGAAAACTCATTTAACTCTCCCACACTTATCATTTATCTGGAACGTAACAATGCCACCAAAATCTCAGCCAGCTGCTGCTTAATCCACTCCATCCAGTCTGCAGCAGGCTCGGTTGTTTTGCCACCATGTTGAGTAGCAGGCTGCCTGTATCCTGTGCCCTTTTTTTTGTCATCTATCCCGGCACCAGCTCCCCAGCTTTGGCTACTCTTGCTGGCCTGGCTGGCGTTAAGTGGTAGCATTATCCGCTTGTTTCTGATTGTCGCTGGCATACGCGGAAACAGGGTGATACCAATTATCTCTTCCAGCGCCTTAACCGACATGATATCCACCTGACCACTTTGGTCATTGGGTGCAAAATACGCACCAGCCAGCTCTAATTCCGGAAAATAAACCACTTTATAAACATGCGTGGGTACCAGTACCTGCCCCACCTGTTTTAGCTCATCACTTAAAAAAGCTGGCCCTGTAATCACATAAGCTACCCGCTTTTGCTTACTCACCAGGGTGCGTGTAGCTTCCTCTAGGTTACGCCATACTTCCTGATTATTGCGGGGGCTTTGCGGCACCATATTGGCTAATGAAAAGCTGTCATACTGCTGTGCACGGCTTGCCATGTCCCCATTAGGTGCCATATGTCCACGGTCATAACCGGAACGACTATAGTCACTCAAGCGTGAGCGATAGTATTCAGGAACACGGTTTTCTTCATGAAAATTATCCTGCCTGCTGATGGTTTTGGCCTGCTTTAGACGCTGCGGGGTTAAGTACTCAGCCGACCATAAAGGCGTACGGGATACACCCGAATACATCACAGCAAAACCATTAAAACATAAGGGATAAAGATGACGCTTTAACGCTGCCTGTTGAATTTGCGGTGCCACAGCTGCATAAAATTGACTTTGACACCTCTCGAATCCCTGCGCAAACACCCTGCCAACATTGAGCAGCAACACTAAAATTAGAAATCCCCGGATCAACACTATAAACGACCGCATACAACTCTCAAACTTATTACTCAAATATCCAGGTACTAGTCCCAAATGCATACATTGCTTACATTTTGTTTGTAAACCTCTATACAAAATTAACCCAGCTTACAATGAAGTTACATAAAACCTTTTAGCAGGGTGGTTAAGCTTGTCCCGGCCAAATAATGGCCTTAGCCAATTTCATCACTTTTAACTGAAAAAGTGTGAGTTGATTAACTTAATAAATCCTGTCCTAAGGAGTCTTTCATGTTAAGCCTAAAAACCCTGAGCACGCGTTTACTTGCCCTTTCTGTTTTGTCTGCCGCTCTAGTAGCACCGGCATTTGCAGATAACACCACTGCACCTGAAGCCAACACCACTGTTGCAGAAGTAGCTGCTCCAGCTGCCGACTCTGCCGCCCCTACTGCTGAACCCAATAGTGCAGCTACTACTGATGCTACTGCTACAGCCACTGATAGCACTCCAGCTACTACTGATACAGACAGTAACAACACTGAGCAACAATAATTAGTCCGTTGGACTAGTTATAAAACCACCTCCGGAGCGCATTAACCTGCTGCATTCTCCTGCATACATCAATGAGCCGGATGGTGGTTCCTGAAAAACTTTCCCCAGTATACGTAAAATCCCTGTTATTACACTTTAGCGCTTATGTTTAGCGTCACAATTTGACGTAGTTATTTTTACCTGACTCACTGGATTCACCGACTTTTTCCAAAAATGCTGGTATTTGCTCTCTTAATTAAAACCTGCATAGTAATTTTTATTAATAGCCATATTATTTTGCTTCATTTTGTGTTAATAGACTATAGTAGACCTCTTGCGAAAGTAAAAACTGCCTCAATATAGATTTCATGAAATATCAGAAATTAAACCGTTTTTCAGATTCTGAATTCAAGCGCTTGGTTGGTGTACCTCGACCAGTTTTTAGTGAAATGGTCGAAGTTTTAAAAGAAGCAGAATCACTTAAAAAGAAATCTGGGCGTCCTCATACTTTAGTTATAGAGGATCAATTATTATTAACACTCAATTACTTACGGAATTACAGCACTCAATTGGAATTGGCTGCAAATTACCATATCGCTGAAAGTAATGTGAATCGAACTATTAAAAAGGTTGAAGATGCATTAATGAAATCAAGACGTTTTACCTTGCCAAAACGAAGCATTACCACAGCAAACGAACAATTTAACTGGGTCATTATTGATGCTACAGAATGTTCAATAGAACGCCCGAAAAAAAAATCAGAGTAAGTTCTACAGTGGTAAAAAGAAGAAACATACGCTAAAAGCCCAAGTGATCTATCATCCGAAGAGCAAACAAATCATAGGAGTAGATATATCGTCTGGCAGTCAGCATGATATTAAATTGGCAAGAAAAACAGTAAAAAAATTCAAACATTTTGAATATGTTATGACCGATTTAGGGTACTATGGGTTAGAGCAAGATGGCTTTAAATTATTGATGCCAATAAAGAAAAAGAAGAATTTACCCTTATTTGATGTTGAGAAAAAGTACAATAAAATGATTGGAAAAATACGAGTTGTAATCGAACATATTAACAGTCAATTGAAAAGATTTAGAATACTAAGTGAACGCTATCGAAATCGACGGAAAAGATTCGGTTTACGCATTAACTTAATCGCTGCACTGGTAAACCGGATGAACTTGCAATAACGACTTTCGCAAGAGGTCTAGTATAGTGATATCATCAATGCTTTGCTTTATAATATGCAAAAGCCGTCACAGTTTATTAATTTCCTGCACTCTCCTACATTAATCATTCTGTGATGGCTTTTAATTTCATTCTTCAATTTACTTCACCTGCTGCTCTACTCGCCTGAGTTAAGAGAAGTTTCATCTATTTTCCGCAATTTTTACTTTTGCTTCTATATACCTGGTAACTTTTTACAAAGGAATGAAAAAGCAAACACCTCAATGTACTCAGAAACATAAAACCCGTCATACACGACATTAGACATAACACAATATACGGTTCCCTTATATTTTTCCTCACTGAACTCCTTAATATTGAACTATCTTTCTGCTACCAAATACATAGCCTGACTTTAAGCATTAAGCTGGCTCAACCTACGGTAGGTTCATTTTTATTCAATAGATTATTCATCTCTATTTTTGGTTTATTTTTTGGAGACGTTTTATGACTCAATTTAAACAGCTTGCAGCACTGACAGTACTGGCTAGCGCTTTGGCAGCCCCTTCAATTACATTGGCTGAACCTACTCCACCAGCAGGCACTACTGTTGATACAATTGCCTTAACCAATGTACAAACCAACGTCAGCAGCAGCACCAGCATGGATTCATCAAGCAATTCTATGATAAACAATCATGGCGCAACGACTAATAGCGACATGATGCCCCACAATGATATGGGCATGCCAATGACCTCTGATCCTGACGCCTCAAATGAAGATAACCCTGCCGTTAACAATAATGCAGGCACAACACCTACTCCGTAGCCCTATTTTTAAGACTTTACGCTTTTGCAAGTCCCTCATTCATCCCTTACTTGCAAAAATTTAAAGCTGGTCCCCAAAGCCAGCTTTATTTATGCAGTGATGATATTGATCCAACAAATCAGGTTTTATATCTCGATTTGCGTACCCATCTCTACCACCCGGTTAGTAGGAATCTGAAAGAAATCACTGGCTGAGCTGGTATTACGCTGCATAGAAATAAACAGCTTTTCCCGCCAGGGCGCCATTTCCTCCCCTACGCCGTGAACCAGCCGCTCGCGTGATACAAAAAAGCTGCTACTCATCAGATCATACTCCTGCCCCAGTAAAGCCAGCGCCTGTTCCAGCGCCTGTGGTGCATTGGGCTGCTCTTTAAACCCGTAATACGCCTTGATACGAATAAAGCGCTCATCCAGCTGCTCTGCTTCTACTCGCTGGTCTGCATCCACATAAGGAATTTCCTGAGTACGAATAGTCATCAGAATATTACGCGCATGCAGCACTTTGTTGTGTTTAAGATTATGCAATAAAGCATGCGGCACCACGCCAGGGTTACTGGTCATAAATATTGCCGTACCGCTAACAATATTTGGCCCCGCTCCTAGGCTTTTGATAAAAATATCCAGCGGCATGGTATCGCGCTGTAGCCGATTAAACATAATTTCACGGCCGCGCTTCCAGGTCATCATCAGCACAAAAACCACGACAGCAATGACCATGGGTACCCAGCCTCCGGCAGCAATTTTAAGTGAAGTCGCGCTGACCAGCACCACATCAATAATAATAAAAGGCACAATAAACAGGGCAACTTTCCACGATTTCCAGCGCCAGCTCCAATACACTAGCGCCCCGACCAATATGGTGTCACACAACATAGTCAGGGTCACGGCAACACCATAGGCAGAAGCCAGATTGGTACTATTCTGAAATAGCAAAATCAATATCAGGATAGAAACAAACAGCAACCAGTTTAAAAACGGTACATAAATCTGTCCTTCTTCTGACTCCGAAGTATGCCGAATCGCTAAACGTGGTAAATAACCCAGCTGGATTGCCTGCCGTGCCATAGAAAACACCCCGGTAATCACCGCTTGCGAAGCAATGACCGCAGCAATAGTGGCCAGAATAATCATGGGATACAGCGCCCAGCCGGGCACAAGCAGGTAAAATGGATTGGCAATGGCCGAAGGATCGCGCAACAATAAAGCGCCCTGACCAGCATAATTAAGCAGCAAACAGGGTAAAACCACGGTAAACCACGCCATACGGATAGGCATGCGGCCAAAATGACCCATGTCCGCATATAAGGCCTCGCCTCCTGTAATGGTCAACACCACCGCGCTCATGGTAAAAAAGGCAATAAGAGGGTGATGCACAATAAACCCAATAGCCCAGTGCGGGCTCACCATGGCCAGCACAAAAGGGCTTTGAATCACACTAATCAAGCCCCAAATGCCCAGCACCAAAAACCAGACCAGCGTAATAGGGCCAAAAAACTTGCCCATCACCGCCGACCCCTGCCGCTGCACAAAAAACAGTGCAGTTAATATTCCGATTGCCAGCGGTACCAAATAGGGATTAAACACAGGGGTGGCAATGGATAAGCCTTCAATGGCTGATAGCACTGAAATAGCCGGTGTAATGATGCCATCACCAAAAAACAGCGAAGCGCCAATGAAACCCAAAGATACTAAAATCAGCTTTTGATTGCGGCTCAATCCTGCCCGGCGCAAATTCAAAGCCAGTAGCGCCATAATACCGCCTTCGCCATTGTTATCAGCGCGCATGATGATCATGACATATTTAAAAGAAATGATGAGCATGATGCACCAGAAAATAATGGACAAAATGCCCAGTACACTTTCTTCAGTAATGGCAATATCATGGGCTGCATGAAAACACTGTTTTAAGGCATAGAGCGGACTGGTACCAATATCACCGAATACCACCCCCAAGGCGGCAAGTGTCATCGCGGGCAGCGCAGCTCGCTTTGTCTGTGTTTGCATAACCTTTTAAATGTCTAGTTATAATCCGGCCATAGTAGCACTGGAAAATAATCAATAAAGTACATTTACATAAAATAGCGATTGGCAAAACCCGGTTTTTTCGCTAGAATCGCAGCCCTTGGTGAGGTGTCCGAGTGGCTGAAGGAGCACGCCTGGAAAGTGTGTATACGTTTGCGCGTATCGAGGGTTCGAATCCCTCTCTCACCGCCATATTTTTAACCCGGCCTTGTTCAAAATGCCGGGTTTTTTAATTGCTTTATTCTTACAAAAAATAATATGTCCACTCAAAAATTAACCACTTGGCTCTCCAGACTCCTCTAAGCTGGGAAGTATCGATACTTCCCAGAAGTACCCAAAGGCAAATGTTTGCTCTCTGTTTCCCGAACCTTAAAAAACTATTTGTGGGGAAATATCCATGAAAATTTATCCTCTATATCTTAGCGTCATATTGCTCACTGGATGCGTCACCACCCAAAGCTTTCAAAGCAGTATGAACCGCTTTGTTGGTCAACCTGCTAGCGCCTTAACCCATGAATTTGGCCAGCCAACGCAGCAACTTCTACAAGCAGGCAAAACCATTCTGGTATTTCAGCCAGTACAGTTAAATATCCCGCTGACTCCCCCTACAACTGATCAGGCCAACCCTGCAGTCATTAGCCCAAGCAATAGCGAAAGCTTCCCGGCAGATTGCCGGGTATTTTTTACTATTGAATACGCTAAGGTGACGAACTGGTATTCTCAGGGCAAAGATTGCCCCGGACAATAATACCAACCCTATAAAAGCTACTTTTCTAAAAACAAATCATAAAAAAAGAGAGCCGAAGCTCCCTTTTTCAACGTGAAACAAACCTAGATTTATTCTTCGTTTAATGCTTGACTAAAGGCTTGATCTACCTCAGAGAAGTCTGTGGTCAAGGCAGCTTCAGCTTCTTCAGCTTCCTGACGGCGACGCTCTAAGTGATAGGCAAGGCCTGTACCGGCAGGAATCAAGCGACCAACTACCACGTTTTCTTTCAGACCGCGCAGATCGTCTTCCTTGCCAGTTACCGCTGCTTCGGTCAGAACGCGAGTGGTTTCCTGGAACGATGCTGCCGAAATGAAGGAATCAGTAGACAGCGACGCTTTGGTAATACCCATCAGCAAGCGCTCAAAACGAGCCGGGAATTTACCTTGTGCCAGCAGTGCTTCATTTTCTTCCACCACGCGGGAATATTCGCCCTGCTCACCCTTAATAAAGCTGGAATCACCACCCTCCAGGATTTCAACCTTACGCAACATCTGGCGAATAATCACCTCAATATGCTTATCGTTGATTTTTACACCCTGTAAGCGGTAAACGTCCTGCACCTCATTGACGATGTAAGTCGCCAGCTGGGCTTCACCTTTCAAGCGCAAAATGTCATGCGGGTTTTGCGGGCCATCAGACACCACTTCACCACGTTCAACATATTCACCTTCGAATACGTTGATCTGACGCCATTTCGGAATTAGCTCTTCGTACACTTCAGAGCCATCATCCGGGGTAATGACCAGACGATTCTTGCCCTTGGTTTCTTTACCAAAGCTCACCACGCCGGACACTTCGGCCAGAATCGCATGCTCTTTTGGCTTACGTGCTTCGAACAGGTCGGCAACACGCGGCAGACCACCGGTAATGTCGCGAGTACGGGAAGATTCCTGTGGTACACGGCCAATCACATCACCCACACCAATATTGTCGCCATCACGAACGGTCAAAATGGTATTTTGTGGCAGGAAGTAGAACTGCTCACCGCCATCAACGGTGTCCAGTACTACAGCAGGACGCAATTCCTTGCCAGATGCCGGACGATCCTTAACTGCCATGATCTCAACGGTAGACATGCCGGTAGCGTCATCAGTTTTGGCCGTCGCAGTGGTGCCATCCAGAATTTGCGAGAAGCGAACCTTACCGGCCACTTCAGTGATTAAAGGATGGGTATGCGGATCCCAGGTTGCCACAATGGCACCGGCTTCCACAGTTTCACCATCTTTAACCATAATGGAGGCACCGTAAGGCACTTTATAGCGCTCACGCTCACGACCCAGATCATCCGCCACACCAATTTCAGCAGAGCGTGAAACCGCAACCAGATGACCCTTATGGTGCTCAACTGTCTTAATGTTATGGAAACGCACTGCACCCTTATTACGCACTTGTACGCTGTTGGCCGCAGACGTTCGGCTCGCTGCACCACCTACGTGGAAAGTACGCATGGTTAACTGGGTGCCTGGTTCACCAATGGATTGCGCTGCCATCACACCCACAGACTCACCGGCATTGACCAGATGCCCACGGGCCAGATCACGGCCATAACACTTGGCGCATACCCCGAAACGGGTTTTACAGGTAATGACCGAGCGAACTTTTACTTCGTCCACACCGGCTTGCTCCAGACGCTCAACCCAGCCTTCATCCAGCAGGGTATTGGCTTCAGCAAATACTTCATCACTGCCCGGCTTTAACACCTCAACGGCAACCACGCGACCCAGCACGCGATCACGCAATGGCTCAATCACATCACCGCCCTGAATCAACGGTGTCATGAACAGGCCATCTGTAGTACCACAATCAGGCTCAGTAATCACCAGATCCTGTGCCACATCAACCAGACGACGGGTCAGATAACCAGAGTTTGCAGTTTTCAATGCAGTATCAGCCAGACCTTTACGCGCACCGTGGGTCGAAATAAAGTACTGTAATACCGTTAAGCCTTCACGGAAGTTAGCCTTAATGGGTGTTTCAATGATCGAACCGTCTGGTTTGGCCATCAGTCCACGCATACCCGCTAACTGACGAATCTGTGCCGCGCTACCACGTGCACCAGAATCGGACATGATATAAATGGAGTTAAAGGATTTTTGTTTTTCCTCTTGCCCTTGTTTGTTGACAACCGTCTCATGAGACAGATTGTCCATCATGGCCTTGGCGACCTGGTCGTTAGTACGCGCCCAGATATCGACCACTTTATTGTAACGCTCACCAGCTGTCACAAAGCCCTGTTCAAACTGATGCTCAATTTCACGCACTTCAGCTTCAGCTTTTCCAATGATTTCATCTTTGGTCGGCGGAATTAGCATGTCTTCCATACCAACAGACACACCAGACAAAGTGGCCTGACGGAAACCTAAGTACATCAGTTGGTCAGCGAAAATTACCGTGTCTTTTAAACCTTGCTTGCGATAACAGGTATTGATCAGCTTGGAGATGTTCTTTTTGGTCATCACATCATTGACCTGATCAAAGTTCATGCCTTCTGGCACAATACTCCACAACAGGCAACGACCCGGCGTAGTATCTACCAGACGGTCATGGACAACTTTTTGTCCCTGCTCATCAATCGTTGTTTCCTTCACACGCACTTTAATTCGTGCATGTAAGGCCACTTGTTTGGTTGCAAGCGCACGGTTGACTTCGTCGGTATCGGCGAACACCATGCCTTCCCCTTTGGCATTGATCGCATCACGGCTGATGTAATACAGACCTAGTACCACGTCCTGTGATGGAACAATAATAGGCTCACCGTTGGCTGGTGACAGGATGTTGTTGGTTGACATCATCAGCGCACGGGCTTCCAGTTGCGCCTCCAGAGTCAGCGGCACGTGTACGGCCATTTGGTCACCGTCAAAGTCGGCGTTAAATGCTGTACATACCAGTGGGTGCAATTGAATGGCCTTACCTTCAATCAGGGTTGGCTCAAACGCTTGCAGACCCAAGCGGTGTAGGGTCGGTGCACGGTTTAGCAATACCGGATGCTCACGGATGACCGAGGCCAGTACGTCCCACACCTCAGGTGTCTCGCGCTCAACCATTTTCTTGGCGGCTTTAATGGTGGTTGCCTGACCAGACGCTTGCAGCTTGGCAAAAATAAATGGCTTGAATAGTTCCAGCGCCATTTTCTTGGGCAGGCCACACTGATGCAGGCGCAGGGTTGGACCTACGACAATCACCGAACGGCCAGAGTAATCTACGCGCTTACCCAGCAGGTTCTGACGGAAACGACCCTGCTTACCCTTAATCATGTCAGCCAAGGATTTCAGCGGGCGCTTGTTACTACCGGTAATGGCACGACCACGGCGTCCGTTATCCAGCAAGGCATCTACTGCTTCCTGCAACATGCGTTTTTCATTACGTACGATAATGTCAGGCGCAGACAGATCCAGCAGACGCTTTAAACGGTTGTTACGATTAATAACGCGACGATACAGATCGTTTAGATCAGACGTGGCAAAACGGCCGCCTTCCAGTGGTACCAGCGGACGTAAATCCGGCGGCAATACGGGCAGAACGTTCATTACCATCCATTCCGGCTTGTTGTTGGAATCACGGAATGCTTCCATTAACTTCAAGCGCTTGGATGATTTTTTCAGCTTGGTTTCAGAGGTGGTTTGTGGAATTTCTTCACGCAAACGGGCAATTTCTGCTTCAAGATCGATATCTTTTAGCAAGTCCTGAACCGCCTCAGCACCCATTTTGGCAACAAACTCATCGCCGTGTTCTTCTAAAGCCGTGTAGTACTCTTCATCAGACAGTAACTGGTATTTTTCCAGTGGAGACATGCCCGGATCGGTCACCACATAGCTTTCAAAATACAATACGCGCTCAATGTCACGCAAAGTCATGTCCAGCAACAATCCAATGCGGCTGGGCAGAGATTTTAAAAACCAGATATGGGCAACTGGAGAAGCCAGCTCAATATGACCCATACGGTCACGGCGCACTTTTGCAGTGGTGACTTCAACACCACATTTTTCGCAAATCACGCCTTTAAATTTCATCCGCTTGTATTTGCCACACAAGCATTCGTAATCTTTTACCGGGCCAAAGATTTTGGCACAGAACAAACCATCACGTTCTGGCTTAAACGTACGGTAGTTAATGGTTTCAGGCTTTTTTACTTCGCCATGAGACCACGATTTGATCATTTCTGGTGACGCAAGACCAATACGGATACGATCAAACTCAACGCTGCCAGCGTTATCTGAGTCTGTCTTCTTACGCATGATATCGAGCAAGTCTTTCAATTCATTTCTCCGTGAGCCAGATAATTGATTTTTCATTATCCGGCTGGGTCACAAATAATTTCCTGAGCGGTGATTAGCTTGCAGGCCTTTTAGCCCACAAGATGAGAAGCAGCTTTTTGCCAGCGCTTCTCTGCCAGCTTTAATCAGTCACCATTTTTCAATTCAATATTAATACCCAAGGATTTAATTTCCTTGGTTAACACATTGAACGATTCAGGCATGCCCGGATCCATATAATGGTTGCCGTCTACAATGTTCTTATAGATACGGGTACGCCCTTCTACGTCATCCGATTTCACAGTGAGCATTTCCTGTAAGGTATAGGTTGCGCCATACGCTTCCAGTGCCCATACTTCCATCTCACCAAAACGCTGACCACCAAACTGCGCTTTACCGCCTAGTGGCTGCTGGGTAACCAAAGAATAAGAACCGGTTGAACGCGCATGCATCTTGTCATCCACCAAGTGGTTGAGTTTGAGCATGTACATATAACCCACGGTTACTGGGCGATCAAACTGCTCACCGGTACGGCCATCAAACAGAATCTGCTGACCGGTTTCCGACAGATCAGCCAGTTTCAGCAACTGCTTGATCTGGGTTTCCTCAGCACCGTCAAAGACCGGGGTAGCAATGGGTACGCCACCTTTTAGGTTACCTGCCAGATTCAGTACTTCTGTGTCAGTCAGGGCGCTCAGGCTTTCCTGTTCACCACCGACCTGGTTGTAAATCTTGTCTAAAAATTCACGCAGCTCATTGGTCTGACGTTGCTGTTTGAGCATGCTATCAATTTTCTGACCTAGACCTTTGGCTGCTAGACCTAGATGCGTTTCCAGAATCTGACCCACGTTCATACGCGATGGTACACCCAGCGGGTTTAATACCACATCAACCGGCTCGCCATTCTCATCGTATGGCATATCTTCAACCGGCATAATGACGGACACCACGCCCTTGTTACCATGACGACCTGCCATCTTGTCACCCGGCTGAATGCGACGCTTCACCGCCAAATAAACCTTGACTACCTTTAGCACACCATGGGTCAGCTCATCGCCGGTAGACAGCTTGCGCTTTTTCTCGGTGAATTTGTCATCAATTTCCTTTTCCTTCTCACGCAAAAAGTCCTGGATTTGCTGCAAACGCTCAGCGACGGCTTCATCAACAGGCTGTACATCCAGCAACTGGTTTAGCTCAAGACCCACCAGAACACTATCGTCCAGCACATCACCACGACGGGTAGAACCACCACCATTCACCTTCTGGCCATTGAGCAGCTTCACCACACGCTCACGGGCAGCTTCTTCAAAGATCCGGTATTCTTCTTTTAGATCCTTGCGATACGCATCCAGCTGGGCTTTTTCAATCGCCAGCGCACGCTCATCTTTTTCCAGACCATCACGGGTGAATACCTGAACGTCAATGACTGTTCCTTTGGTACCAGATGGTACACGCAGGGATGAATCTTTCACGTCAGCCGCTTTTTCACCAAAAATGGCACGCAACAGCTTTTCTTCCGGAGTGAGCTGAGTTTCACCCTTAGGTGTTACCTTGCCCACCAGAATATCGCCAGCGTTGACTTCTGCACCAATATAAACAATACCGGATTCATCCAGCTTGGACAGTGCAGCTTCGCCCACGTTTGGAATATCAGCAGTGATTTCCTCAGAACCCAGCTTGGTATCACGCGCCACACAGGACAGTTCCTGAATATGGATTGAGGTAAAGCGGTCTTCCTGAACCACACGCTCGGATAACAAAATCGAGTCTTCGAAGTTATAACCATTCCACGGCATAAAGGCCACACGCATGTTCTGGCCGAGTGCCAGTTCACCAAGGTCAGTGGACGGGCCATCAGCCAGAATATCACCACGGGCAATGTCATCACCACGATTGACGATAATGTTCTGGTTAATACAGGTGTTCTGGTTGGAACGGGTGTATTTGATCAGGTTGTAAATATCAACCCCGGCTTCGCCTGCGTGCATCTCCTCTTCATTGACACGCACGACGATACGGCTGGCATCAACATATTCAATTTTACCACCACGCTTGGCTACCACGCACACACCAGAATCGCGTGCCACATGGCGCTCCATGCCAGTACCTACCAGCGGCTTATCAGCGCGTAAAGTAGGAACTGCCTGACGCTGCATGTTGGAACCCATCAGGGCACGGTTAGCGTCATCATGTTCCAGGAACGGAATCAAACTAGCAGCCACAGAAACCACCTGACGTGGTGACACATCCATATGGGTCACTTTATCAGAAGCCATGCGTACAAATTCGCCCTGATAGCGCACAGACACGACTTCTTCAGTCAGTTTGCCATCGCCATCTACCGGAGAATCCGCCTGTGCAATGACTGTGCCGTTTTCTTCAATGGCTGACAGGTATTCAATATCATCGGTTACACGCCCATCAACCACTTTACGGTAAGGGGTTTCCAGAAAGCCAAAATCATTGGCCTTGGCATACACCGACAGCGAGTTAATCAGACCAATGTTTGGACCTTCCGGCGTTTCAATAGGACACACACGACCGTAATGAGTCTGGTGTACGTCACGCACCTCAAAGCCAGCACGCTCACGGGTTAAACCGCCTGGCCCAAGCGCAGAAACACGACGTTTATGAGTGATCTCAGATAATGGATTGTTTTGATCCATAAACTGCGACAGCTGGCTGGAACCGAAGAATTCCTTGATGGCAGCAGCTACCGGCTTGGCATTGATCAGATCCTGTGGCGATAAACCTTCGGTTTCAGCCTGATTCAGACGTTCTTTGACTGCACGCTCAACCCGTACCAAGCCCACGCGGAACTGGTTTTCGGTCATTTCACCTACTGAACGCACACGACGGTTACCCAAGTGGTCAATATCATCCACTTCACCTTTACCGTTACGGATATCAACCAGTGTACGCAGTACATCAACGATATCTTCATTGCTCAGGATCCCTTCAACCTGACGCGATTTCTGGTCAGTGCCAACTTCATATGGACGACCCAGGCGACGATTGAACTTCATGCGGCCAACTGGCGACAGGTCATAACGCTCAGAGCTAAAGAACAGATTATTAAACAGATTATCAGCAGCTTCCTTGGTCGGTGGCTCACCTGGACGCATCACTTTATAGATTTCAACCAGTGCATCTTCACGTGTACGTGTTGTATCGGCACGCAGGGAGTCTGCAATAAAGGAACCACGGTCAATATCATTAGTAAACAGTATATTGAACTGCTTGACGCCGCCTTCAACCAGCTTGACCAGCACCTCATGACTAATCACGGTATTGGCTTCAACCACATCGCCACTTTTCAGGCTAATGTCTTCTGCAGTAATGCGCTCATACAAATACTCATCCGGCACTGCAAGCTTGGTTAAACCTGCTGCTTCCATCTGACGCACATGACGGGCATTAATACGCTTACCCTGCTCAACAATCACCTTGCCGTCTTTATCATTAATATCAAATTGTGCCATTTCACCGCGCAGACGCTCAGGCACCAGATCAATTTGATAGGTCTCTTCTACATATACTGGTACTTTTTCAAAGAACAAATCCAGAATCTGCTCAGTGTTATAGCCCAGCGCACGCAGTACTACGGTGGCCAGCAGTTTTCGACGGCGGTCAATACGCGCGTATACCAGGTCTTTGGCATCGAACTCAAAGTCCAGCCAGGAACCACGGTAAGGAATAATGCGGGCAGAATACAACACCTTGCCCGAAGAGTGGGTCTTGCCTTTATCATGGTCAAAGAACACACCAGGCGAACGGTGTAACTGCGACACAATCACGCGCTCAGTACCATTAATAACAAAGGTACCGTTTTCAGTCATGAGCGGAATTTCACCCATGTACACTTCCTGCTCGCGCACGTCTTTAATCGATTTGGTTTCACGATCGTAAATAATCAGGCGAATTTTAACGCGCATTGGTGCAGCGTAGGTCGAACCACGCAAAATACACTCACGCACGTCAAATTCAGGCTTGCCCAGATTGTATTCGACAAACTCTAATGCGGCATTACCAGAATAGCTAACAATAGGAAAAACAGAACGAAAAGCAGCTTGCAAACCAAGGTCTTCACGTTGTTTAGGGGATTTACCATCTTGTAAAAATGCACGATACGAATCAACCTGAATGGCCAACAGGTACGGTACATCCATCACATTGGGCAACTTACCAAAATTCTTGCGGATCCGTTTCTTTTCGGTATAGGAGTATGCCATCTGGAGTCCTCGGAAAGTAAACCAGACTCGCCTGCAGAACGAGCCTAGAGGGGAAACACGATGCCGATATGGCAACCAGTCAATTTGCACAATTATGGATCAATAATCACTATCCACAACTGAGTGCATCAAACTCACTGGTGAAAATTAAACTAATTTAAAGCACTAAAACCTAAAAATGCTTAGCAATGCTTTTTTGAACCCCACCAACTGCGCCCTCAAAAACAGTGCTAAGCATTTTGCTTGCATCGCGATACAAAATTGACAAAAAATCGAGCCGAACATTGTAACGCAAAAAGGCTGACGACCCAAGAGCCATCAGCCATTTTTTTGGAGTCAATAAAATAACGACTCCACGCTTACATTACTTCAGAGTAACGGTAGCGCCAGCTTCTTCAAGCTTTTTCTTCAGCTCTTCAGCTTCTTCTTTGCTTACGCCTTCTTTCAGCACTTGTGGAGCACCTTCTACCAGATCTTTTGCTTCTTTCAGACCTAGGCCAGTGGCTTCACGAACAGCCTTAATAACAGCTACTTTGTTACCGCCAAAGCTGGTCAGTTCAACATTGAACTCAGTTTGTTCAGCAGCGGCAGCAGCGCCACCTTCAGCAGGACCTGCAGCAACTGCAACTGCAGCAGCAGATACGTTGAATTTCTCTTCAAAAGCAGAAATTAACTCAACCAGCTCAAGAACAGTTTTCTCAGCAACGGCGTTCAGGATTTCTTCGTTGGACAATGCCATGATTAAAACTCCAAAAGGATATATGGGGTGATGAATAAATTAAGCAGCTTCTTGCTCTTGCTTTTCTTTCAAAGCAGTCAGCAAGCGACCAAATTTGGATACTGGTGCCTGTAGCACAGAAGCCAGCATGGTCAGTGCAGTATGCTGGTTCGGTAAGTTGGCAATGGTGTTGATTTCACTTGCACCATACAACTTGCCGTCAAATGCAGCAGACTTGATCTCAAATTTCGCGTTGTCTTTGGCAAAGTCCTTAAACAGGCGTGCCGCAGCACCCATGTCATCTTCAGACGTTGACAAACCGATAATGGTTGGACCAGTTAAAGTCTCGTTCAATACATCAAACTGAGTACCTTCAAACGCACGCTTAGCCAGGGTATTACGCACAACACGTAAATACACTCCAGACTGACGCGCGTTCACACGCAATTGAGTCAATTGCTCAACGGTCAAACCACGATAGTCGGCAACAACAGCAGAGAAAGCAGTGCTGGCAGCTTCATTAACCGCCGCAACAATCTCTTTTTTATCCTCTAAACGTAGAGTCACTGTAACCTCCTAACAATGATTTGTGCACCCAAATAATTTTGGTAAATGCACTCCCATAAAATGTAGACAAGCAAGCTTGCCTACACGCGGAGGTGGCAACTTCTGCATAAGCATTCATCACACCACCGCGTCTGCGCAGGCTGATCTTTTAAGGCCAATACGAGCAAACCCGTCAGGCCGCCTGTGGTCTTTGACGCCGACAGGTCAACCTGCCAATTCAAAGTCCGGGTGAGGCTACCACAGCAAAGCCAGGCTTCGCCGGGTCACAGAACCAAAGTCATGCTTTAAATTTCTATGGATTGCCTCAAATTTTTTAAATTACTGAAACAACTAAAAATTAGTTAGAAACAGAAGCGACATCAATGGCTAAACCTGGGCCCATGGTAGAGCTCAAGGTAATTTTCTTGATATATACACCCTTAGAGGTGGCCGGCTTGGCTTTTTTCAGATCAGAAATTAACGCTTCAACGTTTTGACGAACCGCAGCAGCCTCAAAACCTACCTGACCGATGCCAGCATGGATAATACCACCCTTGTCAACACGGTAGCGTGCCTGACCGGCTTTGGCATTACGCACTGCACCAGCAACATCAGGAGTCACTGTACCTACTTTCGGGTTTGGCATTAAACCACGTGGACCCAGAATAGTACCCAGCTTACCAACAACACGCATGGCGTCAGGGGCAGCAATGACTACGTCAAAGTCCAGGTTACCGGCTTGAATACTATCAGCCAGATCGTCAAAACCAACCACGTCTGCGCCTTCAGCTTTAGCCGCTTCAGCAGCAGCACCCTGTGCAAATACGGCGACGCGTACAGTTTTACCCGTACCCGCTGGCAGTGTAGTAGCACCACGAACAACCTGATCAGATTTACGCGGATCAACGCCCAGGTTAACCGAGATATCCAGAGATTCTTTAAACTTGGCAGCAGGCAGGCTGTTTAACAGGCTTACCGCTTCTTCCAGAGTGTATACTTTGCCAGCTTCAACCTGAGCTGCAATCGCCTTTTGGCGTTTGGTTAACTTTGCCATCTCTTACAGTCCTTCTACTTCAAGACCCATAGAACGTGCAGAACCAGCAATAGTACGCACACGTGCTTCCAAATCAGCACCGGTCAAATCCGGCTCTTTAGTGGTTGCAATTTCTTCAATTTGGGCGCGGGTGATCTTACCCACTTTTTGTGTATTAGGACGTGCAGAACCTTTAGCCAGTCCAGCTGCTTTTTTGAGCAAAATGGCCGCAGGTGGCGTTTTCATCACAAAAGTAAACGACTTGTCGTTATACACTGTGATCACTACCGGAATTGGCAGGCCTGGCTCAACTTTTTGAGTGGCTGCGTTAAATTCCTTACAGAACGCCATGATATTTACACCACGCTGGCCTAAAGCCGGACCAATGGGTGGTGATGGATTTGCTTTGCCAGCTGGAACTTGCAGCTTGATATAGCCGTCAATCTTCTTGGCCATGATAACTCCCTGGGTACAAACGCCTGTTCGGCTCCCCATTATTCATTTTGCAGAGACTACAAATACGATATTTGCTAAACCCCAACCAGAAACACGTAGGGCGAAGCACAGCTTCGCCCTTGCGCTCATTGCGAGCAAACTTTAAACAAGCTTGCTCAGGGCGCGGTATTGTACACGGAATTTTAAAAAAAGACCAGTTAAATTGTCTTTTCGACCTGACGAAATTCCAGCTCCACCTGAGTGGGACGATTAAAGACATTAATGGTTAAGGTCAGGCGGGATTTTTCATACTGGACTTCTTCTACCACGCCTTTAAAGTCGGTAAATGGACCATCAGTAACCAGCAACTCTTCTCCCGGCTCAAACATGGTTTTAGGCCGTGGTGCTTCACCCGTATTACGTACACGCGCCAAAATAGCGTCAGCCTCTTTTTGCGTGATTGGAGCTGGTCTTTCAGGCGTACCGCCAATAAAACCCAACACCTTGGGGCATTCCTTAACAATGTGCCAGGTGTCATCATTCATTTCCATTTCTATTAACACATAACCTGGAAAGAACTTACGCTCACTTTTACGTTTTTTACCATCCTTCATTTCCACCACTTCTTCGGTAGGAACCAGGACTTCACCAAAACTATCTTTAACACTACTACGTTCGATTCGGTCTTTCAGCGAACGCATGACTTGCTTTTCAAAGCCTGAATAGGCATGAACAATATACCAGCGTTTCATAGCATTATCCGATGATCGACTGAATGAGCCAGCCAAATAAAGTATCAAAACCCCAAAGAATCACACTCATGATAACTACCACAACCAGCACTTGCCAGGTAGTACTTACCGTCTCCGGCTTGGTGGGCCAGGTGACCCGGCGCAATTCGATTCGGGAATCTTTTAATAGAGCGACGAAGGCTTTGCCCTGATGGGTTGCATACAACAAGCCCAAGGCTACCACAATAGAAGCAACGATAGCTCCAATGCGAACCCCTACATTGCTGGCAGGTGCCCAGTAGGCTGGCAGATATTGATTGATCAAGGTTGCCCCAATCAATAAAGCCAGTGCGAGTACCCAAAAAACAATATCCAGCATAGAGCCATTCTTCACGACTTCTGCTGGATCAATATGTTGGGGTATCGCCGCGCCGCTCAATGCATCACGCGTCTTTTCGTCAGTCGACATTATTATAGACTCGTTGTTAATCCTATGACTTAATAAACGAAAGTCAGCATTAAGCTTTACAAAATATGGCAGGCCAGGAGGGACTCGAACCCCCAACATTCGGTTTTGGAGACCGACGCTCTACCAATTGAACTACTGGCCTGGAGAGCATCCGAAGGCTAACATATAACCTTCGGAAGAACTAAACACTGATAAGCGACTATTTCTTAGTCAACCACACGAGCAACCACACCAGCACCTACGGTACGGCCGCCTTCACGGATGGCAAAGCGCAGGCCCTGATCCATTGCGATCGGGTGAATCAGCTCAACAGACATCTGTACGTTGTCACCTGGCATGACCATTTCCACGCCTTCAGGCAGGTTGATGGCACCGGTCACGTCAGTGGTACGGAAGTAGAACTGAGGACGGTAACCGTTTAAGAATGGGGTGTGACGACCACCTTCATCTTTGGACAGTACGTAAACTTCAGCTTCAAACTTGGTGTGTGGCTTGATGGAACCTGGCTTGGCCAGTACCTGACCACGCTGTACGTCTTCACGCTTGGTACCACGTAGCAATACACCACAGTTCTCACCAGCACGACCTTCGTCCAGCAGTTTGCGGAACATTTCAACACCAGTCACGGTCGTCTTCACGGTATCTTTGATACCAACGATTTCTACTTCTTCACCTACCTTGATGATGCCTGATTCAACACGGCCAGTCACGACAGTACCGCGACCAGAGATGGAGAATACGTCTTCAATAGGCAGCAGGAATGGCTTATCAATGGCACGCTCTGGCTCAGGAATGTAGGTATCCAGTGTTTCAACCAGTTTTAATACTGCAGCAACGCCATAGTCACCATCTTCACCGTTTAGGGCAGACAGGGCTGAACCACGAATAACCGGGGTGTCATCACCAGGGAAGTCGTACTTGGACAGCAGTTCACGTACTTCCATTTCAACCAGTTCGATCAGTTCTTCGTCATCTACCAGGTCGCATTTGTTCAAAAATACGATGATGTAAGGTACACCTACCTGACGGGATAACAGGATGTGCTCACGGGTCTGTGGCATTGGGCCATCAGTGGCAGAGCAAACTAAAATTGCACCGTCCATCTGGGCAGCACCGGTGATCATGTTTTTTACATAGTCAGCGTGGCCTGGGCAGTCAACGTGGGCATAGTGACGGCTTGGGCTGTCATATTCAACGTGTGAGGTGTTGATGGTAATACCACGGGCTTTTTCTTCAGGTGCTGAGTCAATGGCTGCGTAGTCTTTGGCTTCTCCACCAAAAGTCTTGGCACATACTGTTGCAATCGCAGCAGTCAGTGTGGTTTTACCATGGTCAACGTGACCAATGGTGCCGACGTTTACGTGCGGCTTGTTACGTTCAAACTTGGCCTTTGCCATGATGTTCTTCCTCGTCCACGTCGAATGCTTTTGACATCCGCACACTATTTAAACTTAGCCTACGACTGTTTTAAATCAGTCCATGACTGTTAAATTTAGTCTATTGACACCGGGTCTGTTGACTCTGATTCTTGTCAGCGGCACATTAAAACATGCCCTGCGTATTAACACAATAATTTGGGCAGGTCTAATGCCTGCCCTGGTGGTATTTAACCACTTGATCTGGAGCTCTTATCCAGATTTGAACTGGAGACCTCTCCCTTACCAAGGGAGTGCTCTACCACTGAGCTATAAGAGCTGAATTTACACACTGGAGCGGGAGACGAGGTTCGAACTCGCGACATTCAGCTTGGAAGGCTGACGCTCTACCAACTGAGCTACTCCCGCACTATTGTTGTGTTTTCCATATTATATGGTGGTGGGGGCAGGATTCGAACCTGCGAAGCTTTCGCGAGAGAGTTACAGTCTCTTGGGTTTGACCGCTCCCCAACCCCACCGTTGTGCTAGCAACTAACACTGCTTGCTGATGCAAAACCAACCAGTTTGTGGTGCCGACACCCGGATTCGAACTGGGGACCTACTGATTACAAGTCAGTTGCTCTACCAACTGAGCTATGTCGGCTTTAGGTTTTGCGCATCATATGAAGCGGACAGCAGTTTAACAAAAACAAAATGGGACACAAGAGCTTTTTTTAAATTTTTGCAAAAAAAGCCTAAATATCCAGTCCGTTTGCCGATAATTCAACCGCCTTGATCACTGCACGGGCTTTTATCATAGTTTCATTCCATTCTGCTTCCGCTACCGAGTCGGCTACCAGTCCTGCCCCGGCCTGTACCTGCACCTGCCCGTCACGAATCACGGCTGTACGAATGGCAATGGCGGTATCCATTTCGCCATGCCAGCCCAGATAACCTACTGCACCACCAAATACACAACGCTTAACCGGTTCCAGCTCATCAATAATTTCCATAGCCCGGATTTTTGGTGCACCTGATAGTGTCCCAGCCGGAAAAGTCGCCTTGAATACATCCATGGCGCTGACGTCTTCCCGTACTTCGCCTTCTACATTCGAGACAATATGCATCACATGGGAATAGCGTTCAATCACCATACGTTCAGTGACCTTTACTTTACCAATTTTACTGACACGCCCTATATCATTACGTCCCAGATCAATGAGCATTAAGTGTTCTGCTATTTCCTTGGTATCATTCAATAAATCTTCTTCCAGGGCAACATCCTCAGCAGGGGTCTTGCCGCGTGGCCTTGTGCCTGCCAGTGGCCGCACAGTCGCAATACCATTTTCCAGGCGCGACAGGATTTCTGGCGAGGAGCCGATCAGATAAAAGGGTTTCTGGTCTATTAAGGTTTGACCCTGCACCATGAACAGATAAGGTGACGGATTTAAATGTCGCAATGCGCGGTATACTGATAAAGGATCGCCATCAAAGTCCGAGACCATACGATGGCCTGGAACTACCTGCATCACATCACCGGCACGAATATACTCTTTGACTGTTTCCACTGTGTGCAGGTATTTTTCCTGGCCAGTGATTGATTTAAACTGTGGCGGAGTATGTGGATTTGCCTGCAAGCTCACAGGTTGTGCCAGTAACTGCTCCAGCTGATCCAATCGGACAATAGCCTGGGCATAGGCATCTGCCTCACTGGTATCCGCATGGGTAATTAAAAACATGGTGTCGCTGAGGTTATCAAAGACAATGACTGTTCTTGATAGCATCAGCCAGATATCAGGAAGTCCCAGCACATCATGAGCTGGTGGATTTTTTAGCCTCCCTTCAATGTAGCGCACTGAGTCATAACCAAAATAACCGACTAAGCCCCCAGTAAAGACAGGTAAAGCAGGCACCAAATCAGGGGCAGGAACACGAAATTGGGCTTGAAACTGCTGAATATAGGTAAAAGGATCAGCACAATCAAATTGTTCCAGCTGTCCATCCTTTTGAATATGCATCACGCCATTATTACATTGCAGTACAGCATCCTGCCCTATACCGATCATGGAAAAACGCGCCCACTGCTCGCCTCCCTGCACTGATTCAAATAGATAGGCCAGTTGATGTTCACGCAAGCGGGCAAATACGGTAAGTGGCGTGTGGGTGTCGGCCAGGCGACGACGAAATACCGGAATATAATTATACCCGGCAGCCTTAAGCTGCTCAAACTGCTGCTGATCGGTCATGTTTTTCTCACAAATCTGTTTAATCTAAGCTGCCAGCTATTGGCAAAAATGTGGGAACGGCTAGGCTTGCCGCTATTTCTTGTTATAAATAACGCCAACGTGAGGTGCAAAAAGCCGGCATAACGCAGTTAAAATGCATAAAAATGACTCTAAAATCTGCCAACAAATCACAAGTAAAATTATAGCAATTGCAACAATGAATCAAGTATCAGATCAGGGTTACTATTGGCAATGGGTTCACCATGGTTATACCCATAGGTCAGGGCAAAACAGCGCATCCCGGCTGCATGAGCCGCTTCTACATCATTGCGTGAATCGCCAATCATAAGCGCCTGATGGGGTTCAAGCTCAAAATAATGCAGGGCGTGCAGCAGACTCATCGGATGCGGTTTTTTATGGGTGAGGCTATCCCCGCCAAGTACCAGCTGAAAAGGGCTAAGTAGATTTAGCGCATGTAATAAATCACAAGCGGGCTGATAGGGCTTGTTGGTGATACAGGCCAGATACAGGTCACGCTGCTGGCAGGTAGCAATAAATTCCTGCACTCCCGGATAAAGTTTACTATCAACGCATACATGCTTTTGATAATGCGACAAAAAAGCCTCAAGCAAGCGGTGCTGCTCGTTGGGATCCACTTCTACATCCTGATGCTTTAATACACAATACGCCAATTGCGGCGCACCACGGCCTACCCAGCAGCGTACTTGCGCCTCGGTAACGGCTAGCCGACCCAAATCTGCCAGTGCAGCATTGATGGCATAGTAAATATCAATGGCAGAATCCACCAGCGTGCCATCCAGATCAAAAAATACTGCACGTAAGGATGAAAGCTGGGCAAGTTTCATGTCTATAAGCTACTCTATGGTAAAGCTAACCGTTTGCACATTAAACAATAAAATGCCACACGGCCATGATGATGAGTAAAATAAAAATGGCCATGGCAATAGCAGCAGGCAGGGTGTTTTTAAAACCGGTTTTTTGCACAGGCGACTGCGCGGATGGCTGGGGTGCAACAGATTCAGGCGGTGACTGGATTTGTTGCGCTGGCATAGGCGCAGGTTTGGGTATGGAAACATGGCTGGGACGACCTTCCTCGGTCAGGCTAACCGATTCGGTGGTCTTCTCACGCAGGCTTTCATTTAAGGTGTTTAGTACCAAAAAACGTACCACATCAATCTGGATTTCATCATTTAGCTCAAGCTGTTGCTCATTAATGCGTTGACCATTGACGAAAGTGCCATTGGATGAGTTTAAATCCCTGATCCACAATGCTTCATCCTGCACTGACAAGACAGCGTGACGGCGGGAAATATGCCCCCCCTGAAGAACAATATCAACACTCTGATCACGACCAATTACCTTGTCCTGATCAATGATTACTTCCTGACCCACAAACGGGCCGGCAATTGCTTTAATTTTCCAGGTCATGCTGGTTCCTCAG
The DNA here is from genome assembly GCA_043950625.1 of Moraxellaceae bacterium WGS2144. GTDB lineage: Bacteria > Pseudomonadota > Gammaproteobacteria > Pseudomonadales > Moraxellaceae > Alkanindiges. The sequence goes on from CP171007.1 coordinate 2,113,537, forward strand.
GACTGTAAAATAAAGGCGTAAACGGTGTAGCCATCAATTCTACCATAGTGCCCATTCCTAAACTGTGGTTACTCTGAACGAATAGTCGTTTGAATCACGGTGTTACCGTCACGGGTGGTATTGACAGCGGGTGGCATTACGGGTTGCCCATCAGTCATTGGCCTGGCGACAACTACAGGCGGACTGGTGACGGGGGTGATTCGTACAGGCTCTACCGCCACTGGTGTAGGATCAACATTACTCATGCGCTGCTGACCGGTTATATCAGTGGTACTGTCGCCATAGATACGATCAATTTGTTCGGGTAGGCGGTTAATGCTGCCATTGGCATCCAGTGCCAGCTGCAAACTGCGCACCTGCCCATAACGGGTCTGGGTCATATCGCTGACAGATTTACCATCACGGATAATGGTCGGATGTAAAAATACCAGCAAGTTACGCTTTTCTTTGCGCCCGGCATCTGAGCGGAACAGGCGCCCCAGTACTGGAATACTGCTTAGGCCCGGAACAGCCTGGGTTGAGCCAGTGGCATCATCCTGAATCAGGCCACCCAGTACAATCGTCTGCTGATCGTCGGCCAGAATTTCGGTTTTAATCAAGCGCTTGCTGGTAATTAAATCAGAAGAGCGGATGTCTGTATTGGTTTTTAGCACTGCCGATACTTCCTGCTCTACTTCCAGGCGGACAGTGCCATCATCGCCAATATGTGGAATGACTTTTAAGGTAATCCCCACATCCTTGCGCTCAATGGTTTGATAGGGATTGGTAGTTCCATTGGCTGTGGTAGTGGTTGAACCAGTAATAAACGGGACGTTTTGTCCCACCACAATATGGGCTTCCTGATTATCCAGCGTCATGACGGAAGGAACTGACAGCAGGTTGGCTTTTTCATCCACTTTAAGCGCCTGAATCAGCGCTCCATAAAAACTGACCGTGCCATTACTCTTACGGCGGTAATCACCCAGTGCAAAGGCTGCGCCTGCCAGATCGCTGGCAGCACCTGCTGCCGCTGCACCACCTGCTGATACACCCGCTGCCAGACTGGCCAGGCTAGCGCCTGCATTACCAAAATTGATCAGGCCAACGCCGCTATTTAAGTCACCCAGCGCCCATTGAATACCCAGCTGATCAGTATTGGTTCCTGATACTTCTACAATAGCAGCTTCAATCAGTACCTGTGCGCGGCGGGTATCCAACTGTCCAATGGCAGTTTCAATTTCGCGCATTAACGCAGGTTCAGCCTTAACGACCAGCGCATTCTGGGTTTCATCGGCAATAATACTGACGCCACCGGCACTAAAAGTGCTAAGCTGGTTGCCCGAACTATTACTATTGTTACCCAGACTGGACAGGTTAATACTAGAGTTGGTGCCTGTAGACGAGTTATTGCTGGAACTTGTGGTACTACTGGAATTACTCAGACTGTTACTGCTCGTGTTATTAGTACTACCTGAACTGTAATCATTTCCTGAGTTACTTGCCTGCCCGGATACTAGGCCCTGAAGCATTTGTGCCAGGTTTTTTGCACTGGCATGGCGCAAACGAAATACCCGCAAACCACCCAGACGGTCAGCAGGCGCAACATCCAGCATTTCTACCAAGTCACGAATACGTTTACGACTCTGGACATCCCCCTTGATCAACAGGCGATTGCTGCGTGCATCTGCAATTAAGCGAACCCGTGAACCACGCACATCACGTGATGCGCCGGTTGCGCTCATGGCATCTACCAGGCCAATAATTTCTTCAGCCTGACTATTCTTTAGGGCAACTGCTTCTACATCATCTTCACCGGTACCATCCAGGGTGCGTACCAGTTTTTCAATCTGTTCTATATTTTCAGCCCGGTCAGAAATAATCAGCGCATTAGTGCCGGGAATAGCCGCCAGATGGGCATATTGTGGCATTAATGGACGGATAGCCGGAATCAGGTCATTGGGATTGGTATTGGCCAGCCAGATCACCCGGGTAACCACCAGTTCACCACGAACACGGCTACGGCTATCAAAAGGGGTACCACTGCCTTTTGCATTGGTATCCGGTACCAGTTTGATGGTATTGCCCGAAGGTACAGCCACCACGCCGTTAACATTCAGAACGCCTAAAAATAGCTCATAGACCTGATCACGGGTCAATGCCTTGTTGGAAATAACAGTGACTGTACCTTTAACTCGCGGATCAACCGCAAAGTTTTTGCCGGTAATATCGGCCACTTCATTGACAAAAGCAGTCAGGTCGGCATCCCTTAAGTTAATTTTCCACGTCTGGGCATTGGCAGGGAATGCCAGTGCAGCCAGCAGGGGTAACGCCATGAACACACCATAAGCAGAGCGTTTACGTGCAAAGTTTGCCATGTGTTGCCTTACATCCTTTTCAAATTCTCAGATTAGCTGAACGTGCTGCATAGTAGAGTCGCCCAAGCATTAAAAACTTTGTTGAATGGTCATGGTCTGTTCACCACGCCGGATCTCGATCTGGGCACTGCGCTGCTGCCGAATTTGTTCCAGCAGCCGCACATCATTTTGAACCTGACCCAATGGCCGGCCATTCAGTGACATGATACGGTCACCCGGGCGCAAGCCCAGCTTATTACGCAACTCCGCAGGTGCAGCAGCAGTAATTTCATAGCCCTGTCCGGTAGCTTGCACCCCCATCTGGCTTAAATAAGCAGATGGATTGTTTCGCAATTGCTGTATGGCATCCCCGATAGCATTTTGGGCTTGCTGAGCTGAATCTACTGCCGGGGTAGCAGCTCTGGAGGGCATACTTTGCCCCGTACTGTTTGCCGCTTCATCACCAAAATACAGGGTAGCTTCCTGTCCACTGTCACTTCTTAGCGTAATATGATCCCAGGCTACTGCCAACAGTCGTTGCGAGGTGCCCTCAATTTGCTCACCAACCCGATAGCGGCTGGACTGGTTATTTACCCGGATCACAGCCGCAGAGCGATAGACTGGATTGCCCAGAAACACACCCTCCAGTTTGAGGGGAAGCTGCTGTTCACTATTGCTACCTGATGGTAAGTCCACCCGGTTTTCTTTAAACAGGGAAAATCCGCTCAGATTGGGAACATGCGTACTGCTTTGATAACTTAAGGCCACATCACGCGCTACTGGCGGTTGTGGAGGAGCCAGCAGCAGCCAGATGAGCGCTGCTATCTTCCAGCATAGCCATACAATCAGTATAAACAGCAACCAGGGCGCTAGCAGATCCAGCTGCTTAAGGGATAAATACTGCCGCGAAAAATACTGACGCATTATGGGGCTCGCAAACTAGACAGAGGCTGACGGGTAGACACCACCGCAGTATCCAGCCCGGCCTGTCCCCGATAACCGGCTACTGTCAGTAGCAGGCGCTGGGTTAACTGAACCTCCAGCATGTTATCACTGGACAAATAAATATCACCCATGCGTTCATTTTGCAGGTTGCTCAGGTTGAGCTGCAAACGACCCTTTTCAGCACTAAGCCGTGCCGCCAGAGGCGGCAAGTTGGCACGCTCCACCCGTCCCTCAAAGGGATAACCCAGCATTCCACCGGTCCAGTTCAATTGACCATCAGCCTGCTGCCAGCCCTTTTGCTCATGATGAATCACCTTGATGTGATGCAACTGAATAGGATTATTGGGCCACTGCCAAGGCAGAAGTGTGCTCAGGGTTTGGGTACTGATTTGTCCATTTAACTGTTCAATACGCCGCTGTTTAAACCCTACCGCCACTTTCCCATTTAGGCGGGTTTCACCAGTAAGCAGCTCAACATCTGCGCCCAGTCGCAGTAGCAGCAATGACCATGGGCGTAATTTCCACGACATTACTCCCTGTACCTGCTCCACATGCCAATCGGCCTGACCTTGCCACACACTGCCACTGATACTGTCGATATAAGGGTTATTAGGAGAAACACGGGCAATAATCCAGGCGGCAGGCAACTGCAATATAATGAATAAGAGCAATAAAAGAACCGCAAAAACCCACCAGCCCTTCCCCGGCTGTTTTGTTGTCATTGTTAAAATACCATCATTTGTTTTAACCCATGGCCTACCGCCGCATGATGGCACATTATGCGCAAATCTCTTAAAAACGAAAAGGGTTTTGTTACCGGTTTTGTAGAGCAGCTGCCAGACCTTAAAATATACCAGTCAGCTGATACACTACACCAATGCAGAATTAAGCCTGAATCAGGAAGCTCTCAAGGCGGGCACCATCAGCAATTTTGGCGACTAGCCAGCGTGGTTGTTTGCCACGACCTGTCCAGGTTTCATTGTGATTTTCTGGATTACGATAGCGCGGCGCAACTGGCTTACGTGTACCAGCCTTGCCAGATTTGCTACCGCGTGCAATCAGTTCTTCCAGGGATACCCCGGCTTCAGCGGCAATTTGCTTGATCTTGTCATAGGCTGCGTCGAGCTCTTGCTCTTTTTTGGCTTCAATTAATGCTTCTGCTTTATCAGTTAATTTTTTAAGCTCGGCAACAGTTAAATTACTAATATCAGGCTGCATGTTATCTCCCACGAATATAAACCTGTCATATATTAAACAATATATTGATCATATTATAATCGTGAGAGTATTGTCACCTATTATTTAATCTATTAATTAAAACGGCAGGTCATCATCCAGATCAGTATTATATTGTGGCGTGCTGCTGCCCGGGGCATTTCTGGCCTGATTATTACCTGCATACTGGTTATCGTTTGAATAACTGTTAGCAGCCGGTGATTTTGCACTATAAGGGGCATAATCCATATTCTGATTATCACCCTGATTACTACGCGGGCCATCCAGCATTTGCATGGAATCACCACGAATTTCAGTAGTGAAACGCTCCTGACCGTCTTTGTCAGTCCATTTACGGGTACGCAAGCTGCCTTCAATATAAACCTTACTGCCCTTTCTTAAATACTGCTGAGCCACCTCGCCCAGACGGTTATTTAATACGATGCGGTGCCACTCAGTATTTTCCTGGCGCTCACCGGTATTTTTATCAGTCCAGCTTTCACTGGTGGCAATAGAAAACTGGGTGATTGAACCGCCATTAGGAAAAGTTTTGGTTTCAGGGTCACGACCTAAAGTGCCCACTAAAATGACTTTATTAACGCCACGCATTGCTGTTTTCCTCGTGTTTAATTCTTTGATGGGTTGACTGTAAACTAGTATTGCTTAAAACACCACTGCCTGATTTAACAGCAGCGACAACTTTTGTCGTGTTTCTTCATCCAGGTTTTGCTCATCTACTTTAACATAGGCAATACCATGGTTTTGCAGTACAGCCACCTCTTCAACGCCTTCCAGAGCCAATATTTCACGGCTCCAGGTAGTCAGGCTTGGCTCTACTTTCGGCAGCTCAACCGTTAGTGTAGTCAGGTAGCGCGGCGGCTCCAGAAACCAGCTAACGCCCAGCCAAACCACCGCCATAACCAGCAGGGCAAGCCAGGCAACCGTGGTGTTAGAGCTGGCCAATAACTGCCCGCCCAATACCCCGCCAAAAAATGCACCCAGAAACTGGCTGGAAGCATTAATACCCATCGCGGTGGCTTTTACAGAAGGCAGGGCAATTTTAGACAGCCAGGATGGTAATAAAGCTTCTATCACATTAAAAGCAATAAAAAATAATGCCAAGCCTAATAACAATCCCCAACCAACAGTATGAAACGTGCTTAATATACCTAAGGCCACTGCAATACAACCAACAGCGATAATAAAAATCTGGCGCACCTGTTTTTTCTTTTCAGCCACAATAATACTGGGGAAGGCAAAAAACACACTAATTAATAATAGGGGCAAATATACCCAGCCATGATGATTAACCGGAATTCCTGCCCATTCCACCAACTGACTTGGTATAAATACAAACAAGGCCGTCATGATTAAATGCAGCATAAAAATAGAAACATGCAGACGGTTTAAATTAGAATTATTTAAAACAGTTTTAAATTTTTCCCGGTAATTCTGCTGTGTTTGTTTATGTTGAATCGAAACTCTTGGCACCAGCAATAATAGTAAAATAGCCAATATACCAGCAATACTGGAAAACCAGAACAGACCCTGCAAACCCACTTTGGCAGTTAACAATGGCCCTAAAATAAATGCCAGCATGAACGAGGCGCCAATACTCATGCCAATCACTGCCATGGCCTTGCCACGCTGCTCTTCCCGGGTCACATCAGCCAGTAGCGCCATCACTACGGCCGAAATGGCTCCACTGCCTGCAATCGCCCGGCCAATGATGACCTGCCAGATATCCACTGACATGGCAGCAATTGCATTACCCAGTGCAAACAGCAAAAGCCCAACCACAATCAAGGCACGGCGGGAGATATAATCTGACCACAGGCTAAACGGAATTTGCAAGATAGCCTGAGTTAAACCATATACTCCTACTGCAAGACCCAAAAGCGCTGGTGTTGCGCCATCGTACTGCTGCCCTGCAATGGCAAACACTGGCACAATCATGAATAAGCCCAGCATTCGCAGGGCAAAAATGCTTGCTAGAGCAAACGTAGAATAACGTTCGGTGGCATTCATGAAAAATAGGAACCTTTGACGTAATGGGCGCAAAAAATTGCAGTCAGTATACCCTGATTTGAGCCATTAAACATGCCAGCCTGTGGCTATAAGGTGTACTGCCTTTTTAAGGCTGACTGCCAAACAACGACTTGAAATTATACAAAACATCACCATATTCAGGCTTAAACTTTATGATGATTTTAAAGACGGCGCGCTCTTGATGGCCGGCCTGGCGCTTTGCCCTGCAATCACCCTGCCTGACCGTTGTTAACCCACGACAGCTGAGATTTACATGAGCCAAAATGAAATTCGTATACGCGGTGCAAGAACACATAATTTAAAAAACGTATCTCTGGATATTCCAAGGGATAAGTTTGTGGTCATTACGGGGTTATCCGGCTCGGGTAAATCATCTCTGGCATTTGATACGCTCTATGCCGAAGGCCAGCGCCGCTATGTGGAAAGCTTGTCCGCTTACGCGCGGCAGTTTTTATCCCAAATGGAAAAGCCTGAAGTCGATAGTATTGAAGGCTTATCACCTGCGATTGCCATTGAGCAAAAGTCCACTAGCCACAACCCGCGCTCAACCGTGGGCACCATCACTGAAATTTATGACTACCTGCGCCTGCTGTATGCTCGCGTAGGAACGCCTTATTGTCCTGAGCATGACTTGCCGATGGTGGCGCAAACCATTTCTGACATGGTAGATACCGTTAAGGCATTGCCGGAGGGCACCGCACTCATGCTACTGGCACCCGTGGTACGTGATCGCAAGGGCGAATATACCCATTTATTTGAACAGTTGCAGGGTCAGGGTTTTGTGCGTGCCCGCGTGGATGGTGACATTGTAGAACTGGATGACCCACCTACTCTGGATAAAAAGAAAAAGCATACCATTGAAGTGATTGTGGATCGCTTTAAAGTACGTGAAGACCTGGGCAACCGGCTGGCAGAATCGTTTGAAACCGCGCTGCGCCTAGGCGGCGATATTGCCACCTTAAACTGGATGGATGGCAGTCACCCAGAGCAGGTATTTTCCGCCAAGCATAGCTGTCCTAAATGTGAACGCGCCGTGGCTGAGCTGGAACCACGCCTGTTTTCCTTTAATAATCCCTATGGCGCCTGTCCAGCCTGTGATGGCCTGGGGGTACGCAGCCATTTTAGTAGCGAAAAACTGATTGCCAATCCTGAACTATCCTTAAATCAGGGCGCGATTAAAGGCTGGGACAGACAGCGGCCCTATTATTTTAGTTTTATTACTAAGCTGGCCGCGCATTATGACATTAATATGGATGCCCCATGGCACAGCCTACCTAAAAACCAGCAGGATATTGTTTTAAATGGCAGTGGCCGCGAGAAACTGGACTTCTCCTATATTGATGAGCGCGGTCGCAAGCAGCATCGCGTGCATGTATTTGAGGGTGTATTGCCCTACCTGGAGCGGCGTTACCGTGAAACCGAAAGCAATCTGGTACGCGATGACTTGGCACAATACCTATCCAATGCCGCCTGCGATGCCTGTGCCGGTTCACGCTTAAATGAGCTGGCACGTCACGTTAAAGTGGTCAATTGCACCTTGCCTGAAGTCACCAAAATGTCAATTGGTGATGCAGAAAGCTATTACCAGCAATTAAAACTTGATGGCGCCAAGGGCGAAATTGCCGACAAAATTTTTAAGGAAATCCGTGAGCGCCTGCATTTTCTGGTAAGCGTTGGCCTCAACTATTTAAGCCTATCGCGCTCTGCCGATACCTTGTCTGGTGGGGAAGCACAGCGTATCCGTTTGGCCTCGCAAATTGGTGCGGGTCTAATGGGCGTGATGTATGTGCTGGATGAACCCTCCATTGGCCTACATCAGCGCGACAACGATCGCCTGCTCAAGACCCTGATCCGTCTGCGTGATCTGGGCAATACTGTGCTGGTGGTAGAGCATGATGAAGATGCCATTCGCGCAGCGGATCATATTATTGATATTGGCCCGGGTGCCGGTGTACATGGCGGGCAAATTATTGCCGAAGGCACCGCTAAAGAAATTGCAGCAGATAAAGACTCCTTAACTGGTCAGTATTTATCGGGTCGACTAAAAATTGAGGTACCCCAGCAGCGCCATACGCCTAATCCCGACAAAATGCTGCATTTAAGTGGCGCAAAAGGGCACAACCTGAGAAATGTTAATTTAAGTATTCCTTTAGGTTTATTTACCTGTGTGACTGGTGTGTCGGGCTCAGGTAAATCTACCCTGATTAACCGCACCTTACTGCCACTGGCAGCAACCCAGCTAAACGGTGCCAGCACCTTAACCCCGGAAAAGTTTGACAGTATTGATGGCCTGCAACATCTGGACAAGGTGGTAGATATTGACCAAAGTCCAATTGGCCGCACGCCACGCTCCAACCCGGCCACTTATACTGGTTTATTCACACCAATTCGTGAGCTGTTTGCGCAAACGGTGGAAGCTAAAGCGCGTGGTTATGCGGCGGGTCGCTTTAGCTTTAACGTGAAAGGCGGGCGCTGTGAAGCCTGCGAAGGCGATGGCATGATCAAGGTAGAAATGCACTTTTTACCAGATATGTATGTGCCATGTGATGCCTGTCATGGCAAGCGCTATAACCGCGAAACGCTGGAAGTGAGCTATAAGGGTAAAAATATTTCCGATGTGCTGGAGATGACCGTAGAAGACGCTGCAGTGTTTTTTGAGGCGATTCCGACCATTCACCGTAAGCTGGATACCTTAATTCAAGTAGGGCTTGGTTATATCCGCCTGGGGCAGGCTGCGACTACCTTGTCCGGCGGGGAGGCGCAGCGGGTAAAACTGGCGCGTGAACTAGCCAAACGGGATACCGGCAAAACGCTGTATATTCTGGATGAGCCCACCACTGGCCTGCATTTTCATGATATTGCCAAGCTACTGGAAATCCTGCATCACCTGCGTGACAAGGGCAACAGCATTGTGGTGATTGAGCATAATCTGGACGTGGTTAAAACTGCCGACTGGATTGTGGACTTGGGCCCCGAAGGTGGTTCTGGCGGTGGGATGATTATTGCCGAAGGCACGCCAGAACAAGTGGTCAAAGTGAAGAAGTCGTATACCGGTGAGTTTTTGAGGCCGCTATTGAAGTAAAACCTAGTTATAAGAGTCCATCATTAGTTAGCATGGACTCTTATAATGATTATTTAATTTCAAAAGTAGCCGCTGCATTAAAATAGCTATTTTTAAACACTAAAATGACTCAGGCATCATATGCGGATACTCAATTGCATGTGCTTCGGTAAATTGAATATCACGTACATGGCTAAAGTCCGACCAAATTAACCGACTGCCTTTAGTCCACTTCAATACTTTAATGCGCTGTTGTACTGCTACTATTTCTGCTTTTGTAGCAGGGCGTAATTCACTGATTTCGCCGTACCATCTCATTGCTGGGAGGGTCGCAAATTTTCCCAATACTAAAGATTTTAGCCAAAAGCCTTTGCTGGCATTAACAGCCATGATGCAAACACGAGGATTATTTTCTACATTCTTAGCCAATTGCTTGGTGTAGGTATCAAAAAAATAGCCTGTCTGGTCATTGCGTAAAAATACTGTCCCAATGGGGGTAATATGTGGCTGCCCCTGTTCATTGACTGAGGCAATTGAGCAATGCATTGTAGAGGCTTGAGCCTGTGCAAATACTTGCTGAATTGTACCCCACGCTTTTACCAGCTGCATATCTTCTCTATATTATTAAACTCATAGGTTTAATAATATAGAGAAACCAAACTCCTGACGCAATTGGTTTTTAAACAGTGAGGCAAGCTTTACTTCTAATCTCAAGACTCCTCATCAGCCTTATTCCTTACATTTTCGTTTTGTTCATGCACCTCATGTACTGGCCGGTTTCTCACATAATGTAGCGTCACCAGACGGGACACAATTAACGTTAAATACATCACCCCAACAAACATCTGCAATGCCACCAGCATTCGTGCCTGTGGCGTTGCGGGCACCAGATCACTCAAACCTGTATTGGATTGCACACTAAAACTTAAAAATAGCAGCTCTACCCAGGAGCGGCGCACTGGCTCGCCAGCCAGGCTAAAACTTTCCGGATAAATGATCTGGCAGGCGTTATACAAAAAGGCAAAAGCCCAGGCAAACAGGGTAAACACAGCTGCCGCCGCAAATAGCTCGTCACTGGTCAGGTATCGGTCAGCAAACATATACATCAGCAAGCCCGCTGCCGCATAAATATATGCTGCGGCTTCGACCAGGTTAGAGACAACCTGCAAATATGTTGAGGTATAGCCCAGCATTAAGGTAACGGACAATAATAGCGCTGAAAGTACCAGTCCCAAGCCCACCGTGCTATAAATTGGGCTACGCCTGATAATGACTGCAATCAGAAGCAACACCAGCGTACCCAGCCCCCATATCGTGGCATTACTGTTTAAGCTTCCCGTGGTGAATGGCAAAATTAGCAGCATGGTCAGTTGCAGCATCAGCAACCAGGCAGAAGGCAGGCGCCTTAAATTGCGCCAACGAAGAAAAATATTTCGCATTATCAAAGGCTCAGGAACTTTTATAAAAATTATGCCGGATAAAACAAGAAGCCGCATAATTATTTACCAAAAAAATCAATTGATTAATTAAAATTACATGCATACTTTCAGGACAATAATAACGAGCATGCTTATACAATAGAGCTATTATTCTGTCTGGAAAGTTTGATCACCAGTGTTTAACCCTGAAAAAAGACTTTAAATCATTTTTAAAATCGGCTTAATCACCTTGCCACTCAAACTATCACGGATAGCATCATTGATTTTTTTAAATGGATAAAACTTTACCAGCTTTTCCAATGGAAATTTTCCTTGTTCGTGCAGTTGCATAATTTGCTGATGCAAATCCGGGGTTTTGCCACTTCCTCCTAAAATTCCGATTAAGCGTTTACCATTTAAGGTATCCAGATGATTGAGCTTAAATGTATTTAAGGGCGAACCACCACCCACCATGCCGCATACACCAAGTATTCCAAGTGATTCCATGGCCGCAGGTACCATTTTTCCGCCCAGTGTACAATCCAGGCTGTAGTCCAGCCGGTTTTTGGTTAGTACCCGGATTTTGGCGGCTATCGCTTCTTTGTCTGATTTAAATACATGGGTTGCGCCCAGTTTTCTGGCCAGCTTTAAACGGTTGGCATTAGGATCAACCACAATAATGGTTTCACATTCACGTACTACAGCTGCCATCACCGCAGCAAGACCGGTAGACCCTGACCCAAAAATGGCGATGCTGCTACTAGCCTGTGGCTGCAGTTCATTCAGGACAGCACCTGCCCCAGTACTGATGCTACAGCCCAGTGGCCCCATCAAATCCAGGTCGATGCTATCTGGCACCTTAATGAGATTGCGCTCTGTAGTGATAGCATGGGTGGCCCAGCTGGATTGCTGAAAAAAATGACCATACAGCTTACCGCCGTTGGCTTTTTTTATACCATGCGAACCATCTAGTCGCTGAAAGCCAAAGGTCAAGAGTGCGGCCTGCTCACAATAACGTGGCTGGTCACGCAGGCAGTTACGGCATTTGCCACAGGACGGAATTCCCATAATTATCCGGTCACCTACCTTAAACCCGCTGACTTTACTGCCGACTGCTTCAATAATACCCGCCCCCTCATGCCCTAATACACAAGGTTTGTGGCTAGGTACATCGCCATTTAATACTTCATGGTCTGTGCCACAAATCCCACAACTGCTGATTTTGACTAGTACTTCATACTCCTGTGGTTCATCCAGTTCAATCGTAGCCAGCTTTATTTTTGGATAACGGGACAGGGAAACGAATGAACGTTCAAATATCGCAGCTGTGGCACGCATCATGAAACTTCCAGACCATAGAATATTTCTGAGTGTTCCATTGCTGGCGCAGTGATTAAGTACAATTTATGTACAGCGAGTGTGGGGGAAATATCTCAGGAATGCGCTATAAATATACTGCAATTTTATCGGGCCACGTTGTCATATCTGGCTAATATGGCCCAGATCACCACGACTGAAGAGAACAGGATGCAACAGCAAATCATTGGTTTTCACACTGATGAAGAACAGCACTGGGTGGCAGAGCTTGCCTGCGGGCATAATCAGCATGTACGCCATAATCCACCATGGATTAACCGCCCCTGGGTCATTACCCCAGAGGGGAGAAAACGCATGCTTGGGCAGGAACTCAACTGTAAATTATGTGATGAGGTGCCAATGACCATGGTTTATCCTGATCAATGACCGGCTAGTCAATGTCATTTTTCGCCACTGGGTTTATAGGCAAACTCCAGTACGCTACTTCTTGATCAGCTATGTGTAAAAGGATGCGTTTCATGAATCAGCTCTCCCCTGTTAGTACTACTCCACAAGCATCAGAGCAAGCTGAAACACATCCCGTATTTAATGTTGCCACGGCACTGGGCAATATCAACCTGTTTACCACTGACACTGCCCTGCAAGAAGCCATCCAGCGTGAAGGTGCAGGTTGGGCCGTGGATGATCTAGAACAGTTTGGCGCATTGACCGGCACATCTGATTATCTGCATTTAGGACATTTGGCCAATAAATTTAAGCCAGAACTGGACACTCATGATCGCTTTGGCAATCGTGTGGATGTGGTGCATTACCATCCGGCTTATCACCAATTGATGTCTTCAGCCTTTGCCAACCAGTTACATTCATCACCCTGGGTCAACCCTGGTTTGGGTGCACATGTGGCACGTGCCGCTAAATTGCTGATGCAGGGGCAGGTAGAGGCTGGGCATATTTGTCCTACCACCATGACCTTTGCCAGTATCCCCAGCATTCGCACCACGCCCAAACTGGCACAGCTGTGGGAAGAAAAAATTTTAAGCAGTACCTATGACCCACGTAATATCCCGGCAACCCACAAGAATGGCTTAACCGTGGGCATGGGCATGACTGAAAAACAGGGTGGCTCGGATGTACGCGCCAATACCACGGTCGCTGTTCCTGTTGCTGCGCGTGGTGCGGGTGAAGCTTATGAAATTACCGGGCATAAATGGTTTTTATCCGCGCCGATGTGCGATTTGTTTTTGGTGCTGGCAAACACAGAAGCGGGTATTTCCTGCTTTTTGGTGCCGCGCTGGCGACCAGATGGCAGCAAAAACAGCTTACAGGTCATCCGCTTAAAAAATAAAATGGGCAATGTGTCCAATGCATCCAGTGAAGTCGAGTTTCGTGGCGCTTTAGGCTGGCTATTAAATGAAGAAGGCCGCGGGGTTGCAACCATTATTGAAATGGTCAGCCTAACCCGCTTCGACTGCATGATTGGTTCTACTGCCCTGATGCGGCGCGGTTTAATAGAAGCCATTCATCACTGCCAGCAACGCGCAGCGTTTGGCAAAAAACTCATTGATCAGCCATTGATGCAAAACCTTCTGGCTGATTTAACTCTGGAATATGAAAGTGCCCTAGCCCTTACCATGCGTATGGCACGGGCGCTGGATCACAAAGAGTCCGACATCCATGAAGCCTTACTGGCGCGTATTGCGACGGCCATTGGCAAATACTGGATTTGCAAGCGCACGCCAAACCATATCTATGAAGCCATGGAAATCATTGGCGGCAGCGGGGTGATGGAAGACGGCTCCATGCCGCGCCTGTATCGTGAAGCGGTGATTAATACCATTTGGGAAGGTTCTGGTAACGTGCAATGTCTGGATGTCTTGCGTGCCATGCAAAAAACGCCGGAAACTATAGCCACTTATTTTAAGGAAGTGAGCCTGGCGTGCGGTAAACATGTGTTGTTCGATAAGGCAGTGCAGCAATTGCAGGCTGAGTTTAAACACACCGATCAGCTAGAATTTCGCGCCCGCTCAATTGTGGATCAGTTGGCTGCGGTACTACAGGCCGCGTTGCTGCTGCAACATGCCCCTGAATTTGTCAGTCATGCCTTTTGTGCATCCCGCCTCGGCCAGCATGGCATGCACAACTATGGGAGTTTGCCAGTTGGCGTGGATGCAAAAGCCATTATTGCGCGGACTTATCAGGCAAACTAGAGAGTCAAAAGCCTGCCTACTCTACTGATGCAAAGGCAAGAGGAGGCTGATGACACACTCGATGGCAAGAAAGCTCGTCAGGTTTTAACACCTTATAAGCGCAGGTCGGTAGTTTGTTTATCCAAAATATATTTTAAATCGTAAATAACGCACTGGGGTTTACCCAGCCCTCTGATTTCCTCTATTGGCATCTGTTTAAATTGCTGATGCCCAATAGCAAGCACAATCGCGTCATACGCCTTGGCGTGTGGTTGATCAACCGGCTTTAACCCATACTCCTGCTCAACCTCTTTATGGTCTACCCAGGGATCATAAATATCCAGCGATAGATCGTATTCTTTTAAGGCCTTCACCATATCAATAATTTTGGTATTACGGATATCGGGGCAGTTCTCCTTAAAAGTCAGTCCCATGACCAGAATACGTGCGCCCACGACCTGAATACGCTGTTTAACCATTTCTTTTATAAGCTGAGTTGCCACATATTCACCCATACGGTCGTTTAAACGACGTGCGGCCAGAATGATTTCCGGATGCAAGCCAATGGATTGCGCTTTATGGGTTAAATAATAGGGGTCGACTCCAATACAGTGTCCGCCCACCAGCCCGGGTCGAAATGGTAAAAAGTTCCATTTTGTTCCAGCAGCTTTGAGTACTTCTTCGGTATCAATACCGAGCTTATTAAAAATTAAAGCCAGTTCATTAATTAAGGCGATATTGACATCGCGCTGGGTGTTTTCAATCACCTTGGCGGCTTCAGCCACCTTAATGCTGGAGGCTTTGTGCGTACCTACCGTAACGATCTGGTTATAAACGGCATCAACCAGATCAGCAGCTTGCGGGGTTGAGCCCGAGGTGATTTTTTTAATATTGGTAACCCGGTGTTCTTTATCGCCCGGATTAATACGCTCCGGGCTATAGCCTGCAAAAAAGTCCTGATTAAACTTAAGGCCAGAGTTTTTTTCCAGTACCGGAATGCAGTCTTCCTCGGTTGCGCCAGGGTAAACCGTGGATTCATACACCACCACATCGCCTTTTTTAAGCACTTTGGCAATGGTTTCTGAGGCTTTAATTAATGGAGTTAAATCCGGCTGCTTATAGTCATCAATAGGGGTAGGTACAGTCACAATATAAAAATTGCAATCTGCCAACTGCTCAAGTTCATGACTAAAAGACAGACGTGGGCTAGCAGCAAGCTCTTGACTTGTGACCTCCAATGTATGATCTATACCAGTCTGCAGGTCATGAATGCGAGCCTGATTAATATCAAAGCCAACCACATCAAACTTTTTGCCAAACTCTACGGCAAGCGGCAATCCCACATAGCCCAGGCCAATAATCCCAATTTTAAGATGCTGTAAATCTACCATGCGAAAACCCCAGAGACTTTAATGCGCTTTATCTGAATTTTACTGCTTTTTCAGCCTCGGGCTGCTTACCAAAATAATAGCAATTCTAGCTAGCGCCAGAATGTGCCGTTACTCACTTGGCGCAGTATAACCGCGCTACTCATGACAATAAAGAACTTCCAGGTGTGTTTGACACCACAGCCAGGCACAATATTTTTTATTGGTTTTTATAAAAAAGCCCCTGAATCTGAACTGACCCCCGAAAGTTGGACGGTTGATTAAGCAGTAAGAGAGGCCTGTTTCCTGTACTCAACAGGGGACAGACCTTTTAATTTCACTTTGATTCGTTCATGGTTGTAATAGTGGATATAGGCTTTTACAGTTTGCTCCAGTTCATCAATGGATGCAAACTCATAACCGTGGAAGCACTCTGACTTTAATATGCCAAAGAAGCTCTCCATCGCGGCATTATCCAGGCAATTGCCTTTTCTGGACATGCTGATGGTTAAGCCATGCTGTGCAAGCTGATACTGGTAATGACGCATCTGATACTGCCAGCCTTGGTCAGAGTGGACAATAGGCTTTTCATTAGGTTTAAGCTGCTTTAGTGCATCATCCATCATGTTTTTCACCAGACTATACACTGGCCTGCGCTGGGTCTTAAATGCAATAATTTCGCCATTAAATAAATCCATGATCGGTGACAGATATAACTTTTCGCCTCGCACATTAAACTCGGTCACATCAGTTACCCACTTATAGTTTGGCCTATCAGCCTTGAACTGACGCTGTAATACATTGTCAGCCACCTTGCCAACCTCTCCCTTATAAGAACGATATTTAACTATCCTGATCCGTGATTTAAGCCCCATCGACTGCATTAATCGTTGAACACACTTATGGTTAATGACATTGCCTAGATTCTTGAGTGTCAGTGTAATTCTGCGATAGCCATACCGCCCCTTATGCTGATGATATATTGCCTTAATCTGCTGTTTTAGTTCACTATATTTATCATCCATTTTAAAACTCTGCTGATGATAAAAGTAGGTGCTGCGTGCCAGCTTCGCTGCCCGTAGCAAGTGCTTTAGTGCGTGGATTTGCCTTAATTCTGAGATCAGTCTTGCAGCTTGCGCTGCTTGGCTTCCCGCTCCAGTCTTAAGGCTCTCCGCTTTTTTAAATAAGCATTCTCCGCACGTAGATATGCCAGCTCCTCAAGTAACTCAGCTTGCGTTTTATCACCGTCTGCTTTAGCTGGTAGTGGCTTTGACATGGTCTTGGGGCTTCCTCTTTGTTTTGGTTTTAAGCCAGCAATACCGTATTCCTTATATTGGCGCAACCATGAAGCAACCAAGGCAGAGCTTTTTAAACCTGAAGCTTTCATGGCTTCACGAATTGATAATCCTTCTTCTATTATAAAAAGAACAGTTTGCTGTTTTAATGCAAATGAATATTTGCTCTTTGAGTTGTTGGTTTTTAACCCCTCTTCACCATAGAGCTGATAAATATCTACCCATTTACGGACATGTTCATCACTGATCTCAAAGTGCTTACTTACAGTTCGTCTACCACTATTGGTAGATATGAAGTATTGAACAACTTTGAGTTTAAATTCTTGAGAATATTTAGCCATTAAAAAACACCCTTCAAATTGGATGGAGTGTCCAACTTTCGGGGTGCAGTTCATTGTTGGGGCTTTTAGGAAAAAAGAAAGGATAATACGACTTAATGCTCCTGCGCACCTGATGCCCCAACGCCCGTCATGGAACGCACAAACTGGGCATCAAAGCCGGCTTTATCACGCGCGGCACGGGCAGATTTGTCAGTGACCGAGAATAGCCAGCAAGCTGTAAATGCCAGCAGCATGGAAAATAATGCCGGGTTGCTATACGCTAACGGCGCGGTATCGCCAAGACCCAGGGTATCTACCCACACCGCCTTGGTAAAGAAGATCATGATCACTGCACTGCTTAAACCCAGCCAGCCACCAATCACTGCACCACGGGTCGTTAAACCCTTCCAGAACATCGACAGTACCAGCACCGGAAAGTTAGCCGATGCGGCCACGGCAAAGGCCAGTCCTACCATAAAGGCCACGTTTTGTTTTTCAAACACAATGCCCAGGAACATGGCAAAAATAGCCAGGCCGACGGTAGCCATTTTGGACACGCGCAATTGGGATTCTTCAGTGGTTTGGCCTTTTTTAAACACGTTGGCATATAGGTCGTGCGATACCGATGAGGCACCAGACAGGGTTAAACCAGCTACCACCGCCAAAATAGTGGCAAAGGCAACCGCTGAAATAAAGCCTAAAAACCAGTTACCACCCACGGCATGCGCCAGATGTACTGCCGCCATATTGCTACCGCCAATGAGTTCCAGCTTGCCAGTGAGCGCCATTTTGGCAGTATCCAGATAAGCTGGGTTTTGCGCCACAAACAATATGGCACCAAAACCAATAATAAAGGTAAGCAGGTAAAAATAGCCAATAAAACCAGTCGCATAAACTACCGATTTACGTGCTTCGTTGGCATCTTTTACCGTAAAAAAGCGCATCAGGATATGGGGCAAGCCGGCTGTACCAAACATTAAGGCCAGACCTAAGGAGATGGCATCAATAGGATTGGCAACCAGGCCGCCCGGGCCCATGATTTTACTGGCAGCTTCGCCAAGACTTAGCTGGTGTGCCTGACTATACACAGTAATGGCTTGCTCAAACATGCTGTTAAAGCTAAAGCCAGCTGCTTTTAATACCATAAAGGCCATAAAGCTGGCACCGCATAACAGCATGGCTGCCTTGATAATTTGCACCCAGGTGGTGGCTAGCATCCCGCCAAACATCACATAGGCCATCATCAGCAGGCCAACAATCACAACGGCAATATTATAGTCCAGCCCAAACAGCAATTTAATCAGCTGTCCAGCCCCGACCATTTGTGCAATCAGGTAAAATGCCACCACTACGAGAGAGTTAACGGCCGCCATGGCCCGTACTGGTTTTTCTGCCAGCCGGAACGAGGCCACATCAGAAAAATTGTACTTACCCAGGTTACGTAAACGCTCAGCCACTAAAAACAAAACAATGGGCCAGCCCACCATAAAGCCAAGTGAGTACAGCAGGCCGTCGTAGCCGGAGCTAAATACCATGGCCGAAATACCCAAAAATGACGCAGCCGACATAAAATCGCCAGCAATCGCCAGACCGTTTTGAAAGCCGGTAATGCCACCACCTGCGGTATAAAAATCACGGGTGGATGTGGTTCTGGCTGCGGCCCATTTGGTAATCAGCAAGGTAGCCGCTACAAACAGCACAAACATGATGATGGCTGTCCAGTTGGTCGCCTGCTTTTCTGCTGCACCCAGATCAGGTGAGGCACAGGCCAGATTGCTGACCAGTCCACCAAGGCTAACCAGGCCAGCACTAAAATAGGTATTAATCTGCCGCATGGTGCTTCACTCCCTGATTGCCGGCTTTAATGTCTTTGACCACTTCCTGGGTCAGGCGCTCGTATTCACCATTGGCAAGCGCTGCATAAATGGCACTTAACACAAAAGCGGCCACAATGACGCCAATACCGAGGGGAATCCCCCAGGTCACTACACCACTAAATGAGCTATGCAGAAAATCTGAGGCATAGGCCACCAGCAGGATAAAACCAATGTAGATAAACAGCATGAGTGCGGCCAGGCTCCAGCTTAACACCCGCTTTTTATGTACCAGCTCCCTGAATTTGGGGTTTTGCAGGATGGCTTGCACCTGACTGTCGTTGTCAGCATATTCTGAGTCATGTTCCATATTCACCTCGCCTTGTTTTTAGCTTCATCATCGAGCCTACCGTGGCTGTCGAATGTTTATTCGCCAATTGTTCTGTATTGGACAGTAACAACTTGCGCTACACTTGAAACTTAGACTTTGGTGGATAATGACTTTGGTCTAGCAAAAATAATTGACGAGTAATCGCCCGCTATGATGCAAGGATGTAATCGATGAGTGTACTCATGAATAGCTGGATCATTATTGGCGTGCTGGCGCTTTATATTGCGGCTTTATTTGCCTGTGCGTTTTTTGGTGAAAAATATGCCAGCCGTTTAAGCGCGCGCGGGCGGGTATTATTATTTAGCCTGACCCTGGGAGTGTACTGCTCATCCTGGACATTCTATGGCGCCGTGGGTGAAACGGTCAGAAATGGCATCGGCTTTTTGCCAATCTATTTAGGGCCGCTGCTGTTTATGTGGTTTGCCTATGATATCTGGCGGCGTCTGGGTCAGATTCGCCAACATCAGTCTATTTCATCCATTGCAGATTTTATTGCTGCGCGCTATGGCAAGTCCGGTGGGCTGGCGGCACTGGTCACTATTCTGGCAGTCATTGCCATTTTGCCCTATCTGGCACTGCAATTACGTGCAGTGGCTATGAGTACTGTGGTTCTGCTTGGCGAGCAACAAAATGCCGCCTCTACCACGCAGGGGGTCATGATTTTAACTGCCTTACTGGCTGGCATTGCCATGCTGTTTGGTACGCGGCAGCTGGCTCATAGTGAGCAACATGGCGGCCTGATGGTCGCCGTGGCCTTTGAATCTGCGGTTAAGCTATTTGCTTTGCTCATGGTCAGCATGTTTACCCTGTTTTTTAGCCAGCATCCCTTCCCCCTGCTCCAGCATGATGTGATCAGTACACTACAAACTGTGCAATACAGTGGCCTGCCCAGTTCTTTCTGGACACAAACCCTGCTGGCTGCAGCAGCCATTATCTGCCTGCCGCGCCAGTTTCATGTGGCGGTGGTTGAGCTAAAAGACCAGCGTCATATTCGCGGTGCGCGTTTCTGGTTTTCGCTATATCTAGTGCTTATGGTGGTTGCCATCGTACCCATTGCCAGCTGGGCACTGCATATGCCTACCAGTCTTTTGCCTATTCCCGATCTTGCCGTACTCATGCTGCCTATTTTGCATGATCAGGCCTGGCTGGCGTTACTGGCTTTTATTGGTGGATTCTCTGCCGCAACCGGTATGCTGCTGGTGGCCACACTGGCTTTATCTATCATGCTCAGCAACGATTTGATCCTGCCTGCTTTATGGCGGTTTAACCTATTACACAGGCAGGATCAGCGTCTGGCGTTCTGGATTAAAATGATCCGGCGTGTATGCATTGCACTGGTCATGTTGCTGGGCTTTTTGGTCTATCGGTTGCTGTCGGATATTAACCAGCTCTCTGCTTTTGGCCTGCTGGCTTTTAGTGCGGTGATTCAGTTTGCGCCAGCCCTGATTGGCGGACTTTACTGGCGTGGGGGTAGCCGGCAGGGCGTGGTAGCAGGCCTGCTGGCGGGCTTTACCCTGTGGGGCTATACGCTGTTCTGGCCAGCAATTTTACGTAATATGCCTGCTGTGCATCAGGACTGGGCATTGGCCATGCTGCATCAGGGCATCTGGGGGTTAGGCTGGCTTAAACCCGAAGCACTATTAGGCTTTGCGTCGCTTGATCCTCTGACTCATGGAGTCGTATGGTCACTGGGGCTTAATCTGCTGTTATTTGTCGGGGTGTCCCGATATAAACGCTTGAGTATTGCCGAACAAATCCAGACCGAAAATTTTTTCCAGTTTGATCTAGCTCCTGCCACTCTCCCTACCAGCACAGATACATCACAGAGCAATAGGGAACTGGCAATTGAAAGGTCAAACCATTTTGATTACGGACAGGGACATACCCGGCTCACCATCGGCGATTTAATTGCGTTGTCTGCCCGTATCAACGGTTCACAAAAAACCGAAGCGGCCTTTATCCAGTTTGCCAGCGACCAGCAGCTGCATTTTGATAAAAATATGCTGGCCGATCATCACTGGTGGCGCTTTACCGAGCAATATCTGGCTCAGGCAGTGGGCGCTGCCTCGGCACGTACGTTGCTCACGACCGCGCTGGTTGATAATGGTCTGGCCGTGGGGCAGGTGGTGAATATTCTGGATCAGGCCTCGCGCTGGCAACGTTTTAACCAGAGCCTGCTCATGACCATGATGAACCATATGACGCAGGCGGTTAGTGTAGTGGATGCTGATATGCGTCTGGTGGCCTGGAACAAGCGTTATATTGAGCTGTTTGATTATCCGGAAGACTTTGTATATGTCGGCTGTCCAGTAGCCAACCTGATCCGTTACAACGCTGAACGGGGCGAATGCGGGCCGGGCGATGTAGAAACCCATGTTAACAAGCGTATTGGCTGGATGCGTGCTGGTAATGCCCATGAATTTGAGCGGCAACGTGCTGATGGCCGGATTATAGAAATGCGGGGCTATCCCATTAGCGGTGGCGGTTTTGTGACTACCTATGCCGATATTACTGTGTTCCGGCATACCGAGGCGTTGCTGGAAGCACGGGTACAGGAACGCACCCGGCAGCTGGAAACCGCCTTGCATGAGCAGCAAAGTGCCCGCCAGCAGGCCGATCTGGCCAATATGTCCAAAACTCGATTTGTGGCCGCTGCCAGCCATGACCTGCTACAGCCCATGCACGCAGCCCGCCTGTTTGCCGCTGCGCTGGAGCAGGCCGAACTGGCACCCACAGAACAACAAACCCTACAACAGCTGGATCGTGCTTTGCATGGGGCAGAAAGTATTCTGTCAGCGCTACTGGATATTGCCCGGCTGGATGGCAATGGCATAAAGCCCAATATTGCTGATTTTGCCCTGGCTGAACTACTGCATGATTTACAGGTGCAATTTAGCCCGGTTGCCGAGCAGCGTAACCTGAAACTGCATGTATACCAAAGCAGCTTATGGATCAAGACCGATCCACAATGGCTACGGCGTATGCTGCAAAACCTGGTCAGCAATGCCCTGCGCTATACCGCTCAGGGGCGTGTCGTCGTCGGGGTACGCACATCCCGGCAGCAACCCGGTTATTTGCAGCTTGGCGTCTGGGATACTGGGCCTGGTATTTCGCCACAACAACAGGCACATCTATTTGCCGAATTCCAGCGCGGTGGTCATCCTTCACCGTGGGGTGAACAAGGTATAGGCCTTGGACT
Source organism: Moraxellaceae bacterium WGS2144 (assembly GCA_043950625.1). Lineage (GTDB taxonomy): Bacteria > Pseudomonadota > Gammaproteobacteria > Pseudomonadales > Moraxellaceae > Alkanindiges. The sequence continues at coordinate 2,136,447 of CP171007.1, forward strand.
TGCCATTGTTGACCGTATGGCAAAACGACTAAACCATCCAATCCGCTTTCATTCCGTAGTGGGTAAGGGTTCCTGTTTTATGCTGGAGCTACCTGTGGTTACCGCACAGCATCCGGTCAGTACACCGGTTATTGCTGCCCAGCATGCCCTTAACCAGCTAAAAGTGCTGTGCGTGGACAATGACCCCACTATCCTGCAAGGCATGCAGGTGCTTTTGAGCAAATGGGGCTGTACACTCTTTTTGGCACAAACCCCGGAACAGGCCAGACAAATTCTGGCACAGCAACCTATACAGGTATTACTGGTTGACCAGCATCTGGAAGCCGATATTGAAGGACTGGACTTCTTGCACCAGTACAACAAACGTCAATTACCGGCGGCGCTCATTACCGCAGACAGTGATCCGCAACTGCCTTTGCGGGTCAAGGAGATGGGTATTGTGCTACTTAAAAAACCACTCAAGCCAGCTGCATTACGGGCATTTTTGGCTGGTATCGTGACTTAACTCATAGAAAATACAATTTCAATACACAGCGCTTTGTTTCAATACGGGGATAACTGATTATTTTTTAAACTATTAGGTCATTAACTGCTGATAGCCCGTTTTAAGTTGAATACAGAAGCTGCAGATACTGATTTATACAATCAGGGGTCGTGCAGTGGCTTAGCCCAGCCAGCTGTTGTGATGAACCAAAGTCGTGGGTGAACCAGTATGAGTGCTTCAACTTTAAATTCCGAAACCGATCTGACCCAGAAATTCCACTGTAACTATAGTGCCAACCATCTTTTGCCCACTATTCACTGGAATAGCCTGCTCAGCCAGAACCAGCTCCACCCCAGCCATGTGCTGGCGCTACAAACCATTTATGAAGTGACAGTACCACTGGCACTGACCACGTTACAGCGGTTGAATATTGATATCTTTGCTCCGCATGAAAAAAAGCCCCAGGGACTGGATTTATTTAACAAGTTACGCGCCCTGGAACCCAGATTGATTGAGCAACTGGCACAAGCCACTGCCTCACTTGACCATCAGGTACGGCACCAGATCTGGAGCATGATGCTACGCGGTGCTGCTATTTTAGTGTTCAAGGCATGGCTGGGCAAGGTAAAAACCGGCGAAGACCGTATTGACCTGACTTATTTTAATGAACTGGGTGACTTGCTATGGCTGGAAGTTGATCCCTATGCACTGGCTGCCCGGCTTAATGTTGACCTGTCACAAAGTGGGGAACATCTGGTACTGTTTTATCAGGATCGGGTATTGCTGGATCGCTTTAATAACCTGGCTACGGCTGAACTGTTTGTCAATCTGGGTTTGTACGATGCGGTATTTTTAGCCTTGAGTGATGAAAAAGTATGTGCTCACTTTATTGATCAGGGACTCGTCAGCCAGAATCAGGTTGATGACCTAATGGACTCGCTAAACCCGCTGTTTACCGATTTGCCGCAAACCCGGCACCGCGTAGTGCAGTTTTACCATTAATCTCCAAATAGAAAACTTAAACCAAGAAAGCCATCAATCCCGATGGCTTTTTTATACCCATACACCGTTCTTAAAATAAAGCCCGAAATTTTCAAAGCTTATTTTTTAAGGATGTTTCTTTAAAGCCGGGGCTCTTCAATATTTAATGTACTAATGGCCAGCACGGCCTGAGTGCGGTTTTGTACACCCAGTTTTCTGAAAATGGCCGTAACATGCGCTTTGATAGTAGCTTCTGAAACATCCAGCTCATAAGCAATCTGCTTATTTAACAACCCTTCTGCCACCATCATTAGCACCCGGAACTGCTGGGGCGTCAAGGCTTTGATACGCTCAGCAAAGTCGGCTTCTTCACGTGCTCGCGGATCGTGCAGATTCAGGGGCAGATTGGGCGGTACCCAGGTATCTCCTTCCAGAACCGCACGCAAGGCTTCCCCGATATGATGCGGCGGGGCAGATTTGGGAATATAAGCCACTGCCCCATGCGCCATGGCACGCTGAATCACCGACGCTTCCTCGTGAGCAGACACCACCACAATGGGAATGGCCGGATACTGTGCCCGCACATGCACCAGTGCCGAAAAACCTGAAGCCCCCGGCAAGTGCAAGTCCAGCAGGACAATATCCGGTTCTGGCCCATCTTCCAGCCGGGCATAAAATTCGCTGACTGTGGCTGTTTCACCAATATGCGCCTGAGGCAGGCTGTAGCGTACGGCCTGAATCAGCGCATGGCGAAATAACGGATGATCATCAACAATGAGTATGTTCATGCTGTTTTGCAGTCACCGTTTCAATCAGGCTATTAACCACAGCCGGATCAGCCAGCGTTGAAGTATCCCCAAGGGTATCCAGCTCATTGGCCGCAATTTTACGCAAAATACGACGCATGATTTTACCTGAGCGGGTTTTAGGTAATGCTGGTGCCCAGTGAATGGCATCTGGCGTGGCAATAGGACCAATTTCACGGCGCACCCAGTCACGCAGCTCCTTACGCAATGCTTCGCTTGGCGCCACATCAGCCTGCAAGGTCACATAGGCACAAATACCCTGACCCTTAATTTCGTGTGGCATACCCACTACAGCAGCTTCTGCTACCGATTCATGCGCGACTAGTGCACTTTCTACTTCGGCAGTGCCTAAACGATGTCCAGATACATTCAGCACATCATCCACACGGCCGGTAATCCAGTAATAACCATCGGCATCACGGCGGGCACCATCACCAGTAAAATACATGCCATTAAAGGTAGAAAAATAAGTTTCAAGAAAACGCTGGTGATCACCATAAATAGTACGCATTTGCCCCGGCCAGGAATCCAGAATCACCAGATTACCCTCACCAGCACCTTCTATGATATTGCCTTCACCATCCACAATGGCTGGCTGCACACCATACAGCGGTTTGGTGGCAGAACCCGGTTTCAGGGCAGTTGCACCCGGAATAGGGGCAATCAAAATACCACCGGTTTCGGTTTGCCACCAGGTATCCACTATGGGGCAGCGGCCTTCGCCCACCACATTGTAATACCATGACCAAGCTTCAGGATTAATTGGCTCACCTACAGAACCCAGCAGGCGCAAGCTGCTACGGTCACTCTCGCGCACATAATGATCCCCTTCACGCATCATGGAACGGATCGCCGTAGGTGCGGTATATAAAATGGTGACATCATGCTTATCAATAATATGCCCAATACGCGCCCAGGTTGGATACTGCGGTACACCTTCAAACATCAGTGTGGTGGTACCATTGGCCAGAGGGCCGTACAGTAAATAACTATGTCCGGTAATCCAGCCCACGTCAGCAGTACACCAGTACACATCATCCTCTTGCAAATCAAACACTTCACGGAACGTACTGGCTGCATACACCAGATAGCCGCCGGTGGTATGCAGCACGCCTTTGGGCTTGCCCGTAGAACCAGAGGTATACAAAATAAATAACGGAGCTTCTGCCTCCATAGGTTCTGGTGGGCAATGTTCGTTTACTTCGGCAATGAGCTCGTGATACCAGAAATCACGACCATCCTGCATTTGAGTGGCTTGTGGAGTGTGATATACGGTAATCACACTGCTAACCGTTTCGGTGCCTGGCATTTGTAGCGCAGCATCCACATTCACTTTTAGCGGAACAGACTTGCCACCACGCAAACCCTCATTGGCAGTAATCACGACTTTGGACTGGCTATCGATAATCCGGCTGGCCAGAGAATCTGGAGAAAAACCACCAAACACCACACAATGCACCGCGCCAATTCGGGTACAGGCCAGCATGGCAATCGCGGCCTCTGGAATCATGGGCATGTATAAGGTTACCCGATCACCTTTTTGCACGCCCCGTTTTTTAAGTACGTTGGCAAAGCGGCACACCTCATGGTGCAACTCGCGGAAAGAAATAATCTTGTGCTGCGAAGGATGATCCCCTTCCCAGATAATCGCTGGCTTGTCTGGATGTTTAGCCAGATGGCGGTCAAGGCAGTTGGCTGATACGTTCAGCTGGCCATCGCCAAACCATTCCACATGAAAATCTTCTCTGTTAAAAGATACATCCCGCACCCGAGTAAATGGCTTGATCCAGTCTACAATTTGCGCCTGCGCATGCCAGAACTGCTCGCTGTTTTGCACTGACTGGAAATATTTGTCCTGATACTGCTCGGCAGTGGTACGTGCGGTTTTTAGGAAATGCTCAGGTACGGGATACAATTGTTGTGACATGCTAACTTCCTTGCAAAATTCTTGTTCGAGGCCAGCCCTACCAGACCAGCTAGACACTTCATCATTTCCGAGTATTACAAGCTGTCTGTTGGCGTGGCAATCATGCTTTGGTCTTATCTTACGTTGAAAGCATTTAAAATCACTGGCATCAATTTACATTAAATTAGCGCAGAACAGCAAAGCGGTTCATTCATTTTTGTAATAAAACGTGCAAGCTCATAACCTGTGGGCGCTAAGCCGGCATAAAAAAACCGTAACTCCAAACCAGGCTAGAGTTACGGTCAGGGACAGGAACTTGCAGTTAAAATTCCGGCTTAAATCCAAGCTTAAAACCCGGGCTTAAAATCCAGACCTAAAAATTGTAACGCGCCATTAAATTAAGATGCGACTGTTTGCCTTCATCACCATTAAATACCTCGCGCGTGCCATAGGTGTACTCAGTCCCCAGATCAATACTGGCAACCGGCTTGTAAAACACATTAATTGAGGCCTGCTTCAAGGTTTTGTTGGCTGCCGGGTTAGCCTGTGCATAATGGCTGCTGTCCTTAAAATCCACCCAGCTTAAGGCCAGCGTACTGCGTAATTTGGCATCAAAACTATGGGTTAGGCCCAGCTGGGCACTGTTGTATTCATCAAAATACACGTTCCCCGTAGCGGCATTAACGGAAAAACCCGTGCCCGTGCCATAGTTAAATGCACCATCACCTTTGACATGGAAAAACTGCCCCGTTAGCTTATTGGCTGGATCAAGCTGATACCATGCCCCAATGGCAGCGCCATAACCGGTTTTTTCGTCCTCACGGCCAGTGTTGCGGGTTTTGCCATCTTCAGTAATGGTCGCAATACCGCGTTTCTCATGCAGCATCCCACGCAGGGCAAAAGCGCCCCTGTTATCGGCCCGCTTATGCTCCAGCCGTGCTGTCAGTGCCGGGAAACGGGCATCTACACTGCTGTCTTCTTCTCCGGCAATGGTCAAAGCAGTGGCATCATTCAGCGGATGGGTATAGCGAATTTGCGGAGCACGCCGGATTGAGCTGCCTGCCACACCATTGAAATCTACCGTCTCGGCGGCATATTCCTGTCCGGCAAACGGAGACCAGGTCTGACCAAACAGCCAGTTCCCTGTGGTCAGGTAAGCATGGCGAATCCTAAACGTAGCAGCGCCTGTGCCCCCATTACCCCAAAAGTCCCCTTCAATTTTACCCCCTACATCACCAATGACCGTTGGGGTTTTAAAATCCACTCCCACACGGGTGACTGCAGCAGTAAAGGCAGTTTTGTTTTCAACCGGGTCACTGCTATCTAGCGGCTGGGTATGTAAATTACTAAACTTGCCGCTAGGTTGCCCCTTAAAGTCATGCAACATATCAGCGCGAATAAATCCATACAACTTGGCAGCAGTTTTACCATCAGGCAACATGGCCCAGCCCTGCTTGTTGCTGGCAACCGGTACCTCTGGCATGGGCTGACCCGCTTCAGCACTTTGCGCCGGTGCAATACTGGCACTGGCAGGCTGCACCACGCTGGCCGCTAGCGCAGTATTTGCTGCTGTAGCGCTGGCAGCAGAAGAGCCCGTAGATTGCTGAGCACTGCTGAGCTGCTGCACCATTTGCTTTAGCTGGTTAACCTCCTGACGCAGGGCTTCAAGCTCAGCCTGATCAGTGGCGGCAAAACTGCTACTACATAAACCTGCCATCAACAAGGCTACGGTTAATTGATGCAACAGATGGGGAGAAGATTGCTTCATTATGTCCTTCCTTTGCGGTATATCCTGGGTGTTGCCGGTGAACACGGACTGCCTTCACTGGCATTTGTTCTAATCAATTTTGCAATTTGCTTATTTACTATATAAGTTTTGCTCATCGTTTCTATTCGCCCAAAGTCTTAGAAACGGACTGTTTTTGCTTATTTTTAATACCCAATATCACAAACAAAAACGTGACAAACAGGCAAAATAAGTACAATTTTATACGGCAGGACTGCGCAATATGGCAGATAAAAAACCTCATGACGCCTCAGGAAACGCCGCGGATGCGCTAAGCGATGCAACCCAGGCCACTGCTGAACTGGTACAAAAAGCCGGAGAAGCCACCACGCATAAGGTGATTGAAAAAGCCACCAAATATAAAGATGTGTACACCACCGTGCATGAGATGGCCGAACATTTCTGGGAGCGGGTGCCTTACCTGATCATTGCATTGTGCGTGTTTTTATTGTTCTGGTTGATATCCAAGTTTTTTAAGTTTTTTGTGACCCGGGTCATCAGCCGGCGCACCAAACGCAAACAGAATCTGGTGATGGTACTTAATCGGATCGGCAGTACTTTTATTGTATTTATTGGCTTTATGATTGCACTAGTGATTGCCATTCCAGGCTTCACTCCGGCACAGCTCATCAGTGGTCTGGGCATTGGCTCAGTTGCCATAGGCTTTGCCTTTAAAGATATTTTCCAGAACATGCTCTCGGGTATTTTAATCTTGCTGGGCGAACCATTTCGTATTGGCGATGAAATTGTGAGCGGTGCTTTTACCGGTACTGTAGAAAACATTCAAATCCGCGCCACATATATCCGCACGGGTGATGGCCGCCGTATTGTCATTCCCAATGCCAACCTGTTCACCAATCCGGTCACGGTCAACACGGCATTTTTAAAGCGGCAGTGTGAGTTTGAAACCAGCATTAGCTATACCAATGACATTCAGGCCGTTAAACAAATTATTCTGGAAGTGATGGATCATATTCAAACCGTGCAGACCCAGCCTGCGGCAGCCGTACAGGTCAAAACCCTGGGAGAAGCTTTTATTGTTTTGCATGTCAGCTGGTGGGTGGATGTCAAGGATACCAGCATTGGCGCCTCCATTGATGAAGTACAGACCCGAGTCAAAGAAGCATTTGCACAACAAGGTGTGGTGATTGCTTAAGCGCTTGTTTGGCAGTCAAGTAAACAAGCGCCCTATAATACTGGCCGCTGCGGTTTCGGTTCGTAAAATCCGGCGACCCAGACTGGCAGGCTGGCAGCCATTTTGCTGGAGCAATTCAACTTCAAATGGAATAAATCCTCCTTCCGGGCCAATTACGAGCACACAAGGCTGGTTTAAACCAACAGGCATGGGCTGTGCTGCATACGGATGTGCCACCAGCGCTTGCCTGCCCTGAATCAAGCCGGGCAGTACATCCTCTACAAAAGGCCGAAAGCGCTTAAAGCAGTGGACTTTCGGCACTATGGTATCGCCAGCCTGCTCCATTCCAAGCGTGATGTAACTGTCCAGTTGCTGCAAAAATGGAGTCTGCCAGTAGCTTTTTTCCACCCGGTAACTATGAATTAAAACTAGTTGCTCAACTCCTAGCGTCACCGCATCCATGACCAGACGGCGTAATACTTTGGGCCGAGGCAAGGCCACAATTAGGGTTAAGGGCAACTTCTCTGGTGGTGGTTGATCCAGCTGCAATTGCTCTAAAGTAATGTGTTGCGCATCAATGTGTTTGACTATTGCTGTGCCTTTAAGGCCATTTTTTTGGCCAACTTTGATGCAATCGCCTGCTTTTAGTTTTAAATGCTGCTGGACGTGCTGGATACGGCGGCAATCCGTAATAATGGCCTGCTGCTGATTAATTTGCTCCACATCCAGTAATAATAAGTTCATTTTATAAAATTAATAATTTATCCAGTACGGCCAGTTGCCGCGCCAACGCACCCTGATTGTCCTGCATCACTTTCAGTGCATTTTGCTGTTGCTGTTGTGCCAGTGCAGGCTGCCTTAACCAGTTCAGCCATATTTGCATCAATTCTGCTGCTGACGTCACCTGCGTTATTGCCTGCGCCTGCAATAGCTGCTCGACAATGACTTTAAAGTTAAAGGTATGCTCACCCAGCACCACCGGAATACCCACCCGAATCGGTTCCAGTGGATTATGTCCACCAGTGTTGCTCAGCGACCCACCGACAAAGGCCATATTGGCCATTGTATACCATAGCCACAATTCACCCATACTATCGGCCAGATACACTTGCGCGTCGGCCTCAATCACCTGCTGCTGACTACGACGAAATACCACAAAACCCTGTTGCTCAATTAAAGCGGCTACCCGGTCAAAACGTTCAGGATGACGGGGCACCATAATCAACACGGCCTGTGGAAACTCTGCCAGTAATTGCTTAAAACAGGTCAGTATCTCGGCTTCTTCCGGTTCATGCGTACTGGCCGCCACCAGCACCGGGCGATTAGCCAACTGCCATTGCTGTTTAAGCTGCTCAGCCTGAGCCAATAAATGCTCGGGTGGCTGAATATCAAACTTGACACTACCCGTCACTACGACTTTATTTTTGTCTGCGCCCAGATCAATAAAGCGCTGGGCGGTATCCGCATCCTGTGCCGCAATGCAGCTTAGTTGTTCCAGCATAAGCCTGGTTAAGTGGCTAACCCTGGCGTAACCACCGGCCGAACGCGCTGATAAGCGGGCATTGAGTAAAACAATGGGAATATTGGCCTGATGAGTCAATGCCATGGCATTTGGCCATAACTCAGTTTCAATTAACACAAACAGCATGGGTTGGTAGCGTCTAAGAAACTGTCGCATTAAACCCTGCGTATCTACCGGTAAAAAGACTGCTTCGAACAGTTCAGGGTATTGATCTACAAACAGGCTTTTAGCCCGTGCCTGTCCGGTACGGGTGGTATTGGTCACCAGCACTGCCCGGCTATTTTTTAAGAAATATTCAATGATCGGCTGCGCCGCATTGGTTTCACCCACAGACACCGCATGAATCCAGATCACCTGGGTATTTTTTGCCATGGAGGCAACATGAAAACGCTCAATCACCTCCGCCTGATAATCAGGTTGTTTGTGTGAGCGCTGCCAGACCCGCAGACGATATAAAGGCTGGATCAACGCAATTAAACATTGATACCAGAATGGCGGTTTTTGCATAGACATGTGAATAGGCGTAGGCATCTCAAAATACCAGGCCAGCATTAAAAAAAATACCTGCCTGTTTTTAAAAAATTGCCTCAGTGTAACGTGCTACCCCCTATTCCCCAAAAGCTTTCTGGTTTTTAAATGCATGGTGTTGCAGTTCATATCAACAGCACCTTTTGCAGGCTATTAACACAGCATTACAGTCCCATCTTTAAACTGGCTTCAATAAACTTATCCAGATCACCGTCTAGTACTGCACCTGTGTTAGAAGTTTCCACACTAGTACGTAAATCCTTTACACGGGAATCATCCAGCACATAAGAGCGAATCTGGCTACCCCAGCCAATATCCGACTTGGTATCTTCCAGTGCCTGCTGGGCTTCACTGCGCTTCTGGATTTCCAGCTCATACAGCTTGGCACGCAGCAACTTCCAGGCACGATCCCGGTTAGCATGCTGACTACGCTCATTCTGGCAGGCGACAACTGTTCCGGTAGGAATATGGGTTAAGCGCACCGCAGAATCGGTTTTGTTAATGTGCTGACCACCAGCACCAGAAGCCCGGTAGGTATCAGTACGCACATCGCTGGGATTGATATCAATGTCAATATCATCATCCACTTCGGGCGAAACAAACACCGCACTAAACGACGTATGCCGGCGGTTACCACTATCAAAAGGCGACTTGCGTACCAGACGGTGTACCCCGGTTTCGGTTCTTAGCCAGCCATAAGCATATTCGCCTTCCACCCGTATGGTCGCGCTTTTTATACCTGCCACATCACCGTCGGACTCTTCCATCACCTCAGCCTTAAAGCCATGGCGCTCGATCCAGCGCAGATACATCCGCAATAGCATGGAAGCCCAGTCCTGCGCCTCTGTACCGCCTGAACCCGCCTGAATATCCAAAAAGCAGTTATTCGGATCCATGGGATTGCTAAACATACGACGAAATTCCAGTTTGCTGACCGCGTCATCTGCCGTATTTAATTCGCTGCTTACATCCTCCAGCAGGCTTGCATCATCGGCTTCAACAGCCAGATCCAGCATGGCTTGCGCATCATCTAACTGCTGAGTCAACTTATCTAGCACCTCAACAATGTTTTCAAGCGCCCCTTTTTCTTTAGCCATGGCTTGTGCCCGGCTCTGGTCATTCCAGATGCTGGGGTCTTCCAGCTCGCGCAATACTTCTTCTAAGCGTTCTTTTTTGACATCATAGTCAAAGATACCCCCTAAGGGTTTGTCCACGGCTACGTAACTCTTTTAAACGCACCAGATACGGATTAATTTCCACAGAAAAGCGCTCTCAAAACAGGTTAAAAACAACTGATTATTTTAGCATGAGTTGTAATCAGACACAGAATAAATATGCAGCCCACAACATAAACAAGCTGACAAACCTACATAAAAGCAGCCACTCAGCAAAATTTAATATAACCCGGGCACATTTGTTACACGCGAATGCAAATCTAGGGAAATCTTTACAAATTATGTAATCTTCACCGCTACATTGAAATAATTTTACATATTAATTAATTGATTTCAATTATCTTTTAAATCTAAACTGAGCCTAACAACGGGAACTTGTTCATTGCAACTTGCCCAGAACGGCGGCAATTGTGTAACAAATCATTTTATTATTTGGAGACCTATCATGAAAAAACTGACACTTGCAGCAGCCTTACTGGCATCTCTGGGCATGACCGCTGCACATGCATACCAAACTGAAGTGGGCGCTGACTATAACTATATCGACTATGATAATGGTGGTAGCGGTGATCAGTTCGGCATCGATGGTACTTATTATTTTAACCCGGTAACTGATAACAACGTCCCACTGGCCGAAGCTGGTTTTATGAACCGTGCCAGTAATGCCAAATTACGTGCCAGCTTTGCAGATAATGACAATACCGATGTGAGCGATATTGGTATTGGCGCAGAATACTTCGTACCAGATACTGACTTTTATTTATCCGGTGAAGTGGCCCGGGTGGATGTAGATCGAGATTTTGGCAGTGATTTTGACTATACCCGTTATGCAGCCGAAGTAGGTTACCTGCCTGCACCTAACTTTTTGATTGCTGCTGGTCTGGTAGGTTCAAAAGTTGACGGTGATAACTCTACTGATCCTTCTATCCGTGCCAAATATGTAACCCGTGTGGGGGAGCACGACTGGAACTTTGAAGCTGGCGGTGTATTTGGCGACCAGGATCGTTACAATCTGGCTGCTGACTACTATGTTGACCCAACCTTTAGTGTGGGTGCCCAGTATGTCAACGACGACCTTAATGATCGTGATGACTTTGGTATCCGGGCGCGTAAGTTCTTTAACCAGCAGGTGAGCTTGGAAGGAAACTTGGGCTTTGGTGATAATGCCAATACCTTTGGCCTGCGTGGTACTTATCGCTTCTAGTTATTTGCCTGTGCGATAAAACCATCTGCCTGTGCAGATGGTTTTTTTAGAAGGTGAAGGCTCAAAAACCTGAGCTATATAATGTACTTACCATAAGATCATTTAAAAATTATAATATTAAATTTGTTACAAAATTTGACAAAAAATAAATGCCATGTATGATTGCAAATGTAACAAAACATTTATTTGTTAATTTTCTGGGGGATGTAATGAAAAAATTAGTAATGAGCACTGCGATTGTAGCAGCTATGCTAGCCACTACCGCACAAGCTTATCAAAATGAGGCTACCGGTACTATTTCCTATGCCCATAGCAAAGACAAAGCGTGGAGCGATAATAACGAAGCAGCAGCTATTGGCGGAAGTTTTACCTACTTTCTTAATCCTGTTGAAAACAAGCGCGGCCCGCTAGCTGAAGATGCTTTTACCACGCAAACCAGCAATATCACAGTAGCTTATAGCTATGCTCAAGGTGCTAGTGATCTGGATGATGTCAAGGCTCATGTGTTTGGTGGTGGTGCTGAATTTTATATTCCCAGCAGTGCATTAGGCCTAGGTAACACAACCCTGTATGCAGCTGCTGCTATCGGTCGTCCCAAGTTTGAAGGCGACAACAGTAATGTTTATGGTTATGGTGCTGAGATTGGTTTCTTCCCAATGCAGGATCTGCTGTTAACTGCTGGGGTCGTAGGTAACGGTAACGCAGGCAAGGATAACGATCCTAATGCGACTATTCGTGCTAAATATCTAACCCAGCTGGACGCTAATTTCGTCAATACTGAAGCATCTATTGTGTTTGGCGATCATCACAACACCTTGTATCAAGCCAGTGCCGACTACTACCTGGACAATACCTTTAGTGTAGGAGCTGGTTTTGCTTATGCTTCCCTACGTGGTGGTAAAGATCCATATGCCATCAATATTAATGCACGCAAGTTTGTAGCGGAAAACCTAAGTCTGCAAGGTGGTATCAGCTATGGCAAGGGCATGGTAGATGCTCAAGAGGGAGTATTTGAAGGTATTGTTGCTGATGTACGTGATAATGCTGTTGGCGTAAATTTAGGCGCAACCTTACGCTTCTAAGCTTCGAGACCATTAAAAAACCGCTGGCTCAATATACTAGCGGTTTTTTTATACCTTATTTTTAGCGCAATTTTTAAAGCTTGCTATAAAGGCTGATTTAACCTGTCTCTTGCTACTGTATTTCTGGAAAACTCTTTCAAGCCATCACCTGCAATTGCTGCACCAGCAGCTGCAAACGTTGTCTGCCTTGGTATTCATTAATATCCAACTGGTAAGCCAGATGAACTCGCTTAATCGGCTGATCCAGACCAAGCTGACCCGCCACTTTAAAAGCAATGGCTTCCAGCATAGGCTGATGCGGGTTTTTAAGCTTCAGGCGCAAGTGCTGCTCCTGTAGCCAGCGATACTCCAGTACATCAAACTGCCCTTCAAATACCGGCGCTGGAAAACCCTGTCCCCAGGGACCAGCCTGCGCAAGTTCCTGTGCCGTTTCCAGGCTGAAATCATGTCCAGTCAGCTCGCCATCCGTGAGCAGCACCGCCTGAAATAAAGCCTCGTCATGCTGGGCAATTACTTGCTGGAACCGTTCGGTAAATTCTGCAAAGTGTTGGTGAGGCAAGGTTAAGCCTGCTGCCATGGCATGCCCACCAAAATGACTAATCAGCTCAGGATATTGCTCTGCCACCCGTTCAATGGCGTCACGAATATGAATCCCTTCAATAGAGCGTGCCGACCCTTTGATGAATACACCATCTTCACTGGGCGCAAATACAATGGCAGGACGGTGAAACTGCTCCTTTAAACGGCCAGCCACAATGCCAATTACGCCCTGATGCCAGCCTGGCTCAAACAATACAATGGCTGGCGGAATATCCTGCAATTGTGAGTAGCGACTACTTTCTAGCAGGCTTAAAGCCTCCTGTTTCATGTGTGCTTCCACCCGGCGGCGTTCACGGTTGAGCGTATCCAGCTGCTGCGCCAGCGGCCAGGCTTCTTCAAAGGTACCAGCTAACAGGCATTCGATCCCAATACGCATATTGTCCATGCGTCCTGCAGCGTTGATCCGCGGACCAATCACAAATCCCAAATCCTGCGGACTAATTTTGTAGGCCTCACGCCCCGCAATCTCAAGTAAGGCCAAAATACCGGGCCGACAAGCACCCTGCCGGATTCTTTCAATGCCAGCAGCCACCAAAATGCGGTTGTTATAGTCCAGTTGCGCAACATCAGCCACTGTTCCTACCGCCACAATGTCCAGATACTGCGCCATAGTGGCACTGGCTTTATCCTGTTGTTTACGCTGCGTGGATAATGCTGCCAATATATAAAAAGCCACCCCTACTCCTGCCAATGCCTTGCTGGCAAAACAGCAGTCCGGCTGGTTAGGGTTAACCACAGCTGCACATACTGGCGGCGACTTGGTGGTTAGGTGATGGTCGGTAATAATCACTGCAATATTGGCGGCATGTGCTGCCTCTACGCCAGCATGACTAGAAATGCCATTATCTACGGTAACAATCAGCTCAGGTTGATAGTTCTGGATAGCCAGCTCAACAATTTCAGGAGTTAAGCCATAACCATATTTAAAACGATCCGGCACCAGATAATTAACCTGGGCGCCCATTTGCCGCAAGGCCAGCACCATTAAAGCAGTGCTGGTAGCGCCATCAGCATCAAAATCACCCACAATTAAAATACGGGTTTGCTGGTCAATGGCCTGATCCAGTAGATCTACAGCCTGTGCCAGATCCTTTAATTGCCGGGCGGGAAGTAACCGGCTGAGCTTAAGCTCCAGCTGCTCAGGTGCGTGTAAGCCACGGGCAGCATATAGCCGCGCCAATATCGGAGAAACATGCCCGGCCAATTGCTCGGCAGCAGGTGGGCAGGAACGTGTCACAAGTTGATAAGTGCAGGGCATACAGCAGCAAAATCAGGAACTAGAAAATAAGGTCTATCATAACATCATTCAGGCTTTGTACGGCGCTATACACGGCACGCCATTCTGGTAGGAAAAGTTGCCAGATAACATCAATGTATTGCAAAATTTTGAGAAGTTGAAAAACAAAATTTTTTATTTTCGCGACTTAAAGCAAGCATCCTTGCATGGCTGTGCTACTCATACGCCTGGGTATATGAAATATGTATCGTAAAGCGTCGTAAGATGGAGCGATTCTGCTTATTCTTGCTCAAGGCATAAGCCGGTCAATGCGCCAACCCGTATCGCTAGTGTCATCCCTAACATAACGCAAGCGGTCATGCAAACGGTTAGGCCGACCCTGCCAAAACTCATAATACGTTGGCTTTAGGCAGTAACCTCCCCAGAATCTGGGTTTTTCAATATAGGATATATGCTGCAATTGCTGGCTTAGCGCGGCAAAACGTTGCTCCAATAGCTCACGGCTCTCAATGACCCCACTTTGTGGCGTGCTGATATGCGCTGCAATCTGGCTGTCACGCGGACGCTTATGATAGTAATCGCTGGATTCCTGTTCGCTGATCTGATAAACCTGACCATGGATTCGTACCTGCTGCTCCAGCGCTGGCCAGAAAAACAGCAATTCCGCATAGGGATTAGCAGTCAAGTCATGTCCTTTTTGACTGTCATAATTGGTGTAAAAATAAAAGCCTGTTTCATCTGCACCACGCAGCAGCACGGTACGCGCATGGGGTCGACCATGACCATCTGCGGTAGCCAGCGTCATGGCATAAGGCTCACTGACCTGTGCCTCAAGCGCGTCATCCAGCCATTTTAAAAACTGGGTTAAAGGATCAGCTGTTAAATTCTCAACCTGCAAGCTACCTTTGCCATAGTTTTGTCTTAACTCGCTTAAATCCTTAATGCTCATGGTCTTTCCTGCTGCTGTTTGACAATAAACTGCGGCTATTCAAGTTAGGCCGCCATGGCATGCTGGCGGATTAATTCGGCCAGTTCATTAGCCAGTTGGTCGACCAATTGCTGACTTTCACCTTCCACCATGACCCGGATCACCGGCTCTGTACCAGATTTTCGAATCAGTAAACGTCCATGACCAGCCAACTGCTGCTCGGCCTGGCTAAACGCCTGACTTAACACCGGATCATCAAACGGATCAATCATTTGTTGCAAACGCACATTGACCAGTGCCTGCGGTAAAATACTTAAACCTTCGGTTAGTTCATGCAGGGATTTTTGCTGTGCAACCATTTGTGCCAGCACCTGCAACCCACAAATTAGTGCATCACCAGTTGTGCTTTTATCCAGACATAAAATATGGCCGGATGGTTCGCCACCCACCTGCCAGCCGGAACTTTCCAGGTCAGCCATCACATAGCGATCACCCACCTTGGCACGTTTGAAGGCAATATTACGGGCTTTGAGTGCCAGCTCCAGCCCCATATTACTCATGAGCGTGCCCACCACGCCATCTATCTGTAAGCCACTCTGTGTCGCCAGAATGTATAAAATGGCATCCCCATCTACCAGCCTACCATCACGATTTACCATGATCACCCGGTCAGCATCGCCATCCAGCGCAATGCCAACATCGGCCTGATGCGCAAGTACCGCCTGCTGCAAGCTTTCCGGATGGGTAGAACCGCATTGCTCATTAATATTAAAACCATCCGGCTGATTATGCAGCGCAATGACAGTCGCACCCAGTTCACGCAATATGGCAGGTGCCACCAGATATCCCGCGCCATTAGCGCAATCAACTACAATCTTGAGGCTTTTAAGGTTTAAATGATAAGGAAAACTGGACTTGCAGAACTCAATATAACGGCCATCAGCATCTTTAATACGATAGCTTTTGCCTAACTGATCCGGCGCAGTAATTTCAATAGGCTTTGCAAGTTGCTCACTAATTGCATTTTGCAGCGCATCGGGCAGTTTTTTGCCCTCACCGGAAAAAAACTTGATGCCATTATCATAATAAGGGTTGTGCGATGCTGAAATAACAATACCTGCATCAGCATGAAAGGCGCGAGTCAAATGCGCAATAGCGGGTGTTGGCAACGGCCCCAGGAGTAATACATCCACGCCAGCAGCATTTAAACCAGCCTGCAATGCCGCTTCCAGCACATAACCAGACAAGCGGGTATCCTTACCCATAATGACTTTAGCCTGCCCATTTTTGGCTTGACTGGCAAATACACGTCCAGCAGCAAAGCCAAGTTTTAGGGCAAACTCAGGAGTAATCGGGTCTTCGCCAAATTTTCCGCGAATGCCATCCGTACCAAAGTGGTTCATTTTTTTCTCACTACGATTATCTGATGCTATCAGCATCGAGTAGATTAAAGCAAAGTTTACTCACTTCTTTTAGAGTTTTGTAAGACAGCTACCATAGCCTATTAAAAAGCCGCCAGAATCATTGACGGCTTTTCTAAAACCAGCTTAAAACCTGGGCTTAGCCAATGCGATAGTTTGGCGCTTCCTTGGTAATGGTTACATCATGCACATGCGATTCTTTCATGCCTGCCGCAGTGATTTTGACAAATTTGGGTTCACTGCGCATGGTCGCAATGTCTTTTGAGCCGGTATAGCCCATGGCTGCACGCAAACCACCCGTCAGCTGATGCACAATTCCGCTCATCGGGCCTTTATAAGGCACTCGACCTTCAATGCCTTCTGGAACCAGTTTTTCTACACCGTCTTTGGCATCCTGAAAGTAACGGTCACTTGAACCAGTGGCACCAGCCATAGCACCCAACGAGCCCATACCGCGATAGGCCTTATAATAACGACCCTGGAACAACTCCACTTCACCTGGTGCTTCTTCAGTACCTGCCAGCAATGAGCCGACCATAATAGCACTGGCACCAGCAGCAATGGCTTTGGCCACATCACCAGAATAGCGAATACCGCCATCGGCAATTAATGGAATTTGCTCATTTAGGGCACGTGCCACGTTATCAATGGCCGAAATCTGCGGCACACCAATACCTGCCACAATACGCGTGGTGCAAATAGAACCTGGGCCAATACCTACCTTAACTGCATCAGCACCGGCATCCAGTAAGGCCAGTGCCGCATCACCGGTTGCGATGTTGCCACCAATCACCTGAATATGCGGATAGGTTTGCTTAACCCAGCGTACCCGCTCAATCACGCCTGCTGAGTGACCGTGCGCGGTATCCACAACAATCACATCGGCTCCTGCCTCGACCAGTGCTTCGACACGAGAGGGCGTATCGGCACCGGTTCCCACAGCAGCACCGACGCGCAAACTGCCATGGCTGTCTTTGCAGGCGTTGGGATAGGCCTCGGATTTACGAAAATCGGTAACAGTAATTAAACCCTTTAAGCCAAAATTGTCATCCACTACCAGCACTTTTTCAATGCGGTGCTGCTGTAATAAGGCCTGAATATTTTCCTTGGACTCGCCTTCACGCACGGTCACCAGTCGCTCTTGCGGCGTCATAATGTTGCGCACCGGCTGGTTCAGATTGGTTTCAAACCGGGTATCACGACCGGTCACAATACCCACCACAGTGTTACCTACTACTACCGGAACACCGCTAATATTATTGGCACGGGTCAGGGCAATCAGCTCACCCACTGTGGTTTCCGGGGACACGGTAATGGGATCTTTGACCATACCGGCTTCAAATTTTTTAACCCGGCGTACCTCGGCGGCCTGCGCGGCAATATCCATGTTCTTATGCAAAATGCCAATACCGCCTTCTTGCGCCATAGCAATGGCCATACGCGCCTCTGACACGGTATCCATAGCAGCAGAAACCAGCGGAATATTCAACTCAATACCGCGGGTCAGACGTGTCTTTAGGCAGACATCTTTTGGAAGAATATTAGAATAAGCAGGGAGTAACAAGACATCATCGAAGGTTAGCGCTTCTTGAACGATGGTCAGCATAACAGTCTCACTGGTTGTTTCCGTGCGGCATTATACCTGAAAAACAAGTATAAACGCGACGGCATTTGTGCCTGACGCTTATTTATCGCAATTTATATATGCGCTGTTTTCACTCAGGACGCTTCAGGTACAGGCGCTATATTTATCAGTGCAATACGGTTTAAAGGCACAAATCCATGCCTTAATCGTGCTCTATTGCACTTATCATCACCGGCTTGTACTTCCTTACAGGCTTCGGGGCGCTGGGCATAGATGCTGCAACTCACCTGCTGACCCAGCTCGCCTTCCAGACACTGGCAGCGTGGTTTAGCCTGGTTAGTGCCTCTCATACAGCTAAAAAAATGGTTCACCTGCTCGGTCAGCGCCACGGGCAAACCCTTGGCCTCGCTCTCAGCCCAGTAAAATGACACCCGAAAATGGGCACAACAGGCACCACACGTTAGACAGGGATTGGATACAGTGGAATCGCTCATGATGAATGCCAGCCCGGCCTGAGTAGATGACAAATAAAGACATGCCACTTTTTAAGCAGCAAAAAATCTTAAAAAAATTTATTTTTATCGTCAATTTCTATAAATAAGAATGTTGCTGGATTTTATTGATGATGTGAAAACCTGCTTATAAAAAACACTCATAACCCAGTAAAAGGCTGGCCTGTTGACCCGCCTTTCTGACTGACCTGCCTATAATAAAATACGGCGGATATCACTTAAAACAACTGTTAACGCATGGCTAAAGCGAGCCGCATCCGCACCATTAATCACCCGGTGGTCATAGGACAATGACAATGGCAACATCAGGCGTGGCTCAAACGCCTCACCATCCCAGACCGGCTGCATGCTGGCCGGTGAAATACCCAGAATCGCCACTTGCGGCCAGTTGACCAGTGGGGTAAATGCAGTGCCGCCAATACTACCAAGGCTGGTCACGGTAAAACTGGCACCTTGCAGTTCCTGCGGTTTAAGCTTTTTATCACGGGCTTTTTGACTTAGCTCAGTCAATTGCACCGCAATATCCCTAATGCTTAAAGTATCCGGATTGCGTAATACTGGCACGGTCAAGCCCTCATCCGTGGCCACCGCAATTCCCATATGAATTTCATGGCGCAGCACAATGGATTTGTGATCATCGGCCAAATGGCTATTAAACATTGGCTCCTGCTTAAGCAAATGCGCCACGGCTTTAATAATAAATGCCAAAATGGTCAGGCTAATACCCTGCTGCTTATAGTCCGCTTTTAGCCCACCCCGCCAGTGCTCAAGCTCGGTAATATCCGCCAAATCAAACTGGGTCACTTGCGGAATGAAGTTGTTTAAGGATAGCTGCGGCACAGAAACCTGTTGCAGGCGGCTCATGGTTTGCAACGTGCTGCCGCCAAATTTTTCAAAATCCGGCAAAGGGGGCTGTGAGCTGGCGGCTGGTGTAGCAGACTGCTGACACGTTGCGCCAAGCCGGCTTTTAACATACGCCAGCACGTCGTCCTTAATAATGCGCTGATTGGCCGTAGAAGGTTCTACCTGATCAAGCGCCACACCCAATTGTCGCGCCAGCTGGCGTACTGCCGGGCCAGCATAAACCTTGCTATTGGCTTCTATTTGCGCATCACTTAAGCGCTGAGCAGTTGGCAAGCCGGCCTTATTGTCTAATGCCGCATCGTGTTCAGAACCTTCTGGCTTTTGCTCGTGCTCTGATGAGGGTTTATCAGAGGTTGGCGCCGAGTGAGTGGATTGCTGCGGTTTGGCTTTTTGTTCGGGTGGCGGCTGATTTTTTTTAAGGTCAGAGGTACTGGTATCGCTAACCTCAAGGCTTAAAATTGGCATACCCTGTTTTACCTTTTGCCCAGGCTTTAGCAATATTTCCTGTATGATCCCTGCAAAAGGACTAGGCACCTCCACACTGGCTTTGGCAGATTCCAGCACTATCAGGCTTTGTTCTTTTTGTACTTCATCGCCTGTTTTAACCAGAATTTCTGACACTTCAGCCTCATCAACACCCAGATCCGGTACGCTCACTTGCTGAGTACCAGAGGATGCCGGACTGGTTTGATTTTCAGATGAGGCAACAGGTCTTGCTACATCCGTATCAGACTCATCAATATTACTGTTGGCCTGCTCCGCCGCTGGTGCAGGTTGTACTGACTCATCCTCTTGTTCATTGCCTTCCTGCTCATTAACTTCTTGCTCCTCGCCTTCCAGTTCAAATAATACATCACCCTGTTTGACGCTTTGACCCTGGGAGATCACAATCTTGCTAATGATGCCGGCATAAGGGCTTGGCACTTCCACGCTGGCCTTGGCCGACTCCAATACCAGTAAACTTTGTTCTTTTTCAATGTTATCGCCGACATTGACCAGAATCTCGGAAACATCGGCACTGTCTACACCCAGCTCAGGGGTTTTAATTTCCATATTGCTTACTCCTCTGATGCGGAAGCGGAGGGTGCCGTAGTGTCATGCGCATCATCCTGATGAACCTTTGAACCGGCGGTGGTAATATCATTAAGTGGCGCAAAGGCCTGTGGCAGCCATGGAGCGGGCAAGTCGGTTTCCAGCTCAAAACTGGAAATCGCATCCTTAACCATGCGCCGGTCTACCTCGCCTTCATCAGCCAGCAGTTTTAGAGTTGCCACCACAATATGCGCCGCATCCACGCCAAAATATGCACGCAAATTGGCACGGGTATCGGAGCGGCCAAAGCCATCGGTGCCCAGCGCCACATATGGCCGGCTATCCGGTAAATAAGGCCGGATTTGTTCACTAAAGCTGCGCATATAATCGGTGGCTGCCACCACCACGCCCTGATAATTGGCCAGTTGCTGCGCCACCCATGGCACCTGAATATCCTGTTCCTCAACCAGAGGATGCAAACGATTTTGCAGCTCGCACTTCATGCCGTCACGCGCCAGCTCATTAAAGCTGGTCACGCTCCACACGTTGGCATGAATGGCATATTCTTCTTTTAAAATCTGGGCAGCCTTGATGACTTCCCGCAAGATGACACCCGAACCCAGCAGTTGCACAGCGGCTTGTTCATCTTCCTGCAATAAATACATGCCACGCCGTATCCCTTCTTCTACCCCTTCTGGCATTGCTGGCTGTTCATAGTTTTCATTCATGATGGTCAGGTAATAAAAAATCCGTTCGCCACCGCCGTCTTCCTTGGCACCATACATGCGGCGCAAACCATCCTGCACAATCACTGCCAGCTCATAGCCAAAGCATGGGTCATAACTCATACAGTTGGGTACGGTATTGGCCAGAATTTGTGAATGACCGTCCTGATGTTGCAGGCCTTCTCCATTTAAAGTGGTGCGGCCGGATGTCGCTCCCAGTAAAAAGCCCTGCGCCTGACAATCACCAGCCGCCCAGATCAGGTCGCCCACCCGCTGAAAGCCAAACATGGAATAAAACAGGTAAAACGGAATCATCGGTAAAGCATTGGTGGAATAACTGGTAGCCAAGGCAATCCAGGCACTTAAGGCGCCGGCCTCATTAATGCCTTCTTGTAGCATGTGTCCGTCTTTGGCCTCGTGATAGCTCATTAGCTGTTCACTGTCTTCTGAGGTATACAATTGACCGCTGGAGGAATAAATCCCCAACTGGCGGAACATGCCCTCCAGGCCAAAAGTACGCGCTTCATCCGGCACAATTGGCACTACACGGTCGCGCAAGGCTTTATTCTTCAACAAAATGGATAAAATCCGCACCATCACCATAGTAGTGGAATAGGCTTTATCGCCACTGCCATCCAGCACCGTTTTAAAATCAGTCAAATCAGGAATTGGCAGCGCCTCAGCCTGCTGACGACGTACCGGTAAATAACCGCCCAGCACTTCACGTTGCGCCCGCATATATTTAATTTCAGGCGAGTCATCCGCCGGACGATAAAACGGCAAGTCCGGTAACTGCTCATCACTTAATGGCAAATTAAAGCGGTCACGGAAATATTTTAAAGCCTCAACCTGTAGCTTTTTAATTTGATGGGTTTTATTAATACTTTCGGCCTCTGGCGATAAACCATAGCCTTTTACGGTTTTGGCTAAAATCACCGTGGGCTGACCTTGGGTTTTTACGGCTTCAGCATAGGCAGCGTACACTTTAAACGGGTCATGCCCGCCACGGTTTAGGGCGTTAATGTCCTCATCGCTTAAGTCCTTCACCAGTTCCGCAGTTTCAGGATATTTGCCAAAAAAATGCTCACGCGCATAAGCACCACCGCGTGCCTGATAAATTTGATAGTCGCCATCCAAAGCTTCTTCCATGCGCTGTTTTAGCGCACCGGAATGATCCTTTGCCAATAGCGGATCCCAGCGCTTGCCCCAAACCACCTTGATTACCCGCCAGCCTGCGCCACGGAAAATGGATTCCAGTTCCTGAATAATTTTGCCATTACCGCGTACCGGGCCATCCAGCCGCTGCAAGTTGCAGTTAATGACCCAGATCAGGTTGTCCAGCTTTTCCCGACCCGCCAGTGCAATAGCCCCCAGACTTTCTGGCTCATCCATTTCACCATCACCCAAAAATGCCCAGATTTTGCGATCTTCGCTGGCGATTAATTTACGATTGGTCAGGTATTTTTGAATATGCGCCTGATAAATCGACATGATCGGCCCAAGCCCCATCGACACGGTAGGAAACTGCCAGTAATCGGGCATCAGGTACGGATGCGGATAACTGGATAAGCCCTGCCCACCCACTTCACGGCGAAAATTGCTCAGGTGCTCTTCGCTTAAGCGTCCTTCCAGAAAAGACCGGGCATAAATTCCGGGCGCCGAATGACCCTGGTAATAAATCATGTCACCGCCAGAATGCTCACTCGGCGCCCGAAAAAAATGATTAAAACCTATATCATACAGCGTGGCACTAGAGGCAAAAGTTGCCAGATGACCGCCCAGATCATCATGATTTAGATTGGCTCGCAGCACCATAGCCAGTGCATTCCAGCGAATTAGCGCCCGGATTCGGCGTTCCATATAGGCGTCGCCCGGCAAACCTGCTTCTTCTTCAACAGCAATGGTATTCAAATAGGGCGTATTTAGACGTGAAACCGGAACATGACGTGCAATGGCTTGCTGGTACAGGGCTTTTAACAAAAAGGCAGCCCGTTCCAGCCCTACATGCGTAATCACCGAATCAAAAGCATCCTG
Organism: Moraxellaceae bacterium WGS2144; assembly: GCA_043950625.1. Lineage (GTDB taxonomy): Bacteria > Pseudomonadota > Gammaproteobacteria > Pseudomonadales > Moraxellaceae > Alkanindiges. Next base: position 2,159,994 of record CP171007.1, read on the forward strand.
CCACTCCTTGGTCTCCAGCGCATCGGGATCCTGATAAAACGCCATGTTTTTTCTCCTTGCTTGCCACTGCTTTGTTTTTAGCTTCACAACCAAGCATAGCCATATTTAAGGCTTAATGAATCAAAGAATTGCAAAATAATGTATGCCAGCGCTGCCAGCATCATTACCCGGCAGGCCATTAACCCCTTTTAGGCAAAAAAATACCCGGCACAGGCCGGGCAGTTTATGAAGAGGGGTTTTATTAGACACTCATTCAGCTGGAAACCAGCTCAATTTTAAAATTCGCGTTTTGGTGCCAAAGCCAGATAAGTGGCGGGGTTTTCACGCTTACCATCTTTAAGTACTTCATAGTGCAGGTGCGGGCCAGTACAGCGGCCTGTACAACCCACTGCTGCAATATTCTGGTTGGCTTTGACCTGATCACCCACCGATACATACAAACGTGATGCATGACCATAGCGGGTCACATAACCATTGCCATGATCAATTTCCACATAGTTGCCATAACCACGACCCCAGCCAGAGTGAGTCACCACGCCATCACCGGTCGCATAAATAGGTGTGCCAGTGGGCGCTGCCAGATCAATGCCGGAGTGGTAGGCTGTTTTACCAAACAGATGACGATAACCAAATGTTGAAGACACCCGGGCATTGGCGATTGGTTCGATGGCCAAAATAGAATTGCTCACATTCACACTATAAGGTGATGGATCATTACTATTGCGGTAAGAGCGGGTTACTGTTAGCGATTCGGTTAGACGATCCAGATTTTCCTGACGGGTTTGTGCCTGACGGGAGATCTGGTCAATTTGTTGCTGAATCCCATCGTTATGATCCTGGGATAAAATACTGAGTTCACCGCCATATTCGCCACCCACGCCAGCGCCATGGTCAAAATAATGGTCGTGCTGTTCAGTCGCATCAATTAGGCCATGTGAGGCCAGTGAATCAACCAGCTGCTGCTGGGTAGTCCACATCTGGCTGACATATTGATCCAGAGAGGTAGTGTTGGCAGCACTAGAAGCACTGATTAAAGTTTGTGGATCAGCAAATGATGATGACGCAATCCATGCAGTAAAAGATAAGGCTAAAAAAATACGGCGCTTACTCATAAATAATCTCTTTCCTGTCCTGCGGCCTGACCTCACTGGCAATTAACCCTTGCTGCGTCGTTAAAAAATCGTTTAAGGTAACCCGGCTTTTTTAACACAAAGACTATGCCATGAAGCGTCCAATTCACGCCTTTTTTAATCACTCAGGGGAATCAACCACAGGGAGTTTGCAGTCTCTCCAGTCGCAAATGCAGTACCTGGAAAAACTTACGCAACTGACCAAACCAGTCTTGCCACCTAATCAAACCTGGCAAGTGGTTTCCTTTCAAGAAGGGATCTTATGTATTGCCACAGACAATTATGCAGCAATGAGTCAATTACGATACTTACAAACACATTACATTAAGCAGCTTCAGTACATTGCCGAGTTTAGGAATTTACGTTCCATTAAAGTGATTGTGGAAGCCCGGCCAGTCCCAAAAACTATGCCTCAAATACCACCACCTGCACTGAACGATCAAACCCGACAAGCCATTTTAGAAGCTGCCACCCTCATTCATGACCGCGAGCTTAGCCAAGCTCTACAGCGTTTGGCAAGCAAAAAATGATCGAAAATTGAACTCAAAAAGGATTTTGATCGTTTTTTAAGCAACAAAAAAATACATTTCCCTATGCAATGTTACATTATAACCTTAGCGATATAAGGAAGTTAACTGGCTTTTACATAAGAGATTGGGCAATTTACATCGTCATCAAATGTAACAATCTCATAACAATTTGGTGTGGTCAAAATTTTGCGTAAAAGCTGGTTATTGAGCGCATGGCCGGATTTATACCCCTCAAAGCGACCAATAATACTGTGACCAATCAGATATAAGTCGCCAATAGCGTCCAGCATCTTATGCCGCACAAACTCGTCGCTAAAGCGCAGGCCTTCGCTATTGACAATCCCATGTTCATCCACCGCAATAGCATTTTCCAGGCTTGCCCCCAACGCCAGGTTATGCTGACGCAGATACTCCAGGTCACGCATAAAGCCAAATGTACGCGCCTGGCTAATTTCCTCAATAAACGAGGTCGTGGAAAAATCCACTTCTGCGGTTTTGTACTCATCACTAAATGCAGGGTGATCAAAATCGATGGTAAAGCGCACCACAAAGCCGTTATGCGGTAAAAAAGCAGCCCGTTTATCATCCACCGTTACTTCTACTGGCTGGATGATGCGGATGTATTTCTTGGCGGCTTCCTGCTCCTGTAAGCCAGCCTGTTGCAGCAAATAAATAAACGGCCCGGCGCTGCCATCCATAATAGGGATTTCCGGGGCAGATACCTCAATAATAATATTATCAATGCCCATACCGGCCAGGGCACTCATCAGATGCTCAACCGTGCCAATACGCACCTCGCCTTGCACCAGGTTGGAGGACATCATGGTTTCCTGCACCAGCAGAGCACTGGCAGGAATCTCTACTGGTGGCATCAGGTCAATACGGCGAAATACAATGCCCCCATCAATATCGTGGGGTAAAAAGTTAATAAATACGTCTTTACCACTGTGCAAGCCTGTACCGCTTGCCCGAATGATTTTTTTAATCGTACGCTGCTTCAGCATAAAAATAGTTCTTTCAATAGACAAACTCATATTAGCCTATTGTTGCCAGCTATATAAACTTATCTAACAGGATAATGGGCTATCAGAAACAGGCCTGCACACGCAATGTGTACAAGCCCGCAAGATTAGCAGTATAGCAAACAGGTTTATTTCTTTTGCTGGTTTTTTAAATAGTCCTGAATGCTCATTGGTGCTGGTCGTGCTGCCGGGGCTGGTTGTGGCGCAGCAGCAGGTACTGCCGGGCTGGCAGTCGGTGCACGGCGGCTGATCGCTGGCGCATCATCTTCATCCTGCACAGGTGCTGCCGTTGCCTGATTTTGCTGAGTGGCAGCTACCGGTTGCTGCCGGGTAACCTGACCAGAAAAATCAATCGGGTCACGGGTCAGGCCGGTTGCAATGACGGTAACACGCAACTCATCACGTGCGTCCGGATCAAATACCGTACCGTAGAAAATATCACCTTCATCCAGGTCGGCAATCTGGCTGACCACATCAGAGATTGCCTGAATTTCACGCGGCTTCACATCATCAGCACTGGTAATATTGATCAGTACACCCTTGGCATTTTCCAGACGCACCTGATCCAGTAACGGACTACGAATCGCCTGCTCGGCGGCCTGACGGGCACGGTCTTCGCCACGCCCCATGCCAATCCCCATCATGGCATAACCACGAGTACTCATGGCAGTTTTCAGGTCGGCAAAGTCAAGGTTAATATGGCCATGATTCACCACCAGATCAAAAATACTGCGCACCGCATTAAGCAATACATCATCTGCCTTTTTAAAGGCTTCTTTCATGGATAAATCGCCGTATACCGTAAGCAGCTTTTCATTTGGAATAATAATGAGGGAATCTACATGTTTTTCCAGCTCATCAATGCCTTTTTCGGCAGATTTCTGGCGCTTACGGCCCTCAAAGCCAAACGGCGTGGTCACCACACCGACCGTCAGGATTCCCATTTCCTTGGCCACTTCAGCCACGACTGGCGCAGCGCCGGTACCCGTACCACCACCCATGCCGGCAGTCACAAACACCATATCGGTGCCTTCCAGTTGTTCACGGATCTGGTCACGGGCTTCTTCTGCCGAAGTACGTCCTACCTCCGGATTTGCACCAGCGCCCAGGCCGCGGGTACTTTGCTGACCCAGCTGCACGTTAAAGGGCGCTTTCATACGATCCAGTGCCTGCTTGTCAGTGTTGGCGCAAATAAACTTTACACCATTAATTTCTGACTCCACCATGTGCTGCACGGCATTACCACCACCGCCACCCACACCAAAAACGGTAAAACGGGCCTGCCCATTGTTGTCGATTACTTCATCTTCAATTAGCGTAAATGAGGACATGACCTTTTGGTCTCCAAGATTAGTATGGCAGCTGTTATGCCCGTAGCACTGCCTTGATTAGTAAATGAATTAGCATGCGTTGCCATATGCTGACTGTCAAGTGAAAATGGATATTCAACAACAAAGTTACAGCACAAGGGCAACGCCTTTTGTCCTGCTACCTACTAAACCAGCTGACGCAGCTTTTCCAGCAGGGTTTGTGCTGGCTGAACCAGATATTGCTGCAACCAGTTACCTTGATGCGCTGCTTCTACGCCTACTTCACTGGCGCGTTGCTGCTCATTCTGGCTATACATTAAAAGGCCGCTGACCGTCGCGTAAATGGAGCGGCGTAACAGCGGACGTTTTTCTTCACTGATATCCACACTTAACGGTGGATTGCCCAAATGTACAGACACACCCAGCATGCGTCGTGCCAGCGCGACGGCACCTTCAATCTGGCAGGCATCACCAGTCAGTACTACCCCGTGCCGCAGCACGTTAATAGCACCGCTTTGCTCCAGTTGCTGACGCACTTCCTCAAAAATTTCTTCGTAACGCGCTACAATGATTTCTGCCAGTTCAATCCGGCTTTTTACCATACCTGGTGTGGTTCCAATGCCCGGAATCTGAATCATGTGATCCGGTTTGATTGCTGATAAATCCACACAGCCATAGCGGATTTTTAAGCTTTCAGCTTGCTCGGTTGAGGTTTGTAGCACTGAAGCAATATCACGGGTCACATGCTCACCGCCACGCTGCAAGGTATGGCTTAGAATAAGCCGGTTTTCCAGATAAACCGCAATATTAGTGGTACCTGCACCAATATCGACCATGCACACGCCGTATTCTTTTTCATCCTTGAGCAGCACCGCTTCAGAAGTGGCCAGCGTTGAAATAATAGTACGCTCTACCCCAATACCTGCACTTTTCAGGGCCTTATCCAGATTCTGCATGGTATTGATCGGCAGCATCATCAGGTGGTAATGCCCGGTGATGAAATTACCCGACATATTAATGGGATGGTCTACCCAGTCATCCTGATCATCAATGGCAACGCCCAGTGGCACCGCATTGGTCAGGTAATGATCCGGCATTAAATGGCTGCTTTTTGCCATTTCCAGTGTGCGTACAATCTCGGTGGTACTAATGGTCTGATTCATCACCGGTGTACGGCCAGAGGCATTAAAACTTTTGAGTTCAGCACTCGGGATAGCAACCCATGCTGTATGGATCCTGCAATCGGCCATATCCTCAGCCTGCGATACTGCATCCTTAATAGCAGCAACCACTTTATCCAGATTTTTAATGACGCCTTTACTCATGCCCCGGTTGGGCGCGTGCGCCATGCCAATCACTTCAATCTGGTCAGGACCATGGATTCTGCCAATCAGCACCGCAACCTTGTGTGTTCCAATATCAATTGCAACGACAGATGGAACCGCATCATTCATGATATTTACCATTGTTTATTTTTTCAGTTTTCATCAATTGGCTACTCAGTTCTTGATGAGGGAGTGGTTTAACGCAACTCCCGCTACAGGGTCAGCCAGCACTGGTTCAACCACAAATTTGTTCGCTACAATTTTAGGTGGCTGAGCATTTTTCCATTGCAGAGCCAGACCATTACGATAACGTAAATCGGCTGCCACAATATTGGGCCACTGTACTTTTAACTCCGTTAAGCCTAACTGGCTTAAGCGCTGCAATTTGGTCAAGGTTTGATCCTGATCCACAATGACCCGCATGCCAGTATTAAACTGCATAAACCAGGTCATGCGGTCAGTCAGGTGCAACTCTTTAAGTTGCATGCCCAATGGCGCGAACCACTGGTTAATTTGTCGATACTGTTGCATCAGCTGCACTGAATATATCGACGGGCCATGTAGCAAAGGCAAATCCCGGCGATCCACATAGCTGGCTTCAACAAAAATATGCCCACTATCACTAAGCAAACGGCCACTGCCCCAGCGTGCAATGGGATGGCGCGGCGTGGCACGAATTACAATGCCATTTGGCCAGTGCCGGGTAACCACCACGCGGTCAACCCATGGCAACTCCAGGGCTTCGTCCCGCAGTGCCTCCAGGTCAGTGGTGAAAAATCCCTCATTCACCAGTGGTTGCAGTTTATTGTGTAACAGCTGCTGTTGGAGGGTGTTTAGATCACCCACCACTTCCACAGTCGCTGCGGGCGCCTGCCGGATGGTATTGAGGGTCGCCCAGATTCCCACACCACACAGCACCACTGCCAAGGCAACCAGCAACCAGCTTCCCCACCAGGATGCACGCTCCCACTTACCCGTACTTTTGGCAGTACGGACAGGCGCTGCTTTACGACGCATGGAAATGGGAAGCTCTGCCATAGGGTCTAGCCTGCCTTGGCTGCTGTCAGGGTTTGCTGCAAAATCAGCTCACACAACTCATCAAAACTATACCCCACTGCTTTGGCTGCCATCGGTACCAGCGAATGATCCGTCATACCGGGTACGGTGTTAATTTCCAGTAACCAAAAATTCCCCTGCTCATCCTGCATGGCATCTATTCTGCCCCAGCCACTTGCACCCACAGCATGAAAAGCACGTAACGCCAGATCCTGTAGCCGTTGTTCTTCTGTATTACTTAAACCGCAGGGAATGCCATACTGCGTATCATTACGCTGATATTTGGCTTCATAATCATAAAAGGCCGCGTCGCTTGGCGGTTGCAGGCGAATCACCGGCAGCGCCTGACCGTTTAGGATCACTACTGTAAACTCACGACCAGTAATCCATTGCTCTGCCATGACCACGGCATCATGCTGGGCAGCCTGCTCATAAGCCGGCTGCAACTGCGCCAGGCTTTCTACCTTGCTCATACCAATACTGGAACCTTCATGTACCGGCTTGATAATCAACGGTAAGCCCAGTTCAGTAACTATCTGTGCAAAATCGGTTTCCTGGTTGAGCAGGCGATATGGGGCCGTTGGAAAACCCATACCTTGCCATAATTGTTTGGTTTTAGCCTTATCCATGCCCAGCGCTGAAGCCAATACACCACTGCCTGTATAGGGAACATTCAGCCATTCCAGCACACCCTGAATCTGCCCATCCTCACCACCACGCCCATGCAGCACAATAAACGCGCGGTCAAAGTCAGTAATTTCAGTGACTGAACGTACTGCCGGGTCAAAGGCATAGGCATCAATCCCCCGACGCAGCAAGGCATCCAGTACGGCCTGACCACTGTTGATTGAAACTTCCCGCTCCGCTGAGTGCCCCCCGAACAGTACTGCAACTTTGCCAAAATCCGTGTGTTGATGCTGTGACACGTTATACGTCCATTTTCAAACTTTGTTTCACGATCCAGCCCGGTCAGGCTTAATCGCACCATAAAAGCATTTTAATCTAGCATGAGCCTACGCTTGCAGCAGCCCGCCATGTTAGACAAATCCGTGCAAATGACCAAATTTGTTGTTCATCGTCATTTCAGTGTTTAAGCGTTAAATCATCTATATGGCTGATCATTTAACCGTGCCTCAAAATGGCTATTTTGCCTTTAAATACAAGCCTTGCTGCGCCAGTTCCACCGAGATGCTACCCACATTTCCAGCGCCCTGAGTCAGCAACAGGTCATTGGGCTGTAACACATTTTGTAACACTACAGCCAGCTGGGTTTCCACCGGATCAACCAGAATTGGTTCCACATGCCCTCGCAGGCGCAAACTGCGTGCCAGACTACGGCTATCGGCACCAACAATTGGCTTTTCACCTGCCGGATAAACTTCCAATAGCAGCAGTTCATCCACCTGTGATAACACCTCAACAAAGTCATCAAAACAGTCACGGGTTCGTGTAAAGCGATGCGGCTGAAACAGCATGACCAAACGACGCTCCGGGTGGCTTTGCCGTGCCGCCTTAATGGTGGCTTCTACCTCTTTGGGGTGATGTCCATAATCATCAATCAGTTTGACATTGCCCTGCCCATGCGTAAACTCACCCTGAACCTGAAAGCGACGTCCCACCCCGGAAAACCCTTCCAGTGCCCGGCTGATGGCAGCATCGGATACCCCTTCATCAGTAGCCACGCCAATGGCAGCCAGTGCATTCAATACATTATGCAAACCCGGCTGATTAATGGTTAAACGCAGTGGCGCACGGTCTTTACGCAGTACCGTAAAATGAGTCTGCATGCCGGCCTGCTCCACCTCAACCGCCCGGATATCATTTTCTTCACCAAAGCCATAGGTCAGCAGCGGGCGACCAATTCGCGGCAGTAATTCGCGAATGACTGGATCATCACCACATACCACCGCCAGCCCATAAAACGGTAACTTTTGCAAAAACTGGATAAAGGTATCTTTTAGTACTTCGAAGCTGCCACCATAAGTTTCCATATGGTCGGCATCAATATTAGTCACAATGGCAGCCATCGGATGCAAGTATAAAAACGAGGCATCGCTTTCATCGGCTTCTGCTACCAGATAGCGGCTGGCACCCAATGCTGCATTGACGCCGCTACGGTTAAGCAAGCCACCAATGACATACGTCGGATCGAGGTTTTCTTCAGCCAGCATACAGGTCAGCAAGCTGGTGGTGGTGGTTTTGCCATGCGTGCCGGCCACAGCAATGCCATGCCGGTAACGCATTAGCTCACCCAGCATTTCAGCACGGCGCACCACAGGAATACGCTGGCTAATGGCCTGTTTGATCTCGGGATTTTCGGGATCAATTGCGGTAGACACCACCAGTACATTTGCGCCTGCAATATTTTCCGCCTGATGTCCAAAGTAAATACTAATCCCCTGTGCGTTTAAACGTTCAGTGGTTTTGCTGGGTTTTAAATCCGAGCCAGAAATTTTATAGCCCTGATTATTGAGCACCTCTGCAATGCCACACATGCCAGCGCCGCCAATCCCGACAAAGTGAATATGCCGGATACGCCGCATTTCCGGAATCTTGATCAATTGCTTGCTTTGGGCAGAAGTAAAGGAGGGCGTCATCTTGGGCTCAACAATAAAATTAACGGATTAAAGACAGCAATAATTCTGTCACCTGCTGTGTAGCCTGCGGATGAGCTTGCTGTCTGGCTTTGATTGCCATGGCTTTCAACACAGGGCGACTCATGAGCGGTGCCAATGCCTGACTTAAACTTTGTGAGGTCAGTGTACTCTGGGGGCAGATAATGGCTGCCCCACAATCGGCCAGATAACCTGCATTGGCAGTCTGGTGATCATCCACTGCACTAGGTAAGGGCACAAAAACGGCTGCCACACCCGCAGTTGCTACCTCAGTGACGGTGAGCGCACCTGCACGACAAATCATCAGGTCAGCCTGGGCATAGGCAGCAGCCATATCCTCAACAAAGGGCACCACCTGTACCTTAAGCACAGCATTGGCCAAAGCCGTGTAGCGCTGTTGGGTAGACTCTACCTGTTGCTGTCCACACTGATGAATAATATGCAAAGGAATATTCAGTGACGCCAGTGCCTCAGGCACGCGCTCATTCAAGGCCTGTGCCCCAAGCGACCCACCCACAATTAAAATATTCAGGGGCGCAACGTCCCGGGCATCGTAGCGGTGCTCTGGGGCAACCAGGCTAGCGATATCGGCACGCACCGGATTTCCTGTGGTTTTGACCTTGGCTGACTCGGGAAACGCCTGCGGAAATGCCTGTAATACCAGCGTAGCCAAGCGTGCCAGCTGAGTATTGGTAAACCCGGCAATGGCATTTTGTTCATGAATCACCAGCGGCAAACCCAAAAGCCGCGCTGCAAGCCCGCCCGGCCCGGCCACATAGCCACCAAAGCCAATCACAGCGTCTACTTTGAGTTGACGCATCAGGCGCATAGCCGCAAAAGTTGCCGCCACGATTTTAAATGGCGCAGCCAGTAAGCGCTTTAAACCATTGCCACGCAAGCCCTGAATATCAATAGGATGCAGCGGGATATTTCTGGCACCCACCAGACGATGTTCCATGCCTATGCGCGTTGCCAGCCAATGTACTTCAATACCTTGGACGCGCAGGCTTTCTGCCACGGCCAGCGCAGGAAACACATGACCGCCAGTACCAGCTGCCATCACCATTACGGTTTTAGTCATGCCGGTTTTAATTTGTTTGACCTGCCCCTGAACCACAAACCACCTGTATTTATGTTTTTACCTAGTAAATCCTATTGCTACTTCGCACATATCCCTATGCCAAGTTAACCGCTTATTCTAGCCGTAATTGCGCCCAAGCTTAAACAGGCCTGCGCACAATTTGCCGACATTTTTGTATGACAATCTTATTTTTTGATAAAACGTGCCGGATCACCTGCGCGTAACTGCCCCACAGGACGCCACGGATTATTTTTCCAGTGCCGTTTTTCCAGTTCATCCAGTATCCACCAGTATAATGGAATGATTTTATGGTTTAAAAATGGCAAGCTCAGAGGGTCAAGGCCTGTCCATAGTAAAAACGGATTACGTCGTGCATACGCCCACACTTCAATCCGGGTAGAAGGTCTCACACTTTTACCTCGTGCATGGAAGCCAAAAGTATCAGCCACCACCAGCGTATTTTTTGGTACGGCAAATGCCTGCGGTTTTGGCAGGCCTAGTGCGGCCAGCTCAGCCTCCTGAATACGAAACGAACCCCGTGCACTCATACGATCTGCACTGGCTGCGCCAATTGAGCGTTGATGCTCCCAGGCCAACCGCTCCGGAGTTAAGCGATGCGAACCGGGCACATAGACAAATGGCCCTTCATCAATCGCCACATCGGTTAAAAACAGCCATGCCTTTACACTGGAATGAAAAGTATCGCTATGCAGGCTGGTTTGCGGGTCGGGGTTGGCTTTACGCACCTGGGACAAAATGCTTTGAATATACCAAAGTGGCTGCACCTTGAAGCTGCCAACATAATTAATGAGTTGGTGAAAGTAGGGCTGATTAATGAGTTGCCGCGCCTGCGGTAGCTTTGCCAGCGCCTGCTCATCCAGCGCAATACGACGGGTGACCGTGTTGCCTTGCAGGGTTTCACGGGCTGGCAGTACCGTATTGACTAGTTCGTGTTCGAGCTGTTTAAACTGCTCGGCCGGTAAAAAATTTTCCTTAATAATAAATCCGTTATGCTGGAAAAACCTAGCATCCTCGGGGCTTAGGTGTTTCGCCAAGCGTGCACGCCGCCTACTGGCCAGATAGGCCGCCAGTTTGACTCGACGCGTATGTAAGCCCGCCTGATTAAACAGCGAATTGCCAATAACAGGATTATCTAAAAAGGACTTGGCACCAGTAATCACAGCCAGTGTCCATAACGGAGTTTTAAACCAGCCTTTGTCCTGCCGAATGATTTTTTTATATTCCTGAACCAGCACGTTAAACTTCATTAACCGCGTCCCTGTTCTAAAACCTTAAACAGCTCATCGGCGATACAAGTACCAAACTGATCATCAATCTCGCGGATGCAGGTCGGGCTGGTGACGTTTATTTCAGTCACGTATTCGCCAATCACATCCAGCCCAACAAAAATAAGACCTTTTTCACGTAGCACCGGACCAATTCTGGCAGCTAATTGTTTATCTTTTTCGGTTAACGGTCGTGCTTCACCACGGCCACCGGCTGCCAGATTACCGCGGGTTTCACCAGCTTGTGGAATACGCGCCAGACAATACGGTACAGGCTCACCGTTAATCATTAAAATACGCTTGTCGCCATGCACAATTTCGGGAATATAACGCTGCGCCATAATTGGTTGTGTACCCAGTATGGTCAGCATCTCCAGCGTTGAGCCAACATTAGGGCTGCCTTGCTGCAAACGAAAAATCCCCGTGCCACCCATGCCATCCAGGGGTTTTACAATAATATCCTGATGCTGGGCTAAAAACTCACGAATTAGGCGTTGCTGCGAGGTGACCAACGTCGGTACCTGTAGCTCAGGAAACTGGGTGGCAAATAGCTTTTCATTGCAATCACGTAAAGATTGCGGCTTGTTGACCACCCATGCGCCTTCACGCTCGGCCTGCTCTAAAATATAAGTGGTATATAAAAAGTTCATGTCAAACGGCGGGTCTTTGCGCATCAAAATGACGTCATAGCTGGCCAGTGATTCACGCTGTTTTTCGCCCAGCGTATAATATTCACCACCACGCTCGGCATAATCCTCAAACACATCCAGCGCGGCAATGTTGCCAAAGGCTCTACCCTGATCAATAAATAAATCGGTTTGCAGGGCATAGCCCAAGGTATGTCCACGACGCTTGGCCGTCCACAGCATGGCCATGGTGGAATCTTTTTTCAGGTTGACGGATTCAATGGGATCCATCACAACAAGAACGCGCATTGTTTTTAAACTTAAATTTTGAAGATAATGCAGTATAGCTGAGCTTAAGTGTTTTTTTGTTGGGAAGTTTTTATTGTTCAAGTGTCAGGCTAATGAGTAACTTCTTAAAAAAGTATTTAGGAACCAACTTTTGCTATAGACCCAGCTGGCTGTGGTTCTGTGAAAAGAGCCACTCATGCAGCAGCTCTAGAATTCATTTTTTGAAAAGGTAGACGACTTTAAACCCCATACTTCTCGCGATAATCCTGCATCCGCGCCAGATCATCACTCCGATTATTTTCCTTTAAATACTCCATCAAATCCTGCATAGTAATTAGCGCATGTACCGGAATCCTATACTGTTTTTCTACCTCCTGAATGGCTGACAGCTCACCCTTGCCTTTTTCCTGCCGATCCAGCGCCACGAGCACCCCAGCAATGGTGGCACCTGCGTTTTGCAAAATATTCACCACTTCACGAATGGCCGTGCCAGCGGTAATTACATCATCCACAATCCACACCTGCTTACCTTTCACATCTGCGCCTACCAGCATGCCGCCCTCACCATGATCCTTGGCTTCCTTGCGATTAAAACCCCACGGCACACTCACGCCATGTTGCTGCCATAATGCTGAAGCAGTTGCCGCAACAAACGGAATACCTTTATACGCTGGGCCAAAAATCACACTCACGCCCTCGCAGCGCATCAGCTTGTCGGCATAACCATTGGCCAGCAGTGATAACGCCTCACCATCGTTTAATAATCCGGCATTAAAAAAATAAGGGCTAACTCGACCAGATTTTAAAGTAAACTCCCCAAACTTGAGCACGCCACGTTTTAGTGCCAACTCAATTAAGGCTTGCGGGCTAAAGGGTTGAATCGACATGGCGGTTTCCTGTTAAAACTGAGAGTTAAGGTAAATTAAGGCGCATGATAGCAAAGCATTTAAACCCAGGTGAGCCAAAAGTGAGTACTCAGCTAAAAATAAGTGCTGAGACAACAATGCTTCGCGTGGTTTCCATTAACTTAAACGGCATGCGTTCGGCGGCCAGCAAAGGGTTTTTTGACTGGCTGGAAACTTCGGGCGCTGACATTGTATGCATGCAGGAAACCCGAATCCAGCCGCATCAATGGCTGGATGAACACAAGCCCGAAGGTTGGCACATGCACCTGCATCCGGCGGAAAAGCCCGGTTATGCTGGCACGGCCATTTATAGCCGCCATCCATTTAGCGGTATTAATACTGGCTTGGGCTTTGATATTTGTGATACACAAGGGCGGTTTACTACGGCCGAGTTTGAGACCAATGACGGTAAAAACTTTGTGGTGGCCTCCCTGTACTTGCCATCCGGTTCTAGTGGCGAAGATGCTCAGGCACGCAAGGATTTATTTTTACAAGAAATGCTGGTGCATTTAAGGCAATGGCGCGAGCAGGGCAAATCCATCATTATATGTGGTGATTACAACATCGTGCATAAAGAGATTGACATTAAAAACTGGAAAGGTAACCAGAAAAACTCCGGCGTGCTGCCACATGAGCGGGCTTGGCTGGATACCATTTATGATGCACTGGGCTATGTTGATGCGTTTCGGGTAAAAAACCAAAATGCGCATGAATATTCCTGGTGGTCGAACCGTGGTCAGGCCTGGGCAAAAAACGTCGGCTGGCGGATTGATTACCACGTAGTATCACCGGATTGGCATGATCGCATCGCTAACGTGAGTATTTACCGGGATCAACGCTTTAGTGATCATGCACCGGTAATTATTGATTATTTGTTATAACCTGAGCAATAAAGCATGCTTATTTACATCTTGTAAGCTTAGGCTTACAAAGCGTGACGTTAATTTACTCTTTGCAAACAAACTGAAATATCGCATTATTCTCTTACGGCACAGGGAAGTCGGTCAGGATGACCAAAAGGGAAGGACTGCCGTAGGATGAAAAGGTATTGTAGTGTAGGACATTACAATATTGTATGGAAGCATGACAGGACGTTGCAATTGAGACCCGCACTATCAGGATGATATTAGTGCGGGTTTTCTCTATTTATATCCCCCATAATACCTTGTCTTAATCAGCTTGAGATTTTGTTATTGCCATGCTCAAAATTTATGGGATAAAAAACTGCAATACCATGAAAAAAGCCTTTGATGCCTTAACCCAGCTCGGCTTGCCTTTTGAATTTCACGATTATAAAAAACAAGGTATTGATTTGGACACCTTACAGCACTGGGCGGATCAGGTTGGCCTTGATCTATTACTCAATAAAAAAGGAACCACCTGGTGTAAATTTAGCCCCGAACAGCAGGCAGACATTTTATCCAGTTCGGAAAACACTTTACAGGCATTAAAAGATAACACCAGCATGATTAAGCGGCCGGTGTTGGTAAAAGATAAACAAATACTGGTGGGTTTTAATGAAGAGGCCTATACCAAGCTGGCTTAAGCTAGAAAATGCCTTAACTCTCGAATAAATTTAACCGGCTCATCCAGCAGCAATCCATGCCCGGATTTTTCAAACTCGACTACTGTGGAAGGCTGCATCTTCTCAGCCACCAAACGCTGACCATTGGCATGATATAGCGGCGATTTTTTACCAATAAATACCGTAGCAGGAACCTGCCAGTGCCCTAACACCTGCCGGTAATCGTGCTGCCCCCGCATATAGCTCTCAAGGTATAGACGAATATCTTCCAACCGGGATAAGGACACCACATAAGGCATCAGCACCGGCCAGTACGCCGATAATTTAAATATCTGCCTGATCAACGGTTTGCCAAGCATTTTTTCAAAAATACCGCCTAGAAGTGCGCTAGCCTGCAAACGTACTTCTAATGGTAACTGTGACAAGGACAAATGATTTTCAAAAGGCGAAATCACGTCAAGCAGCTGCTGAAACCCACTAAACAGTGCAGCTTGCTGCTCACCAAACAAACCATATGTCCAGTCTGCCCGGTTACCTACGCAAGGTGACTGGTCAATATGCAAATAGCGGCGCACCCTGTTAAATTCCGGGCTACGCTGCAAGTGCAACGCAGTGGTGGCTCCCAGCGAATATCCCACTAAATCAAAATTCTTCAGGTCAAAATGCCGTATGACATCTTCAATATCCTGCGCATGGTTTTCAAATACATCGATCTGATTAAAACGAATACTGGCTGATTTGCCAGACCCCCGAAAATCCGGCATATAAAACTTAAAATGCCGGATAAATGGCAAAATAAATGGCAACCACTGGCTGCTTTGCATACCCAAACCATGCAGCATCAAAACTGGCTGCCCCTGCCCAATAACCCGGACGTATAATTGTTGCTGATCACGTGTACTTATCCGTGGCATTATTTTTTCCCTAAAACTTATTAAGCCTTTGCTTCATTAAGGCCTGATTTTATAAAACAATTATTTGGCCCGATGCAATAAATACGCCCCAATACCAAAACAGATCACAATGGGCAACATCACAAACCATACGGGTGACGGTGAATAGACCAGACTGGCATAGCTTAAAAAATCCTGCAAGTAGCGAAAACCCAGACCAATAAACAAGGCAATGACCAGGCGAAAGCCCATGGATTGCTGACGCAGCGGGCCAAAAATAAACGAGCAGGCAATCACTACTAGCGAGATCAGAGCAAATGGCGCTGCTATTTTTTGCCAGAATGCCAAAATATAAGGCTTGGGCAATTGCGCATGTTCAGATAGATACTGCATGTATTCCACCAGCTGGCTGGGTGCGAGATCCTCTGGAGCAACCGTGACAATGCGCACAAAACGTGGCTGTAGGGCCAGATCCATATCTACCGTTTGCTGCTGCATGGCTGTGGCACTACCGTCTGGATTAATGATGCTTTGCTGCACCTGACTTAACTGCCAATGCTGCCTGTCCGTGTATTCTCCGGTCTGAGCCGTCAGGGTTTGATTGATCCGGTACTTTTCATCCAGATCAATCATACGGACATGCTTAAGCTGACCCAATGAATTGGCATAGTCCACATAAATATAGCGATTACCTTCACGCGTCCAGTAACCATATACCTCACCAATTTTGGCAGCCTTGCCACTTTGCTTTTGAATAAACTTAGCCTGATCATTAGTATAAGGCAGTACCCACTGGCTCAGCGCGAACGATAGTACAATAAGCAGCAAGGCTGGCATGAGCACCCAGCCAACAATACGCCATAGGCTCACGCCCACCGAGCGCATCACAATAATTTCACTATTTGAAGCCAGTGAACCCAGACCAATCACGGCCCCCATCAAACCAGCAATCGGCAAGGTGTCATATAAAAATTTGGGCGCTTGCCACAAAATATAGGTCAATGCCTGATATGCCCCATAACCAGGTTTTAGTTCACCCAGCTCGGCAATATAGGAAAACAGCATTTGTAACAAAAGCAGCAAAAAAGCCGCACCAAGCATGGCAAGGCCTGCGGTTTTGATCACATGACGGGGCAATAAATTAACATGCATCATGATCTGGCAGCCTCTTTAATCCGCTTGGCAGCCTGCGGGGACAAACGCTGGCGACGCGACAATGCCAGCCCAACCACCAGATAAATCGCCAGCACCATGGGATAGCCCCATAAACCCAGTTTGTCCTTGGTAATTCGGGTTTTTACTGCCATCAAGGCCACAATCAGGCTGGCAAAAATCATAATAGCCGGAAACAATCGGTAATAACGACCCTGCCGAGGATTCACCTGTGATAGCGGCAAGGCCAGTATAAGCGCCAGTGCCACCACCCATGGAGCGCTCAGCCGCCAGCCCAGTTCACTTTTAATCACTGGCTCATCCATGCGTTTTTTAAGGGCTGCCATGCTCATGGCTTCTACCCGCTGGGTCGCCAGCTCCGGGTCACTCTGATGCTCAATACGCAGCCGGTATGTGGCAAATTCGGCATGACTATAAGCCGGCTTGCCAGGAAAAATCTCATAACGGCGGCCATTCACCAGATCAACAATACTGGCTGTGTTACTGGGATCAACCACACGGGAGGCACGTTGTGCCAGAATTAAGGTATCAGGCTTGCCGGGTTTTTCGGCTCGCTCATAAAAGAAAATATCCTGTAGATCACGCCGGTCTTCAGACAGAGAACCAGCATAAATGGTATAACGGCCACTAGACACAAACTCACGAGGCTTGACCAGATCAAAGCCGCTACGAATCGCCTGAGTCGCTGTCACCTGATCAAACTTGCGATTGCCCCACGGTGCCAGCTGAATCACCAAAATAGCCTCAGCCACGACCAGTAGTACCGTCATGGGGATGAGCAATATACCCAAACGGTCACGACTAATCCCGCTACTGTTTAGCACGGCCATTTCATGATCAACATACAGGCGGCCAAACACCAGCATTAAGCCTACAAAAAAGCCCAGCGGCACAATTAAGGTCAAAAACTCCGGCAGGCGAAAAGCGATAATAGTGAATAGCACACTGGCATCCAGCCGCCCCTGCGCCGCCACACCAAAGTATTTGATCAGCCGGCCGCCCAGCATAATCAGGGTAAGCAGACCCACTACCACAGCACTCGTGGACAATACTTGGCGAACCAGATAACGACGTATGATCAAAAGCAGGCATCCACAGTGGCTAGTACAGTATTTAGGCAAACCGCAACACTATTACAAAACACGCAAGTTTAAGGGCTTATCCATTAAAAAAATAGCAGGCAACGTACTAAAATGGTCTATTCAGTCTAGCAGGACAATGGTTTAATGGAAGACTGCTTGAGCACAATGATATAAGGTTGTTACATGAAACTGAATCTACAAAACAAACTTTTACCCAGTCAGGACAGTAGTGATGTACTGGTGCTTATTCTGGATCAAAACGCCCTGACCCAGGCTCATGACTACCTGCCTGCGTCCATACAAGAACAGCTAAATACAAATATCGCACGGGCGCAGTTTAAGGCAAAACTTGGTGATAGCCTGCCCATTTATCAGCTACAGGGTGCTGACTTCAATCAGGTTTTGCTCGTGGGCGCGGGAGAGCTGGATAAACTGAACGCAGGGCAAAGCCAGACACTCGCTAATACCATTTATAAGGCCTTAAGTAATCGTGTTAAAAATGCAGTGATCTCACTGGACGCCCTGAATGACCAGAACATTGAGCCTTTTGTACTTGCCTTAAGTAACGCCGCTTATCGCTTTGAGGTATATAAAAGCAAAAAAAGCGAAACTGTTCTGGAACATATTACCCTGCATAGTACCCGCGCCGATGAACTGCGTAGCCGTATTGACTACTTGCAGGCGGTGTACAAAGGCCAGTCGCTGGCGCGGGACGTTGCCAACCACCCCGGCAATATCTGTCATCCTGAATATATGGCCGAGCAGGCACAGCAACTGGCAGCACAATATCCTGAATTGCTCAAAGTGACTGTGCTGGATGAAGCCGCCATGCAGGAACTGGGCATGAACGCCTTGCTGGCAGTCAGCCGTGGCTCTGAACGTGAGGCACGTCTGGTATTGCTGGAATACGCTGGTAAGAAGGGTCAGGGCAAGCAGGACCAATCCAAACCGGTGGTGCTGGTGGGCAAAGGCATTACCTTTGATACCGGTGGTATTTCCATTAAACCTGCTGCCGGCATGGACGAAATGAAATTTGACATGGGCGGAGCTGCCTCAGTGCTTGGCACCCTACAAGCCCTGTGCGAAGCCAGATTACCGGTCAACGTGGTCGGCACCATGGTTTGTGCCGAAAATATGCCTTCAGGCCGGGCGACTCGTCCCGGTGATGTTGTCACCACCATGAGTGGTCAGACTGTTGAAATTTTAAACACCGATGCTGAAGGTCGTCTGGTGCTGTGCGATGCGCTGACTTATATCAAGCGCTTTGAACCCGACACCGTCATTGATATTGCCACCTTAACCGGTGCCTGCGTGGTTGCACTGGGTAAGGTAGTAGCAGGTCTATTTAGCCCGGATGATGAGCTGGCCAATCAACTGCTACAGGCCGGTCAAACTGCACACGACCGGGTGTGGCGTATGCCGGTGCTGGATGACTATCAGGAACTACTGGACTCACCAATTGCCGATATGGGTAATATTGGCGGGCCTTATGGTGGTGCCATTACCGCAGCCTGTTTCCTGCAACGTTTTACCAAGGAATACCGTTGGGCACATCTGGACATTGCCGGTGTTGCCTGGATTTCTGGCAGTAACAAAGGCGCGACTGGCCGCCCGGTTCCCCTGCTCATGCAATTTTTACGCGATCGGGCACACACTGCCTAGGGTATGGCAGCAGTCAGCTTTTATTTGATTCAACAGCAGATTGGGCAGCTAGAACTGGCTTGCCGGATCTGCCGCAAAAGTGCGATGACAGGCAGGCAATCTCTGCTGGTCAAATTTGATCAGCAGGACGTGCTGCAACAATTTGATGACTTACTGTGGCAGTTTGACCCCAGTAGTTTTATTCCACATGATATTGATGACCCCAGCAGCCCGATCTGCCTGAGTTTGCAGATACCAGATAACTTTAGCGGGATTTGTCTTAATCTGGGTGAAGGCATTGTTGACCCTAAGCGCTTTGAGCATGTGCTGGAGATTGTGGAAAATGATGAACCTGCACGTGCCCATAGCCGCATGCGCTTTAGGGCGTATCGGGAACAGGGCATTGAGCCGGTAGTGCATCAGGTATAGGCATATACGTTATGGTTAAGCTTTTATATTCATTTGGGGACAAAATATGGCACTCAATGTAGGCCGGGATTTTCAATCACGCTGGCTGGCCGCGCCCGAAGCCATACGTCAGCAAGTGTTTAGTGAATTAAACAGCATTTGCCACCTGCTGGAGCAGGATACCGATTTTGCCCAGTGGCAGGCAAAAGACCATGAACGTGACCAGCAACAGCAGGCCTTGGTCAAAGCCGCACTGGAAGAACAGCAGCGTCAAGAAGCACTGCAACAGCAACAGGCACGTGAAAAAGCTAAAGCTGAAGAACAGGAACGCCTGCGGCAGGCACAGCTTGTCCGTGAGCAGGCCGAAGCCGAACAACAGCGTGAGCAGGAAAGACTTGCCAGACAACAGGCAGAAGAAGCAGCGCGGCTGGAACAGCAACGGCTGGCTGAGCAGGAAGAATTGCAACGACTAGAACAGGAACAGCGCGAACTGGAAGAAAAGCAGCTGGCAGAACAACAGGCCGCACAGCTGAGACAGCAACAGCTTGCCCAAGAGCAAGTTACCCAAAAACAGTTAGCTCAGAAACACGAGCAGCCAGCCCCACCCAGCAGCCTTATCCAGCAGCTTGAGGATGCGCTATGGCTGGAAGCTGAAATCTATATTGAAGAAACCCTGCAACAGCTTAGCGAGCGCTTAAGGCAGCAGGCTAAAATTGAAATTAAGCAGATTGTGAATCAACAAATGGATGAGTTAAAACCGGAATAAACGGATTGCACATATCCTAAATTGAGCAAAACCTCTACTTAGCCTCACCTAGCGCAAAAAGCCATTGCTGGCTAGAAAATCCATATCAATACTGCTATTTTTGGCGGTGGCCTGTGCTGCCTTATCGTCCAGTAGTAAGCGCTCCAGATAACGTGCCAATACATCTACTTCCAGATTCACCTGAGTACCTACCTGCCAATCGCCAATGGTAGTGTGAGCCGCCGTATGCGGTACCAGATTCAGACTAAACAGGGCACCATTTAAATGATTAATGGTCAGGCTAATGCCATCCACGGTAATGGAGCCTTTTTCAGCCAGATATTTAGCCAGTGCATCGGGTGCCCTGACTTCAAAATACAACGAGCGGGCATCTTTACGCGCCAGCATAATCTCGCCCAGGGCATCCACATGGCCACTGACCAGATGACCACCCAGCCGCGTCGTGGGCAACAGAGCTTTTTCCAGATTAACCCGGCTACCGGTTTTCCACTGCTTTAAGGTGCTACGGCTAATGGTTTCCAGAGACACATCCGCAGTGTACCAGCCCTTACCAAAATCAGTCACGGTCAGGCAAACCCCACTGGTGGCAATGGAATCGCCCAGCTTGACATCATCCATATCCAGAGTGCCCGCATCAATACGCAAATGCACATCGCCTGCACTGTGCTGAATGGAGGCTACTTTTCCCACTGCTTCAATAATGCCCGTAAACATTGCGCTATTGTTTTAACCTGTCAAAAACCTGCTTAAGTTAAGACTATTATATCCTCTTCACTCACAAAAGGTATGCAATGCTTAACGCGCCGCCTGATTGCACTGAGCCAGCTCAGTCGATTTTGCCGGCCACATCTTGCCAGCGCTATTTTTGTAATAACTGATTTTACCAACACGCATGACCAGGTTCTGGCAGGAATCCATGGACAAGTCATCACCCCAGGGGCCGGTCAGGCTACAGGCTTTGCCATTGCACTGCCAGCTAATTACCGGGCCGCCCTCAATGGGAACAGTTACCTTGCCTTGATGACTGCTGCCCGCTGTCCAGGTAGTGGCAAAACTAAACGATGACAGTAAAAGTAATCCAGTCAATAGGCCAGTCTTTTTCAGCTGCTTTTGCATGATTTTTCCTTATTGTTACTGCAATATTATCAATAAATGAGCAACAGGCAACACTATTATGCTCATGGCTCCCGCCTAGCTTAAAGCAAGTTTGGCCGGGCTGACTGGCAAAAGTGTGAATAATTGTTTTTTAACTAATGGACTATCTACCACAATGCCAGCTGGGTACTAGGGCCAGAAGTGTCTACCCCGCCAAGCTCGGCAAAATGGTACAACTGACCCAAAAGCTGGTTTAATGGCGGCCCGGACTTGGCTTGGGTATCAGTAATCACAATAAATTCAAGGGTACGCGCCCGCTCGGACTGGCGTTGTTTGCTTACGCGGTAACGTGGCACGTCCTGAGTTAATAAAGAAACCCGGCCACGCTCCAGATTGGCCTTAAGCAAGTCCTTGGGTGCAATATTGCCATCAGTGCTATAACTGGTAAGAATAAAACGCGAATTAATGGTCGCCACCAGTTCCTGATAGGCTTCGGTGGCATATTTGGCGGAGTTATAGGGGCTGGGGCGTTCTTTACGCCATGCCCGATCAATTCCGCTTTTATAGCCCGGTGTATCTGGCGTAGGCAAATCCACCTGATCCCACAAGGTTAGGGCATTTAGCACGTGATAATTACTGCTGTAGGCATGCTGGTTATAAGGCGGGTCAAGGTAGGTCACATCCACTTTAAATGAGGCCATTTGTTTTGCCAGATAGTGTGCGTCCACACACCACATTTCTGCGGCCAGCTGGTTCGGGTTGCCAATAGGACAAAATCGGCTGGGACTAAGCCACAGCAACGAATCAATCCGTTCCAGTGCCGTTTGGGTTCTGCCACCCCAGCCCTGATGAAAACTCTTAAATACACCACTGGTGTTACTGACAAAGCTGGCCGAATATAAAAGCGGTGCCAACAGGGCGCTCATTTCAATGGGGTCGATCAAGCCCTGAAGCTGCCACTGGCTAATCTGGTTACGAATGGCATCAATGCGCATCCCATTACGGCGCTTAAAAAACAGGCGATCCAGCGCAGGATCATAATAGTCATCATCTCGCGGGCACAGGTTACGGGTAACCCAGCCGGCCTGCTCCGGCAAGCTATTCAGCTGGTCGATAGCGGCCTGGTAACCACCCAGCCCGGCAAAATCAGGTGCCTCCACACAGGCCAAGAGCGCATGGTTCAGGGCATGACTATAAGGCTCCCAGTCATTGGCAATCACCCGGTAGCCATTTTGCCGGGCCAGCCGTGACACCACCCCACTGCCGGCAAACAGGTCGGCAAAAATCGGTGCCTTTTTGCTTTTTTTATTGAGGGTGCCGGTTTGTTCCAGTGCAGCCAGAATCAGGTGAAGTAGACGACGCTTGTTGCCCAGATAAGGCACTAACTGATGAAACAGATAATCATCAGTGGTTCGCGCAGCGTGGCGACGCTTGTGATACACATTGACTTCAGTATTCATCGCTCTACGCTATTGAAAAATAAATGGTTGCAGCAACATGTCAAACCTCAGGTTTCAGGATCAAACGAATATCCGCTCCAACCTGAGTAAGCCCCTGCAATTCTAACCGATATTGCTCGCACATTTGCGTCAAAGACAAATTAAACATGGGGCGAGCCTGACTGCCCAGCAAGGTAGGCGCCAGATACACAATGAGCTCATCGACCAGATTTTGTCGCAGGAATTCTCCTGCCAGTGTCGGGCCTGCCTCCACCAGCACATCATAGACCTGTTTTTGTTGCTTGAGCTGATCCAGAAGGCTGGCAAGGCTCATATCCGGCCAGTGCTCCACATGCGGAGCAATTTCTGGCAGCGTACCAACCAGAAGTAAATGCGCTGGTTGTTGCAGCAGTTGAGCCTCTAGCGGAAACCGGCTGTTACGATCCAGCACCACGCGCAGCGGCTGTACCACCTGCTCAACGGGGAAGTTGCCTGCTAACTGGCGTACATTTAAGGACGGATCATCAGCCAGCACAGTATTAATTCCCGTAATGACCGCACCACTCATAGCTCGCCAATGTTGTACGTCCAGCCGCGCCTCACTTCCAGTAATCCACTTGGACTCACCAGAGGCCATTGCTGTACGTCCATCCAGACTGGCTGCCATTTTTAAGCGCACAAATGGCCTGCCACCTGCCATCACCTGCAAAAAACCCTTGTTTAAGGCTCGTGCCTCATGCTCCAGAACCCCTACTGTGGTGGCAATACCAGCCGCTTCCAGCATAGCTCTGCCCTGCCCGGCAACCAGAGGATTGGGGTCGAGACTAGCCATCACTACCCGGCTGACACCTGCATCAATCAGCGCCTGGGCACAGGGCGGAGTTTTACCATAATGCGCACAGGGCTCTAAAGTGACATAAGCCGTGGCACCCCTGGCTGCTTCGCCGGCCTGTCTTAAGGCAAATACCTCAGCATGCGGCTGACCAGCCTGTGGATGAAACCCTTCACCTATAACCCGTCCATCCTTAACGATCACACAGCCCACACACGGATTGGGACGCGTGCTGTATTGACCATGTCTGGCCAGTACTATGGCCTGCTGCATCAACTGCTGGTCATTCATACGCTTTATCGTTCGTTGCTTTTATCAATTTCACTACTATTTAAGGGAGCCGGAACATTTATTTTGTCACTGGTGAGGCTGCTGGACTTACCCATTTGTTCAATTTCACGCTTAAAGGCGTCTACATCCTGAAAGTCACGATACACCGAGGCAAAGCGCACGTAAGCCACATGATCCAGCTCATACAGCGCCTGCATTACAATTTCACCAATA
Organism: Moraxellaceae bacterium WGS2144; assembly: GCA_043950625.1. Lineage (GTDB taxonomy): Bacteria > Pseudomonadota > Gammaproteobacteria > Pseudomonadales > Moraxellaceae > Alkanindiges. The sequence continues at coordinate 2,184,526 of CP171007.1, forward strand.
GTCCGCGAGGTGACATCACGCTCACCCAGGCGGCGCAGGTGCTGGCCAATATCCAGTAAGGTGGCTTCAATCTGATCCTGGCTTACTGGACGCTTTTGCAAGGCCAGTGTCAGCGAGTGACGCAGTTTATCGTCATCAAATGGCTCATTGCGGCCATTTGATTTAATCACGCGCGGCATGACCACATCGTAGGATTCAAACGTGGTAAAGCGATCACCGCAGGCCACACATTCCCGGCGCCGACGAATTTGCCGACCTTCTGCGGCCAGCCGCGAATCAATGACTTTACTGTCTGGTGCATTACAAAATGGGCAGTGCATGTCAGCCGGTTTTATTGAACAATGATAAAGCAGTGTAGCAAAAATCCCGTGCCAGATTAAGTAGCACTGTCAAACCGGCCGTAGATACAGGCAAAAGGAGAGCTATGCATGATTTATTGCAAGCGAGTGTATGAGGCCGCTCATCCCAATGATGGCAAGCGCATTCTGGTAGATCGTCTATGGCCGCGCGGCCTGCGTAAAGACCAGCTGATTATGGATCAGTGGCTTAAGGAAGTCGCACCCTCTACAGCGTTGCGACAATGGTTTCATGCACACATGGAACAAACTGAAGAATTTCGGACTCGCTACCGCAATGAGCTGGCAGGGCATCCAGAACACTGGCTAGCCCTGCTGGACATCGCACGGGCTGAACCTCTAACCCTGCTGTATGCAGCACGTCAGATGGAGCACAGCCATGCATCTGTACTGGCTGAATTCCTGGAAGATGAACTGGACAAGTGGCAGGACAACACCTCTCCAGTCTGCTATGCACATCTGCATTCCCAGCCTTAGCATCAGCAGGGCAGGCTAAGGCTGGTTTAGCAAATACTGGTCGTGGGTCGTCTTTATACAGCGTCAGGCCCGGTTTCACCGGTACGAATCCGGATCACCTGCTCAAGATTGCTCACAAAAATTTTACCATCGCCAATTTTACCAGTGCTTGCCACACGGCTAATAGCTTCAATCACCGCATCCACCATATCATCACGCACAGCAATTTCAATTTTTACCTTGGGCAAAAAATCAACCACATATTCTGCGCCGCGATACAGCTCTGTATGCCCTTTTTGACGGCCAAACCCCTTAACTTCTGTGACCGTTATTCCCTGTACCCCTATTTCTGACAATGCCTCGCGCACATCGTCCAGTTTAAACGGCTTAACCACAGCGGTTACAAGCTTCATTTCAAAATACCTCAGGTAAATGACCAGTAAAAAATTTTAAAAGCATCTCAGCACCAGGTCTTGCAAAGAATAACTACCCTGCCAGCCTGCTTACTTTATAACGTATTTAAGCCCTAAATTATACTTAGAATGCTTTACTTACACTCAACTGTAAACTGTTTTTACAGGTTTGCGCGTCAGCACAGCGACTGGTGCTTAAGGTATTACCCACCCAGGCCAGCTCCGCATTTAGACCCTGTACACCAAAAGTGGTGCCCAATTTATAGTCCGTATAGTGATCATCATTCCCGGTTGCATTTAAGGCACGGTTTAGCATACGGGCATTCTTAAACTGGTTATAGCCCAGGCTAGCCACCAACCCAAAGCCCGTCTCAGCCAGAGGCACGGCATAGCTGGCACTTAAATACCAAAAATCATCAGAATGCTGATAGTAACTACTGGAATAATTGACTCCCAATCCCAGGGTATCGTTTGTAACCAGTGCCTGCGCAAAACCTAAACGAGCAAATAGCTCATTAAAATCTGGCTGATTACTGTCCACTGCGCTATTGCCCGAACCGGCAAAAATATAACGGATATACCCTACGTCCAGCCGGGATTCTACATTACGCAGCAAAGAAAGCCGGGTGGCATAGCCCAGTACTGCATCAAGCTCGGCACTACTTGGCTCACTCACGTTTGAACCCCATAGGCTGGCATACGCACCTGATTCATGGTTAAAGTTTATAGCACCCTGAATGGCCGGATTATTACTGGTTCTGGAAACGCCACGAAAGCGGTAATCTGTACTAAGGCTAATATTTCCTGTGGTGCTAAGTCCTGGTAGTGTTAATACATCTGCCGCCTGCACGGCCTGAGTAGTCAATATACCAACGCTGAGGAATGCCGCTGTTATTGTTAATGCTTTCATTCTTGACCCCAAATCATTTAAGCTATTGTGCCTGTTATAATGCCGCTGTTTTTATGCCCGGCATTACGGTGCCAGAATTGTATCAAAATGCAACAACAAAAAGAGGCGCAGTTTTTTATTTCTTCGTTTAAGCTTGGGCAGCAACATCAGCAATTATAAATATAGTATAACCTGCCTCAGCCATAAAAACGGCACACCGCCTTCACCAGGGAGTATCGATTTATCATGATTGAACAATTATTACAGGCAATAATGCAGCAGCTTCAAGAGCCAAAGGCTGACCTGGAGAAAAACCTGCGTGCGCTGCTGTCCGAAATGATTAGCAAAATGGATCTGGTCAGTCAGGAAGAATTTTTACGCCAGCAACAGGTTTTACTCAATGCACAACAGGACATTCAGGTGCTGTTAAAACAAGTTGCAGCGCTTGAACAGCAGATTGCCCAGCTGGAAACACCTGCTGCTCCCTGAGCACTCATCAAAACTTTTAAAATAACAATAAGGACAGACTATGTCATTTGCTGTAGTAACCTCACGGGCTGCGCTTGGTTTGCAGGCACCTGAAGTTCAGGTTGAGGTTCATTTAAGTCAGGGACTACCCGCCCTCACTATTGTTGGTTTGCCCGAGGCAGCCGTCAGAGAAAGTAAAGACCGGGTACGCTCAGCCATTATCAATAGTGGTTTTGAGTTTCCCAACCGGCGCTTAACCATTAATCTGGCACCTGCTGACTTGCCCAAAGAGGGGGCTCGTCTCGACTTGCCTATTGCTTTGGGTATTTTGGCGGCCAGCGGACAATTACGGCCAGATGACCTGCAAGACAAGGAGTTTGTTGGCGAGTTGGCGCTAAATGGTGACTTGAGGCCAATCCTGGGTGTGCTGGCAGTCGCGCGAGCCAGCCATTTGGCTAAACGGCCATTGCTGGTGCCTCAGGCCAATGGTCATGAGGCTGCTAAAATCCCCAATGCCCAGATATATGCTGCTGGCACCCTAAAGCAGATTTGTGCCCATCTGCAACACACAGAACGCCTGCCACAGGTGAGCTACCAACCGGAATCCCTGCAAGCCAACCTGCCGGACATGGCGGATGTCAAAGGGCAACATCGTGCCCGTCGTGCGCTGGAGATTGCTGCGGCCGGTAGTCACTCGCTATTGTTTTCCGGTTCACCGGGTACTGGCAAAACCCTGCTGGCCTCACGCCTGCCCGGTATTTTGCCACCATTGACTGATGAGGAAAATCTGGAAGTCGCTAGTGTTTATTCCATTGCCAATCAGCCAATTCAATTTGGCGAGCGGCCTTTTCGCGCCCCGCATCATACTGCATCTGCCGTGGCATTGGTGGGCGGTGGCTCACAACCCCGGCCCGGCGAGATTAGTCTGGCACACCACGGCGTATTATTTCTGGACGAGTTACCCGAATTTGACCGTAAGGTACTAGAGGTATTGCGCCAGCCGCTGGAATCGCGTCAAGTGGTCATTTCACGTGCGGCCCGGCAGCTTAGCTTTCCCGCCAACTTCCAGTTAATTGCTGCCATGAATCCCTGTCCCTGTGGCTATGCTACCGATCCAGCCCATCGCTGTAAATGCACACCGGATATGGTAAGTCGCTACCGTGGGCGCCTGTCAGGCCCTTTAATGGATCGTATTGACCTGCATATTGAAGTACCTGCCCTGCCAGTGGCTGATCTGCAAGCCAAAGCCTGTGGAGAAAGCTCTGCCACGATTCGCGAGCGGGTCATTGCAGCACGGCAGCGACAGATTAAACGGCAAGGCCTAGCCAATGCTGACTTGGCACCGCAGCAACTGGAGCAATTTGCCAGCCTGGGAGGCGCTGAACAGCAGATTATTGCCATGGCTCAGCAGCGCTTAAACCTGTCAGCCCGTGCTTATCACCGGGTATTACGGGTTGCCCGTACCATTGCTGATCTGGCTGGTGCGGAACAGATCGGCAGTAGTCATCTAACCGAAGCACTTAGCTATCGTGGCTAACATAAAATAATTAACGTAAAAAGGCCCTGCCAACCCTTGGCAAGGCCTTTTTTAAAGTTCTACAGTATTAAAAGAATTTACTTAAGCTAAAGACCACGCCATTGTCATAATCTTTTGCCCCACCATTAATTGTCGTGCCAATCCAGGACAGTTCTGCAGTCAGGCCCTGTATACCAAAGGTTGTGCCCAGCTTGTAGTCAACATAAGTGTCTTCTTCGCCGTCACCACCAGACGCCGTTGCCATAACTGCTTCATGCTTGAACTTGTTGTAGCCTACGCTGGCGACCACACCAAAGCCCGTATCAGCTAGGGGTACCGCATAACTGGCACTGAGATACCAAAAGTGATCCGTTTGTGCAAAATAATCCGGTGAATAATTGACAGCACCTGTCAGACTATCATCCTTCATCAATAAGCCGGAATAACTCAGCTTGCCAAAAAATTCATTAAAATCAGGTTGTGGCGATCCACTGCCTTCATAGCCATAACGAATATAGCCGACATCCAGCGTCGTGGCATCATTTAGCGCAGTGGCAAAACCCAAGGTGGCATCACCTTCAATACTACCTGCAAAACTTACATTAGAACCCCACAAGCTTAAATACACGCCTGAATCATGCTTAAAGTTAATACCACCCTGAATAGCCGGGTTATTGCTGGTTTGTGAAACACCGCGAAAACGGTAATCAGTGGCCAAGGTGACATTGCCTGTTGTGGTAATCCCCGGAATATTGATGACATCAGCTGCAAATGCACCATCCATTGCGCCTAATAAAGCCATTGCAGCAACTACAGTTTTTAAAGTAAGTTTCATTTGGATGTGACCCTAAAAAATAATATTAATTTCCAGACTGACAACTCTGTCATCTCTACCTAATACAATAGGCATGCCAATTTTCTTAAATAACTGTAAATTATAAAATAATTTATATTTTTCTAAAAAAGCCAGTGTAGCTATTCGTCTTGCTTTGGTGCATAGTCCAGCTTGCCTGTAGGGAATGCGCTGTCACAGGGCAAGCTTTTTAAAAAACGGCACCATAAAAAATCCGCCAGCAATGTGACGGATTTGATACATCGTGATATGGCTGATTATTTGGCAGCCTCAATGGATTTTAAAATTTCCTGTTTGGCCACTTCACTGCCTTCCCAGCCACTGATTTTGACCCATTTGCCTGGCTCAAGTTCTTTATAGCGGGTAAAGAAATGTTCAATTTGCTTGATGAGCAATTCTGGCAGATCGGTATATTCCTGCACGTTTTTATACAGCGGGGTCAGCTTGTCATGTGGTACTGCAATCAGCTTGGCATCAATACCGCTTTCATCTTCCATACTGAGCTTGCCTACCGGACGGCAGCGAATTACAGAACCCGCAACAACTGGATATGGCGTAACGACCAAAACATCCAGTGGGTCACCATCTTCAGACAAGGTGTTTGGAATATAGCCATAATTTGCCGGATAAAACATGGGTGTCCCCATGAAACGGTCTACAAACAAAGCATCAGACTCTTTGTCCACTTCATACTTGATTGGGTCATTGTTTGCAGGAATTTCAATGATTACATAAATATCATTGGGTGCATCTTTGCCGGGTGGAATGTTGTTGTAGCTCATAGGATCACTCATTCAAAATATCTAAAAACAGGGGATGTGAAAATAGGGTGTTCAAAAAGTGTGGCGTATTATAACTGCACTTGCGCCGCGAGGCGATTTATTGCAGGGATTAAATGACTGTTATATTCGGGCTGCCAGTAACAATAGCAATACCGGACACACCATGGACAGCAGCCATAACATACTACGCAAGGTTGCCAGATTGGCCAGATAAGCCAAACCATACAATAGTCTTAGTATCAGATACGCCACACCTAAATTAAAGGTTAAAAAAGCCGGGGTAACCAGATACTCTGCGATCAGTACACTGGTTAAAAATAACGGCAGGCTTTCAAAACTGTTTTGCTGTACCGCATGGGCACGAGCGGCAAGGCCTGTGGTTTGTGCCAGAAACTCACGCGGGTTTTGATTATCTCTGGGCTTGAAACCACCCGCCAGCTTGGCAATCATGGTAAATACATAGGGCAGCAAGCAGGCTGTCAAAATAATATAAATGACTAAATGAAAGGAACTCATTGGCTTTTTGAATTTTGAAAAAACAGCACAACCATAGCACAAGAATTTCTATAATGATGTGATTTTTTATCCACTCTGGTATTTTTGGTCTTTCATCTGAAATGGCAGGACATTTGGCGTGACTGATTTATCTCCTTCTCAGGCTCCTGAACCCTCGTTACAACAGGCGTTATTGCAAAGTCGTGCACAACAAAAACGCCTTAATAAAATTACTGTGATTACGGCGGTAATTATGGCGCTGCTGTTAAGCATGATCACTGCCAACCAGAATCTGTATTCTATTGTGGCAACGTTTGTGGTGGCCAGTGGCTGCTTTATTGCCGGCAGCGTTTATGGGCGCTCGCTGATGTTGCTCATCCCATTGATTATGATTTATTGTGTGCTGGATAATTATTTAAGCCATGATCTAATTTTTCATCACAAACGCTTTTTATTGCAGTTTGCTACGCTAATGATTTTCACTGCTATTTTTCATTTATCACGGCCTTATTTGCTCAACCTGCTGCGCAGCTTGCTGTCTAAATAATTCATCATTGAATAAAAAACAGCCCATGTAAAGATGGGCTATTTTCTTAGGCTTCATTCAGTCAGGGATTATTTACGCAGATCCTTACGCAGAATTTTACCCACGTTGGATTTTGGCAGTTCATCCATAAATTCAACGTATTTAGGACGCTTATAACCGGTCAGATTGTCTCTGGCATATGCCAGTACTTCTTCTTCGGTAAGGCTCGGGTCTTTCTTCACCACAAATAGCTTGGGCACTTCGCCACTCTTAGGATCAGCCACGCCAATGGCTGCTGCTTCCAGTACCTTTGGATGCTGGGTAACTACTTCCTCAATTTCGCTAGGATACACATTAAACCCGGACACTAAAATCATGTCTTTTTTGCGATCTACGATCTTGATGTAGCCGTTTTCATCCATGACACCAATGTCACCGGTACGGAAAAAACCATCGCTAGTCATCACCTTGGCGGTTTCATCCGGGCGCTGCCAGTAACCACGCATTACCTGCGGGCCACGAATGGAAATTTCACCCTGCTCGCCAATGGCCAAATGGTTGCCGTCGTCATCCAGAATCGCCACATCAGTAGAAGACAACGGAATACCAATAGAACCACTGTAATCGGTATTGGTTGGCGGGTTAAAGGTTGCCACTGGTGAGGTCTCAGACAAGCCATAGCCTTCAATAATAGGTTTACCGGTAATACGCTTCCATGCTTCAGCAGTTGATGGCAATACTGCCATACCGCCGCCCATAGCAATTCTTAGCTTGCTAAAGTCCAGTTTCTGGAACTCGGCATTGTTTACCAGCGCATTAAACAGTGTATTCACTGCTGGGAAGAACGTCGGCGGATACTTGCCCAGCTCTTTGGCCAGTCCTGGAATATCGCGTGGGTTGGGAATTAAAATATTGGTCACGCCAATATACATACCAAACATGGCACAAACCATAAAGGCAAAAATATGGTACAGCGGCAGCGCACAAATCATGTTTGCACCATCACTGTTAAAGCCTTCATCAGTGGCCGTTTCAAAAATGGCTTCTACCTGCACCAGGTTACCCACCAGATTACGGTGAGTCAGCTCTGCACCTTTGGAAACGCCGGTCGTACCACCTGTATATTGCAGTACTGCAGTATCATCCAGCGTAACCACAGGACGCTTGTAGGCATTGGCATTAAACTTGTTGAGCGCTGCTGTAAAGGAAACATGCCCTTTAATATTCCAGGCAGGAACCTGCTTGCGCACATGACGTAGCACCATGTTAACAATCAGGCCTTTAACGGTGCCCAGCATATCACCCACACCAGTCACCAGCACATGCTTGACGGGTGTTTTGCTAGCAATTTCCTGATAAACATGGGCAAAGTTTTCAAGAATAATCAGAACTTCAGCACCAGAGTCATTTAATTGATGTTCTAGCTCACGCGCGGTGTACAGTGGGTTAACGTTTACCAGCACCAGACCGGCACGCAAAATACCCAAAGCAGCAATCGGATATTGCAGCACGTTGGGCATCATTACGGCAACACGGGCACCCTTGGCCAGATTCAGGGATTGCAGGTAGGCAGCAAACTGACGGCTTGCCTTGTCCAGTTCGGTAAAGGTTAATGCTTTATCCATACAAATAAAGGCATCACGTGAACCAAACCGCTGAAAGTTACGTTCAAAAATATCAATGAGAGAGGTGTTATCAGCCGGCATAACGACTTGTTCTGGAATCCCCGCCGCTTTGTACGTCTTGTACCAAATATGATCCATGTTCAGTAACGCTCCTATTTCATTTGTCTGGCAGTCGCCTGCGCCAACGTTAAGCAAAATGATCAATTAGGTTTAAACCAATTTATTGTCTTTGAGTCAAGAAAAGTTTTGGTTAACCAGTATACGCTTAAGATACTATTAATATTGATCGTTTACCCGTATTTTTATGCACTTTGCGGCCAGACAGTCTGCATATTGCTCACTTTTTGATAGCCACGAGGCAATAAATGGCCGCGTAACCCTCGTTTACCTATATAATGGGCCAGATCATTGCCTTTAATACCCAAGGTTCGTGTCCCAACGCCAATGCTTAGGCCACACTGGCTATTGAGCACTACTATCGCCTGTATGGTTTCTCCTTTTTCCAGTGCCATTAGCTTATTGCCCTTGCCTTTGCTCATCACCGGCAAATCAGCCAGGGCAAAAATCAGCAAGCGCCCGCTGGAAGACAACACCGCCACCTGATCAGCCTGCTCAGGAATAGCAATTGCAGGTAATAGTTCAGCCCCTTCGCCCAGATTCACCAGGCCTTTACCTGCCTTGGCACTGGTATCCAGATTGGCAAGGCTACTCACAAAACCATACCCCTGGGTACTGGCCAGTATTATGTTCTGCTGCTCATCACCCATCATCAGGTCAATAAACTGACTGCCAGCTGGCGGATTCAGGCGAGTCGTCAAAGGCTCGCCCAGACTGCGTGCCGATGGGAGGCTGCTGGCTGGCACAGCATAGCTACGACCTGTACTATCCAGCAGGAAAACCCGCTGATTGGACTTACCAGTACAGTGCGCCAGATACTGGTCTCCGGCACGATAATTAAGCTTCGATGCGTCAATTTCACCCTTGGCGGCACGTATCCAGCCCGCCTGTGATAGCACCACGGTAATGGCTTCAGCAGGAATTAAGTCACTTTCCTTGAGGGCAGTTGCTTCTTCACGTCGTACAATAGGCGAGCGGCGCTCATCACCATGGGTTTTGGCATCAGCCTGTAGTTCGTCAATAATCAGTGATTTTAACGATTCCGGATTGTCCAGCTGCTCACGAATTTTGCTGGCCAGAGCACTCAGTTCGTCCTGCTCACGGCGAATCTCCATTTCTTCGAGTTTTGCCAGATGACGCAGTTTAAGTTCCAAAATGGCTTCGGCCTGAATCTCATCAATACCAAAATGCTGCATTAGTACTGGTTTGGGCTTGTCTTCTTCCCGGATGATTTTAATCACCGTGTCAATGTCCAGATAAGCAATTAAAAGTCCGGCCAAAATATGCAGGCGGCGCTCAATCTTATCCAGTTGAAAGCGCAAGCGGCGGCGCACGGTATCCTGCCGGATTGCCAGCCATTCCAGTAAAATCTGCCGAATGGATTTCACCTGTGGACGACCATCCTGTCCGATCATATTCAGGTTAACGCGGTAACTGCTCTCTAAATCCGTGGTCGCAAACAGGTGACTCATCACTGCATCGCTATCCACACGATTAGAACGCAGCTCAATCACCAGGCGGGTTGGGTTTTCATGATCCGATTCATCACGCAAGTCGGTGACCAAAGGCAGCTTTTTGGCCTGCATCTGGTCAGCAATCTGGGTCAGTACCTTATTGCCAGAGACCTGATATGGCAATGCTGTAATGATAATTTCATTCTTTTCAGTGGCATACACTGCACGCATACGGTAACTGCCGCGCCCTGTGGTCTGGACTTTTAATAGCTCTTCCGGGCTGGAGATGATTTCTGCCCTGGTTGGCAAATCCGGCCCTGGAATAAAGTTTGCCAGTTTTTTGTCAGTCAAATCAGGGTTTTTTAGCAGGGCAATGGTGCCTTTTACTACTTCGCGCAGGTTGTGCGGCGGAATATCGGTGGCCATACCCACCGCAATTCCAGTGGTGCCATTTAATAAAATATTGGGCAGGCGCGCAGGTAGTGTCACCGGTTCTTTAAGTGAGCCATCAAAGTTATCCTGCCACTCAACCGTACCCTGCCCCAGCTCACTGAGCAGCACCTCACTATAGGCCGATAACTTGGCTTCGGTATAGCGCATGGCGGCAAAGGATTTGGGATCATCCGGCGAGCCCCAGTTACCCTGTCCAGCAATCAGCGGATAGCGGTAACTAAACGGCTGCGCCATCAACACCATGGCTTCATAGCAGGCACTGTCACCATGCGGATGATATTTACCCAGTACATCCCCCACGGTACGGGCTGATTTTTTGGGTTTGCCGCTGCTTTTTAGACCCAGCTCGCTCATGGCATACACAATGCGGCGCTGCACTGGCTTTAAGCCATCACTAATATGCGGCAGCGCCCGATCCATGATCACGTACATGGCATAATTTAAATAAGCCTGCTCGGTAAACTCGGCCACCGAACGGTTTTCTGTTGCGTGTTGTACAAAGCTTGTCATGGTTGTACCGTAACCTTAAGCGAATTAATTAAAAGCAAATCAGTCAAAAGCATAAACAAACGGAGGAAAAATTTTAAAAAGCTATACGGCTTTGGTTGAAGTCAGCCACTTGATCAGGCCCCAGATCAGCAGCAGGTTTAAAGCACCCAGCACATGCGCAAAGCCCTTTAAGCCTGGCTCACGAACGTGCCGCTGAAAATAACCCAGACTAAAGCCCAGGCAAGTCAGGGGAATGGCAGCCACAGCCAACAAAAACAGGGGATTGGCACCGGTACTGCTACCGGCTATGCCAATCAGCGAGCCTTTATAAAACCCAATTAACCTCGGCGCAATTCCTGTGTCCTCGCCAGAATCTATAATGGCGTACAGGATGCCACAATAGCCCACCATCAGCAGCACACACCACAGTGGAATAATCAGGCCTAGCCACGCACTATTCATACGGTTTTCCTATGCGAATAGTACTAATAAAGCCCGTTTAACTGACCAGCTCCTTGCTCATTTTGGCGCCATGCTTACGCAGTAGTTCCAGCGTAGCACGTTCTTCTGGCAGGGACTCAATCCAGTCAATCTGGTCAAAATCACAGTCAAAAAACAAATCACTGATGGATGACAAAATAGTCATACCGTCATCATCACGAGTGTTGGGATCAACCTCATGGGCCAGAAGGATTTTAACTACAGGTTCACATGCTGCACTGGCCGCATCCCATAAGGGGCCATATAACTCCTCACTATCCCATAGGTGCAGATTGGCACCTGCCGCAATCAAGGCCTGCAAAATATCAATATATGGCTTTAACTGGGTGCTCTTTTCTTCTTCACTTAAAGGATGGGCTGCTTCGTAGGCATCACAGATATTCTCCCACCAGTCAAACAGGCGATCACATAATTTGGATACCGGCGGCCCTACTTCCTCATCAATAAAATTGGGATCAAGCTGCTGCAACAATTGTTGAACCTGAGCTACATCCAGCTCATCAATGGCTTGTAATAGTGCTTTTTGCTGGGAATTTAACATGGTGTCTTCATCATGGTTTTTAGGTTGTTAGCTTAACAGGCTATCGTAGCCAGTACAAAAAAGCCCGACATCATTTGTCGGGCTACTCAGGTTTTATTCCTGGCTCAACTCTTGCCAGTTGGGCCGGGCCTGATGCCGCTGGTCATTTAACTTGCCCAAGTGATGGTTCAGTGAATGCTGTAGCTTTTCAATGGCTCCATCCAGTGCAAGGTCAACATTAGGTGCCTTATGGGTTACGCCAATTGGCTTTAATCCCGCCAGCCGGGCCTCAATCGCACAGCGCTTGTCCCGTTCGCCCCCTTTTTCGGCATTTTCATCACTAAAGTGAACCTCAACATGCGTCAGCTTTTCACTATAACGATCAAATTTCTGGGTGAGTTGACTGCGAATATAGTCAGCCATTCTTGCTGTATTTTCAATATGCTTATCTGTACGGACTTCAATATTCATAATTCAAGGTTCCTCACTTGCATCTTACTTCTTCGCTCAAGAAGTGAATTTTCTGGTCAGTCTAAAGCGGCAGTGCGGTAACTTTACAGTGAATGTGCATGCTGCCTGCTGACCAAAACCCTTGTCCTGTTTCGCATGAGAACACTTTGAAGATAGCATGGAACCTTGCCTGAGCCAGGAGTATTTAGTCTAATTTCACCATTTGAAACAAATTAGGCCAGATTAAGTAAATGAATTGAAAAAAGTTAAACTTTACGTGAACTTAGGCTATTAAAACCTTGTATGCGATTTACCTTATGATAGATCAGAAGATTAATCCCACTATACATAAGCAACACTAAGCGCACATTCATACGACTCGCTAGCCAGTCTGGCGTAACGCTACACCAGATTAACTTGCACTGCGCCTATGCTAAAGCACAGTGACATCCACCAGATTACCTTTTTCTTCCAGCCAGCTTTTACGATCCGCAGCCCGCTTTTTGGCTAGCAACTTGTCCAGCAAGCCTGCGGTATGATGGCTATCGTCCAGATCAAGCTGTACCAGACGACGTGTGTTTGGATCCATAGTGGTCTCGCGCAATTGCAGGGGATTCATTTCTCCCAGACCCTTAAAGCGGGTAATTTGGGGCGAACCACGTCCTTTTATTTTTTTTAGGGTCTGCTCAAGCTCTTCGTCATCCAGCGCATAGTGCACTTCCTTGCCAGCATCAATACGGTATAGGGGCGGCATAGCTACATATAGGTGTCCCTCTTCTACCAATGCCGGAAAGTGCCGCACAAACAGCGCACACAGCAAGGTCGCGATATGCAGACCATCCGAATCCGCATCAGCCAGAATACACACCTTGCCATAGCGCAACTCGGACAAATCATCACTACCCGGGTCTACTCCAATGGCAATGGCAATATCATGTACTTCCTGCGAAGCCAGTACTTCATCAGATGATACTTCCCAGGTATTTAAAATCTTGCCCCGTAGCGGCATGATGGCCTGAAAATTACGATTCCTTGCCTGCTTTGCACTACCACCTGCCGAATCACCCTCAACCAAAAACAGCTCGGTTTCCTCACGGGTTATCCCGGCACAATCTGCCAGCTTACCCGGCAAGGCAGGGCCTGCGGCAATTTTTTTGCGCTCGACCTTTTTTGCGGCTTTGAGGCGACGGCCTGCACGATCAATAGCCAGCTCAGCCAGCTGGGTAGCTACTTCAGGATTCTGGTTTAGCCATAGTGAAAAAGCATCTTTACTGATGTTTTGTACAATACCAGCAGCTTCACGACTGGATAGGCGCTCCTTGGTCTGCCCAGAGAACTGTGGTTCCTGAAACTTGAGCGATAAAATAAAATTCACCCCATCCCAAACGTCATCGCCAGTTAACTTGAGATTACGCGCGAGCAGATTATGCAGCTCACAAAACTCGCGCAAGGCATCGGTAATCCCAGAGCGCAGGCCATTGACATGGGTACCGCCTTGCGCAGTTGGAATCAGGTTCACATAGCTTTCCTGGACAACGCTGTTTTGTAAAGAGCCGCCCTCACTATTCCAGCAAATGGCAAACTCGCAGTGTGCCCGCTCTACACTAGCAGTGGTAACAAATGGCTCAGCTGGAATAATCTCACGCCCTTCCAGCTCGTCTTTTAGGTAATCCAGCAAGCCATTTTCAAACTGCCAGACTATTTTCTCGCCACTATCTTCATCATAAAAACTGACCTTTAGGCCAGCAGCCAGCACAGCCTTGGCTTTTAAGGCATGTTTTAAGGCGCGCAGGGAGAACTTGGCACTGTCAAAATATTTACTTTCCGGCCAAAACCGCACCAGGGTTCCGGTCTGGCGTTTGGGTACGGCTTTTTCCTGTACCTGCAAGCCGCCAACTGCTTCACCCTGCTCAAAGCTCATCTGGTACAAATTGCCCTGACGCTGCACACTGACCTCTACCCGGCTGGACAGCGCATTAACCACTGAAATACCCACGCCATGCAGACCGCCGGAAAACTGGTAATTGCTGGTAGAAAACTTACCACCAGCATGCAACTTGGTTAAGATAATTTCAATCCCGCTTTGACCATATTCAGGGTGAATATCCACCGGCATACCCCGGCCATTGTCCTGCACTGCCAGCGAACCATCTTTATATACAGTAACGCTGACTTCATTGGCATGCCCGGCCAGCGCCTCATCCACAGCATTGTCGATCACTTCCTGCGCCAGATGATTGGGGCGGGTCGTATCGGTATACATGCCGGGGCGGCGACGCACCGGATCAAGACCCGACAGCACTTCCAGCGATTGCGCGGTATATTGACTCACTTGATTTGATCCTGTAACAAATTTATCTATGCATGAACAGAGCACTACTGTCCTGTCGGCAGCCTTTATACCTCAATAACCACCAGCCACTGTTGTCATCATATTTTTTATATCTTTTTAAATAAACTATTTTGCTGGTTCTTCTGGCATTGACACTTCCTATGGTCAAGCAAGTAGCACCCGCCATTCTGCCAAAATACCGGCGACAATTTCATCGTGTCAAGCGCTGGCTGCTTGCCAGCACCACATAATAAGGCTAACTAACGATCAAACAGAAAATTGATCATCAGTGGGATTTTAGTGTCCATATCAGACATAAAATGATCGCCGCCTGGCTCAATGATCAGTGCGCTTTGTGCATGATCCTGACTAAAATAGTTTTCCGCTTCACGATAATCCAGCACCTCATCACCCTGCTTGAGCAAAACCAGAATCCTGTCAGGATAAGGAGGTACCGGAAAAAAAAGCGCCTGTAAATCATCCAGCTGATCCGGGGTAACCAGCCAGCCTGTCTCTGTGCAATACTCGGCTTCACCATTGGCAAAGAACCGTTTAAACCGTTCAAATGGTCGCACAGACGGATTAACAAGAACAGCCTTTACTGCATGCTTAGCGACACATGCTGTCGCATAAAAGCCGCCCAGACTGCTTCCCACCAGCCCGGTATGCGGGTCACTCTCAATTGCGTCCTGCAACCATTGCATCACCTGTTTGGGCGGCATATTAAGATCAGGCCGCTGCACCTTAATTTCAGGACGGTTAGCCTTGCACCAATCTTCCAGCATTTGTCCTTTAACCGACATGGCATCACTGTTTAGGCCATGAATATAAATAAGCTGCATACACATCCAGGTTTTATCAAAATTCATTATCAAGCCGATAATTGTACCCCGGTTAAACTACTGTGCAAGTCTGCTGCTAACCTGTAAGCAAGATTTGCTATATTTGCGTAAGACACAATTTGAAATGAGTTTATGTAACCAGAACTGCCATTTTTCACTAAGTCAATTAATTTTAAACACATTTTTTTACGGCTTCAGAGGTAAAAACGGGTTATAACGTAAGTTATGCAGTATAGATATGCTGATCCTATATAGTAGGTGGCAAATGTAAATGCTCATAAATAATGAGCAGTTCTGCCAATTTATAGTCCAATTTGTTATTGACAGATTATGTTATCAAGAGTAAATACTATGTAACAGCTTGTGAAGTTGTGTCGCTTAACCGTGATTTAAGACTTGGTTTATAAAAAAACAGTCGATCAGGTCAGCAAATGGAGGAGACCACATCATGCCCAGTTTAACCCCGCTTCACGAAACATACTGCAAGTTTGATCGTAGTCCTCCCTCTCAGGCTGACTTTTTAGAAGGCCTGTCGCAACTGGCGACCTCCAGTGTCAGTGGCGTGGCTGAAGTAGTACAAAATATCCATCAAGAGATTTTTTCACAGGTTTTTTCCCTGACACCAAAGCAAGCCAGTTTTATCTGGAACAATGGCCTGACCAAGCGCGTCTATGGACTGACCCAGAATATCATGAAGCAGTACGGCAAGGGGCTGGCGATCAGTTTACGCGGGCTGAACCGTTATTTTCCCGTCCTGCATGAAAAACCCCTCACTCCCCTGATGCACTTTATTGCCAATGCGCTCAATGGCGTACTGGGCGACCATATGCTAAAGACCCATAATCCGCTGGCACTACCCATGGTGCTGTATGATCGTTATGGCGAACTACATCAAGGCGAGTTAACCGGTCGTGTAGTCATTCTGGCGCATGGTCTGTGTATGAATCATCTTAGCTGGGCACCGGGCGAAAGCAGCGGCCTGGGTGAGCATATTTTGTATCATCAGCGCAGAACAACTGTCTTATATTTAAACTACAATACTGGCCGTCATATTTCTTCTAATGGCCGCTCACTGTCCACCTTGCTGGAAGAGCTGATCAAGAAAAATCCACGTATCACTGCCATTGACCTGATTGGTCATAGCATGGGTGGGCTGGTGTCGCGCAGCGCACTGTTTTATGGCAAACAAAATGCATGTGAGTGGGTAAACTATACCGAAAACCTGGTATGCATTGGTTCACCACACCATGGCGCTGTACTGGAGCGTCTGGGTTTTATGGTACAGGAAAAAGTGGGGCAGGTACCTTTTGCCAACATTTTGGCGCAACTGGCCAATATGCGTAGCGCAGGCATTATTGACCTGCGTCATGGTAGCGTGCGCGATGATGACTGGGAGCATTTAAAAGCCCGTATTGGACAAATGGATGACTGCCGCAAACCAGCCCCCTTACCCTCACAGGTTAAAACTTTTTTAATTGCCGGCACCCTGGAACGTGAATCATCCAGCTCCAAAACCCTGGAAGCTCTTGGCGATTATCTGGTCAGTGTTAAAAGCGCGTTGGGAGAACATCCGCATCCACAATTTAAGCTAAAAGTACCGGAAGAACATAAAGCTGTATTTTATGGTTTAAATCATTTTGAAATTCAATATCATCCCAAGGTTCGTGAGCAGATTATTCGCTGGCTTTATCCCAACGCCAAGGAACAAATGGCAGCCCAGACTGCTGATCAGCGCATTGAAACCATGGTCGAATAGGTTCCATTCTGGCAACTATAAAAAGGGCGCTACTCGAAAGCGCTCTTTTTTTAAATCCATTAAGAACGAACAAGCTGCCATAGATTGATCAGCAACAGGATAGTAAAAAACACCAGCGACCAGGTCGGCAGGGATTGACCCAAAAATGTCCAGTCAATTGCGGCACACTCGCCTGAACCCTGCAATACCTTGTGCACCACATCTTTTAAGGGGAAGGTATCCAGCCAGTAATCCAGCCCCGGGCCGCAGGCTGGAACTTCATCAGCAGGCAAATGCTGTAACCAGACATGCCGTGTAGCTACCCCAAACGACCAGCCAATTGCCAGTGTAGACAGCAGCGCATAGCTGGCTCTGATCCAGCGTTTTACTGCACGACCCTGACGCGCCATCAGGCCAGTATGTATAAAGGCGATGAGAGAAATCAGCCCCATAGCCATTAAACCCATCCGCTGAAAAATGCATAAGGGGCATGGATCAAGATGCTGATAATATTGCAGGTACAAGGCAAACAACATGCCAATAATACTGGCCAGAAATAAAAACAGGCTGACCAGCCAGTAGGGTAATCTCATTAAACTTGCTCCTTCAAGGGATTGGTCAACAGGGTCTTCTGCTGACGATAGGAGGCCAGATACGTATTAAAATCTGCCTGATCCTGCTGTTCCAGTTGCTGCTGTGCCTGCCGTGATTGTTGGGCAACTTGCACAAAATACTGCCGGGTTTCTTCATCCAGTGGCGGCTGGGTTTGCTGTGCCGCATATTGTTTGGCTAGCTTTTGTCCAAAACTCCAGGAACTTCCCGCAGCCACTGTATCACTCAGCACCTGAGCCGATAAGGTCTGTTCAATATGCTCAAGCCGCTTACCCATCACCTGTAGCGCCTTTTGGTAAATGGTGTCACCTGCTGCCTCATCCAGTATGCTGGCTACTGCCTGCATTTGCTCAAGCTGGGCTCGTGCCCAGGGTTTAAATAACTGCTCCCCCTCAAGCGTAGACAAGGTCAGGTTAACCTTTCTGCCCTGATCGACCACCCGTGCCAGATTGGTATCAATACATGCCTGCTCATCAGCCTCAATAGCTGGACTGTCCTGTAATAGGCTATATAGCGCTGCAATCTCCAAAAAGCAGGCAGTGGTTAGATCAATACCAATATCACTATAGGGGTTAATATCAACCGCCCTAAGCTCAATATAAGCCACACCGCGCTGTTGCAGTGCCTGCGCCGGGGTTTCATCAGACTGTGGAATCTGCTTGGGACGAATTGGACTGTAGTACTCATTTTCGATTTGCAGAATATGATCATTAATCTGGATAGGCTGCCCGTTTGCATCATCCAGACCCAGCTGGCTAAAAGGTGGATACGGCGTACGGATTGCCTGCTGAATACCCTCCAGATAGCCTGTCAGCGAATTATAGTGAATACCCAGCTGGCGCTGTGCACTGTTTTGATAGCCCAGCCGTCCCATACGTAACGCTGTAGCTTCAGGCAAATACAGGGTACCTGCAGTCAAAGGTTGCAGGTGATGCTGGCGATTGGTTAAAAAGCAGGCACACACTGAAGGACTGGCACCCAGTAGGTAAATAACCAGAGGTGACAAACGCAAGAAATTACGGATCAGACCAAAATAACGCTCGCTACGGTAATCCTGTAAGCTAAGCTGCCTGAGTGTATGCGGCGTTTCGGCCTGCTGCTGCCAGTCTACAAACAACTGATCAGCAAAAGAAATATTATAGTGCACCCCGGCAATGGTCTGCATACGACGGCCATAGCGTACGCCCAGCCCATGCCGGTACAAGGTTTTAAACCGGCCTAAATGCGATGAGCCATAACGAGCCAGCGGGATATTGTTTTCATCATTATCCAGCATGCAGGGCATGGACATGGGCCATAAGGTTTCGCCCTCGGGCAGATTTTGCTGTACCACCATATGCAGTTTGCGTAAAAAATCCAGCGCCTGAGCCGGATGGGCACTTGGTGGCGTAATTAGCTCCAGCAACGCTTCAGAGTAATCCGTAGTGATATAAGGATGGGTTAAGGCCGCACCCAGCGCCTGGGGATGCCCAGTTTGTGCCAAATATCCATTGGCCTGCATGCGCAGTGATTCTTTTTCAATCCCACGCTGCATTCCGTGTAAATGATGAGGTGTTAACCAGACGGGTAGTTCAAACCGGGTTAACAAACTGGAATTTGGCATTCATTTTACTCACTTGGCAGGCCACCATATCTTGTGCACGCATTTATGTGCCCAAGCTAACGCCTTGTGATTTTGCCTTTAATTACAACAAAAGGCATGATTGTTGATGTGAAAAAACCACTTTTTTTGCTGTTTTTCAGGGCAAAATTGTTTTTATGCTTATTTTTTAACAATCAGCAGCGCTATAGTAAGAAAAAACCTGATAAATGGATGAATAACATGCATGCACAGCACGTTCTGGATTTCTGGTTTAAACAGCTAAAACCTGAGCAATGGTTTAGCCAGGATAGTGAACTGGATCAACAGATCCGGCAACAGTTTGGACAGCTGTACCAGCAGGCAGTTGCCGGTGAGCTGTTCGCATGGCGCAAGGATGCCGAAGGCCGTCTGGCAGAAATTATTATACTTGATCAATTTTCACGCAATATTTTCCGTCAGCAGGCAGCGGCTTTTGCTGCCGATCCCATAGCACTGGTACTGGCTCAGGAAGCCATTGCGCAAAACGCAGATCAGACGCTTAGCTCGCAGCAGCGGGCATTTTTATACATGCCTTTTATGCATAGTGAATCCCTGAAAATTCAGCAGATTGCCCTCGAGTTATTTACTCAGCTGGGCAATAGCGAAAATTTAAAGTTTGCCAAACTGCACAAGGATATTATTGAGCGCTTTGGCCGCTACCCACACCGAAATCAGGTGCTAGGGCGTGTTTCTACCCCGGAAGAACTAAATTTTTTACAGCAACCAAACAGCTCCTTTTAAATCCTGAAATTAAGGGTCTGAGAAAATGCAACTTTTCATGAAACCCTAGCTGCCATGTTTTAGCGTTCTGCCGAGGGAAATAATATGCTCAAAAATCTAATGATGTTGCGTTTATCTCCGCTGCTACTGGCACTATTGATAGCAGCACTGGCTGGCTGCGCCAGCATATCGCGCCAGCCACCTTCCTTTGCCAGTCTGGGTCAGTTTGAGCAATATCAGCTCAACACTGCTATCTTTCGTATCCGGTTTGTCGGTGACCCTAACATGAGTCCGGGGGTAGCAGAAGAAATTGCGTTGCTCAAAGCGGCCAAAACCGCACTGGATCATGATTATCGTTATTTTTATGTGCTGAGTGAAACCAAGACACCCAAGCTGCGACGCACGGTGGTGTATCCGGGCAGTTTTGCAGGCTCTCCATGGTACGGACCTTATCATTCGCGCTGGCCGCATTATGGCTGGGGCTGGAATGACCCCTTTTATGATAGCGTAGTCTATAACGTTGACCCGGTTGAGATCAGTTACACCATTAAATGCTCAACCACACCCTCTGCACAACATGAGGAATTCGATGCACGCTTGATTATGGCATCTTTAGGATCAAAATATTATTTAAATCCAGATGGTAGCCCGCGCGTCATGACGCCTGAGAATAATCAAGTCCCTTCTCCTTAAGCCTATCGATTGCTAATGGCTTAGCTTTGGCCTACTTCACAGTGCTGACTGATTTTAGGCTTAAGCTGTGCCAGAATTACCCCAGCCAGAGTTAATAGTCCACCCACGGTATGGTAGCTTTTCCAGGCCTCACCCAGATAAGCGATCGCAATAATGGCAGTAAACACCGGCAGCAAATTCATAAAAATACTGGTTCGGTTTGGTCCCATCAAACCCACTGCTTTTACCCAAAAAAACGGGGCAATAATGGAGGGAAACAGGCAGGAATAAAAAATAATCCAGCCATTTTCCTGAGTAATAGATGCAAAACCCTCATACATGACGAGTGGCAACTGAAATAATGCACCAAAGAAAATCTGCACATACACACTTACCCACGTGGTTAATGGCAGCTGCCACAAGCGCACCAGTACACCATAACAAGCATAGCCTGTCACGGCCAGCAGCATTAGGCCATCACCCAGATGGATGTCACCAGTCAGCAAACTGGCAGGATTGCCCTGACCTATTAAAATTGCAAGGCCCAGCAAGGACAACAGTCCGCCAATAATGGCAAAGCGGGTAGGCTTTTCTTTTAAAATTACAGTCGCTACCGCAATGGTCAACAAAGGAATTAAGGCGTTGATAATGCCCATATTGGTGGCTGTGGTACTGTGTGCTGCAATATAGGCCAGACCCTGATAAATCACCATACCAAACAAGCCCAGCACTGCCAGCTTACCCAGGTGGTTCTTGATCACTTGCCGCTGGTGCCATGCTTTTGGCAAAATAAAAGGCGTCAAAATTAAAAAAGCAAAAAGCCAGCGATAAAAGCTGATGCTTAATGGTGAAATAACGTCTATGGCAACCCGGGTGATCACCACATTCACTGACCAGATTAAGACACTGATCAGCGGGAAAATAAAAATCAGGCGCGATAAAGAGGAAAACTGCATAGGGATTCTTTAATCAAACTATCGTTTATTTTAGCCTGTTAAGCTTTTCTATACAAAACTCGGTACCGTCTCAAGTTAACCCTCATGACGCGAGGACTGTTTTAACAGCTTGCCTTGGCCGTTAGCTGCCATGCCGTGAATAAGCATGAGGCATTTGCTGTTTTTATACAGCTTACAGCAGTGCACTTAACTATCAGGTCATCATTTTGCAGCACTTGTGAGCGCAATTGGTGAACTAGTTTTACTCAATTAACCATAGTGTAAAGCCAGCCATAAAAAAACCCGCCTTAGATAAGACGGGTTTTTTTTATTTAGCTTCAAACATTGCTCGATGAAACTCAGTTTCATTCTTGCGCTCAGGGAAAGCAGAGCTTTTCTAATCTTCGACACTCGCGCCTATGAGGCACTTTCTCACAATACGAAGCGGCTCTGCTATTTCCCCGCTCATTAAGCGCGGTTTTTCAGCTTACGCAGGGTTTCCAGCTGGGCTGCTGTTTCAGCCAGTGCTGCCATGGCAGCACCTGTATCCAGTTCAGTTTTCTGGTTTTCCAGCATGGTTTCGGCCTGCTTACGGGCTTCCAGAATGGCCGCTTCGTCTAGGTCACCAGCACGAATAGCGGTATCAGCCAACACCGTTACCACATGTGGCTGAACCTCAAGCACACCACCGGAAACATAGATAATTTCCTCGTTTCCGTTTTCCAGTTGCACACGAATAGGGCCAGGCTGAAGCAGGGTCACCAGTGGCGCGTGGCCAGGTAAAATACCCAGCTCACCACCAGCACCTTTCGCAATAAGCATGGATACCGCACCCGAATAGATGGATTCCTTAACGCTTACTACATCACATTGCATTACTGCCATGAGATAATCTCCCTAAACCTAAAGTGTCTTTAGAGCTTCTCGGCTTTGGCAACAGCTTCTTCAATACCACCAACCATGTAGAACGCTTGTTCTGGCATATGATCGTATTCACCCGCCAAAATACCCTTAAAGCCACGAATAGTGTCTTTTAGGGAAACGTACTTACCAGGCGCACCGGTAAATACCTCAGCAACGTGGAATGGCTGTGACAAGAAACGCTGAATCTTACGTGCACGGTATACCACCAGCTTGTCTTCTTCAGCCAGTTCGTCCATACCCAGAATCGCGATAATGTCCTTAAGCTCTTTATAACGTTGCAGTACGGTTTGTACACCACGGGCAACGCTATAGTGCTCTTCACCCACTACATTTGGATCCAGCTGGCGAGACGTAGAGTCTAGTGGGTCAACCGCAGGATAAATACCTAAAGACGCAATATCACGGCTCAGTACTACGGTTGCGTCCAAGTGGGCAAACGTCGTGGCTGGTGACGGGTCAGTCAAGTCATCCGCAGGAACATAAACGGCTTGAACCGAAGTAATGGAGCCCGACTTGGTAGAGGTAATACGCTCTTGCAGTACGCCCATTTCCTCAGCCAGTGTTGGCTGATAACCTACCGCAGATGGCATACGACCGAGCAGTGCAGATACTTCTGTACCGGCCAGAGTGTAACGGTAAATGTTGTCAACAAACAACAGAACGTCACGGCCTTTACCGCTTTCATCTTTCTCGTCACGGAAGTATTCGGCCATGGTCAGACCAGTCAGCGCAACACGCAAACGGTTACCCGGTGGCTCGTTCATCTGACCATATACCATGGCCACTTTATCAAGAACGTTGGAATCCTTCATTTCATGATAGAAGTCGTTCCCTTCACGGGTGCGCTCACCCACGCCAGCAAACACGGATAAACCAGAGTGTGCTTTGGCGATGTTGTTGATGAGTTCCATCATATTTACGGTTTTACCAACACCGGCACCACCGAACAGGCCAACCTTACCACCCTTGGCAAACGGACAAAGCAGGTCAATTACCTTAATACCGGTTTCCAGCAGTTCAGTAGAACCTGCTTGTTCTGCATAGCTGGGCGCTTCGCGGTGAATAGCCCAGGTGGTTTCTGTCTGTACAGGTCCGGCTTCGTCAATCGGACGGCCTAGAACGTCCATGATACGACCCAGAGTACCCACACCCACTGGTACAGAAATAGGGCCATCGGTGTTGGTCACTGGCAGGCCACGCTTTAAGCCTTCGGTAGAACCCATGGCGATGGTACGTACAATACCGTCACCCAGCTGTTGCTGAACTTCCAGCGTTGTTTCAGTATTGTCAACATGCAAAGCGTCATAGATCTTCGGAACGCTGTTGCGCTCGAACTCGACGTCGATAACCGCGCCGATGATCTGAACGATACGACCGCTACTCATTGCTGTCTCCTCAATTCAAATTTAAAAATGTTAAACGGCAGCGGCACCGCCAACGATCTCGGAAATTTCCCGGGTAATCGCGGCTTGACGCAGCTTGTTATAAATCAGTTGCAAGCTCTTGATCAGCTCACCCGCATTGTCGGTCGCAGCCTTCATGGCAATCATACGGGCAGCTTGCTCGGAGGCAATGTTCTCTACCACACCTTGATACACCATGGACTCGATATAACGTACCAGCAGGCCATTGAGTAACTCACTGGCTTCTGGCTCATACAGGTAATCCCAGCCATAGCTGCGGTTCAACTGCTCGCTATCACTGCCTGCTGCCAGAGGAACCAGTTGATCAATCTCGGGCTTTTGGGTCATGGCATTGATAAACTTGTTGGATACCAGATAGACGCGATCAATTTCGCCACGATCAAAGGCATCCAGCATCACCTGCACAGACCCTGTTAACTGTTCCATGCCCGGTGCATCACCTACCTGTGTGGTAACACCCAGCACTTTACCGCCATAATTCTTGAAAAACGTAACCGCTTTTTGACCAATTAATGCAAACTGAACTTCAATCGACTGTTCCTGCTGGGTTTTCACGTGCTGCATCACACGCTTGAACAGGTTGATGTTTAAACCACCTGCCAGACCACGGTCAGAAGATACAATAATATAGCCAACGCGCTTTACCGGACGCTCAACCATATAACGATGTTTGTATTCAGGGTTTGCTTGCACTAAGTGGGCAATGACACGGCGCATGTTTTCGGCATAAGGACGGCCTTGCGACATACGCTCCTGCGCACGACGCATTTTGCTGGCAGCCACCAGTTGCATAGCACGGGTAATTTTTTGCGTGCTTTTAATGCTGGCTACCTTGGCGCGAATTTCTTTTAAACTTGCCATACGCTTAACCTGTTATCTGGAAGATCCAGACGTTGTCTAAACCTTCCAAATGTGATCGGTGAATCAAGCCTAATTTTGCTGTCAGACAGAAAAATTAATAGGCTTGCGTTGCCTTGAAGCTCTCAATGCCTTGCTTGATACCAGCTTCAATCGTGTCATTGTAGTTAGCAGTACTATCAATTTCGTCCATCAATGCACCGTGTTGCGAGCGCATATAAGCCAGCAGCGCCGCTTCAAAATCCAGGATTTTGTTCACAGGCACATCAGTCAGATAGCCTTCGTTAGAGGCATAAATGGACACCGCCTGATCAGCAATAGAATAAGGTGCGTACTGCTTTTGCTTCATCAGCTCGGTCACGCGCTGACCATGTTCCAGCTGCTTGCGGGTTGCTTCATCAAGGTCAGAAGCAAACTGGGCAAACGCTGCCAGTTCACGATACTGCGCCAGTGCGGTACGGATACCACCAGACAGTTTCTTGATAATCTTGGTTTGGGCAGCACCACCAACACGCGATACTGAAATACCGGCGTTTACCGCAGGACGTACGCCAGCGTTAAACAGTGAAGATTCCAGGAAGATCTGGCCGTCAGTAATCGAAATCACGTTGGTTGGTACGAACGCAGACACATCACCCGCCTGAGTTTCGATAATTGGCAGTGCAGTTAGGGAACCGGTCTGCCCCTTGACTTCACCATTGGTGAATTTTTCAACGTAGTCAGCAGATACGCGTGCAGCACGCTCCAGTAAACGGGAGTGCAGATAGAATACGTCACCTGGGTAAGCTTCACGGCCTGGTGGACGACGCAGCAGCAGGGAAATCTGGCGATAGGCCACTGCCTGCTTGGACAGGTCATCATAAATAATCAGGGCATCTTCACCGCGGTCACGGAAATATTCACCCATGGTACAGCCGGCATAAGGTGCCAGGAACTGCATCGCAGCAGGTTCGGATGCAGAAGCAGCAACCACTGTGGTGTAAGCCATTGCACCGGTTTCTTCCAGCTTGCGTACCACGTTGGCAATGGTGGACTGTTTTTGTCCAACCGCCACATACACACACTTGATACCAGAATCTTTTTGCGCAATGATCGCGTCAATCGCCATAGCGGTTTTACCGGTCTGACGGTCACCAATGATCAACTCACGCTGGCCACGACCTACCGGGATCATGGTATCAACGGCTTTATATCCGGTTTGTACCGGCTGATCAACGGACTGACGCCAAATCACCCCAGGCGCAACTTTTTCAACTGCATCGTGCAGTTTGGCATCAATGGGGCCTTTGCCATCAATGGGGTTACCCAAGGCATCTACCACACGACCCAGAAGCTCAGGGCCAACCGGCACTTCTAGTACGCGACCAGTACAACGTACCTTTTGCCCTTCTTGCAGGCTCAGGTAGTTACCCAGTACGACAGCACCGACTGAATCTTGTTCCAGGTTCAGTGCCATACCGTATAAGCCGCCGTCAAACTCGATCATCTCACCATACATGGCATCAGCCAGACCGTGAATACGCACGATACCATCAGATACCATAACGATGGTACCCTCATTTCTGGCGGTCGCGCTGGTGTCCAGATCGCCGATACGCTGTTTAATGAGCGCACTGATCTCGGATGGATTCAGTTGTTGCATTTGCGCTATACCTCAATATTTTTTAAGTTCTGCCTAACCATGGGTTGCCCCTTACGCGGTTAAGCGAGTCCGCATTTTTTCCAGCTTGGCCTTTGCAGAATCATCAATGACCTGATCACCGGCACGAATCACCACCCCTGCAATTAAGTCAGGGTTGACCTTAACACTCGCGTCAATTTTACTGTTAAAGCGTTTTGCCAAACGGTCTATTAACAGTTGCTTTTGCTCATCGGTCAAATCAAAGGCGGATTCGATCACCACATCAGTCTGATTCTGGTTCTGTGCTTTTAGCTGCTCAAACTCAAGTGCTATTTCAGGCAACAGGCTTAAACGGTCATTTTGAGCCAGCAGGCTTAAAAAATTACTAACCGATTTGCTTTGCAAGGGTTGATTGTATACCCCTTCAATGACCTTAACCTGTTGTTCTGGCGTTAGCTCAGGACGGTTCAAATAAGCGGAAAAAGCTTCATCCTGAACCATTGCACTTAGCATTTGCAGCATTGCTGACCAGTTTTCTGTTGCACCCTGCTCAGAAGCATAGCTAAAAGCAGCTTTGGCGTAAGGACGTGCCAACGTCAAGAGTTCAGCCATGAGTTGCCTCGCTTATAGTTCCGCAGCCAGTTGATTTAACATGGCAGCATGGGCTTGTTCATCAACCTGGGCTTTGAGAATTTTCTCAGCCCCAGCCACTGCCAGTGCAGCAACCTGTCCGCGCAGTTGTTCACGCGCCTGATTGATTTCCTGATCCACTGCCTCACGGGATTGCTGACGAATACGCTCACCTTCGGCAGTTGCCTGGGTACGCGCTTCTTCCACCAGCTGGGCAGCACGACGGTTAGCCTGCTCAATTAACTGAGCTGCCTGTGCTTTTGCGGCGTCCAGTTCCTGCTTAACTTGCGCATGTGCATCAGCAAGATCAGCCTTGGCCCGTTCAGCCGCATTCAAACCATCAGCAATACGACGCTGACGGTCACTAATCGCTCCGATTAGTGGTGGCCAGACAAACTTCATGCAAAATGCAACAAAGATTGCAAATGCAATGGCCTGGCCAATTAATGTGAGGTTGATATTCATTGCAATTCCTCAATGATGAATTTGGGAATTAAGAATTAACCACCAATTAAACCTGTGAACGGATTAGCAAAGATAAAGAACAAGCCAATACCTACACCGATCATTGGTACAGCGTCAAGCAGACCAGCAATCAGGAACATACGGGTTTGCAGTTGTGGTGCCAGTTCTGGTTGACGCGCAACAGATTCCAGGAAGCGACCGCCCAGCAGACCAAAGCCAATAGCAGTACCTAAAGCACCAAAAGCGATCAGAAGAGCTGCTGCGATAGCGGTTAGACCAACTACGAGTTCCATGTGAAATTACCTCAAAGGTTAGGTTTATAACAAAAACTAGATAACATGACACCCGGTCACAATGATGGCCGGGTGCTTGACACTTAATGCTTTTCGCTTGCCATACTTAGGTAGACGATGGTAAGCATCATAAAAATAAAGGCTTGCAGGGTGATAATCAGAATGTGGAAAATCGCCCATGGCACAGACAGCGCCCACTGAATCCAGAATGGCAGCAGGGCAATCAGAATAAAGATCAGCTCGCCAGCATACATGTTACCGAACAGTCGCAGTGCCAGAGATACCGGACGCGCTAGGAAGGTTACCAGTTCAAGAATCAGGTTTACCGGAATAAATAATGCCTTTAATACCGGATTTTTTGGGTTAAACGGGTTGAGTGCCAGCTCACCTACAAAACCGCCAATGCCTTTTTCACGCAAACTATAAAAAATAATCAGGGCAAAAACTGACAGTGACATCCCTAAAGTAATGTTAGGGTCAGTAGTCGGTACAATTTTAAAGTACACATGATGCGGATCCATACCAAACACGCTGGCACCAATATTGGCAGCCAGTTGTGGAATAAAATCGATAGGCATAAGATCCATCAGGTTCATGAGGAAAATCCACACGAAAATGGTCAGCGCCAGCGGTGCAATCAGGCGGGATTTGCCATGAAAGGTTTCGCGCACGCTGGTATCCACAAACTCAATCATGATTTCAATAGTAGTCTGGAACTTGCTCGGTACACCGGCATTGGCGCGACGGGCAGCCAGCCAGAATATCAGGCAGAAGATAATTCCCAGGCCGATGGACCACAACATGGAATCCAGATGAATGGCATTAAAGCCCATTTGCTGTGCTTCAGCACCAGTTTCAGCCACTTTCCAGGTACCATCCGGCATTTTACCGTAGGTCCAGTTGGTCAAGTGATGCTTGATATACTCTGTCGAAGTCAAGGCGTGTTCTTCAGCCATAAATCGCACCCAATTATTAAAAACGAACCAATTTCAATACTGACAAAAGAATGAACCAGAATGACGCGTGCTGCTTTTCATCTCTGGTTCATTCCTGAAACTTTTCAATTTGGCTAGCGATTTAACCCTGGCGCGAGGCCCAAATCGGGTAAATCCACGCCATGGCCTGCACCAGCAAAAAACCACCCAGCAAGGCAAGCATATTAAGCGGTGCAACTGTTTTAAAAATTACAATAAAACCTACAGCTACAATGACGAACTTGCCAATCACCCCCTTGTACATTGAGCCAAGGATTTGTCGGGATGCCTTTGCGCCGCCCTGACGAAATGCCTGCCAGGCAAAATAAGCACTGGCCAGCCAGCACAACAGGGCACCCAGTAAAGCACTCTTGGCGGCCACTGGCCCGGCAACAAGATAAGCCAGTACTGCTGCAACTGGTACGGCAATCGCCTGAATTCTGGTCAGCCCCCGTGCCAAGCGCCGATCAATCAGCAAGGTAGGCTGACGCATAAACTAACCTTCTGGCTGTAGTTGAATCCATCATTGTCAAGCCAACAATACTTTTAAGCGCGAGCATTATAGAGGCGAGATAATAAACATGCAATCTATTCTGCGCCGCTAAAACCTGAATTTCGTATGATTCCGATAGGATGAGCTTTTGAGGCTTTTTTACAGCAAAATATAATCCGTTTTTTACCGGTTTAGCGCTTAGTACACTGTCTGACCGCCTGTGCCAGTTTTGTCCACCCAATGACAAAATCCTGAGCGCCCAGCATGGTTTCGTCAATCAGCCGTACCTTGACCGGCTGCAAGCGTTTCAGGGTCGCTGGCTCAACCTGGCCTTCCGCCAGCAGGCACACGGCGGTACCGGAACTATAGTTGCGGCGCTGCTGTTGCAACCAGGCCAATTGGCTCAGTGTCGGTGGTAAATCATGCTCTATGGTCAAACTGCCTTTAAACTGTAAGTTCAGGCTACGTTCCAGATACTGATAAGCATCATGATAGGCCCAGTAGAGGCCAATGGATTGCTGTTGCTGTCGAGTGGCCTGCAACAGACGCTGTCCGAACTGGTTGGCGTTGGCTTTGTATTGCGCAGCATGAATAGGGAACTGTCTGGCACGTACCGCAGCAATAGCGTGCGCAATGGCAATGGCATTGATGGGTTCCAGCCAGATATGCGGGTCGAGGGAGTTTGCAATAGGCTGCCCCTGGGCATTTCGTAATGGTAAGCGCTTGAATACCCTGAGGTCGAATAAGGCAATGGCATTAGGCTGGCCTTTTAATACCCGGCTTAAGGGTGCCTCATACTGTTCGCCAAACCAGAGCACCAGACTGGCTTGCTTTAAACGCTGACGATCTGCCGGGCGCAACTGGATGTCATGCCCTGATTGCCCTGGCGCCAGCAATAAAACCGGCTGCTCAATACCCTGACTAACCGCTTTAGCAATTAAATACAGCGGATGCGTACTGACCACCATGCCATTCACTGACGAGGTGTTCAGCGGACGGGTGGAGTTAGCCGCATAGCCCACACTACTGCCAAGCAACAATAAAACGCTGATTATGTTGCGTATTTTCCTGCTATATATCACGATATGTCTACATTAACCGGATGAGAATTAATAAGCAGCATGTTATACTATTACGTTTGCAAAAAAAGCGATTTTCTCAACTTTTTAAGGCTTTTTTCTGACCGATTTGTCCTATTATCATAGGAACTTAACCAACATGAGGGCAGCCTGTCCTGCCTTTATTACTTATCCCCGGCACAGGGGGTTTGTTGCACCGGCTTAAGGAGCTTGGCACATGACTGTTTGTTTGCAGCAACATGATGATGCATTGCATGGGGTTCATGATACCCAGACCGTTGAGCAGCGACTAGCTCAGGCTGCACAAAGCTGCCTGCAAAGCGGTACGCGCCTAACCCCCCTGCGCCGTGAAGTGCTAGAGCTGATCTTGACCGCCAATGCTCCAGTAGGTGCCTATGATTTGCTGGCCAGCATGAAACGGGATGGTGAACGTCCACCAGCACCCCCAACCGTTTACCGCACGCTGGATTTTTTACTGGAACAGGGTTTTATCCATCGCCTAGCCTCTATTAATGCTTATATTCCCTGCTGTCACCCCCGGGCAGGCCATCAGGCGGCATTTTTAATTTGCCAGCACTGTCAGCAAGTCAGGGAAACCTCCGCCAGTCATTTAATGGAAAGTCTGGATCAGGTGGCTGCTTCTGGCGCATTTCAGGCTCAGCATGCCATCATTGAAATTTCCGGACTATGTCAGCATTGCCAGCCATGACCACTAATACGTTTATGCCCAACGATATTCTGATTCAACTGAACAATATCAACATGCAATTTGAGCAGCGTGTGGTGCTGCAAAACGTTAACCTGATTATCCATACCCGTGAGATTATCAGCCTGATTGGGCCAAATGGTGCTGGCAAGTCCACGCTGGTTAAGGTACTCCTGGGAATTCTGCTGCCACA
This sequence comes from Moraxellaceae bacterium WGS2144, assembly GCA_043950625.1. Classification (GTDB taxonomy): domain Bacteria; phylum Pseudomonadota; class Gammaproteobacteria; order Pseudomonadales; family Moraxellaceae; genus Alkanindiges. The sequence goes on from CP171007.1 coordinate 2,216,018, forward strand.
GCAGGGTACGGTGAGTCGTTTACCGCACCTTAAAATAGGCTATGTGCCGCAACGGTTTAACCCGTCTGCCAGCTTGCCACTGCGTGTGTTGGACCTGCTGGAAATCTCTGCCTATCCGGCGGATTTTGTAAAACAGATTGTCATGGAAACTGGCATCGCGCATTTATTAAAACGGCAGGTGCAGCAGCTATCTGGGGGTGAGCGCCAACGTGTGTTATTGGCACGTGCCTTGCTCAAAAAGCCACAATTGCTGGTACTGGATGAACCCATGCAGGGATTGGATATCCAGTCAGAAACCGAGTTATATGCCTATGTACGCGCCCTGCCCGAACGCTATGGTTGTGCGGTACTGATGGTTTCACATGATTTGCAGTGGGTCATGCAGGGCACTCAGCGCGTGATCTGCTTAAATCGCCATATTTGCTGTAGTGGCACGCCAGCTGATATTCAGCAGCATCCAGCCTATCAGGAAATTTTTGGTACTGGTCGCACGATTTACCAGCATCAGCATGATCATTGTGTGCATGGTGAGGTGAACCATGCCAACTGTACCCCGGCTCCCCACATTCACCCGGAACCCGAACTTTAATATGGATAAGCAATAACATGGACTGGCTGATTCTACTGGCACCGGCCTGGCTAATGGGCGCAATGCTGGCATTTTTGACCGCGCCACTGGGTTGCCTGATGCTGTGGCGGCGCATGGCTTTTTTTGCTGACACCATGGCTCACGGAACATTACTGGGTATTGCCATGGCAGCCCTGCTGCACTTGCCATTATGGGCGGGGGTTGCCGCATTATCGGTGCTTTTGGTGGCGCTATTATGGTTCCTGCATGATGCCCGACTACCCAATGACGCATTGCTGGCGTTATGTTCCTCGGCACTGCTATGTAGTGGCTTATTACTTATCCAGCATCTACCCACGTTACGCCCTGAACTGATGAGCTATTTGTTTGGTGATTTGCTCTCGGTGGACTGGCCAGCTATCCCCGTATTGGCGGCGGCTACCGGTGCAGGCGTGCTGGTGCTGGGCTATCACTGGCATGAACAGGTCCGGCTGGTGATTGACCCGGATATTGCACTGAGTGAAGGTGCCAGAGCTGGCTGGCAACGCCTGATTTTTATGTTGGTGCTGGCACTATTTACCGTGCTGGCCCTGCGGGCAGTCGGTACACTGCTAATGGGTGCTTTGCTGGTGATTCCAGCCCTTACCGCTCGCCTATTGGCCTACTCGCCCAAGCAAATGGTACTTTGGGCATTTATCTGGGCACAAATAGGTATCGCAGGTGGCTTGTGGGGCAGTATCTGGCTCAACACTGCGACAGGACTGGCGATTGTACTGTGCATGGCATTGTGCTTTGGACTGGTTTTTATTGCCCAAAAGCTATGGCGTCGACACTTGCAGGCTTAAGGAACACAGGACGTTGTCTATTCACACATAGTTGCCTGTTAAGACTGTGGTGACTGTACAAATAATAAGGCAAAACGCCGGGCAATAGGCAATATCACCAATACGGTAGGAAACGCGACCAGCCATGAAATTGCCCAGGCCATTAGCCAGCTCATCAGCAATTCAGGCTGAATGCCCATGCTTTTAAGCGTACTGATGAATGAAATGATACCACTCATCATAAAGGACAGAATAAGCGGCATAATCACTGCCAGATAGCGGACTGGCAGTTTATTAAAGCCAAATATTGTTTTGGCAGATGGGCTTTGCGACGTAGGTGAAGACATTGTTTTTAATAAGTCATCCTATAAGAAAAAAGAAATAATAGATTAGCCTAACAGGAAGCTGATGTACCTGCCTTGAACATCGCCAAGCTTTGAAAATAACGGTTGCATTATAGCCAAATTCCACATAAAAAGATATATCTTTTATGTCCAGTTAGCAGCCCGCTGTTTGTTCCGGTGTCTTGGAACCATAGACGAAGCTCACAAGCAATTGCACATTTTTTGCATAAATTTGCTATATTGTGCAGCTTTCCGTTTTTGTATTTTTATCTCCTATGAACACTGCGATTCAATCAGCACTTGATACTGCCATCGATAGCCTGAAGCAACAGGGCATTTTGCCCCAGGACTTTCAAAACAACAGCAGCCTGAGCCGAACCCGAGATCGCAGTCATGGGGATTTTGCCTCTAATATTGCCATGATTGCCGCCAAGGCGGCCGGACAAAAGCCACGTGATCTGGCCGAGAAAATACTGGCTGCCTTGCCACAGGTTGAGGTGATTCGCCAGGCCGAAATTGCTGGCCCCGGATTCATTAACTTCTTTTTAAATGATGACCAGCGTTTTGCTGTACTGGACCAGATTATCCAGCAGGCAGAACAGTTTGGGGTCAGTCAGCAGTTTAATGGCAAAAAGGCTCAGGTGGAATTTGTGTCTGCCAACCCAACCAGTAGCCTGCATGTTGGTCATGGCCGTGGGGCTGCCTATGGCATGACGGTTGCCAATTTACTTGAAGCCGTTGGCTGGACAGTACAGCGAGAATACTATGTGAATGATGCTGGCCGGCAGATGGATATTCTGGCCACCAGTACCTTTTTGCGCTATCTGGAACTGTGCGGCCAAAGCCTGACTTTCCCTTCCAATGGCTATCGTGGTGCTTATGTGACTGAAGATATTGCCAAAAGAATCTTTGATGAATATGGGAACCACTTTAACCGTCCTGTAGCCGATGTATTTGCAAATGTGCCAGCAGATGCCGTTTATGCTAATGAACTGGACAAAGACGGCAACAAGGTACCGTTATCCGGTGACAAGGAAAAGCATATTGATGGCCTGATTCATAATGCACAACAACTGCTTGGTCACAAGGATTATCAAGTCTTTCATCAGACTGCGTTAAATGTTGTTTTAGATGATATCCGTGACGACCTGGCTGAGTTTGGGGTAACTTTCGACCAGTGGTTTAGTGAAGCCACCTTAAAAGATAAAATTACCGAAGCCCTGCAAGTGCTGGATCAAAACGGCTTTTTATATGAAAAAGATGGCAACATCTGGTTTAAATCCACTAACTTTGGTGATGAAAAAGACCGTGTGGTCAAGCGTGCCAATGGTCAAACCACCTATTTTGCGGCTGATATTGCTTACCATTTAAACAAGTTCCAGCGCGGCTTTGATGAAGTGATTAACATTTGGGGTGCTGATCACCATGGCTATATTAGCCGGGTTAAAGCAGCCATTGATGCCATGGGATTTGATGCTAAAAAGTTAACCGTATTGCTGGTTCAGTTTGTGAGCTTATGGCGTGGCGGTGAAATGGTGCAAATGTCATCACGTTCCGGCCAGTTTGTGTCCTTACGTGACCTGCGTAATGAAGTGGGCAATGATGCTGCACGGTTTTACTATGTGATGCGCAAAAGCGAGCAGCACATTGACTTTGACCTTGATTTGGCAGTGTCACAAAGTAAAGACAATGCTGTGTACTATATTCAGTATGCCCATGCCCGGATTTGCCGCATGTTTGAGAAACTGGCTGAAGCAGGTCGTATCGCTGATCCAGTTGCTGGCCGCGCAGCAACCTGTCGCCTACGTGAACAGGTAGAAAGTGAACTTTTGGCCAAGCTGGCTGCTTATCCGGATACCGTTCATCGGGCAGCCAGTCAGTATGAGCCACATCAACTGGGTAACTATCTAAAAGAGCTGGCTGCTTTGTTCCATGGCTGGTATAACGAACATAAAGTGATTAGCGATGATGAAAACCTGACTCAGGCTCGCTTGCTGCTGTCAGCCGCGGTACGTCAGGTGCTTAAAAATGGCTTAACCCTATTGGGCGTCTCTGCACCTGAGGCGATGTAAGCGAAACATTGTTTCGCATCGCCGCAAGGCCGAAAGCTGTGCTTGAAGTGACCATAGGCCAGTCCGCTCTTGCACAACACGCTGAATTTGCTAGTCATTTTATAATTTTAGTTTGAAACAGGATAAAACATTGTGTTTGGTAAAGCTCCACGGGGCGCCACCCAGCGCCCACCGGTCAGGGAACCCAGCAACCAAAAACTCATTCCTGGCTGGTTATGGATGATTTTTGGTATGCTGTTGGGGCTGTTCATTATGGTATTGCTATACCTATGGCAGCCCTGGCGCCCGGCCAGCCGCCCCATTGATGCAACGCAAACTATCACTCCTGATCATAGTGATGAACAAACCAATCAGGATTATCAGTTTTATGATTTGCTACCCAAGCAGCAGGTTACCCCGGTGCCCAGCGATGCAGTGCCCACGGATCCGCAAGCCGCCAATAGCAATATTATTGTAGCCCCTCCTGTTAGCGTTGAGGTTCCTGATGTCAGCCCGGCACAAAACGCCGCCAATGCTGATCCAGCTGAAATTAATGAAACCACTACACTACAGTATATTTTGCAGGTCAATAGCTACCAGAACCCTGACGATGCCGATGCCCGGCGTGCTGAAATCCTGTTAGTGGGTTTACCTGCCGATGTGCGTCAGAGCAAGCTTGCTGATGGCAGTATGTGGTTTCGGGTGGTATCCGGGCCATTTGCCAGTCGGGCAGAAGCTTTAAATGCCCAAAGCCTGCTGCAAAACAGTGGTATTGATTCATTAGTGGTGGAACAACGCCGCTAAAACCAGCTTTCCTTGAAATAAGCAAGCCTGTATGAATAGCATACAGGCCACTGATCAGCCTAATGGGTACTATTTAAATAACCTATAATCATACTGCTGAGCTCCTGCTTGACTTCGTCATCAGTAAATTTGGGCGGGTTCTGTGAGCAGTAATTGATGATGGTGTACAGGGTGCTATTGATCACAATGAAGGCCTTGATATTAATCTTGTCCGGTGCGGTGCCCTGAAAAAACTTGCCCAATACAAATACCCAGAGTTCAAAAAAGTGGTTCTGCAAAATTTCCATGGGCTTCTGGGTATTCAGCTGGTGCAAATGTCGAATGATTTCAATATAAAAACCATTATTGGCACGTAATTGCTCAAAACCAAACTCTATTGCACCACGCAACAAATCTTCTAATTGCGAGGCACGATGGCATAAAACATACTCTTTGAGCGCCTGACCCAGTGCATGACTTTTTTGTTCCAGTAAACACTCTACAATTTCTTGTTTATTGCTAAAATACTGATAAATGGAGCCTACACCCACGCCAGATTGCTCTGAAATTTTGGGAGTAGTTAGTTCGCTTAGACCGTGCTGGGCAATATAATCTTCGGTTACTTGTAATATCCGGCCAACCAGTTCTTTAGCACGTTGTTGCTTAGGCTGTTTACGCATGGTGTATTCCTAAAAATCCTTCCCAATAAGCAAATGTAAATTCGCATTAGCTCTGTAGTAATTCAATGGCATAAATATTCATTTTTAAATTTTTTAATTCAATTAATTAAGCATAGGATTCAAAGAATTAGTTGTCATATTCTGCCAATGAGTACTTCATCTGGCTTTTTTTAAATGCATTAGATAAAACAATTATAATTTCTACATCATTTATCTGGCTGTGCTTTTATGATGTGCTTATAAATACAGCACCCACTGATATAACAATCAATGCGTGCCGTAGATAGCTAACAACTGATGGTTTAGCTCGCTCGCGCCTTGCGCTGTTGCAGCTTGGAACCAAGTACCATGATTTTCTGATAACCTGACGGCAACAAACGCTGCATCAGTTCTACCATCTTGGCGTCGTTGCCGATCAGCAGGCGACGGTCATTGTTGCGTACAGCCTGCAAAATCTGGCGGGCGGCTTCCTCTGGCGGAGTGCGCAGCAGCTTGTTAAATTCCTTGCTGGCTTTTTCCGGGTTCATGCCCAAGCTAAGAATGCTGTCATTCATGCGTGCTGCATTGGCAATATTGGTACGAATGCCTCCCGGATGCACACAGGTAGCACTGACGCCATTGTTCTGGATATCCAGTTCCTGGCGCAAGGATTCGGTAAAACCACGTACCGCAAACTTGCTGGCATTATAAGCACTCTGAGTCGGCTGTGCAGTTAGGCCAAATAGACTGGATACATTAATAATATGCCCCTCACCAGCAGCTTTAAGATGCGGTAAAAACTCCTTGGTGCCATAAACCACGCCCCAGAAATTAATTCCCATCATCCATTCCAGCTCTTCATAGCTCATGCCTTCTACGGTACTGCCAAGCGCTACGCCTGCATTGTTAAAAATCAGGTTCACTTTGCCGTGAGCCTTCACGGTATCGTCTGCCCAGGCTTTCATGGCCTTGCGGTCAGATACGTCCAGAACCGTGGTGGTTACTTTGACCTGATAAGATTGTAAAAGCGCTGCCGTTTCAGCCAGTCCCCGCTCATTAATATCGCTTAAGGCCAGCTGTGCACCCTGTTTGGCGAGCAGTACTGCCAGTTGCTGACCAATACCCGAACCTGCGCCAGTAATGGCGGCAACTTTATGGTTGAAGTCCTTCATGTTGAACTTTCCTAAATGAAATGTGATTAATCTAAAACCTGTATTGCTAAGCACTATAATTTTGACAACGCCTATTGTCAATAATTATTAAAACGGTGTACTGAGCTAGCATAACTGCTGAAGACAGGCTGTCGATGGCAATAGCATCCAGTTAACCTTATTTATTTGTGCCAGTTAAACCAGCCGCCTGATTTTAATCACCACCGCAGCAATCCGTTCAGCATCTGCATAATGTGGTTCATTAAGCTCATCGGCAAAGATATCCGGGTCAACTTCCTGATAATGCAGGCTAAATTGCTGTTTATGAGCCTGCATAAACTCAGTCAACGCCTGACAAAGCAGATCCTGCCCGTTAGCAATCACAACGCCGGTATATAACAGCAAAGTACCGTCAGGGGATAAATAGCCCAGCGATTGCTTGATGATATTCAGGCTGAGTTCTGCACCCAGAAGGTTGCCACCATGCCGATAGAGACGCTCAGAATGGTCAATCAGATACGGCGGATTGGCGGTAATTAGCTCAAACTGTCCATTGAGCCCATCAAACAGATTGCTGTGTACTGCATGAAGGTTAGTGACCTGATTAATGGCTGCATTAATCATGGCATATTGTAATGCCAGCGGATTAACATCCACCGCGATTACTTCGGCATGGGGTGCATAACGGGCCAGCGTCATGGCAGCCGGGGCAGCACCGCTACACATTTCAATAGCACGTTTAATCACAGGCTGATGCAATGCCAGATGTTGCTCCAGTGCATGAATAAACCGATAGGTATCCGGGCCAAAAAATACCGCAGTCTCACTATCCGTAGGATAAGCAGAATGAATAAAATACTGCTGGTTAAGCGTCGCTACCCGAATCTGGCTGCACCATAAATGCTGCTGCTGGTAAATTAGCTGATAATTTAGCAACAGCCTGAATATATTCTCCGGTATCAGGCTGGATTTAAATGGCAACGACCAGCCAAAAATATCATGAAGATTACTAGCCTGGGTTTTGCCCGTGCGCTTAAGGTACGCTGCATGACTGGTCGGACACACCGTATGAAACCCATAAGACTGATGCTGTAGCCACTGTAAAAATTGCCCGATATCCTGTTGTAGTCCCGTGACACTATGTTCTAAGGCATGTGCTTCTGTCATTGCTGGCTATCCTACTGTAATTTGATTTTCAAAGAAAAAATTCTCATCCCTCAATAAAATCGCTATCTCTACCGTAACAATGCAAAGCGACCTACCACAAAACTTTACACCAGAGCAGGTCATTTAACGATGTAATCCTGTTCAGGAATTGTAGTAGGAACAACAACATGCTGAGCTTACAAAGAAATATTCTGAATCATTTTTTCTTGGGAAAACTGCCTGATGCTGATATCAAGGCACCTCATACTTACCGCCAGTTTTATCAGGCCTTTTTGCAAGCTTATCCTGACGCTGCCACCCACCGGCAGGCAGAGCATTTTTTACAGCAGCAACTGGGCTGGGCAGCCAGACAATCGTGTGATTTACCTGAAAATCCCGATGACCTGCATCAATGGTTACAACAGCACACTGAACGCACCGGCTATGCCTATCAACAATATTTAAAATCACGCCAACAAGGGGCACCGCGGCGCTTTTTTGCCAACAAAAGTGAAGCTCTGCTCTTCCTGCAACGGGTCGAACCCACCAAGCGCGTGGACGGGTCATGGTTATATGGCACGCTACACTCCTGGCATGATGCAGGCTGTGCTCACCTGATCCGTACCTACCTGGATGAGCTGGGCAATGGTTTATCTGCACAAAACCATGTGCTTTTATTCCAGCAACTCTTGGCCAAAGAAGGCATATCGGTAAGCAATAATCTGCCTGATGAATATTATCATCAGGGCTGTATTCAGCTGGCGCTTGGCTTGCTGGGGCAGGAATATCTACCCGAAGTGATCGGCTTTAACCTGGGCTACGAACAAATGCCGCTGCATTTACTCATTACGACGTATGAGCTAGATGAGCTAGGCATCGATCCGTATTATTTTAGCCTGCATGTCACTGTGGACAATGCCCACAATGGTCATGCACAGCAGGCAGTGGAAGCAGTATTTGCCATGCTGCCCCTGTTTAAGGATCGTGATGAATTCTACCAGCGTATCCGCCGCGGCTATCTACTCAATAATTTAGGGGCTTGCACCGAGCAAATTATTAAGGAAATTGACCTCAAGCAGGCGGTGGTTGAGGTATTTCGTGACAAAGCGGTGGTGGGACAGTTTGCCCATGGCAATTATTGTCGTATGGGTGGCCGCACCATTAATGAATGGCTGAGCAATACGGATGACATAGAGCGCTTTATTGATTTCATGCAGGAAGCCGGCTGGGTCAAGCGCCATGAAAACCCGGAAAACAGTCGATTCTGGCAGCTTATCCGTGGTGAAAAAGCGGTGATGTACGGGGTGTTCAGTCAGGCCGAACAGCAAATTATGTATGACTGGATTGCTGGCAAATGGTTAAGCAGTCCCGGGGCGCCACGTCCGCGACGTTATCGTGCGGTACACCGTCATGTCACTGATGTGATGCCATCACAAACCTTGAGCGTGCAGCAGGCTTTAAACAGCAAAAATACCGATCTGGCACATTTGGCACAAAAGCTGGTTGAACGCGATACTTCAGAACAGGCGTTTTATCTGCTGGCGCCTTATTTATCGCCTGCCCTGCACACCAGCCCGGTGGGATTATGGGCCACCCAGCAATTTTTAAAACTGTTTGATCAGGAAGCTAGCATGCCCATGCAATCCTGACAGAAATAGAACATATAGCTGATGAACCGGTTTGCCATGACACGCGGTAATTGCCAATTCATTACCGCGTATTTTTATTCTTTTGATGACAAAGAATCATGATCCATCAACTCCAGGTCAGTTTCAGTTTATATCAGATATCAGACGGCTTGAGCAAAGATGACAGTCCGGTCACTTTGTGGCATGCTGACTGACTTCATTGTTTGACCCATTACTGCCGAGCCAGCCATAAGCCAATGAGTGAGCATTCATCCCATCCTGACAATGCAGACGCATTAACACCAGCGCATTCTGCCACAACACCGGCCTGTTCAGACGTAGAGACACCTAATCATCTCTCTGCATCCTCTAAGAGCCCTGCTGCTGTACAAAAACCTGCGGCCTCCCGACAGCGCAGCAGTCAAAGTGCCAGTCGGCGGCGTAGCTTTAAAGGCCTGAGTCTGGAACAGCGTCAAAATGAACGGCGTGAAAAACTGATTGAAGCGGGCTTGCAGATTTATGGTACACAAGGCTTTTTTTCAGTGACTGTACGGGATGTCTGTGCCGAGGCCAAACTGACCGAGCGCTACTTTTATGAATCCTTTAAGCGCAGTGAAGAGTTGTTTAAAACTGTCTATCTGCGCCTGATTGAACAGCTACAGCAAAATATTCTGGCAGCAGTAATGCAAAGCAAGGCCGACCCACGCCTGATGGTGGAATCTGGTCTGACTGCCCTGTTAAGGTCTTTACAGGACGACCCGCGTATGGCCCGGATTTTGTTTATTGATGCCATTTTGGTGCATGAAATGCAGGGCAATACCATTTATGAATCCGTGGCTCGCTTTGACCGCATGATTCAGGGCTTTATGATGCTGATGTTTCCAAAAAAACCCAGCAAGGATACGGATTTGTCCTTAGTGTCCACCGGCTTAAATGGCTATGTGACCCATATTGCCATGCGCTGGGTGATCGGTGGCTTTAAGGAACCCTTTAACCAGGTGCTGGCCGCATGTCAGGTGGCTTATTTGTCTATTTTGCAATGGATGGAAAAAGCACCAGATTAGCAATACTGGCAGATTATTGGGATAAAACGTCTGACAGTCCACCCATTGAGCAAAATATTTCAAATTGATGATAAAAAATTTATTTTAAATGCCTTTTGCAATCAAACTGTCATATTTTGGCTTTGTAATAGCTTTGTCATATTAAATGGCAATCGCTCACATGCAGTTGCCTGTCTTACAGGATTAAAACATGAACAATGAATATATTTTAATTGTTGACGATGAAGCGCCCATCCGTGACATGATTCAAATGGCGCTGGATATGGCTGAATTTAACAGCCAGCAGGCAATTGATGCCAGAGAAGCCTATCAAATGATTGTTGACCAGCGTCCCTGCCTGATTTTACTGGACTGGATGCTGCCCGGCGGGGTAAGTGGAGTGGATTTGTGCCGCCGCCTAAAACGTGATGAAACGCTCAATGAAATCCCTATTATCATGCTGACTGCACGTGGTGAGGAAGACCACAAGGTTCAGGGACTGGATGCCGGTGCCGATGATTATATGACTAAACCGTTTTCTACCCGTGAGCTATTATCGCGCATCAAAGCAGTCCTACGTCGCAGTAATGCCTTAAGCAATGAAAAGCGGGTTGAAGCGGGAAAACTAGTGCTTGACCCAGTCAGCCAGCGGGTTAATTATCAGGATAAAGTCATTGAAATTGGACCGACTGAATACCGCTTGCTGGCATTTTTTATGACTCATCCGGATCGTGCCTATACCCGCGCACAACTGCTGGATCAGGTCTGGGGCGGTAATGTGTATATTGAGGATCGCACCATTGACGTCCATATTCGACGCCTGCGCAAGATTCTGGAACCTTATGGCGTGGACGGCTTTGTGCAGACGGTACGCGGCACGGGCTACCGTTTTTCTACCCGCATTGATGCCTGACCTCACTATAATTTTATGAATACCAATGCCCTGCTGATCTGGCGGGATCTGATCAAGGATTTACGCGTTTGCCTGCTCCTGCTGCTTGCTGCCGGGATGATTGGCCTGCTACTTGACGCCTTGTGGCCATGCCTGCTGATCGCACTGTTGTTATTTATTGCCCTGCAATTTCGGGCGTTTTACCGGATTTATTACTGGATTCGCTACCAGCCAGAACAAAATCCACCCGAGTTATCCGGTGTTCTGGGTGAGATTCTATTTTTACTGTATCGCTACCAGCGTCAGGAAAAGCAGGCCAAAGCCGAGTTGATGAATACCATTTATCGTGCCCAATCGTCCATTTCAGCACTACAGGAAGCAGTGGTACTGATTGATCGTCAGCAACAGCTGGAATGGTGGAATCCAGCTGCCGAGCAAGTGCTCGGGCTGAAAGCAGTAGATGCAAGACGTCCAGTATTAAATATTATCCGGCACCCTGATTTTATGCATTATTTTGACAATCTGAAGGATTACCCCAACGGCATCAAGCTGTCTTCCTGGGTTAAACCACAGCATTTTATTCAGTGTGAAATCACCCGCTTTGGTGATGATGAACATTTGCTGCTGGCTTATGACATTACTCACCTGCACCGGCTGGAACAAATGCGCAAGGATTTTGTTGCCAATGTATCGCACGAGCTGCGCACCCCGCTAACAGTGCTTAGCGGTTACTTGGAAATGTTTGGCGAACAGGATATTAACCCGCGCTGGCAGCGTGGCTTTGAACAAATGCAGCAGCAAACCCGGCGCATGAATGCACTGGTTGAAGATTTGCTGCTGTTATCACGGCTGGAAAACGAGGAGCTTGGCAGCAAGGATCAAAGCATTCGCATGGCTGCTCTATTACAGCAGCTATTTGAAGATGCCAAAGCGTACAACAGCGATTTTGGTCATCAGCTATCCTTGCATCTGGACAGCGCCTGCAACCTACTTGGTTCTGCCCATGAAATAGCCAGCGCATTTAGCAACCTGATCACCAACGCCATTAAATACACGCCTAAAGGAGGCATGATTGAAATTGGCTGGTACCATGATGCCAAACATGGCTATTTTTATGTTAAGGACAATGGTATTGGGATTGAAGCGCATCATCTGGCCCGGCTCACCGAACGCTTTTACCGGGTAGATAATGCACGTAGCCGGGAAGCCGGTGGCACAGGCTTGGGACTCGCTATTGTCAAACATGTACTGGCACAACACGATGCTTATCTGGATATCCAGTCTACTCCTGGACAGGGTGCCATCTTTAAAGCCGTGTTTAACGCTTCACGCCTGGTGGCCTAGCACGGTTGGTTGTGTCATTAAATGTCTATACTGTCATTGCCAAAAAAAACCTCATCCTCTATAAGTAAACACACATGACTTATTATTGCAGTTGCGGTTGATTATGGTTGCTTCCACTCACGCTGTACCCCAGCTAGCACGCAGCAAATCCCTGGCACAAATAGCCCTGTTCATTGCAATAGGATGCTGGGTTATTTTACTGATTTTGGTTAAGTTTATTCCGGATTATGCCTGGATTTTACATATACTCATGCTGGCGGCTGAAGCAGGTGTGGTGGGGGGGCTGGCCGACTGGTATGCCATTACCGTGCTGTTTCGTAATCCGTTTGGCAAAATGCCGCTGCCACGCTTGTTACGCGAACATACCGAAATTATTCCACGTAACAAGAGCCGCATTGCTGAATCCATGGGCCGTTTTGTGCAGGAAAATTTCCTGTCCCCGGTTATTGTGCGCCAGTCTCTACAGCGCACTGATGTATCCCTGATGGCAGGTGACTGGCTAGCTAACCCGGCCAATGCCAGACAGATGACCGATCTGTTTCAACAGGCAGCACCACGTATTCTGGATTTTTTTGGTCAGGATGCCATTAGCGAGTTCATGCAAAAAAATATTGTGCAATGGGCCAAAAATACCGACATGCACCATTTAAGCAGCGAGCTGATCCGTGCCGTACTGGAAAATGATTTTCATGAGGATGTTCTGCAACGCGGGCTGGATACTGCCCATTTATGGGTAAAAAACAATCCGGAAAAAGCCCGTATATTGGCCACCCGTATGTTTAGTGAGCTTGGGGTAGGCACGCTGGCCTGGGGTGCAGGGTTAATTGGTATTGATGTGCAGCGCCGTATCATTAACACGTTTATGCAAAAGGTAGAACAAATTCTGGAAAATCCGGAGCATCCCTTAAGAGTTGGCCTTGAAGAACAGGCGCAAAAGCTGATGCTGGCACTGCGTGATCCACAATCGGTTGCTGCCCAACAGCTTAACAGCACGAAAAATGCCTTGCTGGACAGCCCAGCGGTAGTGAATTTTCTTACCGGCTCTATCGTCATTTTACGTGATGCGGTTAAACGGGATCTGCACAAGCCAGAATCTGCCATTGCCCAAAACCTGCATACTGCCATTATCCGTCTGGGCAGGAATCTTAAAACCAGTCAGGAAGTACGCCAAGTACTCAATACGCAAATTGAACAGCTGGCGGTTAGCTTTAGTACCGATTATGCCGACAAGGTGATTCGCTATATTAGCCAGCGCATTCATGAGTGGGACTCACGGGAAATGATTGCCAAGATTGAAAGCGAAGTAGGTGGCGACTTACATATGATCCGGGTAAACGGCGTGGTCGTCGGTGCTTTCATTGGTCTAATTCTGGGTGTTATTCGCGCAATTATTGAACATATCCCTGCATAAGCTGCAATTCGCAGCTTTTTATCATTGCAGATTATGCCCAGCTGGCTTATCTATACGCTCATCATGACTTATATTGATAAACATGGCATGGTGTAACGGCAGGTGTAAAAAAAAATCAGCCATACAGCCAGTTTAGTTTAAATAAAAAATAGTAAGGAATTTTGTATGCTCCAAGCAATCATTGCCGATTTTCAGCAGCATTTCTGGTTGTATATTTCTATTCCTTTTATTAGTGGTTTTATTGGCTACATCACCAAGGTCATTGCCATACAAATGATGTTTGGCCCACTGGAGTTTAAGGGTATCCGTCTGTTTGGCCTGCCGATTGGCTGGCAGGGTATTGTGCCGCGCAAGGCTGAAAAAATGGCTACCACAGCAGTGGAACTCATGACCAGTAAACTGATTCAGCCTGAAGAAATTTTTGCCCGGCTCGATCCCAAGCGCATTGCCAAGGAAATTGAGCTACCGCTGATGGCCGCCGCAGAAGACATTACCCGCGAAGTCGCGCAGGAATACCAGCCGGGTTTATGGGAAGGCATGCCGGAATTTGCCCGTAAAAAACTGATCCGCCGGGTACAGGCTAAAGCACCGGACATTGTGGAGCACATCATGTCCGAGGTGCAAAAAGATGTACAAAAATATTTTGACATCAAGCATATGGTGATTAGCAACTTATTAAAAGACAAACGCCTGCTCAATAATATCTTTAAAAAAGTAGGCCGGCAGGAATTTCGTTTTTTCAGTAATGTGGGGTTTGTGTTTGGCTTTGGCATTGGCCTGATTCAAATGCTGTGCTGGATCCTGTTCAAGCAACCCTGGATGCTGCCTGCTTTCGGCGGGTTTGTTGGGTTCTTTAGTGACTGGATGGCGCTACAAATGATGTTTCGGCCCTTACAGCCTAAAAAAGTGCTGGGTTTTACCATGCAGGGTCTGTTTATCCGGCGCCAAAATGAAGTGGCAGCCGATTATGCCGCACTGATCTCCAAACAGCTGCTCACCTCGCGCAACATGATGGAAGAGCTATTTTCCGGCACGCACTCAGCACGGGTGATTGAGCTGGTTGGCCGCCATGTCAAGCAGGAAATTGACCTGCAGGCTGGCATCGTACGTCCCTTGGTGGTATATGCCATGGGTGGTCAAAAATACCAGAGCTTAAAAGATCAGGTGGCCGCGCGTATCATGGCACAACTGCCAGAAACCATGAGATATATTGAACCCTACGCCGAAGATGTCATGGATATCCAAAATACTTTGGTCACCCGCATGCAGCAGCTCACTCCGGAAGAGTTTGAAGGCATGCTTAGACCCGCCTTTAAAGAAGACGAATGGTCACTGATTATTGTGGGGGCCGTGCTGGGCTTTTTGGTGGGCGAAATGCAAATCCATATTATGTTGTAGCCCAAATCTAAGTGAAAAGAGTACAACCTTGTCAGATTTTGTTTAGGGCATGTCCCTATTTGCATCATGTGGCTAAAAATGAGATAAATTGCCAGCAAAACAAGGCAAATATCGCAGTCAATAGTGGACTATTGGCAAGGTATTTAACGACGTTTTGCTAGGGTCTGTTGACCGTTGATTTAGTCATTTTTAGTCCATCAAGCTAGGTCGTGGTGAAATTAGGGACACGCCCTAGTATTCATTGTTGCTACTTAATACCTGTTTGTTTTAAAAACGTGATATATCAGCAGGCTGCAATGGACTTAAAACAATAAGGCCTGTTATATATGGGGTGATTAACCCATCATTTAATAACATCAGCGCAGGCTTTTATTTCGTGCCCAGAACCAGTCCCAATCTATTGCATTTTTCTTCGGTTACAAGCCTGTGGAAACCATTTTTGTTATTTCTGGTACCACTGCTCATTACCAATATCCTGCAATCATTGTCCGGCACCATTAATACTATTTTTGTTGGGCAAATGCTGGGAGTGCAGGCAGTCGCTGCCGTGGCAGTGTTTTTCCCCATTCTGTTTTTCTTACTGTCGTTTGTCATTGGACTGGCAGCCGGTGCCAGCGTACTGATTGGACAAGCCTGGGGTGCGCGGGAGTTTGAAAAGGTCAAGCAGATTACTGGCAACACGCTGGCCATGGTCATTGCCCTGGGGCTAGTGATTGCATTGATAGGCGCCAGTTTTACCCAGCCAGCTTTAGGCCTTTTAGGCGTGCCACCAGAAATTATGCCATTGGCAGCCAGTTATTCACGCCTGATGCTACTGGGCAGTCCCCTGCTGTTTATTTTTATTGTGTTTACCTCACTCATGCGTGGCGTGGGCGACTCGTTTACGCCCATGACCGCCATGATTTTGTCCATTGGCGTAGGGTTAATTGTCACCCCTGCATTCATTAAAGGCTGGTTTGGCCTACCACAACTGGGGATTTTGGCACCTGCCATTGCTACCATTATTGGCTTTATGGTCGTGCTGACTTACCTGTTTTTTTATATGCGCCACAAACAGCATGCATTGGCACCGGATGCAGTGCTAATCCGGCATCTTCGGCTGGACTGGCAGGTAAGCAAGCTGATTTTACGCTTAGGCTTGCCCACTGCCCTGCAAATGGTGACCAGCTCCATTTCCGGCATAGTGATTATTGGTTTGGTCAACCATTATGGCGCACAGGCCACCGCAGCCTATGGGGCAATTAATCAGGTGCTCAGCTATGTGCAGTTTCCGGCCATGTCGATTGCCATTGCCGGTTCTATTTTTGCGGCTCAAGCCATTGGGGCTGGCAAGGACGATGCCCTAAATTGTGTGACCCGCACTGCACTAATCATGAATCTGGTATTTACTGGCGTGCTGATTACTCTGGCCTATGTGTTTTCACGCTATCTCATGGCTTTATTTATCACTGATCCTGCGGTGATTGAGCTGGGGCAGCAACTGCTGCATATCGTGCTATGGAGTATTTTGCTGTTTGGTGCCGGTTCAATTTTTGCTGGTATTATGCGGGCCAGCGGCACGGTGCTAATCCCGATGCTCATCAACGTGGGCTGTATTGTGCTGATAGAGCTGCCCTGCGCAGTGCTATTTAGCCACTGGTACGGGTTAAAAGGTATCTGGTTTGCCTATGCGCTGGCCTTTACCATGATGTGCATTATTCAGGCGGCCTTCTACCAGTTTGTCTGGAAGAAAAAAGCCATTCAGCGCTTGATTTAACAACCCGTCTCCCCATTGATGGAATATACAAATGCTGTTTTAAGCAAAAAATCCTGATCGTTTAAGCTGAAAATTTCTACAAAGCAGGACGAATAGCGCATTTTCTGGCAAACTAGGCGACTTTATTGTGACTGCTTATTTGTGATATGAAGTTGCTTCATTTGCATGCCCTGCCTGCCGATATGCAGTTGCCACCCACGGCAATTACAATTGGCAATTTTGATGGTGTCCATCTTGGACATCAGGCGATGCTGCACACGCTAAAACAGCGTGCCAGTCAGGATGGCCTAAAAACGCTGGTCATGCTGTTTGAACCACAACCACTGGAATTTTTCAAAGGCAGCGAGGCACCGCCGCGCATTACTTCCTTGCGGGAAAAAATTGAGCTACTTAAAGCACAAAGCATTGATTATGTGCTCATTGCCCCTTTTGATCATGGGCTGCGCTCATTAAACGCCCGGCAATTTGCTGACTTGCTGAAATTACAGCTCAATGGCAAGGCGCTGGTGCTGGGTGATGATTTTCGCTTTGGCTGCGACCGTGCTGGTGATAGTCAGTTTTTACGCAATTATGGGTTTCCGATTGATAATCTGGAAACTGTGCTGGTAGATGGAGAGCGAGCTAGCTCAACCCGTATTCGCAACTGCCTGATGCAGGGAGATTTTGCCGCCGCAGCCCGCCTGCTGGGCCGCCCATACAGCATTACCGGTCGGGTACAATATGGTGACCAGATTGGCCGAACCATTGATTTTCCGACCATCAATGTGCGACTAAGCCGATTAACACCCTGCCTGCATGGCATTTATGCGGTAGATGTGCAAACTCGCTGTGCGCCATCTCTGGTGGGGCACGTACGTCGGCAATCGACCCAGACTGGTATTGCCGGTTACCTGCCGGGTAGCTTACTGGGTGCCGCCCATGTTGGAACACGGCCTGCCATTGCACAGGCAAAACCGGAATGGCGGCTGGAAGTGCATTTTCCTGAAGCAAGCGCCAACCTGTATGGCCTGCTGGTAAAAGTCACCTTCCTGCATTATGTGCATGGCGAAAAAAACTATCCATCACTGGACGCCTTAAAACTGGGCATTCTGGATGATGTACAGCAAATTCGGGCATTCCGGCAAAACACGGCTGCTTCCGATTTAAATTTTCTTGAGATTTAACGTTTTTGTGACGCCAGTAGTCTGCTACTGGCCCAACTGGATGATGTAGTGAATGAGCGAAAAGCCTAAAAACGATGTTGTACAAGATGGCAAAACACCGGCCGGGATGGATTATAAAAGCACCCTGAACCTGCCCGATACCGCCTTTGCCATGAAAGCCAATCTGGCTACCCGTGAAGCCCAGTGGCTAGGTGGATGGCAGGCTGATGGCCTGTATCAGCAAATTCGTGCCGCCCGCGCCGGTCAAACCAAATATATCCTGCATGATGGCCCTCCTTACGCCAATGGTTCCATTCATTTGGGTCATGCGGTAAACAAGGTACTTAAAGACATTATTATTAAAAGCCGTACCCTGTCTGGTTTTGATGCACCGTATGTTCCTGGCTGGGACTGCCACGGCTTGCCCATTGAACTGAAAGTAGAAGAAAAAGTGGGCAAGGTCGGTGATAAAGTGGATGCCAAAACTTTTCGTAAACTGTGCCGTGATTATGCGGCCAGTCAGGTTCAGCTCCAGCGCAAAGACTTTGAACGCCTGGGCGTACTGGGTGACTGGGATAACCCCTACCTGACTATGAATTTTAAGCAGGAAGCCGATATTGTTCGCGCACTGGGCAAGATTGTCGAAGCCGGCCATGTGCAGGCAGGCTTAAAACCAGTGAACTGGTGTCTGGACTGTGGCTCAGCACTGGCCGAAGCCGAAGTAGAATACGAAGACAAAAAATCCGACGCCATTGATGTGGGTTTTGGCGTGGTTGACCTTGCCAACTTAAACCAACGTCTAGGTATCACGGTAGATGTACCCACCGATATTGTCATCTGGACAACCACGCCGTGGACGCTGCCTGCCAATCAAGCGGTAGCGCTGCACCCCGAGATCGACTATCAACTGGTCAAAGTCAGTAATGATAGCGGTGCACAAGCCCTGATTTTAGCCAAAGAACTGGTGGCCTCTGCGTGTGAGCGTTACCAGCTGGACAACCCGCAAGTGCTGGCCGACTTTAAAGGCACTGCACTCGAACACTTAAAGCTACAACACCCCTTAATTGCCGAACGTCAGGTGCCTGTCATTTTAGGTGAACACGTGACGGCAGCCAGTGGTACTGGTGCGGTGCATACTGCGCCAGGACATGGCGTGGACGACTACAAGGTCGGCCTGCAATACAATCTGGTGGTGGACAATCCGGTTGGCAGCAACGGCGTGTATCTGCCCACTGCCCCCATTTTTGCCGGCCAGCATATTTATAAAGCCAATCCACAAATCATTGATAACCTGAAAACCATCGGCAAACTGATGGCGCACCAGCCAATCCAGCACAGTTACCCGCATTGCTGGCGCCATAAGACCCCGATTATTTTCCGTGCCACGCCGCAATGGTTTATTAGCATGGAGCAAGGCGGCTTGCGTGAACAAGCTATGGCGGCTGTTCAGGATGTACAATGGATTCCCGACTGGGGCAAAAACCGCATTGAAGCCATGGTGGATGGTCGCCCGGACTGGTGTATTTCCCGTCAGCGTACCTGGGGCGTGCCGATTCCATTTTTTGTGCATAAAGACAGCAACGAGCTGCATCCGCGCACCGTTGAGCTGATTGAACAGGTCGCCAAACTGATTGAACAAGACGGTGTTGAAGCCTGGTTTGAGTTGGACAAAGCTGACCTGCTGGGTGCGGATGCTGAGCAGTACAACGCCATTAAAGACACACTGGATGTCTGGTTTGATTCTGGCACCACCCATTATGCGGTACTGGAGCAACGTCCTGATCTATGCGCCCCTGCTGACCTTTATCTGGAAGGCTCTGACCAGCATCGCGGCTGGTTTCAATCTTCCCTGCTCACTTCAATTGCCATTAACCAGCGCGCACCATTTAAAAATGTGCTCACGCATGGTTTTACCGTGGATGAAAATGGCCGCAAGCTGTCCAAATCGCTAGGCAACTACATTCCGCTGGATGACATCATCAAGCAACTGGGTGCCGATGGCCTGCGCCTGTACGTGGCGTCCAGTGATTACCGTTATGAAATTGCAGCCAGTAAAGAGGTGTTTAACCGGGTCAGCGACAGCTATCGCCGTATCCGCAATACCCTGCGTTTCCTGCTGGCGAACCTGAACGGCTTTAAACCCAGCACCGATCTGGTTCCGGTTGATCAATTGATTGCGCTGGATCAGTACATTATCCAGCGTGCCAGTGATGTACAACAGACTATTGTTGCTGCCTATGACGACATGAATTTTCATGCGGTATGTAGCCAGTTGACTGGATTCTGTATTAATGATCTGGGTGGTTTTTATCTGGATATCATTAAGGATCGCCAATACACCACCAAGGCCGATTCGCATGCCCGTCGTTCGGCTCAAACTGCGCTGTATCATCTGGTACAGGCCTTTGTGCGCTGGATGAGTCCAATCCTGAGCTTTACGGCACAGGAAGCCTGGCCACTGATTCCAGAGCAAAGTGAGAAATACGTATTTACGGCTGAATGGTATGCACTGCCACAGGCCACAGGCGTTAATCTGGTGAGCGCTGAGCACTGGCAGGTTTTGCTTCATGTCAAAGCAGCGGTCAATAAACAAATTGAAGCCGCGCGTAATGCCAAGCTGGTGGGCAGTAACTTGTCAGCCCAAGTGGATTTATGGGCGGATGACACATTGTATCCGGTGCTTGATCAACTGGGTAATGAACTCCGCTTTGTACTTATTACCAGTCAGGTTAATCTGCATCCATTTGAAGCAAGCCAGGGTGAAAGCACAGATATTGATGGCTTGCGCGTAAGAATCTCACCTGCGCAAGGAACTAAATGTGCACGCTGCTGGCATGTATTGCCCGACGTTGGCAGTCATACTGAGCATGCTACCATTTGTAGCCGCTGCATTATCAATGTAACAGGTGAAGGCGAGGAGCGCCAATATGCCTAATTCATTAAATGGTCATGGACAATTTAGCCTGCATAACCTGTGGTGGCTGCTACTGGCTATTGTTTCCATTGTACTGGATCAATACACCAAGCATGTGGCCAGCACACATTTGATATTTGCCGAGCCCGTTCCGGTACTGCCCTTTTTAAACTGGACCTTGCTGCATAACTATGGCGCTGCCTTTAGCTTTTTATCGGATGCTGGCGGCTGGCAACGCTACTTTTTTACTATATTGGCCGCCGTGGTATCGGTTGCCTTTATCGTATGGTTAATGCGTATGCCACGCAGGCTCAAGATACTACCACTGGCTATTGCTCTCATTCTGGGTGGTGCGCTGGGCAACCTGATAGACCGGGTGAGTCTAGGTTATGTGGTGGACTTTATTCACGTGTATTATCAAAACTATCACTTTCCTGCCTTTAATATTGCTGACAGCTCCATTACGCTGGGGACAATTTTATTGATTATTGATACATTTTTTCTGGAAAAATACCGGATTCAAAAAGCAGCAGCTCAAATGGCACCCAAGCACGAGGAATAATCCATGGCAAACTCTAACCAATCCTCCCATACTGCACAGTTTGTCAATCCCAACGAAGATACTCGCATTGGCGCAGGCAGCAGGGTTGAACTGCATTTTTCGGTGGCACTGGAAAATGGCATTGAGCTAGATAACACCCGGACACGGCCTGAACCCGTGAGCCTGACCATGGGTGATGGCAACCTGCTGCCCGGTTTTGAAAATGCTTTGCTAGGCCTGCGGGCAGGTGATCGCCGCACTGTGCATTTACCCCCTGAAGATGCTTTTGGCCCCTGGAACCCGGAAAACGTACAAAGTTTTGATACTGTCAAGTTTACCGAACGCCCGGAAGTTGATCAAATGATTGAATTTGAAGACAAAAGCAAATCCACCCTGCCTGGCGTGGTCAAATCAGTCAATGATGACATCACTGAAATTGACTTTAACCATCCACTGGCTGGCCGTAATGTGGTGTTTGAAGTGGAAATTGTACGAGTTACCCCTGCCGGCCAAACAGGTCTGTCCATTTTAGGGAGCAATGCTGACAAGCCCAGCTAAGCTAGATTTAATCACCGGTTATTATTTTAAAGCCCATAATAAAGCACCGTCTTTCTCTACTGATGATGGTGCTTTATTGCTTAATACCAATGGCCGGCTTTAAGCTGGCCTAAAAATAATAGCCAATAGAAATATATAATAGCTTTTTCCATTTGACGTCATCACTGCCTTGCGCATAGCTGCTGGCATCACCACCGACCATGGCATCATTTTTGCCAATCATATACTCCGCAAAAATACCCATGGGGCCATAGTTAAAACCCACCCCGGAAATCAGCCGCTGGGAGGTCGCAAATCCCCGGGGCTTTTTATCCATCACACTATAGTTTAAATAAGGCTTGATGTTACTCAATTTGCCATAAGGTTCAGCAACACGATACGACAGCTCAGCACTATAAAAATTATAGTCATTGGCAATATTGTACGCATAATCAAAAGCACCAAAAGTACTGCTATCTGGCATTTGCAGATCTTTGTTGTCTAGACGATGCTGCCCGGCCACCAAGGTTGTATTCCACTGTTTCCAGTTACTGCTGCCAAACACATTCCAGGCATCACGCTGACCCGACTGACCATTTTGCTTATTGTCGAGGCTTGAATGCCAATACGATGCACCTAGCGTGTGATCTAGCTCATCACTTTGCTCAAAATGATGGCTGATCCGGCCAATCAGCATGTTTCTTTCTTCAATAGCAGTACCATTATCAAGATCATCGGCCTGTACCAGATTGGCGCTAAAGCGGCTAGCAGCATTGCTTTGACCTATATAATTTCTGCCATCCCGCGGATAAAAGCCCAGTGACAACTCGTTATCAGCTGTCTTGTACTGATACTTGATACCCGGATTATGCGTGTCTTCCAGTCCCAGATTATAAGCTGTACCTTCGTAATAGGTGCTACCCCAGTACTGACCCGGCCCAAAAGGAACTGGCATCATGCCAATGCTTAATTGCTGCTGCGGATTAAACTGGTAGCCCATCCATGCATCCACCAGCATGCTCAGGTCACATAGCTCCTCCATGCGGTAGCAGCGATAATCGGCGTAAGCCAGCCATGTAGGCGAGCTATAGCTAATTACCAGCTTACTGTCTGCAAACTCCAGCTTGCTCTTGTCAGCCTGTGCAAACTCCCTGTACTGGTATTTGGCACGGACTGCCCCACCTATATCCAGCTTGCCTGATCCTTCAGTTGCAATTTCAATTGCTTGTCCCTGCTGACTGGTCAGTACCACTAGCACACATACCATCAGCTGCATCAGCCATTGCTTTAATTTCACGATAGGCACCTAAAACCGTTAGCAGCCGGGTAGCTTTTGCCCCACCCGGTCTGGAAAAAATGGCAAAAAAAAGGCCTAGAATGTTGTCTCTAAGCCTTTTTAAGAAGGGCGCTATCATACCTAAACCCTAAATGGACAGCTAAGCTGTCTCATTAGACTTTGGTCGTAAAATTACAATTTTTTTAGAGTATTTCCAGCAGGGCTTTTAAATCCCTAGCCATTTTAATGGTAGCCTTTTTGGCCGCCTGATTAATCGGGGTAATATTAATAAACCCATGCCCCTGTCCCTCTATCCGCTCCAGGATGACCTGGCCACCTACTGCCTGCATCTGCTTGGCGTAGGCTTCGCCTTCATCACGCAACACATCAAAAGCAGCGGTCACCACCAGTGCTGGCGGCAAGTTATTCAAATCGCCCAGTAACGGCGTTACCAGTGGACTCTCCAGTGTCAGCTCACTCAAGCCCACATAAGCGGCGTTAGCAGCCTCAATATCCAGATCACTTAAAAACAGGCCCTGCGTATAAAGCTGGCGCGATTCGTACTCATTAATCAGATCTACTACCGGATAGATCAGTAGCTGGGCAGCAGGTGCATCCGCAGAATCCTTGGTTTGCTGACTCACTACCGCAGCCAGATTACCGCCCGCGCTATCTCCCGCTACCGCAACTTTTGCTGGATCAGCACCCAGAGATGCCGCATTGGCTTTGGCCCATTTTAAAGCCGCAATACAATCCTCTACCGCAGCAGGTGCTGGATGCTCAGGTGCCAGACGGTAATCCACACTCAGCACATGCATCTTGCCATGCTTACACAACAACCGGCAGGCTTCATCATGGGTATCCAGATCACCAACCACAAAACCACCGCCATGGTAAAACACCAATAACGGGGCGCCCTGACCCTGCTCTGGCTGATAGTGCCGAACCGGTAAAAGACTGGCTGGCCCTTCAATACTAAAATCCCTAACTCCGGCAACTGCTGTGGGCTTACCTACAATCGAAGCCATTTCATTACGAAAATGCTTACGGCTACGCACCGCATCCTTACCAATCAAACTGGTATCACTTTCCAGTTGACGCACAGCCAGCAATAAGCGTACATGAGGATCTAGGCCCTGGTAATCATGACGATAACCTATAAGCTGAGCCAGACGCAACTGAACAGATGCCGGTAAATAAGCCGTCAGACGCGCCGCGTTACCACGGGCTTTTGCCACACGCTGGCGCAAATCTTTTAACGAAGACACAGAACTTTCCTTAAAAAATTGGAATAACGGTTATATTGGCGTGTCCACCTATTTTTGACAAGTAATAGACAATAATTATTGTCAATTCTTGCCATAAAAAAGCCACCAATAAAAAATCATTGATGGCTTTTAATAATAGCTTACATGTTTAAATAGCGCTTAAATCCACACCCAGACGCAAAGCCACTTCTTCATACGCTTCCACCACACCACCCAAACCTTGACGGAAGCGGTCTTTATCCAGTTTCTTACGGGTATCTTTATCCCACAAACGACAGCCATCCGGTGAAAATTCATCACCCAGCACAATCCGGTCATGGAACACACCAAATTCCAGCTTAAAATCTACCAGCAACATATTACCGGCATCAAACAGCTTGGTGAGCACTTCATTAACCTGATAAGTAAGCGCTTTCATTTGTTGAAGTTGGGCTTCGGTGGCCCAGCCCAGCGTGATTGCCAGTGATTCATTGACCATTGGATCACCCAGCGCATCATCCTTGTAAAACAGCTCAAAGGTCGGCGGCGTTAAAGCGATACCTTCTTCCACCCCTAAACGGCGGCACAGGCTACCTGCGGCATAATTGCGGATCACGCACTCTACCGGGATCATCTCCAGGCGCTTAACCAGCACTTCATTGCTGGACAGCAATTTTTCAAAATGTGTTTCTACACCAGCTTCCTGCAATTTCTGCATAATAAAGGCATTAAACCGGTTATTTACCTTACCTTTACGCGCCAGTTGCTCCACTTTTTTACCATCAAAGGCAGAAGTATCATCGCGAAATACCAGCACCAAATGATCAGCATCTTGAGTTTCATATACCGATTTGGCTTTGCCGGTATATAGTAAGGATTGTTTTTCCATTACAGGACCTTTTTAAATAAACGACCGCTTAAATGAATGCTTAAGCTGGCCAATTCTGGTGTACTTGAGTTAACACATCAGTGGCACGGTTCTTATCGACCAGCAGATTTTTTTCATCCTGAACCGTGATAGTAGTCAGGCTACCAGCATGCGTCAGACGCAAGTAAACCATTTGCTGATCAAAGCGCATAGCGACCCAGCCAGCCGCCTGATTACGCTTCTCTACGGCAATGTTGGATACACTTAAGCTAGCCAGAAGTAAATCCCACACCTGCGCTGGATCACCCTCAATACGCAGTAATGGAAAACCATTACCATCAGTCACCAACACCGGGCGTGATGGCGCACCAACACCAACCGTCTGTACTTGTTCAGCGTTAGCAAGCAAGCCTTGTGGGGCAGGCATCTCAAAACGATTACCTTTTTTGTTGCTAAAATTTGGCGCAGCGTCCAGTGCAGCAGGATCAATTGCCGGTGCCGGATAAATAGAAGTCATAGGCCGCGTGGCACTTGCAGGCAACTGTAACGGCGGCAATACGCGAGTCTCTTTATAATCCAGCGAATTATTGCTAATGCTCAGGCGGCTACAACCTGTCAATGCAAATATGGATAAGCTCAATACAAGCCCGGCGCGATACAGCATGGTTAATCCTCAAATCAGGGGTTTTAACGCGTTAGAATACCTGTATCCAGCAAAGCCTGACGAACCTGTGGCTGGTAGGACTCGGCTAAAACAGTTAATGGCAGACGAATACCCGTTCCAATCATGCCCATCTCATAAAGAGCCCATTTTACTGGAATTGGATTCGATTCGCAGAATAATATTTGATGCAATAACGCAACGCTGTTGTTAAGTTGTTCAGCGCTATCCCGATCACCTGCCAATGCAGCCATACATAACTGGCTCATCACTTTTGGCGCTACATTGGCAGTCACCGAAATATTACCTTGCGCACCCAGTAAAATTAAACGATAAGCCGTGGCATCATCCCCGGAGAACACAGCTATTTTTTTGTTTAGGCGTTGAATCAACTCATTGCCACGGTTTAAATCCCCAGTAGCATCTTTAATTCCAATAATACCATCCACATCTGCCAGACGAACCACCGTATCGTTGTTCATATCTACGCCAGTGCGGCCAGGCACATTGTACAAAATCTGCGGCAAATCAACCGCCTCCGCAACCGCTTTATAATGCTGATATAAACCTTCCTGAGTAGGCTTGTTATAATAAGGGGTCACCAGCAAGGCAGCATCTGCGCCCAGGTTTTTTGCTGTTCGGGTTAACTCAATGGCCTCTTTGGTAGAGTTGGCGCCCGTCCCGGCAATGACGGGAATGCGCCCGTTAGAAGCCCTGACAACCGCCTCAATCACCTTTGCGTGCTCATCCATATCCAGGGTTGCTGATTCACCAGTAGTGCCTACAGCGACCAGCCCGTGGGTTCCCTGCGCCACATGCCAGTTGACCAGCTGTTTCAACCCGTCCCAGTCCACAGCACCGTCATCCAGCATCGGAGTAACCAGTGCGACAATTGAACCATGAATGGAGGTTGCCTGTTGCGTCATTTTTGATGTACCTTGTACTGCCATCAAGCACTATACACAATAAAAAATAGCGGATGGATAGGGTGGATGAACACGATATGGGAAAACAAAAGAATGGTAAAAAACCCGCGCTTGAAAAACAAGCACAATTCACCGAATTTATCCAATTCGCTGCATTTGCCTGCCTGAATGACACGCACTATAAATACAAAAAAGCCAGAACATTGTCTGGCCTTCTTGATGCAGGCCTTAAGGCAACTGCACTAAAACTGGAGCGGGAAACGAGACTCGAACTCGCGACCCCAACCTTGGCAAGGTTGTGCTCTACCAACTGAGCTATTCCCGCGTAGGCCGTTATCTTAACCTTTAATGGCTGCCAGTCAAGCTTTTTAAAACAAATTTTGAATAAGTGCTTTTTTTATAAGCAATCCATTTTCTTCTTCCTTTAATTCACTAAAAAATTTAAAGCAGCTGTAATCCTCTACAAAAAATATATAGAACCTTCACTACAAATCAGCTTAACTTTGCTGAAGTAAAAATGTTTAAGTTTCTGATTAAATAAACAAATGAAATTGTATGAGGACATTCAAGTGCGCAGTCTAACCACAATAAGCTTATGTACGGTACTGGCATTAACAGGCTGTGCCAGCTCCACCATGAATAGTGCAACTGGTGTCGATCGCAAGCAGCTCCTACTGGTTTCCAGCGACGAAGTGAACCAGATGGCTGCCCAGAGCTATCAACAGACACTGACCGAAGCACGACAAAAAGGCATACTTAATCCCAATGCTGCCCAGCTACAGCGCTTGCAGCGAATCGCCAACCGCTTGATTCCCCAGGTTAACGTGTACCGTCCAGATGCGCGCAACTGGAATTGGCAGGTCAACATGATTAAAAGCAACGAACTCAATGCCTATTGTGCACCAGGTGGCAAAATCATGTTTTACACCGGGATTATTGATCGCCTCAATTTAACGGATGATGAAATCGCTGCGATCATGGGTCATGAGATGGCACATGCCCTGCGCGAACATGGGCGTGAGCGCGTATCACGCGGTAGCGCTACCCAGCTGGGTCTAAGTGTACTGGCCTCTGCGGTAGGCTTAACTGAGGGCCAGACGCAAATTGCCGGAATTGCCACGCAGCTGGGTCTTGACTTGCCTTTTAGCCGTAGCCAGGAAAGTGAGGCAGACTCCCTCGGCCTTGAACTGATGGCACGCGCAGGCTACAACCCGCAAGCTGCTATTAGCTTGTGGAATAAAATGTCGGCTGCCAGTCAAGGTGAGCCGCCACAGTTTTTGAGTACTCACCCAGGCGCACAAAACCGTATTCAGCACTTACAGAGCCTCATTCCTAAGGTAACTCCACTATATCAGCAGGCAAAGCGCTAAAAATGTGTTAAAAGCAAAAAAGCCCTTAATATTTAAGGGCTTTTTCTTTCGCTGGTAAATGTTTTAAGTCGGTAAGGTTGGCGTAGTATTACCTATATGTTTGGGGTTTGCACCATAACGATTTGGCCCCGGAGTACTATCAATACACATCATGATAATTAAAATGATGGTTCCAACCACAGGAATAAGAGCCAGTAGTAACCACCAACCTGTACGATCAGTGTCATGTAAACGGCGGACTGCAACCGCAATGCCCGGAATAAGAATTGCCAGACCGTAAATGCCGCTTAATATAGGCGTATCACCTCTAAATAATACTGTATCCAGCATACTCAAAATAAGAGCAATAATCAAATTAATGAAGGCAAACATCCAGTATTCCTGTCGGCGAGCGCGACCAACAAAATTGGCATAATTATCACGGATTACTTTTAAATACCAGTTCATTATCTTAGCTCCCGGCATGTTCCTAAATGTCTCATTGATATAGCCTACGTTTTCGCATCCCGCAAGAAGACGATTTATTAAACATATACTTCACTGTATAGAAAACAATCAATAGGGGATTACAAATTAACCAACAAAGGCAACGATAGAATAGGAATAAAGAGGAGGGGACCAGTATTGAACTGGTTCCCTTAGGAATAATGAGCTGGCGATGCGCTGAGACTGGACTAGCAAACTTAAAGTGTCGCTTTGAGGCTTTGCCCAGTCGCAAGGCCGAACGACGCGTTTTGCTTGTCTTGCACTTACTTTAAAGCAGTGCTTTAAAGTAAGCTCAAGGCACGACCCTTAAAAAGAAAAGGAGAGCAACCATTGGTTACTCTCCTTATTGAATAATGAGCTGGCGATGCCCTACTCTCACATGGCGAATGCCACACTACCATTGGCGCAACGTGGTTTCACTTCTGAGTTCGGGAAGGGATCAGGTGGTTCACACGTGCTATGGTCGCCAGCACAACTGGTCGATGATTGGTGGTCTTTGGTGCCACATCTCATCCTGTCCGGTTGCAGCTGATGGATATGATCCATCAGGCTAAGCAATATTACAGCAAAGGTGGTTGAGTCTGTCGATGCAATGTCTGAATCAAGCAGTTACTGATCTGGCAGCAACAGTATGCTTGTTTAAGGTCTACAACGCTTTAGGTGTTGTATAGTCAAGCCTCACGAGCAATTAGTACTGGTTAGCTTCATGTATCACTACATGTCCACACCCAGCCTATCAACGTCCTGGTCTTGAACGGCTCTTTAGTTGGGATAAACCCAAAGGGAAATCTTATCTTGAGGTGGGCTTCGTACTTAGATGCTTTCAGCACTTATCCCTTCCGAACATAGCTACCCGGCGGTGCCACTGGCGTGACAACCGGTACACCAGAGGTTCGTCCACTCTGGTCCTCTCGTACTAGGAGCAGATCCTCTCAAATTTCCAGCGCCCATGGTAGATAGGGACCGAACTGTCTCACGACGTTCTAAACCCAGCTCGCGTACCTCTTTAAATGGCGAACAGCCATACCCTTGGGACCTGCTTCAGCCCCAGGATGAGATGAGCCGACATCGAGGTGCCAAACACCGCCGTCGATATGAACTCTTGGGCGGTATCAGCCTGTTATCCCCAGAGTACCTTTTATCCGTTGAGCGATGGCCCTTCCATACAGAACCACCGGATCACTAAGACCTACTTTCGTACCTGCTCGACTTGTGGGTCTCGCAGTTAAGCGCGCTTTTGCCTTTATACTCTACGACTGATTTCCGACCAGCCTGAGCGCACCTTCGTACTCCTCCGTTACTCTTTAGGAGGAGACCGCCCCAGTCAAACTACCCACCAGACACGGTCCTCGTCCCGGATCACGGGACAGAGTTAGAACCTCAACATTACCAGGGTGGTATTTCAAGGATGGCTCCAATGGAACTGGCGTCCCATCTTCATAGCCTCCCACCTATCCTACACAAGTAAGGTCAAAGTTCAGTGTCAAGCTGCAGTAAAGGTTCACGGGGTCTTTCCGTCTAGCCACGGGTACACGGCATCTTCACCGCGATTTCGATTTCACTGAGTCTCTGCTGGAGACAGCGCCGCCATCATTATGCCATTCGTGCAGGTCGGAACTTACCCGACAAGGAATTTCGCTACCTTAGGACCGTTATAGTTACGGCCGCCGTTTACTGGGGCTTCGATCAAGAGCTTCGCTTACGCTAACCCCATCAATTAACCTTCCAGCACCGGGCAGGCATCACACCCTATACGTCCACTTTCGTGTTTGCAGAGTGCTATGTTTTTAATAAACAGTTGCAGCGGCCTGGTTACTGAGGCTGCCAACAGCTCAAGGAGTAAATCCCATCACCATCAGCAGCGTACCTTCTCCCGAAGTTACGGTACTATTTTGCCTAGTTCCTTCAGCAGAGTTCTCTCAAGCGCCTTGGTCTACTCGACCTGACCACCTGTGTCGGTTTCGGGTACGGTTCCTGTGCAACTGAAGCTTAGAGGCTTTTCCTGGAAGCATGGTATCAGCCACTTCACTGTACAAGTACAGCTTGCTATCGGCTCTCAGCATAGAGCACCCCGGATTTGCCTAGGATGCATGCCTACCACCTTTCACCTGGACAACCATCGCCAGGCTGACTTAACCTTCTCCGTCCCCTCATCGCATTGCACAGAAGTATTGGAATATTAACCAATTTCCCATCGATTACGCATTTCTGCCTCACCTTAGGAGCCGACTCACCCAGCCCCGATTAACGTTGGACTGGAACCCTTGGTCTTTCGGCGAGGGAGTTTTTCACTCCCTTTATCGTTACTCACGTCAGCATTCGCACTTGTGATATCTCCAGCAAGCTTCTCAACTCACCTTCACAGACTTACACAACGCTCCCCTACCACGCACAACAAGTGTGCATCCGCAGCTTCGGCACATAGTTTTAGCCCCGTTACATCTTCCGCGCAGGCCGACTCGACTAGTGAGCTATTACGCTTTCTTTAAAGGGTGGCTGCTTCTAAGCCAACCTCCTAGCTGTCTATGCCTTCCCACATCGTTTCCCACTTAACTATGATTTTGGGGCCTTAGCTGGCGGTCTGGATTGTTTTCCTCTTGACGATGGACGTTAGCACCCACCGTCTGTCTCCCGGATAGTACTCATTAGTATTCGGAGTTTGCATCGGTTTGGTAAGTCGGGATGACCCCCTAGCCGAAACAGTGCTCTACCCCTAATGGTATTCGTCCGAGGCGCTACCTAAATAGCTTTCGGGGAGAACCAGCTATCACCAGGCTTGATTAGCCTTTCACCCCTATCCACAAGTCATCCCCCGGCTTTTCAACGACGGTGGGTTCGGTCCTCCAGTGCCTGTTACGGCACCTTCAACCTGCTCATGGATAGATCGCCTGGTTTCGGGTCTATACCCTGCAACTATACGCCCTATTCAGACTCGGTTTCCCTACGGCTCCCCTAGACGGTTAACCTCGCTACAGAATATAAGTCGCTGACCCATTATACAAAAGGTACGCAGTCACGGAACATGTCCGCTCCCACTGCTTGTATGCACACGGTTTCAGGATCTATTTCACTCCCCTCACAGGGGTTCTTTTCGCCTTTCCCTCACGGTACTGGTTCACTATCGGTCAGTCAGGAGTATTTAGCCTTGGAGGATGGTCCCCCCATGTTCAGACAGGATATCACGTGTCCCGCCCTACTCGATTCATCTATGGTGCCCTTTAAAATACAGGGCTATCACCTACTACGGCTGGACTTTCCATTCCATTCTTATAGAACACCATAGACTTAAATGGGCTACTCCCAGTTCGCTCGCCGCTACTACGGGAATCTCAATTGATTTCTTTTCCTAAGGGTACTGAGATGTTTCACTTCCCCTCGTTCGCCTTGCATACCTATGTATTCAGTATGCAATACCTACCTTACGGTAGGTGGGTTGCCCCATTCAGACATCGCCGGATCATAGGATAGTTGCCGCCTCCCCGACGCTTTTCGCAGGCTCTCACGTCTTTCATCGCCTCTGACTGCCAAGGCATCCACCATGTGCACTTAGTTACTTGACTATACAACCCTAAAACGTCGTATAGCGTCTACCTTAATACCAAGAACGCTTGATTCAGTTTGCTAGTTCTCAAGTTAAATTCTATCTAGCCAACCCATCCATGAAGAATGAATTAACCAGCTAGCAATCTAACTGAGTGAACAATTTATTTCAGACTCAATTTTACCTTGCTGTTAATGAATCAATCACGATCTCGTCAATCAGTGATTATTTGTTCCGCTTTCGCAGAAATTAATAAACTATCCATTTATTAATTTCTGGGAAATTCTTTCTTTAAAAACTCAACCATTCTTTCCATGCAAGCCTACGCGCAGCATATGAGACATATATGTCGCAAGGTCAAATTCTCAGGCAAACTTAAAACACTGTTTTAAGGATTTGCTCTATCAACCACGAAGCAGTGCTTCGTGTGGTGGAGTCTAGGAGAGTCGAACTCCTGACCTCCTGCGTGCAAAGCAGGCGCTCTACCAACTAAGCTAAGACCCCTTGTCGCTGCTGCCCTACTGTCCACTTCGCATTATGCGATTTGGTGGGCCTGACAAGACTTGAACTTGTGACCCCACGCTTATCAAGCGTGTGCTCTAACCAACTGAGCTACAAGCCCAACGTAGTGCTTACCTTACTCATATAGAGAACAACTTGTTGTGGATTCTTACCAACCGGTGATTATCGTTAAGGAGGTGATCCAGCCGCAGGTTCCCCTACGGCTACCTTGTTACGACTTCACCCCAGTCATCGGCCACACCGTGGTAAGCGTCCCCCCTAAGGTTAGACTACCTACTTCTGGTGCAACAGACTCCCATGGTGTGACGGGCGGTGTGTACAAGGCCCGGGAACGTATTCACCGCAGCATTCTGATCTGCGATTACTAGCGATTCCGACTTCATGGAGTCGAGTTGCAGACTCCAATCCGGACTACGATCGGCTTTTTGAGATTGGCATACCTTCGCAGGCTAGCAACCCTTTGTACCGACCATTGTAGCACGTGTGTAGCCCTGGTCGTAAGGGCCATGATGACTTGACGTCGTCCCCGCCTTCCTCCAGTTTGTCACTGGCAGTATCCTTAGAGTTCCCACCCAAAGTGCTGGCAAATAAGGAAAAGGGTTGCGCTCGTTGCGGGACTTAACCCAACATCTCACGACACGAGCTGACGACAGCCATGCAGCACCTGTATCAGAATTCCCGAAGGCACAATCCCATCTCTGGGATCTTCTCTGTATGTCAAGACCAGGTAAGGTTCTTCGCGTTGCATCGAATTAAACCACATGCTCCACCGCTTGTGCGGGCCCCCGTCAATTCATTTGAGTTTTAGTCTTGCGACCGTACTCCCCAGGCGGTCAACTTATCGCGTTAGCTGCGCCACTAAAGGATCAAATCCCCCAACGGCTAGTTGACATCGTTTACGGCATGGACTACCAGGGTATCTAATCCTGTTTGCTCCCCATGCTTTCGCACCTCAGCGTCAGTATTAGGCCAGAAGGCTGCCTTCGCCATCGGTATTCCTCCAGATCTCTACGCATTTCACCGCTACACCTGGAATTCTACCTTCCTCTCCCATACTCTAGCTTACCAGTATCGAATGCAATTCCAAGGTTAAGCCCTGGGCTTTCACATCCGACTTAATAAACCGCCTACGCGCGCTTTACGCCCAGTAATTCCGATTAACGCTCGCACCCTCTGTATTACCGCGGCTGCTGGCACAGAGTTAGCCGGTGCTTATTCTGCAGGTAACGTCCACTCTCCGGTAGTATTAATACCAAGAGCCTCCTCCCCGCTTAAAGTGCTTTACAACCAAAAGGCCTTCTTCACACACGCGGCATGGCTGGATCAGGGTTCCCCCCATTGTCCAATATTCCCCACTGCTGCCTCCCGTAGGAGTCTGGGCCGTGTCTCAGTCCCAGTGTGGCGGATCATCCTCTCAGACCCGCTACAGATCGTCGCCTTGGTAGGCCTTTACCCCACCAACTAGCTAATCCGACCTAGGCTCATCATATAGCAGGAGGCCTTGCGGTCCCCCCCTTTCCCCCGTAGGGCGTATGCGGTATTAGCCAAACTTTCGCTTGGTTATCCCCCACTATATGGCAGATTCCTAGGCATTACTCACCCGTTCGCCACTAAAGTCAAAGTGCAAGCACTTATCCTTCCGTTCGACTTGCATGTGTTAAGCCTGCCGCCAGCGTTCAATCTGAGCCATGATCAAACTCTTCAGTTTAATTCCAATATGCCTTTATTCTAAGACACAAATCTGACTCATCAAAACTGACAAATTACTCAAATAAACTTCAAGAAATTTATACCAATTATGATGATATTATTGCATCACCCAATTAGT
Source organism: Moraxellaceae bacterium WGS2144 (assembly GCA_043950625.1). Taxonomy (GTDB): domain Bacteria; phylum Pseudomonadota; class Gammaproteobacteria; order Pseudomonadales; family Moraxellaceae; genus Alkanindiges. The sequence goes on from CP171007.1 coordinate 2,250,875, forward strand.
AAAAATCCACACAAGTTGTTCTCTATTCTCTTAATGAATTAATCTTCTACTTCGTCAGTAGTAAGATAGGTCGCATATTGTATATTAATTTAGTGCTTTGTCAACCGTTCTTTTAAAGTTTTTCAATCTTTCGTTTGAATCGCCTTTTGGTTGATTTGACTAAATTTTTAGCTAAATTTCTGTTAATTAACAGTTTTTATTTCGCCTCAATATCGCCGTGGTGCGCATTATAGAGGGTTTTAAGCCCTTTGCAAGCACAAATAAAAATTTTTAATTTGTTCGCTGTTTTATTAAACAAGGGCGCACTTTTAAGCTATCTAAATGGTTGTCAATTGATAACAGGCGACCCGCTGCTCTTATGTAGATGGGGCCACCTGGCTGAATTACAAGGGCACGCGCCGCCTTTTAACTGCTTACTTTTACGCGGGCAATGGCTTTTTTGCCCGCCTGAATGATCACTTCATCACCCGCCTTTAGGGTAAAACCGGCATCCACTACCTGCTGGTCTACCTTGACTACACCACGGCCTATGGCATCTTTGGCTTGTGCGGCATTTTTGGTGAGTCCTGCACGCGATAACACACTGGTAATAAATAATTGTTCCTGACCGTCCAGTGACAGCTCTACTTCATGAATGTCTTCCGGAATTTCACCATCAATAATACGGTTACCGGCACTCTTATGCGCATTGGCCGCCGCGTCACTATCATGAAAACGCTCAACCAGCTCCAAAGCAATAATGCGCTTGATTTCCTGCGGGTTACGCCCATTCTGCATTTCCTGTAGATACTGCCTGACTTCGCTCATGGGTTTAAAGCTGAGCAATTCAAAATAACGCTCAATCAGGTTATCCGGCATGGACAGAATTTTCTGGTAAATGGTGCCGGGACTATCAAATACTCCAATATAGTTGCCCAGAGACTTGGACATTTTTTGTACGCCATCCAATCCCTCTAAAATAGGTACAGTAATGCACACCTGGGCCTCCTGATCATAACGGCCTTGCAGGGTACGCCCCATCAGCAGGTTAAAGGTTTGATCCGTGCCACCCAGCTCTACATCAGCTTTTAGTGCAACCGAGTCATAACCCTGAATGAGTGGATATAAAAATTCATGGATGGCAATAGGTTGCTGATTTTTAAAGCGCCTGGAAAAATCGTCGCGTTCCATCATGCGTGATACGGTTTGCTGACTGGCCAGGCGAATCAGGTCAGCGGCACTCATGCTGCCAAACCATTCACTATTAAATACAACTTTGGTTTTGGCTGGATCAAGAATTTTAAATACCTGCTCCTGATAGGTTTTGGCATTGGCCAGTACGTCTTCCCGGCTTAGTGGCGGACGAGTGGTGCTTTTACCAGTAGGATCGCCAATCATGCCGGTATAGTCACCAATCAGGAAATATACTTCGTGCCCCAGATCCTGAAAGGTTTTGAGTTTATTAATGAGTACGGTATGACCCAGATGCAGGTCGGGCGCAGTAGGATCAAAGCCTGCCTTAATACGTAAAGGACGATTTTGTTCTAGTTTTTTGAGTAAGTCTTCAGGCGAGATAATGTCAGCAGTACCGCGTTCGATAAGTTCAAGCTGTTGTTCAGCAGGTAAAAACGTTGTCATGGTCACTCAAAAACAATTAAAGTTGGCATTGCACGATATACTAACTTTTTTTTGGGCAAATTGCAGGCTTTGAAATGACAGCAATGTATGTAGGGATTATGTCCGGTACCAGTATGGATGGTATTGATCTGGTGGCGGTATCTTTTGATCCATTGACATTGCATGCCACGCTGACTGTGTCTTTCCCTGAAGAGTTGCGCAACGAATTAATGGCACTCAGCCAACCTGGCGATAATGAAATTGAGCGCATGGGTCAGGCAGATGTAGCCTATGCCCGTCTGGTGGGACAAGCAGTGGTGCAGCTCATCAAAAATAATGGTCTGGATGCATCAAAAATTTCTGCGATTGGCAGTCATGGTCAAACGATTCGCCATCGCCCACATTTGGGTTTTAGCCTGCAAATTGGTGACCCTAACCTGATTGCCGAGATCAGTGGTATTCCCGTAGTGTCTGATTTTCGCCGTCGTGATCTGGCTGCTGGTGGTCAGGGTGCGCCTCTGGTACCAGCCTTTCATCAGGCGTTGTTTGCTCATTCCACTATTAATCGGATTATTTTAAATCTGGGGGGTATCGCCAATATTAGTATATTGCCAGCAGGTAATCCGGCGCAGGTTTATGGTTATGATACCGGCCCGGCTAACGTACTCATGGATGGCTGGTGCAAACGGCATACCGGACAGCACTATGATGAAGATGGTGCCTGGGCAGCGCACGGGAACTCTATCCCCGCCCTGATGGAGCTGATGCAAAGGCATGATTACTTTGCTAAAAGGCCCCCAAAGAGTACTGGACGTGAGGATTTTAATCTAGAGTGGCTGGACAACCAGCTGGATGATTGGCGCAATCAGGTGGATTACGACCCTAACGATGACTTGCCGGAAAATGTTCAGGCCACCTTACTCAAACTAACGGTACGCCCTATCAAAAAAGCGGTAGCCCGGTGTGGTCTTGCGGGAGGTGAACTTTATGTCTGCGGTGGTGGTGCCTATAACATCACCCTGATGGAGCAATTGCGCTGGCGACTGGCCAAACATGACTGGACAGTTGAAAGCACTGTTAAGCTGGGGCTGGCACCAACCTGGGTGGAAGCCACTGCTTTTGCTTGGCTGGCCAGACAGCGTATGCAGCAGCAACCCGGTAATCTGCCAGCAGTGACGGGTGCCAGCGGATTGCGGATACTCGGTACGGTAACAGGTTAAAACTTATGTGGAAGTGGTTGCTACAGCAGCTTGATATCAGTAGTGAGTTGCCCCGGCTTTCAGCATGGTATATGGGTTTGTCCGGCCTGATTATGGGTGTGGCTTTTGTGGGCTTGTATTTTCATTATAGCCTGCAGGACAATCGCTTGCTGGGTATTGCCATCATGATTACCCTGCTGATGTCGCTGTACGAACGCTACTGGATTCGAGCACTAAAAAGTGCCAATTTAACCCTGTTCTCAGCAGTGGTTTACAGTTTACTGATGCTCTAGCTGCTTAAACTTAAATCATATTACTTGCTTTTTGCAAAATGACTGAGCTGCTTTATATCTTTTTAGGTCATGACTCATTTTTCACATTTGCCATTTTTTTTAATAAAATTATTATTATCAATACCTTAATTTAAAAAAATTCATGCTGTATTTTAGCCTTTGAAGATAATAACATGAATTTGGCTTATTGTTATGATAAATCAAAGCGCCCACATCTATGTAGCAACCTATGCTTATCATCGGATGTGTGATTTTTCTAACAGCTCAGGTAATGTGATGAACGCTCCGTTTAGCCCTAAACATAAACTAGTTGCCCGTAAAGTGCAGTTTGATTTTTCTGATTCTCCAGTGGACTGGATCCCTGAAGATAAGCTGGCCTCGCATGTGATTAACGGGGTAAACCTGCTATTACCTGCGGGTGAGTTCTGGTTTTGTCGGGTGTATAACAAGGTATTGCCTTACATCCGGGATGAACAGCTTAAAGAGGAGGTGCTGGGCTTTATTCGGCAGGAAGCTATTCATGGTCGTACTCATCTACAGGCACAGCAGTTTCTGGAGCAACATGGCTATGACCTACAACCTGCGCTGAAGCGCATTAACTGGGTGTTTGAAAAACTGCTGGGAGAAGCACCATTTGGTATCGCTGCACTCAACAGGCCATCGCTGGAAAAACCCTGGCTGTTCCTGCGGGTAGGTTTAATTGCTGCCATTGAGCATTTTACCGGTGTGCTGGGTCAATGGTCGCTGGATAATAGCAGCTGGGATAAAGCTGACCCGGTAATTGCCGATCTGTTCCGCTGGCATTTGGCTGAAGAAGTGGAGCACCGTACTGTTGCTTTTGATTTATATGAGCATATTATTGGTCATGAAGCTGGCTTTTACTGGTCACGTCAGGCCTTGATGGTGCTGATGTATCCACTATTTATTTTAGCTTTAATGGGCACAGCCAGAAGTCTGGGGCAGCAGGATGAGGATCAGGCCATTAAACGCCTGATGAGTAAGAACATTCTATCATTTTTATGGAAGTTTGAGCAAAACGCCAACACAACAAAGCACATTCCAAGTCTGAGTTTTATTACCAAAGCCACCATTCGCTGGATTTCGCCAAGGTTTCATCCCATCCATGAAGGCAACACCCAGCAAGCACTGGATTATATGGCTCGCTCACCAGCCGTACAAGCACTTGGCCTGCACTAAAATATGCTATAAAAATATAAAAAAACAGGCCTGAAAACGGCCTGTTTTTTTCAACACTCTTTAAATGGAAAAGGATGAACCACAGCCACAGGTCGTGGTGGCATTGGGGTTTTTAACCACAAAACGAGAGCCTTCCAGGCCTTCAATATAATCGACTTCCGAACCAACCAGATACTGGTAACTCAAGGAATCAACCACAACCGCTACATCACCATTTTCAAATCGGGCGTCGTCATCATTAGCGGCATCGCTAAAGCTAAAACCATAAGAAAAGCCTGAACAGCCGCCACCTGTGACATAAACACGCAGCATTAAATCTGTACTGCCCTCGCCATCACGCAACTGTCGAACCTTGTTTGCAGCGCGATCTGTTAACACTAAAGCAGGCGCATTCATGCTTATCTCCAAAAACATAAAATCAGGGCCAATACACTGGCAATATCAGGATGCTACTGCTACTGTAGCACAATCCTTTTTATAAATTGGGCTGTGCTATTGCCTTTTCAAGCATTTTCGCAACCAGATAAACAATTTTACTCGTCTTTGAGCGCACATTCAAAACTGGATGGTTCAGCCTGGCAACGGGCACGTTTGAGCAAGCTCATCATTTTCTTGTTGTAAATCCCTTCTTTAGTCAGGGCAATACGTGATTCACGCATTAACTTGATATAACCAATCTTGTCATTAGCTGGAATGTCCATCCAGTATTTGGCGGGTACTTCCTTTTCCATTTTCCCTAACATGCCAAAGGCACGCGGTAGCTGGCCAGCAATCCACTCACGTGATTTTTGACCATAACCCGCCGGAAACTTATCCTTGCGAATGATGACATTGCCAGTGACTTGCAGAAGAGGGAAACGAACAATTGCGCCTTTGGTGCCAAGACCCTTGTATAGTTCCATAGGTTTGTAGGCAACAATGGGTGCGCCAATAATATCGACCTGACCATTATTAAATTTACCACCAAAATTGGTCACGTCACTGGATATTGGCTGGGCACCAATTTGCTGTACCATTTTGGCCTGTGCCTTGTCATAGTCCAAGACGGCGATTTTCTTGCCAGCCGCCTTGGCAATGGTATTCATGCTACGATCATTGACAAATAAATACGCCGCTCCTACTGGAATAACTCCAGCCACCTCATAAGGACCACTGACCATATCTGCGGCCAATTGTGGTTTAGCCAGTAATTGCATGACACTTACTGCCAGTTTTAAATCGGGTAAAGCGCCAATAGCATCTAGTGAACCAGTAAAGGAATTAAACTGACGACCGCGCATACCACTAATCGCGGCACCATCACATTTGCCTGCTTTAAAGTCTTCAGCAGCCACGCGCTCATCGGTATAGGCTTTTAGCTGGAGATCTGCGCCCCAGCTTTTGGCAGAAAGTGCATAGTCTTTCATTAAGGCATAGACATCACCTGCTGTACCGACTAGATCAAATACACAAAAAGTTTGTTTGGCCTGTGCCTGACTGCTTATTGCTATCACCAAGCTGGCCATTAATCCTAGAGTTAGCTGACGCTTCATTGTTATTTCCTCAAATACAGGTGCTCACGCTACCGTTCCAGATAGCCTATTTTTTTATTCTTATAAATGCTTGGTGGAATTAAAACAATTCCTGATTGGTGAAATATACTGTCAGTAGGGTCAATAAAAAACCCGATCATATGGGAATGACCGGGTCTGGTAATTATCAAAGCGGTTTAATACGCTCTGGTTTATTTCCTTTTTGGATTATTCATCCTTAAGTGCACATTCGAAGCTGGATGGCTCAGCCTGGCAACGGGCACGTTTGAGCAAGCTCATCATGCTCTTGTTGTACAGACCTTCTTTGGTTAGGGCAATACGTGATTCACGCATTAACTTGATATAACCAATCTTGTCATTAGCTGGAATGTCCATCCAGTATTTGGCTGGAATGCCCGCTTCCTGTTTGTTTAGCAGGCTCATCATGCGAGGTAGCTGGCTAGCAATCCAGGTGCGTGATTTTTGACTATAATCTGCCGGAAACTTATCCTTGCGGATGATCACGTTGCCAGTAACCTGTAATACCGGAAAACGAACAATTGCGCCCTTGCTACCCAGACCTTTGTGTAATTCTAGCGGTTTGAACGCTATGGCAGGTGCACCAATGATATCGACCTGACCATTGTTGAACTTGCTGCCGAAATTGGTTACGTCACTGGATACTGGCTGGGCACCAATTTGCTGCACCATTTTGGCCTGCGCCTTATCATAGTCCAGTACGGCAACTTTTTTACCGGCTGCCTTGGCAATGGTGTTCATGCTACGGTCATTGACAAACAGGTAAGCCGCACCCAGCGGTACTACACCAACCACTTCATAGCTACCATTAACCATGTTTTTAGACAATTTTGGGCTGGCCATTAACTGCATAACGCTTTGGGCAACCTTGGCAGTTGGAATAGCGCCAATGGCATCAATAGAGCCGGTAAATGAGTTAAACTGGCGACCACGCATACCGGTTAAGCTCACACCATCACATTTGCCTGCTTTAAAATCCTCAGCAGCCACGCGCTCATCGGTGTAAGGTTTTAGCTCAACATTAGCGCCCCAGCCTTTGGCAGCAAGTGCATAGTCTTTCATCAGTGCGTAAGAGTCACCTGCAGCGCCTAATAAATCAAAAACACAAAAAGTTTGTGCTTGTGCACTATTGGACAGGGTAAAAGCAGAGGCAGCCGCCATGGCTAAGGCAATTTTTTTCATCTTGAACTTCCTGGCTGTGAATTAAGGATTAAATAACATTCATCCCGATTAATATTATTCTAGCGAACAATTGTGAGAAACAATAGAGTAAATGCTCCAATTTTATCCATCATGTTTTGTTTTTTTACGTTTGTTTTATATTAATGGTTGAGCTAAGGGACGATGCAGACCATTTTTTGCTACACAGGCATTTTTATTGTCGCTTAGGGTTTTATTTATTTGGCTGGCAATCGTTTATAATAACGGCCGCTCTAAAAATATATCATCAGGTTATTCATGATTCAGCTGCAAAATTTTGCCATTCGTCGCGGTGGTCGTCTGTTGTTCGAAAATGCCACCATGCAGTTACATCACGGCTGGAAAATTGGCTTGACTGGTGTCAATGGCGCGGGCAAGTCTACACTGTTTGCTGCGCTGCTGGGTTCAATTCAGGGTGATGTGGGTAGTTTGAGTCGCCCTGCTGGCTGGACCGTGGCTCATATGGCACAAGAAGTAGAAAGCCAGCAAACCTCGGCCATTGATTTTGTGCTATCCGGGGATGAAGAGTGGTGGGGCATTCACCAGCAACTTGAACATCAGGCCGATCAGCTGGATATGGATCACCTAACTGCACTATATGGCCGCTTCGATGAAATAGATGGTTATACTGCACCGGCCAGAGCGGCACAGATGATGGCAGGCCTGGGCTTTATGGAGAGTCAGGTCAGGCTACCGGTTGCCAGTTTTTCCGGTGGCTGGCGTATGCGTTTGAATCTGGCGCGTACCCTGATGAGTCGCTCTGACCTGTTATTACTGGACGAACCGACTAACCATTTGGATCTGGATGCCATTTTGTGGCTGGAAGACTGGCTTAAAGCCTATGAAGGAACATTAATTTTAATTTCCCATGACCGTGATTTTTTAGATGCGGTGGTTGATCATATTATTCATATTGAAAATGCCCAGGTGACTTTATATACCGGCAATTATTCGACCTTTGAGCAGACCCGTGCTGAACGGCTGGCACAGCAACAGCAGGCCTTTGAAAAACAGGAAGCCACCCGCGCCCATTTGCAAAAATATATTGATCGCTTTAAGGCACAGGCTACCCGTGCCCGGCAGGCACAAAGCCGCATCAAGCAACTGGAGCGTATGCAAAAGCTGGCACCTGCACATGTGGATACCCCGTTTACCTTTAGTTTTCGTGAACCGACCCGCATGAGTTCGCCCTTGCTGCGACTGGATCATGTAAATGCCGGCTATGGTCAAACCATTATTTTAAACAATGTAAACCTGCAAATTACGCCGGATAGCCGGATTGGCCTGCTGGGCATGAATGGTGCCGGTAAGTCCACTTTAATTAAAACCCTGGCAGATGGCCTTACGCCGCTTGGCGGGGAACGGGTGGCGAGCGAGCTATTAAATCTGGGTTATTTTGCCCAGCATCAAATGGATGCGCTGGATGGAGATGCCTCGCCCATGCTGCAACTGTCCCGGCTGGCTGGTAAACAGATTTCTGAAGCCACCCTGCGGTCTTTTTTGGGTAGTTTTGGTTTTAGCGGCGAGCGCATGGATACCCCATGTGAGAGCTTTTCTGGTGGTGAACGCGCCCGGCTGGCATTGGCTCTTATTGTCTGGCAAAAGCCCAATGTATTGATTCTGGACGAGCCCACCAACCATCTGGACCTGGATATGCGTCTGGCTTTAACCATGGCCTTGCAGGATTTTGAAGGCGCTGTGGTGCTGGTATCGCATGAACGGCAATTGATTGCCAGTGTGTGTGATGAGCTGTTGCTGGTACATAATGGACAGTGTGAACCATTTGATGGCGATTTAAGTGACTATGCCAACTGGTTGCGTCAGGCACGAGTTGAAATGGAAAAACAGCAAAAAGCACAGGACAATAAAGCTGCCAAACCCGCCCCTGTTACTAGCGTAGAGCTTGTTAAACCGGTTAGTGCCACGCCTGTTGCTACCTCAGCAAATACCTTAACCAAAGAAGAACTGCGCAAGGAAACCGCTCGGCGGCGCGAAATCACTCGGCCACTGCGTGACAAGATTGAAAAGCAGGAAAAGCAGCAGCAAAAAGCCCAATTACGCCTACTGGAGATTGAAACAGCGCTTGCCGATGAGTCAATGTATTTGCCTGAACAAAAAGCGGCACTGCTAACGCTTATGAATGAGCAAATAGAGCTTAACGCTGCTCTGGAAAGTAGTGAAAATGAAACCCTGGAGCTGATGATGCAACTAGAAGAGCTGGAACAAAGTTTTGTATCAACTAGATAAAATTCTTATATTTAAGAGAATTGACTGGAATAATACCTGCGATGTTTCACGTGGAACATCGCAGGCAAAGATCATATAGCTTCGTTGACTGGCTATTGAAGCTGTGTGTCAGCCTGCTTGAGGTATTGTATAACCAGCTGAGCGATCCGGTCTATCGCTTGCAAGATAATCTCTTCAGCAGCGCCTTTAAACACTTCACGATGCGTATAAGATTGGCCATGAATAATAAAATGGAAAAACATGGTGCCAACTGGTTTTTGTGGTGTTTCACTACCACCGGGTTTAGCCAGCCCAGTCACCCCAACAACAATATCGGCATCAAAATACTTCTTTAAACCACTGGTAATTGCTTTGGTGACTTCAGCAGATTCGGCAGTAAACTGGTCTATCAGGGCTTCAGGTACATTTAACAGGTTTTGCTTGATGCAGGCGTCATAACAAACCAGACCTCCCAGCAAACAATCGCCTGCATTTTCAGCCAGGGAAAATTCAGCTGCTAGCCGTCCAGCAGTAGCGCTTTCTGCAAAGGCTATTTTTAAATTTTTATCAATCAGTAGTTGAGCGCACTGCACTACTATTTTGGAAGTCATATGATATCTCTGCCTGCTTTTTGCCTAACTTAGCATGCACAAAAACGTACTGGGTTAACTTTTGATAGGTTTTTATTGTTACCCTTTATCTAAAGGCGATTCCAGATGCGTAAATGATAAAACTGTTTGGCATTAACACGAAAAATAGGTGGATTACATCCATTATAGTAATTAACCTGCCCAGTAAAATTAAATAAGTTGGAGCTGACTTTTATTTAATTTTACTGTGGTTAACAGTGACTAGCCCAGTTTATTGACCAGCCGTAACGGCAAATGACGCATTAAAAAGCCCAGTGGCCTCCACGGCCAGTCCGGTACATAGGCTTTAATAGGCTGCTTTTCAATAGCTTTAACCAGCGCCTTACTGCCAATGTCTTCACTCACCTCAAACGGTAATTTCTTGGCACCTTCATTCAGCTCGGTGCGAATATAACCGGGAAAAATGGTAGATGTTTTAATCGGCGTGTCGATCAGCTCGGCGCGGATACCTTCAGTTAAATGTGCCAGTGCCGCCTTACTGGCCGCATAGGTGGATAAATGTCTGGGTAAACCGCGCATGGCAGACATGGATGACATGGTCACCAGATGGCCGTAGTTTTGTTTACGCAGGATTTCAACGGCTGCCTCACACTGTGCCAGCGCAGCAGTAAAATTGGTTTCGGCAGTTTTGCGGTTAATCTCAAAATGCCCTTTACCGATACGGCGCCCCTCACCCACTCCGGCATTGATAATGATGCGGTCAAGCCGGCCAAAATGACTAGCAAACTCATGAAATACCGTAAACACCTGTTGGTAATTATTGACATCAAGGCTTTGAATTGCTACTTCAATGTCGTACTTTGACTCAAGTGCTGCTTTGAGCTGCTCTAGTCGTTCCAGCCTGCGTGCGCACAAGGCCATGTTATAACCCAGTGCTGCAAACTCACGTGCCATGCCAGCGCCCAGTCCTGAGCTGGCTCCGGTAATTAAAATAACTTTTCCATTTCCTTTTAACGCACGATTGCTGTTTGCCATGATTGTTCTTCCATTGGTTTGTGCATGATGTTAGGGGTGCAACAAAGTTTCTATTTAGCTTGCCTTAATGCCAGGTGAGCAGATCACTGTGTTGACCATAAAAATGCTGCTGCTCATTAATGCTAAGTACCGTGTGTTTGCCATTTTCACTACGGATACGCGTCACTCCACAATTAATCAATGCCCAGTTCAATTCAAAGGTGGCGCGATTATCCAGACCCAGCAGATTTTGTACCATCACTGAAATAACACCGCCTGAGCTAAATACCACGCTATGTTTAGTTGTACTTTGCGCCACAATATCGTTGAGTGCGGTCACACAACGCACCTGAAACTGTTGCCAGGTTTCGCTGTAATCGCAGTCATATTCTCCACACTGCCAGCGCTGCATGGCCTCACCAAACAGTTTGCCCAGGGTTTTTTTGGGATGATCAGTAGCTGCAATTGCTTGTATCAGTGCTTCTTTGGTTGGATAGCGGGCAGTGTCCAGATTCATTAATACCTGTTCATGGTCAAACTCATTTAACCCCTGATGCACGGCGGGATTGAGTATCAGACCAGCTGCATTTAAACAATGATCAGCCGTTTGCTGGTGACGAGCCATTTCACCCATCCAGGCCTGGTCAAAGGTTTGCTGCTGCCCAGCAAATAGTTCCCCTAAAAACCGGGCCTGCTCATAACCCCTGGGTGATAACTGATCATAATTGGTTGCACCAAAGGAGGCCTGCCCATGCCGGATCAAGGTAATCAATGTCATGTCTTGCTGTTATTCCTCTTGGGTGATTTGGTCTTAAACGGTGAAATGGTGTGTTGAGCCATCAGTTTCAGGCAGCGTATATGTAGCGCATGCACAATCAGCCAAAAGTTTTTAAAGGTCGGGTTGCGGGTTTGCCTGTGGTAGTAACGGTAATAAATCTGCTGGGCAATAACGGCTAGACGAAACAGGCCAAACACTTCATAAAAAGCCCAGTTGTCGGTTTGCATGCCGGTTTTTTCCAGATAATACTGTACCACCTGCTCACGGCTAAACATACCGGGCAAATGGGTAGGCTGGCGCCGCATAGCACGCAAAATCATGTTGTCATCAGGCTGCACCCAGTAGGCGAGCGCACTGCCAAGATCCATTAAAGGATCACCCAGAGTCGCCATTTCCCAGTCCAGCACGCCGATCACCCGGGTCGGTTCAGCCGGATCCAGAATGACATTATCAAAGCGCCAGTCGTTGTGAATCACGCAGATTTTGCTATCCGCTGGAATATTGTTTTTTAGCCAGCGCCGTACCAGCTTAAAACCGGGTACGTTCAGCGTGCGGGCTTTTTCATAACGCTTATCCCAGCCATCGACTTGCCGCTGGCAATAGCCTTCACCTTTAGCTAGCGTTTCAAGCGCGGTGCCATGATAATCTACCTGATGCAAATCAATCAGGGCATCCAGCACATTAGTACACAGTTGCTTGACCTGCTGCTTATCCAGATTAATTTCCCTGGGTAAATTGGCACGCGGAATAATGCCCTCAATACGCTGCATAAGGTAAAAATCACACCCCAGAACCGATTCATCGGTACAGAGTGCCACCATATCCGGCACCAGTGGATAAGCAGGCTTCAGGGCTTTTTGCACGGTGTATTCGCGCACCATATCATGGGCAGACTTGGCCTTGGTGCCTGCCGGTGGACGGCGCAGGATTAAATCCTGATTGCCATATTCAATCCGGTACGTCCAGTTGGATGCCCCACCCGAATACTGGGTCACCCGGGCGTCGCCCTGCAAATCTAGCCCTTGCGATTTTAGCCATTGCTCCACTGCGGTAATGTCCAGCTCCTCACCGCTACGGACACTACCACCCATATCAATCACTGACATATTATTTTTCCTTATTTTGACCGCTTGGAATAACCACGCTTGGCCAGCTCAATACGTGCAATCACGCCTTTATGCACTTCATCTGGCCCATCGGCCAAACGTAAGCTACGCGCCTGCGCAAAGAATCCGGTCAGTGGTGTATCACGCGACATCCCTGCTCCGCCATGAATTTGCATGGCCATATCCACCACTTCTTCCAGCACATTGGGCGCGACCACTTTAATGGCAGAAATCTCGGTCATGGCGGCCATATTGCCAAAATGATCCATTTTCCAGGCGGTGTACAGGGTTAATAAGCGTGCCTGATCAATGGCAATACGGGCTTGAGCCACTTTTTCACGGTTACCGCCCAGGTTTAAGATCGGCTTGCCAAATGCCACCCGGCTCATGCCCCGGTCAATCATCAGTTCCAGCGATTTTTCTGCCGCGCCAATGCAGCGCATGCAATGATGAATACGCCCCGGCCCCAAACGCCCCTGCGCAATGGCAAAACCCTCACCCGGTCCACCAATAAAGTTAGCCACTGGCACACGCACATTGTCAAAGCTCACCTCACCATGGCCATGTGGCGCATCATAGTCACCAAACACGGGTAACATGCGCTCAATCCTGACTCCGGGCATATTGATAGGCACCAGAACCATGGAATGCTGGTGATGGCGGTCTTTACTGTCATCCGGGGTATGTGCCATAAAAATAATAATTTTGGCATTGGGATCGCCAAGACCAGATGACCACCACTTGCGTCCATTCAGCACAATCTCATCGCCTTCCACTACTGCGGTGGCCTGCATGTTGGTAGCATCACTGGAGGCTACCGCAGGTTCGGTCATGCAGAACACCGAACGGATTTCACCAGCCAATAAGGGAGTTAGCCATTGCTGTTTTTGCTGCTCAGAGCCATAACGCCACAGCACTTCCATGTTGCCGGTATCAGGTGCATTGCAGTTGAACACAGTGGGCGCAATCAGGCTACGCCCGGTTTGCTCGGCAATATGTGCATATTCCTGAATGCTTAAACCCGCACCCAGTTGTTCATCGGGTAAGAACATGTTCCATAGGCCGGCAGCTTTGGCCTTGGCTTTTAATTCTTCCAGCACACTGGGCCACTGCCAGGTCGTCCAGTCACCGCCAACATTGGTTTGATGCACTTCCTGCCAGAACTGTGCTTCAATCGGCTCAATGTGCTGCTGAATAAACTGCCTGGTTTTGTCCAGATATTGCTGTCCGCGCTGGCTGAGTTCAAAGTTCATGTGGCTTATCCTGTTTTGCGTGGCAATGCTGCTTTTGATCTAATGCTTCTGATCTTTTGGCTTTGATCGACTGGTTTTAATCTAACCGGTTTTATACAATGAATAAAATGAATTATTTTAATGCCAATATATGCATAAAACACATGATTCCAGATTAATCAGCCGTATGGATTTAAACCTGTTCCGGGTGTTTGCAGCCATCTATCGTGAGGCTAATCTAACCCGTGCAGCAGAACAGTTGTTTTTAAGTCAATCAGCGGTGAGTCATGCACTGGCCAGAATGCGCGAACAATTGAACGACCCGTTGTTTGTACGTGAAGGTCAGGGGGTTTGCCCTACACCACTAGCACAGCGCTTATGGCCGGATATTGAACATGCACTGAGTTTATTACAGCAAGCCATGCAACGCGCTAGCACGTTTGAGCCCAACCGGGATTTAAGGCAGCTTACCCTTGCCATGAATGATGAAATTGAACCAGTATTGCTGCCCAAAATCATGCACTGGCTCATGCAGCACGCGCCTGGAGCACAAATTAACAGTGTGCGTATTCACCGGCAAACCTTACGGTCTGACTTAAATGCTGGCCGTATTGACCTGGCGATTGATATTGCCCACCCCAGTGAAGCAGGCATTGAACACCAGTTATTATTAAAAGATGAATTTGTGCTGGTCAGTCAGCAGCAAAAAGAAATATCACCACTTAGAGCAAATGATTATATAACTGCCCAGCATATTGTAGTGTCTGCACGGCCTAAGGGACGTGCTGTTGAAGATTTTTCCTTGAGTCGTCAGGGTATTGAACGCCAGATTAAAGTACGCTGCCAGCAATATGAAACTGCTTGTCGCATTGTGCTACAGAGTGATTTACTGCTGACCATGCCAAAAAACCTGGCCTACCAGATTAATGCTCACCTTAATACCCGGATTAGTCCGCTTCCAATTAATATTGAAGGCATTGAGCTGCATCTATACTGGCATAAGGATAAAGCCAGCGATCCACAATTAGAGTGGTGCAGGCAGCAATTACTGGCTCTGTTTCAGTGATCCGATAAATTTATCACTGCAAACAGCAAAAAGCCGCAACTCATGTACGGCATTTTGGCAAGAATTAAGACTTAAATATCCAGGTTGGTGACCGTCAGGGCATTTTCCTCAATGAAAGCACGGCGCGGCTCTACATCATCACCCATCAGGCAACTAAACATATGATCAGCGCTAATGGCATCTTCGATGGTTACCTGTAGCATACGGCGGTTTTCCGGATCCATGGTGGTTTCCCACAACTGCTCGGCGTTCATTTCACCCAGCCCTTTATAACGCTGAATCATCAGACCACGGCGGGAATCCTGCATCACCTGGTTCCACAGTGCATGAAAACTGGCGACCGGCACCTGTTTCTCACCACGCTGCAAATACGCGCCTTCTTCCAGCAAATGCAGCCAGCTCTGGCTACTGTTGATTAGTCGCGCATATTCGGTGGACTGTAGCAGCGCTGTTTCTAATAAATAATGCTGCGGCAGGTTATGCACATAAACCGTCAAACGCGGCCAGTAAATGGTCTTGACTGGCTGATCCTCACCTTCCGGCTGGCTACTAAAGCTTTCAATACTAAACTCAGGCAACAGGCTCGGTTGAATTTCAGCAATCTGCTCAGTCAGCAACGAAGCCCAGTGCTCTACATAAGCCTGATCCACCGCCTGTTCCACGTGGAACATCGGCACATGCAACAAAGCCTGTAACAGGCTGGCCGGATAACGCTGGCTTAAACGCTCAGTAGTTTTTTTGGTGGTCTGATAATCAGCGATCAGTTTTTCCAGCGCACTGCCACTAATGGCCGGTGCATCCGGGCTAACGTGTAGTTTGAGTTCATCCAGTGCACTGGAAATCAGGTATTGTTCCAGTGCTTCACCATCTTTTAAATACTGCTCCTGCTTGCCTTTTTTAATTTTATACAAGGGCGGCTGGGCAATATAAATATAGCCACGCTCCAGCAGTTCAGGCATTTGCCTAAAAAAGAACGTAAGCAATAGGGTGCGAATATGCGAGCCATCCACATCCGCATCAGTCATTAAAATAATCTTGTGGTAACGCAGTTTGTCCGGGTTGTACTCTTCCCGGCCAATTCCACAACCTAGAGCGGTAATTAAGGTACCGACTTCAGCACTTGAAATCATGCGGTCAAAGCGGGCACGCTCCACATTCAGGATTTTACCTTTTAGCGGCAAAATAGCCTGCATCTTACGGTTGCGGCCTTGCTTGGCACTCCCACCCGCTGAATCACCCTCGACAATATACAGTTCTGACAGGGCCGGGTCTTTTTCCTGGCAGTCAGCCAGCTTGCCAGGCAAGCCTGCAATATCCAGCGCACTCTTGCGACGGGTCATTTCACGGGCTTTACGCGCTGCATCGCGTGCACGTGCTGCATCAATAATTTTGCCTACAATGGTTTTGGCAACGCCCGGTTTTTCTAGCAGGAAAGTAGAAAACTCGCGGCTCATGGAAGATTCTACCGCCGGTTTTACTTCACTGGATACCAGTTTTTCCTTGGTCTGGCTGGAAAACTTGGGGTCTGGCACCTTGACTGAAATAATTGCTGTCAGGCCTTCACGGGCATCATCACCGGTCACGCTGACTTTCTCTTTTTTCAGCAGGTTTTCATTTTCCATATAGTTATTCAGGCAGCGGGTTAAGGCTGCCCGAAAACCGGCCAGGTGGGTGCCGCCATCTTTTTGCGGAATGTTATTGGTAAAGCAGTACACGCTTTCCTGATAAGAGTCATTCCACTGCAAGGCAACCTCTACCCCAATGCCGTTATCGGCCATAGTAGTAAAATGAAAAATTTCATTTAGTGCATGCTTGCCTTCATTAATGTACTTAACAAACTCAGATAAGCCACCCTCGTAATCAAAGATATGCTCAATATTAACGCGCTCATCTTTAAGTACAATGCGAACCCCAGCATTTAAAAATGACAGCTCACGCAAGCGACGTGCCAGAATATCTACTGAATAAATGGTCTGGCTAAAGGTCTCGTGACTTGGCCAGAAGCGTACCGTGGTTCCAGTACTGCTGGTTTCTCCCACAGCACGCAAGGGATAATCTGGTACCCCATGGCGATAGGTTTGCTCATAGCGGTGGCCATTACGTTTAATGTCCAGGGTTAGCTTGCTGGACAGGGCGTTGACTACCGACACCCCCACCCCGTGCAGGCCACCGGAAACCTTATAGCTGTTATCGTCAAATTTGCCGCCAGCATGCAAAATGGTCATGATGACCTCAGCAGCCGATACTCCTTCTTCGGGATGGATATCTACCGGAATGCCCCGGCCATTATCGCTTACGCTGACTGATTCATCCGAATGAATGGTGACGCGGATTTCATCACAATGGCCGGCCAATGCTTCATCAATGGCATTATCAACCACCTCAAATACCATATGATGCAAACCTGTACCATCATCGGTATCACCAATATACATGCCCGGACGCTTACGCACGGCGTCCAGACCACGAAGTACTTTAATACTGGAAGAATCATAGGCTTTTGGGGTGTCACTATCTGCTGCTGCCACGGTTTGCGATTGGGAATCAGAACTCATGATGTCTCCCTGATGATTCATATATAAAAATAAAAATGATTAATAATTGGGGCTGGATTAATGATTAAAAAAACTGGGCTTGTAGCTGACCATTGCTGACTTCAAACACCGTAGTACGGGAAAAGTCCAGGCTGGCCTGCATGTCCTGTACTGCTCTGCCATGCAAAATAGTCATAAAAACCTGACTGTTCAGGTTAGCCAGAATGGACAATAAACGTCCTTGTGCGCTGTCATCCAGCTCGGCACTAAAATCATCCAATAATACCACAGTTTCCTTGCTTAAGTCTTGCAACATATGTATTTGCGATAACTTTAACGCCACCATCAGCAGTTTTTTCTGCCCACGCGACAACACTTCATCAGCCAGCCCCAGTGCAGTTTTTAAGCGTAAATCAGCACGGTGTGGGCCATGCTGGGTGGTGGTACGTTCCATGTCACGCTGACGGTGCTGATCAAGGCTTGCCAGCAAGCCTGACTGGGGATCAAAACCCGATAAATAGCTCAAGCTGACTTCTATATCTGGCAATAATATTTGTCGGTATTGCTCAAACAAAGGCAACCATTGCTGCATGACCTTTTCTCGCAAGCCATGAATCAATTCACCATATTCGGCTAGCCCATGCTCCCAGCTTTGCATGCTTTGTAACCACATTCTCTGGTCAGTGCCAGGTTGTTTAAGCAAATTATTGCGCTGTTTGAGCGCCCGCTGGTAACGCAGCCATAAGCCATGAAACTCAGGTTCCACGTGGAACATCAACCAGTCCAGTAGCTGGCGACGTGGCTTTGAACCCGTATCCAGCAGGCTGACAGTGTCTGGGTCAATCAGCTGCACCGGCAATAGCCGAGCCAGCTCACTTTGGGTAGCGACGGTATCGCCATTTAAGCGAATAATTTGTTCACCCGAAGAAAATTTTTGCAGCCCTAAGCGATAATAGCCCGACTCGGCATATATCAGACCATCCAGTTCACCCTGCTGGATATACTGCTTAACCAGATTGGTACGAAAAGACTTGCCTGTCGCTAACAAATGAATAGCTTCAAGCAAGGAAGACTTGCCGCTGCCATTGTTTCCATAAAAAATATTAAAGGGTTGCAGCTGGTTTAGCTCAACCCTGTTTAAATTACGAATACGCTCTATGCGTAAGCGCTTTAGGTGCATGATCTTAAATGCATCAAGACAGCTTAAACACGCATCGGCATTACCACATACAAACTGCTGCTGATTTGCGGATCCTGAATCAATGCCGAAGCATTGGCCTCTGACAAGGTAAGCTGCACCTGATCACCCGCTAATACTCCCATTACATCCAGCAGATACTGGGCATTAAAGGACATCTCCAGCGTATCACCTTCATAGGAAATTGCCAGGTCTTCTACGGCTTCATCCTGCTCTGGGTTATTGGCTTTTAACTGCAACTCATTATTTTTAAATGTTAAAAATACACCCCGCAGCTTTTCATTACTTAAAATGGCCACGCGCTGCAAGGACTGACGGAATAAATCATGATTAATCACCACAATTTTATTACCATGTCTGGGGAGCACGCGACGATAATCCGGAAACTTGCCATCAATCAGCTTGGTAGTAAACCGCACCACAATATCGCTATCTTTTTCCTTGTCCTTGCCCGGCAGGTTAATACTGACATTCATGAGCTCACGGCCAACAATCAGGGTTAAGGGCTGCTCATCAATGGTTAGCAAGCGCTGTAACTCTCCCACGGCCTTGCGCGGTACAATCGCCTGTAGGGTATTTGCGCCTTCAAAAATTGCCGAGGTTTCAGATAGTGCCAAACGGTGGCCATCTGTAGTGACTGCACGCAGTTGTCCCTCGCCTACCTCGATTAAAGTACCCGTCAAATAAAACCGTACATCCTGTACCGCCATGGCAAAGGCGGTTTTATCCAGCAGCTTTTTGAGTTCATTTTGCGCCACCTGAACAGACTCACCAGCCACCATGCCATTATTGGCCAGTAATGGGTAATCTTCTGCCGGTAAAGTGCCCAGTACAAAACGGCTGTTGCCGGATTTTAAGATACAGCGCTGGTCATCAGTCACCTGCAAATCAATCAGTGCGGCACTGGGCAAGGACTTACAAATATCGACCAGCTTGCGTGCAGGCACCGTAGTTTCACCCGCTTGTACACAGGCGCCACTGGCAAGCAGTGTACTGGCAACCAACTCTACCTCAAGGTCAGAACCGGTCACGGTGAGCTGCTGCTCAGTCACCTGTAATTTGACATTGGATAAAATACTCAAGGTATGACGACGCTCTACCGCCCCAACCACGTGAGATAATACATTCAGCAGTAAGTCTTTACTGATTTTCAGGCGCACGCTGCTATCCTCTTTAAGGCAGTACTTTACAACACAACATTATGCTTGGTTTTAATGCTGGTTTGAGTCTAAAGCGAAAATGATTACGACGGTAATCATATAAAAAAATATGGCTTATTGTGCCAGTTAACTCTGCAATAAGCGCAATAAATTTTGATAGTCTTCGTTAAACGCCGGATCAGACTGGCATAACTCCTTGACCTTATCACAGGCATGCATCACCGTGCTGTGATCACGACCACCAAACGCCTCGCCAATATCCGGAAAACTGTCATTGGTCAGCTCACGCGCTAGCCCCATGGCAATCTGGCGGGGTCTGGCATAAATCCGGGTGCGCTTGGGACCAATCAGCTCTTTTAGAGGAATACGGTAAAACTCACTTACCACGCGCTGGATATTATCAATGCTCATGGTTCGGGCACGAATTGCCAATACATCCTTTAGGGATTCACGCACCACATCCAGATCAATACTACTGCCCTTAAAGCGTGATATCGCAACCACCTTGTTTAGTGCACCCTCCAGCTCACGTACATTGGCTACCACCTGCTGGGCAATAAACAAGGCACAGTTGCGGGGTAACTCAATCCCATTGCTTTCGGCTTTTTTGAGCAAAATCTCAATGCGGGTTTCCAAATCAGGTGGCTCTACCCCAACTGACAATCCCCAGGAAAACCGCGATACCAGCCGCGGATCCAGCTCGGTCAGCTCCTTAGGATATCGGTCCGAGGTTAAAATAATCTGTTTGGACTCGTCCAGTAAGGCATTAAAGGTATGAAAAAACTCAACCAGACTGGCTTTGCCCGTTAACAGGTGAATATCATCAACCAGCAGCAAATCCAGCGAACGGCAATTTTGCTTGAACTCATCAATCTTGCCGCGCTGTAAGGCACTGACAAAATCCTGCACAAAATTTTCTGAGGTCATATAAATGACCCGGGCATTGGGTTTGGCCTGTAATAAAGCATTTCCCACCGCATGCATGAGGTGAGTTTTACCCAGACCAGTTGGCCCATATAAAAATAACGGATTGTGCTGCGACTCGCCCAGCTGGGTGAGTACCCGGCGGCAGGTTTCCGCAGCCATCTGGTTGGAACGGCCTTCAACAAACAAGGCAAAAGTAAATTGTGGATTGAGCTGGCGTTTTTTTTGATTATTGCTGGTTTTAGCAACCGGCTCTTCCACTGGTTTGCTTTCTTTAACTGGTGCTTGAGCTGACTCTGCCGCAGCCGCGCCGTGTTGCGCAATGATCTCACCTGGCCGCGAATCAACCTGAATCTGGACTTCACTGATACGCCCGTCACTGGCCTTATTGACCAGCTCACGGATTTGCTCCAGATGATGTTCCTGGATATAGCGGGTCCAATAATGATTAGGTGCCAGCAGAATCAGGGCATTATCACGCTCTTCGGCATGCAGTGGACGAATCCACATGGTGAATACATTATCAGACAGTTCGTGCCGCAGTGTATTCAGACATTCTGCCCAGACCATGATACCCCCATACAAAAACTGAAAATTCGATGAACCGCAAAACCGTGTTGTTCACCACGGTACACACAACCCGTAACGGGTTATTTATATGAACTCACTTCCTGATGATCATGCGTGGCTCATTCTAACCAACTTATCCACATCTGTCATACGTCTGTTCCCTATGATCGCTGCTTTATTCAACATCAAATTCAAAAAAACGAATTTAAATTTAAAATTCAGCCTGTGGAAAACTTTTGGATAAGCTTGTGGATAAAATTAAGCACATACTTATCCACAAAGCATACACAGATCTAGCCAAGTTTTATCCACAACCTAACTTAATGTTTAATCAACCAAAAGGTTGGGTTTCCACAGAAAACCTGTCTCCTAATAATAATAAATTTAAATTTAATAAATTTGAATTTATTCTATTGGGCTGTAAAACTGAGGATAACTCAGAGTAGATTTCAAATTTAAATTTAAAATCCAGCCAGGCAGAGCTTAATATAAATGGTTGAAAGCCAAATCATAGTCAAGGTGTGGATAACTTTCAATGCTTATTGGAATTTGTATGCTAAGCCACTAAAATCACATAACATTTTTATTTAAAATGGCTGTGTGTAGTTTTGTGGATATCTGTAAGAGGCAAAGTTTTCTTATTATTTACTTAAAAAATAATTTGCTAATTCAATAACATACATCAAGAATACTTATTCCTAAAAATTCGGTCAGGAAACCCGGTAGCACAAAAAAACAGCCAAATACAAGTACATTTGTTTGACAGCGCAGCCTTTGGTCAATAAAATCGCGTTCTTTTGTATAGCTTTGAGTTTTTATCATGAAACGTACTTTTCAACCCAGCGTAATCAAGCGTAAGCGTGTCCATGGCTTTCGTGCCCGTATGGCTACTAAAAACGGTCGTCAGGTTTTAGCGCGTCGTCGTGCTAAAGGCCGTCATCGCTTAACCGTATAATCCGGTTAAACGATATTATAGACGCGTGCGCGTCGGACTCTATGGCATCGTTTGCATTTACACCAGAATGCAGGCTGCTCACAGCTGCTGACTTTAAGGCAGTGTTTGACTGTGCCATGTACAAAGTCCATCAACCCGGTTTTTTGCTGCTTGCAATCCAGCGCAGTGCTGAATCTTCTCAAAGCCGTATCGGCATTGTGGTGGCTAAACGGAAAATCAAACGCGCACACGAACGAAATCGTTTTAAACGGTTAACTCGAGAGAGTTTCAGGCTGCATCAACAACAGCTACCTGCGGTTGATATTGTTATCATGGCCAAGCAGGGTGCCGATCATCTCCAAAATCCGGATTTACACCAGCAATTACAAACTGGCTGGCGTATGTTGCAGCATCGGGTGAAAAAACAGCACCTGATCAGGCAGCCCCTTTCTCAAAATCCCATGTAAAGGGCTGGCCGATGGCTCGTTTTTTACATTGGTTGATCCGATTTTATCAAATCGCCATTAGTCCATTATTAGGACCCCGGTGTCGCTATATTCCTACCTGTTCTCAATATGCGTTAGAGGCTGTTCGTCTGCATGGTGCAGGCCGGGGCAGCTGGCTGGCATGCAAGCGGGTATGTCGCTGTCATCCGTGGGGTGGTTATGGTTATGATCCTGTGCCTGGGTTTCCACCGTTTAGGCCGTTTCAGTACATTGATCCAACGCAGGTAACTCTGGGGGTTCCTTTTAAGAACCGCCCGATGTTTTAAACCGCTTCACTTTCTGGGGTAAGCATTATGCAACAATGGGGCAGAATCGCGCTTCTGGCAGCCATGTTTGTGACCGCGTATCTGATTATTCTGGCGTGGCAAAAAGACTACGGCCCAGATGCTCAGGTCCAGCAGGCTCCTGCTGCTGTCGCACCGCGAGCATCAACATCGACTGATATTCCAAGTGGACCAGTCGCTGCCGGTGCAACAGATACTGATATTCCAGCCGCTGCGTCAGTGACTAACGCGGCCAATACGGTGAGCAATGTTGCTGCCAACAGTCATCTGGTAGAGGTATTCACCGATGTGTACCACCTGTGGATTGATCCCCAGGGTGGGGATGTGGTGCGTGCCGAGCTGTTACAGCACGACCTGAATAAAAGCCAGGAAGACAAGCCATTTGTCATGCTGGAAAATGATGCCAATCGGGTATATATCGCCCAGTCTGGCCTGATTGGGGCCAATGGCCCGGATGCCGGTACCAATGGACGTCCCAGCTATGAGACTGAGCACAAGCAGTACCGCTTGCAGGCTGGACAGCAGGAACTGGTGGTGCCACTGGTCTATAAAACCGCCAATGGCGTAGAAGTGATCAAGAGCTTTAATTTTAAGGCAGGTCAGTATCCCATTCATGTCAATTACCGCATTATTAACCGCAGTAACCAGCCATGGCAGGGGCAGATGTTTGGCCAGATCAAGCGCGATAACAGTGCTGACCCTAGTAAGAGCCATCAGGGTATTTTTCAGCTGGGTACTTATCTGGGCGGTGCCTGGGGTACGCCGGATGAGCAGTATAACAAGCTGAAATTTGATAATTTCCAGAGTGATGCCTTAAGCAAGCAGGCCAAGGGTGGCTGGGTAGGCATTGTGCAGCACTATTTTGTGACTGCCTGGATTCCGGATGCCAAATACAATGCCACGCTGGAAACACGCCGTGTTGGTGATAATAATGTGATTGGTTTTCGTTCTCCAACCATTAATGTGCCTGCCGGTATGCAGTATGATGTGGGTGCTACCCTCTATACTGGCCCTAAAATTCAGTCTGAATTAAAAGACCTGGCGGCTGGTTTAAACCAGACCGTAGACTATGGCTGGTTATGGCCCATTGCCCAGGTGTTGTTTATTGGCCTGAAGTTTTTCCATGGCGTGGTGGGTAACTGGGGCTGGGCCATTATCCTGCTGACCTGTGCGGTAAAACTGGTCTTGTTTCCCCTGTCGGCCAAAAGCTATCGCTCGATGGCCAAAATGCGCCTGATTACGCCAGAAATGCAGCGCTTAAAGGAAGAGCATGGCGAAGACCGCATGAAGTTTTCGCAGGAAATGATGGCGCTTTACAAGCGTGAGCAGGTTAATCCGCTGTCTGGTTGCTTGCCGCTGTTGTTACAAATGCCTATTTTTCTGGCACTGTACTGGGTGCTCATGGAAAGTGTGGAGCTACGTCATGCGCCATGGCTGGGCTGGATTCAGGACTTGTCCGCCATGGATCCGTTATTTATTTTGCCGCTACTCATGGGTGTTACCATGTATGTGCAGCAAATGCTGAATCCACAGCCTACCGATCCCATGCAGGCCAAGGTATTCAAGCTGATGCCAATTATCTTTACCGTGTTCTTGCTGTTTTTCCCGGCAGGTCTGGTGCTGTACTGGATTGTCAACAACCTGCTGACCATTTTGCAGCAATGGCTGGTTAATCGCAGCATTGCCAAAGAGGCGGCTGCCAGAACCAGTAGCGCTGACTAATTAGCTGACCTGATGTTCAAAAACCGCCTGAGCTGCTACGCTTGGGCGGTTTTTTATTGCTGTGATGTTTTTTGCTTTTATTGTTTGAGAGGCCATCATGATGCCAACTACCACAATTGCTGCTATTGCTACCCCTCAGGGGCGTGGCGGGGTAGGGGTTATCCGCCTGTCTGGTTGTAACGCACTGCATATTGCCCAGGTGTTAACCCAAAAGCCTCTACCCCAAGCACGTATGGCTGGTTTTCGGCAGTTTCTGGATGACAATAATGAGGTGATTGATGAAGGCCTGATCCTGTGTTTTCCAGCGCCGCATTCCTTTACTGGCGAAGATGTGGTGGAAGTGCAGGGTCATGGCGGGGTGGTGGTACAAAATGCCGTGTTGGAACGCCTGTTGAGTTTGGGTGCCACTGCTGCCAGGGCTGGTGAGTTCTCCTTACGGGCTTTTGAGAACGGGAAAATGGATCTGGCACAGGCTGAAGCCATCAGTGATTTGATTGATGCCAGCAGTCAGGCGGCAGCACGTTCGGCGGTGCGTTCCTTGCAGGGAGTTTTTTCGGCACGGGTGAATGCGGTGCTGGAACAGTTGATTCATTTGCGCCTGCATGTAGAGGCCGCCATTGATTTTCCTGAAGAAGAAATTGATTTTCTGGCGGATGGTAAAATTTTAAATTTGCTGGAGGGGGTGCAAGAGGCTGTTGCAGCAGTACAAAAATCCGCCAAGCAGGGGCAGTTGCTGCGTGAAGGCCTGCAAGTGGTGATTGCCGGTAAGCCCAATGCAGGCAAGTCCAGCTTGCTCAACGCGCTGGCCGGGGTAGATCGTGCTATTGTCACCGATATTGCCGGCACCACCCGTGATGTCCTGCATGAAAAAATCACCCTAAACGGCTTGCCCATTACATTGACCGATACCGCAGGATTACGGGAAACTGGTGATGTGGTGGAGCAAGAAGGCATTAAACGTGCCTATAGGGAAATTGAGCAGGCTGATTTATTGCTGCTGGTGTATGACCTGACTACCGATAATGATCCGCTGGCGCTGGCTGATGGATTTTTTCAGCAGCAACTGGATCAAAAGCGCTTGATGCTGATAGCCAATAAGGCGGATCTGGCCGGGATCATACCCAGGCAGGATGAGCTAAACGGCTTTAAACGAGTTGTGATCTCTGCCAGGCAGGGAGAGGGCGTTGAAGGGCTCATAGAGGCGATTAGCGCACATGCGGGTTATCAACCTGAGGAAGGTACCTTTATTGCCCGAACGCGGCACTTGAACGCAATGGTACGCTGTCAACAGTATCTGGCAGATGCGCGGGTGCAATTAATAGAGTTTCATGCCGGTGAGCTGATGGCAGAATCGTTAAGGCTGGCGCAGAATGCCTTAAGCGAGATTACTGGTGAGTTTAGTGCTGATGATTTGCTAGGCAAGATTTTTGGCAGTTTTTGTATTGGAAAATAAGAGCGCTGCGGTATTGTCAACAAAGACGTAAAAGTGGTGCCAGTCAATAAACTGGCACCAGCTTTATACATCTAAAGCGTCATTATTTTAGATTATTTTTGATCAGTTCCGCCATTTGCAGGTGCTGGGCAATGGTTGGGCGGGTCTGGGTCAGCAGGGTACGTAATTCAGCATTTTGCGCATTGGGCAACAGCTTGTCATCAATGGTTTTTAGCACCATTTTATGTACCTTGATCTGGCTATCTATGTATTCCTTGTCAAAGTCTTTTATGTCGGTTTTATTCAGTTTGTTTACAACATCATCACTGTCTTTTTTGAGCTTGGTGCTGACTTCATTGTTCTGTGGGGTTATCCCTAAGCGGCTACCCAGTGCCTGGCCTTTTTGATAATTGTTAGTGTGCTCAGTCACCATTTTTTTGGCAAAATTTTTCACCTGTACATTTTGAGCTTTTTGCAGGGCAATTTGACCCTGACTGATTTCACCCATGTTGGCAGTATTCAGCACTGACATAATTTCGGCGTCATTCAGCTGGGTTTTATGCAGGTGAGACATCATATTTTCGGTTTTTTCGGCCATGCTGCTACAGCCAGTAACTACCACCATGGCACCAAGCAATACTCCAGTTGCAATCTTTTTCATGACTTACCTCAATTTATAAACTTGTCTTAAACATTCAGCCTAGAGCAAAAGTTAATCAGGTTTTGTAAGTTTTTTGATCAATTAAGTGAAATTAATAAAGTTATTAGAGGGTTATATAATAAAAGTCTGGCGTTTCGTTCAAACGTGTTTCACCTGCATCAAAATATATAGCAAGGAAGGCTGGTCAATTGCCAACACAGCAGATACCAGCCCATCCTTATTATGGTTGGAGATTTAGGCAGGATTTTTGTTGCGGGTAATCAGGTTATAAATAAACAGCACAATCACTGCACCGATCACCGACATAATAAATCCGGCCGCTTCGCCATCAGCATACCAGCCCAGCCAGCGACCCAGGTAGGTGGCGAGCAGTGAACCAATAATCCCCAGTACGGCAGTGACAATAAAGCCTGCCTTATCATCGCCTGGATGAATGGCACGGGCAATTAAACCAGCAAAAAAACCAATGATAATGGCACCGATCAATGAAAGCATGGCCTTCTCCTTTTTTATGCAATTTGTTTACACTTAAAAGAAATAACACAGAGTGACCATGTGATTGACAGCGCTTTGGTGAGTATTAGTGCAAAAATTGTTATGAAAAGCAGTTAAATAGCAACTAAAACAGTTGCCAGGTTTATTCAGGGATCACTTTGCCAATATAGGGCAGGTGGCGATAGTGCTGGGCATAATCTACGCCAAAACCCACAATAAACTCATCTGGAATGGCAAAGCCAATATACTTAACGGCAACATTGACTTCGCGGCGCGATGGCTTATCAAGCAGGGTGCAAATTTCAATGGAGGCAGGTTCACGCAGCAAAAATAGCTCACGCACTTTGCTCAAGGTATTGCCTGAGTCAATAATATCTTCCACGATTAAAACATGCCGGCCGCGGATATCTTCATCCAGATCCTTAATGATTTTAACATCACGCGAGCTGCTCATGGCATTGCCATAGCTGGATGCGGTTAAAAAATCCACTTCATGCGGCACAGTCACCTGACGGCATAAGTCGGCCATAAACACAAAAGAGCCCTTGAGTAGACCAACCAGCAGCAAATTATGCGCAGCATGCTGATAGTCCTGATTGATTTGCTGGGCAAGCTCATGGATACGCTGCTGAATATCTTGGGTTGAAATCATTACTTCAACATAATGCTGCATGCTACATTCCTTTTAGAAACCAGGATCAAAATGGGGTTAAACAGGATACCAGCCTTAAATCGCCCAGCCACCAATATAAAAAGCCAATAAGATGACTGCGATGATCACCGTACCCAAGTTGAGCTTGCGCCATTCACCAGCAAACAGGCGGCCAACCACCAGTACACTAAAGCCCAGCATAATCCCAGTCACAATATTGCCGGTCAGCACAATAAACACCGCACAAACCAGACCCGCCATAGCACCAACCGCATCGGCAAAATTAAGTTTAGTCACGTTGCCCAGCATGAGTAAACCCACGTACATGAGCGCTGGCGCAGTGGCATATTCAGGAATCAAATAGGCCACTGGTGATAAAAACAGCATCAGTAAAAATAAAATGCCCACCACGGTAGTGGTTAAGCCGGTTTTACCACCTGCTGCTGTCCCTGCTGCTGATTCAATATAAACTGCTGCGGGAGCCGTACCCATTATTCCCGAAAACATGCTGCTGACAGAATCTGAAGCCAGTGCCCGCTTGCCGTTAATGATTTGCCCGTCCTGATCAATCAGGTTGGCCTGACCGGCCACCGCACGAATCGAACCAGTTGCATCAAACACTGCTGTCATGACCAGTGCAAATACCGAAGGCAATACTTCAGGCTTAAGTGCACCCAAAATATCCAGGCTAAATAGCAGGGAATGACCGCTAGCATCGCTCAGCCGTGGCATGGCAAATAGCCCCTGATAATGCACATTGGGGTCAAAAATCAGGCCAAAAATGGAAATGGCAATAATCACCAGCAAAATAGCACCGGGAATTTTTAAGCGCTCCAAACCAATAATCGCTGCTAACCCCAATAACGACATCATCACAGGTAATGAGGTAAAAGTACCCAAAGCTACTGGTAGGCCTTCATCCGGGTTTTTAATCACCAGACCCACACCGCTGGCGGCAATTAAAAATAAAAACAGGCCAATCCCTACGCCCAAACCATGGGCAATATCCATGGGCAGGTTGCGTAAAATCCAGCCACGCACACCAGTAACCGAAATTAAGGTGAATAGCACGCCCATTAAAAAGACTGCGCCCAGCGCTACCGGAATACTGATGTGCTGACCCAGCACCAGACTAAACGCGGTAAAGGCAGTCAGTGAAATGGAGCAGCCAATGGCCATGGGAAGATTAGCCCACAGACCAATCAATAACGAGCCAAAGCCGGCCACCAGACAGGTTGCCACAAATACCAGATCAGCTGGAAAACCGGCTTTGGCTAGCATAGCAGGCACCACAATGACCGAATACACCATGGCCAGAAAAGTGGTAAATCCGGCAATCAGTTCGGTACGCACTGTGCTGCCACGGGCATCAATGTCAAAAAAACGCGCCAGTGCACCAGATGACGCGGGCGGGGTAGGAGTGGAGTCAGTCATTGGCGTTTCTCTTTGCAGGGCAGTACATTGCAGGGATGAGCTATTGGGGCATTAAGCAGGGCGTTGATAGACCCGCTGGCCATTGACATAGGTATGGTAAATATTACGGTCATCACCCAGCGTCATTAGCACAAATAATTGTTCATCCAGATTCTGCGCATTGTGATAGCGCAATTGCTGTAGCGGTGTGGCACATGGATCAAGCACCACAAAATCTGCCTCCTTGTCCACATTAAAATTACCAATTTTATCATCCAGCATCAGGGCTTTGGCGCTACCTAATGTGGCCAGATAAAACGCTTCAAACGCAGACAGGCTATAGTCCTGTAACTGCATCACCTTGTAGGCTTCATTGAGCGTTTGCAGTATGCTAAACGAGGTGCCTGCGCCAATATCGGTGCCCATGCCGACCTTCACCTTGTGCTTCCAGGCATCGGCCAGCTTGAACAATCCACTGCCTAAAAACAGGTTGGAGGTGGGGCAAAATGCCACTGCTGAGTGAGTGTCGTGCAGGCATTGCCACTCCGATTCTTCCAGATGAATACTGTGCGCAAACATACTGCGCTCACCGGTTAAGCCATAATGATGGTACACATCCAGATAGCCGTCTTGCTCGGGAAATAATTCCTTGACCCATGCAATTTCCGCCTTGTTTTCGCTTAAATGGGTATGCAGGTAAGTATCGGGGTATTCTTCACGTAAGCGTTGCGCCGCCGCCAATTGTTCCGGGCTGGATGTTGGTGCAAAGCGCGGCGTAATGGCATACAGCAAGCGGTCTTTACCATGCCATTTTTCAATTAAAGCTTTGCTGTCCTGATAACTAGATTCAGCGGTATCGCACAAATAATCCGGTGCATTGCGATCCATCATCACTTTGCCGGCAATCAGGCGCATGTTGATTTTACTGGCTTGTTCAAACAGGGCATCGACCGATTGCGGATGCACCGTGCCAAACACCAGGGCGGTGGTGGTGCCATTTCTCAGCAGTTGATCAATAAAAAAAGCCGACATCTGCTGGGCATGATTTATATCTGCAAAGCGCTGTTCAGTCGGAAAGGTATGCTTGTTGAGCCAGCTTAACAGTTGTTCGCCGTAAGCCCCCACCATTTCCGTTTGCGGATAGTGAATATGGGTATCAATAAAACCCGGCACGATCCATTGTTTGTCATAATGGGTTAGCGCGGTGCTGTCATCCAGCAGATGCTGTCCATCCTGCCACCTACCAAACCATTCAATCTTGCCTTGATGGATAATTAACAGGCCATCTTCAATATGGCGCAGCTGGGCAGCAATATCGGCAGGCTGCGCCACAGTTTGGGCAATATCAGTAAACCGGCCGCGAATAGCGTGTTTTGCTGGCGCTGGCTGGTCAGAAGCTGGTTTGGCCGCATGAGGCATGATGGATTCCTAGAACATTTCAGCAGGCTAAAGTATGCGTGGTTTTAGGGAGAAATCTCAATGTGAATATAAATTTCTAAAGCAAAACATACCGTTTGAATCATTGCCCAAACGGTATGCGTTGTGGATTGAAAAGTATTTTAATTGTGAAGTGGCAATTTAAGCCTGGGTTTGTAAGGCAGCAATCAGTTTTTGATGCAAGCCGCCAAAGCCGCCATTGGACATAATCACCACCACATCGCCAGCTTTAGCTTGGGTTTGAATACGCGTAATAATCTGTTCAAGCTGCTGGGCAATGCTGGCAGCATTTGGTGCAGCGGTCACCACTGGCGATAAATCCCAGTCCAGCCCTTCCGGCTGATACCAGATCACCTCATCGGCCAGCCGGGCAGAGTGCGCCAGATTGTCCTTGTGGCTGCCCATGCGCATGGTGTTGGAGCGTGGCTCAATAATTGCCCATAGCTTACGGTCGCCAATTTTCTTGCGGGCACCATCCAAAGTGGTATCAATTGCGGTTGGATGATGGGCAAAGTCATCATACACCTCAATGCCGTTAATGGTGGCCAGCAGCTCCATACGACGCTTAATGCCCGCAAAGCTGGACAAGGCATTACAGGCAGTTTGCGCCTCAACCCCTACATGATGCGCGGCGGCAATGGCTGCCAGACCATTGGATACACTATGCTGACCCGTCATGCCCCAGTTTACCGTACCAACGTCCTTGCCCTGATACATCACCTTGAACTGGCTGCCATCAGCATGGATTAGCTCGGCCTGCCAGTCTGCTTGATGCTCACCAATGGCAGTGCGCTGTACCGGTGTCCAGCAGCCCATATCCAGCACTTCATCAATATGCGTTTCAATAATAGGTGCAATAATTTGCCCTTCACTTGGAATAGTGCGCACCAGATGATGGAACTGCTTTTGAATGGCTTTAAGGTCATCAAAAATATCGGCGTGGTCAAATTCCAGGTTGTTTAAAATGGCGGTGCGTGGCTGGTAATGCACGAACTTGGAACGCTTATCAAAAAATGCCGAATCGTATTCGTCAGCTTCCACCACAAAGTAGTTTTTATCACCTGCTGGACTGTTTTGCTTTAAATGGCCACCTAAGCGGGCACTATGGCTAAAACACAAGGGCACACCACCGATTAAAAAGCCCGGATTCAGTCCAGCTTGATCTAAAATCCAGGCCAGCATGGTGGTGGTGGTGGTTTTGCCATGCGTACCGGCCACCGCTAAAACATGACGGCCACGCAACACATAATCAGATAAAAACTGCGGCCCGGAAGTATAAGGCAGGCCGCTGTTTAGCATATACTCCACGGCGTCAATGCCGCGCTTCATGGCATTACCCACAATCACCAGATCAGGATGCGGCTGCAAATGGCTGGCACTATAGCCCTGCATCAATTCAATGCCCGCAGCCTCGAGCTGGGTAGACATGGGCGGATAAACGTTTTGATCCGAGCCAGTCACGGTATGACCCAGCTCACGCGCCAGTAGCGCCAGTGAACCCATAAAGGTGCCGCAAATTCCCAAAATGTGCAGGTGCATTAATTGTTGTCTCCATGCCAAAGCTGACAGCAGGCAAAAGGGAGTCATTGACCTGCTAAAAATTGCTGGAAACGATAGCAAGGTGTGGGGAGAAAAGATACTGTTAGCAGCATTGCTTATGATTATTTTCTATCTGCTAACACGTCATTTAAACTTTGGGAAGTTTTATGCTCACGGTCTGGTTTCCTGTATTGCTTCTGGTCATTTCCAACTGCTTTATGACATTGGCTTGGTATGGTCATCTCAAGTTTTTGCATCAGGCACCATTATGGCAGGCGATTTTATTTGGCTGGCTGATTGCCTTGCTAGAGTATTCTTTTATGGTGCCAGCCAATCGCTTGCTGGCGGCACAGGACCTTAGCCTGGGGCAAATGAAAATTACTCAGGAGGTAATCACTCTGCTGGTGTTTGTGCCATTTATGCTATGGATGTTTAAACAGCCGTTTAAGCTGGATTATGTCTGGGCAGGCTTATGTTTGGTTGGGGCGGTGATTTTTGTGTTCCGAAGTCAACTCATTCATTAAAAACCAGTACATTCACAGTTAAAAAATAAGCGCGTAAACCCGGAGGGTCAACGCGCCTGATCAATATTAACTGAATATCAACTTATGCTATTTCAGCAAGTTGGTATTAAATTGCTGGTTTTTGTACCTGTTGATGTGCATTTTTACGATGCTTAAAACCACCTTTTTTGCCATGCCCAGCTTTTAACTCATCCATGCTTAACACACCGTCTTTATTGGTATCTAAGCGGGCAAAGCGGTTCTTTTCAAATTCCTGCTTACGAGCTTCCCAGGCTGCTTTTTTCAGTTCATTAAACTTGGCAAATTCAGCTTCAGACAATTTACCATCTTTGTTGGCATCGGCCTGCTGGAACAAGGCAGCCTGTTCAGCCTGCATTTTGGCCATGCGCTCGGCACGCTGACTGTCTTTGTTAGCGGTTGTGGTGCTGGAGGCTTGCGTTGTAGTCGGGGCGGCAATTGCAGATACAGCCAGACCTAATCCCAGAATAGCAGCCAGCAGGGTTGTACTTAATGTTTTCATATGTGATCCTTCCTCGATATTGAACAGATCAGCCTGGAATATATAAAATACCAAACGGCTAATCCATGTTGACCTGCGCGTCATAACGGCAAAGGTCGCAAAAAGTTTGAATAAACCGTGGAAGAAAAACCTGAATGTTCAAATACCTGCATCACTTGTGTAATGGCTGGCTGTCCAGATGGATTTTTATACGTAATAATCCAGATATTCGCTATTTATGAATAAAAAATCGCACTTAGTGATGAAACAATCAGTATAAATCACACCACATCAATTATTGATTGCTGGCTTACTTGATCAAAGCAGGCCTAATTAATCTACAAAAAGCAGCATCAAATAATTTCCTTGGCCTTTGCTGCTTTTTACGGCAAAATATGCGGTCTTTTTTCTTATTCTTGCTCTGGATCGCCTGCTTATGAATCCATCTGCCAACTTTGCCAATCAGCCGCTGGTTGGAATTATCATGGGCTCTCAATCGGACTGGGCAACCCTGGAACACACCGCCGAGATGCTCAAAACATTGGGTGTGCCATTTGAAGCAGAAGTCGTCTCGGCGCACCGGACGCCGGATCGTTTATTTGACTATGCGCAAACTGCCCGCGAGCGTGGCATTCAGGTGATTATTGCCGGCGCCGGTGGCGCGGCGCATTTGCCGGGCATGTGTGCCGCCAAAACTGACTTACCAGTGCTGGGTGTGCCGGTACAGTCCTCCATTTTAAATGGCGTGGATTCCTTACTGTCCATTGTGCAAATGCCTGCTGGCATTGCGGTAGGTACGCTGGCGATTGGCAAGGCAGGCGCGACCAATGCTGCCATTTTAGCCGCACAAATTCTAGGCTTAAATTACCCGGCCATTGCCCAAGCTGTGGCCGATTTTAGAACGGCGCAAACCGATAAAGTCAGCAGCAATAATATTCCGGGGCAAGCAGGTTAAGGTGCAGCGCATGAGTTCTATTCAAAGCATTGGTATTTTTGGTGGTGGCCAGTTGGGTCGTATGCTGGCACAGGCCGCGCTGCCACTCGGCTTACAATGTACCTTTTATGAAAGCAGTACTGATTGCCCATCAGCTGCGCTGGGTCAAGTCATTGATAATACTCAGCCCAATGCCCTGCAAACCTTTATGCAAAGCGCCGATGTGTTTAGCCTGGAATTTGAAAACACGCCACTTACCGATGCTGATGTACTCACACAAAGCAAAACACTTTATCCATCACGGCAGGCACTGGCTATTGCACAAAATCGTTTGTCAGAAAAAGCCCTGTTTGATGAATTAAACATTCCGGTTGCACCGTATTCAGCCATTCATAGCCTGCAAGATTTGCAGAAGGCAGCGGCTAAGCAAGGCTTGCCATTGGTGGTGAAAACTGCCACTGGCGGCTACGATGGCAAAGGCCAGTTTGTGGTGCGTGAGGCCAGCCATATTGAGCAGGCCTGGGCAGAACTGGGCAAGGCTGTACCGTTAATTGCTGAAAGCTTTGTACAATTTAGCCGTGAAGTCTCGATTATTGCGGTACGTGGGCAGGATGGCGAAGTGCGTACCTGGCCATTGGCGGAAAACCATCACCATCAGGGTATTTTGTCGCATTCGATTGTGCCAGCGCCTAATAGCAGCGACTTACAACCAGTTGCCACGGATTACATTAGCCGTTTGCTGAATCACCTCAATTATGTAGGTGTGCTGACGCTGGAGCTATTTGTGACCCCGCAAGGCTTACTGGCCAATGAAATGGCACCACGCGTGCACAATTCAGGCCACTGGAGCATTGAAGGCGCGGTATGCTCGCAGTTTGAAAACCATATGCGGGCGGTAGCGGGTTTGCCACTGGGTTCAACTGAGCTGGTCAAGCCAACGGTGATGGTTAATATTATTGGCAAGCATCCCGATAAGGCTGATATTCTGGCCTTAAACGGGGCGCATTTGCATTTATATGGCAAAAGCGAGCGTACTGGCCGTAAACTAGGGCATATTACCCTGATGCCGGTGGATAGTAGCCAGCTTACTCAGCTATGCCAGCAACTGGCGCAACTTCTGCCTGAACCGCTGGCTTTAACGGCACACACTACCATCTGTGTTGAATAAATACCCTAAAAAAAGTGTGTTTTGTTAGACAATTTTTAGTGGTTTTGTGAGTAATATTTTTATAATTGGCACGTGAACGACAAGCTTGTCTGTTACACCCTTTCGATGGGGTACATCGACCAAACCCTCTTTCAAAGGTGGCTCCTGCCACCTTCTTTTTTGCCTAAAATTTATACATGGCGCAATATTTTGCCTTTGCCTTTGCCTTTGCCTTTGCCTTTGCCTTTGCCTTTGCCTTTGCCTTTGCCTTTGCCTTTGCCTTTGCCTTGACGCGCGATACGCTGACGCCGTTTTCCTGTTATTTCCTGCTAATTTTGATATGCCTTACCGTTCAGAGGATTAACACTAGTCTGAATTTGGCAGGTTGAGTTTAGGCCAGAAAGCTATTTTCAGAATAGCTAAAGTTTAAATTCAAATACTGCGTATTCCTTCAGAAGAATTTGTGGATAACTTTAAAATTGCTAGAAATAAATTCAAAACTTTGAATTTATTTCTAGCATGGCTTTTTACAGCGCAATTTGGAATAAATACCAAGATGGCAAGGGTTTGAATTTAAAAATGCCGATTTTAAATTCAAAGTCCTAAGCTGGCATACCACTTGAGTCGATTAATTTTAAATTTAAAAGTAGAGAAATGAATTTAAAATCTATAGGTAGAAAGTTTAAATTTAAAATGGGAAGTTTTAAATTTATTATTTGAGGGAATCTAGGAGAAATTTGCTTAAGGGCTGTTTTTGAGGTTTTGCTAGAAAAATGCTACGGACAACTAAAATGGCGATGTAACAAATATTCTTCCCGCTTATGCTACATATTAAAACTTGTTCACAGGATTTCTTAAGCAGTAGGCATGCTAAGGTAAGCAGGTTGAGTGATAACCAAGCAGTCAGGATAGGGCAATGACGTACCAGATAAAAACCAGTTCTTTTCAAAAAAACCTTCATCGGCTGGCAGCGATTGGCCTGTTGGCTGCGCCAGTCAGCAGTTTTGCCTTTGATGCCCAGTTTCAGGGGTGCTTAGGTGATTTACGCAGTAGTGCCATTGCAGCCGGGGTATCGGGGCAGACCTTTGACCAATATACCGCTAATCTTGATCCAGACATGAGCGTAATCGATAAGCTCAACTATCAGCCGGAATTTAGTACGCCCATATGGGATTATTTATCTGGTCTGGTAGATGATGAGCGGGTAGCACTGGGCAAGCAAAAACTGGTGCAGCATGCTGAGGTATTACAACGTATCCAGGCTCGCTATGGGGTAGAACCTGCGGCTGTAGTGGCAGTCTGGGGCGTAGAAAGCAATTTTGGTGATATTTCTGGTAAATATCCATTGGTACAGGCTTTAGGCACATTAAGCTGCTATGGAAGGCGGCAGGCTTATTTCCGTACTGAATTGTATGCCACCTTGCGCATTTTACAGGCCGGTCATATTCGCGAAGACAAATTAAAAGGCTCCTGGGCAGGTGCTTTTGGGCATACCCAGTTTATGCCGTCCACCTTTGAGCGTTTGGCCGTGGATTTTGATGGCGATGGCCGCCGCGATATTGTTGATAGTGTGCCGGATGCGCTGGCTTCTACCGCCAATTTCCTCAAAAAATCAGGCTGGCAAACCGGCATGCCATGGGGTTTTGAGGTGCGCCTGCCAGATGGCATGAGCACCGATGGGGAAGGGCGTCGCAGTAAGCGCAGTTTATCCACTTGGCAAGCACGTGGTTTGACCCGGGCTGATGGTTCACCGCTGGTACAGGGTAATTTAAGTGCCTCCAGTATGGCAGGCTTATTGGCACCAGCAGGAAATAGCGGGCCAGTATTTCTGGTATTTAAAAACTTTGATGCCTTTTATAGCTATAACGCAGCAGAGAGCTATGCTTTGGCCATTGCCCATTTATCTGATCGCCTAAAAGGCGCTGGCCCATTTGTCAGCAGTTGGCCTACTGATGACCCAGGTACTTCAAGGGCAGAGCGTCGTGAAATCCAGCAGTATTTGCTGGCTAAAGGCTATGATATTGGGGAAGCAGATGGCTTGATTGGTGATAAAACCCGGCAAGCGATTCGGCAAGAGCAGGCCCGTATGGGACTGGCGCAAACAGGCAGGGGCGGTCAGAATATCCTGCGGGTTCTGCGTCAGGATGTGCAAGGCCAGCCGGTCAGCCGCCAGCCGTTGCCTAATACCCCTAACCTTTCAGAAAATCCAAGCAACAGCCAGTCGTTAACGATCCAACAGACCATTCGGCCTACCCCGCCGAATACCCAGGGCGAACCCTTTTAAAAGGGTCGGTTTGGAGGACGTCATTTGCTAGATACCTTAATTAGCAAACAGAGTTCGCTTTTAAAGGTATTCAGATCATTGCTCATTCTTTATAAAAGCTGATGTTCCACGTGAAACATCAGCTTTTGGAACCTAATCAACATAGGCTGTTACGATTAAAAAATACGGGCTGGATAGAACAAGCACTATAAACCTTAAACATTTATCGCAATACAAGCCCTGATAATCACGGCATAATAGAGGCTGAGCGCTTGGCTTTTAGCGCAGTAAGGTCTGCTTTATTGAGGTGCATATGTCTGAACAGGAAATCACGCAACCAGCTCCGTTACAACCCACGCAACAATTGATTGACTCCATTAGCCGGTTAACAGAGAAGCTACATAGCCTAAGCCACATCTTTAGCCAGATTTCTCCAACCGTTATTCCAGACACCAGTGCGCTGGATCAATCGATTGCATTTCGCTGGGAAAAAACCGATGGCCTGTTGCAAAGTTCTGGCTTTATTCCCTTACTACACCCCAAATTGATCGGCTTTAGCGAGCTATGTCATGTGGATAAGCAAAAGCTAAAAATAAGACAAAATACCGAGCAGTTTGTACAAGGTTTTTTTGCCAATAATGTCCTGTTGACTGGCGCCCGTGGTACGGGGAAGTCTTCATTAATTAAAGCCTGTTTAAACGAATTTCACTCACAGGGGCTGCGCGTCATTGAAGTGGAAAAAAAGCACTTAAATGACCTGCCCCGTATTGTAGCGGCTATTAACAACCGGCCGGAAAAATTTATTATTTTTTGTGATGATCTGTCATTTGAAGAAGGTGATACCAGCTATTCTGGCCTAAAAACGGTGCTGGATGGTTCTATTGCCGGCCCCTCTAGCAATGTATTGATTTATGCCACCTCTAATCGTAAGCATTTAATCACGGAGAAAAACCGGGATAATCTGGAGTTTAATCAGGGCGCCGATGGGGAAATTCATCCTGGTGATACCATTGAAGAAAAAGTTTCTCTGGCAGACCGGTTTGGCTTGCATCTTAATTTCTATAGTTTTAGTCAGCAGGAATACTTAAATACGGTACATGCCTGGTTAAGCCGCTTTGGCTGGACTGATGATGATATTGCCGCTCAGGAAAAGCTGGCATTGCAATGGGCTACCCAAAAAGGCAACCGTTCAGGGCGGGCGGCTGTACAGTTTGCCAAGCAAATAGCCGGGCAGCGTATGGTGGAACAGGGTAAACAAACTGCATAATGTTCCATGTGGAACGTAGCAACTCTGGAACAATCAAAAGCTCATTTTAAGCTGTTTAAACCACACCACTTAACGGCTGGATAACAGGCTAAGATCAGCGGCAGTGAGGCGGAAATTTTCGACGTCTTGCTGCTTTAAAACTGGATACATCAGCGCATGAGGATCATTGTTATGCGAAAGTCCCAGCGCATGGCCTAATTCATGGGCAATGGTTAGGCGTAAATCAGCAGGGGTACTAAACTCATAGATGTTGATTTGTTGGCCATCATAAACCCCTTTTTCAAACTGACGCGGTACAAAGCGTGCCTGATAACGGCTTAAAGTCTGGTTATATTGTTCAGATTGATGGTTTAACTGTTCAACCGTCTGGTTAAGCGCATTGACTTGCTGGTTATAATGGTCAATGGCATTAAGAATATGCTGTTTTTCAGTATCCAGCAGCTGCTTTTGTTGTTCAAGTTGTCGGCGGTTAAAATCATCCAGATTCCCTAACGTATTCCAGGCTTGT
This sequence comes from Moraxellaceae bacterium WGS2144, assembly GCA_043950625.1. Taxonomy (GTDB): domain Bacteria; phylum Pseudomonadota; class Gammaproteobacteria; order Pseudomonadales; family Moraxellaceae; genus Alkanindiges. Next base: position 2,290,525 of record CP171007.1, read on the forward strand.
ACTTTACGGTTGTAGTGAGCAAGCTGTGCTTTAAACTCAGCTTCACGATCATCAAGCTGCTGACGCTGCTGTTCAAGTTGCCTCTTTTGCTGCTGGTAATTGCTGTTATGGCTTTGCTGGCTGGCGAGTTGTTGCTCAAGCTGTTGCTGCTCTACATGGCGCAAATTGCTTTCAAGTTGCCGCGCATCAAAGTATAAATTAATGCTTAAGGATGCAGCGGGATCATAGATAAATAACTGCTTGCCAGTGCCCTGATGCCAGATTTCAGCAGCTTGCCGAGCCAGCTCAATTACCTCACTCTGGCTCAGCCCGAATTGTACGTCAACCTGGCCAACGCGATAACGCACCCGTGAATCAAACGGATGAGCAAGCTGGCTGATAGCAAGACGGGCAGAGTAAGTAGAACGGTGGGACGAATGACCGGACTGCTGAAGGTAAATCAGCGCGATGAGCAGCACCACAAACGGTATCCAGATACGCATTGCTTTAATAAAAAATAGGGATACCTAAAGATAAGGCGAATAGGAGCTAAAATGCCAGCCATTATTTATTTGGCAGGTTAAAAACTGTCAATAAAAAACCGCTCCTATTTATTCAACAGGAGCGGTTTTTGTTAAAACAATAAATTATTTTTTATCGTCATTCACTTCGGTAAACTCAGCATCCACCACGCCATCATCGGCTGGTTGTTGCTGCTGCCCGCCAGCATTTTGTCCAAACTGGTTAGGATCAAAACCTTGTGCACCGGCATCACCACCTTGCGGCTGGTTTTGTTCATATACACGCTGCATTAACGGCAGCGACGCATTGGACAGCGCTTCGATTTTGGCTTTAATGGCATCGACATCATTTTCCTTGGTGGCTGCTTCCAGCTCAGAAACTGCCGCATCAATTGAGGCTTTTTCTTCGTCGGTGGCTTTGTCACCCAGGTCTTTGATGGCTTTTTGCGTACTGTGAATCAGCCCATCGGCTTCGTTGCGTACCTTGGCCAAATCCTCGAATTTTTTATCTTCTTCGGCATTGGCTTCAGCATCACGAATCATTTGCTGGATTTCATCATCAGACAAACCGGAGTTGGCTTTAATCTGAATGGACTGTGCCTTGCCAGTACCTTTGTCCTTGGCTGATACGTTTAAAATACCATCCGCGTTAATGTCAAAGGTCACTTCAATTTGTGGCATGCCGCGTGGTGCTGGTGGAATATCCGTTAAGTCAAAACGGCCCAGCAGTTTGTTTTGCGCGGCCATTTTGCGCTCGCCCTGATACACCTGAATGGTCACTGCAGGCTGGTTGTCATCAGCTGTTGAGAAAACCTGTGATTTCTTGGTCGGAATCATGCTGTTTTTCTCAATGATTGGTGTTAATACACCGCCCATGGTTTCAATACCCAGCGTTAGTGGCGTCACGTCCAGCAGCAGTACGTCTTTTTTGTCACCACCCAGTACCGCGCCCTGAATGGCTGCACCAACCGCTACTGCTTCGTCCGGGTTCACGTCTTTACGTGGCTCTTTACCAAAGAATTCCTGCACTTTGGCCTGTACCAGCGGCATACGGGTTTGACCACCCACCAGAATCACGTCATCAATGTCTGACGCATTTAAGCCAGCATCTTTAAGCGCAATTTTGCAGGGTTCCATGGTACGCGCTACCAGTTCGCCGACCAGACCCTCTAGCTTGCTGCGGGTAATGCTCACCACCAGGTGTTTGGGGCCTGTTGCATCGGCAGTAATGTAGGGCAGGTTTACTTCGGTAGAGCTTGCAGAAGACAGCTCAATTTTGGCTTTTTCTGCGGCTTCTTTTAAGCGTTGCAATGCCAGCGGATCATTTTTCAGATTCACGCTTTGCTCTTTTTTGAACTCTTCAACCAGATAGTCAATTAATGCCAGGTCAAAGTCTTCACCGCCCAGGAAGGTATCACCGTTGGTAGCCAGAACTTCAAACTGCTGTTCGCCATCAACGTCAGCAATTTCAATGATGGATACGTCAAAAGTACCACCGCCCAGGTCATACACGGCAATTTTGCGGTCGCCTTCTTTTTTGTCCATACCAAAAGCAAGGGCAGCAGCAGTTGGTTCGTTAATAATACGCTTGACGTCCAGACCAGCAATCTTACCGGCGTCTTTAGTGGCCTGACGCTGTGCATCATTAAAGTAAGCCGGCACAGTGACAACGGCTTCGGTAACAGTCTCGCCCAGATAGTCTTCGGCGGTTTTTTTCATTTTTTTCAGGATTTCAGCAGATACCTGTTGTGGTGCCAGTTTTTTATCGTTGACATCAACCCAGGCATCGCCGTTGTCAGCCTGTACAATTTTATAAGGCACCATGCCGATATCTTTTTGTACCACGTCATCGCTATAACGACGGCCAATCAGACGTTTAATGGCAAATAGGGTGTTTTTTGGGTTGGTAACGGCTTGACGCTTGGCACTTTGGCCGACCAGCACCTCGCCATCTTTATAGGCAACAATAGAAGGCGTGGTGCGTGTGCCCTCCGCATTTTCAATGACTTTTACCTTGTCGCCCTCTAATACGGCAACACAGGAATTAGTAGTACCTAAGTCAATGCCAATAATTTTGGCCATGTGTATCTCTCCTCATCATTTTGCAGTAGTGGCTGCTTGCTAGTGAATATCGGTGTTAATTGGCTGATTTCAAGCAGGTACTGCAAAAAATTTCTAAATTAAAACTCAAACCTTATATGCTGGGCAGTAATTACTGACCAACAATCACCATGGCAGGACGTAACAGGCGACCTGACAGGACATAGCCTTTTTGCAGTACATTACCGACCTGGCCGGCTGGTGTATTTGGGTCTACACCCACCGCCTGATGATGGTCAGCATTAAAGGCCTGTCCGGCTGGATCAACCACAGTAATACCGTATTTTTCCAAAGTAGTGAGCATGGCCTTATGGGTCAGGCGCACGCCTTCAATGACCGGCTGATTTACTAAGTTATCGTCATCGCCTGCGGCGGCCAGTGCACGCTCCAGGTTATCTACCACTTCCAGTAGGCTACTGGCAAATTTCTCCAGTGCATATTTTTTGGCCTGTTCCGTGTCACGCTCAACCCGCTTTTGGAAGTTATACATATCCGCATTGGCACGGGCTTTGACTTCGGTAATTTCAGCTTCCAGTTCAGCGATGCGTGCCTGCAAATCGGAACCCTGAGCGTCGGCCTGCGACTCGTCAGCTGCACCAGAAGGCACAAAATCCCTGTCGTTATTCACCTGATCCGGGGCGCTGTGCTGGTCATTGTTGTTGTCCGTGCCGGTTTCAGGCGTGGAATTATTCTGCGTAGAATGATCGTGGGTAGACATGGCTGACCTCCGTTTAAAAAATTGAAACATGTACAGTCCTTGGGTCTTTTCGCAGTGCTTTAACGTTGCTGTACGTTTAAAACCAGGCTTGTCCAGTTGAGTGAGGGTTATTTGCCTGAAATTCAAGAAAGTAATGCAGTTTTTCCACTGCGTCTGTTGATTTTTAAACCAGTCGTGTTCCAAAAATGCAACAAACTGTTGTTGTAAATGAGGCTGATTTTTACAGCTCAGGCACTACAATGAAGCCACACTTAATTAATGAGGATAATCAGGATGAAAACATTAAAAATGCTGTCCCTGGGTACTGCGGTTCTGCTGGGATCTAGTCTTGCTATGGCGGCACCTGTCAGTTATCAGATTGATCCCGCGCATACAGCCACCGTGTTCAGCTGGAATCATTTTGGTTTTTCCAACCCTTCGGCCAATTTTAGCAAAGTGCAGGGCACCATTCAGGTGGATGAAAAAAATCCGGCCAAGTCCAGCGTAACGGTCACGATTCCGGTCAATAGCGTGAACAGCAACGTGGCAGCGCTCGACAAGGAGTTTCTGGCTGATGAATGGTTTAATGAGGGCAAGTATCCCAACATCACCTTCAAGAGTACTAAGGTAGAAACCAAGGATAAAAAACACTTCAAAATTACCGGTGATTTAACCGTAAAGGGTGTAACCAAGCTTGTGGTGCTTGATGCCACCTTAAATGGGATGGGTGAGCACCCCATGGCCAAGAAGCCAGCCATTGGCTTTAACGCCACCACCAGTTTTAAGCGCTCGGATTTTGGCATCAAGCAATATATCCCTGCGGTGAGTGATGAAATCAAGGTGAATATCACCACCGAAGCGCTGGCAAAATAAGCTCTTGATTTTAAAGTTAATATTGAACAGGAATAAATCATGACCAATGTATTTTTAAACAGTATTAGCAAACGTCGTTCCATCTATCATATTGGTAAAAATGTTTCCCTATCACAGGAGCAGATTGTTGATCTGATTCACGAAGCGGTAGAACACAGTCCGTCATCGTTTCATTCACAAAGCTCCCGCATCGTGATTTTATTTGGTGCTCAAAGCGAGAAATTCTGGAATATCGTGCGCGAAACCCTGCGTAAGATTGTGCCAGCAGATGCGTTTGACGCCACTGATAAAAAAATCTCCTCATTTGCTGCTGGGGCCGGAACGGTGCTGTTCTATGAAGATCAGGCCGTCATTCAAAGCTTGCAGGAACAATTTGCCCTGTATGCTGACAATTTTCCGGTGTGGTCTGAGCATTCAACTGGCATTGCCCAGTTTGCGGTGTGGTCAACGCTTGCCAATGAGAATATTGGTGCTTCACTACAGCACTACAATCCGATTATTGATGAAGAAGTCGCAGCAACGTTTGACATTCCGGCTAACTGGAAATTACGCGCGCAAATGCCGTTTGGTTCAATTGAAACGCCAGCAGAGAAAAAAGCGCATATGGAACGCAGTGAGCGTTTTAAAGTATTTAAATAAAACCTGTTGAGTGGTTCGTACAAAAAAAGCACAGTATTAAAGGGCTGTGCTTTTTTAATGGTACTAGAAAAATTAGAGCACTTTACCCATCGCTTGGCCCATCATGACATGGCTACCAGCCTCAAACGGTGCTAGCCAGTTAATCTTACTGTTTTCAAACAACACAATCGCCGTAGAACCCAGATAAAAACGACCCAGTTCAGTACCTTTATCAAGCTGAAGGTCATGCTTGCGGTGTTCAAGTTTACCCGATGGTTTGATCTTGCCAGTAGCTACACATTCAATGCCGGCTACAATCATGGCACCCACCAGCACCACCGCCATGCGACCAACTTCGGTGTCAAACAGGCACACCAGCCGTTCATTGCGGGCAAACAGGGCAGGCACGTTTTCTGCCGTTACGGTATTGACCGAAAACAGCTTGCCTGGCACATAAATGGTATCAGTTAAACGCCCGGCAAAGGGCATATGCACGCGATGATAATCTTTTGGCGATAAATACACGGTAGCAAATTCACCGCCCACAAAAGGCTGGGCCAGTTGGGCATCACCAATCAGCTGGTTTAAGGAAAAGCTTTGGTTTTTGGCCTGAAAAATTTCATCGCCTTCAATTTTACCCAGCTGGGAAATGGCACCATCAGCAGGAGATACAATACTGTCTATTGCGGTATCAACCGGACGGGCATGGGCTTTGAGCGCTCGGGTAAAAAACTCATTAAAAGAACCAAACTGGTTCAAATCCTGCATTTCTGCCAGGCTCATATCAATCTGGTAGCGGTCATGGAATAACTTGATAAAGGTTTTTTTAACCAGCGGATGGTTACTGGCGGCAAGTGTTCCAACCAGACGACTTAAGCCATGCTGGGGCGCCAAATGCTGAAAGCGGATAAACGCCTTGTCCATAAAACTTTTTTTGCCATTCAAAGCGGGTATTCTCCTGTCACAATAGGCGTATCAAGTCGATTGCCCCATTCACTCCACGCGCCATCATACGCGCGAACCGGTAAATTTAACAGACGGGCAATCACATAAGCCAGACCGGAGCGGTGATGGCTTTGGCAGTATACAATCACGGGTTTTTGTTCATCCAGCCCATGCGCTAGCAATTGTTGCCGGATAATATCCAGCGGATGCAAGCGTAGATTATCCTGCCGGTTAACGGCGCTCGTCCACTCATAATGAAACGCATGCGGTAAATGACCGCCGCGCCGCGCGGCCAGCCGTTTGCCGGTGTATTCTTCCAGACTACGGCAATCCCACAGGTTATAGCCGGGCAAAGTGTGTTCAACAATGGTTTTTAATTCATCAAGCGTAATGCGTGGCTGCTGATTGATGCTAATGGATGCAGGTGGTACAGATTCAGGCACAAAGCGGCCACTACTCACCGGCAAACCCTGCGCCAGCCAGGCATGAATGCCGCCATTGAGCAGGCTTAAGCGTGGATAGCCCATTATCTCCAGTGTCCAGATCAGCCGTCCTGCCCAGGCACCGCCTTCATCGTCATACACTACAATATGATGCTGTGGGGTAATACCCAGCTGACTTGCCAGTTGTTGCAGCTGTTCTGGTTGGGGCAGCAAGCCAGATGCATGGCCCTGTTGCCTAAGCATCAAACCTGGCTGTAAGGGCACGGCTTGCGGCAAATGCACCTGCTCATGCACGCTTGCACGACTTAAATCAATAATGCGTAGCTGTGGATGGCCGAGTAAGGGCAGCAATTGCTCAGCTTCAATCAGTAAGGGCAAGTGGATTGGTTCAGATGACATAAACGGTGAGTTTGCCAAGACAATAAATGGTTAATTTACAAGAAGCGGGCAATAATGGCTATCGGTTGATGTTGGTCGCATGGTTAATAGAGTACATGGCTTATTTTTAATGGCTTTATTTTATCATGCTGCCAGCCTATAGACGGCCAGGTTATTGCTGTCGCACATTATTAAGTAAAAAATAGGATAAGAGTTTATGCGTGCGTTAATTCAACGGGTAAAACAGGCCAAAGTTGAAGTCAATGGAAAAACGGTCGGGCAAATTGAGCACGGCTTGTTGGTGTTTGTGGGGCTGGGCAAAACAGATACCCTGCAAACCAGCGAAAAACTACTAAAAAAACTGCTGGCTTACCGGGTGTTTAGTGATGACAGCGGACGCATGAATTTAAATGTAGAGCAGGTTAACGGTGGCGTGTTGCTGGTATCGCAATTTACCTTAATGGCAGAAACTAAAAAAGGCCTGCGCCCGGATTTTGGCCCGGCCATGCCACCTGATGCAGCAAACACCTTGTTTGCGCAAATGCTTGAGCAGGCCAAGGTTCTATATCCGCAGGTGCAAACCGGTGAGTTTGGGGCAGATATGCAGGTCAGTCTTGTAAATGATGGGCCAGTGACTTTTATGCTGGAGATGGAGTGAGCGCCTATTGATTAAAAATAGTTTAGGGAATTGATAACCCAGTAAAATTTGCTAATCTGGTTTTACTAATTTAATAAGGATGTTGTGTTATGAACCAGATCACTATGTGTGTTGGCCTAATGGTCATGTTGTCTGAGTTAGCCAGTGCTGCTACCAGTGGGATATACAGTGTAGAAGAAGGCTACTACACCATCAATGCGCATTTTAATGACCAGGGTCTGCTGATCAAAGAACCTAATAAAGAGTCCTTGTACAAGCAGCAAGCCGATGCGGATGAATATATTTTCACCAATCCTACGAATAATATCACCTATGGTATCCGTGTAGTAGATGATTCTACCTTAGAGGCGTTCAAGCCGGGTAGCGATACGCCACCTACTACGCTGAAACTGAACAAGCATATCAGCCAACCTGAAGAAAAGGTCGAGAATAATAAAATGGAGGAAGTAGCGAATAAATATATGGAATTAACTAAGACAGATCCTCTTAACACCCAAACATGGACTCAGTGTGCTACCGTGGCGATGGGCTATGCCAATTTATCAAAACAGGAAGCCGATAAGATGGCTAGCCAAGCTACCACCTTGCTTAGCCTGATTGAGAGTAAACAGGTAGCATCTTCTCCCTGTGAAGATGCTATCCCGAACTCTATCTGGAAGTCTGCACCAAGACCCTGAACAAAAGCTCTAGCTTCCCGATGGGACAGGTGGGCACATCTGACCACCGTCCAGCTCAGGAGGCCAGAGGTCATAACTTATCCAGAGTGGTAATCAGCTGCTCAATATGGCTATCACTATGTGCTGCACTCAACGTAATTCTTAACCGACTTGTACCTTGTGGCACCGTGGGCGGGCGAATGGCACTGACCAGTAAGCCCTGCTCAAGTAGTTTTTCCGATAGCATCAAAGCCTCTTTAGCTTTACCAATAATAATCGGTTGAATGGCAGACTGGCTGTTCATCAGCTGCCAGCCTTGTTGCTGTAATGCTGATCGTAAGGTGTGAATATGCTGTTTTAATTTTTCGCGTCGCCAGCTTTCCTGCTCAATCACATCCAGCGCAGCCAACGTAGCCGCAGCAACCAAAGGTGGAGTGGCTGTGGTAAAAATAAAGGTACGTGCGCGGGATCGCAAATAATCAATTAGTTGCTGGCTACCGGCTACAAACGCACCATAAGTGCCAATGGCTTTACCCAGGGTTGCCATGTACACATCCACCTGCGGCAACGGCTGGCTTTGTGTCGAAAAATCATGTAAACCAAAACCATGCGCATCATCAATCATCAAGCCCGCCTGATGTCGTTCTGCAATTTTAATCAGTTCAGCTAGAGGTGCTTCGGTGCCATCCATGCTAAAAATCTGGTCGGTCACAATCAGTTTTTGTCTGGCATCATCTTGGCCCAGCCATTGCGCCAGTGTCCCCATATCCAGATGTGGATAGCGACGCAGTTTTACACCAGCCAGTCGGGCGCCATCCAGTAGTGAGGCATGGTTTAAACGATCCTGATAAACAATACCCGCGCGATCGTCCATCAGCGCATCAATCACACCCAGGTTAGCCATATAACCTGTAGAAAACAGCATAGCGGCAGGATAGCCACTAAGCTGTGCCAGACGTTGTTCCAGTTGCTCATGAATGGCATGATGCCCGGTGACCAGATGCGCTGCGCCTGCACCGACACCATGCTGTTTTAGGTAGTCTTGTGCCGCCTGTTTAACCGCAGGATGATGAGCCAGGCCAAGATAATCATTGCTGGAAAAATTAAGGTATTGCTGACCATTGATAGTGACGACAGGGGTAACGCCCTGATCAATCACACGGTGATGACGATCCAGATGCTGCGCCTGTAACACAGCATATTTTTGCACTAATTCAAATTTTTTAAGAGACATTGTAGTGGTTCATTGCGCCATCTTGCATAGTAGTGCTGCTCAGCTTCTAAGCATGAACATGAGGAAACCAGCAAGCCTTTACTTCTGACGCAAGGGCTTAGCTGAACTTCACTTATGCCGACATGGCATCAACAGCAGTCGCGCGTATATCCACTTTGGCCTGTTCTTTTTGCAAGCCCAGTTCAGCAAATAATATCTCATCACGGCTACTGCCGGCATTTGGGGTAGTCAGTAATTGCTCACCTGAGAAAAATGAATTTGCCCCAGCCTGAAAGCACAGTGCCTGTTCAGCATCGGTTAGGCTTTCGCGTCCGGCAGACAGGCGAATATAGCTTTTAGGCATGAGAATACGCGCCACAGCAATGGTGCGTACCCACTCAATCACCGATACTTTTGGCGCATCCTGCAATGGCGTACCAGCAATCGGCACCAGCATGTTAATAGGCACGGATTCTGGATGAATCGGCTGGGTTGCCAGTTCATGCAATAAGCCAATGCGGTCACTGCGCTGTTCACCCAGACCCAAGATACCGCCACTACAGACTTTCATGCCGGCACTGCGCACATGTTCCAGCGTTTGCAGGCGATCATCAAAGGTGCGAGTGGTGATTACGTGATTATAGTGTTCGCGTGAGGTATCCAGATTATGGTTGTAATAATCCAGTCCTGCTTCGGCCAGCCGTTCAGCCTGTGAAGGACTCAGCATACCCAGTGTCATACAGGTTTCCAGCCCCATACTTTTAACTTCGCGCACCAGTTCCAGCACATAGGGCATATCGCGCTCATGCGGGTTGCGCCAAGCAGCGCCCATACAAAAGCGGGAAGAACCGCTGTCTTTGGCCGCCCTGGCTGCTTGTATAACTTCATCAATTTTTAGTTTTTTTTGTGGGGTGAGCGGTGTTTCATAGGAGTTGGACTGCGAACAGTAACTACAATCTTCCGGGCAGGCGCCGGTCTTAATCGACAGCAGGGTGCTGACTTGAATAGTGTTGGGATCAAAATGCTGCCGATGAATGGATTGCGCTAAAAATAGCAAATCATTAAATGGTTGTTCAAACAGTTCACTAACTTCCTGGCGAGTCCAGTCATTGCGTTGCATGTTTAATCCCTCTCCATGTTGTTTGACACAATGGCCTGTACTGGCCACTGCTTTTAATTGGTTGCAAGCTGTCTTACAGAGTCGCCGTTTTGTATGCTCAGGCAGTTTTTTTGTCGCTGATCAGACTTTTGATTTGCTTGATCTTACGCATTACTGGTTTGGGAATAGTTGGCGCAATTAGCTTGGCTGCCTGATTAAACCACATCAGTAAGGAAAAATCGCCTTCCATCTGGATTTTGCCCGATTGCATGCCGGTCATAAATGCAGCGGGATCACCTTTGAGCAAGGTTTGTACGGCATACATGCTGTCTTCGAAGCGTAAGGTGAAATCAGGTTTTTCGGCGCTACCAGACGCCATTTTGACTTGTTCATCTGCAATAATAAAATGGCGGGAAACACCATTTTTACTTTCTAGCTGTAAGGTAAAGCGACGACCGTGCAACAGCTCTATAAACTTGGCGCTGGTTTTAGAGAGTTGTTGCATGCGCAGGCCCAGTGCCACCAGTAACAGATCAAATGGATCAGTACTAACATTGATAATGGGTAATTTGATCACAGGGAGGGAAGACAGCTTCATGGTTCATCTCTTGGTTTTTAAAAGGGGTTTATGCAATACAAAAATTGAATTGTTTGATGCTAGCGGGACTGCTTTTACTTTGCAATGCACGAATGATTTAAGCGCTGTGAACATTATTGAACCAGACCGATAAAATCTGATACATGGTCAATATGCCACGGGCTCTGACATCAAATACAGATGTTGTATTGTGCCACGTTCAAATAGGTGGGGAAGCGCCAAAGCAGAAATAAGGCGCCAATTTATGTTGTATTTTTTTATAATAAACCCAGCATATTCATAGAAAATGTCAGGCTTAGTGGCCTGACATTGGGGTAAGATCGTCATCATATACCGGTGTATGCTCAATACATTGACGTTGCTGTGCGGTAGAGGGGGTTTCCTCAGTCGCAGCAAGCCAGGTCGCCAGCACAGCCAGCGCCGCGCCTATACCGGTCATATAACCCTGAAAGTCACTAAAGGCAAACAGGTACTGACTTGCCACCCGGCTCACTTCCAGGAAACACCAGAACAGCATACCAGCCAGCATAAAACCCAGCCAGCGCCGATAGGGAGAAAAGAAAATAATGATCGCCCCAAGCGCTACCAGACCAATACCTATTGTCATGCTTACTTCACCATTCAACATGATGACCCTCCTGTTATGGTGCATTTAACACCATCTCATCAATTGCACTGTTTGCTCACGCAGTCATCCTGCGTTGGCGGTTGCTTGTCTTTTCAGGTTTTGTTTATTCGTAATGCAGGTTGCTGCTTTTAAGTCGTCGTATGATCTATTTATGCAGATCATGGGCTATTGTTGCTCTGGGCTATCTTCGCCTTGGTTTTACACTGTGATCTTAAAATCAACCTGTCATGGCGCTATTATGCGTAAGCGCAAACAATTGAAAAGAGCCTGTCCGCTGCTTGACGTCACAAAATGTCGCGCAAGCAGAATGTCATTACACTTTCCTTAAGGCCAAAGCCCAAAGAAGCAGTTATGTAACTGGATTTGGCTGTCATTACATTTCATGACCGAGTAAAAAAGCGTAAAAATTAAATTTTTATATTGCTTGAGCCAACTGATTAATTTTTAGCAATAAGTCACTTACCACAGTTGTAAACAAATGTTTTAAGAAAAAATTTTCCATAAAAAAACTGATTGATTGCTGTTTAAAAATCAATCAGTTTCAGAAGGTAAAAAGCTTGCACCCTGTGTAGCTAAAGCGTTTATAAATCTTTGTCACGTACACCCAGCAGGTACAAAATGCCATCTAGGCCAACACTTGAGATGGCCTGACGCGCATTTTCTCGTACTAGTGGCTTGGCTCGAAAAGCCACCCCCAAACCTGCAATGGATAGCATAGGCAGGTCGTTGGCGCCATCACCTACGGCAATCACCTGTTGTAGGCTAATGCCCTGTTTTTTGGCCAGTTCGCGCAGTAATTCGGCTTTTCTGGTGCCATCCACCACCTGACCAGTTACCTCACCAGTCACCATACCATCCCTGATGTCCAGCTGGTTGGCATAAACCTCATCAATACCCAGCTTTTGCTGAAGCATCTGGGCAAAATATTCAAAGCCACCAGATAAAATGGCGGTTCGATAACCCAATGCTTTGAGAGTAGAGATCAGTCGTTCAGTGCCTTCAGTGATGGTCAGGCGATTAGCAATTTTTTCCAGCACCTGACTGTCCAGACCTTTTAGCAATGCCACGCGTGCAGCAAAGCTCTGTTTAAAATCCAGTTCACCCTGCATGGCGCGTTCGGTAATTTCAGCCACCTGTGCGCCCACACCCGCTTCTTGTGCCAGCTCGTCAATAACTTCCTGCTCAATGAGGGTGGAGTCCATGTCAAAACAAACCAGACGGCGATTACGGCGATAGGCGTTGTCTTCCTGCACGGCAATATCAATTGACAGGTTGGTGCTGAGTTTCAGACAGTCGGCACGTAAGGCCTGGGCATCCAGCATTTGCCCGCTTAAGCCAAACTCCACACAAGCCTTGCGCGATTGTTCCTGTTCATCATTATCCATAGACAGGCGACCTGACAGGCGCGACACGGTTTCAATATTAAAACCATGTTGCGAGATCACCTGCGTGACCGCTTGCAGATGCGCTGCGGTCAGATCACGTGATAACACTGTTACAATGTACTTGGTTCGTCCACCTTCTTTAACCCATTGTTTATATTCATCAAAACTAATGGGTTTAAAATGCAGGGTCAGCCCGATATTGTGTGCTAGCAATAGCATATCCTTCATGGCCAGGGCAGTACGGGTCGGCTGGTCGCTGGCAACCACCAGCCCAAGTGTTAACTGATTGTGAATAACCGCCTGTCCAACGTCTAAAATATCCAATTGATGGGTAGTCAACACCTGCATCATTCGGTTAAATTGGTTGGGCTGATCAGGGCCTAAAAAAGAGATAAGAATTATTTCACGCATGTGTGTCTCAGGCTTGAGAAGCAAATCGGGTAGAATCATAATCGATTTGTCATTTATTTGCCTGTTTTCACATTAGGAAATTCACTTGAACGCGCCTCGCCAAGGGCTGTATGCCAGCCTACTGATTATTAGTTTTGCCGTGCATGTCACCTTAATGATTCATGCCACCAATCAACAGCTCAGTAATACGCGTGCCATTCAGGGCGAATTGATGACGCGGCAACTGGCAGACAACAGCCTTTCCATGCTGACGCCGGTAGATACTGTATCGCTGGCGCTCATGGCAAACCGCTATGCCAGCCGGCCGGAGGTGGCTTCCCTAAAGATTCTGGCGGCGGATGGCCGGGTACTCACCACCAGTGGCAGTGCGCCTACCCGTTCAGGTGAAGTATTTAGAAAAAAAGTACTACTGGATCAAAATCCGATAGGGCAGATTGAACTCACCCTGATTGAACCCAGCATTGGCGAATTGATCCGTAGCCAGTGGCTGCCCATTTTACTGTCTTTAATGGTACATGGTCTGTTATGGCTCTTGTACCGGGTGGTTGCCCGGCCAACCCGCCGTGAATACTTAAGCAGTCTGGCACGGGAGCAGCATTTGCAGGAACAAATTGTTGCCTTAAAGCTACGTGCTGAACAGGCACAAAAAAATGCTGTCATTGCCCAGGTGCTGGCTAATCCTTCAGAGTTTTCAAAAGCCAAGGCAAAATCAGCCAGCGAACCCAGCATGGCCAAAGATAACCAGCTTATTTTAAAAATTGGTTTTGATGACCCCAAGCAACTGCTGGGTACTTTGAGTCCCGGGCTGGCACGACCCTACTTTAGCCTGTGCCAGACTTTGCTGGAGCAGGCTATTCAGCACAACCGACAGTACTTTGCACCCAGCCATATTGACTGCAAAGTGGTACAGCCCTTTGGCGAAAGTGGAGCGATTGTAAGCGCTGCTGCTGACCAGCCTCAAAGTGCACTGTTTTTAATGCAACTGGCGCAGCTGTTTAATTTACTTACTGACGTGGTTTACAAGCGGCATCGTGAAATCAAGCGTTTTGCCCTGCATACCCGCAGTACAATTGCCGAGCAGCAACATGATCAGCCCGCTCAGGCACTGGCGCAAAGCCTGATCCAGCATGTGGAAGCCGGCCAGTTGGCAGTACATCTAAGTGATGAGCAGGTATTGAAACTACAACAATATTTTCAGCTTATAGCGCTGGACAATCCTACCGATGCACAAACCCGTGAAGCTTTACTGGTGACGGCAATGAATGTAGAAATAGCCCGGTTTATTGGCAGGGCACGCGACCGGATTCTGGCTGGAGACAAAGCCGCTACACAAACTGGCAGCAAAGATGAGCCGGCTGAATAACCCGGCACAGGCTTAACTGTAGTTGCTTAAACTGCAAAAAGCTCAGGAAAAATAGGGCTGTACAATCACCCCTATACCCACCAGCACAAAGATGAGTGCGGCGATGCGGTGAATCAGGCGGATGGGTAGGCGCTGCGCCAGGCGATCGCCCACAAACACGGCGGGTGCATTGGCGATCATCATGCCAAGTGTTGTGCCAGCCAGCACTATCAGCAAACTATCAAAGCGGGCGGCCAGTGCCACAGTGGCAATCTGGGTTTTGTCGCCAATTTCAGCCAGAAAAAACAGCACAAAAGTAGCACCAAAAACGCCAAAGCGCTGCCAGCGGTTAATATTGTCTTCTTCGTCATCCAGCTGATCGGGAATGAGCATCCAGCCGGCCATACCAATAAAAGAAGCCGCCAGAATCCAGCGTAATATCTCGGCATTTAAAAAATCGGCCAGCCAGGCACCAAGCGCGGCAGCGACAGCATGATTAAGAATTGTTGCCAGTAAAATAGCGACCAGGATAGGCAGGGGCTGACGATAGCGGGCGGCCAGCAGCAAGGCCAGTAACTGGGTTTTATCGCCCATTTCGGCAAGTGCCACCAAACCGGTAGAGATTAAAAAAGCATCCATATATAGATCCCGGGCTGGCTACATAAACCAATGATTTTATCTTTTGCCAGCCCAGCGCCTAGCGATGACTTAAATACAGCTAAGCCATCACATGCAAAGATAAAATCATTAGTCTTGCCAGTCCGGCGCCCTGTAGCGTATACAAGACTATGGATTACAGTTGCCATGCACCATAGATCGCAACAGGATCAGTGCAAGTATGTTGACAACTGCCAGTAATTGACTGCTTGAACAGCAAAAACTGCGGCTACTCCCCAATGAGACTTACAGTATAGAGCAAATCAAGTAAAAAGCCATATGGGCTCATTACGAATGCTTACATGCTGATTGAGCCGGAAGCAAGAATAAATAGGGATAAGGTGGGCAAAAGTCTGAAAAACCCGTAGAATAATTGCCAAGTGTTTTCTTTGATCAAGTGCCATTGTTTTATCAGGTGCTTTTTTGTCTTTATTGCAAGGTAAATTTTCATGCAGCTCAACAGTGTTGAAGAGCTAATTGCTGATATTCGTGCCGGTCGCATGGTCATTTTAATGGATGACGAAGATCGCGAGAATGAAGGTGATTTAATCATGGCCGCCAGCCATGTACGCCCTGAAGATATTAACTTCATGATCACGCATGCGCGTGGGCTGGTATGTCTGACCCTAAGCCGCGAGCGCTGCCAGCAGCTGGACTTGCCGCTCATGGTTGAGCGTAATGGTGCGCAGCATGGCACCAATTTCACCTTGTCGATTGAAGCGGCTGAAGGTATTTCCACCGGAATTTCAGCGGCAGAACGGGCACGTACCATTCAGGCTGCGGTAGCGCCACTTGCCAAGCCCTCCGATATTGTACAGCCCGGTCATATTTTTCCATTGATGGCACAACCAGGTGGCGTGCTGCATCGTGCAGGTCATACAGAAGCGGGCAGTGACCTGGCACGGCTGGCTGGCCTTGAGCCGGCGTCGGTCATTTGTGAAGTGATCAAGGAAGATGGTGAGATGGCTCGCCGTCCTGATCTGGAAGTTTTTGCACAAAAACATGGCATTAAAATTGGCACCATTGCTGACTTGATCCATTACCGCATGACGCACGAACAAACAATAGAATGTCTGGATGAGCAAGCGTTAAATACAGATTATGGCCAGTTCAGGTTGCGTCGTTATCGTGAGCTTGGCAGCCCTGATATTCATGTGGCATTGATTAAAGGCGACCCGCGTGATGGCATAAGTACCGTGCGGGTGCATGGCTTTAACCCGGTGCGTGATTTGCTGCATGTCCAGCAGGACAGCCCAGCTTGGCATCTGGACAGTATCCTTAAAACCATTGCGGCCAGCGAGCGCGGTGTACTGGTATGGATTGGACAGCCTGTACTGGAGGATCTGGGTGCAGCCCTGGGCAATCTGACCCGGCAGGAGATTAAGCCGTCTTCCAAAGCGTTATCACAGCAGTATCGTACCATTGGGGTAGGCGCACAGATTTTGCGTGATGTCGGGGTACAAAAAATGCGTTTGCTGAGTTCACCCCTGCGTTTTAATGCCTTATCCGGTTTTGATCTGGAAGTGGTGGAATACGTTTCTCCTGAGCGAGGATAAAGCAGAGCAACGCTCTGCCCGAGCGCAAGGCGAGCAGCTATGCTGCGAGTGACGAGGATAAAGCAAACTTAAAGCACTGCTTTAAGGCGCTGCCCGAGTGCAAGAGTATAGCCTAAACAAACACGACGCCCCACAGGTCAGGTATATACAAATCCTGTTATTAGCTGACTAACGGTTTATTATTTTTTGAGGTTCACCATGAGTATTCGCAATATTGAAGGGCAAATGAATCAGGCAGACAAGGACCGTTATGCCATTGTTGTTGGACGCTTTAACAGCTTTGTGGTTGAACATTTGCTGGATGGCGCAGTAGACACCCTCAAGCGCCATGGCGTTGCTGCGGCCAACATTACTGTGATTCGTGCGCCAGGTGCCTGGGAGTTGCCCGTGGTCGCCAAAAAACTGGCTACCACAGGTCATTATGATGCCATTATTGCGCTGGGCGCAGTGATTCGCGGCAGTACTCCACATTTTGATTTTGTGGCGGGCGAGTGTGCCAAGGGGCTTGGCGTGGTGGGTCTTGAGCACAGCCTGCCAGTAATTAATGGCGTGCTGACTACCGATACCATTGAGCAGGCTATCGAGCGCTCTGGCACCAAGGCTGGCAATAAGGGCAGTGAGGCGGCTTTGACAGCCATCGAAATGGTTAACTTGCTCAAGGCGATTTAAATGACAGAACAGCAAGGTTTTTTTAAATATCCCACCACCTTTGCCGCTAAACGCAAGGCCAGGCGTTTTGCCTTGCAAGGTCTGTATGAGTGGCAAATGACCAAGAACCCGGTGCATGAGATTGAAGCGCGTACCCGTGCGGAAAATGCCATGCACAAGGTTGATATTGCCTATTATCATGAGTTGCTGACTCAGGTATCCCGGCAGGCAACTGCACTGGATGAGCTGTTTAAGCCCTTACTGGATCGTGATATTGCCGCGCTGGATGGCGTGGAACTGGCCGTATTACGTCTAGGCAGCTATGAGATGCGTGACCGGCTGGAAATTCCCTATAAGGTCGTGCTGGATGAGTCTATTGAGTTGACCAAGCATTTTGGTGCGACTGACAGCCATAAATATGTTAATGGCGTGCTGGACCGGTTAGCACAGCAATTACGGGCAGTGGAGAAAAAAGCCCAGCATTAGAATCGCGCTGAGGTGTGCAGGATATAAATGGCGACTGAACATTGGTAGCTGTATTAAATCAGTCGATGAGCAGCTTATTGATTAGCAAATGTTTTTGGTAATTTCCGGCTAATTGTAGCAAATTTAATCACGTAGTTTAAAAATGAGAATTCATTGAGGTAAATTATGGCCAAACTTTGCTTGGAAGCCTTGAGTGATATTGATGGGTTCATGGCCGTCGCGCTGGTGGATTCAACTAGTGGACAAGCTGTGGCGACGCTGGGCACTGGTATTAACCTGGAGCTGGCAGCGGCAGGAAATGCCGAGGTATTATTGGCAAAGCGTAAGGTTGCCCGCTCCCTGGAGCTTGATGATGAGATCGAGGATATTTTAATTAGCTTGCGCAAGCAGTATCATTTAATCCGACCTTTAGTGCGTAACCCGGATTTTTTCCTATATTTGGTTCTGGATCGCTCTAAAGCCAATCTAGCCATGGCACGTCATGAGCTGCGCACTTTTGAAAGCCAGCTTGATTTTTCATGACTGGCCTGAAGCATCTGACCCTGTAGCCTTTATGGCTGATTTTTTAATAAAACTGGCTTAAACCAGGCTATGAATGAATTTGAACTGATTCAGAAATATTTCAAGCAGTCAGATGCTACCAAAAGCCCATCTGCCACGGTGCTGGGTATTGGCGATGATGCGGCCATTATTCAGCCACCATCCGGCAAGCAACTGGTCATTACCAGTGATACCCTGGTTGCCGGAAGACACTTTCCTATACAGACACCTGCTCATGCTATTGGCTGGAAAGCCGCTGCGGTTAATTTGTCCGATATTGCAGCGATGGGTGCTACGCCTTATGCGGTGCTACTGGCCATTAGTTTGCCTGAACCTGCCCTGCCCTGGCTGGCGCAGTTTAGCCGCGGTTTTTTTGAGTGTTGTGCGCCAGAGCAGGTACAGCTGATTGGCGGGGACACCACCAAAAGTCCGCTGTTGAGCATTACGGTGACGGCGCTGGGCTGGGTCGAAGCCGGTGAGGCTATCCGGCGTGATGGGGCAACAGCCGGAGATATGATTATAGTCTCCAATACCCTGGGCGATGCAGCCTATGCCTTAAACCATCCTGATAGCTTGCTACAAAAGCGGCTGGATTATCCAGAGCCTCAATCACAACTGGGTAAGGCATTATGTGGCTATGCCAGTAGCATGCTGGATATTTCCGATGGCCTGGGGCAGGATCTGGGCCATATTCTGGCAGCTAGTGGGGTAGGCGCCAGGCTGTATCTGGACAAGCTGCCATTATCGCCATTGTTACAACAGTTACCGCGTGAGCAGGCCTGGCAGCTGGCCTTAAATGGCGGCGATGATTATGAGCTGTGTTTTACCATCAGTCCGCAAAACTATGAGCAGTTTCAATTAAAATATGCCCATCAATTTCAACTACAGTGTATCGGCACCGTTGTCGCTCCTCCAGGATTAGAGTTGCTGCATCACGGGCAGCCGCTTCGCATGAATATAAACGGATATCAGCATTTTGACCACGCAGCCAGACCATAAGCCAGCAATTCATTTTTCCAGATTGAGCTTAAGCCAGCAGATTATTTATGCGCTGGGTACTGGCTTTGGCACGGGTCTGGCACCTAAAGCGCCGGGTACAGTTTCCTCGGCAGCGGTTTTATTACTGGTGCCGTTGTGGGTGTGGCTGGGGTTTTATAGCAGTCTGGGGCTTATCGTGCTGATGAGTATTGTTGGCATCTGGATTTGTGGCCGTACGGCACAGATGATGCAGGTACATGACGACTCACGCATTGTATGGGATGAATTTGCCGGGCAAAGCATTGCCTTATTGCCTTTGCTATTGCTTGATCAGGTGAGCTGGCTGGGCGTGCTGCTGGCATTTGTTGTATTTCGTTTATTCGATGTCTGGAAACCCTGGCCAATTCGCTTGGCGGATTACCATATTCATGGCGGTTTTGGTATTATGCTCGACGATATTTTGGCAGGATTGATGGCTGCTGTAGTGATATATGCAGGTTTTATCGTTGCCCTTTAATTAATTTCCCATAAGGTCTAAATAAGCGTGACATTATCTGTAATTATTCTGGCTGCTGGTAAGGGCACCCGCATGAATTCGCGGTTGCCAAAAGTATTGCAGCCGCTGGCCGGAAAGCCCTTACTGGGTCACGTGCTTGAACAGGCTGCCCACTTGCAGGCTGAGCGCATTATTGCAGTGATTGGTCATGGCAGTGAGCAGGTTAAGGCAGCTTTTGCTGACCAGCCAGTGCAATGGGTGGAGCAAACCGAGCAGTTAGGCACTGGTCATGCGGTACAGGTGACTTTGCCAGTATTGCCTGCTACAGGGCAGAGCCTGATTTTGTATGGTGATGTGCCGCTGATACGTGCTGAAACCCTGCAACAGTTACAGGCTGCTGCCAGCTCCGGTATTGCCATGATGACTTTAACGGTGGATAACCCAACAGGCTATGGCCGGATTGTGCGGGACAGTGGCAAGATTCAGCGCATTGTGGAGCATAAGGATGCCACTGAACAACAGCGCCAGATTAATGAAGTCAACACCGGCATTTACTGCGTGGACAACGCCTGCCTGCATCGCTGGTTACCCAAACTTTCTAATAATAATGCCCAGGGTGAATATTATCTGACTGATATTGTTGAAATGGCGGTGGCAGATGGGCTGGATATTGGTAGTGTGCAGCCGGAATTTGACTTTGAAGTAGAAGGTGTCAATGATCGCCTGCAGCTGGCAAATCTTGAGCGTCGTTATCAGGTGCATCAGGCAGAGCAGTTGCTAAAGGCAGGGGTGACCCTGGCTGACCCGGCACGTTTTGATCTGCGCGGATGCTTAAGCACTGGCCAGGATGTACGCATTGATGTCAATGTCATTATAGAAGGCGATTGCCATTTGGGTGATGGCGTGCACATTGGTGCAGGCTGCGTGTTGAAAAATGTCAGGATTGGCGCGGATACCATAATTTTGCCGTACAGTATTCTGGATACTGTGACGGTAGGGGCAGAGGCGCATGTTGGCCCATTTGCCCGCTTGCGACCAGGTACCTTACTTGCCAATCAGGTGCATGTGGGCAATTTTGTGGAAATTAAAAACTCACAGGTCGGCACTGGTAGCAAAGCCAACCATCTGGCCTATATTGGTGATGCTGTGATTGGTTCAGGGAGCAATATTGGCGCAGGCACTATTACCTGTAACTATGATGGTGCCAATAAGCACAAAACCATTATTGGCGATCAGGCTTTTATTGGTTCCAATTCATCTCTGGTGGCACCGGTAAGCATTGGTCATGGTGCAACTGTAGGCGCAGGTTCCGTGGTGACCAAAGAAGTCCCACAAGGAACATTAGCCGTTGCGCGTGGTCAACAGCGTCATATTGAAAATTATCAGCGTCCTGTTAAAAAATAAGAGAAATTGCTATGTGCGGTATTGTTGGTGGAATTGCAGAGCGCCATCTGGCGGCGGTATTAATTGAAGGCTTAAAAAAACTGGAGTATCGTGGCTATGATTCTGCTGGGCTGGCTTTGCTGGATCAAGGTAGGATTAGCCGTGCCCGTGAAGCTGGTAAAGTGGCGCTGCTTGAGGCTAGCGTAAAACAGGCTGGAGTTGATGGCCGGATTGGTATTGCACATACCCGCTGGGCCACACATGGTAAGCCAACGCAGGATAATGCCCATCCGCATATGTCCGGTACAGTAGCCGTAGTACATAACGGCATTATTGAAAATTATCAGGAGCTTAAAGCTGAGCTGGAGCAGGCTGGCTATGAGTTTTTGTCACAAACTGATAGTGAAGTCGTGGCTCATCTGGTACATCAGGCGCTAAAACAACAACAAGACCTGTTTAAGGCCGTGCAGTCCATTGTACCGCGTTTGCATGGCGCGTATGCACTAGGCATTATTGATGCCCATACCCCTGATGAATTAATTGCCGTACGTCAGGGCTCACCGCTGGTGATTGGCCTTGGTATTGGCGAGAACTTTATTGGCTCCGACCAGCTGGCACTACTACCAGTGACTAATCGCTTTATCTATCTGGAAGAAGGCGATCTGGTACGCCTGACCCGGGAACAGGTTGAAATTTACCATCAGGGTGAACGGGTTGAGCGTGCGGTGAACGAGCTGGACGCGACCATTACCAGTAGCGATAAAGGTGGCTTTAAGCACTATATGCTCAAGGAAATTTATGAGCAGCCTGATGCAATCCAGCACACCATTTCGGTGGGGCTGGAAGATGATGCGATAAAAGCTGAATTTCTGGCCAACGGTAATGACATGCTCACCAAGATTGAGCATGTGCAGATCATTGCCTGCGGTACCAGCTACCATGCTGGCATGATTGCCAAATACTGGTGCGAGCAATTGATAGACCTGCCCTGTCAGGTTGAAATTGCCAGTGAGTTTCGCTACCGCACGCCGGTAATTTTGAACAATACCCTGTTTGTGTGTATTTCCCAGTCTGGTGAAACCGCCGATACCCTGGCGGCGTTGCGTGATATTCAAAAACGTGCAGCCGCCCTGCAAAAAAATATTGTCACACTGGCACTGTGTAATGTGGCAACTTCATCCCTGGTGCGTGAAACCAACCTGCATTTGCTGACTCAGGCCGGGCCAGAAATTGGGGTGGCCTCAACCAAGGCCTTTACTACTCAGCTGGCCGCACTGCTGATGCTGGTATTAAAACTGGGCAAGCTTAAAGGCTCACTGAATGGCGCACAGGAACAGGAAATTATTACTGCGCTGTGGCATACACCGGCCATCATTAATCAGTGCCTGGCGCTGGATAAGGACATTGAGGCTATGTCGCGCCTGTTTATGGAAAAGCACCATACCTTGTTTTTAGGTCGTGGCACGCAGTATCCGATTGCACTGGAAGGGGCATTAAAGCTAAAGGAAATCTCCTATATTCATGCCGAAGGCTATGCTGCTGGTGAATTAAAACATGGTCCGCT
Source organism: Moraxellaceae bacterium WGS2144 (assembly GCA_043950625.1). GTDB lineage: Bacteria > Pseudomonadota > Gammaproteobacteria > Pseudomonadales > Moraxellaceae > Alkanindiges. The sequence continues at coordinate 2,313,377 of CP171007.1, forward strand.
GGCACTGGTAGATAATGACATGCCGGTGGTGATTCTGGCGGCGCATGACCCTATGCTGGACAAGCTTAAATCCAACATGCAGGAGGTGCAGGCGCGTGGTGGTGAGCTGTTTGTCTTTGCTGATGCCCAAAGCGGGATTAACAGCGGCGAGCGGCAGCATGTGGTGCATATTCCATCAGCAAATGCCTGGATTGCGCCGATTGTGTACAGCGTGCCAGTACAGTTATTATCCTATCATGTGGCGGTGCTGCGTGGCACTGATGTGGATCAGCCGCGTAATTTGGCCAAGAGTGTGACGGTGGAATAAGCGTTTGTTCTAGAATTAAAAAACTTGTGTTTAGACAATATAGTTTTAAACTGAACATTAAAGTTGTAAACCAAATAAACCCAGCTATACTGATTAAAAAGTAGGCTGGGTTTTTCTATGAGTAGCGTACTAAGTCTCTTTACATAAGAATCAGTGAGCAAAAGAATAAAAAATGGTCGTGGACAAGGTATGGGAGAGACTGTTCAAACTGCATCTCTTATTGTATTTAAGAATAATACAAGCGCCTTAATTTTGAAAATTTATCCAGCTGTTTTAAAAAACCTTCAAAATAATCTTTCTGTTTTTCTTCAGTGCGATAGCCTGCATATAGCGTCCGACGCAAGCCCTGTGGGGAAACACAATCCAAACGGCGCGAGGTAACCCAGCCTTTTTGCTCATATTCATTCACCACCCAGTCAGGCAATGCGGCAATACCACGCCCACTGGCAACCAGTTGAATGAGCATCTGGGTTAAATCGGTAGTCCGAATGGCTTTGGGCTGAATATTGGCAGGAATAAATAATTCCAACATAATGTCTAAACGGTGTTTATCCACGGGATAAGTGACCAGGGTTTCTTCTGCCAATTCCTGTACCGTAATGTCTTTTGCGCGTGCAAGCGGATGTGTACTTGATAAAACTAGTCGTGATTCATATTCAAATACTGGAAAATATTCTATACCTTTTAATGCAATGGGATCAGCCGTAATTAGTAAATCAAACTCGCCTGTTTGCAGCAGCTCATGGGGATTTGCCTCAAAACCAGAAGCAAAATCCAGGTCTACATCTGGATATTGCTGGCGGTACTGATTCAACAAAGGCATGAGCCAGTCAAAACAGCTATGACATTCCGAGGAAAACACAATCCGGCCGGTTTGGCCGTGCACGATCCGGGTAATATCACTTTGCGCTATTTGAACTTGGGGCAAGATTTCATCCGCAAGTTTTAGCAGGCGTTGCCCAACATTTGAAAAACTCACTGGGCGCGTTTTACGATTGACTACTTCTACACCAAACCACTGGTCTAATTCCCGCAATTGATGGGATAAAGCCGAAGGCGTTAAACATAAATCACTGGCGGCTGAAACCAGAGAACCATGCTCTCTTAAGGCAATTAAAGTTTTTAAATGTCGAAGTTCAAGCATGGTTTATATTCCAAAAATGCATTTCATTTTCGCCCTAGCATAACTGACGCTTTTGAAAATAAAATAAGTCTTACTCAGCTTTTAAAAGAAGTGGCTCCAGCTGGTGTGGCTGCCTTTTAGCACCATTTCAAGAACTTCATACAAAGCCTTTAAAAATAAAGTAGCAGCCAATGGCAGTTAGTAAAGCTGCAAAACATTTTTTTAACATGGCTGGTGATAGTGCATGTGCGGCTTTTGCGCCTAATTTGGCGGTAAAAAAGCTCATGACACTGATGCCAATAAATGCATAAATATGAACGTAGCCAATGCTGTTGGAGATCAAAACCTTGTCCTGTACCCCAAAAAACATAAAGCCCAGCGCACCAGCGAGTGCAATGGGTAAACCACACGCTGCCGAGGTGCCCACTGCTTTTTGCATGACCACACCATGATGATTCAGATACGGTACGGTTAAACTGCCGCCGCCAATGCCAAAAATGGCTGATGCAACACCGATTATCCCGCCTGCCGCTACCTGTTTGGGCATGGATGGCAGCGTTTTACTTTGATCGACCACCTTTTTTGCGCCAACAAACATGGTATAGGCCACCCAGATGGCAAATATACCGATAATTAATTGCAACCTGGCGCCAGATAATAATCCCGCAACACCTGCTCCTAAAAAGGCACCCACCACTAACCCTGGTGCTAAATTTTTAAATACTGACCAGATGACGCCACCCTTTTTATGATGCGCCATGAGTGAGCTGATAGAGGTAACAATAATGGTTGCTAACGATGTCCCCAGTGCCAGATGCATCACCACGTCAGGATCATAGCCCATCTGGGTGAACACCACATATAAAAGCGGCACAATGATCAGGCCACCACCGACTCCAAACAGACCCGCAGCAAATCCTGCCAGTGCACCAATTGCTAAAAAAATGATTAATTCCACGATAATGAAGAGTTCCAGAATAGTTTGCTAAAGTATTTTGGGTTGAATAGACAGTTCAATAAAAGTCAGGTTTAAGCGTTTTCCGCCTGTTCCACCGCATGGCCCACGTGATGATAGCCGCGCTTAAAATAAACCAAACTTTGATCTTGGTTACTGTGCTGAATAGCAACAATCGGGCAAATAAAAATAGTGTGCGTGCCAACTTGCTGAATTTGCTCAATTTGACAGTCAAAACTGACCAGCGCATCCTGCAAAACCGGGGCGCCAGTTGTTAATTGTGTCCAAACGCCATGTTGAAAGCGTTCTTCCGGGCTCAGTCTGGATGAAAATACATTGGAAATATGCTGATGCTGTGCGGCTAACACATTGACGGATAAAATTTTATTTTCGATAAAATGGCCATGAGAACTAGACGCTTGATTCATACAAACCAGTAATGTGGGCGGTGTATCAGTGACGCTGCACACCGCAGAGGCAGTAAATCCATAACGGCCAGACACGCCTGCCGTGGTCACCACACTGACTGCACTTGTTAGCAAAGACATTGCATTTCTAAAGTCTGTTGCTTCAACCATCGCGTTGTTCCTAAATTAATCAGTTGCTTTGCCTTTAGATTTAGAGATCATGCGCGATTGGGTACAGGCACACCCTCTAAATAGGTTCCAAGTCAGACCAGAACAGCTAACCCGTGCCCATCACGCCATTGCTGCGGACTAGGCGTTAAGTTCTTTGCGAACGATTGCCGCGCCTGCACTTAAAGCCTTAAGTTTACCTCGGGCAACCTGACGCGATAAAGGAGCCATACCACAATTGGTACAAGGATAAAGCTTATCGGCATCCACAAATTGCAGTGCCTTACGCAACGTATTGGCTACTTCCTCTGGGGTCTCAATCGTATTGCTGGCCACGTCAATGGCGCCCACCATCACTTTTTTACCCCGGATCAGTTCAATCAGATCCATGGGCACATGCGAGTTGTGGCATTCGAGCGAAATAATGTCTACCTTGGATTTTTGCAACTTGGGGAAGGCCTCTTCGTATTGCCGCCACTCTGAACCCAGAGATTTTTTCCAGTCGGTATTGGCTTTAATGCCATAGCCATAACAAATATGTACCGCAGTTTCGCATTTTAAGCCTTCAAGTGCTCGCTCAAGGGTAGCAACGCCCCAGTCATTCACTTCATCAAAAAACACATTAAAGGCAGGCTCATCAAACTGGATGATATTAACCCCGGCAGCTTCTAGTTCTCTGGCTTCTTCATTTAAAATTTTGGCAAATTCCCAGGCCAGTTTTTCCCGGCTTTTGTAGTGGGCATCGTACAAGGTATCGATCATGGTCATTGGGCCGGGCAGTGCCCATTTGATCGGCTGGTCGGTGAGCGAGCGTAAAAACCGGGCGTCTTCAACAAACACTGGCTTTTGGCGACTGACCGCACCCACTACCGTCGGCACACTGGCCTCATAGCGATTGCGAATTTTGACGGTCTCGCGTTTTTTAAAGTCAACGCCATCAAGGTGTTCAATAAAGGTGGTGACAAAATGCTGGCGGGTTTGCTCGCCATCGCTGACAATATCAATCCCAGCGTGAAGTTGTTCGTGCAACGCCAAGCGTAACGCATCCTGTTTGCCTTCAATAAGCTGGTCACCCTGTAGTTTCCAGGGCGACCACAGTTTTTCAGGCTCGGCCAGCCAGGAGGGTTTAGGCAAGCTGCCAGAAGTCGACGTGGGGAGTAGTATTTTCATTAAAAAGCGGCTCATCATCTATAAATTGGTTAATTAAGCCACTGAGCATTTTAGGCAAAGTGGCTTTAGGGAGTTCAATTCACTGTTTAACGCTAGGCCGCGAAATTCTTTGCCCATTGTTCAAGAGTGGCCTGGTGTGGTTTGATAAAGTGTTCTTCAACAAACTTTCCTTGCTCAATTGCCAGCCGGCTACGTTCTTCCCGATCATAAACAATGCGGGTGAGCGAATAATCCTGATGCTTTAAGCTGGGTTGATAGGATTTTCCTGCCACAGCGTTTGCATTGTAAATTTCAGGCCGGTAAATTCTTTGAAAGCTTTCCATGGTGCTGATGGTGCTAATCAGCTCAAGATTGCTGTAATCACTCAGCAAATCACCGGAAAAATAAAACGCCAGTGGTGCCACAGCATTGGCAGGCATGAAATAACGCACCTTTAGACCCATTTTTGCAAAATATTCATCGGTTAAAGAATATTCATCCTGCTGGTATTCAATACCTAACACAGGATGCCAATTGGTGGTGCGCTGATAGGTCTTGGTGTTGGAAACGCTAAGGCAAATCACTGGCGGTTTGTTAAAATTTTGTTTGTAAGTGATTGAATTAATAAAGCTCTTGAATAGCTTGCCATGCAACTCGCCAAAGCCGTCTGGCGTGCTAAATTTGGGCTGGTTTTTATTATGTTCCAGCAGTAACACGCTAAAATCATAATCCCGTACGTAAGAAGAAAAATTATTGCCGACAATACCCGCAATGCGCCGATTGGTCTGGTGATCGACAATCGTGGTTTTTAATATTTCAATTAAGGGCAGGCCTTTGGTACTGCTTTGATCGTTCACCTCCATCTCAACGGAAATGATGTCAAGTTCCACAGAATAACGATCGCCTTTTGGATTGTCCCAGTGCGCCAAGTCATTAAAACGGTAATCAATCATCCTTAGGGTATTGCGCAGGTTCTCCTGGCGGCTCTCGCCTCTGGCCAAGTTGGCAAAGTTGGTGGTAATACGCGTATTGTCTGATGGACGATAGTGTTCATCAAAACGAATACTCTTAATCGTAAACGCAAACTCTTGATTCATGGTGATCTGCTACCCTAATTTCCGAGATAAAACCTGAATTTCTGTATAGAGATATTTATACCTGAATCATGACATGAATAAAAATGATTTTATCTAACCACAAAGTGAATAAAATTCATTGTTGAAGTTTTTATCGTGTGAGCAATGGGCGTGATCACATCAGAATTGGTGTGAAGGTTTATTGAAATGCAATGGATGGCGAAACTTAAGCTTCGGTTGCCAGAGACCAGTATTTTCCAGCAGCTGGTTGCCCTGCTTAGTCCAGCCGATTGGCAATATGTTCTAAAATGGCACAATCTGCCTGTTCATCACCAGAGCAGGCATTGGCTGAGGCCTGCAACATGTCAACCATGTCCTGCAAGCGGGAAATTTTTTGCTTAAGCGCTGCAATGTGCCCAAGTGCCAGGGTTTTTACCTCGGCACTATGACGGTTGGTATTTTTCCACAAGCCTACCAGCTCTTTCATTTGCTCGGAGGAAAATCCAAGTTCCCGCGCATGCTTTAAAAACTGTAGGGTTTTGAGATCCTGCGCTGAATACAGACGGTAGCCAGCTGCCGAACGGTGAGCCGGTTCAATCAGGCCAATTTCTTCATAATAGCGAATCATTTTGGCTGAGATACCTGATAGTTTGGCTGCCTGACCGATATTCATGCCATACCTCTGCGTGGTGATGGTTTAAGATCATAAAAAACCATCTTAAACCAAAACCCGGACTCAAGCATCAGCCACCATCAGGCAGTTGTGTTATGAAATAGTGCGCTCGGTCAACCTTATTGCACAGGTGCCCGAAAACGCTTGAGCCGTAGCGCATTGCCCAGTACGAATACCGAGGAGAGCGCCATGGCTCCAGCGGCAAACATGGGTGATAGCAATAACCCGGACACGGGATACAATAGCCCCGCAGCAATGGGGATCAGCGCAATATTATAAATAAAGGCCCAAAACAGGTTTTGGCGAATATTGCCAATGGTCGCCTTGCTTAAGGCAATGGCATTGGGTATGCCTTTGAGATTGCCGGACATGAGTACCACATCGGCTGCTTCAATGGCCACATCAGTGCCGGTGCCAATGGCCATGCCTACATCGGCCTGTGCTAGCGCGGGTGCATCATTAATGCCATCACCCACAAAGGCCAGCCGGCCATATTTTTGCTGCAACTCATGTACTTTTTCGACCTTACCTGCAGGTAAAACCTCCGCCACTACCTCATCAATATTTAGTTGTCTGGCAATGGCCTGTGCCGTATGCCGGTTGTCACCAGTAATCATGGCAACTTTGAGACCTAAAGCATGCAAGGCATCAACTGCTGCATAGGTGGTAGGCTTAATGGGATCAGCCACGGCAATAATAGCCGCGAGGGTTTGGTCAATTGCCACATAGAGCGGTGTTTTACCTTCTTCACCCAGCCGTGTGGCCTCGGCATTAAAGGCGCTGGTATCCAGACCGAGCTGGTGCATCAGGCGATCTGCCCCAATATGCAGCTGATGGCCGTCAACTTGCGCCTGTATGCCTGATCCGGTAATGGAGTCAAAAGCTGTGACTGATTGTAAGCTGATGTTTTCCTGTTGTGCTGCCTGCACAATGGCCGCAGCAATCGGATGCTCCGATTTGGCTTCAACCGACGCCACCAGCATGAGTACCTGCTGACGCTCAAAGCCGGGTTGTACCTTAAAGTCAGTCAGGGTAGGCTTGCCTTCGGTTAAGGTGCCAGTTTTATCCACGGCCACCACACGGGTTTCCTGTAGCAATTGTAAGGCCTCACCCTGACGAAACAGCACGCCCATTTCGGCACCGCGTCCGGTACCCACCATAATGGATGTTGGCGTGGCAAGCCCCATGGCGCATGGGCAGGCAATAATCAGTACTGCCACCGCATTGACCAGCGCAAAACTCAGCGCAGGTTGTGGGCCGAACATGAGCCAGACTAAAAAGGTTATGAGTGCCACCAGCATGACCGCGGGCACAAACCACATGGTGATCTTGTCTACCAGTCCCTGAATGGGTAGCTTGGAACCTTGTGCCTGCTCTACCATGCGGATAATTTGTGCCAGCACCGAAGAAGAACCAACGGCTGTGGCACGGATGCTCAGGCTACCATTTTGGTTAATGGTACCGCCAATCACCTGATTGCCAGTGTGCTTTTCTACCGGAAGTGGTTCGCCGCTAATCATGGATTCATCAATATAGCTTTGACCCTCTAATATCTCGCCATCAACCGGGATGCGCTCACCGGGACGAATTTCCACCACTGTACCGCTAAGCACCTCACTGATGGGTACTTCTACCATGTGACCATCGCGCCGGATGCGTGCAGTTTTGGCCTGCATGCCCAGCAGATGGGTGATGGCCTGAGAGGTACGACCCTTGGCTTTGGCTTCAAAATAGCGCCCAAGCAAAATCAGGCTGACAATCACTGCCGCTGCCTCAAAATAAACGTGTACTGTACCTTGAGGCAAAACCTGCGGCATGAAAGTAGCCACGACAGAAAAGCTATAAGCGGCCAAAGTGCCTACCGCCACCAGAGAGTTCATATCAGGTGCCAGTCGTATCAAAGCCGGAAAACCCTTTTGGTAAAAGCGTCGCCCTGGAAAAACCAGTACCAATGTGGTGAGTACAAACTGCATGAGCCAGCTGGGATATTGTCCAATATGTTGTAGCACCCAGCCATGAAAAGCCGGAATCAGGTGCGAGCCCATTTCCAGAATAAACACCGGTAAAGCCAGCAGTAGGGAAATTATCAGGTCACGCTTGAGCTGCTGTTGCTCTAGGGTTTTTTTATCCTGCGCTTCTGCCTGATCCGGCACAGAAATCCTGGCGTCATAACCGGCTTTTTTAATGGCCTCAATCAAGTCGCTGGCCTGCACTGTGGCATTGGCTTGCACCCAGGCCTGTTCAGTGGCCAGATTAACCGTAGCACTTTGCACGCCGTCTACTTTTTTTAAGGCTTTTTCTACCCGTGCGACACAGGAGGCACACGTCATGCCTTCAATGGACAGCGTCACCGGCTGGGCTGTTACCACTTCAAAGCCTGCACGCTTTACTGCCTGGGATAAAGCATCCCGATCCAGTGGTTGTGCTGAAGTCACTAGCGCTTGTTCAGTGGCTAAATTCACACTGGCAGCTTGTACGCCATCTACTTTTTTAAGGGCTTTTTCCACCCGGCCTACGCAAGATGCACAGGTCATGCCTTCAATAGACAGTGTTTCACGATAGACAGGCTGTGTTGTGGCTTTGGAACCCATAAAACACCTCGATAAAATTAACGACTTTGCATGCAGCATAAAGATTGACACAATGGGAAGGTCAAGCTTTTTTATCAAAGCGGATTTGACCTTCCTACCATGGCAAGCTTTAGAATATTTTTACCCAGACCAACTTTACTCATGGAGTATGAATATGAAACTGTATATTGAAAACATGACCTGTGGTGGTTGTGCGCGTGGCGTAACGGCAAGCATTCAGAATGTTGACCCCAATGCCAAGGTGGAGGTGGATTTAGTCACCAAACTGGTAACCGTAGAGACCATCGCTGCCATTGATAACATTACCGCAGCGCTAGCTGAAGATGGCTTTCCGGCACAGGTACAGTAAGTCCGGGCTGGTCGTGGCAGGTTTTGACTGGCCACTTTAATGACCAGTCACTGCTCAGTTATCGCGGTAGTCGCTGCATATATGCGGCTTTTAAGGTTGATCATGAATCAAGCCTGCTGATTTAACAAAAAAATTTACCCAAATTGATGCTAAATACTTGGCAAGGTGAATAAAAGCGCTAATCTATGCGCAGGCCAAGCAATAATGCTGCTGCCAGACTTGAGGTGTGTGCCCATACTGGCAGCGATAATGATTGATTTAATGATGGAATTTTTATGAGTAAAGCGCTTCCCTTTGTTCTTGCAGTTGTTATTGCCGGGGGCGCATTAACCCCGGTTTTTCTGGCCAAGCAGGCAGTACCGGGTCAGTCCAAAGGTGCATCAGGGCAACTGGCCGCGGCCAGCAATAGCCAGAAAATCAGTTATGCGCTGGGTTACCATTCCAGTTCACAAATTCCGGCAGATGTGGATACGGATGCCTTTGCCGATGGGATTCGTGATGGCAAATCTGGCAAGACCCCACGCTTTAGTGATGAGGAAATTGGTCAGGCTTTTATGGCTTACCAGCAGGAAATGCAGGCTGAACAACAGCAGTTACAACAACAGCCACAACAGGAGCAGTCAGCAGGGCAACAATCCCAGCAGGACAATAACGCTGCTGGTCAGCAGTTCCTGGCAGAAAATGCTAAAAAACCTGGGGTGATGACGACTCCTAGCGGCTTGCAGTATCAGGTGATTCAGGAAGGAAACGGTAAAAAACCAACTGCTTCTTCTGAGGTCAAAGTACACTATGAAGGCAAGCTGATTGATGGCACGGTATTTGATAGCTCCATCAAGCGCGGTGAACCATTGGCATTCTTGTTAAATCAAGTGATCCCAGGCTGGACAGAAGGCCTGCAACTGATGAAAGAAGGCAGCAAATACCGCTTTTTTATTCCCCCTGAGCTTGGTTATGGTAAAGCTGGTGCCGGAGAAGCCATTCCCCCCAATAGTGTCCTGATTTTTGATGTGGAACTGCTGAAGGTTAGACCTTAACAGCGCGTAGGCATTTAAAGTGGCACAGGACGTGCGACTCAAAGACGAACACCTCGCGTTATTGGCAGGTAAAAAATAATTCTGATGCTGGCCTGAGCGTGCTATGGGCCCGGCCAGCAATAAACCTTGGAAAAATGAATGATGAAAAAATCCCTGATATGGATAAGCTGTGCAATGCTGGGTGTTTCCGGTTGTAGCCATGCGGTAAAACCTGCCAGTCAAGCAGTAGTCAAGCAGGAGCATAAGGCTACTACTGTAAATGACCAAAGCAGCGAGCTGCAAAAAGTAGGCTATAGTTTTGGTTACCTGATGGGTAAAAGCAATGTTGATGCGGTAAAAGACCTGGATGTAAATAGCTTTGTTCAGGGTTTTCGTGATGGCTATGGAGGCCAGGCTGCTGTCTTAACCGAGGAGCAAATGAAAAACGCCCTGTTGCAGTACAAGCAAAATCAGGATGCACAGGAAATGAAGGCTTTTGAGCAGCTGGGCAAGGCCAATGCAGAGCAGGGCGCCGAGTTTTTACGTGACAACGGCAAAAAGGCCGGTGTGACCACCACAGCCAGCGGCCTGCAATATGAAGTCCTAAAACAGGGTAGTGGCAAACGTCCTACAGCAGATTCGCAAGTGACGGTGCATTATGAAGGTCGCCTGATCAACGGTACGGTATTTGATAGTTCAATTGATCGCGGTGAACCGATTACTTTCCCGCTGGATCAGGTAATTGCTGGCTGGACAGAAGGTTTGCAACTGATGCAGGAAGGTGCCAAGTATCGCCTGTTTATTCCTGCAAATCTGGCCTATGGCGAAACAGGTGCCGGGCAGACTGTTGGTGCCAATAGCACTTTAATTTTCGATGTGGAATTACTAAAAGTCGAAAAATAGTTTTGGCTTTAAAAGCCTGCAAATAGGGCAATCTAAACGCCTGTGATGATCAGCAGCGAACCAGTATAAAAAGCTCAATCTATCGATTCAGCTTTTTATACTGGTGGCTGGACGGTTTGCTAGCCATTAACCATTTCGCCGCCATTCACATGAATCACCTGACCGGTAATATAACTGGCATCATCAGAGGCTAAAAATAAATAGGCCGGTGCTACTTCACTGGGCTGTCCCATACGACCCATCGGGGTATCCTGACCAAACTTTGCTACCTGTTCAGCAGTAAAACTACTGGGAATTAATGGTGTCCAGATTGGGCCGGGTGCGACGCCATTCACCCGGATACCCCGTTTTTGCTGCATCAGGTTACCCGATAAGCTGCGGGTAAAGGTGGTAATGGCCCCCTTGGTGGCTGAATAGTCAATCAGCTGCTCGCTACCCTGATAACTGGTGATACTGGTGGTATTAATAATACTGTCACCTTCCTGCAAATGCGGCAATACTGCCCGGGTGAGCTTGAATATGCCAAAAATATTGATCTGAAACGTTTTTTCCAGTTGCTCATCGCTAATATCAGTCAGGTCTTTTTGCGGGTACTGTACCCCGGCATTATTCACCAGAATATTGATTTTGCCGTATTGTTCAATCACTTGCTCGACTGCCTGTTGAACGCCTTCGCTATTGCATACGTTTTGCTGAATGTTCAGGCAGCGACGCCCTTCCTGCTCTACCAACTGTTTGGTCAGCGCTGCATCATCAGTTTCTTCCAGATAAATAATGGCAATATCTGCCCCCTCGCGGGCAAACAGTACCGCGGTAGAACGACCAATCCCACTGTCACCGCCACTAATGAGGGCTACCTTACCTTCCAGCTTGCCGCTGCCTTTGTGGGTTTTTTTAATAATTTCCGGTGCAGGATACATGGCATCCTGATCGCCCGGCTGATGCGATTGCTCCTGGGCAGGAGCAGCCTGCGGGTATTGTGAAGCTGTGGTAGACATGCCTGAACTCCTTATTTTATTTTCAGCATTTACCCTAGCAGTCGCACAGGTTGTAATCATTAAAGACTCGGTGATTTTTGGTAAGGACGTGCACGCACTTTGTAAGTTGCTGGTGGTCGGATTTTGAAATTTTTTTGAAAAAAATGCTTGTCAAAACTGCTATGATGCCGCGCTTTTAAGCACTTCTTTTTACCATAACTTTGACAAACAAAGTGCAAAACAGCAGTGAAGATAAAAACGAAAACGCTTAAAAGCCATTAAATAAGATCAACGACATGATGGGGTAGATGATGAAAGCAATATTAGGGGCACTGGTTGTTTTAATTTTAGGGCTTTTTTTGTTGATGCAGGGTTGTAGCGAGCGCCGTGATAACAAAAATCTTGCAACACAAGGTATTGAAGTGATCAGTGAGCCGCTGGATGGCTACACGGAGCGGCGCAAAGCGGGTGTGGTCATTGGTTATAGTGTGGCGCCCGACTTTAAAACCCGGAATGGGGAGCGCTATCACTGTTCGGGTGAGGTCAGCAAGGAAGTGATTGACCGCTTGCAGGGTTTTCCAGTGATCAAGGTGCGCTATTTGCCGGGTAAACCGTCAGTGTGTAGCGTTGAAGGGGAAAAAACCGGTGAGCTCTGGTTTGTGATATTGCTGGGTTTGGGTTTGATTATTGGCTCGCTGGCCTATGCTTATAATCAGTGGACACTGCCACGCTAGCCTGATTGGGGTGCCGCTGCGTTTTGCTATTGATTGCGTAGCGGCACGATCTGGATAAGCCTTTAGCTAGGCTGCTTCGTTATGATTAATCAGCGTCATAAACGTGGTCAGGTTGGGTATGGTAAATACAGGCAGGTTTAAGACAGGTGTTTGCCACAAGCGCCCATTAGCCACGAGCTGGAAATGTCCGTTTTTTAACTCCATACCGGATAAATTTTCATACAGGTAGGTCTTGTTTTTATACTGAATACCATTTTTGAGCAAGGTCAGGTTCTCGTCCAGTCTTAAGCTTGGCTTCTGGTGGAAGCGTTCCAGCCATACCGGTAAAATGACATTGTGTTCAAGTTGTGCAATCAGCGCATACAGGCTATCTGCGTCATTGACATTGGCATTAATGGTCAAGGTCTGGTTAGGGTTGATGATTTTAATGCGGTAGTCGTAGTGCCGGTATACCAGATTGAGGGAATGCAGGTTTTTACAAATATAAATCCGTGATTCGGGGATAATCCGGATCGATTTTTCCTTAAATAAATTTTTACAGGTGATATGCCGGTTATTCACAATGATTTTACGAGTCATGGAGTTTAAGGCAAATCCCAATAGTGCCAGATAGCTGATTCCAAGCAGGAAAAGCCCGGTGGGGGTGTCAGCCAGCGACAATATAGGAAAAAATAAAACCAGTAAGATAATCCAGTAAAAACGGGTGAGGTTATTGCAAGTAAATTGCATGGCGGGTTCTGCCTTGAATATTATAGTATGCTGATTTATTGGAAAATATAATAAATAGTGCCAGCAGCGCTGACAAGTATTTTATCAGTGTGTTGCAAAAATATTTAAGCGCATTCTTAAGTGCATAAAAACCCAGGCCGCCAGATTAGGCAGGCAGCCGTCTTCCTCAATTGCGATTAGCTAAACTGTACCTTGAGCCGCACCAGTGCTGAGCGCAGGCCTTCTTCTAGTGTAGGATGATAAAACGGCATGCCCAGCAGTTGCTCAACGGTAAGTTGCTGCTGGATTGACCAGGCCAGCAAGTGTGCCAAATGCTCCGCTTCAGTGACCAGCAGCTCCGCACCCAGTAGTTTCTTGCTGTCGGGGCAGCCATACAACTGCACGCTGCCGACATTTTTGCCGGCAATATTGGCGCGTCCTTGCGTGGTGTATGACACTTCACTGGTGGCAAATGGCACACCAGACTGGCTAAGCTGTTGGTGCGATTGCCCCACAATAGCCATTTGCGGGCTGCCAAACACAATACTTAAGCCCACATAAGGGTCAAACTGCTGCACAGCCTTACCATTAGCAAGGCGGGCGGCATTGATGCCTGCTATCCGGCCATCAAAACTGGCTTCATGCAGTAGGGCATGGTGAGTTAATACGTCGCCAGCAATAAAAATGGGTAGTTTATCCAGTTGCCGAGTGCGCAGGTTATGCATGGGCTGTTTAATATTCGCATATTTTTTATCGATATTATCCAGTCCCAGTGTGTTGATGCTGGTCTCCCGGCCAATGGCCGCCAGCAGATACTCGGCCTGTATGTGTTTGGTTGTGCCATCCCGTTCATAGCTTAGTTGAACCTGCCCGTCTTTTAGTCTGGCTTCTCCAGTTTTTGCATTACCAATATAGGTTAAATGGCGACACATCAGCTGGGTGGCTTGCTGGCGTAGCTCAGGGCTGGTCAGGCCGCCAATGCTGTCACCTGTGCCAAGCAAAGTCACTTCAACATTGAGCTGGCTTAAAGCTTGTGCCAGTTCTACCCCAATGGCACCCGTGCCCACCACAATGATACTTTTGGGCAATTCGGCCAGCTCAAAAATGTGATCACTGGTCAGCATTCGGTCTTTTAATGCCGCCTGCCATTGCGGCAGTACCCGCGGCGTAGAGCCGGTGGCAACAATAGTAGCTTTGGTGCAAATGGTGTCTTCACCTACCTGTAAGGTAGTGGCATCAATAAACCGGGCACAGCCTGCCTTTTTATGCTGCTCTGGCCAGTGATCCACTTGGGTTTGCACACTGTCGGTAAAATAGTCACGTTTTTGCTGAATACGCTGCATCACGCGGATGGGGTCAATGCTGGTTTGATTATCAATGCCAAACTTTTGTGAGTTCTGGCTAATGTTGGCGCGTCTGGCAGCTTCCACCAATAATTTGCTGGGCATGCAGCCCACTCTGGCACAGGTGGTATCCCAGGCACCGTTGTTAATCACCAGCACATTAGTGGTGGTTTTAAGCACCTGATCATAGGCCGCCTGTCCGGCAGTGCCTGCGCCAATAATCACCACGTCATAAATATGTTGCTGGGGCATAATCCATTGTTCCAAAATCTGTTATTCATCATCAAACACTATAGCCAACAATCATGCAGCCTAAAGCCCATTTAGCAAAACATAATAAAAAACAACATTTGACAGTCATATGGGCCAAGTCATTTGCACAATAAAAACTAGTCTGACGTTGTGTACTGTCCAAAAAGCGTTATGCTGTATGGCAGCAATAAGAAGGACATTTTCATGCGTGACATTACCCAGCCTAAGCCCCAATACCCGCTGTACCTAGCCAATAAAGCCGTAGAAACCGGCCAATGGTTAGAAGTGACGGATAAATTTAGCGGCAAGGTGGTCAGTCAGGTCGCGCAGGCTGATGAAAAATTTTTAGATCAGGCCATTGAGGCTGCGGTCAATGCTGAAGCTGCCATGGCCGCCTTAAAGCCTTATCAAAAACAGCAAATATTGCTGCATTGTGTTGAGCGTTTTAAACAGCGCAGTGAAGAGCTGGCGCATATTCTGGTGGTCGAGGGCGGAAAACCGATTGCAGCGGCCAAAGCCGAAGTATTGCGTTTGATTAGCACCTTTCAGCTAGCGGCAGATGCTGTAACCCAAATGGATCAGGGCGTGGTGATGCCGCTGGCCGTAACAAAAGCAGCTGCCCAGTATCGCGGCATGACCCAGCGCGTACCGGTGGGCGCAGTATCACTGATTAGTCCGTTTAATTTTCCGTTAAACCTGACCGCGCATAAAATTGCCCCGGCGATTGTGGCCGGTTGTCCGTTTGTATTAAAACCCGCCAGTCTGACCCCCATTAGCGCCATTATTATTGGCGAGGTACTGGCAGAAACCGATTTGCCGATGGGCGCGTTTTCCATTATGCCGTGTCACCGTGATGCAGCGGATATCATGGTGACCGATGACCGCTTTAAACTACTGAGCTTTACTGGCTCTGATCAGGTGGGCTGGGACATGAAAGCGCGTTCCGGCCGTAAAAAGGTGGTGCTGGAACTGGGTGGTAATGCAGCGGTGATGCTGGAAGACGATGCCAATGTGGATGCCGCGCTGGATCGTTTAATTGCCGGCAGCTTTGGCCAGGCCGGGCAGGTGTGCATTAGCGTACAGCGGATATTGGTGCATGAAAAAATCTATGCTGAGTTAAAACAAAAATTTGTGGCGCGGGTACAGCAGCTTAAAGCCGCCAATCCAGCGCTGGATGATACCGTGGTTGGCCCCATGATCAAAGAAAAAGAAGCCATTCGCTTAAAGCAATGGATTGATACCGCGGTAGAACAGGGCGCAAAGCGATTAACCGGTGGTGAGCTAAACGGCGTGATGCTGGAAGCTACGGTGCTGGAAAATGTCCATCCGCAAACTGATATTTATCAGCATGAAGCCTTTGGCCCGGTGGTGATATTGGAGCCTTATGCTGAATTTGAGGCAGGTTTACAACGAATTAATGACAGTCGCTTTGGTTTGCAAGCCGGTATATATACCAATGATCTCAATAAAATGTTTAAAGCCTGGGATAGCTTGCAGGTGGGCGGCGTGATTATTAACGATGTGCCCACCTTTCGGGTGGATAACATGCCCTATGGCGGGGTCAAGGACAGTGGGCTGGGACGTGAGGGAATTCATGCTGCGGTGCTGGACATGACCGAGGAGCGGGTGCTGGTGATTCGGCAGGCTTAAAGCATGAGGCCTGAAAAACTGGCTAAAAGTAAATATTGGCTCAACTGGCTTACAAATTTATGCCTTGCCGGCCAGTCAATGATGGCGTTACAGGATGTATTAGCATAAGGGCTTATATTAAAATTGCGCCCTGAATTATAAAAGGAAAGAGCATGTCACAAGTGCGCGAAAGCTGGTCAGCCCGATCTGGCTTTATTTTTGCAGCGGTAGGATCTGCCGTGGGTCTGGGCAATATATGGCGCTTTCCTTATGTGGCCTATGAAAACGGTGGTGGGGCGTTTTTGCTGCCGTATTTAATTGCACTGCTTACGGCCGGCTTACCACTATTATTTTTAGATTATATTGTTGGGCACAAATACCGTAGCGCAGCCCCTCTAGCGTATCAGCAGGTGACATCAAAGGCACAAAGCCTGGGCTGGTGGCAGGTGATGGTGTGCCTGTTTATTGGCACCTACTATGCCAGTGTTCTGGCCTGGGCGGCCAGCTATGTGTATTTCTCTTTTGGGCAAAAATGGCAGGCGCAGCCCGAACAGTTTTTTATGCAAACCTATTTGCAAAGTAGCAGTGTATCAAGCGAGAGTGGCAGCAGCTTTAGCTTTGATATTATTCCGCATTTGTTTTTCCCTATTGTGGGCATGTGGATACTGGTACTGCTGATTTTATATTTAGGCATTAAGCGCGGGGTGGAGCTGTCCAACAAGATTTTTATTCCCTTATTGATTGTCCTGTTTGGTGTTTTAGTCATTCAGGCAGTGCGCTTACCGGGCGCGGTTGAGGGTTTAAATGCCTTTTTTACCCCCAACTGGCAGGCCATGACCGACTATAAAGTATGGCTGGCGGCGTATGGGCATATCTTTTTTTCCCTCTCGGTTGGCTTTGGCATTATGGTCACTTATGCCTCTTATTTGGGTAAAAAAGCTAATTTAACCGGCTCAGGGCTGGTGGTGGGACTGGCTAATTCGTCTTTTGAAATACTGGCAGGCATTGGCGTATTTGCCGCGCTTGGCTTTATGGCGCATGCACAGGGCGTGCCGGTCAGTGAAGTGGTGAGTGGCGGGATTGGACTAGCCTTTATTGCCTTTCCGCAACTGATTAGTAGTCTGGGGGCGGGCGGTGACTGGTTTGGTTTTTTGTTTTTTAGCTCGCTGGTGGTGGCTGGCGTCACCTCGCTGGTCAGTGTGATGGAAGTGCCGATTAGTGCCTTTCAGGACAAAACCGGATGCAGCCGGCAAAAGGCCGTGCTGGGAGTTGGTGGTGGTACTGCACTGGTGTCCATTGTGCTGTTTTCAACCGCCAATGCGATTGCGCTGGTTGATATTATTGATCATTTTGTGAATAACATTGGCATTGTGCTAGGTGCGTTTTTGTCGATTATTCTGGTCACATGGATTATGCGCCGCAAGTTGCTGGAGTTTACCCGGCACAGTAACCAGTTTTCCAGTATCAAGCTAGGTAAGGTCTGGCAGTTTTTACTCACGGTGGTGACGCCCGTCAGCCTCCTGATTGCTTTGGTCTTAACCATGAATAGCCTGTTGCGCGAAGGCTACGGTAATTATCCGTCATGGCTGGTCATGACCTTTGGCTGGGGCAGTTTGCTGTGCTGTTTAATTGGTGCACTACTGCTGAATTATTTGCCACAACGTAACAGCCATCATCAGGAGTAAGGTTTATGAATAGCAATGCACTGGTGATGATGGTGTTATCCATGCTGCTGCTGTGGGGTGGCTTGCTGGCGGCTATTGTGCATTTAATGCGACATCCCGATGAAGAGTAAGGCTTAGTAATGCAGCAAGCGGCTTAAGGTTAGTTATACTAGCGCTTATCAATCACTGAAATTTTAAGACACACGTGAAAATTATTTTTGCTGGAACGCCTGAGTTTGCCGCCACTGCGCTGGCTGCCTTAATTGCTGCTGGTCATGAGATTGTGGCTGTGTACACTCAACCTGACCGCCCTGCCGGGCGCGGACAAAAACTCAGCCCTTCGGCAGTTAAAATGCTGGCGCTACAGCATAATTTGCCGGTTTATCAGCCTTTAACTTTAAAAAACAGCAGCGAAGACGGCCTGACTGCACAAGCCCAGCTCAAAGCTTTGGACGCGGATGTGATGGTGGTGGCAGCCTACGGGTTAATCCTGCCACAGACGGTGCTGGATATGCCGCGTTTTGGCTGCTTAAATATTCATGCGTCCTTATTGCCACAATGGCGTGGTGCCGCGCCCATTCATCGTGCCCTGCTGGCCGGAGATAGTCAGACCGGTATTACCATTATGCAAATGGATGCCGGTCTGGACACTGGTGACATGCTGTATAAAACCTTTTGTCCTATAGAAGCTTCCGACACCAGCGCGACCTTGCATGACAAGCTTGCGCTACAGGGCGGGCAGGCCATTACGACAGTGTTAAAAGACCTGCACACCTTGCAGAACTATCAGACCAGGCGAGAGGTGCAGGATAATGCACAAGCGACCTATGCACAAAAACTGGTAAAAAGTGAGGCCAAAATTGACTGGCAATTAGATGCTGCCGAGCTGGATAGGCAAATTCGTGCTTATCAGCCATGGCCAGTGTCGTTTTGTGAGCTAGAAGGTCAAAACCTGCGGGTGTGGTCAGCCAGTTTAACCAGGCAGCATAGTGAGCAGCCAGCTGGTACAGTAGTGAATATTGATAAGCATGGCGTACAGGTCATATGCGGTGACGGGCAGCTATTAAACCTGACTAGCCTGCAATGGCCGGGTGGCAAAGCCTTAAACAGCGTGCAAATGCTACAGGCACAAAAAATTAAACCAGGGCAGGTGTTGCGATGAAACCATTACGCCAAACGGCAAGCCATAAAAAGCCAGCAGGCAAGCCGCCATCATTTAAAAACAATAAGCCAGCCCATTTAAATCTGCGTGCTCGTGTGATTGTGCTATTACAACAGGTTTATGACGGGCAATCGCTCAATCAAATCCTGCCACAAGCCATTGAGCAGACCCCGGTCAAGGACAAAGGTCTGTTTAACGAGCTGGTGATGGGCACCTTACGGCACTGGTTTGCGCTAGATGCACAAATTCAGCCGATGCTGGTCAAACCACTCAAAGACCGCCGTGTGCATATGGCGCTATTGCTGGGTTTATATCAGCTGCTGCAAACCCGCATTCCGGCGCATGCAGCCATTAGCGAAACGGTTGACGCCATTAAACAGCTCAAACTGGATCAGGCCAGTGGTCTGGTCAATGCCTTATTGCGCCGTGCCACCCGCGAAATGGATAGTATGCAACACAGCTTTGAGCAGCAGCATGGCCTACCCAACTGGCTATATAAGCAACTCAAAAAAGACTGGCCAGCTCAGGCAGACCAGATTGCCCAAACCTTGCGTCAATCGGCACCTTTAACCTTGCGAGTAAACAGTCGTCAGTGTTCACGTGATGAGTATGTACAACAATTACAACAGCAGAATATTGCTGCGCGTGCCTGTGCGTTATCACCGGATGGCATTGTGCTGGAACAGGCCGTAGCCATTCCTGAGTTGCCCGGTTTTGCGCAAGGCTGGTTTTCGGTACAGGATGAACATGCCCAGCTGTGCGCAGCTTTTTTAGGCAATCTGGACAATAAAATAGTGCTGGATGCCTGTGCTGCGCCGGGAGGTAAAACTGCGCACTTACTGGAAAAAAATGATCCGGCGCTACTGATTGCCTTGGATCAGGATGAAAAACGTTTAACCCGTGTGTATGACAACTTGCAGCGCTTGCAACTGTTAAGCGATAAGGTCGAGATTGTGGCAGCCGATGCCGCCAGCTGGACGTATACGCAGTCATTTGACCATATTTTGCTGGATGCGCCCTGTACTGCAACCGGGGTGATTCGCCGCCATCCGGATATTCGCCTGCTGCGCCAGCCATCCGATGTAGCACAAACCGTACAGCTACAAGCCGAACTGCTGGATCACCTGTGGCAGCAGCTGAAGCCCGGTGGTAATTTGCTATATGTGACCTGTTCTCTTTTGAGGCAGGAAAATGAACAGCAAATTCAGGCCTTTTTACAGCGAACAACAGATGCCAAAGTGATGCCGTTGGCTATGAGCGGAAGTGGGTCTGTAGCGGTTGGGATACAGTTGTTGCCGCAGCCGGGTGGCGGGGATGGGTTTTATTTTGCCAAGCTTGAAAAATCCTGAGTGAGGATAAAGTAAGTTTTAATACTAAGGGCGATACTTTTAAAGATAAAAACATTATTCCAGCCAAAACTCTATTGTTTAGAAAAAATAACAAAATACTTTAAGATAATAAAGTTGTAGTAAACACGAAATTTAACTTTACAAAAAAATAGTCTTAAATCCATAAAAAGTGCGTCATTCGTCACTTTTTATGGATTTAAAGCCCCGTTTTGCATATTATTTTTATGAACAGGGAAAGTGTAAATTTTTAGTGGCTCAAATTTTATTTGGAAAAATAGAGCACAAAACTTTGCATTATCTCGATAAAAATTTACCATCAGAGTAATGCGCTATGAATAAAATTTATCGTGTGGTATGGAATGCATCCTTAGGAATCTGGATTGCGGTTTCAGAGCTGGCTAGAAGTAAAACAAAAAATAACAGTCACATGGTAGGATCCATAGCGCAGCCGCAATCTGTTGCTATGCCCCATCATAGCTATACGGCACCTCCTTTTGCTTTAAAATATCTAGCCGCTATCTTAGCTGTTGGCAGTGTTATTAGTATAGTAAGCATTGTTCCGGCTTATGCTTTAGAGACCATTGCTGATGACCTTGAAGTAACTGGTACTACGCAGCTAGATGATAAATTAACAGTAACCAAAAACGGTGCTGATATTACCGGTGATACCAAGATTACTGGTAAAAGCACCGTTACTAGTGATTCGTCTGTTGGCGGTAACTCTACAGTGGCTGGTAGTGCCACTATTGGTAATGGCTTAACGGTTAATAGCGGTACAACTTCTTTAAAAAACACTAGTGTTGGTGGCACACTTAATGTAACTGGTGCCACTAATTTCAATAGTGCTACTGCAACAGGTGCTATTAAGGCATCCAGCTTAGAATCGACTGGAGCAACCAAAGTTGGTAATGGCCTAACCGTCAGCGCAGGCGGTGCCACGGTTACAGGTGATTCTAGTTTTTCCAATAAATTAAGCGTTACTGGGGCCACTACATTAAATGGTGGTTTAACGGTAAACGGTGCTAATCTTAATAACCAAAAAATTATTGGACTGGCTAACGGTACCGCAGCTACTGATGCTGTAAATAAAGGCCAGTTGGATGAGATAGGGGCTACAGCAAATAAAGGTTGGAACCTCAATACAGCTAGTACAGGGTCTGGCACAGCTATTGGTAGCACCAAAACCAACGTTGCCCCTGATGATGAGGTAAAAATTATTGCCGGTGATAACGTTGCTATTACCCAAAGCGGTAAAAATATAACTGTAGCCACCAGCCAAAATCCAAATTTCACCACGGTTACCACCACGGGCGCAGTGAACTCCAACTCACTGGCAGTAAGCAATAATGCCACCGTAGGCGGTACCCTGGGGGTAACGGGCGCAACCACACTCAAAAACACAGCGATAAATGGCACGCTTAACGTAACGGGAGCGACCACCCTAGCCAGTGCTACCGCAAGTGGAGCAATAAAAGCAGCAAGTTTAGAGTCTACTGGTGCAACCAAAGTTGGCAATGGCTTAACCGTAACTGCTGGCGGGGCAAACATTACGGGTGACACTAAAGTCACTGGAAAATTAGAATCCACCAGTGATGCCAAGGTGGGCGGTACTTTAGAGGTTACGGGAACCGCTAACCTTAAAAATGGCGCAGACGTTAATAATAAAAAAATAACCTCTGTTGCAGCTGGCAATATTGCAGCGGCAAGCAGTACTGATGCAGTCAATGGTGGGCAGTTGTATACCGCTAACCAAAATATTGCCACTGCTTTGGGGACAACCTTAGATAGTACAGGTACATTAGTAGCTCCTACCTACAATGTATCAGATGGTAAGGGTGGGATGACCTCATTTGGTAATGTAAAAGATGCTGTAGAGTTTATTACCGGTGCCAATACAGGGGCTGGTGCGGGTATTAAATACTTCCATGTGACCTCAACCGCAGCAGACTCACAAGCTCAAGGTAATGAGTCAATCGCTATTGGTCCACAGTCTGTTGCAAATGGAAATAGTACCGTTGCGATGGGCGATCAAGCACAAACGGTAAAAAACAACAGTATTAGCATTGGCTTAAAAGCAAAAACCAACGAAGTATCCAGTATTGCCATTGGTCAAGAAGCATTAACGCAACAGGAAAACAGCATTGGGCTAGGTAAAAAAGCCATAGCAGCCGGAAAAGCGACTATTAGCATTGGTGAGGAGTCATTGGCGCAAGGTAGTGGTGCTGTGGCTATCGGCAAGCAGTCTGCCGCCATTCGCGATAATTCCACTGCCATTGGTGGTACCAGAGGCGTAGCCCGCACCCCTGTACAGACGACCGATCCTGCAGGAAGAATTATTGCGATCGATGGCGTGCCTGTCACCACTGATTCTAGTACGGCGGGTACTAGCACCGCTAATATTGTTGCTATTGATGGGGTGAGCGTTACCCCACAACAAGTAACCGATTTTTTGGCTACCTTGGCCAGTGGCGCCAACCTTGCAGCAGGGCAGTATGCGCTAGCTGTGGGTACCTCCAACATGGCCACCGGTAAGTCCAGCGTTGCTGTAGGGGATTCTACACGAGCAACTGCAGAAGGCGCCATTGCAATGGGCAAGTCGGCCAGAGCAAGTAGCACCGATAGCATTGCCCTGGGCACGAGCAGTACGGTGTCGGCAGCTAGTGCGCTGGCGCTTGGTAAGAGTGCCATGGCTAGTGGCGATAGTGGCGTTGCTATAGGCAATACAGCGCAATCTAAACGTGCCGGTTCGGTAGCTGTTGGTCAAGGTGCAGTCACCGATGCTGACTATGCGGTATCTATCGGTTATCAGGCCGGTAAGGGCAGTAGTCAGGGAACCACCACTGACCGCACCGCCCACATTGCTATTGGTCAGCAGGCTGGACAAGAAGTTACCGGCAATCAGAACATTGCGATTGGTGTTAATGCGGGCTCGAATCTTGCCAAAGCCGGTGGTAGTGCCGATGATAATATTGCTATAGGTACCAACGCTGGCGGCAATGTAAACGACCGTAATATTTCCATTGGTCGCGATAGCAATAAAAACGGTAGCGGCATTCTGCAAGATGCGGTAGCAGTGGGGTATGGTACCACGGCACTCAACGGTGCAACTGTTTTAGGCACGGGTGCACAAGCTCTTTTAAGTGGTAAAGACGCAGGTACTAATGCCGTTGCAGTAGGTAGCAATGCACAGGTCAGTGGTAATGGCGGCGTGGCACTCGGTTATAATACCGAGGCAGGCTCAGCCAACGTTGCCTTGGGCATGTCAAGTGTAGCGCTCAATAACTCTACTGGTAAGGGTGGTTATTTAACTAATAAATATAATTCGGATGTAAATATCCTCTCGGTAGGCAGTGCCTCACAGCAGCGTCGCATTATCAATGTCGCCGATGGTGCAGACAACACCGATGCCGTCAACGTACAGCAGCTCAAGCAATTGAATAAAAATGTAAAAGATGTGCTGGGTTCAGATGCGACTCTTAATCCAGATGGGACGTTCACATTTAAAGTTGAGGGTACTCCTACCACTGTTCAGCAAGCCATAGAAGGATTGGTAAGTGGTAGCATTCCCATAGCACCAGCAGATAGCGTCACGTATACGGATACCAGTCATACTAAGGTTGACCTGCAAGGCGCCAGATTATCCAATATCGCAGCCGGAACCACAGCAAATGATGCCGTAAACAAAGGACAACTTGAGCAGGCTATTGCTGATAATGGAGTCAAATATATTTCGGTGAATAGCTCACAAAGTGCCAATAAAAATAATACGGGGGCCGCAGCGGCAGAGTCGCTAGCTATTGGTGCATCCGTTTCAACCTCCAATATGGCCAATAACAGTGTGGCAGTTGGCTTTGGGGGCACGAGCACACAGCAAAGCAATAGTGTTGCTATTGGTAGTGCTGCATTAACTAATCAGGTATCTTCCGTAGCAGTGGGTGATAATGCTGTAGGCTATGGCGTTAATAACGTTGCTATCGGTAAAAATACTCGCAGTGATGGTAAAGATGGCATTACCATTGGTAATAACGCGCAATTAGATCCAGCTACCAAAACGGTTGATTACGGAGTGGTGATTGGTAGCAATGCGGAAGTGCAGGCTGCCAATCAGGGTGTTTCTATTGGTCGCCAAGCAGTTACTCAAGCTGAGGATGGCACGGCGATTGGTCATCAGGCATTTGTGAAAGTCTCAGCACCGCAAAGTAATGCGATTGGTTATAAGGCAGAAGTCTCTGGGCAAAGCAGCAATGCGCTAGGTGACCAAGCCAAGGCTAGCGGCACCAACTCAACCGCTATCGGCAGGACAGCCCATGCCAGCGGCACAAATTCAAATGCCATTGGTAATGCAGCAATTAGTAGCGCGAGCAATACCAATGCTATAGGTAATCAAGCCAAGGCAGAAGGTACGAGTGCCAATGCTATCGGTGACAAGGCACAGGTATCCAGTAATACTACCAGCTCAACCGCTATGGGCACCAGCGCGACGGTAGCAGCTAACTCTAGCAATGCTACAGCCATTGGTAGCAGCGCACAGGTTAATAGCAACGCTTCAAATGGTTTGGCTTTTGGTAATCAGTCAAGCGTGGCGGCAAATGCCAACAATGCAACAGCTATTGGCAGTAATGCACAGGCCAATGCGGTAAAAGCCTTGGCAGTGGGGGATGCTGCACAAGCAACGGCTATTAATGCAACGGCTTTGGGCAAAGAAGCCAAAGCAACTGAACAAAATAGTGTGGCATTAGGCACTATTGCCAAAGCCAGTGCAGTGAATGCGTTTGCCTTGGGCAATACGGCACAAGCAAGCGGCGTAGATGCAATCGCTTTTGGTACAAATACGCTTTCAAATCAGCAAAGCACCGTTGCTGTAGGCAATGCAGCACAAGCTACTAATAAAAATGCCAGTGCTCTGGGTAATGCAGCACAAGCCAATGGTGAAAGTGCTACGGCACTAGGCGATACTGCCAAAGCCACCCAACAACATGCACTGGCACTTGGTTATAGCACTGAAGCAACCGGCGCGCATTCTACTGCAATCGGTGATAAAGCGGTTGCATCCAAAGATTCTGCACTGGCGATTGGTCATAGCGCACAGGCAACCGGCATTAATGCCATTTCGATTGGTAACGGCAACGTGGTTAGCGGTAATAACTCCGGTGCCTTAGGTGACCCAAGCTATATTAGCGGCGATAACAGTTATGCCATTGGTAATAATAACAATATTAATGTTGGCTCAAGTCAGGCATTTATTGTAGGCAATAACAGCACGATTAATAATGCTCAGGGTGCCGTTGCCATTGGTCGTAATAATACGGTTAGTGCAGATAATGCTTTTGTTCTGGGTAGCAACGTTACAAATAATATTGATAACTCAGTTGTCTTGGGCAATAAATCAGCCGTTGCAGCAGCGGTTGGTACTGCAAATGCAAGTATTAACGGTAAAACTTACACCTTCGCGGGTACAAACCCTTATTCCACCGTAAGCGTTGGGGATGCTGGTAAAGAACGTACCATCACCAATGTGGCAGCAGGGCGTATTTCTGCTGCTAGCACTGATGCCATTAATGGCAGCCAACTTTATGGCACCAATGAAGAATTAAAAAATCTTGCCACCACCACCGCTACTGCTTTAGGTGGTGGTGCAGCAGCGGGCACTACAGCCGGTGGCATAATTGCCCCAACGTATACGGTTAATAAAAACACCAGTATCAAAAATGTGGGTGCCGCCATTACTGCACTAGACCAAGGCTGGACAGTTGAATCTGATGGCAAAATCGGTTCAGGCACGGCGGTTAAAGCAGGTGATGCCGTTGATATTGGTCTGGCTACAGGTGAAGCCAACCTGACTCGTAGCGCAACTACCGCATCTGGTAAAACCACTATTGATTTTGCGCTTTCCAAAAATTTAGTCGTCGATACGGTTAATGCGGGCGGCGTAAAAGTTAGCGGTAACGGCATTGATGCTAACGGTCAGAAAATTAGCAATGTTGCTGCAGGGAGCAACCCAGCAGATGCAGTAAATTTTGGTCAACTGACCACCACCAACACTGCTGTAAATACGCTTGCCAATACGCCACTTGGTTTTGCAGGTGATACAGGCACTGCTAGCCGTAAGCTGGGCGAAACCCTCAATGTTAAAGGAGGCGCAACAGGTGCACTAACCACCAATAATATTGGTGTGGTTGCCAATGGAACAAATCAGCTGGATATTCGTCTGGCTGAGGCAGTTAACTTAGGTGCCAATGGCAGTGTAAGCACTGGCAATAGTAAACTAGATACCAATGGTTTAAGCGTTAAGGATGGCTCTAGTATCTCTACCACGGTGGGGGCTAATGGCGTTACGGTAAAAAATGGGGCTACAGAAACCAAAGTAAATGCCGGTACAGTGTCTGGCTTAAGCAATAAAACGTGGACAGGCACAGCTGTTAGTGGACAAGCAGCAACGGAAGACCAGTTACAAGCAGTACAGACTACAATTCAAAATAAAGGCTTAGATTTTGCTGCTAATAGTGGTAGCAACGTACACCGTGATTTAGGGCAAGTGGTAGAGGTTAAAGGCGGATTTACTGGTGCTGACACTGCCACCAGTAACGAAAACGTCAAGACAATCACCACCACTAATGGTATAGATATCCGACTGGCAAAAGATGCCAAGTTTGACAGTGTCACAGCAGGTGGCAGCACCCTTGACAGCACTGGCTTAAAAACAGGTAACGTTGAAATTAACAGCACCACCAACAAAATAAGTGGTGTTGCAGCAGGTGACATTAGTGCCACCTCTAAAGACGCCATCAACGGCAGCCAGCTATTTAGCACCAACCAGAACGTCAGCAAGAACAGCACAGACATTGCCAGCAACACTGGCGACATCACAGCCCTGCAAAACCAGACCTTTAAACTACAAGCCAACGGTGATAGCGCCAGCTCGGTTAAAGCCAGTGACACCGTGCAGTTTAAAGATGGCAAGAACGTTAAAATCAGCCGTAGCGGTAATGACATCACCGTTGCCACAGCAGACAACGTTGCGTTTGACAAAGTAACGGTTGGCGGTGTGGTTAGCGACAGTGCCAGCAACACCATCAGCGGCCTTAGCAACACCACCCTTGGAGCAGGCGACTTTGCCACTAAAGGCCGGGCAGCCACTGAAGAGCAGCTCAATGTTAGCCAAAGCAACCTTGCCAGCGTACTTGGAGGCAATGCCGTTAACAGCAACGGCAACGTCACCACCAGTGACATTGGCGGCACCGGCAAGAACACCGTGCATGACGCCATTGGCACTGTTAAAGGCACGGCTGACACAGCGCTGACGACAGCCAACAAAGGCTTTAACATCACCAGCAATGGCAACAAAGCCAGTGACAACGTCAAGTTGGGAGAAACGGTTGACTTCACCACAGGCGACAGCAACCTGATCGCCAGCCATGATGACAACAAAATCACCTACAGCCTGTCCAAAAACCTGGATCTTGGTGCAACAGGTAGCGTTACCACTGGTGCCACCAGCATTACCAACAGCGGTTTAAGCATTACAGGTGGCCCCAGTGTGACCACTGCTGGCATTGACGCAGCTAACAAGACTATTAGCAACGTTAAAGCAGGCACAGCAGGCACTGATGCGGTTAACCTTGACCAGTTAAATGCGGTTAACAGCACTGCCAACAAAGGCTTTGGCTTACAGGCACAAGATGGCAACCAGGTACACAAGAACCCTGGAGAATATGTAGAAGTCACTGGTGCAGACAGCAACATCAGCACCAAAGTAGCCAATGGTAAAATAGCCATTGAACTGGCTAAAAACATCACGGTTGACAGTGTCACAGCAGGTGGCAGCACCCTTGACAGCACTGGCTTAAAAACAGGTAACGTTGAAATTAACAGCACCACCAACAAAATAAGTGGTGTTGCAGCAGGTGACATTAGTGCCACCTCTAAAGACGCCATCAACGGCAGCCAGCTATTTAGCACCAACCAGAACGTCAGCAAGAACAGCACAGACATTGCCAGCAACACTGGCGACATCACAGCCCTGCAAAACCAGACCTTTAAACTACAAGCCAACGGTGATAGCGCCAGCTCGGTTAAAGCCAGTGACACCGTGCAGTTTAAAGATGGCAAGAACGTTAAAATCAGCCGTAGCGGTAATGACATCACCGTTGCCACAGCAGACAACGTTGCGTTTGACAAAGTAACGGTTGGCGGTGTGGTTAGCGACAGTGCCAGCAACACCATCAGCGGCCTTAGCAACACCACCCTTGGAGCAGGCGACTTTGCCACTAAAGGCCGGGCAGCCACTGAAGAGCAGCTCAATGTTAGCCAAAGCAACCTTGCCAGCGTACTTGGAGGCAATGCCGTTAACAGCAACGGCAACGTCACCACCAGTGACATTGGCGGCACCGGCAAGAACACCGTGCATGACGCCATTGGCACTGTTAAAGGCACGGCTGACACAGCGCTGACGACAGCCAACAAAGGCTTTAACATCACCAGCAATGGCAACAAAGCCAGTGACAACGTCAAGTTGGGAGAAACGGTTGACTTCACCACAGGCGACAGCAACCTGATCGCCAGCCATGATGACAACAAAATCACCTACAGCCTGTCCAAAAACCTGGATCTTGGTGCAACAGGTAGCGTTACCACTGGTGCCACCAGCATTACCAACAGCGGTTTAAGCATTACAGGTGGCCCCAGTGTGACCACTGCTGGCATTGACGCAGCTAACAAGACTATTAGCAACGTTAAAGCAGGCACAGCAGGCACTGATGCGGTTAACCTTGACCAGTTAAATGCGGTTAACAGCACTGCCAACAAAGGCTTTGGCTTACAGGCACAAGATGGCAACCAGGTACACAAGAACCCTGGAGAATATGTAGAAGTCACTGGTGCAGACAGCAACATCAGCACCAAAGTAGCCAATGGTAAAATAGCCATTGAACTGGCTAAAAACATCACGGTTGACAGTGTCACAGCAGGTGGCAGCACCCTTGACAGCACTGGCTTAAAAACAGGTAACGTTGAAATTAACAGCACCACCAACAAAATAAGTGGTGTTGCAGCAGGTGACATTAGTGCCACCTCTAAAGACGCCATCAACGGCAGCCAGCTATTTAGCACCAACCAGAACGTCAGCAAGAACAGCACAGACATTGCCAGCAACACTGGCGACATCACAGCCCTGCAAAACCAGACCTTTAAACTACAAGCCAACGGTGATAGCGCCAGCTCGGTTAAAGCCAGTGACACCGTGCAGTTTAAAGATGGCAAGAACGTTAAAATCAGCCGTAGCGGTAATGACATCACCGTTGCCACAGCAGACAACGTTGCGTTTGACAAAGTAACGGTTGGCGGTGTGGTTAGCGACAGTGCCAGCAACACCATCAGCGGCCTTAGCAACACCACCCTTGGAGCAGGCGACTTTGCCACTAAAGGCCGGGCAGCCACTGAAGAGCAGCTCAATGTTAGCCAAAGCAACCTTGCCAGCGTACTTGGAGGCAATGCCGTTAACAGCAACGGCAACGTCACCACCAGTGACATTGGCGGCACCGGCAAGAACACCGTGCATGACGCCATTGGCACTGTTAAAGGCACGGCTGACACAGCGCTGACGACAGCCAACAAAGGCTTTAACATCACCAGCAATGGCAACAAAGCCAGTGACAACGTCAAGTTGGGAGAAACGGTTGACTTCACCACAGGCGACAGCAACCTGATCGCCAGCCATGATGACAACAAAATCACCTACAGCCTGTCCAAAAACCTGGATCTTGGTGCAACAGGTAGCGTTACCACTGGTGCCACCAGCATTACCAACAGCGGTTTAAGCATTACAGGTGGCCCCAGTGTGACCACTGCTGGCATTGACGCAGCTAACAAGACTATTAGCAACGTTAAAGCAGGCACAGCAGGCACTGATGCGGTTAACCTTGACCAGTTAAATGCGGTTAACAGCACTGCCAACAAAGGCTTTGGCTTACAGGCACAAGATGGCAACCAGGTACACAAGAACCCTGGAGAATATGTAGAAGTCACTGGTGCAGACAGCAACATCAGCACCAAAGTAGCCAATGGTAAAATAGCCATTGAACTGGCTAAAAACATCACGGTTGACAGTGTCACAGCAGGTGGCAGCACCCTTGACAGCACTGGCTTAAAAACAGGTAACGTTGAAATTAACAGCACCACCAACAAAATAAGTGGTGTTGCAGCAGGTGACATTAGTGCCACCTCTAAAGACGCCATCAACGGCAGCCAGCTATTTAGCACCAACCAGAACGTCAGCAAGAACAGCACAGACATTGCCAGCAACACTGGCGACATCACAGCCCTGCAAAACCAGACCTTTAAACTACAAGCCAACGGTGATAGCGCCAGCTCGGTTAAAGCCAGTGACACCGTGCAGTTTAAAGATGGCAAGAACGTTAAAATCAGCCGTAGCGGTAATGACATCACCGTTGCCACAGCAGACAACGTTGCGTTTGACAAAGTAACGGTTGGCGGTGTGGTTAGCGACAGTGCCAGCAACACCATCAGCGGCCTTAGCAACACCACCCTTGGAGCAGGCGACTTTGCCACTAAAGGCCGGGCAGCCACTGAAGAGCAGCTCAATGTTAGCCAAAGCAACCTTGCCAGCGTACTTGGAGGCAATGCCGTTAACAGCAACGGCAACGTCACCACCAGTGACATTGGCGGCACCGGCAAGAACACCGTGCATGACGCCATTGCTTTAATTAATCAAGCCTCTACCGAAGCCAAGAGTACCGTTAGTGCTGGTGATAATATTGTGGTTACAAGTACTGCTAATCAAGATGGCTCAACTGACTATCAAGTTGCCACCAGTAAAGATATTAAGGTCGATAGCCTGCAGGCTGATGATGGCAAAGGTAATGTAACTCGTTTAACTGCGGGTGGTACTGCGGTTAGTAGCGATACTTATACTACCCTGTATGGCGCCGGAGGATTGAGTATTCAGGATGATAGCGGTAAAAGCACTGTTATTAACAATACTGGCTTATCCTTTGCCAATACTAAAGGTGACACTATCGGGCCTCAGATAACGGCTACTGGTATAAATGCAGGCGACACTCGTATAACCAACTTAGCTGATGGAAAAGATGCTACTGATGCCGTGAATAAACGACAATTAGAGCAAGCTTTTTCTGACACCCTGACCGATGTTACTGTTATTACCCAAGATGGTGATAGCACTACCATTAACGTAATTGACCAAGTGGTCAATAAAAAGGCAGGTCAAAATCCCGATTCCTTATTCTTAACCTATGATGTAGAAGGTCAAGAAGTTACAGACCATTTGACTATTGGTCAGACCGTACAAAAAATGAATACCGAGGGTATCAAGTTCTTCCATACTAATGCTGATCCAGGCGAGCATGGTGACCTTGGAGTTACCAATGACTCTAGTGCTGCTGGTAAAAACTCAACTGCTATAGGTGTTAATGCCATTATTACCGATAAGGGTGAGAGTGCAGTTGCGATTGGTCATAATGCTACAGTGGAAGGTGCTGAATCCATTGCGATTGGCTACGGAGCACAGGTAGCAGGCAACCAATCTATTAGCATTGGTACTGGTAATATCGTCAATGGTGATCACTCAGGTGCATTTGGTGATCCAAGTACTATTAACGGTAGTGGCAGCTATGCAGTTGGTAATAACAACACTGTAAATAGTGATGATACCTTTGTATTGGGCAACAACATCAACGCAGCAGAAAATGGTTCTGTGGTATTAGGCACTGGCTCGACTGCCACTACTGGTTCAGGCAGACAAGGCTATGTCCTGCAATCTGCTAATAGCACCGATAAAGCCGCCATTGTTGCAACCACCAGTACCACTGGGGCGGTTGCTGTGGGTAATGCTTCCAGCGCGGTGTATCGTCAAATTACTGGCGTTGCGGCAGGTACGCAAGATAGTGATGCGGTCAACGTGGCACAATTAAAGGCTGTGGACAATGCACTGGTTAGCCTAACCAACAATGTTAATAATGGTGGCTTAGGCTTGGTGCAACAGGTCAATAAGCAAGCCCCCATTACCATTGGTGCCAATACTGGTGGCGCGGTCATCAATGCTGCAGGTAAAGATGGCAACCGCCAAATTACCGGAGTGGCTGCCGGCAGCGCCAATGATCATGTAGCTAATGTAGGACAATTGACTGCGGTCTTGGGTAGCAAAGCAGCTGTAGATAAAAATGGCAACATTAACGCCAATCTCAATGTTGGTAATACGAGCTATGCCACCGTACAAGATGCGCTCTCTGCGGTTAATGGACAAGTGGGTCAGATAAGTGACGCAGCCGTGCAGTATGACAAACGGGCGGATGGTACGGTCAATAAGGATCAGGTTAGCCTACAAGGCGGTAAAGATGGCACCTTGCTCACCAATGTAAAAGCAGGCAACGTAGCACAAGACTCTAAAGACGCAGTGAACAGCGGTCAGCTCTGGAATGTACAGCAGCAAGTTGACCAAAATAGTACCGACATTGATGTGCTAACGCAGCAGGTTAATAACGGCTCGGTTGGCTTGGTGCAGCAGGCAGACAATAAAGCACCGATAACTGTGGCCAAAAATACCGGCGGCAGCTCGGTTAGCATCACTGGCACCGATGGTAGTCGCACGCTAGCAGGGGTTAAAGCAGGTAGCATAAGCAAAGAAAGTACTGATGCCGTCAACGGATCGCAACTGCATGCTGCTAATACCACGGTAGCTAGTGCCTTAGGAGGTGGAGCTAGCGTAAATAGCAATGGCGAAATTATAGCGCCACAATACGAAGTAGCTGGCGGCAAGCATGACAATGTAGGTGATGCACTCAAGGCGGTGGATAATGCCTCAACCACACGTTTTGATGCTTTGAACAACCAGCTGAATCAAGCGTTCTACTACACCAATGAGCGTATCAACAAGGTTGAAAAGCAAGCCAATGCCGGTATTGCTGCCGCCTTATCTCTGGAGTCTGCTCCATTCGTACCCGGTAAATACACCTACTCGGTAGGTGCTGGCTTCCATGGCGGCGAAAACGCTGTAGGTGCTACTTTAAGACGGACCGCTGATAATGGACGCTGGAGTATTACAGGGGGGGTAGCAACAGCGACAGAAGGCGGAGCTAGCGCTCGTGTAGGTATTAGTGGTGTGATTGACTAAACACTGTCAGTAACAGGTAGCCTTATGCTAAGGCTGCCTTGCTCAACAGAATTGAGAGAAGAATGATGAAAAATATTGGCTGTAAAACAATCTTGCTCTGGGCTACTGTCAGCGTGTCAGCTTGCACCAACATGCCGGCAACCGAACATGATCAGCTAGCATTTCCCGACCCAAGCAAAAGTTATGTAAGTGAAGTGCTGCGTTATGATCCTGAGCATTTGCGTCAAATTGATGTGGGTTTAACCAAAGACCAAGTGCGTCATTCGTTGGGTAACCCGCATTTTTCTGAAGGGGTATTTAGCCCCAAAACATGGAATTACATCATTGGCTTGCCCGAGCCCAATAGCCGGGAATACCAACCTTGCCAATTGCGCATTGATTTTGATAAAGACAATTTGGTTGAGCGTTATAACTGGAAAGAATCTGATTGTGCTGAGCTGTTACAGGTTAAACAGCCAGCGCAGGCAGTATCCGCTGTGCCAGCGGTTCAAATTGTTACAGCGGAACAACCAGCCACTAATACCATGACTTCAAAAGACTTTATTTTTCGTTTTAACCGCTCCTCCTTAGCAGATATTACCAGTGGTTCAGTTGAGCAACTGGTGGCAGATATTCATAGCAATTTTAAAGACATTAAGCAGGTATCGGTCATCGGTTATGCTGATAAAATTGGCCAAGCAGACGCCAATGCGAGTTTATCCCTAGCACGTGCGACAACCATTGCTAATGCACTGATAAGCCATGGCATTGCAGAGCAGCTTATTCATACTGGTGGACAAGGTGCCACTAGTGAATTTGTAGAGTGCACGGGTTCTAGCGTTAACCCTCAGCTTATCGACTGTTTAAAACAAAACCGGCGGGTAGTGGTTACCGTTACCGGCTATTAGCTCTTCGCTAACAAGCCTATATTTTTAAAGCTTGTCTAAGGTTTGTATCTGGCATGCACTACATAAAGTGCTGCCAGTTCATGGCTTGGGATTACACCTTAGGAATTTGCAGCATCAAATACTTTTACTTTGATAATTTTTTATAAGCGTCTGTTAAAGTCTTTCGTAAAAATACATAGCCCTATAGAATGACTGCTTTATTTTATATTCAGCTAAGGCTCTGCCCAGCCAATGGAGTGCTTCATCATGAGCAATGACAATCTACGCAAACATTCTTCTCAGGTGGTCGATGGCGTGGAGTGCGCCCCTGCGCGTGCTATGTTACGCGCGGTAGGCTTTAGTGATGAAGACTTCAAAAAACCACAGGTAGGTATTGCATCAACCTGGGCCAATGTGACTCCCTGCAATATGCATATTGATGGTCTGGCGCGAGATGCTGAAAATGGCGTGAATGCTGCAGGCGGCAAAGGTGTCATTTTTAACACCATTACCATTTCTGACGGTATTGCCAACGGCACCGAGGGCATGAAGTATTCTATGGTATCGCGGGAAATTATTGCCGATTCCATCGAAGCAGTGGCGGGCTGTGAAGGCTTTGATGGCTTAATTGCTATTGGTGGCTGCGACAAAAATATGCCCGGTTGTATCATGGGACTGGCTCGCTTAAACCGCCCGTCGGTGTTTGTGTATGGCGGCACCATACAGCCGGGTAAAGGACATACCGATATTATTTCGGTATTTGAAGCGGTGGGCCAGCATGCCAAAGGCGAGCTCAACGAAATTCAGGTCAAGCAAATTGAAGAAGTTGCCATTCCGGGTCCGGGTTCCTGTGGTGGAATGTACACCGCCAATACCATGGCGTCTGCTATTGAGGCGTTAGGCATGAGTTTGCCAGGCTCAAGTGCGCAGGATGCAGTGTCCAGTGATAAGAAAAATGACTGTGAACGTGCTGGCGCAGCGGTACTTAACCTGCTCAAACTAGATATTAAACCACGCGATATCATGACCAAGGCTGCATTTGAAAATGCCATTAAGGTGGTGATTGTGCTGGGTGGTTCGACCAATGCGGTGCTGCATTTGATTGGCATGGCACGTACCATTGATGTGGATTTATCGCTGGATGATTTTGTGCGTATTGGCAAGGACACCCCACTGCTAGCTGACCTGCGTCCATCCGGCAAATACATGATGTCTGAGCTGGTGGCGATTGGCGGAATTCAGCCACTGATGAAGCGCATGCTGGACGCTGGCATGCTGGATGGTTCCTGCCTGACCGTGACTGGTAAAACACTGGCAGAAAATTTGGCGGATGTTAAAGACTACCCAAGCGATCAGCAAATTATCATGCCGTTTGAAGCACCGATTAAAAAAGATTCGCATCTGGTGATTTTAAAAGGCAACCTGGCACCCGAAGGCGCAGTTGCCAAAATTACCGGCAAGGAAGGCTTGCGCTTTGAAGGCACCGCCCGCGTGTTTGATGGTGAAGAAGGTGCATTGACTGGTATTTTAAATGGCGAAGTGGTGGCCGGTGATGTGATTGTGATTCGCGGTGAAGGCCCCAAAGGCGGCCCCGGCATGCGCGAAATGCTGTCACCAACCTCTGCGGTAATGGGTAAAGGCTTGGGTCAGGACGTGGCGTTAATTACCGATGGCCGTTTTAGTGGTGGCAGCCATGGTTTTGTGGTAGGGCATATTACCCCGGAAGCCTTTGAGGGTGGCCCGATTGGTCTGGTGCAAGATGGCGATAAAATTACCATTGATGCCGAGACCCGTGAAATGACCGTGGATGTATCGGATGAAGAAATGGCCAAGCGTCGTGCCAACTGGACACGTCCTGCGCCCAAATACACCCGCGGTGTGCTGGCCAAGTACGCGCGTCTGGTATCCAGTGCGTCTACGGGTGCCTTAACTGACCAGTTTGAAGATTAATTAATCTTCAAATACTTATAAAAAACCCGGCAGTGAATCAATGCTGGGTTTTTTATAGGTCTTAAGCGGTTAAAATTTGCCTGAAGGTATTCAACGTTTAATCCATTACAATCATTTTTATTTTTTCTGGAAATTTTGGTTATTTGGTGTTGACTAATTAATAACAACCGAGGCAGCTTCACTACTTATATCGGATAAAAAGCTGGCAGCACCTCTCTAAAATTGTGAACTACTCGTATAATTACTCAGGCTAAATTGTTGGTTTCGCTTATAAAATTTAGGATGATATAAAACATTATTGATTTTTATTCGCATACGCTATAGGCTTTGCACAACAATACAGCAGGCTCTTTTTTAAAATACAAGTTTGAGCCTGCCAAAAGCCAAATAACAAGAGATCAGCATGAAGCACAATATGTTGGGCAGCATCCATCAGGTACTGTCGCATCTGGGTATTGATTTTAATAAAGCGCATCGCCCACTACAGCTGACATTTGGCGACCCTCACCTTAACGAGCATTTCTACCTGCAATTTGTCTGCGGGCACACTGCAATCAATGAAGGCCTTGAGCTAAAGCTGCTTTGCCTGTCAACCAGTGCGTATCTACCATTAAAAGATTTTATTGGGCAAGTTGCTACTATTGAGCAGACGACCGATCAGGGTTTACTGCATCAATTGACCGGTATGATCACCCAGGCCGCCAGTGGCCATCATGATGGTGGATTTGCGCTATACCAGTTAACACTCCAGGATAGTTTTAGTAGCCTGCTGGCAAAACGGCGCAATAGCCGGGTGTTCATGCAAAAATCGGTGCTGGAGATTACGCAGATTTTATCTCAGGAATGGCAACAACAACCTACCTGCAACTGCACCTTAACAATATTGATTTGAATAAACCTGCCCCACCGCCACTGGTACAAGGTTATGGGGATGCGATGGATAGACGAGCCGATCGGATGATCCATGCACGTCAAATGGATCAGTATAATAAAGCCCATGCGTTTACTGACGAATGGCTCAGCATTTTAAATAAAGCGGAGCAAGCTACGTGGCATGCTCAGTGTACCCTGCAAAGTATTGATAAGGATTCGATTCAACATTTGGCAAAATTTAATTTACCCGTATATGCCATGGGTTATAACTGGCTTCAGTCCAATGAAGACTCAGCTCAAACTATTTATAAAAAACTAGCCGCCATTAAAGCCGAATATGGGCAACGCTTTCACAAGTTTATTATTATCTCACATTCCATGGGAGGCTTGGTTACCCGTAGGCTAGCACAATTGTGTGGTGAAGATATTGCTGGCGTCGTGCATGGTGTAATGCCTGCCGATGGTGCAGCTGCCGCTTATCGGCGGATAGTCTCTGGCTCTTATGAGGGTGGTGGACTGGTGCCATGGGTGACGTCTTTTGTGCTAGGTAAAAATACTGAACACGTCACGGCGGTATTGGCTAACTCGCCAGGTGGCTTGGAGCTATTGCCCAATGCTGAATATAATCAGCGCAAGCCCTGGTTAACCCTGCAAGGCAAAAATGAAAGAAATGAAATGGTCAAAGTTGAGCTACCCACTGCAAATACCAAAGGCGAGATCGATCCTTATGAGCAAATCTATAAAGCAGATAAAGTATGGTGGGAAATGGTAAGGGAGGAACTGATTGACCCCGCCAATATGTTTAAGCCAACGACACCTAAAGAAACCCCTAAAGATATTTATAAAGAAAAAATTGAAGACGTTAAAAAATTTCATTCTCGTATTGCCAAAAAATACCATCCCTGCACTTATGTCAATTATGGGCATGACCCTCAATTTAGCAGTTTTGGCACCTTGACCTGGACGTTAGACCGCAATCTTAAGGGTTTAGATGCAAAGCAACTCAAATCCCTGCCTAAAGCTTCTGATAAAGAAATGGCAACCTATCGTGCAAAAATAGTGCAGGAACAAATGAAAAGAATCCAGAGCGGTAGTGGAACCAATGTAAATAGCCGAGATATGGCTCTGGAAAATAATGGAGTTAGGTATATTTCATTATCTAGCGGTAACTTAGCAAATTTTTGTATTTCTGATCAAAATGCACCAGGCGATGGGACGGTACCCTTTCAATCTGGGCGAGCGCCTTATAACAACTCAGGTGTTAAGCAAATCTTTCAAATGATGGGTTTTGACCATCAGGGCAGTTATAATGACCCACATGTTAAACGTTCAGTATTGCATTCCATAGTAAGCATTATAAAAGAAAATAACATTCAGCCAAAGTTCAGGTGATTAAAAATATGAACAGTGGGTTCTGTTAAAGAACAGATTGTTCAGCCGGTTAAATCTGGACAATCTCACCTATTCTCGCAGTAGCGGAGAAGGTAAATCTCGGGGGAAGGTTTTGAACTACAGACTGATCAGTATGGTGCATTGCTGGCGGGACAACGGTGCTCGCAACAGATGCTCAGGCACAGGCATAAGGTCATCATCTGGATGTAGCATCCGCCAAAGCCTTGAGTGAAGTGGCTAAAGATCAGCAGACTGACCCATTAAGTATGCTGGATCGTCTGCAACAGGTCATTCAAGCCCTGGCGCAAAATAACCCTGAGCAGGTAGTACACTTTAAATCAGCCTTATTGCTGCTCAGTTCATCTAACGGTATAAGCAGTTAGCTGCAGCAATAGCTTAACCACAAAAAACCGGCAATTAATAGATTGCCGGTTTTTTTATTGTCAGGTGTTGGCTAGGTTAGATATTAAAATCACACGCAGGAATTTGCTTTTGTAATTCCCGGTACTTCGCTTTTACTGTATCAAGTTTTGCCTGATTTGGGTTGTCACCGAAGAAAAAGCCATCAAAAGGTTTTTTC
Organism: Moraxellaceae bacterium WGS2144; assembly: GCA_043950625.1. Taxonomy (GTDB): domain Bacteria; phylum Pseudomonadota; class Gammaproteobacteria; order Pseudomonadales; family Moraxellaceae; genus Alkanindiges. Next base: position 2,352,717 of record CP171007.1, read on the forward strand.
TCCTCATACAGGTTAGCTTTTAGCTTATCACAATCTTTTTTATTTTTTACTAAAGAGCGAGCCTGTGCTTCACTAATTTTGCTGTATTTCTGCTCCCGGATACGCAAGGTTTTGCTATCTTCAGACAAGTTAAACGGGATAACCGCCAGACCGTTATTAACGCCCAAGCCATTTTCGGTTTTGTCCAGTACCATCTCTTTTTTTGCCTTACCGGCTTCGTCATCTCTAAAAATATTCTCATTCACCAAATAAGTGTCCTTACCTTCCTTGCGTATTTCCAGAATTTTAGGATATGTGGTGTTCTCCAGTTGCCAAAAGCCCAGATATTTATCGTTGGATTTACCGCAGGCAGCGAGGCTAAGTGTCATTAGAATTAACAGTATTGTTCTCATAAATTCCTCATTCATGAATAAAATGAAGGGCGTAGTAAAGCATAAAATCTGTGGGGTTGCCTATTTGATATTTAAGCTGGATAGCTTAATCGTATGCATCGCCTCGGCTCCAGCACTGTATTGAATTATTTTTAACTGGTAGCCAAATCAAGTTAGCTTTATTTGGTTAATTTTCCAAGTAAACTTTAGCCTGTGGTGGTGGCTGTAGGATTGCTGAACGCCTCAGTCAGTCAATTTAATGCACGCTGCCTTGAAGCAATGAACAATTTACTTTAATTTACTTCGCGTGTGAAATAAATAGGTGACTGCCATGGCAAACATGCCATTTCTGGTTTTTTTACTCAATAGCTGCCAGCGCCGGGTGCAGCACTGGATAGAAGCGCAAAGCCCTGAGTCTGAGCGTTTGTCTGCCGCGCAGGCCGGTGTGCTGTTTGTGCTGGAAAAACAGGACGGGATATTGCTCGGTGAAGTAGCCAGTCAGCTGGATATTGTGCCATCGGCCATTAGTGGCTTGATTGACCGCATGCAAAAACAGCAACTGGTACACCGGCAAAAATGCCCGCAGGATGGCCGTGCGATACGTTTATGGCTCACCACACAAGGCAGGGCACGGCTATTACCAATCAAAAACCAGCTAGCCACTTTAAATCGCAAGCTGGGTCAGGGCTTTACACCAGATGAGCTGGGCATTGTTGAGCGCTGGCTTAAGCATATTCATCAGGAATTTCAGGGTTAAATGTTATGAGTAATTCATTAAAACAGGCAACGTCGCCGCAAGCGGTAAATATCATATGTCAGGATGGATACGCGCTGTCCGGCCATTTTTTTAAGGCCACCACTAAAACAGATGGATTGCCTGTATTGCTCTGTCCGGCTACTGGCATTGTGCAGCAGTTTTATTTCAGGTTTTGTGATTGGTTAAGTGGGCAAGGCCATGATGTGCTGGTGTTTGATTATCGCGGCATTGGTCAGTCTTTGCATGGCCATGTCAAAGACAGCTCGGCACGCATTCAGGACTGGGGACAACTGGATATTCCGGCGGCGCTGGACTGGCTTACCCTGCATAGCAATCAGTCACAAGCCATCCTACTGGGGCATAGTGCCGGTGGTCAGTTGACTGGCCTAATGTCTAATTATCAAAAAGTAGCCAAAGTGGTGGCCGTGGCGGGTTCTACCGGCCATGTTAAAGGCTTAAAAGGGACCACTAAATGGCTGGCACCGATTTTATTCCACGGTTATATGCCGATTAATTTTAAATTGTTTGGCTTTGCGCAAACAAAAAAAATTGGCTGGGGTGAAAACCTGCCTCAGGGTGTGGCGCAGCAATGGGCAGACTGGTGCAGCAGCCCGGGTTATGCGGCCAATAGCCTGGGCAAAACTGTGCACATGCATTTTCATGAGGAAATTACGATTCCCATTACGGTAATTCACGCCAGTGATGATGAAATTGCCACGCCGGCCAATGTGGCGGATCTATTGCGCCTGTATCCCAACGCCAAAACCAGCGCTATTTATCTTGAACCCAAAGCGCACGGCTTTAATGAGATTGGCCATATGAATTTGTTTAGAAGTTCGCACCAAACGTTGTGGCCGTTATTGCTGGAGCAGCTGGAGCCAACAGCTGCCTAGTTTGGATTCTGCCGTGTGGTTATCGCCGGGTAATACCATCCCCGGCTTTTTGATGGTTTAACCTTTCGTGGTTTATCGCCCTTCCAGACGGTCAATCATGGCATCTAAATTTTCCAGCCAGTTGGGATAGTCCATCTCATTGGCTGTCCACAAGTCTTTGAGCTCGGATTGCCCAGCCATCAGCAGTTTTAGGCCACGCAAGATAATGGGTCTAAATTGAGGCAGGTCATCAGCAGATTGTTCATCCAGCCAGTGATCAAAAGTTTCATCATCCGTGTCAAAACTGGTGTCATTCAGCAGCGCATCTAAAATCACCCCGGCAATCATCACCTGATTGGCTTCGCTAAATTCCAGATATTCCTGTTCACACAGCGCGGCCACCTCGGTTAAATACTCACTGGCGGTGCTTTCAATAGCCTGCTGCATGGCATCTATGGCTGCATCGTTTTCAAAAATTCCAGTACCACGAATATCCATCATTGACTCCTTGTTTACATCAAATAAAAAGGGTTAAAACAGCAGTCAGCCGGTGTTGCGTAAACCCGCCGCAATACCGGCAATGGTCACCATTAAGGCATGATCATAAATTTCATTATTGGCCTCACGGCGGCGGCGCATCAGTTCGGCCTGCAATAAATGCAATGGCAGCAAGTAAGGATTACGCACGTTAATGGAGCGCTTTAGAGTCGGTGAATGCTGTAATAACTCGTCCTGATTAATCAGTTGCAGCAGGGTCTGGTTGGCATGGTGCAAATGCTCACGTAGCTCGGTACCCAGCTGGATGAGCGCCGGATCCTGAGTTAAATGCGCTTCATAATAGGCAGCAATGGCCGGGTCAGCTTTGGCCAGTACCATTTCCAGCATGCTGAGTAAGGTTTGAAAATATGGCCATTGCTGTCGCATCTGATTCATTAACGGCTGCTGCTCCTGTTGCAACGCATCACGCAGCGCCACTCCGGTGCCCAGCCAGGCGGTAAGCATCAGGCGCACTTGTGTCCAGGCAAATACCCAGGGAATGGCACGCAGGGATTCAATGCCACCTTGAGTATTACGCCGTGCCGGACGGGAACCCAGCGGCAGCATTTGTAGCTCCAGCTCCGGGGTAACGGTGCGCAAGTAGTCAATAAATACCGGCTTATTTTGCACCATTTCCCGGTATACCTTGACCGACACCTGGGTCATGTGTTGCATCAGTTGCCGCCATTGTGGCTTAGGCTCAGGGGGTGGTAATAAAGTGGCTTCCAGCGTGGCACTGGCATATAGCTCCAGATTACGCAGTGCAATGTCGGGCATGCCAAATTTAAAGCGAATCATTTCGCCCTGTTCGGTCACGCGGATTTTGCCATTGACCGAACCCGGGGGTTGCGCTAACAAGGCTTGATGTGTGGGCGCGCCACCGCGGCTAATCGAACCACCCCGTCCGTGAAATAAGGTCAGCTCAACCCCATGCTGGCGTGCAACTCTGGTTAATTGCTCCTGTGCCTGATACTGTGCCCAGTTGGCCGTTAAAAATCCGGCATCCTTGGCCGAATCAGAATAACCAATCATGATTTCCTGCTGGGCTATGCCCTGATCATTGCTAATGGCCTGTTTGTACCAGTCAATACTTAATAATTGCTCAAGACTATTAGCAGCATTTTCCAGGTCTTTTAGGGTTTCAAATAAGGGCACTACCCGCAGCGGTTGCTGAATTTCAGCTTCTTTTTGTAGCAGCATGACTGCCAGAATATCGCTGGGGGCAGCCGCCATGGAAATTACATAAGCACCTAAAGACTGCGGTAATTGCTGCGCCAGCATATTAAAGGTTGCCCGTACTTCGTTTACCTCGTTAGTAAAGGTATTGGCAGGTAGGTGGCGTGGCAAAAGTGGACGCGGGTTTTGTAGCTCGGCGAGTAAAAATTGCTGGCGCTGTACTTCATCCCAGTCCTCATAACAGCCCATGCCCAAAAACCGGGTAATGGCCGTGATGGCGTCCCGGTGCCGCCCAGCCTCTTGTCGCACATCCAGCTTGAGCAACTCAATGCCAAAGCAGCTCACCCGATAAATCAGGTCAAGCAATTTACCATTGGCAATGTCCTGCATGTTGCAATCCACCAGCGACTGATAGCACAACAGCAAGGGCTGCAATAATTCATCGGTATGCTGGTAAATACCATCTGGCTGGCTGGCCTGACCCTCAATACTGCTTTTCAGCCAGTTTCGGGTAATATCCAGCCGGGTACGCATACTGCGCAAAATATCACGGTATGGTTCGGTGGACTCTGCACCCACCATCTCGCGTAAGGCAGCATTGCAATCCTGCATGGACAATTCCCAGCGCAAGGCATTGACGTCGCGCCAGTACAAATCCGCTGCCTGCCAGCGTGCCAGTAGCAGCACTTCCTGGGTGACCAGATGGGTGACATTGGGGTTGCCGTCGCGGTCGCCACCCATCCACGAGGCAAAGCGGATAGGCGCATGAGTCAGGGGCAAATGTTTGCCGGTATGTTCTCGCACCACCGCATGCAGCTCACGCATAAAGGCGGGAATGCTATGCCACAGGGTTTGTTCAATGGCAGTAAAGCCCCACTTGGCTTCATCAATTGGCGTAGGCTTGTGCTGGCGAATTTCATCGGTGCGCCAGGTGGCAATAATGTGCTGTTTTAATTGTTGCAGGATAACCTGCCGCTCTGGTGGGCTTAAGCGTTGCCGATCCAGTATTTGCAAGCAGTCACTAATCTCATCATATTTTTGAATTAAAGTACGGCGGCTGATTTCGGTGGGATGCGCGGTCAGCACCAGCTCAATATCCAGATTGGCGACCGTTTGCCATAACTGCTCAGGGCGGCAGTTAGACTGCAACAAGCGCGGGATAATTTCCTGTAGTGAGCCTTTTTGTGCCGGCGTTTGCGGGATACTTTGCCAGTCACGGCGGCGACGCACCCGATGATACTGTTCGGCAATATTGGCAAAATTTAAAAACTGGCTAAAGGCACGTGCCACTGGCAGTAGCTGTTGTTCATCCAGGCCAGATAGCAGCTTGTCCAGCTCAATCGATGCCGCCTGATGACCATCACGCACCTGTTTGGCCAGTTGGCGGATTTGTTCGATTTGCTCAAAAAAGGCATGCCCCATTTGCTGTTTTAGGGTATCGCCCAGCAAATTACCTAGCAGGCGTACATCATCACGTAGCGGGGCATGTGGGTCGGGGGATAAAACAGCGTGTGGCATACAGACTCCAGAATATGTGTTCTGTTTTGACTATAGGCCAGATTGGCTTTTGCTTTGTTTTTAAATTGAAAATAAATTTGGCACTCTCTGTAAGCTGCCAAAAGTACAGCATCGTTGCATAAAATAAAAATTAGAGTAATTGCTCTAGATTTATCATAACACTTGCCTTATGCTTTTTAGAGTAAAAGCTCTAATTTGTTGTTTTATTATTTTAAAAGGATAAATGTGATGAATAAAAAGCCATCTATTGGCAGTTATACCTGGACAACGCTTAGCAATGGCAAGCTCAGCATGAAAGAGAAATTAAGTTTGATTAACCAGATCATGGCACCCAGCATGCAGCAGTTCATGACTACTGCGCTGCGTCTGGATAAAAGTAAGCGCAAGCTTCAGTTTGACGATATTGCCGTGCCGGATACATTGTTTGTCAAGGAAGCCATGGGAGAGCTGGAACACTATGCCACACCTACGCTTATTGCTCATTCGTGGCGCACCTATTACTGGGGTGCTGCTTTTGGTTTAATGAGACAGCAGGATTTTGATCCTGAAATGCTATTGATTGGCTGTTTATTACATGATCTTGGCTTAACGGCAGATCATGCCAGTCCGGAGTGTGGCTGCTTTACCCTGGCAAGTGCAAAAGCGGCTAACACATGGAGCCAGAAGGTAGGTTATCCGAATGAAAAAGCCGAGCTAGTAGCAGACATGATTTGCCTGCATATGAATGGTCATCTGGAACACAATGCGCGTATTGAAAGCCGTTTGCTTCAGCAAGGCGCATCCTGTGATGTGATTGGTGCAGGATATTATCAGCTTTATGAAGACTACCGCAATAAAGTATTACAGCAGTATCCACGACAGGATTTTAATCGGGTCTTTAGTCAATTACTGGCACAAGAAGCCAAGCAAAGACCACATTCCAGAACGGCATTGCTAAGGCAACTGGGCTTGCCATTAATGATCCGGCTCAATCCATTTAAGCAATAAGGTAAATCAATATATGCAGGATGTTCAATACGCAAAAAACACCGGACAGTTTATGTTTAAGCCGGGGATGATGGTTCAGGTTCAGCGCTATGTCAGCAATCACAACCGTCGTGACAGGGTAATTATTTTGCTACCCGCTATCGGTGTGGCAGTCAGTAAATACAGCCGGTTGGTTGAGCAGTTATTAAGTCAGGGCTTTGATGTCGTTACCGCAGATTATCCCGGCTGTGGTGAAAACCGGCCTTTGGTTAGCCGAAGTTATGATTATAATTATGCCGATTTACTACAGCATTTTATTCCCAAACTTATTGAACGGATACCGGAATCCTTAAGCCAACCGCCGGTCTTGTTAGGCCATAGTTTGGGCGGACATTTAGCCAGTTTGTATGCAAGCAAGACTGGGGACACGGGACCTGCTGGCACTGGCCATCAGGTGAGTGTGATTGCTGTGGCGTCAGGCAACATCAGCCATAAAAACTGGCAGGGTCGTGCCCGCTTTAGCATTTTATCGGCAGCCGTGCTATTTAGAAGTATGGTCGCATTATATGGTTATTTTCCCGGTCGTAAGGTGGGTTTTGGTAATCGTGAGGCCGGCGGTATTATGCGGGATTGGTGCACTACAGTATTTACAGGGAATTATCGGCATATTATTGCAGGTTATCTACCATCAATGCAGAAGAACCTGTTTATTCATATGCAAGGAGATGACTGGGCACCACTGGCCTCAACCCGCCACTTGGCTGAATTGTTTGTACAGCCACAGTTGATTACGCTTGATCCACCAGCTGATTTAAAAGGTAACGCACATAGCAGCTGGATTAAGCAGCCCGGTTTTGTGGTGGATAAAATTGTGTCTTATCTGGAAGACGGTCGATTATAGTTTAAACTTTAAGCCGCGTAGGCTTTTACAAACAGGCCAATGGCGTCCTGCGCTAGCTGTTGTTGCTGCGCACTATCCGGCGCGACTTCAATCCCAAACATTACCCGCATATGCCGGTGCCCACATAGCAGGCTTAAAAAATACTCGGCCGCTTGCTGGTAGTTATTAATACTTAGCTTGTGCTGGGCATGCGCCTGTTCAAGCAAGCGGGTCATGTGGCTGAGTACCCGTGCCGCACCCGCCTGATAAAAATTATGCACCAGTCCAGGGTTTTGCTGGGTCATGCTGCACATGAGGCGATGCAACTCCAGCCCTTCGCGACTATAAATAATACTTTGAAACCGGGTGGCAATTTTAAGCAGGGCAGCTTCAATGGCCATATCGGCTTTTAGGTCAAAATCCAGTGCCGGTAACTGGTGATCACAGTGATTTTCCACCGCTGCCACAAACAGGTTTTCCTTGTCCTGAAAGTGGTTATACACCGTGAGTTTGGACACCCCGGCTGCCAGGGCAATGGCGTCCATGCTGCTGCCTTCATAACCAAACTGTAAAAACAGATCTTTGGCCGCTAACAAAATAGCCTAGCGTTTGATCAGATCCTTGGGGCGGCCGGGCAGGGCAGTTGCACGCGTAGTAGGCATAAGAAGGGTTTATTCAGTGTTTAAATAATTTAAAGATTGTACCTGAATTAAGGCATCGGTTGATTTACTTTAATTTATAAACTGATTAGTATAAAAATTAATGAATGTTACCAAAAGAACACGAAGCATGCGTGATCGCTCTTATTTTGCTCAAACGGAAACTACGCCGTCCTGGTCTTTGACTGTCTGGCGCCAGCAGGGACTAGCGTTGTCATTATTGATGATACTGGTAGCCGCAATCAGTGCCTGCCAAAAGCAGGAAGCCGCGCCGCCAGCGCCCCGCACCGTGATGGTGGCACAGCCACAGCAGGCTGGTGTTACGCAAAACAGTTATTCCGGTGAAGTGCGTGCCCGACAGGAAACCGATTTGTCCTTTCGCGTGGGCGGCAAAATAACCCAGCGTCTGGTTGAAGTAGGCGACCGGGTGAGTAGTCATCAGGTACTGGCCAAACTTGACCCCACCGATGCCAACCTGCAACTGGGTGCCGCGCGTGCCCAGCTGGAAAGTGCCCAGTCTGCCGAGCGTACCTTGAAGGCTGATCTGGAGCGTTATCGCCAGTTGTTACCTAGCAATGCCATTAGCCGCTCGCAGTTTGACCAGATTGAAAACCAGTACAAAACTGCCCGCAGCAATGTACAGCAGGCACAGGCCAATCTTGAAGTGGTCAGCAATCAGGCCAGTTATGCCATTTTGAGCAGCAATAAAAGCGGCGTGATCGTGGCGCGCAATATTGAAGTGGGGCAGGTGGTGAGTGCTGGTCAACCAGCATACCGTCTGGCCATTGATGGCGAGCGTGAAGTGTTGATTGGCGTGCCAGAGCAGGTCATTGACCAGTTTAAATTGCGCCAGCCGGTGCAGGTGTCCTTATGGTCAAGCCCGGATCAGCGCTTGGCTGCTTATGTACGAGAAATTGCCCCAGCGGCGGATGCCTCGCGTACTTTTGCGGTGCGGGTGGCATTTAACAATCCGCAAGCGCCAGTAAAAATTGGTCAAAGTGCGCGGGTGTTTGTCAGTAGCACCCAGCATGATACGGCTTTACAGGTACCGTTGGCAGCCATTACTGCCGAGCAGCAGCAAAGCTATGTGTTGGTGTTTAATCCGGTAAATAGCACCCTGGTTAAAAAACCAGTCAAAATTGGTGCTTACGGACAAAACAGCGTGCCGGTACTGGCAGGCTTAAGTGCGCAGGACTGGGTGGTGATTGGCGGGGTGCATTTGCTGCAAGCCGGACAAAAAGTACAGGCGGTTAACCGCGACAATCAACCGGTTACTCAGTCTGTCACTGGCCAGCTTAACACGAGCCAGCCAGTCCCTGTTGCCAATCGCTCTGCCGGGAAGCCTTGATCATGCGTTTTAATTTATCCGAATGGGCGCTAAGCAACCGGGCACTGGTGCTGTTTTTTATGATTTTGCTGGCACTGGTAGGCTTTGTGTCCTATAGCAAGCTGGGGCAAAGCGAAGACCCACCGTTTACCTTTAAGGTGATGGTGGTGCAAACCTACTGGCCGGGCGCCACGGCCGAGCAGGTATCTTTGCAGGTCACTGACCGTATTGAAAAAAAGCTAATGGAAACCGGCGAGTTTGAAAAAATCATTGCTTATTCGCGTCCCGGTGAATCCACCATTACCTTTATGGCGCGTGATTCGCTGCGCTCCAAGGATATTCCTGATCTGTGGTACAACGTGCGCAAAAAAGTGGGGGACATCAAACAAACCCTGCCGGTTGGCGTACAGGGGCCGTATTTTAATGATGAGTTTGGCGATACTTTTGGCAATATTTATGTGCTGACCGGGCAGGATTTTGATTATGCCGTGCTCAAGGAATACGCCGACCGTCTGCAATTGCAACTGCAACGTGTTAAGGATGTGGGCAAGGTCGAGCTGGTGGGTTTGCAGGATGAAAAAATCTGGATTGAGCTGTCCAATACCAAAGCCGTCAATTTAGGCTTGCCGCTACAGGCAGTGCAGCAGGCATTAGAAGCACAAAATGCCATTGTCCCTGCTGGTTATTTTGAAACGCCTACTGATCGTATTCAGCTTCGGGTCAGTGGTCAGTTTCAGTCCATTGATGACATTAAACACATGCCAATTGAGGTGGCCGGCCGTACCATTCGCTTAATGGATGTGGCCGAGGTGCATCGCGGCTTTAGTGATCCGGCGCAGCCTCGTATGCGCTTTATGGGTGAAAACGGCATTGGTATTAGCGTTGCCATGAAAAAAGGCGGCGATATTTTAGCCTTGGGTAAAAACCTGCAAGCTGAATTTGCCCGCTTGCAGGATACCTTGCCGGTTGGCATGAGCTTGAGCAAAGTATCGGATCAGCCTGCCGCCGTGAAAGAAAGCGTGGGTGAGTTTGTTAAGGTGCTGGCTGAGGCCATTACCATTGTTTTAATTGTCAGCTTTTTTTCATTGGGTTTTCGCACCGGTCTGGTGGTGGCATTTTCCATTCCCTTAGTACTGGCCATGACCTTTGCGGTGATGAATTATTTTGACGTCGGTCTGCATAAAATTTCCTTAGGTGCCCTGGTACTCGCGTTAGGATTACTGGTGGATGACGCCATTATTGCGGTGGAAATGATGGCCATTAAAATGGAGCAGGGTTTTAGCCGCATTAAAGCCGCCGGTTTTATGTGGCAAAGCACCGCCTTTCCCATGCTCACTGGCACCTTGATTACTGCCGCAGGTTTTTTACCCATTGCTACGGCGCAATCCAGTACTGGTGAATACACCCGCTCCATTTTTGAAGTGGTGACCATTGCCTTACTGGTATCGTGGGTGGCCGCAGTGATGTTTGTGCCGTATCTGGGCGAAAAATTGCTGCCGGACATGCATAACCAGCATGGACAATTAAGCTGGTATCAGCGTTTATGGCTAAGGTTTAAGCGTAAAGAGCAGATGCCACAAGAACAGCCAGCGACGCCTGAGCCAGAAGTAACCGTATATGCACCCGTTTCATCTGCTACCAGCGAGGCAGTGCATGATCCCTATGCGACGCCGTTTTATCAGCGTTTTCGCCGTTTGGTGCAACTTTGCGTGCGCTACCGTAAAACCGTGATTGCCATTACTGTGGCGGCATTTGTGGCGTCCATAGCTTTGTTTGGACTGGTACAGCAGCAGTTTTTTCCGCCGTCTAACCGTTTAGAGATTATGGTGGATTTAAAACTGGCCGAAGGGGCATCGCTTAAAGCCACTGAGGGCCAGGTCGCCAAGCTTGAAAAACTGCTGAAGAACCACCCCGGCATTGATAATTATGTGGCGTATGTGGGCACCGGCTCACCACGGTTTTATTTGCCGCTGGATCAGCAAATGCCGCAAGCCAGCTTTGCCCAGTTTGTGGTGCTGGCTAAAAGCATGCAAGACCGTGATGCGCTGAAACAATGGCTGAGCACTACCTTAAATAACCAGTTTAGCGATGTGCGCAGCCGGGTGTCCTTACTGGAAAATGGCCCGCCAGTGGGATATCCGGTGCAATTTCGGGTATCCGGTGAAGATATTGCTCAGGTACGGCACATTGCTCGTCAGGTGTCAGCCAAGGTGTCTGAGAATCCTCATGTGACCAATGTGCATCTGGACTGGCAGGAACCCAGCAAGGTGATTTACCTGGATATTGATCAGGATCGCGCCCGCGCTTTGGGCGTGGATAGCAGCAATCTGGCGCAGTTTTTACAGTTTGCCATGACTGGTATGGACATTAGCCAATACCGTGAAAAACGCGAACTAATCCAGATTCGCATTCGTGGTACTGCACAGGAACGCGCGCAGGTGGAATCGCTGGCCAGTCTTGCTGTACCCACCAGCAATGGTGGCAGCATACCACTGGCACAAATTGCCAAGCTGAACTATGGTTCTGAAGAAGGCATTATCTGGCATCGTAACCGCTTGCCTACCGTGACTGTGCGTGCTGATATCCGCGGTAACCAGCAGCCGGTCACGTTAGTGAACCAGATTTCACCTACTTTAGATGGCATTCGTCAGGCATTGCCCAGTGGTTATTTGCTGGACGTGGGTGGCACGGTGGAAGACTCTGCCCGTGGGCAAGCATCGGTCAATGCCGGTATGCCGCTATTTTTGGTAGTGGTGATGACCTTGCTCATGCTCCAGCTACGCAGTATTTCGCGTAGCCTGATTGTGATGCTCACTGCGCCGCTGGGTTTGATCGGCGTGGTACTGTTTTTGCTACTACTCAATAAGCCATTTGGTTTTGTGGCCATGCTAGGCACCATTGCGCTATCGGGCATGATTATGCGTAACTCGCTGATATTAATTGACCAGATTGAGCAGGATATTGCAGCGGGGGCAAGTCCGTATCAGGCCATTAGTGAAGCCACCGTGCGGCGCTTTCGGCCCATTGTGCTCACGGCACTGGCGGCCGTATTTGCCATGATTCCACTGTCACGCAGTATTTTCTTTGGCCCGATGGCGGTATCTATTATGGGTGGTCTGATTGTCGCTACTGCGTTAACCCTATTATTTTTACCGGCGCTGTATGCGGCATGGTTTAAGGTAAAACCACCGCAAAATTCGATGCACTAATTTTTGCATTAGGTCACACATCAATCATTTAACTGTGAATTGATGGGTGATGTGCGGTTTTTTTCAGGTTTGCACAGAACAGGTTTTTGCTTAGACTGTGCCGATGGAAAAAAGATAACTCTGGGATTGCTATGGTAACAAGTCGCGCAATATCTCAACAGCAATGGGTAGCAATCAACTATGCTGGAATGTTGTTGTCTTTGCTATTGGGCGTGACAATTTTATTTTCGTTGTGGTCTAGCCAGCATTTTTTAAATCAGTCTCAGGATGTCTGGCTACGCGCTCACCAGCTATGGATTATGCGTAGCTGTGCCGGATTTTTGGTATTGCTGCTTCTGGTTGCCATGTTGTTGCTTCCCCTGTTGTGGGTGCCAGTGCAACAGGGCATCGGCCTGTATTGTGCCATGATTGCCCTGGTGGTTGCAGTGCTTTCCTGGATATGGTTATTGTACCGTAGTGTGCAGGGTTTACACTGCTTTATAAAAGGTAAAGCGATTTATTAAGCCAGTGTTGAATTACTGGGTTGGTGAAACCCGCCAGATAATATTACCTACATCATCGGCTACCAGTATGCCGCCTGCTTTATCAACTGCTACACCCACTGGCCGTCCTAAAGCATCTCCATTGTCATTCACAAAACCAGTGAGTACATCTTGTGGCTGTCCTGCGGGTTGTCCATTTTGAAAGGGCACAAAAACGACTTTATAGCCGCTACGGGGTTTACGGTTCCAGGAGCCATGTTGTCCTACCAGGGCGCCATTGGCAAACTGTGGCATTAACTGGCCGTTATAAAAGGTCAATCCCAGTGATGCAGTATGGGCACCCAGTGCATAATCAGGCTTAAGGGCTTTGGCCACCATCGCCGGATTTTGCGGTTTTATACGTTCATCCACATGCTGACCATAATAGCTGTAAGGCCAGCCATAAAAACCGCCATCCTGCACCGAGGTCATGTAATCCGGCACCAGATCATTACCAATTTCATCACGCTCATTCACTGCTATCCACAGCGCACCACTTTGCGGCTGCCAACCCATTCCGTTAGGATTACGCAGGCCAGTCGCAAAAGGCCGCGCCTGACCGGTTGCAATATCAAACTCCAGAATACGCGCCCGGTTCTGTTCCTGGTCCAGTCCATTTTCACCGACATTACTGTTGGAACCGACGGTAATATAAAGTTTAGTGCTCTGGGGATTTGCAATGACATTTTTAGTCCAGTGATGATTAATGGTACCAGCCGGCAAATTCAGCACTTTGGTTCCTGTACTTTGAATACTGGTTGCGCCAGTTTGATAGGGAAAACGCATTAAGGCATCTGTATTGGCGACATAGAAATAATTACCCACCAGCGTCATGCCAAATGGTGAGCGCAGGTTTTGCAAAAATATGGATTTTTGATCGGCAATACCATCACTATCGGTGTCACGCAATAAGCTGATCCGGTTGGCGCTTGGTGTGGCAGAACCCGCACGCTTCATCACCAGTTTCATGAGCTTACCTTTGATACCTTTGCTGTCATCCGGTTTTGGTGGTGCATTGGTTTCAGCCACTAACACATCGCCATTGGGTAATACATAGAGCCAGCGTGGATGGTCAAGCCCGGCAGCAAAAGGTTGTACTTTTAAACCAGCCGCTGGTATGGGCATTGTTCCTGTAGGCCAGCCTTTGGCAGGTGCAATGTGTACAGTGGGAATAAGCTGTTTTTTGGGTTCTGGCAAGACGGGTTGTGGGCCATAACTGCTATGAATCGGCTGTTTGCTGCTATGAGCGCAGCCTGTTAATGTAAATGCAACAGTACATCCGGCAACAACAAATAAATGCTTGGTATGCATGGTAGCTCTCCTGATTATTATTTTCCTAATGTAAGTTTTTGATTAAAAATTAATCGTGTTTGTCCTGTTGCATCTGGTTGAGGATTGGTTACGACCCAGATTGACAGTAGCGCTTTTAATAAAAATACTATTTATCAGTCTGATAGAGGGTGTGGACGGCTACAAAAATTAAAAAAACTAAAATTAGCGCTTGCAAAATCAAAATAACGCCCCAAGATTAGCCGCAATTGTTCAATTGATTTTGGTTAGGAGTTATGCCACCCATGGCAAAGAGAGACTACTACGAAGTTTTAGGGTTATCCAAAGGGGCTAGCGAGGACGAAATTAAAAAGGCCTATCGCAAGCTTGCCATGAAATATCATCCAGACCGTAATCCTGACAACAAGGAAGCTGAAGAAAAATTCAAGGAAGCTTCTGAAGCTTATGAAGTGCTTTCAGACAGTGACAAGCGTTCGGCCTATGATCGTATGGGTCATAGTGCCTTTGAAGGCATGGGCGGGTTTGGTGGCGGTGGTTTTAATGCCCAGGATATCTTTAGCCAGTTTGGTGATATTTTTGGCGACATGTTTGGTGGGCGTGGAGCAGGCGGTGGCCAGCGTCAGCGTCGTGGGGCAGACTTGCGCTACGTGATGGAGCTGACCCTGGAAGAAGCGGTAAAAGGGGTGAAAAAAACCATCAGCTTTACCGCACCAGCGTCTTGTGAAGCCTGTCAGGGTCGGGGTAGTAAAAATCCACAGGATGTGACCACTTGCCAGACTTGTCATGGTTCGGGTCAGGTTCGTATGCAGCAGGGCTTTTTCTCGGTGCAGCAAACCTGCCATAGCTGTCATGGCCGTGGCAAGCAGGTGAAAAACCCGTGTAATGTTTGCCATGGTTCCGGGGTGGCCGAACGTAAGCGTACACTGGAAGTGAGTATTCCAGCCGGTGTAGACAATGGCGACCGGGTGCGCCTGAGTGGTGAAGGCGAGGCCGGTGGCGCAGGTATTCAGCCGGGTGACCTGTATGTCGAGGTAGTGGTGCGCGAGCATCCGGTATTTCAGCGTGATGGTGCCGACTTATATATGGATGTGCCGGTTAGCTTTACTGATGCTGCCCTTGGCAAGGAAGTAGAAATTCCAACTCTGGATGGCCGAGTAAGCCTGAAAATTCCTGAAGGAACACAAACCGGTAAACTGTTCCGCTTGCGTGGTAAAGGGGTAAAGCCGGTACGTACCAGTATGGTGGGTGACTTACTGTGCCGTGTGGTGGTAGAGACTCCGGTAAATCTGACCACTCGCCAAAAAGAATTATTACAGGAACTGCAAACCACTTTGGATGGTGATGATAAGCAGTCTCCGCGAAAAAAATCATTTTTTGAGCGTCTGTTTGACTAAGTCATTTTAATGAAGGGTTTATTGGCAACGATAAGCCCTTTTTTTATAGTTCAGGCCAGGTTTGTGGCTTTAGATATGACGTGGCAGTATTTTTTACACTATAGTAAGTGCCATTGGTAATAACAGCTATACGGAAAACACATTATGGCAACAACTTCTTTGCATAACCTGCGTATTGGTGTTCTGGGAGCAGGTGGTCGCATGGGTCGTATGTTGATTCAGGCAGTGCATCAGGCGGATTATCAGCTGGCAGCAGCAGTAGAGCATCCAGGCAGTTCGTTACTGGGTAGTGATGCCGGTGAACTGGCAGGGGTAGGATGCTTAAATGTACCAGTGGTGAGTGGCTTGCAGGAAGTCATTGACCAGTGTGATGTAGTGATTGATTTTAGCTTACCGCATGCTACAGAGCAGCATTTACAAATATGTCAGCAGGCAAAGGTAGCCATGGTCATTGGCACTACTGGCCTTTCTGATATACAAAAGCAGCTTGTTAGCGATACAGCACAGCATATTCAGGTGGTATATTCGGGTAATTACTCGGTTGGTGTGAATATCTCACTAAAAATGCTGGAAGTGGCCGCACGTGCTTTTGGTGATAGCGTCGATATTGAGATTATCGAAGCACACCATCGCCATAAGGTAGATGCACCCTCAGGTACGGCATATATGATGGGTGAAACCGTCGCCAATGCATTGGATCGTAACCTAAAAGAAGTAGCGGTTTATGGACGTGAGGGGCATACTGGGCCACGTGATCGGCAAACCATTGGCTTTGAAACCATTCGCGGTGGCGATATTGTCGGTGAGCATACCGTCATGTTTATTGGTGAAGGCGAGCGGGTAGAGGTCAAGCACCTGGCCACCAATCGCATGAATTTTGCCAGCGGTGCGGTGCGTGCAGCGGCCTGGGTGGTGCAACAGCCCAATGGACGTTATGACATGCAGGACGTATTATCCTTAAAAAATTAAAGTCAAAGGCAGAACTTAATTCATGAAATACTTAAAACCGTTTGTATTGTTGCGTCAAACCAGTCTTGGCCTGAGCCTGGCTTTAATCAGTCTGGCCGCCGTGCAGGCAGAAGAGGCAGTTAATCCTGGCAAGCTGGCTATCAATAAAAACGGTATTAAAGTATGGACCTATCAAACGCCCAATAATCCTGCCTTTAACTATCGCGCGACCACAGTGCTCAACACCAGTTTAACCAGTGCCGCTGCGGTCATTCTGGATACCGATTCACTCATTCGCTGGGTGCCTTATGTGAGTGCAGTTGATTTGATTGAGCGCAATCCTGATAACGGCACCTTTGTTTTGCGTATGCAACTGAATTTTCCGTTTCCGTTACAAAAGCGCGATATTGTAGTGCGTGGTAAAATCAGCCAGACCAGCGACGGTACAGTAACTATTAAAAATCAGGCCATTAGTGATAGGCGGGCTCCCTTGCGCCAGAATGTTGTCCGACTGACGCATTACGAGGGCGATTGGACATTAAAGCCTCTGGCCGCCAACAAGGTCGAAGTGACTACCAGCGGCTATGCTGATCCAGGCGGTGCCATTCCTTTATCGATTGCCAATCATTTTGTGCAACAGCAGCCCTACCAGATGCTGGGCAGCATGAAAAACTACGTTAAAAATGCACGTTACCAGCAGGCCCAACTAGAGTTTATTCGTGATCCATATGCAAAGTAGTTGATTATTTTATAATAAAAAAGCTGAAGCCCAAACTTCAGCTTTTTTATTGGTTTAAGTGCTATTAATCAAAATCGGCTTTTAACACCACCCGGTAGCGTGCCTTGCCATCACGCACATGCTGTAATGCCTGGTTAACCTGTGACATGGGAAATACTTCAACCGTGGGTTCAACCCCGGCTCGCGCAGAAAAATTCAACAGCTTGCGTAGTGCCACCGGTGAACCTGTGGGCGAGCCGGTCACTGATTTGGCACCGCTAATGAGGGTAAAAGCTGGCACGGCAATCGGCTCAAGCACCGCCCCAACGGTATGGAATTTACCCTCTGGCGCTAGCGCTGCAAAATAAGGCATCCAGTCCAGGCTGACATTAATGGTATTAATAATAAGATCAAACTGGCCACGTAATGCTTTTAACGCGGCTTTATCGCGGCTGTTGACCACATGGTCAGCGCCCATTGCCAGAATTTCCTGGGTTTTCTCAGGGCTTGAACTAAAAGCTATCACTTCACAGCCCCAGGCACGTAGCAGCTTAATGGCCATATGGCCCAAGCCTCCAATACCAATGACGCCCACCTTGCTGATCGCCTGAATATTGTGGCGTAACAAGGGATCAAATACAGTGATACCACCACACAATAAAGGCCCTGCTACTTCAGGGTTTAAACCTTCGGGTACTGGAATTATCCATTGCCAGCCGGCACGCAGCTTTTCTGCAAAACCACCACGATTACTAATGGTTGAGGTACTGCCGTTCTGGCACAGTACCTGCTTACCATCCAGGCAGGGATCACAATACTGACAATTATCAGCCGTCCAGCCAATACCCACGCGCTGACCAATTTGCAGTCCTTTGTTCTGTGCTTCGCTACCAAGTGCACTAATACGACCAATCACTTCATGCCCGGCAATCAATGGATACACCGAACTGCCCCACTCATTGTCAATCATGGATAAATCAGAGTGGCAGATGCCGCAGTATTCCACCTGAACTTCTACCTCGTGCGCCTTAAGCTCACTGGCCTCATATTCATAGGGTTGCAAGTCTTGGCCAGCTTCTAAAGCCGCATAGCTACGAATGAGGGTCATGGTAATATCCTTGAGTGACGGCAGATTGAATAAATTCAGGTAAAGGCAGTTAGCAATTTGCTTTACGGCATTTTTACAGCGTTTGACCAGCGCGTTGCCTGGTCAGCAAACCATAATAAACAATTTGTCCAGGCCAGCCTATGGCAACTACAAAAGCACATCAAACCATAGTGGTAGGGTACGCAACTATGCTAGGTGTTGGAGTAGCAATTCGTTCTTATTTCGGGCAACTCCAGCTCATCCAGCATTGCGTCTTGGTATCCCAATATTCTAGCCGAGCCAGATCAAGTTGCTCAAAATCAACCCAGTGGTCCTGTCCGGTTTTTTCAGAAAAGCCTGTACTCATGAGCAAGGCATCTTCAGTAATTTCCATGATCCAGCCTTGCAGTATTTGGCCACTTTTCAGACTAATGCGCTGCTGATTACCACTTTGGGCAAAATTGACCATGTGTTCAGCCAGTTGCGGCATGTTTAAGATCTCACCAAATAGTAGTAGGGATTAACGGCGCCGCGGCCCTTACCAGACAAATAAACGCCATAATGCAGATGCGGTGAACCACCGCGTGCGTTGCCGGTATTGCCCACATAACCAATCACCTGGCCTTTTTTAACCCGGTCACCTACATTCAGACCGCGTTTATGTTTGCTTAAGTGTGCATAGTAGTGATAACTGCCGGCAGGCCCTGCAACCCAGATTACTTTTCCACCCAGTTTATTGTTGCGCATGTCTACCACCACGCCCGCCGTACTGCTTAATACCTTGGTGCCTCGCGCTGCCATAATATCAATACCTTCATGACGGCGGCCACTACTGCGTGCAGCGCCCCAGGTATCCTTGAGCTGGCGGGGCTTGACTCCTTTTACCGGCACTGGCAAGTATTCGGGCAAAGCTTGCTGGCGTAGCCGTAAAATATCCGCCTGAGCAGAGGCTGGCAGCGGTTTTTGCTTAGGTGCACTGGCGCATCCTGCCGCCAATGCAAGCACAGACACCAGCAACAGCCAGCGAAACTGGTTAAAGCAGAAAAGCAGGGTATTGATATCACATCGTATTTGCCAGTCATCCTTGAGAAGGCGCTGTTTTTCCATAAATTAAAACCATCCACGTGATTATTGCTACCATCAAGCCTGACTTAAAAACCATTGAAAGCGCCAGGGCTGAATCCATGATAGCGTGCCCGGACAGTGCTGCCTACCCAAAACAGGATTTAGCCAGGCTTATAGTTTTCATTACCGGGGATTTTATTATAGATCATGTTCATTTCTTCCAGAACTTTAAGCATGGCCTTAGGGACGCCGGCTTGCCTTGCCTGTTCGCTAGTTAACCATTGACTAGCGGCAAAATATTGCTGAAGCTGACCGTCTGGTGCGGTGTTTAGCTTAAAAACCAGTGGTGTCAAGTACCAGGTAAAATGGGTAAAGGAATGCTTTACTAGTGGCAGTTGATATGGGGTTCGCAGCTCAAATTGCTGGATAAATTCACCCAGACTTTGTTCTTCCATAATGGGTAAACAGGTTAAGCCGCCCCACAAGCCGTTGTCAGGGCGTTGTTGCCACAAGCACTGCCCATTTTGCTCATCTTGTAAAATGAGTACGTAGGCCTGTTTTTCCGGGCTGGGTTTTTTTGCTTTTTTATATGGAAACTCCAGTACCCGATTTTGTGAAAAAGCCTGACAATCCTCACGCACCGGGCAGTACAGGCACAGCGGTTTTTTACTGGTACAAATGGTAGCGCCCAGATCCATCATGGCCTGCGTATAGGCAGCGTTACGCGCAACCGGAGTACGCTGTTCGGACAGTTGCCAAAGCTGGTTGACAATGGCAGAAGAATTACTGTCGCCTTCAATAGCAGCATGCCGGGTTAACACCCGCTTTACATTGCCATCCATAATCACACCATATTGCTGTAAGCCCAGCGACATGAGTGCCCCAGCAGTTGAGCGGCCAATACCGGGCAGCGCCATCCAGCCGTCCAGAGTATCTGGAAAGCCACCTTGCGCAACCACCTGCTGCGCCGCCTTGTGCAGGTTACGTGCACGGGCATAATATCCCAGACCCGCCCAGTAGGGTGCGACCTCATCCCAGCTGGCCTGTGCCAGACTTTCTACTGTAGGAAAGCGCTGCATAAAACGGTCAAAATAGTTTAAAACCGTTTTTACCTGGGTTTGTTGCAGCATGATTTCTGAGACCCAGACCTTATAGGGATTATCCTTAACCTGCCAGGGCAAATCATGGCGGCCATGCTGGTCAAACCAGTCAAGTACTCGTATGGCAAAGTCGGGGTTAGATTGATTATTACTGGACAAATAAAAAGCCATCATCTCATCACGATGGCTATAGAGTGGGGGCAAATGTTTAAACTCAAAGGAGAGTTTTTAGCTGAACCTAAAATCCTTCAATTTTTATTTATGTCATGTTTTATTTATTTAAATACTCTGGCAAAAAAATCCAGCATGGCCTGATGCGATTGCTGGGCTGCCTGGGCATTAAAGCCTAAATCAATACTGTTATTACGCGCGCGCTCATCTGCCAGTGGATTAGTAAAGCCATGTTTAGCACCCGGATACACATCAACATGATAATGCGCGCCAGCTTTATCCATTTCCTGCCTAAACGTTTCCAGATCATTTAAGCTCACCATACTGTCCGCTTCGCCATGTTCAATCAGCAGCTCGGCTTTAATTTGACCAGGTTGCGCGGGCTGTTTGGGGGTTAATGTGCCATGAAAACTTACCACCCCTTTTAAATCAAAGCCTTCACGGGCCATATCGAGGGCAATCTTGCCGCCAAAGCAAAAACCAATGGCCCCTAAACGGCTGGCATCCACGTCCGGCTGTGCGGCCAGTATATCCATTCCGGCTTTAGCACGCTGCATTAGCAAATCCTGATTAGCCAGCATGGCGCTCATCCATTCATTGGCCTGACTGGCTTGATCAGTAACTTTGCCTTCGCCATACACATCAATGGCCAGTGCCGCATAGCCCTGACTGGCCAGTTGTTCAGCCTGCTGTCTGGGGTGCTCAGTGACGCCCCACCATTCTGGACACACCATAATGCCCGGCACTACGCCTGTTGTTCCTTCAGGCATGGAAAAATGGCCGATCAGAGTAGTGCCTTCGGGCGAGGTATAGGAGAGTTGCTGTGAAATAATTGCAGATTGTGCCACTTGTCATCCTCCAGTGAGCAGTTTTATTAAAGTATTGACTGGTTTAGTGTAGCGGAATTTACGAGGTTGTCCGTTAAGCTTGGTAAGAGGCATTTAACTGAGCACATTAGGCAGGTAAACATAACAAAACAGCGGTCAATGACCGCTGTTTTGCTAAAACATCTTTTTAGTAAACATGTTCTATATTAAGGCACCCGGCCACGGCTTACAAAAGCAACCACCGCCAGAATAATAGCCACTACCAGGAAGATAATAGCAAAGTCCTGTGATAAACCTGCTACACCACCAAAGCCCAGTAAGCTTGCGATTAAAGCAATTACGGCAAAAATAATGGCCCAACGAAACATGATAGATTCTCCATTTATAAAATTTGTTTTTTTAATATAAGAAATTTGGCCCGCCCTGTTGTTTATTTTCTGTTCGGTTTTGCAGGCTTATGTAGTATCTAGCCAATTTGTAAGTCGATATGTCGGTACTGAGAAAATCTAATGCTTACAGGGTATTGCAAAAAATTTGAGTAATTTTGCCTCACTAACAAAGCTTACAGGGAGGCAACAATTTACAGCAGCCAGTTGCAGAGCTTAACTGTTTGCGCTAATACTGCAACCTCCCCTCATTCACCAGATAACCAAATCCTGCTTTTAGTTAACTTTCTTGTTTTTTGTCCATTGATAGCGTATGAATTCAATAACCGCTGGCAACATGCTAATAAAAATAATAGCAAAGATCACATATGTAAAATTATCCTTTACTACCGGATGACTACCAAATAGATAGCCCAAGGTAATAAATGAGACCACCCAGGCCGCTGCGCCGACCACGTTAAACATTAAAAAGCGTGGATAGTGCATACTGCCTACCCCGGCAATAAATGGGGCGAAGGTACGAATAATGGGTAAAAAACGGGCAAAGATAATGGTTTTGCCACCGTGTTTTTCAAAAAACCCCTGGGTTTTTAACAAATGCTCGCGCCGGATAAAGCGCAGCTTCATGTCAAACACGCGTGGACCCAGATAGTGCCCAATCTGATAGTTCACCGTATCACCCAGCACTGCTGCCACAAATAGCAGTAAGCACAACAGCACGGGATCCATGGCACCCGTAGCAGCAATCGCACCAGCTGCAAACAGCAGGCTATCCCCGGGAAGCAGGGGCATGACGACCAGGCCGGTTTCTACAAAAATGATTAAAAATAAAATCGCATAAATCCAGATACCATAATCCCGGACAAATTCATTTAAATGCTGGTCAACGTGCAGAATAAAATCAAAAAGTTCCATAAGACGGTTATCTGGTTAAAGTGGGAAAAATCCTAGCAATAGTTGTGTCTGCTGTCATCAGGCCAGCGGTGTTGAGGCAAAAAATTACGGGTAAAATAAGCTGGGCTTAATCGGGCTGGCTGCCCATGCTGCGGGCACCACGTAGAATCATATGAATCATATCGGTTGTTTGCTCAAGAATAACAGACTGTCCGGCAATATCCTGTTCCACCGCTGTTGCTCCCATGGCAAAGACCAATCGGGTAATGGCCTTGGCAACCAGCTCAGGCGCATACAGCTGGTTACCGTGCAATTGTTCCAGCCGGATCAGGTCAACTTTGAGTTCATTCTCAAAAAAGCACAATTGCTGCTCCACCGCCTGTTTAAAGGCATCCGAGCCTACTTTGCCTTCACGCAATAACAATTGCAAGTAGCCTTGCTCGGCGCGTAACTGCTCCATAAATACTTCCATGGATGACTGCACCACACTGCGTCCAGTAGCTGCTCGCTGTCGTGCCCTGCCGATAATATTTCGCAGCTCAGAACCTGCACGATCAACCAGCGCAATTGCCAGCTCATCCACATCACGAAAGTGCCGGTAAAAACTGTTGGGGGCAATACCGGCTTCGCGGGCAATTTCACGCAGGCTCAGTGTGGATACGCTACGGTGCGGACCCAGCAATTGCAGGGCTGCATCAATTAGTTCATCACGACTGATAGATGCTGGCCGTCCCTGCGTGGTGCGGCTTGGCGTGGCGACTGGGGCCGGTGTAGTGGAGGGCTGGTTCATTGCAAATAGTGCGAATAATTGTTCTGTAACAGTATAAAGATAAAACTCATAAAAAGATATTATACAACTGTCTATACATATGTATAATAATGGCAGAATTTGATGATGAGATGGCTATGGGCAATTTGAATCATGCAGCTCACCCCACCCTAAAGAGCTTGCTGCAACATACTTTAAATCCAGACATGCTTAATTTCTGGCTTGGCAAGCTTAACCCGCTATGGTCGGTCAATCAGGCGCAGGCCAGAATTGTAGAAAAAAAACCTGCTGCCCGCGACATGATCACCTTGCTGCTAAAGCCCAACAGGCAGCTAAAATATCCAAAAGCAGGCCAACATATCATAGTGACCGCTCAGATAGACGGTCGCTTTGTTTCCCGTAGTTACAGTACCAGTGCGGTGGCAGAACATAATGACCTGCTGGCTATTACCGTGAAGCAGGTTAGTGGTGGCCGTTTAAGTACCTGGCTATGCCAGAGCGCCAAGGCGGGTGACGTGTTGCAGCTGGGGCAGCCCTTCGGTGATTTTTACTGGCCAACGGATGAGCAGCCGGTGTTATTACTGGCAGCGGGTAGCGGCATTACACCCATGATCAGCCTACTGCGCCAATATGCAGCTCAGCCCTTGCCCAGCAAGCAAGCGGTGCAGCTACATTACTGGGTCAGCCAGCGGGAGCAAGCATGTTTTGTGGATGAATTACTGGCACTGCAAAAACAACAGCCCAATTTTTCATTTCATTTGTATCTAACCCAGCAGACCCCTTGCCAGCCGTATGAACAGGTCGGCCGTATAGAAGCCGGGCAGTTTAGCGAGCAGGAAGATCTCGCCAGCAGTCATGTACTGGCTTGCGGCCCGGCCGGTTTTGTGCAGGCAGCGCAGCAGGTTTTGCAAACCCGGGTGCACAGCTTCATGGCCGAAGCGTTCTCGCCACCTGTGCTGGCCGCTGCCGATACCAATGCCATGGTACAAATTACCCTGCAAAAGCAGCAGCGCGTGATTGAAGTACCTGTCGGGCAGCCAATTTTGGCGGCACTGGAAGCGCAAGGGATTAATCCACCTAGCGGCTGTCGCATGGGAATTTGCAATACCTGTGCCTGCGGCAAAGTGTCCGGCAGTACCCGGCATATGGTTTCGGGCGATGAGCAGCACGATACTGATCCGGCCTTGCGCATTTGTATCAGCAGCGCCCGTAGTGACCTGATTCTGGATCTTTAAATATTCAATTTTTAAAAATAAGCAGGAAAAACCATGCTACTGAAAAAACCCAACTTTCAGCTTCCTAAGCGCAGCAAAACCCGCTCCTTAAGCCCGGCCGAGCTGGATATGCTGGCCAGTGAACTGGATGCCTTGCGTGCCCAGACCATGGCGGACTTGGGCGAAAAAGATGCCAAATATATCCGCAAAATTGTGGCTTCAGTGCGCTATAGCGCCATGGCCGGGCGTGGCTTGCTGTTTTTGGGCTGGTTTCCGCCGGCCTGGCTGGCTGGCACAGCGTTATTAGGCGTGTCCAAAATACTGGAAAACATGGAGCTGGGACATAATGTGATGCACGGCCAGTATGACTGGATGAATGATCCCAGCCTGCAAGGCAAAACCTATGAGTGGGATACCGTCGGCACCAGCGAAAACTGGTGCAAAACCCATAACTTTAAGCATCACACCTATACCAACATTAAAGGCATGGATGATGACATTGGCTATGGTTTGTTGCGTATTTTTCCTGAGCAGCGCTGGCAGCCGTTTTATTTAGGTCAGCCGCTATATGCCTTAACACTGGCTGTTTTGTTTCAGTGGGGCGTGGCTATTCAGGATCTGGAAATCGGCAAATATGTTCAGGGTCGCATGAGCAAAGAAGAATTTAATGAGCGCTGGCAGCCGGTTAAACAAAAAATTGGCAAACAGCTGTTTAAGGATTATGTATTTTTCCCCCTCATTGCCGGGCCATCCGCACTACCGGTATTTTTGGGTAATTTTGCTGCCAATGGCATACGTAACCTGTGGACATTTAGCATTATTTTTTGCGGTCATTTTACCGAAGATGCTGAGTTGTTTAATAAGTCGGTGCTGGACAATGAAAGCCGTGGTCACTGGTATTATCGCCAGATTCGGGGTTCGTCCAATTTAACCGGTGGCAAGCTGATGCATTTGTTATCGGGCAATTTGAGCCACCAGATTGAGCATCATTTATTTCCAGATCTGCCCGCACACCGCTATGCTGCTATTGCGCCCAAAGTACAGGAAATCTGCCAGCGCTATGGCATTCACTATAATACCGGGCGTTTTAGCAAGCAGTTTGGTCAGGTACTGTGGCGGATTTTACGCCATAGTCTGCCTAGCCAGCCTAAAGTGGCACGGGTGGTTCAAACCGGTTAAAACATGCAGGGCGAGCAAACAGCTTGCCCTGCATGTTTTAGGATTAAAATTGCAAATTAGTAGTCTAAGCTTCGCGCCATCTAATAAAAATGCTAAACTATGGCGCTAAATTTTTTGTCTATTTGAAGCTCGCCTGCCATGACTGCTAACCAGCCTGCTACTGCTCAATTGAATGACCAGATTACCCAAGACCGCATTTTAATTCTGGATTTTGGCTCACAATACAGCCAGCTTATTGCCCGTCGCGTGCGTGAGGCTGGGGTATATTCCGAGATGTATGCCTTTGATATGCCTGAGCAAGCCATTCGGGACTTTGCGCCCAGTGGCATTATTTTGTCGGGTGGCCCGGAAAGTACCACGCTGGAAGGCAGTCCGCGTGCGCCGGAAGTCGTATTTGATCTGGGCGTGCCGGTGCTGGGCATTTGCTATGGCATGCAAACCATGGCCATGCAGCTGGGTGGCAAGGTTGAATCCAGCCATCTCCAGGAATTTGGCCGCGCTGATGTCATTCATGAGTTTCCGGATCGATTGTTCTCCGGCATTGAAGATGAACCTAAAAAACTGCGCGTGTGGATGAGCCACGGTGACAAAGTGGTTGCGCTGCCCGAAGGCTTTAACATTAGCGCCAGCACGCCGAGCTGTCCGATTGCCGCCATGAGCGATGAGTCACGCAATTTTTATGGCGTGCAGTTTCACCCGGAAGTCACTCACACCCTGCAGGGCGAACTGCTGATTTCCCGCTTTGTGCATACTATTTGCGGTTGTGGCAACCTGTGGACGCCAGAGCATATTATTGACTTGCGTGTGGAACAGCTGCGTGAGCAAATTGGTGAAGAAAAAGTTCTGCTGGGTTTATCTGGTGGTGTGGATTCATCCGTGGTGGCGGCACTACTGCACAAAGCCATTGGTGACCAGCTCACTTGCGTATTTGTAGACAACGGCCTGCTGCGTTTGCACGAAGGCGATCAGGTCATGCAAATGTTTGCCGAAAACATGGGCATCCGGGTGATTCGCGCTGATGCCGAAGACCGTTTTCTGACTGCGCTGGCCGGGGTAACTGATCCAGAAGCCAAGCGCAAGATTATTGGCCGTGAGTTTATTGAGGTATTTGCCGAGGAAGCCCGTAAACTGGATGGGGTTAAATTTCTGGCACAAGGCACCATTTATCCGGATGTGATTGAATCAGCGGCCAGCAAGCATGGCAAGGCGCATGTGATTAAATCACACCATAACGTGGGCGGCTTGCCAGATGATTTGGCCTTTGAGTTGGTTGAGCCGTTGCGTGACCTGTTTAAGGATGAAGTGCGTAAGCTAGGCACCACTTTAGGCTTGCCGCATAGCATGATTTACCGTCATCCATTCCCGGGCCCAGGTCTTGGCGTGCGTATTTTGGGTGAAGTTAAAAAAGAATATGCCGACATCCTGCGCCGTGCCGATGATATTTTTATGCAGGAATTACGCAGCAGTGGCTGGTATGACAAAACTGCACAAGCTTTTGCGGTGTTCCAGCCGATTAAATCGGTGGGCGTGGTGGGTGACGGTCGCCGTTATGCGTGGGTGATTGCGCTACGTGCGGTAGAAACCGTAGACTTCATGACCGCACGTTTTGCCCACCTGCCGTATGATCTGGTGGAAACCATTTCTAACCGCATTATGAATGAAATCAAGGAAGTATCGCGCGTAGTGTATGATGTGAGCAGTAAGCCACCAGCAACGATTGAGTGGGAATGATTCCGCGTCTGGCACAGCCAGGCACCTGATGGCATGAAATGCCGCTAAGCCCGCGTAATTGCGGGCTTTTTTTTGTTTGTGTTTGGCACGATCTGGCAACGGGAGGAAGCGCCAAGCACCGTTTGAGCATGGCATTAAAGCTGGTATTATGGTTTGGCGATGCCATGATTGATGCCGATACCATGCTGCGTTCTTTTGTGTGTTCATGGTATTAATATTCTATAAGTTACTGTTTCGTAAGAAAAAATACGATAAATTCGAGATTTTTTCAGCATGGTATCGGAGACGAAGAAGGACAAGGTACATGCTGACCGATACCAAGCTGCGCAATCTCAAGCCCAGGGACAAACTCTACAAAGTGAATGACCGGGAAGGTCTCTATGTGGCAGTGACTCCAGCCGGCTCCATCTCGTTCCGTTACAACTACTCAATCAACGGTCGGCAGGAGACCATCACCTTTGGGCGTTATGGTGTCGGTGGCATCACCCTGGCCGAAGCCCGCGAGCTGTTGGGTGACGCCAAGAAGATGGTTGCGGCGGGCAAGTCGCCGGCCAAGGAGAAAGCCCGAGACAAGGCGCGGGTGAAAGATGCAGAGACGTTCGGTGCCTGGGCGGAGAAGTGGCTGCGTGGCTACCAGATGGCCGACTCCACCCGCGATATGCGCCGCTCGGTTTATGAGCGTGAGCTGAAGCCGAAATTCAGCAATCAGAAGCTGGTGGAGATCACCCACGAAGACTTGCGGGCGCTGGCTGATGCCATTGTTGAGCGAGGCGCACCGGCCACCGCCGTTCATGTGCGTGAAATCGTGTTGCAGGTATTTCGCTGGGCCATCGAGCGTGGGCAGAAGGTCGAAAACCCGGCAGAACTGGTGCGCCCAACAAGCATCGCTCGATTCGAGCCACGTGACCGAGCGTTGACGCCAGAAGAAATTGGGCTGATGTACCAGTACATGGAGCGAGTGGGCACAAGCCCAACAAACCGTGCGGCGGCCAAGCTGTTATTGCTGACGATGGTGCGCAAGAGCGAGCTGACCAATGCGACCTGGAGCGAGATCAATTTCAGCGAAGCGTTGTGGACGATTCCAAAGGAGCGGATGAAACGCCGTAACCCGCACCTGGTATTTCTGTCCCAGCAGGCTCTGGATATTTTCATTGCCATGAAAACCTTTGCCGGTGGTTCCGACTTCGTTTTGCCATCACGGTACGACTCGGATGCGCCGATGAGCGCTGCCACACTTAACCAGGTGCTGACGCTGACTTACAAGGCGGCGCAGAAAGATGGGAAGTCACTTACCAAGTTCGGACCGCATGATTTGCGGCGCACAGCCAGCACGCTGTTGCATGAGGCCGGCTACAACACCGACTGGATCGAGAAGTGCCTGGCGCACGAGCAGAAGGGCGTGAGGGCTGTCTACAACAAGGCTGAGTACCGCGAGCAGCGGGCGGCGATGTTGCAGGATTGGGCCGATATGATTGATGAGTGGACTTCGGGAGGCAGTAAGGGTTGATGTTTTTGCTATCTTTGATAGCATTGAAGTTGATGCCGTGAATTTATAAATAAGGCCGCCATTGGCATCGGGCAGGTCAATTACCGATTAGCTGCTTCGCGCAGCTACTCGATGAATAGCAACTATTCATTTGAGAGGTATTGACCCATGCAAAATATAAAGACCCTCATCAACAGGAAGAAGCTCCTGGAGATGATCCCGCTTTCGACACGAACAATTTATAACCTGGAGCAGCGAGGGGATTTTCCACGCCGTATCGCGTTAACCAGTAGAAATGTCGCCTGGGATTTGTCAGAGGTCGAAGAGTGGATTGAGGCACGTAAATCATCGGGTGATCAAGCTGCGCGACCTGGCCCTATAGAGGGCTAGTTAT